>NZ_FTMB01000001.1 GCF_900155885.1 Rhizobium sp. RU20A
ATGTTGATCAGTGGCGCGCTGGCGTGACCGTTGGTTACCAGATCACGGAAGGCCTGAAGACCCTCGCAACCGTCAACTACACGGACAACGACCGTACGGGCGACGTAACGACCGGCTTCATCCGCCTGCAGCGTGACTTCTAATCTGATCTGACACCACGTCAGTGACGAGGGAACCCGGCTCATCGAGCCGGGTTCTTTTTTGCGTTCAACGCTTCGAAGTGACAGGAAGGCCCTCCCGATGGGCGTCCGTCTGCTTCTTGGGTGAAGGCGCAAAGCCGCCTCTCATGTTACGGGTGCAGACCGAAGCAAGAGGGAAGGGCGCTGCGGCGCGGCTCAATCCAGTTGCGCCAGGAAGGCGCGGATGGCAGCGGCTGCTGGCGCCGTATGAAGCAGCGGCACATGGCCCTGGCCGGTAACGGTCACAAGCTTGGCACGCCCCTCGGCGCGACGGATCATCTCGTCCGCCGTTTCCTGTGAGAGAATGTCGGAGTGCGCGCCGCGCAGCACCAACAGCGGCCGTGCCGCCAGCGCGTCATAATGTGGCCAGGCGCTCGGCAGCGCGGTCTCGGAGGTCAGCGCCTGGAAGGGCGCCATAATGGCCGGATCGAAGTCGGCCATCACCGCGCCGTCACGCTCCGCATGGATCGCCCTTGCCATGTCCGCCCAGTCCGAGTCGCCAAGGGCGGGAAACTGCGCGCCGTACCGTGCCCGCAGCGCCAGTTCCGCCTCCGTGAAATCCTTGAAGACGCGGTGGCCGGAGAGCCCGTCGCGAATGCCAAGAAGTCCCTCGGTTTCGATGACCGGGCCGATATCGTTGAGAACGGCCGCGACGATCTTGTCCGGAGCCGCCGCGGCCAGCGCATGCAAGATGATGCCGCCACGCGAGGTGCCGATGAAGATCGCCTCTGCCAGCGAAAGCCGCTCCATCAACGTTAGCAGGTCCGCCATTTCCTGCGCCACGTTATAACACGTCGGATCGCCATCACGGGCCGAGCGGCCACGTCCCCGGCTGTCGAGAAGAATGACGCGGCGGGGCAGGCTTGCATCAGAGGCGATCTTGCGGCCAATGCCGTCAAAGTCGCGCCCGTTGCGACTCAATCCCGGCAGGCAGATCACCGGGTGGCGCGTCGTTTCCGTTGCCGGGTGGATCTCGCGTGCATAAAGCGAAAGCCCGTCGGCGGCCGAAAAGACGATATCCCGCTCGCTGATCGCCGCCGTCGCATCCATCCGTCTCTCCCCGTCCGAATCGGTTGCCGGCGGCCGCCGAAAGCCTGCCGTCAGCGACCGTGCCGAAGATCGGCGACGATATCGACCGGCTGCCCGAGACGCGCCTTGTAGACCTGATAATTTTCCATCACCCGCTGAACATAGCCGCGTGTTTCGCCAAAGGGAATGCGCTCGATCCAGTCCACGACCTCGTCGATCGGCCGCCCGCGCGGATCGCCATAGCGGTTGATCCATTGGGGAACGCGCCGTGGCCCGGCATTATAGGCGATGAAGGTCAGGATGTAGGAGCCGCCGAAATCGGCGATCTGCTCACCGAGATAATGTGCGCCGAGCGTGGCATTATAGCCGGCATCGCTCGTCAGCTTGTCGGCGGAATAGGCAAGGCCGATCCGGCTCGCAACCCCGCGCGCCGTGCCGGGCAGGATCTGCAACAGGCCGCGCGCATCCGCCCGCGAAATCGCAGCGGGATCGAAGGCGCTTTCCTGCCGGGCGATGGCATAGGCGAGCGCCTTGCCGGCAGCCGATATGTTGGCCGAGGGCGGAATGACGCCGACGGGGAAGGCCAGCGCGGCAACGTCGATGCCACGTCCATAGGCGAGCTTGCCGATCTGCAGCGACAGGGAGTGCGACCGCGTCGTTTCGGCCCGGCTTGCAAGGATGGCCAGCTCGCCGGGACTGTCGATCTGCGTGGCAAGCGCCCGGTAGAGCGCATCGCCCCGCCAGCCGTGCCCGGCCGCTTCCAGGCGGTCGATGGCGCGCACGGCTTCGCGCGCGGCAAAGCGCTGGCGATCGGCCTCGCTCGGGCGCGGATAGGCCACGTTCAACTGTTTCTCGCCAATCCGCGCGGCGGCGAGCTGGCCGTAGAAGGTGGTGGGGTAGGCTGCCGCCTTGCGGAAAAAGGCGCGTGCATCGCCGGGGCCACCGGCTTCCGCCGCCCGGCCGAGCCAGTAATTGGCCCGTGCGATCGAAATCGGCTGGCTGGCTTCGGGCAGCATGGCCGCAAAATGCCGCGCCGCGGTCTTCCCGTCCTTCAGGCCGCGCAGCGCATACCAGCCGGCATGAAACTCCGCGTCGATGATATCCGTGGATCTGAGCGCCACATGCCGCGAGGCGACCCGGTAGGCGCCTACCATGTCGCCCGCATCCATCAGTCCGCGACTGACGATACGCTGTTCGTTCCACCATTCGCCGGGCTCGGTCAGCCCCTTGCGATCGGCAGGCACCGTGGCGAGAAGGGCGGCTGCCCCGGCATAATCTTCCTTCTTGCGCAGGTTCTCGATCCGCACGAAGAGGTAGGCGGGCGAATTTCTCCAGGATGCATCCACGGCTGCAATCAGCTGGTCGGCATTGCCGGCCTTGCGGATCACGGCTGTCCAGGCCCTGTAAAGAGATTGCGCCTGGCCGAGTTCGGAAAAGCGCTTGGCCTGGTCGACCCGGCCGCGATAAAGCAGCATTTCCATGCGGCGGCGGTGATCGTCGGCCTTCAGCAGGCTGCCGAATTCGCTGAGAATGGCGTCTTCACGGTCCTTGGCGAAGCCCTCGCGGTGCCACAGGCCGGCAATCAGCCGCGCTGCCTGCTGTGGCTGTCCGATCGCGACATTGGCACGGGCAAGCGCGATCGTTCCCTCCGTCGTTTCCGGCTGCGAAGCGCCGAAGGCGGCGAGCACATCCTGCGGACTGCCGTTTTCGGCAAGCAGCGCCTTTTCGGAAAGGGCTCTCAACCCCTGAAGTCCCGGCCAGCCGGAAAGCTCGCGCTGCGCTGTGGCAATGAAGCGCGAAGGCACGCCTCTCTGGCCTGACATGGCGATTGCCCAGGTGAGAATATGCCGGTCAAGCCCGTCAGGCAGGCTGTCGCGCACCGCGATCGCATCGAGCGGCTTGCGATTGGAAAGCGCGTCAAGTCCGGACTTCAGGACGCTCGCTGTCGGGCTGATTGGCGCCGGGCTGATCCGTGTCTGTCGATCCGGCTGCGCCTGCGCGCGCGGAATGGAGCCGGTGATATCGCCGGCCGGACCGTTCCCGAGCACCGGATTTCCGGGGCGCAACTTGGGCACGGGCACCAGTGCGTTCGGTTCAAGGGCGTAGCTCGGCACTGCTGTACCAAGTGCCAGCGTCATCACAAGAATGGATGTCAGCCCCGTTCGTCTCATCGTCGTTCCCTTGGGTCGTCCTCGCCGCCTTCAGTCCTGTCGCTCGGTCGTTGACCCTGTCTTTCGCCGCGGCCCGCAAGCTTCGGTCTCGGCCTCGATTTACCGCCCGGAAAGCTTAATCAAGTCTTAAGCTTCGCCATCACGCCGGCCTCATTCTTTCGAGAGCCGAATGCGAGGTAAAACGCACCCGGCCCACCACACTCCGTGCTTGCTGCCGTCAGGTCATATGATTATTGTGCGCCGGATTTTCTACGTTTGGAATAAGGCCAAAGCGGGTTCACGCCCGCGCAACGGCCGCTTCAGGAGTGTCGCATGTTCAAGGGGTCGATTCCCGCTCTCGTAACGCCCTTCACCGAAACGGGTGCGGTGGATGTCGATGCCTTCGTGGCCCATGTCGAATGGCAGATCGGCGAGGGCAGTCACGGCCTCGTGCCGGTCGGAACGACGGGTGAATCCCCGACGCTCTCCCATGATGAGCACAAGCAGGTCGTCGAACTGTGCATCCGCGCCGCCGCCGGCCGCGTTCCCGTCATCGCCGGCGCCGGATCCAACAATACGATCGAGGCGATCGAGCTTGCCCGCCATGCCGAAAAGGCCGGCGCCGACGCCATCCTCGTCGTGACACCCTATTATAACAAGCCGACGCAGAAGGGGCTTTTTGCCCATTATGCAGCGATTGCCGGCGCGGTGAAGCTGCCGATCATCATCTACAATATTCCCGGCCGCTCGGTCGTGGACATGAGCGTCGAGACCATGGCGGCGCTTGCGAAGGCCCATGCGAACATCGTCGGCGTCAAGGATGCCACGGGCAAGATCGAGCGCGTCTCGGAGCAGCGGGGCGCTTGCGGCCCGAACTTCGTCCAGCTCTCCGGCGAGGATGCGACGGCGCTCGGCTTCAACGCCCATGGCGGCGTCGGCTGCATTTCGGTCACGGCCAACGTCGCGCCGCGGCTCTGTGCGCAGTTCCAGGAAGCAACGCTTGCGGGGGATTTCGCCAAGGCGCTGGCCCTTCAGGACACGTTGATGCCGCTTCACAAGGCGATCTTCCTTGAACCGGGGCTGTGCGGGGCCAAATATGCCCTGAACCGCCTCGGCCGGATGAGCCGCACTGTCCGCTCGCCCCTCCTGCCGACGCTCGAACCCTCGACCGAGGCCGCACTGGATGCGGCGCTTCGTCATGCTGGATTGTTGAACTGATGGCACCCAAAGGCAGCGAACGGACGATCAAGAAGATTGTCGCGGAAAACCGCAAGGCCCGCTTCAATTACGAGATCGTCGATACCTACGAGGCCGGTCTCGTGCTGACCGGCACGGAGGTCAAGTCGCTGCGCGAGGGCAAGGCGAACATCGCCGAGTCCTATGCATCGGACGAGGGCGAGGAGATCTGGCTGATCAACTCGCACCTGCCGGAATACCTGCAGGCCAACCGCTTCAATCATGAACCCCGCCGCCGCCGCAAGCTGCTGCTTTCAAAACGCGAGATCAACCGCCTGCGCGTATCGATCAACCGTGAAGGCATGACGCTGGTGCCGCTGAAGATCTACTTCAACGACAAGGGCCGTGCGAAGCTGGAACTGGCACTCGCCAAGGGCAAGAAGCTGCACGACAAGCGCGAGTCCGAGAAGGAACGCGACTGGAATCGTCAGAAGGGCAGGCTGCTGCGCGAACGCGGCTAGGCCAACAGGCCTTTCGCCGGTCCGCCAGCCGGCGCCCCCCCCACGTGAGCGGTTAATCAGAGGGAATGGGTCAGCCGACGCCGGGAGCCACCGGCTCCAGTGCGGGCCGCGGTGCGCGTTCAGAGGGGTCACGACCGATTTCCGGCTTCAGCGACAGAAGATCGATGAAGTGATCGGCCTGGCGGCGTAAGTCGTCGGCGATCATGGGCGGTTGGGTCGCCATTGTGGAGACGACGGAAACCTTCCGCCCCTTGCGCTGCAAGGCTTCCACGAGCGTGGTGAAATCGCCGTCCCCGGAAAAGATCACCATGTGATCCACCGTTTCGGACTGCTCCATTGCATCGATCGCGAGTTCGATGTCCATGTTGCCCTTGACCTTGCGGCGGCCAAGGGAATCGGTGAACTCCTTCGCCGGCTTCGTCACGACCTTGTAGCCATTATAGTCCAGCCAGTCGATCAGCGGGCGGATGGATGAATATTCCTGATCCTCGATAAGGGCCGTATAATAGTAGGCGCGCAGCAGGTAGCCGCGCTTCTGGAAGGCCTTCAGCAACTTGCGATAATCGATGTCGAAGCCGAGGCTTTTGGACGCGGCGTAGAGGTTTGCCCCGTCAATGAACAAGGCAATTTTTTCGCGTGGATCGAACATCCGTCTTCCTGTCGTCTGCGGGGTGCTCTCGATGAATGAGCCTTCAAACTTTAAAACACCCAAAATAAGTCATTATCGAAAAGTGATTTCCGTTTATTGCGTACACTATTTGCGATCACCTTGCACAGGCGCAATCATCAATTTTCCCTAGTCCAATCGTCGGGAACCGCTAAAAATTTTTTGCGTATGCCGAGGCTTGCGGCCTGTCATGATCGCTCCCGCACCATCCGCAGGCCGCTGAAAATGCCCAGGAAATGACGGCTCTGGCCGGTTGCCGGAAGAATGGCTTGAAATTTCCGGCTTTTGCCTGTATCGCCCTGATCAATCATTCGCGACCGGAGCAGACAAGCCGCGTGCCTGCCTGCGGCCGGTCGTTCAGCCGTTCCCTATCTGGCATGCCGCAAGGCACCCGCCAGAGTCGCACAAGGACAGTCCATGGCCCGCGTTACCGTCGAAGATTGCATCGACAAGGTCGACAACCGTTTCGAACTCGTGCTGCTCGCCAGCCACCGCGCCCGCCAGATCTCGCAGGGATCGCCGATCACGATCGACCGCGACAACGACAAGAACCCCGTCGTTGCGCTGCGCGAGATCGCCGACGAGACGCTGTCGCCCGATGATCTCAAGGAAGACCTGATCCATTCGCTGCAGAAGCATGTCGAGGTGGACGAGCCCGAGCCCGATCCGGCTTCGATGATCGCTGCAGCCTCCGCCGCGGCCGAAAGTGCCGAGGACGACGACCAGCCGGAAGCCATGACCTTCGACCGCATGTCGGAAGAAGAGCTGCTGGCCGGCATCGAAGGCCTCGTCCCGCCGGAAAAGAGCGACGACTACTGATTGCGCAGCGCCGGTCGCCCCTGCGGCTGGCACGACATGCACTGATCGGGCGCGCCATTCCCTGCCGGGGCTGGCGCGTTTTGTTTTTGTCTCGCTGCCCGCTTGCGCTCGCGGCGGCCATGGCCAAGATAAGCCAAAGGTATTAGGGGCCTGCGTCGGCTGTGCGGCGCGTGCCGAAGGAGTCCCCCGCGGATGATGCGTCAGTACGAGCTCGTTGAGCGCGTTCAAAAATACAAGCCCGATGTCAACGAGGCTCTGCTCAACAAGGCCTATGTCTATGCCATGCAGAAGCACGGGCAGCAGAAGCGTGCGAGCGGCGACCCCTATATTTCCCATCCGCTGGAAGTGGCCGCGATCCTGACCGAGATGCATCTCGACGAATCGACCATTGCGGTCGCGCTCCTGCACGATACGATCGAGGACACCACGGCGACCCGCGCCGAGATCGATGAACTCTTCGGCGAGGATATCGGCGCTCTCGTCGAGGGCCTGACGAAGATCAAGAAGCTCGACCTCGTCACCAAGAAGGCCAAGCAGGCGGAGAACCTGCGCAAGCTCCTGCTCGCCATTTCCGACGATGTGCGCGTGCTGCTCGTCAAGCTCGCCGATCGCCTGCACAACATGCGCACGCTCGATCACATGTCGCCGGAAAAGCGTGCCCGTATCTCGGAAGAGACGATGGAGATCTATGCGCCGCTCGCCGGCCGCATGGGCATGCAGGACATGCGCGAGGAGCTGGAAAACCTCTCCTTCCGACACATCAACCCCGAAGCCTTCGAAACCGTCACCAAGCGGCTCGACGAGTTGTCTGAGCGCAACCAGGGTCTCATCAAGAAGATCGAGGATGAACTGCGCGAACTGCTGCGGGCCGAGGGGCTTGCAAGCACACAGGTCAAGGGCCGCCAGAAGAAGCCCTATTCGGTCTTCCGAAAGATGCAGTCGAAGTCGCTCTCCTTCGAGCAGCTGTCCGACGTCTGGGGTTTCCGCATCCTCGTCGACGACGTGCCGTCCTGCTACCGCGCGCTCGGCATCGTGCACACCCGCTGGCGTGTCGTGCCGGGGCGCTTCAAGGACTATATCTCCACGCCGAAGCAGAACGATTACCAGTCGATCCATACGACCATCGTCGGCCCGTCGCGCCAGCGCATCGAGTTGCAGATTCGCTCGCGTTACATGCACGAGATCGCCGAATACGGCATCGCCGCCCACACGCTCTACAAGGATGGGGAGAACAAGACGGTCGATGAAGCCGACCGCGAAAAGCCCCAGTCCAACGCTTTTTCCTGGCTGCGCCGCACCATCGAGGCGCTGGCCGAGGGCGATAATCCGGAAGAATTCCTCGAGCACACCAAGCTCGAACTCTTCCAGGACCAGGTCTTCTGTTTCACGCCGAAGGGCCAGTTGATCGCCCTGCCGCGCGGTGCGACGCCCATCGACTTTGCCTATGCCGTTCACACCAATATCGGCGACACCTGCGTCGGTGCCAAGATCAACGGCCGCATCATGCCGCTTGTCACCCGCCTCAACAATGGCGACGAGGTCGAGATCATCCGTTCCGGCATTCAGGTGCCCCCGGCGGCCTGGGAAGAGATCGTCGTGACCGGCAAGGCGCGCGCCGCCATCCGGCGTGCCACGCGCGCTGCCATCCGCAAGCAATATTCCGGTCTCGGACATCGCATCCTGGAGCGGACTTTCGAGCGGTCCGGCAAGACCTTCTCGCGCGAGGCCCTGAAACCCGTCCTGCACCGCCTCGGCCAGAAGGATACGGAAGATGCGATCGCCGCCGTCGGTCGCGGCGAGCTCTCCTCGCTCGACGTCCTGCGCGCCATGTTCCCCGACCACCAGGACGAGCGTGTCACCGTCAAGCGGACCAATACCGAGGGCTGGTTCAACATGCCGAGTGCGGCCGGCATCGCCTTCAAGCTTCCCGATCAGGTGAAGGAGGGCACGGGTCCAAGCGCGCTGCCCATTCGCGGCCTTTCCGGCAATGCCGAGGTCACCTTCTCGCCGAGCGGGGCCGTTCCGGGCGACCGCATCGTCGGCATCATGGAGGAGGGCAAAGGCATCACCATCTATCCGATCCAGTCGCCCAGCCTGCAGATCTTCGAGGACGAGCCGGAGCGCTGGATCGACATGCGCTGGGATCTGGACGAAGCCAACAACACCCGTTTCATGGCCCGCATCGCCATCTCCGCCCTGAACGAGCCCGGTAGCCTTGCCGAGATCGCCCAGGCAATCGCCACCAGCGACGTCAACATCCGTACGCTGTCCATGGGACGGGTCGCTGCCGACTTCAGCGAGTTGCAGTTCGATCTGGAGGTCTGGGACCTACGTCAACTGAGCCACCTGATCGCGCAGTTGCGCGAGTTGCCAAGCATTTCCGGCGTCAAGCGGGTCTTTTCCTGATCGACGCATGGTCTGCCTGCGGCTCCGGTATCCGGGGGAACAGGCGGAACCGGCCATCCATGCCAGAAGCTCTGCAACGCGCAATTGGCGCGGTGTATGGTGGTTGACAAAGGAGTTCATGGGGATGGCAAGCGTTCGCAAGAGAGGCCATGCAAGCACCTTTTTCCCGACTTGGCTGCGGTGTGCCGGCGTGACGGGCGCTCTCCTCGTCGCGGCGGCCAGCCCTGCGGTGGCAGGCGAGGGCGACGAAACTTTCCTGTTCGGCGCACCGCTTGCGCCCGGAAAACTGGCCGCGGCCTGTTTCGAGCGCCGCTACGACGATGCGCATCTCAAAGCCCATCCCCGCCAGAACGTCACCGCCGTCACCGTCCTTGCCACACGCGATGAGTGGCAGGATGCGCCTGTCATCGTCGATCTCTCGCTGTCCTTCCGCAAAGTGTCGGAGCCCGTCCGTCTGTCGGGCGGTTGCACGGCCGTGGACGGCAAGGTCGATCGTCTGGCCTGCGCCATCGAGTGTGACGGTGGCAGTTTCACGCTGGAGCGTGATGCGAACGGCCGTCTCTTCTTCGTTCCCGGTCATGATCTGCATGTGTGCGGCGAAGAGGGCGAAGCCGCCCCGGGCGCCCGTCTTGGCGCGGATGACGATCGGTTTCGTCTCGAGCCCGTGCCGGCAAAGGGCTGCGCGGGCATCACGCCGGGCGACGACATGCGCTTCAAACTGACGCGCAGCCCGCCAGCGCCGTGACCCGTTGAAGGCAAACCTTACCGATTTGCATATCTCGCAGGCAGAATTTGGTGATTTGTTAAGGCGCCATGCGCATGGCGCACATCTGCTGCCGCCAATCGGCGTTGGTGTAATCGGTGTCACGTCCCTATATTCTGGCTCGGGAGGTAACCGAAAGAGGCTACCATGTTTGACCAGCTGAAGAAGATCCGCCGCGCTCTCCGCGTACCGTCGCCTGAAGAACGCGAGCTTGCCTACCTGAACGGCGCCACCGATCGCATCGATCTGGAATACCGCCAGCGTCAGGTCGACCGCGGCATGTTCCGCCACACGTTCTGATCAGAGCGATTGAAATGGCGAAAGCCTGCCATGCGCTGCGTGCATGGCGGGGCCGCGTCAAGAAAAGTCTGTACGCTTCCGTCGGGCGCCATGAAGGTGTCTGTGATAGCGGCAGATGAAGGGAAGGGCGCTTGCGCGCTTCCTCTGACGATTGAGCGCGGCCGAACGGGTCGCGACCGGTGGATGCCGCAGTCATTGCAGACGCATCACCTTTATACGCGAATGAACGTGATCGCAGACATCTCGATATTGCCGAGGGTCTGGTCAGTGCCCCCGAGCCGGCCTATGTCTGGCCTTCCGAAGCATCATCCTCCCACATGCATTCGGCAGGTAAGGCGAACAGGCCCGGCGGGCGGGGACGAGTGGCAGCATGATCATCGGCATCGGCAGCGATCTCATCGATATCAGGCGCATCGAGAATTCTCTCGAACGCTTCGGCGAGCGTTTCACGCACCGCTGCTTTACCGAGACGGAAATCCGCAAATCCGAGGCCCGCAAGAACCGGGCCGCCTCCTATGCGAAGCGTTTCGCTGCCAAGGAGGCCTGCTCCAAGGCGCTGGGCACCGGCCTTTCGCAGGGCGTCTTCTGGCGCGACATGGGCGTCGTGAACCTGCCGGGCGGCAAGCCCACCATGGTGTTGACCGGCGGGGCAGCGGCGCGCCTTGCGGCCATGACCCCGGAAAATCACGTCAGCCGCATTCATCTGACCATCACAGACGACTTTCCCCTCGCGCAGGCCTTCGTGATAATTGAGGCGCTGCCCGTTGCTCCGGCCGAAGGAAGCAGTTAGAGCAAAAACAACTTGGCGGACCCCAAGGGCCGAGAGGCGCCCGTCCGCATCGGGTGTTTCGCACATCCGCCCATTTCACGAAGGAAGCGACGAGCGTGACAGAGAAGACGCAAGCCAAGCAGAGCGGTCTGTGGGAAAATGTGAAGGTCATCGTGCAGGCCCTGCTGCTGGCCGTGGTCATCCGCACGCTGCTGTTCCAGCCCTTCACCATTCCCTCGGGCTCGATGATGCCGACGCTGCTGGTCGGCGACTACATCTTCGTCAACAAGTTCGCCTACGGCTATTCGAAGTATTCGCTGCCCTTTTCGCCGGACATCTTCTCCGGGCGCCTCTTCGGTTCCGAGCCCAAGCGCGGCGACATCGTCGTCTTCCGCTTCCCGCCGAACCCGGACATCGACTACATCAAGCGCGTCGTCGGCCTGCCGGGCGACCGTGTGCAGGTGCGCGACAGCATCCTCTACATCAACGACCAGCCGGTTCCGCGCGTCGCCGACGGCATGTTCCGTGCCGATGACCAGTATGATACCGGCGCCGACGTTCCCGTCTTCAAGGAAACGCTCGATGACGGCGTCTCCTTCGACACGCTCGACCAATATCCGGACAGCCGCGGCGACAACACGCGCGAATTCCTCGTTCCCGCCGGCCATTACTTCATGATGGGCGACAACCGCGACAATTCCGCCGACAGCCGCTTCGATGTCGGCTTCGTCCCGGCCGAGAACCTGGTTGGCCGCGCCAGCCTGATCTTCTTCTCGCTGGGCGGCGGCACCTCGTTCCGCGAAATCTGGAAGTGGCCGGCGAACCTGCGCTACGACCGCATCTTCAAGGCTGTCGAATGAAGAAGCCGCGGCCGCCGATCGCGGAGGTTCGCGCCGCCGTCGAGGCGCTGGTCGGTTATGAGTTCGCCGACAAGGAGCGCCTCGACCGGGCGCTCACCCATTCGAGCGCCAAGCCCCAGAAGGGCTCCAACTACGAACGCATGGAATTTCTGGGCGACCGGGTGCTTGGCCTCGTGATCGCCGAACTGCTCTTCCGCAGCTACGGCCAGGCGCGTGAAGGGGAGCTGTCCGTGCGCTTCAACCAGCTCGTCAGTGCTGAAACCTGCGCCGAGGTCTCCGACGATCTCGGCCTGCACGCCTTCATCCGCACCGGCGCCGATGTGAAGAAGCTGACCGGCAAGGCCATGCTCAATGTGCGCGCCGATGTGGTGGAATCGCTGATCGCCGCCATCTATCTCGACGGCGGCATGGAGGCGGCCCGCACCTTCGTCCTCAAGATGTGGTCGGACAAGGCCCTGAAAGCCGGCAATGCCCGCCGCGACGCCAAGACCGAGCTGCAGGAGTGGACGCATGCGAAATTCGCCACCACGCCGCGATACCGCATCGACGATCGCAGCGGCCCGGACCACGATCCCGTCTTCACCGTGACGGTCGAGATCGATGGCATCGCGCCGGAAACCGGAACCGATCGCTCCCGCCGCGCCGCCGAACAGCAGGCGGCGACGAAGCTTCTGGAGCGCGAAGGCGTCTGGAAAGCCGGAGCCTGAACCGCTTTGAATGCATTGGCCACCGCCGCCCGTCGCCGCAATGATGCGTGCGTCCCGCGCGCCGGCCTGATAAGATGGATCCCATGACCGAAAACACCGAAATCTCCGGCGCCAGCGATGCGCCGACTCGCTCCGGCTTCGTCGCGCTGATCGGCGCCACCAATGCCGGCAAGTCCACCCTCGTCAACCATCTGGTCGGCGCCAAGGTGTCGATCGTCAGCCACAAGGTGCAGACGACCCGCGCCATCGTGCGCGGCATCGCGATCCACGACAACGCCCAGATCGTCTTCATGGACACGCCCGGCATCTTCAAGCCGCGCCGCCGCCTCGATCGCGCCATGGTGACCACCGCCTGGGGCGGGGCCAAGGATGCCGATGTCATCCTGCTCCTCATCGACAGCGAACGCGCGCTCACCGGCGATGTCCAGCAGATCCTCGAGGGCCTCAAGGAGGTCAAGCAGCCGAAGATTCTTGCGCTGAACAAGATCGACCGCGTGCGCCCCGAAGACCTCCTGAAACTCGCCGCCGCCGCCAACGAGGCCGTCGCCTTCGAGCGCACCTTCATGATCTCGGCCACCACCGGTTCGGGATGCAAGGACCTCATGGACTACCTCGCCGCCAAGCTGCCCGAAGGACCCTGGTATTATCCGGAAGACCAGATCTCCGATCTTCCCATGCGCCAACTCGCCGCCGAAATCACCCGTGAAAAACTCTTCCTGCGCCTCCACCAGGAGCTTCCCTATTCCTCCCACGTCGAGACGGAGAAGTGGGAAGAGCGCAAGGACGGCTCGGTGCGCATCGAGCAGGTCATCTATGTCGAACGCGACAGCCAGAAGAAGATCGCCCTCGGCAAGAACGGCGAGGCCATCAAGTCGATCTCCATGGCCTCCCGCCGCGAAATCTCCGACATCCTTGAACAACCCGTCCACCTCTTCCTCTTCGTGAAGGTGCGCGAAAACTGGGGCGACGACCCGGAACGCTTCCGCGAAATGGGGCTGGACTTCCCGACGGGCTGAGGGCGTTGCAAGGGCCTGCATGAAAGATTATCTTTCGTTCAGGCCAGACAACACACACGCAGCGTTAGGAGAGCGACATGGTAGGTGCAATCCGCAATGCCCGCGAGACGCGGCCGTCTTCCGGCGACAGCAAGCTTCAGGCATCCGCGAAGTCGTCCGTCGCGTCTGCAGGTTGCGCGGACGACGACGACTATACCGACATGTCGCTGGCGACGTGGAAGGCTTCTCTCGACAAGGACGTCGAGGAGCGATTCGGACCGACGCCCGATGAGCTTGTGCCCACGGGCAAAGCCGGTTGGTGATGATTGCCGACCCTTCGGCCCGAAGATTTGTTCGACCTGGAAGCGATCGGCCTGCCGGTCGCTTTTGACATTGTGTGGTGCAAATATCCCTACAGTGAGCATGGAGCCGAGCCGGGACCTGCGGCTCGCCCCTGCCTCGTTCGTCAATCTTTCACGCGGCGAACCGTCATCGAGGGGCGGGACCACATGGTCGGCTACGTCGATGTTGTCCACGGCACCAAGCAGATCGACAAGTTCCCGCCGCCGCGCGGTTTTCATGTGGAGGATGCAGCCGAGAAAGCGGTCTGCGGTCTCACGGTGGATACTGTCTTCGATCTTGGCGATCACAGAATTCTCCCCTGGTCTCCGCACTACTTCTCCACGCAGTCTCGTCGTGGTCCGGTCGGCGGTCGAATGACGGAAGCCATGCAGGCCCGGCTGAGAGCGCAAGCCTTGCTTCTGGTGCGGTAAGCCGGTCTCCTTATCCCGCCACCGTCCGCTTTCCCTGAACGGACTGTCGCTGCCTCCCCGTCTTTCGTGAACAATCCCGCCATGCCACAAGCGGTGCGAAGCCCCTGCGGGGTGCCGTTCACGGGAGCAAATCCATGCCGCAACTGGTCGATGGCAAGTGGGAGAAGGGTGATGTGGCCGCCAGCGAGATGAAGGGCGGGGCCTTTCATCGCGAGCCGACGCGCTTTCGCGACTGGATCACGCCGGATGGCAGCGCCGGCCCGGACGGCGCGCGCGGCCTGCCGGCGGAGAAGGGGCGCTACAAGCTCTTCGTCTCCTATCTTTGTCCCTGGGCTTCGCGCACGCTGATCATGCGTGTGCTGAAAGGGCTGGAAGATGTCGTCGGCCTCGCCGTATCGCTCCCGCACCTTGGCGAAAACGGCTGGGAATATGAAAAGCCGGTCGATGCCGGCCCGCGCGTGGGCAATATCCGCTACCAGCATGAACTTTATACGGCATCCGACGACCACTATACCGGCAAGGTCTCCGTGCCCGTGCTCTGGGACATGCAGGAAGGCCGCATCGTCAACAACGAGTCGGCCGATATCCTGCGCATCCTCAACACCGCCTTCGATGCCATCACCGGCAATCGCCGCGATCTCTATCCAGAAGGCCTGCGCCAAACGATCGATGCATGGAATGCGCCCATCTACGACAAGGTCAACAATGGCGTCTACCGCGCGGGCTTCGCCAAAACGCAAAGCGCCTATGAGGCCGCCGTCACCGATGTCTTTGCCATGCTCGACCGGCTGGAAGCGCATCTTTCAGAAAACCGCTATCTCGCCGGCGACACCTTCACCGAGGCCGATATCCGCCTCTTCGTGACGTTGATCCGCTTCGATGCCGCCTATCACGGCGCCTTCAAGTGCAACATCCGGCATCTCACCGATTACCCCGCACTCTCCGGTTACATGCGCGAGATCTACCAGTGGCCGGGCCTGTCGCAGACGGTGCGCATCGATCACATCAAGCGCGGCTATTACGGCATCGCGCACATAAACCCGACGCAGATCGTGCCGCTCGGGCCGGAGCAGGATTTGGACGCACCGCATGGCCGCGATCACCTGCTGTCGCGCGGTATTTTCGAACGCACTGATTGATGGCGGCTTGCTGTCGGTAAGAACTGCCCTACATTGGCGAACGTGTCCGACAGCCGCGATGACCATCGCTCGCGGCCGGACCTTCCATCCCTCCCGCCCGTCAGAGACAGGATCCCGCCATGTTTCAATGCACCGGTTACGCTGCCGAAGCGCCCGACAAGCCGCTCGCGCCCTTTACTTTCTCCCGTCGCGATCCCGGCCCGACCGATGTCGCGATCGAAATCCTCTATTGCGGCGTCTGCCACTCCGACCTGCACACCGTGCGCGGCGAGTGGGAAGGCAGCCTCTATCCCTCGCTGCCGGGCCACGAGATCGTCGGCCGCGTGACGGCGGTCGGCGCCGAGGTTACCCGCTTCAAGGTTGGCGACATGGCCGCCGTCGGCTGCATGGTTGACAGCTGTCAGACCTGCGACAGCTGCGGCGAGGGCCTGGAGCAGTATTGCGAAAACGGCTTCACCGGCACCTATAACAGCCCGGACAAGATTTCCGGCGGCCACACCTATGGCGGCTATTCCAGCCATATCGTCGTGACCGAGCATTTCGTGCTGCACCTGCCGGAGAACCTCGATCCCGCCGCCGCCGCCCCGCTGCTCTGTGCCGGCGTCACCACTTGGTCGCCGCTGCGCCACTGGGGTGCCGGTCCCGGCAAGAGCGTCGGCGTCGTCGGCCTCGGGGGCCTCGGCCATATGGCAGTCAAGCTCGCCAAGGCGCTCGGCGCCCATGTTGTGATGTTCACCACCTCCGCCTCCAAGGTCGAGGACGCCAAGCGCCTCGGTGCCGATGAGGTGGTGCTCTCCACCGATGCAGACGCCATGGCCAAGCGCTATGCCAGCCTCGATCTCATCATCGATGCGGTCGCCGCCCAGCACGACATCAACGCCTATCTCAACCTGCTGAAGCGCGACGCCACGCTGGTGCAGGTCGGCGCGCCGGAAAAGCCCCTGGCGACCGGCGTCTTCAACCTGATCTTCAAGCGCCGCAACTTCGCGGGCTCGCTGATCGGTGGCATTGCTGAAACGCAGGAAATGCTCGACTTCTGCGGCAAGAACAACATCACCGCCGACATCGAGATCATCCCGATCGACAAGATCGAGGAGGCCTATGCCCGCATGCTGAAGAGCGACATCAAGTATCGCTTCGTCATCGACATGGCGAGCCTGCCGAAGGCAGCCTAAAGCAGGCCTGTCTTTGGGCTTGCGCCTCCATCTCCGCCGTCATCCTCGGGCTTGACCCGAGGATCCATTTCCTCAAGCTTTTACAAGGGGATATGGATGCTCGGGTCAAGCCCGAGCATGACGGGGAGCACGGTTCTGCCCTATTGGACGACCTCCTACACCCACCCCGCCTGTGGATGCCACCTCTGCCTCGCCTTGGCCATGATCGGCTGACCCTTTATGGTCCGCCCGATTCACGCCCCGAGGAAGACGACCATGAAGAGACCGCCCCTGCCGATCGCCGCCATCATCGCCGGCGAGATCAACGCCAGACCCCAGCAGGTGACGGCGGCCGTCGAGCTTCTGGATGGCGGCGCGACCGTTCCCTTCATCGCCCGCTACCGCAAGGAAGTGACGGAAGGGCTCGATGACACGCAGCTGCGCACGCTCGCCGAACGCCTGGCCTATCTGCGCGACCTCGAATCCCGCCGCGCCGCTATCCTCGAGTCGATCCGCGGGCAGGGGAAGCTGACGGACGAACTGGAAGACAAAATCGCCGCCGTCACCACCAAGGCAGAGCTCGAAGACCTCTACCTGCCCTACAAGCCCAAGCGCCGCACCAAGGCCGAGATCGCCCGCGAGCGGGGCCTTGGCCCCCTTGCCGAAGCGCTGCTTGCCGACCGGAGCCTGGTGCCGGCGACGAAGGCTGCGGAGTTCGTCACCGCCGAGGTGCCGGATGTGAAGGCCGCGCTCGAAGGCGCCCGCGACATCGTCGCCGAAGGCATTGGCGAGAATGCCGACCTGCTCGGCCGCCTGCGCGCCCATATGCGCGAGGTGGCGATGCTGCGCTCGCGCGTCGTGGATGGCAAGAAGGAGGCCGGCGCCAAGTTCTCCGACTATTTCGACCACACCGAACGCTGGGCGACCACCGCCGGCCACCGCGCGCTCGCCATGCTGCGCGGCTGGAACGAGGAGGTGCTGAGCGTCGATATCACCGTGGACGAGGGCGATACGAGCCCTGTGAAGCCCGTCGAGCGTATCATCGCCGCAAGCCTCGCCATCGGCAACGGCCCTGCCGACAAATGGCTGATGGAGGTTATCGGCTGGACCTGGCGCGTCAAGCTCTCCATGTCGCTCTCGCTCGACCTGATGCGCGAACTGCGCGAGCGAGCCGAAGAAGAGGCGATCCGCGTCTTTGCCCGTAATCTCAAGGATCTGCTGCTGGCCGCCCCCGCCGGTTCGCGCCCCACCATGGGCCTCGATCCCGGCATCCGTACCGGCGTCAAGGTTGCCGTGGTCGACGGTACCGGCAAGTTGCTGGAGACGACCACCGTCTATCCCTTCCCGCCGAAGAACGACATTCGCGGCACGCAGGCCGAGCTGGCGAGCCTGATCCGCAAGCATGGTGTGGAATTGATCGCCATCGGCAACGGCACCGGCAGCCGCGAGACGGAAAAGCTGGTCGCGGACATGCTCGCAGCCTTCCCGGCGGCCAGCGCCAAGCCCACCAAGGTCATCGTCTCCGAGGCCGGCGCCTCCGTCTATTCCGCCTCGGAAACGGCAGCCGCCGAATTCCCGAACCTCGACGTCTCCCTGCGCGGTGCCGTCTCGATCGCGCGCCGCCTCCAGGATCCGCTTGCCGAACTGGTGAAGATCGAGCCAAAATCGATCGGCGTCGGCCAGTACCAGCACGATGTCGACCAGGGCAAGCTCGGCCGCTCGCTGGATGGCGTCGTGGAAGACGCGGTGAACGCCGTCGGCGTCGATCTCAACACGGCATCCGCCCCGCTGCTCTCGCGCGTCTCCGGCCTTGGCAAGACGACGGCTGAGGCGATCGTCGTCTACCGCGATACCAATGGCGCTTTCGCCAGCCGGCAGGAGCTCCTCAAGGTGCCGCGCCTCGGCGCCCGCACCTTCGAGCAATGTGCCGGCTTCCTGCGCATCCCGAACGGCAAGGAGCCGCTCGACGCCTCCTCGGTGCACCCGGAAGCCTATGGCGTGGCGAAGAAGATCGTCGCCGCCTGCGGCCGGGATCTTCGCGCCCTGATGGGGGACACGGCGGCGCTGAAGAAGCTCGACCCGAAGCTTTTCGTGGACGATCGCTTCGGCCTGCCGACGGTGAAGGACATCCTTTCCGAACTCGAAAAGCCCGGCCGTGACCCGCGCCCGAGCT
Source organism: Rhizobium sp. RU20A (assembly GCF_900155885.1). GTDB lineage: Bacteria > Pseudomonadota > Alphaproteobacteria > Rhizobiales > Rhizobiaceae > RU20A. The sequence continues at coordinate 18,581 of NZ_FTMB01000001.1, forward strand.
TCAAGACCGCGACCTTTGCGGACGGCGTGGATGACATCAAGGACCTCAAGGTCGGCATGCTGCTCGAAGGCACCGTCACCAACGTCGCCGCCTTCGGCGCCTTCGTCGATATCGGCGTCCACCAGGACGGCCTCGTCCATGTCTCACAGTTGGCGGACCGGTTCGTGAAGGACCCGCACGAGGTGGTGAAGGCCGGCGACGTGGTGAAGGTTCGCGTCACCGAAGTCGATGTCCCCCGCAAGCGCATCGGCCTCTCCATGCGCTCCAGCGCCTCGGCCGGCAATGACGCCCCGCCAACGCGCGACAACCGCGAGCGGGACCGTCGTTCGTCCGGCCCCGCCAAGGCCAGCCCGCCGCCCGCCAAGGGCGGCAACGCGGCCGGGCAGGGGGCGCTCGGCGCAGCGCTGATGGAGGCGTTGAAGCGGAAGTGAGGGGTGGGGCGAGGGTTCCATGCTCTTGCCGCGCGGAACCGCTGTGCGTCATCGGACCGTCGGGGGATCACCCCACCCGCCGCTTTGCGGCGACCTCCCCCTCAAGGGGAGGTGGGGTCGCCGCGGCAAGTGCCGCACCAACTCGCCCGGCCCTGAGAGTGAGGGAGAGAGAGACGGCACTCGCGGCATCCTCCCACCCGCCCCTTGAGGGGGCGGGTCGGCGCTGGCGCCGGGGTGGGGTGACCTTTGGGCACGACGTCAGATGTTAAACACGACGTTCGGCATGGCACCCTTGTCCAAATCCCGCAACGCTTCGAGAGGGCTCAGGCGCGGCGGACTCCGCACCCCGACACCATCTGCCCTCTACAGCCTCAACTCCCCGCGATGCGCCTCATACCACTCCACAAACGCCCGGATCCCCGTCTCCAGTCCCGTCTCCGGCTTGCGGCCCGTCAGCGCCACAAGGAGATCCGGCGCCGCAAAGGTGCGCGGCACGTCGCCGGTCTGCATGGGCAGCATCTTGCGCAGCGCCGGGCGGCCCATGATGCGCTCGATGGTCTCGACGAAATCGAGAAGGCCCACCGGCTGGCCGCCGCCGATATTGACGAGGCGGAACGGGCCCTGGGTCGAGAGCGTGTCGATCTCGGGAACGCGGGTCTCTTCCGTGGGCAGGATGGCGGAGAGGTCGATGATGGAGGTGACGAGGTCGTCGATATAGGTGAAGTCGCGGCTCATCTTGCCCTCACCGTAGATCTCGATCTCGGTGCCCTCGATCATCGCTTTCACGAATTTGAAGAGCGCCATGTCCGGCCGGCCCCAGGGGCCGTAGACGGTGAAGAAGCGAAAAGCGGTCGTGGGGATGCGGTAGATGTGAGCGTAGGAATGCGCCATCATCTCCATGCTCTTCTTCGTCGCGGCATAAAAGGTCAGCGGCTCGTCGGCCTTGTCGCTTTCGCGGAAGGGGATCGAGGGGCTGGCGCCGTAGATGGACGAGGTGGAGGCGAGCAGCAGGTGCCCGGCGCCGACATCGCGCACGGCATCCAGAATGTGCCAGGAGCCGACCAGATTGGCCGTCAGGTATGATTTCGGATTTTCGATGCTGTAGCGCACACCGGCCTGGGCGGCGAGATGCACCACGACGTCGGGCTTGAAGTCCTTCATCGCGCCGTGGACGGCGGAAAAATCCTCCAGCATCGCTTCGACGAAACGGAAGCGCGGAAACTGTGCCAACGCTGCATTGCGCCCGTGCTTCAGGTGGAGATTGTAATAATCCGTCATCCCGTCGAAGCCGAGCACGTCATGCCCGTTTTCGAGCAGGGTGCGGGCGAGGTGAAAGCCGATGAAGCCGGCGGTTCCGGTGATGAAGTAGCGCATGGGGTCTGCCTTTCCTTGCCTCTCCGGTATCGGCTCGGCTGCGAATTGCAAGGGCGTCGGCGCTTTGAAATCGGCTTTTTACCCCAAACACGCTTGATTTGCCAGTATGCAGCCGCCGGATCGGTCAATTGACCGTTCCGCCCGGCGGCGAGCTGCGCTAGGAACGGCCATGCAATGGACCGAAGACGCCATCATTCTGGGAGTGCGCCGGCACGGCGAAAGCTCTGTCATTGCCGAGGTGATGACGCCGCGGCGGGGCCGGCATCTGGGGCTGGTGCGCGGCGGCCGTTCGCGCGCCCTGCAGCCGGTGCTGCAACCCGGAAATGCGGTCGAGGTCACCTGGCGCGCCCGCATCGAGGATCATCTCGGCGAGTTCCGGATCGAGCCGGTGCGCCTGCGCGCAGCAAGGCTGATGGAGACGGCAACCGCCGTCAACGGCGTGCAGGCCATGGCCGCCCTGCTGCGGCTGCTGCCCGAGCGCGATCCGCATCCGCACCTTTATGAGGCGCTGGACGTCATTCTCGACCATCTCGATGATGCCGCTGCCGCGGGCGAGCTCTTCGTGCGCTTCGAGCTGGCGCTTCTCAACGACCTCGGCTTCGGCCTCGATCTGACCGAATGTGCCGCCACCGGCATCCGCACCGACCTCGCCTTCGTCTCGCCGAAGAGCGGGCGTGCCGTCTCGCGCGCTGCCGGCCGGCCCTATGCGGACCGAATGCTGGCGCTCCCGGGCTTTCTGACCCCCGGCACCAGCACCGCCGCCGACGAGGCCTCGCTTGCCGCCGCCTTCCGCCTCACGGCCTTCTTCCTGGCCCGCCATGTCTACGAGCCGCGCGGCCTTGCCGCATCGGATGCCCGTGAAGGCTTCGTGCGCGCGGCTCTCAAGGCGCTGCGCCGCGAGACAGAGACGGACCCAACGGACCCGGACGCGGCCTGAGGAGGGCGTGCCCCCGCCATCCACGCGCGCAATACCGGCTCGATCGGCGCCGAGGGGTTGGATCAAGGCGGAAAAGGAATATGTTGTCCACGACTTGGCTGACGTGCGGGGTGGAAGGAAGCCTCTCGCCACCCCGTGGTGCCAAGGGTTTGCCTGCCCGCCTGTGGAGCCGTTCTTGCTGATTGTCGTTGCGCTCATCGCCCTTGCCGCTGCTCTGACCGCCCTGTCCCGCGTCCGGTCGCTGACCGGAGAGGTGCAGGGTCTGCGACAGGAGCTGGAGGCCTTGCGCGAGGCGCAAGGGGCGTTCCCGGCTCCGGCGGTAACGGCCTTGCCTCTCGAAGAGGAACAGGTAACGGCACCCACGGCAAGCGAGAGTGCACCGCCCGCTGCCATCACTGATGACGCGCCGGCAGACACCCCACCGCAAACGCCGCCCGGCATTGCCACGGCCGAGGGCGACATTGCCCGTCTGCCGTCGCGCCTGCGGCCGACGGACGCCGAGATTGGCGACCTCATCTTTGCCGGCATCGGCGCGCCTGCCGCGACATCCTCCGCAAATGTGGCAGCCGACCAGGAAGCCGTCGAGCGCGCCGCGCGCGGCGAGCCTTTGCGGCGCAGCGAAGCGGCCGCCCTGGATGCGCCGCAGCCGCGCGCCACGGCGACGCTTGAAAGCACGCTTGGTGCCCGCTGGGCCGTCTGGGTCGGCGGCTTCGCGCTGGCGCTCGGCGGCATCTTCATGGTCAAATATTCCATCGATGCGGGGCTGCTGAGCCCGGCCGTGCGGTTGACGCTCGCTGCGCTCTTCGGTCTCGTGCTGATGGCGGCCGGCGAGATCGTGCGCCGACGCGCCGTGCCGGCCATCGCATCCGAATACGAAAATGCCATGATCCCCGGCATCCTCACGGCCGCCGGCGCCGTCACGCTTTTTGCGGTCGCCTACGCCGCCTACGGCATGTATGGCTTCATCGGACCGGGGACGACCTTTGCGGCGCTCGCCGCCGTCTCCTTCCTGACGCTGGCGCTGTCGCTGCTGCACGGACAGGCGCTGGCCGGGCTCGGCCTTGTCGCGGCCATGGCGACGCCGCTGCTGGTCACCAGCGAACACCCCTCGGCCGCCATTCTGTTCAGCTACCTCTCCGTGACCCTCGTGGCGGCGCTCGCCGCCAGCCGCCTGCGGCGCTGGACGGTGGCCCCCGCCATCGCCAATCTCGGCATGGGCCTGTGGGCGCTCTTCTATCTCGCCGTGGCCGAGCCGGTGGACCCGCTCCTGGTCAGCCTGCCGTTGCTGCTCGTCGTCGCCGCCATGGCCTTCCTCTGGCCGGGCGCGGCTGCGGAGGAGGACATTCCCGAAGCCGCATCCTCGACCGGCCGGGCCCGCACACGCTCTGCCGGCGAAAGGCTCTTCGCTCCCGCCTTTGCCGCCGTCACGATCACGGCGACGCTCGCCGTCCTGCTCCCGGCGCTCTTCATCGCTGGCCTCGCCGAAGCCGGCGGCTTCGATGCCGGAGAGTGGCTGGCGCGCTCCGGCGCCGCTCTCGCCGCCTTTGCGGCGCTGACAACGGCCTTGGCCATGGCCGGCGCGCTTCGTCCGGGTCTTGCACCGGCAGCGCCCGCAGCACTGGTCGCTGCCATCGGCGGCATGACGGTGCTGACCTCGGCCGGCCTGTTGCAGATCGTCATGGCCGCCCTCTTTGACACCATTCCCGGCGTGGTTCTGGCGCTGGGACCTGCGCCGAAGGTCGTGATCTCCACAGGCATGGCCCTGTCGGTCGTCTTCCTCTTCATCGGCGCCCTCGTGCAGCGCCGTTTCGCCGGGAGCCGGCCGGATTTTGCCACGCTCTGGGCGGTGCTGATGGCGCTTGCGCCGGCAATCGTCACCACGCTCACCTTCGTGGCGGTCGGCGCCTTCGCCGTCGACTGGACCCACGGCCTCTTCGCGCTCGCCGCCGCCGCCGTGCTCGTCGCGGTCGCAGAGTTGCGCTCGCGCATCGGCGGCAAGGGCACGGATACGGCCGTCTTTTGGCTGATCGCCGGCAGCGCCTATCTCGTCATCCTGGCGCTGCATGCCCTGACGGATGGGCTCGCCACCACGCTCGGCCTTGCCCTTGCCGGCGCGCTCTTTGTCGCCGGTACCCGGCTGAGGGCCTGGCGGGCGCTGCCCTGGGCCATGGTCGCCGCCACGCTTTCCGTTGCCGTCCGTATCGCCATCGAGCCCACCATCGTCGGGCCGGAACACCTCTCCACGACACCGGTCTTCAACCCGTTGCTGGCCGGCTACGGCATTCCCGCCCTGCTGCTGATGCTGGCCGCCTTCGAGCTGCGCCGCTGGCCGGATCTGCGTGCCATGCAGGTCATCCAGGCGCTCGCCAGCCTCTTCGTGCTGCTCACCATCGCCATCCTTGTGCGCCATGCCTTGTCCGGCGGCGTGCTCGACAGCCGCGCCCCGACACTCGGCGAACAGTCGATCTATACGCTGCTCGCCATCGGCGCATCGGCCGTCTTCCTGCGGCTCGACCTCAAGGCGCCGAGCCCGGTGTTCCGCATCGGCGGCATGCTGGTCGGCGTGCTCTCCATGCTCGGCGTCCTCTCGGCTCACCTCTTCGCGCTCAATCCCTATTTCACGGGCGAGCGCCTTGGCAGCCTGCCGGTTCTCGACCTGCTCTTCATCGGCTACCTCCTGCCGGCGGCGGGCTATGTGTTCCTCGCCCGCGAGGCGCGGGGCCGTCGGCCGCAGCCCTATGTTGCCGCGCTCGCCGTCACTGGCGGCGTGCTGGCCTTCACCTGGGCGACGCTCACGGTGCGCCGTTTCTGGCAGGGCGAAACCATCGCCGACTGGAAAGGCATCCTCGAAGGCGAGATGTACACCTATTCGCTCGTCTGGCTGCTGCTCGGCGTGCTCCTGCTGCTCGCCGGGATCAAGTGGCGCTCGCGTGCCGTACGCATCGCCTCTGCCGTCCTCGTCTTCCTCTCGGTCGCCAAGGTCTTCCTGTTCGACATGGCCCAGCTTGAAGGCTTCCTCCGGGCCCTGTCCTTCATCGGCCTCGGCGTCGTGCTGATCGGCATCGGCCTCTTCTACCAGCGGATTCTCTCGCGTATGTCGGATGAGCAACCCGCCGCCCTGCCGGCCGATTCGGCTGAGGAACAGAAGAATGCAGATGCCTGATCCGCGCCTGAAGGCGCTCGCCGCCGCCTTCGCGCCGGAACATGAGCTGGCCGCCCAGCTTCTCCCGCTCGTCATCGTCAGCGATGATGGATCGCACGATGCCGCCCATCTCATCCGCGTGTGGAAGAATGTGCTGCGCATCCGGCGCGGGGAGGGCGGCAATGTGCGTGTGCTTGCCGCCGCGACCCTCCTGCATGATTGCGTGGCGGTGGAGAAGAATGCGCCGAACCGCGCCGATGCCTCGCGCCTTGCCGCCGAGCGCGCCTATGAGGTCCTCGATCAGCTTGGCTGGCGCAGTTCGGACATGATGGCGGTGGCCCATGCCGTCCTCGCCCACAGCTTTTCCGCCGGCATCCCGCCCGAAACGCTGGAAGCGAAGATCCTGCAGGATGCCGACCGGCTGGATGCGCTCGGCATGGTCGGCGCCGCCCGCTGCTTCTACATTGCCGGCCGTTTCGGCAGCGGTCTTTATGATCCGCTTGATCCCATGGCCCGCGCCCGTCCGCTGGACGACAAGGCCTTCGCGCTCGATCATTTCGAAACCAAGCTCTTCAAGCTGGCGGACGGCTTCCAGACCGGCACGGGCCGCAAGCTGGCGCAGGAACGCCACGAGCGCCTCGGCCTTATCCGCGAGCTGCTGCTCGACGAAATCTGATGCCGGATCAGCCGCTTGGCGGCTTTTACGGAATCGGAATGCCATGCTGTTGAATCCGTTTGTGAGGAGCGCGCGATGAAGGTCCAGGGTCTCAACATTCATCCGCTGAAAAGCGCCCGTGCCATCCCGCTCGACAGCGTCGACTGCCGCCTCGACGGCTTTACCTATGACCGCCGCTTCCTGTTGACCGAACCGGACGGCGCCGCCATCACCCAGCGCGAGCTCCAGACGCTGGCGCAGGTCACCGCAACGCCGGTGCCGAGCGGCGTCCATCTGACCCTTGCCGAAAAGAGCCTGACGGCGCTGTTCGAACCCGCGCGCCGCCGTTCGGTCTCCGTCTGGGGAACAGCGATCGACGCGGCGCTCGCCACCGATGCCGCCAACGAAACACTCTCTGGCTGGTTCGGGCGCCCGGTCTTGCTCGCCCATATGGATGCCTTGGCGCGGCGCGGCGTGAACGATCCCGGCGCGGGGCCCCAGGCCGCTGTCGGCTTTGCCGACGAGTACCCGATCCTCGTGACCACCACCGCGTCGCTCGCCGACCTCAATGCCACGCTGACGCAGAAGGGCCAGCCGCCGGTCGGCATGGATCGCTTCCGCACCAACATTCTCATCGAGAACGACACGCCCTGGGACGAGGATGTCTGGGAAGCAATCGAGATCGGCGGTTTGCGCTTCGATCTCCTCAAGCCCTGCACGCGCTGCATCATGACCACGCAGGACCAGATGACCGGCGAGCGCACCGGCGGAAATCCCATCGAGGGCCTTGCCGTCAAGCGCATGTCTGCCGACCGCCGGGTGCCCGGCGTGCTCTTCGGCTGGAATGCCGTGGTGCGCGGCGAGGGGCGCCTTGCCGTCGGCGACAGCGTCACCGTGCTCTCCCGTCGCGCGGAACGCTGGCCAATGAAGGTCCGCGCCTGATCGACCTGCCGGTTCTTCCATCGACAACCGCGATGGAAGGGCAGGGAATCGATCAATCGGCGTGAACTCTCGCTCAATTTATTTGGTTTTATCGGAGCGTCGGTCGCCGCTATCCTTGGCGCCAGGGAATTCCGGCGCGACGACCATGCGGGCCGCACCCGCCCGTCGGAGATTCGCCATGTCGCTTTCATCCCCCGCCAGCCGCCCGCTTGCCGGCAATCCCGCCGCTTTGCCCTGGCTTATCATTGCCGCCGGCTCCGTCGTTGCCCTGCTGACCTTTGGGCCGCGCTCGGCCATGGGCTTCTTCCAACTTCCCCTGCTGCAGGAGACCGGCTGGGATCGCACCACCTTCGGCCTTGCCATGGCGATCCAGAATCTGTGCTGGGGCCTCGGCCAGCCCGTCTTCGGCGCGATCGCCGACCGGTTCGGCACCTGGCGCGTGCTGCTGCTGGCCGGTGTGCTCTATGCCAGCGGCCTCGCGTTGATGTCGGTCGGCGAGGCGCCCGTGACGCTTTATATCGGCGGCGGGGTGCTGGTGGGCCTTGGGGTCGGCGCCGGATCCTTCGGCATCGTGCTCTCGGCATTTGCTCGCAACGTGGCGCCCGAGCGCCGCTCTTTTGCCTTCGGCATCGGCACGGCGGCGGGGTCGGCCGGCATGTTTCTCTTCGCTCCGCTCTCGCAGGCGCTCATATCCGCCTATGGCTGGTCGGACAGCCTTCTGGTGCTCGCCGCCCTCATGTTGCTCGTGCCCATCGTCGCGATACCGCTCCGGGGCAATGCCGGTTCCGGCAGCCAGAAACAGGCGGTCTACAAGCAGTCGATTGCCGAGGCGCTCAAGGAGGCCTTCGGCCACAAGAGCTATCTCCTGCTCGTGTCCGGCTTCTTCGTCTGCGGCTATCAGGTCGCCTTCATCACCGCGCATTTCCCGGCCTATATTCGCGACATCGGCATCGACGCGCGCTATGCCGTGATGGCGCTTGCGCTGATCGGCTTTTTCAACATCATCGGCTCGCTCAGCGCGGGCATCATCGGCCAGCGCTACTCCAAGCCCTATTTCCTGTCGCTGATCTATATCGGTCGCTCCATCGCCGTCTCGGCCTTCCTGCTCCTGCCGCAGACGCCGACCTCCGTCATCGTCTTCGCCATCGTCATGGGCCTCCTGTGGCTCTCCACCGTGCCGCCGACCAACGGCCTTGTCGCCATCATGTTCGGCACCGGCCATCTCGGCCTGCTGGGCGGCATCGTCTTTTTGTCACACCAGGTCGGCTCGTTCCTTGGCGTGTGGATGGGCGGCTATCTCTACGATCATTTCGGTTCCTACGACCCCGTCTGGTGGATCGGCGTGGGCCTCGGCCTCTTCGCCGCGCTCGTCCACTGGCCGATCGAAGAACGCGCCGTTGCCCGTCCCGTGGCGGCCTGACGCACACGGCCTGCTGCCGGACGGCGCGAGCCCATCGTCGTCCGGCAAGATTTCGCAGTCTTGAATTCCGTCACAAAAGCTTCTAAATCCATGCCGCCGGCCAAGCCGGTTTTGTTTTTGACCTTCTTTTGCTCATTTTGAGCATAAAGGTTTCGAGGAGGGGTGCCATGAACATCAATGTCGGCCAGATCGCGCCTGCAAAGCCCGCTGAAGGCAGCGCCGCTGCCCGTTTCGGCATTCTGCAGCGCCCCGACCTCTCCTTCACGCCGGAGATCGCCCGCGAAACGGCGCCGCTCTACGAAAAGGTGAAAGACTTCATCCCCGCCTTCGAATGGCCCGTCTATGCGCCCTATGTTCACGCCATCAACCGGCTGAAGAAGGAGCGCAACGCCGTCATCCTCGCCCACAATTACCAGACGCCCGACATCTTCCACTGCGTCGCGGATATTGCCGGCGATTCGCTGCAGCTTGCCCGTGACGCGACCAAGGTGGATGCCGAGATCATCATCCAGTGCGGCGTGCATTTCATGGCGGAGACCTCGAAGCTCCTCAACCCGGAAAAGACCGTGCTGATCCCCGACGGCAAGGCCGGCTGCTCGCTATCGGAGTCGATCACCGGCGCGGATGTGCGCCTGCTGAAGCAGCGTTATCCCGGCGTTCCCGTCGTCACCTACGTCAACACCTCCGCCGACGTGAAGGCGGAGACCGACATCTGCTGCACCTCCGCCAACGTGCTCTCGGTCGTCGAAAGCCTGGAGAGCGACACGGTGCTCTGCATCCCCGACGAATATCTCGCCCTCAACGTCGCACGCCAGACGAAGAAAAAGATCCTGACCTGGAAGGGCCATTGCGAGGTGCACGAGCGCTTTACCGCCGAAGAACTGCTGGCCTACAAGGCAGCCCATCCCGGGCTCGAGATCATTGGCCACCCCGAATGCCACCCGGACGTTATCGCCGTCTGCGATTTTGCCGGCTCGACCTCGGGCATGATCAATTATGTGCGCGACCACCGCCCCAACCGTGTGCTGCTCGTCACCGAATGTTCGATGGCCTCCAACATTCAGGCGGAACTGCCCGATGTCGATTTCGTCAAGCCCTGCAACCTCTGCCCGCACATGAAGCGCATCACCCTGCCGAAGATCCTCGACAGCCTGCTCTTCATGACCGAGGAAGTGACCATCGATCCCGCCATCGCCGAGCGCGCCCGCGGGTCGGTGGAGCGGATGATCAACCTGAAGGTTTGAGCGCCAAAGGCCGGTGCCGCGTCGTCAGGCGCGAGGCGCCGGCAACGGTCCGGGGAGAGGGCCGGGGAAGGAAAGACCAATGCTCACTGACAATTTCCGGCCGCAGAGTTTCAACGGCGTCGATGACATCGTCATCGTCGGCGGTGGTCTCGCGGGCCTGTTCTGCGCGCTGAAGCTCGCGCCGCGGCCGGTGACCGTGCTGGCTGCCGCGCCGATCGGGTTTGGCACCTCCTCCGCCTGGGCACAGGGCGGCATCGCGGCTGCGATGGGGCCGGGCGATACGGTCGAGAAGCACGTTGCCGATACGATCGCGGCCGGTGCCGGCATTGTCGACGAAAAGGTCACGCGCCTCATGGTCTCCGAGGCCGCCGATCGCATCCATGATCTTTTAGGCTATGGCGTTCCCTTCGACCGTGATCTGGAAGGCAAGCTGATCCTCTCGCGCGAGGCGGCCCATTCCGAGCGCCGCATCGTGCGCGTCAAGGGCGACATGGCCGGCAAGGCCATCATGGAGGCGCTGATCGCCTCGGTGCGCGCGACGCCCTCGATCCGCGTTCTGGAAGGTTATGTGGTCGAGGAACTGATCCGCGAGGGCCGCTTCATCGCCGGTGTCGTCGCCCGTCCGGATGCCGGCCAGTCGAAGAAGCGTGCCATCTTTCCGGCCCGCGCCGTGGTTCTGTGCTCGGGCGGCGTCGGGCACCTCTATTCCGTCACCACCAACCCCTGGGAAGCCTGCGGCCAGGGGGTGGGCATGGCGGCGCGCATCGGCGCCATCGTGGCCGATCCCGAATTCGTGCAGTTCCACCCGACCGCCCTCGATATCGGCCGCGATCCGGCGCCGCTCGCCACCGAAGCCCTGCGCGGCGAGGGGGCGACGCTGGTGGACAGGAATGGCCACCGCTTCATGCCGGATATCCACCCCGATGCCGAGCTCGCCCCCCGCGACATCGTCTCGCGCGGCGTTTTCGCCGCGATCGAGGCCGGGAAGGGCGCCTTCCTCGATTGCACGCAGGCGCTCGGCGAGCGCTTCCCCGAGGCCTTCCCGACCGTCTATGCCTCCTGCATCGGCGCCGGGATCGACCCGGTGACCCAGCCCATCCCCGTCGCGCCGGCCGTGCATTACCATATGGGCGGCGTCCTGACGGATGCGGAAGGCCGCACCTCCATTGACGGCCTCTGGGCCGCCGGCGAAGTCGCCTCCACCGGCGTGCACGGCGCCAATCGCCTCGCTTCGAACTCGCTGCTCGAAGCCGTCGTTTTCGCCGCGCGCATTGCCGAGAGCATCAAGGGCAGCATGCCCGCCGCCAAGCTCGTCGGCTGGGGCAACACCGAGGGCGAAAGCGACGATCCCGTGACGCTCGCCGACAGCCCGCAACTGAAGGCCCTGCGCCGCCTGATGACCGATACTGTCGGCGTCGTGAGGAGCGGGGAGGGTCTCTCTCTTGCCATCCGGCGCATCGCGGAGCTGGAGCGCGAGAACACCCGCTTGCGCTTCACCAACATCGTCACGACGGCCAAGCTCATCGCCGCCGCCGCCTGGGCGCGCAGCGAAAGCCGCGGCGGCCACTATCGTTCGGATCATCCGGTTGCCGATCCCGCCTTCCGGCACCGCACCTACATGACGCTGGACGAGGCGAACGGCATCATTGCCGAACGTGCCGAAACCGCTGCCGCCTGAGGAACCCTCCATGTCCGCCCATCCCGCATCCCTCCCGCCTTTTCTGCCGGCCCTGCTGGTGGAGGCGCAGGTCCGCGCCGCCCTCCAGGAAGATCTCGGCCGCGCCGGCGATATCACCACCGCGGCAACGATCGGGCCGGACAAGCACGCGACGGCTGAACTCAACGCACGCGACGCCGGCGTCGTTGCCGGCCTTGTCCCGGCCGGGCTTGCTTTCCGCCTCGTCGATCCCGACCTCGTCTTCGAGCCGCTGGTGGAGGAGGGCGCGCGCGTTGCCGCCGGAACGCCCGTTGCACGCGTCTCGGGCCCGGCCCGCGGCCTCTTGTCGGGCGAGCGCGTGGCGCTGAACTATCTCATGCACCTCTCGGGCGTCGCCACCTACACGGCCCGTTTTGCCGATGCCATCGCCCACACCCATGCCCGCGTCACCTGCACCCGCAAGACGCTGCCGGGCCTCAGGGCGCTCGAAAAATACGCCGTCCGCCTCGGCGGCGGCTCCAGCCACCGCTACGGACTGGATGATGCCGTGCTCATCAAGGACAATCACATTGCCGTCTGCGGCAGCGTCGCCGGTGCCGTCATGGCCGCGCGCGCCTATTGCGGCCATCTGGTCCGTGTCGAGGTCGAGGTGGACAGCCTCGACCAGATGCGCGAGGCGCTGACCGCCGCGCCGGATGTCATTCTTCTCGACAATATGGGCGCGGACAGGCTGGCGGAGGCCGTCGCCATCAACCGCGCCGACAGCGGCCTGACGGAGGAGGCCTACCGGCACGATGTCCGACGCACGCAGCTCGAGGCCTCCGGCAATGTGACGATCGCGACCATCGCCGCATTGGCCGAATCAGGCGTCGATTACATCTCGACTTCGAAGATCACCATGGCCGCACCGACGCTGGATATCGGGCTGGATATCACCATCAGCTGAGCCCTGGTGCGACCGGCTTTCCAATCCCCCAGACGCTCGCGGAAGCGAGACGTTAACTGGCGCGCGCTACATCTGTTCGGCACGAGTGAGCAACCGCCGTTGCAGCCGAAAGCGGTGACGCCGGAAGCAGGGCCCGTCGCGATGAAATCCGGTCTCATCCGTGCGGGCGGTGTGGAGCGTGGCATGGCGGCAGACGAATCGTCGGTAACAGAGGGTGGCGCCGGCATTCCGGCGGGTAAGCCCGCTGGCCTGCGCGCGCTCGCGCTCTTCCTGCTCGTGGCCGCTGTTTTCATGGCGCTGTATGTCATGATCGTCGGTGGCAACGCTGTCGACGTCGATGACCGGCTGCGTGCGGTGCAGATCCACCAGCTCCTTCAGGGAAAGGGCTGGTATGATCTGACCCTGTCCGGCATCGCCATGCCCGAACCCTATGTGTCGCCGTGGTCACGGCTGGTCGATGCGCCCTATGTGGCGATCGCCGGGCTTCTGTCGTGGGCAATCCCGCGGGAGGACGCGCTGCATCTCGCCTTCCTCGTCTTTCCGCCTTTTCTCTTGCTGGTCTTCGCAGCCCTTGCCGTGGCGACCATGGTTCGTCTGGCGCCTCAGCGCCTGCCGCTGAGTCTGCCCGGCGTTTTGTTCGCCGCGCTGGTCATGAACCGCGCGCTGTTCGAATTCATGCCCCTGCGCATCGATCATCACGGCATGCAACTGTTGGCGCTCGCTGCCCTGGCTTTCGGAACCATGCTCTGGTCCTCGCGCGGTGCGATGCTGATGGCCGGCGCCGTCGTTCTGTCCGTGACAGTGGGCCTCGAAGGCCTGCCAATCATAGCCGTGCTCTGGGCTGGCGTCGCATTGGCCTGGGTCTTCCACCAGCCGGGTGCTGATCGCGTCTTTCTGACCTTTTCGCTCAGCCTCACCGTGCTCGCGCCGCTCGTCACGCTCCTCGTTGCAGGACCGCGCGGGCTCACCACCGTTGAGACGGATATTTTTTCGGCGCCCTATGTCACGCTCTTCACCGTCTTCGCCTTTCTGTCTGTGGTCGCGGCAAAGGCGATGAGCGCCAGCAGGGGAGTCGCAGGCCGCCTTGCAGCGCTTGCGTTTGCTGGCGTCGTTTCGATCGCGATCGTCCTGTCGACCATGCCGGCAGTTCTCACCGGCCCCTTTGCGATGATCGACTCCGTCTCCCGCAGCCTCTGGCTGAACCGGATTCCGCAGGAAAATTCGATCCTTCTTCTCGTCGCCATCGGCCAGTGGCCGCGCCTGATCCCCCTTGCGATCGAGGCTTCCCTGATCGTCTTTGCGGCGGCGACGTGTCTCTCGAAGGTGCGCAGCGGGCGGGTCGCGCCTCTCCTCGTCCTGGCCATGGGCATTGCGGCCTTTTGCTGCAATCTGGTCGCGTTTCGCTTTCTGCCCTTTCCGGCCATGCTGCTCTCGCTTTTCCTGCCGGGTCTTTTGACGCGCCTTCTCGCAGCAACAGCGGGCCGCCGCAGACAACTGGCTGCCGCCACCCTGCTGACGGCCACCGGTTCGGCAGGCCTCCTTTTCGCGACTGCAAAGCTGCTTCCCCTCGACCGTAGTGCCATGACCTTGCAGGGGCCGGATTATCTGACGCTCGACACCTGTTCGCCCGCCGACAAAGCCGCCTTCGCCAGCCTTCCGGCGGGTCGTTACCTCAGCACGCCGCCGGTCAGTCTCAAGATGTTGGAGGGCGCTCCCTCCGGTGCTGTCGCCAGCGCCCTGCATTTCCATCGGGGCGCACCGGCAATGCGCCGCCTGTTCGATGCCCTCTATTTCCAGGAACCTGCCGCGCGCCGTGCGGCGCTGGCACCCTTCGACTATGTGGTGTTGTGTGCCTATCCGCCGGCGCGGATTGCCGCCTACGAGGGTCCGCCGTCCTCGGCCTTCGCATCCCTGATCGCAGGGCGCCCGGTGCCGGGCCTGGAACCCGTTCTCCTGCCGCTGCCGGCAGCACAGGATACTTCCCTGCGCCTCTACCGCATCGATCACGACCGTCTGTGACACGAGAGATCAGCGATCGCATCCGACGTGATGGACCTGTCGATGACCTTCGGTAGGCACAGTGCTTTATCGTCAGCCTGTCCGTTGCCGGAAAGCGGCGCCCCGTCAACCGCAGCACACGTGAAGACTGAGGCTCACCGACCGCCGAGCTTCAGTCCCGCAGACGGGCGTTCGGCGAGAACCTGGCGGCGGAAGCGGAAGAGTGCGGCGGGGCGTCCGCCGGTCGCGACCGCCATCTCGCCGGTCGGTTCCACAAGCTGGTTGGCCTCCACGAGCCGGCGGAAATTCTGCTTGTGCAGATGCCGGCCGGAAATGGCCTCCACCGTCGTCTGCAAAGCCGTCAGTGTGAAATCCGGCGGCATGAGTTCGAAGATGACAGGACGGTATTTGATCTTGCCGCGCAGCCGCGCGACGGCGGTGGCGAAGATGCGGCGATGGTCGTGCCGCATGGTCTGGCCAAGCGCGACCTCCGGCCGCTCCGCCACATGGCCGTCCTCGGCGGCCTCTGCGACAAGCCCGGCTTCGTAGAGCAACTCATAGCGCTCCAGCACGCGCTCCTCGTCCCAGGGCAGGTCGCTCGTGCCGAAAGCAAGGCGCACGCGGGCGGTTCGGGCCGCCGCGCGCTCGCCGGTTCCGACCTCTTTCTCCCAGCGCGACAAACCCGGCAGGATGATCTCGTCAATGAGCTTCGGCCGGCCCTGCCGCCAGTCCTCCCAGGGAAGGTAGCGATACCAGTCGCGAAAGGCCGCACCCTGCTCGGTCAGCCGACCGCTGTCTTCGGCATCGGTGCGCGTCAGGGCGAGATAGCCGACGGAGACCATGTGCTTGGCCCTTTCGCCCGGCAGGCGGTGCCGTCCCCGGTCGCCGAAGGTGTAGAGCTGCTCGATATAACCGAGCGCCAGCGCCGTCTGGCGCTCCACGCTGTCGCGCAGGCTCGTCTCGAAGGTCCGGTGCCGGCCGGGATCGAAGGGGCCGAAGGGCAGGCCGTCGCGTTGCAGCGCCCCTTCCGCGCCGACGACGAGAATAAGCGGCGAAGCACCGGTCACGGCAACGATTGCCGCGTTCAGCCCGATCTCGACGGTCTCTGCCGTCATGCGGCTTGCCCGGTGTCGGGGAAGGGGGAAAAGACGAAGGGCGCATTGCCGTCCGCATCCGCCCCGCGCCCGATGGCCTTCACGGCCTTGACGAGCCGGCCGCCACGCCCGAGGGCGGCATCGCCAAGCTCGACCAGCCGCGCATTCGGCGTGGCGAAGGGCGATGCGGCGCGAAGCCGAGCCGCCAGCGCCATCTCGTCCTGCTCCGGCGCCACCGTCAGCGCTGCGATCAGCGCCGCGGCGGGCGAGCGCGACACGCCCATCCAGCAATGCACCAAAAGCGGCGTCTCCCGGCTCCAGCGGCCGGTAAAATCGATGATCCGTTCGACATGGAGAGCATCGGGCGCGATCAGGCCCGGCTCGTTCTTTGCGGCAAAGCTGATGTCGTTCATGTCGATGGTCAGGTGCCGGTCGGCGGCAATCACGCCCGGCCGGTGAAAGTCCTGCCCCTTGGCCAGCAGGCTCAGCATGTCCCGCGCCCCGTGCCGGACGGCCATTTCCGCGATGCGGGCAAGCGGCGCAACGACGATCATCGGCATGCTAGGTCCTCCCGGCGGCGCGGCGCTCGGCCTCGATGGCATCGAACCGTGCCTGGAAGCGTGCCTGCGCTTCATGGGCGGGAACCGGGTCGAGGAACAGCATCTCGCGGGTAATGCCGCGCGGCAGGCCGAAGAACTTCTTTGCTTCCTCGTTCGAAAAGCCGGCGAGCAGCGTGGCCTCGAAATAGGCCGAGGTGCGGTCGGCCTTCTTGATCTTCGCCTTCAGCGTCTCGGGCGGGGAGGGCGGCAGGCCGAAACGCAGGTGCACCGCGCTCTCAAGCCGTTTCTCGACGGTCTTGTAGCCGCCGCCGACGATGGCCTTGAAGGGCGAGATCATGTCGCCGATGACATATTCGGGCGCATCATGCAGCAGGGCGATCAGGCATTCGTCCGGCCCGCATTTGTTCTGGCGGCGGAAGATCTCCTCGACGCACAGGCTGTGCTGCGCGACGGAAAACGCATGATCGCCAAAGGTCTGTCCGTTCCAGCGGGCCACGCGCGCCAGACCATGGGCAATGTCGGAGACTTCGATGTCGAGCGGAGAAGGATCGAGGAGGTCGAGACGCCGGCCGGATAACATGCGCTGCCAGGCCCGCGCCGTGAACGGCGCCTCCATCACGATGCGTCCGTCCCGGCCGAATCGGGGGCAGGGAACGAAAGACCCGTCCAGGCCGGCAGGCTGACGGTGACGGGCACGTCGCCCGCCAGAACCGGCAGGCCGTCCGCCACCGCCTCGGCAACCTTGTCGATGCGCAGGATGGCGAGGGCGCTCTGCCCCGCCACGGTGCCAAGCGTGCCGAGCGGCTTGCCGCCCGCCGTCACAGGCGTTCCCGTGTCCGGCAGCGGCGCTTCGCCGGAGACAATCACCACCCGCCGACGCGCGGTCGAGCGGTGCTGCATGCGCGAGACGACCTCCTGGCCGACATAGCATCCCTTGCGGAAGGAAAGCCCGCCATTGCGGTCGAGCAGCACATCGTGCGGGAAAGCGTCGGAGAGCGCATAGTCCCGGCCTGCCCGCGCAATGCCGGCCTTGATGTGCAGCGCATCGAGCGCCTCGCCATCCTCGATGATGCTGGCGTGGTCCTCGATCGCTTCGGCGGAGGAACCATAGGCGCGCCAGAGGGTAACACCGGCACGGCGGAACCGTCCGTCGGTCACCGCGCCCTGCGGCGCCGGCACATCCTCGCCCAGCACCACCGGGGTCGGTTCCGGCAGGGACAGCGTCACGGCGGCGCGCAGCTTGTAGAGGGTCAGCCGTTTGGCGAGCGCCTCCGCTTCGCTGGTCGCGACATCGATCGACAAGCCCTCGCCGGTGCGGAAAAGGACGAAGTCGAAAAGGATCTTGCCCTGCGGGGTCAAAAGCGCCCCCGCCTCGGCGACACCCGGCTCCAGTCCATCCACATCCGTGGTGACGAGGCCGTGCAGAAAGCCGGTGGCATCGGCGCCGTGGATGGTGATGACGGAACGGTCGGGGAGGGAAAAGAGCGGCATGGCAAAACCTTCGAGCGTTATCCCGAACAGGTAGGATCATTGCGCTCGTCCCGCAAGACGAAAGCGCGGCGGGTTGAAAGCACGACGGCCCGGAAATCGGTTTGATCTCCGGGCCGTCGCCATCATGTCAGTCTCGCTGCCAGCAGCCGGCAGCGCCCGCCTCAGGCCGCGTAGCGGCTCGTGCCCGAGCGAGTAGAAGCGGTGCCGTTGTCAACCGCCGACGCGAGTTGGAACTGCGCCGTCAATTCGCGAAGGCGCGCGCTTTCCACAGCCAGCGAAGCGCCGGCCGCATTGGTCTTCTCCACCATGGCGGCGTTCTGCTACGTCACCTGGTCATCTGGTTGACGGCCGTGTTGACCTCTGCAAGGCCGGTCGACTGTTCGCGCGAGGACGTGGCAATGGCATCCATGTGCTGGTTTAAGGTGACGATGAAGGCTTCGATGGTCTTCAGCGCCACGCCAGTCTGCTCCACGAGAGCAACGCCGCTCTCACTTCGACCGAGGAGTTGCGGATGAGATCCTTGATCTCCTTGGCCGCCATCCGTGCGGTTCGACGCGACCCCCGTTGCGCCCACTGGCCCCCACCAAGGACCGACACGATGCAGTAGATCGTCACTTTAGTAGGAATGACTGTAGGAAGTTAATTTTTGATTGCGTGAAAACTCACCTGGACGAATCGCTTGCGCCGCCGTTACTTGCGCGAGCGAACATCGAATCTTCGGTGAAAGCCATAAAATATCAATGGTTTGAAGACTGTCAGGAGACAGGCCGCATCGCTCCTGCCTCGAGAGCATTTCACGGGCCGAAAATGACAAATGCCGAGGAGCAGGTTGTATTTCGCCTCTGAAGCATTCAAGGCATGGGTCTGACGGGGCCGCCGGCATGGCGCCGGTCTGCTCGTCAGTCCCCGGTCAGGAAAAACTTCCACTGGCCGTCGGGGCCAATGCCGAGCCGGTAGAAATTATAGCCGCCGACTTCCTGCATTTCTGCCATGTCGCCCGCGGTAACGATCCGCAACAGATCGACGATCTCCGGCTTGGTGAGGGTGTCGATCGGCCTCAACGCGACGTAGGGCCAGACATAGACGGTCTCGTTGGTATCCTTGTCGATCAGCGCTGCGCCCGTCGAGAGAATGTCGAGCATGATGGCCAGCACTTCCGCGCCCTGCTGATCCCCGGAAAGACCCTTCAGTGTGGCGATCGGATCGGCAGGATCGCCTTCGTAGGAAGAGACCTGGGTTGCGGTGCCGCCCTTGCCGAGCAGGGGACGCAGTTTCTCGATGTCGCCGGTCAGCGCCGCATCCATGATCAACTGGCGCATGCGCCGCACGGGCTCGGGCAGTTGCGCGGGATCTTGGATGATCTCGATCGCCGGCGTGGCCGCCTCTTCGCCAGCCGGTACGGTGGCGTCCGGCGTCGTCTCACCCGGCACGGACAGATCTCGCTTGTCGATCATCGCATCCGGCATGGGAATCGGCGCGCGATCATCCGGCGGCGCGACATCGGTCTTGCCGGGACGCGCGCCGACGGTCTGATTGCTGTCGATGCTGGACTGGTTGAGCGCGAGCACAGGCGTCGCCATAAGTGCGGTGCTCGCCACGATCCCCGCTATCACCCCTGCGCGCACCGCAGCGCCAACGCCGAGCTGATGCCGCGCTGCGGCTCGAATCAATGCAGGAGCGGTTTTTTCGACAAGCGGTGGTCGTAAAGCATGGGCCATGGAGTGTCGGCCGCACGCTGCGGCCCCATCGTGATTGGAAGGGCGAAAGGCCGTCATGCGGCCGGTCCGCAGCGCGCGCGGGCTTACTGCAGCGTACGGGCGGGCGAAAACTCCCCGGCCAGCATCCGTTCGCGCAAGGATTCGAGCATGGCTTCGGCGCCGTCCTCGCCCTGCAGGCGGATTGTCTCGCGCATCGCAAAGGCAATCGCGGCATCCGCGATGATTTCCGGCTCGATACCATCGGCCATGCCGTCGGCCCAGGCCTCGGTCTGATGTTCGAGGGCCGCCTGCATCTTCTCGTGGACGATCATGTCGTCGATATCGTTGAGGCTCGGTTCCATCACACGTTCCATGCGGCTTGTACGCTTCATTCTGCCCTGCTTTACGCAACTCGTGTGCACCGCACCGAAACCCGAGGGCAACGGGATCCCGATTGCGCCATGGCCGGCTGTGTGCCCGCCCGGTGCCACTTCCTGATCATTTCGTTAACAAGCTTAGCAGCCTTTTACCGAAACGACACGGGGTCGTGGCGAAAGAGGTTAATTTCCTGCTAATTTCCAAAACGGGCGGTAATTTCTGTGGCGAGTGTTGCGCCTTCGGCACGGTAGCGCTGCTCGGCCAGCGAGGCGGCCGGCGTGCAGCTTCGGTGCACTGCAGCAAAGCTGCGATACCCGCGGTTGAATGCGGCCGTCAGCCGGGCCTTGCGCTGCGGCTCCGCACCGGCGTCGGCATCGATCAGCGTCTGGAACGCGCTGCGCCAGTTGCCGCCATCTTCCGTCTTGCAGAGCGTTCTCAGATAGTCGACCGCGCCCACCACCTCGGCAAAGCGCAGGAGGCGCTTGTCGTAGGGCGCTTCTTTTTCGATCGGCGGCGCGGCCGCCTCCGCCTGTGGCGTCGTCGTTGCGTCTGTCGCCGGCTTGCGCGTTTGAGCCTGCGCCGGATCGCAGGGCAGGGCGGTCAGCAAGGCGAGGCCGAGCACCAGCCTGCACAGATGACGAATCGCTGCGTGACGCGGCAGAACGCACCCTTTCCGCCCGCTCGTCGTCATCGGCCCGTCTCCGCATCCAGTCGTCTCAGGCACTCGTACACGCTCTCGGGTGCATTCAGCCGCAGTGCCTCCTCGATGGTGAACCAACCCATCTCCGCCGCATCGTCGGCAGCTGCCGCCGCGGCAAAGCTCGTTTCGTCTGCCCGCACCGTGAAGACGGAGAGGAAGAAGCCGCCGACCGGTCCGTTCGGCCCCGCCGGTGCGGCAAGCTCGTAGGTGGCAAACAGCACCGGCTCCGTGGCACGGATCCCGGTTTCCTCGGCAAGCTCGCGGATCGCTGTCTCCGCCGCCGTCTCGCCCGGTTCACCCCGCCCGCCCGGAAAGGCATACATGTCGGCCGAGGGCGGATTGGCGCGGCGCACCAGCAGATAGCGTCCGTCCTTCTCGACGATGGCCGAGGAGGCGGGCTTGAAGCGCAGGCGCGGAAGAGGAGGAGATTCGCGTGTCATGTTGACCGACCTTACGGCAGATGCGATGGCATTGTCATGTGCGGACGTTTCGCCCTGACGGCAACACCGGAAGAATTGCTGGAAATGTTCGGCCTCATCGAGGCCGGGGACTTTCCGCCGCGTTTCAACATTGCCCCCACCCAGCCCATCCTCATCATCGTGGCGGGAGAGCAGGGGCCGCCCGGCAGCAACCTGCCGCGCCGCCGCGCCCAGCTGGTGCGCTGGGGTTTCACCCCGTCTTGGGTCAAGGACCCTCGTGATTTTCCGCTGCTGATCAATGCGCGGGCTGAAACGGCAGCCGAAAAGGCGTCCTTCCGCGCCGCCATGCGGCATCGCCGCATCCTCGTTCCCGCCTCCGGCTTCTACGAATGGCACCGTCCGCCCAAGGAGAGCGGTGAAAAATCGCAGGCCTACTGGATTCGCCCGAAGGCCGGCGGCATCGTCGCCTTCGCCGGCCTCATGGAAACCTGGGCCTCGGCCGATGGCTCCGAGGTCGATACCGCGGCGATCCTCACCACGGCCGCCACCGGCGTGATCGCCGGCATCCACGACCGCACGCCTATCGTCATTCAGCCCGAAGATTTCGAGCGCTGGCTGGACTGCCGCGCCGGCGAGCCGCGCCATGTCTCCGACCTCCTTGTCGCCCCGCCGCAGGACCTCTTCGAGGCCATCGCCGTCTCCGACCGGGTCAACAAGGTCGCCAATACCGGCCCCGATCTGCAACTGCCTCTGGCGGACGCACCGGCCCCGCCGACCGCCAAGCCGGCGCGTCCGAAAAAGGCGCGATCGGATTCCGGGAGCGCAGGCGGGGGACAGATGTCCTTGTTCTAGAGCATTTCCGATGAAAACGGGAGCACCTGAAATGCTCTATCTATTTGTTTTTACGCAGTCCGGACGCAAAACCGCTAACGCACTTTTGCTGGACGTGCTCTAGGTCAAACCCCAATCCGGAGAGCACCGATCCGGATTGGGGTTTGACCCTGAAGTCGATGAGCATGGAATCGCGAACTGCGCAATGCGAAAGGCCCCGCGCGCTTGCCCGGGGCCGTTCTGAAAGCTTTGAAAAAAGTGAGTGCGGAGTGGTCGGCCACGCGTGCCGCAGCCGTCCCGCTGGCCGGCTATCAGGCCGGGCGCTTGACTGGCTTTGCCTTGGCCTGGAGGGCTGCTGCAAGCACGGCCTTCAGGCCGACCGGGCGATACTGGCTGATCAGGTCGGACAGCGGCTTCTTGGCCTGCTTTGCGGCATCTGCGGTGGTCACGGCGGGGCTCCCTTGTGTTTTCCCTGGAGGTTGCAATCTGATGCCTCTCATAGGCGGAATCATGTCCGAATATGGGCAATTAAAACGAATAATATGCCCAATTTCTTACCATTGGAAAGTAACGGATCGCCCGCACGCGATAGCTTGCGTGAGGGTGCGTTGCAGCATTCAAGGTTGCATCTGCGTTGCTGCGCTGCGTCATGCCCCGTCCACGCGCGCGACGCCCCTTGACCCCCGTCAGTCGAAGCGCGATAAGACGTGCCATGAAAACCGCCGCCTGCCTTTGCCGGAACATTATTCGCTAGTTCGTGCTGGCCTGGCCGTTTTCGTCTCCTGACATCCCCAGATGACAAACGACCGGGCTGCCGGACGCTCCGTCCTTGGCATTTTCGTTCTGGGAGATTGCGTGCAATGGCCGACCAGCCGGTGCTGACCTTTTACAATACGCTGACGCGCGCCAAGGTGCCGTTTCAGCCGCTCGATCCGCAAAATGTCAGGATGTATGTCTGCGGCCCGACGGTCTACGACTTCGCCCATATCGGCAACGCGCGCCCCGTCATCGTCTTCGACGTGCTGTTCCGCCTGCTTGCCCATGTCTATGGCGCCGGCCACGTGACCTATGTGCGCAACATCACCGACGTCGACGACAAGATCAACGCGAGGGCGCTGCGCGACTTCGGCGCCGAGATCGAGGCCGGCCGGCTGACGCTCAACGAGGCGATTCGCCGCGTCACGGAAAAGACCGCCGACCAGTTCCACGCTGATGTCGCAGCGCTGGGCACCCTGCCGCCGAGCCACGAGCCGCGCGCCACCGAACACATTGCCGGCATGATCGTCATCATCGAGAAGCTGATCGCCAATGGCCGTGCCTACACTGCCGGCGGCGAGGTGCTGTTCGACACGTCCTGGGCCGAGTATGGCGCGCTTTCCAAGCGCAACCTCGAGGATCAGCAGGCCGGCGCCCGCATTGCGGTGGATGCCCACAAGAAGCATCCGGGCGACTTCGTGCTCTGGAAACTGTCCTCGCCCGAAGAGCCCGGCTGGGAGAGCCCCTGGGGCCGCGGCCGCCCGGGCTGGCACATCGAATGCTCCGCCATGTCGGCCGCCTTCCTCGGAGAGACCTTCGACATCCACGGCGGCGGCCTCGACCTCATCTTCCCGCACCATGAAAACGAGATTGCCCAGTCGCGCTGCGCCCACGGCACCAAGGTCATGGCGAATGTCTGGATGCACAACGGCTTCGTGCAGGTCGAGGGCCGCAAGATGTCGAAGTCCGACGGCAACTTCGTCACCATCCACGACCTCCTCCACACCGAAACCTTCGGCGGCCGCAAATGGCCGGGCGAAGTGCTGCGCCTTGCCATGCTGATGACGCACTATCGCGAGCCGATCGACTTCAGCGTGAAGCGGCTGGAGGAGGCGGAGCGGCTCATCGCCAAATGGCCCGCAGGAGACGATGGCGCCGGCGAGGCGACCGTCGATCCTGTGGTGCTCGCCGCCCTTTTCGACGACCTCAATACGGTCGCCGCCGTGCAGGCGCTCCATGCACTGGCCGCCCGCGCAGCAAACGACAGTCATGCGCTGGCCAGCTTTCACGCGACCGCAGCGCTGCTCGGTATCAGGCGGGAAAAGGCCGATGTTTCCGAGGGCTTGCAGGCCGAGATTGAATCGATCGTCGAACAGCGCCTTGGCTTTCTGAAGGCAAAGAACTTCGCCGAGGCCGATCGCCTGCGCGATGACCTGCTGGCCCGCGGCGTCCAACTGAAGGACGGCAAGGACCCGGCAACCGGCGAGCGCGTGACGATCTGGGAGGTCAAGAGGTGAGGGTGGCCAACCGCAATGGTATGCTGACCTGGAGTGCGAATTGAACCTGAGGCACGAGGGATGACGGATGGTCTCTTCTCCCCTCGGGGAGAAGATGCCGGCAGGCAGATGAGGGTGGCCGAGCCTCGTCGTGAGACACGATTGTCGCCATCGCCATCAAGGCCTATGCTGAAGGCCTATGCCGTTCAAACAAGGAGGCGCTGATGAGTGCCAGACCGAAGGATGCGACGGAGAACACCCCGGAAAGGGCCGTGAAGCTGTTTCGCAACGGCCGAAATCAGGCCGTTCGGATTCCCGTTGAGTTTGAACTTCCGGGCCATGAAGCCATCATGCGAAAAGAAGGTGATCGGCTCATCATAGAACCTGCAAGGGCCGAGCCCGCCAATCTCTTTGAATGGCTCCAGAGTCTCGAGCCTCTCGATGAGGAGGTTCCCGACCTCGATGAGCACGCGCCGCCCCCGCGGGAGTTCAATCTGTGAGCTCCGCGGTTTACATGCTCGATACCAATGTCCTTTCGGACGCGATCCGCAATCCCTATGGGCGGTCGCTGGCTTACATGCAAAAGTTCGCGCGCCAGGCAATCTGCACCAGCGCAATCGTCGCGTCCGAAATGCGCCACGGCGTGGCCAAGAAGAATGCGTCGAAGCTGTCCGCGCGTGTTGAGGACCTGCTGGGCTGGATCGATGTGCGCCCCTTTGATGATGCGGCGTCGCGCGCCTATGGTCATCTGCGCAGTTCTCTGGAGCGGCAGGGCAAGGTCATTGGCTGGGGCGATCTGTTCATCGCCGCCCATGCCCTCGCTCTCGGGATGACGCTCGTGACCGCAAACACGCGGGAATTCGCGCGCGTCGACGGTCTTGCGATCGAAAACTGGCTGGAGCCCGCCCCATGAGCGCCCCCACCACCCACACCCACCACACCGGCGGCTGCCAGTGCGGCGCCATCCGCTACCGCGTCGAGGGCGGGCTTGGCGATGCGTCCGTGTGCCATTGCCGCATGTGCCAGAAGGCGTCCGGCGGCTTCTATATGCCGCTGGTCTCGCTCGGCACGGCGCGCCTCACCTGGACGCGCGGGCACATCCGTCATTTCCAGTCGTCCAATGCGGCGCGGCGCGGTTTCTGTGGGGATTGCGGAACGCCGCTCACCTATGAGGCGCCGGATGGCGTGGCGCTGGCGATCGGCACCTTCGACGATCCCGGTGATCTCAAACCCGGCATCCAGTGGGGCGTGGAGGCGAAGCTGCCTTACGTGGACGAGGTGCCGGCTCTGCCGCAGCAAGAGACGTCGGCGGATGAGGGTGCCGCCGCCTTCCTTGCAACGCTCGTCTCCTACCAGCATCCCGATCACGACACGGACGACTGGACCCCGAAGATCGAAGAGGCGCGCGAGCACTGGCGCCCGAAGGAGCAAGGCGTATGAGCGACACTGAGGCCCAGACCCTGTCCGGCGGCTGCCAGTGCGGCGCGGTGCGTTTTCGCGCCGGCCATCTCGGCCGTCCCTCCATCTGCCATTGCCGGATGTGCCAGAAGCATTTCGGGTCCTTCTTCGGCGCCTTCGTCACGGCCGATCGCGCGCATCTGGAATGGACGCGCGGCCAGCCGACGCTGTGGCGCTCCTCCGACCAGTGCCTGCGCGGCTTCTGCAACCGCTGCGGAACGCCGCTGACCTATCATCACCCCGGCGGCGTCGAACTGACCATCGGCGCCTTCGATCATCCCGAAAAGCTGGAGCCGGCCATCCAGGTCAATCACGACAAGCGCCTGCCGTGGATCGACCGCCTCTTCGAAAAGCCCGTGCTGCAAAGCGCGGAAGCGGAGGCCTTCTTCGCCTCGATCATCTCGCACCAGCATCCCGACCACGACACGAGCGTCTGGCCGCCGGAGGATGATGGCACGGCCGCGCCGCGCCGCCGCCATGGCCGGCACGGCTCGGGCGAAGGAGTGGAGGGATGAGCTACCAGCGCCTCTACACCGGCGGCTGCCAGTGCGGCGCGGTGCGCTACCGCATCGAGGGCGAACTTGTCGATCCGCATCTGTGCCACTGCCGCATGTGCCAGAAGGCGACCGGAAACTACTTCATGCCCGTCGCCACGGTGGCGCGGGAAAAGCTGGAGCTGACCCGCGGCAACCCCGCCTGGTTTGCCTCTTCGGCTGTTGCGCGGCGCGGCTTTTGCGCAGCCTGCGGCACGCCGCTCTTCTACGACATGCCGGGCGAGGCGATCATCGGCATCGTGCTCGGCGCGCTGGATGCGCCCGACGATGTCAGGCCCGTGCGCCAGTCCGGCATGGAATCGCGCGTCATCTGGTTCAATCGCCTCGCGACGCTTCCGGCCGAAGACAGCAATGCCGACAGCGCCGACCCCGATGCACGCCGCGGCGCGATCTTCGAAAGCAATCGCCAGCATCCCGACTACGAGACGGACCACTGGTCCCTCCCGCCGTCTCCCAGAAAATCGTGAAAGACAGTGAGCATGAGCCAGACGTTTCGCACCCTCTATCCCGAAATCGAGCCCTACGCTTCCGGTCACCTGGATGTGGGCGACGGCCACGTCATCTATTGGGAGCGCGTCGGCACGCCGGGCGCCAAGCCGGCTGTCTTCCTGCATGGCGGCCCCGGCGGCACGATCTCGCCCAGCCACCGGCGCCTGTTCGATCCCGCGCTCTACGACGTCACGCTCTTCGACCAGCGCGGCTGCGGCAAGTCCACGCCGCATGCGGAACTCGAGGCCAACACGACCTGGCACCTCGTCGCCGATATAGAGCGCCTGCGCGAGATGGCCGGTGCGGAGAAGTGGCTGGTCTTCGGCGGCTCCTGGGGTTCGACGCTGGCGCTCGCCTATGCCGAAACCTATCCAGAGCGTGTGTCCGAACTCGTGGTGCGCGGCATCTACACGCTGACCAAGGCCGAGCTTGACTGGTACTACCAGTTCGGCGTCTCCGAAATGTTCCCCGACAAGTGGGAGCGCTTCATCGCGCCGATCCCGCCGGAAGAACGTCACGAGATGATGCACGCCTATCACCGCCGCCTGACGAGCCCCGACAAGGCGACCCGCCTCGCGGCCGCGCTGAGCTGGAGCGTCTGGGAAGGCGAGACGATCACGCTTTTGCCGGAGCCTTCCACCAGCGACCGCTTCGGCGAGGACGAGTTCGCCCACGCCTTTGCGCGCATCGAAAACCACTTCTTCGTCAATGCCGGCTGGCTGGAAGAGGGACAGCTGCTGCGCGACGCCCATAAGCTCGCCGGCATCCCCGGCGTGATCGTCCACGGCCGCTACGACATGCCGTGTCCCGCAAAATATGCCTGGGCGCTGCACAAGGCCTGGCCCGATGCCGAGTTTTACTTGATCGAGGGCGCCGGACATGCCTATTCCGAACCCGGCATTCTCGATCGGCTGATCTACGCGACGGACAAATTTGCGGGCAAGGGCTGAGGCGATTGATATCGCGGCGCGCCCCCCTCTGGCCTGTCGGCCATCTCCCCCGCAAGGGGGAGATCCGCAGGTGGCCTGACCTTCGCTCTTTAGGCGGCCGCAGCATGGGGCAGGACCGCGCTCCAAGTGATCTCCCCCCTTGTGGGGGAGATGCCCGGCAGGGCAGAGGGGGGTATCCCCGGCCCGCCGGCAAGAAAGAACATGACAGAGCACACGTTCCCAGGGAGGGAACACCATGAGCAAAGAACGCATCCATCTCTTCGACACCACGCTTCGCGACGGCCAGCAGACGCCCGGCATCGATTTTTCCGTGGAAGACAAGATTGCGATTGCGGCCATGCTGGATGAATTCGGCATGGACTATGTCGAGGGTGGCTATCCCGGTGCAAACCCCACCGACACGGCGTTCTTTGCCAAGAAGCGCACCGGCCGTGCCCGCTTCGTCGCCTTCGGCATGACGAAACGCGCCGGAGTCTCCGCCTCCAACGATCCCGGCCTGACCGCGCTGCTTGCCGCGCGCGCCGATGCGATCTGTCTGGTCGCCAAGAGCTGGGACTACCATGTGCGCGTTGCGCTCGGCTGTTCCAACGAGGAAAACCTCGAATCCATCCGCTCCTCCGTCGAGGCCGTCGTCGCCTCCGGCCGCGAGGCGATGGTCGATTGCGAGCACTTCTTCGATGGCTACAAGGCCAATCCGGACTATGCGCTTGCCTGTGCGAGGGAGGCTTTTGCCGCCGGCGCGCGCTGGGTGGTGCTGTGCGACACCAATGGCGGCACGCAGCCGCCTGAGGTTCGCGAGATCGTCGCGGCGGTGATTGCGGCCGGCGTGCCGGGCGCAAACCTCGGCATCCATGCGCACAACGATACGGGACAGGCCGTCGCCAATTCGCTCGCCGCGGTGGACGCCGGCGTGCGGCAGATCCAGGGTACGCTGAACGGTATCGGCGAGCGCTGCGGCAATGCCAATCTCGTCACGCTCATCCCGACGCTGGCGCTGAAGAGCGCCTACACCGACCGCTTCGAGATCGGCATCGATGCCGACCGCCTCACGGGGCTGACGCGCCTGTCCCACGCCTTTGACGAGTTGCTGAACCGCTCGCCCGACCATCAGGCGCCTTACGTCGGCGCTTCCGCCTTCGCCACCAAGGCCGGCATTCATGCCTCCGCGCTGCTGAAGGACCCGCGCACCTACGAGCATGTGGAGCCGGAAAGCGTCGGCAACCTGCGCAAGGTCATGGTGTCGGATCAGGGCGGCAAGGCGAATTTCATCAATGCGCTGAAGCTGCGCGGCATCGCGGTCGCCAAGGACGATCCGAAGCTCGACCAGCTGATCCAGATCGTCAAGGAACGCGAGGCGACCGGTTATGCCTATGAGGGGGCCGATGCGAGCTTCGCGCTGCTCGCCCAGCGCATCCTTGGCTCCGTGCCGGAGTTTTTCCACGTCGAGAGCTTCCGCGTCATGGTCGAGCGCCGCTACGATGCGGTCGGCAATCTCAAGACGGTGTCGGAAGCCGTAGTGAAGGTCATCGTCGACGGTGAGACGATGATGAACGTCGCCGAGGGCCACGGTCCCGTCAACGCGCTGGATCTCGCGCTGCGCAAGGATCTCGGCCGCTACCAGTCCGAAATCGCCGATCTCGAACTGGCCGACTACAAGGTCCGCATCCTCAACGGCGGCACCGAAGCCATCACCCGCGTCTTGATCGAATCGACCGACGCCACGGGCGCCCGCTGGTGGACGGTCGGCGTCTCCGACAACATCATCGATGCCTCCTTCCAGGCATTGATGGACAGTATCGTCTACAAGCTCCTGAAGGTGCGCGACGAAGCGGCGAAGGCGGCGGCTGCGGAGTAGGGCTGTTTCCGGGGAGACACCAGCCCGGACTCCAGGCCGCTAAGGATGGGTGCAGTCAACCAATCCGGAGTGTCTGCCATGGCGGTAAAGCTCAACGACCTGCGCTACTTTCGTTTCGATGTTCCGAAGGACGAGCGGCTCTTCTACCTCGGAATGGCGATCCGCAATGGTGAACTGATGGTCGATCTCATCAACCATCCGCCCTCGCAGCGGGGGGCCGTGAAGGACCTGATCCGGCGCGGGCTTCTGTCACACAAGCAGGGGCCACGCGTCTATCCGACCGAAAAGGGCATCGCCTACATGAAACGGGTCGGCGGCATCGATCTAACGAAGCCCGAACCAGCGGCTGTCGATCTCGCTAAGCTTTCGGCCGAGGAGCAGGTGATCCGCGCGTTGCTGCACATCGGTTTTGCCCATGGCCGTCGCTGGTCGATTGCCAACCCTGACGGAGCGGACCGCTTCTCCGACCTGATCGCCGCAAACCTCGTGATACGGAAGAAGGTTTGGACGCCAGCTTCAGGTGACGCCATGGAGCTGACGCTGACCCCTCTCGCCTATGAGCGCCTGACGATGGTGGGCGACAAGGGCATTCGCGCCATCATCGAAAAATGCGGCGACGGATACTTACGCAGCCAGTACGGCAAGACCGGCATTCCGCCCGTGCCGGCTGCGACGGTGGCAACCACCAAGATATGACACGAACCGATCGCGGAGACATCGCAATGGCAACGCGCACCCGCCTGTCCACCATTGATCTCGCAACACTCGGGACCACGGATGCGCAGAGCGATAGCACCATCGCATTTGGCCGCACCGACGCGGCCACCCTCTGGCGCCTCGCCACCGGCAGGAGGGGAAGACCGAAGTTTGCAACGGGCTTCGAGGGAAGACGCCAGATCTGGTCGGGCGAGATCAGCTTCGATGTAGATGCCGGTGATCGCTTCGTAGGCCTCCACTTCGGCTATCGCGACAATGACGCTCTCACCGAGGATGTGCGCATCGCCGTGTCGGGCAAGGACCACGCCGGTGTGCCGATTCCAGCGCCGGCCGAACTCGATTGCGGCAACCTTCGCCTTCGCCTCTTCGGTCACCCACTGCGCGCCTTCGCCACCCTGCCGCGACTGGCGGGCATCGCGGGCAGCCGGCCCGGTTTTCAGCTGACGAGCCGCGCCCATGACAAGTGGCTGCGCGTCTCCCTGCCGCTCGAAAACGCCGCTCTGGACCTCGAATTCGTCCTGTCGTCCTTCCAGGAACCCTATGGAGACGCCTTCCATATCGACTACTGCCTCTATGGATTGTCGCTGATCCATCATTCAACGAAATGAATTGGCTCATTCACGCCCCATGCGCTAAACCCGCCGCAAAAATCACAATGCGACGGGATGAAACATCATGGCGGAACAGGCCGCTCCGGCACCGGCAGACAGCGGCGATTCGCTCTCCGGGTTCTTTTACGCACTGACGGCCTATCTGCTCTGGGGTTTTCTGCCCTTCTTCATGAAGGCGGTCGGCCATATTCCCGCGACGGAGGTCGTGGCCCACCGCATCGTCTGGTCGCTGCCGATTGCCGGTGCCGTGCTGATCTGGCTCGGCCGCACATCCGATGTCGTCAAGGCGCTGAAGACGCCGCGCATGCTCGGCATGGCGGCGCTGACGGCCTGCCTGATCACCGTCAACTGGGGCATCTATGTCTGGGCGATCGGCGCTGGCCGCGCCATCGAGACCGCGCTCGGCTATTACATCAACCCGCTCTTTTCGATCTTCCTCGGCTTTATCCTGCTGAAGGAAAAGTTGGAGCGGACCCAGTGGGTCGCAATCGCGCTGGCGGGGCTTGCGGTCGTTCTGCTGGCCATCGACGCCGGCGGCGTGCCGTGGGTGTCGGTCTCTCTCTGCGTCTCCTGGGGCTTTTACGCCTTCCTGCGCAAGACGCTGCCGATCGGCCCCAACCAGGGCTTCTTCCTGGAGGTTCTGCTGCTGAGCCTGCCGGCACTGGCATACATTATTTATCTTCAAACGAGCGGGCAGGGCCATTTCGGCGATACCGGCATCACCGATCTCGTGCTGCTGCTCGCCTGCGGCATCGTGACTGCCGTGCCGCTGATGATCTATGCCAATGCCGCCAAGCGCCTGAAGCTCTCCACCATCGGGATCATGCAGTATATCGCGCCCACCATGATCTTCCTCACCGCGATCTTCGTCTTCAAGGAGCCCTTCGGCCCCGGCAAGATGGTGGCTTTCGCGCTGATCTGGGTGGCACTGTTCCTCTATACCGGCTCCATGCTGCGCTCGGCACGCGCGCGCCGCGCCGCGGCCATGGCAATCGTGGAGCCCAAAAGCGGCTGAACTCTGCGACCAGGGTTCCGGGCGCGGGCGCGGCCTCGTCCCTTACAGCTTGTCGATGATCCGGCTTTCGCCCTCGCGGTCCACCTTGCTTGCCCAGTGATCGAGGATCGCCGGCACGATCGCTTCGGCCTCGTCCACCACGATTGGCTGGACGAGATCGGCATGGTGGATGAAACCCTCGTCGGCCATGTGGCGGATGAGCTTCAGCATCGGATTCCAGAACCCGTCAATATTGGCGAAGACCATCGGCTTGCGGTGCCGGCCGAGTTGCGCCCAGGTCATGATCTCGACGATCTCTTCCAGCGTGCCGATGCCGCCCGGCAATGTCACGAAGGCGTCTGCCCGTTCGAACATCTTGTGCTTGCGCGCATGCATGTCCGGAGTCACGATGAGTTCGGACAGTTGGCCGAGCGAATGGCGCGTCGCTTCCATGTCCATCAGGAATTCGGGAATGATGCCGGTGACGCGTCCGCCGGCCGAGAGCACGCCGCTCGCCACGGCGCCCATGATGCCACGCGTGCCGCCGCCGTAGACGAGTTGCAGATGATGCTCCGCCATCGATCGGCCGAGCGTGCGGCCGGCCTCGACATAGCTGGAGGAGCGTCCCGGCTGGGAGCCGCAATAGACGCAGACGGATCGAATCGGAAGGGTCGTGTCACTCATGACGTGCAGGGTGGCCGCGCGGCACGCCGGGCGTCAAGCCACCGGCGCAAAGATCGGGTATAACCTTACATGCGATTTCTGCGCATAGGCGGAAATGCTTGTGAAAAGAAGCGGAAATCGTTAGCTCTTTTTGATCAGGATCACGGTGCAAGGCCCATTTTGGGCATCTCGTCGGGGTCTAGGGGTTTTCGAGGCCCTTTCGGCTGCCCTGAAATGCAGGGCAGGGTCCGGGGGCTTGCGGGGTCCGGCACAAGGCCGGCTGGAGTTTGGGCATGCAGAAGAATATGGCGGCCTTCCTGGCCATCGGCGTCCTTGCCGTCGCAATCCTGCTGATGGTGTTTTTCATTGTGCCGAGCTGGCAGAAGGACGACACGCTGGCGTCAGCGCCCACCGCAGACGGCGCAGCGGCGACCCAGACGCAGCCGGTGGAAACCACGCCCTCGACAACAAGTCCGGCCGCTGACACCGCACAGACCACGGAAAAAGCCGCGGATAAAACGGGGCGTCCCAAAGCGGCCGGCGAAGCCGCTGATACCGTACCGGCAGGCAGCGCCGGGGAGGGCGCGACGAACCCTGATGCCGCCGCATCCGCTGCCGCTCCGGAAACGCAGGCGACGGACGCTCAACCTTCAGCCGCGTCCCCCGCGCAGCCCTCCGACCAGACGGCGGCCAGCACTGGCATGCCCTCCTTCGACGTGCTGCGCGTCGAGCCGGATGGTTCTGCTGTCATTGCCGGGCGTGCTGCGCCCAACACCACCATCCGCATTCTGAGCGGCGACAAGGTGCTCGCGACAGCGGAGGCCGGCCCGTCCGGCGATTTCGCCGCCATCCTGACCGAGCCCCTGGCGCCCGGCGACTATCAGCTGGTCATTTCCGCGACAGACAAGGCCGGCAAGGAACAGCGCTCCGAGGAAATCGCCACCGTCTCCGTGCCCGCCACCGACAAGAGCCAGCTTCTCGCCATGGTTTCCAAGCCCGGCGAGGCCAGCCGCCTGATCACCACGCCGGAGGCCGAAGCTGCCAAGGCCGTACCCGTAACGCCGCCGGCCGCCGCTGCCAGCGATGTTGCTCCGGCTGCCGGCACGACGGTTGCGACGGGTGCTGCGGACGCCGCGACGCCCGCTGAGGCAACCGAACCGGCCGGCCAGACCCCGCCCGCCGCGGCCACCACCGGCAACGGCCCGGCTGTCCTGCAGGTGGCCGCCGTCGAGATCGAGGGCGATCGTCTGTTTGTTGCCGGCAAGGCCCGGCCGGATGCGACCGTGCGCGTCTATGCCGACGACCAGTTGCTTGGCTCCGCCAAGGCGGACGCGGCAGGCAACTTCGTCGTCGATGGCCTCATGCCTCTGTCCGTCGGCAGCCACACGATCCGCGCCGATATGCTGACGCCGGATGGGGCGAAGGTGGAACTGCGCGCCGCCGTTCCCTTTGATCGTCCGGAGGGTGATCAGGTGGCCGCCGTCGCCAGCGCCAGCCAGACGCCGGGCGCTGCCATGGCGCCGCTCGCCGGCGGCAGCTTCGATGGTCTGCGCGCCGAAGTCACCAAGGCCTTCGGCCTGCTGAAGGGCCTCTTCGCCAATGGCCGCCTGCCGGACATGGAGGCGCTGGCCGCCGCGCGTTCGGCCACCGAGATCGCGCTTGGCTCGCTCGCCGATTTCAAGGCGGCCGATACCACCAGCGCCGAAGGTCAGGCCCTCATCGCCCGTAGCGCCAAGGCAGCCGGCGATGCGCTCGCCAAGCTGCGCGCCCTTCCGAGCGATGCCGCCGCCGTTGCCGCGGGGCTGCCGTCCATCGAACAGGCGATTGCCGCCGTGCTCGCGCCCAACAGCGGCCAGCCGACGGGTGAGCCACAGGCCGTCAGCGATGCGCGCCCGCAGCCGTCTGTGGCGAGCGAGGGGGCCAATGCACCGGCCGGCACGGCCGCTGCCGATGCTGCTGCCTCCACCGCACCGGCGACGTCTGTTCCGGACGGCAGCGCTGAGAGCGCCCCCGCCACGGCGTCGGGCGAGCCCGCGACGATCCAGCAGGCGCCGCTGCAACAGTCGAATTCCTCGGTCATCATCCGTCGTGGCGACACGCTCTGGCAGATCTCCCGCCGCGTCTATGGCGCCGGCGTGCGCTACACGACGATCTACCTGGCCAACAAGGAACAGATCCAGGATCCGGACCGCATCCTGCCCGGCCAGATCTTCGGCGTGCCGGACAAATCCCTTCCCGATGCCGAAGCCGAGGAAATCCATCGCAAACGTGTGACCGACTGACCTCACGCGGCAAGATCGTCATGAAGCAACGGCGCGGAAGGAATACCTTCCGCGCCGTTTGCATGTCTGCCGGCCGCCTGCTTACTTGCAGACCTTGACCTTCTTGATGACGAGGTTGCCGTAGTGGTCCCAGGTCTTGATCTTCTTGATGTGGCAGACCGGCTTGTAGTCGTAGCTGTAATAGCCGGCCTGGGAGGGGGCGGCGAAGGAGAGGGCGGCGAAAGCGGCGATGACGGTGGAAAGAACGATCTTGCGCATGGGTGAGGTCCTTTGTGTCGGTTTCGGATGAGCCCGTCTCATCCAGTGACCTGACAATCGCATGGCGCCCGCTGCCGCGCTGTTTCCTGCGGAACACGCGCGCCGTCGCCCGCTTCGTCTGCCGCGTTTGCGCGCCGCCCCTTACCCTTGCGTGCCTGCGTCGGACGGCCTATCTGTGGGGCGCGCCTGCGCCTGCCTCCTTGGCCACGCCTGCCGCAGTCCACAGTCCGCTCCATGCCCGCAGGTTTGCCCCGTGACACCCCCGAAGAAGACCATTTCCGCCGATGCGGCCAATCCGTTCGGCACGCTGCGCAATCTCTGGCCCTATATGTGGCCCTCCGAGCGGACCGATCTGAAGATGCGGGTGGTGTGGGCAACCATCATCCTCGTCGTCGCCAAGGTTGTGCTGATCCTTGTCCCCTATTTCTTCAAATGGGCGACGGATGCCCTGAACGGAAAGCCGGACGCGCTCGGCCTTCTGCCGCTCGCCGCCACCGGCGCCATTGCGCTCGTGCTCGGCTACAACGTCGCGCGCCTCGTGCAGGCCGGGCTCAACCAGTTGCGCGACGCGCTCTTTGCCAGCGTCGGGCAATATGCGGTGCGCCAGCT
Source organism: Rhizobium sp. RU20A (assembly GCF_900155885.1). Lineage (GTDB taxonomy): Bacteria > Pseudomonadota > Alphaproteobacteria > Rhizobiales > Rhizobiaceae > RU20A. The sequence goes on from NZ_FTMB01000001.1 coordinate 54,189, forward strand.
TGCCTACCGCACCTTCGTGCACATGCACCGCCTGTCGCTGCGCTTCCATCTGGAGCGGCGCACCGGGGGCCTCTCGCGCATCATCGAGCGCGGCACGAAGGGCATCGAGACCATCGTCCGCTTCACCATCCTCAATTCCGTCCCGACGCTGATCGAGTTTCTGCTGACCGCCATCATCTTCTGGCGCGGCTATGGCTTCAGCTACCTCGCGGTCACCGCCGTCACGGTCGCCGTCTACATCTGGTTCACGGTGAGGGCCAGCGACTGGCGCATCGCCATCCGACGCTCCATGAACGACAGCGACACCGACGCCAACACCAAGGCGATCGACTCGCTCCTGAACTTCGAGACGGTGAAGTATTTCGGCAATGAGGAGATGGAAGCCCGCCGCTTCGACCAGTCCATGGCGCGCTACGAGAAAGCCGCGACCGAGGTCTGGACTTCCCTCGGCTGGCTGAACTTCGGCCAGGCATTGATCTTTGGTGTCGGAACAGCCGTGATGATGATCATGTCTGCGCTCGCCGTGCAGCGCGGCGAACAGACGCTGGGCGACTTCGTCTTCATCAATTCCATGCTGATCCAACTCGCCATTCCCCTGAATTTCATCGGCTTCGTCTACCGCGAAATCCGCCAGGGTCTCACCGATATCGAGACCATGTTCGAGCTTCTGGAAGTCGAGGCCGAGGTCGTCGACAGCCCCGATGCAAAACCGCTGGCGATCCAGCAGGGCGCCATCGCCTTCAAGGACGTGCATTTCGCCTATGATCCCGCCCGCCCGATCCTGAAGGGTATCAGCTTCGAGGTGCCGGCCGGCAAGACGGTCGCCGTCGTCGGCCCCTCCGGCGCCGGCAAATCGACCCTCTCGCGGCTGCTCTACCGCTTCTACGACGTACAGGCGGGCACGATCACCATCGATGGGCAGGATGTGCGGGATGTGACCCAGCAGAGCCTTCGCGCCGTCATCGGCATGGTCCCGCAGGACACCGTGCTCTTCAACGACACCATCGCCTACAACATCCGCTACGGTCGCCCGAGCGCCAGCGAAGCGGACGTCGAGGCCGCCGCCGAGGTTGCCCAGATCGCCGGGTTCATCCGCGCCCTGCCGGAGGGCTTCAAGAGCATGGTCGGCGAACGCGGCCTGAAACTCTCCGGTGGCGAGAAGCAGCGCGTGGCGATTGCCCGCACCATCCTCAAGAGCCCGCCGATCCTCGTCCTCGACGAGGCGACCTCGGCGCTCGACACGCGCACCGAGCAGGAAATCCAGGCGGCGCTGGACGTCGTCTCGCAGAACCGCACCACGCTCGTCATCGCCCATCGCCTCTCCACCGTCATCCATGCCGACGAGATCATCGTCCTCAAGGATGGCCAGATCGCCGAACGCGGCACGCACGGGGAATTGATCGACCGCGGCGGCCTCTATGCCTCCATGTGGAACCGTCAGCGCGAAGCCGTGCAGGCCGAGGAAAAGCTGAAACAGGTGCGGGAAGAAGACGATCTCGGCATCGTCCTGCGCGGCACCCCGGCGCTCTAGGGGGAGGCGTCTTTCTTCGGCGGAGCGGGGAATATTGCCCGCCCAAACCATTCGGGCTACAGCTTCGCCCGGAACAATCCTGCCCGATCGGGGCTTTAGGCTGGACGATGGAACCCGTCGTCGCCGCAGACAGAATGAGGAAGACGGTATGAGCTTGGTGAAAACGGTGCGCAACACGTTGGTGCCTGTGCACAAGGCCGGTTACCCCTTCATAGCCATCTTCTTCGTCGTCTCCCTGCTTCTGGGTCTCCTCTGGACGCCCCTGATGTGGATCGGCTTCCTTTTGACCGCCTGGTGCGCCTATTTCTTCCGCGACCCTATCCGCATGACGCCGCTCGACGATGATCTCGTCATCAGCCCGGCCGATGGCCGTGTCTCGTCCATCGCGCATGTCCTGCCGCCGGTCGAGCTCGGCCTTGGCGCGGAGCCCATGCTGCGCATCACCGTCTTCATGAATGTCTTCAATTGCCATGTGAACCGCGCGCCCATGCGCGGCACCATCCGCCAGATCGCCTATCGCGAAGGCCAGTTCGTCAATGCCGAGCTTGATAAGGCCAGCCACGACAACGAGCGCAATGGTCTCGTGATCGAGACCAGCCACGGCGCAATCGGCGTCGTGCAGATTGCCGGCCTCGTCGCCCGCCGTATCATCTGCTGGGCCAATGTCGGCGAGCGGCTGGAGGCCGGCGAGCGGTTCGGCCTGATCCGTTTCGGCTCGCGCCTCGATGTCTTCCTCCCCAAGGGCGCCGAGGCCCGCGTCAGCCTCGGCCAGACGGCGATTGCTGGCGAAACGGTGCTGGCTGAATTCGGCTCCGCCAAGGGTGCGATCCTCAGCCGCCGCGGCTGAGCATCCGCCAACGAAACTGACGCAGCACATGCCGCCGGTGACCGCGCCGGGGCCGGAACCGGAGACCCGAAATGGAAACGCCCTTTCCCCCCTTCGAACCGAACGGCCCCCTTGAGGACACGCGGGGGGACGAGGCGCGCGGCCCCCGCCTGCGCGAAATTCCCATCCGGCTGATCGTGCCGAACCTCATCACCGTGCTCGCCATCTGCGCGGGCCTGACCGGCGTTCGTCTCGCTTTCGAGAACCGCATCGAACTGGCCGTTGCCATGGTTCTGCTTGCTGCCTTCCTCGACGGCATCGACGGCCGCGTCGCGCGCCTGATGAAAGCGACCTCGAAATTCGGCGCCCAGATGGATTCGCTCGCCGACATCGTCAATTTCGGCGTCGCGCCCGCGCTGGTCCTTTATGTCTTCATCCTCGATCAGGCCCGGTCCTTCGGCTGGATCGCGGCCCTCGTCTTTGCCATCGCCGCGGGCCTGCGCCTCGCGCGCTTTAACGTCATGGCCGAGCGCGACGTGAAGGCCGCCTGGCAGAGCGAATATTTCGTCGGCGTTCCCGCACCGGCCGGCGCCATGCTGGTGCTGCTGCCGGTCTATGTCGGCCTGCTCGGTGTCGCCCCGGACCGCACCTTCGGCATTCTCGCCTCGCTCTACACCGTCTTCGTCGCCTTCCTGCTGGTCAGCCGCCTGCCGGTCTGGTCCGGCAAGTCCGAGGGCAGTCGCGTACGCCGCGACCTCGTCCTCCCCATCATGCTCGCCGTCGTCCTTTACGTGGCAACGCTGATGAGCTTCACCTGGGAAACCATGGTGCTGACCGCCGTCGGCTATCTCTGCACGCTGCCCTTCGGCGCGCGCTCCTGGCAGAAGAAATACGGCAACTGGCCGGGGCACCACCTCCATCCCGACAACAGCCTGTCGCCAGAAGGCGAGTTCCTGCCGGGCGACAAGCGCGACGAGGGGTGAGAGTTACTTTTTCGCAGGGAGGTTTCTGCGATAGCTGAGCGCGGGAATGGCGCTCAAGTCGATAGCCAATCCGGCATCTCCCGTGATGCTCGCCCGCTGCATGCCGCCTCCACACAGGCCGCAAGCCCCGCAAAACGGAACGTTCTTCCGGTCAATCCTGGTCCGTAATGGGCATATTTCCCGGAATTCGTGAGGATGATCCGCGCAGACGGCGGAATGAGCGGTTCCGTCACCATGCACCAGCAGGTGTCGGTGACGATCTCGGCGCCGAACGTGCGAAGCACTGCCAGATGGCCGGCGGCTTCCGCCTCAGCCTCGATGCTGCGACCGCAGGTGATGATGAAGGCGAGGTCGGCATGCTTGCGTTTGCCGGCAACCAGTCTGGCGAGCGCGGCGATCTCTTCCAGCGAGGCGTGCGGATTGCCGATCGATACGAGGTCGATCGTCTCGCCCGTCGCACGATTGAGTTCGTCCCACCCTTGGCGGAGATCTTCCAGCGTGATCGCAACCGCGGTGACGGCGCGGCGGCCCGTCGCGGCGTCCACGCTTGCGGCTTCCGGCGTCACGCCGGCAATGTGGAACATGGGCGCGCTGGACGTGGTGGCAAAGGCCGCGCCGAAGGCCTTCAGCGCATCCCGGTCCGGGCGATGGGCAGCCAGACCGGTGACCACAGGGATGCGGTTTCCGGCGAGCAGTCCGGCCACGTAGCCGGCAAGCGGGAAGAAAGCGTCATCGACGGCCGCAAGCGCCGGAAAGGCGATTTCCATCGCCGCCTGTCGATCCGCGTCCCGGTGACAGCCGGCGTCCGGCGCCCGTCCGGTCAGCGCGATGCAGGCATCGAGAAAATCGGGATACTTCATCGTGCGTGCGCCAAGCACGCTGTTGGCGTAGACGACAGCGTTGCTTTCCGCCCAGGCAATCTGCTCGCCGGGGGCGGGAATGGCGTCGGCAAGATAGGGCGCGCAGGTATAGGTCGCACGCGCACCCATCGCCGCATAGGTCTCGCCGAGCCTTGCTGCGGGCTCGCCAAACGCCGCATCGATGCCCTGGGCCCGCCAGCGCCGCGCATCGACGGAGATGGCATTAAGCGTCGTCGGCACGGCGACCTGCCCGCCGAGGTGTAGCATGCGTTCGGCAAAGGCCAGCATGCCCGGCCCGGTATAGATGCAGCCGTCGATATGCGCCCGGGTGACGTCGATCAGCCGCCTCGCGCCGGTGAGCGCGGCCATCTGCAGAACGATGCGCATGGCAACGGCTGCCGCGTCGCCGCGCGCGCCGCAGAGCAGGGCCTCGTCGGTTGCGGTCAGCGCGATGCCGCGCAGGATGTCCTCAAAGGTCCCGGCGTCGCCGCCATTCTGCTCGTCTGCCTCCGCGACAGTGACCTCGTCTGCCCACACCCTGCCATTTGAGACGCGAATCTGCCTGGCGGCCTTCGCCGCTTCAAACCCTGGCTCGTCCAGCACAACGACGGGAATGGAAATGCCGAACAGTTCCCGCGCCACGATGACGCCGAGAGTCAGGATCTCGTCGGGCCGCGCCAGCACGAGCCCCGCAGGACCGTGCCCCGCCATCAACGCCTCCAGCATGACGGCGCTGCCGGTACAGGAGCCGCGACCACCGGGGATCACGAGAATGGCGTCGCAAAGCGACTGGCCGTGCAGGGGATGGTGCTGATCGATAATCTTCCCAGAGGCGGGATCCACACCGCCCCAGAAGCTCAGCTCGGTAGAGCTCGAAACGACGCGTCCCGATGCTGTCCCCGGAACCAGAACCCGGCCGGAAAGACAGACTGTCGATGGGCCGGCGGGGGACGGGCTGTGCATCGGCCTTACTCCGGCAGACGGTAATCCACGATCCTGCGCTCGCGCGCGAGGAAGATCTTGCCGGTTTCCGTGAGGTCCGGCCCGCAAAGCGGCAGCATCGCATCCGCCACTTCGGACGGGTGCGGCAGCGTCGCCGGGTCTTCGCCGGGCACCGCCTGGGCGCGCATGGCGGTCCGGGTCGCGCCGGGATCGACGCTGATGACACGCAGCGGCAGGCGCTGGCTCTCGCCGGCCCAGGTGCGGGCCAGCGCTTCGACGGCAGCCTTGGACGCGGAGTAGGGCCCCCAGAAGGGCTTGCACTTGTGGGCGGCACTGGAGGAAAGGATCAGCGCGCGGCCCTGGTCGGACTTGGTGATCAGCGGGTCGATGGAGCGGATCAGCCGCCAGGTGGCGGTCACGTTCACCGACATCACCTTGTCGAACACCTTTGCCTCGACATGGCCGATCGGCGAGATCGTGCCGAGCACGCCGGCATTGGCAACGAGAATGTCGAGTTTGCCCCAGCGTTCGTTGATCGCGCCGCCCAAGCGATCGATCGCCGTCATGTCGGCAAGGTCGAAGGGCACCAGCGTTGCCGGCAGGCCGCCGGCCGCCTTGATCGCGTCATCGAGCTCTTCCAGCCCGCCAACGGTGCGCGCGCAGGCGATCACCTGCGCACCCGCCTTGGCGAGCGCCAGCGCGGTGAAATAGCCGATGCCGCGCGACGCGCCGGTGACAAGGGCGATACGCCCGGAAAGATCAACAGTCATGGATAGGGCTCATCTCAGAAAAAAGGCGCCGCGCGCCTCCCGCCCGCGGCATCCGGAAAGCGGCTCGCTCAGCCGCCGCTCACCATCATGGAAACCTTGCGGCCCATCGATTCGCCTTCCTTGTCGAGAAGACGGGTCGGGTAGTCGCCGGTGAAATAGTGATCGGTGAACTCAGGGTTCGCCGCATCGCGCGGTTTGCCGCCGACGGCGCGGTAGAGCCCATCGATGGACAGGAACGCCAGCGTATCGACGCCGATGAACTTCGCCATCGCCTCGACATCTGCGTATTGGTTGGCGATCAGCTTGTCCGCATGCGGTGTGTCGATGCCGTAGAAGTCGGGATGGAAGATCATCGGGCTCGCAACGCGCAGATGCACCTCCTTCGCGCCGGCATCGCGCATCATCTGCACGATCTTCAGCGAGGTCGTGCCGCGCACGATGGAATCGTCAACGAGAATGACGCGCTTGCCCTCGATGATCGCGCGGTTGGCCGAGTGCTTCAGCTTGACGCCGAAGGCGCGGATCTGCTGTGTCGGCTCGATGAAGGTTCGCCCGACATAATGGTTGCGAATGATCCCGTATTCGAAGGGGATGCCGCTCTTCTGCGCATAGCCAACGGCCGCCGGCGTGCCGCCGTCCGGCACGGGCACCACCACATCACCCTCGACGGGCGATTCCGCGGCAAGGTTGATGCCCATGTTCTTGCGCGTCGTATAGACGTTGCGCCCGCCGACAACCGAATCGGGACGCGCGAAATAGACGTATTCGAAAAGGCACAGACGCTCCGGCTTCGGCTTGGCCGGCCGGCGCGCATCAATGCTGATCGAGCCATCCGGCTGGATCTCGCAGATGATTACTTCGCCGTTTTCCACATCGCGCACGAATTTGGCGCCGATGATGTCAAGGGCGCAGGTCTCGGAGGCGAAGATCGGCTTGCCGTCGAGTTCGCCCATGACGAGCGGGCGGATGCCGATCGGGTCGCGTGCCGCAATCAGCTTGGTGCGCGTCATCGCCAGCATGGAGTAGCCGCCTTCCATCTGCCGGATAGCGTCGATGAAGCGATCGGCGGTGGAAGAATGGCGCGAGCGGGCAATGAGATGCAGCACGACCTCGGTGTCCGAGGTAGACTGACAGATGGCGCCGGTGGCGATGATCTGGCGGCGCAGCGTCAGGCCGTTGGTGAAATTGCCGTTATGGGCAATGGCGATGCCGCCTTCTTCCAGTTCGGCAAACAGCGGCTGCACGTTGCGCAGCGCCACTTCCCCCGTCGTGGAATAGCGGGTGTGGCCGATGGCGATGTAGCCGGGCAGCTTGGCGAGCGTTGCCGGGTCCGTGTAGTGATCGCCGACGAGACCCATGCGCTTTTCGGTGTGGAACTGGCGCCCGTCGAAGGTGACGATGCCGGCCGCTTCCTGGCCGCGGTGCTGCAGGGCGTGCAGGCCAAGCGCCGTCAGCGTTGCCCCGTCCGGATGTCCGAGAATACCGAAGACGCCGCATTCCTCATGCAGCGTGTCGCCGTCAAAAATCTCGCGGAAATCGGAGGTGCCAAGCTCGCTCATCGCTCTTGCCTTTGTGGGCGCGAATGCGTCGCGCCAAACGCCTGTTTCAACATCCGGTGGCGGCTCTGTCGTCCGACAGGGTCACGGCGCCATCATCTTTCGAACATGCCCGCGGACGTCGCCAGCGAGCCTCTTCAAAACGGCCATATCGCCCGGCAGGCCGGAGCGGTTTTGCCGCTTCAAAATCGTCAAGGCCCGCTTGAGGCGGGCCTTGTCATGACGGTCGACCGTCAGTTCGCAGTCGCCGGTGCCTGTTCGGCGGGTGCTGCCTCCGTATCGGCATCCGTGGCCGGCGCCTTGCCGCGCAGCCGATCGAGAATGGTCGCATCGGCATTTTCCGGCAGCAGCGCGATCAGCTTTCCGCCGAGGTTGTCGAGCAGCGGCTTGGACTTGGCGTTCGTGACCCATTCCGGCTGCTGGGCGGGCGCCACGAGCCAGTTGAAAAACAGCATGGCAACGACCACAAGCAGAATGCCACGCGCGGCACCGAAGAGGAAGCCGAGTGTGCGGTCGAGCGCACCGATGCGGCTGTCAATGATGAAATCGGCGATGCGCATGGTGATGATCGAGATCACGATCAGCGCGACCAGAAAGATCGCCGCTGCCGAACCGGCGAGCGCCACATTGTCGCTTGTCGTGTACTGCTTGGCGAAGGGCAGCAGGTAGGGGTAGAGGAAATAGGCGGCAGCGGCAGCGCCGACCCAGCTGGCAACGGACAGCACCTCGCGCGAGAAACCGCGCACCATGGCCAGGATCGCCGAAAACAGCGAAACGCCGAGCACGATACCGTCGAGGATGGTGATGGTGGGCATGTCGATCCTACTTTCCGGGAGCACCTTCTGCGAACCAGAGCCCCGCTTGGGATCGCGAGGCCTGCCGGACCAGCCTATATATCAATCCGGCAGAGGCGTCTTTCAATCGTCGCTTCGTGAACACGCTTTTCACCGTTTTTGCAAGTGCAAAGACGGCTGCGGGGGCGAGATCACCCTGCACAAAACCGTTGCCCGCCCCTTCAGGTGAGGCGCGACGCCCGTGGGCGCGGCGCCTCATGGCATCAGAGACTGCGCCGTGCGTCGGCGCCATCCGCTCACTCGTCGTCGACCGGTTGCAGCGCACGGCGGGAGCCGGCAATGCGCGCAACGAGGTCCGGCAGCCCTTCCATTTCGCCGACCGAAAGCCCGCCGGCCTTGGGCATGTCAGCCGATTTTTCCGGGAGGACCGCCGCGCCGAAACCGAGCTTTTCAGCCTCCTTCAGCCGAAGTCCGGTGTGCGACACCGGCCGGATGGCGCCCGACAGGCTGACCTCGCCGAAATAGACCGCATCATGCGGAAGCGCGATGCCGGCGAGCGAGGAGACGAGTGCCGCGGCCACGGCAAGATCGGCGGCCGGCTCTGTGATGCGATAGCCGCCGGCGACGTTGAGGTAGACGTCGTGCTGGCCGAGCCTGACGCCGCAATGGGCCTCCAGCACCGCAAGGATCATCGACAGCCGCGCCGAATCCCAGCCGACCACGGCGCGCCGCGGCGTGCCGAGCGAGGTCGGCGCCACCAGCGCCTGCACCTCGACCAGAACGGGCCGCGTTCCCTCGATCCCGGCAAAGACGGCCGCGCCAGGCGCAGACGCATTGCGCTCGCCGAGGAAGAGCTCGGAGGGGTTGGTGACCTCGCGCAGGCCCTTGTCCGACATTTCGAAGACGCCGATCTCGTCGGTCGGTCCGAAGCGGTTCTTCACCGTGCGCAGGATGCGATAATGATGGCCGCGGTCGCCCTCGAAGTAGAGCACGGCATCGACCATGTGCTCCACGACGCGCGGCCCGGCGATCTGGCCCTCCTTCGTCACATGGCCGACCAGCACGACGGCCGAGCCGGTCTGCTTGGCGAAGCGGATCATCGCCTGCACGCCGGTGCGCACCTGCGTGACCGTGCCGGGCGCGGAATCGACAATGTCGCTCCACAGCGTCTGGATGGAATCGATGATCACGAGATCCGGCCGCTTGCCGTCCGAAAGCGTCGCCAGAATGTCTTCGACATTGGTTTCGGCCGCCAGGAGCACGTCGGTATCGGCGGCGCCGAGCCGCTGGGCGCGCAGCCTGACCTGTGCGACTGCCTCTTCGCCGGAGACATAGATGATCCGGTTGCCGCGCCGCGCCAGTGCCGCCGCCGCCTGCATCAGCACGGTGGACTTGCCGATCCCGGGATCGCCGCCGATCAGCACCGCCGAGCCGCGCACGAATCCCCCGCCGGTGACGCGGTCGAGTTCGGAAATGCCCGTCTCGATGCGCGGCGCATCCTCCGTCTCGCCCGACAGCGTCGTCAGGGCTACGGGCCGGCCCTTCTTCGGTGTCTTGCCGGGGCCGCCGCCAATGCCCGCTGTTGGATCCTCCTCGATGATCGTATTCCAGGCCCCGCAGCCCTCGCATTTGCCCACCCATCGGGCATGCACGGTTCCACAGTTCTGGCAGATGAATTGCGTACGGATCTTGGCCATCGGGAAGGGGTCTCAGTCGTCGGAGGAAAACAGGTCGTGGATGTTCTGGCGCCCGTGCAGCACCCGCAGGATGTGCATACGCTCGTCGAAAGGCTTCAGAAGGATGATGCGGTCCCTGAAGACGATGGCGCTGATATCATCGCCGAGATCAAGGCGGCGCGTTCCCGAGACGCCGATCTCAGCCAATCGCTCGAACTTGCCCTGCAATTGGCTGGCAAAGCGGCGCGCTGCCAATGGATTGTCTCGTCGGATATAGGCGTAGATCCGGGCGAGGTCCTGCCGTGCATCCGGCGACCAGAGAACCCGCCGCCGCCTAATGCGTCGCCTCCACCGTCAACTCCTCGAGATCGGCGATCAGATCGTCGAGGTTTTCATACTCATGAAAGCGTCCGGCAGCGATATCGGCCTCGGCCGCCACGGCGAGCGTCTTGAGCTTGCGTCGGCGCACCTGCTGCTCCTCGAGCAAGCTCAACCCCGCCCGCACCACGTCCTCCACCGAGCTATAGCGCCCGGCTCTGACCTCGGCCTCCACAAAAGCGCGATCCTCGTCGCTCAGATGGATTTCATCCATGTCTGATCTCCTTTTGTTCTCTTATAGCGCGGGAAAAACCACAAGGCCAGAGGCATTTTCGCGCCACGGGCCACGGGCCACGGGCGCAGGGGCCAAGGAAGCGTCAGGCCTCGATGTAGCGCCGCTCGTAGCGAAGCCCGAGGCTCGTCAGCATTTCGTAGCCGATCGTGCCTGCGGCGCGGGCGGCGTCATCCACGCGAATATTGTGCCCGAAGAGCTCGACATAATCACCGGCCCTTACACTGCCCGCCGGCAGGTCGGTCACATCAAACAGGGTGAGGTCCATCGTCACGCGCCCGAGGATCGGCACGCGCTGCCCGTGCAGGAATCCCGCGCCGCCGCCAAGGCCGGTCTGGCGCAGCGGTACGCCGGTGCCCGATTGGGCGCGCAGATAGCCGTCGGCATAGCCGACCGCAACGGTGGCGATCACCGTATCGCGCGTCAGCACGGCCGTTGCGCCATAGCTCGCCGTCTCGCCGGCCTTGGCCTGGCGCACCTGCACGATGCGCGCTTCGGCGGTCACGACGGGTCGCATCGGGTTCGGCACGTCGTTGACGCATTCGCCGCCATAGGTCGCGATACCCGGACGGGTGAGGTCGAAGTGATAATCGGGTCCGAGATGAATGCCGGCCGAGTTGGCAAGGCTCGCCGGAATACCTTCATAAGCGGCAGAAACCTCCCGGAAGGCCGCAAGCTGGCGCGCATTGAGGGAGTGGGCGGGCGAATCCGCCGCTGCCAGATGGCTCATCACCAGCACGGGCGAGAAGCTCGCCGGCCGCGCCGGATCATTGGCCAGCGCCAGCGCCTCCTCCACCGAGAGCCCCAGCCGGTTCATGCCCGTGTCGACGTGGAGCACGCAAGGGTGGTCGCCATGCTCGGCAATCGCCGACATATAGACGGCCAGTTGCTCCTGCGAATTTACGATCGGTACGAGGTCATTGTCGAAGAACAGCGCCTCGTTGCCGGGCCACATGCCGGCGAGGATATAGATGCGCCCATCCGGCACGAAGGGACGCAGCCCGGCGCCTTCCTCGGCATTGGCAACAAAGAAATCCCGCGCGCCGGCCTCATAGAGCGCGATCGCCGCATCCTCGATCCCGGTGCCATAGGCGTCGGCCTTGAGCACCGCGGCGGCCGACGCCTTGCCGGAAAGGCGGCTCATGGTCTGCCAGTTGGAAACGAGCGCCGAAAGATCGATCGTCAGCCGGTTGGAGGCGCTGTCGAAGAGCGCATCTTCGGGGGAGGGCGTGGCGGCGCGCGGCATGGGCGGGTCCTTCTGCTGATCTCGCGCGGACCCTATCACTTTTGTTCATGACGCAAAGCGGGCGGCGGCCGATATCTTGTGCCATGCACAATGTCTCGCGGGACCGTGCGATGGTCGTGCAGGGTCGCCTGACACGATGCGGGGCACGGACACCGCATCCGGTTCCCGCGCCGCCGGGCGTTCGTTGGACGTCCTGAGCCGCCGCTCAGTGCTCCTCGTACTGCGTGAAGCTCGGGTCGGCGAGATCCGCAAAGCGTGTGAATTCCGACTGGAAGGCGAGCTTGACCGTGCCGGTCGGTCCGTGACGCTGCTTGGCGATGATCACGTCCGCCGTGCCCTTCACCTTCTCGAACTGCATCTTCCACTCTTCGTACTTCGGATCGAATTCGTCGCGCGGCTCGAGGTTTTTCACGTAATATTCCTCGCGGAAAACGAAGAGCACCACGTCGGCGTCCTGCTCGATCGAGCCCGATTCGCGAAGGTCGGAGAGTTGCGGGCGCTTGTCCTCGCGGTTTTCCACCGCACGGGAGAGCTGCGACAGCGCGATGATGGGAACGTTGAGCTCCTTGCCGAGCGCCTTGAGGCCCGTCGTGATCTGGGTGATTTCCTGCACGCGGTTCTCGCCGGATTTGCCGGAACCCGTCATGAGCTGGATATAGTCCACCACCAGGCAATCGAGGCCGCGCTGCCGCTTCAGACGGCGGGCGCGGGCCGAAAGCTGCGCAATCGAGATACCGCCAGTCTGGTCGATATAGAGCGGCACCTTCTGCATGGTCTGGGAAAAGCCGACCAGCTTTTCGAATTCATGTTCGCTGATGTCGCCGCGGCGGATCTTCGAGGACGAGACCTCCGTCTGCTCCGACATGATACGGGTGGCGAGCTGCTCGGACGACATTTCCAGCGAGTAGAAGCCGACGACGCCGCCGTTCTTGGCCTTGAACGAGCCGTCCGCCTGCACTTCGCTTTCATAGGAGGCTGCGATGTTCCACGCGATATTGGTGGCAAGCGAGGTCTTGCCCATGCCGGGGCGTCCGGCGAGCACGATCAAGTCCGACCGCTGCAGACCGCCCATCTTCGAATCGAGCGAGCCGATGCCGGTGGAGATGCCGGAGAGATTGCCGTCGCGCTCGAAGGCCGCGCCCGCCATGTCGACGGCCTGCGCCACCGCGTCCGAGAAGGACTGGAAGCCACCGTCATAGCGGCCGGTTTCGGCCAGTTCGAACAGGCGTCGTTCGGCATCCTCGATCTGGCTTTGCGGCGGCATGTCGAGCGGCGCGTCGAAGGCGATGTTGACCATGTCCTCGCCGATGGTGATCAGCGAGCGGCGCAGTGCCAGATCATAGATGGCGCGGCCATAGTCCTCCGCATTGATGATCGACACGGCCTCGGCCGCAAGACGCGCCAGATACTGCGCGACGGTGAGGTCGCCCACTTTCTCGTCGGCCTTCAGGAAGGTTTTGATGGTGACGGGATTGGCCGTCTTGCCCATGCGGATGATGTCGCCCGCCACCTCGTAGATGCGCCGGTGCAGCGGCTCATGCAGATGTACCGGCTTCAGGAAATCCGACACGCGGTAGAACGCGTCGTTGTTGACGAGGATGGCGCCCAAGAGTGCCTGCTCGGCCTCGATATTGCTCGGCGCTTCCCGGTAGAGCATGTCCGTCTGGTCCTTGGGGGCAGGGGTGATGCGTCGGGCAGCTTCGTTCATCGTCTCTCTCGCAACGTCCATACGGCAGGCCGAAAACCGCCGGCCGCCTGATAGAAGGGTATTCGTTTGAACCCGCGCACCGGGCGCGTCAAATGCTTTTGCCGGCTCGGCCGCTATACAGCTTGTCCACAGGCGCACGCGCACGAATCATCGTGATACCGGAACCATTCTATTGACTCGCGTCGGCGATTCGAAGGCCTTGATCACCCCAACGAAAAGACCCGGCGCATCGCTGCACCGGGTCTTCGAGAAATGCCACCGAGAAGGTGTCGAGGATTATTCCTCGTCGCCTTCGAATTCGGCTTCGGGGTTGAAGAAGTCTTCCGGCTTCAGGGCGTCTTCGTCCACGCCGTAGATGGCGTCGGCGGAGGTGAGGTTTTCGCCCTGGGCCTGGCGCTCGGCTTCTTCGGCCGAACGGGCAACGTTGATCTCGACCGACAGTTCGACTTCGGCGTGCAGGTGCAGAACGACCTGGTGGATGCCGATGGCCTTGATCGGGGTGTTGAGCTCGACCTGGTTGCGGCCGATGTTGAAGCCTTCGGCGGCGAGCGCGTCAACGATATCGCGGGCAGCGACCGAGCCGTAGAGCTGGCCGGTTTCGCCGGCGGCGCGAACCATGACGAAGGACTTGCCTTCGAGCTGCTCGGCGATGGCCTGGGCTTCGCTCTTGCGCTCGAGGTTGCGGGCTTCGAGCGTGGCGCGCTCGTTTTCGAAGCGCTTCTTGTTGGCTTCGTTGGAACGCAGCGCCTTGCCGAGCGGCAGCAGGTAGTTGCGGGCGTAGCCGTCGCGAACCTTCACGGTTTCGCCCATCTGGCCGAGCTTTGCGATACGTTCCAGCAGGATGACGTGCATGGATCTGATCCTTTCTTACGTTTCTTGGTTATCAGGAGAAGAGGGTGGATGGGATGCGCCACCGGCGGGCGACAGCGCGATGGTGCGACGCGTGTCGGAAAGACCGGCGATGAGGATGACGAGGAGCGGCAGGAACGAGAAGAACACCACCGAGAGATAGACGAGCCACAGCACCGGCAGGCGCCAGGACTTGCCGCGCGTGCGGTGGTGCAGCACCGCAAATCCGGCGAGCACGAAGCCGGCGCCGAACGTGCCGCAGACCAGCGCGCCGAGAATGCCGATCGTGCCGCCGAAGAAGGCGGCCATCAGGCCGACGAGAAACACGAAGATCGCATTGCGATGCATGCGCAGCGTGGACGGCATGTCCTCGCGCGGGCGCAGCGAGCGGCCCGAAGCCTGTACGATGCGCGTCGCCAGATAATAGGCGGCAAACAGCAGGATCACCCAGGCCGCGCCCTGCACCAGCGGCAGCGCCATGGCGAAAACCGACTTGATGGCGGCGACCGTCGCGGCGTCCGGGTTGAACGTCGCATCCTGTTGCTGCAGCGTCGCCATCATCATTTCGACGATCTGGCTGGAAAGGCTGCTGTCATAGCCGATGATGAAGCCGATGACGAGCATGCCGGCGGTGACGAGGCCGGCAAGATTGGTCAGGACATCGGCGAGCGGATACCAGGCAAGCGCCTCTGCCGGGCCGCCGATCTCGGAGGCGGGGCGGGCGAGATTGGCCAGATGCGCGATCCAGCCCGCTGGAATGAGGGTCACGACGAGAACGACGAGCGCGAAATAGGGCGAGGCGACGAGGCCGGCAATGATGCCGCCCGTGACGACCGCGGTGATCGAGGCGGCAACGCCCCAGCCGAGGCCGGCAATCAGGATGGGAAGCGCGGAGGCCGCGTAGAGAAAGATGGCGAGCGACGACGATCCGTTCGCGCCGAGCGAAAGCAGGGCGGCGGTCAGGCCGGCAAGAAAGCCGGTCAGGATCGTGCGGTTGTCGAAACGCATTTGACGTCTTTCGCTGTCCTGCGCATCGCGCAGTTAGGGGCGCCGGCTGTGCCGCGTCGTCCCAACATGGGGTTTGCTCTGTTTCCGATCCGCGCCCACCGCGGAAGGGGAAGGACGAGCCGCCGCAGCGCCTCGTCCGCATTCATGCATCGGAGCATTCCCCGATCGCGTCATCCTCGGGCTTGACCCGAGGATCCATGCCGCAGCCAAAGCGCCCGGCGGATGGATGGTCGGGTCAAGCCCGACCATGACGGAGGAAGGGGCAGAGCCCCGACGCCTCATTTCATGGCACCAGAGCATCCCTGTCCTCCCGTCATCCTCGGGCTCGACCCGAGGATCCACGCCCTGGGCGCGGCCAATGACGACGAGGCGGGCTGCCCCTCAAGCCGCCTTACGAGAGAACGTAGGGCAGCAGGCCGAGGAAGCGGGCGCGCTTGATGGCCTGGGCCAGTTCGCGCTGCTTCTTCTGGGAAACGGCGGTGATGCGGGAGGGAACGATCTTGCCGCGCTCGGAAATGTAGCGCTGCAGGAGGCGTACGTCCTTGTAGTCGATCCGCGGAGCGTTTGCGCCCGAGAAGGGGCAGGTCTTGCGGCGACGGTGGAAGGGGCGGCGTGCCGGTGCGGAAGAAGCTTCAGCCATTGTCTTGTCTCCTTGTCCCGGAAATTACGCGCGGTCTTCGCGCGGGCGGCGCGGACGGTCGTCGCGGTCGCCACGGTTGAAACCACCTTCGCGCGGACCGCGGTCACCGCGATCGCCACGCTCACCGCGTTCGCCACGGCCCGGACGGTCGTCGCGGTCGCGCTTCTGCATCATGGCCGAGGCGCCTTCCTCGTGCTTCTCGACGGCGATCGTCATGTAGCGCAGGACGTCTTCGGAGATGCGCATCTGGCGCTCCATCTCGTGGACGGCAGCGGCCGGGGCATCGATGTCCATGAGGACGTAATGCGCCTTGCGGTTCTTCTTGATGCGGTAGGTTAGGGACTTCAGGCCCCAGTTTTCGGTACGCCCGACCTTGCCGCCATTTGCTTCGATGACGCCCTTGTACTGCTCAAGGAGACCATCGACCTGCTGTGCGGACACATCCTGTCGGGCAAGGAACACGTGTTCATAAAGAGCCATTGGAGGCTTGCCTTTCTTGCTTCATCTGTCGATCCGGGTCCGGCGCCAAGCCTCAACGACTGTTCTTAATGGCCCTTGCGGGCCGGCAAGAAAGTGTTGTTCCGAGACGGTCGAGAGCGGAGACACGGGAGGCTGGGTCTCTGTTGACCCTGACAGGCTCCCTCGCGGAAACCGGCCCTCCGTTCAGCCACCAGCCGAAAGACCGGATCATTGAACAGGGGCGCTTATACGCGGCTTTGCCTGAAAAGCAAGGGCGGGCGGGGATTTTTCCCACTGGCGCCTTTGACAAGCTGGAGCGGATTGTGTCGCCATGGTTTTTGACAGGAGCGTCACCCACCCTCCGTCATCCTCGGCCTTGAGCCGAGGATCCACCCCGCGAGCACGCGAGGGTTCCGCATGGATGGTCGGGTCAAGCCCGACCATGACGGGGAGGAGGGCACCTCAGATCGGCATCGGGAAGCGGCGGTGCACCGCCGCGATCTCGGCCAGGACCTCCTTCGAGAGCGAAACGTCCGCCGCGCCGATGCAGGTCTCGAGTTGCGCCATGCTGGTGGCGCCGATGATGACCGAAGTCATGAAGGGCCGCGTCAGGCAAAAAGCGAGCGCCAGCTGCGTCAGTTCCAACCCCAGCCGGTCCGCGATCTCCCTGTAGGCCGCGACGGCGGGTTCCTGATGTGGCGTGAGGCGTCCGCCGAGGTCGCCGTTGATCGCGGCGCGCGAGCCGGCCGGCACGATGCCGCCGAGATATTTGCCGCTGAGAAGACCCTGCGCCAGCGGGGAATAGGTGAGAAGGCCGACATCCTCGTGGTGCGAAAGTTCGGCGAGATCGAGATCGAAGGTCCGGTAGAGCAGGTTGTATTCGTTCTGGATCGAGGCGACGCGGGGATAACCGTGGCTCTCCGCGATCTCCAGCATCTTGCCCACGCCCCAGGCCGTGTCGTTGGAAACGCCGACCGCCCGCACCTTGCCTGCCTTCACGAAGCCGTCGAGCGCTTCGAGGAGCGAAGCCAGATCGTCCAGGACCTCGGCGGTATTCTGGCGGGAGGGATCGTAAGTCCAGGCCTGGCGGAAGTGATAATGGCCACGATTGGGCCAGTGCAGCTGGTAAAGATCGACATAGTCGGTGCCGAGCCGCTGGAGGCTGTTGTCGAGCGCCTCGGCCATGCTCGCCGGCGTCATCGGGCTGCCGCCGCGAATATAGGGACGGCCGGGCCCGGCAACTTTCGTCGCCAGCACGATGTCGTCGCGCTTGCCGCGCGCCTTGAACCAGGAGCCGATCAGCCGCTCCGTGTCACCATAGGTCTCCGCAGACGCCGGCGTCACGGGGTAGAGTTCGGCCGTGTCGAAGAAATTGACGCCCTTCGAGACGGCGGTGTTCATCTGTTCATGCGCCTCGGCTTCGCTGTTCTGCGAGCCCCAGGTCATGGTGCCGAGGCAGATTTCGGAAACGGAAATGCCGGAGCGGCCAAGCGGATTGTATTTCATGGGAGCGGGTTCCTGACGAAAGAATATAGACGGCACAGAGTGACAGGCTGGGAGAACCTGCTGGCTGCTGGAGGGATAGAGGCAGCAGCCCGGGCGAATGCCGGGCCGGCGACGGGCTACGCAAATGTAAGCGCGCGGCAGGCTCATGCAAGAGAAAAGCGGGTGGTCCCGCAGGCAGCCTTACCGGGCGAAGCCTTGACTCGCCGCGCCCAAATGTGAATTGAGGACCAAAACCAAGAACAGGCCGAAGGAAACGACCGGCGGCCGCTGGAAACAAGGGACGAGCGCCGATGACCGTAGCATTCACCTTTCCCGGCCAGGGCAGCCAAGCCGTCGGCATGGGCCGGGATCTGGCGGAGGCCTTTCCCGAGGCGCGGACCGTGTTCGAAGAAGTCGATGAGGCCCTCGGCGAGAAGCTCTCCGACGTCATGTGGAATGGCCCGGACGACAAGCTGACGCTGACGGCCAATGCCCAGCCGGCGCTGATGGCCGTGTCCATCGCCGCCATCCGGGTCCTGGAAGCGCGCGGCTTCGATCTCAAGACGAAGGTCGCCTATGTCGCCGGACATTCGCTCGGCGAATATTCCGCGCTCTGCGCCGCCGGCACCTTCTCGCTTGCCGATACCGCGCGGCTCCTGCGCATTCGCGGCAATGCCATGCAGGCGGCCGTTCCCGTCGGCAAGGGCGCCATGGCGGCGATCATCGGGCTGGAACATGCCGATGTCGTCGCGGTCTGCGAAGCGGCGGCAGGCGAGGGCGCCGTGCAGATCGCCAATGACAATGGCGGGGGCCAGATCGTCATCTCCGGCGAAAAGCCGGCCGTGGAAAAGGCAGCGAGCCTCGCCAGCGAAAAGGGCGCCAAGCGCGCGCTGCTGCTGCCCGTCTCCGCACCTTTCCATTCGTCGCTGATGGGTCCCGCCGCAGATGCCATGCGCGAGGCGCTCTCGACCGTCACTCGCAAGGACCCAGTGGTGCCCGTCATCGCCAACGTCAAGGCCGCGCCCGTCACCTCCGCCGACGAGATCGTCGATCTCCTGGTCGAGCAGGTCACCGGCCAGGTGCGCTGGCGCGAGACGGTCGAATGGTTCGGCGCAAACGGCGTCACGACGCTTTATGAAATCGGCGCCGGCAAGGTGCTGACCGGGCTTGCCCGCCG
The DNA here is from genome assembly GCF_900155885.1 of Rhizobium sp. RU20A. GTDB lineage: Bacteria > Pseudomonadota > Alphaproteobacteria > Rhizobiales > Rhizobiaceae > RU20A. The sequence goes on from NZ_FTMB01000001.1 coordinate 73,309, forward strand.
CATCGACAAATCCGTCACCGGCGTCGCCGTCAACACGCCCGCCGATATCGAGGCGCTGCTGGCTGCGCAGTAAAGGCGGTCGCGGCATTTGCTCAAAACACGTCCACAACACTGGAAGGGATGACCCCCATGCTGTTTGATCTCTCGGGCCGCAAGGCCCTCGTCACCGGCGCATCCGGCGGCATCGGCGAGGAAATCGCCCGCATCCTGCATGCGCAGGGCGCCATTGTCGGCCTGCACGGCACGCGCGTCGAAAAGCTGGAAGCGCTGGCTTCCGACCTCGGCGAGCGCGTCCACCTCCTTCCCGCCAATCTGTCCGATCGCGCCGAAGTCAAGGCGCTCGGCGAAAAGGCCGAGGCCGAGCTCGGCGGCGTCGATATTCTCGTCAACAATGCCGGCATCACCAAGGACGGTCTGTTCGTGCGCATGAGCGATGCGGACTGGGATGCCGTGCTGGAAGTCAACCTGACCGCCGTCTTCCGCCTGACGCGCGAGCTGACCCATCCGATGATGCGCCGCCGCTTCGGCCGCATCATCAACATCACCTCCGTCGTCGGCGTTACGGGCAATCCGGGCCAGGCGAACTATTGCGCCTCCAAGGCCGGCATGATCGGCTTTTCCAAGTCGCTCGCCCAGGAAATCGCGACCCGCAACGTCACCGTCAACTGCGTCGCCCCCGGCTTCATCGAGAGCGCCATGACCGGCAAGCTCAATGACAAGCAGAAGGAAGCGATCATGGGCGCGATCCCGGCACGGCGCATGGGAACGGGCCAGGAAGTGGCAGGCGCGGTCGCCTATCTCGCGTCCAACGAGGCCTCCTACGTCACCGGCCAGACGATCCACGTCAATGGCGGCATGGCGATGATCTGAGGGCTTCCCGGTTCGCCGGGAATCACCCGTCCTGTCATCATGAAGATGGCGCAAACGCTGTATCAGGCTGGACTGGAACAAATTGCAAAGCCTTGTCTTTCCATGTTGAGCAAGGCTTTGCGGGGCATTTTCGCCCTTTGCGGCGAAACTAAACCGTGTTAATCGGGCCATGACTGTGCGCAGTCGATCGGGATGAACCGCGCATCGGGATGGCATCGAGCCACTTGAGGCTTGCCGCGCCCGATTGGATGGCCCGGTCGAACGGATCGCCGGCTGGACTGCTTTGGTCTATCTGGCTCAACGCCCGATTTCGGGGATTGGAAATGTCGGTGCCCGCAAGGCATCGTCGTGTAACAAAGGTCGAGGAAACCGACATGAGCGACATCGCAGAACGCGTGAAGAAAATTGTTATCGATCATCTTGGCGTCGATGCCGAAAAGGTCACCGAAGGCGCAAGCTTCATCGACGACCTCGGTGCCGACTCGCTCGACACGGTCGAACTCGTCATGGCGTTCGAAGAAGAATTCGGCGTCGAGATCCCGGACGATGCCGCTGATTCGATCCTGACGGTCGGTGACGCCGTGAAGTTCATCGAAAAGGCCCAGGCCTGATCGACCTCGCAGCCGCGCCCTTGATGCGCCGGCAGCTCCAACCGGTTCCGCCGGTTCATCGGTAGATATCAAGTTCCGGCGCTCAGGAAACCGAACGCCGGAATTTTTTTAAGGAAAAGTCGGGCAGGCACCATCATCATGCCTTGTTCCCGGTCATGAGAGATCATAGCTCCAATGCTCATGGGTGCTTTCGGGTGCCGAGATCGGCAGTGGACGGGACGGCGGCGCGCCTCGCCATCCCGAAGAACAGCAGGGGTGGAACGGAAACGATGAGACGGGTCGTCATCACGGGTACCGGCATGGTATCGCCTTTGGGCTGTGGCACGGAAGTCACCTGGCAGCGCCTGCTGGCCGGGACCAACGGGGCCCGCCGCGTCACCGAATTCGAAGTCGAAGACCTGCCCGCCAAGATCGCCTGCCGCATTCCGGTCGGTGACGGCTCCGACGGCACCTACAATGTCGACCAGTGGATGGAGCCGAAGGAACAGCGCAAGGTCGATCCCTACATCGTCTACGCCGTCGCCGCCGCCGAAATGGCGCTTGCCGACGCCAACTGGCATCCCGAGACCTATGACGACCAGTGCGCCACCGGCGTTCTCATCGGTTCCGGCATCGGCGGCCTCGATGGCATTGTCGAGGGCGGCTATACCCTGCGCGACAAGGGCCCGCGACGCCTGTCGCCCTTCTTCATTCCCGGCCGCCTCATCAATCTTGCCTCCGGCCATGTCTCCATCCGCCACAAGCTGCGCGGGCCGAACCATTCGGTCGTCACGGCTTGCTCCACCGGCGCGCATGCGATCGGCGATGCGGCCCGCCTGATCGCGCTCGGCGATGCCGACGTCATGGTGGCCGGTGGCACCGAATCGCCCATCTGCCGCATCTCGCTTGCCGGCTTCGCCGCCTGCAAGGCGCTGTCGACGCAGCACAATGACAACCCTCAGATCGCCTCGCGCCCCTACGACCGCGATCGCGACGGCTTCGTCATGGGCGAGGGCGCCGGCATCGTCGTGCTGGAGGAGTTGGAGCATGCGCTGGCACGCGGCGCAAAGATCATCGCCGAAGTCGTCGGCTACGGTCTGTCGGGCGATGCGTTCCACATCACCGCTCCGTCTGAAGACGGTGACGGTGCCTATCGGTGCATGAAGATGGCGCTGAAGCGTGCCGGTCTTCAGCCCGCCTACATCGATTATATCAACGCCCACGGCACCTCGACCATGGCCGATACGATCGAGCTTGGGGCGGTCGAGCGTCTTGTCGGGGATGCCGCCGAGAAGATTTCCATGTCGTCCACCAAGTCGGCCATCGGTCACCTGCTTGGCGCAGCCGGCGCGGTCGAGGCGATCTTCTCGGCGCTCGCCATCCGCGACAACATCGTTCCGCCGACGCTGAACCTCGATACGCCCGATGTCGAGACGAAGATCGATCTTGTGCCGCACACGGCCCGCAAGCGCGAGGTGAATGTGGCGCTGTCCAACTCCTTCGGCTTCGGCGGCACCAATGCGTCGCTGGTGCTGAAGCGGTATGCCTAAGCATTAGACGATCGGCACAAAGCCGGTTATGATCGGTGTCGGGGAGAACCGCCGGCACCGATGAATTTTTGCCGCAATGCTCTGCTGAACCAGAGCGGCAGCGGTCTGCCGTGTCGATGTGTCGGCGGGTTGGACCGGACTGGGACTGAACGTTGCGCCGCCTTGCTGTCCACGAGACAGGGGCAGGCCAACGGGGCCGGCGAGCATTTCTAAGGTTCGTCTCTCTGGCCGTGTGGGAATGAGAACCTTGGGATCAGGACAAGCGTGAGCGATTTCAACGAGAAGGGCCAGCAGCCGGCCGCCCACCAGGAGGCCCAGAGCGCCGGCGTCATCATTCCGAAGTCGGCCAACGAGGCGCTTCGGCCGGAAAAAGTGCCGGAACCCAAGCGCCGGTCGCGCAAGGCCCGCTCGCAGGTCGTCATCTTCCTCAATTTCGTCATGAGCGTCATTGTCTTCGGTGCCCTGATCGGTGCCGGCGCCGTCTATTACGCCCTGCACACCTACGAGGCGCCGGGACCACTGGCCGCCAACAGCAACTTCATCGTCCGCAACGGCGCCGGCATGAGCGAGATCGCCAACGGCCTGGAACGCTCCGGAATCATCAGCGACAGCCGTGTCTTCCGCTTCGTCTCCGAGGCCTATCTGGACAGTGAGACGCTGAAGGCGGGCGAGTACGAGATCAAGGCGCGATCCTCGATGCAGGACGTGATGCAGCTTCTGAAATCCGGCAAGTCGATCCTTTATTCGGTGTCGCTGCCGGAGGGGCTGACCGTCAAGCAGATGTTCAAGCGCCTTGCCGATGACCCCATCCTCGAAGGCGATCTGCCAAAGGAACTGCCGGTCGAGGGTAGTCTTCGCCCCGACACCTACAAGTTCTCGCGCGGCACCAAGCGGGCCGAAATCGTCGAGCAGATGAAGAATGCCCAGACCGCGCTGGTCGAGCAGATCTGGGCGCGCCGCGACCGCGACCTGCCGGTTGAAACGCTGGAGGAGTTCGTCACGCTCGCCTCCATCGTGGAGAAGGAAACCGGCCGCGCCGACGAGCGCTCGCGCGTTGCCTCCGTCTTCATCAACCGGCTGGAAAAGGGCATGCGCATCCAGTCCGATCCGACGGTGATCTACGGCATCTTCGGTGGCGACGGAAAGCCGGCCGACCGTCCGATCTACAAATCCGACCTCGACAAGCAGACCCCCTACAACACCTACGTGATCAAGGGCCTGCCGCCGACGCCGATCGCCAATCCCGGCCGCGCCGCGCTGGAGGCCGTCGCCAACCCCTCGCGCACCGAAGAGCTCTACTTCGTCGCCGACGGCACCGGTGGCCACGTCTTCGCCACCTCGCTCGACGAGCACAACGCCAATGTCCGCCGCTGGCGCAAGATCGAGGCCGAACGCGCCGCCGAAGCCGCCAAGGCGGAAGCGGAGGGCGCCGCGCCCGCAACGACGGACGGGCAGAGCCAGTAAGGGCACTGCGCCAATTGAGGCAAGGGATTTGCGGTGCCACGCGCCGTGATGTGCGACGTCGCGAATGCGTGTTCACCGTTTGCCGTCGAGCAGCACGGCCTCCCACCTGCCGTCATCCTCGGCCACCGAGCCGAGGATCCAAGCCACGAGCACCGCGCGTCTCGCGGGGGTGCTTCTGTCCGCTTCGAGCATGACGGACGGGAAGGGAGCGTCAGCCATCTCCACCTTTCGCCAGAGACCGAGGCGGTTCCTGCCATAAGGCACACACGACACACCGACCCGAAACGATCCAATTGTGTGGATGAGCGGGGCTGCCGCTGCCGCTCGCCTGTCATGCCGGCAATTTCCCCTGTAGAGATGGTCAATCGCCGGCTGCGGCCGATCCCGCCGTCGGCCCCCGCGCATCCGGGAGAATGCCATGTCTGCTTCCATATCCACCGTTCAGTCCATGACCGGCTTCGCGCGCCGCGAGGGCACAAGCGGGCGGACGCGCTGGGTGTGGGAACTGCGCTCCGTCAACGGCAAGGGGCTCGACCTGCGCCTGCGTTTGCCGCCGGGGCTCGATCATCTGGAACCGGAGATCCGCCGTCTGGGCGCCGAAGCGCTGACACGCGGCAACCTGCAGATCGGCCTGTCGCTCGCCTCGGGCGAGGCCGCCGTCGAGGCCGTCGTCAACGAGGAGGCGCTGGCCGCCGTTCTCGCGCTGAAGGAGCGGCTTGGTGACCGCATCGATCCCGCGCCGCTGCGCTTCGATACATTGCTCACCTTGCGCGGCATCGTCGATCTTCGCGAACCGCCGGAAACCGAGGCCGACCGCACGTCTCGCGATGCCGATATCCTCAAAGGCCTTGCCGCGGCGCTGTCTGATCTTGTCGCCATGCGCGAGCGGGAAGGGGCGGCGCTCGTGACCGTCCTGCTCGGCCAGATCGCCCGTGTCGAAACGCTCGCCCGCCAGATCGAGGCCGACCCGTCCCGGTCGCCGGCGGCGATCGCCGAGCGCCTTGCGGGCCAGCTTGCCGCGATCACGGCAACGGGCGTCACCATCGACGCCGAGCGGCTGCACCAGGAAGTCGCCCTCATCGCCACCAAGGCGGACCTGCGCGAGGAGATCGACCGGCTGATGTCGCATGTCGCGGCTGCACGCGGCCTTCTGGCGGCCGGCGGTCCTGTGGGGCGCAAGCTGGATTTCCTGGCACAGGAATTTAACCGGGAATCGAATACCATCTGTTCGAAGTCCAATGCCGCCGCCGTCACGACCGCCGGCATCGAATTGAAGGTCGTCATCGACCAGTTCCGCGAACAGGTTCAGAATCTGGAGTAGACCATGAACGCCGCCACCGCCACGACCCTGGCCAAGACCATCCCGATCGCCCGCCGCGGCCTCATGCTGGTCATCTCCTCGCCGTCGGGCGCCGGCAAGTCCACCATTGCCCGCACGCTTCTGGAGACGGACAAGGGCATCGGCCTTTCCGTCAGCGTCACCACGCGCCCGCGCCGTCCGAGCGAGATCGAGGGCGTGCACTACGATTTCGTCTCCAAGACCCAGTTCGAACGCCTGCGCGACAGCGATGCGCTGCTGGAATGGGCCGAGGTGCACGGCAATTTCTACGGCACCCCGCGCGAACCCGTCGAGATTGCCATGTCCGAGGGACGCGACATGCTCTTTGATATCGATTGGCAGGGCGCCCAGCAACTCCAGGACAAGATGGCCGCCGACGTCGTCTCCATCTTCGTCCTGCCGCCCACCATGACCGAACTGCAATCGCGCCTGCACCGGCGCGCCGAGGATACGGACGAGGTCATCCGCACCCGCCTTGCCAATTCCCGCTCGGAAATCGCCCACTGGGGCGAATACGACTACGTCATCATCAACGACGACCTCACAGCCGCCTTCGACGCCATCCAGTCCATCGTCAAGGCCGAGCGCCTGCGCCGCGACCGCCGCCACGGCATGTTCGATTTCGTCCGCAAGCTGCTGGATGAGGAGCCGGTGTTGAGGTGAGGGCAGATCATTACGGCTCCCCCTTTTGATTAGGCGTGCATTTTTGCGCCCTTCGTGATCTTGTCGATGATCTTTCGCTCCGCATGCAGGGCGATCCCGACCAGGCGGGCCGTCTGTGGAGTGAAGCGCGCAAAGACCGCGCGATTGGCGTCGTCATGCCCGGTTTCGAACATCTCCTCAATATAGCTCGAGGTTATGACGCCGCGCGTCTCCGCGCGTGTCTGGATCGTGCGCAAGAGGTCCAATTCCGCTGCAAGCACGACGACGGGTTGTCGACTCATTGCGTTGTAGACACCTCCGGCGGCGTCGCGATAGGCTTGCCCGATCATCTCGGGCGATTGCGCCACGAGACCGCTCATCAAGAATGCGGTTACGTTGAGCTTTTGCCAGACCGCCAGATCGTATCGAACTACGATTGCAACCTTGGTATCGAACATGCTTGGAAACTCCGCTCAGGGGATCGAAAGAGGCGACCTTTTAGCGCTCCCCTGCGAGGCCGGTCTTGAACGATCGTGCAACGCACCGTTAGTCGACGGGATGACCGTGTCGCGGGCGGATTGTGGCGTGGAGCGCATCGAAGCACGCTTCCACGGAGAAGGGTTTTCACCGCATCGACATGATACCTACGCGCTTGGTGTGACCCTTTACGGCGTTCAGACCTTCTCCTATCGCGGCGAAGACCATTTCAGTCGTCCCGGAAACGTGATCGTCCTTCATCCGGATGAATTGCATGATGGCGCGGCGGGCACGGAGGACGGGCTTGTCTATCGCATGATCTACCTGCCGCCGGAGCTGGTCGGCGCCGCGAGTGATTATCGCCAGGCTTTGCCATTCGTGGCTAAACCGGTGATTGATGATCGCGAAATCCTGAACGCACTTGCCGATATGTTGGCTGATCTTGGCCGCGAGCCCGACGATCTCTTGCTCGCCGATGTTCTGGCCCGGATCTCTGACGGCCTTGATCGGCATGCAAAATGCACCAGAGCGACTTTAAGTCCGGTGGCCCGGGCGGCGGTTTTGTCCGCGAGGGACCTGCTTACGGATTGCTGCGAAGAAAGCGTCCGCTCGGATGTGCTGGAGAAGGTGACCGGCCTCACGCGCTTCGAGTTGGCAAGGCAGTTCCGTCGCGTGATGGGCACAAGCCCGCATCGCTACCTGATGATGCGTCGGCTGGACAAGGCAAAGGCCCTGCTGGCCAAGGGCGACTGTCTCGCCGGCATCGCTCATCACCTCGGCTTTGCAGATCAGGCGCATTTCACGCGACACTTCCGCAAGACCTTCGGTATGACGCCCGGCCGGTGGGTTACATTGAACGCAGCCCGCTAGCGGATTGCCGCCCTCACAAACACCCCGCCAGCCGGCAAAACTCCTCCACCGACAGCGTCTCCGCCCGCCGCTGCGGATCGATCTCCGCACGCGCCAGAAGCGCTTCGCCGCCGATGGACTTCACGCTCTGGCGCAGCATCTTGCGGCGCTGGCCAAAGGCGGCGGCGGTGACTTTTTCGAGTTTGGCGGGGTCGCAGGGGATGGGGTTGGCGATCGGTGTCAGGTGGACGACGGTCGAGGTCACTTTCGGTGGCGGCGTGAAGGCCTGCGGGGGCACGTCGAAGGCCATGCGCGCATCCGTGCGCCAGCCGGCGAGCACGCCGAGGCGGCCGTAATGGTCGTCGTCGGGGCCGGCGACGATCCTAAGGCCCACCTCGCGCTGGAACATCAGCGTCATCGAGGCGTAGAAGGGCGGCCAGGCGGACGGCAGCAGCCAGTTGACGAGAAGCTGCGTGCCGACATTGTAGGGAAGGTTCGCGATGATGTGCACCGGCCCGTCGGCGTCCTTCGCCAGCGCTTCGAAATCCGTCTTCAGCGCATCGCCTTCAATCGCGGTCAGCCGGCTCGGATAGTGGTCGGAGATCTCGGCAAGAGCCGGCAGGGCGCGCGGGTCGCGTTCGATCGCGATGACGCGTTTGGCACCCAGCGCCAGGATCGCCCGCGTCAGGCCGCCGGGGCCGGGGCCGACCTCGATAACGGTCGCGCCATCCAGCGGGCCGGCCGTGCGCGCGATCTTCTGGGTGAGGTTGAGATCGAGCAGAAAGTTCTGGCCTAGCGCCTTCTTGGCGTCGAGCCCATGGCGCTGGATCACATCGCGCAGCGGCGGCAGTCCGTCGAGCGCGGCCATCAGCGGGTTTCTCCGGCGGAGGCGGTGGCCAGCCGTTCCGCAAGCTGCAGCGCGGCCAGCAGGCTGTCGGCCCGCGCAAGGCCCTTGCCTGCGATCGGAAAGGCGGTGCCGTGGTCGGGCGAGGTGCGGATGAAGGGCAGGCCGAGCGTCGCGTTCACGCTGTCGTCGAAGCCGAGCGCCTTGGCGGGGATCAGCGCCTGATCGTGATACATGCAGATGGCGACATCGTAGGTCGCGCGCGCCCGGTCGTGGAACATCGTGTCGGCCGGAAGCGGGCCGACGGCATCGATGCCTTCGGCCTTCAACCGCTCCACCACAGGCCGGATGATCGCATCGTCCTCAAGCCCCAGCGCCCCGCCTTCGCCCGCATGCGGGTTGAGGCCGGCGAGAGCCAGGCGCGGCGAGGGGATGGCGAAGCGCTCACGCAGGTCGCGGGCGGTGATTGTGCAGGTCTCGTAGACGAGGTCCGGCGTCAGCGCCGCTGGCACGTCCTTCAGCGGAATATGGATCGTCACGGGCACGGCGTTCAGTTTCGGGCCGGAAAGCAGCATGACGGGGTGATAGGGACCCCTACCGTCGCGGGCGGCGATATCGGCGAGGAATTCCGTATGCCCCGGAAAGGCAAAGCCCGCATCGTAGAGGACGGATTTGGCGATGGGGCAGGTGACCACGGCGCTGGTCCGCCCGGCGCGTGTCAGCGAAACGGCGGCCTCGATGGCTTCGATGACGGCGCCGGCATTGGCGCTGTCCGGCGCGCCTGCGACGACCGGTGAGATGCAAGTCACGGGCAGGACCGGCAAGGCCTCATCGAAGATAGAGACAGCCTGCTCCGGCTCGCAGCCGCGCACCGGAACGCAAAGGCCGAGTGCTTCAGCCCGGGCCAGCAGCACATCGGGATCGCCGATGAAAAAGAAAGGGGGCGTTTGCCACTCCTTGCGAGCCGCGTAGCAGGCGAGAGCCACATCAGGGCCGATACCGGCGGGATCGCCCATGGAGAGCGCGAGCGCCCGTGTCGCCGGTTCGGCCATGGAGATGTTCCTTAGCGCGTCACGATCTGGGCGCGCTTGCGCAGCTCGTCGAGATAGCGCTTGCTGTTGGCGTCCTCGGCGCCGCCATCCTTCTTCTTGCCGAGGTCCTCGGCGCGGAAGACGATCTCGGCGGCGACGTCGTCGTTCACCTGCCGCTTCTTGCAGATCGCCAGATATTCGACGCCGCGCTCGGTGACGCGCGTATCCGTGGTGATGCCGTCGCCAGCCTTCAGCACCAGTGGCTTCCAGTCATCCGGCAGTTCCTGTTCGAGCACGCGGCCGAGGCTGCGGATCGAAACGTCATGCATTGTGGCGGCAAAGACCTTGGCCTGCTCGCAGCCCGGGAAATTCGCCCGCGACGCCTTGGCTTCCGCCTGCCGCTTGCCGAGAATCTGGCCACGGCGCTTCTCCGGCACGACGAAGATCACCTGCTGCAGGAAATACTCCGTCGTCACCGGCTTCTTGCCGCCATTTTCCTGCATGCGCTTGACGAGATCGGCGCCGGACATGCGGTTGCTGCCGAGATTGTAGCGCAGGTTCACGACGCGCGGCCAGCTCATCTGCACGGCGATATAGGCCTTGAAATGGGCGGTCGTCACGCCGGCCTTGTCGAGGATGGTGTTGAGCTGCGCCGCGCTCAGCTTGTTGCTCTGGGCAAAGCGCAGGAAGGCGGCATCGACATCCTGCGTGCTGACGGACATGCCGACGCGGGCAACCTCGGCGCGCTTCAGCGTTTCCTCGATCAGTTGCTCGCGGGCCGTGGCCTGCAGGTTGCCGCCCTGGCGCTGCAGCTTGAGGAAGGCCACGCGCTTGGCAATGTCGCCGGAGGTGATCGCGGTATCGTTGACGGTGACGCGGATCGCGCCGCCGCCGCCGGCCGCCAGGACCACGCTCGATGTCGACGCGGCCATCGCGGCTCCCATGAGACCTGCCAGCACGGCGGCGCGGATCATCCGGTTCATGCGCTTCACTCCACCCTTTGAATTGTGTCCGGCCACTGCTCCGGCCGCCCTAGCCCGTTGGCATGCATAAACCATGCGGCCAAACGATGACAAGTGCGGCCGCAAACGCCCGCACCGCCCGGCAATGCTGTCAGCACCGGCCGCCAAGCGCGCCGTCAGTTGTTCAACTCGTTGAACTTGGCATCGCCGACATTGACGTCGCCCAGCGTACGGAAGCTGATGCGCGCACCGATCGACCAGTCGTTGGCCACCGTCGCGTTCTTGTCGCGCTCGCGCTTGTAGACGATCGAGAACAGCGTGTCCTGGTCGTCATAGGTGATGCCGATGCCGTTGCGCGAAATGACCTCGTTGTTGATGTCATAGGTCAACGAGCCGAACACCGACCAGTAATCGGCAAAGCGGTAGGCCGCGGCGGTCTGCACTTCGTCCCGGTCGCCGATCTCGCCGTAGCGGGGCTGCGCGGCAATGCTGGTATAGGTGATCAGCGACTGCCAGTAGATGCCTTCGTAGCCGAGCGTGGCATCGGCGCGGCGAAGGTCTAGCGTCTTCTCATCGAGGCGCGCGCTGAGGCTCGCCGTCACGCCTGTCGGCGCGTCGATGCCGATCATGCCGACAAAGTCCGACGTGTCCGTCTCGAGCCCGGAATCGGAACCGACCTTGACCAGATCGTCCGTTGCGAACGAATTCACGCCACCCAGATGATAGGACTGGCCGAAGATGGAGCGCAGCGAGTAGCCATTGTCGAAATTGCCGGTGTAGCGGAAGCCGACATTGGCGCGCGAGCCGCCCTCGATCCGGTCGAAACCGGAGAACTTGTCACGCTCGAAGAGGTTGGTCGCGTCGAAGACGAAGCTCTGTGCATCCTCGTTCGGCAGGCGACCGGCAAAATCCTCGTTGGGGCGCGCATAGACCTGCACCATCGGCTCCAGCACATGGCTGCTGTGCGCGGTCGCCATCAGGATCGGGTAGCGTGCTTCCAGTCCCGCCGTCAGCATGGAGCGCGCCACGGCATCCTCGGTGGCATAGTTGCCGCCATAGCCGGGGCCGGGATTGTCCATGTTGAGGCCAATCAGATCGCCGCGCGCTGCAAGCAGCGGGGTGAGCGAAAGGCCGCCCGGCACGATGAAGGTGCGCCGCCATTCGGCTTCGCTCGTCAGGCGATGCGCGGAGCCTTCCAGTCCCGGAAAACGCTCGACACCCAGAACGGTGAAGCTGTCCTTGCCGCTGCGATGCACGTTCGTCAGGTTGACATCGACGTTCAGCTCACCGCCCGCCACCGGCTTCGGCGCGGTGTAGGAATAGTCGAGAACCTGCGCGATCGCCTGCTTCTTTTCCTTGGTGCTGCCGAGGTCGGCATCCTGGATGTCGAAGTAGAAAGCCCGCATGTCGAAATAGTTGCGGCTGCCGAGGCCCGTCAGATAGGCCTGATTCGTGTAGGTCGTGCCGTCAAACGTCGAAAGCTCGTACGTCTTGGCGAAGTTGTTGTCGCTCTGGACCAGGACATCCCAGCCGAATGTCCAGCGCGGATTGATTTCGAAACGGCCCTTCGAGGCCACCATGCCGCGGTTCAGTTCTACCGCATCGGTGGTGTTCGGCGTGAAGACCGAGCGGTCCATCTGGTGGATGCCGGCAAAGGACAGCGTATGCTGGCCATTATGGAAACGCTGGCGGAACTCGCCTTCCAGCAGGAACCCCTGCTTGGTCAGTCCCGTCGCGGTCAGTGTCGCGTCCATATCGGGACGGATCGCCCAGTAATAGGGAATGGACAGCTGGGCGCCGAGCTTCTGCGTATATTTGAGGCGTGGAAACAGGAAGCCGCTCTTGCGCTTCACCGTATGGTCGGGAAGCTCAAGCACCGGCAGATAGACGATCGGCTGGCCGAAGAGCTCGAAACGGGCATTTTCCAGCCGCACCGTCCGGGTGCGCCCGTTCTGCACGATGCGCTGCGCCTTGATCTGCCACAGCGAGCGATGATCGGGCTTGGTCGCGCAGGGCGTACAGGCGGTATAGACGGCCTTGTTGAGAACGAACTCTTCGCCGTTGATGCGCTCGCCGCTGGCGGCTGCAAGCTTCGTAAGGTCGGTCGTTTCGATGCGCAGCTGCTCGATGAAGCCGTTGCCGAAATCATCCGTCAGATCCATGCGGTCGCCGTAGACACGGTTGCCGCCGGGCTCGATCAGTTCGATCTTGCCGGTCGCGATGACACGGCCGCCCGTCTGGTCGTACTCGACCTGCTCGGCCACCATCTGGTAGCCGCCATAATTGATCTGCACGTTGCCACGGACGATCACGCGACCGGAATCATTGTTGTAAACAAGCTCGTTCGCCGAGAGCAGCATCTTCGCGTCGGGCGCGATGTTGGGCTGCAACTGGTCGATCGTCGTGGATTGAGCCTGAACGGTGAGGGGCGTTCCCGCCAAAAGACTGAACGCGGCAACGCCTGCAAGCAGGGCCACCTTCGTCCGCCTGATCGGGTCGCGGTCACGTGCCGCCACTAGCCATCCTCCTGATGCAATAGAATCGTCGAGCCCAGCGCCATCGCTACAACAACCGGCAACCAGGCTGCAACGAACGGAGGCACTACACCGCTGCTCCCGAATGCTTTGACAAGCACGGTCACGACATAAAGCACGAAGCCTGCGAGGATTCCACCGAGAATTACCGACCGGCTCTGGTGGAACCGGCTGAACTTCAGCGAAACGCTGGCGGCAATGAGCGTCATGGCCACGAGAAGCGGGGGAAGCGAGAGCATGGAGTGAAATTGCGTCTCCATCGCCGCTGTGGAAAACCCGAAGGAACGGGCCACTTCGATCTTCCGGGGAAGGTCAAAGAAATCAATGGTGTCGGCTTTGGCCAGCGTTTCGCGCACAAATTCGGGCTTCAGCGCCGTCGGAATTTTCAGTGTCTCGAATCGACGCGGCAGTTCGCCGTTGCGCGTCTCGGTGACGGTGTTAAGCAGCCAGTAACCATCTTCCAGCTTTGCCGAGCGGGCATCCTGCCGGACGGTGATGCTGCCCTGTGGATCAAAATGGATCACAGTCACGTCGAGCAGCGTCGCGCCCTCGTCCTGAACTGAGCCAGCCCCGATGATCGCATCGTCCCCATCATGGATCTGGCGAAGCCACGGAATGGACAGAGCCGCCGACGAGCGGTTGCCGCCGCCCCACTCCGCCTGCAGCGCCTCGGCCTTCTTGGCGCCCCAGGCCGCGATCGGATTGATGGCGGCGACGGCCAGGATGCCGAAGACCAGCGAACCCGCCACGAAGGGGCGCAGGAACTGCCAGGCGGAAATGCCCGCCGCCCGGGTCACGACGAGTTCGTAGCGACGGTTGAGCGCGATCAGCGTCGTCATGGCCGAAAACAGCGCGACGAAGGGCACGGTCTGCTGCAGGATCATGGGAATGCGCAGCGCCGTCATCAGCAGCGCGCCCCCCACATTGTAATTCGGCAGGTTCGACATGCGGCTCGTCGTTTCGCTGAAATCGATGATGAAGATCAGCGAGAAGATGCCGACGAGGAAATAGATGGTGGTCAGCGCATAACGCTTGAAGAAGTAGCGAGAGAGCGTTCCGCCGATCATGACGGCCTCCCTGTCTCGTCATCGGCCGTGCTGATCACTTTCAGGCGGATCAGCTGGTCGTTGAGCTGGTCTGAGTAGCGCGCCGGAATCCGCAGTTTCTTGTTGCTGATCAGCTGGCGGATGCACAGCGCTATCGTCAGAAGCGGCACGGCATAAAGGATCGGGATGAAGATCGCCGAATCCTCCGCGCTATTGGCGGCATAGAAGGTCATCCAGCGGAAGACGAAGGCGATGATCATCACCTGCAGCGTCGGATGCATGCGCGCTTCGCGATGCGAGCGGGCATCGGAAGACACCACCAGCGCCATCAGCGCGAAGACCAGCGGGAAGGTCCACTCCACGAAACGCCGATGGATCTCGGAGGAGAAGGACAGCGGATTGCGCTGGTAGAACTCGTCGTTCGGATCGGGGTTGAAGAGATAGGACAGCTCCCGGTCGCCAGGCTTCAGCGACGCGCCCGCGGCCTTCTTGGTCATTTCGGCGAGATCGAAGGCGTAGCTGTCGAACTTGATGATCGAAACGCCGCCGTCGGGCTGCTTGCGATGCACCTCGCCATCCTTCATGACGAGCGCGGAACTTGCCTCGTCCACCGCGCCTTCACGGGCGTAATAGACGAGTTCGCTTTCGGGATTGCGGGAATCGGCAACGAAAATGCCGGTCAGCACGCCATTGCCGCGTCGTCCGCCCACCTGCACGTAAAGTCCGTCGGCAATGCGCCGGAACGAGTTCTCCTGCACGACGGAAGACAGAAGATCGGCGTTGGCCGAGGCAATCATCTGCCGGACCGCCTGGCGCACTTTCGGCTCCACGACATTGTCGACCGTGAACGAAAACACGCTGAGCGCCGCTGCCAGCAGCAGGATCGGCCGCAGGATGATGGACCGCGAGCCCCCGGCCGCCTCGATCACCGTCAGCTCCGAATCGGTGTTCATCGTGCCGAGCGTCTGCGTGATGCCGATGGCAAGCGCGAAGGGCAGCACGAGCGGGATCACGGTCGGCAGGATCAGCGTCGCCAGTTGCAGGAAGGCGCCGATCGACTGTCCCGTATCCGTGACGAGATTGATGCGTTGCAGGGCCTGCGTCGTCCAGATGATGCCGAGAACGGGCAGCAGCGCCGCCAGGAACATCTGGAACACGCGGCGCAGGATGTAGCGTTCGAGTATCGTCATGTGATCCCGGGGGATACCCCTTCATGGAGCTTTGCGGCAACCGGTCAGTTTGCCGCCCGTTCGTGTGGGCCCTCAATGTGATACCCCATTGGCACAAGCTCTAGCCAAAGGCTTGGCCGCGGGCAATGCGCCGGGGCAGGGCGGCGCTACAATTTCTCCTTTGGTGGCTTTTTGGTGACGAACCGGCCCGGACGCTGCCATGCCCTTTGCCTTCGCTTCGATGTTTTCCTGTAGATGGAGGTCTCTACGCTTGACGAGACGAGGCTTTTTCTTTGCCTTTGCCGCCCGGCGCCTTAACAGTGGCGTGACAGGCGTGCCGCCCGCCCGCCCGCCATGACACATGTTCCGGAGCCATCCATGCCGTCCAAAGTCGAGATCACCTTCGCAAAATCCATCCGCCCGGCCGGCGGTGTCGGCCTGCTCTTGCAGGTCGCCGGCAGCCAGCCGGCCTTCGTGACCGCGGCCGACCCGGATGGCGTCTCGGCCCGTGCGGCCCGCACCGCGAAGTTTACCGCCAAGGCGCTCTCGACGCTCGACATTCTCGCGCCCGCCAACTCCCCCTTCGAGCGCCTCGTCATTCTCGGCCTCGGCGACAAGGCGAAGATCACCCGTCACGACTGGCTGAAGGCCGGTGGCACTGCGGCCGCCAAGGTGAAGGGCGCGGAGAAGATCGCCGTCTATCTCGATGCCGAACCGTTGGATGTCGGCGGTCGCGAAGCAGCCGATTTTGCCCTCGGCATGGCGCTCGCGGCCTACAGCTTCGACCAGTACAAGACGAAAAAGGCTGAGGACGAGACGACCCCGCGGGATCGTACCCTGCGCGTCACCATCGTCACCGCCTCCGTCATCGCCGCCAAGAAGGCCTGGGCCGATGCGGAAGCCGTGCTCGACGGCGTCGTGCTCGCCCGCAACCTTGTCAACGAGCCGCCGAACGTGCTCGGCCCGGTGGAATTTGCCGCGCGTGCCAAGGAACTGGAAGCGCTGGGTGCCGAGGTGGAAATCCTCACCGAGCGCGAAATGAAGAAGCTCGGCATGGGCGCCCTGCTTGGCGTCGCCCAGGGCTCGGCCCGTCCGCCGCGCCTCGCCGTCATCGAATGGAAGGGCGGCAAGGCCAAGGAAAAGCCACTCGCCTTCGTCGGCAAGGGCGTCGTCTTCGACACTGGCGGCATCTCCATCAAGCCGGCCGCCGGCATGGAGGACATGAAGGGTGACATGGGCGGCGCGGCTGCCGTCATCGGCCTCATGCATGTGCTGGCCGCCCGCAAGGCCAAGGTCAACGCCGTCGGTATTCTCGGCCTTGTTGAAAACATGCCCGACGGCAATGCCCAGCGCCCCGGCGACATCGTCACCTCCATGTCCGGCCAGACGATCGAGATCATCAACACCGATGCCGAAGGTCGCCTCGTGCTGGCCGATGCGCTCTGGTACTGCAACGAGCGCTTCAAGCCGAAGATGATGATCAACCTGGCGACGCTGACCGGCGCCATCATGGTCGCGCTCGGCAGCCACCATGCCGGCCTCTTCTCCAATTCCGACGAACTGTCCGAAAAGCTGCTCTCTGCCGGCCTTCGCACCAACGAGAAGCTCTGGCGCATGCCGCTGGGCCGCGAATACGACAAGATCATCGACAGCAAGTTCGCCGACATGAAGAACTCCGGCGGCCGCTACGCCGGCGCCATCACCGCCGCCCAGTTCCTGAAGCGCTTCGTCAAGGAAACCCCCTGGGCCCACCTCGACGTCGCCGGCACGGCCATGGGCTCGCCCTCCGACGAGATCAACACCTCCTGGGCCTCCGGCTTCGGCGTCCGCCTGCTCGATGACCTCGTGCGGGAGGAGTATGAGGGGTAAACCCGGTGACTGAAGTCCTCTTCTACCACCTGACCGAATCCAAGCTGGAGGATGCCCTGCCGCCACTCCTGGAAAAGTGCCTGGAGCGGGACTGGCGCGTGGTGGTGCAGGTGCCGGACGAGGCGCGGCGCGACCGGCTGGATGATCACCTCTGGTCGTTCCGCGACGACAGCTTCCTGCCGCATGGCACGGATGCGGCGCCGCATGCCGACGAGCAGCCCGTGCTCATCACCATCGGCCCGGAAAACGCCAATGCCGCCACGGTGCGCTTCCTGGTTGATGGCATGGTGACGCCAGCGCTCGATACCTACCAGCGCGCGGTCTTCCTCTTCGATGGCTTCCAGACCGAGCAGGTCGAACACGCCCGCACCGAATGGAAGCGCCTGAAGGCCGAGGGACACCAACTCACTTACTGGCAGCAGGACCGGGACGGGCGCTGGGCGAAGAAGGGGTGAGGAGCCGGGGGCGGGCCGGCGCGCAAGGCTGCCGGCCGCGATGCGCGAGCCCGGTCTGTGGCCGCATTGCAGGAACGATCACACGTCCATTTCCGTGACGAAGAGATTGCCCTCGACATAGATTTCCGAGCTATCCGTGAGCATATCGCTCATCAGAGGCTGTCCGGAGGCTTGATCTTCTATGCGGATCGTATCGAGGTCGCCCGTCACCTTGCCCACGAAGATGGGCGAGGGTTGCCGCGCCTGCCTGATCGTCACGCTAAGATACTGTGTGTGGCGGCCCCGGGCCATCGACGGCAGGCCCGAAAGCGAGACGGGCCCGGACGCAGTGCCCTTGGAGGACAGGATGAAGGACAGGCGAATAGCCGTCGCCGCCCCCATGTTCTGGAACGATCCTGAGGCCTCCTGGACGATACCTTCGCTGCTTCCGCCAATTTCGAGCGTTAGGGCGTGTGACAGATAAGAGTTGGGTATGTAGACGGGCTGGCGCATGTATTTGCGCAGATCCCCGCCGCCGATGGAGGCAAACGACCTCCAGGCATGGGTATTGCCTTTGTCTGTTTTAAGCCCGGCGCCCAGGGGAATACATCCCTTGAGTTTTTCCTGCACCTGCATTTCGGTGACGCTGAACCCGTCCTTGGTGAAGTAGCATAGAAGAAGCGTATTCGGTTCCGGCAGGATGTCGCCATCATCGGGAATGACCACGGAGCAATTGTTGAGGGAGTTGCTGACAGCGTGCCGCTCCTCCGGCATGAAGAAGGCGATCCCTCCATTATCCGGCGAGGCTTCGCTTCGATTGTCGCGCGTCATCATGCCGTCCGCAACACAGGCGATGTAGCGCGTGTAGCTTCCGCCTAGAATAAACGGGAAATAAGCCGGATTATCGTCCCGGTAATAGGACGACCAGACGTGGCACTTGTGGAAAATATTGTTGCCGCCCCGGTTCTCGATCCCGTTATGGTAGTGCTGCACATTGACGTGGAACCAGCTGTCCGTGCAGTCGGAGCGGAAGCCGACGGCGCCCGGTGCCACGCGTGTGGTCCCGCCCATGCGCGAATGCGGGCACGATCCCCAGATTTCGAGATTGCCGTTCACTTGATAGCCTGCGAGGAAACGGGCGCCGGCGTTGCGAGCTTTCCAGATATGCCCATCGATGGGTGTCGCATACACCCGCTGCCCGTCGATGCCGATCGCGTCCGCTTGTTCGTTACAGTCGATCTTTAGCCCTCGCAGGCCGGTCGCGCTGTGGTAGCGATCATTTTGATCGCCGGAGCCAAGTTGCAGGACGCCACCGGGCACGCCGCCGTTAAAGCCGTCGAGTGCCTTTAAAGTACAGCCTCGCGGAACGATGCCTATGCCGTCCGGAATTTTCAGTGTCCCGGCCAATCCGATGATGGCGCCGCGTGGCAGGACAAGGTCATAGGCCCGAGAGTCGCAATATTTGATATAGTCGTACATGGCTGCGGTGCTGTCCGCTTCGCCCGTCAGGTCGACGTAAATGCCGGGAGCGACCAGGATTCGGTCGAGCGGGAGATCTATTCCATGAATAAGGTCGCCGATATCGCTGCCGGCAGACGTGAAATTTCTTTTGAATTGCGTCTTCGTATCAATGACAGGAACGGTCATGTTAGACTTCCATCCTTGCGACAACGAAGTCGCCGTTTTCATCCACCTCGAAAACTGGGGGTGAAACGGTGGTGTCGGCGACGTAGAAATAGCCCACGGGTAAAATGCGGAGAGGGCGCGTCGGAGTATTTCTTGGATTTAAAACAGATGCCACTGCGAGGCTTGAGGTCAGAAGAAAGGTTCGCCGTGTAATTTTTTGCATGATATCTTCCATGCGCATTAGAAGACAAAAAATTAGAAAGAGTCTGTGGCCGATTGATGGCCTGTTGCCAATTCCTCCCGCTAACCCCACTCCATGCTGACGTCGTCTTCACGTTCGGTATACCGGCAGGCGTGCCGCGAGGGAGGTCCGAGCCGATCGAAGCCGGGTAGCTGCGGCCCCTCCGGTCAGGATCCATAGAACGGGTGCAAGCCCGAGCCGCTTCGCCGGAACCGGACGAGGCACCGGGTCACGGGTCAAGCTGGGGTCATCACGCCCGAGCCCGTCAGGCTTGCGGATAAAGACCGCTGAACGGGGCGCTGGACGGCGTTCCTTCAACAATCCCTTTCGCCATCGGCGGCGTGGAGCGGCGTCCGACAGTCCCCCAAAACAACAAAACCCGGCGGCATCGCCGCGCGGGTTTTGAAAGCTTGCTCGGAGCAAGGATTCGGAAAAATCTGTCCGAAAATCCCGTTCCTTCAGTCGTAGAACGCCTCGACCACCTTGCGCTTGCCCAGCATGAAGGCGTCCGCCACATGCCTGAGCGGCGCGAGATCGACGTCCGAACGGCCACTCTTCACGATCTCCGCGAAGCGGGCGTAGAGTGCGGGATATTCCCGCTCCGGCTCCTCGTGAACAAGCGCGCCGTCGATTGACAGCTTCGCGCCGCCCTCGGAGAGAACCATCGTGCCGGCCGCCGTCTTCGCCACAATGTCCCAGCTCTGCTTGCCCGTTTGGCGCCAGTCGAATTCGGCGGAGAGCGCGAGCTTCTCGCTGTCGCTGAAGATGATCGAAGCCGCGATCGGCGCGTCGCGATTATCCGGGAATTCGAGCGTCGCGGCGGTGACGAAAACCGGGCGCGGCAGGATATGGGTGACGATCGACAGCGCATTGATGCCGGGATCGAAGACGCCAAGGCCGCCGGCCTCCCAGATCCAGGCCTGGTTCGGGTGCCAGTGGCGCACATCTTCCTTCCAGATCACCTGCACGCTCTCGAGCGTCGTGCCGGCAAGAAAGGCCTTGGCGGCTTCCACGGCCGGCGCATAGCGCGAATGCCAGCTGGCCAGCAGCGACAGGCCCTTCGAAGCCGCGAGCGCCGCAAGGTCTTCCACCTCGCTCAGCGTCGCGCCCGGCGGCTTTTCGAGAAACACATGCTTGCCGGCCTTCAGCGCGGTCACAGCCGCCTCGTAGCGAAACTGCGGCGGCATGCACAGCGACACGGCCTCGATCTCGGGCACCGCCGAGAGCATCTCCTCGATCGACTTGAAATTCGGGATGCCATCCACGACCCCGTTGCGGCTCGCCGCCGCCGTCAGCGCATAGTCGCTATTGGCCGCAAGGGCCGGCAGATGCTGGTCGCGAACGATCTTGCCGACGCCGACGATGGCAATGCGGATGGGGCTCATGGTATCTCCGTCCCGAATAGTATGACTTTTTTGCTGTTGTAGCAGATCGCAAGGCGTCGGCAAGCAGCGGCGCGCGATTTCGCCATGCTGCGGCGGTGGACAAACCGCTCTTGAGCGCTATTCCTTTTCCGCGCGCTAAGGAGATCCCATGCCGCCTATCATTCGCACCGCCACGGCCACCGAGGTTGCCACGCTCATCGACTGGGCCGCCGCCGAAGGCTGGAACCCCGGCATTGGCGATGCCGAGGCCTTCCACCGCGCCGACCCCGGCGGTTTTCGCGTTGCGGACGTCGACGGCGCGCTTGCCGCCGGCATCGCGCTGGTGCGGTATGGCGAATCCTATGCCTTCCTCGGCCTCTATATCGCCGCGCCGGAATTTCGCGGGCAGGGCATCGGCTATGCGCTCTGGCAGGATGTGATCGCCGGTGCCGGAAGCCGCACCATCGGACTCGACGGCGTCGTTGCGCAGCAGGAGAACTACCGCACCTCCGGCTTCGCTTTGGCGCATACCAACATCCGCTACGGCGGCACCCCGACCGTGCCGGCCGCCACCAGCGCCGATCTCGCCGATGTCCAGCGCCTGCATGTGCCGATGATCGTCGACTACGACCGCGCTCTCAATCCTGCCCGCCGCGAGACGTTCCTGACCGAATGGCTGAAGGACAGCGGCGGGCGCCAGAGCGTTGCCCTGCTGCGCGCCGGCAAGATCACCGGCTACGGCACGGTGCGCCGCTGCCGCGAGGGATACAAGATCGGCCCGCTCTTCTCCGACACGGAAACCGGCGCCGACCTTCTCTTCCGCCGCCTTGTCAGCCTCACCGATGGCGGCCCCGTCTTTCTCGACGTGCCCGAGCCCAACGCCGCCGCCAAGGCACTCGCCAGCCGCTACAATCTCAAGTCCGTCTTCGAAACCGCCCGCATGTATCGCGGCATCGACCCGGACCTGCCGCTCGACCGCATCTATGGGATCACCAGCTTCGAATTGGGCTGATCACTCCGCGAGCGGCACCGCCGTCGCGGCGAATCCGCCGGCAACCGCCAGCACGCGCTCATAGGTGCGGAATTCGTCAGGCCAGACCCCGTCTGCCGTTATCCGCTTCCCCTGCGAGGGGCTCAGCCGCCGCAACGCATAGGCATCATAGGTCTGCTCGTCCTGCGCCCCCAGCCAGTGCTGCCCGCACATGCTGCAGCGCGCCGCAAACAGCCACCATTCTTCCCCGTCATGCCAGTGCCGCGGACCGACGGTCGCAAAGAACCGGTCGGCGCGATCTGTGAAGCCCATCGGAACGACGTCGACATCGCGAAGCGTGATGCACTCGCAGGCGAGCCTGGGGCGCGCAAAGGCCTCCAGCAGCAAGCGCAGTTCGGCCACCACATGGCGATCGCGCCAGTCGGCGGAGATGAGCGCCAGGTAAAGCGCGGCACCAAACACGGTCTCCAGCCCATCATCGGAATAGACCCGGAGCTCGAAATCCCGGACAGCCATGTCGCCGCGCAGGAAAGCCCAGAGCGTGGCGTCGATGGTGGATGGTGCTACGGGCTCAGACCCGGTCTCATTGGCGTCCATACCGCAAGTCTGATGTGGTGCGGCAGGAACGTCAATCGCCGCACGCCGCCAGTTTGGGGCGGGATGACGACGACAGAGGGTATGAGAAGAGGGAGCGCGGAGGGGAGCGTCAGGCCTTTACCCCGCCATTCCCTCTTCATATTCCGCCGAAAGCTCCAGCCACTTTTCCTCCGCCTCGGCAAGCTGCGCGGCGGCGTCTGCGCGGCTCTTCGCCTTGGCGGCGGCTTTTGCCGGGGTCTTTTCGTAGAGCGCGGGATCCGCAAGCTCCACATCAAGCGCCTGAATCAGTTTCTCGAGTTTCGCCGTCAGGGACTCGATTTCATTGATCTTCTTGCGCAAGGGAGCAAGGGCCGCACGCCGGTCGGCGCTGGCCTTGCGCTGGTCGGCCTTGGACAGCCCGTCATCGGCCAGCGTCGGCCGCGCCTTGTCGTCCTTGGCCTTCGGTCCGCTGACGATCAGGCCGCGATAGTCCTCGAGGTCGCCCTCGAAGGCCGTCACCGTGCCATCCTTGACGAGCCAGAGACGGTCGACCGTCGCCTCGATCAGGTGGCGGTCGTGGGAGATCAGGATGACGGCGCCCGGATAGTCGTTGAGCGCCGCGATGAGCGCCCGGCGGCTGTCGATGTCGAGGTGGTTGGTCGGCTCGTCGAGGATCAGCAGGTTCGGCGCATCGAAGGCCGCAAGCCCCATCAGGAGCCGCGCCTTCTCGCCGCCCGAGAGATCCTTTGCGGGCGTATCCATCTTCTCGGTCGCAAGGCCCATCTGCGCCACGCGGGCGCGCACCTTCGCCTCCACTTCGCCGGGCATCAGCCGGCGCACATGCTCCACGGCACTCTGGGCGGGGATGAGGTCATCCATCTGATGCTGGGCGAAGAAGCCGATCTTCAGCCCCGGCGCCGTCTTCACCTCGCCGCTCTCGGCGGCCAGCTTGCCGGAGATGAACTTGGCGAAGGTGGACTTGCCGTTGCCGTTCGAGCCGATCAACGCGATGCGGTCGTCATTGTCGATGCGCAGGTTCAGCCGCTTGAGGATCGGCGCGCCCGGCTGGTAGCCGACGGCGGCGGAGGAAATCGCGACGATCGGCGAGGCCGGCTGCTTCTCGGGCTCGGGGAAGGAGAAACCCTGTACGTGATCCTCGATGACGGCCGCCACCGTGCCCATGCGCTCCAGCGCCTTGATGCGGCTCTGGGCCTGCCGGGCCTTGGTGGCCTTGGCGCGGAAGCGGTCGATGAAGCTCTGCAGGTGCTTACGCGCCGCATCGTTCTTGGCCTTCGCCTTCATCTGCAGTTCGTCGGCCTCCGCCTTCTGCCGCTCGAACTGGTCATAGGGGCCGCGATAGAAGGTCAGCTTCTTCTGGTCGAGATGCACGATGGAATTGACGGCAGTGTTCAGCAGATCCCGGTCGTGGCTGATGATGATGACCGTGTGCGGATAGCGGCGGATGTAATCCTCCAGCCACAGCGTGCCCTCAAGGTCGAGGTAGTTGGTGGGCTCGTCTAGCAGCAGCAGGTCCGGCTCGGAGAAGAGCACGGCCGCCAGCGCCACGCGCATCCGCCAGCCGCCGGAAAAGGACGAGGCGGGGCGAAGCTGCGCCGCATGGTCGAAGCCGAGGCCGGCGAGAATGCTGGCCGCCCGCGATTCCGCCGCATGGGCGCCGATATCGGCAAGCCGGGTCTGGATCTCCGCGATGCGGTTGGGGTCGCTGGCCGTCTCCGCCTCTTTCAAGAGCGCCGCGCGCTCCTTGTCCGCGGCAAGCACGATCTCGATCAGCGCATCCTCGGTGCCGGGCGCTTCCTGCGCCACCTGGCCGATGCGCGCCTGCCGCGGCAGCGACACGGTGCCCGCCTCCGGCGTCATGTCGCCCGTGATGATCTTGAAGAGCGTGGACTTGCCCGCGCCATTGCGCCCCACAAGCCCCGCCTTCGTGCCGGAAGGCAAGGTTACGGAAGCATTCTCAATCAGCAGTCGCCCGGCAATGCGGGCCGTGAGGCCGGAAATCGCGATCATGCCGGCGTGTATAAGAGGCAGGCGCGGGGGAGCGCAAGCGGGGAGGCGGCTTGCGGTTGCGGATGTCAGTCCTCGTCTTCGAGCTGCGCCTGCAACAGGTCGGCAAGGTAGGTTTCCATCGGCTGGAGGTCGAGATTGCCCTCGTGCCAAGCGCGATCGGTCTGCTGCAGCGCGTGATAATAGGGGCCGCGATTCTCCCGGATACGTTCCGGCACGATCTTGCGGCCCGGCAGCAACGTGCCCGAGCGCGTACAGAGCAAATAGTAGCAGACGGCACGTGCCGTCCGCCCGTTGCCTTCGATGAAGGGGTGGATCCAGTTCAGGCGCCAGAGCGCATAGCCTGCAAGTTCGGTCGCTGAAAGATTGTGCCAGTTTTCGTGCAGGAACGAGATGAACCGATCCATCAGATCGGGCACGTCGTGGAAATGCGGAGGCAAGTGGTTGCCGACATAAATCGGCTCCTCTCGGAAACGGCCGCCGAATTGGCAAATCCCCGCCACCGCCGTGTGGTTCAACGCCCACAGCATATACTTGTCGATCGCCTGCGGTCCCTGTAGCAGGCCAATCTCAATGAAGCTGGTGAGCAGATCATACTGCCGCAGAAGGTTCTTCTCCAGAATCGTGTCATAGAGGTCGGCGAACTGCCGTTCCGTCACGAGCATCCCGGAGCCCTCCCGATCCGCCTGAAATCAGGCTTTACGAAGACGCGGACTTTTCGCCGCGACCCGCACCGAGTCCTTGGTGATCCGCGAGCCATCCGGTGCATTGCCGTAGGCGAAGCTGACGCGCTGCTCCTGCAACTGCTCATCGCTGACGCCGGTTGTCCGGGCGCGTTCGAGCAGAGCCTCAAGAGCCGGGCGGTATGGTGCAGAGGTGATGCCCGGTTTCCGTTGGACCATGTCCGTCTCCTGTCGGTGTTTCATAATCTTGGGTGACGCTGACTGGTCTGCCACCACAAGCCGCCATGTTACAGTCTTCCAATCAAAGACGTGGACGCTGCATCGCTAATGGCAATGATACAGCTCACGCCGGGATTCGCAATTGCGTGATGGACCCTTCAGGGCTTCATGGGGGATGTCCGCAATTGCCTCATATGCCCGGCGCCAGCCACTCTTTCCCCTCCGACCGGAGAAAATATATCAGATCCAGCACCAGGCTTTCCTTGCCGAGCGCGGTCAGTGTCATGTGGCACTGGCCGCGATGGTGGGTCTGGTGATTGAACATATGGGAAAGGCCCGGTGCCAGCGCATGGGTGATCGGGGTGGGGTTGGTGATGGCGGAATAGGTGACGGGCTGGTCCAGTGCCGCCGGCTCAAGCCCTTCCAGCCATTGAATGATGCGCGCATCGATGGCCTTGCGGGCAGCCGTCAGGCTGGCAAGGTCCGGATGCAGGATGGCGGCGAGTTGGTTTGCGGTCTCGCCTTGCCCGGTAAAGCGCTTCATCCAGATCCCGTCGGCAACCACCAGATGGTTCAGCGTCGCCATCAGAGAGCCGAAAAAGGCGCCCCGGCTCTCATTGAGTTCGGCCTCGCTGAGCGTTGCGGCCGCGGTGTAAAGTCGGTCATTGGCCCAGCGGTTATAGTCGGCAAACATGCGGAAATGGTCGATCATGGCTCTTCGTCCTGCGGAATGAAAAGGCGATCCTAGCGCGTTGCACCATCCACCGGGGTGATGCGACCGATGAAATGTTTTGATTGGATCACATCCCGTCAGCCATGTGTGAATGCAGGCCGATCCCCAAACGCAGGAACCGACCATGAGCCTCACCCTCTATGCCCTCTGCGGCGCCGATCCCGCCCGTCCTTTCTCGCCGCATGTCTGGAAGGTCGCGATGGCGCTGGCCCACAAGGGTCTTTCCGCCCAGACGGTCGCCGTCGGCTTCACCGATATTCCCGGGATCGAGGCCGGTGCGACGAAGACCGTACCCCTGCTGAAGGATGGCGAGACGCTCGTCTCCGACAGCTTCGCCATCGCCCGTTATCTGGAAGAGACCTATCCCGATCGCCCGAGCCTCTTCGGCGGCCCCGGCGGCCTTGCCACGGCACGCCTCGTAGAAGGCTGGTCGCAGACGCAGATCCATCCGCTGCTGACGCCCATCCTCATTCTCGACATCCATGCCATGCTGGCGCCCATCGACCAGGCCTATTTCCGTGAAAGCCGCGAAAAGCGCCTCGGCCGCACGCTGGAAGAGGCTGCCGCCGGCGCCCCCGCCGCCATTGCCGACCTGCGCACCCGCCTCGAACCGCTCCGCCACACGCTCCGCCACCAGCCCTTCATCGGCGGCGAAACCCCGCTCTTTGCCGACTACATCGTCTTCGGCGCCTTGCAATGGGCCCGCACCACGTCGAAAACCGAAATCCTCGGCGCCGACGACCCCGTCGCGCTCTGGTTCGACCGCTGCCTCGACCTCCATGGCGCGCTGGGACGCAGCGTGACGGCTGCATGAAACTTCATGCGCGCGGCTGCCCAAACGCCGGCGCCCCCTTGTTTTGCGCCAAGGAGGCCGCTAAGGAGGCGCCCACATCCGCAAAGCACTTGCGGGCAACGTTTCAAAACAAAAGGGATTTGGGACCATGGCGATTGAACGCACCTTCTCGATGATCAAGCCGGATGCCACCAAGCGCAACCTGACGGGCGCCATCACCAAGATGCTCGAAGATGCCGGCCTGCGCGTCGTCGCTTCCAAGCGCGTCTGGATGAGCAAGCGCCAGGCTGAAGGCTTCTACGCCGTTCACAAGGATCGCCCCTTCTTCGGCGAACTCGTCGAAGGCATGACCTCGGGCCCGACCGTCGTACAGGTTCTGGAAGGCGAAAACGCCATCCTGAAGAACCGCGAAATCATGGGCGCCACCAACCCGGCCAATGCCGAAGAAGGCACCATCCGCAAGACGCATGCGCTTTCGATCGGCGAAAACTCGGTTCACGGCTCCGACGCCCCGGAAACCGCTGCCGAAGAAATCGCCTACTGGTTCTCCGGCACCGAAATCGTCGGCTGATCCGTCAGCGAACTGACATGGGAAAAGGCCCGGCGCCACGAGGCGGCCGGGCCTTTTTCGTTCTCAGGGAGGATGTTGCCGTCGGGTGGTCTCAGTCGTCCCTGCGCCAGCGCGCCCGGGCGGCATCGTCGGCCTCGCGTGCATCCACCCAGCCGCCGGTGCCGCCGGCCGAAAGATGCTCCTTCTTCCAGAAAGGCGCGTCGGTCTTCAGAAAATCCATCACGAAACTCGCGGCGTCGAAGGCCGCCTGCCGGTGGCTCGCAGCAGCCGCAACGAGCACGATCGTCTCGCCGGGCTGCATCGACCCGTAACGGTGGATGACCGTGAGGCCCAGCAGGGAGAAGCGAGTGACGGCATCGGCGGCGATGGCGCCGATCGCCCGCTCTGCCATGCCGGGATAGTGTTCCAGTTCCAGCGCGGAGAGGCGTCCGGCCTCGTCACGGCAAAGGCCTGTGAAGGTCACCAGCGCCCCGATATCGCGCCGCCCGTCGGTGAGGAGCGCGCTTTCCGCCGCGACATCGATCGCGTCACGCTGCACGCGCACCCTTGCCGCGCCGGATGTCGCCGCCATCGCCTCAACCGCCCGTCATCGGCGGAAACAATGCAATTTCGCGTGCGCCGGCAATGGGTTCGTCGTGCTCGACATGCTCCTGGTTGATGGCGATGCGGATCACTTTTTCATGGGCCAGCGCCTCGGCATAGTCCTCGCCGAGCGTCTTGAGGTGGGCGATCAGGTCGCCACCGGTCACCACGTTCGGCGGCAGGTCGATCTCTTCCTCGCCCTTGCCGATCTTCTCGCGCACCCAGGCGAAATAGACGAGCCTCGTCATTCTATTCATCCACGATGTGTTTGATGCCGGCCCGGAAATAGTCGTAGCCGGTATACATGGTGATCAGCGCCGCCGCCCAAAGGAGCGCGAGGCCGGTGCCGGTGGCAATGCCGATCTCCGGCGATTCCGGCGGGATGTTGTCGATGGCCGGCCCGACGAGCAGCAGGCCGATGGCAACCATCTGCACGGCCGTCTTCCACTTGGCAATGCGTGTCACGGGCACGCTGACCTTCAGCGCGGCGAGATACTCACGCAGGCCCGACACCAGGATTTCGCGGCACAGGATGATGATCGCCGCCCAGATGGTCCAGCCGGCGATCGTCCGGTCGGCCGCCATCAAGAGCAGCACGGAAGCAACCAGCAGCTTGTCGGCGATCGGATCCAGCATGCGGCCGATGTTCGATGTCTGGTTCCAGATGCGAGCGAGATAGCCATCGAGATAGTCGGTGACGGATGCGACCGCGAAGAGCCAGAAGGCCGTCCAACGCGCGAAGTCCGACGACTGCAGGCGCCCCTCGATGAAAAAGCACAGCACGATCAGCGGGACCGCCAGAATGCGCGCATAGGTGAGCAGGTTCGGAATGTTGTAGGCTTTGGGCGTGGACATCGGGACTCGGTTCATGTGAGAGGCAAAAATGGTCCGGGCGCAGGGAAGGACGTTCCGCGCCGCGCGTCAACCGTTGGCGGGCAGTGTTGAAGAGAATTATGACAGAATTGTCGTGAACGGGCGATGAACCCGGGACGCGGCATGGAATTGGACTTGTTGCGCTTTTCGATGATCGACAAGGCACGTCGCCCGTGCTTGTCTCCGCACATTGTGATCGGCTTGAGCAGGGGAATGCGGTGAACGAGACTGAGGCCCGCACGGATGCAACGGTGGCGACGGGCGTGATACCGGCCCACGATACGACCACGCTGGAAATGGTCGTTCTCATGACGCCCGACATGGCCAACTTCTCCGGCAAGGTCCATGGCGGCGCGCTCCTCAACCTGCTTGATCGTGTCGCGTTTTCCTGCGCCTCGCGCTTCTCGCAGCGCTACGCCGTGACGCTTTCGGTCGATCAGGTCGTGTTCCGCCAGCCGATCCATGTCGGCGAACTCGTCACCTTCCGCGCCGCCATCAATTATGCCGGCCGCACTTCCATGGAAGTCGGGATCCGCGTGGAGGCCGAAAACATCCGCAGCGGCGCGCGCCGCCATACCAATTCCTGCTATTTCACCATGGTCGCCGTGGATGACGAAGGCAAGCCGGCGGAAGTGCCGCCCTACGTGCCGAAAACCGAAGCGGCGGAACGGCGCCTGCGCGCCTCCGAAGCCCGCCGCAAGCTGCGCCGCGAATTCGAGCAGCGTTTCCACGAGGCGACCAAGGAGGGGTAAGGCGGATACGCCTGCTTCCGCGCGCCATCCTCTCGCTTTGTTCCGACTGCGGGGCACACGATGCCCAGATGCTGAAACGTCGGTGGATCACGATGGGATCCGGAACTGTGCGCAGATCTGAGCGCCCAATCGGCGCGGTCTGCCTTGTCCGTCCCCTGTATCAGTCCTTCACGATTTCCAGAAAGTCATGGTCCGGCACCCAGTCTTGGCGGTAAGCGATGCCCTCCCGCATGACAACGACATGGGACACGATCCCGTTGACTTCATATTCGAATTGAGCGGCTGCATAGGCAAAGGACCGGGCCCCTCCCTCGCTTCCTTGTGATGCAATGTGCAGGCCGTCTTGTTCGATCCGCCACTGCCCAGATTCTTCACGAAGCAGGATCCGGTGCGGCTTCATGGGCACAAGGTCGATGATTTCGTCCGCCATCTCGCGGAGCGCGGCTTCGACTGCATCCATGGTGGCCACATAGGCGACGTCGAAGTCGGCACAATCAAAGCGACTGTCCTGGCCAGCGGCCACGATCGCCTTATGAGCCTCCCGACAGACAACGCTGAACCTCGGCGGATCGGCCAGCTGCGATTCGCCTGACACGACACGCGCTCCGCTTCTTGTGGAGAAGATTTCAATGCGCCGGCCATGATCGGGCCGGCTCGGTGTCAGCTCCGCGCCGAGGGACTGACCACGCAGCAGTGCTTCGATGTTAAAGTCGGTGAGTATCCGTCTCATGATCATGGGTCTCCACCGCGATGAAAATTGGATATTCATCGATAGTGCACACCCAAAGATCACGTGCGGCTATGTCCGGCGTAACAGCCGAAGCGATCGGTGTGGCCCGTTCGTGCGCCTTCTATCGCCGCCCATCCTCGTGAAAGTGGTCGTACACCAGCTTCGCCACCGATTCCGAAATACCGTCGACGGCCATCAGATCCGACATGGCAGCCCGTGACACGGCCTTTGCGGTGCCGAAGTGGTGGAGCAAGGCCCGCTTTCGTGAAGGTCCGATCCCGGCGATCTCGTCGAGCGGGTTCTTCACCATTTCCTTCTTGCGCCGCGCCCGGTGCGAGCCGATGGCGAAGCGGTGCGCCTCGTCCCGCAGGCGCTGGATGAAGTAGAGCACGGGATCGCGCGGCGGCAGGGTGAAGCTGTCGGCGCCCTGGCGAAAGAAGCGCTCGCGGCCGGCCTCGCGATCGGCCCCCTTGGCGACGCCGATGGCGATCACGGTATCGGTCAGACCAAGCTCGGCGAGGATCGCGTTCACCTGAGTCATCTGCCCTTGGCCGCCGTCGATCAGGATCACGTCCGGCCATGCTGGCAGGGCGGCGTCTTCCGCCACCTCCTGGCCGCGATCCGGCAGGCCCTCTTCCTTCAAGAGGCGCGAAAAGCGTCGGGTCATCACTTCCCGCATCATGCCGAAGTCGTCGCCGGGCGTGATGTCGGTCGATTTGATGTTGAACTTGCGGTACTGGCTCTTCACGAAACCTTCCGGCCCCGCCACCACCATGCCGCCCACCGCATTGGTGCCCATGATGTGGGAGTTGTCGTAGATCTCGATGCGCCGCGGCGTGCGCTCCAGCCCGAAGGTCTTCTGGAAGCCCTCCAGGAGGCGCGTCTGCGAGGCCGTCTCTGCCAGCTTGCGGCCATGCGCTTCGCGCGCATTGGCAACGGCATGGTCGACCAGATCGCGCTTCTCGCCCCGCTGCGGCACGAGGATCGCCACCCGGTATCCGGATTTCTCCGTCAGTGCGTCCGAGAGCAGTTCCTGCTCCTCGATGGCGCCCGAGAGCAGGATCTGCCGCGGACAGGGCTTGTCGTCATAGAACTGCGCGAGAAAGGCGGCGAGCACCTCTTCCGGCGCCAGCGAGGCATCGGCCTTCGGGAAATAGGCGCGATTGCCCCAGTTCTGCCCCGTGCGGAAGAAGAAGACCTGGATGCAGGAAATCCCGCCCTCGTGGTGGATGGCGAAGACATCCGCCTCGTCGACGCCGGCCGGGTTGATGCCCTGATGGCTCTGCACATGCGAAAGCGCCGCAAGGCGATCGCGGTAGAGCGCGGCACGCTCGAAGTCGAGGTTTTCGGAGGCCTCGCTCATGGCGGATGCAATGGTCGCCTTTACCGCCTGGCTGCGGCCGGAGAGAAAGTCCTTCGCCTCGCGCACCAGTTCGGCATAGTCGGCATCGCTGACCTCGTGGGTGCAGGGGCCGGAACAGCGCTTGATCTGGTAGAGAAGACAGGGCCGCGTGCGGCTTTCGAAGACGCTGTCGGTGCAGGTGCGCAGGAGGAAGGCGCGCTGCAGCGAATTGATGGTGCGCCCGACAGCGCCGGCGGAGGCGAAGGGGCCGAAATAGTCGCCTTTGCGGCTGCGCGCGCCGCGATGCTTGAAAAGCGCAGGGGCCCGCGTGTCGCCGGTGACGAGGATATAGGGAAACGATTTGTCGTCGCGCAAAAGCACGTTGAAACGGGGCCGCAGCCGCTTGATGAGGTTGGCTTCGAGCAGCAGCGCCTCGATCTCGGTGCGGGTCGTCACGAACTCCATGTTCGTGGTCTCGCGCACCATGCGGGCGATGCGGTTGGAATGGACGCGCCCCTGCGCATAATTCGTCACGCGCTTCTTGAGGTTGCGCGCCTTGCCGACATAGAGCACGTCGCCGGCCTCGTTGAACATGCGGTAGACGCCGGGGCTGTTCGGCAGGCGCTTGACGAATTCCTGTATGAGATCCGCGCCCTTCAGGCCCGGGTCCTTCATGCCTTCCGACCAGTCGATGTCGATCACCGGGCGGCTTGGTGCCACCTCCATGTCATCGTCCTCGTCAGGCTCGGTCTCGTCATAGAGGATGCCACCATCGGTGGGCTTGCCTCCATTCATTCCACGATCTCCCGGATATCAGGCGTCTCCCAGGCCAGATGCTGGCCGCCATCGAGCGCCAGCATTTGCCCGGTGAGGGAGGGCGTGTCAAAGAGGAAGCGGATCGTGCGTCCGAATTCCTCTAGCGCGGGCCCGCGCCGCAGGATGAGCGCCTCCACCTGCGCCTGGAAATCCTTCTCATTCTGCCGCTCGTTCGGCAGCGTCGGCCCCGGGCCGATCGCATTAACGCGGATGGCGGGGGCGAGCGCCTGCGCCATGGTCTGCGTCGCCATCCACAGCGCCGCCTTGGAGAGCATGTAGGAAAAAAAGCGCGGATTGGGAGCCCAGACGCGCTGGTCGACGATGTTGACGACAAGCCCGCTCGCCGTTTCCGGCAATTGCCGCGCGAAGGCGGAGGTGATGATCGAAGGCGCGCGGGCATGCACGGCGAAATGACTGTCCCAGGCCCGTGCATCGAGCTCCATCAGGCTGTCCTTCAGGAAGATCGAGGCGTTGTTGACGACAAGGCCAAGGGGCCCGATGGCGGAAACGGCAGCATCGACCAACTCTTCTGTCGCTGTGATATCCTCAAGGTCTGCCGATACCGCTGCCGCATGCCCGCCCTGAGCGCGGATGTCCGCCGCCAGGGCCTCCGCATCACCGAGCGAACCATTGGCGTGGATGGCGACTGCAAAGCCATGGGCGGCCAGATCCTCCACGATGGCCTTGCCGATCCGCTTTGCACCGCCGGTCACCAGCGCTGTCTTCAGGGGCGTTCTGGAGAAATGTTGCACAGCTTTTCCATGTCCGTTCGATTCGGTCGGGGTTCGAGTGAGAATATAGGTTCTGACATGCCGCCGAAAACCGCGCCCGGACTTTTTGTTTCTCGAGCTTTAACAGGCATGGTTTAAAAAGAATTAATTGGGGCGATAAAAGTATAATATCGTCACAAGCGTTTTCTTGGTTAATATTTACCCTGTGGCTCCAAGGCAACATCCCATTTCTGCCATAGGTGCGCCCCGAAAATTTCACATTTCGGCTCTTGAGAATCCGCATTCGATACGCATTTTCCACCTCAACCGGGCGGGCTAAAGCAAAGGTTTTCGGTGTCCCATACTTGTACCGCGTGTGTCATGGGCATCGGTTGAAAAGGAGACTATCATGCGTACCATCATCACCGGCCTCATGGCCTCTGCCATCTCTCTCGCTGCATTCCAGGCTGCCAACGCAGCCGACGCGATCGACGAAGTTCCGGCAGCTCCGGCTGCAACCTACTCCGAGCCGGTCGTCAAGGACTGGTCCGGCGCCTATGTCGGCGGCACGGCCAACTGGCACCACGGCAAGTCCAACGCCACGGGCGACCGCACCTCAGCCGGCTTCGGCGGCGGCCTCTACGGCGGTTACAACATGCAGAGCGGCCAGATCGTTTACGGTCCGGAAGTTGACCTGAACTATGCCGGCAACGACAGCGCCAACGGCACCAACCGCGCCAAGCAGGGCGTCAACGGCTCCATCCGCGGCCGCGTCGGCTATGATGCGAACCCGGTTCTCGTCTACGGCACCGCCGGTGTTGCCCTCGGCAACCAGAAGATCTCGAACGCTTCGGGCTCTGACGAAAAGACCCACGTTGGCTGGACGGCTGGCGCCGGTGCCGAAGCGCTCGTGACCGATAACATCACGGCCCGCGTCGAGTATCGCTACACCGACTACGGCTCCAAGACCTACAACTTGCCGTCGGGCAGCATCGCTTCGGGCTACGACGAACACTCCGTTCGCGTTGGCATGGGCGTGAAGTTCTGATCATTCCGAAAGGAATGAACGCAAAGGGGCCGGTGCAAACCGGCCCCTTTGTCGTTTGAACTTCTTTCTCACGCATAAAACGTCGAGACCGCCGGGAAGACCTTCTCGAACTTCTCCGGCCACTTCTTCAGCTTCGGCCGGCCCTTCTGCCACTGGCCGGCAAAGCGCAGCTCGATGTAGCGCAGCATGGCGGCGACGGCGAAATGGCCGGCGTGGAGCTTGCCGCTGGTGCGCGGCAGGTGCGTTTCGAGATAGTCGAGGCCGCGTTCGACCTTCTCCCACTGGCGATCGATCCAGGGCTGGTGCTGCTTGTCTTCCGGTCGCGTGCGGCGCTCGTAGACGATGGCGAGCAGGCTGTCGCAGATGCCGTCGGCCAGCGCTTCCAGGATCTCGACATCGGTCCGCTTGTCCTTGTTGCGCGGGTAGAGCGTGCCACGCGTCTCGCGGTCGATGAAGTGCATGATCGAGCGGCTGTCATAGACGGAGCGGCCGTCTTCGAGGATGAGAGTGGGGATCTTGCCGAGCGGGTTGTTGCCGATCAGTTCGGCAGGACTGGAGGCTGTATCGGTCAGCACCGATTCGGCTTGAAGGCCGGCATGGTGGGCGGCCATGCGCACCTTGTTGGAATAGGGGGAGGCGGGGGAATAGAGGATCTTCATGGCAGGGCTTTCGTCTCTCGGATCACAGGTTTTTCAAAGGATGTCGGCTTAGGGTCAAAACCCGATCAGGATAGGTGTTCTGCAAGGTCAATTTTGCGTCTGGGTAGGAGGGAAGGTGCAGGAAATGCGCATCATTTTCAAACCTTTCCGACGTACTCAGGCGCAAAATTGACCTTGCCCGCAGGGTTGAGCAGGATGGGCCGACTGATGGCGAACAATGCTCGACAAGGCCAGCGGGCCTTGTCTTGCGCTTGTTCGCTGCCATTCAATCCCCTCCTCCTCAACAGAACGCCTATCCTGATCGGGTTTTGACCCTAGGGCACCGGCGGAATGGCGAGGTCGCGCGCGCGGCAGCTGTCGCGGTCGACTTCGGGGCAGGCGCGGAAGGAAAGGTTGCTCTTCGACAGGCAGATGCGCACCTCCTGCAACTCGCCGGAGCGGCAGGTGGCGGCCATCATCCGCCGGTCGAGGCCCGGATTGGACGCGATGAAGGCATCCTCGACGGCGAGCGGTGCGCGGCGCAGCGCCCGCGTCGGCCGCTGGAGCTCCACGGGAATGGCGATCTTCTCGCGCGCCGCCGCAACGACAGTGAAATAGTCGCGCTGCGACAGGCCACTGCAACTGCCATGCTTGCGCCACTGATGGCCGATCAGCCCCATGGAGGGCATGATGTCGATGACCTCGCGGCCGATGGCGTTGCTGACGCGGTCGGGCTCGTCCGTCTTGCAGAATTCCGGATAGCCGCGCTCATATTGCGGCCAGAGCCCGTGCACCACGAAGGCATTTTCAGCACCCACCTCGCACTGGTCGGTGCGTCCGTTCGGGTCATTGCCGGCACACCAGGTCGGCGACCACGAAAGCGAGAGAACGTAGAAATCGAAGCCGGAGCCTTGCGGCAGGCGCGTCGTGCTGGCGGTCTGCTCGGTGGTGGCGGCGGGCTTGGTTGCCGAGGCACGCGTTTCGCCCTCCGCCCCGTCGCCGCCGCCGGCGAGAATGGCAAGCGCCCCGAGCCCCGTCAGCATGCGCCCGCGCTGACGTTCCCAGAAGCTCGCAGTCTTGGTCCGATCCGGCACATCACCCTCCCATTCGCATCGAAGGCGGACTTGACGCCATCGGCGGTCCGGCCGTCAAGCGGAGAAAGGGATCATCTGAGGATAACCGCCACTACCGGATGGGCGAGCGGATAGAGCCCCGCCTCCTCTTCTCCCCTTGGGGAGAAGTGCCGAACGCAGTGAGGCGATGAGGGGTTCCCCCTCAAGTCGGTCGCAACGGGAACCCCTCATCCGACCCTTCGGGTCACCTTCTCCCCAAGGGGAGAAGAGGGCCAGGGCGGCGGTCCACTCAAGACGTTTAGGCTCGATTGCGTCGTCTATCAGCCGTTTTCGCCAGCGAGGCGAACAACGCGCGTGCCGGCAAAGCGATCCTGCGCCAGCCGCTCCTTGAGGAAAGGCAGCAAGACGGCAAGCTCGCGCTCCAGCGTGAAGGGCGGGTTGACGATGATGAGGCCGGAGCCGGAAAGCCCCGTCGTCTCCCGGTCGCTGCGCACGGACAGTTCGACGGCGATCATCTTCGGGATGCCACTCTCGCGCAGCGCCCCATAGAAGTCCTCGATCGGCGCGCCGCGCTTCAGCGGATACCAGAGGCAGTAGGTGCCGCCCGGAAAGCGTCGATGCGCTTTCTCCAGCCCGTCCACCAGCCGCTCATATTCGCCCTCCTTTTCGAAGGGCGGATCTACCAGAACGAGGCCGCGCTTTTCCTTCGGCGGCAGATGGGCACCCAGGGACAGCCACCCGTCCAGATGGGTCACCCGCACCTGGAAGTCGCCGTCGAAAAGCCGGTGCAGCGTCTCGTAATCGTCCGGATGCAGTTCTAGCGCCGAAAGCCGATCCTGCGACCGCAGAAGATGCCGAACGATCATCGGCGAGCCGGGATAGCGCGTGACGCGGTCACCCTCGTTGACGGCCCGCACGGCGGCAAGATAGGGCGCCAGCAGCGGCTCTACGGCGGTGGGCAGGGGCTCGGCCAGCAGCCGGCCGATCCCGTCCAGCCACTCGCCGGTCTTCTGCGCTTCTTCCGAGGCGAGATCGTAGAGCCCGATGCCGGCATGGGTGTCGATGACGCGGAAGGCCTTGTCCTTCTGGCCGAGATAGGTCACGAGCCGCGCCAGCACGGCGTGCTTCAGCACATCCGCGAAATTGCCGGCGTGATAGATGTGGCGGTAATTCATTCAGTGTCTCGATAGCGTTTATGAATTCGGCTGATCGATGCCGAATGTGCCTTTTGGCAGGTTTGTCCATCGCATATAGAAATCCCATGAACGTTGCGACCCCCATCAAGCCCCAGAAGACCATTGGCCACTCGGTCTGTCCCCATGACTGTCCGTCGGCCTGCGCGCTCGATGTCGAGCTTCTGCCGGATGGCCGCATCGGCCGCCTGCACGGTGCCAGCGCCAACAGTTATACGGCCGGCGTCATCTGCGCCAAGGTGGCGCGCTATTCCGAGCGTATCTACCATCCCGGTCGCGTTTTGGTGCCGCAGCGCCGCCTTGGCGGCAAGGGCGAGGGGCAGTGGGGCGAGGTCAGCTGGGACGCCGCGCTCGACGAAATCGCCGACGCCTTCGTGAAGGCCGAGCAGCGCTATGGGTCCGAAGCGGTCTGGCCGTATTTCTACGCCGGCACGATGGGGCAGGTGCAGCGCGACAGCATTGATCGCCTGCGCCATGCCAAGCGCTATTCCGGCTTCTTCGGCTCCATCTGCACCAACATGGCCTGGACGGGTTTTGCCATGGCGACGGGGTCGCTGCGTGGGCCCGATCCGCGCGAGATGGCGAAGGCCGACTGCGTCGTCATCTGGGGCACCAATGCGGTGTCCACCCAGGTCAATGTGATGACGCACGCCATCAAGGCCCGCAAGGAACGCGGCGCGAAGATCGTCGTCATCGACATCTATGATAACCCGACGATCAGGCAGGCCGACATGGGTCTCGTGCTGAAGCCCGGCACGGATGCGGCGCTCGCCTGCGCCGTCATGCACATCGCCTTCCGTGACGGCTATGCCGACCGGGCCTATCTGGAGCGCTACAGTGACGATCCGGCCGGCCTCGAACGCCACCT
This sequence comes from Rhizobium sp. RU20A, assembly GCF_900155885.1. Taxonomy (GTDB): domain Bacteria; phylum Pseudomonadota; class Alphaproteobacteria; order Rhizobiales; family Rhizobiaceae; genus RU20A. The sequence continues at coordinate 111,426 of NZ_FTMB01000001.1, forward strand.
CGAAAGCCGCGGGCCGGACTGGGCCTCCGCCATCACCGGCCTGCCCGTGGAGGCGATCGAGGATTTCGCCCGCCTCGTGGGCACCACCAAGCGCAGCTACTTCCGCCTCGGCTACGGCTTCACCCGCCAGCGCAACGGCGCGGTCGCCATGCATGCGGCGGCATCGGTGCCGACCGTTCTCGGCTCCTGGCAATATGAGGGCGGCGGCGCCTTCCACAGCAACAACGATATCTTCCGCTTCGACAAGCGCGACCTCGTCGGCGCCGGTCTTGCCGATCCGTCCGTGCGCATGCTCGACCAGTCGCAGATCGGCCGCGTGCTGACGGGCGACGCCGAGGCACTGCGCCATGGTCCGCCTGTTACCGCCATGCTGGTGCAGAACACCAATCCCGCCAATGTCGCGCCCGAGCAGCGGCTGGTGACGGCCGGTCTGATGCGCGACGATCTCTTCCTCGCCGTCCACGAGCATTTCATGACCGATACGGCAAAGCTCGCCGACATCGTGCTGCCCGCCACCATGTTCCTCGAGCATGACGATCTCTATCGCGGCGGCGGCCACCAGCACATCCTGCTCGGACCCAAGCTCGTCGAGCCGCCGCCAACCGTACGCACCAATCTCTTCGTCATCGAGGAGCTGGCCAAACGCCTCGGCGTTGCCGACAAGCCCGGCTTCGGGCTCAGCGAGCGCGAGCACATCGACCGCATTCTCGTGAATTATGGTGTGGGCTACGAGGGGCTGAAGGAAAGCCGCTGGCTGGACGTGCAGCCGGATTTCGACACCGCCCATTTCGTCCAGGGCTTCGGCCATCCGGATGGCCGCTTCCGTTTCAAGGCCGACTGGACCGGCACGTCGGCGCCGAACCGCCCGCCGGTTTCGCTGGGCGCTCTCGGCCCCTATCAGGCGCTTCCGCAATTTCCCGACCACGTCGATCTGATCGAGGTCGCGGACACCGACCATCCGTTCCGGCTCGCAACATCGCCGGCGCGCTCGTTCCTCAACTCCACCTTCGCCGAGACGCCGTCTTCCACGACCCGGGAGGGCCGGCCGTCGGTGATGATCCATGCCGAGGATGCCGCCCGTCTTGCGATCGCCGAGGGCGATGTCGTCAGGCTCGGCAATGCGCGCGGCGAGATCCGGCTGCACGCTGTCATTGGCGGCGGTGCGCGTCCGGGCGTCCTGATCGCCGAAGGTCTCTGGCCGAACGATGCGCATCTCGACGGGGAGGGCATCAATGTGCTGACCGGCGCGGATGCCGTCGCGCCCTATGGCGGCGCGGCGTTCCATGACAACCGGGTCTGGCTGACAAAGGATGCCGCATGAAGACGTTTGCCGACGCGACGATCGAGATCGTCAAGGACGAGACCCTGTCGAAGAACTGGTATCACCTGCGCAACGTCACCTTCAATTACACGGGATCGTCCGGCCGCACGGCGCGGCTGAAGCGGGAGGTCTATGATCGCGGCAATGGCGCAACGACCCTCCTTTACGATCTTGCGCGCCGCACGGTCGTGCTGGTCCGCCAGTTCCGCATGCCGGCCCATCTCAACCACCACTCCGGATGGCTGATCGAAACGCCCGCCGGCCTGCTCGATGGCGATCAGCCGGAAGCGGCGATTCGCCGCGAGGCGATGGAGGAGACCGGTTACGAGGTCGGCGACGTGCGCTTCCTGTTCGAGGCCTTCATGTCGCCGGGCGCTGTCACCGAGCGGGTCAGTTTCTTTGCCGCGCCGATCGATATCAGCAGGCGGGCGGGGCAGGGCGGCGGCCTTGAGAGCGAAAACGAGGACATCGAAATCCTCGAACTGCCCTTTGCCAAGGCCATGGCGATGATCGGTACCGGCGACATCTGCGACGGCAAGACCATCATGCTGCTCCAGTGGGCGGCCCTCAACCTGCCGGAACTGAACGGGTCCGAAACGGCCTGATAAGCAGCGCTGACGAGGACACAAGGCGCGGCGTCCATCCGCGTCTACTGTTCTTCGCAAGGAACATTCCCCCGTGCACCTCGTTCCTCACGGGCAACCCCGCCCAACGAGGACACTCCCCCATGACCTTCATCACCACCCGCACCGGAAACGAACTCTACGTCAAGGACTGGGGCGCAGGCCGGCCCGTCATCCTGATGCATGGCTGGCCGCTGACGGCCGATACCTGGGATGATTTCGCCATGGTCGCCGCCGACAACGGCCTGCGCGCCATCGCCTATGATCGCCGCGGCTTCGGCCGCTCCGAGCAGCCGTGGGACGGCTATGACTACGACACGCTGGCCGACGACCTTGCCGACGTGATCGACGCGACCGAAGCCACCGATGCGGCTCTCGTCGGCTTCTCCATGGGTGGCGGCGAAGTCGCCCGCTACATGTCGCGCCACCAGGGCCGGAACGTCTCGAAAGCGGTCCTGATCGCCTCCGTCGTGCCCTTCATGCTGAAGACTGCCGACAACCCGGACGGCACGCCGCAATCGACCTTCGACCAGATGGCGGATGGTATGAAGAAGGACCGCGCCCACTTCTTCGCGAGCTTCTTCAAGGACTTCTACGGCGTCGGCCTGCTCTCCAGCCCGGTCAGCGACGAGGTGATCCAGTGGTCGGTCAATCAGGCGATGATGGCCGGGATCAAGCCGACGCTCGCCTGCGCCGAAGCTTTTGCGACGACGGATTTCCGCAGCGATCTCGCCCATTTCCGCGTCCCCACGCTGATCATCCACGGCACCGGCGACAAGACGGTGCCGATCGACGCAGCCGGCCGGGCCGCCGCCGCCGGCATCGCCAATGCCACGCTGATCGAATATGACGGCGCACCCCACGGCCTCTTCGCGTCGCACAAGGAGCGTCTGACGGCCGATCTGCTGGAGTTCCTGACGCGGTAATCACGCGCGCTGAAGGGGCGGCGACTTCGGTTTTTGTCCTTCTCACAATGAGTAAACTCACCGACCAAAATTCCTGGATCCAGGCCGCCGAACTTCAACCCGTGGCGGAGGGCCCCGCATGGGTCCTCGGGTCAAGCCCGAGGACGACGGCGGAGAGGTGTGGTTGCCATGGTCGGGCTGGCCGGTTACCCCAGCCTGTGTCATCCTCGGCCTCGAGCCGAGGATCCACAGCCAAAGCCGCCAAGGTTCAATTCGGGGCGCCGCCCGAAGTCCCCTACCGCAGCGAAACGCGCCCTTCCGCCACATCGCGCAGCGCGGCCGGGTAGGTCGCATGCTCGGCCGTCAGCACCCGTGCCGCCAGCGTCTCGGCGGTATCGCCCGCCAGCACCGGCACGCGGGCCTGCCGGATCACCGGCCCCTCATCCATGCCTTCCGTGACGAAATGCACGGTGCATCCCGCTTCCGCATGGCCGGAATCGATGGCGCGCTGGTGGGTGTGCAGGCCGGGAAAGAGCGGCAGCAGCGAGGGGTGGATGTTGATGATCCGGCCCTCGTAGGGCGCGATGAAATCGGCCGAGAGCAGCCGCATATAACCGGCAAGGCAGATGACGTCGGGTGAAAGGCGGGCCAGCGCGTCGAGGATCGCGGCCTCATGCTCCGACTTCGAACCGTAGTCGCGCCGGGCCACGGCAAAAGCGTCGATGCCGAGCGCACGGGCTTTCTCCAGCCCGCCCGCATCCGCCTTGTCGGAGATGACGGCGACGATCTCGGCCGGGAAGTCCGGTGCCGCGCAAGCCTTTGCCAGCGCCAGCATATTGGAGCCGCCGCCCGAGATGAAGACGACGACGCGCTTCTTCGTGACCGCCGTCTCGTTCAAAGCGCAAGCGCTCCGGAGTAGATGGTGCCCGGCGCACCCTCGACGCGAGCCACCATGCGGCCGAGCGTGAAGACGCTCTCGCCTTCGCCCGTCAGCACGGCGCTGACAGCCTTGGCCTTGTCGGCGGGCACGACGGCGATCATGCCGACGCCGCAGTTGAAGGTGCGCAGCATCTCACTCGGCGCGACGCCGCCCGTCTTGGCGAGCCAGGAGAAGACGGCCGGCGCCTTGATGGCGGAAAGATCGATCTCGGCGGCAAGGTGCTTGGGCAGCACGCGCGGAATGTTCTCCGGAAAGCCGCCGCCGGTGATGTGGGCGAGCGCCTTGATCGCGCCGGTCTGGCGGATCGCTTTCAGGAGCGGCTTCACATAAATGCGCGTCGGCGTCATCAATCCTTCGGCGAGTGTACCGTCGCCGAAGGGCGAGGGTGCGGACCAGTCGAGGCCGGCGAGCGCCACGATCTTGCGCACCAGCGAATAGCCGTTGGAGTGGACGCCGGAGGAGGCAAGGCCGAGGATCACGTCGCCCTCGGCAATGTCGCCAGCCGGCAGCAACTGGCCGCGCTCGGCGGCACCGACCGCAAAGCCCGCGAGATCATAGTCGCCGCCCGCATACATGCCCGGCATTTCCGCCGTCTCGCCGCCGATCAGCGCGCAGCCCGCCTCGCGGCAACCCGCCGCAATGCCGGCAACGATCGAGGCGCCCTGGTCCGGATCGAGCTTGCCGGTGGCGAAATAGTCGAGGAAGAACAGCGGTTCGGCGCCTTGCACCACGAGATCGTTGACGCACATCGCCACAAGGTCGATACCGACCGTGTCGTGCTTGTCGGCATCAATGGCGATCTTGAGCTTGGTGCCGACGCCATCATTGGCGGCCACCAGAACGGGATCGGTGAAACCGGCAGCCTTGAGGTCGAAGAGGCCGCCGAAACCGCCGATCTCGCCATCGGCACCCGGCCGGCGCGTGGAGCGCACATGCGGCTTGATCTTCTCGACCATCAGGTTTCCGGCATCGATGTCAACGCCGGCATCGCTGTAGGTCAAACCGTTCTTGCCGTCCGCGCTCATGTGCGTTCTCCGTTCGCATCCGGAGAGGCTCATGGGCAGCCGTTCCGGTTTCCTGAAGGTCCTGGCCGCAAGGCCCTGTGCGGGCCGCGAGAAGGCCGCGCGCCCATCCGTTCGTGCGATTGGCATGTGTGCCGGGGAAGTGCAAGGAGCTTGCCGGCGGTTCAGGGCCTTTTTGCCCGTTTTCCGCTGCTTTCCAGCCCTTGCCGTCGCACGCGCCCCGCCGCTGGGGCGGCAATACTTGACCCGCCGCGGGGGGGCGTCCTATGTCCTTGGGCAGTGCTGCGCCGCATCATCATGTCCATCGACAGCGGCCGGCCGGCTTCTGATCAAGACGGGAAGGTTTCCATGACAACGCAGATCACCGTTGCCGGTCTGAAGCGCCAGGCCCTCTTCTGGCTTATCGCGCTCGTCCTTTTCGTCGTGTTCCTGATGATCTTCAGCACGGTTCTCCTGCCGTTCATCGCCGGCATGGCGCTTGCCTATTTCCTCGATCCCGTCGCCGACCGGCTGGAGCGCCTTGGCCTCAGCCGCACCGTGGCGACGACCGTCATCCTCATTTCCTTCGTCGTCGTCTTCGCCCTGTCGCTGATGATCGTCATCCCGCTTCTGGCAGGGCAGGCCGCGGATTTCTTCGACAAGCTGCCGGGCTACATCACCCAGCTGCAGCAAATGGTCACCAATTTCAATCCCGATCTGCTTCCCTCCTGGATCCGCGGTCAGCTCGACACGGTGAAGGAGAATTTCTCCGCCGTGCTGAGCGAAGGCGCGGGCTTCATCGGCACGGTGTTCAAGCAGCTCTGGAGCTCGGGCATGGCGCTGGTCAACATCGTGTCGCTGCTCGTCGTCACGCCCGTCGTCGCCTTCTACATGCTGCTCGACTGGGACCGCATGATCAAGAAGGTGGACAGCTGGATCCCCCGCGACCACGTCAACGATGTCCGCCAGATCGCCCGCGACATCGATCAGGCCGTGGCCGGCTTCGTGCGCGGCCAGGGCTCCATCTGCATCATCCTCGGCCTCTTCTATGGCATCAGCCTGTCGGTCGTCGGTCTCAACTTCGGCCTGCTGATCGGCCTTTTTGCCGGCCTCATCAGCTTCATCCCTTATGTCGGTTCGCTTGTCGGCCTTGTCCTGTCGGTCGGTCTTGCGATCGTGCAGTTCTGGCCGGACTATCTCTGGGTCGTGCTGGTCGCCGTTATCTTCTTCTTCGGTCAGTTCATCGAGGGCAACGTTCTCCAGCCGAAGCTGGTCGGCTCCAAGGTTGGCCTGCACCCGGTCTGGCTGATGTTCGCTCTGGTCGCCTTCGGGTCCCTCTTCGGCTTCGTCGGGCTGCTCGTCGCCGTCCCCGCGGCCGCGGCCGTCGGCGTGCTCGTGCGCTATGCGCTCGGCCGCTATCTCGATAGCGATGTCTATCACGGCCACAGCAAGCCGATGGTGATTGCCGACATCACCAACGATACGCAGCGGATCGAGTAGAGCATGGCGAGCCGCAAGATCTCCGAACAGCTGCCGCTTGCCTTCACGCATGCCGCGTCCACGGGGCGGGATGACCTGCTTGTGTCCGGCGCCCTGGAAGCGGCGGCCACGATCGTCGACCGCTGGCCGGACTGGCCCTCGCCGGTCGTCGTGCTGATCGGCCCGCCGGGCTCGGGCAAGTCGCATCTCGCCGCCATCTGGCAGGAGACCAGCGGCGCCGTGACCATCGAAGCGCGGGAAGGGGATGGGGCATCGCTGACGGCGGCCTCCGTGCCGGTGCTGCTGGAGGATGCCGACACTGCCGGCTTCGACGAGCGCGAACTCTTCCACGTCATCAACAGCGTGCGCCAGCATGGCACGGCGCTGCTCGTCACCGCCCGCACCCCGCCTTCGGCCTGGGGCGTCGCGCTTGCGGACCTCGCCTCGCGCTTCAAGGCCGCGACCCTCGTCGAAATCGGTGCACCGGACGAGGCCCTGCTCTCGCAGGTCATCGTCAAGCTCTTCGCCGATCGCCAGCTGGCCGTCGATGATCGCCTTGTGGCCTATCTCGTGGCGCGCATGGAGCGCTCGCTGGATACCGCCCGCCGCGTCGTCGAGGCCATGGACCGTCTGGCCCTGTCCCGGGGCGTGAAGCTCTCTCGCGCTCTCGCCAGGGAGGTCCTCGACGCCGTCGATGGCCGCCGGAGCGACGACGAGGATGACGATGACACGGCCGAGCGCGCGTGAACGTCACCGCTCCGTCACGCGCATGACCTGGATCAGCGCCGGCAAACCTGCAAAATCTGTTGAGCGCATGCGAAGTTGCATCCAACGCTGATATTTGTTTGATAAGACACCGTTTGCGGTGAACGACGATCACGGGAGACCAGACGATGGATACGGCAATCGCGGCGGACAGCGAACCGGCGGGGCCGGCGGCGGCAAATCTCGAACTGTTGCAGAGCCCGGACCGCTTCATCAACCGCGAGTTTTCCTGGCTGCAGTTCAATCGCCGCGTTCTTGAGGAAACCCTCAACACGGCCCATCCGCTTCTGGAGCGCATCCGTTTCCTGTCGATCTCGGCCGCCAATCTCGACGAGTTTTTCATGGTCCGCGTCGCCGGCCTCGAAGGTCAGGTTCGCCAGGGCGTCGCGATCCGCAGCCCCGACGGCAAGAGCCCGGTGGAGCAGCTCGAGAGCATCCTGCGCGAGATCGACAATCTCCAGATGGAGCAGCAGGCCTCGCTCGCCGTGCTGCAGCAGTATCTCGCCAAGGAAGACATCCTGATCGTGCGCCCCGTGTCGCTCTCCGATCAGGACAAGGCATGGCTCGCCGCCGAGTTCAACGAATCGATCTTCCCGGTCCTGACACCGCTTTCCATCGATCCGGCCCACCCATTTCCCTTCATTCCCAATCTCGGCTTCTCGATAGGTCTGCAACTGGTGTCGAGGACCGGCCGCGAGCCGATGACAGCGCTGCTGCGCCTTCCCGTCGCGCTCGACCGCTTCATCCGCCTGCCGGATGTGAAGCAGACGATCCGCTACATCACGCTCGAAGATGTCGTGAGCATGTTCATCGGCCGGCTCTTCCCGGGCTACGAGGTGCAGGGCTACGGCACCTTCCGCCTCATCCGCGACAGCGATATCGAGCTGGAGGAAGAAGCCGAAGACCTGGTGCGCTTCTTCGAGTCGGCCCTCAAGCGCCGGCGCCGCGGCTCGGTCATCCGCATCGAGACGGATTCGGAAATGCCGGCCTCGCTGCGCCAGTTCGTGGTGCAGGAACTCGGCGTGCCCAATGATCGCGTCGCCGTCTTGCCCGGCCTGCTCGCGCTCAACACGCTCTCGGAAATCGCCAAGGCGCCGCGCGACGACCTGCGCTTCGAGCCTTACAATGCCCGCTTCCCCGAGCGCGTGCGCGATCATGCCGGCGACTGTTTCGCGGCCATCCGCGAAAAGGACATGGTGGTCCACCACCCCTACGAATCCTTCGACGTCGTCGTGCAGTTCCTCTTCCAGGCGGCCCGCGACCCGGACGTGCTGGCGATCAAGCAGACGCTCTACCGCACCTCCAACGACAGCCCGATCGTGCGCGCGCTGATCGATGCGGCCGAAGCCGGCAAGTCGGTGACCGCGCTGGTGGAGCTGAAGGCCCGCTTCGACGAAGAGGCCAACATTCGCTGGGCCCGCGATCTGGAACGCGCCGGCGTGCAGGTCGTCTTCGGCTTCATCGAGCTGAAGACCCACGCCAAGATGTCCATGGTGGTGCGCCGCGAGGAGAACAAGCTGCGGACCTACTGCCACCTCGGCACCGGCAACTACCATCCGGTCACGGCGAAGATCTATACGGATCTGTCCTTCTTCACCTGCAACCCGAAGATCGCCCATGACATGGCGAACATCTTCAACTTCATCACCGGCTATGGCGAGCCGGAGGAGGGCATGAAGCTGGCGGTTTCGCCGCACACGCTGCGCCCGCGCATCCTCAAGCACATCGAGGAAGAGATCGTGCATGCGGGCGAGGGGCGTCCTGCCGCGATCTGGATGAAGATGAATTCGCTCGTCGATCCCGAGATCATCGACGCGCTCTACCGCGCCAGCATCGCCGGCGTGGAGATCGATCTGGTGGTGCGCGGCATCTGCTGCCTGCGTCCGCAGGTGCAGGGCCTTTCGGAAAACATCCGCGTCAAGTCGATCGTCGGTCGTTTCCTCGAGCACTCCCGCATCTTCTGCTTTGGAAACGGCCACGGGCTTCCCTCGGAGAATGCCCTCGTCTATATCGGGTCTGCGGACATCATGCCGCGTAATCTGGACCGGCGGGTCGAGGCACTCGTGCCGCTGATCAACCGGACTGTGCACGAACAGGTCCTCTCGCAGATCATGCTGGGCAATCTCATCGACAACCAGCAGAGCTACGAAATCCTGCCGGACGGCACGTCCCGCCGCATTGCGGTCGCCGATGGCGACGAACCGTTCAATGCACAGCACTACTTCATGACGAATCCCAGCCTGTCCGGCCGGGGTGAAGCCCTGAGGTCCAGCTCACCCAAGCGCATCGCCGGCTGGAAACGCGGGCATAAACAGTAATTTGGTCTGACATGGTAGAATCTGAAGCGCAGGGGCGTTTGCCGGGCATCGCCCCGGTCGCCGTCGTCGACATTGGCTCGAACTCGATCCGCCTCGTGGTCTACGAGGGTCTGAGCAGGACGCCCGCTGTCCTCTTCAACGAGAAGGTCATGTGCGGCCTCGGCAAGGGTATCGATGCGACGGGCCGCATGGATGAGGACAGCGTCGAGCGCGCGATCCGAGCGCTGCACCGCTTCAAGGCGCTCGCCGTCCAGGCCCGCGCCCGCACCCTCTACGTGCTGGCCACCGCCGCCGCCCGTGACGCCTCCAACGGGCCGGATTTCATCCAGCGTGCCGAAGCGATCCTGCAGCAGCAGGTGCGCGTGCTCTCCGGTGAGGAAGAAGCCTATTTCTCGGCCCTCGGCGTCATCAGCGGTCACCATCACCCCGATGGCATCGTCGGCGATATGGGTGGTGGATCGCTGGAACTGGCGGATGTGCGCGAACGCGCCATCGGCACCGGCATCACGCTGCCCCTCGGAGGCATCCGACTGTCGGAACATTGCGGCGGGTCCGTTACCAAGGCGCGCTCTCATGTGCGCTCCTTCACCGCCGGCAACCCCATTCTCGCCAATGCGGAAGGACGTACCTTCTACGCGGTCGGCGGTACATGGCGTGCGATTGCCAAGCTGCACATGGATATCACCAGCTATCCGCTGCACATGATGCAGGGTTACGAGGTGGCCCAGCCGGAAATGATGGCCTTCCTCGAGGACATCATCCTTCAGAAGCACGTGCGCGCGCCCGCCTATGCAGCGATCTCCAAGAGCCGCCGTAGCCTCATGCCCTTCGGCGCCGTGGCCCTTCAGGAAGTGCTCGGCGAGATGAAGGCCGGACGCGTGTCCTTCTCTGCGCTCGGCGTGCGCGAAGGCTACCTCTATTCGCTGCTCGCCGACGATGAGCGTGCGCTCGATCCGCTGCTGACAGCGGCTGGCGAACTTGCCATCCTGCGCGCCCGCTCGCCGGAACATGCCCGCGAACTCGCCGACTGGTCGGGCCACGCGCTCGGCTTTTTCGATATCGAGGAAAGCGAGGAGGAGGCCCGCTATCGCCAGGCCGCCTGCCTGCTGGCCGACATCAGCTGGCGCGCCCATCCCGATTATCGTGGCCTGCAGGCTCTGAACCTCATTGCCCACGGCACCTTCTCCGGCATCAGCCATCCCGGCCGCGCCTATATCGCACTTGCCAATTACTACCGCTTCGAAGGCGTGCGCGACGACGACGCGACGGCCGAGATCGCGACCATCACGACGCCACGTTTCATCGCGCTGGCAAAGCTGCTCGGCGCACTGCTCCGGGTCGTCTACGTGCTCTCCGCCTCGATGCCCGGTATCGTGCGCAACGTCGTCGTCCGCCCGTCGCGCCAGCCGGATTTCGATCTCGAATTCGTCATCCCGGCCGATCGTGCGGCCCTTGCCGGCGAACGCCTCGATGGTCGCCTGCAACAGCTCTCCAAGCTCACGGGCAAGCGCCTCACCTTTGTCTTCGAATAGGTGGGCCTGAGGCAGAGACGAAACAAACCCGCGCCCGGATGAACCGGACGCGGGTTTCTTCATGGAGGAGGGCTTACCGCGCCTTGAGGAAGTCGCCGGCTTCGATCAGCACGAACTCGTTGTCATCGGCCTTGTCGAGCGCGCGGCCGGCGGAGAAGGGCAGGTTGTTGTCGTTGCCGACGATGATGTGGGTGTCATCGACGCGATCGACATTCTCGATGGTGACGAAGGGCATGTCGTAGAAGCCTTCGCCGCCGCCCTGCCGGCGGATGTTCTGGGGATCTGCGATCTTCATCAGATCGATATAGCCGATCTTGCGGACGGCCTTGCCGACATTGCTGTCGTCGAAAGCGATCTTGTAAAGGCGCTTGACCTTGGCGGGCGTGGCAAAGCAATCGTGCTTCGGTGCCTTCGGGTCGGCGCAGGCCTTGTCGGCCGTGCCGGCGCCATTGTCACGCTCCAGCACCAGCGCCGTGCCGTCGGCGAGGATGTTGAAGTCGCCGATCGCTTCGCCGCCGGCGGCCAGCGGATAGAGCCAGCTGCGGCCCGTCCAGGCCTTGGAGGCGGTGTCGAACTCGATGACGCGTAGCGCCTTGGCGCCGTCGGCCTGTTCCACCGTCGCGGCGTCCGTCCAGATCGGGCCTTCCAGGAGGCCATAGAGCTTGGAGCCGTCCGGCGATGCGGCAAGACCTTCAAAGCCGCCCGAACGCTTGAGGTTGAAGACCGGCATGGGCTTCGACGGATCGGCCTGCACGCTGATCGTCGGATTGTCCGGCGACGTCACGGCGGTTTCGCCAACCTTCGTGGCGATCACATCCGTCAGCTTGCCGTCCATGTCGAACTTCAGCAGATAGGGGCCGAACTCCTCGCCCACCCAGAAACCGTCCGCGGTCGGCTGGATCGATTCCACGTCGAAATCAGCGCCCGTCAGGTAGCGCATCTCGGCGCCTTCCATGACGATCGGGAAGGGCGCCTTGCGGTCGGGGTCGCTGAGGAAAACGGTCTTGATCGGCTCGACCCTGCCGGCCTGCCAGTCGATCTTGATGTGGTGCAGCATCAGCATGGCGTCGCTGGAGTTCGCCTTGGTGCCGAAGCCGTTGTCCGACAGCGTCCAGAAGGTTCCGTCCGGCATGGTGCGGATGCCGGAAAAGCCCTGCATCGGCTGGCCGTCGAAGGGCATGGAAACGCCGGTCGGCCGCACGCCGTCCTTGCCGGGCACGGTGCCGAGGGCATCCGTGCGCTTGCGGTCCGGCGTGGTGAACTTGCCCGAGGTCTTCAGATGCCCGGCCGCATCCTCCGGTGCCTTGATGATCGTGTTGGCCGGCAGGATGGCATGGCCGGCAAGCGTGCCGGTGAACACGGTTTCGTCGGCCAGCGCCGAACCGGCCATCAGCAGCGCGGAAAGAGTGATCGTCACGCATTTCATGGGCTTATCCCTCCGTTTGAAACAGACGGGCAAGCCGTATGGGCCGCGGATGACGGGCCGATGATCGTTGCGTTACACGACGGTGAAGTCTTCGCCACACCGCAGACAGGATCAGAGTTCGACCGCCTCGATGCGCTTGTCCACGAAGCGCAGCGCCACTTCGCCGCGGATGAGCTTCAGCGCCTTTTCCCCGAAGAGATCGCGCCGCCAGCCGGAGAGGGCAGACACGCTCGCCTCTTCGCCGTCGACGGCGATCCGTTCCAGATCCTCGGAATTGGCGATGATCTTGGCGGCAACGCCCTCCTGCTCGGCGGTAAGCTTCAGCAGCACCTTCAGCATTTCCACGGCAGAGGCGGCGCCATCGGGCACATGGTTCTGGCGCGGCAACTTCGGAAGATCGGCCTTGGGGATATCGAAGGCGCGATTGACAGCCTCGACCACCTGGCCGCCGGCCGTGGAACGCTCCCAGCCCTTCGGAATGGTGCGCAGCCGCCCCAGCGCTTCCACGTCGCGCGGCTGCTGCTGGGCGATCTCGTAAATGGCATCGTCTTTCAGGATGCGGCCGCGCGGCACGTTGCGGCCCCGCGCCTCGCGCTCGCGCCAGGCGGCAACCGTCTGCAGCACGGCCAGCTCGATCGGCTTGCGTACCCGCATCTTCAGCCGCTGCCAGGCATCGTCGGGATGCATGTCATAGGTCTCGCGCGCTTCGAGGATCGCCATCTCCTCCGTCAGCCACAGCGAGCGCCCCTCGCGCTCCAGCTCGGCTTTGAGGTGCTGGTAGACGTCGCGCAGATGGGTGACGTCGGCGAGCGCATAGTCGAGCTGCTTTTCCGACAGCGGCCGGTGGCTCCAGTCGGTGAAGCGCGAGGACTTGTCGATATGGACGTTCTTCACCTTCTGCACGAGCTGGTCGTAGGAGACCGAATCGCCGAAGCCGCAGACCATGGCGGCGACCTGCGTGTCGAAGATCGGCGAGGGAATGAGCCCGCCGAGATTGTAGATGATTTCGATGTCCTGCCGCGCCGCATGGAACACCTTGACGACCTTGTCATCCGCCATGAGCGCGAAGAAGGGCGCAAGATCGATGCCCTTGGCCATGGGATCGACGATGACGGCGAGATCGGGGCTCGCCATCTGGATCAGGCAGAGCTGCGGCCAGAAGGTCGTTTCGCGCAGGAATTCGGTGTCGATGGTGATGTAATCCGACTGCGCCAGCGTCTTGCAGGCTTCGGCGAGATCGGCGGTCGTTTCGATCATTGCAGGTCCGTCACTCGGGTCTTTGCGCTCTATGGCGAAAGTGGGGCAGAATATCTCCCCGGTTTAGACCCTTGAAACCGCGGCCACAACGATAAAACGTCATGTGACCCGGAAATACCCCGTCATTCCGGTCTTCTGGTGCTCGATGATGTGGCAATGGAACACCCAGTCGCCGGGATTGTCGGCCACCAGCGCCAGTTCGGCCTGCTCGTCGGGCTGAAGCAGGATCGTGTCCGTCGGTGGCGGCAGGCGCTCATGCTTGCTGGCTGACAGCACATGGAAGCTCAAGCCGTGCAGGTGGATGGGGTGCGCATGCGGCGTGCGGTTGGTGATTTCGAGGATGTAGCTCTTGCCGAGCGTCAGTTCCGCCGTCGGTGCGATCGGGTCCGGCGTGTCGCCGGGCCAGGGAATGCGGTTGATGGCCCAGAAGGTGTAGCCGAGCGAGCCGCAGATGCTCGGCGTTGCCGCATGTTCGGCGGTGGCCGAGAGCAGCAGCGGAATGCGGGTCGCGGCGGAAAGGTCCGGCATCGCGATCGGGTTCGGCGCCAGCGCCGGCACGTCGGAGATCGACCGTTTCAGCGAGGCGCCGGTTGCCGTGAAGCTTGCGATCGTAAAGGGGCTGGAGCCGCGCAGGTTCTTCAGTGCCACGGTCGTGCCCTCGCTGTCCGGCATGCGCAACACCAGATCCACCCGCTGGCCGGGGCCGAGGTCCAGCCGGTCAAGCGCCACCGGTAAAGGCAGCGGATTGCTGTCGAGGGCGACGATGACGGCTTCGGCCCCCTCGATGCCGAGCGTATAGAGCCGCGTCACGTCCACCGTCGCGATCCTGAGGCGCACCAGCCCGCCCGCAGGAAGGGCGTAGCTTGGCTCGCGCTTCCAGTTGGCGGTGCGCACCGTGCCATAGGTGCCGCCCTTGGCCGCATCGCGCGGCTTGAAATCCGACAGGAAGGCTCCGTCCTTGCCGAGCCGCCAGTCGCGCAGCAGTAACGGCAGCTCCGCATCGAAGACCGGATCGGCCGGATCCTCCACGATGATCATGCCGGCAAGGCCGTGGCCCATTTGCGAGAGCGTGTTGCAATGCGGGTGATACCAGAAGGTGCCGGCATCGGGGGGCGTGAAGGCGTAGTCGAAACCGTCGCCCGGATAGACATAGGGCTGTGTCAGCTCCGGTACGCCATCCATGGCGTTGGGAATACGAAGCCCGTGCCAGTGTACCGTTGTCGGCTCGGAAAGCCCGTTGATCAGCCGTGCCGCGAAGGGCTGGCCGCGCTGCATGCGGATGATGGCCGGCGCGTCTGCGACGATGCCGTCGGCGCTGTAGGTGAGGATGTCGCTCATCGCGCCGTCCGGCCCGAGCTGTGCCTTTGCCGGCGCTGCCTTCAATTGCAGCGGCGTCGGCTGCGCAAGGCTGCGTGTCGCGGCAAGCCCGCCGCCAAGCGCGAAGGCCCCGGCCAGCGCGGCGGATCCCTTTAGCAGAACGCGGCGATCGAGACGGGTCATCGGCAGGGCTCCGGACAGGTGGTTATCACCCTCTTAAACCTGACGGATGAACTCATCAATTCTCGCGGTCGGGTCTCTTTGCCGCAGGCGGTGTCCGGTCGCGTTCCTCCGTGCCGGCCAGCCGGTTGAAGAAGAAGGAGGTGCGCAGCAGGCTGCGAAAGCGCGTGCGCCGGCTGTCCGCCGGCACGGCCGGCCGCTGGTCCATGCGAAACACGGTGTAGGCAATGAAGAGGACGAGCACCGCCGCCGTATAGATGAACAGCACTTCCGGCGGGAAATGATCGAGCAGCACGGCCGCGAACAAGGGGCCGATGATGGCGCCGAGCGACCAGAAGAACAGCATGCCGGCCGACACCAGCGCATGCTGCCCGTCCTTCGCATGGTCGTTGGCATGCGCCGAGCAGAGCGAATAGAGCGGCATGGCAAAGGCGCCGAAGACGAAGATGCCGATAAAGTTCAGTGCCTCGTTGCTGCCGGCGATGCCCGCGAGGAAGAGGCTCGCGACCAGCGCGCCGCCGGTGGAGACGAGGATGATCAGCCGCCGGTCGAGCCGGTCGGAATAGGCGCCGAGCGGATATTGCAGCACCACGCCGCCGATGATGCCGAGACTCATGAAGGTCGCGATCTCCGCCACCGAAAGCCCGATGCCGTCGGCATAGATCGGTCCGAGCGACCGGAAGGTGGAATTGGTGAGGCCGACGACGATGCAGCCGATCGTGGCGAGCGGCGAGATGTTCCACAGCGCCTTCACGTCGAAGCGGATTGCCTCGGGCGGCGTCGGGCTGGTGCGGTCGGCGAACGAAATCGGTACGAGCGACAGCGACAGCGCCATGGCCGTGATGGCGAAAAGCTCGAAGCCGGAGATGCCGACGGCGGGGATCAGATATTGCGCTGCCGTCACCGAGCCGAGATCGACGAGGCGGTAGACGGAGAGCGTGCGTGCCCGGTTGCTGTTGGTTACCCGCGCGTTCAGCCAGCTTTCGACGGTGGCGAAGAGCGCGGCAAAGCACACGCCGGCCACCAGCCGCATCAGGAACCAGAACCAGGGATCGATGATCAGCACCATGGCGATCGCCGCCGCCGAGGCGATCGCGGCCATGGCGGAGAAGGTCCTGATATGACCGATGGAGCGCAGGACGCGCGTGACGTAGATGCAGCCGAGCGCGAAGCCGATGTTGTAGCCGGTGCCGATGAGCCCGATCACCGAGGGCGAGAAGCCTTCCGATAGTCCGCGCAGCGAGATGAAGGTGCCCTGCAACCCGTTGCCGCCAATCAGGATGCCGGCAGTGACGAGGAGGGGTATGAGGGGGCGGATGGCGGACTGGGACATGGATCGCGATTCGGCAGCTTCTGCTCCCGTCTTAATCGGACAGGCCGGTCCCTTTGCACAGTCAACAATTGCGGGAAAGCGAAACAATCCGTGTTGCCCGCGCTGCCCGCGATCGACAGGTGATCTGTGAGAGAGCGGTCTTGCAGTTCACCCCGGCTCGGTGGACAGCAGCGTGCGATTGCGCCCCGCCTGCTTGGCTCTCAGCAGCGCCGCGTCGGCCTTGGCGAGAAGGGGGGCGTCTTCGCCATCCGTCGTCGAGGCAACCCCGATCGAAACCGTGACCGGTCCGATCGCCTGGCCGCGATAGGCGACGCTTGTCGTGGCGATCGTCTGGCGGATTGTTTCGGCGCAGTCGAAGGCAGCCGCCAACTGGCGCCCCGGCAGCAGCACGGTAAATTCCTCGCCGCCATAGCGATAGGTCGATCCCTTGCCCGCCACCGCCGCGTCGAGCAGGCGCGCCACCGTTTGCATCACCGCATCGCCGGCCTCGTGGCTGAAGAGATCGTTGAAACGCTTGAAGTGATCGATGTCAATCATCAGCGCGGAGAGGACGCCATGCCCGGCATCCGCCAGAGCGGCATCGAGGGCACGCCGGTTCAGCAGACCCGTCAACCCGTCGCGCGAGGCCAGCAGGGTCAGCCGGTCCCGCATGTGCAGGTTGGCGATCGCAAGGCCGAGATTCTCGGCGATGATTTCGAGGTAGAGGCGGGCGGTGTCGAGGGCGGAGGCTTCGCTCTCGTGTTCCTCCAGGTAAAGCAGACCCACGGTTTCACCCTGGGCCGAGAGCGGAATGCAAAGGCCCGGCAGGCCGCCTTCGGTCAGATGCTGGCAGCAGACGTCGCTGTAGTTGCGATTGCTGACATGCGGGCGGCCGCGCCGAAGGCCCCAGCAGCAATCGGGCGAGAAGCGCTTCCCGCTCACCGGCGCGGACCATTCCGACAGGCTCTCCATTGTCTTGCGATCGTCAGAAAGCGCATGGAGCCGGCCGGCAAGCGAAGGAAAGACCTGCGGAATGAAGCGGGCCACCACCTCGGCCAGTTCGCGGTGCGTCTGGCAAGCCTGCACGCGGTGCATCATCTGCAGGATCAGATCCTTGCGCTGCTGGTCGCGCGTCTGCTCCGCATGCAGGCGTTCGCGCTCCAGCCCGTTGACCCGGAAAATGTTGATCGCCTCGCTCATCGCGCCGATTTCGTCGTGCTGCCGCACGAGGGGCACATCGACGGCGAAGTCGTCCTGCGCAAGCCGGTTGACGATGCCGCTCATCGTCGTCAGCGGAGTGGCCACACGACGCTTGAGGATGAAATAGAGAACGCCGAGAAACACGGCGGCGGTCAGCCCGAGCATGATGCGCGCCGCCATGGCGGCAATGTCGGCCTGGAGCCTCGCCTTGTCGAGGTTGCCCTGGGTGCGTGCCGTGACAAGTGCGCGAAGCTGGCGCACGAGATTGAGCAGATCGCTTTCGTGCCTTTCATGCTCGTCGCTGAACAGCAGTGAGCGGGCGCCCGCCGCATCTCCATTGCGGTAGAGATTGATCGCATCCGCTTCGTATGTGTCGAGCGCGCCGGCTGCATCGGGAAGGCTTTCGAGAATGCTCTTCTCGTCGGCCGAGGGGTCGCTGTCCGCCAGCATCTTCAGATGCGTGGCGCCGCGATGCTCGTCGTCGCTGCCGCTGTTGAAGGCCTTGAGGAAACGCTCCTCGCCGCGCATCACGTAAAGGCGCGCCGCAGCCGTTATCGTCTCGACCGAGACCGCCAGATCATTGGCCGCGTCGCTGATGGCGAGGTGATCCTGCACCGCGATCCGTTCGCCTTCCGCCCGGTTGACCGCGACGAACATCGCGCCGCCCGAAAGGATGGTGAGAACGAGCGTGACGCCGTAAGCCCAGTTGGTAATGGTGCTGATCTTCATGCGCAGGCTCCTTTGACAGGAAGAGCTTATGCGCGTGAATTATTGAACTTGTCCTACAGTGATCATGCGAAAACCGCAGATGCGGCGGCGCGGCGGCGTTGCGGCGCTGCGATTGCCCCGCGGCGCTACCGCCAACCCTTGACAAATCGGGTCTGCCATGCGCTTTTCCGCCCGATTTTGAAGGCCGCCCGAAGCCCTGAGCCTTGCGGGCGGCGACGTGATTCCAGGATAGAACCGCCATGCACCGTTACCGCAGCCACACCTGTGCCGCCCTCCGCAAGTCCGACGTCGGCCAGACGGTCCGTCTTTCCGGCTGGGTGCACCGCGTCCGCGACCATGGCGGCGTGCTGTTCATCGACCTGCGCGACCATTACGGCATCACCCAGGTCGTTGCCGACCCCGACAGCCCGGCCTTCAAGCTGGCCGAGGCGGTGCGCGGCGAATGGGTCATCCGCATCGACGGCCGCGTCAAGGCTCGCACCGACGAGACCGTCAACAAGGCGATGCCGACGGGCGAGATCGAACTCTACGCACAAGAGATCGAAGTCCTCTCGGCCGCCAAGGAATTGCCGTTGCCGATCTTCGGTGAGCCCGATTACCCCGAAGACGTCCGTCTCAAGTACCGCTTCCTCGACCTTCGCCGCGAGACGCTGCACAAGAACATCGTCAAGCGCACCCAGATCATCGCCGCCATGCGCCAGGGCATGGGCGAGGCGGGCTTTGCCGAATATTCCACCCCGATCCTGACGGCCTCCTCGCCGGAAGGCGCGCGCGACTTCCTCGTGCCCTCGCGCATCCATGAGGGCAAGTTCTTCGCGCTGCCGCAGGCCCCGCAGCAGTACAAGCAGCTCTTGATGGTCGCGGGCTTCGACCGCTACTTCCAGATCGCGCCCTGCTTCCGCGACGAAGACCCGCGCGCCGACCGCCTGCCGGGCGAATTCTACCAGCTCGACGTGGAAATGAGCTTCGTCACCCAGGAAGACATCTGGAACACGATGGAGCCGATGATGACGGCCGTGTTCGAGAAGTTTGCCGACGGCAAGCCGGTGACGAAGAGCTGGCCGCGCATTCCCTACGATGTCGCGATCCGCAAATACGGTTCCGACAAGCCGGACCTGCGCAACCCGATCGAGATGCAGGCCGTGACCGAACATTTCGCCGGCTCCGGCTTCAAGGTGTTCGCCAACATGATCGCGTCCAACCCGAAGGTGGAAGTCTGGGCGATCCCGGCCAAGACCGGCGGTTCGCGCGCCTTCTGCGACCGCATGAACGCCTGGGCGCAGTCCACGGGCCAGCCGGGTCTCGGCTACATCTTCTGGAAGGAAGAGGACGGCAAGATCGCCGGCTCCGGCCCGCTCGCCAAGAACATCGGCGAAGAACGCACCGAAGCGCTGCGCGTCCAGCTCGGCCTTGAGCCGGGCGACGCCTCGTTCTTCGTCGCCGGCGACCCGGCCAAGTTCTACAAGTTCGCCGGTGAAGCCCGCACCCGCGCCGGCGAGGAGCTGAACCTCGTTGACCGCGACCGCTTCGAAATGTGCTGGATCGTCGACTTCCCGTTCTACGAATATAACGAGGACGAGAAGAAGATCGATTTTGCCCACAACCCCTTCTCCATGCCGCAGGGCGGGCTGGAAGCCCTGGAAAGCCAGGATCCCCTGAGCCTCAAGGCCTACCAGTACGACGCCGTCTGCAACGGCTTCGAGATCGCCTCCGGCTCGATCCGTAACCAGTCGCCGGACCTGATGGTCAAGGCTTTCGAGCTGGTCGGCCTCTCCAAGGCGGATGTGGAAGAACGCTTCGGCGGCATGTACCGCGCTTTCCAGTACGGCGCCCCCCCGCATGGCGGCTGCGCCTTCGGCATCGACCGCGTCGTCATGCTGCTCGTCGGCGCCAAGAACCTGCGCGAAATCTCGCTCTTCCCGATGAACCAGCAGGCGCAGGATCTCCTGATGAACGCGCCGAGCCCGGCAACGCCGACGCAGTTGCGCGAACTGGCCCTGCGGGTGGTTCCGTCGAAGAAGGACTGAGGACGGCCGTATCACGAGGCTTATGGGGCGAGCGATCCGCCGTTTCGCCCCCTCATCCGCCTGCCGGCACCTTCTCCCCGCTGGGGAGAAGAGACATCTGGCACGCTCCTCGGTCTTACAGGACACAGACGGAAGCAAGGTGTTCGCTTCTTTCCCCGGCCGTCGCATGATCCTCGGTTCCATCGTCGTGGTCTCTTCTCCCCATTGGGGAGAAGGTGCCGGCAGGCGGATGAGGGGGCGGCCTATGAGACCTGTCGTCTGTCGCAACGATTGCAAAGAACGAAAAGGCCCCGGTTCTCTGATGAACCGAGGCCTTTTTGTTGCGAGGTATCTCCCCCCTCAGAACCTTACCGTCGCCATCGTCGCGCGGTGGTCAGACGGCCAGGGCGTGACGATGATATCGGCGCGCTCGGCCTTCTCGCCGACGATACCCGCCTTGACGACAGTCATGCCCTTGCCGCGCCCGTAGGTGAAATCGATGCGGTCGTGGTGGTCGCCGGGATCGGTCGGTTCGCTGGTGGTCGTCCAGGTGAAGGCCGGCTTGACGACCGGATCGGGGAAGGCGGCGCGGAAGAGGTCGGTGAAGCCGAGTTCGGCCATGCGCGTCGAGGTCGGCCAGGCGACCGCGAGCGGCTGTTGCTTGGCGGCCGCTGCCGTCTCCGTCCAGTCGAGATGCGAAGGCTCGTTGAAATCGCCGAAGACGAAGGTGGCGTCAGCGCCATCGGCGGCCTTGAGGTCCTGGACAAAAAGGTCGAGCGCCGGCCCGCGGGCAGCCTTTGCCGAAGCGATGGCCTCCTCCGCCGTCTTCACGAAGGGCGCCGGACCGTATTCGATGTTAAGCAACTGATAGGGCTGGTAGGGATAGTCCGTCAGGTGCAGCGAAAAGGCATAGACCTTACGGCCCTTCACGTCGATTTCGACGCCGAGGTCGTTGTCGGTCGCTTTGCCGATCGGATAACGGCTGAGGATGGCGCCGGCCCACAGTGCCGGGTTCTTCTTGTCCTGGTCATAGTAGAAATAGCCGAGCTTTTCGGCGAGCGCCTTGGCGACGCTCGGGCCGGTCGGCACGCAATTGTCGGCGTCGCACGGGTCCGGCTCGGGACGCGTCTCCAGAACGCCGACAATGTCGGCATTGACGGCCTTGATCACGGCCGCCGTTTCGTCGACCAGCTTGCCGGCATTGGCGCCGCCACCCCAGATGTTGAAGCTCATCACGGTCAGTTCCGTGGTGTCGGCGGCAAGGGCGGGGATGGCAAGAAGCGAGGCTGCAAGGGCAGCCAGCATCATCGGGCGCATGGAGGTCTCCGGAGGTTCAGGCAGGATGGGAAGGACGATTAGCGATCGTTGATGAACCTGCCGTGACGGCTCCGTCCACGCAATCGCCGGTGTTGCGCGTGCGCACTTCCCCTCGGCGAAAAGGCGACGTATAAGGCGTTACTCACCACGGACCCGGTGAAACTCCGGGTGGCTCTTCTGGCCGCCGATCCGCCAGACAACGCGAAAAGCATCGAATCCATCTCACACGCCGGCTCCGCGACAGGAGCGGCCTGATGCGATCCTTATTGCGGAATTTCCAGACATGATTGATTTTTCCACCTACCGCCGCGAGTGGTTCGCCAACCCGCGTGGCGACATTCTCTCCGGCATTCTCGTGGCGCTGGCGCTGATCCCCGAAGCCATCGGCTTCTCGGTGATTGCCGGTGTCGATCCGAAGGTCGGCCTTTTCGGCTCCTTCGCCATCGCCTGCGTCTCTGCCTTCACCGGCGGTCGCCCCGGCATGATCTCGGCCGCCACGGCCGCCACGGCCGTGCTCATGGTCACGATGGTGAAGGAGCATGGCCTGCAATATCTCTTCGCCGCCACGCTTCTGATGGGCGCCATCCAGATTGCCGCGGGATTTCTCAGGCTTGGCCGCGTCATGCGCTTCGTGTCGCGTTCGGTCATCACCGGCTTCGTCAATGCGCTGGCAATCCTGATTTTCATGGCGCAATTGCCCGAACTCATCGGCGTGCCCATGCTGACCTATCCGCTGATCGCGGTCGCGCTGGCGATCATCTATATCCTGCCACGCTTCACCAAGGTCGTTCCCTCGCCGCTGGTGGCCATTCTGGCCCTGACCGGCGCCGTCTGGTGGCTCGGCCTTGACCTGCGAACCGTCGGCGATCTCGGCGCCCTGCCGGATACGCTGCCGATCTTCGCCCTGCCGCAAGTGCCTCTGACCTTCGAGACGCTGCAGATCATCTTTCCCTATTCCATCGCGCTCGCCGCCGTTGGCCTGCTCGAATCGTTGCTGACCGCCCAGATCGTCGACGACATGACGGACACGGCCAGCAACAAGAGCCAGGAATGCATCGGGCAGGGCGCCAGCAACATCGCGTCGGGCCTGATCGGCGGCATGGGCGGCTGCGCCATGATCGGCCAGTCGATGATCAATGTCAGCTCCGGCGGGCGCGGTCGCCTCTCCACCTTCGTGGCCGGTGCCTTCCTGCTGTTCCTGATCCTCGTGCTTGACGATCTCGTGCGCATCATCCCGATGGCAGCGCTGGTTGCCGTCATGATCATGGTCTCGATCGGCACCTTCTCCTGGCGCTCGATCCTCGATATCAGGCGCAACCCGCCGACATCCTCCATCGTCATGCTGGCAACCGTCGTGACCGTGGTGGCCACCCACGATCTCGCCAAGGGCGTTCTGGTCGGCGTGCTGCTCTCCGGCGTCTTCTTCGCCGGTAAGGTCGCGCGTCTCTTTGCCGTTCGTCAGACCGGGGAGGGCGATACGGTCACCTATCGTGTCACCGGCCAGATATTCTTCGCTTCGGTGGAGAGCTTCGTCGAAGCCTTCGATTTCACCTTGCCGGCCAGGACTGTCGTGATCGATGTTTCCGACGCGCATTTCTGGGACATTTCATCGATCGCCGCGCTGGACAAGGTGGTGCTGAAATATCGCCGTCACGACGTCGCGGTCGAGGTCGTCGGGCTCAACGCGGCCAGTGCCCACATGGTCGATCGCTTTGCCGTGCATGACAAGGACGGCGCGGCGGCCGGCATCTCCGCCCATTGATGACAGGCGGCACAGCGGCTTAAAAAAAGGGCCCTGCAGCGATGCAGGGCCCTTCGTTCTTTCTTGCTGCGACCGATCAGTCGTTGGCCGTCACGGTGACGCCGAGAACCTGCGGCAGCGTGTTCGGCGCGCCCATGGCGGCGCCTGCGATCATCGGAACCGGAACCGGATTGGCAGGCGTTGCGCGGATTGTCAGGCTCTTCGGGTTATCGAGATAAGTGTTGACGGCGGCCGAGACCTGGTTCTGCAGTTCCGGCACGTTGAGCTGCGCCATCATGATCGGCACCATGGCCTTCAGCGACTGGGCGAACTGGTCGCCCGGAACGCCCTGCTGTCCCCCGACATAGTCCAGCGCCCGCTTGGTGATGCTTGCATCCTCGAAGCGGATTTCGGCGCTCTTGAAGGTCAGCTGCTGCATCAGGCCCATCATCGCAAGGCCCATGGCCTGGTTGGCCTGTTCCTTGTTCGGATTGGCTTCGGCAGCCTTGGCCGCGTCCTGCATCGCCTTGACGAACTGCAGCGTGTAACCGGAAATGTCGAAGGCGAGGTTGAGCTTGCCGACATTGGCAAAGTCGAAGGTGAACTGGTCGAGCTTCATGTCGCCGCTCTCGACCTGCCAGCTGCCCTTCATGGCGATGTCGCCATTGACCTGCATGAGGCCGAGCTTTTCCAGCGCGTCCTTGGTCTTGGCATCGTCGACCTGCGAAAGATCCGCCTTGATGGTCTTCAGGTCGGCGTCGAAGTCGAAGCCCTTGCCGTCCTCAAGCGCCGTCATGTTGGCTTCGGAGCTCTCCATCGAGAAGACCTCCTTGCCCTTGGCCGTTACGACCAGCGGGCCGGTGGAGGCCGTCTCGTAGACCAGCATGTCGTCGATGGTGCCGCCATTGGGATTGCCGGGGATTGTCAGGCCACCGATCTGCATGTCCCTGACGGAGAAGCTGTTGTCGGCCTCTTTCATGTCAACGTCCGGCAGCGCGACCGTCTCGACGTAGTAGCCGCCATCATCCTGTTCCTCGACGCCTTCCATGGTCACTTCGCCGATATTGATCGACTTGGACTCAGGGCCGCTGATGACGAGCTTCGTCCCTTCCATCGTGACGGTCGAGCCATCGACCGAAACCTGATCATAGGCGATCGTTGCGCCCGACGTGGCGTAGGCGGCATTGAGCTTGGCAACGAGATCCGCACCGTCGAGCGCGAAAGCGGGACTTGCGAAGGCAAGCGCGGCGGCACTGGACAGAAGAAAGCGGGACGAGCCGGAGAGCTTCATGGGGTGTTTCCTTGTTCGATCACGGAAGGGTAAAGGCCGAGACCTTGTTGTTGAGACGAATTGTGGCGGCACTATATTCGACAAGCCGGTCTATTCACCAGCCCGGTGCAGGCGATGTCACCGATGTCCTTAATTTTGGGTGGTTCGCACAAACGGCAAGGGTAAGGCCAAGCACGAGGCGCGTGGGGAGCGCAGGGGGAAGCCGTCGCAGACGACGAAAGCATCACCTGCCGCCCCTCAAACCGTTTCTCCACAGGGCTTTCAGTGCCCTTGCCTTGCCGCTGGCCCCATCATGGGATAACCCCGTTGCATGGGACAGAGCCTTGTGCCGCCGGGCGGCGGCGATGACGACAATATCCTGCCGGTCGATCTGAAGGCGGCGCTCGAGGAGCGTTATCTCGCCTATGCCTTGTCGACCATCATGCATCGCGCGCTGCCGGATGTACGGGACGGGTTGAAACCCGTTCATCGCCGAATCGTCTACGCCATGAGCGAGATGGGCCTTCGCCCGAACTCGGCCTTCCGCAAATGCGCCAAGATCGTCGGCGAGGTCATGGGTAACTTCCACCCCCATGGCGACCAGGCGATCTACGATGCGCTTGCCCGCCTCGCGCAGGATTTCTCGCAGCGCTATCCGCTCGTCAACGGCCAGGGCAATTTCGGCAATATCGACGGCGATAGCCCCGCCGCGATGCGCTACACCGAAAGCAAGATGACCGAGGTCGCCGAGCTCCTGCTCGAAGGCATCGACCAGGACGCCGTCGATTTCCGCGATACCTACGACGAATCCAACAAGGAGCCGGAAGTCCTTCCGGGTGCCTTCCCCAACCTGTTGGCCAACGGCGCCACGGGCATTGCGGTGGGTATGGCGACCTCGATCCCCTCGCACAATGTGCACGAGATCTGCGATGCGGCGCTCCACCTCATCAAGGATCGCGACGCGCCGGTCGAAAAGCTCGTGGAATTCATCGAAGGCCCGGATTTCCCGACCGGCGGCATCATCATCGAAAGCCGCGAGAGCATCTTGGATGCCTACAAGACCGGCCGCGGCGGGTTCCGCGTGCGGGCGAAGTGGGAGATCGTGGATCTCGGCCGCGGGGGCTACCAGATCATCATCACCGAAATTCCCTATCAGGTGCAGAAGTCGCGGCTGATCGAGAAGATCGCCGAACTGCTGATCGCCCGCAAACTGCCGCTGCTGGAGGACATCAGGGACGAATCGGCCGAAGACATCCGCGTCGTGCTCATCCCCAAGAGCCGCACGGTGGATGCGAGCCTGTTGATGGAATCGCTCTTCCGCCTGACGGAACTGGAAAGCCGCTTCCCGCTCAACATGAACGTGCTCTCCAAGGGCCGCGTGCCGCGCGTCATGTCGCTGCGCGACGTCTTGGTGGAGTGGCTCGATCACCGGCAGGAAGTGCTGGTCCGCCGGTCGAGGCACCGTCTGGCGGCGATCGACCGCCGGCTGGAAATCCTCGGTGGCTACCTGATCGCCTACCTCAACATCGACGAGGTGATCCGTATCATCCGCGAGGAGGACGAGCCGAAGCCGGCGCTGATGGTACGCTTTGCGCTGACCGACCTTCAGGCCGAGTCCATCCTCAACATGCGCCTGCGCTCCCTGCGCAAGCTCGAGGAATTCGAGATCCGCACCGAGTTCGACGGACTGACCAAGGAAAAGGCCGATATCGAGGCCCTGCTGGCGTCGGATGCAAAGCAGTGGCAGGTCGTCTCCCACGAAATTTCCGACCTCAGGAAGCGCTTTGCCAAGGCGACCGAACTCGGCCGCCGCCGCACGCAGTTCGCCGACGCGCCTGTCGCCGATGTCGAAGCGATCCAGCAGGCAATGATCGAGAAGGAGCCGATCACCGTCGTCGTTTCCGAAAAGGGCTGGATCCGCGCGCTGAAGGGCCACATTGCCGATGTCTCGTCGCTGCAGTTCAAGGAAGGCGACAAGCTGAAGCTTGCGTTCCCTGCCCAGACGACGGACCGCATCCTGCTCTTCACCACCGGCGGCAAGGCCTATACGCTCGGCGGCGACAAGCTGCCCGGCGGCCGCGGCCATGGTGAGCCCGTGCGCATCATGGTGGATATGGAAAACGATCAGGACATCCTGACCGCCTTCGTTCACGACCCGGCCCGCAAGCTGCTCGTCTCCTCCGCGGCAGGTAACGGCTTTATCGTTCCCGAAGCCGACGTCGTCGCCAATACCCGCAAGGGCAAGCAGGTGATGAACGTCGCCATGCCCGATGAGGCCAAGCTGGTTGTGCCGGTCGCCGGTGACCATCTCGCCGTCGTCGGCGAAAATCGCAAGATGCTGGTCTTCCCGCTGGTCCAGATCCCGGAAATGGGCCGCGGCAAGGGCGTACGCCTGCAACGCTACAAGGACGGCGGCATTTCCGACGCGAAGTTCTTCGCGATCGCCGACGGCCTTACCTGGGAAGACAGCGCTGGGCGCACCTTTACCAAGACGAAGGACGAACTCATCGAATGGCTCGGCGACCGCGCAACGGCGGGCCGCACGGTGCCGAAGGGCTTTCCGCGCAGCGGGCGTTTTGGCGGGTAACGTTTTAGCCGGGGTAGGGGATTGTGTGGTCGGCTAGGAAGGCGGCTGCGCCGCTTTCATCGATCTCCCCGGCCGCAACACCATAGACGAGGACATAGAGATTTCCGTCGTCCGTATCGATCTGCAGGCCGTTCTCCATCAAAAAGACAGCGGCCGCGACGATGGCAATGCGTTTGTTGCCGTCAACGAAGGCATGGTTCTTCGCGAGGCCGAAGAGATAGGCAGTAGCCAGTTCGATGACGTCGTCACAGCCATAGCTTGCCTTTTGTATGGGGCGAGCCAGAGCCATTTCCAGTGCGCCCTCATCCCTGAGGCCGGTCGCTCCGCCAAATCGTTCGATCTGGGCAGAGTGAAGGACCTCCACGAGACGACGGTCCAGAAAGATGAAGTCGCTCATTCCGCAAGCTTTTTCAGCGCGACCTTGTAGCGGTCCATGAAAACCTGCGCGTGATCAAGTTGCCTCTGAAAGTCGGCGTCGGACGCGGTCAGACGAATGCTCTGGCCGTCCCTTTCGACCTGAAGGGTGTCGCCGGCTTTTACCCCGAGGCTTTCCAGCATATCCTTCGGAATGATGATCCCTTCCGAATTTCCGATCTTGCGCACCGTGACGTTCATGACGGATCTCCGATATCGTTATAACTGAATTATAACGTTTCTGCTAGGGAACTTCAATCCCCGCTTCACCCCGCCACCAGCTGCCGCCGCGCAACCCGCATCTGCCAGAGCGAATGCCCGATCAGCGCGAGGACGAGAATGAACCCGCCAAGCAGCGTTCGGTTTCCCGGCACCTCCGCAAAGACCATCCAGACCCATATGGGCGCAAGGATCGTTTCGAGCAGGTAGAACATGCCGACCTCAGGCGCGGAGAGGTAGCGGGGGCCGGTTGCGAGGAGGAAGAAGGCGAGGGGGATCATGATCAGGCCATCCAGCATGATCCATTCGGGATGGGCGATGACGAGCCCGCCGGCCGGCAGGAGCGCAAGCGCGGCAAGACCGGGAACCGCGGCGGTGACGAGTGGCACAAGGCCCATGTCGCGGTTGCTGGCGCGGCTGATGGTGATGGCGGTGCCGAGCATCAGGGCGGAGCAGGTCGCCATGAGGTCGCCGAAGAGGTGACCGCTCTCCAGCCCTTCCGAGACGATCAGCGCGACGCCGCCGACCATGATCGCCATTGTCAGGAGTGTCGCATTGGAGGGCCGCTCGCCGAGGAAGATCCAGGAGAGCAGGGCGGCGAACATGGAGGTGAAGGCGAGGATGAAGACGACATTGGCGGTCGACGTATTGAAGACGGCGATCAGGAAGGTGAAGGTGTTGATGCCGTAGCAAAGGCCGACAGCGAGCCCCGCCCACCCGGGAATGAGCGCGATCGGTTTCTTCAGCAGGCGATTGAGGACCACCCAGGCGACCAGCGAAACCGCCACCGTGCAGGCGCAGCGAAGCGCCAGGACAGACCAGATTTCGCCGTCGCCGGCCCGCAGCAGCGGAATGTCGAAGGAAAGGCTGAGCCCCCCGAGACCGGTGAGGATCAGGCCGCGGCGATGGCGATTGGAAGCGTCGATCACAGGCATATCCGAAAAAATGCGGACACAGGGCCACGAAGGCTCCCCATCCGAACACGCATTCCGACAAGACTAGCCGGATTCGCCGGATGGGGAAACGACACGGGCGGCGCGGCCGCGACCGAACGCGACGTCAGGGTGAGCCACGCTCATCCCGGACGACGTGTTGGCACGATCAGGCGGTCTCTTCGGCGACGTAGCGCTCCCAACCGCGCGCCATGAGGTGTTCCTGCGGCAGGAACTTGGTCTTGTAGTCCATCTTGCGCGATCCCTTGACCCAGTAGCCAAGGTAGACATGCGGCAGGCCGCGGTCGCGGGCGCGGCGGATATGATCGAGGATCATGAAGGTGCCGAGCGAGCGCTCCTGGAGCTCAGGGTTGAAATAGGAGTAGACCATCGACAGGCCATCGCCCATACGGTCGGTCAGCGCTGCCGCGATGAGAGGGCCGCGGGTCTCGCCGATCCCGTCGCCCTCGCGCCGCAGCCGATATTCGATGATCTTCGTGTTGACGTGCGTATCCTCCACCATCATCGCATAGTCGAGAACCGACATGTCCGACATGCCGCCGCGCTGGTGGCGATGGTCGAGATAGGTACGGAAAAGGCTGTATTGCTCGCTGGACGGCTCGGCGGGATATTCGGCCGCGACCACATCACGGTTCGCCGCCACCACCCGGCGCATGGATTTTGTCGGCTGGAACTCGTCGGCGAGGATGCGCACCGAAATACAGGCGCGGCAGGTCTCGCAGGCCGGGCGATAGGCGATGTTCTGGGAACGACGGAAACCGCCCTGTGTCAGAAGGTCGTTGAGCTCTGGCGCGCGCTCGCCCACCATATGTGTGAACACCTTCCGCTCCATTTCATTGGGCAGGTAGGGGCAGGCCGCCGGCGCGGTGAGGTAGAACTGCGGGGACGGTGCGGTCTGCGTGTTCATGGAGGTGCGGATCGTTCCTTTCGAGTCCCGACGCTTGCTACAGGATGGCGCAAGTTCGGGAAACGTCAACAACAGCTTTTCGAATGCGTTCGGTTAACGCCCCCAGATCTTGAATCGTTGCACCCGGCCATCGCGGGGACGACCGGGTGCAGCGAAAAGGCGAGGAGTTGCGTCAGTAGATATCGCGGCGCACCGTGACGGTGCCGATCAGGAGGTCGTGCAACAGACGACCGCGATCGGTGAAAAGACCGACCAGCAGCACCAACGGCGTCAGAACCGCATTGGCAATCCAGAACAGCACCAGGTGAACCATCGCCAGCATGAAGTCGATCGGCTGGCCGTCGAGCCGCGCGATCTGGAGGCCCATCATACGCATGCCCGGCGAAGCCTGTGACCGTCCGCCGACCGAAAGGCCGAAATAAAAGACCGCGACGATGAAGTACAGCACGGGATAGAGCGCGAAGCCGAGACCGAAGGTGAGGATGCCCAGGAAGAACACCACAAAGGCTGCGGGAACCCACAGGATCGCGATCATCACATAGTCGAAAACGAAGGCCAGCACCCGGCGCCAGAGCACGCCGCGATAGGCGCGCCAGTCCTCGCTCGGCAGGTTCACTTGGGTCATCGGGGTCGTCATGGCGCAGGCTCCTTGTTACCCCCATGATATGGGAGGTGATGGGGCGCTTGAAAAGAGGAGCCGCATTCAAATGGAGACGGCAGCTTGCCGTTCCGTTCACCCGCCTCAGCGGCGCGCCAGAAGCCGCGCGACCTCGAGCGCGAAATAGGTCAGGATACCGTCGCAGCCGGCCCGCTTGAAGGCCAGCAGCGTTTCCATCATCACCTTTTCGCCGTCGATCCAGCCATTCATGGCGGCGGCCTTGATCTGCGAATATTCGCCGGAGACCTGATAGGCGAAGACCGGCAGGCCGAAGGCTTCCTTGATGCGCCAGCACATGTCGATATAGGGAAGCCCGGGCTTGACCATCAGCATGTCGGCCCCTTCTTCAACATCGAGGGCGGCGTCGCGCACCGCTTCCGTGCCGTTGGCCGGATCGATGTAATAGGTCTTCTTGTCGCCCTTCAGCAGGCCGCCCGTGCCGATCGCCTCGCGGTAGGGGCCGTAGAAGGCCGAGGCGAATTTGGTCGCATAGGACATGATGCCCACCTGCTGGTGACCGGCGGCATCGAGCGCGCGGCGGATGGCGCCGATACGCCCGTCCATCATGTCCGACGGCGCGATGATGTCGGCACCGGCATCGGCCTGGATGACGGCGGCGCGGGCAATCGCCGCGACTGTCTCGTCATTGACGATTTCGCCGCCGCGCAGGATGCCGTCATGGCCATGGCTGGTGAAGGGGTCGAGGGCGACATCGGTGATGATGCCGATCTCCGGCACCGCCTTCTTGATGGCGCGTGTCGCAAGATTGATGAGGTTGTCGGCCGCAAGGCTGTTGGAACCGGTCTCGTCGCGCAGGCGCATCTCGATATTGGGGAAGGTGGCAAGGGCGGGAATCCCGAGATCGGCCGCCTCGCGCGCCGCTTCCACGGCCTTGTCGATGCTCATGCGGTTGACACCGGGCATCGCCGCGATCGGCTCGACGATGCCGGAGCCGGGAACGAGGAAGATCGGCCAGATGAGATCATCGACCGAAAGCGCGGTCTCGCGCACCAGCCGCCGCGTCCAGTCGGCCTTGCGGTTGCGGCGCATGCGCCGGTGTCCGGTAATGTCATCCACAAGATTGAAAGGGTCCGCCATGGCCGTCTCCTGCCGTTCAGCGCATCGACGGCACGATCGAAACGGACGCGCGTATGCCGGATGCTGTGCCTGTTGCCGGGAAGCGGTGCCCAGGACAATCGAATGTCGGGGCAGTCGCTTCCGCTCGCATCGGGGTCTAGCATGGGCCATGGCGGCGTGAAACCGTCATGCCCGTCATCCGGCGTTTCAATTCGACGCAGCTTCGGTCTACTGTCTGCCCATGTTTCCTGATTCCGCCCAGGTGCCGAAACCGTCCTTGACCGACATCCTCTTCGGGGTCTTCCTGAGGATGGTGGCCCTGTCGGCCTTCTGGTACGGGCTGACCTACTGGGCCATGCTCATCGGCTACAGTTTCGAGGGGCAGGGGCGTTTCGATCTTTTGCCGGTGCCCTGGCGCGCCGCCGCCTCCGCGCTCGCTGTCATCTTCCCTGTGGCCGCCGTCGGGCTCTGGCTGCTTGTGTCCTGGGGGCCTGTGATCTGGCTGCTGGGCGCTGCGGTGGAACTGACCATGTTCGAGTTCTACCCCGCCGTTTTCGGAACACAGCCGCTGCTTCTGGCCGCCCACGGCGCCGTCGTCTTCACCTTCCTCGCATTCCAGGCCGCCTTTGCCTGGGGACGGTACAAGAAGGCGAGGGACGCAAGGGTTCATTCACCCTGATTGCCTGATCGTCTTTGGTAAGCTCATGTTAAGGCTGCGGTTTAAGTAGAATTTTAGGTGCATTCGATAGGGTCTCACTCAAGGCGGGAAGAACAGACACCGCCAAACAAAACAGTGAGGCACATGACCATGAACACCAACACGAAGCTGAAAATGCAGCCGGTTGCATCTCCCAAGGACCCGCACGAAGATGCGATCCGCAATCTCTACATGGAATCCCTGCATCTCGTCGAGCGCCTGCACCGCCGCCTGCTCGATGTCATCAAGGACGAGTTCGACCGCCAGGGCCGCGACGACGTCAATGCCGTCCAGGCACTGCTGCTCTTCAACATCGGCAATTCCGAACTGACGGCCGGCGAACTGCGCTCGCGCGGCTACTACCTCGGCTCGAACGTCTCCTACAACGTCAAGAAGCTGGTCGATCTCGGTCTCATCAATCATCAGCGCTCCCGCGTCGATCGCCGCGCGGTCCGCATCAGCCTGACGGAAAACGGCCAGGAAATCGCCGAAACGGTCGCCAAGCTCTATGACCGCCACATCGGCTCGATCCAGAAGGTCGGCGGCATCGGCACGGACGAGTTCACGCAGATGAACAAGCTCCTGCAGCGCCTCGACCGCTTCTGGAACGACTCGATCGCCTATCGCCTGTAAACGCATCCCGTTTCCTGGGAGGGAAGGGCCCCGCGCGCCGAAAGGCTGCGTGCGGGCCCATCGCGTTTTTCAAGGGGGCTTTGCGCTGGACGCGGCATTTTTGTTGCCGTCGCACCACGCCCGATGCAGCATTTCCATGCGACCTCCATACAAGCGCGCCGAAACACGCTTTGGCCATATTGCTGTGACAGCCGGAAAGTGGATGACCCGCATTGCCTGACACGATCCGCACCCTCCCGATGCGGCTCGCAGATGACGCGGAGGCTCGCGCGAACGTGACGCGTGTGTGAAGGCCGCCCGCGCTATGGGGTGGACAATTGTTAACCCTGTTTATGATAGGGCCGAAGCGACGTTATCGGACCCGGATGGTAGGAAACATGTCGAAGAAATCTCGAATTGAAGCCGTTTCGCGCCGCGCCTTCCTGCGCAGCGCCGCAACCTTCGGCGCTGCCGCCTGGGCCGGCACGGCCGCTGCCCAGCAGGCGCTGGAAGACATCATCAATGCGCCCGCACGCGGCAGCTGGGATGATCAGTTCGACGCCAAGGGCTCCTCGCGCACGGCAACGGCGACGGTGTCCAACACCCCGATCTTCAGCCTGGACACGCTGACCTACACCCAGAGTGCGATTGCCCAGTACCAGCAGATCGTTTCCTCCGGCGGGTGGCCGCAGGTCAATTCGCCGGTCACCCTGCAGCTCGGCGTTTCCGATCCCGCCGTCCAGGCACTGCGCCAGCGCCTCATCATCTCCGGCGACCTGCCGCGCGGAGCTGGCATTTCGAATGCCTTCGACAGCTATGTGGACGGTGCCGTCAAGCGCTTCCAGGCACGGCACGGTCTTCCGGCCGACGGCGTTCTCGGCGAATTCTCGGTCAAGGCCCTGAACATCTCCGCCGATGTCCGCCTCAACCAGCTCAACACCAACCTCGTGCGCCTGCAGTCCATGTCGGGCGATCTCGGCCAGCGCTACGTCGTGGTCAACATTCCCGCCGCCTACATCGAAGCTGTCGAGAATGGTCGTGTCGTGCAGCGTCACACCGCCGTTGTTGGTCGCATCACCCGCCCGACCCACATCATCAATTCCGAGATTTACGAGGTCATTCTCAATCCCTACTGGACTGCGCCGCGCTCGATCATCGAAAAAGACATCGTGCCGCTGATGCGCAAGGATCCGACCTACCTCAGCAAGAACTCGATCCGTCTCATCGACGGCAGCGGCAACGAAGTCGCGCCCGAGACGATCGACTGGAACGCCGAAAAGGCGCCGAACCTGACCTTCCGCCAGGACCCCGGCAAGACCAACGCCATGGCGTCGACGAAGATCAACTTCCACAACCCGAACAACGAATACATGCACGACACGCCGCAGCAGGGCCTGTTCAACAAGCTCGCCCGCTTCGAAAGCTCGGGTTGCGTGCGCGTGCAGAACGTGCGCGACCTCACCGTCTGGCTCCTGCGCGACACGCCCGGCTGGACCCGCCAGCAGATCGAGGCGACGATCCGTGCCGGCAACAACACGCCGATCAAGCTGGCCGTCGAGGTGCCCGTCTACTTCAAGTACATCACGGCCTGGTCGGTGATGGACGGCGTCGTGCAGTTCCGCGACGATATCTACCAGATGGATGGCGACCAGCAGCTTGCGCTGCAGACCACCACCGGCATCGAGCAATCGGCCGGCGCCATCGAGCAGCTGCCGCTCGCGCAGTAAAAAGAGGGCCATTGGCCTTTCGAGGGCTTCAAGGGCAGCTTGGTTCACTCCGTCAACCTCGGGCTCGACCCAAGGATCCACAGCTGCGAGCATGGCGTTTGCCTTATTGATGGTCGGGTCAAGCCCGACCATGACGGCGGCAAACCTTGCACAGCTGTGTGCAGTCTGGCAGTCGCGTCTTTCCCCGAAGATGCGACTCATCGCGTTTTAAGCGATCGTGTCGCAGGCGCGCGGCTGCTGCGAAATGGCGCAATCGGCACAGCGGAACTTGCTCTTGGCGTGTCAGGAAGTTAAAGACCCTGTCACCCACCAAGAGGAGTGTCTCGCGATGCTTGCCGACAACAAGTCCCCTTTCTTCACCCGCCCGCTTGCCGAGAGCGATCCGGAGATCTTCGGCGCCATCGAAAAGGAGCTGGGTCGCCAGCGCCACGAGATCGAGCTGATCGCCTCTGAAAACATCGTCTCGCGCGCCGTTCTGGAAGCGCAGGGCTCGATCATGACGAACAAGTATGCCGAGGGCTATCCGGGCAAGCGCTACTACGGCGGCTGCCAGTTCGTCGATATAGCCGAAGAACTCGCCATCGAGCGCGCCAAGAAGCTGTTCGGCGTCAATTTCGCCAACGTGCAGCCGAATTCCGGTTCGCAGATGAACCAGGCTGTCTTCCTCGCGCTGCTGCAGCCGGGCGACACCTTCATGGGCCTCGACCTCAACTCGGGCGGTCACCTGACCCACGGTTCGCCGGTCAACATGTCCGGCAAGTGGTTCAACGTCGTGTCCTACGGCGTGCGCGAAGACGACCACCAGCTCGACATGGACGATGTCGCCAGGAAGGCCGAGCAGCACAAGCCGAAGCTGATCATCGCCGGCGGCACCGCCTATTCCCGCATCTGGGACTGGAAGCGTTTCCGCGAGATCGCCGATTCGGTCGGCGCCTATCTCATGGTCGACATGGCGCATATTGCCGGTCTCGTCGCCGGTGGCCAGCATCCCTCGCCCTTCCCGCATTGCCATGTTGCGACGTCGACGACCCACAAGTCTCTGCGCGGCCCGCGCGGCGGCATGATCCTGACGAATGACGAGGATCTGGCCAAGAAGTTCAACTCGGCCGTCTTCCCGGGCCTCCAGGGCGGCCCGCTGATGCATGTCATCGCCGCCAAGGCCGTCGCATTCGGCGAGGCGCTGCAGCCGGAGTTCAAGGACTACGCCGCTCAGGTCGTCAAGAATGCCAAGGCGCTGGCCGATACGCTCATCAAGCAGAACCTCGACATCGTCTCGGGCGGCACCGACAACCACCTGATGCTGGTCGACCTCCGCAAGAAGAACGCCACGGGCAAGCGGGCGGAAGCCGGCCTCGGCCGCGCCTACATCACCTGCAACAAGAACGGCATCCCCTTCGATCCCGAAAAGCCGTTCGTCACCTCCGGCATCCGTCTCGGCACGCCGGCTGGCACGACGCGCGGCTTCAAGGAAGCGGAATTTGCCGAAATCGGCAACCTGATCGTCGAAGTGCTCGACGGCCTCAAGGTCGCCAATTCCGACGAAGGCAACGCAGCCGTCGAGGCGGGCGTGCGCGAAAAGGTCGTGTCGCTCACCGACCGCTTCCCCATGTACCCCTACATGTAATCGGGGACGAAGGACGGTTCATGCGCTGCCCCTATTGTGGCTCGGAAGACAGTCAGGTGAAGGACTCGCGTCCGGCGGAGGATGGCAATGCCATCCGCCGCCGTCGCATCTGCCCGGATTGCGGCGGTCGCTTCACCACCTTCGAGCGGGTGCAACTGCGTGAACTCGTCATTGTCAAGAAATCCGGTCGGAAGGTGCCTTTCGACCGGGACAAGCTGCAGCGCTCCTTCGAGATCGCGCTGCGCAAGCGCCCCGTCGAGCGCGACCGCATCGACCGCGCCGTTTCCGGCATCGTGCGGCGGCTGGAAAGCGTCGGCGAGACGGAAATTCCCTCCGAAGAGATCGGCCTTCAGGTGCTGGAAGCGCTGAAGAGCCTGGATGACGTGGCCTTCGTGCGCTACGCGTCGGTCTACCGCGATTTCTCCCATGCCGAAGACTTCGAGAAGGTGATCGCCGAAATCTCCGCCAAGATCGCCCGCGATCCCGGCAAATGAGCGTGATGGCCTTCGATAGCGATGCCGGGCGCATGGCCGAACGCGATGCGCACTGGATGGCAGCCGCCTTGCGGCGCGCGGCCCGCAACACCGGCCGCACCGGCGCGAACCCCTCCGTCGGCTGCTTCATCGTCGCCAGCGGCGCCGATGGCCGCGACGCGGTTGTTGCCCGCGCCGTGACCGCCGTCGGCGGTCGTCCCCATGCCGAAACCGAAGCACTGGACATGGCGGGTGAGCGCGCCCGCGGCGCGACAGTCTATGTGACGCTCGAACCGTGCTCCCATCACGGCAAGACGCCGCCCTGCGTCAACGCTCTCATTGCCGCCGGCGTTTCGCGCGTCGTCGTCTCCGTCACCGATCCCGATCCGCGCGTCAGCGGCCGCGGCTTTGCGCTGCTGCGCCAGGCCGGTATCGAGGTGGTGACCGGCGTGCTGGAAGAGGAGGGCGAACGCGCCCTCGATGCCTATTTGCGCCGCCAGCGCCAGGGCCGTCCGCTCGTCACCCTGAAGCTTGCCGTCTCCGCCGATGGCATGATCGGCCGCCTTGGTGATGGCCAGGTGCCGATCACGGGGCCGCAGGCGCGGGCCCGCGTGCAGACCTGGCGCGCGCGCTCCGACGCCATCCTGATCGGCGCGGGAACGGCCGTTGCCGATGATCCGCTGCTGACCTGCCGCATTCCCGGCATGCAGCATCGCTCGCCGCACCGCATCGTGCTCGACAAGCGCCTCGAACTGCCCGTCGCCTCGAAGCTGGTCGCGACCGCGCGCGACGTGCCGGTGATGATCGTCACCGGCAAACGTCCGTCGGACGCCGAGACGGATCCACGCTCCGCCGATGCGGTGGCCGCGCTCGCACGCGATGCCGCGCGCGCCATGCGCCGCGCCGCGCTGGAGGCGGAGGGTGTCGAGGTCGTGGAGAGCGATCCGGACGCGCCAGCCACGCTTCTCACGACCCTTGCAGCGCGCGGCATCGCCTCGCTGTTCATCGAAGGCGGGGCGCGCGTCGCGGCTGATTTCCTCGCGGCCGGGCTCGTCGACCGCATCGCGCTCTTCACCGCGCCGCGAGTCATCGGTGCGGGCGGCATTGCAGCGCCTGTGACGCGCGACCACATACCGGAGGGCTTTGCCCTCAGCGCCTCCCGCATGCTCGGCCAGGATCGCCTCGACCTCTACGAAAGGGCCCTTTGATGTTCACCGGCATTGTCACCGACCTCGGCACCGTCGCCGCCGCAACGCCCCTCGATCACGGCGTCGGCCTGCGCATTGAAACGCGGTACGATCCCGCCGGCATCGACATCGGCGCGTCTATCGCCTGCTCCGGCGTCTGCCTCACCGTCACGCGCCTGCCGGAGGCCGGGGACAATGCCCGCTGGTTCGAAGTGGAAGCCTGGGAGGAAGCGCTGCGCCTGACCACCATCGGCACCTGGGGCCCGGGTACGCGCATCAACCTGGAGCGCTCGCTGAAGATCGGCGATGAACTCGGCGGCCATCTCGTCTCCGGGCATGTCGATGACCGCGCCGAGATTCTCTCCGTCACCGCCGAGGGCGATGCCACGCGCTTTCGCCTGCGCGCTCCCGCCCATCTCGCGCGCTTCGTGGCGCCGAAGGGCTCGGTCGCGCTCGATGGCACGTCGCTCACAGTCAACGCCGTCTCCGGCACGGATTTCGACGTGCTCCTGATCCGCCATTCGCTGGAGGTCACCACCTGGGGCGAGCGTAAGGCGGGCGATCGCGTCAATTTCGAGGTCGATACGATGGCGCGTTATGCGGCGCGTCTGGCCGAATTCCCGGCGCCGAAGCCGGAAGCCTGATCCACAAACGAAAAGCCCCCGCCCGGCAAGGGCAGGGGCTTACAGCGTCGTTCCTGACGCGATCAGCGCAGGTAGAAGGTCAGGCTGCCATCGGCGGCCTGGTCGGCGCCCACCACATTGCCGATCTCGACATTGCGGGCCTTGAGCTGACGCACCAGCTGCGGGTTGCTGGCCAGCGCCTGCTGGAACTTGGCGGTTTCCGCCGGCGTCTGCTGGGCCATGCTGCCGTCTTCGTCGAACGCGCTCTGGGTGACCCAGCCGAGTTCCTGGATATTGATATTGTCGCCCTTGAAGTGGGCGACCGTCTGGTCCACCTGCTGCTGTGCCGGCTCCATGGCGGCATAGGCAGCGCCGGAAAAGGGCATGCCGGTCAGGACAACGACGGCGGTCAGTTTTGCGATCCCGTTCATGATACGTCTCCATAGCTTCACCGCTCCGGCGCCAGCTCTCGGGCGTCCGGTTACGGTCTGGTCTCGATGGCGCGAGAGCGTCAGGGAAGGCCGGGGGTTGATGTCTTCGGCGGTGCGGCGGGTCTTCCCCGTCGCCGTCGACACCGGTAGATTTAGGCGCAACGGTCGCCTTGAAAAGGGTGCAAGGCGCTGGATTTTCGTTACAAATTGTCCATCAAACGCACGGCGCGGCAGCGCTCTGCATGCCTCTCCAAGGATGGATCATCGTTCACAAATGAGAACGTTGGCGCCGTGATAGGTGGTGCGCTTGACCTCGTGGAACTGAAGCTTCGCGGCAACGCGCAAGGAGGCAAGGTTTTCAAGGTCGATGATGCAGGTGCGCTTCATGTTGGGAAACTGCTGCTCGGCCCATCGCAATGCTGCGGCCACCGCTTCCGTTGCAAGGCCCCGTCCGGCGGCGCGCGGCGAAAGCGCCCAGCCCGTCTCCATCGTGCCTTCCAGCGAGGGCACGATCACCCGGTGCAGGTCGTGAAAACCGGCCTCGCCGATGAAGGCGCCGCTCTCCTTGTCCTGCAGCGCGAAGAAGCCGAAACCGAAATAGTGCCACATGCCCACCTGCCGCAGGAATCGCGTCCAGGCCTGTTCGCGGGAGAAGGGAACGCCGCCGATGAAGCGCGTCACCGTGGCATCGGCAAAGAGCGCGGCGTAGGGGGTAAAGTCATCCCGACGGTAGGGGCGCAGGATCAGACGCTCGGTCTCGATCTGGGGAACGGTGGCCTGCATGCTGCTCCAATGTCTGTGGCCGGCCGGAAGGGATGTCGGCGACCGGGAATCAACTTTGTCGGCCAAAGGTGCACGGCGCCGCGCCGGAAGGCAAGTTTGGGCGGGCAGGGCACGCCTTTGATGCAGTCACCGCAGGGGTGCCATGCGGGCGCGCGCTGCGGAAAAGGCTTGCCATTCGCCGGCGGGCATGGTTTGACCGCGCCACACGGCCGGGTGATGATCCGGCCCTTTTCGCGTTTCCCGCAAGGTGATTTCATGTCTGAGAGCGACAACCCCCATCTGCTCATCGTCGAGGCCCGCTACTGGGAAGGCATGGCCGATGCCCTGCTGGAGGGCGCAACCAGCGCGCTTCAGGCCGCCGGCGCCACTTATGACGTCGTGACTGTTCCGGGTGCTCTGGAAATCCCGCCGGCCATTGCCATGGCGCTCGATGGGGCCGATGAAGGCGTTGTCGCCTATGACGGTTTTGTCACGCTCGGCGTCATCATGCGCGGAGAGACCTACCATTTCGACGTCGTCGCCAATGAGAGCTGCCGTGCCCTGATGGATCTGGCCGTGAGCGAGAGTCTGGCGCTCGGCAATGGCATCCAGACCGTCGAAAACGAAGCCCAGGGCTGGGCCCGCGCGCGCAAGAGCGAGATGGACAAGGGTGGCGCCGCCGCCCGCGCCGCGCTCGCCATGATCGCCATCAAGCAGAAGTTCGCCGGAGAGATCTGATGTCGTCGGAAAACGCCAAGCCCGAACCGACCGTCAAGCAGGTCAACCAGCGTGGCGCCGCGCGCCTTGCTGCCGTGCAGGCCCTCTACCAGATGGAGATCAGCGGTACGGGCGTCATCGAGATCGTCGCGGAATTCGAGGAACACCGCCTCGGCCGCGAAATCGATGGCGATACCTACCTCAAGGCCGATGCCTCCTGGTTCAAGTCGATCGTCGCCGGTGTCGTGCGCGACCAGCGCAAGCTGGACCCGCTGATCGCCTCGGCGCTGCAGGACGACTGGGCCCTGTCGCGCATCGATTCCACCGTGCGCGCCATCCTGCGGTCGGGCGTCTTCGAGATTCTGGAGCGCAAGGACGTTCCGGTCGCCGTCATCGTCACGGAATATGTCGAGATCGCCAAGGCCTTCTTCGAGGAAGACGAGCCGAAGCTGGTCCATGCGGTGCTCGACCGCGTCGCCAAGACCGTGCGGGGAGAACCGCGCAAATGACGGCCGGCGGCGCGACAGCCACGAGCCCCGCTTCGGTCGAGGGCTTCGCCACAGCGCGCCGAACCGTCTATTGCCTGGCCGCCGCCCAGTCCATCCTCGGCACGGCCGGCCCGGTGGCCTTCTCGATCGGGGGCGTGGCGGGCTACCAGCTGCTCGGACCCGACAAGGCGCTCGCGACGGCACCGCTGACGGGCTACAATATCGGCGTCGCCATCGGCACGATCCTCGTCGCGCTGCTGTCGCGTTTTGCCGGCCGCAAGCTCGCCTTCATGGCCGGCGCGACGCTTGGCATGGCGGGCGCCCTGATCGCCGCCATCGCGCTGTTCCGGCAGGACTTCTGGCTGTTTGCCGCAGGTCTTCTCGCCATCGGCCTGTCGGGCGGCTTTGCGCAGAAGATCCGCTTTGCCGCGGCCGATGCCTCGCCCTCCTTCTATAAACCGCAGGCCATCTCCTGGATCCTGGCGGGCGGCGTCATCTCCGCGGTGCTCGGCCCGCAGATCGTCATTCTTGCCAAAGACCTTTTCGAGCCCGTCACCTTTGCCGGCGCGCTCATCGTTCTCTCGCCGCTCTTTCTGACCGCCATCGTCTTCTTCGCCATGGTCGATCTGCCGGCGCCGGGCGCCCAGCCTGTCGCAGGGCAGGGGCCAGCACGCCCCTTGTCCGAGATCGTCACGTCGCTGCGCTTCGTCACCGGCATGGTCTGCGGCATATCGGCCTACGCGCTGATGACATTCATGATGACGGGTGCACCGATCGCCATGGTGGTCGGCTGCGGGTTCTCGTCCGACATGGCAACGCTCGGCATCCAGTGGCACGTGCTGGCCATGTTCGCCCCGAGCTTCGTCACGGGCCGCATCATTGCGCGCTTCGGTGCCGAGCGGGTGGTCGCGGCCGGCTTCGTGGTGCTGATGGCCTGCGCGGCGGTGGCCCATGCAGGCATCGAACTATGGAATTTCTGGGGATCGCTGATCCTGCTCGGCATCGGCTGGAACTTCGGTTTCATCGGCGCCACCGCCATCGTCGCCTCCAGCTACAGGCCGGAAGAGGCCGACAAGGTGCAGGCCTTCCACGACATCATCCTCTTCACCACGGTCGCCACCGCCTCCTTCGCTTCGGGGCGCGTTTTGACAGCCTATGGCTGGGACTGGCTGAATGCGGTCGTCTGGCCGGTGTCGATCCTGTGCCTGCTTCTGCTTGGATTTCTGCATATTAGCAGCAAATCCCGTCGTCTTTCGGCTTCAAGCTGACGCGCGCCTCGCGCAAGAGTGAAAATTCATACGAACGTCATGTGAAGCACCGGGCGCGGGCTTGACGGCGCCGATTCGCGCCCGCACTCTCCGGCCACCGGAGGCCAGAACCGCTTGAGGAGGCGGAGCCCCGGGAACGGGAGCAGGGCGGACGGCCCGATGCGCGCCGCACGCCCTTACGGAGGTAAGTGCGACTATGACCATTCTTCTGGGCGTAATCGCATGCGGGTTGCTGTCGGTGGTCTATGCCATCTGGGCAACGCAGTCGGTGCTTGCCGCCGACCAGGGCAACGCCCGCATGCAGGAAATTGCAGGTTTTATCCGTGAGGGGGCGCAGGCCTATCTCACGCGTCAGTACATGACCATCGCCATCGTCGGCGCGGTCGTCTTCGTCGCGGCCTGGCTGCTGCTGTCGGCAACCGCCGCGCTTGGCTTCCTGATCGGCGCCGTGCTCTCGGGCGCCGCCGGCTTCATCGGCATGCATGTGTCGGTCCGCGCCAATGTCCGCACCGCGCAGGCCTCGTCCGTGAGCCTTTCCGCCGGTCTCGACATCGCCTTCAAGTCCGGCGCCATCACCGGCATGCTGGTCGCCGGCCTCGCCCTTCTCGGCGTTGCCATCTATTACCTCGTGCTCACCGAAGGCCTCGGTCACGCAGCCGACAGCCGTGAGGTCATCGACGCGCTCGTCTCGCTCGGCTTTGGTGCCTCGCTGATCTCCATCTTCGCCCGCCTTGGTGGCGGCATCTTCACCAAGGGCGCTGACGTCGGCGGCGACCTCGTCGGCAAGGTCGAAGCTGGCATTCCGGAAGACGATCCGCGCAACCCCGCCACCATCGCCGACAATGTGGGCGACAATGTCG
This sequence comes from Rhizobium sp. RU20A, assembly GCF_900155885.1. Classification (GTDB taxonomy): domain Bacteria; phylum Pseudomonadota; class Alphaproteobacteria; order Rhizobiales; family Rhizobiaceae; genus RU20A. The sequence continues at coordinate 154,349 of NZ_FTMB01000001.1, forward strand.
GCGACTGCGCCGGCATGGCCGCCGACCTCTTCGAGACCTATGCCGTCTCCATCGTCGCCACCATGGTGCTCGCCGCCATCTTCTTTGCCGGCACCCCGGCGCTCGCGACCGCCATGAGCTATCCGCTGGCGATCTGCGCGACCTGCATCATCACGTCGATCGTCGGCACATTCTTCGTCAAGCTCGGCACCAACGGGTCGATCATGGGTGCCCTCTACAAAGGGCTGATCGTCACCGGAGTGCTCTCCATCGTCGGCCTCGGCGCGGCCACCTCGCTCACCATCGGCTGGGGCGCCATCGGCACCGTCGCCGGCAAGGAAATCACCGGAGCCAACCTCTTTATTTGCGGCATTCTCGGCCTCGTCGTGACGGCGCTGATCGTCATCATCACCGAATATTACACCGGCACCAACAAGCGCCCGGTCAACTCCATCGCCCAGGCCTCCGTTACGGGGCACGGCACCAACGTCATCCAGGGCCTTGCGGTGTCTCTGGAATCGACGGCGCTTCCGGCCATCGTCATCGTCGGCGGCATCATCGCCACCTACCAGCTCGGCGGGCTCTTCGGCACCGGCATCGCCGTCACCGCCATGCTCGGCATTGCCGGCATGATCGTCGCGCTCGACGCCTTCGGCCCTGTCACCGACAATGCCGGCGGCATCGCGGAAATGTCCCATCTCCCGCCGGAGGTGCGCAAGTCCACCGACGCGCTCGACGCCGTCGGCAATACAACAAAGGCCGTCACCAAGGGTTACGCGATCGGCTCGGCCGGTCTCGGTGCGCTGGTGCTCTTTGCAGCTTATTCGAACGACCTTGCCTATTTCGCGGCCAATGGCGACCGCTATCCCTATTTCGCGGATGTCGGCACCATCTCCTTCGACCTCTCCAACCCGTATGTCGTCGCCGGCCTGATCTTCGGCGGCCTCGTGCCCTACCTCTTCGGCGGCATTGCCATGACGGCCGTCGGCCGTGCGGCGGGCTCGATCGTCGAGGAGGTGCGCCGCCAGTTCCGCGAAAACAAGGGTATCATGGAAGGCAAGGTCAAGCCGGATTACGGCCGCGCCGTCGACCTGCTCACCAAGGCGGCGATTCGCGAGATGATCGTGCCCTCGCTGTTGCCGGTGCTGGCGCCCATCGTCGTCTATTTCGGCGTGCTCGCCATCTCCGGTTCAAAGGCCTCGGCCTTTGCCGCGCTCGGCGCTTCTCTGCTTGGCGTCATCGTCAACGGTCTCTTCGTCGCGATCTCCATGACCTCGGGCGGCGGCGCCTGGGACAATGCGAAGAAGAGCTTCGAGGACGGTTTCGTCGACAAGGACGGCACCAGGCACATGAAGGGATCGGATGCCCACAAGGCCTCCGTCACCGGCGACACGGTCGGCGACCCCTACAAGGACACGGCCGGCCCGGCGGTCAATCCCGCCATCAAGATCACCAACATCGTGGCCCTGCTGCTGCTGGCGGTTCTCGCCTGAGGCCTCTGGCGGCCCGCATCGCGCCGTGACGGGGCGGGGCGGCTCGGCAAGGATGTTCAACCAAGAAAAAACCGCGAGGCTTGCGCTTCGCGGTTTTCCTTGGTGTGCGGTGTTGAGCCGTCTCAAATGCCTTCGAGGATCGAACGCGTGATGCCCTTGCCGGCGCCGCCGGAAAGAAGCTGGCCGAGGAAGGTCTGTTCCTTGCCGCCGGTCGGCGTGGTGCGCGTCACCATGTCGAAGGGCTTGCCGTCCTTCAGTGTGTAGTTGGCAATGCGGCCGACATTGCCATCCTTGTCGAAATAGATCGTCAGCACGCTTTGATCGACGAGCTGCGGCTTCATGAAGGCAACCGGGCGTTTGCGCGTCTGGGAGATGTAGAAAAACACCTCGTGATCGAAGGTCGCCGTCGTGGACGGCGTGCCGAGCGACAGCAGCACCTGTTCGCGGCTGGAGCCGACCGGTACGAGCGCCAGCGTCTGTTCGTCCACCACATAGCCCTGATGCAGGGTCTCGCCAGTGCCAAGTGCGCCAGTGCCGCTGCCGAGCATGGAGCTGGCATTGCAAGCAGACAGTGAAAGGGCGCAAAGGGAGGCAACGGCGAATGTACGCAGAACCGATCCGTTCGACTTGATAATGTGTTCCGTCAAGAACATCTCCCCTGAACCGCAGCGGCTTTCCCGCCATTGCATTTCGTGCCTGCTTCGGTAAACCAGCTTCAGCCTTCATGCAACACGGCGGACATCAAGGCTTTTAATTTCTGGATATCCAAAGCCGGGCAATTGTGATGATTTTCGGACTCTTCGGCAAGAAAGCCGGCAATCGTGTGATCGTGGAACGGCAATATGCCGAATTGACCGCCGCAGCGCGCCAGCCGCACCTTTACGAGGCGCTCGGCGTGCCGGATACGGTGATGGGGCGCTTCGAGATGATCGCCGCGATGCTGATCGTCTATTTCCGCCGCACCCGTTCCTCCGCACGCAGCGGCCAGGAAATTGCCCAGGAGATTATCGACGCCTTCTTCGAGGATATGGATCACTCCATCCGCGAGCTTGGCGTTGGCGACGTCTCGGTCCCCAAGCGCATGAAGAAATTTGCCGGCATGTTCTACGGGCGGCTGGAATCCTATGCCAAAGCGATGGATGCGAGCGACCTTCAGGCGCTGGCCGCCGCGCTTTCCCGCAACATGCATCCGGAAGAGGGCGATGCAGCCCCTGACATGGCGGGGCTCGCTTCCTATCTGATGCGGGTGGAAACGGTGTTTTCTGCGCTGCCGGAAGAGGATGTCGAGCATGGCCGCGTCGTGGCGCCGCCCGCCGCCTGAGGTTGGTCCGGTCAAACCGCCCCGACGAACGCGTCCTGATGAAAAGGAAGAACACGATGAAGGACATCAAGGTCCCCTTTGCCTGGGACGTGCGCGTCGGCCACATCTCGGCCAATCCCGTCTCCATATCGCTGAAGGCCGATGAGAAGGAGCGTGCGGCGCTCGCCGGCTTCTGGGAAATCGAAGCTGTCGAAAAGCTCGAGGCCTCGCTGCAATTGACGCGGTGGAAAAGGGACGGGGTGAAGATGAAGGGCGAAGTGCGCGCCCGCATCGTGCAGGCCTGCGTCCTTACGCTGGAGCCGGTCGTCTCCGATATCAGGGAGGAGGTCGAGGTGATCTTCGTGCCTGAAGGCTCCAAGCTCGCCCGGATTCCCGCCAATGATTCCGGCGAGATGATTCTCGATCCCGACGGTCCGGACATGCCCGAACTCTTCACCGGCGATTCGATCGATGTCGGCGCAGCGGTGGCCGAGCAGGTGGCGCTCGCCATCGATCCCTATCCGCGCAAACCGGGGGCGAGCTTCGGCGAGCGCATCGAAAGCACCGTCGCAGACGACAAGAAGCCCAATCCCTTTGCCGTTCTCCAGGGTCTCAAGGCCAAGGACAAGGGTTGAAAGCCCTCCGGACCCCGTGTCCGCGGGCGACAAGACAATTGGGTTGTCAGCCGGATGAAAAGCGGTATTTTGGCGCGGCTTGAGCCCCCTCGGCCGGCCGCACTCCTGCTGGCCTCCGACACCGACCCACGGCCGGCCTGCGCTTCATCTGCCAAGGGGTGGCCGGCGCAGCAGCGGGCAATAAGGAACAGACACGCGTGGTGAGAATTTCTCTCGATGTGATGGGCGGCGACTTCGGCCCGAAGGTCGTTATGCCGGGGGCCGCGCGCGCGCTCGAACGCCATCCCGACATCCGCTTTTCGCTGTTCGGCATCGAGGCCGAGATGCTGCCGCTTCTGGAACAGTTTCCGAAGCTGAAGGCTGCGAGTACGGTTCATGCCAGTGAACTGGCCATTGCCATGGACGAAAAACCCAGCCAGGCCCTGCGCCGCGGCCGGGGCAAGTCCAGCATGTGGCAGGCGATCGACGCGGTGAACACCGGGGCCGCGGATGTCGTCGTCTCCGCCGGCAATACCGGTGCGCTGATGGCCATGTCGATGTTCTGCCTGCGCACCATGCCCGGTATCCAGCGCCCGGCGCTTGCCGCCGTCTGGCCGACGCTGAAGGGCGAGAGCATCGTGCTCGATGTCGGCGCGACCATTGGCGCCGATGCGCGCCAACTGATGGACTTCGCCCTGATGGGCGGCGCCATGGCACGGGCGCTCTTCGAAGTGGATCGCCCGACGCTCGGCCTGCTCAATGTCGGGGTCGAGGAAATCAAGGGCCAGGAAGAGGTCAAGGAGGCCGGCCGCCTGCTGCGCGAGGCCAATCTCGACAATATCGATTATTACGGCTTCGTTGAAGGCGACGACATCGGCCGCGGTACGGTCGATGTCGTGGTCACCGAAGGCTTTTCCGGGAATATCGCGCTGAAATCCGCCGAAGGCACGGCCCGCCAGATCGCCGAATACCTGCGCGCCGCCATGTCGCGGACCCTGATGGCCAAGCTCGGCTATCTCCTCGCCAAGGGCGCCTTCGACCGGCTGCGCGAGAAGATGGACCCGCGCAAGGTCAATGGCGCCGTGTTCCTCGGCCTCAATGGCATCGTCATCAAGAGCCATGGCGGCACGGATGCCGAAGGCGTCGCCGCCGCCGTCGATGTCGCCTACGACATGGTGCGCAACGGCTTGAAGGCCAAGATCGAAAACGATTTGCAAAGACTTCATGTTGCCGCGCTCGAAGACGATGCTGCGAGCGACATGGCCAACGAGGTTTGATGTGATGATTCGTTCCGTCGTCAGAGGCTTCGGAGCCGCGCTCCCGAAGCGCGTCCTGACAAACAAAGAGCTGGAAGGCATGGTGGAGACGTCGGACGAGTGGATCGTCCAGCGTACCGGCATTCACCAGCGCTACATCGCCGGCGAGGGCGAAACCACCGCATCGCTCGGCGAGGCCGCTGCGCGTGCAGCGCTCGACCGCGCCGGCCTGACGCCCGCCGACATCGACATCATCATCTGTGCCACCTCGACGCCCGACAACACCTTTCCGGCCACCGCCGTCAACATCCAGAACCGCCTCGGCATGCATCACGGCGCGGCCTTCGACGTGCAGGCCGTCTGTACCGGCTTCATCTATGCCGTGACGACAGCGGACGCCTATCTGCGGGGCGGCCTTGCCAGGCGCGCGCTAGTCATCGGCGCGGAAACCTTCTCGCGCATCCTCGACTGGAACGACCGCACGACCTGCGTTCTCTTCGGTGACGGTGCCGGCGCCCTCGTGCTGGAAGCGGTGGAAGAGGCGGGCACAAACGACGACCGCGGCATCTTGACCGCCAAGCTCCGCTCCGACGGCGCCCACAAGGAAAAGCTCTATGTGGATGGCGGGCCCTCCTCGACCGGCACGGTGGGGCACCTGCGCATGGAAGGCCGCGAGGTTTTCAAACATGCCGTCGGCATGATCACCGATGTCATTGATGATGCCTTCACCGCCACCGGCATGACGGCCGACGACCTCGACTGGCTGGTGCCGCACCAGGCCAATAAGCGAATCATCGACGCCTCGGCCAAGAAACTGGGCATCCCCGCCGAGAAGGTTGTGGTGACCGTCGATCAGCACGGCAACACGTCCGCCGCATCGATTCCGCTGGCGCTGAACGTCGCCGCCTCGGACGGTCGCATCAAGCCGGGTGACCTTGTCATGCTCGAGGCCATGGGCGGCGGTTTCACCTGGGGTTCGGTTCTCCTGCGCTGGTAGCCGAAAGCGATGATGCTACAGATGCTTGCACGGTGCTTGACCGGGCGGTTCAACGACAATAGTCTTGGCCTTCAGGGACAATCATAATCGAAAAGTCGGTGACACGATGAGCGGTAAGACGGTAACGCGGGCGGATCTGGCTGAATCTGTGTTTCGCAAGGTAGGCCTGTCGCGCACCGAATCGGCTGAGCTGGTCGAGACGGTCATCGATGAAATCTGCAACGCCATCGTCCGGGGGGAGAGCGTCAAGCTGTCCTCCTTCGCGACCTTCCAGGTGCGCGACAAGAACGAGCGGATCGGCCGCAATCCGAAGACCGGCGAGGAAGTGCCGATCTCTCCCCGCCGCGTCATGACCTTCAAGGCGTCCAACGTGCTCAAGCAGCGCGTTTTGAAGGCGCATCTTGCCCGCAAGGCGAAGCAGAAGCCGGCCGCGCCGCAGCCCTGAATGCGGTTTGGCCGCCGCAGACATGTGTAAAAGCGGTTGAAATCCTGCGAACAACTCGTTGAAATAGCCACGATTCGTGCAATCATGCGGATGCCCGACGCCATGACGTGAGTCTGGCGGCGCCGCTGTTTGCGCCAGCGGTCAGGATTGACGAGGACCCGATGGAAAAGAGCCCGGACGCGTTTCGCACCATCAGTGAGGTGGCAGACGATCTCGATCTGCCGCAACACGTGCTGCGATTCTGGGAGACGCGGTTCCAGCAGATCAAGCCGATGAAACGCGGCGGCGGCCGGCGCTATTATCGGCCCGAGGATGTGGATCTGCTGAAGGGCATCCGCCATCTTCTCTACGATCACGGCTATACGATCAAGGGCGTGCAGAAGCTGCTGCGTACCAATGGCAACCGCTTCGTCGCAGCGATCGCCAGTGGCGACCTCGCCACCGTGGAGGCGCTCGCCGCAGCCTCGACTCACGAGGAGCCACCGGCGCCGAAGGCAGGCCTTTCGGAGGAGGACCAGATCGTCGGGCGCGCCAAGACGCCGGCGACGCGGCGCTTCTTTGGTTTCGGCCCGCAGGCGCAGGACGACATGTCCGAAATCTCGCTCGGCAAATCCTCCGTCGGCAAGGAAGATCGCGCGCTGCTCCAGGAAGCGCTCTACGATCTCCTGGAATGCAAGCGCCTGCTCGATCAGGTCCGCTGACGGCGTGTCGCGGGCGCGGCGGCGGCGGGACGCTCAGCCCTTGCTTCCGGCTTGATAGTCGGCCTCGCTCACCGGTTCCATCCAATCGACGCTCTTGCCGTCGAGCAGACCGTGAATGGCAATGTGTGTCATGGCCGTCGTGGCCGCGGCGCCATGCCAGTGCCGCTCGCCCGGCTCGAACCAGATGACGTCGCCGGGACGGACTTCCTCGACCGGCCCGCCGTCCCTCTGGACCCAGCCAAGCCCGGCGGTCACAATCAAAGTCTGTCCGAGCGGATGTGTGTGCCAGGCCGTGCGCGCGCCCGGCGCGAAGGTGACGGCCGCGCTCGCGAAGGGGCGTGCCTCGTTGGCGGCGAAGAGCGGCTCCATGCGCGTCTCGCCCGTGAACCAGCCCTCCGGCCCCGGCACATGCGGAATGGAACCATTGCGGCGGATCTCCATTTTCATTCTCCTTGTTTTTCACCACTTGGCAGACGCAAAACCAGCGCCATATCAAGCAACTGTGTGACACCAATCAGTTCGAAGGGGAAGTCGCGTGCCTTGTGATGGGGCGCGCGGCAAAGGCGGGCGAAAAGCGAAGAGCTTTCGCCGGCAAAGGGACGGGGCAGACGACATGGCATGGGGTAGCGGCGCACGCACGGGATGGGTCCTGTGAGCGACATGGGGCTTGAAAGGCCGGCGAACTGGCCGCTTGGTGGCGGCGTGATGGGTGACCTGACACGCCGTTTCGACTGGTCGAAGACATCGCTCGGCCCGATCTCAGACTGGCCGCCGCATCTCAAGATCAAGATCAACTCGATCGTCAATTCGCCGATCCCCCAGGTTCTGATGTGGGGACCCGACAATGTCATGCTCTACAATGACGGCTACATCGAGATTGCCGGGGAGAACCACCCCCGCGCCCTCGGCGGCACAGTCAGCGCGATCTGGCCGGAAATCTGGGACTGGAACCGCGCCATCCTCGAAGCGGGCTTTCACGGCGAGGTCCAGGGGTTTCGTGACCAGCCGATGGTGCTGAACCGCAACGGCTTTCCTGAGACCGTCATCTTCGACCTCTTCTATACGCCCATCTACGATCTCGACGGCCGTATCGATGGCGTGCTGTGCACCGTTCTTGAAAACACCGACCGTTTCAAGGCGCAGCAGCAACTGGCGGCCAGCCGTCTGGAACTGGCACGCCTGACAAGCGCCCTGCCAATCCTCGTGGGTTTCGTCGACATCGATTTCATCTATCGCTTCGCGAACGACGCCTACCTCGAATGGTTCGGGAAGACGCCGGACGAGGTTGTCGGCCGGCATGTCGAGGAGGTGATCGGCAGGGGCTATTTCGAGAATCGCAAGCCGCTGATCGACCGCGCCATGGCCGGCGAGACCGTCGTCACCGACAACCTCATCCGCCGCCCCGATGGTAGCGCCCGCAACGCCGAGATACGCTATATCCCGCGCCGCGACGACAAGGGCGTCATCGAAGGCGTCTACGTGCTCATCATCGACATCGAGGACCGCAAGCGGCTGGAAGAGGCCCGCGCCACGGCGGAGACGCAGTTGCGCGAGCATGCCGAGGACCTCGAGCGCCAGGTGCGCCATCGCCAGCGCGCCGAAGAGCAACTGCGCCACCTGAACGAGACGCTGGAAGCCCGCGTCGCCGCCGAGATCGCCGAGCGGCAGGAGACGGAGCGACGCCTGCAGCACGCCCAGAAGATGGAGATCATCGGCCAGTTGACCGGCGGTGTGGCCCACGACTTCAACAACCTGCTGCAGGTCATCAGCGGCAACCTGCAGCTTCTCCTGCGCGATATCGCCGGCAGCGAGAAGGCGGAAAAGCGGGTCGCCAATGCGCTGGCCGGCGTCAATCGCGGCGCCAAGCTGGCCAGTCAGCTCCTTGCGTTCGGTCGCCGCCAGGCGCTCGATCCCAAGGTCATCAATATCGGCCGCTTCGTGCGCGACATGGACGACATGCTGCGCCGCTCGATCGGCGATGCCGTCGAGATCGAGACGATCGTTGCCGGCGGCCTGTGGAACTGCTTTGCCGATCCGGCGCAGGTGGAAAACGCCGTGCTCAACCTTGCCATCAACGCGCGCGATGCCATGGACGGGCAGGGGCGTCTGACCATCGAGGTCGGCAATGCCTTTCTCGACGATGCCTATGTGCTGCGGCATGACGATGTCACGCCCGGCCAGTACGTGGTGCTGAGCGTCACCGATACGGGCTCCGGCATTGCCCCCGATATTCTCGAACGTGTCTACGAACCGTTCTTTTCCACCAAGGCGGAAGGCAAGGGAACGGGCCTTGGCCTTTCCATGGTCTTCGGCTTCGTCAAGCAGTCCGGCGGCCATGTGAAGATCTACAGCGAAGTCGGCCATGGCACGACCGTGAAGATGTACCTGCCGCGCGCCCATGCCGGCGAGGACCGGGAGGTACCCTTGCAGGCCGGCCCCATCGTCGGCGGCAGCGAGACTATCCTCGTGGTGGAGGATGATGACAACGTCCGCGCCACGGTGGTCGAAATGCTGGGCGAGCTTGGCTATGCCGTGCTGAAGGCGCCGAATGCCGATGCCGCGCTCGTGGTCATCGAGGCGGGCATGCCCATCGACATGGTCTTCACCGACGTCGTGATGCCCGGCAAGCTGAAGAGCACCGAACTTGTGCGCATGGCCCGCGAGCGCCAGCCCGATCTCGCCGTGCTCTACACCTCTGGCTACACGGAAAACTCCATCGTGCATGGCGGGCGCCTCGATGCCGGCGTCGAGCTTCTGTCGAAACCCTATACGCGCGAGGCGCTGGCCCGGAAGGTCCGTGCCGTGCTGAACCAGCGCCCGGCACGTGGGCAGAAGGACGCTCCCGATCCATCCCATCCAGCCGATTCCGCGCCAACGGCCAATGAGGCCGCCCCGCAGCCGCCTGCCGATGCCCACGGCGTCACAGGGCGCACGATCCTGCTTGTCGAGGATGACGGGCTGATCCGGATCAATACGGCGGAAATGCTGGAAACGCTCGGCCATACCGTGATCGAGGCCAGGAATGGCACCGAGGCGCTCGCTGCGCTCGCCAATCCTGCCATCGAAGCGGTGATCAGCGATCTCGGCCTGCCGGATATGGATGGCGCTGACCTCATTGCGGAAATCACCCGCCGCCGTCAGGATCTGCCGGTCATCTACGCGACCGGCCAGGACCGCGCCTCCGCAGGCCTTCCGGCGACCGCCGTCATCGTGACCAAGCCCTATGGCGAGACGGAGCTGGAAGCGGCGTTGACAAAGGTGTTTGCGTCGGGCGCGTGAACACTTGCGTCGCTCTTGCGGGATGCGTTTGACAGTCAAGGTCTAGAGATCTGTAGACCGACGAAGGCCGTTGCCGACTTGACGGCGGATACCTTGGCGGCATCGATTCCCTCGCCAAGGCGCGAAAACGCCGTGCCGTCCATCGGCAAGGGTGGCGAAAAGACACTGCGATTTCAGACGATTGAGACCAGCAAGCTCGCGATGAGCTTGAATGGTCGGAATGGCCGGATTTGAACCGACGACCCCTTGACCCCCAGTCAAGTGCGCTACCGGGCTGCGCTACATTCCGACGTGCCCCGCGGGGCCTGATTGCACTAGTCTGTTCGCCGCTGGCCTGCAAGCGGAAAATCGGCCGGCGGTGGAAAAATGCCGGCTTCGCCCGCATTATCCCCGCGCAATCGCCCGGTAAACGGCTTCGGTTTCCTCGATCATCCGGTCCAGCGAAAAGAGATCGCGCCGCGCGGTGCTGGCGGCTGTGAGGGCGGCCAGGCGGTCGGGCGCGGTGGCGGTGACGAGGGCGTTGGCAAGCGGGCTGGTGTCGTCGCTGTTGGCGACGATGAGGCCGGTCTCGCCATCGACCACCGCCGTCGTCGCGCCTCCGACGTTGGTCGTGACGATCGGCTTGCCGGCGGCGACGGCTTCCAGCATCACATAGGACATGGCCTCGTATCGGCTCGGCATGGCGAGAAGATCGAAGGCGGGGATGGCCTGCGGTCCGGTGAAAGCGGCCGTCAGGTGGATGCGACCGGAAAGGCCGGCGGCCGCGATCTGCGCGCGCAACGGCTTTTCGAGCTCTCCCGAACCGATCATCAGAAGATGCGCCTCCGGCCGTTTCGCCGCAATGCTCGTGAAGGCCGTCACCAGCCGCTCCGGCGCCTTCTGGGGGGAGAGCCGGCCGACGAAGCCGATGACGAGCGCGCTTTTCGGGATGCCGAAGGCGGCCCTGACGGTCTCGGCCATGTCGGGGCGCGGCGCTGCGGTGCCGTTGACGATCACATGCAGGCGACGGGCCGGCAGGCCGAGCGCAAGGGCATGGTCGTATTCATCCCTGGAGACGCAGATCAGCGCATCGGTGAAGCCCCGGCCGAGCAGGGACTCGATGCCGCCGAACAGCAGGCGCCCCTTGCTGCCGAGCGTCGGATCCATGGTGCGGAAGGCATGCGGAGTATAGACGCGCGGCACATGCGGGCCGGGCAGGCGCAGGCGGGCGAGGGCGCCGGTCTTGGAACTGTGGCCGTGGATGATGTCGAATCGCGGCCCCGCCTTCAGGATGCGGCGGATCTGCCGGAAGGCGGCAAGATCGGAGGGGCCGGGCGCACGCGTCATGGCGACTGCATGGACACGGTCGATGGGCAACGCCTTCAATTCGCGCACGAAGCCTTCCTCGGCGCGAAGGGGCGAGTAGACCGCCTCGACGGCGTGGCCGCGTGCCGCAAGACCGCGGCACAGATCGACAAAATGCCGGCCGGAGCCACCACCGCTGGGCTCGAGAAGCTGAAGAATGCGCAACTGCCTGTCCTTTCGTGTGGCCGTTTGACGGACTTTACCGGCGCTGGTTGCGGGCAAGCCGCGCGCGATGCCGGTATTCGAGCGCCGCCGTCCCCCAGAGAATGCCGAGCAGCATGTAAAAATGGCGCCAGTGATCGGTGTCGATGACGAAACCGATGCAGGTATGCCCGACCAGCGAGATCCAGGCGATCATCAGATAGGGTTGCCACGGTCGGTCGAGCAGCAGGAAGCGGAACCCCATGCTGACCGACCAGATGATGAGCGTGAAGTAGCAGAGAAAACCGAGCCAGCCGTAGGAGGTCAGCGATTTCAGCCAGATATTGTGTTCGTCCTCGGGGAAGATCTTGGAAAACTCCATCGGGCCGATGCCGAGCGGCTTTTCCATCGCCATCAGGAAGCCGATGCGGTGTCGCTCGAAACGGCCGAGATGGCCGCCATCATACGACTGCACGAGCTGTGTGCGCTGCGACAGCATGGCGGACACCTGCGGCGTCTCCAGCGCAATACCGAGCGTGACGATCAGGCCGAGAAAGCCGGACAGGGTCAGCATCAGAACTTTCAGCCGAAAGGCGCCGCTTCTTTCCTTGATGACCATGATCAGGACCAGCGCCACCACGCAGAGCGCGTAAAGTCCCCAGGCAGCGCGCGAAAAGGACAGGAAGATGCCGAGCGTGGTGATGAGCAGGCCGGCCACCTTCAGGGGCGCGCGCGACAGCCGGTCCGTCAAAAGCCCGCGGATAAGGAACAGGGAGGGCGGGACAAGAAAGGGACCGAAGACGTTCGGATCCTGGAAGGCGCCCATGGCGCGGTCGTAGCGGGTAAAGGCCGCGCCGCCGGGGATGAGTCCGAAATAACCGAGGATGCCGAGCATGGCCGTGATCACGGCCGCCGCCACCCAGGCGCGGAAGATGAGCGCCAGCCGTTCGTGCCGCTCCTCGATGATGGCGGCATAGAAGACCGAGGTGAGCGCAAGAAAGGCGCTGACTGCGACATACATCGGGCCGGCATCGAGATCCTCCATCACGGTCAGCGAAAGCATGCCACCGATGTTGAAGGTGATGAGAAGGGCCAGAAGCGGTGCGATCCGTCGCGAGATGCGCAGGCCGAACAGCGCCCAGATGGTAATGAGGCCTGCCATGTAGAGTTCGTAAGGTGCCGGCTCCGACATGACGAAACCCGACAGCAGCACGCCGAAGGCGACCGCCATCGATCCGGCCAGCGTGACGGCCGCAAGCTGCGGCCGGAAGGGCCGGATATCGGCGGCGCTATCGGTCAATAGGCGTTTTCCGTATTCATCAGGCGGATCGGCGTGAGAAACAGGATCTTCAGGTCAAACCACAACGACCAGTTTTCGATATAGTAAAGATCGAAAGCCGTGCGGTACTTGATCTTGTCGTCGCTATCGATTTCGCCGCGCCAGCCATTGATCTGCGCCCATCCGGTGACGCCCGGCTTGACGCGGTGGCGCGCAAAATAGCCTTCCACCACGTCTGCATAGACCCGGTCCGCTGTTTGCGCGAGCACCGCATGGGGGCGCGGGCCAACGAGCGAGAGGTCGCCGCGCAGCACGTTGAAGATCTGCGGCAATTCATCGATCGACGTCTTGCGGATGAAGCGGCCGACCGGCGTGACGCGGGGATCCCCCTTGGTCACGGCCTGGCGGGCGGTAGGATCGCTCATGTTCGTATACATGGAGCGGAACTTGAAAACGCGGATCTCTTCGTTGTTGAAGCCGTGGCGCACCTGCTTGAAGATGATCGGGCCGGGGGAGGTCAGCTTCACGGCAAGCGCCGCACCGAGAAACACAGGCCACAGCAGCGCCAGCGCCACCAGCGAGAAGAAGATGTCGAAGATACGCTTGGCCACCGCATCCCAGTCGGCAATCGGCTTGTCGAACAGCGCCAGCATGGGCACCTTGCCGACATGGCTGTAGCTGCGCGGGCGGAATTTCAGGTTGTTGGCGTGGGCCGCCAGGCGAATGTCGACCGGCAGCACCCAGACCTTGCGCAGCAGCTCGAGAATGCGCTGCTCGGCCGTCAGCGGCAGGGAAATGATCAGCATATCGACGCGGGCGAGGCGCGCGAATTCCACGAGTTCGGCGACGGTGCCGAGCTTGGGATATCCGGCAATGATATCAGGCGAACGGCGCGCATCCCGGTCGTCGAAGATGCCGCAGATTCGGATGTCGTTGTCCGCCTGGGCTTCCATGTTGCGAATCAGCTGCTTGGCCGGCTCCCCGCCACCGACGATGACCGCGCGACGTTCCATCGTGCCATTGCGCGACCAGCGGCGAATTGCAAAAGCGATGAAGGTGCGCTCGATCAGGAACAGGCCCGCACCCGAAAGGGCGAAGGAGATGAACCAGGATTGCGGTACGTCCGTCGGCGCGCCGATCATGACCATCCCCATCAGCACCAGACAGAAGGCCGCCGCAAAGGCCAACATGATGCGCGGCAGCGTGCGCGCCGCGGAGCGCAGGGCCGTAATCTGATACCCGTCTGCGATCTGGACGAAGAGAATTGTCAGCAGCCCGACGAGCCCGGCGAGCAGGCCAGCACCGGTCAGGGCATTAAGATCGAGACCGGTCAGCCAGATCATCGTGCCGAGACCGAAACCGGTCACAGCCAAGGCCTCTGACAGGCGCAGCAGGCCGATCAGCATGGTCGGCGAATAGGTTTCGATATGAAACTGCCTGGCAATCAGGCGCGCCCGGGAATTGAGCTCAACCGGTGCGTCTTGCGGATTTCGTTCGGACGCACTGCGTGTGCGCACCTCGGAAATCTTCCGGCGAATGGCGTCCGTGTCAAAATTCTCGTGTCGTTCTGGCTGGTTCATCGCATCCACCCGGCGATTGTTCAGGCTTTCGGATAGCACAAAGCCCCTAAAAAACGCTTAGGATCGCCGCCGCCTCGTCGCTTTAAGGCAGGCGCGGTAGAGGGTCGACATGCGGTCTGACATGGTCGTGACCGAAAAATTCTGTTTCAACCGGTCGCGGTCGGGTGCTGCCCGTCGGGTCCAGTCGGGGTCCGTGAGGGCGGCGCTCATGATGGCGGCAAGACCGGCCGCATCGCCGGGTGTGGCAAGGGCGATGTTGTCGGGACCGAGAATTTCCGGAATTCCGCCGACCCGGCTTGCGATGATGGGTTTTTCCGCCGCCGTCGCCTCGAGCACGATATAGGGCATGGCCTCGGCGCGTGAGGGGACGACGACAATGCGGGCAAAGGTGAAGGCGTCGCGCGTGCGCATCGCTGGCAGGAGGTCGATGCGCTTGCCAAGCCCGAGCGCGGTCATCGTTTCCTCGTAGCGGTCACGATCCGGCCCGTCGCCCACCATCAGCGCCGAAAGCGGCCGTCCGACCGCCCGCTCGGTCCGCGCAAAGGCATCGATGAAGACATCGGGGCCTTTCAGATCGCGCAGCATGCCGATGAACAGGAAGTCGACCGCATCCTGACGGGCGAAGATCTTCTCGAATTCCTGCTCGGTCACGCCATTGTAGATGCGTTCGCAACGGATCCGCGGCGGGCCGACCTTTTCCTCGTAAACACTCTTTTCGTAATCGCAGACGAAGACGATGGCATCCGTCAGCGATTCCTGCAGGCGCTCGGCGAGGAAGATGAGCCGGCCGGACAGTTTGCGCTTGTCATAGTGCAGGCTGCCGCCATGCGGCGAATAAAGGCGGGCGACGCGATACCTGTAAACCCGCAGCAGCGAGCCGATCAGCCGGGCAAGAACGCCACCCTTGGCGCCATGCCCGTGCAGGACATCCGGCTGCAAACTTTTGACTTCCTTGAAGCTTTTCCAGAAGGCGCCGAGATCGGAGAGCCCGACCGATCGGCGGATCGGCAGCCTGACCAGGCCAAGCGCCAGATAGGGTTTCAGCGCCTCGAAAAGCTGGTCTTCGTAGGCGCCCCCCGTGGAGCTGTCACAGACGATGCCGACGAGATGACCAGATCGTGACTGCGCTTCGGCGAGGTCACGGACATGACGAAAGATGCCGCCGATCGGCGAGCGGAAACAATGGATGATGCGCAGCGGCGGTTCGTGCTGCATGACGGTCAGAACAGCCGCTCGCGCACATAGATCGTGTCCCCGGCGATCACCGGATCAGAGATTGGAACGCGCCCGGTAACGATCTTGCCATTGACCTTTCGCGTGATGTCGGCGCTGCCCTGCTGGGCGCGCGGCGAAAATCCGCCGGCGACGGCAATGGCGTTCTGGACCGTCATGCCGGGAACATAGGAATATTGTCCGGCCTGGCCCACTTCGCCCATGATGAAGACCGATCGGTAGCGATCGACCTCGATCGTTACGTCGGGATCGCGCAGATACCCGCCGCGCAACTTCTGGGCGATGGCAGACTCAAGCTCTGGAAGGGTGTGGCCGCGGGCCGGCACCTGGCCGACGAGGGGGAAGGCGACATAGCCGGCCTGATCGACGGTGAACGTGCCCGAAAGACCAGGCTGTTCGAACACGGTGACCCGCAGCCGGTCGCCGCTATCCATGCGATAGGGCTGGATCGTGGCTTCGTGGAAAGCGCGCGGCGCCGGCTGATAGCTCGTGCAGCCGGACGCGGCCATCGACAAAGCCGCCAGAGCGAGGGCGATACAAGTCTTGGTTTTGGCGGTGCTCATACGCTTCATGTGCTCGACGAGGAGAAGGATGAGGGTTGTTATCGATCCGTTAGGGTTAACGGCCGGTAAAAGCGGGCGCGACCGGCTGAGAAAAGACGGCCTGCGACGCCGGCGATGCGCTGCCGCTCCTCGTTAACCCTTGGGTTACCAAGCTTCTTTACCTTGTCGGGCGATACGTGGGTATGGAGTAGGGCATGTCCGGCTCGAATAGCAGTCATCAGGATGTCGATATCGACCTCGCCGGTCTTTTCCGCGCGGTATGGGCGCGTCGTCGTCGCGTTCTGCTGGCAACCGTTGCGGTGGCTGGTCTGGCGTTCGTCGGTACGAGCCTTGTGGCGCCCGACTACCGGGCTGAAACACGGCTCCTGATTGAATCGCGTGAGCCGGCCTTCTCCAGCGGCAGCCAGCAGGCCCAGCAGCAGGCAGCGCCGTCCTTCGACGATCAGGCCATCGCCAGCCAGGTGCAAATCCTCCAGTCGGTCGATCTCATCAAGCAGGTTGCCCGGAACATGAAGCTCTACGAGCTGAAGGAATTCGATCCGACCGCCGATCCCTCGGCCATTTCCGATATCCTCGTCATGCTCGGGATCAAGAGCAATCCGCTCGATCTTGCCCCCGAGGAACGGGTGCTGAAGGAATTTATCGAAAAGCTCCAGGTCTACCAGGTCGAGAAGTCGCGCGTCGTCGCCATCCAGTTCACCTCCAAGGACCCGAAACTCGCCGCCGCCATCCCCAACGAGATGGCCAAGGTCTATCTGGATCTGCAAAGCGGCGCCAAGCTCGACACCAATTCCGAAGCGTCCCGCTGGCTGGAGCCTGAAATCGCCAATCTGCGCGAAAAGGTGCGGGAGGCCGAGGCGAAGGTCGCCGCCTATCGTTCCTCGTCGGATCTGCTGCCGACCGGCCAGACCGGCAACTTCGCCTCCCAGCAGCTCAACGACATCTCGCTGGAGCTTGCCCGCCTGCGCGGCGAGAAGGCCAATGCCATGGCCCGGGCCGAAGGCGTGCGCTCGGCGCTCGCCGCCGGCCGTTCACCCGATACGATCGCCGATGTCGTGGGCTCGCAGCTGATCCAGCGCCTGAAGGAGACGGAGACAAACCTTCAGGGCCAGATCGCCGATCTCTCGACAACGTTGCTCGACGGCCATCCGCGCCTCAAGGGGCTGAAATCGCAGCTGCGCGACGTTCGCCAGCAGATCGAGCTCGAAAGCCGCAAGATCCTCTCCAGCCTCCAGAACGAGGCGAAGACGGCGGAACTGCGCGAGCGGGAACTGGTCAAGCAACTGAACACGCTGAAGGCGGCCTCCGCGCAGGCCGGCGAGGATCAGGTGGGTCTCAATGCGCTGGAGCGTGAGGCGACCGCGCAGCGCCAGCTTCTGGAAACCTACCTTGCGCGTTACCGGGAGGCGACCTCGCGGACTGCGGAAGCGGCAACGCCGGCGGATGCCCGGATGGTCTCGGGCGCCGTCGTGCCGACCGAAGTGCATTTCCCGAAGGTGCTGCCGATCACCATCGTTGCGGCCCTTGCGACCTTCCTTGCCTACAGCGTCGCCATCATGCTCGCCGAACTCTTCAGCGGGCGCGCGCTTCGCCCTGTCGACGCCACGGCACGGCGCGAGGAGCCCGAGATTGACGAGGCGCGCGCGCAAGGCCACCCCGTGGACGATAAGGCGCGCCGCGAAACCGCAGCCAAAGCAATGCCGGCCGTAAATTCGCTGTTGGCCGCGACCGCTGAAGAGCGGCCGTCGCATAGGCACGCCGAAGACGCGGCAGAGGAGGCGGGCGACTATACGATCGAATCGGTGGCCGATCACCTGATCGACAGCGGTGCACCCCTTGCGCTCGTCGTGTCGCCGGGCGGCGATGCCGGTTCGACGGCGACCGTGCTCTTGGCCCGCGCCCTTTCCGAGGCCGGCCGCCGCGTCGTTCTGATCGATCTGACGGGATCTGCCTGTCCGACACGCCTGATGGCGCCGGCAGCCGATCTGCCTGGGATCACCGATCTCTTGACCGGCAATGCTGCCTTCTCTGACACGATCCATGCCGACCGCCTGTCGGAGGCCGACATCATCCCGCAGGGCACGGCGGATGCCGTGCGCGCCATGCGCGCTGTCGATCGCCTGCGCATCATTCTCAACGCGCTCTGGGACGCTTATGACGTTGTGGTGGTGGAATGCGGGCCGGCCGATGCCGGCGCCATCTCGCGCATCGCACCCTCGCTCGAAACCGACATCATCATCTCCGCAGGCAACATGACGAGCGAGACGATCGTCGAGACCGTCGTTGCGCTGGCCGAACGCGGCCATACGGAAATTGCCTTGATGACGGGCAGCGAAACGCAACGATCCGGCCCGGCCCGCCGCCGGGCGGCCTGAGGCAAGCCTAGCTCTCCGGTCCGTCGTCGTTGCCGGGGCCGGGCGCTTTCTCCGCTTGCCCCCGGCTGCGCAGCTTCTGGATCGCTGCGTACAGACGGCGGTTGCCCTTGATGGCGGTCTTCGCCAAGACCTTGGCACGATGCAGCCCAGCCATCAGCCGGCCGGAGACCGTCAGCGGCACCACGATGTCATGCTGCGGTGTCGTGACCGAACACCAGGATCGCTTGTACTGCTGGTCGCCGATGCCGAAATCGAAGAGCGCGGCACCCGTGCCGACGAGGTCGTGGATCATCCGGTAGAACAGAAGCTCGCCCGGGCTCGCGTCCGCCGCCAGCGTCTCGTCGATCGAGCCGAACTGGCAGATGACATGGCCGCCCTTGCGCGACAGGCCGGCAATGGCAACGATCCGGCCATCCTGCGCGTTGGTAAGCCGGATCGCGTGAAGCTGAAGGGCGTAGCTGTTCGGTTCGGTCCGCTTTTTCACCAACTCATGGAAGAAGCGTTGGGTGGCGGCATCCTTGAAGACGTTGGGAAGGCCGAGCGCCTTGAAGCGGATCGCCTTCTGCTCGAAGAAGAGGTCGAGGAGGGCGGCGCGTCCGGCATCTGTCTCGGGGATCACATGCTCATAGCCGCCGAGCGCCTCCAGCCGCTTTTCCGAAACCCTGAATTTCTTGCGCCGTCGCTTGGCATTGACCTGCGCGAGCGTCGCCTCGAAATCCGAAAGAAGCGGCAGCTGGTAGGAGGCGTTCTGATTGAGGAGGGTCGGGAGATCGGCGAGCGGACTGCGCTGGCCGCGCCAGTCGAGGGCTACCTTCTCCAGCACGACGAGATCGGCGAGACGATGCAGCTTCACGAGCGCCTCGACGAGCAACGCGTTCGGGATTGGCGGGCAATCGGCCGCAAACAGCCCCGTGTTCAGGTTGCTGTGCGGCGAGCCGATGAAACGGGCGAGGCGGAACGGGCCGCGCCTGACGATCTCGAGCGGCAGGAGGAAGGCGGTGCGCCGGTCGATTCGTCCCCGGATGATCGCGAGCTTGCTGCCATGCGCCTTCGCCCAGGCGGCGCACCAGTCAAAACTCTGGTGCAGCGAGGTTTCCTCGCGCTGCTCCAGCGCGCGCCATTCGCTTTCGAGCGATGCGAGACTGACATGCACGGTGATGGTCAGCAAGCCGGTCGCAGGATCCGTCTCCAGCCCGTCATGCGTCGCGGCACGCACGCCGCGGACCCGGCGACCTGAAATCGCCGAGTGCTGGAGGAGAGTGCCCGTCGGTTCCGGACGAAGGGTGAGCATTGGCAAAACCTGTTGCGCGTTCCGTTCTGTCCGCAGATTGCACGGCTTCCCCGACAAAAGCGTTTCGCGCGGGCAAGTGGTGCGCGTCGGGCACCGCTTTCCGTGAATTTCGGTTAGCGCGACGTTAAACGGGCCTTGGCGAGCAGATCACGAGGCCGGCTGGCGGATAAGATTGGCTATTCTTCTTCTTGGTTTCCGCAGCACCGCTTCAGCGGAGGCGTCCTGTCGCCAGCGCTTCGGCCCACTCGGCATCGCCGCGCAGCTCGGCAAGCCGTGCCATCCGCATGTGGTCGTAGGCAACGACCCTGAAGCTGACATCGATATCGTGCTCTCCAAGATGCAGAACGGCGTAGCGCGCCTCCGGACTGCCGCTCTCGACCGTGTGCGAGAAGGGCTCATCGTCGCGGTATGCCTGGCATCCGACGCTGCCCGGATTGAGGACGCTCCGTCCGTCGGCCAGTCTGACAAGACCCGCAAGATGCGTATGGCCGCACAGCATCAGCCTGGCCTCGCACTGCTGAGCGAGTGCTTCGATATGCGCGCTGCTGGCCAGTTGCATCCTGCCATCGCTGGACGGCTGGTGAAGCCAGTACGTCGTGTCATCGACCGGATTGGCGTGGCAGAGAAGGACGCCGGCCTGCGGTGTCACGGTCGCGGGCAGGTTGGCGAGCCAGTTCAGGTGTTGCGTCGCCAACTCTGCCCAAGCCGGTCGATCCCACACGCCCATGGCGTCGGGATGTTTCTGCACGAGCCAACGATCGTGATTGCCGCGCACGGTCGGAATATTCCGTGCCATCAGGATGTCGGCTGTGCGGGCGGCATTCAAAACGCCGCTGACGGTATCGCCGAGATTGACGATGTCGGTAACGCCCAGGCGTTCGATGTCCGACAGCACCGCTTCCAGCGCGAGATCATTGCCATGGACGTCGGCGATCACGGCAAGGCGCATCGCTCAGCCCTTCTTTGGCGGCAGCGGCCCGGCCATCCACTTGATGATCAGCATGGCCGGCAGGATCCAGAAGATGCCCGAGATCAGGAAATAGAGGAGGTGGATCCACCAGGGCGATTCCGCCAGCCGGGCAGCGGCAATGGTGGTGGCGAGGAGGGCATAGACGAGCACGAGGATGATGATCAGGATCGTGCCGATGAACTTGCGAAGACGCGGGGGCATGAAACCTCTGTCGCTGCGGGAATGGGAAACGGCCGGCGCGTCACGCACCTGCAAACCGGGCCGCGACCGCATGCCGCAAAGCCCCGGGCCTTGTCTTGCACGCGATGGTCAGGCAAATCAACGGCCAAAGAGACGGTCCGGCAACGTGCAAGACGACGCGCCGGCGTGCCCGGCGGCCGCTGACGGCCAAGACGCCGCACGCCCCCGGCCACCGGAACCGGAAAGAGGAGCCACCATGTCCAGCGTCCACCACCAGAGCCTTTCCCTGGCCGATGTCGCCGACAGCCGCGCCGCAGCGACCCGCATCGAGGCCAATCGCCGTCTGGTGCGCGGCTGGCTCGCGATCGTGCTCTTCACGCTGTTTTCACTGGTTCTGGTCGGCGGCGCGACGCGGCTGACCGAATCGGGCCTCTCGATCACCGAATGGAAGCCGATCCACGGCGCGCTGCCGCCGCTGAGCGTTGCGGAGTGGGAAGAGGAATTCACCCTCTACAAGCAGATCCCGCAATATCAGCAGATCAACAAGGGCATGACGCTGGAGGAGTTCAAGACGATCTTCTGGTGGGAGTGGGCGCATCGCCTGCTGGCCCGCTCCATCGGCGTGATCTTTGCCCTGCCGCTTCTGTTTTTCTGGGTCACGGGCCGCATCGAAAAACGCATCCGCCTGCCCCTCGTCGGCCTGCTGGCGCTCGGCGGTTTCCAGGGTTTTATCGGCTGGTGGATGGTATCATCCGGTCTCGCGGACCGTGTCTCCGTCAGCCAGTACCGGCTCGCCGTGCATCTGACGATCGCCTGCGCGATCTTTGCCGCGACCGTCTGGATCATGCGGGGCCTGACCCCGCAGGCCGTCGATCCCGCCGCAAGGCCGGCGCGCCACCGCATGGCGGCGATCCTCGCCTGTTTCGCGCTGTTCCAGATCTATCTCGGCGCGCTCGTGGCGGGTCTCGATGCGGGATTGACCTACAACACCTGGCCGCTGATGGACGGCGCCATCGTGCCCGCGGATCTCTTCATCCAGCAGCCCTGGTGGATCAATCTGTTTGAAAATGTGAAGACTGTGCAGTTCGTCCACCGTCTTGGCGGCTACGCGCTGTTTGCGCTGGCGCTGATCCATATGATCGCCGCGCTGCGCACCGCGCCCGGCAGCGTCCACACCCGCCGTGCCGTAATCCTCTTCTGTCTTGTGGCGGCCCAGGCTGCGATCGGCATCACGACGCTGCTGCTGGCGGTGCCGATCGGCTGGGCGCTCGCCCATCAGGGCGGCGCGCTGATCGTGCTCGGCTTTGCCGTCGCCCACTGGCGTGGCTTTGTGGGCGAATATCCGCGCCCGCGTGCGGTCGGCGCGCCCGCCTGATGGGGCGCGCACGACCACAAGGGTTTTGATCAACCCTTCAGCATCATGTCCATGTTCTGGACGGCTGCGCCCGAGGCGCCCTTGCCGAGATTGTCGAGAAGGGCGACGAGGTTGACGTGGTCCTGGCCCGGCGTGCCGCAGACGAAAAGCTTCATGCGGTCGGTATTGGCAAGCTCCACGGCATCGATGCGGGCAAGGCCCTTGCTCTCTTCCAGCGGCACGACCTCGACGATCGACTGTCCCGCATAGTGGTCGGCAAGCGTTGCATGCAGGCGCTCAAGCGTCGCGCCGTCCTGCATGTCGGAAAGGTAGACCGGCACCTGAACGATCATGCCCTGCGGGAAGCGGCCGACGGAGGGAGAGAAGAGGGGCGCGCGGCCAAGGAGCCCGTGCATCTGCATCTCAGGGACATGCTTGTGCTTCAGCGGCAGGCCGTAGAGGAAGTGCGGGGAGGCGATGTGCTCGGCATGGCCGGCATCTTCCATCTGCGCGATCATCTGCTTGCCGCCGCCGGTATAGCCGGAGACCGCATTGACGGTGACCGGGTAATCCTCCGGCAGAAAGCCGGCCTGACGAAGCGGCCGGATGAGGCCGATCGCGCCGGTCGGGTAGCAGCCGGGGTTGGCGCAGTAGCGGGCGGATGCGATCTTCTTCGCCTGGTCCCTGTCCATCTCCGCAAAGCCATAGGCCCAGTTGGGATCGACGCGGTGCGCCGTCGAGGTGTCGATGATCCGCACCGTGTTGTTGCCGGCAAGCATGGCGACCGCTTCCTTGGCGGCGTCGTCGGGAAGGCACAGGATCGCGATGTCGGCGCTGTTCAAGAGTTCCTCGCGAAGGCCGGCATTGCGGCGCTCGGCCTCGGGGATCGACAGAAGCTCCACATCGTCGCGGCCTGCCATGCGGGTGCGGATCTGCAGTCCCGTGGTGCCGTGCTCGCCATCGATGAAGATCTTCGGTTTCATGCTGATCGTCCTTTTTGGTCAGGGGCTTGCCGTCGTTTACGGACTCAATGTGACAGGCGCTTGACTCAATGTCTGAAGAGGGGAGGTCACGACCTATACCGTCTGGTCATTTCAGC
Organism: Rhizobium sp. RU20A; assembly: GCF_900155885.1. Classification (GTDB taxonomy): domain Bacteria; phylum Pseudomonadota; class Alphaproteobacteria; order Rhizobiales; family Rhizobiaceae; genus RU20A. The sequence continues at coordinate 177,822 of NZ_FTMB01000001.1, forward strand.
GGCAAGGCGATGGCCAAAACGAAAAAAGCGGAGCCGAGGCCCCGCTTTCCATTCGATCCGTTTCCGGTTCCGAAGCGATTAGCGCTTGGAGAACTGGAACGAACGGCGGGCCTTGGCCTTACCGTACTTCTTACGCTCGACAACGCGGCTGTCGCGGGTCAGGAAGCCGCCCTTCTTCAGGACCGAGCGCAGGCCCGGCTCGAAGTAGGTCAGCGCCTTGGAGATGCCGTGACGAACGGCACCGGCCTGACCGGACAGACCACCACCGGCAACGGTGGCGTCGATGTCGAACTGACCCGAGCGGGCAGCGGCGACGATCGGCTGCTGCAGGATCATCTGCAGAACCGGACGGGCGAAGTAGGCTTCGTACGGCTTGCCATTGATCGTGATCTTGCCGGAGCCGGCCTTGACCCAAACGCGGGCGACGGCGTCCTTACGCTTGCCGGTCGCGTAGGAGCGGCCCTGGGCGTCGACCTTGCGGACGTGAACGGGAGCGGCAGCTTCCGACGACGTCGTGGCGAGATCTTTCAGAGAAGAGAGGTCGGCCATCAGGCGCTCCTTGTATTCTTGCTGTTCAGCTTGGCGACGTCGAGAACGACGGGCTGCTGGGCTTCATGCGGGTGAGCGGCGCCGGCGTAGACACGCAGGTTCTTCATCTGGCGACGGCCGAGCGGGCCGCGCGGAACCATGCGCTCGACAGCCTTTTCGAGAACACGCTCCGGGAAGCGGCCTTCGATGATCTGGCGCGCGGTGCGCTCCTTGATGCCGCCCGGGTAACCGGTGTGCCAGTAGTACTTCTTGTCAGAGTACTTCTTGCCGGTCAGGACGCACTTTTCAGCGTTGATGACGATGACGTTGTCGCCGTCGTCAACGTGGGGGGTGTAGGTCGGCTTGTGCTTGCCGCGCAGGTGGTTCGCGATGATCGTCGCGAGACGACCCACAACGAGGCCTTCGGCATCGATGAGGATCCACTTCTTCTCCACCTCGGCGGGCTTCTGAACGAAGGTTGCCATTGTCTTTTCTTTCCTTGGACCCCGGCGCCAGAGAGAGGCGGGGGCGTTTCTTGTTGCTTGGTTTCGGCCGGCCCGTGGGATGCCGAAAAACAATTGCAGGCACGAAGGCCTGCAATCCGGGCGGTCTATACGCGAGAGCCTGAAAAGCGTCAAGATGACGGTTTCTAGCACCCTGGAAAATTAAATAACAAAAACAATCACCTAAATGTGTGGTTTTTGAATACCACACTTATCTCGGCGGAATCGAGAAGGTCGCGGTCGCCTGCGCCACGATTTCATCGCCGTCGGCCGGCCGAATCCGCGTTTCCACCACCGCCAGCCGCTTGCCGAGTTTCAGGATCTCGCCCCGGCATTCCAACGGCCCCGGCGGCGGGCGCAGCAGGAAATTGATCGAGAGGTTGGTGGTGACAGCCAGCGCCACCGGGCCGATATGGGCAAGGATCGTCACATAGGAGGTGACATCGCAGAGCGTGAAGAGCGTGGGGCCGGACACCGTACCGCCGGGACGCAGATGCCGCTCGATGGGATCGAGCCGCATCGCCGCCGTTCCGGGCCCGACAGCGCTGACGAGGAAGAGCCGGCCATCGGCATGCAGCTGCGGAAAATCCCGGTCCATGAACCCGTTGAGATCGTCCACCGTCATGATCGGCGTCAGGGCCATCATACTCTCCTTTTGCGCTCTCGCCAAAGGAGTAGGCAGGCCGCCCGTGCTCCGCAACCCCTGCGGAAGTCTGAAGGTGTTTATGCAATGGCGTCTTGAATGGGGTCCGCAGGGCGCGTAGCACAAAGAAAAGCTGGCACGGCAAGGAGAGCAGCATGGCCGATATCGTTTCCCTGCGACCGGGTGAGCCTGGCGGCATCCTGATCCGCGAGATGGCCGCTTCGGGCATTGTTCGCCTGACCCTCAACAATCCGCCCGCCAATGCGCTCTCCGTGGCCCTGCTTGGCGCGCTCCACGCCGAACTCGATGCCATCGCCGCCGACGAAACCATCCGCGTCGTCGTGATCGCCGCCCACGGCCCGCTCTTCTCCGCCGGCCACGACCTCAAGGAACTGACGGCGCGCCGCAGCGATGGCGATGGCGGCCGCGCCTTTTTCGTCGAGACCATGCAGCTTTGTGCCGATCTGATGCTGAAGATTGCCGCTCTGCCGCAGCCTGTTATTGCCGAGATCGACGGTCTTGCGACCGCCGCCGGCTGCCAGCTGGTCGCAAGCTGCGACCTCGCCATCTGCACCGACAGTTCCACCTTCTGCACGCCGGGCGTCAATATCGGCCTCTTCTGCGCAACGCCCGCCGTTGCCGTCACCCGTGCGGCGCACCGCAAGCAGGCGATGGAAATGCTGCTCACCGGCGAGACGATCGACGCCTCCACCGCCAAGGATTTCGGTCTCGTCAACCGCATCGTGCCGAAACAGTATCTGCGTCAGGTGATCGACAAATACGCCGCCGTGATCGCATCGAAATCGCCCGAGGCGCTGAGGATCGGCAAGGCTGCGGTGAACCGGCAGGCGGGGCTTTGCGTCGAGGAGGCTTATCGTGTCGCCGTCGAGACGATGGCCGACAACATGCTCGAAGCCGATGCGAAGGAAGGCATCGGCGCCTTCCTCGAAAAGCGCATGCCGGTCTGGCCGTCCTGATGGGGGCTAACCGAGTTTCAACACCAGCGCGCCGGCGGCGATCAGTCCGGCCGCGGCAAAGCGCCAGGGGCTGGCGCGCTCCTTGAGGAAGACCACCGAGATGACGATCGCAAACAGGATCGACGTCTCGCGCAGCGCCGCCACCGTTGCCACAGGCGCTTTTGTCATTGCATAGAGCGCCAGCCCATAGGAGGCGATCGAGCCGAAGCCGCCGATCAGCCCGCGTTTCCAGTGGCCGCGCACATGGGCGACGACCACGCGCCGCCCACGCCGCGCAAACGCATAGGTGAACAGCAGCACGGGTGGCAGCAGCGCCATCCACAGCGTGTAGGAGATCGCGTTGCCCGAAAGGCGAGCGCCGACCCCGTCGACGAAGGTGTAGGTGGCGATGACGGCGGCATTGGCAAGCGCCAGGAGGATCGCGCGCCCGCCACCCTTGCGCGCTTCGAAGGCAAGCGTGAGCACGCCCGCGCAGATGGTCGCGATGCCAAGTGCCGCCCCTGCCGTCAGATGTTCGCCGAGCACCGTACTGCTGGTCGCGGCAACGATCAGCGGCGCCGAGCCGCGCATGACGGGATAGACGAGCCCGATATCGCCCGCCTTGTAGCTCGCCCCCACCAACTGGAAATAGGCAAATTGCAGAAAGGCCGAGGCGATGAGGAAGGGCAGGGCCGCCGGCGCCGGCAGGGGCACGAGCGGCAGGAAGGCAAGGCCGATCAGCCCGGCACCCAGCGCCACCATGGCCGAATCGAGCTGCTTGTCGGAACCCGATTTGACCAGCGCATTCCACACCGCATGCAACAGCGCGCCCAGAAGCACCAGCGCGACGACATCATAGGACACGGGAGAGAAAACCTTCGGCGATGACGGATGCTGGCGCTGTTGTGGGCCGTCACGGACAGTTTGGCAATGGCCGCCTTTGGACGTGTCGTTCGTGCGGTCTTGTCTGTGCCAATCCGGCACGGACGCGCGCCTGAAGCGGGAACATGCGCTTCCGGCTTCTTAAGGCCCGTCTGCTACCCTTCCTGTCTGCCGCTGACGGCACGGATGAGGAGGAACACCATGCCACGGTCCGCCCTTTCGCATACCGACATTGCCGACATCTTCTCCCATGTCCACACCATCGCCATTCTCGGCGCGTCCCCCACCGACAACCGGCCGAGCCACGGCGTCATGGGTTTCCTGCTCGGCAAGGGATATCACTGCATTCCCGTCAATCCGCTGCATGCCGGCGAGGTCATTCTCGGCCAGAGGGTCGTCGCCAGCCTTGCCGACATCGCCGATCCCATCGACATGATCGATGTTTTCCGCAAACCCGAGGCATTCTCCGCGGTCATTGACGAAGTCCTCGCGCTCTCGCCCTTGCCGCGCATCGTCTGGGCGCAGAAGGGTGTCGGCAATGATGACGATGCCGCGCGCGCCGAGGCCGTCGGCATCACGGTGGTGCTGGACCGCTGCCCGGTGAGCGAATTCCCGTGGATCTGGCAGGCCGCCCGCGCACGGCGCTCGGCATGATTGGCAATCGCAACGATGGTTGTGCTTGACACCAAGCCCCGCCCGACGGAAAGGGGCGTGCAAGAAAGCACGCTCAAAGGGCGGGGGAACCAGCATGCAGCACAATTCCTATTGCGACAGCCTGATCAAGGACATCCTGCAGCGCACCCGCGTCGTGGCGCTGCTCGGCGCCTCGCCCAATCCGGAGCGGCCGAGCAACCGCGTCATGGCCTTCCTGCTGCGCAAGGGCTACCGCGTGCACCCCGTCAATCCGGGCCAGGCCGGCAAGACCATCCATGGCCAGCGCGTCTACGCCAGCCTTGCCGATATTCCAGAGCCGATCGACATGGTGGATGTGTTCCGCGCGCCTGACGCGCTTCCGGCGATCGTGGACGAGGTGCTGGCGCTCAATCCGCGGCCGGCATGGATCTGGGGCCAGCTCGGCGTGCGAGATGATGCGGCCGCTGACAAGGCCGAGGCCGCCGGCGTGCGCGTCGTGATGGACCGCTGCCCTGCGATCGAATATCCGCGCCTTATCGGCTGAGGCCACGGTCTCCGCCCCTCCCGGCGCGCCTTGATGGCCGGGTTACCATGGCTCGTACCGGGCCGTGCTGCGGATAAATTTCTCCGCGAAAACGGCCCCTTGCGCACATTTCATCCTTTGACCTTCCCGACGTTGCTTGGAATAGTGCCGCCAGATCCGTTCAAGCGGCCATTTCGTCCATCAGGGAGGACCCACCATGACGAACACTCCGGGCTTCGACACGCTCGCCATCCACGCCGGTGCCCAGCCGGATCCGACGACCGGCGCACGCGCCACGCCGATCTACCAGACGACGAGTTTCGTCTTCAACGATGCCGACCACGCGGCAGCCCTCTTCGGCCTGCAGCAGTTCGGCAACATCTACACGCGCATCATGAACCCGACGCAGGCCGTGCTCGAAGAGCGCATTGCCGCGCTCGAAGGCGGCACGACGGCGCTCGCCGTGGCATCCGGCCATGCCGCGCAGTTCCTCGTCTTCCACACGCTGATGTCCTCGGGCGACAATTTCGTCGCGGCGCGCCGGCTCTATGGCGGCTCGATCAACCAGTTCGGCAATGCCTTCAAGTCCTTCGACTGGCAGGTGCGTTGGGCCGATGCCGCAGACCCGGAGAGCATCGCTTCCCAGATCGATGAGCGCACCAAGGCCGTCTTCGTCGAAAGCCTCGCCAATCCCGGTGGCACCTTTGTCGACATCGCGGCCATTGCCGATGTGGCCCACCGCCACGGCCTGCCGCTGATCGTCGACAACACCATGGCGACGCCCTATCTCGTGCGTCCCATCGAGCATGGCGCCGACATCGTCGTGCATTCGCTGACCAAGTTCATCGGCGGCCACGGCAATTCCATCGGCGGCATCATCGTCGATGGCGGCACCTTCGACTGGTCGGCATCCGGCAAGTACCCGATCCTCTCGGAACCCCGCCCGGAATATGCCGGCATCGTCCTGCACCAGACCTTCGGCAACATCGCCTTCGGCATCGCGGCCCGCGTCATCGGCCTTCGCGACTTCGGTCCCGCAATTTCGCCCTTCAACGCCTTCCTGATCCAGACCGGCGTCGAAACCCTGCCGCTGCGCATGCAGCGCCACAGCGACAATGCGCTGGCGGTGGCCGAATGGCTTTCGAAGAATGAGAAGGTCTCCTGGGTCAGCTATGCCGGCCTTCCCGGCGACCCGAACCACGCGCTCCAGCAGCGCTATTCGCCGAAGGGGGCCGGTGCCGTCTTCACCTTCGGCCTGAAGGGCGGCTACGAGGCCGGCAAGGCCTTCGTGGGTGGGCTGAAGCTCTTCTCCCACCTCGCCAATATCGGCGACACCCGCTCGCTCGTCATCCATCCCGCCTCCACGACGCACCGCCAGCTCTCGGAAGAGCAGCAGGTGGCCGCAGGCGCCGGCCCGGACGTGGTACGCCTGTCGATCGGCATCGAGGACGTCAAGGACATCATCGCCGACCTCGACCAGTCCCTGGCCGCGCTGTAACGCGCCACACCGGTGGCTTTCCCGGTCAGGGAATGGCAAGAAGGGCGGGCGCATTCACCGCGCCCGCCTTTCGATTTTCCGGAGTTGCCCATGTCCGTCCTCACCTTCGACATTTCTGCCACCGAGCCGGAGGAGGGCGCGCCCGCCGCCGACAGGCTGATCGCGGGCGATCCGCGCTTCACCACCTGGAACATCGAAGAGGCGGACGGCCTCTATGCCGGCATCTGGCAGGCGACACCGGGCAAGTGGCGGATCGTCTATGACGAGTGGGAGTATTTCCACATCCTCGAGGGCTATTCTGTCGTCACCGAGGATGGCGGCGAGCCGATCCACCTGCGCGCCGGCGATCGGCTCATCCTCAGGCCCGGCTTCAAGGGAACGTGGGAAGTCGTTGAAACGACTCGCAAGGACTATGTGATCCGCCTTTGAAGCGGCACGATCTCACACCTTGGCCGCCTCTTGCGCATGGCGTGCCGCCATCGCATCATCCTCGGCCGAAACCGTCTGAAAGGCGGGCCGGCTGGTGATGCGGGCGGAGAAGTCGCGGAACACCGGTTCGTCCGGCACGAGCCCGAACTGCAGGGTCCAGGAAAAGGCAACGCCCCAGAGAATGTCGGCTGCCGTCATGGTGTCGCCCGTCAGGAACGGCGCCTTGGCGAGCTGCGTGCGCAGCACGGAGAGCATCGAATTGTAATCCGCATAGGGCGTGTCGTTCTGGGAGGCGGTGTCACGCTTCAGGTAGCGGTCGATCAGCGCCGGCTCGAAGCAGGCATTGTAGAACACCAGGAAGCGCACATAGGTGCCGCGCTCCGGTGCCGTTAGCGTCGGTGCCAGGCCTGCCTCCGGAAAGAGATCGGCGAGATAGAGCGCGATCGCCGCCTGCTCGGTCACGAGCGTGCCGTTGACGGTGAGGGCGGGCACCTTGCCGAGAGGGTTGATGGCGAGATAGGCCGGCTGGCGATTTTCGCCCTTCTTCATGTTCATCACATGAAGGTCGTAGGGCACGCCGAGTTCCTCCAGCAAGACGCGGGTGCCGGTGGCGCGGGTGTGCGGCATGTAGTGCAGGGTGATGGTCGGGTGTGTGTCGGTCATCGCAGGGATCTCCTGTTTGCGCTGGGGATGGACCGAATATGGCTCCCCATACCTGTCATCCTGTGTCAGGTTGAAAGTGCACCCAAACTTTTCCGTTGGACGGCCCATGCGCGCCACCCGCCTCATCAACATCCTGACGACGCTGCAGGCGCGCGGCCTCGTCACCGCCGAGGTGCTGGCCGAGGAAAACGCCGTTTCGGTGCGCACCATCTACCGCGACATCGATGCCCTCTCGCTCGCTGGCGTGCCGGTCTATGCCGAGCGCGGCTCGGAGGGTGGGTACAGGCTGCTCGACGGGTACCGTGTGCGGCTGAACGGCTTTTCGGCAGAGGAAGCGCAGGCCGTCTTCCTGACGGGTCTGCAGGGCCCCGCCGCCGATCTCGGCCTCGGCGCGATCTTTGCCAGCGCCGAGAAGAAGCTCGCCGCCGCCCTGCCGGAACACATGCGCGCCTCGGCCGCCCTGCTGCGCGAACGTTTCCACCTTGATGCGCCCGGCTGGTACAACGATGCCGATCGTCCCCAGAATCTGCAGGCGGTCGTCGAGGCCGTCATGGCGGGCCGGCGCATATCCATGCGCTACCGCAGTTGGACGGCGGAGAAGAGGCGCGAGGTGGACCCGCTCGGCGTCGTCATCAAGGGCGGCCAGTGGTATCTCGCCGGCGCCGTAGACGGGCAGGTCCGCACCTACCGCATCGCCCGCATCCTCGAACTCACCGCGTTGAACGAGACCTTCGCGCGGCCTGCCGATTTCGACCTCGCCGCCTTCTGGCGCGGCACCGTCGAGCGGATGGAGCGCGACACACATCCATTGACCGTGCGCCTGCGCGTCAGCGAGATGGGCCTCGCCTTCCTCCGGCATTTCGCCCAGCCCTATGCCGTCAGCCGGATCGTGGAAGAGAGCGACCCGGACGAAAGTGGCTGGCGCATCATCACCATGCCCTCCGAATCGCTCTTCTCCTCCGCCTCCTTCTTCCTGCGCCTTGGTCCGGAAGCCGAGGTGCTGGAGCCGCCCGAACTGCGGGCGAAAATGATCGACTGGATTGCCCGGACCGGGGCGCTCTATCGCCCCGAAGGCTAGGCGGCAGCGCGCCTACCAGACGAGGTCAACCCGCTCCATGCCGTGGAAGTGGAAGCTGTCGCGCACCGCGGGCGGCTCGGCGAGCCTCAGGCCCGGCAGGCGTTCGAAGAGGATCGGCAGCGCGATGTTGAGTTCGAGGCGGGCAAGCGGCGCGCCGATGCAAAAATGCAGGCCGGCGCCGAAGGAGAGGTGTGGAGCCTCGTCGCGATCCGGGCGGAAGGCGGCGGCATCGGTGAACTTTGCCGGATCGACATTGGCGGCGGCCAGCATCAGGCCGATCTGTTCGCCCTTCTTCAGCACGATGTCGTCGCCGAGATCGATGTCGGAGAGGGCGAAACGGTCGAAATTGTGCAGCGGCGCGGCAAAGCGCATGCATTCCTCGACCGCCAGCGACGTCGAGCGGGCATCCGCAAACAGCGCCTTCGGATCGGCCTCGTGCGAGAGGATCGTGTTTACCGCATTGCCGATCTGGTGCACGGTTGCCTCATGGCCGGCGTTCAGCAGCAGCACGGCGGTGGAGATCAACTCGTCATCCGAGAGCCGTTCGCCGTCCTTCTCGGTGGTGACCATGTGCGTCATGAGGTCGTCGCCAGGCTTTGCGCGCTTTTCGGCGATGACGCCGCGCAGATAGTCGGCGAACTCCGCCGAGGCGCGGTTGGCGGCGACTTCGTGCTCGTAGGGCGGGTTGAACACATACATGCGCACCATGGCATGCGACCATTCGAGCAGCTTGTCACCCATCGCGACGGGAATCCCGAGCATTCGGGCGATGATGGTGACGGGGATGACCTCGGCATAGGCTTTCAGCAGCTCGATGTGGCCGGCGCCCTGAAAGTCGTCGATCAGCTCGTGACAGAGCGCGCCGATGCCGGGTCGCAACTGCTCGATCTGGCGGGAAACGAAGGCGCGGTTGACGAGTGTGCGCAGCCGCGTATGGGCCGGCGGCTCCAGCCCCAGCAGCGAATGGGCCTCGACCGCATCGAAATCGGCAAGATGCGGCTTGGGCTCGGCCATGCCGAGTTCCTCGCGCGTCGCCACATGGAGGATCTGCCGACCGAAACGGCGATCGCGCAAAAGCCCGTTCACTGCGTCATAGCCGATGACATACCACTGACCGAGCTCCTCCCAGAAAAAGGCGGGGCCATGCCGGTGAAGCTCGGCATAGACGGCGAACGGGTCGCGGTAGAAGGTGGGATCGTGAATGTCGAGCCGGGCGTGGCGGGTGGCGGCGTCGTAGGCAAAGCTGTTTGCTGGCATGATGGGGCTCTGGATGGGACTGCGAGGATCGCCGGCGGGTGCGGGAAGCGCGATGCTCCATTGCCCTTGCCCGGCGGCGAACCATATCTCTCTTCCGAACCGGCATTCGACGCAAGCAGCGAGACAGCGCATGGCAAAGGCAAAGACAGGCATTTCGACCGGCATCATCGCCGCGATCCGCCGTCGCAGGCCCATGATTGCCGGCGTTGCCGATGAAGTGCGGCGCGGCAAGATCGTCATCGCCTCCTACAATATCCACAAATGCGTGGGGACCGACGGGCGCTTCGACCCCAATCGCATCTGCGAAGTCATCTCGCAGTTCTCCGCCGATATCGTTGCCTTGCAGGAGGCCGACCAGCGCTTCGGCGAGCGGGCGGGCCTTCTCGATCTGGAGCGCCTGAAGCGCGAGTGTTCGCTCGTTTCGGTGCCGGTCACGGCCTTTTCGGAAAAGGGCCATGGCTGGCATGGCAACGTGCTGCTGTTGCGCGAGGGCGCTGTGCAGGAGGTGCGCCAGTTGAAGCTGCCGGGCGTCGAGCCGCGCGGCGCCCTCGTCGTCGATCTGGAGCTGGCGGCAGGCCCCTTGCGCGTCATCGCCGCGCATCTCGGTCTGCTGCGCCATTCGCGCGCCAAGCAGGCCGAATCGATCCTCGCCGCCGTCGCCGATGCCGCCCCGCGCCCGACCATCCTCATCGGCGATCTCAACGAATGGCGCACGGGCAGGGGCTCGTCGCTGAGCTACCTGACGCCGATCTTCGATCACGGCCATGCCACGGTCGCAAGCTTTCCCTCGCGCTTCCCCATCCTCCCGCTCGACCGCGTCATGGGCTACCCCAAGGAGATCGTCACCGCAGTCGAGGTGCATGACAGTCCGCTGGCGCGCATCGCCTCCGACCATCTGCCGGTCAAGGCCTATATCGATCTTGCCGCCGCGGCGGCCGCCGAGGAAACGCGCGCGGAGCGGCGCGAGGAGATCGAGGCCGCTGTCGGCCCCTTGCCGGCCAGCCCGACCAAGGGCGAGGCTTGACCCCACCCCATGATGGACCTGGTCGGCAAGCTTCCGCTTCTCCTCTGTCTCTTTCTCGTCGTATCCGCCGTGCTCGTCTGGCTCTACGGCCGTTTTGGCCGCTGGCCATCTGGCAGCGAGGAGCATTCATTGCCGCCGGTAGAGGGCGAGACCGCGATTGATCGTGCCATCGCGCCGCTTCTGGCAGGGCAGGCTGACGATGCGGCGGGCCTTTCGCTCGTGCATGCCAACCGCGAGGCGCTCGCGCTGCGGATAACCGCCGTCCGGGCCGCCGGGCGCAGTCTCGATCTCCAGTATTACTACTGGAAGGACGACCTGACGGGCGGCCTTCTGATGCGCGAGGTCATCGCCGCTGCCGATCGCGGCGTCCGGGTGCGGTTGCTGCTCGACGACATCAATGCGGGCCTGCATGATCGCAGCTGCATCGCGCTCGATGCCCACGCCAATATCAGCGTGCGGCTCTTCAACCCCAGTCGGGCCCGCACCGACCGGTTCCGCCGTGGTCTCGAAATGGCCATGCGCGCCTTCCGCGCCACGCGCCGCATGCACAACAAGGCCTTCATCGCCGACGGCCGCATCGCCATCATGGGCGGGCGCAACATCGGCGACGCCTATTTCGATGCGGACGAGGACACCAATTTCCGCGATCTCGATATCTGGATGATCGGCAAGGCTGTCGCGGACGCGGGCGGGATGTTCGACCGCTACTGGAACAGTCCCGTCGTGCTGCCGATCGGATCGCTGCGCACGCCGCGGCCGAAATATCTGGGCAGGCTACGCGCAGACCTTGCCGAACTGGCCGACCGGCCCGCCGCGCGCCTGCTGCTTAGCGATATCGAGGCTTCAGGTGAGGATGCATCGCCACCACTGACGCCCGAGGCCGCGTTGCACTGGTGCGCGGATGTCGAGGTTCTCGCCGACCCGCCGGAAAAGGCCCTGATGGCGCGGCGCTCCAACTGGATCTTTCGCGATCTGATGCCGGCGATGATGGCTGCGAAGGACCGTCTGCGCATCGTCTCGCCCTATTTTGTCCCGGGAGTCGATGGCACGTCAGCCCTGACCGACCTCACCGACAAGGGCGTCAGGGTCGAGGTCCTGACCAATTCGCTCGCCGCGACCGATGTCGCCGCCGTGCATGGCGGCTATGCCCGCTATCGCCGCAGACTGTTGAGGGGCGGGGTCGCTCTCTTCGAACTCAAGGCCGATCACGTGCCGGGCGACCCGCGGCGCATCAAGATCTTCGGATCACGCACGGCAAGCCTCCACAGCAAGGCCTTCACGGTGGATGGCGAACGCGGTTTCGTCGGTTCCGTCAATTTCGATCCCCGTTCGGTATCGCTCAACACCGAAACGGGTGTGCTCTTTTCCCATCGTGCGCTCGTCGCCGAGGTCGACGGGATCATCGATATCGAGATGGCGCCGGACTCGGCCTTCGCGCTCTCGCTGCACCGCGGTCTGATCCGCTGGCGCGACGCCGGCGAGGGCGGGCGCCCGCGCACCCTCTACCGCGAGCCGGAGGCGGGGCGCATCCGCCGGCTGACGGCGGCGGTGATCCGCTTCCTGCCGGTTGAATCGCAGCTGTGACGCTGCCGCGGTCACGGAATTTCGTCGGCGCGCCCCGTTCCACGCCTTATCCACAGGCCTAGACGAGGTCAGCCTCGCGCCACTCAGAAGGCGTTAAGCTTATCGCGTCTTGGCGACTTGAAGTGCGGGTCACCGACACTCTATGTATGAGGAAGACACAAACGATGATTCCAGGCCGGCGAGGCGATCGCTGGCCGCACAGGCGAAGGTAAGACATGAGAAATCCCGTTGATACCGCCATGGCTCTCATCCCCATGGTGGTCGAGCAGACGAACCGCGGCGAACGGTCCTACGACATTTACTCGCGCCTGCTGAAAGAACGCATCATCTTCATGACCGGCCCGGTCGAAGATCATATGGCGACGCTGGTCTGTGCCCAGCTCCTCTTCCTCGAGGCTGAAAACCCGAAGAAGGAAATCGCGCTCTACATCAATTCGCCGGGCGGTGTCGTCACCTCCGGCATGGCCATTTACGACACGATGCAGTTCATCCGCCCGGCCGTTTCGACGCTGTGCATCGGCCAGGCCGCCTCCATGGGCTCGCTGCTGCTCGCCGCCGGCCACAAGGACATGCGTTTTGCCACGCCGAACGCCCGCATCATGGTTCACCAGCCTTCCGGCGGTTTCCAGGGCCAGGCCTCCGACATCGAGCGCCACGCCAAGGACATCATCAAGATGAAGCGTCGACTGAACGAGGTCTACGTCAAGCACTGCGGCCGCACCTATGAAGAAGTCGAGCAGACGCTCGACCGCGACCATTTCATGAGCGCGGACGAGGCACAGGAATGGGGTCTGGTCGACAAGATCATCACCTCGCGTGAAGCCCTGGAAGGCGCAGCCGCAAGCTGAGCCGTCCATTTACCCGCCTCGTGATGTAATTGTGACACATTTGCGGGGCAGGCAGGGGTTTAATGGATAGGCAAAGCCGCTAAGATGGCCGTTAATGCTATGTTGAAGTTTCCCGCTTTAGCATTCGGTTTTGAAGGGGAGACACGTTGCCGCCGGGCAACAGGGCCGCAAGGCCTTCTTGCCCGGAAAGTACTCCCGAAGCCCTGAGTGGGCGCGACGCCGTGATCCGGCGGCTCCCGCGGGGCGCATTGAGGACCCCCAAGCTTCTCCACCGGAAGCGGAGAGGGCGTGCTGGAAGGATTGTGATATGAGCAAAGTCAGCGGTAGCAACGGCGGCGACTCCAAGAATACTCTTTATTGTTCGTTCTGCGGCAAGAGCCAGCACGAGGTCCGCAAACTGATTGCCGGGCCGACCGTCTTCATCTGCGATGAATGCGTCGAGCTGTGCATGGACATCATCCGCGAGGAGAACAAGACCTCGATGGTGAAGTCGCGCGATGGCGTGCCGACACCGCAGGAAATCATCAAGGTCCTCGACGAATACGTCATCGGCCAGCAGCAGGCCAAGCGTATCCTCTCGGTCGCCGTCCACAACCACTACAAGCGCCTGGCGCATTCCGCCAAGAGCACCGATGTGGAGCTGGCAAAGTCGAACATTATGCTCGTCGGTCCGACCGGCTGCGGCAAGACCTATCTTGCCCAGACCCTGGCTCGCATCATCGACGTGCCCTTCACCATGGCGGATGCCACCACGCTGACCGAAGCCGGTTACGTCGGTGAAGACGTCGAAAACATCATTCTGAAGCTCCTTCAGGCTGCCGACTACAATGTCGAGCGCGCGCAGCGCGGCATCGTCTACATCGACGAAGTCGACAAGATCTCCCGCAAGTCCGACAACCCGTCCATCACCCGTGACGTGTCGGGCGAGGGCGTGCAGCAGGCGCTGCTGAAGATCATGGAAGGCACGGTCGCTTCCGTACCGCCGCAGGGTGGGCGCAAGCATCCGCAGCAGGAATTCCTGCAGGTCGACACGACGAACATCCTGTTCATCTGCGGCGGCGCCTTTGCCGGTCTCGACAAGATCATCTCGGCCCGTGGCGAGAAGACCTCCATCGGCTTCGGCGCGATGGTCCGCGCCCCGGAAGACCGCCGCGTCGGCGAAGTGCTGCGCGAACTGGAGCCGGAAGATCTCGTGAAGTTCGGCCTCATCCCCGAGTTCATCGGCCGTCTGCCGGTCCTGGCAACGCTCGAGGATCTCGACGAGGACGCGCTGATCCAGATCCTGTCGGAGCCGAAGAACGCACTGATCAAGCAGTACCAGCGCCTGTTCGAGATGGAAGATGTGGAACTGACCTTCCACGAGGATGCGCTGCGCGAAATCGCCAAGCGCGCCATCATCCGCAAGACCGGCGCGCGCGGTCTGCGCTCGATCATGGAAAAGATCCTGCTCGACACCATGTTCGAACTGCCGACGCTCGAAGGCGTGCGCGAGGTCGTCATCTCCGACGAAGTCGTCAAGGGCTCGGCCCGGCCGCTCTATATCTACTCCGAGCGCACCGAGGAAAAGGCTAACGTGTCGGCTTGACCAGCTCGGTGAAACTGAAATGCCAGAGGGCTCGTATCCAGTGATACGGGCCTTTTTTGATGAGCCGGGACGGAAGGGCAGGGGGCGGAACTGGCTTGGTGCTGACACATTTGCCCGGCACTCTTTCCGTCTCGCGAAAATGCCCGATTGCCAAGCGCGGCAGGCGGCGCAATGATAGTGACTCCGAATAAGTTTCGCGTCGCGTGAGTCTCTTCGCCTGGCCCTCTGGCATGTCCCGTTCGCCGGTCGCGTTGCAAGGTCCGCAAAAGCGTTCGGGTCTACGTGTTGACCTCGATCCGCCGTCTCTCCCCGGGATGGCGCGGGGCTTGAAATGACGGTGCCGAAACGCCACTTCCGCAGTCAGCATTAAGACGGAAGTGCTCGACGAGGCTTCCGCGAACGGGCCCTTTTAGGGACGGAAAGGAAATGAAATGACAGCCAAACAACCACAGTCCCACGAGGCCACGACCTTCCCGGTTCTGCCGCTTCGCGACATCGTGGTGTTCCCGCACATGATTGTGCCGCTCTTCGTCGGCCGCGAAAAATCCATTCGCGCGCTTGAAGAAGTCATGGGCACTGACAAGCAGATCATGCTTGCCACCCAGATCAATGCGGGTGACGACGATCCGGCTCCGTCCGCCATTTACCAGGTCGGCACCATCGCCAATGTCCTCCAGCTTCTGAAGCTGCCTGACGGCACCGTGAAGGTGCTGGTGGAAGGCCGCGCGCGCGCTGAGATCGACGGCTATACGCGCCGCGAGGAGTTCTACGAAGCCTACGCGCACATCCTCTCCGAGCCGGCCGAAGATGCTGTCGAGATCGAGGCCCTGTCGCGCTCCGTGGTTTCCGAATTCGAAAACTATGTGAAGCTCAACAAGAAGATATCCCCGGAAGTGGTTGGCGCCGCCAGCCAGATCGAGGACTATTCCAAGCTCGCCGACACGGTCGCCTCGCACCTGTCGATCAAGATCGTCGAGAAGCAGGAGATGCTGGAAACCACCAGCGTAAAGCAGCGCCTCGAAAAGGCTCTCGGCTTCATGGAAGGCGAGATCTCGGTTCTGCAGGTAGAAAAGCGCATCCGCTCGCGCGTCAAGCGCCAGATGGAAAAGACGCAGCGCGAATATTACCTCAACGAACAGATGAAGGCGATCCAGAAGGAGCTCGGCGAGGGCGAAGACGGCCGCGACGAGATGGCCGAACTGGAAGAGCGCATCACCCGCACCAAGCTTTCCAAGGAAGCCCGCGACAAGGCACAGGCGGAGCTGAAGAAGCTGCGCCAGATGAGCCCCATGTCGGCGGAAGCGACCGTCGTGCGCAACTATCTCGACTGGCTGCTTGGCCTTCCCTGGGGCAAGCGCTCCAAGATCAAGACCGATCTCAACCATGCCGAGGACGTGCTCGCGCAGGATCACTTCGGTCTCGACAAGGTCAAGGAACGCATCGTCGAATATCTGGCCGTGCAGGCCCGCTCGACCAAGATCCGTGGACCGATCCTGTGCCTCGTCGGCCCGCCCGGCGTCGGCAAGACCTCGCTTGCCCGTTCGATCGCCAAGGCCACCGGCCGTGAATATGTCCGCATGGCGCTTGGCGGCGTGCGCGACGAAGCGGAAATCCGCGGTCACCGCCGCACCTATATCGGCTCCATGCCCGGCAAGGTCGTGCAGTCGATGAAGAAGGCGAAGAAGTCCAACCCGCTCTTCCTGCTCGACGAAATCGACAAGATGGGCATGGATTTCCGTGGCGACCCGTCGTCCGCTCTGCTCGAGGTGCTGGATCCGGAACAGAACAGCACGTTCATGGACCACTATCTGGAGGTCGAATACGACCTTTCCAACGTGATGTTCATCACCACGGCGAACACGCTGAACATTCCGGCGCCGCTGATGGACCGCATGGAAGTGATCCGCATCGCCGGCTACACCGAGCAGGAGAAGCTGGAAATCGCCAAGCGGCACCTGCTGCCGAAGGCGGTCCGCGATCACGCGCTGAAGCCGGAGGAGTTCTCCGTCGGTGACGACGCGCTGATGGCCGTCATCCAGCAGTACACCCGCGAGGCGGGCGTGCGCAACTTCGAGCGCGAGCTGATGAAGCTCGCCCGTAAGGCCGTGACCGAGATCATCAAGGGCAAGGTCGCGAAGGTCGAAGTCACCGCCGAGAACATCCACGACTTCCTCGGCGTGCCGCGCTTCCGCCACGGCGAAGCCGAGCGCGAGGATCAGGTCGGCGTCGTCACGGGGCTTGCCTGGACGGAAGTCGGCGGTGAACTGCTGACCATCGAAGGCGTGAGCCTTCCGGGTGGCAAGGGCCGCATGACGGTCACCGGCAACCTGAAGGACGTGATGAAGGAATCGATTTCGGCAGCGGCCTCCTACGTCCGCTCGCGCGCCGTCGATTTCGGTATCGAGCCGCCGCGCTTCGACAAGACCGACATCCACGTGCACGTACCGGAAGGCGCAACGCCGAAGGACGGTCCGTCTGCCGGTATCGCCATGGCAACCGCCATCGTCTCCATCATGACCGGCATCCCGGTCTCGAAGGATATCGCGATGACGGGCGAGGTGACGCTGCGCGGCCGGGTGCTTCCGATCGGCGGCCTTAAGGAAAAGCTGCTGGCTGCGCTCCGCGGCGGCATCAAGAAGGTGCTGATTCCGGAAGAGAACGCCAAGGATCTGGCCGACATTCCGGATAACGTGAAGAACGCCATGGAAATCGTCCCCGTCAGCCGGATGAGCGAGGTTCTCAGCCACGCTCTGACCCGGATGCCGACCGCGATCGAATGGGATCCGGCCAGCGAACCGGCGGCTCTGAAGCCTGTCGATTCGGCCGATGACAGCGGTGCTTCCGTCGCGCATTGATGACGAAGGAGCGATCCTTTCCGTGAAATTGCGGGCAGGATGGCAACAGAAATGGAAAGACCGGCGCCATCGCCGGTCTTTTTTCATGTAAAACCCCTGCGAAGCCTTGCTTTTCAGGGCGTTCGGGGCGAATGGGGTGACCAGGACGAAGGCAGAGACAGACTGCTTCGCCTTGAAGATGTGACTAGTTTCGAACCATTGGAAAGGGTGGAAACATGAACAAGAATGAGCTCGTGTCCGCCGTCGCCGAAAAGGCCGGCCTCTCGAAGACCGACGCCGCTTCGGCTGTCGACGCTGTATTCGAGGCCATCCAGGCTGAACTGAAGAACGGTGGCGACGTGCGCCTCGTCGGCTTCGGCAACTTCTCCGTTGCCCGCCGCGAAGCCTCGAAGGGCCGCAACCCGTCCACCGGCGCAGAGGTTGATATCCCCGCGCGCAACGTTCCGAAGTTCACGGCCGGCAAGGGCCTGAAGGACGCGGTGAACTGATCCGTCGCTTTCCAGATGCCTGACGCCGAAGGCTCAGGCATCGACGCATTCGAGGCCCGGTCATCCCGGGCCTCGTTTCGTTTCAGTGGGCCGGAGGCCAGGCGGCCGCGCACCTTCGCCCCAAGGGCCCGTACACAAATTCGTCTTCAATCCTTCATCCGCCCGTTACATTGCGACGCGAGAAGCACCTCATGGCCGGACGTCGTCCGCCAATGATGAAGGCGGCAGGGACCGGGGGAACGGTGTCTCTGCTTCCGCAGATCAAGAGGGCTCCATGAACACGTTTTCGCTCCATCTGGCACTGGTGGCGACGCTCGCCGCCTCCACCGCCGTTCCGGCCGCCGCCGAGCCGGTCTTCAACCGCATCGCCTCCTTCGCCGTTGCCGAGAACCTGCCGGCTGGCACGGATGCCAAGACCGCAACGTCTGCCGAAATCATTACCGCGACGCCGGATGGCAACACGCTGATCTATTCCGACAGCCCCAACAAGGCGATCGGCTTCATCGACATCACCGACGCCAAGGCCCCGAAGGCCGGCGGTTCCCTGGACATGAAGGGCGAGCCGACCTCGGTTGCCGCCATCGGCACGAAGGTGCTCGTCGCCGTCAACACCCGCGAGAGCTTCACCAACCCCTCGGGCGTCCTGGCAACGGTTGACGTGGCCGGCCGCACGATCGAGGAGACCTGCGCACTCGGTGGCCAGCCGGACTCCGTCGCCATCAGCAAGGATGGCACCATGGCCGCCGTCGCGATCGAGAACGAGCGTGACGAAGAGGTCAATGACGGCAAGATCCCGCAGATGCCAGCCGGCGATCTCGTCATCGTCAATCTCGCCGATGGCAAGGTCGATTGCGGCTCGCTGCGCCGCGTCGCCCTGACGGGCCTGTCCGAAATCGCGGGCGACGACCCGGAGCCGGAATTCGTCGCCTTCAACGACAAGGGCGAGATCGCCGTCACGCTGCAGGAAAACAACCACATCGCCATTGTCGACGCCAAGACGGGCACGGTCGTCAGCCACTTTTCTGCCGGTGCCGTTGACCTCAAGGGCATCGACACCAAGCGCGATGGCGCTATCCGCCCCGTGGACGACCAGGAAGGCCGCAAGCGCGAGCCCGATGCCGTCAAGTGGCTGGATGACGAGCGCCTCGTGGTTGCCAATGAAGGGGACTATGAAGGCGGCTCGCGCGGCTTCACCATTTTCGACAAGACCGGCACGGTTCTCTACGAATCCAACGCAGCCTTCGAACATGCCGTGATCGGCATCGGCCACTATCCGGAAAAGCGGTCCGCCGCCAAGGGTGTGGAGCCGGAAGGCCTGGAAGCCGCGACCTTCGGTTCCGACAAGCTGTTCTTCGTGCTTGCCGAGCGCGCCTCCGTCGTCGGCGTCTACAAGGACACCGGCACAGAGCCGCAGCTTCTGCAGCTTCTGCCGTCGGGCATCTCCCCGGAAGGCGCCGTTGCCATTCCGGCCCGCAACCTGCTTGCCACCGCCAACGAACTCGATCTCGGTGAAGATGGCGGCGCCCGCTCGCATGTCATGATTTACGAGCGCGCCGAGGGCACGGCCAACTATCCGCAGATCGTCTCCGTCGAGAAGGACGGCGCGCCGATCCCGTTCGGCGCCCTCTCGGGTCTGGCCGCCCTGCCGGAGGCCGGCAAGCTGGTTGCCGTTTCCGACAGCGTCTATTCCTCGCAGCCGACCATCTTTACGATCGACGCGACGGCGAAGCCTGCGAAGATCACCGATGCCCTGGTCATCAAGCGTGATGGTGCGCCGGCCCAGAAGCTCGACATCGAGGGCGTGGCCCTGGACGGCGAGGGCGGCTACTGGCTGGCCTCCGAAGGCAATGCCGACAAGCTCTATGCCAACGCGCTGCTGCATGTGAATGCCAAGGGCGTCATCAAGGAAGAGATCGCGCTTCCCGCCGAACTGCGCGCCGGCGAGACCCGCTTCGGCCTTGAAGGCGTGACCGTTGTCGGCACCGGCGACGACACGACCATCTGGGCCGCCGTCCAGCGGGAATGGAAGGACGACAAGAAGGGCTTCGTGAAGCTTCTCGCCTATAAGCCCGCCGCGAAGGAATGGGGCGCCGTCGCCTATCCGCTCGAAGCCGCTGGCAAGGGTTGGGTCGGTCTGTCCGAGATCACCGTGCACGGCGACTATGCCTATGTCATCGAGCGCGACAATCTCGTCGGCAAGGATGCCGTCCTGAAGAAGCTCTACCGCGTTGCCCTGTCCGAACTGAAGCCCGTCAAGCTGGGCGAGCAACTGCCTGTCGTGAAGAAGGAAGAGGTCCGCGATCTCATCCCCGACCTCAAGACCAATGGCGGCTACGTGCTCGACAAGGTCGAAGGCTTCGCCATCGCCGCCGACGGCACCGGCTATGTCGTGACCGACAATGACGGCGTGGACGATGCCTCCGGCGAGACGATGTTCTTCTCGATCGGCAACATCGACGCCAAGTAAGGCGCGGCACCTCGGAACGAAAAAGGCCGGATCCGCGAGGGTCCGGCCTTTTTTGCTTTGGCAAAGCCCACAAGGGGCCGTCGGCCCCAGGGCGGGATGTCTCGATTATTCGGCGGCGTCCTTCATGTCGGCGCCCTCGCGTTCGGCCTGCATCGTCTGCACCTTCGAACAGAGCTTTCCGACGAGATCGTGGAAACGATCCATCTCTTCGTCGGAAAGCGTCGAGAAGATCTCGTTGATGACGAGCTGCTTGGGAGCGCTTGCCGCCTCCAGCACCGAGCGGCCGAGTTCCGTGATCGCCACGATCTTGGCACGCCGATCTTCCGGGTCGGGCTCGCGGGTCACGAGACGATCACGCTCGAGCCCGTCTATCGCTTCCGTCACCGTGCGCGGCGCATAGTTGAGCGCGCAGGCAATGTCTGTCGAACGGCAGGGGCCGAGGCGCTGTAGGAAGAACAGGAACTTGCTGCGGGCAAGCGACACGCCTTCCTGACACATGGTCTCGTTCACCAGACGATGGACGCCGTGGTAGAGTTCGAACATCCGGTTCGATATGTCCTGTACCTTGGTCATGCTCTCTATATGGTAATGATGAGGGCGCATTTCAAATGGCAGCTCCGATGTGATACCGGCAAAGCGCGGGCTTGTCGATAAAAACCCGCCCCAGGCTGCGCAACGCGGCGTCCGGGGCGGAAATTCCGGCCGTTGCTGCAGCACGCGATTGACGCGGTGCGGTCGGTCGGGCCATGGTCGCCCCATGCCCTTTCGTTTCGTCCACACTGCGGATCTCCATCTCGACTCGCCGCTGAAGAGCCTTGCTCTGCGCAATCCGGACCTCGCCGATCTCGTGCGTGGGGCCACGCGCGAGGCTCTGACACGGATCGTCGATCTGTGTGTTGCGGAAAGGGTTGATGCGCTCGTCGTGGCCGGCGATCTCTATGATGGCGCGCAGACCTCCATGAGCACGGCGCTGTTTCTGGTGTCCGAGCTCCGGCGCCTGACGGAGGCCGGCATCGCCGTCTTCCTCATTCGCGGCAATCACGATGCGATTTCCAAGGTCACGCGTGAACTGACCCTTCCGGACGGCGTGCATCTGCTTGCCGGGCGCAAACGCAGCCACGTGGCGGGACGGCTCGCCGACGGCCGCGAGGTCGTCATCCACGGCGTCAGTTTCGCCGAGGCGGAAGCCCCGCAGAGCCTCTTGCCGTCCTTTGCCCCACCGCAGGCCGATGCGGTCAATATCGGTCTTCTGCACACCAGCCTTGCCGGCAGCCCCGGCCATGATGCCTACGCGCCCTGCGCTGTCGCCGATCTCGTCGCCCATGGTTTCGATTACTGGGCGCTCGGCCATATTCACAAGCGCACCGTCTGGCACGAGACGCCGCACATCGTCATGCCCGGCATGCCGCAGGGCCGCGATATCAACGAGGCCGGCGAGCGCAGCGTCACGCTGGTGACGATCGACGAAAAGCAGGGTCTGTCTATCGAGGAGCGGGCGACGGCCGGCGCGATCTTCGAGCGGCTTGCCGTCGATGTCGGCGGTGCGGACGAGTGGCGCGATTTGCTGGGCCGCGTCGATGCCGCCCTGCGGAGCCTGCGTGACAGCCGCCGGGCCGCGCATCTGATATTGCGCGTGACGCTGACCGGACCGACGCCGCTTGCCTGGCGCCTTCGCCGTGACCGCGATTTGCTGCTGGCCGAGATCGAAAGCATCGCGCAGTCGCGCGGCGCAAACTGGATCGAGAGCGTCGATATCGACTGCACCGATGCGCAGGCCGCCGATGGCACCGATCCCGTCGCCGAACTGGCCGCTATCCTCGATCGCGATGTGCTCGGCACCCATGCCGCCGAGGCGGAGGCCCTGGCAGCAATCGAAGACCTCATGCGCGCCCTGCCGCATGAGGTGCGCGCCGCCCTTGCCGACAGCGAGGAGGCGGTGAAGGCGCTGGCGGCGACGAGCCTTGCCGAAGGCGGCGCCGACGTGCTCGCCCATCTGCGCGCCACCTCCGGCGATGGCAGTCCGGCTACCCGCACCGGGGGAGCGTGATGCGCATCGCCCGCCTCGACCTCATACGCTACGGCAAATTCACCGATCGCCGCATCGAATTCGGCCCGGCGCCCGCCGGCAGTCCCGACCTCCACATCGTCTACGGACCCAATGAGGCGGGAAAATCCACGCTGTTTTCCGCCTGGCTCGACCTTCTCTTCGGCATCGAGCAGCGCAGCGCCTATGGCTTCCTCCATCCCTATGCGACGATGCGCATCGGCGGGGCGCTGGAGGCGAGTGGCTGGCGCGAGACCGTGGCGCGGCTCAAACGCCAGCAGAATTCCCTCGTCAACGCCGAGGACCAGCCCCTGCCGGACACGCTGCTCACCGGGGTGCTCGGCGGTCTTGACCGGGCCGGTTACCAAAAAATGTTCTCGCTCGATGACATCTCGCTGGAGGAGGGCGGCGAGGCAATTTTGAAGAGTGAGGGAGAACTCGGGCGCCTCTTGTTCCAGGCAAGCTCCGGCCTTTCCGATACGGCCGCGGTGCTGGAACAGTTGCGCGCCAGGGCCGACCAGTTCTTCCGCCCGCAGGCCCGCAAGCATCGTCTCGCCGAGATGAAGGCCGAGCTTGAAACGATCCGAGCCGAACAGGCCGAGCTTGATGT
The DNA here is from genome assembly GCF_900155885.1 of Rhizobium sp. RU20A. GTDB lineage: Bacteria > Pseudomonadota > Alphaproteobacteria > Rhizobiales > Rhizobiaceae > RU20A. The sequence continues at coordinate 200,920 of NZ_FTMB01000001.1, forward strand.
CAGCTGGCGGGATTATGCCGCTATCCGCAAGGCGCGGGACCAGCGCGCTAGGGAGCACGATGAGGCGAGCCGCAGGTTGGCCGATCTCCGGCGACAGGCCGAGGCCGTGCGGGTCGAACTCGAAGCCCTGCCGCTCTTGGCCCGGCTTTCCGCCCTGCGCCAGGCGATGGCGGCGCATGCGGCCGAGCCCGCGCCGCCGCGCGAATGGCAGGAGCGCCTCCCGCAGTTGATGCGCGAGGCCGCCGAGCTCGATGCCGAATCCCGGCGGCTGTCCCTGGAGGAGGAGCGGCTGATCGCCGAGCGCGACGCCCTTGCCACGGACAATGAGGGGCTCGCCCTCGGCGCGGCCTTGAAGACACTGGCAGACAGCGAATTGGAGGCGCGCTACCGCACCGCCGAGCGCGATCTGGCGAGCCGCCTCGCCGAACGGACGCGGATCGAGGCGGAGATGGCCGAGCTGACGCGCGAGATCGGCCTTGATGCTGAGACGCCGCCCCGCCGCCTGCTTCTGCCGCAGGCCACGGCCGCCCGTCTGGAGCGCCTGGCGCTGGCCCGCTCCGGTCTTGAAGAACGCCTCGCCGCGGCCGCGCAGGAAACGCGCCGGGCCCGGGCGCTGCGCGAAACGCGGCTCGCCGAGGTCGAACAGGCGCCATCTGCGCCGGATCCGGCGATCCTGGCAGCCCTCGCAAGCGCCCTGACCGAGGCCCGCCGCAGTGACAGCATCACGCGCCGCGCAAGCGCCGAGCGGCGCCGGTCCGAGGCAGAGGTCATGAAGGCCGCAGCGCTCGTGCGCCTCGATCTTGCCGAGGACGACGCCCGCGACCTGCTGCGCCGCGCACCGCTTCAGCCCGAGACGCTTGCCGATCTGCGCCGCCGATATGATTCGATCGCCGAGCGCATCACGCGCCTTGCGAGCGAGGTGGAGGCGCTGGAGCGCAGCCAGGCCGAGGAGCAGGCCCGGCGTGCGAGTCTGGCGAGCGGCGAAGGCGAGATCGATGACGATGCCGCTGCCCGCCTGACGGCGGAACGCACCACGCTCTGGCGCGCCCATCTCGATCGCCTCGACCGCACCAGCGCGGCGCGATTCGAAGCGGCCATGGTGGCCGTCGATGCGCAGGCTGCGGCCCGCCTTGCCGCCGCCGATCGCGTCGCGGCGCTCCGTAGTCTCGACCGGACGCTGGCCGGCAACGGCGCACGTCTGTCGGGCCTGCGCGCCGAACTGGAGCGTGCCCGCCAGGAGAGCAACGCGCTGACCAGCGAGGCGGCGCGCCTCGCCGCAGCCCTTGGTCTTGGTCCTGACCGCGGCGAGGCGGCGACGCTCGACGAAATTGGCATCCGCCAGGCGCGGCTGCTGGAATTCTCCACTCTCGTGGATGACGAACAGATGGCGCGCGCCGAGTCGGCCGCCGCCATCGCCGCCGAGACAGCTGCCGCCGCGACCCTTGCGGGCACGTTTCAACTGCTCGGCGATCCCGCTCTCAGCGATCTCGCCGCCGCCGGCCACCTCGCACCCGTGATCGCGCTTGCGGAAAAGCGCCTCGAAAGCCTCGAAGGCGCCCGGCTTGGCGCCCAGCGTCGCACGGAAGCGCTCGCCGCCGCAGAAGCGGAGCTGATTGCCCGGGCAAGCGCCGAAGAGGCGGCGCGCCGCGAACTGACCGACTGGCAGGACGAGTGGCAGGCCGCCGGCCGCGGCACCTGGCTGCAGCAGCTCGCCGCATCGACCCCGGGAATTGACACCGGAGCAGCGGGCCACGGTCCGGGACCAGCGCTCTCCACGCTTCTGGCCCGAATCGCGCCGCTCCAGCGGCTTGCCGAGCGCCATGCGGATCTGACCCACCGCGTCGACAGCATGCGCGCCGACCGGGAAGCCTTCCTCGCCGCCGTTCTGGCGCTCGACCCGTCCGCTGCGGCGAGCGAGGCGATGGGTGAGGGGCGTGACGCCGATCCGCTGGTCCGGCTGCTCGCTCTCACGGCCCGTCACGAGGAGGCACGGCGGGCCCGCGACGCGAAGGCGCAGGTGACGGCCCGTCTGACGGCTCTGCGCCTTGACCGCGACGCCCTGACCGCCCGGCGCCTGCACCACGATGCCGCCGTCGCCCAGCTGTCCGCCTTCTTCGGCCGCGCCGACCTTGCCGGCATTGCCGAAGCCATGGACCGCGCCCGCGAGCAGGCCGACCTTGCCGGCCGAATCGCCGAAACGGGTCTCGATCTCGCCACGCGGCTCGATGTCGATTCGGTCGAGGAGGCCGAGGCCCGGCTGGCTGTCGTCGATACGCTGGAGCTGAATGCCCGTGCCTCCGGCCTTTCCGCCGACATCGCCGCCGTTGAGGCCGAGGTGCGTGACGCCTATGCGGGCCTTCGCGAAGAGGAGCGCCGCCTTGCCGGAGTCGATCGCGGCGACGCGGTCGCGGCACTCGAAACCCGAAGGGCGACGCTGCTCGTCGCCATGGAACGGGAGGCGCGCGCCTATCTCGCCCTCAAATCGGGCACGGGCGCCGTGGATATGGCGCTTCGGCTCTACCGCGAGCGCCATCGCAGCGCCATGCTGAAGGCCGCGTCCGATGCCTTTTCGGCGATTACGGGCGGGGAATATTCAGGCCTCGCCTCGCAGGCCGATTCGGGCCGGGAGCGCCTGATCGCCGTCCCCGCCGCCGGCGGCTCCAAGCTTGCCGCCGATCTGTCCAAGGGCACGCGCTTCCAGCTTTACCTCGCGCTGCGCATCGCCGGCTACCGCGAGGTGGCCGCCAGCCGCGAAACGCTGCCCTTCATCGCCGACGACATCATGGAAACCTTCGACGACGCCCGCGCCGGCCGAACCTTCGCGCTGCTGGGCGACATGGCCCGAGTCGGCCAGGTGATTTACCTCACCCACCACGAACACCTCTGCGATATCGCCCGCGAAGCCTGCCCGGGTGTCAGCCTGCACCGCCTCTAGGCAGGCCAATGGCGGCCATGCTAGCGATCGATCCGTCACCTGAGGCGGGATGCCGCGCGCATGGCGGACTTTGAGAACGGCGACCGGTCACTTCAGCGTAACACAGGCATTCCGCCAACGGCTGAGCAGGAGACTCAACGCACTGAAAAACAAAAAAGCGCCGCTAAGCGACGCTTTGACTTTACAAAATAGGAAAAATGGTGGGCGATGAGAGACTCGAAAAGTCAAATCTCTCATCAGGAGCGACTTTAACTTATTGATTTATAAATTTAATATAAGATTTAGAAAATACTAATTTGTGACATTGTGACGGCCGCTGTTTTGTGACAGACGTCGCTTAGCCTTTCAGCTTCTCTTCAAACAGGAAATTCACCCGGCCTACAATTCGGCCAAAGCTGTAGCCACCTTCGAGAACCAAAAAAAAGAACACGCTTCGTATGCTGATCTGCAACCACCACATAAACTCTGCGGCTTCAGGTGTAATGTCAGCCAATTTTGGCAAAATTATCTTGTTAAACCAATCATTTTGAGCCTCCGGAGCAATTACGACCATAGAAGTGGCAAGCGCCGCCGAAGAAACCATCACGAAATATGATATGTTATGAAATAACTCCTTCGAGAGCTCGCGAATATTTTCTATTCTATTCCTCTTTTCGAGCGAATAGTCTTCTGGAATCGGATCCTGCCTACCTTCAGCGATATAAAAAAGAACACTAAAGCTGAAGCCAAGAAGTATTGATGATACAGTATTGATGGAGTTAATAAAATCAGTCAGATTATCATTCAGCAAAAACCCTAATATTGGAGAAAAAACAACAAGTAATGCAATCCGAGGCCAGACGCGGATACGCTCGCCTGTTCTGTAGTTATAGAAGGTGGCGTTATTATTCAGAATGATAGAGCGAATGCTAACCATTCTCTTTCACTTTAATAACGTATTCATTAAGGGCTGTTAGAATTTCATTGCAAGTGTCCGCATTCTCTGGGTGTCCGTCATTATCAACCTCAACGTCAAGCTTAAATCTAGTCGCTCTCAATCCATTATCGAACATATAAATCGTTGTCGCTTTCCCGTTCATGTCAGCCAAAACGGTGCAATCCAAAATATCGTCGTCATCTACTTCAACTATGTCACTTTGGTTCATAAGTCCGGCGACGGCTTTCTGTATTTCGCTCCGCCCTTTTCCAAAGAATGGTATTACCCCACTTCTCACTCGTTCAACGAGCGGGTCGTCTTTGTTCGAGCGTGTGAAAGCGATCATCATTTTTCCCCCGAGGCTACTTCTTCCCGCACGGGAGGTCGCCCTATTGGAAACATTGACTCTGATTTCCTTCGGATCCGCATTCTTGTAGTAAGACGCACCCAATCGGAACGATGCTGATCGAACACCCTTCCTGTCCGGGAGCACGCCTAAAAGCGTGTCCTTCAGCGTGCCGTAGCCACCGAACAATCCCAGGTATTGTGCGCCAATATAAATGTTTCCTGATTCCGAAAGATAAAGGACAAAATGGAAAGGTCGCAAATTGACGCTATCCGCCGAAATTTTTCCTTTTTCTGTATTGTCGTAACCGTGTCCCCAGTAGGACGCTTTGAACGTTCCAGTTATAGTGCGATCGCTCATCCTTGTCAGGTTTTCAAACGGCGCTTCCTTTCGTGAGCGGAGCCGGTCAATATCTCCCTCCGCATTCAGGTCAAAGGGCTTTTGAGCTTGCATTCTTGCAAACATCTGTTCGTATTCAGCAAGCGTGAAGGGGAAAACCACATCATCCTCTCCAGACTTCCGCACCCGGTAGAGGTAGTGAAAGCTCGCGCTCACCTCTTCGTTTTTCTTTGTTGCCATACTCTGCCCCCGACTCGCACATGATTCGCAATGGTTGCAATTCAAGCACTCAAGCTAGCATTTGTTGAGTCACCTTGTGAAAGTTTACTGGCCTGTTTGATCGGAAGTGCGGTGGCTGGATAAACTGAAGCTCGAATATGTTCTTTATTTGTTCTGGTAGTCAATTGACAGGTTTGGCTTCTCGGTTCGCCATATGGCTATATTAACCTCTCCAAGAGCAGCCGTTTGTAGTAGCAGTCGTTTCGAACAGCCGGCGGGGCGGAGGCCCCGCCGGTCATCGGCATTAGTTTAGGCGCTTCCAGCCGAGTCCCGCGATGGCGCGCCGGCCTCTGCGGCCATCGCGTTCACAAGGATTTGTCGAAGCTCCCGCTTCGTCGCCTTCTGCATCGCAAGGGCGACAAGCTGTGCGGCAACGCTAAGCTGGCGAAGCTGCTGCTCCTTGGCGAACTCGTCCGCGATCCTCTCCATTTCGGAAAGCTCAGCTTCTTCAAGCGCCTGCTTCGCGAGAATTTCGGCGCGCTTCCGCACTACCGGATCGGACTCCGTGCCATACTTCTCGTGAGCGTTCTTGACCATGAGGCGAAGTGCAGGGTTCAGGGCCATTATGCTGCCCTCTCTGCGATCAACGGATTGTGGAAGCGACACGGCTCTTTCTCTGCGTCCTCGTCGTAGTCGTTGCCGACTACCAGAAGGGATGACTTAAGCCGGACGAAATCGTCGTGAACGCGCTGGAGGTTCGCAAGATAGTCGCGCGTCTCCTCAATCCGCATCTGAAGTTCCGCCAGCGGCTCCTCGACTTCTGCGAGACCGTCAGCCACCTCCTCGCTATACCGCGCAAGACCGCCGTAAGTGCCGGGATCGCGGATCAGGTCGTTCGGACGATAGAGTTCAACGGTCGGCCCCATGCTGAAGATACTCTTCATCGTGTGAGAGACAAAGAGCGCCCAAAGCTCCTTCTCGCTCAGCGTTGCGGCCGGTTCGGTGCTGGTGTAGACTTCGTTGGTCATCATGAATACCTTTCGTGTTTAGTGATGACTTCAGACAAGGAACGGCAAGGCAAAGTTTGGTCGCAGAGCCATGCCGTTCCTGTTTTGGGCTATTCGCCCGTGACCTTCCACTGTGGGAAGGTCCAGCGGACCTGCTGACTAAGCTGGTCGCGCATTCTCTTGAGCCTCGCCATTTCGGCGAAAGCCGTGTTCCTTGCTGCCGGATCGGACAGGTCAGATTGCTCGATTTCGGCAATGCGGGCGTCGATTTCCGAGCGCTTGTGTTCGTTTATGAGTTCGGCAAGTTCCGCCGCTGCGCTGATCATGCATCCGACCGCGATCTCTGCCTGAGCGATTGAGCCCTTCTGATTGAAGTAGGGGCTGTCTTCCGGGTGATCGATGTAGGATTCTTCAATCCAGCCAGTCATCGAATGCGGATCGCTATCGTCTTCGATCTTCGGCGGCTCCATGTTTGCGAGGTCCAAAATCTCCGCGATGGTTCCGCCGCTGCGCTGGTATCGTTCAAAAAACGGCTCGCGATATGACAGCGCGTTCTCATCCGCGACCTTCAGCGCCGCGGCCTTCTTCGCCTTTTGACGTTCCCGCCACCGCTTCTGAATTTCTGCATTCGTCAGGGCCATGTGATTGCCTCCTTCTGATTATGCTTATGGCGTAATCATAATTATCATGCAATAGCCAAAATGACGGTTCATGCAGATTTCTTCACGCCCTCATCCTCGCCGCGATAGCAGTAGGCCGGCCAGATGCCGCCTTCCTCGCCGAGGATCATAGCGAGGCGCGTTTTCAGGCAATCGGGCGCTGCAGGGTCGAAGGTATCGAAGAGGTCTTCGATAAGGTCGATGACGTGGCCGTAGAGGTCAGCCGGAAGGTAGGTCTGCATTTCCATTTCATTTCCCCTGCCCATGAGCGGGCATCACCTTCATGAGTCGGCTGGAGTGATTTGGCAAGTAATAAAAATAAAATCAGCGAAAATACTCGATTTTACCCGGATATATTGGCTGATCATCAAGGATAAGTAAGTATTTACTTATCGCCTTTATTCCGATTTCGCCTTCATTTTCTCGCGGCGCTTCTTCGATGCGGCACGGTTGCTCCGCCGGATTGCTTCACGGGCTGCTTCGAACGTCTCATGCTTCGTGTATTGGCGGACGCCCGTGGCGCGCTTCACCGATTCCTGTTCCGCCTTCTCGCGTTCCTTGGCAAGCTGGCGCACGTCGTCGGTCGGGAAGAACCGGCGGGGCTTGTAGTCGGTCCGGCCGGAAGCTTCGGCGTCGGCGGCGCGTTGCGCCATTCGGGCGTCCGCATAGGCCAACTGCCGGTCGGCCATCAGCTTGCGCCGGTTTTCGATTGCTTCCGCAAAGTGCAGCATGCGCGTCATCCTTCTTTCGCCTTAACTGACCTACGTTATAGCGGGATCGTCGTTGGATGCGCCAAATTGCGAGCGAAGATTGTCCGGGAGGCTGAGGCGCGTCAGAATTCTGAGGGCTTGCTATATATAGGGTATATATATACATATATATTATTAAATACTAATAATAAAATACAAATAAGAAGACGGCGAAGCATCAGGAATTCTGACGCGCTCAACACTCGCCGCTTCGCGGCTCGCCTGCGCGGCCTTCGGCCTTTCCAGCGCCTTGCGGCGCTGACCGGTAATTCTCTTCCTCCCGGAAGGCTTCGAAGGGAAGAATTTGAAGAAGGCTCCCGGCGGTGAATTCACCTCCCGGCAGGTAGAAATAGAAGCTCCCGGTTAAGAAGCAGGCGGTTCCGGTGCTTCTTTCCGCCATACAGAGTCATACAGAGGCAGGAAGGCTCCCGGATAAGGAAAGACGCCTTCCGGTTCACGAAGCGCGCCCACGAGTCGCTCTGAGTCTTTCAGCGTGTCCTCTGGTTCAGATACGCGCCGGCCCGCGTCTGCCTGCGAAGCTCATCCGCCACAAGCCCGCGCATCTGCTGTTCCACCTGCTTACCCACCTTCGCCGCCAAGTCGGCGTTCTGGGCCGGGTCGCCGCCGGTCGCGTTCACCGTGACGTTCGTATTGATGTTGACCGGCGACGGCGCGGCGTTGCTGTTCGCCGCCTTCAGGTCGGGCTTGCGCAGTGCCGGCGCACCGCCGACATAACCACCATCGGAATAGCCTGATAGCGCGCCGCGATGCAGTGCCTCAAGGTTGCCCACGCCGATCCGGCTGGTCGCCTTCTTCGACATGACATATTCGCCCTTATGGACGACGCCCGCCGGCTGATACTTTCCGCCGTCGCCGGTATAGCCGCCGTCCGAGAAGCCGAAGAGTGCGCCAAGGATGCCGGTTCCCGCGCCGCCGAGAAGACCGGAGAGCGGCCCCTTGCCGAGAAGCGCGGCCTGCAACGTGGCATCGATCAGGCTGTTCAACAGGTTCTGAAGCGCGCCGTTCAGGGTCTGTGTGCCGGTCAACAGGCCGGACAGGGACGACGTGAAGCTCTCCGCAAAATACTGCTGGGCGCTCTTCAGGCCTTCGGCACTGCGGGCAACCTGCTGGTTCTTGCTGTCGAGCTGCTGCGTGAGGGCGATCTTCTCGCGCATCTTCTGAAGTTCGGCGTCGGTCAAGGTGATGCCGTTGCGGCGGGCCTCTTCCTGAAGCCGGTAGACCTCAAGCTCAATGCGCTGCTGCGATGCCGACATGCCGGAAATCGAGCGCTCGAATTCAGCCAGGCGCAAACCTTCCTCAACCGACTGGTTCAGGCTCTTGCGGGCGGCGTCCTGCTGCTTCAGCAATTCGGTGCGCTGGCGTTCGCCATCGGTCGGCGCAAGCGGCTGGGCTGCGGTCGGCGTATTGGAATAGGCGTTGCGGATAGTGCTATCGTCCACCCGCTTCAGGCCGGTCCATTCCTGCCGAAGGGATTCAGGGTCACCACCACGGCGACGAAGCAGCGCACGGGCAAGCTCATCCTGTGTCGTCGCGTCGAAGAGCCGGTCACCGGACAGGCCAAGTTCCTTCATCAGGCCCTCAAGGGTGCGGCCCGTGATCTGGTAGCGGCCAAGCGCTGAAGAGCCCTTGCCGTCGCCGTAAAGGGCGCGGTTCGCTGGATCGGCGAGCATACGGCGCTGAAGGGCGCGGACCTGATCAAGCGTCATGCCGGTAAGGTTCTGTGCGCCGCCCGTCCATCTGCCATGATCGAGGGTGGCGTTATAATCGCCGCCGCTTTCGACACTGGCGATCAGATCAAGGATGTTGTCGTGCTTGCCATACCGCGCCACGCTCTTGGCGCGGTTTGCAATGTCGGTTGCGCTCATGACCTCGCCCATGGTGAGGGCCTTCGAAACGGCCTTGTTGTAGGCCGCGTCAATGCCGTCCGTCGTGGCGAGCGTGTCCAGTTCGGCCTTCAGTTCCGGCAAAAAGTTCTTGAGGTCGGCAAGGGCGCTCTTGAAATTGGCAGCGGCGTTCGTGTTGCCGCTGAAGGCACCGGTCAGGCTGTTGCTTGCGGCCGACAATTCCTTGAGCCCGGTCTTGAATTCATCGCTCCCGCCCGTGAGGTCGGTGATTTGCTCATCCACGGCCCTTAATGCGATTTCGAGGTTCCGAAGCTCTGCCTGCTGAAGGAAGTTGCCGGTATTCGCCTTCTCGCGTTCGATGGCTGTGGCAATGTCGGCGCGCTGCTTCTGAAGGCGCTTCAACTGTTCTTCCGGGCTGTTGTAGCGCTCAACCGCCCTATCGTAGGTGTCCTTGCCGGGATTGAGCGCATCGCGCACCTTCGCCATTGCGCCGGCCGCATCGATGGCAAAGCCCTTCATGCGCACGGTCGCATTGCGCCACATGGTCGCGAATTCGGCGTCGATCTTCTTGGCGGCTTCGATCTGCTGATCGCTGAAGGTCGCGGCCTCGCTGCGCAGCTTCTGGATTTGCTCGACCGACATGCCGAGAACCTTCGCCATCTGTTCGGCCCCGGTGCCACCGAAGACCTCATCAAGAATGCGGGTCTGCGCTGCGGCATCCAGCGTCTGAAGCTTGGTGATGATCTCATCAAGGAAGCGGCTCGGATCACGCAAGCGGTCGGCCACGTCGGCGGCACTGTAGCCAAGGCGCTGAAAAGCTTCCTCCGCGCTGCCCTTGCCGGTCTTAGCGAATTCATCGCCGCGGATGTTGAGTTCCTTCAGGGCGTCGGTCACGCCGTCAATGCTCATGCCGGTTGCTGAAGCGAGGTAGGTCCATTGCGTCCACACCTTCGCCGACACGCCAGCCTTGCGGGCCTCGCGGTCAACCTCTGCAATCGAGGTGGCAATTTCCTTCACCGCAAGCGCCGCGCCGCCGATAGCGGCAACGACGGCCCCGCTCTTCATCAGTGGCGCAAACATCGTCTCAAGCTTCTGACTGAGGCCGTCGGCGTCCTGCTGCATCTGCTTAAAGCGCTTGTTCCCGTAGGCGCGGGCGCCGTCCAGATCGCGCTTATACTTGTCGGCATTGGCCCGGAAGGTCACAAGCAACAGATCATCATTCATATCGGCATTCCTTTATGCGGCTTCGGCATCGTCATGGCGAAGCCGGTCAAATTCGTTGGGGTCGAGGTCGAAAATCGAGCGCTGGTTATCGTTCGCCGCCGCCCTGAAGACGGACAGCGCCGACGCAATCGCGCCGTCAATGTGGTTTGAATGGCGGGTGCCCTTGTGCATCGTCGTCAGTTCGCCGGCATTGGTGGCGCGCTTCACGACGACGCTTTCGAAGTGGTTGCGAAGGATCGGGTGTGCGCCGTGGCGGATGCGGCGGCCGTTCACGATGCGCTCAAGATCACAGATCGGGCCATGCATGTGCTTCGCCGTCTGCGGAACCTGAAGAACGGTGATTCCGTGGTCCATCAGCTTGCCCATGAGCGGGCCGGCGAGCGACGGGTCGAAGACGACTTCGCGCACGTCGTAGGTGCCGCAAAGGTCGATGATCCGGTCGGCGATCACGTCGGGTTCAATCACCGGGCCATCGATGACGTTCAAAAGCCCTTCATCGCGCCACCGGGTATAGGGAGCCTGTTCGACCTTGGCCTTATCTTCCAATCCTTCTGACGGCAGGAAGAACCACGGGTGAACCGTGATGCGGCCATCCTCATGCCGCCACGCGCCGACGATGGCCGTCAGGTCGCCCGAGCGGGACAAGTCAACGCCAAGCCAGCACGGCAGGCCCTCAAGGTCGGCAAGGTCGAAGTTCGGATCGCGGCCGGCGTCATAGACGGCCATATCGAAGAGCGGATCACGGGAAGCGGCCTGCCAGATGTTGAGGTGAAATTGCTGGAATGCGAACCGCTCTGCCGGCCGGTGTTCGGCCTCGCGTGCCATCGTGCGCAAGCCGCCAAGATCAGGGAAGCCATAGGCAAGGCCGGGATTGACCTTGTGCCAAACGGCTTCATCGCGCCAATCGTCGGCGGGTCCAGCTTCGAAGATGATCGGCAGAAACGACGGGTCGTTAATCTCGCCGGTCGCGACCTTCCGGGCGTAGTCGTAAATCTCGAAACCGATGTTCTCCTGCCCACGGCCTGCGGTCGTGGCAATGATCATGAGGGTATCGGGAACCTTCGCCATGCCGGACTTGAGCGCTTCCCAGAGGTCGCGGCCCTTCCAAGCGTGGATTTCATCGACAAGGACGAAGGAAGGCGTCTTGCCGTGCTGGGCCGCCCCGTCACTCGATACGGCGAGCAATTCCGCCTTGTTCGGGCGGCTCATGATCTTCTTCGCTGAATTATGGGCGTCATAGATGCGTGTCGCACCGATCAACCGGCGATCCTCGCGAACGATGTTCGCAGCTTCCTTGAAGCCGATGCCAGCCTGTTCACGGTCGGACGCGGCAAAGATGGCCTGTCCGGCCGGTCGTGCTTCCGGGCCGATGGTGTGAAGAAGCGCCCACGCCGCCGCAATGCTGGTCTTGCGATTGCCACGGGGCAGCATCAGGAACACCGTGCGGACGATCCGACTTCCGTCCGGGTTGCGCGGTCCATAGATGCGCCGCGTCATGCGGTCCTGAAAATCGTAAAGCTGAAAGCGGCCCTTCGGCGCGGTGCTGGCCGGATGCTTCAAGGCCCGAATGAAATCGACGGCGTCCTGTCCATAGCCGAACGGGTCTTCGATAGCGCTGCCGTCATAAATCCAGTGCGGGAATGTGCTCTTAGGCATGGGGGCGGTTCCTGCCGATCATGAGCGGGTTATCGTCGTCATCGTCGTCGGGTGCCGCGCTGCCGACGCGGGCGCGCGATACCGGCGAAAGCCCATATTCGGCGGCAAGCTGCCGAGCCGTCTGCATCGCCTTGTCCTGAAGGCGGCAAAGCTTCATGTCGATTTCGCCGGAGGCGCGAAGGGCGTCTTCGATTTCGCGAACGAGACCACGGGCACGGCAGTAGTCTTCGACGCCGCCAAGATCGCCGCGCGTGATGATGCCGCGTTCAATGAGGCCCGGCATGATCCGCTTCCATTCGGCACGCGCATAGGCCGAAAGCTGCTTCGGCGCTGCCGGAGCCTTCATCAGTGCGTTGCTGTCGCGATCAATGGGCGGCTTCACGCCGCGAAGGTGGGTCACTTCAGGGCCTCCCCGCGAAGCTCCAGCGCATCGCGCCTGCCGAGTTCCTTGATTTCCTTCAGGCCATACGCCGCGCCTTCATAGGTCACGCGGTCGGCCGTGGTGATGCCAGGGCGATACCGGACGCGGAAAATCACGGTGCCGGTTTCGGCCTCGCCGTAGCCGGTGAAAAACTCGCTCGCCGTCTGCTGAAGGACTTCGGCCCAAACGGTGGCGACCTGTGCCCACGCCTTCACGACGCTACCGGACGGCTGAACGGTTTCCGTCTGGCGTTCGATGGTGATGCGGCGGTTCATGCTTCCGATGTTGAGCATCAGACAATCCACCGGATAAGGGCTTCGACGGAAAGGACGCCATGCCCATAACGCGGGTCGGGATCGCGCGGGAATGCCGAGCGAACGACGCGGAAATGATCGCAGTCGCACCCCTCAAAATTAAGGGGATTGTCGAGGGCTGCGGTCACAGTGCCGGCGATCAGCTTGGCAGCATCAGGCCCGGCGTCCAGCGTCCAGATATGAAGGTCGAGATAGACCCATGCCGTGCGCTGGCTGGCGTAGTCGTGGCCGCCGTTTGCCGTGTTGCCGTCGCTCATGATGATGGCCGGGGTCTTGTCGGGCCGCGTGCTGCCCGAGCGAATATGATCGGCAGGCACAAGCGCGGCCACGTCCGGCGAGGCAATAAGCGCCGCGCGAATAGCAGTCTGAAGGGCAAGGGTCGGCTCAAACATCAATCTTCTTCCCGGCATTCACGTCGCGCAAAACCTTCATCGCTTGTCGCTTGATGTTTTGCTGTTCCTTGGCGCGCTGTTCGTGGAACGTGTTCAGGAAGAATGGCTGCGCTTCCGTCTCTGCGGTGCCGTGTTCGACAAGGTGCGCATAGCGCACGTCCGCATTGCCGGCGGTGATGATCACTTCGTGCTTGCCGGCGACATGCGCGCCACCGGGCTGGCTATAGGGCGGGGTCGTCTCGCCGGGCGCGGTGATGGCAATGCTGCGCTTCAGGTCGCTGGTATCTTCCGGCGCGGCGGCGCGCTGCTTCAGCGCGACACGATGGGCTGCGCGCATCAAAATCTTGTCGATCATGGCGTCGGGCGCATCGCCAAGGGCCTTCAGGCGCTTGTTGAAGTTGGCAAGCCCGCCGTCGTTCCTCTTGTCAGACATTGGCTTCCCCTTCCGCGAACCACTGCTTCCGGTAGCTGTCGAGGATCGAGGTCACGGCCTGCGGTGCCATTTCCACCGAAAGGCCGAAGGTCGCGAGGCTGCGCACTTCAAAATAAAAGGAAACCAGCTTCAGAAGGGCAAGCTTCACGTCTGCCGGAATGGGGTCAAGGTCGGCGACTGGATGGCCGATATAGTTGCCCGCCCATGTCTCTGCGGCCTCAAGATACAGGGAAAGCAGCTCATCTTCGGCGGTTCCGTCCACCTTCAAATGAGCCTTGGCGAGGTCGAGGCTTACGGCCGTCATGCGTCAAATCCTGAAAAAGTTAAATTCGGTGTCTCTTGTGCGGTGCCCCCCGCGCCGGTCCCCTCGAAGGCTTCCAAATTGGAGACCACCCCCGCCCGGCGCTGCGTTGGCGTCGGATGGCCGAGCGCCTGTTCGACCGTCCAGCCATCCGTGAGACGCTTACAGATCGTCGTGCGCGGAATGCCGGTGATCTTCACGAGTTCGGACAGAAGCCAGCGACGGCCACGGTATTCGATAAGGATGATGCTATGCGGTGCCATGGGGGTTCCCCTTCAGGCAGTCGTCGCCATGGCGCTCGATATGATTGATGATTGCAGCCGCCATGCCGCCTTGACGGTGTGCCCGTTGGTGCAGGGTGTTGACGGTGATGCCGAGCCGGTCGGCCCATTGCTGAACCGTGAGCGAGACGCCCATGACTTGATGTTCGCGGGGTGCGGGACCGGTGGGGCGTGACCGCTTAGGCTTAGGGGCGTTGATCTTGCCGTTCCAAGTAAGCTTGCGGGTGCCGCGTTCGATGGATGCACGAACGGTCGCGTCCATGCGCAAGGGCTGGGAAAGGCGGTCGAAGGCGCGTTGCCGGATGGCTGTGCATTCGGCTGCGAATTCTTCCCTGTCGATTTGGCGGGCGCGTTCGGCTGGCGTGGTCATGGCGAGGCGGGCGCTTCTTCTATCGTCTTCGGCTTGGCGCTGTAGTCGATCATGACGATGGTGACAGGGGTGACGCCGTTCGGCATGGCGTAAATCGGCCGTTCCTCCCTGTCGGCACAGCCGGGCCGTCCGAAGTAATCGAGGGTCGATACCGGAACGTCGCCGTAGCCGGGCGTCAGGAAGTAGGCATCCGTATCCACAGCCGGCGGCTCATACTCTGGAAAGCCGGACGGCTGGTTGTCGACAAAGGTGCCGAGTGCCAGCCTCAAGACGTTCTGTTCCCGGATTTGGAAGCGGCTGGTATCCAGTTCGGTCCATTGCCCGGGTGGAAGTTCCTTGACGGTCATGCGGTTCAGGGCCGTGCTCATGGGCGGATAGTCCTTTCCAAGCGCTGCTTGATAGAGTTGTGGCAGGGCGCGCAAAGCGGCTGCCAGTTGGCGCGGTGCCAGAAGAGGCGCTTGTCGCCACGGTGCGGGATGATGTGGTCAACGACGGATGCGAGGCGCGTGACGCCGTGCTGTGCGCACTCCCGGCAGTGGGGATGCATGGCGAGGTATTCCGAACGGGCCTTGCGCCATTCCGGGCCATAGCCGCGCGCGGCTGCGGACGGCCGTCGTGCATCGTGCCGGGCGTTGCGGGCGCGCGTTGCCGAGCGCTGGCATTCGCAGAATTCGCCATGCGGCACGACGCGGCCGCAAGAACAGATGCGGGCGGGCTTCTTCACACGCCACCTGCAATCTTCGCCTTGAGGGCGCGCAGGCCCTCGCGGTCAAATTCGGGGTCAAGGCCTTCGGCTTCGTTGCGTGCGGCCTGTTCGGGGTCCGGGGTCTTCTCGGTCGGCGTGCCGGTGCGGGTCAGGACGCCCGTGATCACGAGCCGGTCGTGGTGCGCGGACAGGGCGCGCGTGATTTCGGTCGGCGTGGCGTTCCACGTCGTTTCGGGCGTCCAGCCAAGCCAGCCCGTCGCGGCGCTGTAGAGTTCGGCGAAGTATTCGTTCCACGGCGTGGGCTTGCCGGCCGACGAAGGCTTGGCCTTCGGATCGGGTGCCGGCATGAACATGGCAATGAGTTCGGCGAGCGGTTGGCGCACGGCGAGGAAAAAGGGGGAGAGCGGCCTTCCCGCCGCTTCTGAACGAAGGAAGGCCGCTGCATCCGACACGGGGGATGAAGCCGTGCGGATGATTTCGGAAGTGATGGTGAGGTGCATGCTGTCCAGCGCCTGAAAGAGGGCCGGGAAGCCGTGGCGTTCGGTAAGGGTGGCTGCGGCCCGCAATGTAGGGCGAAGCGCCACGGTGTTGCCACCATGCGCAATCGTCACCTGTTCATATGCGGGCCGCGTCTTCATGGCTTAGGCCGAAACCTTCAGCTTCACGAAGCGGTCGGGATGCGTGACGTCCGCACCGACGCGCTTCCAAGCATGAAAGCGAGTCTGCCCCTTGAGCTTGATGGTGTAGGGATCGCGCAGCATCTCGAGCGAAGCGCGATCAACGATGCGATAGCCGGACAGGTCGCCGAACAGGATCGGATACTTGCCCGCGCCGATGTCATCCATGTCCGGCACTTCGACAATCGGACGTCCGAGAAGCGTGGAAGCACCGCCTGCGGAGATCGGATCAAGGACAAGGTAACGGCCCGTGCCGTCCTTCCACTGGCGAATGGTGCCGAGCGTCTTGCGGTTCATGATCCAGACGCCGTTTGCGGCATGGCTCGTAGCAAGCTCATGATACATGCCGATGATAACGTCGGCGGGGTTTGTAGACGGGAAGGCAGCGGCGACGCCCGTCTTCACTTCCTTGATGCCCGTGGCGGTCATAATGCCCTTCGGCTGGCCGACACCGGTTCCCTTGACGAAGGCAAGGCCTTCGGTGATGCCGAAGCTTTCGGCGAAGTCAGAGAGAAGTTCGCCTTCCAGCCCATAAGCATTGTCGGCGAGAAGCTGGTTCGACACGTCGGTGAAGGTAGCCAGTTCATAAGGGGCAAGCGTCACCTGTTCAAAGGTCATGCCGCTTTCGGTCCGGTCGCCGATTTCGGCCACCCACGTTGCGGCCGTGCCCGTGACGCGGCGCGGATACTTGATTTCGGATGCCGTGATGTTCACGACGCGCGCATACTGCCGGATCGGAGAGTATTCGCGCAGAAGCTTGATAAGCTCGCTGCCGAATTCTTCAGGAGCGAGGTAGCCGCCGTTAGCGTCGCTGCCGATGGTGAGCGCCTTGGCTTCGTCAACCGCAGTGCGTTCGATGCCGCCGCGCAGGTAAGAGCCGAACGCCTTGCATTCGAGATTATCGTTGCCGGCGGCCGGATGGTTGTTGTTCGCGGCCGTCGGGCGGGCAAGCTTCGCCTTGATGGTGGCAACGTCTGCCTTGAGTGCCTTCAGGTCTTCCGGCGAGATCACCGGATCATTCTTCAGTTCGAGTTCTTCGTTTTCCAAGGTCATTTCCTTCTGGTCTGCCGTGCCATCGGCGGCCTTAACTGACGTGATTTGCGCGCCGGGATGGCTGGGAACGGCGACAACTGAGATTTCGTGAAGGTCGAGGGCTGTGATTGTCCGGCCGCGCTGGCGGGGCTTGGCGGACTTCGTGCGGAAGCCGATGGACAGGCCGGATACGGCCTTGTTGCGGATCATGGCGCGCACTTCGCGGGCGCGTTCCACGTCGTCCACGAGCAAGCGGCCCTTCACCGTGAGGCCGTCCGGGGTCTCTTCGATCTGGTCCCAGACGCCGATGACTTGCGCCTGATCATGGGCGAAGAGCATCGGCAGGACTTCCGGCGAGGCGATAGCGCCCTTCTCGATTACGTCGCCGACGCGATCCGGCGAGCCGAACGGCCAAGCAATGCCGGTGATGGTGCCGGCGTCGTCAACCGAGAGAGCGGCCTTGATTTCGAGGCGGTCGGTCATGCGGCAACGTCCGAATAGGCCGCGTTGATCGCTGCGGAGAGATCGCCGGCCGCTGCTGCCTTTTGCGTGTCGTCCTGTGGGAAGCCGAAGTCGTCGTCAGTCTCTTCGGTTTCCGGTGCGCCGTGAAAGACGGTGTTCAGAATGCCGAGCGCAACGAAATGAGACTCACGCCACGGCCTGCCAATGCAATAGAGCGCGGCTAGCTGGTCGGCTTCGCGGGGTGCGAGCCCGCCGCCGATCAGTCCCAGGCGGATGACCTGAAGCGCGTCCTTGAAGGAAAACTGTTCGTTGGCGAGACGCCAATGCAGCGCGCCGATGCCGTGGCCGGTGACGCGCTCAAGCTCTTCGATGAGTTCGCAGGTCGGGAATGCGAAGGTCTTTTCGCCGTCGCCGAAAAAGGTGCGGTATTCGATCATGCGGGTTCCTTTGCCGGGGCCGGTGCGGGCGCGGCATTGCTGGTCGTGTGCGGGTTGGAAAGTTCGTCGCCACCGGGAAGCGGCGGAAGGTTGAGGATCGCGCGGACCTCGTTCGGGGTCATGATGCGATTGGTCACAAGGGCGGTCATGTTCGCCGTGCGGCTGGCCGCATCGGCGCGCATCAGGTCGTCGGTGACAAACTCGAAATAGTGGTCGTCCTGTTCGTCCTCGCTGAGAAGAACGGTCGTCATGGCGTCCGTCCAGCGGTCCAGCCACGGACGAAGGCAAAGCTGAAGGAACTGTGCGCCCATCTGTTCGGTGTTCGACCATGTCCCACGGGTAAGCTCGAAAAGCATGGTCGGCGGAACGCCGAAGACGCGGGCAATCTCGCGGACCTGTTCAAGCCGGTGCTCAAGGAACTGCGCATCGGTCGAGGTCATGGCCGGCTGGTCGTAGGTCCATCCGCTATCGAGAAAGAGCGGCCCGCCGCCCTTCTGCCATTCGTCAAACGAAGCACGGACGTTCGCCATCGTCTTCGCGCCGGCTTCGCTGCCCTGCGGCTTGTCATTGGAAATGATGCCGGTCGGGCGAGCGCCGGAGCCGAAGAACTGTGCGCCGTGGCGCTCAAGGATCGCGGCAAGGCCAATGCCTTCCTTGCCGAACGTGATCGGCGAGGTTGCGAGGAACGACGGGACGTGAAGGATTTCTGTGTGCGGATAGTCGCGGCTGCCGGCCTTCTCTGAGACGCGATAGACGGGCGCTCCGGTCACGGCGTTCTCAAGAGCTGAGACGCTGCCGGGCTTCAGGCGGTGCAGTTCAAAGGGGCTGCCGTCTTCGAAACGCACGACGCGGGCGAAGCCGTTGCCGTAAATGAGGGCGTCGGCGGTAAGGCGGGTGCGGAGATCGCCGGCACCGGTCCATTCATTGGCGCGCTTGTGAACGATGCGATAGGCGGAATGATCCTTGGCCGCTTCCTTGCCCTCTGCGGTTTCCCGGTAGAGCTTGCAAGGAAGAGAGCCGATGGTTTCCGAGATCAGCCGGACAGCCTGAAGGACAGCCGGCACGTAAAGCGCCGACTGACCACCAACGCTAACACCCGAATAGGTAGGGCGGAAGCCGATAAGGTCGGCGAAGTCGGGGCTGTTGATGGAAAAGGCCTTCCGCTCAACAGAAGAGCCGGCCTTCTTTGACTTCCGCTTACCCACGAGAGAGCACCATGTGATCTGTCCTCAATTAACTTGAGGCGAGAATCTCACATTAGGAGTCTCTTGTGAATCCCTGAATGTGTATTATTTCCTATTTATCTGAAAATAATCCTATTCAGCGTTCTATTGGAATGTCTTCGATCTGGTCCATCGCTGCGGCAAGACCGGGAAGCATGACTTCGCTTCGCCCGTAATGCTGCTGTGATCCGCCGTTCGTGCGGCCGGTCATGTAGTGCTGGGCATCTTCCGGGACGCGGTAACGCCGGCAGAGGTCTTCAAAGAGGTGACGCCACCCATGGTTCGGCGAAAGCTCCGGCCGCTTCTCGTAAGGAATCAGTGTGCGGACCCAAGTGCTCATGCGCGGCTGAACCGAAACGTCTTCCTTGGTCTCGCCCTTAAACAGCCGGCCGGGCGGCGCGGCCTTCACGAAATCGATAAGCCCCTCATTTATCAGCGCGGCATGCACCGGAATACGGCGCTCGCTGCTCAAGTTCTTCAAAGCCCGGTTCCCGACCGTCGTCACTTTCCAGAACCACCGGCCGTCTGATTCGAAGAAGTCTTCCTTGTGCAGGTTGCCTGCCTCGCTGACGCGCATGCCGGAGTAGGCGCAAAGCCACGGTATCCAGCGCAGCAACGGTTTTGATTCTTTGCGTGCCGCCAGAAGCACAAGTCGCGCCTCGTCCATCGTGAACGTCCGCAGATATGACGGCATCGTGGTGTAGTCGGGTGTCTTGATGCCCGTGAGCGGATTGCCAGCCGGGAAGAAGTTGGTGGGGTCGTTCTGCCGGCCCCAATTTAAGACCGTCCGAAGGTTTTGGAATTTTACCTTCACGGTGCGATTCTGAAGGTCGCCAGCGTCTTGCATGGCTTCAATCCAGCTCTTGCCCTCTGCGGCCGTGACGGTGAGGGCATTCGTGTCGCCTCGCCATTTTGCGAAGGATGCGCAGTCATCTCGATATTTTTTGATCGTCCGGGCGGGGAGGGCTTTGGCATTCTTGCCGCGCGCACGTCGCGCCGCTTCCTGATCGATCACGTCATCAAAGGTGATCGCTTCCGGTTCGTCGTCAGTCGGTGCCGAGGCGTTTGCCAGAAGGGGATGAGTCGGCCGGCCGGTGAAGTCACCTTCGTTGCGTTCCGCTTCGCGTGCCATAGCCTCATAGGATGAGACGCAAAGGGCCTGTGCGATCTCGCGCCATTCGGCGCTACCTTTCGGCGCGTCGGTGTTGCCAGCGAGTCGGGCGCGGGTCAGTCGGTCACCGATCAGCTCTTCAAGCTGATCGTCGGACAGTCGGCCGACATAACCTTCAACGAACCGGCGCGCTTCATCGGCATCAACATCGAAGCGGGCATAGCGGTGGTCAGCCTTCCTGATCTCGGCATCGAAGTCGATTTGCGCCTGATAGTCGCGAAGGGCGATCTCTTGCGCTGTGAGGGGATTGCGGGCCGGCTGCGGCTGAGCACCGGTTGCCTTCTCGTGCTTCTCACGGGCAATGCCGATCTGTCGCTGGATGGACGCGACCGCAGCCGCATGATTGCGGATAGCCGCGCGTCGGTCGCCGCCAAGCTGGATTTCCAGTTCGGCGCGACCGTCCAGATATGGCCGTAGGGCAGGGGGAACCACGATTCTCGCGGAATAGCGGCCGTTGCGCTCTTTCCAGTGCCGGAGTTTGCCAGCCATCAGAAACCCATTTTGTGACGCGATTTGTGACGTCAATATGGGACAAACACCTTACGGCGCAAGGACTTGCAATGAAATCAAAGGGAAAGAATGGTGGGCGATGAGAGACTCGAACTCCCGACATCCTCGGTGTAAACGAGGCGCTCTACCAACTGAGCTAATCGCCCGCCGCGTTGGTGGCCGTGATCTATGCGGATCGCGGGGAATGCGCAAGAGGGCTTTGCGAAGTTTATGCGACTTTCAGCGATTTTTTTGAGGTGGTGCGGGCGAATGAGCCCCTGGGAGAAGGCCGCTGTGGATAAGTCGGCGCAAAACGCCCTTAACCCGTCAGTTCGCCCCCTTCGTCAGAAGCGGATTCGGCAGGGATGATGCCAAGCCGATTGCGATCGGATGCTGTAAACCATTGAAATGGTGGAGCCGTTGCCGGCTCGTGACCGAACTGTGAAAAATCTTCGCAGATGGATTCCTTGCTGTGCAGGGCTTTGAGGGTGCTCCGCAAAAAATGTCACGATTTTGTCTTTCATCGCGCTTGACACTCCAAAGGGAACCCCGTAGTTAGCCGCTCATCGAAACGGCGCTGCCGCTTCGAAACGGCGGACCGCCTGGCGGTTCACCAAGAAATGCGCGGGTGTAGCTCAGTCGGTTAGAGTGCCGGCCTGTCACGCCGGAGGTCGCGGGTTCGAGCCCCGTCACTCGCGCCATTCTTTCCTTTCCTCTTGAATATGGCATGGAGTAAGGCGCCATTGTCGGTGTCTTCCGCCGTTTTGCGCTGCGTCAAATTGTCCGGCTCTTGCTGGCGGCTTGCCTTGAAGATGTTGGGCGCAAAGCCCTTCTGCGGTGCGGGGTTTTTGCGGGTGCGAAGACGGTGCCGGGAAGCGGCGGAAAAGCTTTCACGAGGCTTGCGCCGGAACGAAGGCTGCGCTAACCACTCTGGCGTTGCAACATATTTTCTGCCTGCAATATGTTTGATGGAAGCGCGTTCCTGTTGCAGCTTCCCTGCAGGCCTGGACGGACAAGATGACTGACCTTCTCGGCTCCTACGTTCCGATCGCCATCTTCATCGGTATCTCGCTGGTGATCGGCATTGCCCTTCTCGTCGCGCCTTTCGCTGTCGCCTTCAAGGCGCCGGATCCGGAGAAGCTGTCGGCCTACGAATGCGGCTTCAACGCCTTTGACGATGCGCGCATGAAATTCGACATCCGCTTCTATCTGGTGTCGATCCTCTTTATTATCTTCGACCTCGAGGTGGCGTTCCTCTTTCCCTGGGCGGTTTCCTTCTCGGAAATCGGCTGGTTCGGTTTCTGGTCGATGATGGTGTTCCTGTTCGTGCTGACCATCGGCTTTGTCTATGAATGGAAGAAGGGAGCGCTCGAATGGGAGTAGCAACCGGCACCACCCTCGTTGCCCCGCAGCCGAAGGGGATCATTGATCCCTCGACCGGCAAGCCGATTGGCGCCAACGATGCGTTCTTCGGCGAGATCAACAATGAACTCGCCGACAAGGGTTTTCTGGTCACCTCGACGGACGAGCTCATCAACTGGGCCCGAACCGGCTCGCTGATGTGGATGACCTTCGGTCTCGCCTGCTGCGCCGTCGAAATGATGCAGCTCTCCATGCCGCGCTACGACGTCGAGCGCTTCGGCTTTGCGCCGCGTGCCTCGCCGCGCCAGTCCGACGTGATGATTGTCGCGGGCACGCTGACCAACAAGATGGCGCCGGCGCTGCGCAAGGTCTACGACCAGATGCCTGAGCCGCGCTATGTCATCTCCATGGGCTCCTGTGCCAATGGCGGCGGCTATTATCACTATTCCTATTCCGTGGTGCGTGGGTGTGACCGCGTGGTTCCGGTCGATATCTACGTTCCGGGCTGTCCCCCCACGGCAGAAGCGCTGCTTTACGGCGTGCTGCTTCTGCAAAAGAAGATCCGCCGCACCGGCACGATCGAACGGTAAGGCGAGGGGATGAGACCATGAGTGAAGCCTTGAACGAGCTTTCCTCCTATATCCGCGAGACGCGCGGCGCGCTCGTGACGGAAGCAACGCTTGCCTATGGCGAGTTGACGCTGACGACGACGGGTGCCTCGGTCATTGCGCTGCTGACCTTCTTGCGTGACGACGTGCAGTGCGGATTCGTCAACCTCGTGGATATTTGCGGCGTCGACTATCCCGCCCGTCCTGATCGCTTCGACGTGGTCTACCATCTGCTGTCGCCGCGCCAGAACCTGCGCATCCGCGTCAAGGTCGCGACCGGCGAAGATGATCCGGTTCCGTCCGCGACATCCGTCTATCCGGGCGCCGACTGGTTCGAGCGCGAAGCCTACGACATGTACGGCATTCTCTTCACGGGTCACCCGGACCTGCGACGCATCCTCACCGACTATGGTTTCGAGGGTTATCCGCTGCGCAAGGACTTTCCGACCACCGGTTACGTCGAAGTGCGCTACGACGACGAAGCCAAGCGCGTGGTCTACGAGCCGGTGGAACTGAAGCAGGAATTCCGCAACTTCGACTTCCTCTCTCCCTGGGAAGGCACGGAATACGTGCTGCCGGGCGATGAAAAGGCGGCGAAGGCGTAAAGTGAGGCAGTTGGCAGTAGCCAATAGGCAGTAGGTAGCTAGAAGGAGCGGGTAGACGACGATCAATTCCTATCGCGATCTGAAGGTCTGGCAGAAGGCGATGGATCTGGCGGTTGGCTGTTACGAACTGACGCGGCGATTTCCCCGCGACGAGATGTTTGGCCTGACATCGCAGATCCGCCGAGCCTCGACATCGGTCGCTGCAAACATTGCAGAAGGCCACGGGCGCGATGCGACAGGATTCTATATCCAGCATCTGAAGTTCGCCCAAGGGTCTTTGAAGGAATTGGAAACGCATCTGATTCTGTCTTCACGCGTCGGCGTGTGTCCCATGGGGATACTGAGCCGCTGATGCGGGCTAGCGATGAGATCGGTCGGATGCTGAGGTCGTTGATCCGAAGTTTGCAGGATGGCGGAAATGAACGTACGGATCGATAAATACCCTACTGGCGACTGCCTATTGGCTACCCCCTTCAAGCGCGGAGCGCGCCGATAATGACAGAACACAACGTCCGTAACTTCAACATTAACTTCGGACCGCAGCATCCCGCGGCGCACGGCGTTTTGCGTCTTGTGCTGGAGCTGGACGGTGAAATCGTCGAGCGTGTTGACCCGCATATTGGGCTGCTGCATCGCGGCACCGAGAAGCTGATCGAGACGAAGACCTATCTGCAGGCCGTGCCTTATTTCGACCGCCTCGATTACGTGGCGCCGATGAACCAGGAGCACGCCTATGCACTGGCCGTCGAAAAGCTGCTCGGGATTTCGGTCCCGATCCGCGGCCAGCTGATCCGCGTGCTCTATTCGGAAATCGGCCGCATCCTCTCGCATCTCTTGAACGTAACGACGCAGGCCATGGACGTCGGCGCGCTGACGCCGCCGCTCTGGGGCTTTGAAGAGCGCGAAAAGCTGATGGTGTTTTACGAGCGCGCCTGCGGCTCGCGCATGCACGCCGCCTATATCCGCCCGGGCGGCGTTCATCAGGACATTCCCCAGCAGCTGGTGGAGGACATCGGCAAGTGGATCGATCCCTTCCTGCAGACCGTTGACGACATCGACGAGCTTTTGACGGGCAACCGCATCTTCAAGCAGCGCAACGTCGATATCGGCGTTGTCAGCCTCGATGATTGCTGGGCCTGGGGCTTTTCGGGCGTGATGGTGCGCGGTTCGGGGGCGGCCTGGGACCTGCGTCGCTCGCAACCCTACGAGTGCTATTCCGACCTCGACTTCGACATTCCGATTGGCAAGAACGGCGACTGCTACGACCGTTACCTGATCCGCATGATTGAAATGCGCGAGTCGGCCAAGATCATGCGTCAGTGCGTCGATCGCCTCCTCGGCGTCGCCAAGACCGGTCCGGTCTCCTCGCTGGACGGCAAGGTCGTGCCGCCGAAGCGCGGCGAGATGAAGAAGTCGATGGAAGCGCTGATCCATCACTTCAAGCTCTATACCGAAGGCTATCACGTTCCGGCCGGCGAAGTGTACGCGGCCGTCGAGGCGCCGAAGGGCGAGTTCGGCGTCTTCCTCGTCTCCGACGGAACCAACAAGCCGTATCGCTGCAAGATCCGCGCTCCGGGCTATGCCCACCTTCAGGCGATGGACTATATCTGTCGCGGCCACCAGTTGGCCGACGTCTCGGCCATTCTGGGCTCGCTCGATATCGTGTTCGGGGAGGTCGATCGCTGATGCGCCTTGCCGCCGTCACCTGTCTTGCCCTTTTGACGTCCCTTGGCGGTGCATTCGCCCAGGAAACGTCGCTTGATGCCGCCAGCGGCGAAAGCCAGGGCAATACGGGCATGACCGTCGGCGTGCTGGTCAGCGAAGGCTACGAGATCAGGGCGGCGGTTCGCCACGGCGACCGCACCATTGTGTTTCTGCAAAAAGACAAGTCGGCCTATGCCTGCGATTTTGCCACCCTGGCGCAATCGCGGTGCGGGTCGATCAATTGATAGGGTTCGAGAATGTCCGTTCGTCGACTTGCCGATGAGAGCGTCCAGCCGCAAAGCTTCGCCTTTTCGGCCGAGAATGCGGCCTGGGCCGAAGCGACCATCCGGAAATATCCGGAAGGGCGCCAGCAATCTGCCGTCATCCCGCTTCTGATGCGCGCGCAGGAGCAGGATGGCTGGGTCACCAAGGCAGCCATCGAGTCCGTCGCCAAGATGCTGGATATGCCCTATATCCGCGTGCTCGAAGTCGCGACCTTCTACACCCAGTTCCAGTTGAAGCCGGTCGGCAAATTCGCCCATATCCAGGTCTGCGGCACGACGCCCTGCATGCTGCGCGGCGCCGAAGATCTGATCAAGGTCTGCAAGAAGAAGATCCATGCAGAGCCCTTCCATCTCAACGAGGCGGGCACGCTGTCGTGGGAAGAGGTGGAGTGTCAGGGCGCCTGCGTGAACGCGCCGATGGTGATGATCTTCAAGGATGCCTATGAGGATCTGACGGTTCCGCAGTTCGAATACATTCTCGATCGCTTCGAAAACGGGCGCGGCGCCGACATCAAGCCCGGCCCGCAGATCGACCGCATCTTTTCGGCCCCGGTTGGCGGTCTGACGTCGCTGACGGAGCCCGATGCGCCGGCAAAGACCGACACGAATGCCGGCGGCGACGTTTCCGAAGGCGGTCCCTCTGCAGAAAATGCTGCCAAGCCGAAGACGGATGCCGACGAGGCCGATCCGACGGTCAAGACGCCCCTGACGGCAAAGGCCGAAAGTGCTGATAATGCCAAGACGCCGGTCGAACCCGCCGAGGTCAACCATGCAACGGTCAAGCCGTCGCTGGATGACGAAAGCCGTCCGGCCGGGATCGAGCGGCCCGCAACCATCGACGATCTGCAACTGATCTCCGGCGTCGGCCCGAAGATCGAAGAGACCCTGCATGGCCTCGGCATTTTTACTTACGCCCAGATCTCAAAGTGGACGAAGGCCGAAAGTGACTGGGTCGACGGCTATCTGAATTTCAAGGGACGAATCGAGCGCGACGACTGGATTCGCCAGGCGGACGCGCTGGCCACCGGCGGCGAAGCCGAGTACATCAGGGTCTTCGGAAAGAAGCCGCGGTAAAGAGGTGAATCATGCTTAAGGATCAGGATCGCGTCTTCACCAATATTTACGGCCTGAAGGACAAGTCGCTGAAGGGCGCCATGTCGCGGGGCCATTGGGACGGCACCAAGGAAATCCTCGAAAAGGGTCGCGACTGGATCGTCAACGAGATGAAGGCTTCCGGCCTTCGTGGTCGCGGTGGCGCCGGCTTCCCGACGGGCTTGAAGTGGTCCTTCATGCCGAAGGAGTCCGACGGTCGCCCGCACTATCTCGTCGTCAACGCCGACGAATCGGAGCCCGGCACCTGCAAGGACCGCGAAATCATGCGCCACGATCCGCATACGCTGATCGAGGGCTGCGTGATCGCCAGCTTTGCCATGGGTGCCCACACCGCCTACATCTATGTGCGCGGCGAGTTCATGCGCGAGCGTGAGGCCCTGCAGGCCGCCATCGACGAGTGCTACGACTACGGCCTGCTCGGCAAGAACAACAAGCTCGGCTACGACATCGACATCTTCGTGCATCACGGCGCCGGCGCCTATATCTGCGGCGAAGAAACAGCGCTGCTCGAAAGCCTCGAGGGCAAGAAGGGCCAGCCACGCCTGAAGCCGCCATTCCCGGCCAATATGGGTCTCTACGGCTGCCCGACGACGGTCAACAACGTCGAGTCGATCGCGGTCGCGCCGACCATCCTGCGCCGCGGCGCGGCCTGGTACACATCTTTCGGTCGCCAGAACAACCATGGCACCAAGCTCTTCTCGGTCTCCGGCCACGTCAACCGTCCCTGCACGGTGGAAGACGCCATGTCGATCACCTTCGAGGAACTGATCGAGCGCCATTGCGGTGGCATTCGCGGCGGCTGGGACAATCTGCTGGCCGTCATTCCCGGCGGCTCCTCCGTCCCCTGCGTGCCCGGCGCGCAGATGAAGGACGCCATTATGGACTATGACGGGCTGCGTGCGCTCGGCTCCGGTCTTGGCACCGCCGCTGTCATCGTGATGGACAAGTCGACCGATATCATCAAGGCGATTTGGCGTCTCTCGGCCTTTTACAAGCATGAGAGCTGCGGCCAGTGCACACCGTGCCGCGAAGGCACGGGCTGGATGATGCGCGTCATGGAACGCATGGTTCAGGGGCGCGCCCAGAAGCGCGAAATCGACATGCTCTTCGACGTGACGAAGCAGATCGAAGGACACACGATCTGTGCGCTTGGTGATGCGGCCGCCTGGCCTATCCAGGGCCTGATCAAGCATTTCCGCCCGGAAATGGAAAAGCGGATCGACGAATACACCCGCAACGCCACGCCGCATGGCGCGGTGCTGGAGGCAGCGGAGTAAGCCGATGACAAAAGCCGGTGCACGAGGCGTAACGGAAATGGACGCTGAAACGGGCGCCGGTTCCGCCGCCCGTCCGGCTTTCGGGACGGGCGAGGGGATGATGGACGTGGCGGGCGTGAAAATCCCGCCGCTGATGACGCATCCGACGGCTGCCATGGCCGCCGCGACGGCCATCGGATTCGGCATCGCCAGCCAGTGGGCCGGCGTTGTCGCTGGCATGATGCAGGGCGTCGCCGCCTCGATGGAGAAAGCCGCCGTCGACACAGTTGAGGCGCCGGACGAGGTCGAGGCTGAAGCGCCGGCCGCTGCGGGCGAAGCAAGCGCCGCGGTCGATGAGGCCGGCGGAG
Source organism: Rhizobium sp. RU20A (assembly GCF_900155885.1). Taxonomy (GTDB): domain Bacteria; phylum Pseudomonadota; class Alphaproteobacteria; order Rhizobiales; family Rhizobiaceae; genus RU20A. The sequence goes on from NZ_FTMB01000001.1 coordinate 228,844, forward strand.
CGGACACCAGGACGGCGGTACCGCCGACTGTCGTGGCACCGAAGCCGGAAGCCGATGTGGCTACGGCTGCGATGGCGGAGACAGAGACGGCCGAGCCGGTTGCCGCTGTGAAACCGGCGACGGAGAAGAAGACAAAGGCGGTGTCGGGCGCGACCGCTGCCAAGACGAAGGTGAAGCCGGCTGCGAGCGCCCTGAAGGCGACGCCGGAGAAGACGGACAAGGCGACGGAGATCGATCCGAAGCCCTTGGCCGGTGAGGGCATGGGGGGCAAGGCCGCTTTGACGGCGCCGGCTCGCGGCAAGGCGAAAGCCGCTCCCGCGCTCACGGCGGCGCCTGTGGATGGGTCCGCAGTCGCGGTGACGGGCAAAGGGGAGGCCGGCGCGGCAAAGGCGGCTGCGGTCGCTTCCGGACCCGTCGCTGCAAAGGTGGCGGACAAGACGGCGGACAAGGCGCCCGCCAAGCCGGTGCGCAAGGCGGCCGGGTCGAAGACGGTCGGCACCGACGATCTCAAGCAGATCGCCGGTATCGGACCAAGGGTCGAGCAGGAACTGCGCGCCCGGGGAATTACGAGCGTTGCCACCATCGCCGGCTGGTCGGTGGACGAAGCGACGCGGATCGACGCGCAATTGGGGCTCTCGGGCCGCGTCGTGCGCGATGACTGGATTGGCAAGGCCAAGGCGATCGTCGCCAAGGCCTGATCGGGCCGCATCCTTTCAAGGGGGTGCGGACGGACGGGGTCGCAAGGCCCCAGGGAATGACTGCCGGAGGGCTCTCCGGTTCGAAACACAGGATTGAGTGCGAAGATGGCAAAGCTCAAAGTCGACGGTAAAGAGATCGAGGTTCCGGATCACTTCACGCTGCTGCAGGCATGCGAGGAAGCCGGCGCCGAGGTGCCGCGCTTCTGCTTCCATGAGCGGCTGTCGGTCGCCGGCAACTGCCGCATGTGTCTGATCGAGGTGAAGGGTGGCCCGCCGAAGCCGGCAGCCTCCTGCGCCATGGGCGTGCGCGACCTGCGCCCCGGCCCGAACGGCGAGGCGCCGGAAGTCTTCACGACCACGCCAATGGTGAAGAAGGCGCGCGAAGGCGTGATGGAGTTCCTGCTGATCAACCACCCGCTTGATTGCCCGATCTGCGACCAGGGTGGCGAATGCGACCTGCAGGACCAGGCCATGGCGTTCGGTATCGATTCGACGCGCTACAATGAGAACAAGCGCGCCGTCGAGGACAAGTATATCGGCCCGCTCGTCAAGACCGTGATGAACCGCTGCATCCACTGCACGCGCTGCGTCCGCTTCACGACGGAAGTCGCCGGCATTGCCGAACTCGGCCTCATCGGCCGCGGCGAAGATGCGGAAATCACCACCTATCTCGAGCAGGCCATGACGTCGGAGCTGCAGGGCAACGTCGTTGACCTCTGCCCCGTTGGCGCGTTGACGTCCAAGCCCTACGCCTTCCATGCCCGTCCGTGGGAACTCGGCAAGACCGAATCGATCGACGTCATGGACGCGCTGGGTTCGGCGATCCGCGTCGATACCCGCGGCCGCGAGGTGATGCGCATCATGCCGCGCGTCAATGAAGAGATCAACGAAGAGTGGATCTCCGACAAGACCCGCTTCATCTGGGATGGTCTGAAGACCCAGCGTCTCGATCGTCCGTATGTGAAGAAGGATGGCCGCCTGCAACCCGCCACCTGGGGTGAAGCCTTCGCCGCCGTCAAGGGCGCCGTTGCCGCCGCCGGTTCGTCGATCGGCGCCATCTCCGGCGATCTGGCTTCTGTCGAAGAGCAGTATGCGCTGAAGGCGCTGATCGCCTCGCTCGGCTCAACCGACATCGATTGCCGCCAGGATGGTGCCGCGCTCGATCCGTCGCTCGGCCGTGCCTCCTACCTCTTCAATCCGACCATCGCCGGCATCGAAAGCGCCGATGCGCTGCTGATCATCGGCGCCAATCCGCGCTATGAGGCAGCCGTTCTCAATGCCCGTATCCGCAAGCGCTACCGGCTCGGCAACTTCCCGATCGGCGTGATCGGCGAAGGCGGCGAGCTGCGCTACCCCTACGACTATCTCGGCGCCGGCACCGATACGCTGGCCGACCTTGCCGCCGGCAACCTCGGCTTCCATGGCGTGCTGACGAATGCCAAGCGCCCGATGATCATCGTGGGGCAGGGGGCTCTGATGGGTGCGGGCGGCGCGGCCGTGCTCGCCGCAGTTGCAAAGCTCGCCGGCGCCGTCGGCGCCGTCACGGACGAGTGGAATGGCTTTGCCGTCCTCCACACGGCCGCCTCCCGCGTCGGCGGTCTCGACATCGGCTTCGTCCCCGGCACGGCCGGCAAGACGGCGGCTGACATCGTTGCGGGCTCTCAGCTTCTCTTCCTGCTCGGCGCTGACGAAATCGACCTGTCCGCACGCAAGGGCTTCACGGTCTACATCGGCTCCCACGGCGATGCCGGTGCCCATGGCGCCGACGTCATTCTGCCGGGTGCGGCCTATACGGAAAAATCCGGCACCTGGGTCAACACCGAAGGCCGTGTCCAGCAGGGCAACCGCGCGGGCTTCGCGCCGGGCGAGGCCCGCGAGGACTGGGCGATCCTGCGCGCGCTCTCCGACGTGCTCGGCAAGCGCCTGCCGTTTGATTCGCTGGCGCAACTGCGGGCGAAGATGGTTGCGGAGTTCCCGCATCTCGGTGAAATCGATGAGATCGCGCCCGTGGAAGCTGGCCAGATTGCTGCACTTGCACAAAAAGCCGGTGACATGGGCAAATCCCTGTTTGCGTCTCCGGTCAAAGACTTCTATTTGACGAACCCGATAGCCCGTGCCTCTGCCGTGATGGCGGAGTGCTCGGCTCTGGCGCGCAACAACTTCAAGGCTGCGGCCGAATAGGCTCGGGGGATCTGGTAAAGATGGACTCTTTCGTATCGACCTATGTCTGGCCTGCGGCCATCATGATCGGGCAGTCGTTGCTGCTGCTCGTCGCGCTGCTCGTCTTCATCGCGTATATTCTTCTGGCCGACCGCAAGATCTGGGCCGCAGTGCAACTGCGCCGCGGACCGAATGTGGTGGGCCCCTGGGGGCTTTTCCAGTCCTTCGCCGACCTTTTGAAATTCGTTTTCAAGGAGCCGATCATCCCGGCCGGCTCCAACAAGGTGATCTTCCTTCTGGCGCCGCTTGTCTCCGTGACGCTGGCGCTCGCCACCTGGGCCGTTGTGCCGCTCAACAATGGCTGGGTGATCGCCAACATCAATGTCGGCATCCTCTACATTTTCGCGATCTCGTCGCTTGAAGTCTATGGCATTATCATGGGCGGCTGGGCTTCGAACTCGAAGTACCCGTTCCTCGGTGCCCTGCGCTCGGCGGCGCAGATGGTCTCCTACGAAGTCTCGATCGGCTTCGTCATCGTGACCGTGCTGCTTTGCGTGGGCTCGCTGAACCTCACTGACATCGTCATGGCGCAGCATGACGGCATCGGCACGCGCCTTGGCCTGCCGCCATCCTTCCTCGACTGGCACTGGCTGGCGCTGTTCCCGATGTTCGTGATCTTCTTCATCTCGGCCCTTGCCGAAACCAACCGCCCGCCCTTCGACCTTCCGGAAGCTGAATCCGAACTCGTCGCCGGCTTCATGGTGGAATATGGCTCGACGCCGTACATGATGTTCATGCTTGGCGAATATGCCGCGATCTGCCTGATGTGCGCGCTGACGACGATCCTCTTCCTCGGGGGCTGGCTGCCGCCGGTCGACGTCTGGTTCCTCAACTGGATCCCGGGCATCATCTGGTTCGTGCTCAAGGCCTCGATGGTGTTCTTCATGTTCGCGATGGTGAAGGCCTTCGTGCCGCGCTACCGCTACGACCAGCTGATGCGTCTGGGCTGGAAGGTCTTCCTGCCGATTTCGCTGGCGATGGTCGTCATCACCGCCTTCGTTCTGAAATTAACGGGCATGGCGTAAGGCGCGGATCTTCCGCGCTTCACCACCCGGCCGGCCTTGCCGGCAAAACTGGAGAATGCAGATGGCAAGTCTTTCCCAGGCCGTCGGATCGCTGTTCCTCAAGGAATTCGTCGGGGCCTTCTTCCTGTCGATGCGCTATTTCTTTAAGCCGAAGGCGACGGTGAACTATCCCTTCGAAAAGGGCCCGGTCTCCCCGCGCTTCCGCGGCGAACATGCCCTGCGCCGCTATCCGAACGGCGAAGAGCGCTGCATCGCCTGCAAGCTGTGCGAAGCGATCTGTCCCGCCCAGGCCATCACCATCGAAGCCGGTCCGCGCCGCAACGACGGCACGCGCCGTACCGTGCGTTACGATATCGACATGGTGAAGTGCATCTATTGCGGCTTCTGCCAGGAGGCCTGCCCGGTCGATGCGATCGTCGAGGGCCCGAACTTCGAATTCGCCACCGAGACCCGCGAAGAGCTGTACTACGACAAGGACAAGCTGCTTTCGAACGGCGATCGCTGGGAGCGGGAAATCGCCCGCAACATCGCAATCGACTCGCCCTACCGCTGAGCGGAAGGGCGCTTCAGGAATTGTCGTTCCGCCGGTCCGAAGGGCTCGGCGGACGTTCGTGACGAGAGGGGCATGCCGGCCGGAGCGCAGGCAGGTCCCGCAAAGGGGTGGATCCGCTCGGGATCTGCGCCGGGGAAGACGAAAAGGCACCGACCATGGGTCTGCAGACTCTATTCTTCTATCTCTTCGCCTTCGTCGCTGTGGCGTCGGCCTTCATGGTGATCTCGGCCAGGAACCCGGTCTATTCGGTTCTGTTCCTGATCCTCACCTTCTTCAATGCGGCCGGTCTCTTCCTGCTGACCGGCGCCGAATTCCTCGCGCTCATCCTGCTCGTGGTCTATGTCGGCGCCGTCGCGGTTCTCTTCCTCTTCGTGGTCATGATGCTTGACGTCGATTTCGCCGAATTGAGGGCAGGGGTGATGGAATATGCGCCCGTCGGCTTCTTCGTCGGCATCGTCCTGGCGGCGGAACTGATCATCGTTGTGGCCGGCTCCGTCTTCTCGCCGGAGATCGCCAAGACGGTGTCCATGCCGATGCGGTCGCTTTCCGAGCGCCAGAATACGCAGCAGCTCGGCGACGTGCTCTACACCCACTACGTCTTCTTCTTCCAGATCGCCGGCCTGGTGCTGCTGGTGGCCATGATCGGCGCCATCGTGCTGACCCTGCGTCACCGTACCAACATCAAGCGGCAGAATATTTCCGAGCAGGTCGCGCGCACGCCCGCCACCGCCGTCGAGGTGGTGAAGGTAAAGCCGGGGCAGGGCGTCTGAGGCGCGGGACATAAGGAAACAGGCACATGGAAATCGGTATCGGCCATTATCTCACCGTCAGCGCCATCCTCTTCGTCTTCGGCGTGTTCGGCATCTTCATCAACCGCAAGAACGTCATCGTCATCCTGATGTCGGTGGAACTGATCCTGCTGGCGGTCAACATCAACATGGTGGCCTTCTCGGCCTTCCTCAACGACATCACCGGCCAGGTTTTCGCGCTGTTCATCCTGACCGTCGCGGCCGCCGAAGCGGCCATCGGACTTGCAATTCTCGTCGTCTTCTATCGTAACCGCGGCTCCATCGCGGTCGAAGACGTCAACATGATGAAGGGCTGACGGCTCATGGATACCATTATCAAGGCAATCGTCTTCCTGCCTTTGATCGGCTTTCTGGTGGCCGGCCTCGGCGGCCGCGCCATCGGCGCCAAGGCGTCCGAGTTCGTCACCACCGGCCTGATGATGATCGTGGCGGTGCTGTCCTGGATCACTTTCTTCCACGTCGCGCTCGGCGAAGAGGAGATGATCAAGGTCGCCGTGCTGCGCTGGATCCAGTCCGGCACCTTTGATGTCGAATGGGCCTTCCGCGTCGACACGCTGACGGCAGTGATGTTCGTCGTGGTCAACACGGTCTCGACGCTCGTGCATCTCTATTCGATCGGCTACATGCACCACGACCCGCATCGGCCGCGCTTCTTCGCCTATCTCTCGCTCTTCACTTTCGCCATGCTCATGCTGGTGACGTCGGACAATCTGCTGCAGATGTTCTTCGGCTGGGAAGGCGTGGGCCTGGCGTCCTATCTCCTGATCGGCTTCTGGTTCAAGAAGCCCTCGGCGAGTGCCGCCGCCATGAAGGCATTCATCGTCAACCGCGTCGGCGACTTCGGTTTCATCCTTGGCATCTTCTCGGTCTTCGTGCTCTTCGGTTCGGTCAACTTCGAAGTCATCTTCGCCGCGACCAAGACCTACCTGCCGGCCGAAGGCGCTGCGCAAAGCGCCGATGCCGTCATCACGCTCTTTGGCATGCACCTCGACAAGGGCCACGCGATCACTGCGACCTGCCTGCTTCTCTTCCTCGGCGCGATGGGCAAGTCGGCGCAGTTCCTGCTGCACACCTGGCTGCCGGACGCCATGGAAGGCCCGACTCCGGTTTCGGCCCTCATCCATGCCGCGACCATGGTCACCGCCGGCGTCTTCCTCGTCGCCCGCATGTCGCCGCTCTTCGAACTGTCGCATGATGCGCTGATGGTCGTCACCGTCGTCGGTGCCATCACCGCCTTCTTCGCGGCCACCGTCGGCCTCGTGCAGAACGACATCAAGCGCGTCATTGCCTATTCGACCTGCTCGCAGCTCGGCTACATGTTCGTGGCGCTCGGCGTCGGCGCCTATGGCGCGGCCGTCTTCCACCTCTTCACCCACGCCTTCTTCAAGGCGCTCCTGTTCCTTGGTGCCGGCTCGGTGATCCATGCCGTCGATGGCGAGCAGGACATGCGCTACATGGGCGGCCTGAGGAAGCACATTCCCGTCACCTTCTGGATGATGACGATCGGAACGCTGGCGCTGACCGGCGTCGGCATCCCCGGCACGATGATCGGCTTTGCCGGCTTCTTCTCGAAGGACGTGATCATCGAATCGGCCTATGCATCCCATTCGGCCGTCGCCGGCTTCGCCTTCTGGATGCTGGTGATTGCGGCACTTTTCACAAGCTTCTACTCCTGGCGTCTTGCCTTTCTCACCTTCTTCGGCAAGCCGCGCGCTTCGGACCATGTCATGCACCACGTGCATGAATCGCCCGCTGTCATGCTGATCCCGCTCTACATTCTGGGTGCAGGTGCCGTGCTCGCCGGCGTGCTCTTCGAAGGCTACTTCTTCGGCCACCACTATGCCGAGTTCTGGCAGGGCGCTCTCTTCACCGGTCCGGAAAACGAGATCCTCGAAGAGTTCCACCATGTCCCGCTCTGGGTGAAGTGGAGCCCCTTCGTTGCCATGGCCCTCGGTTTCGTCACCGCCTGGTACATGTACATCAAGTCGCCGCAGACGCCGAAGGTGCTCGCCAAGCAGCACCATGGCCTCTACAATTTCCTGCTCAACAAGTGGTACTTCGACGAGCTCTACGATTTCATCTTCGTTCGCCCGGCCAAGTGGCTCGGCACCTTCCTCTGGAAGGAAGGTGACGGCCGCGTCATCGACGGCTTTGGCCCGAACGGCATTGCCGCCCGCGTCATGGACGTCACCGATCGTGTCGTTCGCCTGCAGACCGGCTACCTCTACCACTACGCATTCGTCATGCTCATCGGTATCGCTGCGCTCGTTACCTGGATGATGCTCGGGAGTTCCATGTGATGATCGACTGGCCCGTCCTCTCCGCGGTCACCTTCATACCGCTCGTCGGCGTTCTCCTCCTGCTCTTCACGCGGGAGGACAGCCCCTACGGACGCCGCAATATCCTGAACGTCTCGTTGCTGACGACGCTCGTCACATTCGTGGTGTCGCTTTACATCTGGTACAACTTCGACAGCGCCAATCCGGGCTTCCAGATGGTGGAGAAGCATGCCTGGCTCGGCACCGGCATTTCCTATCACCTCGGCGTCGACGGTATCTCCGTGCTGTTCGTGGTGCTCTCCGCCTTCCTCATGCCCTTCTGCGTGCTTGCGAGCTGGGTCTCGGTCGAAAAGCGCCTGAAGAGCTACATGATCGCCTTCCTGCTGCTCGAAACGCTGATGATCGGCGTCTTCGTGTCGCTCGACATCGTGCTCTTCTACGTCTTCTTCGAAGCCGGCCTCATCCCGATGTTCATCATCATCGGTGTCTGGGGCGGCAAGGATCGCGTCTACGCCTCCTACAAATTCTTCCTCTACACGCTGCTCGGCTCCGTGCTGATGCTGCTCGCCATCATGGCCATGTACTGGCAGGCTGGCACGACGAGCATTCCGGAACTTCTTGCCTACAGCTTCCCGCGTGAGATGCAGACTTGGCTGTGGCTCGCCTTCTTCGCCTCTTTCGCGGTGAAGATGCCGATGTGGCCGGTTCACACCTGGCTGCCGGACGCCCACGTGCAGGCGCCGACGGCCGGTTCCGTCATCCTTGCCGGCATCCTGCTGAAGCTCGGCGGCTACGGCTTCCTGCGCTTCTCGCTGCCGATGTTCCCGCTGGCGTCCGACTATTTCGCGCCCTTCGTCTTCACGCTGTCGGTCGTCGCCATCATCTACACCTCGCTGGTCGCGATGATGCAGCAGGACATCAAGAAGCTGATCGCCTATTCGTCCGTCGCCCACATGGGGTACGTGACGATGGGCATCTTCGCCGCCAACGTTCAGGGCGTTCAGGGTGCGCTGTTCCAGATGCTCTCGCACGGCATCGTCTCGGGCGCGCTCTTCCTCTGCGTCGGTGTCGTCTACGACCGTCTGCATACCCGCGAGATTTCGGCCTATGGCGGTCTCGTCAACAACATGCCGAAATACGCGGTTGCCTTCATGGTGTTCACCATGGCCAATGTCGGTCTTCCCGGCACCTCCGGCTTCGTCGGCGAAGCGCTGACGCTGCTTGGCGCCTTCCGCGCCAACACCTGGGTCGCGCTCTTTGCCGCCACCGGTGTCATCCTCTCGGCTGCCTATGCGCTGTGGCTCTATCGCCGCGTCGTCTTCGGTGCGCTCGAAAAGGAAAGCCTGAAGAAGCTGCTCGATCTTTCGGCACGCGAAAAGCTGATCCTTTATCCGATGGTCATCCTGACGATCTTCTTCGGTGTCTATCCGGCACCGGTGTTCGACGCCACGGCCGCCTCGGTGGACCAGCTCATCAATAACTATACCGCCGCATTGCAGGCCGCGCAGAGCGTGGCTCTGGCCGTGAACTGACGACAGGATCCGTGGGACAATGGTTGAAAACCTCATCATAAGCCTGCAGCTTTCGGCGCCGGAGCTGATCCTCGCCGTTGGCGCGCTGATCCTTCTCATGATCGGCGTCTTCTCCGGCGAGAAGTCGACCTCGACCGTCACGGGTCTGGCGGTCGCGGTGCTGATCATCGCCGGCCTCTGGCTCGTGCTGCGCACCGGGGAGGGTCTTGCCTATAACGGCGCCTTCGTTTCGGACGCCTTTGCCAAGTTCATGAAGGTGCTGGCGCTGATCGGCTCGATCACCGCGCTCGTCATGACCGTCGGCCATGCCCGTTCGGAACAGATTGATCGCTTCGAGTTTCCGGTTCTGGTGGTGCTGGCAACGCTCGGCATGCTCCTGATGATCTCGGCCAACGACCTGATCTCGGTCTATCTGGCGCTTGAACTCCAGTCGCTGGCCCTCTACGTTGTCGCCGCCATCAACCGCGACAGCCTGCGGTCCACCGAAGCCGGCCTCAAATACTTCGTGCTGGGCGCGCTGTCTTCGGGTCTCTTGCTCTACGGCATGTCGCTGGTCTACGGTTTCACCGGCCATACCGGTTTTGCGGAGATCGCAACGGCGCTGACGTCTGAAACCCGCTCGCTCGGTTTCGTCTTCGGCCTCGTCTTCGTGCTGGCCGGCATCGCCTTTAAGATCTCGGCCGTGCCGTTCCACATGTGGACGCCGGACGTTTATGAAGGTGCTCCGACGCCGGTTACCGCCTTCTTCGCGGCCGCACCGAAGGTTGCCGCCATGGCGATGCTGGTGCGCATCGTCATCGAAGCCTTCCAGCCGGTCGGCCATGACTGGCAGCAGATCATCGTCTTCATCTCGATCGCCTCCATGGTGCTCGGCTCCTTCGCGGCCATCGGCCAGAAGAACATCAAGCGACTGATGGCCTATTCGTCGATCGGTCACATGGGCTACGCGCTTGTTGGTCTCGCCTCCGGCTCCGTGGCCGGCGTGCGCGGCGTGCTGATCTACATGCTGATCTACATGGTCATGACGCTTGGTACCTTCGCCTGCATCCTCGCCATGCGCCGCAAGGATGGCGAAGCGGTCGAGAACACCGATGATCTGGCCGGTCTCTCGCAGACCAAGCCCTTCATGGCGGTCGTGCTGACGATCCTGATGTTCTCGCTGGCCGGCATTCCGCCGCTCGCTGGTTTCTTTGCCAAGTACTTCGTGTTCATGGCGGCCATCGAAGCCAAGCTCTATGCGCTGGCCATCATCGGGGTTCTCGCGTCGGTCGTGGGCGCCTACTACTACCTGCGTGTCATCAAGCTGATGTGGTTCGATGATCCCAAGGGCGAGTTCGGCCGCACCGCCGGCGAACTGCGGCTCGTCTTCGGCCTCTCGGCGCTCTTCGTCGTCGGCTATATCCTGATCGGCGGCCCGCTGGGCAGCGCGGCCGATGTTGCGGCGCGGACGTTCTTTTGATCACCGCGTCATCTGCCGGGCGGCATCGGCTCGATGCCTTCCGCCACGAGCATCTGTCGGAGACCGTCTCCACCAACACGACCGCGCTCGAACGGGCGCGGTCTGGTGATTCCGGGCGGCTCTGGATTACCGCGGATCGCCAGACCGGCGGGCGCGGGCGCCGCGGCCGGGCCTGGTCCTCGGAGCCGGGCAATCTCTATGCGTCGCTGCTCCTCATCGATGCGGCGCCGGTGGAGGCGCTGGTCAGCCTGCCGCTTGCCGTCGCGATCGCCGTGCAGCGGGCCGTGCAGGCGGTGCTGCCCCCGGATGGGGCCAAGGCTGCCGTGAAGTGGCCGAACGATATCCTGATCGATGGTGCCAAGATGTGCGGCATCCTCATCGAGGGCGAGCGTCTCCTGGATGGACGGCATGCGGTCGTCATCGGCATCGGCGTCAATGTGGCGATGGCCCCCGAAAGCGGGCTTTATCCTGTGACGACCATTCGCGCATCCGGTGGCACGGTTCTCCCCGACGAACTCTTCACCCATCTCTTCATGGAGATGGCGGCGGCGCTGGATCTGTGGGATGCTGGTCGTGGATTGCCGGATATCGTCGCGGCCTGGCGTCGTGCTGCCCACGGCATCGGGCAGCCGATTACGGTGAATTTGACCGAACGGTCGATCCCCGGCCGCTTCGTCGATATCGATGAGACTGGCCACCTGATTCTCGAGACAGATGATGGCCCACGCCTGCGCATCGCGGCGGGCGACGTGTTCTTCGATCGAAGGTGAGCGCCAGCGCGGCAGGTTCGCAAGGAAGCAGGCAGTCAGGTATCGAAGGTTCGCCCGAAGGGCGGCGCGATATCGCAGCCGGTGGGCCGACAAAGGAATGTGAGGGCGTGACCGGTACCCCCCGCCGGAGACGCCGAAACGGGACGACCGACGTCGTCCCGAGCGGGGACCGCACGCGCGTCCGGCCATTCGGCTGGCTGCGCCTATTCTGTTGGATAAGGGACCGTAGTCTGTGAGGCGCGGCCCAAGCGAAAGTGACTGAAGATATGGCTGATCAGGACGAACTCGTCTTCCTGCCGCTCGGCGGCGTCGGCGAAATCGGCATGAATCTCGCGCTCTACGGCTTCGGCCGGCCCAAGCAGCGCAAGTGGATCATGGTCGATTGCGGCGTGACCTTCCCGGGCCCCGACCTGCCGGGCGTCGATCTCGTGCTACCCGATGTGAGTTTCCTTGCCCATGAGCGCAAGAACCTGCTGGGCATCATCATTACCCACGCCCACGAGGACCACTATGGTGCGCTGAACGATCTGTGGCCGGGCCTTGCCGTGCCGATCTATGCTTCGCCCTTCACGGCCGGCATGCTGGAAGCCAAGCGCAATTACGAAGGCACCCGCGGCGAACTGCCGATCACGATCTTCAAGCAGGGCGACCGGATCAATGTCGGTCCCTTCGAGGTGGAGGCGATCGGCGTCAACCATTCGATCCCCGAGCCCATGGCGCTGAAGATCAGCACGCCGCTCGGGACCGTGCTGCACACAGGCGACTGGAAGATCGATCTCGAACCCTCCCTCGGTCCGCTGACGGACGAAGACCGGCTGCGCGGCATCGGCGAAGAGGGTGTCCTGGCGCTCGTCTGCGACAGCACCAATGCCATGCGGGATGGCGTTTCGCCCTCGGAGCGCGAGGTCTCCGACAGCTTGACGGAAATCATCCGCAATGCCGAAGGCCGCGTCGGCATCACCACCTTCTCCTCGAATGTCGGCCGCATCCGCTCCATCGCCCGCGCCGCCGAGGCGGCTGACCGCGAGGTGCTGCTGCTCGGCAGTTCCATGAAGCGTGTCGTGGCCGTCGCCCGCGACATCGGCCTCATGGAGGGCATCAAGCCCTTCATCGACGAGGATGAATTCGGCTACATCCCGCGCGACAAGGTCGTCGTCATCCTGACCGGGTCGCAGGGCGAGCCGCGGGCTGCGCTTGCAAAGATCTCGCGTGACGAAATGCGCAACGTCGCCTTCTCGGCCGGCGACACGATCGTCTTTTCCTCCCGCGCCATTCCCGGCAATGAGAAGGCCATCAACGACATCAAGAACGGTCTCATTGAACAGGGCATCCTGATCGTCACCGACAGCGAGGCCCTGGTGCATGTCTCCGGTCACCCGCGCCGGCACGAGTTGCAGCAGATGTATGGCTGGCTGAAGCCTCAGATCGTCGTGCCTGTGCATGGCGAGGCGGCACACCTGACCGCCCATGGCGAACTCGCCCGCCAGTCCGGCATTGCCAAGGTGCCGCGCGTGCGCAATGGTGACATGCTGAAGCTGGCACCCGGTGAGCCTGAGGTCGTGGATGAGGCGCCGCACGGTCGCATCTTCAAGGATGGCAACCTCATCGGTGATTTCGACGAGATGGGCATCGGCGAGCGCCGCAAGCTCTCCTTTGCCGGACATGTTTCCGTCAGCGTCGTGCTCAACGAGCGCTACGATTTCGTCGCTGACCCGGATCTCGTCGCCATTGGCCTGCCCGAGTTCGACGATGAGGGCGAGGATATGGAAGATGCGCTCTATGACGCCGTCCTTGGTGCCGTCGAAAGCATCCCGCGCGGCAAGCGCAAGGATCTCGCCATGCTGCAGGAAGCCGTTCGCCGCGCCGTTCGCTCCACCGCCAACCAGATCTGGGGCAAGAAGCCGCTGGTCACCGTCTTCGTGATCAAGGTCTGATTGAAATGTGCCGGGTGGGGCGGTTAGAACGGTCCGCCCGCCCGTCAGTCCTGCGGGTGCGAACACCGGATGGGAGGAGAAGCCGATGCTGGGCCGCGTCAATCACATTGCGCTCGCCGTCACCGATCTGACGGCCGCCGCCGCACGGTACCGCGATACACTCGGTGCAACCGTATCGAGCCCGCAGGCCCTGCCGGAACATGGCGTGACCGTGTGCTTCGTCGAGCTCGAAAACACCAAGGTGGAACTCCTGGAGCCGCTCGGCGAGGGTTCGCCCATCAAGGCCTTCCTCGACAAGAACCCCTCCGGCGGCATGCACCATATCTGCTACGAGGTCTCGGACATCCGCGCCGCTCGCGATCGGTTGAAAGGCGAGGGTGCCCGGGTACTCGGCGATGGCGAGCCGAAGATCGGCGCCCATGGCCGTCCGGTGCTGTTTCTGCATCCCAAGGATTTCATGGGTTGCCTGATAGAACTCGAAGAGGTGTGACAGAAGGGCGCGTGCGATTTTCCTTCTTCTGCGCGCGCCTGCAGTTTATAGGTTTCCGGCCGTTTGCCTGGAGGCCCGCATGACCTGGTTCTCGATCTTTGCCGTCTATTTCGTCATCTGGTGGATCACGCTTTTCGCGGTCCTGCCGCTCGGCATGCGCACCCAGGCGGAAGACAACCATGTCGTTCCGGGCACGGTGGAAAGTGCCCCGACGCGCTTTCGCGGCTGGCGTGTCGTCATCATCACCTCGGTTCTGGCCGCCGTCATCCATATCGGCTGGTATGTGCTCGCAGATCGCTTCGGTCTCGATTTCGACGCCATTCCGCGTTTCGCGCCCAAATTTTACTGACGCGTCGATCGACGGCGCTGCCGGCCGGCACGGCACAGCTGTCGCAAAACCTTTAATGTAAGTCGGCTATGATATGGCATTCATCAAAAACAGGTGGCGCCGGCAGCGACGATGTGCAGAGCCCGGCGATGAAAAGCAAAAAAAAACAAGGCTTAAAGCCTTGTTTTTTAAGTTTCGCGTGATCCTTCTCCGTTTCCGGCGGCAGCGATTAAACGCGCCTTAGATCTGATCCTCCCAAGACTTGACCGCGAATTTCGACAAGAATTTAATCTCCCTGCCTCTTTTGTGAGCCGAAACTAGCCCAACCTCTAATCTATGTCATCTTCTTTTTTTGCATTTTTGACACAGTTTGGCATTTTTTTCCGGTTGACAAGATTGTGTCAGGAAAGCAGGCGACGCTTTCGGCTTACGTTTGCGTAAACGGCAGTCGGAAAGCTGTGTGCCGCGTCTTTCGCGCGGGTGATCGCGTCGCACGGGCGGGTTTTCTTCGCAGGTCGAAGCGTCTATGAACGCTTCACGATACGAGAAAGGGAGACTCGGCGGGTGACCGGCGTTCAGGGAGGCAGGCTGCAAAGCGCGCAGCCAGTGCTTCCGGCGGAACGGCGCTTCCGACATCCTGAATTTGCCCGAATCTGCTTCCAAGCGGATGTAACCCTGTCTGGACACCACCATGCGTCTTTCCCGCTACTTCCTGCCGATCCTGAAGGAAAATCCCAAGGAGGCGGAAATCGTCTCCCACCGCCTGATGCTGCGCGCCGGCATGATCCGCCAGCAGTCCGCCGGTATCTATTCCTGGCTGCCGCTCGGCAAGCGCGTGCTGGACAAGGTCAACCGCATCATCCGCGAAGAGCAGGACCGCTCCGGTGCCGTCGAACTTCTGATGCCGACGCTCCAGTCCGCCGAGCTCTGGCAGGAAAGCGGCCGCTATGAGGATTACGGCAAGGAAATGCTGCGCATCAAGGACCGCCAGGAGCGTCCCATGCTCTACGGCCCGACCAACGAGGAGATGATCACCGACATCTTCCGTTCCTCGGTGAAGTCCTACAAGGACCTGCCGCTGAACCTCTACCACATTCAGCTGAAGTTCCGCGACGAGATGCGCCCGCGTTTCGGCACGATGCGCTCGCGCGAATTCCTGATGAAGGATGCCTATTCTTTCGACCTGACGAAAGAGGGCGCGCTGCACGCCTATAACCGCATGTTCGCGGCGTATCTGCGCACCTTCGACCGGCTCGGCCTGCGCGCCATTCCCATGCGCGCCGACACCGGCCCGATCGGCGGCAATCACAGCCACGAATTCATCATCCTCGCCGATACCGGCGAATCGGAGGTTTTCTGCCACAAGGACTTCGTGACCTTCGATATCCCGCCGGTCGATACGGATTTCGAAGACGTCGGCGGCCTGCAGGCGATCTTCGACAAGTGGACCTCGGTCTACGCGGCGACTTCCGAAATGCACGATGAAGCGGCCTTCGACGCGATTCCGGAGGGCGAGCGTCTCTCGGCCCGCGGTATCGAGGTCGGCCACATCTTCTATTTCGGCACCAAATATTCCGAACCGATGGGCGCCAAGGTTCTCGGCCCCGATGGCAAGGAACACCCGGTGCACATGGGCTCCTATGGAATCGGCCCGACCCGCCTCGTGCCGGCCATCATCGAAGCTTCGCACGACGAGAACGGCATCATCTGGCCGGCCTCCGTCGCGCCCTTCGATGCCGTCGTCATCAACATGAAGGCCGGCGATAACGCGTGCGACGAAGCCTCGCTCAAGCTTTATCAGGCATTGTCGAATGCGGGACTCGACATGCTCTATGACGACACCGACGATCGCGCCGGCGCGAAGTTCGCCACTGCCGATCTCATCGGTGTTCCCCAGCAGATCATTGTCGGCCCGCGCGGCATCGCCAATGGCGAAGTCGAGATCAAGGACCGCAAGACCGGTGAGCGCGTGACCCTGTCGCTTGAGGCAGCTGTCAACCGCCTGACCGCCGGTCGCTGACGGTCCCAACGGATGGATGCCGGAACGGGGATGGCCGCCGGCCAATGAAGGGAATGCGATGAGCGCCGCGACCGACAGCACGAACGGCACCGCACCTGACGCCGCAGGGCAGGGCACAGACCTTCCCCGCGGCAGCCGTCCCTTTTCGGCCTTCGAGCGCATGGTGGCCTGGCGCTACCTGCGCTCGCGCCGCAAAGAGGCCTTCATCTCGGTCATTGCCGGCTTTTCCTTCATCGGCATCATGCTGGGCGTCGCGACGCTCATCATTGTCATGGCCGTGATGAACGGGTTCCGCACGGAGCTGATCTCCCGCATTCTCGGTATCAACGGCCACATGATCGTCCAGCCGATCGACAGCCCGCTGAACGACTATGCCGATCTTGCCAAGCGGCTCGAAACCGTGCCGGGCGTCACCATGGCGATTCCCATGATCGAGGGCCAGACACTGGCCTCCGGCGCCGGTGGCGCGGGCACCGGGGCACTGGTGCGCGGCGTGCGCGCCGACGATCTGGGCAAGATGAAGTCGATCTCCGACCACATCACCTCCGGTGACATGGTGGGCTTTGCCTCCGGCTCTGGCCTTCTGATCGGCTCGCGCATGGCTGACCAGCTTGGCCTGAAAGCCGGCGATACGATCACGCTGGTGGCGCCGGAGGGCGATGTGACGCCGCTAGGCGTCAATCCGCGGGTCAAATCCTATGCCGTCTCCGGCATCTTCGAGATCGGCATGTCGGAATATGACGCCTCGATCATATTCATGCCGCTGGAGGAAGCGCAGCTCTACTTCAATGTAGAGGGCATCGTTCAGTCGATCGAGATTTTCGTCAGCAATCCCGATCAGGTCGATCAGTTGAGAAAGCCGATCGAGGACGCCGCCGGCCGGCAGATCTTCCTCACCGACTGGCGCGACCGCAACAAGACCTTCTTCTCCGCCCTGCAGGTGGAGCGCAACGTCATGTTCATGATCCTGACGCTGATCGTGCTGGTGGCGGCGCTCAACATCGTCTCGGGCCTCATCATGCTGGTCAAGGACAAGGGCAGCGACATCGCGATCCTGCGCACCATGGGCGCCACATCCGGCGCCGTCATGCGCATCTTCTTCATGACCGGGGCGGCGATCGGCATCGTCGGCACCTTTGCAGGGGTCGCGCTTGGCGTCGTCGTCTGCCTCAACATCGAATCGATAAGGCAGTTCTTCTCCTGGATTTCGGGGACGACGATCTTCAATCCGGAGCTCTACTTCCTCAGCCAACTGCCGGCCGACATGAACCCCGGCGAGACGATCTCCGTCATTCTCATGGCGCTGGCCCTGTCGTTCCTCGCCACCATCTTCCCGGCCTGGCGTGCCTCGCGCCTCGATCCGGTACAGGCGCTGCGCTACGAATGATGCCGCGATCCGCACTGCTCGCCAAAAGACCAAGCCCCGTAGGCACAAGGACCCGCCGATGACCAAGCGCGTGGCACTGCAACTGACCGGCGTCGAGCGCCACTATCCCCAGGGCGAGACCTTCCTGTCGATCCTGAAGGGAGCCGATTTCGCCCTCCACAGCGGCGAGACCGTCGCGCTCGTCGCGCCTTCCGGCACGGGCAAATCGACGCTTCTGCAGATCGCCGGCCTGCTGGAAAAGCCCGATGGCGGCGAGGTGAAGATCAACGGCCTGTCCTGCGGCGATCTGCCGGATGACAAGCGCACGGCGATCCGCCGCAACGACATCGGCTTCGTCTACCAGTTCCACCATCTGCTGCCGGAATTCACCGCGCTCGAAAACATCATGATGCCGCAACTGATCGCCGGCCTTGCCAAGGCCGAGGCGCGCGAGCGGGCCGCAGCGCTGCTCGACTACATGCGCATCGGCCACCGCGCCGATCACCGCCCCTCCGAACTCTCCGGCGGCGAGCAGCAGCGCGTCGCAATTGCCCGTGCGGTGGCGAACGCGCCGCTGGTGCTGCTGGCCGACGAGCCGACCGGCAATCTCGACCCGGAAACGGCGGGCTACGTTTTCGAAGCGCTCGAGGCGCTGGTGCGCCAGTCGGGTCTTGCCGCCATGATCGCCACCCACAACCACGAACTCGCCGGCCTCATGGATCGCCGCGTGACGATCGAGGATGGCAAAGTCGTGGAATTCTGATCGGGCGCCGGCCGTGCCCCGGCGGCCGATGCGCCCGCGCCTGACGCCTCACTCAAGTCCGCAGGGCTTGCGGCCCATCTCGTCCTTCCAGTCGCGCAGATAGATCAGCTTGCCGGTTATGGCGACGGGCTTGTCGTTCGCCTTGCCCTTTCCGGTCAGCATATTGATGTCGCAGGACTGTGCCGCATCCGGGTTCAGCGTGTCGTAGCCCGTATAGGTATAGCCCGCGACCGCGAACTCATTGTTGCGATAGGCGATCGTCAGCCGCTGTTCCCACCGGTCCCGCCCGATGGCGTCATTGTGGGAAACGATGACGAAGGAGCCGTTCGCCATGGCCTCCAGCGAAGCATTCTGGCCGAAAAGGTCATAGGCTCCCCAGACCAGATTGGGCACGATCTCCTTCAGCGTCAGCTTGCCCGTCTCTCCGGTCAGGAAGAGATAGACGCCGTGGTCCTCATCCGCCTTGTCCTGCGCAGGCGCCACCAGCAGCACGAGGTCGTTCGTGCCATCCTTGTCGAAATCGCCGGTCGCCGCGGCGACGATTCGGTCCGGATCGAGCAATTGTGCTGCGGCTGGAAGGGCTGGGAGGAGGATGGGGATGGCCAGAGCCACCGCTGCAAGAATTCCTGACCGCATCCGAATGCCTCCCGCTTGTCTCGTTCCTTGCGTCATTATCCCCGGCATCTCTCGTGCCGCAAGCCGTGAAAAATCTCAAATGGATGGCGGGTGCGAATGTGTGTAAACTGGCCCCATGAACCGGGACGACGCAATCAGGCTTCTGGAAGCGCATGCCGATGCCGTGAAGGGCATGGGCGCGACGGCACTTTATCTCTTCGGTTCCACGGCGCGCAACGAAGCCGCGACCGGCAGCGATCTCGATGTCTTCATCGACTACGAACCGGGCCGCAGTTTCTCCCTCCTTGATCTCGTCGGCATTCAGCAGTTTCTCGAAGAACAGGCATCCTTGCCGGTGGACGTGACCACGCGCAGCAGCCTCAATCCGGGACTGCGCGCCGAGATCGAGCGTTCCGCGATCCGGATTTTCTGATGGCTGCCCGCCGGCTTGCGCCCGTCCTTGCCGAGATGCTGGCGGCGATCGAGGGCATCGAGACACACACGGCCGGAAAGAGCCTTTCTGATTTTCAGGCCGATTGGTTGCTGCGACACGCGGTTCAGCGCGCCCTCGAAATCATCTCGGAGGCGGCACGGCATATTCCGGACGACCGTTTGTCGGAGGCACCGACCATTCCCTGGAAGCAGATCCGGGGTGTCCGCAATATCCTTCGCCACGAATATCACCGCGTCGCCGATGACGTGGTCTGGGCCGTCGTGACGGACCATATCCCGGCCCTTAGACGTGCAATCGAGGCGCTTGCCGCTGCAAGTCATGATTGACGCCCCCGATTGGTAGCCGGATGAGCCGTGCCAAACCCGCTGACTCTTAATCAGCGGTATCCCGCCGATTAACCATCACGCGCCGCAATCGTGAAAATACCCATCAAATGCC
Organism: Rhizobium sp. RU20A; assembly: GCF_900155885.1. Taxonomy (GTDB): domain Bacteria; phylum Pseudomonadota; class Alphaproteobacteria; order Rhizobiales; family Rhizobiaceae; genus RU20A. The sequence goes on from NZ_FTMB01000001.1 coordinate 248,597, forward strand.
TTGACGAACGGAACAAAAAAAGAACAATATAAAAACAGAACGGAACAGGAGACAGCCATGACCGACTTCCTTCGTGACATCGCCGCATTCGCTTCCATCACGCTTTTCATCGCAAGCCTCTCCGTCATCGTGATGGGCATGTGACACCAAAGGTTTCGTTCGCGCCGAACCCTGCCTCGGCGCGGGCGGGAGCGTGGAAGGGCCGGCGCCGCCGCCGGTCTTTCGCGCAGTCAAAGCATCCGGATGCCGTCCGCTGCGGCCTTCGGACGGAGGATGATCCTCCGCATCGCGTCCGCCTTCCTCGCCCCGTGGAAGCGGACATGTGGGAAGGCCCGGCGTCTTTTCCCTCTCCGGTCAAGGTCCGCCGCACTGCCTTGCGACCGTGGAAAGGAGGGAGGAGGGCCGGGCGCCCCTTTGACTTCACGGCCGGCATTGTCGATACCCTCTCAGCTTGATCGGAATCAGGAGGTCGGCCAATGGCGGATGCAGCAGGCGCAGCAGGTGCGGGCGAAAGCCCGATCGCAGCAAGCCCCGGTTTCGTGCATCTGAGGGTCCATTCGGCCTATTCGCTGCTCGAAGGTGCGCTGCCGCTGAAGAAGATCCTCGGCAAGGCAACGGCCGACAACCAGCCGGCCATTGCCATTACCGATACCAACAACCTTTTCGTCGCGCTCGAATTTGCCCAGAAGGCCAGCGGCGACGGCATACAGCCGATCATCGGTTGCCAGCTCTCCATCGACATGGAGGATGGCGACAGCCTGCCGGAGCGACGCGGCCACCAGCACCAGCTGGAAAAGCTGCCCTCCATCATTCTGCTGGCCGCCACCGAGGCCGGCTATACGAGGCTCGTCGACCTCGTCAGCCGCGCCTATCTGGAAGGCGAGGGCAATCAGGCCGCCCGCATCCTGCTCTCCTGGCTGACCGAAGGCACAGATGGTTTGATTGCCCTGACGGGCGCCAGAACCGGCCCCGTCGACATGGCGTTGATGCAGGACCACGCGGAAGCCGCGACGCGCCGGCTCCTCGCACTGAAGGCTGCCTTCGGCGATCGTCTCTATGTCGAATTGCAGCGCCAGCGCGGCTATGACAAGGCGCATGAGCGCCGCATGGTGGAGCTTGCCTATCGGCACGGTCTGCCGCTCGTCGCCACCAACGAGGCCTTCTTTCCGACCCCCGGCGATTACGAGGCCCATGATGCGCTGATGGCGGTCGCGCACAATGCCATGGTCTCCGACGACGAGCGCTTCCGGCTGACGCAGGATCATTACCTGAAGAGCCGCGCTGACATGATGAAGCTCTTCGCTGACCTCCCGGAGGCGCTGGAGAATTCCGTAGAGATCGCGCAGCGCTGCTCCTACGTCCTCAAGGGCCGCAAGCCCATCCTGCCGCGCTTTACCGGCGCGACCGACGATGCGGAGGAGGCCGAACGCGCCGAATCGGCCGAACTTCGCCGCCAGTCGGTCGAGGGGCTTGAGGCCCGTCTTGAGCTGCTCGGCACCGCGCCCGGCTTCACGGTCGAGGAGTATCGCGAGCGCCTCGATTTCGAGCTCGGCGTCATCGAGCGCATGAAATTCCCGGGCTACTTCCTGATCGTTGCCGACTTCATCAAATGGGCCAAGCAGCATGATATTCCGGTCGGCCCCGGCCGCGGTTCGGGCGCGGGCTCGCTCGTCGCCTATGCGCTGACCATCACAGACGTCGATCCGATGCGCTTCTCGCTGCTCTTCGAACGCTTCCTCAATCCCGAGCGCGTCTCGATGCCCGACTTCGACATCGACTTCTGCCAGGAGCGGCGCGAAGAGGTGATCCGCTACGTGCAGCGCAAATATGGGCGCGAGCAGGTGGCGCAGATCATCACCTTCGGGTCGCTGCAGGCGCGCGCCGCGCTGCGCGATGTCGGCCGCGTGCTCGAAATGCCCTACGGGCAGGTCGACAAGATCTGCAAGCTCGTGCCGAACAACCCGGCCAACCCGACGCCGCTCTCGCAGGCCATCAAGGAAGAGCCGCGCCTGCAGGAGGAGGCCGACAAGGAGCCGGTCGTCGCGCGCCTGCTCGACATCGCCCAGAAGATCGAGGGTCTCTACCGCCACGCGTCCACCCATGCCGCCGGCATCGTGATCGGCGACAGGCCGCTCTCGCAGCTCGTTCCCATGTACCGCGATCCGCGCTCGGACATGCCGGTCACCCAGTTCAACATGAAGTGGGTCGAGCAGGCCGGGCTCGTGAAGTTCGACTTCCTGGGTCTGAAGACGCTGACGGTGCTGAAGACCGCGGTCGATTTCATCGCCAAGCGCGGCATCCATGTCGACCTGGCCACGATTCCACTGGACGACGCCAAGACCTACGAGATGCTCTCCAAAGGCGATACGGTTGGCGTCTTCCAGGTGGAAAGCGCAGGGATGCGCAAGGCGCTGATCGGCATGCGCCCCGACTGCATCGAGGATATCATCGCGCTCGTGGCGCTTTACCGCCCGGGTCCGATGGAAAACATTCCGGTCTACAATGCCCGCAAGCATGGCGAGGAAGAGATCGAATCGATCCATCCGAAGATCGATTACCTCCTGAAGGAAACGCAAGGGGTTATCGTCTACCAGGAACAGGTGATGCAGATTGCGCAGGTCCTGTCGGGCTATTCGCTCGGCGAAGCCGATCTCCTGCGCCGCGCCATGGGCAAGAAGATCAAGGCCGAGATGGACCAGCAGCGCGAGCGCTTCGTGGACGGCGCCATGAAGAACGGCGTCTCCAAGGCGCAGTCCGATATCATCTTCGATCTCCTCGCCAAATTCGCGAACTACGGCTTCAACAAGTCGCACGCCGCCGCCTATGCCATCGTCTCCTACCAGACCGCCTATCTGAAGGCGCATTTCCCGGTTGAGTTCCTGGCAGCCTCCATGACGCTCGATATGGCCAATACCGAAAAGGTCAACGACTTCAGGCAGGATGCAGGCCGCCTCGGCATTACCGTCATTCCGCCCTCGGTGCAGACCTCGTTCCGGCATTTCGAGACGGGCGAAAACCGCATCTACTACTCCATCGCGGCCCTCAAGGGCGTCGGCGAGGCGGCCGTCGAACACATCGTCGCGGTGCGCGGCGACAAGCCCTTCGACAGCATCGAGGATTTCTGCTTGAGGATTGATCCGAAGCTCCTCAATCGCCGCGTCTTCGAAAGCCTGATCTGCGCCGGCGCCTTCGACTGCTTCGGCCGTGACCGAGCCGAACTCGTCAGCGGTCTCGATCGCATCCTCGGTTACGCGCAGCGCCTGCAGGGCAACAAGGTCAGCGGCCAGAGCGACATGTTCGGCGCCGGTTCAGCCACCGGGCCGGAGCGGATCGCCTTCGGCACCTATACGGCCTGGCTGGCTTCGGAAAAGCTGCACCGCGAATTCCAGGTGCTCGGCTTTTACCTCTCCGCCCATCCGCTCGACAGCTACAATGATCTTCTCGGCAAGATGCGCGTGCAGACCTTCCAGGACTTTGCCGTCGCCGTAAAGAAGGGGGCGACGGCAGGTCGCCTCGCAGGCACGGTGACCGCCAAGCAGGAGCGCAAGACGCGCACCGGCAACAAGATGGGGATTGTCACCTTCTCCGATTCCTCGGGCCAGTTCGAAGCTGTGCTGTTCTCCGAAATGCTGAACCAGTATCGCGACCTCTTGGAAGCCGGCAAATCCATGGTGATGACGGTGCAGGCCGAGGAGCGCCCGGAAGGCATCGGCCTTCGCATCCAGACGCTGCAGTCGCTGGAAGAAAAGTCGCTGCAGATGCAGAAGGCGCTGCGGGTCTATGTGCGCGACTCAGGTCCCTTGCGCTCCGTGGCGGCCCACCTGAACGCGAAAGGCGAAGGCCTCGTCTCCTTCATTGTCATCAAGGAGAACGGCCAGCGGGAAATCGAGGTGGAACTCGCCGAACGTTACCGCATCTCGCCAGAGATTGCCGCCGCGCTCAGGGCCTCGCCCGGCATCGTGGATGTCGAGCTCGTCTGATCCTGGGGGGCGGGGCCCGCTCAGCCCTTCGTGGCGGAGCGCGTCAGGGTGACGAAGTCGGTGCCCTTGCCGGTCTCCGGGCCAAGGCCGGTGTCGGAGATCGTCAGCGACGAGCCTTCGGCCAGCAGCGCGTCAATGCGGGCGCGGATATCGGCGGGAATGTCGATGCGCGCAAGCGTCTGCGTGAGGGTGGTGTTCGGCTCTGCGTCAGCCGTGATGCCGAGGCGGGCCTTGGTGGCCGTCGAGAGCGCATCGTCCATGGTCACGCCAAACCAGCGGCCCTTGCCGCTCTTCCCGTCGATATCCTGAAACTGCAGGAAGTGCGTGCCGAGCGCGACCTCCGGGTTGCGGATGGTGACGGGAACGTCGAAGAGCGGGGCGAATTTCTGCCGCACCATCAGATGCGCATTGCCCGGTTCCGGCCGGCCGGCGGCGACATAGACCGCATGCACCAGCTGATCGGAGATTTTGCCCGTCACCACCATGCCCTGTCGGCCCTGGAAGAGCCGGATCGCCGCGCGCGTCTTCGGTCCCACCACGCCGTCGGCCGCGCCGGCATCGTAGCCAAGGCCATGCAGGGCGGCCTGTAGCGCCGCCGTCGTTTCGCGCTCGCCGCGCCGGGTGATCAGCATGCGGATCGGCGGTTCGTCCGTCTCGGCCGCAACCTTGGCCGCCTCGGCGCCGGCGGACGGCGCGATCATCGCGACTTCGACGCTGCCGGTGTGTTCCATTCCAAGGCGCAGCGTCGCATCGCTGAGGAGTTGTGGGGCCGGCTTCTCCGGCTGGAAAAGCCAGGGGTCGGAAATTTCACTTGGCACCACCTGCCGGTCCGAGATGATCACATGCACGCCGCGCGTCGTCATCTTGTAGAGTTCCGGGGCAAAGGCGTTCGGCAGGCGCACGCAGCCATGCGAGGCGGGGTAGCTCGGCACGCTGTTGGAGGCATGCAGGGCAATGCCGGACCAGGTGAGCCGCTGCATGAAGGGCATGGGCGCATTGCTGTAGATGTTGGAATGATGCATGCGGCGCTTCTCGAGCACGGAGAAGATGCCGGTCGGCGTCGCGTGGCCCGCCTTGCCGGTCGACACCCGCGAGGTCGCGACGATCGTGTCGCCGTCATAGACCACCAGAGACTGGGTGTCCTTGGTCACGACGATCTGCAGGGGTGCGCTGCCGCCCGCCGCAAGCGCGGGGACCGGAGACAGGGCGGTTCCGGAGGCAAGACACAGGGCGACAAGGCCCGCACGCAAGGCAGTACCGAACGACATGATGATGATCCGACGCAAAACAAACAGACAGGCAGGCAGCGTACCGCTAGAGGTTTAATGAAGTTTGAGCGATGTGCAGGCGCGGCCCATCACGTTTGCATGAGGAACGGCCGGGACCACAGATTTATTCGCAAGCTTTTATTCGGAGCCCGGCGGGTCGGGCTTCCGCTGCCGGCCGAACGTATAGCCCGTCTCCACGCTGTCGCGGCCGAACTTGTCGCGCAGCGCATTCATCGCCGCTTCCGCCTTGGCCCGCTGGGCGGCCTGCCGGTCGACGAGGTCGGGCGGATCGGCCCGCGCGGGATCGGAAAGGTCGTTGACGCCGATGCCGATGAGGCGAAAGCGCGTGCCATCGGCCTCGCGCTCCAGCAGGGAAAGGCCGGTGCGGAAGATACGGTCGGCAAGCTGCGTCGGGCTGTCGAGCCGCCGGTTGCGGGTGCGCAGCTTGAAATCGCTGGACTTCAGTTTCAGCACCACCGTGTGACCAGCCGTTTCGGAGCGTCGCAGCCGGAGTGCCACCTTTTCGCTCAACCGGCGCAGATGCACGGTCAGTTCGGCCAGCTTGTGGATATCCTCGTTGAAGGTGGTTTCCGCCGACACGCTCTTGGCCTCGCCGTCGATCTCGACGCGCCGGTCGTCCTCGCCGCGTGACAGGTGGAAGAGACGTTGTCCCATGGTGCCGTAGCGGCGCATCAGGTCGCCTTCCTCCATGGTCTGCAACTGGCCAATGGTGCGGATGCCATCGCGCCCCAGCGTTTCGGCGAAGGCCTTGCCGACGCCCCAGATGGTGGTGACGGGCCGATCGCGCAGGAAGTCGATCGCCTCCGCCTGGCCGATGACGGAAAAGCCGCGCGGCTTGTTGAGGTCGGAGGCGACCTTGGCGAGGAACTTGCAGTAGGAGAGGCCGACGGAAACGGTGATGCCGATCTCGGCTTCGATGCGCCGGGCAAGCCGGGCCAGCGTGCGCGCCGGTGGATCATGATGCAGCCGCTCGGTGCCGGTAAGGTCGAGAAAGGCCTCGTCGATGGAGAGCGGCTGCACGAGCGGGGTCAGCGCCTGCATGAGGGCCCGCACCTCGCGGCCGACGCGGCTGTATTTCTCCATGTCCGGCTTGATGACGACGGCATCGGGACACGCCTCCAGCGCCTTGAACATCGGCATGGCCGAGCGCACGCCGCGGATGCGGGCAATGTAGCAGGCCGTCGAGACAACGCCACGCTTGCCTCCGCCGATGATCACGGGCTTGTCGGCCAGCTCCGGATTGTCGCGCTTTTCGACCGAGGCATAGAAAGCGTCGCAGTCGATATGGGCGATGGGAAGATCGTAAAGTTCGGCATGGAAGACGAGGCGCGGGCTGCCGCAGGCGCGGCAGCGTCGCTCGCTCTCGCGCTGCGGCGCAAGGCAGTCACGGCAGAAACCGGGGCGGGGCGGGGCGTCGCTGGTCATCACGGGAACAAAGATTGAACATCGCGACCTTACGCGCCTCAGTCCCGCGCTTCAAGGCCGCAGCGCTCACGCATCCACATCCGAAAGACAATCAAGCGGGTTCACCTGCCCAGAAATGCTTGCTGACCAACCGGTGCGCCCCGGCCCAGTCGTCGGCGCAAATCACGGGCGCATCCGGCACTGGCATCAGCGCGCGAAATTCCCGGTCCGCCATCAGATGCACGAGAAGGCACTGAGGCACGCTCTCGCCCACGGAGGCGAGGTTTCGGGCGATATCGTCGATGAAGGCGAGGGGCAGGTCGCGGCCGCGGTGCAGGTCTGCAACCACGGGGCCCTTCGGTTCCTCGGTGGCAATCATCGGGAAAGTGAGATCAAGTCCGTTCAGCAGCGTGCGGCGAAGATCGTGGTGGCGGGGCGGCATCGCCGTGAGGAAGACCACATCCGCCTTCTCGCTGAGCATCGCCAGTGTCGTCGCCACGTCGCAGGCCGGGGTCTGCCAGTCGCACTGTTCGGCAAAGAACATTTCGATCAATGGATGCACGGCTTCGTCCGCAATCGGCGTACCCGTGTCGATAGCGACAATATTGCCATGCAGGCGAAACGAGCGCGGCAGCAGTTTCAGGCCGTTCGCCGCCAGAAAGCGGCGGAAGGGACCGAGAAACTCCAGCACGACCTCATCGACGTCGCACACCAGCAGTGGCCGGTCGGTCAATTGCTCCCGCACCATTCCGATTGCCGTCACCATCGATCAATATCCCCCGTCCTGCGGCGGACCGCAGAGCATATGGGCGGCGTGCACGACCCGGTTGGGATCGAGATCGCTGGCACTGCAAAAGGCGAGCAGCGTCGGTTCATGTCCCATGAGAAAATCGAGGACGCCCGCCAGAAAGCCGGGCGAGGCGGCATTGCGGCGCAGATCGCTGACATCGCTGCCCGTCAGCGCCAGGAAACGCGAGAGTTGCTCGGGTTCGCCTGCCAGCCAGCCGAGCGCAGTAATGGCAATCTGATCAGCATCGGTCACCTTGGCACTTTACCCCTGAACAGTTTTCCGATCGCGCACGGAGTTTCCAATTTCTCAACCAAATCCATCTAGCGTCAGTTGAAAGAGGTCGCTTGTCTCTCGCCGGTCTGAACTTATCTTCAGCAGAGCGGGTTTCAAGTGCATCATCGTATCATCAGGACACACAGATGCCCAAACAGGTCATGATTGTCGAGGACAACGAGCTGAACATGAAGCTCTTTCGCGACCTGATCGAGGCGTCCGGCTATCGGACCATCCAGACGCGCAATGGGATGGAGGCGCTTGAACTCGCCCGCCGCCATCGTCCGGATCTTATCCTCATGGACATTCAGCTTCCGGAGGTCTCCGGCCTTGAAGTGACCAAGTGGCTGAAGGAAGATGACGAATTGCACGTCATTCCCGTGATCGCCGTCACCGCCTTCGCCATGAAGGGCGATGAGGAGCGGATAAGGCAGGGCGGTTGCGAAGCCTATGTCTCAAAGCCGATTTCGGTACCGAAATTCATCGAGACCATAAAGACTTACCTCGGCGATGCGTGAGAGCGGACAAGAGCAATGACAGCGCGTATCCTCGTCGTTGACGACATCCCGGCCAACGTCAAGCTGCTCGAAGCGCGGCTGATTGCCGACTATTACGAAGTGCTGACCGCCCGTGACGGTTATGAGGCCCTCGCCATCTGCGAAAGCGCGCCGGTCGATCTGGTGCTGCTCGACATCATGATGCCCGGCATAGACGGGTTCGATGTCTGCGAGCGGCTGAAGGCCAATAGCCGAACGGCCCATATTCCCGTCGTCATGGTGACGGCCCTCGACCAACCTTCCGATCGCGTTCGCGGCCTGAAGGCCGGTGCCGACGACTTCCTGACGAAGCCCGTCAACGACCTGCAACTCATGTCCCGCGTCAAGAGCCTCGTTAGGCTGAAGAACGTCAGCGATGAACTGCGCCACCGCGCCGAAACCGCCCATGCCCTTGCGCTGCAGGACATGGCGGCCCGCGACCGGCAGGAAGGGCCGGGCAGCGTGCTGCTCGTTGATGGCCGCGCCAGCTCGCAGGAGCGTATCGTCAAGGCGCTGAGCCCGGTAGCCGAAGTAACGGCGCTCTCCGATCCGCAGGCGGCGCTGTTCGAGGCGGCCGAAAACAGCTTCGACCTCGTCATCGTCAACTCGAATTTCGAGGACTACGACCCGCTGCGCCTCTGCTCGCAACTGCGCTCGCTGGAACGCACCCGTTACATCCCCGTGCTTCTCGTGGTGGAACAGGGCGCTGACGAGACCGTCGTGCGCGCCTTCGAACTCGGCGTCACCGACTACATCATGCGCCCCCTCGATCCCAACGAGCTTGTCGCGCGCTCCATGACGCAGGTTCGCCGCAAGCGTTACAATGATCGCCTGCGCACCAGCGTGCAGGAAACCATCGAGCTGGCGGTGACGGATGCGCTGACCGGTCTGCACAACCGACGCTATCTCGACAGCCATCTGAAGCTCCTGCTCGACCGGGCCACTGCGCGTGGACGCCAGCTCTCGCTGTGCATCACCGATATCGATCGCTTCAAGGCGGTGAACGACACCTACGGCCATGACGTCGGCGACGCCGTACTGCGCGAATTTGCGCGCCGTATTCGCTCGACTGTGCGCGGCGCCGATCTCGCCTGCCGCTATGGCGGCGAGGAGTTCGTGGTGGTGATGCCGGATACGCTGCATGAGACGGCCGAATCGGTGGCCGAGCGTCTGCGCATTCTCGTCGAATCGATTCCCTTCCCGATTCCCGGAGGGGATGGCCCGATATCGATCACCGCCTCGCTGGGAATCGCCACGCTGATTCCCGGGCAGGATACGGCCGAGACGCTGATCCGCCGCGCTGACCGCGCCCTCTACCAGGCCAAGAACAGCGGCCGTAACCGCGTGGTCGCAGCGGCGGCCTGATGTCGGTCCGGCGGCACAGGCGGCCGACCCGTAGAGGTCAGACATCTATCGATCTGCAAGACCTGCAATCGCGTCCGACGTATATCTGGCAGGTGGTCCGGAGTGAACTTGCCGCATTTAAGCATCAGAAATATTTAGGATTTTCGATTTCGTGGCGTGTGGCGTGGCGCCTTGTGTGCGCAGTTCGCAAGACTCCGGCGGCACTGTGTCTGTAGAGTCGACTCTTTGCACACTATAGGCCGACGCGTTGCTGCCGGGGTGTTCGACACGTCACCGCCCGCTGGGCCGCATTAAACGGAACACGAATTTCTTAACCATAAATCTGTGTGGACTTCGAGTTGGTTAAGAAATCGTTGCTTTTCTGCAAAAAACGCGTAATCCTTTAAGCACAAGAGAGACAGGTTCTCTCCAGCAAACAACCGGTTACCCCATGATGCTCAGGTCCGCCGCATCTCCTGGGTCGTGGGGTCGGTCGGTTGGTTCTCCGCAAGATCGGTTCCTCGTGCCGTAGCTGCGAACCAGCCGACCCCCATTCGCAACGCCACCCCTTGCAAAAAGGGGTGGCGTTTTTGATTCCAGCAATGTGCTCCGCGCCCCGATCGGAACAAACTGCCGGGACAGGCAGTCCATGGGACGAGGTCCAAGGATACGAGGAGGGACGAGGGAGCGGGACGCCGAAAGCATGCCGACTGGACAACAAAAAAGCGCCGGTCGGGTGACGCGGCGCTTCCTGCAATCCCGAAGGATGAAACGAAGATTACTTGATCTTCGTTTCCTTGAACTCGACGTGCTTCTTTGCGATCGGGTCGTACTTGGTCTTCGTCATCTTGTCCGTCATCGTACGGCTGTTCTTCGTGGTGACGTAGAAGAAACCCGTGTCGGCCGTCGACAGAAGCTTGATCTTGATGGTGGTTGCCTTTGCCATGGTCGTCCTGCCTTTAAATGGATGTCGCCGTGGACGGCCTGGGCAGCCACGGTCTGAGGTGGCGCGAAACTACAAATCGCGCCCGAAAAGTCAACCCTGTTTGGGCCGCAAAACCATGCGACCGATGGTCAAAACGATGTAAATCGCGAAGAAACCGGCAATCGCCCAGGCAAAACCGGAATTGCCGGTGATGTCCATGGCCGCGCCGATGACCTGCGGACCGGCGACCGTGCCCACCGCATAGGAGAAGATAAAGGCTGCATTGGCGGCGGCAAGGTCCGCCCCCGTCAGCCGCGAGCCGAGGTGGCTGAGACCGACCGTGTAGAGGCCAGAGACGCATCCGCCCCAGAACAGGAGCACGATCGCCGTCAGCAGCCAGCTGTGAACGAGAAGCGGGAGGCTGAGGGCGCCGATGAGCCCGACGACGGTCATCAGCGACAGAAGCGTCCTGCGGTCCTTGATGCGGTCCGACAGCATGCCGAGCGGGATCTGGAAGACGACATTGCCGATCCCCATCACCGTGAGCAGCAGGGCAGCCTGGGCCTCGCTAAAGCCGGCGCGGGTGCCGAAGATCGGAAACAGCGATAGACCGCCCGATTCGACCGCTCCGAAGATGAACACGGCCGCCGTCGCCGTCGGAACGAGGAAGACGTAGCGCAGAAAATGCCGCTCCGGCTTTTCGTCGATGACAGGACATTCCTTGCGGGCGATGAAGATTGGAATGGCGGCGAGCAGGATGACGCCCGCGCCGACGGCAAAGGGGAGGATGCCATCGCTGCCGAGGATGGAGAACAGCAGCGGTCCGGTCGCAAAGCCGAGTGACAGAACGGTGCCGTAGATGCCGAGCACGAGACCACGTTTGCGCGGCGGGGCCGTGGCATTGATCCAGAATTCCGAGAGGATGAACATCACCGTGATCGCGCCGTGGAAGGCGACACGCAGCGGGAACCAGAGCCAGAAGTTCTCGATGGCGTAAAAGCCGAGGGCCGAGATGGATGCGATGAGGATCGCCAGCAGCATGGCCGGCACGACGCCGATCCTGTGGGCAAGCTTGGTCGTCAGCGGCGCGGCGGCCATGGAGGCCAGGCCGGCCATGGCGGAGTTCAGCCCGATCATGGTCGAGGAAATGCCGCGCTTTTCCATGATGATGCTGAGCAGCGGCAGGCCGAGGCCGATGGCAATGCCGACGGCCGAGATGGCCGCGACGGCTGCAAACAGCGACGGCCAGTGGATCTGTTCCTCGGCCGGCTTCGAAAGGCCGGGTGACGGCTGGTGCATGCGCGGTCAGTCCTCAGAGCATGGTTCGGACAAAACGTCCGCGCACTGTGTAGTAGAAGGGCACGCCGCGCTCAAACGATAAATGCGGATCGACTGAGAGGCGCGCGGCGAGATCGTCGAGAATGGTCGCTGTGATGTCAGGCAGCGGTACGGACTGGCGGTCATCGATGCCGATCCAGCGCAGATCCTCAAGCTCCCGGCTGTCGCGCGCCGCTGTCGGATCGATCGCCACCTCGTCGGTAAAGAGCGTGAAAAAACGGGTGTCGAAGCGCATCGGAAAGGTGGGCGGCGTGATGGCGCGGGCCGTGTATCGCAATTTGCCGAGCGCCGGTGCAAAGATGGACGCTGCGGCGGCGCCGGGAACCGGGGGATCGAAACGGCCGATCACCAGCCCCGTTTCTTCGTGGAGTTCCCTGAGCGCCGTGACCCCCAGCCCGTGCAGCGAAGTCGCCCGTCGCTTTGGAACGCGCCGCGCCAGAAGCGTGACGACGTCGTCGGCAAGAGGCTCCAGTGTGGCCAGTCGATGGTCCAGCGGATCACGTCGCCCGCCGGGGAAGACGTAGAGATTGGGCATGAAGCGATGTGCGGCCGCGCGCCGGCCGACAAGAACTCTTGGGACCGGCCCGCTGCGGTCGATGAGGATAAGGCTGGCGGCATCACGCGGCACGACACGCCGTTTCGCAGCCTGTGCCAAGCGCGCGTTCTCCTCCTCCATGTGTCACCCGCTCAGCGCGGCGGGGCCTGGTCCGGCAGCCGGTCTTCCGGCGCATCGGGCTTATCGCCGAAGCCATGCATGCGCAGCGCCCATTGCAGGCCGATGACGGCGCCCTTGACGGGCTGCATCAGGGCAACGGAAGCAAGGATCGTCAGGGGCGCCCATATGGCCAGATGCTGCCAGCTGTTCAGGGACCAGACGAGGTCCGTCGCCATGTAGCCGCCGACCATGACATGGCCGACGATGGTGATGACGATATAGGGCGGCAGGTCGTCGGCGCGGTGATCGTCGAGGCGCTGGTCGCAGCAGGCGCAGTGATCGACGGTGCGCAGGAACTTTGCAAAAAGCTTGCCCTGTCCGCAGGCCGGGCAGGTGTTGAGAAAGCCGCGGCGCATGCTGCGCCCCACCGGCCGCTCTTCCCGAATCTCGGATGTACCGCCGAGGCTGATCTTCTGTGTCTGTACCACAGTCATGGCATTGCCTTTCGTCCCGCGTTCGAGCGGGCGTTAGCGTTTGCCGCGCGGCGGGCGTGTTCCGGGCTGCTTGCGCCCGAAGGCCCTGTCCCGTCGTCCGGACTTGTGGAACGAACGGATTGCCGTCGGCATCTTGCGACCTTCGCTGACCATCTCGAAGCGAAGCGCGCCGGCCAGTGGCACGGCTTCTGCCAGCGAGACCCGGACGGGATCGCCGAGTCTGTAGCCAAGCCCGGTCTTCTCGCCCGTCAGCGCCTGATGCGCCTCGTCGTAGATGAAGTAGTCGCGTCCGAGCGTTGATATAGGGACGAAACCATCCGCACCATAGGCCGGCAGGGTGACAAAAAGTCCCGATTTCGTCACGCCCGAAATGCGCCCGTCAAATTCCTGGCCGACGCGATCGGCCAGATGATGGGCAATCAGCCGGTCCACCGTCTCGCGCTCGGCCGCCATGGCGCGCCGTTCGAAGGTGGAGATTTCCGCCGCGATATCGTCCAGCGCCGCCTCTTCCTTCGGCGTGATGCCGCCTTCGCCGAGGCCGAGCGAGCCCACCAGCGCGCGATGCACGATGAGGTCTGCGTAGCGGCGGATGGGCGAGGTGAAGTGGGCGTAGCGCAGGAGGTTGAGGCCGAAATGGCCGATATTCTCCGGGCTGTAGATCGCCTGGCTCTGGGAGCGCAGCACCATCTCGTTGACCATGGTCTCGAAGGGCTTTCCCTCGGCCTTGGAGAGAATGCCGTTGAAATGGTTGGAGCGCATGTTGCCGCCCTTGGCGAGCGCAATGTCGAGGGTCGCCAGGAACTCGCGCAGCGTCTCCTGCTTGGCAAGCGAAGGCTGGTCGTGGACGCGATAGATCAGCGCCTGCTTCTTGGCTTCCAGTGTCTCGGCGGCGGCGACGTTCGCCTGGATCATCATCTCTTCGATGAGTTTGTGGGCGTCCAGTCGCTCCGGCACGATGACGGTGTCCACGGTGCCGTCGGGTTTCAGGAGGATCTTGCGCTCGGGCATGTTGAGCTCGAGCGGCTGGCGGCGATCACGACCGATGGTCATGATCCGGTAGGCATCCCACAGCGGCTTGAGGATCGTCTCGAGGATCGGGCCTGTCTTGTCGTCCGGGCGCCCGTCGATGGCGGCCTGGGCTTGGCTGTAGGAGAGCTTCGCCGCGCTCTTCATCATGATGCGGTGGAAGGTGTGCCCCGCCTTGCGGCCTTCCCTAGAGAAGCGCATGCGCACGGCGAGCGCCGGCCGCTCCACGCCTTCCTTCAGCGAGCAGAGATCGTTGGAGATCCGCTCCGGCAGCATCGGCACGACGCGGTCGGGGAAATAGACGGAATTGCCGCGCTTGGCCGCTTCCTGGTCGAGCGCCGAGCCGGGGCGGACGTACCAGGAAACGTCGGCGATCGCGACGGTGACGATCACGCCGCCCGGATTGTCCTCGGACGGGTCCGGTTCGGCATGCACGGCGTCGTCATGGTCTTTCGCATCCGCGGGGTCGATGGTGACCAGCGGCAGGGCGCGCCAGTCCTCGCGCTTCGCCATGGAGGCGGGGCCGGCCTCGTGGGCCTCGGCGATCACGCGGGCCGGGAAGACATGCGGGATGCCATGGGCATAGATGGCGATCATCGAGATCGCCTTTTCCGAGGCGACGGAACCGATGACGGTGCGCACCGCGGCAAGCGGCAGCCCGTAGCGGCCGGCGCGGGAGACCTCGACTTCGACGAGGTCTCCGTCCTTGGCATCGCCGACGCCGGAAGCGGGGACCGCCATTTCGTCGCCGCGCTTTTCGATCGGCATGATGCGCCCGCCGCCATCCGCGCCATGCAGGCGGAAGACACCGAGAACGGCATCGCGCTTCTTGTCGAGAACCTTGATGATACGGCCCGTATAGGCCGGGCCGCCGCGCTCCTTGGCGGGAAAGATCTTCGCCAGCACCCGATCACCGAGGCCGCCGACCGGCGTCTTGCCCTTGGAGCGGGCCTGCGAGGACTGGCGGATCAGCACGGCTGGCGCCACGCCGCCATCCTCGGGCCATTCGGCCGGCCGTGCGATCAGTTCGCCATCCTTGTCGCGGGTGGTGATGTCGAGCACCGTGACCGGGGGCAGGGCGCCGGGCCGCGTCAGCGACTTGCGCTTCTTCTCGACATAGCCCTCATCCTCTAGCGCCCGAAGCGCGTCCTTCAGTTCGACGCGCGCCTCCGCCTTCAGGCCGAAGGCCTTGGCGATCTCGCGTTTGGAGGCGCGGTCGGGATTTTCGGTGATGAAGCGCAGCAGCACGTCGCGCGGCGGCACCGCGCCATGGATAATCGGCGTGTCCGTAGCGGGAAGCGTGGTGTCGCTGCCGCGCACCACGGCCGGTTTTCCACCCTCGCGGCCCGGCCGCTGCCGTCTGGAGCCTTCGGTCGGGTCGCGCGGAATGCGTGCCAAGATCAGCCTTTCCCGGCTGCCGTCTTGCCGGCCGCCTTTGGTTTTGCGGCTGCCTTGGGCTTGGCCGCCGTCGTCGTTGCAGTGGTCTTCTTCGTCGCCGTGGCCTTTGCGCCGGCCGCCTTCGTCGTCTTCGCCTTGGCGGGCTTTTCGGCCCCGTCCTCGGTTGCCTTCGCGGCCTTGGCGGTCTTGGCCGGTGCCTTTGCAGCCTTCGCCTTGGTCTTGCCGCCGGACTTGCCGGCCCGCTCGGCGATCAGCGCCAGGGCCTCCTCGACGGTGACATCCTGCGGTTCCTTGCCCTTCGGCAGGGTTGCATTGACCTTGCCCCAGTTGACGTAGGGCCCATAGCGCCCGTCGCGCACGGTGATCGCGCCGCCATCCGGATGCTCGCCGAGTTCCTTCAACGCGGCCTGCGCCGCGCCGCGACCGCGTCCGCCCGGACCTTTGCTGGCCTTGTCGGCGAGCACGGAAACGGCGCGGTTGAGGCCGATCGAGAAGACGTCCTCGATCGACTCGACATTGGCATAGGTGCCGTCATGCAGCACGAAGGGTCCGTAGCGGCCAAGGCCGGACGAGATCATCTTGCCCGTTTCGGGATGCGGGCCGATATCGCGGGGAAGCGACAGAAGGGCCAACGCCTTTTCGTGGTCGATGGACGCCGGCGTCCAGCCCTTCGGCAGGCTGGAGCGCTTGGCGTCCTTGCCGTCGCCGCGCTGCACATAGGGGCCGAAACGGCCGCTGCGCAGCGTGATCTCTTCACCCGTATGCGGATCCTTGCCGAGCGCCTGCGGCTCGTTCGAGGCCTGCGCCTCCGCATCCGCGCCGTCGGAAGAGAGCTGGCGGGTGAAATTGCATTCCGGATAGTTCGAGCAACCGACGAAGGCGCCATACTTTCCAAGCTTCAGCGACAGCTTGCCGGTGCCGCAGACCTGGCAGATGCGCGGGTCCGATCCGTCCTCGCGCTTGGGGAAGACCAGAGGGGCGAGCGCTTCGTTCAGCGCATCCAGCACATTGGTGACGCGCAGTTCCTTGGTGTCCTCGATCTGGGCGAAGAAGTCCTTCCAGAAGTCCCGGAGAACCTCCTTCCAGTCGAGTTCGCCCGCCGAGATCCGGTCGAGCTTTTCTTCGAGATCGGCGGTGAAATCGTATTCGACATATTTCGAGAAGAAGTTCTCGAGGAAGGCCGTGACAAGACGGCCGCGCGAATGCGGGATCAGCTTGCGCTTGTCGACGACGATATATTCGCGGTCGCTCAGCGTCTTCAGCGTCGCGGCGTAGGTGGAGGGGCGGCCGATGCCGAGCTCTTCCATCTTCTTGATCAGCGAGGCCTCCGAATAGCGCGGCGGCGGCTCGGTGAAGTGCTGGCTGGCGTTGATCTTGTCCTTCGCGAGGTTCTCGCGGGCATTGATCTCCGGCAGGCGGCCATCCTCGTCGGCGTCGTCGCTCTGCTCGCCATCTTCCTTCTGGTCCGTGTAGGCGGCGATGAAGCCGTCGAATCGGATGACGGAGCCGACGGCGCGCAGGCCTGCGGTCTCGCCCTTGTTGTCGGCAAGGATCTCGACTGTTGTGCGCTCGATTTCCGCCGATGCCATCTGGCTGGCGATGCCGCGCTTCCAGATGAGGTCGTAAAGACGAATCTGGTCGGCATCGAGGAAGCGCTTCACGCTGTCGGGCGTTCGGTTGAAATCGGTCGGGCGGATAGCTTCGTGGGCTTCCTGGGCGTTCTTCGCCTTGGTGGAGTAGAAGCGGGCCTTCTCCGGCACGTAGCGGGCGCCGAACTGGTCGCCGATGGCGCGGCGTGCGGCATCCACGGCTTCGGGCGCCATCTGCACGCCGTCGGTACGCATGTAGGTGATAAGACCGACCGTCTCGCCACCGATGTCGATGCCCTCATAGAGCTTCTGCGCCACCTGCATGGTCCGGGAGGCGGAGAAGCCGAGGCGCGAGGAGGCGGCCTGCTGCAGGGTGGAGGTGGTGAAGGGCGGGCCGGGATTGCGCTTGACCGGCTTGGCCTCCACACTGTCGACAACGAAGGATGCGCCTTCCAGCAGCGCCTTCAGCCGGTTGGCATCTTCGCCCGTCTTGATCGACTTGCCCTGCAGGCGCTTGCCATCCGCCATGGAGAGCTTCGCCTCGAAGGCATCGCCGCGCGGCGTCTTCAGGATCGCCGACAGATTCCAGTATTCTTCCGAGACGAAGCGCTCGATTTCGTTTTCGCGGTCGCAGACAAGCCGCAACGCCACCGACTGCACGCGGCCGGCCGAGCGAGCGCCCGGCAGCTTGCGCCACAGCACCGGCGAGAGATTGAAGCCGACGAGATAGTCGAGCGCCCGGCGGGCGAGATAGGCGTCGACCAGCGCGACATCGATATCGCGCGGCGCCGCCATGGCTTCGAGCACCGCCTTCTTGGTGATGGCGTTGAAGACGACGCGCTGCACCGGCTTGTCGCCGATCACCCGCTTCTTCTTCAGGAGGTCAAGGACATGCCAGGAAATGGCTTCCCCTTCGCGATCCGGGTCGGTCGCCAGAATGAGCCCGTCGGATGATTTTACCGCGTCGGCAATGTCCTTCATGCGCTTGGCGGAGGCCGTATCGACCTCCCAGGACATTTCGAAGTCCTCGTCCGGGCGCACGGAACCGTCCTTGGCCGGCAGATCACGCACGTGGCCGAAGGAGGCGAGAACCTTGTAACCGGGTCCGAGATATTTGTTGATCGTCTTGGCTTTCGCCGGCGATTCAACCACGACAACGTTCATGTAAACACTCTGTTCGGTCGGCGACGGAGCAGGCCGGAGACCGGTCGGCGGCGCTTCAAATTCTGGAGACTGCCTTTCGAAATGAAGAGAGAAAGCCGCGCGGTCAAGGGTTTTCCGGGAAAATATGCCTGATGCAACGCAATGCAACCATTTGGGGATTTTTTCTGTGTTGCAATTAAGGATATTTGCATTATCGTTGTAATAGGCGAGCTTTGCGAAACATAGATTGTAAAATGCGCGCTTCGATTGAACCATCGGCAGGCCTGCCACAGCGCGGGAGAGTGCCGGCCTCTCCATGGCAGGACAGCGCATGACGATATCTCCATCATCGGGATCCGGCAGTACCCAAGGCCGCGAGAACATGGCCTATATCCGGGAGATGCTTGGCGAATTGCGCGCGGTTGCCGAGGCGGAGGGCGCTGGCATGTTGTGCTACCTGCTTGAAATGGCCTATCTGGAAGCCAGCGACCTGCAGCAGGGCCGTCGCCCGTCACAGGAAACTCGTCACCGAGACCATGCCATTGGCGTGGCGATGCAGACGCCCGGCAAGGTCAAGCTCTAGCAGCACAAGATAGACCTGCGCCGCCGAAAGGCCGGTATGGCGGATGATGTCATCGATGTCGACGGGCGTCGGCCCCAGCGCATCGACAATCCGCTGCCGCTCGCTGTCGTCGGGCGGCGCGGCCATGCGGCGGTCGCCATCCTCGATCGGTTCGTTCATTTCCCGTGGCGTGAAGAGGTCGATGCGCGTCAGCGGCGCGAGTGCTTCGAGAATGTCGGCCGGTTCCGTCACGATGGTGGCGCCATCGCGGATCAGGCGATTCGTGCCGTGGCAGCGCGGATCGAGCGGCGAGCCCGGCACGGCAAAGACCAGCCGACCGAAATCGGCAGCAAAGCGCGCCGTGATCAGCGAACCCGACCTGACCGCCGCCTCCACCACCGCAAGACCCATGCTGACGCCGGCAATCAGGCGATTGCGGCGGGGAAAGTCGCGGGCCCGCGGTTCCCAGCCGAACGGCATTTCGCTGATGGCGAGCCCGCTTCCCTCGGTGATCTGATTGAGCAGCGGCACGTTCTCGGGCGGGTAGGGCTGGTCGAGCCCTCCGGCCATCGCCGCGATCGTGCCCGTTTCGAGGCTGGCGACATGGGCGGCCGCATCGATGCCGCGGGCAAGGCCGGAGGTAATCGTGTAGCCGGCGCGGCCCGCCTCGCGCGCGATCATCGCGGCGAACTTCGCGCCGCTGACCGAGGCATTCCGGGAGCCGACAATGCCGAGGGACGGGCGAAGCGCAACGGCGGCATCGCCCTTGACGGCCAGAATCGGCGGGGCCGCATCGATCTGACGAAGCGCCGGCGGATAATCCGGCTCGCCGATGCCGAGGAAGCGGGCACCGAATCGGCTGGCGAAAGCAAGTTCCCGTTCCGCCTCCTCGACACTCGCGACACGGATGGTGCGCGTCGAGCCGCCGCGGGCGGAGAGCTCCGGCAGCATGGCGAGTGCGGTTTCGGCGGTGCCGAAGGTGTTGATGAGATCCCGGAAGGTCGCCGGGCCAACATTGTCGCTGCGGATCAGCCGAAGCCAGGAGATGCGTTGCCGGTCGGAGAGGACTATGCCCGTGCGCCTCGTTCCGTCGGCCATGCCCTCATCCCTTCTGCCCGATCCTGCTTTCGGTTCCGGCCATGAGACGCTCGATATTCGCCTTGTGCTTGATCCAGGTGATGAGGGTCATCGCCGCAAACAGAAGCGCCGTCTTTTCCGAAATCGCGAACCACGATACAACCGGAATGACGAGCGTTGCAACCAGCGCTGAAAGCGACGAATAGCGGCTGATCTTCGCGACGCCGAGCCAGACGGCGGCGAAGACGAGAACCAGCCACGGTGTGACGCCGAGCGCCACGCCGATATAGGTCGCCACACCCTTGCCGCCCTTGAAACCGAGCCAGACCGGAAAGAGATGGCCGAGGAAGGCCGCAAAGCCGCCGACAAGCGCCGCATCGGGTCCGAGATAAAGACCGGCGAGCGCGGCGGCTGCCGTTCCCTTGAGAGCATCGAGCAACAGGGTGGCGGCCGCCAGCTTCTTGTTTCCGGTGCGCAGCACGTTGGTCGCGCCGATATTTCCGGAGCCGATCTTGCGCACGTCGCCAAGGCCGGCCGCTCGTGTCAGGATGAGGCCGAAGGGGATGGAGCCCAGCAGATAGCCGAAGACGAGCACGCCGAGCGTTGCGCCCCAGCCGAGTGTCCAGGAAAGCGTGTCCATCATGTCCTCCCGGTGGGCGTTGCGTCAGGCGCCATAGACCAGATTGCCGGCAACATAGGTCGCGACGGCCCGGCCGGTAAAGCGTGCATTCTCGAAGGGCGTGTTCTTGGAGCGCGACACCAGCTGTTCCTTGGCGACGATCCACGGCTCGTCGAGATCGACGAGCGTGATATCGGCCGGCGCACCCGGCTTCAGCGTGCCGCCCGGCAGGCCGAAGATCGAGGCCGGCCGCGTCGAGAGCGCATCGACGAGCCGCATCAGCGGCACATGGCCGCTGTGATAAAGGCGCAGCGCCGCCGCCAGCATGGTCTCCAGCCCGATCGCGCCATCGGCGGCATCGGCAAAGGGCAGTCGCTTGGTATCGACGTCCTGCGGATCGTGCGAGGAGACGATAATGTCGATCTCGCCGCGTGCGAGAGCCTCCACCATGGCCACACGGTCGGCCTCGCTGCGCAGCGGCGGCGAGAGCTTGAAGAAGGTGCGGTATTCGCCGATGTCGTTTTCGTTCAGCGTCAGACTGGCGATCGCTACGCCGCAGGTGACCTTCGCGCCGCGCTTGCGGGCGGTCACCACGGCTTCGACCGATTCGGGTACCGAGAGCTGCGCGGCGTGATAGGCGCCGCCCGTCAGGCCCGCGATGCGCAGATCGCGCTCCAGGGGAATGATCTCGGCCTCGCGCGGAATGCCGGAGAGACCCAGCCAGCTCGCCAGCAGGCCCTCGTTCATGACGCCGGCGGCGCCGAGATGCGCGTCGCGCGTCTCCAGCGACACGACCGCACCGAAGGCCTTCGCATAGGTCATGGCCCGGCGCAGCACCTGCGCATCGTCGAGCCCATGGCGGCCATTGGTGAAGCAGACGGCGCCAGCATCCTTGAGGAGGCCGAATTCGGTCATCTCTTCACCCTTGAGCCCCTTGGTCAGGGCTGCGGCGGGGTAGACATTGACGATGGCGCGGTCACGGGCCGTCTTGCGGATGAACTCCACCAGCGCGATGTCGTCGATGACGGGATCGGTATCCGGCATGGTGATGATCGAGGTGACGCCGCCGGCCGCCGCCGCGCGCGCGGCCGAGGCGACCGTCTCGCGATGTTCGCCGCCGGGTTCCCCGACGAAGACGCGGGCATCGATAAGGCCGGGCATGGCAATCAGGCCACGCCCGTCGCGCAGGCTGGCGCCTGAAGGCACGGGACGGGTGAGCGCTTCGGCGCCCGCCGCTTCGATCTTGCCGTCCACGATGATGATTCGGCCGGCTTCATCCAGATCGCGCGAGGGATCGATGATGCGGACGTTGTCGATGACGACGGGCTTCATGCGCGCGGCCCCTGGTTCTGCGAGAGGAGGAGCGTTTCCATCACCGCCATGCGCACGGCAACGCCCATTTCCACCTGGCTTTCGATGACGCTCTGCGGACCGTCGGCAATCTCAGAGGCGATTTCGACGCCGCGGTTCATGGGGCCGGGATGCATGACGAGCGCATCGTCCTTCGCGGCTTTCAGCTTTTCGGCATCGAGGCCGAAATAGTGGAAATACTCGCGCACCGACGGCACGAAAGCGCCGGACATGCGCTCGCGCTGCAAGCGCAGCATCATCACCACGTCCGCATCCTTCAGCCCTTCGGCCATGGAATGGTAGACCTCGCAGCCCATGTCGGCGATGCCGGTGGGCAAAAGCGTCGCGGGGGCCACGACCCGCACGCGCGCGCCCATCTGGTTGAGCAGCAGGATGTTGGAGCGGGCAACGCGCGAATGCAGCACATCGCCGCAGATGGCGACGATGATACGGGACAGCTTGCCCTTGGCGCGGCGGATGGTCAGCGCGTCGAGCAGCGCCTGGGTCGGATGCTCGTGCTGGCCGTCACCGGCATTGACGACCGCGCAGGACACCTTCTGCGCTAGAAGCGCGGCAGCACCGGCCGAGGAGTGGCGCACCACCAGCACGTCAGGGTGCATGGCGTTGAGCGTCATCGCGGTATCGATCAGCGTTTCGCCCTTCTTCACCGAGGAATTGCCGACCGACATGTTCATCACGTCGGCGCCAAGCCGCTTTCCGGCCAGTTCGAAGGAGGATTGCGTCCGGGTCGAGGCCTCGAAGAAGAGGTTGATCTGGGTGAGACCCCTAAGGGTGGACGTCTTCTTTTCCCGCTGGCGGGAGATCTTCACGGCCTCGTCGGCACGGTCCAGCAGGATACTGATGTCCTGTTCGTTGAGACCCTTGATGCCGAGCAGGTGGCGATGCGGAAAGGAATGCATGGTCCGCCCTTGCTTTCGTCTGAATGGCCCGCTCTATAGAGGCTGGGCGGCGGTGCGGCAAGCCGGCCGGCGCCCGCGATCCCGTCTCGTCACAGGAATATCGGTGAAGAGCGGTCGCGGGGCGTGGCGCGCCCGTATCGCGCCGTCAATCTTTTCGCTAGAAGCCCCTCATGACACGCACCACCCGCAGCGAACAGAAGCTCCTCGATCTCAACCAGCCGGCCCCCTGGTCGGGCGTCAATGCCTATCGCACCGATCCGCTGCTGGTGGACCTGACGAACCCCATGTCGGCGGCGCTGAAGGACGAGTTCGAACAGCTCGGCCGCTACGTGACCTCGCCGGAGGCGCAGGATCTTGCCCGCATGGCCAATGAGGGCGTGCCGAAGCTGCGCACCCACGGCCCGCGCGGCGAACGGCTTGATGTCGTGGAATTCCATCCCGCCTGGCATGCGTTGATGCGCCGCTCCATGGCAACGGGCCTGCATTCCTCCGTCTGGGAAAACCGCGAGGACGAACGCGGCCGCGCCCACAAGGCCCGCGCGATCCGCTTTTATCTGACGGCGCAGCTCGAATGCGGACACCTGTGCCCCCTGACCATGACCAGCGCCTCCGTTGCCGCGCTCGCCGCCAATCCGACCGTGCAGAAGGATTGGGCGCCGAAGATCCTGTCGCGCAAATATGACAGCACCAACCGCGCCTGGACGGAAAAGTCCGCCATCACCCTCGGCATGGGCATGACGGAAAAGCAGGGCGGTACGGATGTGCGCGCCAATACATCGACCGCCGAGCGGGTGGGCGAGGGCATCTATCGTCTTGCCGGCCACAAATGGTTCCTCTCCGCACCGATGAGCGACGCCTTCGTGATGCTGGCGCAGACGCGCGAGGGGCTCGGCTGCTTCCTCGTGCCGCGTCTTCTCGAAGATGGCTCGGCCAACGGCCTGCGCTTCCAGCGCCTCAAGGACAAGGTCGGCAACCGCTCCAATGCCTCCTCGGAGGTCGAGTTCGCTGACACCTTCGGCTTCGCGCTCGGCCCCACGGACCAGGGCGTGCGCACGATCCTCGACATGGTGACGCTGACCCGGCTCGACTGCGCCGTCGCCTCCGCCGGCATGATGCGCGCCTCGCTCTCCGAAGCGATCCACCACGTGCGTGGCCGCAAGGCCTTCGGCAAGGCGCTGGTCGATCAGCCCCTGATGACGCGCGTCCTGGCCGACATGGCGCTCGATGTCGCCGCCGCCAGCGCGCTCACCTTCCGCCTGGCCGATGCCTTCGACCGGGCCCGCTCCAGCCCCGAGGATGCGGCCTATGCCCGCATCATGACGCCGGTGGTCAAATACTGGGTCTGCAAGAGCGCTCCGCCGCTGATTTACGAGGCGATGGAGTGCCTTGGCGGCAGCGGCTATGTCGAGGAACGGCCGATCGCCCGCCATTACCGCGAGGCGCCGGTCAATGCCATCTGGGAGGGCTCCGGCAACGTCATGGCACTGGATGTGCTGAGGGTTCTGGCCCGTGGCCGCGATCTATTCGAACAACTCTTTGCCGTCATCGG
Organism: Rhizobium sp. RU20A; assembly: GCF_900155885.1. Lineage (GTDB taxonomy): Bacteria > Pseudomonadota > Alphaproteobacteria > Rhizobiales > Rhizobiaceae > RU20A. The sequence continues at coordinate 272,858 of NZ_FTMB01000001.1, forward strand.
CCGCGATCTCGGCCCGGCCGCCGCCAAGACCATCGACGTTCTCCGGGCCGCCATTTCGCTGTGCGAACGCGATGAGGGCGCGTCGCGCATGCTGGTCGAGCAATTGGCGCTGGCCGCTGCCGCTGCCGAGCTTTATCGCATCGGGGCAGGGCGCCTTGCCGATGCCTTCCTCGAGTCGCGCTTCGCCGGCGGCTGGCGCGCCACCTACGGCATGCTTGATTCCCGCTTTGATTCGACCTTCATGCTCGATCTTCTCTATCCCGAGACGAAGTAACCGGTGAGAGCCAGCACCAGCGGGATGGTGAAGAAGGACACGACCGTCTGCACCGTCGCAATGGCCGCATAAAGCGGCGCATCGCCGCCCATCTGCTTGGCGAGCAGATAGCCGTTCATGGCCGTCGGCACGGCCGCACCGAGCGCGATCGCCATCAGCGCATTGCCGCCTATGCCGAAAAGAAGCGCAAAACCGATCATGAAGGCCGGCATGACGACGAGCTTCAGCGCCACGCCGAGCAGCGTGACGGGCTTTGGTCGCAGCGCATCGCCCACCTTCAGTCCGGCCCCGACCATGACGAGGCCGAGGCTGAGGGACGCCGTGGCCAGCATGTCGACGGTGACCATCACAGGTCCGTAGACCGGGATGCCGGTGAGATTGATGAGGATGCCCGCGACGGAGGAAACGATCAGCGGGTTGGAGATGATTCTCAAGGCAAAGGTGCCGACGCCGCGCGATTGTCCGCCGAACCAGACGAGGACGCCGATATTGAAGAAATTGATGGGGATGATGATCAGCGTCATGATGAGCGCGATCATCGACAGACCCGTGTGACCGTAGAGCTTGTCGGCGATCGCGAGCGCCATGAATCCGTTCCAGCGCGTTGCCGTCTGGAAGACGGAGGTGAAGGCCGGCGCCGCGACGCCGCGTGCCCTCAAAAGCGGCCAGAGGGCCAGCACCAGCACCGACATCGCACAGATGCTGCCAATTGCGGCCAGCGCCGTGGCATCCGGTTTCAGGCCCGAGAAGTTGGCCTGCGCCAGCGTCGAGAAGAGCAGGGCGGGGAACAGCACGAAATAGCCGAACTGCTCGAGACCCGGCCAGATGGCCTGGTCGAGAAAGCGTGCCCGCCGCAGGAAGACGCCGATCAGAACGAGAAGGAAGATCGGCACGATGCTTTCGAAGATGAGGGTCATGTCAGTCCAGTGGGGAAATCGGCTGCGCGCTCCGAGGGTGGAGTGTGCCGCCAGCGCTTATAACGGCCCGGTGCCGCCTTCGCACCCCGCAAATTCTGCCCGACCCGGGAGGTGGCCGACAACGGCGCTCTGGACCTCACCCTGTCGATGTTAACCATGTTCGCGGCTTTGCCTTGAGGACGGGGTGCCAGCGCGACATGTTAGGGTTAAGAAAACGTTAACGACAGGGTTGCGACCATGATGGTCCGAATGGCTCACCTGGCGCTCGCGACGGCATTCTTTGCCGGGCTGGCGCTCGATATCACCGTTCCCGCAACCGTCCTGTCGGTTATGGGGCTTTGCCGCTGGCTGCTGGTGAACGGCATGCCGGGGTCGAGCCTTGAGGAGAGGGCCGCATGAAGTGGCTGTTGATCTTTTGGGCCGTGCCCGTCTCGCTGCTGGCGGGCTGGTATACGCTGTCCTACTACGACATGAGCTTCGGCATCTTCATGTTGACCCGTCAGGCCCATGATCTGGTCTTTGCGATCTATGGACAGATCCTTGGTCTGCCGCCGGAGAGCATCCCGCCGCTCGTGGCCCGTGCCATCGCCCTAGACAGCCTCCTCGTCTTCGCCATCTTCGCCTTCCGCAAGCGCCGCGCGATCGCCACCTGGTATCGCAGCAGGCGTGCCGACAAGGCGCCTCAGGCCTCGCCGCCCGTCCTTGCCAGCGATGCCAGCCTGTCCAGCACGCCCTGAAGAATGAAGGAAGCCGCGGCCGAATCAATGCGTTCGGCCCGCTTGGCGCGCGACACATCCATTTCGAGGAGCGCCCGTTCGGCGGCAACCGTCGACAGCCGCTCGTCCCAATAGACAAAGGGAATGGCCGTCAGCGCTTCCATATTTCGCACGAAGGCGCGCGTTGCCTGCACGCGCGGACCGGACGAGCCGTCCATGTTCACGGGAAGCCCGATGATGAAGGCGCCGACCCTTTCCTTCGCGGCAAAGGCCAGCAGCGCCTCGGCATCCGCGCCGAACTTGACGCGCTTCAAGACGGGCCGCGGCGTTGCGAATCGCCGCCCGAGGTCGGAGAGCGACAGGCCGATCGTCTTGGTGCCGAGATCGAGCCCCGCCACCGGTTGCCCCGGCAGAAGCTGGGCGTGCAGCCCTTCGATGGTGATGACGGTCATTGTCTTTCTCCGGTGGTCCTGCTTTTCAAAGGCGATCACGCCCCCATATCCTGCCTGGACCCGCATAGCACCCTGGAGAACCTCATGAAAATCCGTTGGCTCGGACATTCCGCCTTCCGCATCGAAACCGCGAAAGCCAAGATCCTCATCGATCCCTTCTTCACCGGCAATCCCGCCTTCGACGAGGCGCTGCGCAAGGAGGCGACCGCCGATCTCACCCATGTGCTGCTGACCCATGGCCATGGCGACCATGTGGGCGACACGATCGCGATTGCCAAGGAAACCGGCGCGACCGTTCTCGCCAATGCCGATCTCGCCGCCTGGCTCGGCTCCAAGGGCGTGGAAAAGCTCGACATGGGCAATACCGGCGGCACGGTGCATTTCGACGGCTTTTCCGCCACCTTCGTCAATGCGCTGCATTCCTCCGCGCAGATCACCGAGGACGGCGTCTCCCACGCGCTCGGCAATGCCAACGGCCTCGTGCTGCACATCGAGAACGAGGCGACCGTCTACCATATGGGCGACACCGACATCTTCTCCGACATGGGCCTCATCAACGAACTGCACCAGCCGGACGTCGGCCTCGTGCCGATCGGCGATCGCTTCACCATGGGCGGGGCCGTTGCGGCGCTCTCCTGCCAGCGCTTCTTCAATTTCCAGCACGTCATTCCCTGCCACTACGGCTCTTTCGGCATCATCGACAAGACGGCCGACACCTTCGTTGCCGCCATGGATGGCACGACGACCAAGGTCGAGGTGCTGGCCTCCGGCGCCACCTTCGAGGCGTAAGGCGGCGTATCGCCTTTCGCAGATGCCGATTTCCGGGGCGCGACGGTGGTCACCCGTTGCGCCCCGCAGCGCTGCTGGCTATAGCGGGTTTCACATTCGAAAGACCCGGAGAGCCTGATGTCCGTTGACCTTGCCACCGTGAAGCGCGTCGCGCGGCTTGCCCGCATTGCCGTGAACGAGGAAGATGCCACCCGCATGATGGGTGAACTCAATGCCATCCTCGGCTTCGTGGAGCAGCTTGGCGAAGTCGATGTCTCCGGCGTCGAGCCCATGACCTCGGTCACCCCCATGCAGATGAAGAAGCGCGAAGACCGTGTCACCGACGGCAACAAGGCCGACGACATCGTCGCCAATGCCCCGAACACGGACCGCAACTTCTTCCTCGTTCCCAAGGTCGTCGAGTAGGCCGGGCGTCTTCCCGCCGCCCGCTCCGTCCGCTGACCACCGAAAGTCCTTGAGATGACCGACCTGACCCGCCTGACCATTGCCGAAGCCCGCGAACGCCTTGCCGCAAAGGACGTGACCGCCGTCGAGCTGACCGACGCCTATCTGGCCGCCATCGAGGCCGCCAATCCGGCGATCAACGCCTATGTCACGGTGACGCCGGAGAAGGCCCGCGCCATGGCCAAGGCCTCCGACGCCCGCATCGCCGAGGGCAAGGCCGGCGCGCTCGAAGGCATTCCGCTCGGGATCAAGGACCTCTTCGCAACCGAAGGCGTCCACACCCAGGCCTGCAGCCACATCCTCGACGGCTTCCAGCCGAAATACGAATCGACCGTGACCCAGAACCTCTGGGAGGCCGGCGCCGTCATGCTTGGCAAACTCAACATGGACGAGTTCGCCATGGGCTCCTCCAACGAGAGCTCCTATTACGGCCCGGTGAAGAACCCCTGGCGCGCCAAGGGCTCGAATGCCGACCTCGTGCCGGGCGGCTCCTCGGGCGGCTCTGCCGCCGCCGTCGCGGCTTTCCTCTGCGCCGGCGCGACGGCGACCGATACGGGCGGGTCGATCCGCCAGCCGGCCGCCTTCACCGGCACCGTCGGCATCAAGCCCACCTATGGCCGCTGCTCGCGCTTCGGCATCGTCGCCTTCGCCTCCTCGCTCGACCAGGCCGGCCCGATTGCCCGCGACGTGCGCGATGCCGCGATCCTCTTGAAAGCTATGGCAAGCGTGGACGCCAAGGACACGACCTCGGTCGACCTGCCGGTCCCGGATTACGAAAAAGCCCTCGGCGGCTCGCTTAAGGGCATGAAGATCGGTATTCCGCGCGAATACCGCGTCGACGGCATGCCGGACGAGATCGAGGCGCTCTGGCAGCAGGGCATCGCCTGGCTGAAGGATGCCGGTGCCGAAATCGTCGATATCAGCCTGCCGCACACCAAGTATGCTCTGCCGGCCTACTACATCGTTGCCCCGGCCGAGGCCTCCTCCAACCTTGCCCGCTACGACGGCGTGCGCTACGGCCTGCGCGTCGATGGCAAGGACATCGTCGACATGTACGAGAAAACCCGCGCCGAAGGGTTTGGCACCGAGGTCAAGCGCCGCATCATGATCGGCACCTACGTGCTCTCGGCCGGCTATTACGATGCCTATTACCTTCAGGCCCAGAAGGTCCGCACGCTGATCAAGCGTGACTTCGAAGTCGCCTTCGACGCCGGTGTCGATGCGATCCTGACGCCCGCCACGCCGTCTTCTGCCTTCGGCATTGCCGATGAGGACCTCGCCTCCGATCCGGTCAAGATGTACCTCAACGACATCTTCACGGTGACCGTCAACATGGCCGGCCTGCCGGGCCTTTCGGTTCCCGCTGGCCTCGACCACAAGGGCCTGCCGCTCGGTCTCCAGCTTATCGGCAAGCCTTTTGAAGAAGAAACGCTCTTCAAGACGGCGCATGTCATTGAGCAGGCTGCCGGCCGCTTCTCCCCGGCCAAGTGGTGGTGACACGCCGCAACATCCTGTGACGACCAGAATGGGGGACGGCAGCGGACAGCGCCGTCCCCCTTTGTCGTCAGCGGTTGTCCGGTTCGGCGCGGACGAGTTGAAGTCCCCGGTCGGTGATCCGATAGGGTTGGCCGCCGACCGAGCGGATGGCCCGCTTCTGCTTCAGTTTGCGGAACGTCGTCAGTTCGATCCCGCCAAACACCCAGCCTTCGCGGGTGAAGAGCCGGAGCGCTTCGATTTTCCGGTTGTCATTGCGTGCGATTTCGATCCTGCCGCCTTGGGCGAGCAGGTGCAGAATGCGCTGTTCTGTGCGCGAAATATCCATGTCTGAAGTCCGGATAAGCCCGAATACGGGCGACAAAACGTATTCGCATGCGACGGGCGCAGCGAAGGCTTGGTTTTGTTGGGCCGGCGACCACGAAGAGCGGGCCGCGGCCCCTTAGCGGGACTCAGACGAGGTGGACATCAAAACTCCAATATGGACCGCGACAAAATACGCCAGCCATCGCCTTTGTTCAAGCATCTGTCATTATGCTGCGGTGCGCCATGCGCGCACGAGCTGTGTGAGCAGCAGGAAGGGCCACGTCTATGCCGACCATCCGCATTGCGCAGTCGAAGGACACGGCCCATCTCGCGGCCATCGGTTTGCGGTCTTGGGCCGGTGCCGTGGCGGGGCTGGCGGATGTCGATGCGATGCGGAGGAAGGCCGAGGACGCCTTCGTCTATTTCCTGCGCGACCATGCGCCGGCTGTCACCGTCGCGGAGCGCGACGGCGTGCCCGTCGGCTGGGCAGCGCGGGAAAAATATGACGGCTCGATCAGCGATCTCTGGGTCGATCCGGCCTTTCAGCGCCAGGGGGTCGGCACGGCACTGGTCGCGGCGCTGGAAGCGGACATGCTGGCAGCCGGTATTCCGTCGGCGGATATCCTGACCCATGCGCAGAATGCGCCGGCCATCGCTTTCTTCCAGCGTCGCGGCTACCGCATCCACTGGCTCTCCACCCAATATTCGGCCCGCCTCGACCGTGATGTCGAATCGGTCGGCATGATCCGCGATCTCGTGGAGCCGGGTGCGGACGGGACGGGATACGGCTCGGTCTGATTCCCGTCAGGCCGTTGGCTCGACGAGTCGTTTCGCCGTCCCGCCGCCCGGTATGGCAAGCAGGCGGCAGAGCTGATGCCGCGCCATCTGATCATCCGGTCCAGGCGCTGCCGGGCAGATGCCGTGACGCTGGGCGTAGTGGCAGGTGTCGAGCTTCTGACAGAGCGCGGCGCCGGCGAAACCGGCGGGGCCAGAGCGTGCCGGAAGACCGGGACGCTCAGGACGCATGGCGCTCACCGGAAGTCAGGCCGGGCCGGTCGAACAGCCGCTCGAAGAGGTCGTGATTGGTGCAGTAGGACGGCGCCTCGTCGGCGACATCGGCCTGCGCCAGAAAATGACGGCAGGCATCCGGTTGCGAGCAGCCGGCACAGCGCTCGACGGCGCGGGCCAGAACCGCACGCCGATCCGGCAGGCGCCGCATCGTCTCGCAAAGACCGAGCTTGCGGATCATCGCATCCACGAGGCCGCTTTCCTCGCTGGTCAGAAACTGTCGGATCATCCCCATGGCATGCCTCTCCGGTTTGAGCCTTAGCCATGCTGCGCCCTGATGCAGGCGCGCGCCTTGATCCCGATCAACCGCCTGTCCAACTCTCGTGCCAAGCCTTGCGCCGCCGGTGTCTTTGCTCTAACCCGATCCGGAACCAAACCTTTATCTTCAAGGGCATTTCGAGGGCATTCCATGACCATCGTCGACGTACGCACCCCCGATCCGAAGCGGCTCATCCCCGGCGCCACCGGCGACTGGGAAGTCATCATCGGCATGGAGGTGCATGCGCAGGTCCTGTCGAATTCCAAGCTCTTCTCCGGCGCCGCCACCGTCTTCGGCAATGCGCCGAACGCCAATGTGTCGCTGGTCGATGCCGCCATGCCTGGCATGCTGCCCGTCATCAACGAAGAATGCGTCGCACAAGCCGTGCGCACCGGTCTCGGATTGAAGGCTGAGATCAACAAGCGCTCGGTCTTCGACCGCAAGAACTACTTCTATCCGGACCTGCCGCAGGGCTACCAGATCTCGCAGTTCAAGGACCCGATCGTCGGCGAGGGCAAGATCGTCATCTCGCTCGGTCCCGACCGTCAGGGCCAATTCGAGGATATCGAGATCGGAATCGAGCGCCTGCACCTGGAGCAGGACGCCGGCAAGTCGATGCACGACCAGCATCCGACCATGTCCTATGTGGACCTCAACCGCTCTGGCGTCGCGCTGATGGAAATCGTGTCGAAGCCCGACATGCGCTCCTCCGACGAGGCCAAGGCCTATATGACGAAGCTGCGCTCCATCGTGCGCTATCTCGGCACCTGCGATGGCAACATGGACGAAGGCTCCATGCGCGCCGACGTCAATGTCTCCGTGCGCCGCCCCGGCGAAGCTTTCGGCACGCGCTGCGAGATTAAGAACGTCAACTCGATCCGCTTCATCGGCCAGGCCATCGAATACGAGGCGCGCCGCCAGATCGCGATTCTCGAGGACGGCGGCTCCATCGATCAGGAAACCCGTTTGTTTGATCCGGGCAAGGGCGAGACGCGCTCCATGCGCTCGAAGGAAGATGCGCATGATTACCGCTACTTCCCCGATCCCGATCTCCTGCCGCTCGAATTTGACGACGCCTTTGTCGAGGCGCTGAAGAAGGATCTGCCGGAACTGCCGGATGACAAGAAGGCGCGGTTCGTCGCCGAACTCGGCCTCTCCGTCTACGACGCCTCGGTGCTGGTTTCGGAAAAGGCGATTGCCGACTATTTCGAAGCCGTCGCCGCCGGCCGAGATGGCAAGACGGCCGCCAACTGGGTCATCAACGACCTCCTCGGCGCCTTGAACAAAGCCGGCAAAGGCATTGAAGAGACTCCGGTTTCCCCCGCCCAGCTTGGCGGCATCATCGACCTCATAAAGGCCGAGACCATCTCCGGCAAGATCGCCAAGGACCTCTTCGAGATTGTCTGGAACGAAGGCGGCGATCCCGCCGAACTCGTCGAAAGCCGCGGCATGAAGCAGGTGACCGACACCGGCGCCATCGAAAAGGCCGTGGACGACATCATCGCCGCCAACCCCGATCAGGTGGCCAAGGTGAAGGCCAAGCCGACGCTCGCCGGCTGGTTCGTCGGTCAGGTCATGAAGTCCACCGGCGGCAAGGCCAATCCGCAGGCCGTGCAGGCCCTCGTGAAGGCCAAGCTCGGCATTGAGGACGAGGCCTGATGTTCTTCGTCCGCAGCGCCTCCGACAAGGACATGGCCGCTGTCAGCGCGCTGCTGGGCGAGACCTGGCACGCGACCTATGATGCGCTTTACGGCGCCGAGCGGGTCGCGGCCATCACCGCCGACTGGCATGCGCCGGCAGCTTTGAAGCGCCAACTGGCAAGGCCAGATGGCGAGTTTCTCGTGGCCGATGATGGCCTGCGTATCGGCGGCATGGCCTTTGCCGCCCCGGTGAAGGGGGACAGCGACACGGTGCAACTGCACCAGCTCTACGTCCACCCGGATTTCCAGCGCATGGGCGTCGGCCGCGATCTCTTCGCAGAGCTCGAAACCTGCTTCCCGGATGCCAAGCGCATGCGCGCCGAAGTCGAGCCGAAGAATATCGTCGCTATCGCCTTTTACGAGGCCCATGGATTCACGCCGGTCGGCCGGACGAACAATTGCGGTGCCGAGGAGTCGGCCATTCCAGCCCTGATCTACGAGAAGGCGCTCGGCTGAGCGGGTCGTCGCCTCACGGCTCGATAGGATGCTCCGTGCCGTCCTCGTCATAGAGCGCAACCGGTGCGCATTCGATGACGTCCTTGCGCACCGTGGGATCACAGGCCGCCTTGGCCGCGGCGAGTGCCAATTCCCTGGTGTTCCAGCCGCAGAAATATTCGTGCCAATGCGGCCCCTCGCTGCTCTGCACGAAAAGATCGACGCTCCAGAAGCCGGGATAGCACCAGGCCTGCTCGATGCAGTCTTCGGCCGCCGCACCTTGGGCGACGCACTTTTTCTTCGCGCAGGCGAAGGCCTCCTGCGGCGTGGCGCCCGTGCAGACACCGCCGCCCTGTTCCACCGCCTGCACGAAAGCGATGCCGTGTCGCCCGTCTGCAGCCAGCGCAGGGGCGGAGAAGGCGAGCAGGGGGATCAGAACGGCGGCGGTGCGGCGTGTCATCAAATTGTCTCCAAAGCCGGTGTAGGGCCGGATCATCGCATGTCAGGTCCGGAAAGCAATGTCTCCCGCATCTCCTCTTCTCATCCGCCCGGCCCGCCGCGGCGATCTGCGTGACATCATTTCCCTCTTTGCCGACGATCCTTTGGGTGGGCACGGTGACACGCTCGCGCCCGATGCCTTCCCCGCCTATCTCGCCGCCTTTGAGCGCATCGCCTCGACACCCACCGAAGCGCTTTACGTGGCCGAAGAGGCGGGCGAGGTAGTTGGCACCTTCCAGACGACGCTGACGACATCCCTGACCGGCCGCGGTCGCACGACGATGATTCTCGAAGCCGTTCAAGTGCGCGCCGACCGTCGCGGCCGCCAGATTGGCGAGGCCATGGTTCGCGAGGCCGAGCGGTTGGCCCTTGCGGCGGGCGCGGCCACGCTGAAGCTCACCTCCAACATGGCCCGCGAGGGCGCCCACCGATTCTACGAACGTCTCGGCTTCGACCGCTCCCATTACGGCTTCAAACGCACCCTGAAATAAGTGCGAGACCATTTGAAACGCTGGACAATGTCCGTCGGGAGCGGCATAAGCGCAGGTGAGAAAATGGTGCGGTGCAAGCGCGCCGCGCGACCGATTAAGGGCGAGTGCTCATGTCTTTGCTGACGCAGATCTTCACCTGGTGGAACGGCCAGACCATCGGAACGCGCTTCCACACCTGGCGCTTCGGTACGAAGGTCGGTCAGGACGAGTTCGGCAACGTCTATTACGAGGGCGGGCGCAAGGACACCGAGGGCCGCACGCGCCGCTGGGTGATCTATAATGGCTACGCCGAAGCCTCGGCCATTCCGCCGGGCTGGCACGGCTGGATGCACCACCGCACCGACACGCCGCCGAGCAAGGAAAACTACGTGGCGCGCGACTGGCAGAAGCAGCACCGCCCCAATCCGACCGGCACCTCCGAAGCCTATCGTCCGCCGGGCTCCATCACCCGCGCCGGCGAACGCCCGAAGGTGAGCGGCGACTACGACGCCTGGACGCCCGGCGCCTGAGGCATTGCGCGCCACGGGACCCGGCCGATGCGTGACCTTGCGTCGGCCATAATTCTTCCCTAGGCCTTCGTCCGTGACAGAAGCGGCCATCCTTGCATAGGAATCTTCGGCCCGGCGCGGACAGACAGGAAACGAACGATCAATGGCATCGGTGGGTGGTATCTCGAAACGGCTTTTGATGGCGGCTGGCGCGCTGGCGGCCACCGTGCTGCAAGGGCCGGCGATCGCCGAGGCGGCGCAGATCAAGAACCCCGTGGCCGTCTTCTCCGGCATCGACAAGATCACGGGCCGCATCACCACCTTCGACGTCTATCTCGGCGAGACCGTGCAGTTCGGCGCGCTGCAGGTAACGCCGCGCGTCTGCTACACCCGTGATGATACGGAAGCGGCCAAGACGACGACCTTCGTGGAAGTCGACGAGATCACCCTCGACCGTAAGATCCGCCGCATCTTCACCGGCTGGATGTTCGCCGATAGTCCCGGCCTCAACGCGGTCGAGCACCCCGTCTACGACGTCTGGCTGAAGGACTGCAAGCAGCAGTCCGACATGCCGGCGCCGGATACGGCTGCGCAGCAGTAGGGGTCTGCGGCGTCCGACTTGCGCCGCGCTACGGAGCATTTGTCGCTCAAACCCCTCGGGAAAACCTAAGCAATCCCACGACCTAGTCATTCCGGCCTTGAGCCGGAATCTAGCCAGCCCAAGTCATTGGGCTGAAAGGGTCTTTGGACGTGCGGACGCACGTCCACTGGATTCCGGCTCAAGGCCGGAATGACGGAGATAATGCGATTTTTCGTCTCACCGCTCTCTGGACCTGAACCACGTGAGAGTTGGGCAAAGCCACCGCTTCTCGATCACCTAAGTAAGACATTCGCTCACCCGAACGGAATATTCGGCATCGAGACAGCGCGCGCCAGCATCTTTTCGTAGCGCTGCTTGGGCACGTCGATGGCGCCGAAGGTTTTCAGGTGCTCGGTGGTGAACTGAGTGTCGAGCAGCACGAAGCCGCGCTGGCGCAGGCGCTCGACCAGATGCACGAGGCAGATCTTCGAGGCGTTGGTGGCGCGCGAGAACATGCTCTCGCCGAAGAAGGCGCCGCCGAGCGAGACGCCGTAGAGACCGCCGACCAGCGTGTCGTCCTCGAAGGCCTCCACGCTGTGGGCATAGCCCATGCGGTGCAGCATCGAGTAGAGCTTGACGATCTTGCTGTTGATCCAGGTGTTTTCGCGGCCCGGCGCCGGGGAGGCGCAGCCCTTCAAGACGTCGGCAAAGGCGGTGTTGACGCGGATATCGAAGGGGGCCTTGCGCATGGCCTTGGCAAGGCTGCGCGGCACGTGGAAATCACTGAGCGGGATCACGCCACGGATCTCCGGCTCGACCCAGAAGAGTTCGGGGTCATCCGCCGAATCGGCCATTGGAAACAGGCCGATCGAATAGGCGCGCAGAAGGAGTTCGGGGGTAATGTCCGGTTCCTTGCTGCGCATCCTGGTCCTTCAGTGCCTCAATCGGTCTTGGCTGCCAGATACTTTTCCAGCCAGTGGATGTCGTAGTCGCCATTGGCAATGTCCTGGTTGGACACGAGATCCTGGAAAAGCGGCAGGGTGGTCTTGATGCCGTCGACGACGAATTCGTCGAGAACGCGCCGCAGACGCATCATGCATTCGACGCGGGTGCGCCCGTGCACGATGAGCTTGCCGATCAGGCTGTCATAGTAGGGCGGGATCTTGTAGCCCGCATAGGCGCCCGAATCGACGCGCACGCCAAGCCCGCCCGGCGCATGGAAATGCGTGATCGTGCCCGGAGACGGCGTGAAGGTGCGCGGGTCCTCCGCATTGATGCGGCACTCGATCGCGTGGCCGGAAAAGACGATGTCTTCCTGCGCAACGGACAGGCCGCCGCCGGAGGCAACGCGGATCTGCTCATGCACGAGGTCGATACCCGTGATCGCTTCGGTGATCGGATGCTCCACCTGCAGGCGCGTGTTCATTTCGATGAAATAGAACTCGCCGTTTTCGTAGAGAAACTCGACCGTACCGGCACCGCGATACTTCATCTTCTTCATGGCGTCGGCGCAGATCTGGCCGATCTTCATGCGCTGCTCGACATTGAGCGCCGGGGAGTTGGCCTCTTCCCAGACCTTCTGGTGGCGGCGCTGCAGCGAGCAGTCGCGCTCGCCGAGATGGATCGCATTGCCCTCGCCATCGCCCACGACCTGGATTTCGATATGGCGCGGCTTTTCGAGATACTTTTCCATGTAGACGGCGGCATTGCCGAAAGCCGCAGAAGCTTCCGAGCGGGCCGTGTCGAAGGCTTCCATCAGGTCGGCTTCGGTCTTGGCGACCTTCATGCCGCGTCCGCCACCACCGGCTGTTGCCTTGATGAGAACCGGAAAGCCGATCTTGCGGCCCGTTTCCAGAACGTTTTCCGCCGTCACCTCGCCATCCGAGCCGGGAACGACGGGAATGCCGAGCTCCATGGCCGTCTGCTTGGCGGTGATCTTGTCACCCATCAGGCGGATGTGTTCGGCCGTCGGGCCGATGAAGGTGATGCCATGCGCTTCGAGGATATCGGCGAACTTGGCATTTTCCGAAAGGAAGCCGTAGCCGGGGTGGACGGCATCCGCACCCGTGATTTCGCAGGCCGCGACGATCTGGTGGATGTTGAGGTAGCTGTCGCGCGAGGGCGGCGGGCCGATGCAGACGCTTTCATCTGCAAGGCGCACATGCATGGCGTCGGCATCCGCCGTCGAATGCACGGCAACGGTCGCAATGCCGAGTTCCTTGCAGGCGCGCAGAACCCGGAGTGCGATTTCGCCGCGATTGGCGATGAGGACCTTCGAGATCATGGGGCGGCCGCCTTATTCGATGATGAGGAGGGGTTCGCCGTATTCGACGGGTGAGGCGTCCTGCACGAGGATTTCGGTGACCTTGCCCGAGCGTGGCGCCGGGATCTGGTTCATCGTCTTCATGGCTTCGATGATGAGGATGGTCTGGCCTTCCTTGACGGTCGCGCCGACCTCGATGAAGGCGCGGGCGCCCGGAGCCGGCGACAGATAGGCCGTGCCCACCATCGGCGCCGTCACGGCATTCTTGTTGTTGCGGGCCGACGGGGCGGCAGCTTCGGCAACAGAGACGGCAGCGGGCGGAACGGCAGCCGGAGCCGCAGCGGCCGGTGCGGCAGCATAATAGGCAGGAGCGGGGGCTGCGGTAATCGTGCGCGACACGCGGATGCGCAGATCTTCCTGCTCGACCTCGATCTCGGTCAGGTCCGTGTCCTTCAGGATGTTCGCCAGATCGCGGATCAGCGCCTGGTCGATGCCGGATTTTTTGTCAGCCATGGATGGAGCCTCTTGTTCTTCTTATCTCGTTGTCTGTGTCAGGGACCGCAGCGCATGCAGCGCAAGGATATAGCTCTGCGCACCAAAGCCGCAGATCACCCCTTTGACGGCAGGGGCAATCATGGATTTGTGGCGAAATTCCTCGCGGGCATGCACATTGGACAGGTGAAGTTCGACGACCGGAACGGAAATCGCCCGAATCGCATCATGGAGCGCAATGGATGTGTGTGTATACGCGCCGGCATTGATGGCGACGCCAGCGGCCGTGTCGCCCGCCTCGTGCAACCAGTCCACCAGCGCGCCCTCATGGTTGCTCTGGCGAAAATCCACTGCAAAGCCAAGCGCTTGACCCTCGGTGCGGCACATCTCGGCAATGTCGGCAAGTGTCTGGCCGCCATAAATGCCGGGCTCCCTCTTGCCGAGCGCGTTGAGGTTCGGTCCGTTCAGGACGAAGAAGGTCTGTGTCATGCGGCATCCGGGTTGCTTTGCGAGCCGTAGCTATAGACCGGGGAGCCCGTGAAAAAAAGCCCCGCCGGCGCTGGCGGGGCTTGTCCACAAACTTCGGTAAATCTTTGGTTCAGCAGGTCGTCTTTCCGCAGGCGCGGATATTGGCGACCTTGCCCTGCAACTCCTCAAGACCCACGGCGCCGAACACGGCCTCGTTGCCGATCACATAGGAGGGCGTACCGGAAATGCCGAGATCATTGGCGAGCTTATAGGCTTCCATGACGGCAGCGTCCTTCGGGTTCTTGTCCATGTGGGCGCGCAGATCCGCCTCCTTGACGCCGAGCGTTTCGGCCACCGCAATCGCCGTCTCTTCCGTCGCCCGGTCCTCGCCGCCAAGCAGCGTGCGGTGGAAATCGCCATATTTTTCCGGCGCGATCGTGCGGAAGGCAGCGCTGACCCGGTGCGCGGCGAGCGAATCGGGCCCGAGGATAGGCAGTTCCTTCAGCACGAAACGCACATTCTTGTCGCTCTCCAGAATGGCGTTCATGTCGGAGAGCGCGCGTTTGCAGTAGCCGCAATTGTAGTCGTAGAACTCGACGATGGTGACGTCGCCCTTGGGATTGCCGAGCACCACGTCATGCTGCGAATTGAAGATCGCCTCCTTGTTCGAGGTGACGGCTGCCTCGGCGGCGGCGGCCTGCGCCGCCTGCTGCTTTTGCTGCAGCGCCTTCTGCACGTCGATCAGCACTTCCGGGTTGGCGATCAGATATTCGCGGATGAAGGCGCCGAATTCTTCCTTCTGCTTGTCGTCGAGCGCAGAGGCGGGCCCGGTCGCAAACAGCGTCGCGCCGGCAAGGAGGGTTGCGGTAACAAGGCGGAAGGGGAAGCGAATCATGATGTCCTCAAAATGCGGCGCCGGCGCCGGGAGCAGGATATGCCGGCAAGCTTAGCGGTGAGCCGCCCTTGAAGAAACCTCAAAAATCGGCCGAATGAAGACCGCCACGCCCTTGTGAAGCCTCAGTGCATCGGGCAGATGCGACGGACCAGAGAAAAGACGCCCGAGGTCCTGCCATGCCCCCGCTTTCCCGCCGCAGCGCAATCGAACCCTTCCACGCCATGGACATTCTGGCCGAGGGCACGCGCCGTCGCGCTGAGGGGCGGCCGGTCATTTCTCTTGCCGTCGGCCAGCCTGCCGCCCCGGCGCCGCAAAAGGCGCTCGAAGCTGCCCGCAAGGCGCTCGAGACCGGCCGGCTCGGCTATACCGACGCGCTGGGCACGCTCTCGCTGCGCCGTGCGATCGCCCGCGACTATGCCGACCGCCACGGCGTTGCCATCGATCCCGCCCGCATCGCGATCACCACGGGCTCCTCGGCCGGCTTCAACCTCGCCTTTCTCGCGCTCTTCGATCCCGGCGATGCCGTGGCCATCGCGCGCCCCGGCTACCCGGCCTACCGCAACATCCTGACGGCGCTTGGCCTGCGGGTCGTGGAAGTCGATGCCGGCGCCGAGCACGCCTTCACGCTGACGCCGGAAGGCCTGGAAGAGGCTGAGAAGGCCGAGGGCGTGCGGCTGAAGGGCGTGCTGCTCGCCAGCCCCGCGAACCCCACCGGGACCGTGACGGGCAGGGCGCATCTGGCGGCGCTGGCGCGTTACTGCGAGACCCGCGACATCGCCTTCATCTCCGACGAGATCTATCACGGCCTGACCTTTGCCGGGGAGGAGACGACCGCGCTTGCCATCACCGACCGCGCCGTCATCATCAATTCCTTCTCGAAATACTATTGCATGACAGGCTGGCGGATCGGGTGGATGGTGCTGCCGGACGATCTGGTGCGCGGCTTCGAGCGCATTGCCCAAAGCCTCTACATCTCCCCGCCGGAACTCTCGCAGATCGCCGCCGAAGCCGCGCTGGACGCCCGCGACGAACTCGATCGGCACCGCGAGGCCTATGCCGCCAACCGCGCATTGCTGCTCGATCGCCTGCCGAAACTTGGCCTTTCCATTGCGTCACCCATGGATGGCGCCTTCTACGCCTATATGGATGTCGGCCGCTTCACCAATGACAGCATGGCTTTCGCCCGGCGCATGCTGTCCGAAATCGACGTCGCCGCCACCCCCGGCCGCGACTTCGACCCGGTCGGCGGCCACCGCACGATGCGCTTCTCCTACGCCGGCAGCCCCGCCGAGATCGAGGAAGCCGTTGAGCGCATCGCCGGCTGGCTGGCCTGAGAAAACCGATTCCGCATCAACCGGTTGAGGGCGAAAGCGGAATCGATCTGCGAGAGACTTGAATCACTTTCTCAAACGCGGTTGATCGAAACGCCACCATCGACAAGCATCGCCGTTCCCGTCACGAAACTGGACGAGGGCGAGTACAGATAGAGGGCCGCTTCGGCAATCTCTTCCGGCGCAGCGATGCGCTTGAGCGCATTGAGGCCGGCGACGAAATCGAGCGCTTCCGGCGTATCCGAAATCTGCCGCCCCATTGGCGTGTCCGTGGCGCCGGGCAGAAGCGCGTTCACCCGAATGCCGTTGCGGCCATATTCGGATGCCAGCACCTGCGCAAGGCCGATCAGGCCCGACTTTGAGGCCGCATAGGCGGCAAGGCCTGGAAAGCCGGCGGTGTAGCCGACGAAAGTGGAGGTGAAGACGAGGCTCCCGCCACCGCGCGCCTGAAGTGCGGGAAGCTGGTACTTGGCCGCAAGGTAGGCGCTCGTCAGGTTGGTCGCGACCACCGCGTTCCAGGCCGCCAGATCGAGCGCGGGAAGCGGCCCGACCGGTCCCGTCGTGCCGGCATTGTTGAAGGCGATGTCGAGCCCGCCGAATTCCGCGATGGCAGTCTCGACCAGATGCTGGTGATGCGCCGCATCGGCGACATCGCCGGACAGGGCAACGGCGGTACCGCCAGCCGAACGGATCGCGCCGACAACCTCCGCCAGCCGCTCGGCATTGCGCCCGGACAGCACGAGTGCCGCACCTTCCTGGGCAAAGAGAAGCGCGGCGGCCCGGCCGATGCCGGAGCTGGCGCCCGTGATGATGGCGACGCGGTTGGAAAGACCTGTCATGATAATCTCCGTCTTGTTTCGACGGGAGAAGAACTGTCAGGCCGCCGCGTCGCCAGCCACCCGATTCCTGCCGCCGGTGCCTGGATGGCCTCGTTCAAGCTTTGTGTAGAATAACGGGATGACGACGCAACCGAAGGCATCAGGTCGCGTCGCAGTCTTACCTCGTTGGAGGCACCCTACGTGCTGAATGAGCTGACCGTCTGTATGCCCACCCGCCGCCCGATCGAGACGGCCGCGGCTTCGATCGAGAGCCTGCTGCGGTTCGGCGCCGAAACAGGATGCCGTATGGTGATTTCCGACAACTCGGGTGATCCGGAAAAACGGCGTCGATATGAGGGGCGGGCACCAAACCTCACCTATCTCGTTCAAGCGGATGACGATGCCGCCGAGAACCTCATCAACGCGCTTTCGCCGGTGCAAACGCGCTTCGTCATGCCTATGGGGGATGACGATCTGATCGCCACCAGACCGTGCGCGCCGCCTCTCGACCTTTCGACGGTCGGTGCCGGCGTCGCGCTCATCCGGCCGCACACGGAAATCTGGGCGTTGGATGCCGTGCAGTCTGTCTCGACCTTTTCGATCGATGGCGCAACCGCACAGGCGCGCATGCTGGAATACGCGCGGAAGGCACCGGGAAACAATTCCCTCTTCTACAGCATCATGCGCTCGGATCTTTTCATCCCGTTCATCCGGCAATTCGCGGCAGCCCATCCAACGCGCGGCGCCTATTGCGATTGGGCAGTGATGTTCACCATGCTCGCCTGTGGGCCGGCGCTCCATGCACCGTCTATCGCCTACCGCTACGATCTCGGGCGCTGGACCTTTGCCGACACGGTGGAGGAGACCAAGCGGTCTCTTTTCACGGCGGCCGGACTTCCGGACAACGCCGAAGATTTTTCCGCGTTGCTCACCTTTCTCGATCTCTTCACGTTTCTGTCCATGCAGCACTTGCATCTGGCAGCGGAAGAGCAGCACCACGCCATGGGTACGGCTGCGCAACTGTACCTCGCACCCTTCGTCGAGACGGTGCGGAAAATGCCCGATACCTACGACGAAACAACGCGGTATCTGGTTGATCTCATGGGCGATGAGCAGGACCTGCACGGTCTCTTCGCGCTGGCCCTCATCACCGCCGACTGTCTGCAGCCGGGCCTGAGAGCCCGTTATCTCGCCTTTTACCAGACGGTGTCGGCCGGCTAGAACATTTCCAGCCGAAGCGTCATCGTCTCAGCGTCCGGCGATGCGCCAGAAACAAGAGCGTCGGGCTCCCAGAGCAAACAAGAACGCCGCCCGGCGAACCGGGCGGCGTTTTCAGTCATTCATCGTCACGTGGTTCTCAGAAGAAGCCGCGGCGCTGCCACCAGCCGCCCTTCTTGGGCTTGCCGGCATCGCCGTCGTCGCTGCCTGCGGTCGACGACTTGATGACCGGCTCGCTGGCGATGTTCTCGATGTCGCGATTGGCGCGCTGCGGGCGGGCTTCCTCGGCCTCGGCAACCGTCTCGTCCGTCACGGCATCGGCGGGTTCGGCAGAGGCTGGCGCGGCCAGCGGAGCGACCTCGACCGGTGCTTCGGCAACGGCTTGCGGCGCGGCAACGACCTCGGCTTCCGCCTGTGCTTCGCTGCCGGCGGCCTTGCGGCGACCACGGCGCGGCTTGGCAACAGGCTGTTCAGACTCGCCCTCGACAGCCGACTCTTCCCGCGCAACCTCTGTGACCTCGCTCACGGCATCGGCGCGCGCCTCGTCTTCAGCGACGCCGGCGGCAGCGGCCTCGGACTCGTCGTCCTCGCCCTCGTCGCTGTCACCCTCTTCGCCTGCAGCGGAAACGGCGCCCTCTTCGCCCTCGGGACGATTGCGGCGGCCACCACGCTTGCCGCGACGGCGGCGCTTGCGGCGCTGTTCGCCATCGCCATTCGATGCGTCGGCCGAAGCGGCGATCGGCTCTTCGCCGTCACCAGCGCCTTCGGACGCCTCGTCGGCGGCGTCATCGCCATCCTCGTCGCTGCCGTTTTCGTCGTCATGGCCGCTGGCCTGGCCTTCGCCATTGCCACCATTGCGACCGCCACGACGACGGCGGCGGCGCTTGCGCTTGCGACCATTGGCGTCGTCGCCCTCGGCGGCCCGTTCCGGACGCTCGCTGCGCTCGGAACGTTCGCTGCGCTCTGCGGGGGCCTGTTCGGCCTCTTCGTCGATCTCGTCCTCGATGACGATATCGTCGTCTTCCTCATCCGGCTCGAAGGTGATGATCTGTTCGATCTTCACCGGGTTCTCGACGGCTTCGCCGCGGTCGATCGCGAAATGCGAAGCGCCGACATGGGCGTCGGCCTCGATGATGATCTCGACGCCGAAGCGGTTTTCATAATCGATGATCGTGCCGCGCTTGTGGTTGAGCAGGTAGAGTGCGATCTCCGGAATGGTGCGCACGGCGATGTTGTGCGTGGTGTTCTTGAGGAGATACTCCTCGATGCCGCGCAGCACATGCAGCGCCACGGAGGACTGCGAGCGGATATGGCCCGTGCCGTTGCAATGCGGGCAGGTTTGCATGGTGGATTCGAGCACCGAGGCGCGAATGCGCTGGCGCGACATTTCGAGCAGGCCGAAATGCGAGATACGGCCGACCTGGATACGGGCGCGATCGTTCTTCAGGCAGTCCTTCAGCTTCTTCTCGACCGAGCGGTTGTTCCGCTTCTCTTCCATGTCGATGAAGTCGATGACGATCAGGCCGGCAAGGTCGCGCAGACGCAGCTGGCGCGCCACTTCCTCGGCCGCTTCCAGGTTCGTCTGGAGCGCGGTGTCCTCGATCGAGTGTTCGCGGGTCGAGCGGCCCGAGTTGACGTCGATGGAGACCAGCGCTTCGGTCTGGTTGATGATGATGTAGCCGCCCGACTTCAGCGTCACCTGCGGCTGCAGCATGCGGTCGAGCTGGGCTTCGATGCCCGAGCGCGAGAAGATCGGGTGCACGTCGCGATAGGGCTGCACGACCTTGGCATGGCTCGGCATCAGCATCTTCATGAAGCTTTTTGCTTCGCGATAGCCTTCCTCGCCGGCAACGATGATCTCGCCGATATCCTTGTTGTAGAGGTCGCGGATCGAGCGCTTGATCAGCGAGCCCTCTTCGTAGACGAGGCAGGGTGCGGTGGAAGCAAGCGTGAGCGTGCGAACGTTCTCCCACAGGCGCATCAGATATTCGAAGTCGCGCTTGATCTCGACCTTGGTGCGGTTGGCACCGGCCGTGCGCAGGATCACGCCCATGCCAAGCGGCACTTCCAGCTCGCGGGCGATTTCCTTGAGGCGCTTGCGGTCCTGGAGGTTTGTGATCTTGCGGGAAATGCCGCCGCCGCGTGCCGTGTTCGGCATCAGGACGGAATAGCGGCCGGCGAGCGACAGATAGGTCGTCAGCGCCGCGCCCTTGTTGCCGCGCTCTTCCTTGGCGACCTGCACGAGCAGGATCTGGCGGCGCTTGATGACTTCCTGGATGCGGTACTGCTTGCGCGGCTTGCGCACATGGCGATCCGGCACCTCTTCCATGGCGTCTTCGGCGCCGACGGATTCGATGACTTCTTCTTCCTCGTCCTCGTCGTCATCGCGGCGACGACGGCCGCGCTGCTTGCCGACGCGCTCGGAAACCGTGTCGTCGTCAAGATCGACGGCCATGGCCATTTCGCCGGGTGTTTCGTCACCGCCCGTATCGGCGGCGTCTGCACCATCGGTCGCCTCGGCCGGCGCGGCGTCGGCGGCGGCCTCATCGACGGGGGCTGCCTTCTTGGCGCGGGGCTTGCGCACGCGCTTCGGCTTCTTCGGGGCTTCGTCCTCAGCGGCCGGGGCTTCGGCGACAGTCTCTTCCGCAACCGCTTCGCCGGCGGCAGCCGGCTCTTCGGCCGGGGCGTCTTCCGTCACGACGACGTCAGAAACCTCGACGGCTTCGCTGGATTCGGCGATCTCGGCGACAGTTTCCACCGGCTGCGGACGCATCGGCGCGGTCTCGACCGGCTCGAAGTCGTCGTCGCGTTCGCGGCGGGCGTCCTCTGCTTCGGCCTTCAGCAGCGCCTGACGGTCGGCGAGAGGGATCTGGTAATAGTCGGGGTGGATTTCCGCAAAAGCGAGGAAGCCGTGGCGGTTGCCACCGTAATCGACGAAGGCGGCCTGCAGCGAGGGTTCGACGCGCGTGACCTTGGCGAGATAGATATTGCCGCGGATCTGCTTCTTGTGTTCCGACTCGAAGTCGAATTCTTCTATGCGGTTACCGCGTACGACAACGACGCGCGTCTCTTCAGCGTGAGACGCGTCGATAAGCATTTTGTCTGCCATGTAAGCTTAGCTCCTCGGCGCAGGCTCGAGGCCGCGACCCGCTGGCGCCCGTCGAAACGAGGGGCGAGGGGGTCGATCGATGCGCCGGATAGTGAAGGTCTTGCCGGGACGCGGCGGTGCCGTGCAGGCTCGGCAGAGACGGAAGCGATCCTGCGCTCCGTTGTCTCTGTCATTGCCTTGACCTGCCGTCTCATCGTCATACGCCGAGCAAGAATGCCAATGTTAAAAGGCCTTTGGGCCCGATGAATACGCCCTTCAAGAGGGCGCGTGGTGGAACAAGCCACCCTGAATGCTGCCGGCCACCGCCGGGATGCGCGATCCTGCGTGCGAAAAGAAAGTCGGACGTCGGCGGATGAATGGACAAACACGACAAAAGGACCGTCTCACGCACAATCGCGTCTTGGGTCTTTTCCCGGTCAGGCGTGTCGCTCAAGTCTCAAGCGATTGATACAGCCCGGCCCATGATTCTATCCCGACTAAACTTTCTCCTCACGACGCTTTTATGGTTTTCATGTCACAATGGCAAGGGAAAAGCCCGGTTGTCACAATTTGGCACAATTCCCCTGCTTGCGCGCAAATCGGCCGCGCGCATCAAGGCTCTTTTAACCATGGGGGCGGCTTCGCGACGGATTTGCGGACTTGCCGGTCTTTCGCCATGTTTGTGCGCGAAGCGGGCGGAGACGAACAGGGCGGCGCAAGGCGTTGGGCCTATTCGTGCTGTACCCCTGACAGGAGACAATGACGGCGGTGATCCGACGCCCATTCATTCACATGATTGCCCTGGCCTCCGTGTTGCTGGTGAGCAGCGGCGCCGCGCTGGCGCCCACGACGGACGCCTCCGTCGCCGCCGCGTCGCCGCTGCTTGCTTACGAGGCACGCTTGGCGGGCGATGATGCGCGCGGCCGTCTCGTCATCAGTTTCGATCGCCGTCCCGATTTCGCGATCCACTATCTCGCCAACCCCTGGCGCGTCGTGATCGATTTGCCGGAGACGGCTTTCGGCATCAAGCCGGAAGACATGACCGCGCGCGGTCTCTTTCGCGAGGTGCGCTATGGTGCGATGGGCGGTGGCGCGGCCCGGATCGTCCTGACGGCGACGCGGCCCGTGCAGGTGACGCTGGCCGACGTCCAGCCGGAGGCGGGCGACAAGGGCTACCGGCTCGTTGTGGATACGGCCATGATCACGGAAAAGGAGTTCACCGGGCTCCTGAGCCGCCAGACCTGGACCGCGAGCGTCTCGCCACGGGCCGCTGACGCATCGGATCGCCCTGCTGCCGTGGACGACGGAAAGTTCGTCATCGCCATCGATCCCGGCCATGGCGGCATCGATGCCGGTGCTTCGGGTGCCACGACCAACACGCCCGAGAAGGATGTGACGCTGGCCTTTGCCCGTGAACTTGCGGGGATTCTCGGCAAGCAAGACGGTGTGCGGGTGATTCTCACCCGTGACAAGGACGAGTTCCTGTCTCTATCGCAGCGCGTGCAACTGGCGCGTAACGGCGGCGCCAAGCTCTTCATCTCGCTCCATGCCGATACGCTGAAGCAGAAGGATATTCGCGGCGCCACCGTCTACACCATCTCGGACAAGGCCTCGGACCATCTGGCCGCAAGCCTTGCGGAGCGCGAAAACCTCTCCGACGAGATTGCAGGCGTGCCGCTCGACGATGGTCCGGCCGAAGTTGCCGATATCCTCATCGACCTCACGCGTCGCGAGACGCAGGTCTTCTCCGTCAATCTCGCGCGATCCGTCGTCTCCTCCTTCGAGGGACAGATCGCGCTCATCAACAATCCGCACCGCCATGCCGGTTTCCGCGTCTTGCAGGCGCCGGACGTGCCGTCGGTTCTCCTTGAGCTCGGCTTTTTGTCGAACCCGGAGGACGAGAAGCAATTGCTGGATCCGGCCTGGCGCCGCAAGGTGGCCGAACGCATCGCTGCCGCCGTCAGCCAGTATCGCGCGACCGTTGTGGCCAATGGCGGCTGAAGGTTTCGTGCTGCAGGACGAACGTGATTTGTGTCGCGCGCACAACACGCCTAATCTTTCGGGGGAGGACCAAAGACTTGGCGGGACGGGGCCGCATTTTCCACACATTCAAGCTGCTATCGGCTAGTGTATCGGCAAAGGTTGAGATTCTTCGGCAATTGCCGGCCGTGCCATTTGCCTTTGGGGTGGAAGTGGTGCAAGGCGGGCGCTGTGGCGCACTGCGGTAAAGGCCACGCAAAAGGCGTGGCGAATAACTCGGAACCGGTATCGGACGAATGATCAGGCTCATTGGGTATTTTTTCGGGATTGGATGCTTCCTCGTGCTCGGCCTTGCGGCCGTCGTGGCCATCTATCTCGGTCATGTCTCGAAGGATCTTCCCGATTACGAGGTGCTGGCGAAATATGCCCCGCCCGTGACGACGCGCATCCATGCCGGTGACGGCGACCTGATGGCCGAATATGCGCGCGAGCGGCGCCTGTTCCTGCCGATCCAGGCCATTCCCGACCGCGTGAAGGCGGCCTTTATCTCGGCCGAAGACAAGAACTTCTACAATCACCCCGGCGTTGACATCACCGGCCTTGCGCGCGCCATCGCCGTCAACCTGCAGAATTTCGGCTCCGGCCGCCGTCCCGTGGGTGCCTCGACGATCACGCAGCAGGTCGCCAAGAACTTCCTGCTGACGTCCGACCAGACCATCGACCGCAAGGTGAAGGAGGCCATCCTCTCCTTCCGCATCGAGCAGGCCTACAGCAAGGATCGCATCCTTGAGCTCTATCTGAACGAGATCTTCTTCGGCCTCAATTCCTACGGCATCGCCGGCGCGGCGCTGACCTATTTCGACAAATCGGTCACGGAACTGACGATCGCCGAGACCGCCTATCTTGCGGCGCTGCCGAAGGGGCCGGCCAACTATCATCCGTTCCGCCGCACCGCGGCCGCCATCGAGCGCCGCGACTGGGTCATCGACCGCATGGTCGAGAACGGCTACGTGACGAAGGAAGATGGCGAAGAGGCCAAGAAGCAGCCGCTCGGTGTCAAGCCGCGCCGCAGCGGTGCGCATCTGTTTGCCTCCGACTATTTCGCCGAGGAAGTGCGCCGCCAGATCATTCAGAAGTACGGCGAGGACGCTCTCTACGAAGGCGGCCTTTCGGTTCGCACGTCGCTGGATCCACGCATTCAGCTTGCCGCCCGCAAGGCGTTGCAGGACGGCCTGATACAGTATGACGAGCGCCGCGGTTTCCATGGCCCGGTCAAGTCCATCGAGATCGGTGGCGACTGGGGCGTTCCGCTTGGCGAGATTGCTGCGTTGTCCGACGTTCCCGAATGGCGGCTCGCCGTTGTACTCTCCGTCGATGCGAAGGGTGCGGAGATCGGACTGCAGCCGGCCAAGGACGCGTCCGGCAAGGTTGTCGCCGAGCGCGAAACGGGCCGCATTGCGGCCGAGGACATGCGCTGGGCCTTCCGCGCCGCCAGCGGTGGCAAAACGGCCAAGTCGCCCGAAGGCGTGTTCGGCGCCGGCGATGTCGTCTATGTCGAGAAGAAGGAAGACGGCGGCTATCGTCTGCGTCAGCCGCCGCGCGTGCAGGGCGGCCTCGTGGCGATGGATCCGCATACGGGCCGCGTGCTGGCCATGGCGGGCGGCTTCTCCTACGCCCAGTCGGAATTCAACCGCGCCACCCAGGCAATGCGCCAGCCGGGCTCGTCCTTCAAGCCCTTCGTCTACGCCGCCGCGCTCGACAATGGCTATACGCCGGCCTCCGTGATCCTTGATGCGCCGATCGAGATCGTCTCCGGTGGCCAGGTCTGGCGCCCGGAAAACTATGGTGGCGGTTCGGCCGGCCCGTCCACGCTGCGGCTCGGCATCGAGAAGTCGCGCAACCTGATGACGGTGCGTCTGGCGCAGGACATGGGCATGAACATCGTGGCCGAATATGCCGAGCGCTTCGGCATCTACGACAAGATGCCGCCGCTGCTGGCCATGTCGCTGGGATCGGGCGAGACGACCGTGCTGCGCATGGTGTCGGCCTATGCGGTGATCGCCAATGGCGGCAAGCAGATCAAGCCGTCGCTGATCGACCGTATCCAGGACCGCTACGGCAAGACCATCTTCCGTCACGAGGACCGCACCTGCGACAACTGCAATGCTGCCGACTGGGAAGACCAGCCGGAACCGCAGCTGGTGGATAACCGCGAGCAGGTGCTCGATCCCATGACGGCCTATCAGATCACCTCGATGATGGAAGGCGTCGTGCAGCGCGGCACCGCTGCCGGCAAGATCCAGCTTGATCGCCCGGTTGCCGGCAAGACCGGTACGACCAACGATGAAAAGGACGCCTGGTTCGTGGGCTACACGCAGGACCTCGTCGCCGGTCTTTATATCGGGTTCGACAATCCGGCCCCGCTTGGCCGCGGTTCGACGGGCGGCGGCCTTGCGGCGCCGATCTTCAACGAATTCATGCAGGCTGCCGTCAAGGGCACTCGGCCGAACAAGTTCGTGGTTCCGGAAGGCATGAGCCTCGTCGCCGTCAACCGCAAGACCGGCATGGCGGCGGCAGAAGGTGATCCGGATACGATCATGGAAGCGTTCAAGCCAGGCACCGGTCCGGCCGACACCTTCTCCGTCATCGGCGGCATGGAAGGCTATCAGGCGCCGGAGGAAATCCTCAGGGCCTCGCCGCAGGCCAATCAGGCGGTGACCTCGGGCTCCAACGGCCTGTTCTAAACACGGATTTGAGAAGAGTGGCTCCGCCCGTTGCCTTTACTTCGGCGGCGGGCGTCGCTATTGACGCGACACGCCCGAAACCATGGCAGGAAGGCAATGAGAAACGAAACCCTTGGCATCATCGACGACATCAAGCAGGCCGTAAGCCTGCTGAGGAGGCATCTTTGACTGGGACCAGGCGATAAGACGACTGGACTGGTTGAACAACAAGGCCGAAGACCCGACCCTGTGGAATGACGCATCCGAAGCGCAGAAGCTGATGCGCGAGCGCCAGCAGCTCGACGACAGCATCAGCGCCGTCAAGCGCATCGAGCAGCAGCTGTCCGACAATGTCGAGCTGATCGAGATGGGCGAGGAGGAAGGCGACGAGACGATCGTCACCGAGGCCGAAGCCGCCCTCAAGGTCCTTCAGGCCGAGGCTGCGAAGAAGCAGGTGGAAGCCATGCTGTCGGGGGAAGCCGACAGCAACGACACCTATCTCGAAGTGCATTCGGGCGCGGGTGGCACGGAAAGCCAGGACTGGGCCAACATGCTTCTGCGCATGTACACGCGCTGGGCCGAACGGTCCGGCTACAAGGTCGAGCTCCTTGAAATCCATGACGGTGAAGAAGCCGGCATCAAGTCCGCGACGCTGCTGGTCAAGGGCCACAATGCCTATGGATGGCTGAAAACGGAATCGGGCGTGCACCGGCTGGTGCGCATTTCGCCCTACGACAGCAATGCGCGCCGTCACACCTCGTTTTCGTCCATCTGGGTCTACCCTGTCGTGGATGACTCGATCCAGATCGACATCAACGAAAGCGACTGCCGCATCGATACCTATCGCTCGTCCGGCGCCGGCGGCCAGCACGTCAACACGACCGACTCGGCCGTGCGCATCACGCACATGCCCTCCGGTATCGTCGTGCAGTGCCAGCAGGAGCGCTCGCAGCACAAGAACCGGGCCAAGGCCTGGGACATGCTGCGTGCCCGCCTCTACGAAGCGGAACTGAAGAAGCGCGAGGAAGCCGCCAACGCCGAAGCCGCCTCGAAGACGGATATCGGCTGGGGACACCAGATCCGCTCCTACGTGCTGCAGCCCTACCAGCTGGTCAAGGACCTGCGCACGGGCGTCGAAAGCACTGCCCCGAGCGACGTTCTTGATGGTGCGCTCAACCCGTTCATGGAAGCGGCACTTGCCCATCGCGTCAACGGCGGCGACACGGTGGTGGAAGACATCGCCTGACGCCATACACGGCGAGGGATCAGTTGAAGGCGCTCCGTATCGCGGGGCGCCTTTTCTGTAAGGACATGAGGGTCGGGCGGATGCCTCAGTTGGTGGCGCGTTCCACGCGCACATCGCCGAGATCGTCGATCAGCACCGTCCAGCTTTCGGTCTCGGGCGCTGCGGGATCGGTCTTCAGGTAGACGGTGGCGAAAAGGCCCGGCTGGCTGCTGACGCCGGAGGAGGAGTCCGGCCGGATGTCCGTGACATAGGCGCGAAGATCGGAAAACTCCTCAAGCTCGGCAGAGGTGAGCACGCGCGGCCCCTCCGGTGTTGAGGCGATCTGCTGGAGATGGATTTGCGCGGTGCCATCGGGTTGGCGCAGCGCGATCAGCTTGTAATAGCCACGCTGGATGGGAACCGCCTGCGCATCGTCTTGAGGCTCCTGCCAGAAGCCGGTGCTGATCACGAAGGTGACCTCCGGCGCCGGCAGACCGGCGTCCTCGGCCGCGGCGTCAGTTGGAGGCAAGGCGAGAAAGGCGCTTACCAGCAGGGCCGAAAGCGGGACGGTCATCCGCATCATCGCTCGTGTCTCCGATCTCATGGCCGGCGGGGCCGGCGCGCGTCTCAGCAGGCTCGGCCCGCTTGCCGGCCCTGCGGCGGGCTGGGGCGATGGCGAGAGACGAGGCCTCAATTCTTGTGCCACAGGATGACGACAGCTGTCCAATCAGCGGTGCGTTTGAGCGGGCGTGATCGCGCCTTCGGGGATCGATTCCCGCTGTTCAAACGCGCGCGGCCCCCTCAATTGGAAAACTGCTCCGAGAGGATGCGGTCCGACCAGGAGTGGTCGGGATCGGACAGGATTGTCGCCGTGGTGTTTTCCGATTGGGCAATGCGCACATGCACGACCGACTTGACCTCCTGATGATCCGCCACGGCATTGACCGGCCGTTTTTCTGCCTCGAGGATCGATAGATCGACCGTCACGCGGTTGGGCAAGAGCGCGCCGCGCCAGCGCCGGGGCCGGAAGGCGCTGACGGGCGTCATGGCCAGCAGCGGCGCTTCGAGAGGCAGGATCGGCCCGTGCGCAGAGAGATTGTAAGCCGTCGACCCCGCCGGCGTCGCGACCAGGAGGCCGTCGCAGATCAGTTCGTCCAGCCGGATGCGCCCGTCCACCACCACCTGCAATTTCGCAGCCTGATAGGACTGGCGGAACAGATAGACTTCGTTGATGGCAAGGGCCCGGAACCGGTTGCCGTCCGCGTCGATGGTCTGCATTTCCAGGGGATGCAGCACATTGGCGACAGCCTCGCTGATCCGCTCCTCCAGATCCTCGACGCTGTAGCGGTTCATCAGGAAGCCGACGGAGCCGCGGTTCATGCCGTAGACGAGCTTGCCGGAATTCATCGTCTGGTGAAGCGTCTGCAGCATGAAGCCGTCGCCGCCGAGCGCCACGATGACGTCCGCGGTTTCCGGCTCCGTTGTCCCATAGCGGGCCCTCAGATCCATCAGCGCATTTTGCGCATCCTCGGACGGCGAGGCGACGAAGGCGAGGGACTTGAAACTGCGCACGCGGAACCCCTGTTTCGGCCCGGCTCCGCGCCGCTGGCAAAAGCGCCGCCCACGGAAAGACTTACCGGCCGCCGCCATCATGCACAAAGCGCGCGCCGACGATAGGGTGCAATGTGCGGCAGCGTGCAACGAAAACAAGGACCGACGATGAGACGGCCAGAAGCCGACCTGCGTGTCTCGCCCCGTACATTCGCTCGGCTCCCGCCAACGCGTGCCGGAATTACTGCAGGTTGAGCGGAAGCTGGATGCCCTTCGGAATGTGGGTGATCTTGATCGTTGCCGCTTCGATCCGGCTGAAAACGGCCTTGCGCCGCGCCTGCTGCCTTTCCCGCAGGGCGCGCGACTGCGCGACGGCGGCGAGAGCCCGTTCAACGACCTTCTGCGTATCCTGCATGGCTGCCTCCAGGTGCAATGTTCATGATTTGTTCTCATATTTGCCCCAGCGCGTCAAGCGCACTGATTCGAGTCAGTCGTTTGGAAAAACGATAAATGGAAGAAACGACGGCGATCGGGATGGTCGCCGTGCGCCGGAGACCACGGGCAGCGGCTATCGCGAGACGACGGGGCCGGAAATGTCGCGGCCGATGTTGCGGAAGGCCTCTTTCAGGGCTGTCCCGGAGTTCGGGTAATAGACATGCCGCTCGCTGGTTGCGCATTTGGCGATCAGGTCCCGGGCAGCCTGCGTGTTCACCAGTTCGAGCCCGACCGTGTAGACCGTCACACCTGCCGCCTTCATGGAGGTGCACAATGCCTGCGCCTGTTCATAAGCACCGCCATTGGGCGCATCGCAATTGATGTGCTGGGAGGAGGCTCCGCTGCCGGTGAGCGAATTGCGGGCAATGACGCCATCGCAGTAAGCGCTGTTATATTCCCCGTCCGTCATCAGAATGACGATCTTTTTCGTCTTCTCGGTATTGTAGGGACCTGCCTGTCGCGCTGTCGGGAAGAGGTAGCTGAATTTCGGCGAGACCATGTACCAGCCCCAGGCGACGCCGATATGGCCACCCGTCGATCCGCCAGCGCTCAGGGCTTCGATGCTCGACTTGATCGCGGCCTTGTCGTCGCTGAGCGGCTGGATGGTGCTGGCAATGCAGGGATTGGCAGAGCTTGGGTAATTGTAGCCGAGACGTTTCGTGCTGGGCGGCGCATCGGTGTAGCTTTCCGGTCCCGTCCGTTCCGAAACGCAGGTGCTGCTCCCGAACGTCACCTTGTTGCCGTTCGCATTGGTGAACAGGAACTGGTTGCAGCCCGGTGTATTGCAGGTGCCGTTGCTGATCGTCCCGCGCACGGCATCGGCATAGGTGCCGACATTGACGGCCATCGAGTACGGGACGAGCGCGACCTTCGAGTAGGTGGGGGTCTGCCGGTCGGTGACCACGATATCGACGAGGTCCTTTGCCGCCACCTTGAGATCGGCGATGCGCTGGCCGGCCATGGAGGCTGTCGTATCGAGCACGAGGGCGACCTCGACATTCTTGGCGGAGCGCTTGACGTCGGAACTGACAGTGACGGTCAGACTGTCATTGTGGAAGAAGCCCCGCATCAGGCTGGGCACGGAAAACGTTGCCAGACCCTTGACGGTCAGTCCGTCCTCGGAATTGCTAAAGCTGCTCGAGACCAGCGTTCCGCCGATATTCATCTGGTTGCCCAGCATCGTGCGCGCGCCAAGCTCTTCCAGACCTTGTGTGTCACTCGTTGTGGTAATGGCCAGTTGCAGCATGGTGGAGTCCAGCGCACCCTGGGCCTCTGCTTTCACGCTGGTCGCCCGCGAAAAATCGATGACGGCAAGCGAACCGGCCATCACCATTGGTACAATGGCAGCGTAGAGAATGGCGAAGTTACCGGATTTGCAGGTGAAAAAGCTGGAGAAAACGTTCATCATCGCGACAGACTTGTGTTTGTTACTCGTCGCTATCCTAAGTCATGGCTTACTTATGGTGATCTAATCGGACCCGTAAGATTTTATGGAATACACGAATTCGGCACATCCTTCGCGCCGCCGCTCTGCCCGGACATGCCAATGTGGAAACCAACGCGCCCAGCCGTTCCCAATCGAACGCCGACCACGCCTGCCAGCAAACCGACGAATGGAAATGGTGCCCCCACCAGGACTCGAACCCGGGACCCCCTGATTACAAATCAGGTGCTCTACCAACTGAGCTATAAGGGCGCCCGCGCGCCGCTGCGGATGAACCGAAGGCGGCGGGTGATGGGAGCGGAGTTAGCACATCCTTGCCGACTGTAAAGGGGCAAAAGCGAAAACATCCGCTTCACTGCGCCTCCGCCCTCGGCGTGTCAGGCCTTCGTCAGGTGATGGCGGGCGGCATACATGGCAATGGCGGCGGCATTCGAGACGTTGAGCGACTTGATCGCGCCGGGCATGTCGAGGCGGGCGAGCGCCTTGCAGGTGCTGCGCGTCTTTTGCCGGAGGCCCTTGCCCTCCGAACCAAGCACCAGGGCGATTCGCTGCCCTTCGAGGGTCGCCTCAAGCGGTGCCGGCCCTTCCGAATCAAGGCCGATCGTCTGGAAGCCGAGCGCGTGAAGCTCTTCGAGCGCATCGGACAGATTGGTGATCTGGATATAGGGAATGAGTTCCAGCGCGCCGGAGGCCGATTTGGCAAGCACGCCCGATTCGGTCGGCGAATGCCGCATCGTGGTGATGACGGCGCCGGCGTCGAAGGCGACGGCCGACCGCATCAGCGCCCCGACATTGTGGGGATCGGTGACCTGATCGAGCACGAGCAGCAGGCGGCTGTCCTTCAGCGCATCGAGGCGGCGCACCGGCAGTGGTCGTGTCTCCAGCATCGCGCCCTGGTGGATGGCGTCGGGGCCAAGATGCTTGTCGAGCTGGCTCGGCTGCACCGTCTCCACGGGGAAGGGCAGGGCCGCGAGATCGTCGAGGCCGAGGCGTGCGGCGGCATTGGCCGTCACGCTGAGCCGGATGATCGTGCGAGCGGGATTGTCGAGCGCGGCGCGCACCGTATGGATGCCGTAAAGAAAGACCTGGTCGGGTGCGATCTGCGGCGCGGTCCAGCTTTCGGCCTGGCGCCGGCGGCGGTCATCGCGCGGCGTCGGGATCTCGCCGCGCTCGCGCTTCTGGTCGCGGTGCTGGCGTCTGAGCTTGGCAAAATGCGTGTCCTTGGCGGAGCGGCCGCCATTGTCATCCTGGGTCATCGGTCATCCCTGCTTTTGCCGCCTTATAGACCCTGCGGCGCGCAGGGCAAATGCCGCATTGAAGCCGATCTCCACAACCGGCTTCAAAAACATCGATTTTTTGTGACGGTTCGTGTTGACAGCATCGAGCTTGGCGGTCATATACCCGGCGCGGATCGGGGGGGCCAGACGGCCTTGACCCACGATACACGCGAACATGCTTGGACGACAGTCCCGCCGGAATAATGGAGGGATGCCCGAGTGGTTAAAGGGGACGGACTGTAAATCCGTTGGCTCAGCCTACGTTGGTTCAAATCCAACTCCCTCCACCATTCTGACGAGGACTGTCCGACGACCGCGGGTATAGCTCAATGGTAGAGCAGCAGCCTTCCAAGCTGAATACGCGGGTTCGATTCCCGCTACCCGCTCCAAATTCAAGACAGCGATAACCAGTTGACGCCGAAAGCGCTTTGCGCAAACCCGCCTTTTTGTGCGCTGGGTCGACACGCGTTTTGATCGGTGTTGCGGCACCTCGGCGGCCAGGCTGTCGCCCGCCTTGGATGTCCGACGCATTTAACCCTTGCGCAATCGTGGCGAAACCCTTAAACGCCTCCGCAAACCGGCCCGGGCCGGCTGACGCATTTGATGGATCATAGGATAACAGCCCATGGCAAAGAGCAAATTCGAGCGCAACAAGCCGCACGTCAACATCGGCACGATCGGCCACGTTGACCACGGCAAGACGTCCCTGACGGCTGCGATCACGAAGTACTTCGGCGAGTTCAAGGCGTATGACCAGATCGACGCCGCTCCGGAAGAAAAGGCCCGTGGTATCACGATCTCGACGGCACACGTCGAATACGAGACGGCGAACCGCCACTACGCCCACGTTGACTGCCCCGGCCACGCCGACTACGTCAAGAACATGATCACCGGTGCTGCCCAGATGGACGGCGCGATCCTGGTCTGCTCGGCCGCTGACGGCCCGATGCCGCAGACGCGCGAACACATCCTGCTGGCCCGCCAGGTCGGCGTTCCCGCCATCGTCGTGTTCCTGAACAAGGTCGACCAGGTCGACGACGCCGAGCTTCTCGAGCTCGTCGAACTCGAAGTGCGCGAACTTCTGTCGTCCTACGACTTCCCGGGCGACGACATTCCGATCGTCAAGGGTTCGGCTCTGGCCGCTCTGGAAGATTCGAACAAGACGATCGGCGAAGACGCGATCCGCGAGCTGATGGCTCAGGTCGACGCCTACATCCCGACGCCGGAACGTCCGATCGACCAGCCGTTCCTGATGCCGATCGAAGACGTGTTCTCGATCTCGGGCCGTGGTACGGTTGTGACGGGTCGCGTTGAGCGCGGTATCGTCAAGGTCGGCGAAGAAATCGAAATCGTCGGCATCCGCGCGACGACGAAGACGACCTGCACGGGCGTTGAAATGTTCCGCAAGCTGCTCGACCAGGGCCAGGCCGGCGACAACATCGGCGCGCTGCTGCGCGGCGTGACGCGTGACGGCGTCGAGCGTGGCCAGATCCTGTGCAAGCCGGGTTCGGTCAAGCCGCACAAGAAGTTCATGGCCGAAGCCTACATCCTGACGAAGGAAGAAGGCGGCCGTCATACGCCGTTCTTCACGAACTACCGTCCGCAGTTCTACTTCCGCACGACGGACGTCACCGGTATTGTGACGCTTCCGGAAGGCACGGAAATGGTCATGCCGGGCGACAACGTCACGGTTGCCGTCGAGCTGATCGTTCCGATCGCGATGGAAGAAAAGCTGCGCTTCGCGATCCGCGAAGGCGGCCGCACCGTCGGCGCCGGCATCGTCGCCTCGATCATCGAGTAATCGATGATCAGGGGCGGCGGGCCGAAAGCCTGCCGACGGCACTCAAAGTGTTCAGATGGCGCAGGCCCCAGGTAAAGGGTGGCGCGATCTGACCGCGGCGCCGGCATCGTCGCCTCGATCATCGCGTAATTGATTGCACCCGTTAGGGTTTGAAGGCCCCGCCGGAGACGGCGGGGCTTTTGTCGTTTCTGGCTTTCCAAAGCATGAGCGATAGAATGCATCGGGCGGGGAGGGCGCTTGATGTGGGATGGTGGAGCGATGGGGAGGGGGATCGCACGTGTCGGTGCTCATCTCCTTATAATTTGTATCGGCAGCCTCTATCTGCTCGACGCGGGAAGCCTGGCCTTTGCCGCCTGCCCGGAGCGCCCTGCCTGTCGCGGCTGCGGCTGCAAGGGTGGGCCGGGCTATCGTGGCCCGGGCGGACGCTGCGTCGGCTTCAAGGCGCTCGACAAAGTCTGCGGCATTCCACCGGAAACGCGCTGCACCTTCGAGAACGCGCGAGGCACAGGCGAGAACAAAGCGTGCGCTCTCGGCGGTGATGACACGAACAAAGCGTCCTAACGTCTTCCACCCGTTCAGGGAAATTCGTGGTCATCCATGGAAATTCGCTTGCC
Source organism: Rhizobium sp. RU20A (assembly GCF_900155885.1). Lineage (GTDB taxonomy): Bacteria > Pseudomonadota > Alphaproteobacteria > Rhizobiales > Rhizobiaceae > RU20A. The sequence goes on from NZ_FTMB01000001.1 coordinate 307,452, forward strand.
AAGGGCGCAATCGCATCTTAAAGGGAGCGCCATGCTCGCAGCGCGTAAGGCGCAGCCGGCTTCAAGGGGTATAGCTCAGTTGGTAGAGCGGCGGTCTCCAAAACCGCAGGTCGGGGGTTCGAGCCCCTCTGCCCCTGCCATGTCTTCAATTAAATGACCGTGAGACAGGCGCCGCACTGGCGATCACGCGCTCGTGGTTGCAGTGCCGGCTATGCCGCTTGTGGTGCGCGCCGGCTTTGCCTATATCGGGAGTGGCCCGAGAAGGTCGGGCAGGACAGATGGCCTTTAGGGGCGAATCGCGTGCAACGCGACGGGGATTTCGAAACTCTTAAAAGTCTTTCCGTGGCCCTTGCGAAAAACGGAATCGGGCGTTATACGAGCCGCAACAGACACGCGGCGCGTGGGGCTGAGAGTTCAGCCTTACGCGTCGATATCGTATGGGGTGATGGTGATTCGCTCCGCACGATGGCGGTGATCAGGCTGCCCAGGCAGCGAAAGGCGTGAATAGTCAATGGCATCCAAGACCAACCCGATGACGTTCCTGCGGCAGGTCCGCACCGAAACGTCGAAAGTGACGTGGCCGAGCCGGCGCGAGACGATGATCTCGACCCTGATGGTTTTCATCATGGCGATCGTCGCTGCTGCATTTTTCTTTGCGGCCGATCAGCTGATGGGCTGGGTGGTCAATTTCGCGCTGCATCTCGGCGCGTGATTGGACGGGAGACGGTAATGGCTGCTCGCTGGTATATTGTTCACGCTTATTCGAACTTCGAGAAGAAGGTCGCCGAATCGATCGAGGAGAAGGCTCGCCAGAAGGGGCTTGAGCATCTCTTCGAGAAGATCCTCGTTCCGACTGAGAAGGTCGTCGAGGTCCGTCGCGGTCGCAAGGTCGATGCGGAGCGCAAATTCTTCCCGGGTTACGTGATGGTTCGCGCCAACCTGACGGATGAGGCCTACCACCTCATCAAGAATACGCCGAAGGTGACGGGCTTCCTCGGTTCCGACAACAAGCCGGTTCCGATTCCCGATCAGGAGGCCGAGCGCATCCTGGGTCAGGTTCAGGATGGCGTCGAGCGTCCGAAGCCCTCTGTCTCCTTCGAGATCGGCGAGCAGGTCCGCGTTTCCGACGGTCCCTTTGCCTCGTTCAACGGCATCGTTCAGGATGTCGATGAAGAGCGCTCGCGCCTCAAGGTCGAAGTCTCGATCTTCGGCCGCGCCACGCCGGTCGAGCTCGAATACGGGCAGGTCGAAAAGGTCTGACAGATTTCCGGAGGGCTTCGGTTCTCCGGTCTTTGCCATCCGCGAAGGCGGGTGGCGCGCGGCGTTTGCCGCACCCCGCGTGGGAGGGGCCTGGCCTTGGCCGGGCAGGTGACCCGAACCACGCAACCGCAGCCGCCATCCGCAGCGTCGGATGGCAAGAGGGAGCCGCCGAATGGCGCTCCGCAACGGTCCGGAGACCTCTGGTGTCTGGATGTAACGAAGGCAGAGAGAAATGGCTAAGAAAGTTGCAGGCCACCTCAAGCTTCAGGTCAAGGCCGGCTCGGCAAATCCGTCGCCGCCGATCGGTCCTGCGCTTGGTCAGCGTGGTATTAACATCATGGAATTCTGCAAGGCGTTCAATGCCGCCACGCAGGAAATGGAAAAGGGTATGCCGATCCCGGTCGTCATCACCTATTACCAGGACAAGTCCTTCACCTTCGCGATGAAGCAGCCTCCGGTCAGCTACTGGCTGAAGAAGGAAGCCAAGATCACGTCCGGTTCCAAGACGCCCGGCAAGGGCGCTTCGGTCGGCAAGCTCACCAAGGCCCAGATCCAGACGATCGCCCAGGCCAAGATGAAGGATCTCAACGCTGCCGATATCGAAGGCGCAATGGCCATGATCGAGGGCTCCGCCCGCGCCATGGGCCTGGAAGTGGTAGGCTAAGACCATGGCAAAGCTCGCAAAGCGCGTACAGAAGTCCCGTGAGGGCATCGATCCGACCAAGCTCGTCGCCCTGACCGACGCCATCGCTCTCGTCAAGGAGCGTGCGACGGCCAAGTTCGACGAAACCGTCGAAGTCGCCATGAACCTCGGCGTTGACCCGCGTCATGCCGACCAGATGGTCCGCGGCGTTGTCAACCTGCCGAACGGCACGGGCCGCGACGTTCGCGTCGCCGTCTTCGCTCGCGGCGCCAAGGCCGATGAAGCAAAGGCTGCCGGTGCTGATGTCGTCGGCGCGGAAGACCTCGTGGAAATCGTTCAGGGCGGCAAGATCGATTTCGATCGCTGCATCGCAACCCCGGACATGATGCCGCTCGTCGGCCGCCTCGGTAAGGTTCTTGGCCCCCGCGGCATGATGCCGAACCCGAAGGTTGGTACGGTCACCATGGACGTTGCCGGTGCTGTCAAGGCATCCAAGGGCGGCGCCGTCGAGTTCCGCGTCGAGAAGGCTGGCATCATCCATGCCGGTATCGGCAAGGCTTCCTTCGACGCCAAGGCGCTCGAGGAAAACATCAAGGCCTTCGCCGACGCCGTCATCAAGGCGAAGCCGGCTGGCGCCAAGGGCAACTACGTCAAGCGCGTTGCCATTTCCTCGACGATGGGCCCGGGCGTCAAGATCGACCCCGCCACCGTTACGGCATGATTTTCGCCGGACCCCGTCAAGGGTCCGGTCACTCCGTTTCCCGGTCCTTCGGGGCCGGGAAATTCCGGAGAAATCCGGAGTTCCTGTCCGAGATTGCAGGTGGCCTTTGCCTTCGGGTGCTGGCCTTAATCGTCAGACCTGCATGAGACGGGTAAGAGCCGAATTCACTGAAGCGTCGGAGACGCGAATTTTGGTTCGAACCTCGCTTGCCTTGTGTCCGAGCCGGCCTGAGCCGGCAACGCCAAGGGACAGGATCCTCAAGCGTTGCTTGGGATCGAGTTAGAAGATCCCAGGTGACAAAGGCAACCCGGCGGGAGAAGCCCTCAAAGGCCATCCCGTCAACTGGAGACAGACAGTGGAAAGAGCGGAAAAACGCGAATTCGTCACGGAGCTGAACGAAGTCTTCAAGGCTTCCGGTTCGGTTGTCGTGGCCCACTATGCTGGTGTCACCGTCGCGCAGATGAACGACTTCCGTTCCAAGATGCGCGCTGCTGGCGGCACCGTCAAAGTCGCGAAGAACCGCCTGGCCAAGATCGCTCTTCAGGGTACGGAATCCGAGGGAATGTCGGACCTCTTCAAGGGTCAGACGCTCATTGCTTATGCCAATGATCCCATCACGGCTCCGAAGGTCGTCATGGATTTCGCCAAGACCAACGACAAGCTCGTTGTCCTCGGCGGCGCCATGGGTACGACCACGCTCAACGCGGAAGGCGTCAAGTCGCTTGCGACCCTGCCTTCGCTGGATGAACTGCGCGCCAAGCTTCTGGGCATGATCCAGACGCCGGCAACGCGCATCGCAGGTGTCGTCCAGGCACCGGCCGCCCAGCTCGCCCGCGTTTTTGCGGCCTATGCGAAGAAGGATGAAGCCGCATAAGGCGGTTTTTCACTGAACAGAAACCAAACCGGTTCGAACTGAACAAAGGACTAGTAAAATGGCTGATCTCGCAAAGATCGTTGAAGACCTCTCCTCGCTGACCGTCCTGGAAGCTGCTGAGCTTTCCAAGATGCTCGAAGAAAAGTGGGGCGTATCCGCCGCTGCTCCCGTAGCCGTTGCTGCCGCTGGCGGCGCTGCTGCTGCAGCTCCGGCAGAAGAAGAAAAGACCGAGTTCGACGTTATCCTGGTTGACGCTGGCGCCAACAAGATCAACGTCATCAAGGAAGTCCGCGCCATCACCGGCCTCGGCCTCAAGGAAGCCAAGGACCTCGTCGAAGGCGCTCCGAAGGCCGTCAAGGAAGCCATCTCCAAGGGTGAAGCTGCCGACCTCAAGAAGAAGCTCGAAGACGCCGGCGCCAAGGTCGACGTCAAGTAATTCTTCGGAATTTGCGAAGGGAGGTAGCCCGTTAAGGGCTGCCTCTCTTTGGTCTTTTTCGGAAACTATTACCCAAGAGCCCCTTCGTTTCAGGCTTTTGGGTAATGGGTTCTTCAAGAGGATGGTTTCAGGCATAAGGCGCAGGCAATCCGGCCGGCGCCTTCGGCACATGAAACGAGATTGATCCAACCCATTGATCTGACGGGTCCGACTGGCCAGCGGTTCCCGTCTCTTGCAGGCCCGGGTGCAAAAATCAAAGGAGCGACGATGGCTCAGACCCTTTCGTTTAACGGTCGTAGGCGCGTACGCAAGTTTTTCGGTAAGATCCCAGAAGTCGCAGAGATGCCGAACCTCATCGAGGTTCAGAAGGCGTCCTACGACCAGTTCCTCATGGTCGAAGAGCCCAAGGGCGGGCGTCCCGACGAAGGCCTGCAGGCCGTCTTCAAGTCCGTATTCCCGATCACCGACTTTTCGGGCGCCTCCATGCTCGAATTCGTCTCGTACGAATTCGAGCCGCCGAAGTTCGACGTCGATGAGTGCCGTCAGCGCGATCTGACCTACGCAGCGCCGCTGAAGGTGACGCTGCGCCTCATCGTTTTCGATATCGACGAGGATACCGGCGCGAAGTCCATCAAGGACATCAAGGAACAGAACGTCTACATGGGCGACATGCCGCTCATGACCGACAACGGCACCTTCATCGTCAACGGCACCGAGCGCGTCATTGTCTCGCAGATGCACCGTTCGCCGGGCGTCTTCTTCGACCACGACAAGGGCAAAAGCCATTCGTCGGGCAAGCTCCTGTTTGCCGCGCGCGTGATCCCCTATCGCGGTTCCTGGCTCGACATCGAGTTCGACGCCAAGGACATCGTCCATGCGCGTATCGACCGTCGCCGCAAGATCCCCGTCACCTCCCTGCTGATGGCCCTCGGCATGGACGGCGAAGAGATCCTCGAGACTTTCTACACCAAGTCGCTCTACCAGCGCGACGGCAAGGGCTGGCGCATTCCGTTCCAGCCGAACGCCATGAAGGGTCAGAAGACCGTTTCCGACCTCGTTGACGCCGACAGCGGCGAAGTCGTGGTGGAGGCTGGCAAGAAGCTGACGCCGCGCCTGCTGCGCACCCTGCAGGACAAGGGCCTCAAGGCTCTCAAGGCCAGCGACGACGATCTCTACGGCAACTATCTGGCCGAAGACCTCGTCAACTATGGCACGGGCGAGATCTATCTCGAAGCCGGCGATGAAATCGACGAAAAGACGCTGCAGGTCATCCTCGGCGCCGGTTTCGACGAAATCCCGGTTCTCGACATCGACCACATCAATGTCGGTGCCTACATCCGCAACACGCTGACCGTGGACAAGAACGAGAACCGTCAGGACGCTCTGTTCGACATCTACCGCGTGATGCGTCCGGGCGAGCCGCCGACCATGGATTCGGCCGAAGCCATGTTCCAGTCGCTGTTCTTCGATGCCGAGCGCTACGACCTGTCGGCCGTTGGCCGCGTCAAGATGAACATGCGTCTCGACCTCGACGCCGCCGATACGGTCCGCGTTCTGCGCAAGGAAGACATCCTGGCCGTTGTCCGGATGCTCGTTGACCTGCGCGACGGCAAGGGCGAGATCGACGACATCGACAACCTCGGCAACCGCCGTGTGCGTTCGGTCGGCGAACTCATGGAGAACCAGTATCGTCTGGGCCTCCTGCGCATGGAGCGCGCCATCAAGGAACGCATGTCGTCGATCGAGATCGACACCGTGATGCCGCAGGACCTGATCAATGCGAAGCCGGCTGCCGCCGCCGTTCGCGAGTTCTTCGGTTCCTCGCAGCTGTCGCAGTTCATGGACCAGGTGAACCCGCTCTCGGAAATTACCCACAAGCGCCGTCTTTCGGCCCTTGGCCCGGGTGGTCTGACCCGCGAGCGCGCCGGCTTCGAAGTCCGCGACGTTCATCCAACTCACTACGGCCGTATCTGCCCGATCGAGACGCCTGAGGGACCGAACATCGGTCTGATCAACTCGCTCGCAACCTTCGCTCGCGTCAACAAGTACGGCTTCATCGAAAGCCCGTACCGCAAGATCGTGGACGGCAAGGTGACGCGCGACGTGGTCTACCTCTCGGCCATGGAAGAAGCCAAGTATCACGTTGCCCAGGCAAACTCCGAACTCAACGAGGACCAGTCCTTCGTTGAAGAATTCGTCGTCTGCCGTCATGCCGGCGAAGTGATGCTGGCGCCGCGTGACCAGATCAACCTGATGGACGTCTCGCCGAAGCAGCTCGTTTCGGTCGCAGCCGCGCTCATCCCGTTCTTGGAAAACGACGACGCCAACCGCGCTCTCATGGGCTCGAACATGCAGCGTCAGGCCGTTCCGCTGCTGCGTGCCGAAGCCCCGTTCGTGGGCACCGGCATGGAGCCGGTGGTTGCACGTGATAGCGGCGCTGCCATCGCGGCCCGTCGTGGCGGCGTGGTCGACCAGGTGGATGCGACGCGTATCGTTATCCGCGCCACGGAAGACCTCGATCCCGGCAAGTCCGGCGTCGATATCTACCGCCTGCAGAAGTTCCAGCGTTCCAACCAGAACACCTGCGTCAACCAGCGCCCGCTGGTCAACGTCGGCGACGTCCTGAACAAGGGCGACATCATCGCGGACGGTCCCTCGACCGACCTGGGCGATCTCGCGCTTGGCCGGAACGCGCTCGTCGCGTTCATGCCGTGGAACGGTTACAACTACGAAGATTCGATCCTGCTCTCCGAGCGCATCGTGTCGGACGACGTGTTCACCTCCATCCACATCGAGGAATTCGAAGTGATGGCGCGTGACACCAAGCTGGGTCCGGAAGAAATCACGCGTGACATTCCGAACGTGTCGGAAGAAGCGCTGAAGAACCTCGACGAAGCTGGCATCGTCTATATCGGCGCAGAAGTTCAGCCCGGCGATATCCTCGTCGGCAAGATCACGCCGAAGGGCGAAAGCCCGATGACGCCGGAAGAAAAGCTTCTGCGCGCCATCTTCGGTGAAAAGGCCTCCGACGTGCGCGACACCTCCATGCGCATGCCGCCAGGCACCTTCGGCACCGTCGTCGAAGTTCGCGTCTTCAACCGCCATGGCGTGGAGAAGGACGAACGTGCGATGGCGATCGAGCGCGAAGAAATCGAGCGTCTCGCCAAGGACCGTGACGACGAACAGGCGATCCTCGATCGCAACGTCTACGCCCGCCTGATCGACATGCTGCGCGGTCACGTGGCGGTTGCCGGTCCGAAGGGCTTCAAGAAGGGCACCGAGCTCTCCAACGCCGTCGTCTCCGAATATCCCCGCTCGCAGTGGTGGATGTTCGCCGTGGAGAACGAAAAGGCGCAGGGCGAGATCGAAGCGCTTCGCGGCCAGTACGACGAATCCAAGGGGCGCCTTGAACAGCGCTTCATGGACAAGGTCGAGAAGGTCCAGCGCGGCGATGAAATGCCTCCGGGCGTGATGAAGATGGTCAAGGTCTTCGTCGCCGTGAAGCGCAAGATCCAGCCGGGCGACAAGATGGCCGGCCGTCACGGCAACAAGGGCGTCGTCTCGCGCATCGTACCGGTCGAGGACATGCCGTTCCTCGAAGACGGCACGCATGTGGACGTCGTTCTCAACCCGCTCGGCGTGCCCTCGCGCATGAACGTCGGCCAGATCCTCGAAACGCACCTCGGCTGGGCTTGCGCCGGCATGGGCAAGCAGATCGGCCAGATGCTCGACGCCTACAAGGAAAAGGGTGACATCCAGCCGCTGCGCGACACGATCGACGGCGTCATGGGCACCGGTCCGAAGGGCGAGCCGATCAAGGACTACGACGACGAATCGATCGTTCGTCTGGCCGAACAGACTCGCCGCGGCGTGTCGATCGCAACGCCCGTCTTCGACGGCGCTGTCGAGAAGGACGTCAACGAGATGCTCGAAATGGCCGGCCTCAAGGTCTCCGGTCAGTCGACGCTCTATGACGGCCGTACCGGCGAGACCTTCGACCGTCAGGTGACCGTCGGCTACATCTACATGCTGAAGCTGAACCACCTGGTCGACGACAAGATCCACGCCCGTTCGATCGGTCCTTACTCGCTCGTGACCCAGCAGCCGCTGGGTGGCAAGGCGCAGTTCGGCGGTCAGCGCTTCGGGGAAATGGAAGTCTGGGCGCTCGAAGCCTACGGCGCCGCCTACACCCTGCAGGAAATGCTGACGGTGAAGTCGGACGACGTGGCCGGTCGTACCAAGGTCTACGAAGCGATCGTGCGCGGCGACGACACGTTCGAGGCAGGCATTCCCGAGAGTTTCAACGTTCTCGTCAAGGAAATGCGCTCTCTCGGCCTGTCGGTGGAGCTTGAAAACTCCAAGCCCGACGAAAACGCGACGTCCCAGCTGCCCGACGCGGCGGAATGATGAACCAAGAAGGTGCGTGCCGAGGTTCGGCGCGCACCGCTTCCTGAAAGGCAGCCGTCACATGCGGCGCCTTTCGGGAAAGTGGCCGCGCGGCTCGCGCGGTCTCATCGGTTTAAGGGCAGGGGAGCCGGCATCCCGGGATTATCAGCCGGCCATCCCGCCAAGCTCAGGGCGATCCGCCCGTAAAGGAGACAGGCATGAACCAAGAGGTCATGAACCTTTTCAACCCGCAGGTCCCCGCGCAGACCTTCGATTCCATCCGGATTTCGATCGCGTCGCCGGAAAAGATCCTTTCGTGGTCCTACGGCGAAATCAAGAAGCCGGAAACGATCAACTACCGTACGTTCAAGCCGGAGCGTGACGGTCTCTTCTGCGCGCGCATCTTCGGGCCCATCAAGGACTACGAGTGCCTGTGCGGCAAGTACAAGCGCATGAAGTACAAGGGCATCATTTGCGAAAAGTGCGGCGTCGAAGTCACGTTGTCGCGCGTTCGCCGCGAGCGCATGGGCCATATCGAGCTCGCCGCGCCCGTTGCCCACATCTGGTTCCTGAAGTCCCTGCCGAGCCGCATTTCGACGCTGCTCGACATGACGCTGAAGGATATCGAGCGCGTTCTCTATTTCGAGAACTACATCGTCACGGAACCGGGCCTGACCTCGCTGAAGGAAAACCAGCTCCTCAGCGAAGAAGAGTACATGATCGCGGTCGATGAATTCGGTGAAGACCAGTTCACGGCCATGATCGGCGCGGAAGCCATCTACGAGATGCTCGCTTCCATGAACCTTGAGAAGATCGCGGGCGACCTGCGTTCCGACATGGCCGAGACCACGTCGGATCTCAAGCAGAAGAAGCTGATGAAGCGCCTGAAGATCGTCGAGAACTTCATGGAGAGCGGCAACCGTCCGGAATGGATGATCATGAAGGTCGTTCCGGTCATCCCGCCGGACCTGCGCCCGCTGGTTCCGCTCGATGGCGGCCGTTTTGCGACCTCCGACCTCAACGATCTCTATCGCCGCGTCATCAACCGCAACAACCGTCTGAAGCGCCTGATCGAGCTTCGTGCGCCGGGCATCATCATCCGTAACGAGAAGCGCATGCTTCAGGAATCGGTGGATGCGCTGTTCGACAACGGTCGTCGCGGTCGCGTCATCACGGGTGCCAACAAGCGCCCGCTGAAGTCGCTCTCCGACATGCTGAAGGGCAAGCAGGGCCGCTTCCGCCAGAACCTGCTCGGCAAGCGCGTCGACTATTCCGGCCGTTCGGTCATCGTGACAGGTCCGGAACTGAAGCTGCACCAGTGCGGCCTGCCGAAGAAGATGGCGCTCGAGCTCTTCAAGCCGTTCATCTATGCCCGCCTCGACGCGAAGGGTTTCTCCTCGACCGTCAAGCAGGCCAAGAAGCTCGTTGAAAAGGAAAAGCCCGAGGTTTGGGACATCCTCGACGAGGTCATCCGCGAGCATCCGGTTCTCCTCAACCGCGCACCGACGCTGCATCGCCTGGGTATCCAGGCCTTCGAACCGATCCTGGTCGAAGGCAAGGCCATCCAGTTGCACCCGCTCGTCTGCACGGCCTTCAACGCCGACTTCGACGGTGACCAGATGGCCGTTCACGTGCCGCTGTCGCTGGAAGCCCAGCTCGAAGCCCGCGTGCTGATGATGTCGACCAACAACATCCTGCACCCGGCCAACGGCGCGCCGATCATCGTTCCCTCGCAGGACATGGTTCTCGGCCTCTACTACTTGTCGATCCTCAACCAGAACGAGCCGGGCGAAGGCATGGCCTTCTCGGACATGGGCGAGCTGCACCACGCGCTCGAAACCAAGGCCGTGACGCTGCATGCCAAGATCCGTGGCCGCTTCAAGACCGTGGATGCCGAAGGCAAGCCGGTCTCGAAGATCTATGAGACGACCCCCGGCCGCATGATCATCGGCGAACTTTTGCCGAAGAACGTCAATGTGCCCTTCGACATCTGCAATCAGGAGATGACGAAGAAGAACATTTCCAAGATGATCGACACCGTCTACCGCCACTGCGGCCAGAAGGACACGGTTATCTTCTGCGACCGCATCATGCAGCTCGGCTTCACCCATGCCTGCCGTGCCGGCATTTCGTTCGGCAAGGACGACATGATCATTCCGGAAACAAAGGCCAAGATCGTCGGTGATACCGAGACCCTGGTGAAGGAATACGAGCAGCAGTACAATGACGGCCTGATCACCCAGGGCGAAAAGTACAACAAGGTCGTCGACGCTTGGGGCAAGGCCACCGAAAAGGTCGCCGAAGACATGATGGCCCGCATTAAGGCCGTCGAGTTCGATCCGGCGACGAACCGCCAGAAGCCGATGAACGCCATCTACATGATGTCGCACTCCGGTGCCCGTGGTTCGCCGAACCAGATGCGCCAGCTGGGCGGCATGCGCGGCCTCATGGCCAAGCCGTCGGGCGAGATCATCGAAACGCCGATCATCTCGAACTTCAAGGAAGGCCTGACCGTGAACGAGTACTTCAACTCGACGCACGGTGCCCGTAAGGGTCTGGCAGACACCGCCCTGAAGACGGCAAACTCCGGTTACCTGACGCGTCGTCTCGTCGACGTCGCCCAGGACTGCATCGTCAACATGGTCGATTGCGGAACCGAGACCGGCCTCACCATGACCGCCATCGTCGATGCCGGTCAGGTCGTTGCTTCCCTCGGCGCCCGTATCCTCGGTCGTACCGCTCTTGATGATATCGATCATCCGGTCACCGGCGAGCGTATCGTCGATGCCGGCAAGATGATCCTCGAGCCCGATGTCATCGAGATCGAGAAGGCCGGCATCCAGTCGATCCGCATCCGTTCGGCGCTGACCTGCGAAGTGCAGACCGGTGTCTGCTCGGTCTGCTACGGTCGTGACCTTGCACGCGGAACGCCCGTCAACATGGGCGAAGCCGTGGGCGTCATCGCGGCCCAGTCGATCGGCGAGCCGGGCACGCAGCTGACCATGCGTACCTTCCATCTTGGCGGCACCGCGAACGTGGTCGACCAGTCGTTCCTGGAAGCGTCCTATGAAGGCACCGTCCAGATCAAGAACCGCAACATGCTGCGCAACTCCGAAGGCAACCTGATTGCCATGGGCCGCAACATGGCGGTGACGATCCTTGACGAGCGCGGCGTGGAACGTTCCTCGCAGCGCGTCGCCTACGGCTCGCGCATCTTCGTGGACGATGGTGACAAGGTGAAGCGCGGCCAGCGTCTCGCCGAATGGGATGCCTACACCCGTCCGATGATGACCGAAGTCGAGGGCGTCGTTGCCTTTGAAGACGTCGTCAACGGTATCTCGGTGAAGGAAGAGACCGACGAAGTCACGGGTATCACCAAGCGCCAGATCATCGACTGGCGTTCGACCCCGCGCGGTACGGACCTCAAGCCGGCGATCGTCATCAAGGACAAGAACGGCAACGTGGCCAAGCTGTCGCGTGGCGGCGAAGCCCGTTCGTTCCTGTCGGTGGATGCGATTCTGTCGGTCGAGCCGGGCCAGAAGGTCAGCCAGGGCGACGTTCTCGCCCGTTCGCCGCTCGAAAGCGCCAAGACCAAGGACATCACCGGTGGTCTGCCGCGCGTGGCCGAACTGTTCGAAGCCCGTCGTCCGAAGGACCACGCCATCATCGCGGAGATCGATGGTACGGTTCGTTTCGGCCGCGACTACAAGAACAAGCGTCGCGTCATCATCGAGCCGGCGGAAGACGGCGTCGAGCCGGTCGAGTACCTGATCCCGAAGGGCAAGCCCTTCCATCTTCAGGATGGCGACTACATCGAAAAGGGTGACTACATCCTCGACGGCAACCCGGCACCGCACGACATCCTGGCGATCAAGGGCGTGGAAGCACTCGCTTCCTACCTCGTGAACGAAATCCAGGAAGTCTACCGTCTGCAGGGCGTTGTCATCAACGACAAGCACATCGAGGTGATCGTTCGCCAGATGCTCCAGAAGGTGGAAATCACCGATGCGGGCGACTCGACCTACATTGTCGGCGACAATGTGGACCGGATCGAACTCGAAGACGTCAACGATGCGCTGATCGAACAGGGCAAGAAGCCGGCTTCCGGCGATCCCGTCCTGCTCGGTATCACCAAGGCATCGCTGCAGACGCCGTCCTTCATCTCGGCCGCATCCTTCCAGGAGACCACCAAGGTTCTCACGGAAGCTGCCGTCGCGGGCAAGACGGACGGCCTGCAGGGCCTCAAGGAAAACGTCATCGTCGGTCGCCTGATCCCGGCCGGTACCGGTGGTACCATGACGCAGATCCGCCGCATTGCCACCTCGCGCGACGAGATGATCCTCGACGAGCGCCGCAAGTCGACGGGTGCTGATACCGCTACCCCGATGCTGGCCGACCTCGCCGGCGAGAATGGTCCGGCCGAATAAGGCCGGGCGTTAAACTGATGTTGAAAGGGCTGCCGGGAAAACCGGCGGCCCTTTTTGCGTTGCAGCCGTAAAATGTGCTGTCATGCAGGACCATTTTCGCCAACTATGCTGAGGGAAGGCCGGCGTCTGGGGGGAGGGCGGGTGATGAAGCTTTGGATTCTGTTGGGGTTCTGCGTCGCGTTTCTGGCAACGGGGCAGGCGGCTGCGGAGAGGCGTGTGGCGCTGGTTGTCGGAAATGCCGAGTACCAGCATGCCGGCCGGTTGAAAAATCCGTCGAACGACGCGGACGACATGTCGGAGGCGCTGAAAAAATACGGCTTCGAAGTGGTCGTCGCCAAGGATAGCGATTCACGACAGTTCGAGCGGGACATCGAGACATTCGCGCAGGCCATGCACGATGCGGACGTGGCGCTCTTCTACTATTCAGGTCATGCGCTGCAACTTGGCAGCGCCAATTACCTTCTTCCTGTCGATTTCAACGCCGACACCGAGCTGGCTGCCAAGCGCCAGGCTTTTGCACTGGCGGACATCATCGAGCAGATGGAGCGCGCTGCGAAAGTCAGCCTCATCTTTCTGGATGCATGCCGCAACAATCCGCTTGCGGAAACGCTGGGGGCGAAGCTGGAGAGTTCCGGTCGCTCCGCGATCCTCGGACGGGGTCTAGCGCCTGTTTCTGCCGGAAGCGCCAATACGATGATTGTTTTCGCCACGGCTCCGGGATCGGTCGCGGCTGACGGGCAGGGTCGCAACAGTCCGTTCACCCAGTCGATGCTGTTGAACATGGCATCTCCCGGCGTTGAAATCGAAACGATGATGAAGCGCGTGACGAACGAGGTTGCGACGGGAAGCGCGCGCCAGCAAATGCCTGAACGCCTGTCCAAACTGACGGTCGAGTTCTATTTTCAACCTCGCCAGCCGGCTTCGGCCCAGACGGCTGTCGAGGCAGGTGAAAATCAGTCCGATGCCCGGCCGGATGCCGGAATTGCAGCGGAAGCGGCGTTCTGGCAGGCGATCCAGTCATCGACACGACCTGACGATTTCGAGGACTACCTCGCGGGCGTGAAAGCCGGCCGTTTCACAGGCCTGTTCACCTCGCTCGCCGAGCGGCGACTGGTCGAACTGCGTGGCGCAACTGCGCAAGAAGCCGCTGTTCGCACGGATGAGACGCCCCGGGAGGCGCCCGACGCTACGGGGACCATCGCGGTGGCCAAGCTCAAATCGATCACCACGCGGGGTATGAACGGCAACGTCCTGGTCGAGGGGACGATCCGAAAGACCGGAAACACGCAGTGGGTCGAGACCAACACGCAAAACCCTGCCGGCCTCACCTTCGAGCAGGTCGAGATCAACGACAGCAGCCTCGTTCTTTTCGACACGAGCCGCTCGCTCTACCTGAAGATCGACCTTGCTGAAAAACTGACCTACTGGCGACAGGATCAGAGTGCTGCATGGAACCTTCTCTACACCGTGGTGGAGAGCCGGTAAGACGGGGGGCGAGGCAGAGTCCCGCTGCGCACCTCGCCTGTCGTCAGATGAACGTCATGCAAACCGGATGATCGAGACTTCGCCGGCAAGCGCGCCGCGATAGGCCGAGGCGTGCGGCTCTTCTTCGGGCTCGCCCATCAGCGTGCCGATCTGGTCGAGATCGGCTTCGAGGAAGCCTTCCTCGGCAAGCGCTTCCAGCGCCTCGCGCACGGCGCTGTCGTCGTCCGCGGCGCGCAGGATCACGTGGATGGAGACGCCCTCGGTTTCCGGCTCCTCATAGGCCGTGCCGATGACGATGAAGACGAGGATTTCGTCGGACTTGTTGTCGTTGTCATGGGCGTTGGCCATGGCTGCTCCTTTGCTGGTCATTGACTACCCTATGGCCGAACTGTGCCGCCGGTGCGAGAGAAAATCACTGTCCTCAGGAAAATTCGAGTCGCCCGGAGAGGCGGATGCGGGGAGGGAATCGCTCTTTACCTTGACGAGAACCGGGGGCTTCTGGAAGGGTTTAAGCCTGCCCAAGGGCGGCAAAAACAGAGCTCGAAGCAAAGCAAAGCCCGCAAATGCCGAGATTCTTTGAGCCTGCCGAGGCCTGCGCCCTTGACGCAACGGGTTGAAATCAGTACACCGCGCGCCATCAGGGCCCATGTGGGGCAGGGTGTTGTCGGCCTTAAACTGCCGCTGGCACAGCCTCAAACAGGTCCCGAACAAACGCTGACGACGAAAAGTGCTGCTCGCACGACGCCGTAACAGGCGTCCTCTGCCTTGACAGGGGCCATCCGCAGGCAAGCGGATCGGCCCTCGTTTTGCGCATTTTGATGACGTACGCAAGCCGGCGACGGCACCGCCCGCCCGCAAGGGTAACGACAAGAATTGTAAGGGATGGTTATATGCCTACCGTAAACCAGCTGATCCGCAAGCCGCGTCAGGCACAGGTCAAGCGCAACAAGGTTCCTGCCCTGCAGGAAAACCCGCAGAAGCGTGGTGTTTGCACCCGCGTCTATACCACGACCCCGAAGAAGCCGAACTCGGCTCTGCGTAAGGTCGCCAAGATCCGCCTGACCAATGGCTTCGAAGTCATCGGCTACATCCCGGGCGAAGGCCACAACCTTCAGGAACACTCCGTGGTCATGATCCGCGGCGGCCGCGTGAAGGACCTTCCGGGTGTGCGTTACCACATCATCCGCGGCGTTCTCGATACGCAGGGTGTGAAGAACCGCAAGCAGCGCCGCTCCAAGTACGGTGCAAAGCGTCCGAAGTAAGCTTTCGGATTTTAACGATTTTCGGGCGCTGCGCGAGGTTCTCCGCGTGATAAAGCGCCGCCAACCAATGAAGAGACGAGACGTATGTCCAGACGCCATAAAGCAGAAAAGCGCGAGATCAACCCGGATCCCAAGTTCGGTGACCTCGTCGTCACGAAGTTCATGAACGCCATCATGCTGCACGGGAAGAAGTCCGTCGCCGAAACCATCGTCTACGGTGCGTTCGACGTCGTTCAGACCAAGACCAAGCAGGAGCCGATCGGCGTATTCCATTCTGCTCTCGACAACATCGCCCCGCACGTCGAAGTCCGTTCGCGTCGCGTCGGTGGTGCAACCTACCAGGTTCCGGTCGATGTGCGTCCGGAGCGCCGCCAGGCACTCGCCATCCGCTGGCTGATCGCCGCAGCTCGCAAGCGCAACGAAACCACCATGGTCGATCGCCTCTCCGGCGAACTCATGGATGCCGCCAACAACCGCGGCAGCGCAGTGAAGAAGCGCGAAGACACCCACAAGATGGCCGACGCCAACCGCGCCTTCTCGCACTACCGCTGGTAATCGACGAACGTTTTTCGAAAGGACGCCTTCATGGCTCGCGAATATAAAATCGAAGACTACCGCAACTTCGGCATCATGGCCCACATCGATGCCGGCAAGACGACGACCACTGAACGCATCCTCTACTACACCGGCAAGTCCCACAAGATCGGCGAAGTCCATGACGGCGCTGCCACCATGGACTGGATGGAGCAGGAGCAGGAGCGCGGCATCACGATCACGTCCGCTGCCACCACGACCTTCTGGAAGGGCCGTGACGGCAAGATGCGCCGCTTCAACATCATCGACACCCCCGGCCACGTGGACTTCACCATCGAAGTCGAGCGTTCGCTGCGCGTGCTCGACGGTGCGATCGCCCTGCTCGACGCCAACGCCGGCGTTGAGCCGCAGACGGAAACCGTCTGGCGCCAGGCCGAGAAGTACAACGTTCCGCGCATGATCTTCTGCAACAAGATGGACAAGACGGGCGCGGACTTCTACCGCTCGGTGTCCATGATCAAGTCGCGCCTCGGTGCGATCCCGGTCGTCATGCAGCTCCCGATCGGCGCAGAAACCGAATTCAAGGGCGTCATCGACCTGATCGAGATGAACGCGCTCGTCTGGCGTGACGAATCGCTCGGTGCGCAGTGGGACGTCGTCGAAATTCCGGAAGACATGCGTGATCAGGCGGAAGAATACCGCGAACTGCTGATCGAAACGGTTGTCGAAGCCGACGAAGCTGCGATGGAAGCCTATCTGGAAGGCGTCATGCCCGACAACGACCAGATCCGCGCCCTCGTTCGTCGCGGCACCATCGACGTCAAGTTCCATCCGATGTTCTGCGGCACCGCCTTCAAGAACAAGGGCGTTCAGCCGCTGCTCGACGCCGTCGTGGACTACCTGCCGTCGCCGATCGACATCCCCGCCATCAAGGGTATCGACGTCAAGACCGAAGCCGAGATCGAGCGTCACGCAGACGATGCCGAGCCGCTCTCCATGCTCGCCTTCAAGATCATGAACGACCCCTTCGTCGGTTCGCTCACCTTCGCCCGCATCTACTCCGGCAAGCTCGAAAAGGGCTCGTCTGTCATGAACACGGTCAAGGAAAAGCGCGAGCGCGTCGGCCGCATGCTGCAGATGCACTCCAACTCGCGTGAAGACATCGAAGAAGCCTTCGCCGGCGACATCGTTGCCCTCGCAGGCCTCAAGGAAACCACCACGGGCGACACCCTCTGCGATCCCCTGAAGCCGGTTATCCTCGAGCGCATGGAATTCCCCGAGCCGGTCATCCAGATCGCGATCGAGCCGAAGTCCAAGGGCGACCAGGAAAAGATGGGCCTCGCGCTCAACCGCCTCGCAGCCGAAGACCCGTCCTTCCGCGTCAAGACCGATGAGGAATCCGGCCAGACGATCATCGCCGGCATGGGCGAGCTTCACCTCGACATCATCGTCGACCGCATGCGTCGCGAGTTCAAGGTCGAAGCCAACGTCGGTGCCCCGCAGGTTGCCTACCGCGAGACCATCACGCGCCTCACCGAAAAGGACTACACGCACAAGAAGCAGACCGGTGGTACCGGCCAGTTCGCCCGCGTGAAGCTCGTTTTCGAACCGAACCCGGAAGGCGAAGACTTCAAGTTCGAGTCGAAGATCGTCGGCGGTGCTGTTCCCAAGGAATACATCCCGGGCGTTCAGAAGGGCATCGAAAGCGTTCTGTCCGCCGGTCCGCTGGCAGGCTTCCCGATGCTGGGCGTCAAGGCGACGCTCATCGACGGTGCCTTCCACGACGTCGACTCCTCGGTCCTGGCCTTCGAAATCGCCTCGCGCGCCTGCTTCCGTGAAGCATCCCGCGAAGCCGGCGCACAGCTTCTGGAGCCGATGATGAAGGTTGAAGTCGTGACGCCGGAAGACTATGTCGGCGACGTCATCGGCGACCTGAACTCGCGTCGTGGCCAGATCCAGGGCCAGGAACAGCGCGGCATCGCGATCGTCATCAGCGCCCACGTGCCGCTGGCGAACATGTTCAAGTACGTGGACAACCTGCGCTCCATGTCGCAGGGCCGTGCCCAGTACTCGATGGTCTTCGATCACTATGCGCCGGTTCCCAACAACGTCGCGCAGGAAATCCAGGCGAAGTATTCCGGTCAGAAGTGACCGGAATACCGGACCATACGAACTGCCTGAAACAGTAAGAACAATCCCCCGCCAAGGGGGCCCCTCCGGGGGCAGATAGGAGAGCCGGAAATGGCAAAGAGCAAATTCGAGCGCAACAAGCCGCACGTCAACATCGGCACGATCGGCCACGTTGACCACGGCAAGACGTCCCTGACGGCTGCGATCACGAAGTACTTCGGCGAGTTCAAGGCGTATGACCAGATCGACGCCGCTCCGGAAGAAAAGGCCCGTGGTATCACGATCTCGACGGCACACGTCGAATACGAGACGGCGAACCGCCACTACGCCCACGTTGACTGCCCCGGCCACGCCGACTACGTCAAGAACATGATCACCGGTGCTGCCCAGATGGACGGCGCGATCCTGGTCTGCTCGGCCGCTGACGGCCCGATGCCGCAGACGCGCGAACACATCCTGCTGGCCCGCCAGGTCGGCGTTCCCGCCATCGTCGTGTTCCTGAACAAGGTCGACCAGGTCGACGACGCCGAGCTTCTCGAGCTCGTCGAACTCGAAGTGCGCGAACTTCTGTCGTCCTACGACTTCCCGGGCGACGACATTCCGATCGTCAAGGGTTCGGCTCTGGCCGCTCTGGAAGATTCGAACAAGACGATCGGCGAAGACGCGATCCGCGAGCTGATGGCTCAGGTCGACGCCTACATCCCGACGCCGGAACGTCCGATCGACCAGCCGTTCCTGATGCCGATCGAAGACGTGTTCTCGATCTCGGGCCGTGGTACGGTTGTGACGGGTCGCGTTGAGCGCGGTATCGTCAAGGTCGGCGAAGAAATCGAAATCGTCGGCATCCGCGCGACGACGAAGACGACCTGCACGGGCGTTGAAATGTTCCGCAAGCTGCTCGACCAGGGCCAGGCCGGCGACAACATCGGCGCGCTGCTGCGCGGCGTGACGCGTGACGGCGTCGAGCGTGGCCAGATCCTGTGCAAGCCGGGTTCGGTCAAGCCGCACAAGAAGTTCATGGCCGAAGCCTACATCCTGACGAAGGAAGAAGGCGGCCGTCATACGCCGTTCTTCACGAACTACCGTCCGCAGTTCTACTTCCGCACGACGGACGTCACCGGTATTGTGACGCTTCCGGAAGGCACGGAAATGGTCATGCCGGGCGACAACGTCACGGTTGCCGTCGAGCTGATCGTTCCGATCGCGATGGAAGAAAAGCTGCGCTTCGCGATCCGCGAAGGCGGCCGCACCGTCGGCGCCGGCATCGTCGCCTCGATCATCGAGTAATCGATGATCAGGGGCGGCGGGCCGAAAGCCTGCCGACGGCACTCAAAGTGTTCAGATGGCGCAGGCCCCAGGTAAAGGGTGGCGCGATCTGACCGCGGCGCCGGCATCGTCGCCTCGATCATCGAGTAATCGGTGAATGGCGGTGGCTTTGGCCGCCGCCACTTGATGAATTGCTGGGCGAAGCACGCGGTTTTCATCCGTGTGCCTCTCGAATTGGCGGAAGGGCAAAAAAATGTCCCTCCGCGGGCGTCCGAGCATTGTATCGGGCGCCGATTCCGTATATGTGGCGGGTCGTTTTGTGAGATTACCGACAGGGTGCTTCGCTCCCTGTGATCTTTGAAGCAGCAGCACCCGGATTAAGAAATGACGAACCGCCTCGTCTCGAGGCATTCGCTTAACAAGAACAAGGACAAGTCGAATGAACGGCCAAAATATCCGCATCCGCCTCAAGGCGTTTGATCATCGGATTCTTGACGCCTCGACGCGGGAAATCGTTTCGACGGCCAAGCGCACGGGCGCTTCGGTCCGTGGTCCCGTGCCGCTGCCCACGCGCATTGAAAAGTTTACGGTCAACCGTTCGCCCCACGTGGACAAGAAGAGCCGTGAACAGTTCGAAATGCGCACCCACAAGCGCCTTCTCGATATTGTTGACCCGACCCCGCAGACCGTCGATGCGCTGATGAAGCTCGACCTGGCTGCCGGCGTGGACGTCGAGATCAAGCTGTAAGAAATTCCGGCGAGAGCCGAAATAACAAGGAAGGTACGTGGCAGATCCTGCCAACGACTTCTCGAAACGGGAAACCTGAAAGTCTGGAAGGGCTCACAGGAATCCTTAAACAAGAGGCAAGCCGGTTCTCCTGAGCCGGCAGCGACTCTCAAGAGGAATGAACCATGCGTTCAGGTGTGATTGCACAGAAAGTGGGAATGACCCGCGTCTACAACGACGCCGGCGAGCATATCCCGGTGACGGTCCTGCGGTTGGAGAACTGCCAGGTCGTTGGCCAGCGTACGGAAGAGAAGAACGGCTACACCGCTGTTCAGCTCGGCGCCGGCCAGAAGAAGGTCAAGAACGTTTCCAAGGCGCTGCGCGGCCATTTCGCTGCGGCCAGCGTCGAGCCCAAGGCCAAGGTTGTCGAGTTCCGCGTATCGACCGATAACCTGATCGACGTCGGCTCCGAGCTGACGGCTGCCCACTTCGTCGCCGGCCAGCTGGTCGACGTGACCGGCACCACGATCGGTAAGGGCTTTGCCGGCGCCATGAAGCGCCACAACTTCGGCGGTCTTCGCGCCACCCACGGTGTTTCCGTCTCGCACCGTTCGCACGGTTCGACCGGTAACAACCAGGATCCGGGCAAGGTCTGGAAGGGCAAGCGCATGGCCGGCCACATGGGCCAGACCCGCGTCACCACCCAGAACCTCGAAGTCGTCTCCACCGACGAAGACCGTGGTCTCATCCTCGTGAAGGGCGCCGTGCCCGGTTCCAAGGGTGCTTGGATCGTCGTCCGCGACGCCATCAAGTCGGGCACTCCGGAAGGCGCTCCGCGCCCGGCCGGCCTGCGCGCTGCAGAAGCTAAGTAAGGGAGCCGGATCACATGGATCTCACCGTCAAAACCCTCGAGGGCAAGGACGCGGGAAAGGTTTCCCTTTCTGACGCCATTTTCGGCCTCGAACCCCGCGAAGACATCATTGCTCGCGTCGTGCGCTGGCAGCTTGCCAAGCGTCAGCAGGGCACGCACCAGACCAAGACCCGCGCCGAGGTGTCCCGCACGGGTGCCAAGATGTACAAGCAGAAGGGCACCGGTCGCGCCCGCCACCATTCGGCACGCGCACCGCAGTTCCGCGGCGGCGGCCGGGCCCATGGCCCCGTGACCCGCAGCCACGCCCATGACCTGCCCAAGCAGGTTCGTGCGCTCGGCCTGCGCCACGCTCTGTCCGCAAAGCTGAAGTCGGAAGACCTGATCGTCGTTGACGACCTCGTTGCGGCCGACGCCAAGACCAAGGCCCTGACCGGTGTATTTGCATCGCTTGGCCTCACCAACGCGCTGATCATCGGTGGCGCCGAGCTCGACAACAACTTCAAGCTCGCTGCCAAGAACATCCCGAACGTGGACGTTCTGCCGATCCAGGGCATCAATGTTTACGACATCCTGCGCCGCGGCAAGCTCGTGCTTTCCAAGGCAGCGGTAGAAGCCCTTGAGGAGCGGTTCAAGTGACGGATCTTCGCCATTACGATGTGATCGTGTCTCCTTCGATCACCGAAAAGTCGACGCTGGTTTCCGAACACAACCAGATCGTTTTCAACGTCGCCAAGCGCGCCAGCAAGCCGGAAATCAAGGCCGCCGTCGAAGCTCTCTTCGGCGTCAAGGTCACGGCTGTGAACACGCTGGTCCGCAAGGGCAAGGTCAAGCGCTTCCGCGGCTTCATCGGCAAGCAGCAGGACGTCAAGAAGGCCATCGTCACGCTGGCTGAAGGCCAGACGATCGACGTCTCCACCGGTCTTTGAGGATAAGAACAATGGCATTGAAAAGCTTCAATCCGACGACCCCGAGCCAGCGTCAGCTGGTCATCGTGGATCGGTCTGCGCTCTACAAGGGCAAGCCGGTCAAGGCGCTGACCGAGGGTCTTACCAAGAGCGGTGGACGTAACAACCTCGGCCGCATCACCGCCCGCTTCATCGGCGGCGGTCACAAGCGGACCTACCGCCTGATCGACTTCAAGCGTCGTAAGTTCGACGTCGAAGGGACGGTCGAGCGTCTGGAATACGACCCGAACCGCACGGCCTTCATCGCCCTCATCCGCTACACGGATGGCGAACTGGCCTACATCCTGGCTCCGCAGCGTCTGTCTGCCGGCGACAAGGTCATCGCGTCCACCGGCGCCGTTGACGTCAAGCCCGGCAACGCGATGCCGCTCGCCTACATCCCGGTCGGCTCCATCATCCACAACGTGGAAATGAAGCCCGGCAAGGGTGGTCAGATCGCCCGTTCGGCTGGTGCCTATGCCCAGCTCGTCGGTCGTGACCAGGGCATGGCGATCCTTCGCCTGAACTCGGGCGAACAGCGCCTCGTTCACGCCTCGTGCCTCGCCTCCGTCGGCGCCGTCTCCAACCCGGACCACGGCAACATCAACGACGGCAAGGCCGGTCGTACCCGCTGGCGCGGCAAGACCCCGCACAACCGCGGTGTCGTCATGAACCCGGTCGACCACCCGCACGGCGGTGGTGAAGGCCGCACCTCTGGTGGCCGTCACCCGGTTTCTCCGTGGGGCAAGCCGACCAAGGGCAAGCGTACGCGTTCGAACAAGTCGACCGACAAGTTCATCATGCGTTCGCGCCATCAGCGCAAGAAGTAAGAGGATAGTCTAGATATGGCTCGTTCAGTTTGGAAAGGTCCGTTCGTCGACGGCTATCTTCTCAAGAAGGCTGAGAAGGTTCGTGAAGGCGGCCGCAGTGAAGTGATCAAGATCTGGAGCCGTCGCTCCACGATCCTGCCGCAGTTCGTGGGTCTCACCTTCGGCGTCTACAATGGCTCGAAGCACATCCCGGTGGCCGTCAATGAAGACATGGTCGGCCACAAGTTTGGTGAATTCGCTCCCACCCGGACCTATTACGGTCACGGTGCGGACAAGAAGGCGAAGAGGAAGTAACAATGGGCAAGGCTAAAGCCGAACGCCGGCTCAAGGACAACGAGGCGCAGGCCGTTGCGCGCACGATCCGCGTCAGCCCGCAGAAGCTGAACCTCGTCGCGGCGATGATCCGCGGCAAGAAGGTCGATCGCGCCCTGGCGGAACTGGAATTCTCGCGCAAGCGGATTGCAGACACCGTCAAGAAGACGCTCGAAAGTGCAATCGCCAACGCCGAGAACAACCATGATCTCGACGTCGATTCGCTGATCGTAGCCGAGGCATTCGTCGGCAAGTCGATCGTCATGAAGCGGTTCCACGCCCGCGGTCGCGGCCGTGCATCGCGCGTCGAGAAGCCCTTCTCGCACCTGACGATCGTCGTGCGCGAAGTCGAAGCCAAAGGGGAGGCCGCATAATGGGTCAGAAAATCAATCCGATCGGTTTCCGCCTCGGCATCAACCGTACCTGGGACAGCCGTTGGTTCGCCGACAACGCCGAATACGGCCAGCTGCTGCATGAAGACCTGAAGATCCGCGCCTACCTGATGAAGGAACTCAAGCAGGCCGGCATCTCCAAGGTCGTCATCGAGCGTCCGCACAAGAAGTGCCGCGTCACGATCCACTCGGCTCGCCCGGGTCTGATCATCGGCAAGAAGGGTGCGGACATCGAGAAGCTTCGCAAGAAGATCTCGACGATGACTAACTCGGAAACGCACCTCAACATCGTTGAAGTGCGCAAGCCGGAAGTGGATGCGACGCTGGTTGCCCAGTCGATCGCCCAGCAGCTCGAGCGCCGCGTGGCTTTCCGCCGCGCCATGAAGCGCTCTGTTCAGTCGGCCATGCGTCTTGGGGCCGAAGGCATCAAGATCACCTGCGCCGGCCGCCTGGGTGGCGCTGAAATCGCTCGTACCGAATGGTACCGCGAAGGCCGCGTTCCGCTGCACACGCTGCGCGCCGACATCGACTACGGGACGGCTGAAGCCGAAACCGCATTCGGTATCTGCGGCATCAAGGTCTGGATCTTCAAGGGCGAAATCCTTGAGCACGATCCGATGGCCTCCGAGCGTCGCGCAAGCGAAAATGATGCACAGGGTCCTGCAAGCCGCGAACGTGGCGACCGCGGTGACCGTGGCGACCGTCGTCGTGAAAACGCGTAACAGTCGCGTTTGGCAGCCAATATCGGAGAAGTAAAAAAATGTTGCAGCCAAAGCGTACAAAGTACCGCAAGCAGTTCAAGGGCCGCATCAAGGGCGTCGCAAAGGGCGGTTTCGACCTGGCCTTCGGCGAATTCGGCCTGAAGTCTCTTGAACCGAACCGCGTCAACGCACGCGAGATCGAAGCGGCCCGCCGCGCGATCACGCGTTACATGAAGCGTGCCGGCCGCGTCTGGATCCGTGTGTTCCCCGACGTGCCGGTGACGGCAAAGCCCACCGAAGTCCGCATGGGTAAGGGTAAGGGGTCGGTCGAATACTGGGCATGCAAGGTCAAGCCCGGCCGCATGATGTTTGAAATCGACGGCGTCAACGAAGAAATCGCCCGCGAGGCGCTTCGTCTCGGTGCTGCGAAACTCTCTGTCAAGACGCGCTTCGTGCAGCGTATCGCAGAGTAAGGAGTAAAGCCGATGAAAGCCGCAGATGTTCGGGCATTCAGCCTCGACCAACTCAACGACGAGCTCGCCAAGCTGAAGAAGGAGCAGTTCAACCTGCGCTTCCAGCAGGCCACCGGCCAGCTCGAAAAGCCCTCGCGCATCACCGAAGTCCGCAAGGACATCGCGCGCATCAAGACCATTGCCCGCCAGAAGGCGGCAGAAGCCAAGGCCTAAGGACCAAGAAAAAATGCCGAAACGCATTCTGCAGGGCACCGTCGTCTCCGACAAGAACGACAAGACCGTGGTCGTTCGGGTCGAGCGCCGATTCGCTCACCCGATCTTCCAGAAGACCGTCCGCCGCTCCAAGAAGTACAAGGCCCACGACGAAGCCAACCAGTTCAAGGTTGGTGACGTGGTCTCTATCGAAGAGTGCGCACCGATCTCCAAGGACAAGCGCTGGGTCGTCATTTCGGCCGCCCAGGCCTGATTTCTCGGGTTTTCGAGGCGACGGGCTCTTGCCCTTCGCGCGAAAATCGGTATGAAGAGCCGCAAGGACGCTCGGTGCATTCGAGCGTCTTTTGCTTTTAGCGCACGGAAGGTCCCGGCCTGAGGTTCACTGAACCGGAAGGCACTGAGGAAACCACCTTGGCAACGATCGATCCCGCGCGAAAACATGAACTTTCATAAGCTGGAACAGGGGGCGTCCTTATCCGGGATGCCCAACCGGTCCGGTCACAACAAGAAGGCGACCTGACATGATTCAGATGCAAACAAACCTCGACGTGGCGGATAATTCCGGCGCACGTCGTGTCATGTGCATCAAGGTGCTGGGCGGCTCCAAGCGTAAGTACGCTTCGATTGGCGACATCATCGTCGTATCGATCAAGGAAGCCATCCCGCGCGGCCGCGTGAAGAAGGGTGACGTGATGAAGGCGGTTGTGGTTCGCACCGCCAAGGATATCCGTCGTCCCGATGGCAGCGTGATTCGCTTTGACAACAACGCAGCCGTCCTCATCGACAACAAGAAAGAGCCGATCGGCACCCGTATCTTCGGACCGGTTCCGCGCGAACTTCGCGCCAAGAACCACATGAAGATCATCTCGCTGGCTCCCGAAGTACTGTAAGGAGCGAAACGAGATGCAGAAGATTCGCAAAGGCGACAAGGTCGTCGTTCTCACCGGCAAGGACAAGGGCCGTACCGGTGAAGTTCTCCAGGTGATGCCGAAGGAAGACCGTGCGGTCGTCCGTGGCATCAACGTCGTCAAGCGCCATCAGCGCCAGACCCAGACGCAGGAAGCCGGCATCATTTCCAAGGAAGCCTCGGTTCACCTGTCCAACCTCGCTGTTGCCGACCCGAAGGACGGCAAGCCGACCCGCGTCGGTTTCAAGATCGAGGGCGAAAAGAAGGTCCGTGTGGCCAAGCGTTCGGGAGTAGTGATCGATGGCTGATACCGCATACGAGCCGCGCCTGAAGAAGGTCTATCAGGAGCGCATCCGCAAGGCCCTGCAGGAGCAGTTCTCCTACAGCAACGAAATGCAGATCCCGCGCCTGGAAAAGGTCGTGATCAACATGGGCGTTGGCGAAGCAACCGGCGATTCGAAGAAGCCGACCGTTGCTGCCGCCGACCTCGCAGCGATTGCCGGCCAGAAGCCGGTCATCACCCGCGCACGCAACTCCATCGCGGGCTTCAAGGTCCGTGAAGGCATGCCGATCGGCGCCAAGGTGACGCTGCGCGGCGCCCGCATGTTCGAGTTCGTCGATCGCTTGGTCAACATCGCGCTGCCGCGCGTTCGCGACTTCCGCGGCCTGAACCCGAAGTCCTTCGACGGCCGTGGCAACTTCGCCATGGGCATCAAGGAGCACATTGTGTTCCCGGAGATCAACTACGACAAGGTTGATCAGATGTGGGGCATGGACATCATCGTTTGCACGACGGCACAGACGGACGACGAAGCACGGGCTCTTCTGAAAGAGTTCAACTTCCCGTTCCGCCAGTAACCGTAACGACAAGCGTATAGAAGGATAACTTAGATGGCGAAAACGAGCGCAGTTGAAAAGAACAAGCGCCGCCGCAAGCTGGTTTCCCAGCACGCCGCCAAGCGCGCCGCGCTGAAGGCCGTGATCATGAACCAGTCTCTTTCGATTGAAGAGCGTTTCAAGGCGACCCTCAAGCTGGCATCGCTTCCGCGTGATGGCTCGAAGACCCGCGTCCGCAACCGTTGCGAAGTCACCGGTCGCCCGCGTGCATTCTATCGCAAGCTCGGTATGTCGCGTATCGCGCTTCGCGAGCTGGGCAACTTCGGCAAGGTGCCGGGTGTTGTGAAGTCGAGCTGGTAAGGAGACGGGCACATGACCATGACTGATCCTTTGGGCGATATGCTCACCCGCATCCGCAACGGCGCTGCCCGCCGGAAGTCCTCGGTTTCGACCCCGGCTTCCAAGCTGCGCGCCCGCGTTCTCGATGTCCTCCAGGCCGAAGGTTACATCCGCGGCTATTCCGAAGTCGCGTTTGACAACGGCAAGGCGGAACTCAGCATCGAGCTGAAGTACTACGAAGGCGCATCGGTGATCCGCAAGATCGACCGTGTGTCCAAGCCGGGCCGCCGAGTCTATGTCTCGGTGAAGTCCATCCCGCAGGTCGCGAACGGCCTCGGCATCACCATCCTTTCGACCCCGAAGGGCGTGATGGCCGATCACCAGGCACGCGAACAGAATGTTGGTGGCGAGGTTCTCTGCTCTGTCTTCTAAGGCAGCGCAGAGATCTCCCTAGCGAACAGACAGGATAACAACATGTCTCGTATCGGTAAAAAGCCCGTTCAGGTTCCGGCAGGTGTAACCGCGTCGGTGGACGGCCAGAAGGTCACTGCCAAGGGCCCCAAGGGCGAGCTGGTTTTCGTCGCCAACGACGATATCAAGCTGGCACTGGAAGACGGCGCCGTGTCGGTTCAGCCGGCAAATGAAAGCAAGGATGCACGTTCTAAGTGGGGCATGTCCCGCACGATGATCGAAAACATCTTCAAGGGCGTCAAGGACGGCTACGAGCGCAAGCTCGAAATCAACGGCGTTGGTTACCGCGCATCCATGCAGGGCAAGAACCTGCAGCTGGCGCTCGGCTTCAGCCACGACGTTGTGTATGAGCCGCCGCAGGGCATCACGATTGCTGTTCCGAAGCCGACTGAAATCATCATCACCGGCATCAACAAGCAGCAGGTCGGCCAGGTTGCCGCCGAGATCCGCGAATATCGCGGTCCGGAGCCCTACAAGGGCAAGGGCGTCAAGTATGCCGAAGAGCGGATCGTCCGCAAAGAAGGCAAGAAGAAGTAAGGATCACGCGAAATGGCTAGCAGGAAAGATACCCTCGCGCGTCGCGCCGCTCGCGTGCGCCGCCACATCAAGTCGGTCGCCAACGGTCGTCCGCGCCTGTCGGTTCATCGCTCGTCGAAGAACATCTACGTTCAGGTTATCGACGACGTTGCCGGCAAGACGCTGGCCGCTGCTTCGACGCTGGAAGCGTCGCTGCGCGGCTCGCTCAAGACCGGTGCTGACGTTGCCGCTGCTGCGGAAGTCGGCAAGCTGATCGCCGAGCGCGCCTCCAAGGCCGGTGTGAAGGAAGTCGTGTTCGACCGCGGCGCCTTCATCTATCACGGCCGCATCAAGGCGCTTGCCGAAGCTGCCCGCGAAGGCGGCCTGAGCTTCTAATCGTTTTCCGGCCGGGCAACCGGCCGGAACTCACCGGGCCGCGATAGGCCGTTGCCATCGGCAACGTTACCTCGCGGCCTTGATCCATGTCAGCCGTTTGAACCGGAAAAGAAAAAGGTAAAGGACAATGGCACAGGAAAAGCGGGCTCCGCGCGAAGATCGCGGCAGCCGTGAAGAGCGCGACAGCGAATTCGTTGATAAGCTGGTCGCCATCAATCGCGTCGCCAAGGTGGTGAAGGGTGGCCGTCGTTTCGGCTTCGCAGCCCTCGTCGTCGTTGGTGACCAGAAGGGCCGCGTCGGCTTCGGCCACGGCAAGGCACGTGAAGTGCCGGAAGCGATCCGCAAGGCAACCGAAGCTGCCAAGCGCGACCTGATCTTCGTTCCGCTGCGCTCGGGCCGCACGCTGCACCACGACGTGCACGGCCGCCATGGCGCCGGCAAGGTCCTGCTGCGCGCTGCCAAGCCCGGTACCGGCATCATCGCCGGCGGTCCGATGCGCGCCGTTTTCGAAACGCTCGGCATGCATGACGTTGTTGCCAAGTCGACCGGTTCGTCGAACCCGTACAACATGGTTCGCGCCACCTTCGACGCCCTCAAGAACCAGCAGCACCCGAAGGACATCGCGGCACAGCGTGGCATCAAGTATGCAACGCTCCAGGCTCGTCGCGCTGCCGCCGGCGTCGCCTCCGAAGAATAAGGAGTTTCGACCATGGCCAAGAAGGAAGCAGCAACCAAGACCGTGACCGTCAAGCAGATCGGCAGCCCGATCCGCCGCCCGGCAATCCAGCGCCAGACGCTGATCGGCCTCGGTCTGAACAAGATGCACAAGGAACGGACGCTGGAAGACACGCCGGCAGTGCGTGGCATGATCCGCGCCGTCCAGCACCTCGTCACCGTTGTCGACGAGAAGTGAGGGAGTGGGTTCTATGAAGCTCAACGAAATCAAGGACAATGAAGGTTCTACCAAGAACCGCAAGCGTCTCGGCCGCGGTATCGGCTCGGGCTCCGGCAAGACCGGTGGTCGCGGTGTGAAGGGTCAGAAGGCCCGTTCCGGCGTTGCCATCAACGGTTTTGAAGGCGGCCAGATGCCCATCTACCGCCGTCTGCCGAAGCGCGGCTTCAACAACATCTTCTCCGCCGACTACGCCGAGGTTTCCCTCGGCCGTATCCAGGCGGCGATCGATGCCAAGAAGCTCGACGCCTCCGCAACGATCGACGGCGCAGCCCTCAAGGCTGCCGGCGTCATCCGTCGCATCAAGGATGGCGTTCGCGTTCTCTCGGGCGGCGAGCTGACCTCGAAGGTCACGCTCGAAGTCGTCGGCGCCTCCAAGGCTGCCGTCGAGAAGGTCGAGAAGGCCGGCGGCGCAGTCAAGCTGCCCGTCGCTGCCGAAGCGTCGGAATAATTTCAAAATAAAGGGCCGCCCGGCTTTCAATCCGGGCGGCCTTGCTCCCATATGTGAGCCTCACGGATCTGGCCGTCGGAACTTTTGCCGGCCGGGTTGAACGGAAACCGCGTAGAGGCACGCGCCTGCATCACACGCAGACGTCTCCGCGCCGGTTCTCCTTTACGAAATCAAACGCCTCTTCGGAGATGCCGGTCATCCCGCCTCCGAAACAGGTCAGGCGGAGAATCGCATGGCGTCTGCAGCCGAACAGCTCGCTTCAAACCTGAATTTCTCGACTTTCGCCAAGGCGGAAGATCTGAAGAAACGACTCTGGTTCACGCTCGGAGCGCTCCTCGTTTATCGTCTCGGGACGCACATCCCGCTTCCGGGCATCAATCCCGATGCCGTGGCCAATGCCTTCCAGAGCCAGGCCGGCGGTATTCTTGGCGTGTTCAATATGTTTGCCGGCGGCGCAGTCGAACGCATGGCGATCTTCGCGCTCGGTATCATGCCCTACATCTCCGCTTCCATCATCGTGCAGCTCATGACGTCGGTCATTCCCTCGCTCGAGCAGCTGAAGAAGGAAGGCGAGCAGGGCCGCAAGATCATCAACCAGTACACCCGCTACGGCACGGTGTTCCTTGGCACGCTGCAGGCCTACGGCATCGCGGTGGGGCTTGAGAGCGGCAACGGGCTTGTGCTCGATCCGGGCTGGTTCTTCCGCATCTCCACCGTCATCTCGCTGCTCGGCGGCACCATGTTCCTGATGTGGCTCGGTGAGCAGATCACCTCGCGCGGCATCGGCAACGGCATTTCGCTCATCATCTTCGCCGGCATCGTTGCGGCGCTTCCCGGTGCGCTGGCTGGCACGCTGGAACTCGGCCGCACCGGTGCGCTGTCGACCCCGCTGATTCTCGGCGTCCTCGTCATGGTCGTCGCCATCATCGCGCTGATCGTCTTCGTGGAACGCGCCCAGCGTCGCCTTCTGATCCAGTATCCGAAGCGACAGGTCGGCAACCGCATGTTCCAGGGGGACACCTCGCATCTGCCGCTGAAGCTCAACACGGCCGGCGTGATTCCCGCGATCTTTGCGTCCTCGCTGCTGCTGCTGCCGGCGACGCTGGCGGGTTTCACCGACACATCGACCCTGCCGTCCTGGGCGACGACGATCATCGCTTCGCTTGGTCACGGCAAGCCGATCTACATCGCGCTCTATGCCGCGCTCATTGCCTTCTTCGCGTTTTTCTACACGGCCATCGTCTTCAATCCGAAGGACACGGCCGACAATCTCAAGAAGCATGGCGGCTTCATTCCGGGTATCCGTCCGGGTGAGCGGACCGCGGAATATATCGATTACGTGCTGACGCGGATCACCCTGCTCGGTGCGATCTATCTGATCGTCGTCTGTGTCTTCCCGGAAATTCTCATCGCCGAGGCAGGCGTGCCGTTCTACCTTGGTGGTACTTCGCTTTTGATTGTTGTCAGCGTCACCCTTGATACGGTAGCACAGATTCAAGGCCATCTGATCGCCCAGCAATATGAAGGGTTGATCAAGCGCTCGAAGCTGCGCGGCGGTAAAAGGGGAGGACGATGAGACTAATTCTGTTAGGACCGCCGGGAGCGGGGAAGGGGACCCAGGCCCAGCGGATCGTGGAAAAGCACGGCATCCCGCAGCTCTCCACGGGTGACATGCTCCGTGCCGCCGTTTTGGCAGGCACGGAGGTCGGCAAGCAGGCCAAGGCTGTCATGGACGCCGGCAAGCTCGTCTCGGACGCTATCGTCAATGCGATCGTCTCGGAGCGAATCGATCAGCCTGACTGCGCCAACGGCTTCATTCTCGATGGCTATCCGCGCACGCTGGTGCAGGCCGATTCGGTCGAAGCCATGCTGTCGGCCAAGGGCATCGAGCTTTCCGTCGTGATCGAACTGCGTGTCGAGGACGAGGTTCTCGTCGGACGTGTTTCGGGTCGTTACACCTGCGCCCAGTGCGGCGCCGGCTATCACGACGAAAACCTGAAGCCGAAGGTCGAGGGCGTCTGCGACAAGTGCGGTTCGACGCATTTCAAGCGCCGCGCCGACGACAATGCCGATACGGTGCGCACCCGTCTTCAGTCCTATTACAAGGACACGTCACCGCTGATTGGCTACTATCACGCCAAGGGCAAGCTGAAGTCGATTGACGGCATGGCCGATATCGACAAAGTGACGGCGGATATCGAAGCGATTCTCGCATCGGTCTGAAAACAGGGCCGGCGGCGTTCCGCCACCCTCCCTTCGCTTGGACACGTCCATCGCCGGGTAAATTTGTCGGACCGAAAGGTTGCATTCGCGCAGCCTTTCGGCTATGGACCGCACCAACTCGCGACATTTTGGCGATCGGCGCGGCCTTCCGGATTGCGGAGCCCGGGCGCGGTCGTTTTCGACGTGTTGCGGACACCAGTTGTTGAACGAGTGGCCGAAAGGCTGCGTAACGAAAATCCCCATGCCGGATGGCAGCGGGAAGGCAAGGAGAAGAGACGTGGCACGTATCGCTGGCGTCAACATCCCGACGGCGAAGCGCGTAGTCATCGCGCTGACCTACATTCACGGGATCGGCCCGAAGTTTGCACAGGAAATCATCGAGAAGGTCGGTATCCCGGCTGATCGTCGCGTGCATCAGCTCACGGACGCAGAAGTCCTGCAGATCCGCGAAACCATCGACCGCGACTACCAGGTCGAAGGTGACCTGCGTCGCGAGACATCGATGAACATCAAGCGTCTGATGGACCTCGGCTGCTATCGCGGCCTGCGTCATCGTCGCTCGCTGCCGGTTCGCGGCCAGCGCACCCACACCAATGCCCGCACCCGCAAGGGTCCGGCAAAGGCGATCGCCGGCAAGAAGAAGTAATTTCTGGGCGACTAGCGATTGGCGAGTAGCGAGTAGAAACCTATTCGCTACTCGCTGCTTGTCTATTCGCTCCGAAGGTGGAGCCGCTGGGATTACGGCGGCGAAGAGATCAGGAAAGGTATAAAATGGCCAAGGAAGCCACACGCGTACGCCGTCGCGAACGCAAGAACATCACGTCGGGCGTCGCTCACGTCAACTCGTCGTTCAACAACACGATGATCACCATCACCGATGCACAGGGCAATGCGATTGCCTGGTCGTCGGCTGGCGCCAAGGGCTTCAAGGGTTCGCGCAAGTCGACTCCGTTTGCTGCCCAGATCGCTGCGGAAGACTGCGCCAAGAAGGCTCAGGAACACGGCATGAAGTCCCTCGAAGTCGAAGTTTGCGGTCCGGGTTCCGGTCGCGAATCGGCTCTGCGCGCCCTGCAGGCTGCCGGCTTCATGATCACGTCCATCCGTGACGTTACGCCGATCCCGCACAATGGTTGCCGTCCGCGCAAGAAGCGTCGCGTCTGATCAGTGCATTCAACGGAGCCGGTCGTCGCGGTCTACCGTGGCGGCCAGGCGCTTCAGGGCTCGGTCGTCACGATTGGATGGTGACGGCGAACGGAAGGCAAACTAGATGATTCAGAAGAACTGGCAGGAACTGATCAAGCCGAACAAGGTTGAGTTCACCTCTTCCGGCCGGACCAAGGCGACCCTCGTCGCCGAGCCGCTGGAGCGGGGCTTTGGCCTGACGCTCGGCAACGCGCTGCGGCGCGTGCTTCTGTCGTCGCTGCGCGGTGCTGCCGTCACGGCAGTGCAGATCGACGGCGTATTGCATGAATTCTCCTCGATCCCGGGTGTTCGCGAGGATGTCACCGACATCGTCCTGAACATCAAGGAAATCGCCATCAAGATGGACGGCGACGATGCCAAGCGCATGGTCGTTCGCAAGCAGGGCCCTGGCGTCGTCACGGCCGGCGACATCCAGACGGTTGGCGACATCGAGATCCTCAACCCGAACCATGTGATCTGCACCCTCGACGAGGGCGCCGAGATCCGCATGGAATTCACGGTCAACAATGGCAAGGGCTATGTTCCTGCCGACCGCAACCGTTCCGAAGACGCTCCGATTGGCCTCATCCCGGTCGACAGCCTCTACTCGCCGGTCAAGAAGGTCTCCTACAAGGTCGAGAACACCCGCGAGGGCCAGGTTCTTGACTATGACAAGCTGACCATGTCGATCGAGACGGACGGTTCCGTAACCGGTGAAGACGCCATCGCCTTCGCCGCCCGCATCCTCCAGGACCAGCTGTCCGTCTTCGTCAACTTCGACGAGCCGCAGAAGGAGACCGAAGAGGAATCGGTGACCGAGCTCGCCTTCAACCCGGCGCTGCTCAAGAAGGTAGACGAACTCGAACTGTCGGTCCGTTCGGCAAACTGCCTGAAGAACGACAACATCGTCTACATCGGCGACCTGATCCAGAAGACGGAAGCCGAAATGCTGCGCACGCCGAACTTCGGTCGCAAGTCGCTGAACGAGATCAAGGAAGTGCTCGCCTCCATGGGCCTGCACCTCGGCATGGAAGTCCCGGCCTGGCCGCCGGAGAACATCGAAGATCTCGCCAAGCGTTACGAAGACCAGTACTAACAAGTCAAACTGCAGGCTGTCAGTCTGCAAGTGAAGGAGAAAAACAATGCGTCACCGCAAAGCCGGTCGCAAGCTGGGGATGACCGCCAGCCACCGCAAGGCGATGTTTGCCAACATGGCTGCCTCGCTCATCGAGCATGAACAGATCGTCACGACCCTGCCGAAGGCAAAGGAAATCCGTCCGATCGTTGAAAAGCTGGTTACCCTCGGCAAGCGCGGCGACCTGCACGCGCGTCGTCAGGCGATCTCGCAGATCCGCGACGTTGCGGTCGTTTCGAAGCTGTTCGATGCGATTGCCACCCGCTACGCCACCCGCAACGGCGGCTACCTGCGCATCATGAAGGCCGGTTTCCGCCACGGCGACAACGCCGCCATGGCCGTTATCGAGTTCGTCGATCGCGACACCGCGGCCAAGGGCGCCAAGGATGCGGCACGCGTTGCTGCCGAAGCCGAAGCGGCTGAAGCAGCATAAGCTGCTTCTATCGATTTGATGTGAGAGAACGCCGGGCCGAAAGGTCCGGCGTTTTCGTTTGTCTCGAAGACGGTGCGCGGGCTCGGTCATAGCAGGATCGCGGCGGGGCAGCGCGGCCTTCTGCTGGCGGGGGTATGAAAGGGATACCAGGGGGCGCAAGTCTTGGTGAGAAAGCCCTGCGCATTCGGCGGTCTTTTGCTTCTGTGGTTCGAAGATGACGGCTTGACCCGAAGAAAACTGGTCATGCTTAGATTTGACTTACAAATGCAGTTGACGAATGTGTGGTCGCTTGCCAGTCTTCAGGGTGGGGACAGGGCGTTCAAGCGCCCGAAAACATTTGGGGGCAGGCGTGGCATGGGCGCCGTTATTGTCTGGGCATTGATTGTTTTTGCTGGGCTTCTGACCGCATTCTCACCGGTCAGTGCGACAAATCTTGAGACAACGATCTCATTGATGGCGTCGTCCATGGCCTTTGTCGGCATGGCCATCGCCCAATTCCTGGCCACACGACCGCCCTTCATCGAACCCTATTTCGGCGGTCTCGATCGGATCTACCAGTTGCATCGCAAGATTGGCATTTCGGTTCTGGCGCTGATCCTTGTCCATTACTTCGTCACGCCGAATTTCAAGGGTCTGGCGCTGACGAGCGGTCTGAACGAGATCGCTGCCGATTTCGGCAATTATGCCTTCTACGGCTTCGTGGTGCTGCTGGCGCTCAGCCTCATCAAGGTCGTGCCGCGCACCAAGGTCGAATTTCCCTATCATATCTGGCGCTGGAGCCACCGGCTGATCGGCGTGCTGTTCATTCTCGTTGCTTTCCACCAGATGTTCATCAAGCGTCCCTATGACGGCACGGCGCTGATTGCGACCTATCTCAACCTCTTCGCTCTCATCGGCATCTGTAGCTACATCTACACGCAGGCGCTGCCCTGGCTGCGCACGCGTGCCTACGTCGTGTCCGATGTGCTTCGCCATGACGGCGCGACTATTATCACCGCGCGTCCCACGGGACGGCCTCTGCGCGCCAAGCCCGGCCAGTTCGGTTTTTTCCGGGTCAACAAGTCGGGCCTGCGTGAGCCGCATCCCTTTACCATCGCCGGCATCGACGATGACGGGACGGTGCGCTTCGCCATCAAGGCGCTCGGCGATTACACCAAGGCGCTGCGCGAGTCGGTGAGCATTGGCGATAGCCTGACACTCGAAGGGGGCTACGGTCATTTCAATCATCGCCGGGGCGGCAAGAAGCAGATCTGGCTGGCCGGCGGCATCGGCGTGACGCCCTTCCTCGCCATGGCCAGCCGCCTGAAGGGCGATGAAGGCCAGGACATCCACATGGTCTATTGCGTACGCGACCGCAACGAGGCGATCGGGCTCGAGACCTTCGAGGCGCAGGCCGAGAAATTGTCGAATTTCAGTTTCGTCCTGCATGATTCGACCGTCGACGGGCGGCTTGATGCTGCAAAGCTTGCGGCCAAGAGCGTGGTCGAGCCGGGGGAAGCGGATCTGTGGTTCTGCGGTCCCCCGCCCTTGCGCATGGCGATCGAAAAGGGCCTCGCGGAGCTCGGCAAGAAGCCGCGCCGGGTCGAATTCGAGCAGTTTCAGTTCCGCTGAAAAGCGGCCGGTCGTGCGCCCTGTTCCTGCGGGAACGGCGAACCCGGCCTTCAAATGTTGATGTGAGACGTGTTTCTTTCAAAAGGAGGGCATGCCATGGGGCTGTTCCGCAAGATGTCGCAGGAGCGTTCGTCCGAGCCGCCGTTTGCCAGGGCTTTCGCCCTTCTGGCCTTCGGTCTCGCCGTGCTCGTCCACTGTCCGCCCGCAAACGCCGCGCCAGAGCCGTTCGCGGATGACGCCTTCGCAACCTACAAGGCCAATCCCGATAACGGAAAGTACCTGTTCAACGCTGCCGGCTGCGGCGCCTGCCACGGGTCGGGCGACAATACCGAATTGCTGTCCGGCGGGATGGTCATGGATACCGCGATCGGGAAATTCTATGCCCCGAACATCTCGCCCGGCGGCGCCGGCATCGGTGGCTGGAGCAATGCACGCTTCCTCAACGCTGTCATGGTCGGCGTCGATGGCGAGGGCAAAAACCTCTATCCTGTCATGCCCTACACCTCCTATGGCGGCATGAAGCCGGAGGATGTTCTCGACATCAAGGCCTACATCGACACGCTCCAGCAGTCCGATGCCGCCTCGAAGGAGCACGAGATTGCCTTCCCCTTCAGCCGGCAGACGACCATCACCCTGTGGAAGCGCAGCCATTTCAACGTCGCGACTTATCAGGCGCGCGAGGAGACGCAGAAGGAGCGCGGCCGCTATCTGGTGGAAAACGTCGGGGGCTGCGGTGATTGCCACACGCCGCGCACCACCACCTATGGCCTTGATCTCGAAAGGGCCTATCAGGGTGAAAAGGGCCTGACGGGCGCCGTCGCGCCTGACATCAGCAAGGACAAGATGGCGTCTGCCGATCCCAAGGCCTTCACGGTCGGCCTGATCGACGAGGGCAAGAAGCTGTCGGGTTCGCCGATCAACGATCCCACCATGCGCCATATCGCCAAGGGACTGTCTGTCCTCAGCGAAGAGGACCGCGCGGCCATGTTCGCCTATCTCTCCGACAAGGAGCAGAAGGCGCCGGAGCGCGTCGAGCAGTCGCCGACCGCAGTCTGCACGGAAAAGACGGCGGATTCCAGCCTTGGCGGCGGCAATGCCGGACTTGCCCAGCAGGCCGATGCCTTCATCGGCAAATATTGCCGCAACTGCCATGGACCGGGCGAAAGCTCTCAGGGGAGCTATTCGAGCGGCGACCTCGCTTCCATCGCCGCCGATGCCGCCTTCGTGGTGCCGGGCGATGCCTCCAAGTCGCGCCTCTTCACTTCAATTTCCAGCGGCCGCATGCCGCTTGGCAAGCGTCCGACGGGCGAGGAGGTGAAGGCACTGGAGGACTGGATCAATTCGCTCTCCAAGGCCGACGTGCCGCAGGCGGTCGCCGCCTCCGCGCCGTCCCGCACCCGTCCGATGCTGATGTACCGCGACTTCATGGAAGCGGCGCTGAACGATATCGGCAAGGTCAACGAACTGGACCGGCCCTACATCCGCTACTTCTCCTATCGCAACCAGTATAACGGCATGATGGGCTGCGAGAGCGACGCCACCTTCATGAAGCGCATGAACGTGCTCGCCGGCGGCTTCAAGAAGCTGCTGAACTCGCTGTCCTATGGTCCCAAACTCGTCCTGCCGACGGAAGTCGATGGTACCAACGGTCTTCTGGTGCGCATCGACCTGCGCGATCTGCAGTGGTCCAACGCCGATTACGATGCGTTGATCAGCGAATATTTCTACGGCATCGATCCCGCCAGCGATCCGACGCTGCGGGCGCTCGCCAAGGAAACCCAGACGGTGCTGCCGATCATGCGCATCGACTGGTTCATGGCCAATGCCGCCAAGCCCAAGCTCTACAACTACCTCATGAAGCTGCCGACGCAGATCCGTGATCTGGAAACCCGCTTCGGCATCGATGTGGACGAGAATATCCGCCGCCGTCAGGTCGTGCGCGCCGGATTTGCCGACGGCTCTTCGGGTGTGTCGGATCATAACCGCATGCTGGAGCGGCACGACATGCCCTTTGGCGGCTACTACTGGAAATCCTACGACTTCGGCGGCGATGTCGGGCGCCAGGTTCTGGCCCGCTTCCCGCACGGCCCGAAGGAACTTGAGCCGCTCGATACCGGCCTGACGCCTTTCGAGCATGATGGCGGCGAGATGATTTTCTCGCTTCCGAACGGCCTGCAGGGCTATTACCTCTCGACAGCCGAGGGCAAGCAGCTCGATGTCGGCCCGACCGCCATCGTCTCCTTCCGCAAGCGGCCGATCGGCAAGGGCGTCGAGATCGTCAATGCCCGTTCCTGCTTCGATTGCCACGCCAACGGCATCCTGTCGAAGCGCGATCAACTGAGGGACATCGTCACCAAGTCGACGCTGTTCACCAAGGACCAGCGCGATCTGCTCCTTGAGATGTATGTGCCGCAGGAGCAACTGGACGCCGCCTATAACGAGGACCGCCAGCGCTTCGTGGCCGCCCTCGACAAGCTCGGCGTCACCGAGCCGACGCCGGACGGTCTGTCGCAGAGCATGCAGGCCCCGGGCAATGCCGAACTCGTCACCTACTTCGCGGACAAGTACGAGGATGAACTCGACTACGAGGCCGTTGCGGCCGAGTTCGACATGACGCCTCAGGAGTTCGCCGAATCGATGCGTCGTGTGCAGGACATTGATGCGCTGCGTCTCGGCCTCGACTGGATCACCACGCTGGAATCCGGCGGCACGATCCCGCGCCTGGAACTCGAACTGCAATATGCCGTGTTGCTCTACCCGTTGATGCAGTTGCAGCCGCTGGACGTGAAGCAGGTCTATACGGCCGCGGACGGCAGTTACACCTACGATCCGACGGCGCTCCTCAATCCGCAGAGCGGCGTTGCCATCGAAGGCGGCAATCCGGCCGTGCTGAACCAGCCTGCCGTGGCTGAGCAGGCCCAGCCAGCCACGCAGCAGCAGGCGGCCGCCTATACGCCGCCGGTTCTCGCCTACAAGCAGGACCCGCAGCCCTCCAAGCTGACGCTCGGCCTCTACGTCGGCTCCACCTCGGCCAAGGTCGGCGATCCGCTCTCCTTCGAGCTGACCGCCAACGAGGCCTGCGAATTGCAGGTTCTCTATGTGGAATCGACGGGGAACGTCGAGGAAATCCCGGCAGCGATGATCGGCAACACGACGCTGCAGCCGGGTGAACGGCGCCAGATTCCGCAGCCGGGTTCGGGCACCATCACCTTCGATGCGCCCGCGCCGGCCGAAACGATGATCTCCTTCTGCCGAGTCGGGGGTCTCGGGGACAAGAGAATGACGGCGGAGGATGCGCGCCGTCTCGTGGCCCGGTCCAACCAGCCGGCCACCAAGGGCATCGCCATCAGCCTCGCCAAGAAAGCGGAAGCCGACAATGGTGCGAGCACGCTGAACATGGTGACGTTTGACGTGAAGTGATAAAAGGGCGGGCGGTCTCCGGGCCGCCCGCTTTGCGACATGCGCAGTGTTGGGCCTGTTTCTCCTGGCTGTTACCGGGACAACAGGCCCGGGCGCGAAAAAGGGGCATGGATTGGCAGAGCTCTCGGCTGCCGGTCGGCGGGCAGTCGAGACGGAACCATCCGCAGGCGTTTGACGGGAAGTGCTTGTCTGCGGATGGCATGTGGAACGGATTGGCGAGTGGCCGTCGAGAAGGGGACAGTCTCATGAGCGCGAAATACTTTCTCATCGCTTCTTTTCTCGCCCTCCTTCCGGCGGCGCCTGCCGCGGCAGCCTGCCCGGCGATCCAGGCTGCGGTGGATGCCATGAATGCCGGCAAGACCGCTGAAGCCGCCACGGCGGCGACCAAGACCGAAGGCTGTTCCACGCAGGAGCAGACGATTGCCCTGCGTGTGGCCGGCATTGCCGCCTTCAACGAGATTGCAACGGCGGTTGCCGGCGGCGCGCCGCTTGAAGGCTTTGAAGCCAAGCTCCAGTCCATCCAGACGGAATTCGCCTCGCCCTGGCAGGTGCGCGATGCGCTCGGCGATATCTATCGCGGCCAGAAGAACTACGCGGCTGCTTCCGATGCGTACCAGAGCGCTCTCGAAATCGGCTCGGACGAGAGCGTGACGCCCGACTGGATGGCGCCGGATGCCGATTACATCGTGCGTCTCGACAAGCTGGCATCGGAAATGCGGCTCCTGTCCGATCAACCGGTCAAGCTCGCCTCGCGCGGCCCCTGCAAGGTCAATTTCCGCGGTGTCACGCTGAAGAAGAAATCGACGCCGGTCCGCTACGTGTTCGGCAAGGCGGAGTTCACGCCGGAAGGCGAGGCGGCCGCCAAGGACTTGTCCGAATGCCTTCGCTCGATGGATGCGAAGGAGATCGTCCTCATCGGCCACACCGATCCGGTCGGTTCGGACGAGGCAAACATGACGCTGTCGGTGGCCCGCGCCGATGCCCTCGGCCAATATCTGGCAAAGGCCGGTTACGCCGGCGCCTGGAAGGTGGTCGGCAAGGGCGAGAGCGAGCCCTTCAAGCCGGATGATGCCAGCGCCTACACAACCGATCAGCTCAACCAGCTCAACCGGCGCGTCGAGGTCGACGTGCAGAAGGCGGGGAACTGAGCCATGGCGCACCGCGCGGCGACGGGATGGGGCAGGGCGAGGCTGGCGCTCGCGACGGGCGCTGCTCTCCTCTTCGGCGCGGCTACGGCGCGGGCAGAAACCTACGCGCTGGTAGTCGGCATCAACCACTATCCCTACGATGTCAGCCTCGATGGCGCGTTACAGGACGCCGAGGATGTGGGGCAGGCGCTGCGCAAGGCGGGCATTGCCAATGTGGCGGAGTTCCTCAACGAGAAGGCCGTGAAGGCCGATATCCGCAGGGCCTGGCAGGAAGAAGTCGAAAGAGCGGGCGCCGGCGACACGATCATCTTCCATTACGCCGGCCACGGCGCGCAGATGCCCGAACTGGTGGCCGGCGATGAGGCCGACGGCCTTGACGAATTTCTCCAGCTGCCGGGTTTCGACCGTACGCGGGCGAAGGAAACGCAATCGGAAATCATTGTCGACAATGAGCTCAACAGCTGGTTCCAGGAGGCAGAGGCCAAGGGCGTGCATGTGCTCTTCGTCTCCGACAGCTGCT
Source organism: Rhizobium sp. RU20A (assembly GCF_900155885.1). GTDB lineage: Bacteria > Pseudomonadota > Alphaproteobacteria > Rhizobiales > Rhizobiaceae > RU20A. The sequence continues at coordinate 348,880 of NZ_FTMB01000001.1, forward strand.
TCTCCGGTGGCATGAGCCGGTCGGCCACCGGCAAGCTGCGGCTGGCAGCGCCGTTGAAGGTCAAGCTGCCGATCACGACGCCAGAGGCTGTGGAAGGCGCCAAACTGAAGGAGAGCAATTTCCAGCTCGCCACAGTGCTGGCCGCCTCGCTCGAAAGCCAGCCGACCCCTGAAGTGGTGATCGGCGACAAACCGCGCGGAGCTCTCAGTTGGAGCTTTGCCCGCGCCCTGGAAGGGGCGGCCGACCGTAACGGCGACGACATCATCACCCGCGTCGAGCTGGAGAAATACGTCTTTGCCGTGGTGAAGTCGGAATCCGAAGCCCTGCAGGTGCCGAACTTCACCCCGCAACTGCCGCGCTCTGAGGACGAGGTGGTGATCCGGCTCCCATCGCGTGCCGTGACGGCGCCGGGAAATGAACCGGTCGCAATTGAGGACGGCGCGAACCAGACGGCAACCGGCCAGCCGAGCGCCGGGACTACGCAGATGCCTGGGACCGGCGAGCCGCCACAGTGGCATGCGGCGCTCTCCCTGCGGGTCATCGGACAGGCGCCGGCCCTTGAGAACATCGTTGACGGCGACCTTCCTTACGAATGGGATGTCGCGAGTGGCGTCTTCCGAACGCCGAATGGTGACGTGGCCGGCGAAGACATCGGCGCCGACCGCGTCCAAAGCGTTATCGACAAGTTCATCCTTTTGGACTTTCTGAAATTTCTCGCCCTGAAGAATCCGGGCGACGTATCCCTGAAGCCGTTCCAGGACATCTATGCCGCCGGCGACCGGATGACATTTTCCGTGCCCGACAGCGGCTACCGCAACCGGCTTGTGTTCAATCTCGCCAATACGGGCGAGGTGCAGTTCCTCGACATGCAGGTTGGTGCCGCCGCCGCCAATCCACCGGCGCTGGAGCAGCTCGAGGTCACCGAGCCCTATGGCGCTGATCATCTGATCGTCATCTCCACCAACGAACAGGTCAAACCGATCGGCGACGCGATCGCCAATACCAGCCTGTCGCCGGCCACCCTCCTGTCCGTTCTGCGCGGCCAGCTCGAGGGAACGGAGACGGCCATCGCCATCCAGCCGCTCTACACACGGGAAAATCGATGACTGGTTCCTCGCGCCGCCGTCTTCGCGCTCGCCTCTGCGGGCTCCTCGCCTCCACCGGCCTCCTGGCCACGACAGCGCTTGCAGCAGGTCCGGCCACCGCCGCCGATCGCGCCCTGTTGATCGGCATCGGTACCTACCAGAACCTGCCGCCGGAACTCTTCCTGCATGGCCCAAAGAACGATGTGGTCGCCATGCAAGGCCTCTTGACGAAGACGCTCGGTTTTGCGCCCGAAACGATCAAGGTGCTGAAGGACGGTGAGGCGACCCGCGACACCGTCACCGGTCAGATCCAGCAATGGCTCATCGACGGCACGAAGCCCGGTGACCGGGTCTATCTCTATTTTTCCGGCCACGGGCTGCAGGTGAAGGATTTGAGCGGCGACGAAGAGGACGGGATGGACGAGGCGCTGGCGCCGTTCGACATCAAGCCTGGCGATACCGATTTCACCAATACGATTCTCGACGATGAGTTGGAGCCGCTGCTGGCGAAACTGAAGGACCGGCAGGTGACCGTCGTCATCGACGCCTGCCATTCCGGCACCATCTCGCGCTCGCTGTCGGTGGACGTCGCCAACGGCATCGAGGGAGCACGCTATCTGCCGCGCCCCTTTGCAAAGCCTGTCGATCAGAAGCTGACACGCGGCATCCGCATCGATACGGGCGTGATCGACAAGCCCGCCAAGCTGACGGAAGCCGGGATCACCACATGGAGTGCCGCCGCGCCCTATCAGGTCGCCTGGGACGACACGCGTCTGCCGGAAGACAAACGCCATGGCGTCTTCACCACGGCCTATATTGCCGGTTCCGAACCCGGTAAGGCCGATGCCAACAGCAATGGGCTGATCTCCAATGCCGAACTTTTTGAATATGTGAAGGCGGAAAGCGCTGCCTATTGCAAGACGCAGAAGAATTGCCAAAACCTCGATCCGCAGCTCGAAACCCAGGCCGGTGCGCTGGGGGTCAGCGTTGCAAAGCCCGAGGCCAAGCCCCAAACCGTTGTGACGCCGGTTAAGATCGAGAACAACAAGGTGGAAGTGCCGGCGGACCCCGCCTATACCGCAACGCCTGGCCAGACGACGACGCCTGCGGTCACGAATATCGCGGCGGCCGCGCCGGCCTATGTCGATGCCAATCCTCTTGCTGCCGTCACTGACATCGTTGGCAAGCCCGATACAGGCGAGGTCGTGGTGAAGCTCGACCGTACCGGCCCGATGAAGAAGGGCGACGTCTTCCACATTTCCGTGACCAGCAAGAAAGCCGGCAACCTGATCCTGCTCGACGTCAACGGCAAGGGCGAGGCGACGCAGATCTTCCCGAACGAGTTTGCCCAGAAGATCACCCCGCTGACCCCCGACTCGACGCTCACCATCCCTGACGACTATTATGGCTTCGATTTCGAGGCTGACGGCAAGGGTGACAGCGTGCTGGTCGCACTCGTGGTGAGCGATCCCGTTGACCTCAAGGATGTCGCGCCCGCCACACGCGGCCTCAAGGCTGCGAGCGCGGCTCGCGAAACCGTGTCTTCGATCGTCACACGGCTCCAGAAGACCTGGACCGGCGACCTCGATACCCGCGGGATACAATGGCAGATGGGTACGCTGACCTATACGATCGAATAGGGCCTGAAGCGGCAGGCGCCGACCGCTGGGCCGCGTCTCCGCGCTTTCCAAAAAAAGAACGGCCCGGAAATCCGAGCCGTTCGTGTTTTCCCGTGATGCCGTTCGCCTCAGTGCAGGATCTGGCTGAGGAACAGCTTGGTGCGTTCGTGCTGGGGATTGTCGAAGAAGTCGGTCGGGTTGTTCTGCTCGACGATCTGGCCCTGGTCCATGAAGATGACGCGGTTGGCGACCTGACGGGCAAAGCCCATTTCGTGGGTCACGCACAGCATCGTCATGCCCTCTTCGGCAAGGCTTACCATCGTGTCGAGCACTTCCTTGACCATCTCAGGGTCGAGCGCCGAGGTCGGTTCGTCGAAGAGCAGGATCTTCGGCTTCATGCACAGCGCCCGCGCGATGGCGACACGCTGCTGCTGGCCGCCGGAAAGCTGTCCCGGATACTTGTTGGCCTGCTCGGGGATCTTGACGCGCTTGAGGAAGTGCATCGCGATCTCTTCGGCGTCCTTTTTCGGCATCTTGCGCACCCAGATCGGCGCCAGCGTGCAGTTTTCGAGGATCGTCAGGTGCGGGAAGAGGTTGAAGTGCTGGAACACCATGCCGACCTCGCGGCGCACCTCGTCGATCTTCTTCAGGTCGTTGGTCAGTTCGATACCATCGACGACGATCGTGCCCTTCTGATGCTCTTCGAGGCGGTTGATGCAGCGGATCATCGTTGACTTGCCGGAGCCCGAGGGGCCGGCAATGACGATGCGCTCGCCGCGCATGACCTTGAGATTGACATCGCGCAGCACGTGGAAATCGCCGTACCACTTGTTCATGCCGGTGATCTCGATGGCGACTTCTGTCGCCGAGACGTCCAGTTTCCGGGAGGCTTCAGCCATTGTTTTCCCCTTTGATTATCGTTTGTGGCCGGTGTCGAGACGTCGCTCGATAAAGAGCGAATAGCGCGACATGCCGAAGCAGAAAATCCAGAACACGAAACCCGCAAAGACCAGACCGGTCAAGGGTGTGACGGGCGTGCCCCAGGTTGGATCGTTGAAGCTCGCCTTCACGATGCCGAGCAGGTCGTACATCGAGATGATGGTGACGAGCGAGGTATCCTTGAACATGCCGATGAAGGTGTTCACGATGCCGGGAATGACGAGCTTGATGGCCTGCGGCAGGATGATGAAGGTCATCTTGTGGAAGTAGTTGAGGCCGAGCGCGTCGGCCGCCTCGTACTGTCCCTTGGGAATGGCCTGCAGGCCGCCGCGGATGACTTCCGCCATATAGGCGGAGGCGAAGATCGAGACGCCGATCAGGGCGCGCAGGAACTTGTCGATATTGTTGCCGGGCGTCAGGAAGAGCGGCAGGAGCACGCTCGCCATGAACAGAACCGTGATCAGCGGCACGCCGCGGATCAGTTCGATGAAGGCCACGCACACCGTCTTCATGATCGGCATTTGCGACCGGCGGCCAAGCGCCAGCAGGATGCCGAAGGGGAAGGAGATGACGATCCCGACAAATGACAGGATCAGCGTGACCATGAGCCCGCCCCACAGCGAGGTCTCGACATATCGAAGGCCGAAGGAGCCGCCAAGCAGCAGGAAGAAGGCGATGATCGGCATCACGACGAGAAGCAGGATCGCGTTCAGCCCCTTGCGCGGCACTTTCGGCATCAGCAGCGGAATCAGCAGGGCGACGGCGATGACAAGGACCGTCAACGGACGCCAGAGCTGGTCACGCGGGTAGGAGCCGAACATGAACTGCACGAAACGGTCGCCGACATAGGCCCAGCAGGCCCCGCTCCAGCCTTCCGGCTGGATGCCTCCGGCGACGACCGTGGTGCAGACCGAGCGATCCGCGCCGGTCCAGACGGCCGAGATGAACAGCCAGTTGATGGCCGGCGGCAGATACCAGAGGATTGCCAGCGCCGCGATGATCGTCAGCGTGGCATCGACCGGTGTCGCAAACAGGTTGCGGCGCATCCAGCCGAAGGCCGTGGCATCGTTGGTGGGCGGTGCTGCCGGCGCGATGAAGTCGTGCCGGACGAAGGAAGAGGTCTGGTCCGTCATCTTAACGCTCCACCAGGGCCATCTTGGCGTTGAACCAGTTCATGAACAGCGAGGTCGTGAGACTGATCGAGACGTAGATCAGCATCCAGATCGCGATGATCTCGATCGAGCGGCCGGACTGGTTGAGGATCGTGCCGCCGACGGCGACGAGATCCGCATAGCCGACGGCAACGGCAAGCGAGGAATTCTTGATGAGGTTGAGGTACTGGGAGGTCAGCGGCGGAATGATGATGCGCATGGCCTGCGGCAGAACCACGAGCCGCATCGCATGGCTGGAGCGCAGCCCGAGCGCAAAGGCCGCTTCCGTCTGTCCGCGCGAGACGCCGCGAATACCGCCGCGCACGATTTCGGCGATGAAGGAGGCGGTGTAGAGCGACAGGGCGAGGTAAAGGGCGATGAACTCGGGCCCGACCGACATGCCGCCCCGCATGTTGAAATTGCCGGGAATGGCATAATCGAAGCTGAGCGGCATGCCGAGCGCGACGAAGGTCAGCACGGGCGGCAGGATAATGAGCGCGAGGTTGACGAGGAGGACAGGGGGACGCTGGCCGGTCGCCAGCTGGCGCCGGTTTCCGTAGATCGCAAAACAGATGGCCGCCACGATCCCCGCAATCAGCGCATAGACGACCAGCGAAAAGCCCTCGCCGAAGATCGGCGCCGGCATGTAGAAGCCGCGGTTGGACAGAAAGAAGATCTTGTCCGGATTGTCCTTGATGGTCTGGAACAGCTCGCGCGCCGTCGGCAGCAGAGCCAGAACGCCGAGATACCAGAAGAAAATGACGAGCAGCGGCGGCAGGTTGCGGAAGAGTTCCACATAGGCGGTGCAAAGCCGCGCGATCAGCCAGTTGTTCGAAAGACGGCCAATGCCGACGAGAAGACCGACGATCGTCGCCGTAATGATGCCCCAGAAAGAGACCACCAATGTGTTGACAAGACCGACCTGAAGCGCCCGGAAGAAGGTGTCGTCGGGCGTATAGGAGATCAGCGCCTGCGCGACGTCGAAGCCGGCGCGGCTGTTCAGGAAGCCGAAGCCCGCCGTCATATTGGCGCGGGCAAGGTTCTGGATAACGTTGGTTGCGGCGAAATAGACCGCCCAGATGATGATCGCCAGTGTGACGACCTGATAGAGCACGCGGCGCAGTGCCGGATTGTAGATAAGCGATACGGAAGGTCGTTCCGTCCCGCCCGGATCATGGGCGTCGGTCGCTGCCATACTTTTCCCCTGTATCAAGCGAAGCCCTTATGCCGGGCTTTCATTGGAAGGAAGGGGCGGCCCTGAAGCCGTCCCTCCCGTTCTCGTGGGTTGCGATCAGCGGATCGGCGGGGCGTACTGCAGGCCGCCCTTGTTCCACAGCGCGTTCAGGCCGCGCTGGATCTTGAGCGGCGAGCCTTCGCCAACATTGCGATCGAAGGCTTCGCCGTAATTGCCGACGGCCTTGATGATCTGAACGGCCCAGTCCTTCGGAAGGCCGAAATCGGCGCCGATGGTCGAGTCGGCTTCTTCACCGAGGAAGCGCTTGATATCGGGGTTTTCCGACTTCTTCATTTCCTCGACATTGGCCTGGGTAATGCCGAATTCCTCGGCCGTCACCATGGCGTAATGCGTGAAGGAGACGACGTCGAACCACTTGGAATCATTGCCGCGAACGGCCGGGCCCAGCGGCTCCTTGGAGATGATTTCCGGCAGAACGACGTGATCGTCCGGATTGTCCATCTTCAGACGGATCGAATAAAGGCCCGATGCGTCGGTGGTATAGGCATCGCAACGGCCGGCCTTGTAGGCGGCGTCCGCTTCGCTCTGCTGCTCGAACACGACCGGCTTGAACTCGATATTATTGGCGCGGAAGTAGTCGGCGAGGTTGAGTTCGGTCGTCGTACCGGACTGCACGCAGATCGACGCGCCGTTCAGTTCGAGGGCCGAGTTCACGCCGAGGTCCTTGCGCACCATGAAGCCCTGACCATCATAATAGTTGATGGCGCGGAAGTCGAAACCGAGCTGGCTGTCGCGGCTTGCACTCCAGGTCGTGTTGCGGGCAAGGATGTCGATTTCGCCGGATTGCAGCGCCGGGAAACGGTCCTTGGCGGAAAGGGGCGTGAACTTCACCTTCGTTGCATCGCCAAAGACGGCGGCTGCAATGCCCTTGCACAGGTCGACGTCGAGACCGGTCCAGTTGCCCGTCGAATCCTGGGCGCCGAAGCCAGCGAGGTTGGATCCGTTGACGCCGCACTGGACGAACCCCTTCGCCTTCACGTCGTCGAGCGTGCCGGCCGACGCTGCCTGAGCGCCCAGTCCCAGCACCGCTGCGCCGATCAGCGTCGAGAGAATTTTCTTTGCCATCTTTGAGCCTTTATCCTTGTCGTTGTTTGCAGTCCTGTCCGCCGAAACCATGACGGTCTCAGGCGCCCAGCCCCCGCCACCCTCCTGGCGCGAGTAAAAGGCATTTCAGGCGCAAACGCATTGAGGGTCAAGCGCAAATGCCGAAAATTCGTGCCGGCCCTCGCAATTGCCTCTGAAACCCGCACCGCAGTGTGGAATTGCATTAAAAATAATCAGCTGGTGGCTAATTGTGCATCTTTTGCGCTTTTGACCCTGTCCCGGTGACAATGGAGCGAGGGGATTCCTCTTGACCCTCCGCTTCGCCGTGACCAAAAGTCTGCGCCACCAGCAGGAAGAATGCCGGCCTCGCGCAGAAGTGAAAACCTGCCGGGGCGGCGAAGCGAAAGGAAGCGGCATGGCGGACAAGTCGGATTTTTTCCGCGAGGCGGGCGTGAATACAAGGCTTGCCCATATCGGCCCTGACCCCGCCGACTATCACGGCTTCGTCAATCCTCCCGTGGTCCACGCCTCCACCGTCCTGTTTCCCAATGCCCGGACGATGGAAACGCGCGCGCAGAAATACACCTACGGCACGCGCGGCACGCCGACCACCGACGCGCTGACGGATGCGATCGACGCGCTGGAGGGGTCGGCCGGCACGATCGTCGTGCCGAGCGGCCTTGCGGCCGTCACCGTGCCGTTCCTGGCCTTCCTCTCGGCCGGTGATCACGCGCTGATCGTCGATTCGGTCTACGCGCCGACCCGCCATTTCTGCGACACGATGCTGACGCGGCTCGGGGTCGAGGTGGAGTATTACGATCCGGCGATCGGCGAGGGGCTCTCTGCCCTGATGCGGTCCAATACGCGCCTCGTGCATACGGAAGCACCGGGATCGAACACGTTCGAGATGCAGGATATCGGGCTTGTCGCCCGCATCGCCCATGCGGGCGGCGCGGTGGTGACCATGGACAATACATGGGCGACGCCGCTGTTCTTCAAGCCGCTCGACCACGGCGTCGACATCTCGATCCATGCCGCCACGAAGTATCCGGCCGGCCATTCCGATATTCTCATGGGCACGGTCTCGGCCAACCGGCAGCATTGGTCGCAGTTGAAGGAGGCGTCCATCACGCTCGGCATCTGCGGAGCGCCGGATGACAGCTATCAGGTCCTGAAGGGCCTGCGCACCATGGGCATTCGCCTGGAACGGCATCAGCAGAGCACGCTCGAAATCGCCCGCTGGCTGGAAACGCGCGACGAGGTCGCCCGCGTGCTGCATCCCGCGCTCGAGAGCTTCCCGGGTCACGATCTTTGGAAGCGCGACTTCAAGGGCTCCAGCGGCATCTTCTCCTTCGTGCTGAAGGCGCCGGCGGCGGATCGCTTCAAGCCGCGCGCCCATGCCTTTCTCGATGCGCTGCGCCTCTTCGGCCTCGGCTACTCCTGGGGTGGGTATGAGTCGCTTGCGGTCCATGTCAGCCTCGCCGACCGCAAGGTGACCAAAGCGCCCGAGGAGGGCCCGGTGATCCGGCTGCAGATCGGTCTCGAAGATGTCGCCGACATCCGGCGGGACATTGAGGCTGGCCTTGCGGCGGCATCCGCGATCGGATGAAGGCACGCCTCCCGACGTCTGCCTAAAGACCGGGCGCCCGGTATCCATAGAGCCAGTCGAGCCCGGCGGCGAGCCGGGCAGGCGGAGTGAGGCCGAAGACGATGTCGCGGGCGAATCGCACCGGACCGCGGGCGTGGTAGGCAAAGCTGTTGAAGGCGCCCCGGTCGCGCACCCGGGCAACGCGGACCCGCCTCGCGGTCTCGAAGCCGCTGAGGCGATCCGTCAGCGTGCCGCTGTCGCTCGCCACCGCTTCTGCCAGTTCCCAGGCATCCTCGATGGCCATGGCCGCGCCCTGCGCCGCAAAGGGCGTCATGGCATGGGCGGCGTCACCGATCAGCACGCGGCGCTCGCCGTCAAACCATCGTCCTTCGCTGACACCGTAGAGCGGCCAGCACAGGAGCGAACCTTGTCCCTCGGCGGCAATCCAGCCGGCAATATCGGGGTGCCAGCGGGAAAAGGCGCGGATCAGGGTCGAGCGCATCGCCGCATCGGCCGCGCTATCCCAGCGTGACGGGGCGGAGAGGCCCGACACGATCGCAACGAGATTGACCGCGCCGGCTTCCCTCAGCGGATAGGCAACGAGATGGGCGCCGGGGCCGACAAAGGCACTCACCCGTTCCTCGTGGATCCACCTCGGTGCCGCCGTCATCGGAACCGTGATGCGGAAGGCGACAGAACCGCTGAAGGCGGCCCTGCCGGCGCCCGCGATCTCACCGCGCAGACCGGACCAGACGCCATCCGCGCCGATCACGAGGTCGGCATTCGGAGCAAGATCTTTCGAGGGAAGGGCAGGGTCGATCGTTGTGCCGAGATGAAGCGTGACGCCGCTCTGCCTGCCGACGGCGTCGGCCAGCGCGCCCTGGAGCGTGGCGCGGTGCAGCGTTCCGTAGGGCGCGCCCCAGCGCCGTTCGGCCGCTGCGCCACAGGCAATTTCGGTGAGGGTGCGAAGGCTCTTGCCATCGACGAGCGCCACGGCGCGCGGTTCGAGCCAGACAGACCGAAGCGCCGGCAGCACATCAAGAGCATCGAGGATGCGGCTGGCATTCGGCGAGAGTTGCAAGCCGGCGCCGACTTCGCGCAGGGCTTCGGCCCGCTCGTGGAGATCGACGGCAATGCCCTTGCGCGCCAGCGCCAGCGCGGCCGTCAGCCCCGCAATGCCGGCGCCGATGATGGCGACCTGCTGCGGACGGCGCGTCATGGCATGTCTTTTCGTGTGGGAAGCAGAATCAGGCTGCGACGTGATAGGTGCAGCCGGCCGGAACCGTATCCTCGATCTTCAGCGCCGGATTGTAGCGATAGAGCGTCGAGCAGTAGGAACAGACCTTCTCGTTGTCGTCGCCCATGTCGATGAAGATATGCGGATGATCGAAGGGGGAGGAGGCGCCCGTGCACATGAATTCCTTGGCGCCGATCTCGATCACCGCGTGACCGCCATCGTTCTGAAAGTGGGGAATACCGTGCCCAGCCATGCTCATTCTCCGTCGTCCGGCCGCGATCGATGCGGCCCATCTCGATTTGCGCCGCACCATAGTGGGCTTTCAACGGCTTGTGTAGCATCAAAGATGCCGCAGACCCGCCTTTTCCCGTCGGCGCTCGCATGTCGGCTCACCCATCGGCGGGAAAATCGATTTCACTCTTTTTCCTTTCGCCGCGAAGGCCTATGACAACGGCCTTCCTTCGAAAAACCGGAGACATGCCGCATGGACCTGAAGACGCCGCGCTTTGAGAGATTTGAGCACGATGGCCTCGACATCGCCTTCTTCGATGAGGGCGATCCCTCCGGCGAGCCGATCCTCCTCGTCCACGGCTTTGCCTCCAGCGCCATCGTCAACTGGGTCAATCCGGGCTGGCTGAAGACGCTGGGTGATGCCGGCTATCGCGTCATCGCCCTTGATAATCGCGGTCACGGCCAGAGCGCTCGCCCGCATGATCCAGAAGCCTATCGCCCGAAGGTCATGGCCGGGGACGTCGTGGCTCTCGCCGATCACCTCGGAATCGGGCGTTTTCACCTGATGGGCTATTCCATGGGCGCGCGCATCTCCGCTTTCCTGACGCTCGGCCATCCCGATCGCCCCGCCACGCTCATCCTCGGCGGCCTAGGCATCGGCATGGTCGAGGGCGTCGGCGACTGGGATCCGATCGCGGACGCGCTCCTCGCGCCCTCGCTCGACGATGTCACCCACCCGCGTGGCCGCATGTTCCGCGCCTTCGCCGACCAGACCCGCAGCGACCGCACCGCGCTCGCCGCCTGCATTGCCACATCGCGCGATCTTGTGAGCGAGACTGAGGCCGCGCGCATCACCACGCCGACGCTGATCGGGGTCGGAACAACCGACGATATCGCGGGATCGCCGCAGGCATTGGCCGCCCTTATGCCGAATGCAACGGCGCTCGATATCCCCGGTCGCGACCACATGCTGGCCGTCGGTGACCGTGTGTTCAAGGCCGCCGTGCTCGCCTTCCTCGCCGATCACCCCAGCGGTTGATTTTGGCGGAGGGGCCTCTGGTAGAAGGCTTGTGCCGGCCCATTTATGTCAAGGTCGATTTGTCCTATGATCGTGCCGTTCCGTGGTACAGGCGTGCGCGCCCCGCCTCGGCAGCAGTCGGAAACTAGAGAAGGAGTGCGACCATGGTCGCCATCAGCGACATCCGCCTCAGCGAAACCGTGAAGGCCATGGACCCGATCTGGGACAGCATGCGCGATGAAGCCTGCGCGGCCGCCGATCACGACCCGCTTCTGTCGGCGTTTCTCTATTCGACCGTCATCAACCAGCGCTCGCTGGAAGAAAGCGTCATTCACCGCATCTGCGAGCGCCTCGACCACCGCGATCTCGATGCCAGCCTGCTGCGCCAGGCCTTCGTCGAAATGCTGGATGACTGGCCGGAATGGAGCACGATCCTGCGTGTCGATATCCAGGCCTTCTATGATCGCGACCCCGCATGCACGCGGTTCATCGAGCCTGTTCTCTATTTCAAGGGCTTCCACGCCATCCAGACGCATCGCCTTGCCCATTGGCTGCTCGGCAAGGGCCGCCGCGACTTTGCGCTCTATCTCCAGAGTCGCGCCTCGAGCGTCTTCCAGACGGACATCAATCCGGCCGCCCGTATCGGCCGCGGCATCTTCCTCGATCACGCGACCGGGCTGGTCGTGGGCGAGACGGCCGCGATCGGCGATAATGTCTCGATCCTGCATGGCGTGACGCTTGGCGGCACCGGGAAAGAAGGAGCCGACCGTCACCCAAAGATCGACAATGGCGTGCTGATAGGTGCCGGCGCGAAGATTCTCGGCAATATCCACATCGGCCATTGCTCGCGCATTGCCGCTGGCTCCGTCGTGCTGAAGCCGGTGCCGCCGAAGACCACGGTTGCGGGTGTTCCGGCGCGGGTCGTCGGTGAGGCCGGATGCTCCGAACCCTCCCGCTCCATGGACCAGATCCTGGCCGGCAGTGATATCTGAGGACGTGCCCGCTACGGCCTTCCCCACGGGGTTTACAGCCCGACATGCGCCGTGCGACAAGCGGCGCCGACTGACGAAAACCCACGGAGAAGACCGTTGAAGCCTGAGGAAATCCGCAAGCTCGAAGCCTATTTCAAGCGCAATATCAACCCGAAGATCACCATCAAGGCGCGTCCGAAGAAGGACGAATCGGCCGAGGTTTATCTCGAGGATGAGTTCCTGGGCGTCATCTTCCGCGACGACGAAGACGGCGAACTCTCCTACAATTTCTCGATGGCGATCCTCGATATCGATCTGTGAGTTTTCTTTTCTGATAATCCTAAAATGACGAGGCCCGGGTTGAGAGATCAGCCCGGGCCTTTGTCAATTTTGGGAGTGATTTTGACGTGAACGTTAAAGTCTGACGTGCGAAGCGCAGAAATTTTATTGCAAGGTCATCAGCATGTTATGCTTTGGCGCTATTCGGATATTGCGCTGCACATTGACAAGATTGTGCGCTGCACCTAAGTCTTTGTCATCGGTTTTACCAGAACGGGAGTGATGCAATGTTCAATTTCGAAGATGCCAACAAGCAGGGCAAGGAAGCTTTCGACCTCATGCTGAAGAGCTATGCGTCGATGACGAAGGGCTTCCAGGCAATCGCCTCCGAAACCGCTGAGTTCACCAAGAAGTCCTTCGACGAGAACGTTGCTCACCTCGACAAGCTGTCGAAGGTCAAGAGCATGGAAGCCGTTTTCGAACTTCAGACGAATTATGCCAAGTCGGCCTATGAGGCCTACGTTGCCGAAGCCCAGAAGATCGGCGAAATGTATGCCGACCTCGCCAAGGGCGCGTACAAGCCCTACGAAGCGCCGGTTGCCAAGGCAACGGCTGCTGCCAAGGCCGCTGTTGCTGCCTGATGCGCCGGACGCCCTCGGCGTCGTGTGACAGTATTTTTTTGAGTTTGCCGCTTCGGCGGTGTGTGCCGGTCGCGTTTCGTGGCCGGCATTTTGCTTTCTGGCTTGCGGTCGTTTCGGCGTGCCCTGCCGGATCAACGCGGCTTTCGAGGCGGTCAGGTCCGCTCAAGAATGGCAGGTGATCCTGTCATGAAATCGGTAAATTTCGTTGCAGTGCGGGCAAACGGCCTTAAAATTGCGACGAAAGAACCTAACTTAGGCTTAACGCGACGCAAGGGCGACGATCTCGACGGGGAGCCGGTGGCGCGCTTGGTAAGGGAATGACGGGCAATGAAGGCCAATCCGGTTCGGATGCAGGACGACGGGGAAAACGGCAATGGGCAGACGCCCGGTCGCGGCACCTCGGTCATTACGCGCACCAAACCCAAAACCCGCAAGCCAAGCCTTTACCGGGTCCTGCTGCTCAATGACGACTACACGCCGATGGATTTCGTCATCCATATCCTCGAACGCTTCTTCCAGAAGGACCGCGAGGCGGCGACACGAATCATGCTGCATGTCCACCACCACGGTGTCGGCGAATGCGGCGTGTTCACCTACGAGATTGCCGAAACCAAAGTGACACAGGTGATGGATTTCGCCCGGCAGCACCAACATCCGCTGCAGTGCGTCATGGAAAAGAAATGAGGAACGATCGTGCCGACATTTTCGCCAAGCCTTGAAAAAGCACTGCACCAGGCGCTCACCTTCGCCAATGAGCGCCATCATGAATATGCAACGCTCGAACATCTGCTGCTCGCCCTGATTGAAGACAGTGATGCAGCCGCCGTCATGGGCGCATGCAACGTCAATCTTGACGTACTGCGCAAGACGGTTGCCGATTACGTGGACAACGAGCTTGCCAATCTCGTCACCGGCTATGATGAGGATTCCAAGCCGACCGCGGGCTTCCAGCGCGTCATCCAGCGCGCCGTCATCCATGTGCAGTCTTCGGGCCGCGAGGAAGTGACCGGCGCCAACGTTCTGGTCGCCATCTTCGCCGAGCGCGAAAGCCATGCGGCCTATTTCCTGCAGGAGCAGGAGATGACCCGTTACGACGCTGTCAATTTCATCTCCCATGGTATCGGCAAGCGCCCCGGCGCCTCCGAGAACAGGCCCGTGCGCGGCGCCGACGAGCAGGACGCTGAACCCAAGGGCCAGCGCGAGCAGGATGAGGCAGGCGGCGCCAAGAAGCAGCAGGATGCGCTCACAGCCTATTGCGTCAACCTCAACGAGAAGGCCAAGACGGGCAAGATCGACCCGCTGATCGGTCGCCACGCCGAAGTCAGCCGCACGATCCAAGTTCTGTGCCGCCGCTCGAAGAACAACCCGCTGTATGTCGGCGACCCCGGCGTCGGCAAGACGGCGATTGCCGAGGGCCTCGCCAAGCGGATCATCGAGAAGAAGGTGCCGGAAGCCCTGCAGGATGCGACGATCTTCTCGCTCGACATGGGCACTCTGCTGGCCGGCACGCGCTACCGCGGCGATTTCGAGGAGCGCCTGAAGCAGGTGGTCAAGGAACTCGAGGAATATCCGGGCGCCGTGCTCTTCATAGACGAGATCCACACCGTCATCGGTGCGGGCGCGACGTCGGGCGGTGCCATGGACGCTTCGAACCTCCTGAAGCCGGCCCTGTCCTCCGGTGCCATCCGCTGCATCGGCTCGACCACTTACAAGGAATACCGTCAGTTCTTCGAAAAGGACCGGGCGCTGGTCCGCCGTTTCCAGAAGATCGACGTCAACGAGCCCTCCATCGACGATGCCATCGAGATCATGAAGGGTCTGAAGCCCTATTTCGAGGACTATCACAAGCTGAAATACTCCAACGAGGCGATCAAGTCGGCCGTGGAGCTTTCTGCGCGCTATATCTCCGACCGCAAGCTGCCGGACAAGGCGATCGACGTGATCGACGAGACCGGTGCGGCCCAGATGCTGCTGCCGGCCGGCAAGCGTCGCAAGCTGATCACCGAAAAGGAGATCGAGGCGACGATCGCCACCATGGCACGCATTCCGCCAAAGACTGTCTCCAAGGATGACGAGCAGGTGCTCGCCAACCTCGAGAAGGAGCTGCGCTCGGTCGTCTACGGCCAGGACCTCGCCATCGAAGCCCTGTCCTCGGCGATCAAGCTTGCCCGTGCGGGCCTGCGCGAGCCCAACAAGCCGATCGGCTGCTACGTCTTCTCTGGCCCAACGGGCGTCGGCAAGACGGAAGTTGCCAAGCAACTCGCAAGCTCACTCGGCGTCGAGCTGTTGCGCTTCGACATGTCGGAATACATGGAGCGCCACACGGTGTCGCGTCTGCTTGGTGCCCCTCCCGGCTATGTCGGCTTCGATCAGGGCGGCCTGTTGACGGACGGGATCGACCAGCATCCGCACAGCGTGTTGCTGCTCGATGAAATCGAAAAGGCCCATCCGGACCTCTTCAACATCCTGCTGCAGGTCATGGATCATGGCCAGCTGACGGACCACAACGGCAAGAAGATCGACTTCCGCAACGTCATCCTGATCATGACAACCAATGCGGGCGCGGCCGACATGCAGAAGGCCGCCATCGGCTTCGGCTCGTCGAAGCGCGAAGGCGAGGACGTCGAGGCGCTGAACCGCCTCTTCACGCCGGAATTCCGCAACCGGCTGGATGCGGTGATCCCCTTCGGCTCGCTGCCGACGCCGGTCATCCATCAGGTCGTGCAGAAGTTCGTCATGCAGCTCGAATCACAGCTCGCCGAACGCAACGTCACCTTCGACCTCGCGCCGGAGGCGATCGCCTGGCTGGCGGAAAAGGGGTACGACGAGAAGATGGGTGCCCGCCCGCTGTCGCGTGTCATCCAGGAAAACATCAAGAAGCCGCTCGCCGAGGAAATCCTCTTCGGCAAGCTGAAGAAGGGCGGCGTCGTCCGCGTCACCATCGGCGAGAAGCCGGACGGCAAGCAGGGCCTCCTGCTGGAATCGGTGTCCGAAACGGCACCGATCAAGCCGAAGCCGGAAATCCAGCGGCCGGCCCGCAAGACGGCCAAGCCCAAGGCCGAACCGGAACTGGTGGCGGCCGAAGCAAAGGCCCGCGGCAAGAAGCCGGCCGATGAGGCAAAGCCCGAAGAGCCCGCCCGCAAGGGCAGTACGGTTCCGAAGGTGCCGCGCAAGAAGTAAGGCCACTGAAAGTGGTGCACAGGGATGCCGGGCCTCGTGCCCGGCATTTTTGTGCGCGGCGAGGCCGCTCAGCCTGTGGCGACCGTGCTGGTCATTCATCTGTGAAATAATGAATATTGCGGCGCACTTTTCCTTCCGCGCCGCGCGGCGGCAGTGCTACAGTCTATGAAAGAGCGGCGCCCGGCCCGGCACATCGAAGTCCATGGCCTGTCCTTGCGGCGCCCGCCAAAGGCGAGACGACCCCCATGACAACACAGACATCGGATGGCTCGGCGGCCTACTGGTTTGTCCGCGGTGCCGCCGGCCTGTTCAGCCTGCCTGGCGTCATTCTCATGTTGTCCTTCGTCGGATTCGCCGCCTTCTGCGTCGAAACCGGCATGCCGCGCGACCAGGTGGTCTTCATGGTCGGCATCGTCTGGGCCCTCCCGGCCAAGATGATCCTCGTCAGCTCGATCGCGAGCGGTGCCAATATCGCCGCTGCCTTCCTCGCCGTGACGCTCTCCTCCATCCGGATGATGCCAATGGTGGCGGCGCTGGTGCCTGAAATCCGTGGACAAAGGACGCGCACGGCAAGCCTTCTTGCGCTTTCCCATACCGTGGCCATCACGGCTTGGGTCTACGCCATGCAGCGCGTGCCGGAGGTGCCGCGTGATCGGCGCGTCGTCTTCTGCGCCGGTCTCGGCATCACGCTGGTCGTCGCCAACATGGTGCTCGTCGGCATCGTCTACAATCTCGTCGTCACCTTTCCGCCGATCCTGGCGGGCTGCCTGTTCTTCCTGACGCCCGTCTACTTCCTGGCCTCCATCTGGGCATCGGCCCGCCAGCGCGTCATCCATGTCGCCCTTGTCGTCGGCCTCATCGTCGGTCCGATCGCCACCATTCTCGCGCCCGAGCTCGACATCCTCATCGCCGGCCTCGTTGGCGGCACCCTGGCCTGGGCGATCGAGCGTGCCATGCGTCAGCGCTCCATGCGCGCATCCGCAACGCCGGATGCGGGCAAGGGCGGGGAGGGCGCACCATGAGCTGGAACTGGGCCGATAACTGGTGGGGCTTCGTCTTCATCGCCATCGCCGGCTGGCTGGCGACGGACATCTGGCGCTGGCTCGGCGTCCTTGCCGGCAATCGTCTCGATGAGAGTTCCGAAGCCCTGAACTGGGTGCGCGCCGTCGCCACCGCCCTCGTTGCCGCCGTCATTGCCAAGCTAGTGGTTTTTCCGACCGGCACGCTCGAACAGTCACCCGTCTGGCTGCGCATCGGCGCCATTGCCGTTGGCGCCGCCGCCTTCTTCATCTCCGGCAGCCGCCCGCCCGTCGGCATCGCAACCGCTATTGCAACGCTGGCCCTTGGCCTGTGGTGGCTGGGATTTTGATCCCAGCCCTTTGACTGATCGACCCTTACAGCGCCCGCCGCACCTTTTCGGCATTCGCGGCCAGCACCGCATTGTCCTCCATCTTTCCGCTGTGGGGCCGCAGGCCGACGCCGTCCTTTCGGGGAATGACGTGGAAGTGGAGGTGGAAGACCGACTGGCCGGCCGGCGCCTCGTTGAACTGCATGATGGTGATGCCGTCGGCGTTGAAGGCCTCCTGGGCCGCCACCGAGAGCTTGCGCACCGCGGCGATCAGCGGCGCGAGTGTCGAATCGCTGGCATCGAGGATGTTGCGCGACGCCGTCTTGGGGATGACAAGCAGGTGGCCCTCGGCCTGGGGCATCACATCCATGAAGGCGAGCACATCGTCCGTCTCGTAGACCTTGTGGCACGGGATTTCGCCGCGCAGGATCTTCGCGAAAATATTGCCGTCGTCGTAGCCTTGCAGTGCCATGGTTGCTTCGTCCTCTTGTCAGTCGTCTTGGCGTTCGCCGCGCCGGAAGGGTCCGTGTTCGGCGAGCATGTCGGAGACCGCCTCCACCTCGCGCCGTTCCCGCTCCAGATAATCGGCAACGGCATGGCGAAGGCCCGGATGGGCAATGTGGTGCGCGGAGTGGGTGGTGACGGGCATATAGCCGCGGGCAAGCTTGTGCTCGCCCTGCGCACCCGCTTCGACGCGCTTCAGCTTGCGCGCGATCGCAAAATCGATGGCCTGGTGGTAGCAGACCTCGAAATGCAGGAAGGGGTGATCCTCAAGGCAACCCCAGTGCCGGCCATAGAGCGCATCGGCGCCGATGAAATTGATGGCGCCGGCGATGTAGCGTCCATCCCGCTTCGCCATCACGAGCAGGATGTCGTTCGCCATGCGCTCTCCGATCAGCGAATAGAACGACCGCGTCAGATAGGGCCGGCCCCATTTGCGGCTGCCCGTATCCATGTAGAAGGCGTAGAACTGATCCCAGATATCCTCGGTCAGGTCACTGCCCGTCAGCCAGTCGATGGTGATGCCGTTCGCCAGCGCATCACGCCGCTCGCGCTTCAGGCCCTTGCGCTTGCGTGAGGCGAGGGTGGCGAGGAAGTCGTCATGGCAGCCATAGCCGTCATTCGTGAAATGGAACTGCTGGTCCGTGCGATGCAGATAATCGGCGGCCCCGAAGGCTGCCATTTCGGCCTCGGGTACGAAGGTCACATGCGCTGATGAGACCTTGAGCCGCGAGGCCAGTGTCTTCAATCCCTCGGCAAGGGCAATGCGGATCATCTCGGCGTCGGAGCCCTCGGGCGCCTGGGCGAGAAGGCGCGGCCCGGTTGCCGGTGTAAAGGGCACGCAGGATTGCAGCTTCGGATAATAGCGTCCGCCGGCCCGCTGGAAGGCATCGGCCCAGGCATGGTCGAAAACATATTCGCCCTGGCTGTGGGACTTGAGGTAGCAGGGCAGGGCGCCGATCAACTGTCCCTCGCCGTTTCTCAGCAACAGGTGCTGGCCAAGCCAGCCCGTGTCGGCATCGGCCGAACCGGACTCTTCCAGAGCCGAGAGAAAAGCGTGGGAGATGAACGGATTGTAGCCCGGCGTCCGCGAGCAGGCGCCGGTCAGCGCCTGCCAGTCTGCCTCGCGAATATCCGCAAAGCGCGTTTCCACATGCAGCGTCAGATCGCCTTCTGTCACGCGGCGGCTATCTCCATAGGGTCGAACCCTTCGAACGTCATCTGGTCGGCATGGAGATAGGTATGGCGCAGTGCCTTTTCATCCCTCACGGTCCAGGTGATGATGGTCCGGCCGAGCGTTTTTTCCTTGGCGATGAAGCTGTTGGGCAGGTCGCCGTAGAAGTAGGAAATGAAATCGAGGCCGAGCTGCATTGCCTCCTCATGCACGAAGAAGGTCTCGGGGCTCGAACCTTCCGCCGTAAGACCGAGCGGGTAGGGCGCGCCAAGCGCCTTCAGGTCCTTCAGCAGCCAGTGGTCGAAGCTCATCAGGGCGACATGGCCCTTGTAGCCCTCGAGTTCCTCAAGGACCGATTCGGCAAAGCCTTCGTCGTCGCCTTCCCGCCCCTTGAGTTCGATGACGAGCGGCACCTTACCGTCCACCGCCTTCAGAAGCTGGCGCAGCGTCGGGACTTTGTCGGACGTGCCGCCGATGGCGAGCAGGCCGAGTTCGCCGGCGGTCCGGGCCCGCACATCGCCGCGAATGCCGCACAGCCGCTGCAGGTCGTCGTCATGGAAGACGACCGGCACGCTGTCGGCGGTGTAGTGCAGGTCGCATTCGATCGCGAACCCCTTCTCGACGGCGCGCCGCGCCGCCGACAGCGTGTTTTCCCACACCGTCCTGTTCATGTCGTGGTAGCCCCGATGGGCGATCGGCTGAGCCTTCAGCCAGGACAGATCCTGCATGGCAGCCTCAGGCGATTTCGATGACGGCGTCGATTTCGACGGCGGCATTGAAGGGAAGCGAGGCCATGCCGACCGCCGCGCGCGCATGCTTGCCGGCGTCGCCAAGCACCTTGGCGATGAGGTTCGACGCGCCGTTGATAACGAGGTGCTGCTCAATGAAGGCGGGGTCGGATGCGACGAAGCCGTTCAGCTTCACGACGCGGCGGATGCGCGACAGATCCCCACCCAGCGCCGCCTTGGCCTGCGAGAGAATGTTGATGGCGCACAGTTCCGCCGCGCGCTGGCCCTCGGCCACGCTGACATTGCGACCAAGGTGGCCGGTAACCGCGATCTTGCCATCTTCCATGGGCAATTGACCGGAGATGGTGAGCAGCGATCCGCTGATGACCCACGGAACATAATTGGCAGCAGGCGCCGCTGCGACGGGCAACGTGATACCGAGTTCAACAAGAAGAGCATCGATAACAGCGGACATGGATAGCCTCCGGGACGGTGTCGTTGTTGTCATTTCAATCGGAATCCGGCATGCAAGCGTTTCGACGGTTGCGCCGGCAGGCGGATCGGCTTCCATCCGGAAGCCCGGTCAGGTTCTTAGCGCATCCCTTGCCAAGACGACAGGAGGAAACCGATGTCGCGGACATCGTTCATCACCGCCGGTGCCCTTGCCCTTCTCGGCGCCGCCATGGGCCCGGCCGCTGCTTCCGCGCAAGGGGCAGGTCTTCTGGCGCCGCATCGCGCCGTGTACGACCTCGAACTCAAGGATGCTTCGGATCGTTCCGGGATATCCGGCATTTATGGCCGCATGGTCTACGAGTTCAATGGGTCGGCCTGCGAGGGCTATACCGTTTCCTTCCGCTTCGTCACCAAGGTGCAGAGCGAGGATGACAGTCGTTTGACCGACATCCAGACGACCACCTACGAGGATCTGAAGAATGGCAATTTCCGCTTCCTGACGCGCTCCTTCACCAACGAACAGCTCGACAAGGAAGTGCGAGGCCTGGCGCATGACGATAGCAAGGGCATGCGCGTCGAGCTGACAGCGCCGTCCAAGCGGGAGGTTGATCTCGCGTCCGGCCGTTTCCCGACGGAGCACATGATCGATGTGCTCGATCACGCCCGGCGCGGCGATGCCTTCTTCGAATCGCGGATTTTCGACGGCTCCGATTCGGGCGATAAAACGCTGTTGACGACGACCGCTATCGGCAAGCGCACGGCACCCAAGCCCGACGAGAGGGATGCCGACAAGGCAGGCGCCTTTGCGACCGCCGAATACTGGCCCGTGACCATCGCCTACTACAATGACGAGACCGTGGGAGACGGCCTCCCGATCTACCGCATGTCCTTCAAGCTCTACGATAACGGCATCATCCGTGACCTGACGATGGATTACGGCGATTTCGCCCTGTCGGGACGACTGGCCGAACTCGAAGTCTTCAAGCATCCGGACTGCAAATAGGCCAAATATGGCTCGCCCTCTTGCTTTTGGGCCGCTTATCCTTTAGGGGCCACGCCATTCCACACGTAGGGCATGGGGTCTGTCGGGAGAAATCCGTCAGGTTCCGCCGGTGGTGCAGACGGTTGTCTGCGCTGTTCGCCCCGCGGAGGTTCAACCGGAAAAGGAGAAAAAGGCATGGCATTGCCTGATTTCAGCATGCGCCAGCTTCTGGAAGCTGGTGTTCACTTCGGCCACCAGACCCATCGCTGGAACCCGAAGATGAAGCCGTACATCTTCGGCGACCGCAACAACGTCCACATCATCGACCTCGCCCAGACGGTTCCGATGCTGAGCCGCGCCCTGCAGGTCGTGTCCGACACCGTCGCTTCGGGCGGCCGCGTTCTCTTCGTCGGCACCAAGCGTCAGGCTTCGGAAATCATCGCTGACGCCGCCAAGCGTTCGGCCCAGTACTACGTCAATGCCCGCTGGCTCGGCGGCATGATGACCAACTGGAAGACGATCTCCAACTCGATCCAGCGCCTGCGTAAGCTCGATGAGATCCTCGCTTCGGAAGCTTCGGGCTATTCCAAGAAGGAACGCCTGAACCTCGAGCGTGAACGCGAAAAGCTCTCGCGCGCCCTCGGCGGCATCCGCGACATGGGCGGCGTTCCGGACCTGATGTTCATCATCGACACCAACAAGGAAAACATCGCAATCGATGAAGCCAAGCGTCTCGGCATCCCCGTCGTCGCCATCATCGACTCCAATTGCGATCCGGACCGCATCGACTACCCGATCCCGGGCAACGACGACGCCTCGCGCGCCATCGCTCTTTACTGCGACCTGATCTCGCGCGCTGCCATCGACGGCATCGCTCGCCAGCAGGGCGCATCGGGCCGCGACATCGGCGCTTCCGCGGAAGCCCCGATCGAGCCGGCTCTCGAAGAAGCCGCCGAGGCCTGATAGCTCGGGTTCTCCGGAGCCTGATCATGTGTCGGAAGGCCGTTTGCGCCCGAAAAGGGTGAACGGCCTTCCGCTTTTTGAAAGCGACGGCACCGCCGCGGCGAACCGCCCGCGGGACGCCGACCGCAGCCGGTGTGAGACCCTCAGTCATCACGCCGTCATACAGACCGGGCAAATCCCGGCTCAATCTCTTCCGGCAGCCGACAAGCATCGTACGGCGGCCCAACAGTCTAAAGAGGCACACCATGGCTGAAATCACTGCTGCTCTCGTGAAGGAACTGCGCGAAAAGACCGGCGCGGGCATGATGGATTGCAAGAAGGCGCTCGCCGAAACCAATGGCGACATGGAAGCCGCCATCGACTGGCTGCGCGCCAAGGGCATCGCCAAGGCCGACAAGAAGTCGGGCCGCACGGCCGCCGAAGGCCTGATCGGCGTTGCCTCGTCCGGCACCACTGCCGTCGTCGTCGAAATCAACTCCGAGACCGACTTCGTTGCCCGCAACGATGCCTTCCAGGATCTCGTGCGCGGCGTTGCCAAGGTTGCCCTGACGACCGACGGTTCCGTCGAAGCCATCAGCGCTGCCCAGTATCCGGCAACTGGCAAGTCCGTCCACGACACCATCACGGACGCCATCGCCACGATCGGCGAGAACATGACGCTGCGCCGTGCCGCGTCGCTCTCGGTCACCGACGGTGTCGTCGCCACCTACATCCACAATTCCGTGGCTGACGGCCTTGGCAAGCTCGGCGTGCTCGTCGCCCTCGAATCGACCGGCGACAAGGAAGCCCTGAGCGCCATCGGTCGCCAGGTTGCCATGCACATCGCCGCCACCAACCCGCTGGCCGTGCGCGCTGACGAAGTCGATGCCGCTGTCGCCGAGCGCGAGCGCAACGTGTTCATCGAGCAGTCCCGCGCCTCCGGCAAGCCGGACAACATCATCGAGAAGATGGTCGAAGGCCGCATGCGCAAGTTCTTCGAGGAAGTCGCCCTTCTCTCGCAGGCTTTCGTCATCAACCCCGACCTGACCGTTGAAGCTGCTATCAAGGAAGCCGAAAAGACCGTTGGCGCGCCGATCGTCGTCAAGGGCATGGCTCGCCTGCTGCTCGGCGAAGGCGTTGAAAAGGAAGCCTCCGACTTTGCCGCCGAAGTGGCTGCCGTCGCCAAGGGCTGATTTCCGGTTTCATCCTCAGCAAATCCGAAGGGCATCGCGTGACAACGCGGTGCCCTTCGTGTATCCGGCATTTCCGGAGCCTGTGTGTTTGCAGGGGGCGCTCCGGTCGCGATGGTCACATCACACGCCGTCAGGGTCCAGCCGCGCCGGTCATTTGATTTTTCATTTCAGGCGCTGAGCGCGTTTTTCATTCAAGGAGTTACCATGGCTGGCAAACCTCTCTACAAGCGTGTTCTTCTCAAGGCGTCCGGTGAGGCGCTCATGGGCAGCCAGGGCTTCGGCATCGACGTTGCCGTGGCCGATCGCATCGCTTCCGATATTGCCGAGGCGCGGGCCATGGGTGTGGAAGTCGGCGTCGTCGTCGGCGGCGGCAATATTTTCCGCGGCGTCGCCGTGGCCTCCAAGGGTGGCGACCGCGTCACCGGAGATCACATGGGCATGCTCGCCACCGTCATCAATGCGTTGGCGCTCGCCACCTCGCTGCGCAAGCTCGATATCGACACTGTCGTTCTGTCCGCCATCGCCATGCCGGAAATCTGCGAGAGCTTTTCGCAGCGCGCCACCCTGTTCCATCTCGGTCTCGGCCGCGTCGTGATCTTTGCCGGCGGCACGGGCAATCCCTTCTTCACCACGGACAGCGCCGCTGCGCTGCGCGCCGCCGAAATGGGGGCGGAGGCGATCTTCAAGGGCACGCAGGTCGATGGCATCTATTCGGCAGACCCCAAGAAGGTGCCGGATGCGACCCGCTTCGATCGCCTGACCCACAGCGAAGTGCTCGAAAAGGGCCTCGCCGTGATGGATGTCGCCGCCGTGGCGCTCGCCCGCGAAAATGCCATTCCGATCGTCGTTTTCTCCATTCACGAGAAGGGCGGCTTTGCCGAAATCTTGACCGGCGGCGGTCGCGCGACCATCGTGACGGATAACTAGACGTGTCAGGGACGGGCGAGGCCGCTTGTCCGAGAAAGTCAATCGACACAGCAAGTGCAGTAAAACGGGCCGCTTGCCGGCCCGAAAGACCGACAGGGAGTGCAGGATATGAGCCAGGATATCGATCTGAAGGAAATCAAGCGCCGCATGGAAGGCGCCGTCTCGGCGTTCAAGAACGACGTGGCGTCGCTGCGCACCGGCCGCGCGTCGCCCAACATTCTCGACACGATTACGGTCGAGGCCTATGGCTCGCGCATGCCGCTGAACCAGGTAGCCAATGTTTCCGTGCCCGAGCCGCGCATGCTGGCTGTCTCGATCTGGGACAAGGGCATGGTCCGCGCCGTGGACAGTGCGATCCGCGAGTCCAATCTCGGTCTGAACCCGATCGTCGACGGCCAGAACCTGCGCATTCCGCTTCCCGAGCTCAACGAAGAGCGTCGCCGCTCGCTCGTCAAGCTTGCACACGACTACGCTGAAAAGAGCAAGGTGGCCGTTCGCCACGTGCGCCGCGACGGCATGGATGCGCTGAAGAAGGCGGAGAAGGACGGCGACATCGGCCAGGACGAGAGCCGCAGTCTCTCGGAAAAGGTCCAGAAGATGACGGACGAAACGATTTCCGAGGTCGACCGCTTGCTCGCCGACAAGGAAAAGGAAATCATGCAGGTCTAGGCTCAAGGCCCAGATGTGAGTCACAAGCCAAGGCGTCCGATGTCCGACCGTCACATGATCTGCCCCCCGAAGCACGTTGCCATCATCATGGATGGCAACGGCAGATGGGCGAAGGCCAGGGGCCTGCCGCGCTCCATGGGCCATCGCAAGGGCGTGGAGGCCGTGCGTGCCGCCGTGCGCGCCGCCGCCGAGTTCGGCATCCGCTATCTCACGCTCTATGCCTTCTCCTCGGAAAACTGGTCGCGCCCGGAAGCGGAGGTCAATGACCTCATGGGCCTGCTCAAGGCCTTCATCCGCCGCGATCTGGCCGAACTGCATGGCGAGAACGTGCGCATTCGCATCATCGGCGACCGCACGAATCTGCGCGGTGACATCATGCCCCTGTTGCTGGAGGCCGAGGAAACCACCCGCAACAACACCGGAATCACGCTGCTGATCGCCTTCAACTACGGTGCCCGTGACGAAATGGTTCGGGCCATGCGGCGTCTGGCGGCAGAAGTGGCAGCCGGCACCCTTGCGCCCGACGAGATCACGCCGGCGCGGGTGTCCGCCAGCCTCGATACGGCGGGCGTTCCGGACCCGGACCTCATCCTGCGCACCAGCGGCGAGGAGCGCCTCTCCAACTTCCTGCTCTGGCAGGCCGCCTATTCGGAACTGATGTTCGTGCCGGAACTCTGGCCGGACTTCACCCGTGATACGTTTTATGCCGCAATCGAGCGCTTCCAGCAGCGCGAACGCCGCTTCGGCGGCGTGACGGCGCCCTCGCTGGCGGTCGGCTCGTAATGTCCCAGGAACTGAAGCTTCGCGTCCTCTCCGGTCTCGTCATGGCAGCCCTGGTGCTCGCCGCGACCTGGTATGGCGGCATGGCCTTTGCCATCCTGTCGGTCCTCATCGGTCTGCTTGTCTACTTCGAATGGGCTTCGATGACCGGGCTTGGCCAGCGTGATCCCGAGGGCAGGGCGCTTGGCTGGCTGGCCGTCGTCTCGACCGGGATCAGCGTGCTCGTCGCCGATCTTGAAACCTCGCTCGTCACACTGCTCATCTTCACGGTGCTGGCTGCCGGCTGGGCGCAGTTTCGCGGCCGCAGCCACTGGCTGACCGCCGGCATCGTCTATTCGGGCCTCACCGCAATCGCACTTGCCGCCATCCGCGGCGAATCGGCCGTTGGCCTCGTCGCGATGCTTTTCGTTTTCGCCGTCGTCTGGTCGACGGACATCCTTGCCTATTTCGTCGGCCGTGCAATCGGTGGACCGAAGCTCGCGCCGCGCATTTCACCCGGCAAGACCTGGTCCGGTGCGATCGGCGGCGCGTTTTTCGGCATTGTCGGGGGCGTAGCGGTCTATCTGTCCTATTTCGCCTCCTTCAGTGTCCGCATCGTGCTGCTGGCTCTCGCGCTCTCCTGCGCCAGCCAGGTCGGCGACCTCTTTGAATCCTTCATCAAGCGCCGGTTCGGCGTCAAGGATTCCAGCCACCTCATTCCCGGTCACGGTGGCGTGATGGATCGCGTCGATGGCCTCGTTTTCGCCTGCTTCGCAGCCTTGTTGCTTGCGGTGGCGCAGACTTATCTTTACGCAGAGCAGGCGCGGTCGGTCGGTGCGCTGCTCCTTGGACGGTAGCCGACGCGGCCTTCACGGAGGCGATGCATGGCTTTTCTGGTCGATGCCTGGCAATTTGTTGTCGGCACACTTCTTCCCTTTCTCGTCGTTCTGACGCTGATCGTCTTCGTGCACGAAATGGGCCACTACCTCGTCGGGCGCTGGTCCGGAATCGGGGTTACGGCCTTCTCGATCGGTTTCGGGCCGGAACTCGCCGGCTTCAATGATCGGCACGGGACGCGCTGGAAGCTCTGCGCCATTCCGCTTGGCGGCTATGTCAAATTCTTCGGCGACGAGGATGTCTCATCCAGCAGCACCGATCAGAGCGCCCTTGATGCGCTGACACCGGCAGAGCGCGCCCGTACATTTCCCGGCGCAGCCCTTTGGAAACGGGCGGCGACCGTGGCAGCCGGGCCGATCGCCAATTTCATCCTCGCCATCGCCATCTTCGCCGTGCTTTTCTCCCTCTACGGCCGGCGCGTGGCCGATCCCGTCGTCTCCGAAGTGCGCGCCGGCAGCGCGGCGGAAGAAGCCGGTATTCGCACCGGCGACCGTCTGCTCGCCATCGACGGCGTGCCCGTGGCAACCTTCGACGATGTGCGCCGCTACGTCAGCGTTCGCCCGGAAATGCGCATCGTCGTGACCGTCGAGCGCGGCGCGGAAAAGCTCGATTTCCCCATGACGCCGAAGCGCACGGAACTCACGGACCAGTTCGGCAACAAGATGGAGCTGGGTGTGATCGGCGTGGTCACGGACGAAGCCGCCGGGCGCTTCCGCACCGTCACCTACGGACCACTGGAAGCCGTGGGCGAGGGCGCGCGCCAGAGCTGGCACATCGTGACCGGCACCTTCGACTATATTTCCAACCTGATTGCCGGCCGCATGAAGGCCGACCAGCTCGGCGGGCCGATCCGCGTTGCCCAGGCATCAGGCCAGATGGCAACGCTTGGCGTGGCGGCGCTGCTGCAACTCGCCGCCATGCTCTCGGTCTCCATCGGCCTGTTGAACCTGATGCCGGTGCCGGTGCTGGATGGCGGGCACCTGGTCTTTTATGCGATCGAGGCCGTGCGCGGAAAGCCCGTCGGGCCCAATGCGCAGGAGATTGCCTACCGCATCGGCATTGCCCTCGTCCTCAGCCTGATGGTGTTCGCCACCTGGAACGACATCAGCATGCTGTTTTCGCGCACCTGACCTCAGGCGTGCAGATTCTCCCTTTGGAGTCAGCGCATTGTGGATGGGGAAAGCCCAATCAAGGCAAGGATTTGTTTACGATAAATGCACGTGGTAGTGACCCTGAGGACACGGCTGCGAATGAAGTAAATAGAAATTAACCTGCTGGCTTGCTTGTATGGGAAAAGCCGGTAAAACGGCAAACATGACCGGAGTCGGCGCGCGCTTACGCTGCGGGACGTTGGAAAAAGGTAAGAAGTGAAATGAAAGCTGGTTCAAGGTTTTTGAACGCCGTGTCGGCGGTTGCTCTTTCGGCGAGCATGGTGACGACAGGCGCGGGTGTCGCAGTTGTTGCCGGCGCCACCGCAGCAGAAGCCGCTGTCGTCCGCAATGTCGTGGTGCGCGGCGCGACGCGCGTCAGCCCAGAAACGGTGCGGGCCAATGTCAGCATCGTTCCGGGCAGGAACTTCTCCAACGCCGATATCGATGAATCGGTCCGTCGCCTCTATGCGACCGGTTACTTCTCCGACGTGAACATTGCCGTTTCCGGCGGTTCGCTCGTCGTGACCGTGAATGAAAACCAGCTGGTCAATGCTGTCGTCTTTAACGGCAACCGCAAGATCAAGGACGACAAGCTCGAAGCCGCCGTCAAGACGCGCGCCCTGGGCCCGTTCGACCAGAATCAGATCAACGCCGACATCGAGGCGATCAAGCAGGCCTATGCCGCGATCGGCCGCAACGATGTGACCGTCACGACGCAGACCGCGACCGTCGGCGAAGGTCGCGTCAACATCGCTTTCGTCATCAACGAAGGCGAGCGCACCAAGATCACCGACATCAATTTCGTCGGCAACAATGCCTATAGCAACAGCCGTCTGCAGTCGGTCATTGCGACGAAGGAGTCGGGCATCTTCTCCTTCCTGACCCGCAAGGATGTCTATAATGAGGACAAGCTGCGCGCGGACGAGGAGTTGCTGCGCCAGTTCTACTTCAACCGCGGCTATGCCGACTTCCGCGTCGTCTCGTCCGATGCGACGTTGAACGAAGCCACCAACGAGTACACGATCACCATCACGGTCGATGAAGGCGAGCGTTACGATTTCGGTCCGATCAATGTCGAATCGACCGTCGATGGCGTCAACGCCGAGGACCTCAGGGGCCTCGTTGAGAGCCGTGAGGGCAGTGTCTACAAGGCCCGTGACGTTCAGGATTCCATCACTGAAATCTCCAAGCGCGTGGCTTCGGCCGGTTATCCCTTTGCCCGCGTCACGCCGCGCGGCAACCGCGATCTCGGCAACCGTACGATCGCCGTTGACTATCTCGTCGACCAGGGCGAGCGCGCCTATGTCGAGCGTATCGAGATCCGCGGCAACACCCGCACGCGCGATTACGTCATTCGCCGCGAATTCGACATCAGCGAAGGCGATGCCTTCAACCAGGAAATGATTTCCCGCGCCAAGCGTCGCCTGGATGCGCTCGGCTACTTCTCGTCCGTCAACATTTCGACGGCGCCAGGCTCGGCTCCGGACCGCGTTGTCGTGGTCGTCGATGTGCAGGACCAGTCGACCGGCAGCTTCGGCATCGGCGGCGGCTATGCGGCCGGCAGCGGTGGTGGCTTCCTGCTCGAAGCCTCCATCGAGGAAAAGAACTTCCTCGGTCGTGGCCAGTACATTCGCCTGTCCGCCGGTCGCGGCCAGAACGCCAAGACCTACAATGTTTCGTTCACCGAGCCCTATTTCCTTGGATATCGTCTGGCCGCCGGCTTTGATGTGTTCAAGAACGAAAACGAGTTCAAGGACTACGAATACTCCTCCGAGGATCAGGGCTTTGCGCTGCGTCTGACGGCCCCGATCACGGAGCGCCTGTCGACGACGCTGAAGTACAGCTACACGGAGCTGCGGTTCAGCAGCAACAATCTGGCCGATCTTGCCTCGCCCTACGTGACGGCGGTGCAGCAGGGGCCGTGGAAGCGTTCGTCGATCTCGCATAGCTTCAACTACAATTCGCTCGACGACATGACGCTGCCGCGCGAAGGCGTGACGGCGTCGGTGACGCAGGAATTTGCCGGTCTCGGCGGCACCTCCGATTTCTACAAGATCTCGGGCAAGTTCCGTATGTTCTACCTGCTGAACGACGAAGCGGACCTTATCGGTTCGCTGGCTGGTAGCGCCGGTCACCTCGTCAAGACGACCGGTTCGCTTGAGGTCTTCGACCAGTTCCAGCTTGGCTCCAGCGACATCCGAGGCTTCGAGCGCAACGGCGTCGGCCCGCGCAGCAACGCCTTCGGCGAAGCGATCGGCGGTACGACCTACTTCACGGCCTCGGCCGAGGCGACCTTCCCGCTGCCGTTCGTGCCGCAGGATGCCGGGTTCCGTGGCGCCGTGTTTGCGGATGCCGGCACGCTCTATGGCAACGAAGTGACGGTCAACCAGGGCAAGAACGACGCGGTCGTCGGTACCGACGCTACGCTGCGCGCATCGGTCGGTATCGGCCTGATCTGGGCTTCGCCCTTCGGTCCGCTGCGTGTCGACTACGCGATTCCGGTCGCCAAGCAGGACTTCGACCGGGTTCAGAACCTGAAGTTCGGTATCTCGTCCTCGTTCTGATCCGCGCAGTCCAGAACTGCTGACGCCCTGTTCTGGAGTGTCTGACATGGAATCGAACTGGTTCTTCCCGCCGCATCCAGGGATTCGGTTGGGCGATCTCGCCGGTGTGCTCGGCGCGTCGCTCTCTGATCCCGATGCGGCGGATCGCCTCGTGCGCTCGCTCTCGCCGGTCTATCGGGCCGGGGAGGGTGATTTGTGCTATCTGGCCCATGCGCGCCATGGCGAGGAGCTCGCGACCTGCCAGGCGACCGCCATCCTGTGTGACGAAGAGACGGCGAGGCTCGTTCCGCCGGGGATCACCGTCCTTCTGACACGCCATGCCTTCACGGCTTTCGCCGTCGCTGGCGCGCACCTTTATCCGCAAGCCATGCGCCCGGAGCGCCTGACCGCCGGATCCGGCGTATCGCCGCAGGCTGTCGTGGATCCGAGCGCACGCCTTGAGGCCGATGTTGAGGTCGAGGCGTTCGCCGTCGTCGGTGCTGGCGCGGAAATCGGCAGGGGGACCCGCATCGGTGCAGGCGCGGTGATCGGTCCGGGCGTGCGCATCGGTCGTGATTGCACGGTCGCAACGGGTGCCAGTGTGCTGTGCGCGCTTGTCGGAAACCATGTCATCATCCATCCCGGCGCGCGCATCGGCCAGGACGGCTTCGGCAATGCGCCGGGTCCGAAGGGTGGCATGATCAAGGTCGTCCAGATCGGTCGCGTCATTCTGCAGGACCATGTCGAGGTCGGTGCCAATACCACGATCGACCGCGGCGCCATGGATGACACCGTCGTCGGCGAAGGCACCAAACTCGATAATCACATCCAGATCGCGCATAATGTGCGCATCGGCCGCTACTGCGGCATTGCAAGCCAGGTCGGCATTGCCGGCAGCACGCGCATCGGTGACGGCGTGATGATTGGCGGCGCTGCCGCCATCAATGGTCATATCACCATCGGCAGCCGCGCGCAGATTGCCGCGATGAGCGGTGTCATGGTGTCCGTGGGGCCGGGAGAGCGTGTCGGGGGCATTCCGGCCCGTCCGATCCGGGATTTCCTCAGGGAAGCATCCGAGATTGCGATCAGGTCCGGTGCGCGGCGGACAAAAAAGGGAGCCAAGAATGACTGAGACCACGGCAACAGTGCTTGGAACAGCCGAGATTCAGGAGATCCTGAAGCTGCTGCCGCACCGCTATCCCTTCCTGCTGGTGGACCGTATCATCGAGATCAACGGCGATGATTCCGCCGTCGGCATCAAGAATGTCACGGCCAACGAACCGCATTTCACCGGGCATTTCCCGGAGCAGCCGATCATGCCCGGCGTTCTCATCATTGAGGCGATGGCCCAGACGGCGGGCGCCATCTGCGTGCGCAAGGTCGGCACGACCGGCAACCTCGTCTATTTCATGACGATCGACAACACCCGCTTCCGCAAGCCGGTGGTGCCGGGCGATCGGCTGGAATTGCATGTCACCAAGGTCAAGCACCGCGGCAATATCTGGAAATTTCACTGTGACGCAAAAGTTGACGGGCAACTTGTCGCCGAAGCTGATATCGGCGCGATGATTGTAAGCAAGGACGCTGCCTGAAGATGATTGCGAAAAGCGCGAAGATCCATCCCCTGTCTGTCATCGAAGACGGGGCGGTGATCGGCGAGAACGTAGTGGTCGGTCCCTTCTGCCATGTCGGGCCGAAGGTCACGCTCGGCGATGGTGTCGAACTGATCAGCCATGTCGTTGTTCTCGGCGTCACGAGCGTCGGCGCCGGTACGCGGATATTCCCCTCGGCCGTGATCGGCGGTGACAGCCAGAGCGTTCACCACAGCGCGGTCGATACCAAGCTGACGATCGGTCGCAACTGCACGATCCGCGAAGGCGTGACCATGAACACCGGCACGGTCGAGCATGGCGGCGAGACGGTGGTCGGCGACAACAATCTCTTCCTTGCCTATGCCCATGTCGCCCACGATTGCCGGCTCGGCAACAACATCATCCTGTCGAACAACGTCATGCTGGCCGGTCACGTCACGGTCGAGGATCGCGCCATTCTCGGCGGCGGCTCGGCCGTGCACCAGTTCACGCGCATCGGCCGGCAGGCCTTTGTCGGCGGCCTCTCCGCCGTGAGCTACGATCTGATCCCCTACGGCATGCTGAATGGCAATCCCGGCGTGCTCAGCGGCCTCAACGTCGTCGGCATGACCCGCGCCGGCATGGACAAGCCGACCGTGCACCGCGTGCGCCGGGCCTACAAGCAGGTTTTCGAAGGCGAAGGCTCGATCCGCGCCAATGCCGCGGCGATCCGCGATGATTTCGCCGATTGCCCGCAGGCGATGGAAATCCTCGATTTCATCGCCGCCGACAGCGACCGGGCCCTCTCGTCCCCGAACCGCGGCAAGGCCTGATCCGATGACCGCGCCGGCCGGACGCCTTGCCATCATCGCCGGTG
Organism: Rhizobium sp. RU20A; assembly: GCF_900155885.1. Lineage (GTDB taxonomy): Bacteria > Pseudomonadota > Alphaproteobacteria > Rhizobiales > Rhizobiaceae > RU20A. The sequence continues at coordinate 381,833 of NZ_FTMB01000001.1, forward strand.
GCGGGCGCCTGCCGCACCATGTGGCCGAGGCCGCGCGCGAGGCTGGCGAAAATCCTTTCATCATTCCACTCACGGACGAAGCCGACGGCGATTGGCTCGGCTTCGATCATCTGCCGCTTTCCGTCGGGGATTTTGCCGGCGTCACCCGCGCCTTTCGCGAGCGCGGCATTGGCCGCGTGGTTCTGTCCGGTGCGGTGCGCCGGCGACCCGACTGGCGCGGCATTCGCCCGACGCTCGCCTTCCTCTTTCGCATGCCGCACGTGGTGCGCACGCTTTTGAAGGGCGGCGACGACACCGTTCTCAAGATGGTCATCGAACTGATCGAATCGGCTGGCGCCCGTGTCGTCGGCGTCCAGGAAATCCTTCCGTCTCTTTTGGCCGAAACCGGCCCCGTCGGCGCCGTGACACCGGATGAGGCGGCGCGCGCCGACATCACCGCAGCGGGCGAAGCGGCGACGGCACTTGGCCGCCTCGACATCGGCCAGGGCGCAATTGCCGTCGGCGGCCGGGTGGTGGCGCTCGAGGGACCTGAGGGCACGGATGCCATGCTGGCGCGCGTGGCGAGCCTGAAGGCTGAGGGACGCATATCGATCCGCCGCCGCGGCGTTCTCGTCAAGCTCTGCAAGCCCCAGCAGGATCTGCGTGCCGATCTTCCTTCCATCGGCCCGGCGACGATAGAGAACGCCCATGCGGCCGGACTTGCGGGGATTGCCGTGGAGGCCGGCCGTGCTCTGGTGCTGGAGCGTCGCACGGTGATCGAAACCGCCGACAGGCTGGGGCTTTTCCTGATCGGCATCGAACGGGAGACCGGCGCATGACGCAAGCAGCGCGACCCCTCAAGATCGCCATGATCGCCGGCGAAGTTTCGGGTGATCTTCTCGGTGCCGACCTGATCGGCGCGCTGCGGCGCCAGCATGCCGGACCGCTGAGCATCGTCGGTGTTGGCGGCGAGGCCATGGAGGCGGAGGGGCTTTCCTCATGGTTCGATTATTCCGAACTGTCGATCATGGGCATCGCGCAGGTGCTGAAGCGCCTTCCGCAGCTGCTCGCCAGGATCCGGCAGACGGCTGAGCGCATCATTGCCGAAAAGCCGGATCTGCTCGTGATCATCGACAGCCCAGATTTCACCCATCGTGTCGCCAAGCGCGTGCGCAAGGTGCTCCCCGATCTTCCGGTCGTGAACTATGTCTGCCCGAGCGTCTGGGCCTGGAAACCGGAGCGGGCGACGAAAATGCTCGCCTATGTCGATCACGTCCTCGCCGTGCTGCCCTTCGAGCCGGACGCCATGCGGGCGCTCGGCGGCCCTGCGACCACCTATGTCGGCCACCGCCTCGTGGCGGACCGCAACGTGCGCGCCGTTCGCGACGCCCAGAAGGCGCGGCCGGCTGCGGCGGGGCTAAGGCCCGCGACCTGCCTGCTGCTGCCGGGTTCGCGCGGCAGCGAGATCGACAAGCTGCTGCCGGTCTTCGGGGAAACGATGCAGGAGCTTCGCCGGCGCCATCCCGACATGCGCTTCGTGTTGCCGACCGTGCCGCGCCAGGAAGCGCGCGTGCGGACTGTGGTCGCCACCTGGCCCGAGCAGCCCGACATTCGCGTTGGCGCGGCCGGCAAGTGGTCTGCCTTTGCCGAGGCGGATACCGCGATCGCTGCCTCCGGCACGGTTATTCTTGAACTCGGTCTGTGCCGCATCCCGACCGTCTCGACCTACAAAGTGGATTTTCTGATCCGCCTCATGCATCAGCGCATCCGCACCTGGACGGGTGCGCTGCCGAACCTCATCGCCGACTACCCCTTCATTCCCGAATATCTGAACGAGGCGATCCGTCCGGGAAGCCTGGTAAGATGGGTGGATCGGCTGATTGCCGAAACGCCGGAGCGCGCCGCCATGCTGGCCGGGTTTGATCGCGTCGAGACGGTGATGGCGACGCAGGTGCCGGCCGGCGAGCGGGCGGCGGAGGTGGTGCTGTCGCTCCTCGATACGCGCCGCGGCATCTGAAGCAAGACGGCTGCGCCACCGACATCCCATGAAAAAAGCCCGGCGCGACGGCCGGGCTTTTCGTTTGTACTGAGGATGCCGGTCAGCGCTTGGAAACCGGCACGTAGTCGCGCTCGGGAGCGCCGACGTAGAGCTGGCGCGGACGGCCGATACGCTGTTCCGGATCCTCGATCATCTCGTTCCACTGGGCGATCCAGCCGACGGTGCGCGCCAGAGCAAAGAGCACGGTGAACATGGTCGTGGGGAAGCCCAGCGCCTTCAGCGTGATGCCGGAATAGAAGTCGATGTTCGGATAGAGCTTTTTCTCGATGAAGTAGCTGTCCGTCAGGGCGATCTTTTCCAGTTCCACGGCAACGTCGAGCAGCGGATCGTCCTTGATGCCGAGTTCGCTGAGGACCTCATGGCAGGTCTTCTGCATGATCTTGGCGCGCGGATCGTAGTTCTTGTAGACGCGGTGACCAAAGCCCATCAGGCGGAACGGATCGTTCTTGTCCTTGGCTTTCGCGATATATTCCGGAATGCGATCGACGGAGCCGATCTCGGCGAGCATGTTGAGCGCTGCCTCGTTGGCGCCGCCATGGGCCGGGCCCCACAGGCAGGCAATGCCGGCCGCGATGCAGGCAAACGGGTTGGCGCCCGAGGAGCCGGCGAGGCGAACAGTCGACGTCGAGGCGTTCTGCTCGTGGTCGGCATGCAGGATGAAGATGCGGTCCATGGCGCGGGCCAGAACCGGGTTCACGTGATACTCTTCGCACGGTACGGCAAAGCACATGCGCAGGAAGTTCGAGGCGTAGTCGAGGTCGTTCTTCGGGTAAACGAAGGGCTGGCCGATATGGTACTTGTACGCCATGGCGGCGATCGTCGGCATCTTGGCGATCATGCGCAGCGAAGCGACCATGCGCTGGTGCGGATCGGTGATGTCGGTGGAGTCGTGGTAGAAGGCCGAAAGCGCCCCGACCGTGCCGCACATGACGGCCATCGGGTGGGCGTCGCGGCGGTAGCCGGTGAAGAAGCGGCTCATCTGCTCATGCACCATGGTGTGGCGCGTGACGCGATTGTCGAAATCGACCTTCTGAGCCTTGGTCGGCAGTTCGCCGTAAAGCAGGAGGTAGCAGACTTCCAGGAAGTCGCCATGTTCGGCGAGCTGGTCGATCGGGTAGCCGCGGTGCAGCAGCACGCCGGCATCGCCATCGATATAGGTGATCTTGCTTTCGCACGATGCCGTCGAGGTGAAGCCGGGATCGTAGGTGAAGGCGCCCGTCTGCTTGTAGAGCGAACCGATGTCGACGACCTCGGGGCCGATCGACCCAGACCGTACCGGCAGTTCGACCGTTTTGCCGTCGAGTGTTACGACTGCGCTTTTATCCGCCATGGGATCCTCCGTTTGCAGTATTTCAGGCACCTTGATGGCGCCCAATTTAAGCTGGTGAATTTGCTACTAGATTTACACCGAACTGCCAAGTTCTACGAAAGGCAAATTGTGCAATGCGACACCGCGCTCGCGGCAGCGCAATATTTGCATGTTTGCCGGGCTTGTCTACCACCAACTTGTCCGATTCCAGCCGCAATCGCCACCCCACGCCGTCGGTCTGCGTAAAATATCGGCATTTACGCCAGGGTTGTGTCCGGCTGCGAGAAAGCGCAATCTAGGCGTTGGATATCAGAAGGAGCGGTGGAGCGGGGCCTTTGACGCAACGTGTCGAGGATGAGCGATGGACCACCGCGCCACGTGCCGAAGCGCAACTCTTGGTGCTGGCGGCGGCTGACCAGCCGTTCTTGCGACGCGCAGGCGCGGATGTGGCGGAAACCCCACAGTTTGCGGCCGATAACGAGAGCCGCAGCCTATTGTCTCGCTGCGCCGCAGCACGCTTTCTTGCTCTTTCCGCCTGGGCCCGGGAATGCGATTTCGGCCACGCTTTCCTGTTTCTGCCGCTGCTTCTCGGTCTGGGCGCAGCCGGTTGGTATACACTCCCCGGGATACCAACCTATGCGCTGGTCGCATGTCTGACATGCGTTTTGTGCATATCTCTCGTGGCGAAGCCGAGCATTGCGCGGACCTTGGCGCTTGTGGCGCTTGTTCTGAGTGCTGGGATGGCGCTTGCGGCCTTCGAGGATTGGCGACGGTCGACCATGCTGCTTGACAGTCCCGTGACGAGCGAGGTGCGGGGCAGGGTCGTCTCGCGCGAGGTCGGGACCCGCGGCAGCCTGCGGTATGTGCTCGATCTCGGCGCCACGAGTGGGCCGACGATAAAGCGGGCGCCACATCGCATCACGCTGGTGGTGCGCGCCCGTCACACGCCCTTCGAGCCGGGCGCCTGGATGACGGTGCGCGCGCGGCTCTCGCCGCCCTCGGGGCCTGCCTTGCCGGGACTGAACGACTTTGCCTTCGATTCCTACATGCGCGGGATCGGTGCGATCGGCTTTGCCTATGGCGTGCCGGTTTCGACCCCGCCGGTGGCGATGCCGGCCGACGGGCCCGAGGGTATTCTGGCGACACCCTTTGCGCTGGCCGCGACGCTGCGCCAGGCCATTGGCGAGCGTATCCGCGCCACCGTGCCCGGCGATGCCGGCGCCATTGCCGCGGCGCTGGTGACGAACGAGGAGCGGGCCATCGACCGCGACACGGTCGAAACGCTGCGCACCGCCGGGCTCGCCCATGTGCTCGCCATTTCCGGCCTCAACATGGTGCTGGCCGCCGGCACCTTCCTGGTCGGCGCGCGCACCTTGCTGGCGATGATCCCGGGCTTTGCGCACCGGTTTCCCGTCCGCAAGATCGCTGCCGTCGGTGCGCTGGTGATGGTCGGCCTTTATGGCCTCCTGTCGGGCGGTGCGGTCTCGGCGGTCAGGGCCTGGATCATGATCTCGATCATGCTGATCGCGGTGCTCTTCGATCGTCCCTCCATCAGCCTGCGCAACATTGCGCTCTCCGCACTCCTCATCATCGCCGTCACCCCCTCGGCGGTGCTGAGCCCCGGCTTCCAGATGTCCTTCGCCGCCACTTTGGCGCTGGTCGCCGGCTATGAGCGCTGGCGTCGCCGCCGGCCCCGGGACCGCAATGCGCTCATCGATGCCGTGCCCGGCCTTTCCTTCCTCGGCCGCTTCACCGGCGGACTGGTGGCAACCTCGCTGCTCGGCGGCATCTCCACCATGGTCTATGCGGCCGCGCACTTTCACACCGTCACGCTTTACGGTCTGGCCGGCAACATCCTCGCCATGCCGGTCGTCAGTCTCATGGTCATGCCGTCGGGCGTCGCCGCCATGCTCGCCATGCCCTTCGGCCTCGATGCGCCCTTTCTCTGGCTGATGGCGCTCGGCATTCGCTGGATGGTGGCGGCTGCGGATCTGGTGGCCGGGTGGGGCGAGCCGCTGGCAACCGGACGCCTGTGGGCGCCGGGCCTCGTCATGATCGCGGTTGGCGGCGCTGTCATGTGCATGCTGCGCACCTGGCTTGCCCTGGGCGGTCTTGGCCTCGTGGCAGCAGGCTTGATCGGTCTTGCCGCTGTCCCGGCATCGCATCCGACGGTGACGATCTCGGAAGACGGGCGTCTCGTTGGTGTCCGGACGGGCGATGTCCTGGCGCTCAATCGTGCCCGGCCGCCGTCCTTCCTCGCCGATCAGTGGAAAGCGGCGCTGGCCATTCGCACGCTCAGCAAACCCGAGGAGGAAAAAGACAGCAGGAAAAAGCAGGACCCGTCACAAAGGCGGGGGCGGTCGACCATCGCGCCGGCACAGGCAAAGGCACTTCTGGCCGCGCTGCTTGCGCGCGCCCAGCAAGACCGCAGCCGCTTTGCCTGCCGTCCCGACCTTGGCTGCGCTGCCGTAACCCCACAAGGTTGGCCGATTGTCACCATCGATGAGCCGTCCCTGCTTGGCGCAGCCTGCGATGCAGCGCGGATCGTTGTCGCGAGCCGTCCGCTGCGGCTCGAGACCTGCCGAAGCGGCGCCCTGCTGTTCACCTCGAGGAGCATGCGGGCCACCGGTGCGGTGGAGATCGCCGCCGGCCCTGATGGGGAACCCGAGGTCCATACCGCCTTTGAAAGCCTTGCCCGAAACTGGCAGCGTCACCGTGCCTATGACTGGCGCAGCGCCCGCTTTACGGACGAGGGCACCGCAGCGGCGGATGATTGATAAACATGATTTTTATAATCAAGAATATTGCCTCCCTCAGTCGATCGGCGTATGAGCCACCCCAATGTCCGGCGCCCCGGCCTTCGGCTTATGGCGTCCTGTGTGTGAAGGAGAAAATCCGATGCGTCTGTTGTCCGTGGTCGCTGCCATGGTGCTGATGGGTGTAGCGCCGGTTCTGGCACAAACGACCTCTCAGCCGACCCCTGTCGAAACCCAGGAGATCATGCAGGAGCCGGTCGTTCCGGCGCAGGCGTCGGAAGCGCAGGGCACCGATGCAGCCGCGTCCATCCCTCAGGCGACCGGCGCATCGCAGGCCCAGAGCCTGCCGCACGATCTATCGCCCCTCGGCATGTTCCTTGCGGCCGACATCATCGTCAAGGGCGTGATGATCCTTCTCGCGTTCGCCTCCGTTGTCACCTGGGCGGTGTTTTTCCTCAAGAGTATCGAAATCGCGCTGGCCCGCCGCCGCGTGCGCCGTGCCGCCCATATCCTGACTCATTCGAACGGCCTGACCGCCGCCGCCGAACACCTGACGGGTGAGGGCACGGCACGCTCCATGGTGCTGGCGGCCGGCGATGAACTGGCCCGCTCTGAAGCCGCCCTCGACCGCGTCTCGCCGGAGGGTGTGAAGGAACGCGTGTCGTCCCGTCTCGCCCGCATCGAGGCCGGTGCCGGCAAGAAGATCGCCATCGGGACGGGCATTCTCGCAACGATCGGTTCCATTTCGCCCTTCGTCGGTCTCTTCGGCACGGTCTGGGGCATCATGAATTCCTTCATCGGCATCAGCCAGGCGCAGACCACCAACCTTGCCGTGGTGGCGCCCGGCATTGCCGAAGCGCTGCTGGCGACCGCTATCGGCCTCGTGGCGGCCATTCCCGCCGTGGTGATCTACAACGTCTTTGCCCGCGCCATCGCCACCTACCGCGTTGCGCTGGCCGATGCGCGGGCGGCCGTCGAACGGCTCGTCAGCCGCGATCTCGATTTTCGTGCCGCGGGCCATCCGCGCGAGCGCCGCACGGATGCCGGCCTCGCACGGATCGGATAGGAGGCGACAGGAGACCATGGCAACGAAGATCTCCGAAGAGGCCGGCGACGACCTTCCCGAAACCGCCGATATCAACGTCACACCCTTCATCGACGTGATCCTGGTGCTGCTCATCATCTTCATGGTGGCCGCACCGCTCGCCACCGTCGATATGAAGGTGGATCTGCCGCAATCGGCCGCGCGCGCAACGCCGCGTGACGACAAGCCGGTCTTCGTGACGCTGAAGTCAGACCTTGGGCTTGCCATCGGCAACGAGACGACGACGCGCGAGGGCTTTGTGGCCGCCCTTGATTCGACCACCGGCGGCGACAAGCAGACCCGGGTGCTGCTGCGGGCAGACAAGGCGGTCGCCTATGGCGATCTGATGGCGGTGATGAATCTCGTGCAGCGGGCCGGCTATACGAAGATCGCGCTGGTCGGCCTCGAAGGCGGCGCTGCGAACTGATCTTTGGTGCCGCCTTTTTGTGCGCTGCGACGGCCTTGCGGGAATGCGGTCTTGAAACCGGCTGCGGGCGGAATTAAGAGCGATGGACAGGACGGCGATGCGCCGGCAAACTCCATCCCTCCGGGGCAGGGCAAAGAGGACATCATGATCAATTACGAAGCGCTGCGCGTGAAGATGGTCGACAACCAGATTCGCCCGACGGATGTGACCTCGCATTCGGTCCTTTCCGCTTTCCTGAGCGTTCCCCGCGAGGAATTCGTGCCGGCCGACAAGAAGGCGCTGGCCTACATCGACACCGACATCGCCGTCGGCGGCGGACGCTACCTCATGGAGCCGTCGCCGCTCGCCAAGCTGGTGCAGATGGCGACCATCGGCAAGGATGATCTCGTCCTGGAGGTCGGCTGCAACTCCGGCTATGCCTCCGCCATTTTCTCGCAGATCGCCAGTTCCGTCGTCGCGCTGGAAAGCGACGAGACGCTGGCCGGTGCCGCGACGCAGACGCTCTCGCGTCTTGGCTATGACAATGTGGCCGTCGTCACGGGCGCGCTGGAAGCCGGCTACAAGGCCGAGGCACCCTTCGACGTGATTTTCCTGCATGGTTCGGTTGCCGTCATTCCGCAGGCGCTGTTCGACCAGTTGCGCGATGGCGGCCGCCTCGTGGCGGTCATCGGTGAAGGCAATGCCTCGCGCGCGACGCTCTATATCAAGGAGCGCGGCGTTGTGACCGGGCGCCCGGTCTTCAACACCTCCGTGAAGCCGCTGCCGGGCTTTGCGCCGGCGCCGGAATTCGTCTTCTGATCGCGATCGATCCATTGTTTTCATCGGTTTTGACCCTGGGGCGCCGGACCATCTGGACCGGTGCCTTTTTCATGTCCACCGATCGTCCTCCCGAAGGCTGGGGAGCTCCGGGCCCAGCAGCGAGAAACGGGCCGTGACGGTTGCAACAAATCTGTGCATGATCGTAGGAGGGCGATTCGCCCCGATTTCCCCAAGGGGTGAAGTCGCCTAGAGTCTGTGTGCCTGCCAGCGAAATGAGCGGCGTAGGCGGGCGCAGTCAACGAGGATGACCATGGCACAGCCGAATGTAGCGCGTGAACCGTCGATGGATGAAATCCTTGCGTCGATCCGCAAGATCATCGAAAGCAACGAGCCTCAGCAGGCTGCGATCGAAATTTCGGGGCGCAACACGGCATCCGGCCGCGTTACGACTGCGATGGGACGCGACGAGCGTAAGGACGAGGAAATCGGCCTGACCATCGACGACGCCCTCTTGGCGCATGATTTCTCCAACAACTCCATGTCGGCGGGTCGGGCTACGGAGCCTGCGCCGGTTGCTCGCAGTGCAGCCTCGGAAGCTGCCCGTCTTGGTGTTCCCGCATCGCCGTTCTCCTCCACGCAGCAGACGTCGCCTGAGCCTTTGCCGTCGTCTTCGCTCCCGTCTTCGCCAGCACAGGCGTCGGCAGCGACGCAGTCGCCCCTCTCGCTCGCTGATATCGCTGCCCGCGTGCGCGCCGCATCCGAGCGCAATGCCACGGCTCCGCGCGATGCCGCGCCGCGCGCCGAGGATGCGTCTGCAGCCAGCCCTCAGCCGGCGGCGCCTTATGTTGCCGCACCGTCGCAGAGCACCTACGATACGAATCCGGTTGTCAGCGTATCGCCGGCAGCGCCTGCCGCGGAGCTTGCGCCCTTCGACGCTCTCCAGGCCCTTGCCAATATCGACGTCGAACCGTCCCGGCCGGAGCCGCAAATGGACGATCAGTTCGCCGCCGTGCTTGCAAGCTTTGCCGAAGCGGCGGACGAGGCGGTTGCGGATGCCATCGAGGACGCAAAGGCTGAAAGGGCGGATCTTGCCGCCGAGCCGGCAATGCCCGCCGCGGATGCGGCGCCTGCCAGTGTCGAGCACGTCGCAGATGCGGCGCCTGCCAGTGTCGAGCACGCGGCGGATGAGCATAAAGCCTCCGCTGAGCCCATCTCGTCATCTGTCGCGACGCCTGAGCCTGTAACCTCGGCAGCGCCGGCCGAGACAGCAACGATCGCCCACGACCGTCCGGTGCCTGCGGCCGCCGCTGCCCCGATCGGCAATTCCCGCGCGCCGGCATTTGCCGCCGAACCGGCTGCCGTTCGCGCGCCAGCCGCACCGCCGGCAGAGCTCGCCGCTTCGGTCGGAGCGCTGGTTTCCCCGGCTGTCAGCAATCAGGTGGCGCAGTCCTTCGGCGCGCTTGCCGACGCCGTCGACTACAAGAACCGCACCTCATTCGACGACATGGCGCGCGAGATGCTGCGTCCCATGCTGCAGGAATGGCTGGATGACAATCTGCCGACGCTGGTTGAGCGTCTGGTGCGCGAGGAAATCGAACGGGTCGCGCGCGGCGGCGCGCGCTGAATTTCGACCCAAAACAACCGCAGTATGAAGCCGTGGCGCCCGACGCCGCGGCTTTTTCGTCCTTCGTGTTGACAGCCAAACCCCGTTCTAGTTTACACGAACCCACTTTTGAAAGACCCGGATAGGCAAGGCAATGCTTGAGAAAACCTACGATTCCGCCGCCATCGAACCCGCCATCGCCCGCAGATGGGACGAGGCCGATGCGTTCCGGGCCGGCGCGGGCGCCAAGCCCGGTGCCGACAGCTTCTGCATCGTCATTCCGCCGCCGAATGTGACCGGCTCCCTGCACATGGGCCACGCGCTGAACAACACGCTGCAGGACATCATGGTCCGCTTCGAGCGCATGCGCGGCAAGGACGTTCTCTGGCAGCCGGGCATGGACCATGCCGGCATCGCGACGCAGATGGTTGTCGAGCGGCGCCTGGCGCAGGACAAGACCAACATGTCCCGCCGCGAGATGGGCCGCGAGGCTTTCATCGAGAAGGTCTGGGAATGGAAGGCCGAATCCGGCGGCCTCATCTTCAACCAGTTGAAGCGCCTCGGCGCCTCCTGCGACTGGTCGCGCGAACGCTTCACCATGGATGAAGGCCTGTCCGAGGCCGTTCTCGAAGTCTTCGTCTCGCTCTACAAGGAAGGCCTGATCTACAAGGACAAGCGCCTTGTGAACTGGGATCCGAAGCTTCTCACGGCGATCTCCGACCTCGAGGTCGAGCAGGTCGAGATGAACGGCAATCTCTGGCACCTGCGCTATCCGCTCGAAGAGGGCGTCACCTACCAGCATCCGATTGCCTTTGATGACGAGGGCAAGGCGACGGAGTGGGAAACGCGCGACTATCTCGTCGTCGCCACCACGCGGCCCGAAACCATGCTCGGTGATACCGGCATTGCCGTCCACCCCGATGACGAGCGCTACAAGGCGATCGTCGGCAAGCACGTCGTCCTGCCCATCGTCGGCCGCAAGATCCCGATCGTTGCCGACGAATATCCGGACCCGACCGCCGGCACCGGTGCCGTCAAGATGACGCCCGCCCATGATTTCAACGACTTCGAGGTCGGCAAGCGGCAGGGCCTGCGCCAGATCAACATCCTCACTATCGATGGCAAGATCACCATCAAGGAGAACGAGGAGTTTCTGGAGGGCCTCGACAATCCCGCTGCCCTGCACGGCGCCTGGGACCAGCTGGAAGGCAAGGACCGCTTCGAGGCCCGCAAGATCATCGTCGAGATTTTCGAGGAGGCCGGCCTTCTCGACAGGATCGAGCCGCACAAGCACATGGTGCCGCATGGCGACCGTGGCGGCGTGCCGATCGAGCCGCGCCTGACGGAACAGTGGTATGTCGATGCGGCAACGCTCGCCAAGCCGGCCATCGCCTCCGTTCGTGAAGGGCGCACCAATTTCGTTCCGAAAAACTGGGAAAAGACCTATTTCGAATGGATGGAGAACATCCAGCCCTGGTGCGTTTCGCGCCAGCTCTGGTGGGGCCATCAGATTCCCGCCTGGTACGGCCCGGACGGACAGGTCTTCGTCGAGAAGGCCGAGGAAGAGGCTCTGCACGCCGCCATCCAGCACTATCTCGCCCATGAAGGCCCGTGGAAGGCCTGGGTCGAGGAGAAAATCGAAAACTTCCGTCCGGGCGAGATTCTCGTTCGCGACGAGGATGTGCTCGACACCTGGTTCTCCTCCGCCCTCTGGCCCTTCTCGACACTCGGCTGGCCGAACGAGACGCCGGAACTGGAGAAATACTACCAGACCGACGTGCTCGTCACCGGCTTCGACATCATCTTCTTCTGGGTTGCCCGCATGATGATGATGGGCCTGCACTTCATGAAGGATGAGGCCGGCACGCCGGTCGAACCCTTCCATACCGTCTATGTCCACGCCCTCGTGCGCGACAAGAACGGGCAGAAGATGTCGAAGTCGAAGGGCAACGTCATCGATCCGCTCGAACTGATCGACCAGTATGGCGCCGACGCGCTGCGCTTCACGCTCGCCATCATGGCGGCGCAGGGCCGTGACGTGAAGCTCGACCCGGCCCGCATCGCCGGCTACCGCAACTTCGGCACCAAGCTGTGGAACGCCACCCGCTTTGCCGAGATGAACGGCGTCAAGGCTGACCCGGCCTTCGTGCCGGAAGCCGCGACGCTGACCATCAACCGCTGGATCCTCACCGAGCTCTCGCGCACCGTCCGCGATGTGACGGAGGCGATCGAGGCCTATCGCTTCAACGATGCTGCCAGCAGCCTCTACCGTTTCGTCTGGAACCAGGTCTGCGATTGGTATCTGGAACTGCTGAAGCCGGTCTTCTCGGGCGAAGACGCGGCAGCCAAGGCCGAATCGCAGGCCTGCGTCGCCTATGTGCTGGATGAGATCTACAAGCTTCTGCACCCCTTCATGCCCTTCATGACCGAGGAGCTTTGGGAGAAGACGGCGCCGGAGGGAACGCTGCGCGACGGCCTGCTCTGCCATGCCGAATGGCCGGCCGCTTCCTATGCGGACGATCTGTCTGCGGCCGAGATCAACTGGCTGGTCGACCTCGTCTCCGGCATCCGCTCCGTGCGTGCGGAGATGAACGTGCCGCCGGGCGCCACCGCACCGCTGGTCGTTGTCGGTGCTTCCCAGTTGACGAAGGACCGGCTGGAGCGCCACGCTTCCGCCATCGGCCGGCTCGCACGCGTCGAGGCGATCGGTCACGCGCCTGAAGCGCCCAAGGGCAGTGCCCAGATTGTTTCGGGCGAGGCGATCGTCTGCCTGCCGCTGGGTGCCCTGATCGATGTGACCGCCGAAAAGCAGCGCCTCGAAAAGGCCCGCGCAAAGGTCGATGCCGAACGCGACCGCATCCTCTCCAAGCTCTCCAACGAGAAGTTCGTGGCCAATGCCAAGCCGGAGGTCGTCGAGGCCGAACGCGAGCGGCTGGCCGAACTCGATCTTCAAAAGAGCGCGCTGGATGTCGCGCTGGCGCGGGTGGCGGAGGCCGGCTGAGGCGCTGCGCGCGCGCCTTGGCTGCCAAGCCGAATCGATCCTCAAGCCGCCGTCCCGCCGGGACGGCGGCTGGTCTTTTTCTCAATGTAAGCGGATGGTTGCGCGTCGTTGCTCGTGTTCCCGATGCCTACGGAGAAGCGAGGCAAAAATGACGAATGTTGTTGATTTGTAACACCGTCGCCGACATTCGGAAGAATTTTCCAACGAAGACCGATTTTGGCGTGTTAATCGGAATTTCGTTCCTATTTTTCTGGAATGTGTCTGTGAACTGAATTTCTTACGTCAATTTTTGGGCGGATTTTCCTTTTCTCGCCATATTTCGCGGTTTGCCAAGACGGCCATGCCCAAAGATACTCCTTCCCATTGGATGACGCGGTGGCGGCCGCACATCTTTCAGGCATTGGGAGGACTTCATGCTGAACAACAAAATGCGTCGCGGCGTACTGGTGGCGGCAGCGGCAATGCTGGCTTCGACGGCAGCCCATGCAGGTGGCCTGGAACGGGGCGGCTACAATATCGATCTTCTGTTCGATCCGGCCGACTACGCGGCTGAAGCGGCGGCAACCTATGTGAACCCGCAGCGCGACCTGAAGAACGTGCGTGACAATATTCCGCAGGACGGCAACCTTAACGGCCTGAAGAACAATGACGTGCGCGATACCGAAGGCTATTGGGTCCCGCGGATCGGTCTGAAGGCTGGTATTGGCGATCGCGTCGACTGCCTTCTCGACTACTCGCAGCCTTGGGGTGCTCACCTCAATCCAGGCCGCAACTGGGCAGGCGCCAACGACAACATTGAAACCAAGATCGACAGCGACAATTACGGCGCGACCTGCTCCTATTCCTTCGACCTTGGACAGGGCCAGTTCCGTGTCCTCGGTGGCGCCTTCTACCAGGAAGTCTCCGGTTTCAAGGATCGTCTCGTCTTCGATTTGCCGGCCGGTGCGCCGCTGACGGGCGTCGGTCGCCTCTCGCTCGAGGGCCATGGTTGGGGCTGGCGCACGGGTGTTGCCTACGAAATCCCGGAATACGCGCTGCGCGCCAGCGTCGTCTATAACAGCGCCGTCGATCTCGACAACATCACCGGCACGCTCGACCTGCGCCAGGTCCCCGGCGCCGTGGTCGCGCCGCTCCCGGCTGCCAACATCCCGGTTTACGGCTCTGCCAGCATGCCGGACTCGCTCGAGATCAAGCTGCAGACCGGCGTTGCACCCGGCTGGCTGGTTTTCGGCTCCGTCAAGTGGACCGACTGGAGCCAGTTGCAGAGCCTGCCTTTCTGCCCGGTCTCCACGAAGAGCATCGCGGCTTGCACCACGGGCAGCCCGACGGAAGCAACCTCGCTTGATCTGCTTTACCGCGACGGCTGGACCGTCTCGGGCGGCGTTGGCCACAAGTTCAACGACCAGTGGAGCGGCGCCGTCAGCCTCACCTGGGACCGCGGCGTCAGCACCGGCATCGGGGCGCTGAGCGACACCTGGACCCTCGGCACCGGCCTCTCCTACACGCCGACCGAAAATGTCGAGTTCCGCCTTGCCGGCGCCGTCGGCCTGCTGACCAGCGGCTCCTCGGGCCAGGTCACGCGCAACGGCCGCACCTTCGGCAGCCGCGTCAGCTACGACTACGGCACCGACATCGTCACGGCCGTCTCGACCTCGCTGAAGGTCAAGTTCTGACCCTGACGCGCAGGCTTTGCAAACAAGAATGGGCTCGGCTGTCAAAGCCGGGCCCATTAACGTTTTGATCAGCATAAGGTTTCGTCGAAACGTCGCGGCGCGCCGTCTTCGACTTTGCGTCGGAAGTGTTGTGACGATTCCGCAACACATTTTTCGCTATAGTTTGCTATCAGCATCGGCGGGGAGGCCGATGTCCATTTCCCGCCACAAACGGAGCGCACCCCATGCGGCAGGCAAACCTGCATAATGAGTTTTGCGCCTGCGGCGTTGAGGCCTGATGAGACGGACACGAAGAATTTTCCCTTTTTGCCTTCATGCCGGAGGGCCAGATCCGAGAGGATGGGCTGATGGATTGGGGCGTTCCGGCGAAGGCGACGACCGGCAGGTAGTGAAGACGGACAGACGCGGAAACATGCGCATCAGCGAACTTCTTTCGGCAAAAGCTTTCATGACCGGCGCGACCATTGTCGCCGTTGCAAGCCTTTTTCTGACCACGCCATGTCTGGCGTTTGATCCACAGGACAACGTCAACAAGGACTCCGGTCCCTTCGCGCTCTTCAAGTTTGGCTTCTCTGCCTATAAGGACGGCCGCAAGGATGAGGCGGTCGAGGCCTATCGTTATGCCGCCGAAAAGGGCCATACCGGCTCGCGCTGGGCGCTGGCCAACATGTATGCCGCCGGCGATGGTGTTGCCGAAAACGACCTCGAAGCCTTCAAGATCTACAGCGAGATCGCCCGCGAAGGCGTGGAGCCGGGCTCAGAAAACACCGGCTTCTTCGTGAACGCGCTGATTTCGCTCGCCGGCTATTACCGCCGCGGCATCCCCGACAGCCCGGTTTCCGCCGATCTCGCCCAGGCCCGCCAGCTTTATTTCCAGGCCGCTTCCACCTTTGGGGTCGCTGAAGCACAGTTCCAGCTTGCCCGCATGCTGCTGGCCGGCGAGGGCGGGGCGGTCAACGTCCAGCAGGCCAAGAAGTGGCTGAACCGCGCCCGAAAGAGCGGCCATGTCGGCGCCATGGGCGTCTTCGGCAGCGTGCTCTTCAACGAGGGGCATTCCGTGCGCGGTCTTGCCTATATGACGGCGGCGCTGAACCAGTGCGGCCCCAAGGAACGCAACTGGCTGCAGCCCATGCAGGAACAGGCCTTCTCGATTGCGACTGAAGACGAACGTCGCTCCGCCATCACCATGGCGCAGTCCATCCACCCCGGCGACGACGACTGATCGCGGTTTGGCGAAGCGAGGTCCGGCCCGGTCAGGCCGGCTCGAAAGCGAGCGTTGCGACGACGGGGACATGATCGGACGGCTTTTCCCAAGCCCGCACATGCTTTTCCACGGCAGCATCCTTGAGCCGGTCGGCGGCCTCGGGCGAGAGCATCAGATGGTCGATGCGGATGCCCTGGTTTTTCGGCCAGCACCCCGCCTGATAATCCCAGAATGTATAGAGCGGCACGGCATCGCTTGAGGCCCGGAGCGCATCCGTCAGGCCGAGATGGGCAAGCGCGTGGAAGCGCTGGCGCGTTTCGGGCAGGAACAGCGCATCCTCAGCCCACACGGCCGGATCCCAGCAGTCATGCGGCTGCGGGATCACATTGTAGTCGCCGGCCAGCACGAAGGGCTCTTCAAGCGCAAGGCGCGCCTTGGCATGGGCGGCGAGCCGGTCCATCCAGGCGAGCTTGTAGGTGTATTTTTCGGTGCCGGCCGGATTACCGTTCGGCAGATAGAGCGAGGCGACGCGCAGGACGCCGCCCTTGACCGAAAACACGCCTTCGATGAAGCGGGCCTGCTCGTCGCTCTCGTCACCCGGCAGGCCGCGCATCACCTCGTCCGGCCGCATCTTCGACAGCAGGGCGACGCCGTTGAAGCCCTTCTGGCCGTGGGTCTCGACGTGGTAGCCGAGCGCTTCGATCTCAAGGCGGGGAAACCCCTCGTCGACGCTCTTGATCTCCTGCAGGCAGGCAATGTCCGGCTGGCTTTCTGTCAGCCAAGCCACGAGGTTTTCGATGCGCGCCTTGACGCCATTGATGTTCCAGGTCGCGATCTTCATCTCATCCGTCCTCAGCTTGGCCTGACATGACGCACCAGCCCCGCAGGCAAAGCGAGGCGGCAGCGCGCGGCGTCGCTATCCTCTAACCGATTGCAGCCGCGCGCGGTATCGCTTTTCGTCGCTCTGCTGAGAGGCGCGCCCGTCTATGCACAGCGGCGCAGCATGCTGGCGGCAGTCGTTGCCGAACGGCGTCCCCAGCCTATATTGGAGCCATGCTCGAAACGCTCCAGGCCAATTGGCCCCATGTGCTGGCCGTCCTCTCCGTTCTCATGGGCGTTCCGGCCGCCATCCATGCGACGATGACCAAGCGCGAGGTGCGCTCGGCGATTGGCTGGGTGGGCGTGATCGTTCTTTCGCCCATTGTCGGCGCGCTGCTTTACGGCGTTGCCGGCATCAATCGCATGCGGCGGCATACGGTCGGTCTCCAGCGCATGCAACTGGCCCGCACCGCCGATCGTCTGGCGGTCTCCGGCCCGGTCGGCGCCGTGGCCGTGGCTGAGAAATTCGGAGGCCGGCTCGGGGCGCTGAAGCGCCTGTCCGACAAGGTCACCCGCGCCCCGCTGACGGACGGCAACGCCATCACCCCGCTGCTTGACGGCGACACGGCCTATGCCGCCATGCTGGAGGCAATCGCGACGGCCGAGCGCAGCGTCCTTATCGAGACCTACATCTTCTCGCGCGATGTGATCGGCCTTCGCTTCGTTGCGGCGCTTTCCGCCGCCCGCAGGCGCGGCGTGGCCGTCAAGGTGCTGATCGATGCGGTTGGCGCCCGCTATTCCGTACCGAGCATTGTCGGGGCGCTGCGGGAGGCGGATATCGACGTTTCCGTCTTCAATGGCAACATCGTCATGGGCCTGCGTCTGCCCTATGCGAACCTGCGTACGCACCGCAAGATCATGATCGTCGATGGCGCCGTCGCCTTCACCGGCGGCATGAATATTCGCGCCGAGTTCACCCGCGAATGCGCCGGCGACAAGGCTTCCCTCGACACGCATTTCCGGGTCACCGGGCCTGTCGTCGCCGACCTCTTTCGCATCGCCGCCGAGGACTGGCTCTATGCCAGCCATACACCTTTGGAGGGGGAAGCCTGGGCCTATTCGCCGCTCAGTCACACGCCGGACGAAGATCCGGTTCTGGCCCGCGCGGTCGCGACGGGTCCCGATCGCGCCAACGAGACCAACCACAAGCTTTTGTGCGGCGCCATCTCCGTGGCGGAAAACACCATCACGATCATGTCGCCCTATTTCCTGCCGGATCGCGAACTGATCGGCGCGCTGGTCACAGCGGCACGGCGCGGCGTCAGCGTCGATATCATCGTGCCGTCCGTCAATAATCTGACGCTGGTCGACCGGGCGATGACGGGGCAGTTCGAGCAGATCCTTGGCGGCGGCTGCCGCATCTTCCGTGCGCCCGGCACCTTCAATCACTCCAAGCTCTTCGTGATCGACGAGACCTGGAGCTTCGTCGGCTCCTCCAACATCGACCCGCGTTCGCTCCGCCTCAACTTCGAGATAGATCTCGAGATCTACGACACCGGCTTTGCGCAGCTGATCGAGACACGCATTCGCGAGCTCGCGCGCGGCGCCGAGGAGGTAACGGTTGAGCGCCTGCGGGCACGCCCCTTCATCACGCGGCTGATCGACCGCATCTTCTGGCTCGGCTCGCCCTATCTCTAGGAAATGTCCGAAAGGATTCGGATATCAGCAGCTTGCCACTGTTTTCGGACTCAATGTGTTAGGTGCCGCGCGCCGCGCCTCAGATCGAAAAACTCGTTCCGCATCCGCAACTTGCGACCGCATTCGGATTCTTGATCTGAAAGGACTGGCCGAGCAGGTTGTCCACGAAGTCGATTTCCGAGCCGCTCATATAGACCAGCGACAGGCTGTCGATGAGGACGCGAACGCCGTTCTTCTCGATGACGATGTCGTCTTCCCCGCCGCCTGAGACGAGGTCGAACTTGTAGGAAAAGCCGGAGCAGCCGCCGCCTTCGACGGAGACGCGCATGGCATCCTTGCCCGGCTCCTTGGCAAGGATGGTGCCGATGCGCCGCGCGGCGGCATCGGAAAGGGTCACGTTCGTTTCGCTCATGGTTCACTCCTGCTGCCCGGTCAAGGCGGGCAGATTCGCCGGTTCTGTCACCGCAAAGGATGAACGATCTGACTCATTCTCTCAATGGCGATCGTCAAGATACTGAAAGATAAGCCATATCAAGGGATGCGAAGGTCGTTCTTCCCCCGGTCTTCATCCATAGGTATGAATGGCCATGGAAGGCGTCAATGGGGCGTTGGGTTCAGGACATGCAAATGACGGTTGACGGCAAATCTCTGGGTTTTGGCTATGGCGAGCGGGCAATCTACGCCTCCGACCCGTGGAACTGCCGGGGTCGGCTGTATGGAGAGGTCGGCAGTCCGACGCGCTCCGACTTCCAGCGCGACCGCGACCGCATCGTCCACACCACCGCCTTTCGCCGTCTTAAACACAAGACGCAGGTCTTCATCGCCGCCGATGGCGACCATTACCGTACGCGCCTGACCCATACGATCGAGGTCGCGCAGATCGCCCGCGCGCTGGCCCGTGCCCTGAAGCTCGATGAGGACCTGGCCGAAGGCGTGGCGCTCGTCCATGATTTCGGCCACACGCCCTTCGGCCATACCGGCGAGGATGCGCTGCACGAGATGCTGAAGCCGCATGGCGGTTTCGACCACAATGCCCAGTCGCTGCGCATCGTCACCAAGCTGGAGCGTCGCTACGCCGAATTCGACGGACTGAACCTCACCTGGGAAAGCCTCGAAGGCCTCGTCAAGCACAATGGCCCGCTGATGCGCGCCGACGGCACCGGCATCAAGGGCGAGGTGCCGCAGCCGATCCTAGACTACTGCGCCCTGCATGACCTTGAACTCGCAAGCCATGCCAGCCTCGAGGCACAAGTGGCTGCAATCGCTGACGATATCGCCTACAATACCCATGATATCGATGACGGGCTGCGCTCGGGCTACCTGACCTTCGAGATGCTGGAGGACATTCCCTTTCTCGCCGGCCTGATGCGCATCGTGCATGATCGCTATCCGGGGCTTGAACCGGCCCGCTTCACCCACGAGATCATGCGCCGCCAGATCACCGCTATGGTCGAGGACGTGATCTCGGTGGCGCAGGCCAATCTGCGCGATGTACGGCCGCAAAGCGCCGGCGACGTGCGCGCAGCAGGCCGCACCATTGCCACCTTCTCCGATCAGATGGCCGAGACCGACCGGCAGATCAAGGCGATGCTGATGAAGCGCATCTATCGCCATCCCGAGGTGATGCGTGTGCGCCAGAACGCGGCGCAGATCGTCGTCGACCTCTACAAGGCCTTCGCCGCCGACCCTGCGCTGATGGAAGGTCACTACTGGGTGAACCAGTTGCCGGGCATGGCCGAGGCCGCCAAGGCGCGGCATGTGGGCGATTATCTCGCGGGCATGACGGACACCTTTGCCGTGACCGTACACAGGCGCTTGTTTGACCATACACCCGAATTGCGATAGTGACCGCGCCGATTTCACCGGGGTATTTGCCCCTTGCCAGACGTATTGATGGCCACTGGCCGAAGGACGCGCGGGACGACCGCGCGGATGGATCCGATGAACCTTTTCAGCGATTTTCAAACCAAGATTGCGACTGCCCTTGAAGGTGTCGATCTGGTTCGAGACAGCCAGGCGCCGGTCGATCTGTCCCGCGTTGCCGTCGAGCCGCCGCGCGATGCCAGTCACGGTGATGTCGCCACAAACGCCGCCATGGTGCTGGCCAAGCCGCTTGGCACCAATCCGCGCGCGCTTGCCGAAAAGATCGTCGAGGTCCTGAAGGCCGATCCCGAGATCGCCGACATCTCCATTGCCGGCCCGGGCTTCATCAATGTCCGCCTGTCGGTCGGCTACTGGCAGAAGCTGCTCGCCGACATGGTCGCCCGCGGCACCGAGTACGGCCGTGTCACGCTCGGGGCAGGGCACAAGGTGAACGTCGAATATGTCTCGGCCAATCCGACGGGCCCGATGCATGTCGGCCATTGCCGCGGCGCTGTTGTCGGCGATGCGCTGGCCAACCTGCTCGCTTTTGCTGGCTATGAGGTGGTCAAGGAATATTACATCAACGATGCCGGCTCGCAGATCGATACGCTCGCCCGCTCGGCCTTCCTGCGCTACCGCGAGGCGCTGGGCGAGGAGATCGGCGAGATCCCGACCGGGCTTTATCCCGGCGACTATCTCGTGCCCGTCGGCGTGAGACTGGTCGAGGAATTCGGCTCCAGCCTGCGCGCCATGCCGGAAGCCAAGTGGATGCCGCTCGTCAAGGACCGCACCATCGATGCGATGATGGCGATGATCCGCGAGGATCTGGCAGCGCTGAACGTCAGGCACGACGTGTTCTATTCCGAGCGCTCGCTGCATGCCGACAATGCGACGCCGATCCGCACCGCCATCAACGACCTGACCTTCAAGGGCCATGTCTACAAGGGCACGCTGCCGCCGCCGAAGGGACAGCTTCCGGAGGACTGGGAAGACCGCGAACAGACGCTGTTCCGCTCGACGGAGGTGGGCGACGATATCGATCGCCCGCTGATCAAGTCGGACGGCAGCTACACCTATTTTGCCGCCGACGTCGCCTACTTCAAGGACAAGTTCGAGCGTGGCTTCAGCGAGATGGTCTATGTGCTCGGCGCCGATCATGGCGGCTATGTGAAGCGGCTTGAGGCTCTGGCGCGTGCCGTCTCTGGCGGTTCCGTCAAGCTGACGGTGCTGCTGTGCCAGCTCGTCAAGCTTTACCGCGATGGCGAACCGGTCAAGATGTCGAAGCGCTCCGGCGATTTCGTCACCCTGCGCGAGGTGGTTGACGAGGTCGGAAGTGATTCGGTTCGCTTCATGATGCTCTACCGCAAGAATTCCGAACCGCTCGACTTCGATTTCGCCAAGGTCACGGAACAGTCGAAGGACAATCCGGTCTTCTACGTGCAGTACGCCCATGCGCGCTGTGCGTCGGTCTTCCGTCAGGCGAAGGAAGCCTTTCCGGACCTTGATATTGATTCCATTGATCTTTCTGCCTGCATCGCCGGCAATATCAGCGATCCCAACGAGTTGCAGATCGTGGCCAAGCTTGCCGAATATCCGCGCCTGATCGAGGCTGCGGCGATCGCGCAGGAGCCGCATCGGGTGGCCTTTTACCTGTATGATCTCGCCAGTGCCTTCCACGCGCACTGGAATAAAGGTAAAGAGTCTCCTGACTTACGGTTTGTTAATGAT
Organism: Rhizobium sp. RU20A; assembly: GCF_900155885.1. Classification (GTDB taxonomy): domain Bacteria; phylum Pseudomonadota; class Alphaproteobacteria; order Rhizobiales; family Rhizobiaceae; genus RU20A. The sequence goes on from NZ_FTMB01000001.1 coordinate 403,795, forward strand.
AAAAACCGAGAATCCACGCTCGCCAGACTTGGGCTGGTGCATGCCGTTGCGTCGGTGTTGAGATCTGGTCTGTCGATTACCGGCACGGCTGCTCCCGAAGAGATGCGATGACGGCGTCACCAATTGCCCACAATGCACTGGCAGGTCAGTAGACGCTAGTTGTGAGTGGAGCAGCATGGCAGAGAAACAGTTCGCCCGGAACGATGCCGATAATTTCGCAGGGCTCGCCGAAGACGATCCCTTGAGCGAACTGGCGCGCATCGTCGGCTACGACGCACGCCCTGCCGTGGAAACGCTGAAGGAACTGAAGCGCCATCAGGAAACGGTGAAGATCGATCCGCCGTTCAACCTCGAAGACGAGCTTCTGCGCGAATTCGACCGCTATGCCGGTTCGCAGGATGCCGCGCCCGCGCCTGTCGTCGCGGATGTGGCGCCGGCGCCGGCGGAGATCGCGGTTCGTCCACTGGTCGTGGAATCGGCAGACGATGGAGTGGGTGCAGCGTCTGCGCCGACTTCGGCGATGGGGGCCTCTTTCGTTGATGCCGCGCCCGCGCCCGTTTTTGCTCACTCTGAGCGTGACGCCTTCGAGGCGCCCGCGCCGGCCGCAGACGATGCCGCGCATCTTTTCGACCTCGCCGATGAACTGGAATTTTCCATGCGCGCCGAGACGGCGGCTGCAGTCCCGTCCGACGGCGAGCCCGTGTTCAATGCGCCCGCCTTCGACATGTCCGTGTTCGATGATATCGCTCTCGATGAGCCCGTCGAGGCCGTCGTGCCGCAGCCTGAGACCGTTCGCCGGGAGGCTCCCGTCGCGGCCCAGCCGGTGGAGCGGCTCGAGCCGAGCTTTGATCAGCCGCTTTCTTTCACCGCTGCTCGCCCGGAAGTCGTCGTGCCGCCGTCACCCGCTGCCGTCGCCGCCGAGCCGGAAATGAGCGAGGTGGACAAGCTGCTTGCCGACGTTGCGCGCTTCCCGGTTCCGCCGGTCGCCCCGCGTGCTGCCGAGCCCGTCCTTCCCGTTCAGGAGTCCGGTACGCCTGCGAAGAAGCAGAACTACCCCTTCACGCCGGTCTTTAGCCGCGCAACGCCCGTTGCCGGTTCCAGCGGCAGCCGCTCCTATGCAACGCCTGCTATGGCTGAGCCCGCCGTGGCCGTGCCGCAGACTGCGCCGGTTTCCGCCCCGGTGGTTGCTGCCGCCGCGGCCATTCCGGCCGTTGCTGCTGCGCCGGTAGCTGTGGCCGCAAGCGAGCCGGAGCCGGACTTTGACCTTGCCAATTTCGAGCGGGAACTGTCCGATATCCAGTTCGACATGGATCTCTTCGATGAGCCGCAGGCCGCGACAGGCGGACCGGTTGTCGACCAGATCTTTGCCACACAGCCCGAACCTGTCTACGCCGCGCCGCAGCGTCAGGCTGCCGCGCCCGAGCCGGTGAGGGAGCCGGAACTGGCCGCCATCGAGGAACCCGTCGAGGAGGCGCTGCCCTTCGACCCGGCTATGATCGCGGAAACCGAAGAGCATCCCTCCGCGATTTCGGAAATGGATGTGCCGGCACTGCCTGTGCACGAGGAGCCGCAGTCCGTCGTGCCGCTGCACGCCGATTTCGACCTCGATCTCGATGCGGAAATGGCGCAGCTCTTCGCCGAGCATCAACCGACCACCGTGGAGACACCCACGCCTGTCGCCAAGGCATCGGCCGCTGCCGATGTGGCCGAGATGTTCAACATGTTCTCCCACCAGAGCGCCCCGTCGGTCGTCAGCGACTTCCAGGTGGACGAAGACGTGCGCCGTGCCTTTGAAGCGCAGCGCGCTGAGTTCGGCGCCGCGCCGCACCGTGTCGATGCGTTCAATTTCGAGGCCTATGACAACGTTTCTCCGGCCGCCGAATCCGGGCAGCGCTCGCGCCTGCCGGTCTACGCCGCCGCGGCCGCCGTTCTGCTGCTGCTCGGCGGTGCCGGTCTCTATGTCTGGATGGGAGGCAGCGATGCGGCCCTGACAGCCGAGGGACCGAAGGTCATTCTGGCCGACAAGGACCCCGTGAAGATCGTTCCGGAGGAAAAGGGCGGCAAGACGGTTCCGAACCAGGACAAGGCCGTCTACGACCGCGTCGCCGGAACGCAGGATTCGACCCCGCGCCAGGAAGCTCTTGTTTCCACCAAGGAAGAACCTCTCGACGTCGTTCAGCGCACGCTGACGCCGGAAACCCTGCCGCTTCCTGATGAGGAAGACGGTGCTGCGGCGCCGGCCGATACCACGGCGGATGCGGCCGAGAACCGCCTGCTGCCGGAAGGCCAGGAAGCGGCCGCCGCGGCCAAGGACGAGCAGAACCCGGCCGTTGCCCCGCGCAAGGTCCGTACGATGATCGTCAAGCCGGACGGCACGCTCGTCGCCCGCGAGGAACCCGTGTCCGAGCCTGTCGCAACGGCCACCACGACGCTTCCCGCTGCAACGGAAACCGTGCCGGCCGCAACCGCGAGCGATGTTGCGCTCGCCGCGCCGACGACCACCACCACGACGACCGTGCCGGTGACCCCGGCGACAACGGAGCCGGCAACGGCCACCGAAGCCGCTGCGACGCCTGCCGTTGATACGCCCGCCAATACGCCGGTCCCGCAGATGCGCCCGGCCGAGCAGCCGGTCAATGTCGTCGGCACCGTGACGGAAAACGGCAACCTGCGTCCGACCGCCTCTCCTGAAACCCAGGTTGCGGCCGCAACGCCGTCGCAAACTGCGGCAACCCAGCCGGTTTCGTCCGCAACCGCGGAGGCCGCCGCGACGACCGTTGCGCCCGGGACCTATGTCATCCAGATCGCCTCCGTTCCGAACGAAGCCGACGCCCAAAAGACCTTTACGAGCCTCTCGTCCAAGTTCGGCAGCGTGATCGGTGGTCGTGGCGTTGATATCAAGCGCGCCGACATTGCCGGCAAGGGCACCTTCTACCGCGTGCGCATTCCGGCCGGTTCGAAGGAAGAGGCCAACCAGCTGTGCGCGCGCTACAAGAGCGCCGGCGGGAGCTGCCTCGTCACGCGCTAAGCGCTGTCATCTGCAGGGAAGGGGCGCCGATGGCGCCCTTTTCTGTTGCACGGCCCGCCCGGACATCGAGAGCCGGGCAGGACACCTTGTTGTTCCGTCGCGCGGCGACGCCTTCCCCGGGATTTGAGCATGACCCCATCAAAAGCCTTCATCTCCGGTTGCAAGGGCCTGACCCTCACCGATGACGAGATCGCCTTCTTCCGCGATGAGCGACCGTGGGGCTTCATCCTCTTCGGCCGCAATATCGGCGATGCCGCGCAGATCACGGACCTTGTGGCAGCCCTGCGTGACAGCGTCGGCCGTCCCGATGCGCCCGTGCTGATCGATCAGGAGGGCGGGCGCGTGCAGCGTATCCGCCCGCCGCTCGTGCCATCCTATCCGAATGCCGCCGCGATCGGGGCGCTCTACCGGCTGGACCCGGAGAAGGGGTTGCGCGCCGCCTGGCTGATGTCGCGCCTGCACGCCTTCGATCTGACGCGCTTCGGCATTTCCGTCGATTGCTTGCCCGTCCTCGATGTCGCCGCGCCGGGTGTACACGACGTCATCGGCAACCGTGCCTATGCGAGCGACCCCGACGTTGTCGCGGCCCTCGGGCAGGCGGCGGCCGACGGGCTGAAGGCGGGTGACATGTTGCCGATCATGAAGCACATGCCGGGCCATGGCCGCGCGCTGGTTGATTCGCACCACGACCTGCCGGTCGTTACCGTCGGCGTCGAGGAGCTTGCCGCCTCCGACTTTCGCCCGTTCATGGCCCTGAAGAACGAAAAGATGGCCATGTCGGCCCATATCGTTTTTACTGCGATCGACCCGGCCCGGCCAGCCACGACCTCGCCGATCGTCGTTGACACGATCATCCGCGGCCTGATCGGCTTCGACGGACTGCTGATGTCCGACGATGTCTCGATGAATGCGCTGGCCGGCACGATCGGCGAGCGGGCGAGGGACATCATCGATGCCGGCCTCGACATCATCCTGCATTGCCACGGCATCATGGAGGAGATGGTGCAGGTGGCTGCCGCAGCGCCCGAACTTTCGGGCGACCGCCAGCGGCGGGCCGAGGCCGCGCTTTCGGCCTTCACGCCGGCCGATTCGAGCGACGAGCAGGCCCTGCGCGCCGAATTTGCGGATCTACTTCCCATCGCCTGACAGACGTCGTATCGGAGGAAGGGCAGGATCCATTCGGCGGGCGCACGAAGGCAGGGGGCAAGGCGACATGGCGGCGGCAGAGGGGCAGAAGCGGGCCGGCACGACGACCCCGATGGAGAGTTTCTGGTCCAAGGAGGCCGAAGCGCCGGCCGAGGAGGACGCTCTTGTCGTCGATATCGCCGGCTTTGAAGGCCCGCTCGATCTTCTTCTTCATCTGGCGCGTAACCAGAAGGTCGATCTTTCCCGCATCTCCGTGCTGGCGCTGGCCGAACAATACCTGGCCTTCGTCGATACGGCCCGCAGCATTCGCCTTGAACTCGCCGCCGACTATCTGGTCATGGCGGCCTGGCTCGCCTTTCTCAAATCGCGGCTCCTCATCCCGCAGCAGGCCAAGGATGATGGTCCCTCGGGCGAGGAACTCGCCTCGGCGCTCGCCTTCCGCCTGAAGCGGCTGGAAGCGATGCGCGATGCCGCGGCCCGCCTCGTCAACCGCAACCGCCTTGGGCGGGATGTCTTTGCGCGCGGCGCGCCGGAGCATGTGCCGGTGGAGCGCGTGCAGGCCTTCGACGCATCGCTCTACGATCTTCTGTCCGCCTATGCGGGGCTGCGCCAGCGCCAGGCGATCACCCAGGTGACGATCGAGAAACGGCAGGTCTGGTCGCTATCCTCCGCCCGTCTCATTCTGGCACGCCTGCTCGGCGAAACCCACGACTGGATCGCGCTCGACGCCTATCTGACGCGCTACCTGACGGATCCGCGCCAGCGCGCGACGGCGCTTGCCAGTTCGTTTGCCGCAACGCTCGAACTGGTCCGCGAAGGACGGCTGGAAATTCGCCAGTCCGATGCCTTCGCGCCGATCTATCTGAAGACCGGACCGCGCCCGATGACGCCGGAGGAACTCGCCGCGCTGGAGGCCAGCGATGACTGAAACGTCGCAGACGAGCCGGGAGCCGGGTGATGACGCGGTTCTGCCCGACGATACCGAAGGCCAGGTCGGCATGAACGAGGCCGTGCTGCACGAGGCCGAGCGCATCGCCGAGGCGCTGGTCTTTGCTTCGGCCGAACCCGTCACGGAGAGCTTTCTGGCCGACCGCCTGCCAAAGGGCGTCGACGTGCGCACTGTAATGGCCGGCCTGAAGGCGCGTTACGCAACGCGCGGCGTCAATCTGGTGCAGGTCGCCGATTGCTGGGCCTTCCGCACCGCCGCTGACCTCACCTTCCAGCTGCGTCGGGACGAGAGCGAGGTACGCAAGCTCTCCCGCGCCGCCCTCGAAGTGCTCGCCATCATCGCCTACCACCAGCCGGTGACCCGTGCCGAAATCGAGGACATCAGGGGCGTGCAGACATCCAAGGGCACGCTGGATGTGTTGCTGGAATCGGGATGGGTGCGCTTTCGCGGCCGGCGCCGCACGCCTGGCCGCCCCGTCACCTTCGGCACGACGCGCGACTTTCTCGATCACTTCGGCCTTGAGGAAATCCGTGACCTTCCCGGGCTCGAGGAGCTGAAGGGCGCCGGCCTGCTGTCGGGTCGCATCCCGCCCAGCCTCTCCATCCCCGCGCCGCGCGACGACGACCTCACGGAAGACGAAGACCCCATCACCCAGCTCGACCTTGAGGAACTCGGCCTCTTGACACCGGGCGGGGAAGAGGCAGAAGAGCATACCTGATTGGATAAGTCTTGTTTTGCCGCTGCTTTCGCCGTCATCATGTGCGGCTTTCGTGGCGGCGCAGTCGAATGAAGGTCGGGCATGACGGTTGACACACAGACGGCGCAGGCCGGTCGGGCACGGCGCACGGCGGGTGTCACCTTCGCCGGCCGCTTCGAATTCGATGACATCCACCACCGCTATGGCGCGCGCGAAACCATCCGGGGTCTCTCGCTGACGGCAGAAGCCGGCGAGGTCCTGTGCCTGCTCGGCCCCTCCGGCTCCGGCAAGACCACGCTCCTGCGGATTGCGGCCGGCATCGAGGCGCAATCGGCGGGGCGCGTCCGGTTGAACGGGTTGGAGATCGCCGGTCCGCACGTCTTTGTTCCGCCGGAGCGACGCGGCGTCGGGCTCATGTTCCAGGATTTCGCGCTTTTTCCGCATCTGACGATTCGGGACAATGTCCGCTACGGCCTCACGGCCATGTCGCGGGCGGCTGCGCTTGCAGAGGCCGATGCGGCGCTGGAGCGTGTCGGCCTATCACATTATGCTGATCGTTATCCGCACGTGCTTTCCGGCGGGGAGCAGCAGCGTGTGGCGCTGGCCCGTGCGCTCGCCCCGCGCCCGTCCGTCCTGTTGATGGACGAACCCTTCTCCGGGCTCGATTCCCGGTTGAAGGATTCGATCCGTGCCGACACGCTCGCCATTCTGCGGGAAACACGTGCCACGGCCATCGTCGTGACCCATGATGCGGAGGAGGCGATGCGGATGGGCGACCGGATCGCGCTTCTGAAAGACGGGTGCCTGATCCAGCATGGGACGGCGGACGAACTCTACCGCCGGCCGAAGAGTCTGTTTGCCGCCGGCTTCTTCTCCGAGATCAACGCCTTCGAAGGCACCGTGCGGTCGGGCCGCGTCGAAACGCCGCTGGGCACCGTTGCCGCCGATGGGATGGCCGAGGGGGCGCCCGTTTCGGCGGCCGTGCGCCTGTCCAGCGTCAATGTCAGGGAGACCGGCGGTTCCATCCCCGCGCGCATTTTGTCGCGCCGTTTCCTGGGGGTGGTCGAGCTCCTCAATTTCGCCGTTCCGGGATCGGAAACTCCGGTTCGTGCGCGGATAAAGGCGGATGTCCTGCCTCAGGGCCTCAGGGAAGTCACGCTTTCCGTTGACGCCGGCGACATATTGCTATTTGAAAAAGCGAACGTGACCGCATAGGCTGGAAAAATCGTTGAATTCAGACGCGTAGCGACTGGTAATTGGAACGAGGACCGCCCCATATGGGTGAAGGTCCTGACTGGGAGATAGGGTAATGGGTTCCTTTAGCATCTGGCACTGGCTGATCGTTCTGGTCGTCGTTCTGCTTCTTTTCGGCCGCGGCAAGATTCCGGAACTGATGGGCGACGTTGCCAAGGGCATCAAGAATTTCAAGAAGGGCATGAACGACGACGATTCCACGCCCCAGACCGGCGTGGACTCCAAGACCGTGGAACACAAGTCCGACGAAGTTCGCTGATCGTCGTCATGGTTCGCGGTTAGACCACCCCGTCGGGGTGGTCGCCGTCGTGTAAGGAATGCTTCGACATGCTGGACATCGGCTGGACCGAGCTGGTTGTGATTGCCATCGTGCTCATTGTCGTGGTCGGGCCGAAAGACCTGCCGCCCATGTTGCGGGCTTTCGGTCGGATGACGACCAAGCTGCGGGGCATGGCGTCGGACTTCCGCCAGCAGTTCGACGAGGCGCTGCGCGAGGCCGAACTCGATGATGTCAAAAAGACCATCGATGATGCCCGCCGACTGAACCCGGCCAATGCCATCCGCGAAGCGATCAATCCGCTTCGCCAGGCGGGCGAGGACATCCGTTCCGATATCCGGAACGCGACGCGTCCCGCAACGCCTTCGGTTGCCGCTCCAGCGTCGGCTGCAACGCCGCTTGGCGATGGCGAGGCGGTGACAGCGGAGGCCATCGCTTCGGGCCTCGGGCTGCCGGATGTCCCGGTCGGGGAGGTCCTGCATTCCGATCCAATGCCAGTCTCATCCACGACAAGTACGCCTGCAACCGCTTCGCCGACGGCGCAGCCTTCCGCCGCCGCACCCGTCGGCGCTGCAGCTGTTGCGGCCGCGCCGGTGGTCAAGGGTGAGCTAGCAAAGACCGAGACGGTCGCAGCCGCAGCGCGCGCATCTGCCGAAAAGCAGTTGAAACGTCTCGACGAGGCGGAAGCGACCGCAAAGGCGTCCGCCGCGCTGCCGGCCGATGTGCCGGTAGCCGAAAAGCCTGCTGCAAAGGCACCCAGGAAGGTGGCCAGTCCCGCGAAGCCGGACGAAGCCAAGGTCGAAAAACCCCGAAGCCGCAAGAAGGCCGATGCGGCGAACACGGTCGCCGGAGCCGGCGACGTGGTGAAGAAGCCGCGCGCACCCCGCAAGATCAAGACGACAGGAGATGAGGCATGAGCGGCGATCTGGACGACAAGCCGCAGCCGCTGATCGAGCACCTCATCGAATTGCGCTCGCGCCTGATCTGGGCGGTCGGTGCCTTCTTCGTGGCATTTCTCGTCTGCTTCTTCTTCGCCAAGCAGCTTTTCAACGTGCTGGTGCAGCCCTTCAAATGGGCCGTAAGCTGGGCAGGCCTCAACCATCGCAATGTCGAGTTGATCTACACGGCGCCGCAGGAGTTCTTCTTCACGCAGATCAAGGTTGCCATGTTCGGTGCGATGGTCATCGCCTTCCCGATCATCGCGACTCAGGTCTACAAGTTCGTGGCGCCGGGCCTCTACAAGAATGAGCGCGCGGCCTTCCTGCCCTTTTTGGTGGCCTCTCCCTTGCTCTTCCTGCTCGGTGCAGCGCTTGTCTATTTCTTCTTCACGCCCATGGTGATGTGGTTCTTCCTGTCGATGGAGCAGGGCGGCGGTGACGGGCAAGTGGCGATCCAGTTGCTCCCGAAGGTCTCGGAATATCTCAGCCTGATCATGTCGCTGGTCTTCGCCTTCGGCCTGGTTTTCCAGCTTCCGGTCATCACCACGCTCTTGGCGCGCACCGGCTTTCTCACCAGCGAGACCCTGCGTGAAAAGCGCAAATATGCGATCGTAATCGCCTTCGTCGTCGCCGCCGTGCTGACGCCCCCGGATCCGGTTTCCCAGATCGGTCTTGCACTGCCTGCCCTCATTCTCTACGAGATTTCCATCTATACCGCCCGACTCGTGGAGCGCCAGCGGGAGCAGGAAGCGGCCGCGCGAGAGGTCGCCGAGACCTGATCCGCAAGGCCTGCCGCGTTTCGGCGGGCCGCACATTTCACGTCGTACCCGGCAGGTCGCCGTTCGCGCATGACGCGCCCGGAAAGCGGCCTCACGGCCCGGCCAAAACCGTCTGGAACGATCATGCTCGACATCAAATGGATCCGTGAGAACCCCGAAGCGCTGGACGCAGCGCTTGCAAAGCGCGGCGCAGACCCGCTGGCGGCCGGCCTCATCGCGCTTGACGAGCGTCGTAGGGCCGTTCTGCAGGACTTGCAGGACAAGCAGTCGCGCCGCAACACCGCTTCGAAGGAAATCGGCGCCGCCATGGCGGGGAAGAATTCGGAGCTGGCCGAAAGCCTGAAGGCCGAAGTCGCCGACCTCAAGACCACGCTGCCGGCGCTGGAGGAGCAAAGCCGCAGCATCGAGGCCGAACTGACCGATGCGCTCGCCCGCATTCCCAACATTCCGCATGACGATGTGCCGGTCGGCAAGGACGAGACCGGCAATGTCGTGGCGCGCACTGTCGGCGAAAAGCCCACCTGGAGCCACCCGGCGAGGGAGCATTACGAGATCGGTGAAGCCCTCGGCTACATGGATTTCGACCGGGCCGCCAAGCTGTCCGGCTCGCGTTTCACGGTTTTGACCAGCCAGATCGCCCGCCTGGAGCGCGCGCTTGGCCAGTTCATGCTGGACCTCCACACGCGCGAACATGGCTATACGGAAGTCTCCTCGCCGCTGATGGTCCGGGCAGAAACCCTCTACGGCACAGGCAATCTTCCGAAGTTCGAGGAAGACCTCTTCAAGACCACCGACGGCCGCTACCTGATCCCGACCGCCGAGGTGACGCTGACCAATCTGGTGGCCGGCGAAATCCTCGACCAGGAGAAGCTGCCGCTGCGCTTCACGGCGCTGACGCCGTCCTTCCGCTCGGAAGCAGGCTCGGCCGGCCGCGACACGCGCGGCATGCTGCGCCAGCACCAGTTCTGGAAGTGCGAACTCGTCTCGATCACCGATGCCGATAGCTCGATTGCCGAACACGAGCGCATGACGGCCTGTGCCGAAGAGGTGCTGAAGCGGCTCGGCCTGCATTTCCGTACCATGACTCTGTGCACCGGCGACATGGGCTTCGGCTCGCGCAAGACCTATGATCTCGAGGTCTGGCTGCCCGGCCAGAACACCTACCGCGAAATCTCCTCCTGCTCGGTCTGCGGCGATTTCCAGGCGCGGCGCATGGATGCGCGATACCGCGGCAAGGGCGAGAAGGCGACGAAATTCGTGCACACGCTGAATGGCTCGGGCACGGCGGTCGGCCGCTGCCTGATCGCGGTGCTCGAAAATTACCTGAACGAGGACGGGTCCGTTTCGATCCCCGAGGTCCTGCTGCCCTATATGGGCGGCCTGACCCGTATCGAGAAGGCAGCCTGAGGAGAACCGCATGCGCATCCTGCTCACCAATGACGACGGTATCCATGCCGAGGGCCTTGCTGTCCTGGAGCGCATCGCGCGCACGCTATCGGACGACGTCTGGATTGTCGCGCCGGAAACCGACCAGAGTGGTCTTGCCCATTCGCTGACGCTCTCCGAGCCGTTGCGCCTGCGCCAGATCGAGGAAAAGCGCTTCGCATTGCGCGGCACGCCGACCGATTGCGTCATCATGGGGGTCCGCAAGGTGCTGGACCGCGCCCCGGATCTGGTTCTTTCCGGCGTCAATGTCGGTGCCAATATGGCTGATGACGTCACCTATTCCGGTACGGTGGCCGGTGCCATCGAAGGCACGCTGCAGGGCGTGCGCTCCTTTGCGCTCAGCCAGGCCTTTGCCCATGGCAGCATGACGCCTGTTCCATGGGAAGTCGCCGAGACCCATGCGCCGGCTCTCATCCGCAAGCTCATGAAGGTCGAGCTTCCCGACTGGACCTTCCTCAACCTCAACTTCCCGGACTGCCTGCCGGAGGATGTGAAGGGCACCGAAGTCACCGCGCAGGGCAAGCTGGATTTCGGCCTGACGATCGACGAGCGCTCCGACGGGCGCGGCCATCCCTATTTCTGGCTGCGCTTCGGCGAGCGCATTGGCGATTTCCGGGCCGGCACCGATATCCAGGTCGTGCGCGACAAGAAGATCTCGGTCACGCCGCTGAAGCTCGATCTGACCGATTATTCGGTTCAGGATCGCGTCGCCCGTGCGCTGCTGGAAGGCGCCGACGCCTGATGCCACAGCGGGTCGCCGTCCAGGAAGGCATGGCATCGCTGCTCCTGCGGCTGAGGGCAGAGGGCATCGCCTCGGCTGCACTGCTCAATGCGGTGGAACAGACGCCCCGCAGTGAATTCGTCCTGTCCCAGTTCCAGGCCGACGCCTATAGCTCTCGCACCCTTCCGCTCGACTGCGGCGCCTTTATGGAAGGCCTCGATTTCGCCGTACGCCTTCTCAACGCGCTGAACCTCAAGCCCGGCCAGCGGGTTCTGGAGGTCGGGACCGGCAGCGGCTTTACCGCCGCCGTCATGGCCCGCATCGTCGACCGCGTGGTGACCATTGACCGCTACCGCACGCTCGTGACTGGCGCCCAGAAAAACCTCGATCGCCTCGGCATCCGCAATGTCGTCGCCCGCCACGCCGATGGCAGTGCCGGCCTGCTCGGGGAGGGTACCTTCGACCGAATTCTGGTCACCGCCGCCTTCGACAGCCTGCCGCGCGTCTATTCCGAGCATATCGTGTCGGGTGGCATGTTGATCCTGCCGATCATGCTGTCGGAGACAACCTGCCGTATGGTTCGCCTGTCGCGCACAGGCAGCCGCTTCGACCGCGAAGATCTCTTCGAAGCGCCTTACCTGCCCATCGTGCCGAAGCTTGCCGCCTTTCTCTGAGCGGACAATCGCCCGATTTCCCTGATTCTTCGGTCGGCCGGTAAAGGCGGGCACGCGCGCTACCGCGTGGCGTGCCGCTTGCTCGCGCAATTTCAATCGCGATTCAAGTCGTTAAGATTGCGTTAACCATAGTCAGCCTCGCGCAAGTTTCGAGGCGCATCGCCTTATGTGAGGATTTTGTTCCGCGCCTCGTCAGAAGGTGGCGACTGGTGCGGGAACGGGGACAGGGCTCATGCAGGTCGATGGCAGAATGATCGCAAATGCGGCGGCAGGTGACGGGCGCGGCAACCCGCACGGCCGGCAGGCGCAGCCCTCCGCCCCGGTCTCCGCCGATGCGACCGCCGCGGCAGTCGCCGCCGTCAATTCCTATCTCGAAACGCCGAGCCGCATCCAGCTTTCGGCCGAAGCGCTGCTCTACCTCAGCCGCACCCGCCGCGCAGCGGAACGCCAGCCGGCCCTGACGCGCGAGGAATGGTCGAATGCCCTAAGCCCGCAACTGGCACGGCGCGAACATCAGGCCTTTGGCCGCTACAGCGAGACGGGCGACTACAAGGCCTATTACCGCGCCTTCATCGACTATTACGATTCACTGCGCAGCGAGGACCAGAACAGCCTGCGCTACTTTGGCACCCGCGAGGCGGCCGTTGCCGGCCTGCGATCCTTCGAATACAGCGAGGAAAGCGGCTCGGTGGTCGAACCCGAGTTCCACCGCCTCGTCAGCGTTCTCCTCGACAGTGACAAGACGTTTGTCGATACGCCGTCGCCCGTCAGCGTCGAGCATGACGGGACCTATCGTGCCTGGGACACGACCCGCATTACACTTGCAGAACCCGATGAAAAAGGCTCCGGCGTCTCCGAATTCGTGAAGCTCTATTCCGAAACCTTCTGAACGCCGCGTGCTGGCATGATGCGTCGCAGCCGCATGCCGCAGACCATGCAGATCAGGGCCCTGGCGCCGGCGCGTCGTGGTCATGGTTATCAAAAAGCCAAAAAGACGCGCGAACGACGAACGCTTTAACGGCGCGGTAACTCTAATGCGCTTTAATAAATCCCATGAAGTTGCGTTCCTTGTGGGTAAGCGTCATGCGTCATCGAGTGTCTCCGGCCGCATCCAGGTCAATTTTCCGCCTTTGTGTGGCTGTTCTGCTGGCAGGTTCTGCCGCCGGGTGCAGTTCTGATACGTCGCGCTTCAGCGGCATTTTTTCACGTCCCGATGCGATGACAACCGCGTCCATTCCCGGTCGTGGCGGCAATGCGCCGATCCCCGCCGAGGATGTTGCCGGTGCGGGCTCCTATGCCGCTCCGCAGCCGCAGATGGCGCGCAACGAGGCCATCAATCAGCCTTTCCCCGATCCGGTTCCGAGCCAGGGCTATGATCCCGTCAATACGGCGACAACGCCGGTCTCCGGTGCCCGCATGGCCTCGACGCCGGTCAGTGTCCAGCGCGTTGCGCTCGCCGACCCGTCTGCCTCGTCCCGTCAGCAGGTCCTCGAGCAGCCCATGCCGGCCGGCCGCAACACGCTGGCCGAGCAGGCGCGGCACGCGGCACCCGATCCGGTCACGACCGGTGGCTCCAAGAACGGATGGACGACGGCGAATGCCCCGTCCGTAATGGTTCGTCAGGGTGATACCGTGTCCTCAATCGCCCGCCGCTTCGGTGTTCCGGAAAAGGAACTGATGAAGGCAAATGGCCTGAAGACCGCGTCGGCCATCGAACCTGGCCAGCGGCTCGTCGTTCCGACCTTCGGCGTTCCCGGTTCGGCTGCAAAGGCTTCGGCTTCCGAACAGGCGACCGCCCTCGACATCAACAAGCAGAAGCCATCGCCGCTGCCGACCGACCAGCGCGATGTGGCGATCCTGCCCGGCCAGACCAACCAGACCCGCGACAAGAATGGCGGCCGTAGCGACGTGGCGGCCGGCAAGCAGAATGCCGGTGCGGCAGGCGAGGGCGGCTACGAAGTCAAGCCCGGCGATTCGCTCAACAAGATCGCCAAGGCCCATGGTGTCAGCGTCGATGCCCTGAAACAGGCGAACGGGCTTGATACGGCCTCGATCCGCATCGGCCAGAAGCTTGCAATCCCGGCTGGCGGCGCCGTGGTCGCCAAGGCGGATACGGCCAAGCCCGATCCGGTGAAGACCGCGACGGTGCCGGCCGGTCAGCAGCAGAAGCCGGCTGGCCAACAGCAGAAGCCCGTCGAGGTCGCCAAGCTCGAGCCGAAGCAGAGCGTCTCCGATGCCGAGACCAAGTCAGACGTGACGGAAGCCTCGCCGAAGGCCACGGGTATCGAGAAGTATCGCTGGCCGGTGCGCGGCGCGGTGATCGCCGGCTACGGCGCCAACGTCGACGGAAGCCGCAACGATGGCATCAACATCTCGGTCCCCGAGGGCACGCCGATCAAGGCCGCAGAGAATGGCGTCGTCATCTATTCCGGCAGCAGCCTGAAGGAACTCGGCAACGCTGTTCTCGTGCGCCACGACGACGGCACCGTGACCGTCTATGGCAACGCCTCCGCCCTCAACGTCCAGCGCGGCCAGAAGGTGCAGCGCGGCCAGACGCTCGCCTCCTCGGGCATGACCGGCAAAGCGACGCAGCCGCAGGTTCACTTCGAGGTGCGCAAGAACGCCACCGCCGTCAACCCGACCACCTATCTGGAATAGGCCGGTCCGGGCGACACCAGACGCGACGGAACGGGGCGGCCTTCGCGGGTCGCCCTTCGTCGTTTCAGGAGAGGGTCTTGCGCCTGCGACCAGCAAGGTCCTGAATATACTGCCAGGCGACGCGGCCCGAGCGCGAGCCGCGCGTCGTTGCCCATTCCAGCGCTTCGGGATGCAGTGTCGTCACATCGTCCGCCAACTTGAAGTGCGCGGCGTAGGCGTCGATCATTTTCAGATAGTCATCCTGGCTGCACTTGTAGAAGCCGAGCCACAGGCCGAAGCGATCGGAAAGCGATACCTTCTCTTCCACCGCCTCGGACGGGTTGATGGCGGTGGATTGCTCGTTTTCCATCATGTGGCGTGGAAGAAGGTGCCGGCGGTTGGAGGTTGCGTAGAGGAGCACATTGTCCGGCCGCCCTTCGATCCCGCCATCCAGCACCGCCTTCAGCGACTTGTAGGATGTGTCGTCATGGTCGAAGGACAAGTCGTCGCAAAAGACGATGAACCGCTTGTCCGCCGCTTTCAGGATTTCCATCAGCAGCGGCAGGCTGGCAATATCCTCGCGGTGGACTTCGACGAGCTTCAGCCGATGGCCGACCGTTTCCGTCACCGTTGCATGCACGGACTTGACGAGCGAGGACTTGCCCATGCCGCGCGCGCCCCAGAGCAGCACGTTGTTGGCGGGAAAGCCGGCCGCGAAGCGATCGGTGTTGTCAAAGAGAATGTCACGCACGTGATCGACGCCCTGGATGAGTGAGAGATCGACGCGGTTGGGCCGGATAACCGGCATGAGGTGCTGGCGGGCGGGGGACCAGACGAAACAATCGGCGTTGACGAAATCGTTATCGGCAGGCTTTGGCCCGGCGATGCGCTCCAGCGCATCCGACAGACGCCGGACTTCGGCAATCAACGTGTCGATTTTCGTGTCGGCAAGCGTCATCACGGCCTCCATTCCTCGTAAACGCCGGCTTGGGCTAGCATGGGGAAACCGCAGCGAAAAGGACGACTTCGGCCAGAAAAGACTTCTCGCCCCCTTCTTTTCATGTAAGAGGCAAGGAGAACCGGGCAGGGCGGCGAGCGGCAGTGAGGGATAACAGCGCGCGCGTTGCATGGGGCTTGCCGCTCCCTATATATCGGCGGTCATTTCCCTTGCCCGTCCCTACGCAATCATGGAGTTTTGAATGTTCATTACCGAAGCCTTCGCGCAGACCGCTGCACCGGCTCCCGCTGCCGGCGGTCTTGACATCCTGATGTCGGTGCTGCCCTTCCTGCTGATCTTCGTGGTCATGTATTTCCTGATCATCCGCCCGCAGCGCGCCCAGATGAAGCGCCGCGAAGAGCTGTTGAAGAACATTCGCCGCGGCGACCAGGTCGTTACCGGCGGCGGTATCGTCGGCAAGGTCACCAAGGTCATCGACGATGCCGAGCTGGAAGTCGAAATCGCCGAGGGCGTGAAGATCCGCGTCGTGCGGGGCGGCATTTCCGAAGTCCGCGTCAAGGGCGAGCCCGTCAAGGAATAAGCCCCTTCGGCGGAAGGGGCGACAGGTCCTTCCGCCATTTGTCCGCCCGGCCGCCCATGCGCGGCATTGACAGGGCGGCCCTGCTCTTCGAGACTTTCCGGCGGCGGGCCGGTTCTGGAGGGGGATGCTCCAGTCGGCCGCAACCATGCAAACGGGCGGACCGACCATGCCATTTCTCTCCTGGTGGAAGAGCGCGCTGATCCTTCTGGTGGTCATCGCGGGCTTTTTGTTTGCGCTGCCCTCCTTCCTCTCGCCATCCGGTCGCGCCGCGCTTCCCGATTTCCTTACGTATCGGCCCTTGACGCTCGGCGTCGATCTTGAGGGCGGCAATCGTGTCGTCGTCGCCATCGACAATTCCGCCGCCATCGACGGGATCCGCCGCAGCGCGATTGCCCTGACCAGCAAGACGCTGGACGATGCCGGCATCGCCTATGTCGATCTTGCCGAAAGCAATGACGGTCTCCTCCTGACGCTTGACGATCCGGCCCGCATGGGTGAGGCCGCCGAACGGCTGCGCAAGGCCTTCGCCGCGGCGGGCATCGCCGTGACGCTGACCCCGCCGCAGACGGCCACGGGCGATCCCGCCGTGCTGACGCTTGCGCTTGGCGCACCCGACCCGGCCGGGGCTTCGGGTGTGCTTCTTGACGACATCGCCGTATCCCTGAAGCGCCGTTTTGCCGAAACGGGGCTCGGCGTTCCCGAGATCGCCATCGGCCGACGCGGCGAGATCACCGTCCATCTCAGCGGCGAGACGGATCCGGAGCGACTGCGCCTGATGTTCGATCAGGTCGGCGCCCTCTCCATTCGCGCCGTGGTGCCGGTCACAGACAATGGCGACGGCACGGCCGCCGCGCCGGCCGGTACCCAACAACTGTTTACGCTCGACGAAACGCCGGTCTCCTACCGCGTCGCCGCCGAGCCACTGGCGGCGCAGGCCGATATTCTCGATGCCCGCGCCGTGCTCGATCCCGAAAATGACGAGCCGACGCTGCTCGTCAGTCTCTCGCCGGCTTCGCTGAAGCGCTTTGCCGATGCGGCTGCCGCCGGCACGCGCCAGGCCGTGCTGATCCTCGACAATGCGGTCATTGCCGCCGTCGATCTGCCGGCCGCCATCAAGGGCGAGACCTTCACCCTGTCCGGCGGCTTTGCCTTCGAAGGCGTCGACAATCTCGCGGCCCTTGCCCGCGCCGGCCCGCTGCCATCGCCGCTGACCATCGTGGAGCAGCGTACCGTCGCGCCTGGTCTCGGTGCCGATTCGATGGATGCCGGCCTGCTCTCGGCGATTTTCGCCATCATTGCCGTCGCCCTGTTCATGATCGGCTTCTTCGGCGTTCTCGGTGCCATCGCCTCCGTGGCACTCGTTGCCAATCTGGCGCTGGTGCTCAGCCTGCTCGCCCTTCTCGGTATTCCCCTGACGCTTCCCGGCATTGCCGGCCTGGTGCTGACCGTCGGCATGAGCGTCGATGCCAATGTGCTGATCTACGAGCGCCTTCGCGACGAGATGAAGGCCGGTGCGCGGTTTGCCGAGTCGGTACGCCGCGGCTTCGGCCGCGCCTTCCGCACGGTGCGCGATGCCGCGATCGTCATGCTGGCGGCCGGCCTCATCGTGCTGGAACTGATGACCGGGGCGGTGCGCGGCTTTGCGGCCACCATGATCATCGGCCTCTTCACCACGCTGTTCTCGGCATTCGTCTTCAGCCGCTGGCTGGTGGAACTTTGGGTCGCCGTCACTGGCACCGGCCGCGAACTCAGGGCCGGCCTGCGCACCCGCGTCTTCGATCGCATCCACCTGCACTTCATGTCGCTGCGCCGGCAGGTCTTCGGCACGCTCGCCGTGATCGCCTTTGTCAGCTTCGCCGCCGCCTCCATCTACGGCATCAATCTCGGCGCCGACTTCCGCGGCGGCTCGATCATCGAACTGCGCGCCAAGACCGGCAATGCCGACCTTGCCGACATCCGGGATCGGCTCGATGGGCTCAACCTCGGTGCGATCGATGTCCGCGAAAGTGGTGGGCCAACAGGCGCGCGCGTGCGCATTCCCTCGCAGGAGGCCGGTCCCGAGGCAGAGCAGAGCTCGCTCATTCTGGTGCGGGGCGAACTGGAAGATGCCTATGATTTCCGCCGTATCGACGTGATCGCGCCATCCGCGTCGCTGGATACGGCCCGGGCGGCCACGCTCGGCATTGTCGCCTCGCTCGCGGCGCTTCTCGCCTTCATCTGGATTCGCTATCGCTGGCAGTTCGCCGCCGGAGCGCTGATCGCCACGCTGCACGACATCGCGCTCATCCTCGGCCTTTTCGCCCTGACCGGCATGGAGTTCGGCGTCGGCAGCGTGGCAGCCCTCCTGACCGTGGTCGGCTATTCGCTGAACGACACGATGGTGGTCTATGACCGCATCCGTGAAAACCTGAAGCGCTTCCCGAAAATGCCGGTGCCAGTGCTGATCGACGCCTCGATCAACCAGACCCTGTCGCGCACCGTGCTGACCTCGGCGACGACGCTGATCGCGCTCGCCGCGCTCTTCTTTTTCGGCGGTGAGGTCATTCGCACCTTTGCGCTGACAATGCTGTTCGGTGTTGCCGTCGCCACCTTCTCCTCCATCTACGTTGCAGGTCCCGCCTTGATCTTCTTCGGCCTCCGGTCGAAGGACAGCGAGACCGAAACGCGAAAGGCCTGAACGAGAATGCCGAGCGGAATTGAAATGAAGGAGGCCCATTTTCCGGGCCGGGCGCCGATCGACGCCTATGGAAACGGCGGCTTCCGCTTTGCAGACATGTCTCATCGTGGCTCCATCCTGCTCTTGCCGTCGGGCATTTATGCCTGGGATGCGGAGGAGGGCGATCCTCTCGGGCTCGACCGGTTCCGCCGCGTGCTGTCCGAAGCGCGCGACATCGAGGTGCTTCTGGTCGGCACCGGCAAGGATCTGCGACGCCTTCCCGTTCCGCTGAAGGATGCGCTGCGGGGATCCGGTATTTCCTCCGACCCGATGAGCACCGGCGCTGCCGTGCGCACTTACAACGTCATGCTCGCCGAATCGCGCGCCGTCGCCGCCGCGCTGATCGCCGTATGAGCGCGGCCGCGACACGGGCGAGCGAGGGCACTGGCGGCGACGTTCTGGCCGAGTTGCGGGATCTTGACCGCGACCGCTATCTCGCCTGCCTGCTGGCGCCCGCTGAACACCGCGCCGATCTTGCGGCCCTTTACGCTTTCAACGCCGAGATTGCCCGGTTGCGTGATGTCGTGCGCGAGCCGATGGCCGGTGAAATCCGCCTGCAATGGTGGCGCGATGCGCTCGACGGCCCGGACGGCACGCGCACCGGCCACCCGGTCGCCGATGCGCTGCGGGCCACCATTGCGCGCCACAATCTGCCGCTTCCGGCGCTGCACGCGATGATCGATGCCCGCGTCTTCGATCTCTACGACGATCCGATGGGCAATCGCGCCACCTTCGAGGCCTATGCCGGCGAAACGGCCTCTGCGCTGATCCAGCTTGCCTGCCTGATCCTCGATCCGAAAGCGGCGGCCCAGTCTTCGGATGCCGCCGGCCATGGCGGTGTCGCCCAGGCGGTGGCGGGCACGCTGCTGCTCCTGCCGCAACACCGCGCCCGCGGGCAGGTCTTTCTTCCCGCCGACCTCCTCGCTGCCATCGGTCTTGATCGCGACCAGTTTCTGGCCGCAGACCGCCCGGCGGAGGTCGACATGGCGATCCGTGCCTTCGCTGCCCTCGGCCGCGAGCACCTTGCTTCAGCCCGCCGCGCGGCAGGCGGGATCAGTGCGGCGAACCGCGCCGCTTTCGCCGTTCTCGGTCCCGTCGGCCCGGTGTTGGAGCGGGCCGACAAGGCAGGCCATCGCCTGCTCGAAAGCCCGCCGGTACCGGCCCAGTGGCGGCGGCAATGGTGGATGTGGCGGGCACTGCGCAGCGGGCGCTGGTAGGCCGACTGCTCGACCGACCGCAACCGGGCAGATGTGCTTCCTTAAGCACGTTGAGCGCAAGCATGTCTCTTCCCCTTGCCGGATCGCCCCGGACAGCGCAAGAATGGCACAACGGCATTGCGGCGTGTCTCCTTTCGGGGCGGATCGCCGATAGTGTGGCAAAGGCAGGACGGGACGGAGTGGCCGCCGGAGAGAGGCAAGGCCGCCCGCCCCGGGATGAGGAGAAGCGGTTGGATCTGCAATCCACCCTCTGGATTGGCCTGATGGCCGCGGTGATCATCAGCGCGCTGTTTTTTCGCGACCGGATGCTGGCACGCGCAGCGCGGGATGCGACCGAGGCCGATACGGGTCTTGCCATCCTCGATTTTGGCCGCGCCTATCCCGAAGAAGCGATCCGCTCCATTCACATGACCGAGGATGAAGGCGCCTATTTCCTGCGTCTGCACGATGGCAAGGCCGGCTTCATGCAGGCCCACGGCGCC
Organism: Rhizobium sp. RU20A; assembly: GCF_900155885.1. Classification (GTDB taxonomy): domain Bacteria; phylum Pseudomonadota; class Alphaproteobacteria; order Rhizobiales; family Rhizobiaceae; genus RU20A. Next base: position 424,294 of record NZ_FTMB01000001.1, read on the forward strand.
CACTATCTCTGCCACCTCCTGGGCCCCGGCAGCGTGCAGATGAGCGCGGGCCCGGACAATCGCTCGATCCGCGCCCATTTCCCGGATTTCGCCTATCTCGACGGCGTCTATCGCTTCCGCAGCGAGGCGGAAGCGGCGGAGGTTTCCCTGTTGCTTCTGGAAACCGTGGTGCCCCGTGACGTCGCGCCCTTCAGCGACGACGACAACAATGGCGGCGAGCGGCCGGTCCACTGACCGGGGCCCGTTTGCGCATCTGTTGCTGTCTCAGACCGGATTGGCGGAAAGCCAGGCGGCGCAGTCTCTCAGCGCCCGCTCCGCCATCAGGTTCTTCTTCACGACCGCCTTTTCCTTGCCACGAAAGCGCTTGACGCCTTCGGGACGCGTGATCGCACCGGGCTCCAGGGGCGGGAAGAGGCCGAAATTGACGTTCATCGGCTGGAAGGAGCGCTTGCCCGGCTCCTCGTCCGAGACGATATGCCCGCCGGTGATATGGCCGAGCAGGGCGCCGAAGGCGCTGGTCGCGGGCGGCGGCGGCAAGGTCGTCCCTTTGCGCTCGGCAGCAGCAAAGCGCCCGGCCAGAAGACCGATACTGGCGCTCTCCACATACCCTTCGCAGCCGGTGATCTGGCCGGCGAAACGCAGAGACGGCCGCGATTTGAGCCGAAGCGTCGGATCGAGCAAGGTCGGCGAGTGGATGTAGGTGTTGCGATGCAGGCCGCCGAGCCGCGCAAACTCTGCCTTCTCGAGACCGGGAATCATGCGGAAGACTTCGGCCTGTGCGCCATAACGCAGCTTCGTCTGGAAGCCGACCATGTTGTAGAGCGTGCCGAGCGCATTGTCCTGGCGCAACTGCACCACGGCATAGGGCTTGACCGTCGGATTATGGGCGTTGGTCAGCCCCATCGGCTTCATCGGCCCATGGCGCAGCGTCTCGCGCCCGCGCTCGGCCATCACCTCGATCGGCAGGCAGCCATCGAAGTAGGGCGTGCCTTCCCATTCCTTGAAACCGGTCTTGTCGCCGGCGATCAGTGCATCCACGAAGGCATTGTACTGCTCCGCGTCCATCGGGCAGTTGATATAGTCCTTGCCCGTCCCACCGGGGCCGACCTTGTCATAGCGCGACTGGAACCAGCAGGTGTCCATGCCGATGCTGTCGAAATGCACGATGGGGGCGATGGCGTCAAAAAAGGCGAGGGCATCCTCGCCGGTCTCGCTGCGGATCGCCTCGGCGAGTGAAGGCGCCGTCAGCGGTCCCGTGGCGACAATCGAAAGGCCCCACTCGGCCGGCGGCAGGCCGGGCACTTCCTCGCGCACCACGGTAATCAACGGATGGGCCACGATCTCGGCCGTCACGGCCTCGGCAAACCCGTCGCGATCGACGGCCAGCGCGCCACCGGCCGGGACCTGGTGGCGATCCGCCGCCCGCATGATCAGCGAGCCCGCCAGCCGCATCTCGGCATGCAGCACACCGACGGCATTGCTGGTCGCATCGTCGGAGCGGAAGGAGTTGGAACAGACGAGTTCGGCAAGCGCGTCGGTCTTGTGCGCGTCGGTGCCGCGCACGCCGCGCATCTCGTGAAGCACGACGGGGACGCCAGCCGAGGCGATCTGCCAGGCGGCTTCCGAACCGGCAAGACCGCCGCCGACGATGTGAATGGGAGCGAAGGATGATGTGTTCTGCATGGCAAGCCTCCTACACCAAGCGGCCCGCGAGCGGAATCGATTTGTGCGGATGGTCCCCGGTGCGACCCGACGGCCTGCCCAAAAGCCTGATGCCCAAGCTGCCGAAAGGGAGGAGCCGGCAAACGCAAAACGGCGCCAGATGGCGCCGCCTCAACGAAGATGCTGCCCGAACCGCTTAGCGGAACGAACGGGATGCAATGTTGCGGATGTCGTAACGCGTGATGCCGATGTCGGCCAGCGTGTGGGACGGCAGGCTGGCGAGTTCGCTCATCGTACGACGGTAGTTGATCCAGCTCTTGGCAATGCGGAAGGGGTTCATGGGTCGGTCCTCGAAATGGTTTGGAGCGCCGCGCGCTCTCTTGACCGTGCTTATACGCCGGGCCCCACGCCAGATGGAGTGCAAAGAAAATGCATCTGCCATGCAAATGTGCAGGATGATGCATCAAAAAGCAGCAGGTGTGCCGACTGATCGATTTTCCGGCGGCCGACGAATGGTCTCGCGTCTGTTCAATCGAAGGTGCGAGCCTGCTTGCGCTCCGAGAACGCAAAACGCCCGCCGAACGGGTCGGCGGGCGTTGAAGGGATGGCTCGGAGCCGACGTCTTTCGAAAGACGCTGTTATCGTACGGCGCGACGGGCAACCTGCGGAATGTCGTCGCGGCCGATGCCGAGATCGTTGAGTTCGCGGTCGGTCATGCGGCCGAGTTCGTTGCAGGTCTGACGATACTTGCGCCACGTGCTGAAGGAGCGTGCCAGGTTCATGATCTCTTCCTTTCCAAGATCCGTCGCCAGCTTTCAAACTCTCTCGCTGGCCTCATCTGATGGGAGGAATATAATCGATCTTAGGCTGTTTCCCCAGCGTTGATGCTGCATCGCACCCATGCAGGATACGCATCTCTCGAGCCAAAAATTTCACGCAATCTTAACCCTTGTCCGAAAGGCGGGCCAAAGGCGCGTGAATCAGGCTGTTGCGATCAGGGGGAAGGCGCGAGAAAGCGGGGCAGGAAAAGAACAACGCCTGCTGGGGGAGGAGGTCCAGCAGGCGTCGTTTGTTCCGACTGACAACTTGGGAGGAGGAACGTTGTCAGTCCCGTCGGCTGCGCTGGGAGGAGGAGTGCGCTTGCCGATGATTAGAAGATAGGTCCTCTAATCGATTTGCGCCAGCCATGATTTCGAATGGCACCTATGCATCAAGCGCATACCATCGCAAATTTGACGCAGATTTTGCACAAAAATGCACCATCCAATCGCCGCCCCACGCGTTTTGTCACCGCAGCGTCCTGATGAGTCTGCTGCGCATGCGCGAATGTCGTCCGTTGGAAAAGATGACGGAGCGGGGGGATGAAAGGTTGGAACCAGCACTTGCAGCGGTCCGAAAACAACGACACCCGCTGGGGGAGGACCAGCGGGTGTCGTTAAGGGTGATCGGCGACTGGGAGGAGGAGTGCCGCCGATCGCATCGAGGCGCGCTGGGAGGAGGAGGAGTGCGCGGCCCCGAAACTGTTTCTCGGATCGTTGGATCCGGTGTCTTTGCTTTCGCAGGCTGACCGCGCCTACCGTTTCGCCGCACCGTTCGCGCCGTTTCGATAAGTCATACATATTCGATGGCAGGCACTTTGTGCAGTGCAATATGGACATGGATGCCATGCACCGGCTGCATGAAGGCCTTGGCCGATGCCCACGACGATGGACATGGCTTTGCCGGAATGCTTCGATGCGGCTGGTGTGAACGGGTCGGAGTCCACCACTGACATTGCAAAGGGCCGGGAGACAGAATGTATCGATCGCGGTTGGAAAAGGACCTGAAACGCTGGGCGGGTCTTGGTCTTGTCTCGGAGGCATCGGTTACCGCGATGCTCGGCGAGTTCGACCAGCGCGAATCGAGCTTCAGCCTCGGGCGCGTGCTGGTGATGATCGCCGCGCTGCTGCTCTCGGCGGCTGTCCTTCTGCTCGTGGCTGCCAACTGGGAGGGCATTTCCCGACCGGCCCGGGTCGGGCTGATCCTTTCCGTCATCTGGATCGGTTACGGCGCCGGCGCCGCCTTTCGCATGCGGGGCTGGTCGCTCGTGTCGCAGGCCGCGCTCGTCATCGCGACCTTGAGCTTCGGCGGCGCCATCGCGCTGATCGGCCAAATGTATCACCTGTCCGGCGATGCCGCCGATGCCATGGCGCTCTGGTTCGCTGTCGCCGTGCTTGCAACGTTTCTGACGCGCGCTCCGGCGCTGGCGACCGTGGCTGCCTTCCTGCTGGCCGCGCTCTTCGCCACGCTCGTTTTCGACGATGCCACGATTGCCTTTGCCGGCGACGGCGCGTGGTATGTGCCGGTCGGAATCGTGCTGGTGATCGCACTGGTGCGCTACACCGGCGCGGCGCGCACTCGCCACGTCGCCTATCTCACGCTGCTCGCCTGGTTCGGCTGGCTCTACATGGAAGTCGATGCGCTGAGCCTTGCAATCGCCTATGCCGGCCTCGGATTCATCGGCTTCTGCCTCTGCGTTCTGACTCGGTCTCCTCTCGCGCGCCTTGCCGAAACCGCAGGCGCCGCGCCGGCCTTCTACGCCTACCTACTCGGCGCACTCGGCCTCTTCGGCCTGCAGATCTCGACCCCGGTCTTCGATCCTGCGGCATCCGCCCTTGTCGCAAACATCGTGATCGGCGTGCTCACGCTCGCCTTTGCGCTCGCGGGCATCGTTCTGGCCGGCCGCAGCAACGGCGCGGTGCGCTACCTTGCCTACCTTATCTTTGCGGCCGAGTGCCTCTATCTCGCATCCGAGACGATTGGCTCCATCCTCGGCACTTCCGGCTTCTTCCTCATTTCCGGCGTGGTGGTCGCCGTCATCGCGTGGCTCGTCATACAGATCGAGCGACGGTTGAAGCGCGCTGAAAAGGGGGTGTCGGCATGAGCATCGTGGCAACCGCACCGGCGCGTAAGCCCCTGCTGCATCCGCTCCTCGCCGCTCTGCTTCTTGCGGTCCTGCAGACCGTCATTCTCTTTGCCATGATTTCCGAGCGCGCTGCGATCCTGCGGGACGGCACCGAGATTCGCCTGCGGACGGCGCCTGTCGATCCCCGCGATCTCCTGCGCGGCGACTACGTCATTTTGTCCTATGACATTTCCACCATCTCTGCCGACAGGATCATCGGCCCCCTGCCGGACGGGACGGAGCCCGCACGCCTCTACGTTCGGCTCTCACCCGGCGACGACGGTTTCTGGCAGCTTCGCGAGGCCTCGTTCGCGCCGCTCCAAAAAAGTCCCGAGAGCGTCGTCCTTCTGTCCCAGCCCTTTGCCTACTATCCGCCTGCCCCTGGCTTTTCCGCCAGCTATGTCGTGCCCTATGGCATCGAACGCTACTATGTGCCGGAGGGCGAGGGCAGGGTGCTGGAGGAGGCCCGCAATGCTGAGGCCCTGTCCGTCATCGCTCGCGTCTCCGATTCCGGCACCGCCCAGATTGCGGCGATCGTGATCGACGGAAAGCCGGTTTACGAAGAGCCGCTGTATTGAAGGCAGCGTGACGTCGGGCAAATCAGGGCCTGATGCCGTCATCATCGCGTCACGAATTTCCTTTGCGCGGTCCGGTGCCGGTGTTATAGACACGCCCGCGCCGGGAGCAGGCTCCTGGCGCATGCGGGTATGGTGGAATTGGTAGACACACCAGATTTAGGTTCTGGCGCCGAAAGGCGTGGGAGTTCAAGTCTCTCTACCCGCACCAGATTGACGGTGGGCGACAGCGTCGACCGGCAGGGCGTGGATGGCGGCGGACGGCAAACGTTCAGGATCGCCTCCGGCCACTGCGAATTGGATGGCACAGGGAGCGTGCGCGCGCAGGCTCAAAGCATGGTTTTCCGTGGCCGGACGGAGGGTATGCGGGCATTTTGCTTGCAAAACGGCCTGTGAAATGCGTAAAGCCACACCCGGCATAAGGATCGGCTCAGATGTCCGCGCATCGTCAGCGCCTGGGCATCGCAACGTGAAATGAAGGTTTGAACATGCAGGTTATCGAAACGCTCGCTGAAGGGCTGAAGCGCGAACTCAAGATCGTCATCCCGGCCAAGGACATGGAAGCGCGCATGAACGAGCGCCTCGTCGAGGTCAAGGATCGCGTCCGCATCAACGGCTTCCGTCCGGGCAAGGTGCCGATGGCGCACCTGAAGAAGGTCTACGGCAAGTCCGTCATGGCCGAACTCGTCAACGAGCTGGTTCGTGAAAAGCCGACCGAAATCCTCAACGAGCGCGGCGAAAAGTCTGCGACGCAGCCCGAAGTGGCAATGACCGAGGATCAGGCCGAGGCTGAAAAGATCCTCGCCGCCCAGGCCGATTTCGAATTCACCGTTGCCTATGAAGTTATCCCGGCCATCACGCTCGGCGACGTCTCCGGCATCAAGGTGACCCGCGAAGTCGTCCAGATCCCGGATGAGGACGTCAACGAGCAGATCCTCAAGATTGCCGAGAGCGCCCGCTCCTACGAGAGCAAGACCGGCGCTGCCGAAAATGGCGACCGCATCACCATGGATTACCTCGGCAAGGTCGATGGCGAAGCCTTCGACGGTGGCAAGGCCGAAGACGCCGAGCTGGTTCTCGGCTCCGGCCGCTTCATCCCCGGCTTCGAAGATCAGCTGGTCGGCGTCAAGGCTGGCGACGAAAAGGTCATCACCGTGACCTTCCCGGCTGAATATCCGGCCGCCAACCTCGCCGGCAAGGACGCCACCTTCGACATCACCGTCAAGGATGTGGCTGCCCCCGGTGCCGTCGAAATCAACGATGAGCTGGCCACCAAGCTCGGCCTCGAATCGGCTGACAAGCTGAAGGAAGTGGTCCGCGGCCAGATCGAAAGCCAGTACGGCGCGATCACCCGCCAGAAGATCAAGCGTCAGATCCTCGACCAGCTCGACGAGCAGTACAAGTTCGAGACGCCCGAGCGTCTGGTCGACGTCGAGTTCGAAAACATCTGGCGCCAGATCAACACCGACCTCGCCCAGGCCGGCAAGACCTTCGCTGACGAAGAGACGACCGAAGAAGAAGCCCGCGCCGAGTACCGCAAGCTCGCCGAGCGCCGCGTTCGCCTCGGCCTCGTCCTCTCCGAAATCGGCGAAAAGGCCGGCGTCGATGTGAGCGAAGATGAAATGCAGCGTTCGCTTTTCGAACAGCTGCGCCAGTTCCCCGGCCAGGAAAAGCAGATCCTCGACTACTTCCGCAACACGCCCGGTGCCGCCGCTTCGCTGCGCGCCCCGCTGTTCGAAGAAAAGGTCATCGACCACCTGCTCTCCGAAATCTCCGTCACCGACAAGTCCGTCACCAAGGACGAGCTGATGGCTGACGACGAGGACGGCGAAGAAAAGACGTCTGCCAAGAAGCCTGCCAAGAAGAAGGCCGCCAAGGCCGAGGCTGCTTCGACCGAAGCCGCCGCCGAAGGCGAGGAAGCTCCGGCTCCGAAGAAGAAGGCCCCGGCCAAGAAGAAGGCCGCTGAGAGCGACGCCGAGTAACACCGGCGCTTCGACGAGATGACGAAAAGGCCGCCTCCGGGCGGCCTTTTTGCGTTTGGCTGTTGTCTTAGCGCAGGGTCAGCAAAAGCGGACGATGATCCGACACCTCGGGCTCCGCCACGACATCGAAGGCAGCCCAGTCAACATGCGGGTTTACGAGGAGATAGTCGGCGTACCGAACCGGCTTCGTGTAATGCGAGGTGCGCGTGTCCGTGAAACCGAGTTTCGTGACGAGATCTTCAAGACCGAGTGTCTTCAGGTCATCGAAGGTTCGGCTGTCCGGCAACAGGTTGAGGTCACCGCAAAGAACAATGGCTTCGTCCGGCTTCTTGAAGGCTCTGATGATCTCGACAAGTCGTTTGCACTGGCGGTCGCGTGCGGGTGTATCGCCCTTGCCGGAAATTTCCCGAAGACCGTGCACTTGGAAGATAACGAGGCTCTTCTGGCTTTCGTGGTCGAAGACCCGGATGCCGTGAAGATTGCGCGCGCGCGGGTGCGGTCCAAACGCGTTCGGCGAGTAGTCCTCATGGACAAATTCGAGAGTCTGGCCTGTGATGGCGAGGGAAGAGCGAACAAACGTCGCAAGTCCGAAGGACTGCCAATGCATTCCGGACCCGGCTGGCAAGAGGCCGCGCGCAAACGGGAAAAAGGATCCGTCATGGTCCGTCAAGGAGGCTTTGAGGGCCTCGAAGAGATTGGCCCGTTGCGGCAGGATGACACCATCATGCTCATAATCGAGCCACTCGGGCGTGCCGCGTAGCGAGCGTGACACTTCCTGAAGACATATGACGTCGGCATCCACCTCGGCGAGATAAGGTAAAAGTTTGTCGTAAAGCGCGCCACCCCAGCAGTTGAGGGAGAGGATCCGCATCATCTGCTCCATGTTTGCGCCGGTCTACACCGGCTGCGACAGATCCCCCATCCGGTTCCAGGCGTCGAGGCCGGCGATCTTGTAGGCTTCGGCGAGGGTCGGATAGTTGAAGGTGTTTTCGACAAAATATTCGACGGTGCCCTTGAGGTTCAGAACGGCCTGGCCGATGTGGACGAGTTCGGTCGCGCCTTCGCCGACGATGTGGACGCCCAGCAGGCGGCGGGTCTTCAGCGAGAAGATCATCTTGAGGAGCCCCGAATCGAGGCCCATGATGTGTCCGCGGGAGGTCTCGCGGAAGCGTGCGATGCCGCATTCATAGGCGATGCCGCGCTGCTTGACCTCTTCTTCCGTCAGGCCGCAGGTGGAGATTTCCGGCACGGCATAGATGCCGTAGGGGAAGTATTTCGGCGGCTCCTTGGCGATGGCGCCGACGGCGACGCGGGCGGCGATGCGGCCCTGCTCCATCGAGGTCGAGGCAAGGCTCGGGAAGCCGACGACGTCGCCGGCGGCGTAGATGTTCGGCACGCTCGTCTGGAAGGTCTCGGGGTTGACCGAAAGGCGCCCGCGGCTGTCGGCGGCAAGGCCGGCGGCCTCGAGGTTCAGCGTGTCGGTGGCGCCCATGCGGCCGGCGGCGAACAGCACCATCTCCGAATGCAGGATGCGGCCATTGTCGAGCGTGATGCGGCAGCGCCCGTCCGCATCCTTCTCCACCTTGTCGGCCTTGGTGCCGAGAATGAGCTTCATGTTGCGGTCACGCAGCTGGTAGGTGAAGTCCTCGACGATCTCCTTGTCGATGAAGTCGAGCATGGTCGACTTCGGGTCGATGACGGTGACCTGCGCGTCGAGCGCCGAGAAGATCGTCGCATATTCGATGCCGATGACGCCGGCGCCGATCACCACCATCGAGCGCGGCAGGTGTTCGATTTCGAGCAGTTCGTCGCTGTCGAGGATCGTCTTGTTGTCGAAGGGAATGTAATCGGGCCGGAACGGCTTGGTGCCGACCGCCAGAAGAACGCTCGTCGCCTTCACCTGCACGCTCTCGCCGTCGTCCTTGACGATCTCCAGCGTTTCGGGGTCGATGAAATGTGCCTTGCCGCGCATGTGCTGCACGCGGTTGCGGGCGAACTGATGCTCGAGAACCTCGACTTCGTGGTCGAGCGTGATCAGCAGGCGGCGGCGCAGATCGTCGGCGCTAATCTCCTGCTTGACGCGGTAGGCGCGCCCGTAGAAGCCGCGCTCGCGCCAGCCGGTCAGGTTCAGCGCTGTTTCGCGCAGCGTCTTGGAGGGGATCGTGCCGGTGTGGACGGAGACGCCGCCGACCCGTTTGCCCTGCTCGATCACCAGAACCTTGCGGCCGAGCTTGGCAGCCTGGATGGCACCACGCCGGCCCGCAGGTCCGCTACCGACGACGACGAGATCGAATTGCATCATGGGGGTATCCGCTGCTGGTGGTGGACAGGGCGAGAATCATTGTGCAGTGCCACAAAGTCTTACGCCAAAATCCTTAAGGTCAATGTACGACAGCGCCATTTCAGCGGGCAGGATGCGTCGCGATCCTTGCCGCCAACCTATCAGATCAGCCTGAGCCCCTTCAGGCTCGCATGGCCATCGCGACCGATGATGATGTGATCATGCACGGTAATGCCAAGCGGCTTGGCCGTGTCGATGATCGTCTTCGTCATCTCGATATCGGCGCGCGACGGGGTCGGGTCGCCGGAGGGATGATTGTGCACGAGAATGATGGCCGTGGCCGAGACCTCCAGCGCCCGCTTCACCACCTCGCGCGGATAGACGGGCGTGTGATCGACCGTGCCGGTCTGCTGCACCTCGTCGGCGATCAGCGCATTGCGCTTGTCGAGGAAGAGGATGCGGAATTGTTCGCGCGGCTCATGCGCCATGGCGGCGTGGCAGTAGTCGATGACCGACGACCAGGAACTCAAGACCTGCTTGCCGCGCAGTTCGCTCTTCAGCATGCGATGGCCGACGGAGGCGATCAGTTTCAGATCGGTCGCCACCGCCTCGCCGACACCCTTTACCTCCATGAGGAGAGCCGGCGCAGCACCGAAGACGCCGGCCAGCGTGCCGAACCGGTCGAGCAGGGCTTTCGCGATTGGCTTGGTGTCACGGCGGGGGATGAGGCGGAAGAGGAGCAGTTCGAGAAGTTCGTAGTCTGCCAGAGCCGTATCGCCCTGATCACGGTAACGCGTGCGCAGGCGCTCGCGGTGGCCGTGGTAGTGGGCTTCCTCCGGCTGGCCGGTGCGCGCCTTGGCAAGGCTGCTGCCAAGCGCCTTCTGCCCTTGCGCGACCGCCTTGGTCCTTTGTTCGGCAAAAAAGCCGCGTTCGTCCGAATCGAGCCCGTCTTTCTCCGGAGGCTCCTTGCTCATGCGGCCGCCAGTGCCGGAAGACCCGGACGATCAAGACCGGCCGGCGACAGCGTGAAGATCTCGCAGCCCTCGGCGGTCACGCCCACCGTGTGTTCATATTGTGCCGAGAGCGACCGGTCGCGTGTCACTGCGGTCCAGCCATCGGACAGCACTTTCACGTGCGGGCGGCCGAGATTGATCATCGGCTCGATGGTGAAGATCATGCCTTCGCGCAGTTCCGGCCCTTCATTGGCCTTGCCGTAATGCAGGATGTTCGGCGCATCATGGAACAGCGTGCCCACGCCATGGCCGCAGAAGTCGCGCACGACCGAGCACCGCTCGGCTTCGGCAAGAAGCTGGATCGCCTCGCCAATGGCACCGGTGCGCGCACCCGGCTTGACGGCCGCGATGCCGCGCATCAGGCAGTCATAGGTCACTTCCATCAGCCGTTCCGCGGCACGCTTCACAGTGCCGACCGGATACATCCGGCTCGAATCGCCGTGCCATCCATCGAGAATGAAGGTCACGTCGATATTGACGATGTCGCCCTCGCGAAGCGGCTTGTCATCGGGAATGCCGTGGCAGACGACATGGTTGATCGAGGTGCAGGACGCCTTGGTGTAGCCGCGATAATTCAGCGTGGCGGGCAGGGCACCATGGTCGAGACCGAACTGGAAGACGAAACGGTCGATTTCATTGGTGGTGACCCCCGGCTTGACGATGTCGACCAGTGCGTCGAGACACCGTGCGGTCAACTGGCAGGCGCGCCGCATGCCTTCAAATGCATCGGCCCCGTAAAGGCGGATGACGCCGGTATTCTTGAGAGGGGCGGCTGCCGCCTCGACATAGGTGACCATCTGTACACTTCCCGCTGCAAGGTGCGGATGTCATAGAGCAGTCATGGCCTGATCGTCCACCGGGATCAAGTCCAAGGCGCTGATTTGCTGCGGTGAAACGCTGCAGGAGAGCGCGTAAGCCTCGACGCCGGCCGCCCGCGCCCGGCGATAGGCACGCGCATAGGCCGGATCGAAATCGGCCGCGATGGCGAGGCGCGTGCAGTCGCCGCGCTGGACGACGTAGACCATTGCCGCCCTGTGCCCCTCGGCGACCATGGCGGCGAGATCGTCGAGGTGGCGTGCGCCGCGCTCGGTGGGACTGTCGGGAAATTCCGCAAGGCCTGGCCGTCGTGAGAAGTGGACGTTCTTCACCTCGACGTAAAGCCGCGCGCCGGCTGCATCCGTCAGCAGGAAATCAATGCGCGACTGCGCCGCATAACGCTGCTCGGCCTTGATCACAGGATGGGAGGAGAGGGCAGGGATGACGCCGGCCCTGATGGCCTCCAGCGCCAGCCGGTTCGGAAGGCCGGTATTGATGCCGACGAGCGTGCCGTCCGCCTCGACCATTTCGAGCTGGTATCGATATTTGCGTGTCGTCGTCTCGTGCGTCGACAGATAGATCGGTGATTGCGGCGCCGTCAGGCCCCGCATGGAGCCGGTGTTCGGGCAAAAGCCGGTGATGGCCTGGCCATCCTCCAGCACGGCATCGAACAGGAAACGCTTGTAGCGGGAGACGAGCCGGGCAGGGATGAGCGGCGGGGAAAACTCCATGCGCCGGGGCCCCTATTTCCGGAGGCGTCCGGACGTATCAGACCGCACGGCGGATCATGCCCGTGCCCGCACAAAGGAACCCGGCGCTTCCTCCAGCGTGTTCAGCGGGCCGCCCGGCTTGCGGGCCGGCACACGGCGCTTGTCCTGCTTCTCGATCCAGTCATGCCAGTGCGGCCACCAGGAGCCCGGCGTTTCCTTGGCCTTCTCAAGCCAGGCCTCATAGTCGCCCTTCGGTGCCGGCCCGGTCCAGAACTGGTACTTCTTCTTGTCCGGCGGATTGACGACGCCGGCAATGTGGCCGGAGCCCGTCAGGACGAAGGTGACCTTGCCCCCGAATGAACTGCTGCCGAGGAACACGGATTTCGGCGGCGCGATATGATCCTCGCGTGTTGCCAGATTGTAGATCGGGATTTTCACGTCTTTCAGGGAAATCTTGTCGCCTGCCAGCACCATCTCGCCGCGTGAGAGCTTGTTTTCGAGGTAGCAGTTGCGCAGGTAAAAGGAGTGGTTGGCCGCCGGCATCCGGGTCGAATCGGAGTTCCAGTAGAGAAGATCGAAGGGCATCGGATCCTGGCCCTTCAGGTAGTTGTTGACGAAATAGGGCCAGATCAGTTCCGAGGCGCGCAGCATGTTGAAGGCCGTCGCCATCTTCGAACCGTCGAGATAGCCGGACGCCTTCATGCCCGCCTCGATCATCTGGATCTGCTCCTCGTCCACGAAGACCTTGAGATCGCCCGCATGGGTGAAATCGACCTGCGTGGTGAACAGCGTGGCGGTGCGGATGCGCTTGTCGCCCTCGCGCGCATGCAGGGCGAGGGTGGCCGACAGCAGCGTGCCGCCGACGCAATAGCCGATGGCGTTCACATCGGTCTCGCCGGTGGCCTGCGTGATGGTGTCGAGGGCAAAGCCGATCCCCTCGCGGGCATAGGCTTCCCAGTCCTTCTGCGCGTGGCGCTCATCCGGATTGACCCAGGAAATCACGAAGACGGTGTGACCCTGATCGACGGCCCATTTGATGAAGGACTTCGCCGGGTTGAGGTCGAGAACGTAGTATTTGTTGATCCATGGCGGGCAGATCAGCAGCGGCCGCTTCAGCACCGTCTCCGTCGATGCCTCGTACTGGATGATCTGGCACACGTCGCTCTGCGCAATCACCTTGCCGGGGGTGATGGCGATGTTCTCGCCGATGGCGAACTTGCTCGTATCCGTCTGCCGCATCCGAAGGTCGCCGCCGCCCGCTGCGATGTCCTCGGCAAACATCTTCATGCCCTTGACCAGATTGGCGCCGCTGGAAGCCACCGTCTCGCGGTAGAGCTGCGGGTTGGTCGTGACGAAATTGGCGGGCGACAGCGCGCTGGTGATCTGGCGCACATAGAAGGCCGCCTTGTGCCGCGTGTGCTCGTCCAGGCCCTCGGCGTCGCGCACCATGCGATCGGCCCAGTCGGCGGTCACCAGATAGGCCTGGCGCAGGAAATCGAAGAACGGGTTCTTCTCCCAGTCGGCATCCGAAAAGCGCTTGTCCGGCTTGACGGCGGGGGCCGCCGCTGGTTCCTCGCCGCTCATTCTCATCAGGCTGCGCGACCAGATGCCGAAATAGCTGCCGAAGAGATGCGTTTGCGCTTCCAACGCACGCTTGGGGTCCGCCAGCCAGTACTCGCTGACCTTGGAGAGCGTCTTGACCATCTCCACGAGAGGTTCGGCGACGACGTCGGTCTTTTCGCCGGTCTCACGCGGGGCGAGCCAGGCGGAAGCGGCCTTGCCGAGATTTTCGACAGTGCGGGCGAGATTGACGGTAAAGGCTTCGGGATCTTTCAGAACATAGGGCTCGATCGCAGCCGGATCGAAGCCCGGAAATGCATCGCGAGCGTGCGTCTCGTTCTTGTTCTCACCCAAACCCCGGCCTCCCAGCATCTTGTTTGTTTTCTTGTTTTTACATCCTGCCTGAAAACGACTACAAGTGCCAGCGCCTCATTCGTATCAGACGGACCCGGGATCATGACCTTAGCCTTCGCCCGCCAGGGCCTTTCTGCCGCCCTGCTGGCATCCGCGCTCACCCTTGCCGCCTGCAGCAAGACGCCGCCTGCGGCTGATCCCGCGCTCGATGCGGAAGGCTTCCCCTCCGTCTATCGGCCGCTCTATGCCGCAACGACGCAAATGACCAATGACGAAGCCGCCAGCCAGCAGCAATCCCTGTCAGGCCTTGCCGCGCGGCGGGCATCGGGCGCCATCTCGGAAGCCGAATATCGCCGGCGGGTGGCCGAGATGCGCGCTCTGGGCGCGAATCACGGCACCGAAGTGCTTCAGGAAATGAACAAATAGTCCTTGCCTTCGGCAGCAATTGGACGCAAAGCCATGGAGTTGAAGGGCGGGCGGTTTCGGATTCGAGACATGTCCGCAATTTGGCCGCAGAATGTGGTTTTGTGGCAATTGGATGCGCCGCGCGCCTAGCCTGCGGGCATCCTTGAGAGGGGCCGAGAAGCCCGTTGAACCCGCGCGCCGGCGACGCGCCCGATGGCCCTTGCCGGATCTCGCGCAAACCGAGGTCAGAAGATGGAAGAGTTTCACAAAGTCCGGCGTTTGCCGCCCTACGTTTTCGAACAGGTCAACCGTTTGAAGGCGAGCGCGCGAGCGGCGGGCGCCGACATCATCGATCTCGGCATGGGCAACCCTGATCTTCCGACCCCGCAGGCCATCGTCGACAAGCTGTGCGAAGTGGTCAAGGACCCGCGCACCCACCGCTATTCGTCCTCCAAGGGCATTCCCGGTCTTCGCCGCGCCCAGGCCGCCTATTATGCCCGCCGGTTCGGCGTGAAGCTCAATCCGGATACGCAGGTGGTCGCCACCCTCGGCTCCAAGGAAGGCTTCGCCAATATGGCGCAGGCGATCACCGCGCCCGGCGACGTGATCCTCTGCCCGAACCCGACCTATCCGATCCACGCCTTCGGCTTTCTGATGGCGGGCGGTGTCATCCGCTCCATCACGGTTGAGCCGGACGAGACCTTCTTCCCGCCGCTGGAACGCGCCGTGAAGCACTCGATCCCCAAGCCGCTGGCGCTGATCCTCAACTACCCCTCCAACCCGACGGCGAAAGTCGCGACGCTCGATTTCTACAAGGACGTCATCGCTTTCGCGAAGAAGCACGACATCATCGTGCTCTCCGACCTTGCCTATTCGGAAATCTACTTCAACGACGATCCGCCGCCGTCCGTGCTGCAGGTGCCGGGTGCCATCGACGTCACGGTCGAGTTCACCTCCATGTCCAAGACCTTCTCCATGCCCGGCTGGCGCATGGGCTTTGCGGTCGGCAACGAGCGGCTCATCGCGGCCCTGACGCGCGTCAAGTCCTACCTCGACTACGGCGCTTTCACGCCGATCCAGGTGGCCGCCACCCACGCGCTGAACGGCGACGGCTCGGACATTGCGGAAGTGCGCAGCGTCTACAAGCGTCGCCGCGACGTGATGGTGGACAGCTTCGGCAAGGCCGGCTTCGAAGTGCCACCGCCGGAGGCGACCATGTTCGCCTGGGCGAAGATCCCGGAAAAGTTCCGCCATCTCGGCTCGCTTGAGTTCTCCAAGCTGCTCGTCGAGAAGGCGGATGTCGCCGTCGCGCCCGGTATCGGCTTCGGCGAGATGGGGGATGATTACGTGCGCCTCGCACTCGTCGAAAACGAGCACCGCATTCGCCAGGCCGCCCGCAACATCAAGAAGTTCCTCTCCTCGGCCGACGAGACGATGCACAACGTGATTTCGCTCAACGCCCACCGTTGATCGCACGCCGGCTATCCCTTACCAGACTGAGACTGACGCTCCGCCTTCGGGCGGAGCTTTAGAGTTTGTCAGGGATAAGTGGTTTCCGGTTATCCCGAAGAGACAAACGGCACGAAGGAATCGAGGGTCTGTCAGGGTTAGAATGACCCTGACAGACCCGAGTAAAAACAGGACGAACCGACTATGACGCAAGCTCTTCGCATCGGCATCGCAGGCCTCGGCACCGTGGGTGCCTCGCTGGCGCGCATTCTCACCGAGAAGGCCGAGATGCTGACGACAAGCTGCGGCCGGCCGATCACGGTCGTCGGCGTCACCGCCCGCGACCGCGACCGCGATCGCGGCGTGGATCTTTCCGCTGTCGAATGGCACGCCGATGCACTGTCGCTGGCCACCAATGCCGAGATCGATGTCTTCGTCGAATTGATGGGCGGTGCCGGCGACCCCGCCTACAGCGCCGTCAAGGCGGCCCTTGCGCGTGGCATCCATGTCGTCACGGCCAACAAGGCGCTGCTGGCCTCCCATGGCGTGGAACTCGCGACCATCGCCGAAAAGACCGGCGCGCTGCTGAACTACGAAGCGGCTGTCGCCGGCGGCATTCCGGTCATCAAGGCGCTGCGCGAATCCATGACCGGCAACACGATTTCCCGCGTCTACGGCATCATGAACGGCACCTGCAATTACATCCTGACGCGCATGGAGCGCGAAGGCCTGACCTTCGAGGCGTGCCTCAAGGAAGCCCAGCGCCTCGGCTATGCCGAAGCCGATCCGGCCTTCGACATCGAGGGCAACGACACCGCCCACAAGCTCTCGATCCTGACGAGCCTTGCCTTCGGCACGGCGATCGCCGCCGATGACATCTATCTCGAGGGCATCACCAACATCTCTATCGAGGACATCCGCGCCGCGTCCGATCTCGGCTACCGCATCAAGCTCCTCGGCGTCGCCCAGAAGACCGATAGCGGCATCGAGCAGCGCGTCCATCCGACGATGGTGCCGGTCGACAGCGTGATCGCGCAGGTCGATGGCGTCACCAATGCCGTCGCCATCGAAAGCGACATTCTTGGCGAACTTTTGATGGTCGGCCCCGGTGCCGGTGGCAATGCGACGGCCTCCGCCGTCCTCGGCGATATCGCCGACATCGCCAAGAGCCGCCCAGGCGCCCAGAACGTGCCGGCCTTTGGCCGCCCGGTCGAGGCGCTGATCCCGTATCACCGCGCCCAGATCCAGAATCACGAAGGCGGCTATTTCATTCGTCTGACGGTGGTGGATCGTGCCGGCGTCTTCGCCAGCATCGCGACCCGCATGGCCGAGCAGAAGATTTCGCTCGAATCGATCGTGCAGCGCTCCAAGCAACACACCGAGGGCGCCGAACCGCAGACGATCATCCTCGTCACCCACGCCACGAGTGAAAATGCCGTCCGCGCGGCCGTCGAGAAGATTAAGGCCGAAGGCTATCTGGTCGGCGAACCGCAGGTGATCCGTATCGAGCGTCCCAAGGCGGCCTGAGGCCGCCCGTAGAGCCGCCATGCCCGTGTCGGGGCGCTTAAGGGAAAGAGGCGAGATGGAAGAGCCGGCCGACCCGATCCAGCGTCCCTTTCTCGGTGTCGAACACTCCGCCCGTGGCAATCGCTGGATGGCGCGGCTTGATCAGGCTGGCGAGAACCGGGCGCTGGCGATCGCCCAGATCAACGGCATGCCGGAACTGATCTCGCGTGTGCTCGCCGGTCGCGGCGTCGCTCTTGACGATGCTCTTGCCTTCCTCGACCCGACGCTGCGCAGCCTGATGCCGGATCCCGACACGCTGACCGACTGCCGGCGCCTGTCGATGCGGCTTGCCGAGGCGATCGTCCGGCGCGAAAAGGTGGCGATCTTCGGCGATTACGACGTCGACGGCGCGGCATCCTCCGCGCTTCTGTCACGCTTCCTCACGCATTTCGGCATTGAGGCCGAAATCTACATTCCCGATCGCATCTTCGAAGGCTACGGGCCGAACCCCGCAGCGATCGGCCAGCTGATCGAGCGCGGCGCGCGCCTCATCGTCACCGTCGACTGCGGCTCAACCAGCCACGAATCGCTTGCGGTGGCGGCGGAGGCCGGCATCGACGTCATTGTCATCGACCACCACCAGGTGGGTGCGACGCTGCCGCCCTGCCATGCACTGGTCAATCCGAACCGGGAAGACGACCTGTCGGGGCAGGGGCATCTGTGCGCTGCCGGCGTCACCTATCTCGTCATCATCAACACGCTGCGCTGCCTGCGCGAACGCGGCGACCGGCGCGCCGGCGATTTCGATCCGCTCGCGCTGCTCGATCTCGTGGCGCTTGCCACGATCTGCGACGTGGTGCCGCTCAAGGGCCTGAACCGCGCCTATGTCGTGAAGGGGCTGATCGCCGCGCGCCACCAGCAAAACCCCGGTCTTGCGGCGCTCTTCCGCGTCGCCGGCCTTGGCGGGCCCGTCACGCCCTATCATTTCGGCTTCCTGATCGGCCCGCGCATCAATGCCGGCGGGCGAATCGGCGATGCGGCGCTGGGTGCCCGTCTGCTGACGCTGGAGGATCCGACCGAGGCCGAGACCATCGCCCGCAAGCTCGATGAACTGAACCGCGAGCGACAGGCGATGGAGGCGCAAATGCTGGCCGAAGCCGAAGCGGAGGCGATCGCCGAATACGGTACGGGCGAGGGCGCTTCCGTCATCATCACGGCCCGTGAAGGCTGGCATCCCGGTATCGTCGGGCTGCTGGCCTCGCGCCTCAAGGACAAGTTCAACCGCCCGGCCTTCGCCATTGCCTTTGACGCCAATGGCCGGGGCACCGGGTCCGGCCGTTCCATCGCTGGATTCGACATGGGCAGGATGGTCCGCGCCGCCGTCGGGGAGGGGCTGCTCGTCAAGGGCGGCGGTCACGCCATGGCGGCCGGCCTCACCGTGGAGCGCGGTCAGCTCGGCCGTGTCAGGACCTTCTTCGACGAGCGCGCTGCCCAGACAGTGCCGCAACTGGTCGCCGTCAAGACGCTGAAGATCGATGGCGCGCTTGGCGCACGCGCAGCAACGGTCGAGCTTGTCGATCAGCTGGAAAAGGCGGGTCCCTACGGCTCGGCCCATCCGCAGCCCGTCTTCGCCCTGCCGGCCCATCAGGTCATCGATGTCAGGCAGGTGGGCGCCGAGCATGTCAAGGTGACGCTGGCAGGCCTCGATGGCGCCCGCCTCGACGCGATCGCCTTCCGGGCCATGGGCACGGACCTGGGTCCCTTCCTCTTCGCCCAGCGTGGCCACAGCATCCATGTCGCCGGTTCGCTCTCGGCCGACCTCTGGCAGGGCAGCCGCCGCGTGCAATTGCGCATCATCGACGCCGCCAAGGTACGATAAGAGCCTCTCGATCGCGTCCGGATGGTGCGAGCAGGCGTGCCGTGTTCTTCAGATCGAACATCAGAAAACGCCGGTAGGCAGTTGTTGCTGCCCGGCTCATCAATGCTGGAATGTCTGGAATAGAACACCGTGGCACGCCCTAGGGGAGTCGAACCCCTCTTCCCAGAATGAAAATCTGGTGTCCTAACCGATAGACGAAGGGCGCGTCCGGTGGTGAGCGGACATATAGTGGCGACCGGCCCGCGGCGCAAGCGAAAAATGACCGGCGCCGAAGGTTTTTTATCGAGCAAAGCCAAATGCCTAGACGGGCTTCTTCACGACAAGGTGACGGATCGCAGGCAGAAAATATGGGAAAACAAAAGAGAGAAGTGGCACGCCCTAGGGGAGTCGAACCCCTCTTCCCAGAATGAAAATCTGGTGTCCTAACCGATAGACGAAGGGCGCCTGCGCTTCGCTTGTGGGCGTCTTATAGTCAGGCTCTTTTCAGACCGCAAGCACGAAACAACGATTTTTCTCAAAAAAATGACAGCCGTGGGATGCCTGTGGAAAAATCCGTTAACGAACTGAAAAATATGGGATATCTTTCGATGCTCTTGTCAGTCTGCAGCGTGCTGCGCAGCGCTTCGGCACAGGCAGGGCCGCCGATAGTGGCGGTCAAGACGCCTTACGACTTGCGCCGCCGACAGCGCCAGTTCCAATCCCGCTGCTCGCCAATGTCGATATGCACCGATTCCGTATGGCAATAGGTGCCGACGCCGCCCCGGCCCGGCATGCTGCGCAGGTAGGAGGCCAATTCCCACTTGTTCACGCCGGGAATTTGGATGTCGGCCGCATCGCAGGTCGCATGCAGCGAATGGCGCGCGCCGACCGGACGACGCGGATCCCGGAAGCCGGAGGTCACGACGAGCTTCTTGCCGTAATGGGCCTCGATCGAGCGCAGGACGTTCAGCAGATCCGGCTTGAAGCACCCTGTGTCCACCGTCCCCGTCTGCAGCCAGAGGCCGTTCGGCGCAAGGCGCGCGAGGCCTGGCAGCATGGCGACTTCCGTTACGGCCGGCTCTTCGGCAGCGCCGTCATCATAATCGTCGTAGAGCATGCGGTTGTGTTTGCCGGCCGCCGGCTGCGTCGCGCCACCACCTTGATGGGGCGCAAAGCCGAGCGCCGCCACTTCCGCCGCTTCGCCCCGCTGCTTGCGCTTGGCGGCGGCAAGGGCCGCAAGCGCCAGCGCATCCGGCGTGGTGCCAGGCGTGCCGCCGGTCTCGTCGCTTCCGCTGGTCGCAGGTGGCAACATGCTCGGATCGGCGGCCGCAACCTCGGCGGTTGCCGCTGCCGTCGCCGGCGGAAGCACGGCGCTCGCGCCTTGCTGGG
The DNA here is from genome assembly GCF_900155885.1 of Rhizobium sp. RU20A. Lineage (GTDB taxonomy): Bacteria > Pseudomonadota > Alphaproteobacteria > Rhizobiales > Rhizobiaceae > RU20A. The sequence goes on from NZ_FTMB01000001.1 coordinate 444,798, forward strand.
GCAGAGCTTGCGGCCCGGCATCGGCCGGCACACTGCCGGTCACCTGCGCGCGGAACAGACTGTTGGAGACGGGTGCGACCTGCGTCTGCGGGCCGCCATCCGTCGAAACCAGCGCGCCGCTGCGCGCCGTGGTGGAATAGATGGGATTGGCCATGGCATTGACGCCGGTAGACTGCATGGCGAGCGGCTGGCCCGCCGCTGCAGCGGCCTGCAAAGGCACCTCGCTGGCCATCTGCTGTGTCGCCGGGTTAGCGCCGGCGGGCGCGCCGCCAAGTGCGGCAACGGCCGGATCGCGGTAACCGGGTGTATGGGTGGCAGGCTGCTGCGCCGGGTCGCCTGTCGCGGCGGCCTGCGCCGCAGGGGCACTCTGCTCAGCGGGCGCCGGCGTCGTTGCGGTGCTGGCGAGCAGGTCGCCCTGTGTTGTCGAACATCCCGTGATGAAGAAGAGGCCGGCAATGGCAAAGCCGGCAATGGCTGCGGATGCTGCGAGCGATTGACCTGGGGTCGCTCTTTCCGTCGATGACACGTCTACTGTCCTCCTTGACAGGCGAAGCCCGCTGCCCTGATCGGGCCGCAGAACCGCGCCGGCGGGACAATCATGTCCCTGGGGTCTTGCGGACGCCGTCCGCTTCCCCGTCGATCACCGTGTCCTTAAGAATGACATGGTTAATTCCCGCTGAACAGACAGCGGCAAGGCTCACGAACCACCGCGCCGCGCCGCCCCTCAGAAAGGGGCGGAAGAATCGCGGCGTCCGTCGTTCTGCCGGCAGACGTAAGCGGCGGGCATTGCCCGGGGCTGGCGTCGGGCGACGTGTCCGGGCAATGCCAAGGGGGGGAAGGCTTCCGCCTACCAGCTGCCCGTATTGGCCATGGACGCCCAGGGCTCCTGCGCGGGAAGGCTTTCGCCCTTCTGCAGGATTTCGATGGAAATGCCGTCCGGCGAGCGCACGAACGCCATGTGACCGTCGCGCGGCGGACGGTTGATCGTCACGCCATTGTCCATCAGGTGCTGGCAGAAGCGGTAGATGTCGTCCACTTCATAGGCGAGGTGGCCGAAGTTGCGCCCGCCGGTATAGTCTTCCGGGTCCCAGTTATAGGTGAGCTCCAGGCAGGGCGATTGTCCCGCATGGGCGGACGGCACATCCTCGTCGGCGGCCAGAAACACAAGCGTAAAGCGACCGCGCTCGTTTTCGTAGCGACGGGTCTCCTTCAGGCCGAAGAGAGTGGAATAGAAGTTGAGGGACGCATCGAGGTCCTTCACCCGGACCATGGTGTGCAGATAGCGCATCGAAATCTCCTTTGAGCCAAGAGGCTTGGCCGCGCGCGGGTCGCGCGGCACCGGCCGAAAGGTAGAGCGGCCTTTCGGCGAGCGGGAGTGGTACGGCATGACCGCGACGGATATTTTTGCGCCTGATGGCACCGCGCCTGCCGTGATCCGGGTCGACATTGCGTCGCAAAGTCCCGCCGCGCAAGGGCTTGAAGGAGATAGGACAGCCCGGCGCAAGCTGTGCGAAGTACCCCTTCGAGGGTCAAAAGTTCACGTGGAGGGCTTGCGTTTCGGCATTCAGACAATGTTAATCTGATCTTCAAGAATCAGTTAACCGTGTTGAAATGTGTCGCGTAGGCGAGGGGCTGGCAGGTATGGCGGACAGGTTTTCTTCGAAGGACGTCAGCGGCAGCGAAGACTTCGGCGCCGATGCACTCGATCTTGTCGAGATCACCGGTGTGATCAAGTGGTTCGATGTGGCCAAGGGCTTTGGCTTCATCATCCCGGACAATGGCATGCAGGACGTGCTGCTGCATGTCACGTGCCTGCGGCGCGACGGTTACCAGACGGTGCTCGAGGGCGCCCGCGTCGTTGCCCTGATCCAGCGTCGCGACCGCGGCTACCAGGCTTTTCGCATCCTCTCCATGGACCAGTCGACGGCCGTTCATCCCTCGCAGCTTCCGCCGGTGCGCACCCATGTGCAGGTAACACCCTCCAGCGGCCTCGAGCGCGCCATCGTCAAGTGGTTCAACCGCACCAAGGGCTTCGGCTTCCTGACGCGCGGCGAGGGGACCGAGGACATTTTCGTGCATATGGAAACGCTGCGCCGTTTCGGCCTGACCGAACTGCGGCCCGGCCAGGTGGTGCTGGTCCGCTTCGGTGATGGCGACAAGGGCCTGATGGCCGCCGAAATCCACCCCGACGGCCCGGCGCCCGTCACGCGCTCCCATTGATCGCATGCCGATGCTGCGCCCCGTCCTCCTAGCCGTCCTGAGCGCCATCTCGGCGCTCTTCCTGTTTTTGGCACCCGGCCATGCTGCTGATGGGGCCACGGTGCGCTTCGAGCGCGCGCCGCTGAGCATCGTCACCGCCGATGGCAAGCGGCACACCTTCGACGTCGAACTCGCCGTGACCGATGCGCAGCGTCAGCACGGGTTGATGTTTCGCGAGACCATGGCCGCCGACGAGGGCATGCTCTTCGATTTCGGCACGCCGCGCCGCATCACCATGTGGATGCGCAACACGATTCTGCCGCTCGACATGATCTTTATCGATCCCTCCGGAGAAATTCTTTCCATTCACAAGGATGCCGAACCCTTTTCCGAATCGATCATCGACAGCGGCGCGCCGGCTGCCTTCGTGCTCGAACTCAACGCCGGCATCACCGGCGATCTCAACATTCGCCGCGGTGACCGCGTCGAAAACGAGCGTATTCCGCTTCGCTAGCCTGGCAGACGCCGTGAAAAGCACAAATCCGCGCCCTGCCGATTTTTCGGTTGACCGGCCGGGAAAGCCTGTGCATATCTCCGCGCACTTTCAAGGCGTTTGATGACGCCTTCGGGAGCGCGTAGCTCAGTCGGTAGAGCAACTGACTTTTAATCAGTAGGTCCAGGGTTCGAATCCCTGCGCGCTCACCACAAGACATTGATTCCACTCTGCTTATAAAATCTTGCACTCGCCCGAATGTCCGGCGGCCTGCTCAGGCATGCCCCGCTTCCGGTTCGGATGCAGGGGCGTGTCCGGCGCGGCGCCAGGCGAGCGGGCTTTCGCCGAAACTGCGCTTGAAGGCGCGGCTGAAGGCGGAAAGGCTGTCGAAGCCGGTGCGAAGGGCGATTTCCCTGAGTGGCGCGCGCGTATCGCGCACCAGCCGCTGCGCCGCCTGCAGCCGGAGCCTCAGATAATAGGCGCCGGGGCTGGTCTCCATGCCGCGCGCAAAGAGCGTGTCGAGCTTGCGGTCGGAGACACCGATCCGGCGCGCCACGGCGCTGACGGCCAGCGGGTGTTCGATCGTGCGTTCCATCAGGCGGATGGCGCGTGCCAGTTCCGGGTCGGCCGCCGCCATGCGACCGAGCGAGACGAGGGGCTGGGCATCGTCGGCGGCATGGGTCTCGTCATAGACGAAGAGGCTGGCCACATCGAGCGCCGTTGCCGAGCCCACGCGGTCGCGAATGAGATGCAGCATCATGTCGAGCGTTGGCGACGCGCCGCCGGACGTCCAGAACCGCCCGTCAATCACGAATCGATCGGCCATGACGCTGAGCGTCGGAAAGCGTGAGGCGAAATCCTCCAGTTCCTCCCAGTGGGCCGTCGCCCGCCGCCCGTCGATCAGCCCGGAGCCTGCCAGCAGGAAACAGCCCGATTCGACCCCGGCGACGACGCCGCCCAGCCGTGCGGCGGCCTGGAGCCTGCGAATAAAGCGCCGACCCGCATGGCGCTCGATGTGGAAGCCGGCGATCACGATCAGCACTTCGCCGAAGAACGGCTCTACAAAGGCCCCGTCCACGGCGATCTGAAGCCCGCAGGTCAACGTGACCGGCTTGCCATCGGGCGACAGCAACCGCCAGCGAAACACGGTGCGTGCCGTGACGCGATTGGCGGCGCGCATGGGATCGAGCACCGAGGCCAGCGACATGATCGAGGATTCCGGCAGGACGACGACAGAAACCTCGATGGGAGGCCGGGGGCGGGGGCGCTGGGTCATGCGGGAAATGTCAATTCTCCTGCGGCTTTTGTCAAATCATCGCGCTGCAATGCGCGCAATCTGTCCTTGCCAATCACCACGAGGCCGATGCAGCGCGGCTGGTGGTGTCCCCTGATCCGACATTTGAGCGGACGGGCCGGCCGGTCCCCGAAGACCGCCGGCCCGCATTTTTTTCGGGCGCGCGGCGCCGCCGCCGTCGCCAATCCCTCTTTCCGTCCCTGCCTGATATCGGTGGATGACGCATTTTAAGTTGCGACCCGCTGACGACTTGTGTATGCCGCCTCTCATCGGAGTGTAGCGCAGTCTGGTAGCGCATCTGGTTTGGGACCAGAGGGTCGGGAGTTCGAATCTCTCCACTCCGACCACTCCCTTCAAGACCTTCACAAAAGCTTCTCTTGCCATGACGCGCCGCGCATGGCATCAGGCGCGCTCTTTTGGGCGCACCTTTTCCCGTTGTGCCCGTCTTCCCGTCCATCGATGACAGTCAGGAGGGCGCCATGCGGCGAGCCTTGGGGTTTGATTTTGGCACGACGAATTCGCTGATCGCGGAAGCGAGCGGCGACGAGACGCGCTCCATGGTGTTCGAGAGCGCCGCCGGCCGCTCCGATACGCTGCGCACCGCGCTTTCCTATCTCCGCAAGGGCAATCTCGGCCTTTCGGTGGAAGCCGGGCAGGCGGCGATCCGCCAGTTCATCGACAATCCCGGCGACTGCCGCTTTCTCCAGTCGATCAAGACCTTCGCGGCAAGCCCGCTCTTCCAGGCCACGCAGATCTTCGCGCATCGGGCGAGCTTCGAAGACCTGATGGCGACGTTTGTCGAGCGCCTCAAGACCTATGCGGGTCCGGAATGGCCGGAGGAGCCCGGCCGCCTCGTGGTTGGCCGTCCCGTTGCCTTTGCCGGCGCGACACCCGATGAGGCTCTGGCGCTCAGCCGCTACAACGAGGCCCTGTCGCGATTCGGCTTTCCCGAGATCCATTATGTCTATGAACCCGTGGCGGCCGCCTTCTTTTTCGCCCGCAAGCTGAAGCAGGATGCGACCGTGCTGGTCGCCGATTTCGGCGGCGGCACGACGGACTATTCGCTGATCCGGTTCGAGACCGAGGCGGGGCGCCTCAAGGCAACGCCTATCGGCCACGCCGGTGTCGGCATTGCCGGCGATCATTTCGATTTCCGTATCATCGACAACATCGTCTCGCCCGCCATCGGCAAGGGCGGCACCTTCCGCAGTTTCGACAAGAGGCTCGAGATCCCGAGCGGCTACTACGCCAATTTCGGCCGCTGGAATCAGCTCTCGATCTTCAAGACGACCCGCGAATTCCAGGAACTGAAGGGACTCGTGCGCGCCGCCGACGAGCCGGAAAAGCTCGAACTCTTCATCGACCTCGTCGACCACGACGAAGGCTTCCCGCTCTATCAGGCCGTCTCCTCGCTGAAGATGGCGCTCTCGTCTGAGGAGGAGGCCACCTTCGACTTCGCCCCGCTCGGCCCTGCCGGCCGCGCGCGCGTGCGCCGCGCCGATTTCGAAAGCTGGATCGCGCCGGAACTTGCCCGCATCGAAGGGGCGCTCGACGATGTCCTGATGAAGACCGAGACGCCGGCCGGCGCCATCGACAAGGTGTTCCTCACCGGCGGCACCTCCTTCGTCCCAGCCGTCAGGCGCCTTTTCGAGAACCGCTTCGAGCGCTCGCGAATCGAAAGCGGCGGCGAGCTTCTGTCCATCGCCCACGGCCTTGCCCTCATCGGCCAGCGCGACGACATCGATGCCTGGACGGCCTGACCATCCTTCTTTGTCCGCGCGCCGCTGCCATTTACGGTGAAACTGCGCGGGCAGGGCAGGCAGGTCATTCCGTTTTCATTCTTTCTGCGCTAAAGGAAGGCGAAAGCGGGGCGCGTCACGGCGCGCCCGTCCAAGGATCATTTCGGAGCAGGTGAGACATGTCCGCCAAGATCTATCGCCCGGCCAAGACCGCCATGCAGTCGGGCAAGGCCAAGACGCATCTGTGGGTGCTGGAATTCGACCAGGAAAAGCCGCGCACCATCGACCCGATCATGGGCTATACGAGCTCGCGCGACACGCGCCAGCAGGTCAAGCTGACCTTCGAGACCGCCGAGCAGGCCATCGCCTACGCCGAAAAGAACGGGATCGACTACCGCGTCATCGCGCCGAAGGAAGCCACCCGCAAGGCCGTCTCCTACACCGACAACTTCCGCTTCAACCGCCTCCAGCCCTGGACGCACTGAAGCCGCCTTCGCCCCGGACGCTGCGCCTCCCGCAACTGTCCGCAGGCCGGCAGGCCCCTTAGCTCAACTGGATAGAGCAGCTGCCTTCTAAGCAGCAGGTCGCAGGTTCGAGTCCTGCAGGGGTCGCCAATTAACGCTTTGTCCATTCTCGAATGCGCGGCCTCAAGCGAGGCTACGTCTAGCGATGCTCGTGTCGTCAATCATCCAAAAGGGCGTCCCCACGAATACCGACACGCCGATAGGCTACCACCTGGCCGTCACTTCTATAGTCGAAGTCCAGCCAATTTCAGGTGGTTCCTGACAGCCTCTGCCGCGCCATGTTCCGCGCCTAACCAGATCAAACGTTGCCATCCGTTGGCGGCCAATTCGAGCATTGTCGATGGCGCTTAACTGTGCAGGCGGCCTAAGCCAAATCTGTGCAGTTTAAGGCCGCTCTCAGGCAGGTATCTCCACGGTTGTCACAGTGAGAACGATGGAACTGGCCTGCTGCCGGTTTCTTGGACACCGAGTTAAGGTGCTTCCAATGAAACTGGAGTGCATGAATGCAACGAAGGAAGTTCAGCCGCGAGTACAAGCTTGAGGCGGTGAGATTGGTTTGAGAGCGTGGGGTCGGCGTTGCGCAGGCATCCCGCGATCTGGATGTTCATGAGAATGTCCTGCGCAAGTGGGTCAGGGAATATGGTTCGGACCCAGCACAGGCGTTTCCTGGTCAGGGACAGATGAAGCCTGAGCAGCTTGAGATCGAGAGGCTTCGGAAAGAAGTGGCCAAGCTGAAGGCGGAGCGTGACATCTTAAAAAAGGCCACCGCCTACTTTGCGAAGGACGTGATATGAAGTTCGCGTTCATTGCAAAGCACCGTTCGATCTGGCCGGTGGCATGGCTCTGCGAAGCGCTGGGTGTATCGCGTTCCGGCTTTCATGCGTGGTTAAACCGCTCTCCGAGCCAGCATGCTCGGTATGACGAGGCTCTGCTCGACAAGATCAAGGACAGCTTCAAGGATAGCGACCGCACCTACGGCGCACGGCGTGTCTGGCACGACCTCCTCGCCGAAGGCCTCTCCTGTGGTCTGCATCGCGTCGAGCGTCTCATGCGCGACAATGCATTGAGAGCAAGGCCGAGACGGCGTGGCTTGCCGAAAGACGACGGTGAGCGCCCGGTCATCATGCCGAATGTGCTAGACCGACAGTTCGCGGCAGCAAGACCGAACCAGAAGTGGGTGGCCGATTTTACCTATCTATGGACGGCTGAGGGCTGGCTCTATGTGGCCGTCGTCATCGATCTGTTCTCGCGACGTGTTGTTGGTTGGTCGATGAACACCACCATGACAGCCCAGCTCGTTACAGATGCGTTGATCATGGCCATCTGGCGCAGAGGCAAGCCGGATGCGCTCCTCCACCATTCTGACCAGGGTAGCCAATACACAAGCGAGCAGTTCCAGCGTCTCATGGCCGACCACGGCATCACATGCTCGATGAGCCGATCCGGCAATGTCTGGGACAATGCCGCGATGGAAAGCTTCTTCTCATCACTCAAAACGGAAAGGACAACTCGCAAGGTCTATAGGACCAAGGACGATGCAAAGGCGGACGTGTTCGATTACATCGAGCGCTTCTACAATCCAAAGCGTTGCCATTCGACACTGGGCTACCTCAGCCCTATGGAATTTGAAAACAAGGTGGGATTAGCCTAAGTCGGTGTCCGAAAATCCGGCAGCAGGCCAATCCTCATGATGTCGAATTGATCTTTCCCGTCTCTGGACATGGTCGCCCGCGTAAGCATCTGATCCCCGACACCCTTTCGGTTTCCGCCGAAACGATGTTGGCGTCTGCAAGCTTGAAGAAGGTCAGTTGGCGCCGTGGCACGAAAGGCCGCCTCACGGCACGGTTTGCCGCATTGCGCATCCGGATCGCCGACGGCACGCCGCAGCGCATTCTCGACAAGGGACAACAGCACATGCCGGGCGAAGAAGCCTGGCTGGTTGGCGAATGGCGATCAAACGACGAGCGCAAATACTACGTGTCCAACCTGCCGGTCGTTGCGACGTTGAAAGTACTGGCGGCCGCCATCAAGGCGAGATGGGTTTGCGAGCAGGCGCATCAGCAGATGAAAGAGGAGCTTGGTCTCGACCACTTCGAAGGCCGATCATGGCAAGGGCTACATCGGCACGCTCTGATGACGATCATCGCTTATGCTTTCCTCCAGCGCCAGAGATTGCAGACTGCAAAGCGGGAAAAAAGAAGCGACAAGGACGCAAGGGGTAACCTGAGCCCACCCTGCCAGGCATCCGTCGAGCCGTCATCAGCGCCCTCGCCAGACAAATGATGACAACCCGATGTCCCCACTGCAAAGCGCAAATTCGAGCCACAGAGTCTCTTCTGCCAGAGTAGTGCTAAGACGTCGCAGCAAAGTCTGTTCGGGGTTATGGCGGATCTCTGTAGGACATGAATATCTTCGCGATGGGGTCGCCAGACCGCCGCCTGATCTGGCCATGAAGGTTGTCGCCGTTGTCGGATGCTGCGACCAAGTCAAAGACGAGGCTTTCGCTCCTTTCAATGTTGCCGAGAAAAAAGATATCCCGCCTTTTCAGCGCCTCTCGGTGGGGGAACCAAGCATCCAGGGCGCGGTCAGCGAGAGCCTGAAATTCTGCAAAATAGAAGAGGCCGGCGCCGTTGAATTCTTGGGACACTGCGGGATCGAAGCGGAATGACCGCAAGGGTTCCGTGATCGTAACAGGGATGCCCCAGTGACCTGAAATCCGAGAGTTGCGAATGTCTGCTGCCGTCTTTGCCAATTGATTGAGCTTATAGGGCCCTGCCTGCGGTACTTGTAGAGCTGTTCGCGCGAGAGACTGATTGCGACCTTTGATTGCGCGATGAACGAAGGCGGAGATCAATTCTACCCGTCCGATCTTCCGGTTGGCGACATAAAGGTCGTGGGTCGTCGAGGTCTGGCTGCGCGAGACAGTCGACAGCTCAGAACGAATGGTCAAGATGGAGTTCGCCTTCACGATGTCGAAGCGAGCTTCGGACAACGATGTTGCGCAGATGGCCGCATAGGCCTCTTCACCGTCGATGGTGCGGAAATCCGCATTGTTCATGCCAAGATCGCGTGCCAGCATGAGCCAGTGTCGATGCCCCAACTCCTTCATCAGCCAGGTCTCCGACAGGCCATGCGGTGTGAGATGCGGCATGCCGATCAGTAGGTGGGGCTCAAGCGCGCGATCCATAAGATCGCGGCTCAAGGGTGCCATCGACATGTTGGAGGTGTTGACTGCGAGGTTCATCGCTTATCCGTTCGCTGCTTGTTTCACGGGGGGCTGTGTCTGCTCCAACCGCGTCGCGAGGTGCTCGACAACGTATTCGGCATCCTTGCCGACCGAAAGGAACCTCCCGGAACCCCAGGTCCAGAGCCATGGAAGCCCCAAAACATAGACACCCTCTACGCCGGTAACGCCGCGATGCTGAACCGGATAACCGGTGCCATCGAAGATAGGCAATCCGACATAGGACCAGTCCGGCGTGAAGCCTGTGGCCCAGATGACCGACGTGATGCCTTCCGCTCCAAGATCCAGTTCGATCGTTTCGCCTTGTGGCTCCCAGACCGGCACATAAGGGCTGCCGGCTGGAGCATCGATGCCCTTTTCCGCAATGTATCGGTCGATGAGGGCGTTGATGCCATTATAGACGCGGTCGGCGCCATCGAGATTGCTCTTGAGGTTAGGTTCGAACAGCATCTTGCCGGCGGAAACGCCGGTCATGCGGCCATAAAGCGCCATGCCCTCAACCGCGAACTTTCGAAGATCGATATCGCGCCCGCCATCGCGGCCGGTGAGATAATGGTTGGTGTCGTGCTTCTTTTTAGACATTCCGTCATGGGCGATGGTGATGTCGTATTGGCCGATATCGGCCAGCCAGTCGACGACGTCGCGACCCCGGTAAAAACGGGCGCAGCGCGGGGCATTGCCGGTGACCATATGCACCTTGCGGCCAGCCAGATGCAGATCTTCGGCAATCTGGCAGCCCGACTGACCGGAGCCGACGACAATAACGCCGCCCGGCGGCAATTGAGACGGGTTGCGGTAGTCCGCCGTGTGGATCTGGGTCACGCTGTCAGGGAGACGCTCTGCAGCACGCGGCACAAAGGGCTGGCTGTAGAGGCTCGTAGCGAGGATGACACTGTCGGCGGTAACGGTGCCGGCAGAGGATTCGATGCGGAAGATATTTCCGACCTTCTCCAGCGCGGTAACGCTCGTGCCTTCGAAGACAGGCGCATCGACCTTTTTGACGAAGCGGTCGACATAGGCGAGGATCTCGTCTTTCACCATGAAGCCATGCGGATCGGCGCCGTCATAGGGGTGGTCGGGTAGCTGGCACTGCCAGTTCGGGGTGACGAGGCAAAACGCATCCCAGCGCTCGTTCTTCCATTTGTGCGCTGCCGTTTTCTTCTCGAAGACGACATGGTCGAGCCCATGTTTCTTGAGATAATGGCTGGCAGAGAGGCCGGCCTGGCCGCCCCCCACCACGACGGCGCTATAATGGGATTTCAGAGATTTGCTCATTGGATGGCCTTTCACAGGATGAATGTCTTGCAGCAAACGCGCGCATCCGCTTGATCGAGGAAGGGGGTTGCTGCTGCTTCGATGCGAGCGAGCTGGTTGTTTGCGGCCGAACAGGAAAATCCGTATTTGGCGGCGACCCGGTCACTGGCGATGGTGAGCGCCTGTCGGCTGCGCTCGACAAAATCCGCGACCGGATAGGTTTCACCCTCAGCGAAGAAATCGCGGATGATCAGCGAGGGCGAATAACAGGTCTCTTCCTCGCCATTGGGCCAGGTGATGACAAAGCGCATCTCAGGCATGAGCTGTCTCCTTCACTGTTGCATAGGTTGAAAGGTGGGCCTGTGCGACACGTTGCCAGGTGAAGCGCCCCGCGACCTCCACGCCACGCGGGATGACTTGGTTGCGGATCTCAGGCATCAGGGCCATGGCCATGGCTTCGGCAATCGAAGCGGAGTGGCGGGGATCGCACCAGAGGGCATCGTCGTGGCCGAGATATTCGGTAAAGGGGGCGATCGAGGGGACGATAGCGGGAACGCCGGAGGCCATTGCCTCCAGCACGACGAGGCCGAAACCTTCCTTCAGCGAGGGGAAAACCAGCGCGTCGGCGAGCCTGTAGAGGTTCGGCATATCGTCATCGGACACCGCACCAATGACGTGGACAGCGGCGGCATCATCGCGCAGGGCCCGCAAATGGGACTCGAATTCCGACCGATAATCCCGATGGTCGAGCAGCGAGACGCCGCCGGCGATGACCAATTGTGCGTCCGGTTTCACGGCCCGCAACTGCCGGAAGGCATCCAGAATGCCGATTGTGTTTTTGCGCGCCTCAATGCCGCCGATGCTGAGGAAAACCGGGCCGGCATGGAGACCGAGCCGGTCTCGCAGCGCCGTTTGCTCGCCGCTCCAGGCGGGGACAAATCTTTTGCTGTCGACGCCATTGCCGACGACTGTGGCCTCCACGCCGAGGCTGTCACGCAAGGCGGCCTGCCACAGGCTGCTAACGGCGAGGTATGCATCGGCCGCACGGATCGAGCGGTCCTGAAGGGCCATCAGGCGCTTGTCTTCGAACTGGTCGATATGATGGACGGTGCGCACGAAGCCGGGAATCAGGCCGCGCGCTTTCAGGGTCGCCAACGCATTGCTGGAAATGCCGTCATGGGCATGGAAGACATCGAAAGCGCGATATTCCCCCGGTTCGAAATATCTGACGTAGTCGGCAATGCGCTGCTCGACCATCTCAGTCACATCCGGGAGGGGAGGCGGCACCGGAAAACAGGCCGTGCGACAGGCGGGCAGGCGAAAAAAGCCCGTTCCCATTGAATCTGGCGCGTGCAGGGTGACGGTATGACCAAGCGCCGTCAACGCTTCGGAAAGCTGCATGGCATGCACGACGCCGCCGCGCGGATTTGTGGAATGGGTCAGCATGGCGATCCGCAAAGGTCTTGGGATATGGTGACGGGTCATTGGGAATGCTCCGTCGGGCCAAGCTGCATGAGGGGTGTCGTCGCATGGTCACGGATGACGGTACGATTGGTGCCATCGGTGATCGCAACAGTGCTGCCCGGCAGCACAGAGCCAATGACGGCGGCGGAAATGTTTCGCGTTGCGAACCGGTGAAGTACCGGTTGGACGTTGTCGGGCGAGACCGAGAGGAGGTAGCCGAAGCTTGGAAAGGTTGCCAGCCAGCGGTCGAGGCTGACGCCTGATGGCAGCGGAATTGCAGTCACATCGATATCGATGCCGACACTGGAACATTCGGCCAGCATGATCGCCGTGCCGACGATGCCGCCCTGGCTGATGTCCTTTGCGGCAAGGCAAAGCCCAGCCTCGGCTATCTGCGGCAGGATGTCGAGATCGCCACGAAGCCGCTCGGCTGGCGCGTCGGTCGCGGCTTCCCAGTTGTCGAAGGGCGCACGGTAGCGACCGCGATGATCGACAGCGGCAATCAGCATGTCGCCAGGGCGGGCGTCGAAGCTGGTGAGCAGGCGTTTTGCGCGCCCGACAATGGCAACCGACAATTGACCCCGATCGGTGCGGATATTGGTGTGGCCACCGACGATCGGCACGCCATAGGCCTCAGCCGCCGCCCGCATGCCATCGAGAAGCGGGGCGGCTCCCACTTCGCCATCGGCCCAGACGGCATCGACCACGGCAAACGGCCGGCCGCCCATGGCGACGACGTCGGAGATGTTCACCATGACGCCGCACCATCCGGCAAACCAGGGATCGGCGGCGACGAAGGCATTCATGAAGCCTTCGATGGCAAACAGCAGATAGCCGTCTCCGTCGGGCAGGGCTGCGCAGTCGTCCCCCACGGCTACGGCCTTGTCCTTGACGCCAAGCCGCGCGGTAACGCCGCCGATATCGTGTTTGGCCGCGATCCCGCTGCTGGATCGCAGCTTTTCCGCTAGCGTGCCGAGGTCGACATCCGCCATTCTCAAGCCGCCCGTTTGGCGAGCGCCACGAAACCGGCCTCCGGCGTGGCGCAGGGGGGATATCGGCTGAGATCCGCCTTCATCCGCAAGTGCGGTTTGCCGTAGACCTCGAATTCCTCCACCACATCCCAGTGCAGGCGGCGAAAGAGCAGGCCGTTCTGTACCTGAACATTGGCCAGGAACGTATGGCAGCCCATGGCATTCGCGGAGGAGACGGCAAGCCGGATCAGCGTGGCGCCAAGCGCACCGATCTTGCGGAAATCCTCGTGCACGGCGAGGCGCGCCCCCCACCAGACACCCGGCTGTTCCTCATGGATGCGCACCGTGCCGACCACCCGGTCGGCGGCAACGCCGAGCATGGAAAGCGCAACGATGGGCGTGGCATAGTCGTCGATGGCGTCCCGGTCGTCTGTCTCAAAGATCTGCTGTTCGCGGCAGAAGACATCCCGGCGAAGGGCATGGGCCTCGTCACGCTCCCACGCGGATGTGGCAAACTTCACCTGATATTCACTGGTGCGGAAGGGTGAGAACGGTTCGATGATCATTTCGTCAGCATTCTCTCATAGGTGGAAAGGGCAGAGCAGGCACCGCATTTGCCGCAGCCCGCCTTGATGTCGACGGCCTTCAGGCCGCTTTCGACAAGCAGTTTCGACAAGGGCCCGAGGATCGAGTGCATGAATTCTGGTTTCGGCGCGGGATGGCTTTCGAGTGGCGTGCCCGAGATCGGCACGAAGGGCACGACGAAGGGATAGACGCCGATGGCGACAAGCTTTTCGCAGATGTCGAGGATGGCTTCGCGCGTGTCTCCAAGGCCTGCCAGGATATAGGTGGAGACCTGTCCGCGCCCGAATACGGTGACCGCCGCCTTGAACGAGGCCATGTATTTCTCGATGCCGACCTGCGCCTTGCCCGGCATGATGCGGGCGCGGATTGCTGCTGTCACGACTTCCAGATGCATGCCGAGCGCATCGACGCCGGCCTCCTTCATCCGTGAAAACCAGATATCGTCTTCCGGCGGCTCGCATTGTGCTTGAATGGGAATATCGACGGCGGCCTTGATGGCGCGCGCACTCTCTGCCAGCACGGCGGCGCCCCGATCGTCACCCTTCGGCGTGCCCGTGGTCATCACCATATGCTTGACGCCATCAAGCTCGACGGCCGCCTTGGCGACTTCTGCCAACTGCGCCGGCGTCTTGTGGGCGATGGTGCGGCCAGCCGCCAGAGATTGGCCTATAGCGCAGAACTGACAGGTTTTCGTCCGGCTCTGATAGCGAATGCAGGTCTGCAGGACAGTGGTGGCGAGCACATCGCGTCCGTGCAGCACGGCGATCTGCGAATAGGGAATGCCGTCTTCCGTCGAGCGCTCGTAAAAGCGGGGGCGCAGGGGAAACGAGACTTCGCCGATAACCCGGCCGTCACGGCTGATGCGGCTGTTTCCAGCTTCATCCGGTTTTTCGACAAGATAGGGGCTTTCGAAGGCGGGCGCGGTGTGAACAGGCACCATGACTGTCATGCCGTCGATGGTCAGCGCCTTGTGATCGGAAGGGCCGGCACCGCCGCGGCGGCTTTCGTGACCGGCCTTGGGATCAACGAACCTCGCGCCGAACGATTGCAATTCGTTGATCAGTGTTTCCGTCGAAAGCTGGGGTCTGGTGTCCATCGGTAGTGTTCCCTGTCGGTGCGGTTTCGAGGAAAGGATGGGCTGTCACCATCGGGTTTGCCGGGCGATCATCGACGACGAGATGCAGCAGTTCGGGGCGCGCATAGTGGCCAACGGAATCCATCATCCGCTTGCGCTTGAGGATGAGGCTCATGTCGAGATCGGCAATAAGGATGCCTTCGCCCTCCGTGATCGGGGCGGCCAGATGTTTGCCCTCGGGCGAGATGATCGCCGTCATGCAGCCACCGCGTAGAGCCTTCTGCAGTCCTTCGTCCGAGGTGATCGACTTAATCTGCTCGTCGCTCAGCCAGCCCGTGGCGTTGACGACGAAACAGCCGCTTTCCAGCGCATGGTGGCGGATGGTGACTTCCATCTGGTCGGCGAAGATCTGCCCGACCATCGAGCCCGGGAACTGCGCGACATGGATTTCCTCATGCTGGGCCATCAGCGCGTAGCGGGCGAGCGGATTGTAGTGCTCCCAGCAGGCAAGCGCGCCGATGCGGCCGATTCTGCTTGCGACCACTTTCAGGCCCGACGCATCGCCCTGGCCCCAGATCATTCGCTCATGGAAGGTCGGGGTGATCTTGCGCCGCTTGAGAACGAGGGCGCCATCCGCATCGAACACCAATTGCGTATTATAAAGCGTGCCGTGATGCCGTTCGTTGACGCCAAGCGCCACGACGATGCCATGTTCGCGGGCTGCTGCGGCAACTGCGTCGGTCGTAGCACCGGGCACCGTGACCGCTTCCTCGTAGAGGCGCAGATGCTCACGGCCGGAGAGAACCGGGGGCAGGACGAACGAAAAATAGGGATACCAGGGGACGAATGTCTCCGGGAAAACGATCAGCTCCGCGCCCTTGGAGGCGGCCTCGCGGATCGTTTCCAGCACGCGGGCCAGCGTCTTGTCGCGGGAGGTGAGATCCGGCGCGATCTGTGCGGCGGCGGCCCGAACGGTCCTGTTGACGGCCATGACGACTTCCTTGAATTGAGGTGAAGGAGGCGGAGCGGACCCCGCCTTCCGAACGCGCGCTTTAGCTCGGGGTGGCTCGGGTCAGAGCGTCCAGGTATCGAGAATGACTGCGCCGGCGCGGCGATGGATCAGCATGAGATCCAGCACATCGAGCGGGCTGATGGGCGTGATGCCGGGGATCAATGACGGCTCGCCATGGCCATAAAGGGCCTGCAGGGCGAACCGGCAGGCATAGACCTTGCCGCCTTCTTCGAGAAACCCCTTGATCTGGTTGTTGAAGTTGAGGTGGCCTGGAAAGGCTTCCGAACCGAGTTTGGGGAAACCGCGCTGGATGCCGAGCGTGACGCCGGGGCCGTAGAGCAGAATGGATGTGTCATATCCCTTGCGCTTCAAGCGCTTGGCCTGGAGCAGGTTGACGAGGCCGATCGAGCCTTCGAAGGCAACGGTGTGGAAGGTGATGAGGGCTTTCTCGCCTTCCAGGGCCTGCACATCTTCAAAGACCTTTTCTTCGTAATCGACGAAGAAGTCTCCATCAGCGTGGGCCGGTGCGGTGATTGCGGGCATTGAATGGCTCCTGTGTTGAGGTCGGCCCAAGGCGGGCCACTACCATTCAATTGCAAGGGGTATGCCAGTCCGTGTTTTGCCTATTATCAAATCAATATGGACGGATATACATTCAATTAAGCAGTCAATTTTCTGCTATCGGTGGGCGCCGTCCCATTTTCCGGGCAAAAACCTGATCAGCGCTTAGGCGCTTCTGTTAAGTTTAAGTGCATTCAATACGCTGTCAATTTTGACCGAGCAGGTCTGGCCACATCGTGAACCTGTTGGAAAACTGCTTTTTCCCGTGACAAATGAAAGAAGCAACAATATACAGTCAATGTTCACCACAGATGAGTTTTCATGAAAACCTGGCTCCCCGACCTCTCCCGTAGCAATGGCCCGCGCTACATGGCGATTGCCGACGTCATCGAGATGGATTTAAAAAGCGGCAAGCTTCTGGTGGGCGACAGGCTGCCGCCGCAAAGGGAGCTTGCAAAACGCCTTTCCATCGATTTTACCACCGTCGCGCGCGGTTATGTCGAGGCGCAGAAGCGCGGACTTGTCGCGACCCATGTCGGGCGCGGAACCTTTGTGACCGGCGGGCCGGAAAAAGAGCGGCGTGGCTTCGTCTCGCAGGCGGCGCAGGATTCCAGGCGCACGTCCGTTGTCGATTTTTCCATGAACATGCCGCCGGAACCTGACGATCCTGATCTTCTGGCGCGCATGCAGGAAGGGCTTTCTTCCGTCGCCACCAATATGATCCCGCTGCTGCGCTATCAGGGGTTTGGTGGCGCCGGCATGGACAAGGAGGCGGCCGCATCATGGCTCAGCCGCCGCGGCCTGGTTCCCTCGCAGGAGAGAATTTTCGTGACGCCTGGCGCCCATCCGGCGCTTCTTGCCATCTTTGGGCTGCTCGCAAAGCCGGGTGAAATGGTGTTGTCGGAGAACATAACCTATCCTGGAATGCGTTCGATCGCGGCCCAGTTGCGCCTTAATCTGACGGGACTTCCAATGGACGAGGAGGGTATTATCCCGGCCGCCTTTGCGGAGCTTTGCAAGACGGGCAAGCCGAAGGCCCTATACCTCAATCCGACGCTTCAAAATCCGATGACGCTGACGATACCCGAAAAGCGGCGAGAGGAAATCTGCGCCGTAGCCCGCAAATATCATGTTCCGATCGTGGAAGACGATGCTTACGGATTTATTCCGCTTCACGGCCCGGCGCCGCTTGCGGCGATGGCGCCGGATCTCACTTGGCACATTGGGGGATTGGCGAAATGTATCGGCGCGGGCCTTCGACTCGCTTATGTTGTTGTGCCGGATACCAAGGCAGCCTGGCCCTTCGCCAGCGCCATGCGCGCGTCAAACGTCATGGCTTCGCCGCTCTCCGCCGCCCTCGCCACACGCTGGATAGAGGACGGTACCGCAGACAGCATCCTGCGCTTCATCCGCACCGAAGCTGCCGCGCGTCAGGCCCTGGTTGCCGAAGTGTTGCCGGCGGGTTGCTATAAAAGCGATCCGATCAGTTTCAATATATGGTTGCCGCTGACGAATGGTTGGACGCGTTCGACCTTTGGCACGCAGATGCGCGCGTCGGGTATAGGTGTCGTGGCCAGCGATGCGTTTACCGTGGACGGTGTCGCCGAGGAAGCCGTTCGCGTTTGCCTTGGAGGACCGATAAGGCGTGAGACCCTCAAAGGCGCACTTGAGTTCATGGGTCACACGATTGAAGGTTCCCCGGAAATGGCAGGCACTTTTTTCTGACGATGGTGCCCGCCCTCGACGGCGCAGTCACCGCTCGGCAGAGGGCTGCGGCATGGCTGAGGGGGTGTGCGCTGCGGTCACTGCGACGTGAGGCCGGATGTAATCGCGGTCATTTTTCCCTTCCTCAGCCTTGACGAAATACTGGCTGTTGACGAGCCAGCCCTTGACGGGACGAAGCGCCGGACCATACGACAGGTGCGGGAAGCCTATGGCGCCGGCGGCGAACGTATAGGCTGGTTGAAGCCAAATCCTGTCCCGCGATGCGTGCCCGTCACGACCTGATCGGTTACGCCAAGAGCTCCGCGCGCCAAAAGCCTCCGCTCACCATGTTTCGAATGACGTCAGCCAAAACCATCGCGGCCGCTTCCGCGCCGCGGGGATTCAGCGTCCGCGGCGATACGATGACAGACAATCTCCATGAGGGCGTCGGATCGATGATGCGGACGGCGACCATCTCACCCCGTTCCATTTCCTCGACCGGGATAGCCGAGCGTCTTCATCGTCGCAGAGATACAACGATCATGGGTGAGAAAGTGCTCAAGAGCGGCGTGCTTGTGGGCCTCGGAGAATTTCGGTGCTCGAGCTACCGCCTGAACACGCAAGTCGCGGTTCTCGACGTACGCCCGGTACCAGCCCTTCAGGGCATTCTTTGTAGAATAACCCAACTGCCGAATGGTCGCGTTAAGTCGCTTGCCCAGCCGGAGATACAGCTCGACCGCTCGAAGTCTGTCTGCGTAGGAATACATGAACTACCTCCATGGTGGTCCAAGTTTTCGTCCGCACCCCCACCTCTACCATTTCGCGGAGAGCACCTTCGACAAGGCTGCCTTGATGCCCTCGTGCGCAACTGAGACGACGAGCTTGACGCTGCGCGGACCTCGCCTGGTCAGCCTGCGCAGGAACTCGGTCCAGATCGCCTCGGCCTCAGATGTGCCGAGCACCTTGCGCTGACCGTCGGTGTTCACCCCCACGGCGATGATGACGGCGACCGATACGATGCGATCGCCGCGACGAACCTGCAGGTAGGTGGTGTCGATCCACAGATAGGACCATTCCCCATCGATCGGCCTTTCGAAAAAGGCCCGCCTTCTCGGTGATCTCCCCTTGCTAGGCAGGCAATGCCCGCATTGCCGAAAGGGGCGCAGAGCTGGGAAACCTGGCTTCTGGAAATACCAGACATACCCACTGCTTTGACGCCGGGACAAACTTCGTTTGCGCTCATCGACGGATCGGGTCGAAGCGCGCTGGATGGAGGCCTCTTGGATGACCGCCGTCAGGGCCCCTTCCGCCATCCGGCGCGGCTCAAGAAACTTCGGGAAATAGCTGCCGGGACGAAGCTTTGGAGAAGTCGAGGCAACGGGCGTCGCAACGCGCATGGCGAAGGGCCTCGTTGGCCGCAGACGCGGTCAGGCCAGTGATCGAGGCGATGACACCCGCCGCGGGGTAAAGACGCGACTTGATGTCGATGACGATGTCGTGAGGGTGACGGCGTCGATGACGTCAGCAGGCGGCATCGCGTCGGCTCCTGCCGGAGCAGGTGCGTGCAGAGCGGATGCCGACTGAATACGACTGGCCGCGAGCGTATCGGTGATTGCGGTGACTAGAGCGTCGTGGCGACCGCCCTCAAAGCAGGCGGGCTTACAGGTTCCTTCCAGCGAGGGAGGGGGGCTACGACTGGTGTCCCAGATTCGCAAGGTAATGGTGAAATTTTAATGGTTTAGAGACCGCGGTCTAAGGTTCGAATCCGTTCAAGGCGGAGACGACCGGCATCTTTGAAATTTAATTGAAAACTAGGGTATCTGATCCGCGTTCACTCGTGGCGCGCCGGGACCCATTGCCACACGGGCACCGAAAGGTGATTGGCGGCCTTCTTTGCTCCTCGGCTATGCGGTAGACCGAAGGTTCCGGTAACGCCTGTCGAGATGAACGCGGGCGCCGTGCCGAAGACCAATTCGTTCCGGGGTGCCTGACGCCGTGTCCATTGCCGATATTTCCATTCTGACGGCGCTGATTGCCGGTGCGCTATCGTTCCTGTCGCCCTGCGTGCTGCCGCTGGTGCCGCCCTATCTGTGTTACATGGCCGGCGTTTCCATCGAGGATTTCAGGGCCGAAGGGGGCGGTGCGGCGGCTGCGCCGCGGCGGCGGGCCGTGTTCTTTTCGGCCTTTGCCTTCACGCTTGGTTTTTCCACCGTCTTCGTGGCGCTCGGGGCCGGGGCCTCGTCGATCGGCATGGTGCTGCGCCAGAACATCGATCTCCTGGCGCAGATCGGCGGCGTCATCATCATTCTCATGGGGCTGAACTTTCTCGGCGTGATCCGCATTCCGCTGCTCTCGCGCGAGGCGCGATTCCAGGGCGGCGGCAAGCCGGCGACGCTGACGGGCGCCTATATCATGGGTCTTGCCTTCGCCTTTGGCTGGACGCCCTGCATCGGTCCCGTGCTCGGCGCCATCCTCGGCGTTGCGGCCTCGCGGGAGACGGTGGGCGATGGTGCCCTGCTGCTGGCGGTCTATTCGCTCGGCCTTGCCGTGCCCTTCTGGATCGCGGCCGGCTTTTCCGGCGCCTTCATGCGCTTCCTCGCGCGCTTCCGTCGCCATCTGGGGCTGGTCGAGAAGGCCATGGGACTGCTTCTGGTGCTGACGGGTCTGGCGTTTGTCTTCGGTCTCGTCAGCCGCGTGGCCATCTGGTTCCAGCAGACCTTCCCCATCCTCCTGCAGATCGGTTGAGACAAACCGGCCGGTCGATCGCGCTCTAGGCTTCACAGACCGGTCCGGCATGACTATCAGGGCGTGCGGTGGCGTTCGGTTTCAGCCGCCGGAACGGGAGTGCCGGTCAGATGGCGGATATACTGGGCCTTGTCCTGCCCTTCTTCGGGCTCATCCTGCTCGGCTGGATCGCCGGCCGGCGTGCGAGGCAGCCAGTCGAGGCCATGGGCTGGCTGAACATCTTCATCATCTACCTCGCCCTGCCGGCGCTGTTCTTCAAGCTGGTGGCCCGCACGCCCTTCGAGGAATTGACCCGCTTCGATTTCATCCTCTCGACACTTGGGGTCACCTATTCGATCTTCACGCTCGCCTTCCTGCTCGCCCGCTTCCTGCGCCGGGCAAAGATCGCCGAGGCGACGATGCAGGGCCTTGCCGCCGCCTATGGCAATATCGGCTATATGGGCCCGGGACTGGCGCTGCTCGCCTTCGGGGAAAAAGCCGCCGTGCCGGTGGCGCTGATCGTGTGCTTCGAAAACGCGCTGCATTTCGCAGTCGCGCCGACCGCCATGGCCCTTGCCGCGCGCGGCACGGACGGCGGGAGCGGGCATTTGGCGCTCATCGCCACGATTGTTAAGCGCATCGCCTTTCACCCCTTCATTCTCGCCATGGTGGCCGGATTCGCTTTTGCCGGTTTTCGCCTGCCGGTACCGGAAGCGGCGCAGCGGCTCATTGATTATCTCGCACAGACGGCCGCGCCCTGCGCCCTCTTTGCCATGGGCGTGACGCTGGCGCTGCGGCCGCTGAAGCGTGTGCCGGCCGAGATCGGCTATATCGTGCCGCTGAAGCTGATCGTCCATCCGGCCGCCATGTATCTCGGCCTCAGCCTGGTCGGCAGCTTCGATCCCGTCTGGGTCTGGTCGGCCGTGCTTCTGGCGGCGCTGCCGACAGCCACCAACGTCTTCGTCATCGGTCAGCAATATGGCGTCTGGCCGGAGCGCGCCTCGGCCACGGTGCTGATCACGACGGCCTGTTCGGTCGTGACGATCACCGGGCTCCTGGTGCTGATCCGCTCAGGCGCTCTTGCGCCCGACCTTTTCCCGTAGACCGATCTTTTCCCAGAGGGCGGCACCGGACGCCTTCAGGGCACTGCCAGGCTCGATGCCCTCGCGCATGACGGCGCCGCGCAAGGGGCCGGCGATGGACAGAAGGTGAAGGCCGGCCGCCCGCAGCACCTGCACCGGCAGGAAATCCGAGAGGAGCGAGCGGTTGAGAAGATCGACGCTGGCCGTGCGACTGGCGACGTCGAGCCGCCGGCGCCGGTCGTAGCGGCCGGCGAGATCGGTCTGCGCAAGCCCGCCGTCGCGGATGAGGTCGGTGAGAACGGACACGTCGCGCAGGCTGAGATTGAGGCCCTGTGCCCCGATCGGTGGGAAGGCGTGGCCCGCTTCTCCGATCAGCACGGTGCGGCCGGCGCCGAAGCGGTGGGCGCGCATGCCGGACAGATCGAAACGCTGCACGCCTGGCTCCACCGTGACGGCGCCGAGCATCGACTGCATGCGCTTTTCCACGACCAGAGACAGCGCCTCAAGATTGAGCTCGGCGCGGTCGGCCGCATCCGTCGGCTGCTGGACCCAGACAAGGCTGGAGCGATTGCCGGGAAGCGGAACCTGCGTGAAGGGGCCGGCCTCGGTGTGAAATTCGTTGGAAATCGAATCGTGCGGCAGAAGGTGCGAGAAATTCAGCACCAGCGCCGTCTGCGGATAGGTCCACGTCTTCACGTCGATCCCGGCGGCAGCGCGGGCCACCGATTTGCGCCCGTCCGCAGCCACCACGAGCCGCGCCGTGAGAGCACGTCCGTCATCCAGCAGAAGGCGCGCGGTGCCATCCGCCTCCGTGACGGTCTCCAGCATGGCATCGACGCGCGTGATTGCCGGCTGCGCCGCGATCGCATCCGAAAGCACCGTATTGAGATGGGCATTCGGGATATTGTAGCCGAAGGCGGGCAGGCCGACATCGACGGAGCGGAAGGTGACGGTCGGCGCGCGCAGCAGCCGCTTCGTGCCGTCGATGATGCGGATAGCGGCAAGCGGCGCGCTTTTCGGCCGGATCGCCTCCCACAGATGAAGGCTTTCGAGGATCGCGATCGAGGGATCGACGAGCGCCGTCGTGCGCCCGTCCGCCTGCTGCGGCGTGCGACCGATAAAGGCGACGCTGAGGCCCTCGCGGGCCAGCGCCAGCGCCGAAAGCGCGCCTGCAAGGCCCGCACCCACCACGGCCACGTCGTGGCTGTCCACACCGGTTTCCAGCGTCAGGGTCATGGTCTCTCAAACTCCGCATGGCCGTTGTCCTACCCGCTTATGTAGCGCGTGCCCGACGCTGCGCAAATGGGGTGAATCGGCGCAGGCGCACCGCACGGCTTGTCTCGTCATCCACAGCGCCCCCCCGCATTTCCGCTGGCAGTGCCCGCCAAAGGATGCATAGTGCGGGCAAGACCGCGATGATGACGGACGCTGGGGTGCCTGGAAGACGGGCAGCCGACGAGGACACTTTAGGAACGGACCGCCACCACCGATGAAATTCTTCAATTACAAGCGCGTACCCTACGCCGAAATCCGGGCCTTCTCGGTCCATATCCTGACGGCATCCGGCTCCTTTCTGGCCTTTCTCGGCGTCGTCGCCGCGGCCGAACATCGCTTCGTCGACATGTTCTGGTGGCTGGGGCTGGCGCTCGTTGTCGACGGCATCGACGGGCCAATCGCCCGCAAGCTGCGCGTTAAGGAAGTGCTGCCCAACTGGTCGGGCGACACGCTCGACAATGTGATCGACTACGTCACCTACGTGCTGCTGCCGGCCTTTGCGCTGTACCAGAGCGGCATGATCGGCGAGCCCTGGTCCTTCGTCGCCGCGGGCGGCATTGTGATGTCGAGCGCCATTTACTACGCCGACATGGGGATGAAGACGGACGAATATTTCTTCTCCGGCTTCCCCGTCGTGTGGAACATGGTCATCTTCACGCTGTTCGTGGTCAAGGCGAGCGAACTGGCGGCCTCCATCGTCGTCTTCGTGTCGGTCATCCTCACCTTCCTGCCGATCAACTTCCTTCACCCCGTGCGCGTCAAGCGGCTGCGGCCGCTCAACATGGCGGTCTTCCTGCTGTGGTCGGTGCTGGGCGGCTACGCGCTGCTGGCGCATTTCGATTCGCCCGCCTGGGTTGTGTGGGGCGTCGTGGTCACCGGCCTTTATCTCTATGTGATCGGTTTTGTCATGCAACTGTTCCCGGCGCTCGGCCGCCGGGTCTGACCACCATCAGCGGAGGGAAAAATGGCCCAGGCAATTGTCATTCGCGAGATCGGCGGTCCCGAGGTTCTGAAATACGAGGGCATCAGCCTCGATCCGCCCGGTCCCGGCGAGGTGCAGATCCGCCAGGTGGCAATCGGGCTGAACTTCATCGACGTTTATTTCCGCACCGGCCTCTACAAGAGCGAGAGCATGCCCTTCATCCCCGGCAAGGAAGGGGCGGGGATCGTCACCGCTGTCGGCGACAATGTCGCCGGCTTTTCGGTCGGTGATCGCGTCGCCTATGCCACCTCGGACGGCGCCTATTCCACCGAGCGCAACATCGAGGCGACGCAGATCCTGAAAGTGCCGGACGAGATCCCGCTGGAGACGGCCGCCGCGATGATGCTGAAGGGCATGACGGCGCAGTATCTGCTGAAGCAGACCTATGAGGTCGGGCCCGGCACCACGCTTCTCTTCCACGCCGCCGCGGGCGGGGTCGGGCTGATTGCGGGGCAGTGGGCCAAGGCGCTCGGCGCGACCGTGATCGGCACAGCCGGCTCGCAGAAGAAGATCGATCTGGCGCTCGCCCACGGCTACGACCACGTCATCAATTATAACAGCGAAAATTTCGTCAGCCGCGTCAAGGAATTGACCGGTGGAAAGGGCGTCGACGTCGCCTATGACAGCGTCGGCCGCGACACCTTTCCGGCCACGCTCGACTGCATCAAGCCGCGGGGCCTGTGGGTCTCCTTTGGCAATGCGTCCGGCCCGGTCGAGAATTTCGGCATCGGCATTCTCGCCCAGAAGGGCTCGCTTTTTGCCACGCGCCCGACGCTCTACGCCCACGTCGCCACGCGCGCAGCGCTGGAGGCATGTGCAAATTCTCTCTTTGATATTGTGCGCAGCAACAAAGTGCGTATCAATATCAACCAGACCTATCCGCTGGCGGACGCCGGCCGTGCGCAGGCGGATCTGGAATCAAGAAAAACGAGTGGAACAACCCTGCTGATTCCCTGACAGACGCCAAAGGCGCAGCAGGTTGCAGGGCAAGGGGAAAGAGGGGCAACGTGCCTTCAAGCGCTGAGTCTGGCGCCGGCCTTTTGCTGGCCGTCGAAAACGTGACCAAGCTGTTCGGTTCCTTTGCTGCCTGCAATGGCATCAATCTCGATATCCGTCCCGGCGAAATCCACGCCCTCCTCGGCGAGAACGGTGCGGGCAAGTCCACATTGGTCAAGATGCTGTTCGGTGTTCTCGCGCCGACCAGCGGCGAAATTCGCTGGCAGGGGCAGCCGGTTCGCATTGGAAGCCCCGGCGCCGCCCGCAAGCTCGGCATCGGCATGGTCTTCCAGCATTTTTCGCTGTTCGAGGCGCTGACCGTCGCCGAGAACATCGCTCTGTCCCTGGATGACAAGGTGCCGCTTTCCGATATCGCGGCCCGTGCCTCCGAACTCTCCCACGCCTATGGTTTGCCGCTTGATCCGAACGCCCATGTCGCCGACCTCTCCGTCGGCGAGCGCCAGCGCATCGAGATCGTCCGCGCCCTCCTGCAGAACCCCAAGCTCATCATTCTCGACGAGCCGACCTCCGTGCTGACGCCGCAGGAGGCCGATCGTCTGTTCGAGACGCTCTTCAAGCTACGCGCCGAGGGCCGCTCGGTCCTCTACATCAGCCACCGGCTGGAAGAGGTGCAGCGCATCTGCGATCGCGCGACCGTGCTGCGCCATGGCAAGGTGACGGGCGCCTGCGATCCGAAACAGGAAACACCCGCCTCGCTCGCCCGCATGATGGTGGGCGGCGAGGTGGCGCATGTCTCTGCCGCCGGCACCACGACGCGTGGCGACGTGCTGCTGGAAGCGCGGCATCTGTCGGCCGCCGCCCGCACGCCCTTTGCGGTGTCGCTGAAGAATATCTGTCTGAAGGTCCGCGCCGGCGAAGTCCTGGCGATTGCCGGCGTCGCAGGTAACGGGCAGGGCGAACTCTTCGATGCTCTCTCGGGCGAATATCCCGTCGACATCGATGATACCGTGCAGATCCGCGGCAAGGCCGTCGGCCGCAGCGGCATCAATGCAAGGCGGGTGCTCGGCGCCGGCTTCGTGCCGGAAGAGCGTCACGGCCACGCGGCCGTCTCGGCGTTGCCACTTTCGGACAATCTGGTGCTGGCGCGCTATTTTTCCGACCGCAAGGCCTTCCTGTCCGGCCCGCTCGGCCTCATCCGCTCCGCTGCGGTGAAGGCGGCGGCAAAGCGCATCTGCGAGACGATGGATGTGCGCAAGAGCGGCGAGGACCCGGCCGCCGGCTCGCTGTCGGGCGGGAATCTGCAGAAGTTTATTGTCGGCCGCGAACTGGATCGCCAGCCCTCCGTGCTCATCGTCAACCAGCCGACCTGGGGTGTCGATGCGGGCGCGGCGAGCCGTATCCGGCAGGCGCTCGTCGATCTTGCCAAATCCGGCTCCGCCGTGCTCGTCATCAGCCAGGATCTCGACGAGATTTTCGAGGTCGCCACCGAAATCTCCGTCATCAACGAGGGGCGCCTGTCCGACGCCTATCCGGCGGGCGAGTTGTCGCGCGAAAAGATCGGCCTGTTGATGGGTGGCCTCCACGGCAAGACGGAGGCCGCCCATGCGCATTGAACTCGAACGGCGCGGCGGCGTCTCTCCGCTTTTCTCCATTCTCTCGCCGATCATCGCGCTGGCGCTGACCGTTGTCGTCGGTGCCATCATGTTTGCGATGCTGGGCAAGAACCCGGCCAGCGCCCTCTATTCCTTCTTCATCGAGCCCTTGCTGGAAACCTGGTCGCTGCATGAACTGGCCATCAAGGCGGCGCCGCTGATCCTGATCGGCGCGGGCCTGACGATCTGTTATCGCTCCAACAACTGGAACATCGGTGCCGAGGGGCAGTTCATCATTGGCGCCATCGCAGGCTCCATCCTTCCCGTTCTCTTCCCGGAGTGGACCTCGCCGGTCGTCCTGCCGCTGATGCTGCTGATGGGCATGGCGGGCGGCGCGCTCTATGCCGGCATTCCCGCATTGTTGAAAACCCGCTTCAACACCAATGAGATCCTGACGAGCCTGATGCTGGTCTATATCGCCCAGCTCTTTCTCGACTGGCTGGTGCGCGGTCCCTGGCGCGACCCCGGCGGCTTCAACTTTCCGGTGACGCGCGACTTTGGCGCCAATGCCATCCTGCCGGAAGTGATTTCCTCGGGCCGCGCCAATTACGGCTTCGTCTTCGCCATTGTCGCCGCTGTCGCGCTTTGGTTCCTGATGCGCTACACGCTGAAGGGCTTCGAGATCGCCGTGCTCGGCCAGTCCGAGCGGGCAGGGCGGTTCGCCGGCTTTTCGGCCCGCAGGATGATCTGGTTTTCGATGCTGCTCTCGGGCGCGCTGGCCGGTCTTGCCGGCATTTCCGAAGTCTCCGGCGCCATCGGCAAGCTGCAGCCGGTCATTTCGCCCGGCTACGGCTTCACGGCCATCATCGTCGCCTTCCTCGGCCGTCTCAATCCGCTCGGCGTGATCATCTCCGGTCTGGTGCTGGGGCTGACCTATCTCGGTGGCGAGGCGGTGCAGGTCTCGCTCGGCATTTCCGACAAGGTCGTGCGCGTCTTCCAGGGGCTGCTGCTGTTCTTCGTGCTCTCCTGCGACACGCTCATCCACTACAAGATCCGTCTGATCATGCCGGGCACCGCCGAAGGGAGAGGCTGATGGGTATTTTCGAAGCCATCCTGCTCAGCGTCATCACGGCCTCCACGCCGCTGGTCATCGCCGCCTGCGGCGAACTGATCGCGGAGCGCTCGGGCGTGCTCAATCTCGGCGTCGAGGGCATGATGGTCATGGGCGCCGTCATCGCCTTCATGGCCACCACCGCCACGGGCTCGCCCTATATCGGCGTTCTCGCCGGGATTGCCGGCGGCGCGGTCTTCTCGCTGCTCTTCGGTTTCCTGACGCTGACGCTGGTCGCGAACCAGGTGGCAACGGGTCTTGCGCTGACGATCCTCGGCATCGGCGTGTCCGGCATGCTCGGCGAAGCCTATGTCGGCCAGCCCGGCATCAAGCTCCAGCCGATCGACATTCCGCTGCTCGCCGATATCCCGGTCATCGGGCCGCTGCTCTTCAAGCAGGACCTGATCTTCTACCTCTCCGTCGTGCTGGTCGTCGGCATCAACTGGTTCCTGTTCAGGAGCCGTGCCGGCCTGAAGCTGCGCGCCGTCGGCGACAGCCATTCCTCGGCCCATGCACTCGGCGTCAGCGTCATCCGCACGCGCTATCTCGCCGTCATGTTCGGCGGCGCCTGCGCGGGCCTCGCCGGCGCGCAGCTGTCGCTCGTCTATACGCCGCAATGGGTGGAGAACATGACGGCCGGTCGCGGCTGGATCGCGCTCGCCCTCGTCGTCTTCGCCTCCTGGCGGCCCTGGCGGGTGGTGGCCGGGGGCTATCTCTTTGGTGCGGTCTCGATCAGCCAGCTCCACGCGCAGGCCTTCGGGATCGGCATACCCTCTCAGTTTCTCTCCGCACTTCCCTATGCGGCGACCATCATCGTGCTGGTGCTGATCTCGCGCAACCGCCGCACCACGCTCATCAACACGCCGGCATCCCTCGGCAAATCCTTCGTTCCCGACCGATGAGGCGGGAACGACCAGACGTTCTTCAGACACCAACGGAGGTCACATCATGAAGAAACTCCTTCTCGCACTCGCCGCCACGACGGCCGTGCTCGGCTTTGCCGCGGGCGCCAGCGCCGCCGACAAGGCGAAGATCTGCTTCGTCTATGTCGGGTCCAAGACCGACGGCGGCTGGACGCAGGCCCATGACCTCGGCCGCCAGGAGCTGGAAAAGGCGCTCAGTGACAAGATCGAGACCCAGTTCCTCGAAAACGTGCCGGAAGGGCCCGATGCCGAGCGCGCCATCGAGCGTCTCGCGCGCTCGGGCTGCGGCCTGATCTACACCACCTCCTTCGGCTTCATGGATGCGACCGTGAAGGTCGCCGCCAAGTTCCCCGATGTGAAGTTCGAGCACGCCACCGGCTACAAGAACGCGCCGAACGTTGCGACCTACAACAGCCGCTTCTATGAGGGCCGTTACATCCAGGGCGTTATCGCCGCCAAGATGTCGGCCAAGGGCGAGGCCGGCTACATCGCCTCCTTCCCGATCCCCGAAGTCGTGCAGGGCATCAACTCCTTCCTGATCGGCGCGCGCTCCATTAATCCCGACTTCAAGATCAAGGTCGTCTGGGCCAACACCTGGTTCGACCCCGGCAAGGAAGCCGATGCCGCCAAGGCGCTGATCGACCAGGGCGTGGATATCCTCACCCAGCACACGGACACGACGGCTCCGATGCAGGTTGCCGCCGAACGCGGCATCAAGGCCTTCGGCCAGGCATCGGACATGATTGCTGCCGGCCCGCAGACGCAGCTGACGGCCATCAAGGACACCTGGGGCCCCTACTACATCAAGCGCACCCAGCTCTTCCTCGATGGCAAGTGGGAAACCGCTTCCAGCTGGGATGGCCTGAAGGACGGCATCCTGCAGATGGCGCCCTACACCAACATGCCCGACGACGTGAAGAAGCTCGCAGAGGAGACCGAAGCGAAGATCAAGTCGGGCGAGCTTAAGCCCTTTACCGGCCCGCTGAAGAAGCAGGACGGCAGCGAGTGGCTGAAGGCCGGCGAGAGCGCCGATGACGGCACGCTGCTCGGCCTCAACTTCTACGTCGAAGGCGTGGACGACAAGCTGCCGCAGTAAGCCGTGCCTTTGCTGCAAAGAGCAGGGGCGCCCAAGTCCCTGCATCCACATCTATATTCGATACAACTTTAGGAGGGTGCTGCGCTGCACCCTCTTTTTTTGTCGCTGCAGCAACGAATTTCGAAATCCGGCCGTTTACATAAATCATACAATATGATTTTTTGACTGTGCTGCTGGAGGGCAGCCGTCTTTGGAGGAAATCATGAAACTGAAAACTGCACTCGCAAGTGCCACGATTCTGGCTGCCTGCATGTTTGGTTCGGCCCAGGCGGCCGACATGACCGTTGGTTTTTCGCAGATCGGCTCGGAATCGGGCTGGCGCGCGGCAGAAACCACGCTGACGAAGCAGCAGGCTGAACAGCGCGGCATCGACCTGAAATTCGCCGATGCGCAGCAGAAGCAGGAGAACCAGATCAAGGCGATCCGCTCCTTCATTGCCCAGGGCGTCAATGCGATCCTGCTCGCCCCGGTTGTTGCGACTGGCTGGGACGAAGTGCTGACGGAAGCCAAGGAAGCCAACATTCCCGTCGTGCTTCTTGACCGCACCGTCGATGCGCCGAAGGACCTTTACCTCACCGCCGTGACGTCCGACCTCGTTCACGAGGGCAAGGTTGCCGGCGAGTGGCTGGTCAAGACCGTCGGCGACAAGCCGTGCAACGTGGTCGAGCTTCAGGGCACCACCGGCTCCTCGCCGGCCATCGACCGCAAGAAGGGCTTCGAGGAAGCGCTCGCCGGTCACGACAACCTGAAGATCGTGCGCAGCCAGACCGGTGACTTCACCCGCACCAAGGGCAAGGAAGTCATGGAAAGCTTCCTGAAGGCCGAAGACGGCGGCAAGAACATCTGCGCGCTCTATGCCCACAATGACGACATGGCCGTCGGCGCGATCCAGGCCATCAAGGAAGCCGGCCTGAAGCCGGGCACGGATATCCTCGTCGTCTCCATCGACGCCGTTCCGGATATCTTCCAGGCACTCGCCGCCGGCGAAGCCAACGCAACGGTCGAGCTGACGCCGAACATGGCCGGTCCCGCCTTCGATGCGCTGGATGCCTTCATCAAGGACGGCAAGGAGCCGCCGAAGTGGATCCAGACGGAATCCAAGCTCTACACCCAGGCTGACGATCCGATGAAGGTCTACGAAGAAAAGAAGGGTCTCGGCTACTGATCCGAAGGGGCAGGTCGATCGCAGCACAGCGTTCCGATCGATCTGTTCCCGAACACCTTCCTCGCGGCTTCCGGCTTTTGGAGCGGCGGGGAGGTTTCAGCGTCCCGTGGTCGGGAGGGCAGGGCCGTGAGAGGCCTTGATCGTCCCGACCGCGTTGGCAGTGGCGCACCAGATCCGCAGCCGGCTTCTGTCATGGCGTGGCTGCGGATCCGTCCATACCCACCCGGCGCGCAGACGCGCCGGTCCCGTGCCCACGGAGTGACCAGCATGCAGGATGAGACGGAGCGGCCGATCCTTTCGGCGACCGGCATTTTCAAGACTTTTCCGGGCGCTGTCGCGCTCGACCATGTGGACTTCATCCTCCGGGGTGGCGAGGTTCACGCCCTGCTCGGCGAAAATGGTGCCGGCAAATCCACCCTCATCAAATGCCTGACCGGCGCCTATCGCCGCGACGGCGGCGCCATCCATCTGGATGGCGTCGCGATCGATCCGCGTGATCCGCTGGACGCGCAGCGCCTCGGCATCGGCACGGTGTATCAGGAGGTGAACCTTCTGCCGAACCTGACGGTGGCGGAAAACCTCTATCTCGGCCGCCAGCCACGCCGCTTCAGCTTTCTGGCGACCGGCGAGATGAACCGGCGCGCCCGGGCGCTCTTGTCCGGCTACGGTCTCGACATCGATGTCACCGCCAGTCTCGACCGTTATTCGGTCGCCGTGCAGCAGGTCATCGCCATCGCCCGCGCCGTCGATCTCTCGGGAAAGGTGCTCATTCTCGATGAGCCGACCGCCAGCTTGGACGCGCGCGAAGTCGAGATGCTGTTCGAGATCGTGCGGGGCCTCAAGGCCCGCGGCCTCGGCATCGTCTTCATCACCCATTTCATGGAGCAGGTCTACGCCCTGTCCGACCGCATCACCGTGCTGCGCAACGGGCGCCTGATCGCCACCCGCGAGACAGCGCGCCTGCCGCGCATGGACCTTGTCACCCTCATGCTCGGCCACGAATTGCAGGCGGCGGCAAAGCCCGCCCATGCGCCGGCCGGCGAGCGCGCGGCGCCGCGGTACCGCTTCGAAGGGCTCGGCAAGGCCGGCGTGATCGACCCCTTCAATCTGCAGATCGGCGCCGGCGAAGTCGTCGGTGTGGCCGGTCTTCTGGGGTCCGGCCGCACCGAGACAGCCGAGCTTTTGTTCGGCGTGCGCACCGCCGACACGGGCAAGGCGCTGATCGAGGGCCGGGAGGTCCAGCTGTCCTCGCCGCGCGCCGCCATTGCCGAACGTTTCGGCTTCTGCCCGGAGGACCGCAAGACCGATGGCATCGTCGGCGACCTCTCGATCCGCGAAAACATCGTGCTGGCGCTCCAGGCCCGCCGTGGCTGGGCCCGGCCGCTCTCGCGCAACGAACAGGTCGCGCTCGCCGACAAGTACATCAAGGCGCTCGACATTCGCACCACCGATCGCGAAAAGCCAATCCGGCTTCTGTCCGGCGGGAACCAGCAGAAGGTCATCCTTGCCCGCTGGCTTGCCACAAACCCATCGTTCCTCATCCTTGACGAGCCGACACGCGGCATCGATGTCGGCGCCCATGCCGAAATCATCCGCCTGATCGAGGGCCTGTGCGCCGAGGGCCTCTCGCTGCTCGTCATCTCGTCCGAACTCGATGAACTCGTGGCCTATTCCTCGCGCGTGCTGGTGCTGCGCGACCGGCGCCATGTCGCCGAACTCGTCGGCGAAGAGGTGACCACCAGCCGGATCGTCGATGCCATTGCCGCCGCCGGCACGGCGCAGGAGACCGCATGACCCAAGCCGCCGCCCTCTTGAAGCGTCTGACGCCGCAACTCGTGGCGCTCGCCGTGATCCTTCTCCTGATCTGGCTGGTGTTTCCCGCCTTCTTCACGCTGACAGTGCAGAACGGTCGTCTTTACGGCAGCCTGATCGACGTCATGAACCGGGGCGCGCCCGTGGCGCTGCTCGCCGTCGGCATGACGGTCGTCATCGCCACCCGCGGCATCGACCTGTCCGTTGGTGCCGTCATGGCGATCTGTGGCGCGGTTGCCGCCGCCTCCAGCGTGCGCGGCGATCCGCTCGTCTTCACGCTCGCGCTCGCCCTCGGCACCGGCCTTGCCTGCGGCCTGTGGAACGGTTTCCTTGTCTCCGTGCTCAACATCCAGCCGATCATCGCCACGCTGGTGCTGATGGTTGCCGGGCGCGGGATCGCCCAGCTGATCACCGAAGGCGCGATCCTCACCTTCAACGATCCGAATCTCATCTTCATCGGCAGCGGCTCCTTCCTTGGTCTGCCCATGCCGGTGGTGATCTGGATCGTCTTCGGTATCGCCGTTGCCGTTCTCGTGCGCCGCAGTGCGCTTGGCCTGTTGATCGAGGCGACGGGCATCAACCGCCGGGCCAGCACGCTCTCCGGCGTCCAGGCAGGCGTCTTGCTGATGGCCGCCTACATGCTCTCCGGCCTCTGCGCCGCCATGGCCGGCCTCATCGTCACCGCTGACATCAAGGGCGCCGACGCCAACAATGCCGGCCTCTGGCTGGAGTTGGACGCGATACTCGCCGTCGTCGTCGGTGGCACCTCGCTGCTCGGCGGGCGCTTTTCGATCATCGCCTCCCTGTTCGGCGCCATGATCATCCAGGCCGTCAACACCGGCATCCTGCTCTCGGGCTTCCCGCCGGAATTCAATCTCATCATCAAGGCAGCGATCGTCGTCGTGATCCTTGTCATCCAGTCGCCGAAGGTCTCGGTTGCCATGGGCTTCTTCGCCCGCAAGCCGTCCTCGGCCGAAAAGTCTCAGGCCTCCCGATGATCAACCAGCGCACGCTTCCCCTTTTCGCGACGATCGTCATCTTCCTCATCGCCTATCTTGTCTGCTGGCTCCAGTATCCGAACATCCTGTCGACGCGCGTCGTCGGCAACCTCCTGACCGACAATGCCTTTCTCGGAATCGCCGCGGTCGGTATGACCTTCGTGATCCTATCGGGTGGCATTGACCTGTCGATCGGCTCGGTGATCGCCTTCACCGGCATCTTCCTCGCCGTGCTCTTCGAGGCAACCAGCATCCACCCGCTCGCGGCCTTCGTGCTGGCGCTCGCCATCACCACCGCCTTCGGTGCGCTGATGGGGGCGATCATCCACTATCTCGAAATGCCGGCCTTCATCGTTACGCTCGCCGGCATGTTCCTGGCGCGCGGCATGGCCTTCGTGCTGTCGATCGACTCGATCCCGGTCAAGCACCCGTTTTATGCCACGCTGAAGACCTTCTACCTGCTTTTGCCAGGCGGCGGACGAATCACGCTGATCGGCGGGCTTATGCTGCTCGTCTTCCTCGTCGGCATCCTCATCGCCCAT
Organism: Rhizobium sp. RU20A; assembly: GCF_900155885.1. Lineage (GTDB taxonomy): Bacteria > Pseudomonadota > Alphaproteobacteria > Rhizobiales > Rhizobiaceae > RU20A. The sequence goes on from NZ_FTMB01000001.1 coordinate 479,176, forward strand.
CGCACCCGCTTCGGCGCCAATGTCTATGCGCTTGGTGGCGGAGCGCCGACGGCCGCCCTGATGGGTGTCAGCCTGGCGCGCACGACGATCGGTATCTACGCACTGTCCGGCTTCCTCGCGGGCCTTTCCGGCATCGTCTATTCGCTCTACACCTCCGCCGGTTACTCACTCGCTACCGTTGGCGTCGAACTCGATGCGATCGCGGCGGTCGTCATCGGCGGCACGCTTCTGACAGGCGGAGCGGGCTTTGTGGCGGGCACGTTCTTCGGCGTGATGATCCAGGGACTCATCCAGACCTACATCACTTTTGATGGCACTCTGTCGAGTTGGTGGACGAAGATCCTCATTGGCCTCTTGTTATTCCTGTTCATCCTAATGCAGAAAGGGATTCTTGCACTGTCCCGCGGAGAGAGGGGACGGGCATGAGGGGAGTGAAGGACGTGCGCCAAGGGCTGTTTCAATCGGTCATCACCGGGCCATCGACGCGCACGAGCCATGCCCAGGTCGTGCATGAACTCGGCAAGGCGATCGTCGGCGGCGAATTTCCGATCGGCTCCATCCTGCCCGGCGATCCGGAACTGGCGCTGCGCTTCAAGGTCTCGCGCACCGTGCTGCGCGAGGCGATGAAGACGCTGGCCGCCAAGGGGCTGATCGTTCCGCGCGCGCGGATCGGGACACGGGTCACGCCCAAGACCCACTGGAACCTTTTCGACAGCGAGGTCCTGGCCTGGCATTTCGACAAGGGCGTGGAGGAAGATTTCCTCTTCCACCTCAGCGAAATCCGACTTGCCTTCGAGCCGCATGCCGCGGCACTCGCGGCCCGCTATGCAGGCGAACAGGAAATCAGCAACATGATGCGGCTTGCCGTCGCCATGGGCGAGGGGGGGCACACCGCCGAAACGCTCGCCTATGCCGACCTCAAGTTCCACCTTGCAGTCGTGGAAGCGTCCGGCAATCCTTTCATGCGCACCGTCGCCGGCCTTATCGAGGCGGCGCTCGTCGGCATCTTCAAACTGTCCTCGCCGCTGGAAAGCAAGAACGGACTCGACGAAATATCGCGCAACCACATCGCCATCGTCGACGAAATCGCGCGCCGCGACGAGGCGGGCGCCCGCGTGGCCATGGAGCGTGTCATTCGCGTTGGGCGCGACCGCGTGAAGGCGACGCTCGCAAAAGGGTAGAATGTCCTGTTTCTCAACGTGTGCACTGCATCGGTGAGGTGCTTCCCGTTCAACAGTCCCTGATCGCACGCTGCAGCGCAAAAAATGTGCTTTCCCTTGCTCCGGCTGACATGTACCCCTATCTGATGGGGCTCCGATGAAAGCCTTGTCGCGGTAGAGGGCCGCATTTCCCAATGTACGAATTTCTGGTCATTCTGGCGCTGTTGTTGGTCAACGCGTTTTTCGCCATGTCCGAAATGGCGATCGTGTCCGCCAGCAAGCCACTCCTGCGCCAGATGGCAAAGAAGAATGGTCGTGCTGAAATTGCCTTGAAGCTCGCCGAAGACCCCGGTCGCTTCCTCTCCACCGTGCAGGTCGGCATCACCCTCGTCGGGATCATCGCCGGTGCCTATGGTGGTGCGACGATTGCCGACAAGCTTGCGCCGGTGCTCAATGAGTTCGCGTGGATTGCGCCCTATGGCTCGCCCGTTGCGGTCGCCATCGTCGTCTCCTTCATCACCTATCTCTCGGTGGTGGTGGGCGAACTCATTCCCAAGCAGTTGGCGCTGAAGAACTCCGAAGCGATCGCTATGTTCGTTTCGCCGCCGATGCTGCTGCTCTCGCGCATCGTCGCGCCGATCGTCATGCTGTTCGAGGGGTCCGCCGCGCTCGTCATGCGCCTGCTCGGCATGAAGAATGTCGCCGATCAGGTGACGGAAGAAGAGGTGCAGGCCATCATCGCCGAGGGTGTCGAAAGCGGTGCGATCGAGAAATCCGAGCACGAGATGCTGCGCCGCATCATCCTTCTCGGGGATCGAAACGTGAAGTCGATCATGACGCATCGGACCGAGGTCGAGTTCATCAGCATCGAGGACGATCTCGAAACGGTGCGCGCCAAGGTGCGCGAAGCGGCCCATTCCCGCTACCCGGTCATCGACCCCGTCAGCGGCGACGTGCTGGGTGCCGTCCTGATCAAGGAGATCCTCAACGCACCGTCCGCACCGGACTTCTCGATCCTGCCCTTCGTGCGGGAGATCCACGCGCTGCCGGAAACGACATCGTGCCTGAAGGCGCTCGATACCTTCAAGGGGTCCAGCATCAACATGGCGCTGATCGTCGATGAATACGGCAGCACCGAAGGCATCGTGACGATTGCCGATATTCTCGAAGCCATCATCGGCATGCTGCCCTCCAACTATGACGATATCGAGCACATGCTAATCCGCCGGCGCGAGGATGGAACGTGGCTGGTCGATGGCCGTACACCGGTCGACGAGATCCAGCTGACCTTCGGCATCGACGATATCCGCAGCGACGGCGATTTCGAAACGGTCGCCGGTTTCCTCGTGCATCAGTTGAAGAAGACGCCGGAAGAGGGCGACATCGCCGAAGCCCATGGCTACCGCTTCGAGGTCATCGACATGGACGCCCGCCGCATCGACAAGATCCTCGTCACCCGCCTTGCCGAGGGCGAAGCGTCGATCTGATCATCGATGGTGAAAGAAATTTGTTCCGGCCCGCCCTGCGCGGGCCGATTTGCATTCCGCCATCCAGTGCCGCGGGTCGGTGTAGGCGCGATCTCCAGTCTGCTGGATTTGGTGCCAAACAAAAAAGGCCGACACAAATGCAAAAAAGGCCGGGGCGAACCCGACCTTCTCGCATCGTTCAGCGGCGCGCCAGTACATCCGTGGTCTTGCCTGCTGATCGAATGATCCAATGCGATGGTAAATAGAAGGTTAAGATGACGTCGTCGTGACGCGCTTGCGTCAGTTTTTTGAATCTTGATCTGCGGATCAGCGCAGACGCAGCGCGGGTAGCCTGTCACCGATGGCGGCGGGCTCAGCCTGCGGAGGCCGCACGATCAGGCAGTCGGAACCGGCAAAAACTGTCACCATTGACGAATCCTGCCGGGAAAAGGGCAGGGCGGATGGCGGGTCTTCGCCGTCCACGAAGCGGGCACGCACATAGTCCTGCCGCTTTTCGTTGGCCGGCAGCGGCGCGGCAAGACGAACGGCCATCGTCCGGTCACGGGCCGGCAGCCGGGCGAGGCGGCGCACCAGCGGCTCAAGGAACAGCAGGCCGCAGACGAGGCTCGATACGGGATTTCCGGGAAGTCCCAGCACCTGCATGGCGCCGAGATGCCCGACCATCAACGGCTTTCCGGGCCGCATGGCGATCTTCCAGAAATCGAGCTGCATGCCGAGCGAAACGAGGGTCGGCTGCACCAGATCGTGATCGCCGACCGAGGCGCCGCCAAGGGTGACCAGAATGTCGGCGCCGGCCTCGCGCGCCCGCGTCACGGCAGCGGCAATGGCCTCCTTTCGGTCAGCCACGATGCCGAGATCGATGATATCGGCGCCGTTCTCCCGGGCGATGGCGCTGACGCCCGCGCCGTTCGAGGCGACGATCTGGTCCGCACCCGGCTCTGAGCCTGGCGCGACCAGCTCGTCGCCTGTGGCGAGGATGGCGACGAGCGGCCGGCGAAAGACGGGGAGGCTCGCGTGGTTGCAAGAGGCCGCCAGCGTCAGCCGGCCCGGATCGAGAACGGCGCCGGCGGAAAGGATGATCTCGCCCTGCCGAAAGTCCTGCCCCTTCGGGCGGATGTGGCGGCCGCGCTCGGGCAGAAAGGTTGGTCTTACGTGCATCTCATCGAGACGCTCGGCATCTTCCTGCAGCAGCACCGTATCGGCCCCGGCCGGCATCGGCGCGCCGGTGAAGATGCGCACGGTCTCGCCCGGCCCGACAGTACCGTCGAAGCGTTGGCCCGCAACAGACCGGCCTATGATTTTCAGGGGTGCGCCAGCCGCAAGGTCGTCATGGCGTAGCGCATAGCCATCCATGGCGGAATTGTCGAAGGCGGGATGGGTGAGACGGGCAGCGAGATCGGCCGCCAGAACGCGTCCGTTCGCCTGGTCGAGCTCGACCGTCTCGACACCGGAGGGCAGCACTGCCGCATCCAGCAGTCGCCGCAGCGCCTCCTCGACGGGCAGCAGGCTCATCGCGCCGCCTCGCTGTCCCCGGCGCGAAAATCGCCGGAGCGGCCGCCGCTCTTTTCCAGAAGACGGATGCCGCCAATCTCCATGCCGCGATCGACGGCCTTTGCCATGTCGTAGATGGTCAGGCAGGCAACGCTTGCCGCCGTCAGCGCTTCCATTTCCACGCCGGTGCGCCCCGTCAGCCGCGCCATGGCGGTGACGCGCAGACCCGGCAGCGCCTCGTCGGGCGCGATCTCCACGGCAACCTTGGTCAGCATCAGCGGATGGCAGAGGGGAATGAGGCTGGCGGTCTGCTTCGCCGCCATGATGCCGGCGAGCCGCGCCGTGCCGATCACGTCACCCTTCAGCGCATTGCCGGCAAGGATGAGGGACAGGGTTTCGGGCTGCATGCGGATATGCCCTTCCGCCACGGCCGTGCGCAGTGTCTCCGCCTTGGCGGACACATCGACCATATCGGCGGTGCCGTCGGTCGCGAGGTGGGTGAGGCGCGGTTCGCTCATCACTCAGCCGCGGCCGAGGCGCCGTCGCCCGTCAGCAGCAGCCGGGTTGCCGCCGCCACATCCTGCTGGCGCATCAGGCTCTCGCCGACGAGGAAGGTGGTGATGCCGACCCCGGCGAGGCGCGCGCAATCGGCATGGGTGAAAATGCCGCTTTCGCCGACCAGCAGCCGGTCGTCCGGCACCATGGCGGCGAGCGTCTCGCTGACGGTCAGGCTGACCTCGAAGGTGCGAAGGTTGCGATTGTTGATGCCGATCATCGGAGAGGCGAGCTTCAGCGCCCGCTCCATCTCCGGTGCATCGTGTACCTCGATCAGCACGTCCATGCCCAGCGACAAGGCCTCGTCTTCCAGCCGCCGCGCCTCGTCGTCGGTGAGCGAGGCCATGATGAGGAGGATGCAATCGGCACCCCAAGCGCGCGCTTCCTGCACCTGATAGGTGTCGAACATGAAGTCCTTGCGCAGCGCCGGCAGCGCGCAGGCGGCACGGGCGTCCGTCAGATATTCGGGCGCACCCTGAAAACTCGGCGTATCCGTCAACACAGACAGGCAGGCCGCGCCGCCGGCCTCATAGGCTTCAGCCAGCCGCGGCGGATCGAAATCCGGTCGGATCAATCCCTTTGAGGGGCTCGCCTTCTTGATTTCGGCGATCAGGCCGAACCTACCGTCTGCCTGCCGCGCTTTCAGCGCCTTCAGGAAGCCGCGCGGTGCTGGCTGGTCGGCAGCGCGCGCCGTGACGTCGGCAAGCGGCACCGCGGCCTTGGCGGCCTCGATTTCCGCGCGCTTGTAGGCTTCGATCTTGCGCAGGATGTCAGTCATCGGAACGGCCTCCGTCAGGCTGCATTCGAGGTGGCGACGAGGGCGTCCAGCACCCGGGTTGCCGCACCGCTGTCGAGCGACTGGCGTGCCAGCGCCATGCCCTCGGCAATGCCGCCGGCCCGCCCGGCAATGATCAGCGCCGCCGCGGAATTGGCAAGCGAGATATCGCGATACGCGTTGCGGGCACCCGAAAGGACGTCCTTCAGCGCCGCCGCATTCACCGCGCCGTCGCCGCCCTTGAGGGCCTGAAGCTCGACGCGCTCCAGTCCGAAATCGGCCGGCGTCAGCTGGAAAGTGCGGATCTCGCCGTTTTCCAGCGCCGCCACTTCCGTCATGCCCGTCGTGGTGATCTCGTCGAGACCGTCGCCGTGCACGACCCAGGCCGTTTCAGAACCGAGATCGCGCAGCACTTCGGCGAGCGGCACGACCCATTGCGGCGCGAAGACGCCGAGCAACTGGCGGCGGACGCCGGCCGGATTGGAGAGCGGACCGAGCAGGTTGAAGATGGTGCGCGTGCCGAGTTCGACGCGCGTCGGGCCCACATGGCGCATGGCCGAATGATGCTGCTGCGCGAACATGAAGCCGAGCCCGGCCTCGCGGATGCAGCGGGTGATCTCTTCCGGACCGATGTCCAGCTTCACGCCGAGGCAGGACAGCGCATCCGCCGTGCCGGACTTCGAGCTGAGGGCCCGGTTGCCGTGCTTTGCGACCGGCACGCCGGCGCCGGCCACGATCAGCGACGTCAGGGTGGAGATATTGTAGGTTCCAGCGCCGTCGCCGCCCGTGCCGACGATGTCGATGGCGTCGGCCGGCGCGTCAACGGTCAGCATGCGCGCCCGCATGGCGCCGACGGCACCGGCGATTTCGTCCACGGTCTCGCCGCGCACGCGCAGCGCCATCAGGAAGCCGCCGATCTGCGAGGGCGTGGCGCCGCCTGACATGATGACGTCGAAGGCCTGATCCGCTTCGGTCCGATCGAGGGCCTTGCCGGTGGCGACCTTGGCGATGAAGGGCTTGAGGTCACTCATGGTCGTAAAATCCCTCAGCGCGTCGAAGCGATGGTCTGCTCGGCCAGCGCCTGGTTGATCTGGACGCCGTAGGCGCTCTGCAGGGTGCTGACCATCTGGTCGAGAATGTCGTCACCGCTGGCCCGCGCCACGGCCTCGATGCCCCGTGCATCATTGTCGAGCACATCAGCCGGCGCGTCCTGGACATCCGTGACCTTGAGGAGGATCTGGCCTTCGCCACCGACGCCCGGCGCGGTCGCCACATGGCCGTTTGCGCCGCCGAAGGCCGCCGCGACAGCCGCCGGGCTCAGCGCTGCATCCTGCGCGTTGCGACGCAGGCCGGACTTGGTTTCGACGGCAAGGCCGAGCTCCGTCGCGATCGTCTGTAGCGTTTCGCCCTTCAGCACGCGCTCTTCCAGTTGCTTGGCACGGGCCGCGAGCGCAGCGCGCTGCTGTTCGGCCGTCCAGTCGGCAACGACGCGTTCGCGCGCCTCGGCAAGCGTGCGGTCGCGGGCCGGCTCGATCTCGAGGACGTCGAACCAGACATAACCGTCGCGGCCGAGTGTCACCGGCTGGGTCTCGCCATTCACGTCGCTGTTGAAGATTTCGGACAGAAGTTCCGGCGCCTGCGGCAGGTTGGTCACGGGATCGCCGTCCTTGTCGTTACCGCGCGCATCGATCGCGGGCACTTCGACATAGGTCAGCTTCATCTGTTCGGCGGCTTCCTTGATCGGCGTACCCTGCAAGCGCATCTCCTCGATGCGGTCATGGATGCCGACGATTTCGTTCGATGCGTTGTCGAGCGCGATATCCTTGCGCAGCGTGTCCTTGACCTCGTCGAAGCTCTGGACGGTCGCCGGCTTGATGTTGCTGACGCGCACGATGACCGGAGCGAAGGCTCCATCGACGACGGGTGTCGTACCGCCATCCGTGGCAACGGCAAAGGCCGCCTCGGCGATCTTCTGGTCCGGCAGGGCGTCCTTGGTGAAGTCGCCGAGAAGAACGTCGGTCGCCGTCTTGCCCTGCTCTGTCACGAGCTGGTCGAAGCTTGTGCCGGCCGCAAGCTTTGCCGCCGCCTCGTCCGCCGCCTGGCGCGAGGGGAAGGTCAGCTGTTCGATCGTCCGGGTCTCCGGCGTGCTGAAGGTGGCCTTGCGGCGCTCATATTCGGTCGTCAGATCCTCGTCGCTCACGCTGCTTTCATCGGCAATGTCCACCGGTTCGAGCTTCAGGAAACCGACCTTGCGGAATTCGGGTGCCTTGTAGTTCGCCTTGTTTGTCTCGAACCACGGGGCAAGCACGTCGTCGGTCGGCGCCTTCACAGGGTCGATATTGGCGTTGGAAAGCATCAGGAAATCGACGGTGCGGCTTTCCTGGCGATACTGCTTGATGGCGTCGACCAGCACCTTCGGCGGCTGGTAGCCATCCGAGACGGCATCGACGATCTGCGAGCGTACCGCCACCTGGCTGCGGTTGGCGATATAGTCCTGCTCGCGAAGTCCCGCATTGCGCAGGATCGAGGTGAAGGCGACACGGTCGAACTGGCCGTTGACCCCATGGAAGGTCGGGTCTTCGCTGATGAGCTGCGCGAGGCGGTCCTTGGACAGGCCAAGACTCATGTCTTCGGCCAGTTGATCGAGCGTTGCACCGGCAATGACCTGCGAGAACACCTGTGCCTCGACACCGAAGGCGCGGGCCTGATCGGGCGTCAGGCGCTGGCCGAACTGACGGGACAGCTGCGCCAGCTGGCGCTCATAGGCGAGGCGGAAGTCGAGCGGCTTTACCTTCACGTCACCGACGGTCACGACCGAATCGGCAACACCCGTGTGCAGCGACGAGGAAATGCCCCAGACGGCGAAGGAGATGACCAGGACGATCATCAGACCCTTCATGATCCAGGTCCGGGCGAAGGCGCGCAGCAGTTCAAGCATTGTGAGGTGGTCCCTGTCGGCAATGTCAAAGCCGCCCGGCGGCATGACGGCCACCGGACGAATGACGTTCCTTAGAGCAAAGCCTTCACGAAATGAAGGGTGCGCCTTTCAATTTCGGGCGATCCCACGCCGGGCCAAGACGCCTTGCGGCTGCAAGCGCCTGCTCAGTTGGCGGCAGACGCGGCAAGGCCGTCGCGGATGAAGGCATCGAAGCAGGGCGTCAGCGCGATGCGCCGGTGGCCGTCAAGTGCCGGACGGTAGAGGTCGAAGAGTGCAAGGCGCGCATTGGTCACGGGGCAGGTCGGCAAAAGCACGAGGTCCGTGTCCCTGACCGATGCAAGCACCGCTTCGCTCGGCGGCGGAACGGCGCGATAGGGATCTGCGCCGATGGCAACGAGACGCGGCGCCTGGCGTTTGAGGATCCAGGCAACCGGATTGGTGAAATCCAGCGTGAAGATCGTCTCGAACCGAACACCCTTTGCCAACTCGTAGGCTTCGATCGCCGCGGTGGCCGCATCGAATTCGCGCAGCAGCAGCACCTGAAAATCGAAGTCGCTGTAGAGCAGGTAGGACGGCAGGATCTTGTCGGCGGCGATCCGCTCATAGGTCGCCCGGTCGGCAATATAGCGTGCCCGCATCGTTTCGGCGTGCGCGAGGAAATCCGGCCGCGCCGTCACCGCATTGAGCGGACCGAGATGCGCGGTTCCGATCGGCTGGTTGAGGAGCCCGCCGGCATAGGCTCTTGCCGCCTTCTGCGTGATGAGCACCGCTGGCGGCAGAACGGCGGCAAGCAGCAGAACGCCGGCCGTCGCCCTTCGCCAGGACATGCGTTCACCGGCCAGCGACACGAGCAGCACGGCCACGAGGGGCCAGAGGAAGATGAAGGCCTGACTGCCGGTGTTCTGGCTTTCGAAAAGCAGGCCCGCCAGCGCGAAGGCGGCCAGCCACACCGTCGGTCGGTCGAAAAGCCGGGCAACAGGGCCGCTCGTCTCTCGGGCGCCGCCAAGACCGTACGGCCGTGTAAAGAGGAGGGCGGCCCCCGCCAGCGCCGTCATCAGAACGATGCCGAAATTCAGCGAGGCGGCCTGGATCAGTCGCGGCAGCAGGGCTCCCTCGTTCAGCGCGATGAGGGCGAAAATGTCGCGCAGATACGCGGATGTCATGCCGGCGGAGACTTCGAGGAGCGCGAGCACCGCGACGACGGCGGCGCCGGCGATCAGCGCAACCTTCAGCGGAAGGCGGCCGGCCAGAAGGGCCTGGAGGCACAACACCGTTCCGCCGACAGCGCCGGTCACTTTGGTTTCAAAGAGCGCCAGCATGCTCGCGCCCATGACGAAGCCGAGGACGCGCGGGCTCTCGACCGCAACGAGCGCAGCGGCGAGAACGTAGAGAAGCTGGCAGACCTGCCGGTTATAGATGCCAAAACCTTCCGTACCGGGGAAGGGGTAGAACTCGCCCGTCGTGAAGGGCAGGGCCGAAAACAAAAGGAACGGCAGGACGAGCGCGAGCCCCAGGCCCGGGGAGCGGCGGCTGACATCGTATGCGACAAGCCCCATCAGCGGCGCCGTGACGATCAGCAGGGACCAGCTGGACACGAGCAGCGGCTGTCCGTTTGGAAAGAGCGTCGCCGCCAGCCAGTAGAGGTAGTAGCCGAGCGGTCCGACAGGGGCGAAGAAATCGACCGCCGGCATCTGGCCACTCGAAATGCGCTGCGCCGCATCGAGATAGATGAGGTGATCCCAGTACATCGGGCCGATCGGTTGCGCGACGGTCGTCAGGAGAAGGCCGCACAGCACGAGCACACCCAAGGCGAGAAGACCCAACGGCACATGACGCGGGATCGGCAGGGGCCGAGGCAGGGGCGCGGCGTGGCGGTTTTCCGGAAACAGGCTGATCGTCATCGAGTGGGCCTTCAGCTTCAACGTGAGGTGGCCTTATCGCATCCCCTGCCTTGTGGGGCGGTTAACGCCCGTAATCGGAAGTGATTATGTTTCTCGAAACAAGTTGCTGATAAGGAAGCCCGGAATCGGTTGCATCGCAAAAGCGCAGCCGCCTGCTTCATTTCGGGGGTTTCATGACGCGTTCCTGCCTGGCCATCGTTCTCGCCGCCGGCGACAGCACCAGAATGAAATCGTCGCGCTCCAAGGTTCTGCATCCCGTCGCCGGCAAGCCGATGATCGCGCATGTCATCGATGCGCTCGCTGCCGCCGGCATTGCCGAGGTGGCGCTCGTGCTCGGACGCGACGCCGACAAGGTCGAAAAGGCCGCGGCCCGCGACGGCATCACGCTGACCGCCTTCGTCCAGACCGAACGCCTTGGGACCGCCCACGCCGTGCTTGCCGCCCGCGAGGCCATCGCCACGGGTTACGACGATGTGCTGGTCGTCTACGGCGATACGCCTTTGATCACCGAGGCGCCCCTGACCGCCGCCCGCGCCGGCCTTGCCGATGGCAATGACGTCGTCGTCATCGGCTTCGAGACGGCTGATCCGACCGGGTACGGCCGCCTGCTGGTCGAAAATGGCGAACTCGTCGCCATCCGCGAGCACAAGGATGCAACCGACGCCGAGCGCGCCATCACGCTGTGCAATGGCGGCCTGATGGCGATCGACGGTCGCAAGGCGCTCGACCTGCTCGGCCGCATCGGCAACACGAATGCCAAGGGCGAGTACTACCTGACGGACGTCGTGGAAGTCGCCCGCGCGACAGGTGGCCGCGCCAGCGTCGTCGTCGCGCCCGAAGCGGAACTCACCGGCTGCAACACCCGCGCCGAACTTGCATCCATCGAAAAGCTCTGGCAGGAGCGCCGCCGCCGCGAGCTGATGCTGTCGGGCGTCTCGATGATCGCGCCGGAAACCGTTTTCCTCGCCCATGACACGGTCATCGCGCCGGATGTGCTGATCGAACCCAACGTCGTCTTCGGCCCTGGCGTCGTGGTGGAGGCGGATGCGATCATCCACGCCTTCTCGCATCTGGAAGGCGCCCATGTCGGCGCCGGCGCAACGGTCGGGCCCTTCGCGCGCCTGCGTCCCGGCGCCCATCTCGGGGCGGAAGCCAAGGTCGGCAATTTCTGCGAGGTGAAGAAGGCGGAGATCGGCGCGGGTGCCAAGATCAACCACCTCACCTATATCGGCGATGCCACGATCGGCGCGCGCACCAATATCGGCGCTGGCACCATCACCTGCAATTATGACGGTGTGAACAAGCACGAGACCCATATTGGCGCGGATGCCTTCATTGGCTCCAACTCCGCCCTCGTGGCGCCGGTGACGATCGGCGATCGCGCGCTTGTGGCCTCCGGCAGCGTCATCACCGACGAGGTGCCGGCCGAGGCGCTCGCTTTCGGCCGCGCCCGCCAGTCGGTCAAGCCCGGCCGTGCGGTCGAGCTGAAGGCGCGCTATCTGGCCGAAAAGGCCAATCGCAAGGTATCGAAGGACTGAGGTCCGGCGCGGGCTGCCGAACCCGGCGCCCGTCCCCAAGAAATGGAGAAAACGCATGTGCGGCATCGTCGGCATCGTGGGCAATGAGCCCGTTGCGGAACGTCTGGTGGATGCGCTGAAGCGCCTGGAATATCGCGGCTATGATTCGGCCGGCGTCGCCACCGTCACCGGCGGAAAGCTGGAACGCCGCCGCGCCGAGGGCAAGCTCGTCAACTTGGAAAAGCGCCTGAAGGCCGAGCCGCTCGACGGCACCATCGGCATTGCGCACACGCGCTGGGCGACCCACGGCGCGCCGACCGAAAACAACGCCCATCCGCATTTCACCGATGGCGTGGCGGTCGTGCACAACGGCATCATCGAAAACTTCTCCGTCATCAAGGAAGAGCTGATTGCTGGCGGCGCGGAGTTCAAGACGCAGACCGATACCGAGGTCGTTGCCCAGCTTCTCGCCAAGCTTCGCCGCGAAGGTCTCGGCCGGCGCGAGGCCATGCATGCCATGATCCGCCGCGTCACCGGCGCCTATGCGCTCGCCGTCATCTTCGAGGACGACCCGTCCACCATCATGGCCGCCCGAAACGGTCCGCCGCTCGCCATCGGCTTCGGCGAGGGCGAAAGCTATCTCGGCTCGGACGCCATCGCGCTCGCACCCTTCACCAACGAGATCAGCTATCTCGTCGATGGCGACTGGGCCATCATCGGCCCCAACGGCGCCCATATCTTTGATCTGGACGGTCAACCCGTGCACCGCGCCCGCCAGACGACGGTCGCCGCCGCCTACATGGTCGACAAGGGCAATCACCGCCACTTCATGGAAAAGGAAATCTACGAGCAGCCGGAAGTCGTGTCGCACGCGCTCGGCCACTACGTCGATTTCATCGAGAACACGATCACGGCCAATGCCGCCGCCATCGACTTCAAGGCGATCCCGAGCCTTGCGATCTCCGCCTGCGGCACCGCCTATCTCGCCGGCCTCGTCGGCAAATACTGGTTCGAGCGCCTTGCGCGTCTTCCGGTCGAGATCGATGTCGCCTCCGAATTCCGCTACCGCGAGATCCCGCTGAACCCGGCCTCCGCCGCGCTCTTCATCTCGCAGTCCGGCGAAACCGCCGATACGCTGGCATCGCTGCGCTACTGCAAGGATCTCGGCCTGAAGATCGGCGCCGTCGTCAATGCGCGCGAATCGACCATCGCCCGCGAATCGGATGCGATCTTCCCCATCCTCGCCGGCCCGGAAATCGGCGTCGCCTCCACCAAGGCCTTTACCTGCCAGCTCACGGTTCTGGCAGCCCTCGCCATCGGCGCCGGTCGTGCGCGTGGCACGATCACGGCCGAGGACGAACGCGACCTCGTGCGACACCTCTGCGAAATGCCGCGCCTGATGGGTCAGGTGCTGAACGGCATCCAGCCGCAGATGGAAGCGCTGGCCCGCGACCTCTCCAAATGCAGCGACGTGCTCTATCTCGGCCGCGGCACCTCCTTCCCGCTTGCCATGGAAGGGGCGCTGAAGCTCAAGGAAATCTCTTACATCCACGCCGAAGGCTATGCTGCCGGGGAACTGAAACACGGGCCAATCGCGCTGATCGACGAGAACATGCCGGTCATCGTCATCGCGCCGCATGACCGCTTCTTCGAGAAGACCGTGTCGAACATGCAGGAAGTCGCCGCGCGCGGCGGCCGTATCATCTTCATCACCGACGAAAAGGGCGCAGCGGCGTCGACCCTGCCGACCATGGCAACCATCGTGCTGCCGAATGTCGACGAGATCGTCGCGCCGATGATCTTCTCGCTGCCGATCCAGCTGCTCGCCTACCACACGGCCGTCTTCATGGGCACGGATGTCGACCAACCGCGCAACCTCGCCAAATCGGTGACGGTCGAATGATCGTCCGCCCGGAGGAGCCGCAGGACGAGACCGCCATCCGCGCATTGATTGCCGCTGCCTTCGTCGGCCACCCGCACAGCGATGGCAGCGAACCGGCGATTGTCGACGGCTTGCGTGCTGCAGGAGCGCTGACGATTTCGTTGGTAGCCGTTGATGCCGCCGGCGAGATCGTCGGCCATATCGCATTCTCGCCCGTGACGCTGTCGAAGACGGAAGGGGACTATCTCGGCCTCGGTCCGCTGGCGGTTGCGATCGAGCACCAGCGTCAGGGCGTCGGTCGCGGTCTGGTGGAGGAAGGACTCGCCCTTGCCAACCAGCGCGGCGCGGATGGCGTCGTCGTCATGGGCGACCCGGCCTATTACAGCCGCTTCGGTTTCGTCAGCGATGCCGGCGTCAGCATGCCCGGTGTTGCGCCGCAATATTTTTCGGTCCTGACCTTGTCGGGTCGTCCGGCTTCCGGCATTGTCGGCTATCATCCGGCCTTCACGGGCGGAGCCGAAGACTGACCCTGGCCAGGTGACATCCGCCTGAGGATGTCGCGAACCAAGCGGCGATGAGACACACGAACATGGCTGAACATCGCGTACGCGGCTTTCTGGCAACGCGGCTCAGGAACTACTTTTTCACGGGCCTGATCATCTGCGCACCGATTGCCATTACCGCCTGGCTGGTGATTTCCTTCATCGACTGGGCCGATGGCTGGGTGAAGCCGTATCTTCCGACGTTCTACAATCCCGATAATTACCTGCCCTTCGCGGTGCCGGGCTTCGGCCTCGTGGTCGCCATCATCGTCATCACGCTGATCGGCTTCCTGACGGCCAACATCGTGGGACGGTCGATCGTCGGCTTCGGCGAATCGCTGCTGAACCGCACGCCGCTGGTCCGCTCCATCTACAAGGGCCTGAAGCAGATCTTCCAGACGGTGCTGCAGGACCAGTCCACCTCCTTCAAGAAGGCCGGCCTCATCGAGTATCCAATGCCTGGCAGCTGGACGCTGGTCTTCATTGCGACAGACGTGAAGGGCGAGATCAAGGCAAAATTCGACGAGCGCGGGCTGGACATGGTCACGGTCTTCCTGCCGCCGACCCCCGTGCCGACCGCCGGCTTCCTGCTGTTCGTTCCCCGGGAAAAGATCGTCATGCTCGACATGAGCGCGGAAGATGCCGCCAAGCTGCTGATCTCTGGCGGTCTGGTCACGCCGGAACACAAGAGGCCCGCACCGGCCGCCGTCACGCAAGAGCCGGCTGCGGCGGGCGCCTGAAAACAAACACTGTCGAACCGGGGGCTTGGAAAGGGGCGGACCGCCGCAGCGGCCCGCGAAAGGTTACTGCGCCGTCTTCGTCTCGCCGTTCGGCGGGAGAAGCGTCGGGTCGGTCATGGTGCTCTGTGGCGCCTTCTCCGTCTCCGGCAGGATGATGCTGGCCGTTTTCGTTTCCGTATCGACCGGCAGTTTCGCGCTGACATGGCCGGCGCAATCGGCAAGGGCCGCGGGCGCTGACAGGCCGACGACCGCGGCGGCAAGGATGAGAATCTGCTTCATGCCATTCCTCCTGTTTGCTCGAACAACAGGAGGATGCGGCCGAACGGGTATTGCTGGAAATCACGTTTGCGTGGCCGGCGGGCAGGGCGCTTGCTTCAGCCCGCCCTGAGAAACCGGATCGCCTCGTCGCGGCGATGGAAATAGAGGAGCGTGCGCAGCCGCTCGCCGCGCGGGCCCGTGAGGTCCGGGTCGGTGTCGAGCACATAGGCCGCATCCTTCCGGGCGATCTCCAGGAGGTCGCCATGCGCCTCGAGACTGGCGATTCGGAAGCCCGGCGTGCCGGACTGGCGCGTGCCGAGAAGCTCGCCTTCGCCGCGCAGCTTCAGATCCTCCTCCGCAATCACGAACCCGTCTTCCGTATCGCGCATGACGCTGAGCCGCGCGCGCGACGTTTCCCCGAGCGGCCCCTTGTAGAGCAGGATGCAGGTGGAGGCATCGCTGCCGCGCCCGACACGCCCGCGCAACTGGTGAAGCTGCGCAAGCCCGAAGCGTTCGGCGTGCTCGATCACCATGATCGTCGCATCCGGCACGTCCACGCCGACCTCGACCACCGTCGTCGCGACCAGAATGCGCGTCTCGCCGGATTTGAAGGCAAGCATCGCCGCATCCTTCTCCGGCCCCGGCATCTGCCCGTGCACAAGGCCGACGTCAGTTCCGAACACCTGTTTCAGCGTCCCGAAACGCTCGTCCACCGACATGAGGTCGCTTTCCTCGGACTCTTCCACCAGCGGACAGATCCAGTAGGCTTTTCGCCCGTCGGCAAGGGCGGCGCGCAGCCGGTCGACGACCTCGCCGGTCCGCTCGTTGGAGACGATGACGGTCTTGATCGGCTTGCGCCCGGCCGGCTTCTCCGTGAGCTTGGAGACATCCATGTCGCCGAAGGCCGCCAGCACCAGCGTGCGCGGAATCGGCGTCGCCGTCATCACCAGCATGTGCGGTGAGATGCCCTTGGAGGTCAGCCTGAGGCGCTGGTGCACGCCAAAACGATGCTGTTCGTCCACCACGGCCAGCACGAGATTGCGATAGCTCACCGCATCCTGGAACAGCGCATGGGTGCCGACGATGATGGCGCTGTCACCGGAGGCGATCCGCTCCAGCGCCGCCTCACGCTCCTTGCCCTTCATCCGGCCCGTCAAAAGCGCGACCTCAAGGCCGGCAGCGCGCGCCATGCCGGACAGCGTCGCATGGTGCTGCCGCGCCAGAATTTCCGTCGGCGCCATCAGTACGGCCTGCCCGCCGGCCTCCACCGCCGCCAGCATCGCCATCAACGCCACTACCGTCTTGCCAGACCCGACATCGCCCTGCACGAGGCGCAGC
The DNA here is from genome assembly GCF_900155885.1 of Rhizobium sp. RU20A. Lineage (GTDB taxonomy): Bacteria > Pseudomonadota > Alphaproteobacteria > Rhizobiales > Rhizobiaceae > RU20A. Next base: position 495,760 of record NZ_FTMB01000001.1, read on the forward strand.
ATGCGCTGCTCGCCGGCCATGTCCGCAAGGATTTCGGCAACGGCCTGGGTCTGGCTGCCGGTCAGGGAAAAGGGCAGGGCGGCGAGCACCTTCTGGCGCAGCCGTCCGTCGCCGCGCACCGGCATGCCCGCCACCTTGCGCAGCTTTTGCCGCACCAGCGCCAGCGACAATTGCCCGGCAAGGAATTCGTCATAGGCCAGCCGCCGCCGGCTCGGCGAGCGCGGATCGATGTCGAGTTCGTCGCGCGGCGTGTGCAGGCGTTCGAAACTCTCCTTCAGCGCGGGAAAGCCTTCGCGCGCCGTCAGCGGCCCGTCCAGCCATTCGGGGATCTGAGGGATACGCTCCACGGCGGCATCGATGGTCTTTTTCAGCGTCTTGGGAGAGAGCCCCGCCGTCAGGCCATAGACAGGCTCCACCAGCGGCAGGGAGGCGGCTTCCGAGGCCTTCACCATGTGATCGGGATGCACCATGGAGGCGCGGCCGTTGAACCAGTCCACCTTGCCGGAGACCGTCACCATCTCGTCCACCGGCAGGGCCTTCGACAACCAGTCGCCCTTGACGCGGAAGAAGGTCAGCGCCAGTTCCCCCGTCTCGTCGTGCACGAAGACGCGGTAGGGCACCGAGGAATTCCCGCGCGGCGGTGGCTGGTGGCGGTCGACACGACCGGTAATCGTAACGATCGAGCCCTGCGGCGCGCCGGCAATGCCGGGCTGCTTTCGCCGGTCGATCAGCCCGTGCGGCGCGTGGAAAAGAAGGTCGATGACGCGGCAGTCCGTAATCGATTCGCGGCCCAGCAGCTTGGCATAGAGCGGACCCACCTTCGGACCGATGCCCGGCAGGCTGGCGAGCGCGGCAAACAGGGGATCGAGGATGGCGGGGCGCATGGCCGCGACAAGAACCGAGGAATCCGGCTTTGGCAAGGCTCGTCCATGGCTGACAACCGCCTTTCCAGCGTTTATAGACCGGCCAGCCCGACAGAAGACGCGGCGGGCGAGGCGGGACGTCTCCCGGCTGCACCGCCCGCAAGGCAAGGGATGAAAGACCAATCATGACCGGCATCACCCGCACCAGCGCTGACCTCGACCCCCGCCGCCGCCGCATCCTGTTCCGGGCCTGGCACCGCGGCATCCGCGAGATGGACCTGATCCTCGGTACTTTTGCCGAAACCGAACTTCCCACCCTTGATGAGGCCGAGCTCGACGAACTCGAACGGATCATGGCCGAGGAAGACAACGACCTCGTCAAGTGGATCACGGGCGAAAAGCCGCTGCCGGAGGTCTTCGACACCGCGCTTTTCGCGCGCATCGCGGCCTACAAGCCCGATTTTCCCTATCCCGATCACGAAAAGCCGGAAGCCCTGTAATCCATGAAAATTCCCGGATTCGACGCCCGCAAGGTCGCTTCCAGCGCCCGCGAAGTCACGATCTGCCCGGCGCCGGCCGGGCTGGAGCCGCTGCTGATTGCGGAGCTGGCGCGCACATCCGGGCCGCTCGCCTACATCCTCTCGGACGGGCAGCGGGTGGCCGATCTGGAGCAGATGCTGGCCTTTGCCGCGCCGGATATTCCGGTGCTGACGCTGCCCGGCTGGGACTGCCTGCCCTATGACCGTGTCTCGCCGAGCGCCGACACCTCCGCCCGCCGCCTGACGGCCATCGGCAATCTCATCGCCCACGCCGCAAAGCCGCATCCGGCTATCGTGCTCGTTACGGTGAACGCCGCGTTGCAACGGATGCCGCCGCGTGAGGTGATGAAGAGCCTCGGCTTTTCGGCAAAACCCGGCCAGACCGTCCGCATGGACGATATCGTCGCGCGTCTTGAGCATAACGGCTTCGAACGTGTCGCGACCGTGCGCGATGTCGGCGAATATGCCGTACGCGGCGGCATTCTCGATGTCTTCATCGCCGGCATGGGCGAGCCCGTGCGCCTGGATTTCTTCGGCGACACGCTGGAAACGATCCGCTCCTTCGACACCGCCACGCAGCGTACCACCGGCCAGCTGAAGAGCATCGACCTCAACCCGGTCAGCGAAGTCTCCCTCACCAAGGAGACGATCAGCCGCTTCCGCACCAACTACCTCTCCCTCTTTGGCGCCGCGACCCGCGACGATGCGCTCTACCAGGCTGTTTCCGAAGGCCGTCGCTACGCCGGCATGGAGCACTGGCTGCCGCTGTTTTACGGCGAACTCGAAACCGTCTTCGACTATCTCGATGGCTTTCGCATCGTCACCGACCACACGGTGCGTGAGGCCGCCGGCGAGCGCGGCAAGCTGATCGCCGACTACTACGAAGCGCGGCGCGATGCCGCCAAGCCCGGCAAGGGCGAGAGCGCGCAGGCGACGCCCTACAAGCCGGTGCCGCCGGAACAGCTCTACCTCGATGTAGACGCCTTTTCCGGCGAGCTTTCGGGCGGCAACGCCATCCGGCTCTCACCCTTCCTCGAACAGGCCGCCGACAACCGCTCCGTCGTGGAAATCGAAGCGCGCATCGGCGTGCGCTGGGCCAAGAGCACGACGGAGGCCGTGCCGGAAGGCGAGCGCGCCAACGTCTTCGAACTCGCCGTCAAATACATCGCCGACCGCCGCTCGAAGGGCGACAAGGTGCTGGTCTCCGGCTGGACGGAAGGTTCGCTCGACCGTCTCTTGCAGGTGCTCGCCGAACACGGCCTCGGCAATGTCCGCACCATCTCCGCCCTCAAGGAGATCGACACGCTGAAGCCGGGCGAGGCCGCCGCCGCCGTGCTCAGCCTCGAAGCCGGCTTCGAGACCGGCAACCTCGTCGTCGTTGGCGAACAGGACATTCTCGGCGACCGCATGGTGCGCCGCTCCAAGCGCCGTCGCCGCGGTTCGGATTTCATCGCGGAAGTGGCGGGGCTGGAAGAAGGCTCCATCGTCGTGCATGCCGAGCACGGCATCGGACGTTTCGTCGGCCTGCGCACCATCGAGGCGGCCGGCGCCCCGCATGCCTGTCTCGAACTGCGTTATGCCGATGACGCCAAGCTCTTCCTGCCGGTCGAAAACATCGAGCTTCTGTCGCGCTACGGCTCGGAAGGCAGCGATGCGGTGCTGGACAAGCTCGGCGGCGTTGCCTGGCAGGCCCGCAAGGCCAAACTCAAGAAGCGCCTGCTGGACATGGCCGGCGGCCTGATCCGCATCGCCGCCGAGCGCGCCACGCGCCATGCGCCGGCGCTGGTCGCGCCCGACGGGCTCTACGACGAATTCGCCGCCCGCTTCCCCTATGACGAGACGGACGACCAGATGAACGCCATCGAGGCGGTGCGCGAGGATCTCGGCGCCGGCCGGCCGATGGACCGTCTGATCTGCGGCGACGTCGGCTTCGGCAAGACGGAAGTGGCCCTGCGCGCCGCCTTCCTCGCCGCCATGAACGGCGTGCAGGTGGCCGTCGTCGTGCCCACCACGCTGCTGGCGCGCCAGCATTTCAAGACCTTTTCCGAGCGCTTTCGTGGCCTTCCGATCCGCGTGCAACAGGCCTCCCGCCTCGTTGGCGGCAAGGAGCTGTCGCTGGTCAAGCGCGAGGTGGAGGAGGGCAAGACCGACATCGTCGTCGGCACCCACGCGCTGCTCGGCACCTCCGTCAAATTCGCCAATCTCGGCCTGCTGATCATCGACGAGGAGCAGCACTTCGGCGTCAAGCACAAGGAGCGCCTCAAGGAACTGAAGTCGGACGTCCATGTGCTGACGCTCTCGGCAACGCCGATCCCGCGCACGCTGCAATTGGCACTCACGGGCGTGCGCGAACTTTCGCTGATCACCACGCCGCCGGTCGACCGCATGGCGGTGCGCACCTTCATCTCGCCGTTTGATCCGCTGGTGATCCGCGAGACGCTGATGCGCGAGCATTATCGCGGCGGGCAGAGCTTCTATGTCTGCCCGCGCCTCGCTGACCTCTCGGAAATCCATGATTTCCTGCGCGCCACCGCGCCGGAGCTGAAGGTCGCGGTCGCCCACGGCCAGATGGCGGCGACCGAGCTCGAAGACATCATGAACGCCTTCTACGAGGGCCAGTACGATGTCCTGCTATCGACCACCATCGTCGAATCCGGCCTCGATGTGCCCACGGCCAACACGCTGATCGTGCACCGCGCCGACATGTTCGGCCTTGCCCAGCTCTACCAGCTGCGCGGCCGGGTCGGTCGCTCCAAGGTGCGCGCCTTCGCGCTCTTCACGCTGCCCGCCAACCGTACCCTGACGACGACGGCCGATCGCCGGCTCAAGGTGCTGCAATCGCTGGATACGCTCGGCGCCGGTTTCCAGCTCGCCAGCCATGACCTCGACATCCGCGGCGCCGGCAACCTGCTCGGCGACGAACAGTCCGGCCATATCAAGGAAGTCGGCTTCGAGCTCTACCAGCAGATGCTGGAAGAGGCGGTCGCCGAACTCAAGGGCACCGAGGAAGTGCGCGACAGCGGCTGGTCGCCGCAGATTTCGGTCGGAACGCCGGTGATGATCCCGGACGACTACGTGCCGGACCTGCACCTGCGCCTTGCCCTCTACCGCCGTCTCGGCGAGGTCACCGACCTCAAGGAAATCGACGCCTTCGGCGCCGAACTCATCGACCGTTTCGGCCCGCTGCCGATCGAGGTGCAGCATCTCCTGAAGATCGTCTACATCAAGTCGCTCTGCCGCACCGCCAATGTCGAAAAGCTCGACGCCGGCCCGAAGGGCATCGTTATCCAGCTCCGCAACCGCGAATTCCCGAACCCCGCCGGCCTCGTCGGCTACATCGCCAAGCAAGGCACCCTGGCGAAAATCCGGCCCGACCACAGCATCTTCTTCGCGCGTGATTATCCGACGCCAGAGAAGCGCCTGCAGGGCGCGGCCGTGGTGATGACACAGCTTGCGGCACTGGTGGGGCAGTAGATTAAGGTTGCATTAATTATAATTGACAACCTGTGAGGTGTAGTCGCATGCTGCCCCTATCCAAATGGGGGACGCAGCATGGATCCGTGGCTTGAGCTGGCGAAGAGTATTCATCCTCAATTGGGGCCGGCGCTTGCCGGGCCCAACGGCGTGTCGATCGGCGAGAGCGCCATTGCCGCTGCAAAGCGCGTGACCGGTACGAGTGACATCGATCAGGCGGCTTCCGCTCTCGAAGGAGACGGGAACCTCAAAAGCGAGCTTGGCAGTCAGATCGCCCAGGCGATCGCCAGCGCTGCGACCGTGCCACAGAAGATCCGCCCTCAGCAAACTGCGGCGGGTGACGCCGAGGATCCATCCCTGAAGGCGGCAAGTGTCGAGGCTGTGGAATTGGCGGAGGCACGAGCGGCCTATTTGGCTGCCATCGCCAATCAGCGTTTCGGGTGGGTTGCTCCGCTGCTCTCTGTGCTCATTCCCGTCAGCTTTATCGGCGTCGTCTTTGCCCTGCTTTTCTTCAATCCGACAGGCGCCTCTGGACAGGTTTTCAATATTGCGCTTGGCAGTCTTGCAACGGCATTCGCGACCGTCATCGCATTCCATTTCGGTTCGTCCAGCGGTTCGAAGAAAAAGGATGAACGGCAGTCTCTTCTTGCCGCGGAACGCGAAGCATCCCGCAGCGCGTAACCGTTGAAAGAAAAATAGTTAGCCGACTTACTAAATGACGACCGATCGTTCGATTTGGCCGGTTTGTGCCGCACGTCTCTTCTACCCGGCGGGAAGAAGATGGCCCGAAGGGTCAGATGAGGGGGACGGCGAAGCCAAACAATCGTCCTGTGGCGTATGGCGCTTATGGTCTTGCCGGAAACGCCGCAGGTGGATCATCGCAGGCAAAAGGCAGCGGGTGGGGAGATAATCACCCCGCCGCGCCTTCCTGCCCGACCTGACGGATCGCATCTTCCAGCGTCTCGACGCTCTGTGCGCCCATCACAGCATACTTGCCCTGCAGCACAAAACACGGCACACCGCTGACGCCCATCTGACGGGCGGCGTCGATTTCGCCGGAGACGGTGTCGCGATCGGCGTCGCTCTCGAGCAATCGTGCCACGACGGCCCGTTCCATACCGGCGCTCTCGGCAATGGCGAGCAGCGTCTCTTCGTCGCCGACATCGCGGCCTTCCTCGAAATTTGCCTTGAAGAGGGCGCTTGCCACGGCATTTTGCTGCTCCGGCCCGCCCGTTGCGGCCCAGTGCAGAAGGCGGTGCGCGTCGAGCGTGTTGGGCTCGATCTCGATCTTGTCGAACTGGTAGTCGATGCCGGCTTCCCGGCCGAGCCCGCGCAGCATGTCTTGGGCGCGATCCACCGCCGCCTGCCCGCCGAGCTTGGCGGCCAGATGCGGCTTGTGGGGGACGCCCTCCGGTGGCAGGTCGGGGTTGAGCTGGTAGGGTCGCCAGCGCACGATGACATCGACCTCGGTCGAAACGGTGCGCACCGCCTGATCGAGCCTTGCCTTGCCGAGATAGCACCAGGGGCAGACAACGTCCGACACGACATCGACGGTAACGATCGGCTTCATGTAATATTCCTCTTGTCTTGCTCTACCGCTGCACAGCGTCACGCCGCCGCGCCGGCATCGCTCACTGTTGCGCGCGGGCGTCCCACCATGTCTGCAACTGATAGCCATAGAGCGGTACCGCATCCGGTCGTGCGATGTAGTTGCGTCGCGCAACCCATTGTTCAGCCACATGATAGAGGGGTACGACGTAAAAATTCGAGACCAGCATGCGGTCATGGGCCCGCACGGCGGCGACGAAATCCTCCTCGCTGCGCGCCTGAATGAGGTTGTTCACGAGCTTGTCGACGGCAGGATCGGCAACGCCGGCGAAGGAATCGACACCAGAACGATCGCGCGATTGCGAGTTCCAGCGCTGCACCTGTTCGACACCCGGAGACAGAGAGGATGTATAGGCCTTGATGATCATGTCGTAGTCGAAGGTCTGGCTGCGCTGCTGATACTGCGCATCATCCACCGTGCGGACCGAGAGCGCGATGCCGAGCGCGGCAAGCGAGCGCTGATAGGCAAGGGCCATCTTCTCCTGACCCTCGTTCTGGGTCATCACCTCGAAAGCGAGCGGCCTGCCATTGGCATCCACCATCTTGCCGTCCTTCACCGTGTAGCCGGCTTCCCGGAACAGGGTCATCGCCTCGCGCAGGACATTCCGGTCCCGTCCGGACGCATCCGTCACGGGCAGGCGGTAGGTACCGTCAAGAACGCCTGGCAGGATGCGGTCCTTGATGTCGCCGAGCAGCGCCAGTTCCCGGTCGTCGGCCGGCGTGTCGAGATACGAAAGCTTGGAATTCTGCCAGTAGCTCTGCGTGCGCGTATAGGCGTTTTCGAAAAGGTTCTTGTTCACCCATTCGAAATCGAAGGCCAGCGTCAGTGCCTGCCGCAGCTTCACATTGTCGAAGACGGGGCGACGCAGGTTGAAGACGAAGCCGAGCATGCCCGACGGGGTCTTGGGCGTGAACGTCTCCTTCACCACATCCCCGCTCGTCACCGCCGGAAAGGTGTAGCTTCGCTTCCACTTGACCGGGCTTCCCTCGGCATAGACATCCACCTCGCCCTTTTTGAAGGCTTCGAAAAGGGTGCTGTCCTGCAGGAAATACTCGACCGAGATCTGGTCGTAATTGTCGAAGCCGACCTTGGCCGGCAGGTCCTTCGCCCAGTAATCGTCGCGGCGCTGATAAACGATGCGCTCGCCGGGTACCACCGAGGCCACCTTGTAGGGGCCGGAACCAACCGGGAATTTCAGGGTCGTCTGGTCGAAAGTCGCGACATCGGTCGCATGCTTCGGCAGGATCGGCGTCAGGGCGAGAAGCAGCGGAAACTCGCGGTCGGCCTTTTCATTGAAGGTGAAGCGCACACTGCGCTCGCCCACCTTTTCCATCTTCGCCACCTTGTCGAGGCGGCTGGAGAAGGGCACGCGGCCCTTGTCGCGGAAAATCTCGAAAGTGAAAATCACATCCTCTGGCGTCACCGGTTGGCCATCCGCCCACCGCGCCTTCGGGTTCAGGTTGAACTGGATGAAGGTCCGGTCCTCATCCCATTCCACTGTCTCGGCCAGGAGCCCATAGAGCGAAAAGGCTTCGTCGCGCGAGCGCTGCATCAGCGAATCATAGACGAGATTGCCGAACTCCGGATCCAGCATGCCGCGCGCGGTGGTGCGCATGCTCTTCAGGATGAACGGATTGAGATTGTCGAACGTGCCGACGACGCCATAGGCGATCTTGCCACCCTTCTTCACCGTCGGATTGACGTAGGGGAATGCCTTGAAATCCGCGGGCAGGGCAGGCTGGCCGTGCATGGAAATGGCGTGAACGGGGTCTGCCAGGGCAGGCGCGGCGGCGAGAAGCTTTGCCGTGACCAGTGCCAGGCCGATGAAAAGGGCGCGCACGTCGTCCTCCCTTGGGCGAGTTGCATGTGAGTCGGGCGACGTTACCACGATCCCGGGAAGGGGCAATTCCAATCAGTTGCCCGTGGGTTTTCTGAGGCAGAGCCGGACATGCTGACGAAATTCATCACGAAAGACTGGATTATGGGGACGCCGCGATGTAACAGGTTTGGCGAAACAGGGGTCATGCATTTGCCTCATTTGGCCAACAGGGAAGCTGTCGGCCCACGGGAGGGCGAGGCGCGGCCCCGGCGCACGTTGCTTCGTTCCAGAGACGGAATTCAGGAGACAGATCGAACCATGTCGTTCACGAAAAACATCACCAAGCGCGTGGCCCTGCCGGTGCTCTCTCTGGCTGTTGCCGCCGCTTCGCTGCCGACCGTCGCTTCGGCCCAGCAGGCCGCCGGCCGTCCGCCGCAGGGCTGGTTCAAGGTCTGCACCAAGCAGGAAGACAATGACGTCTGCATCGTGCAGAACCTGATGACCGCCAATAACGGCCAGCTGATCACCGCTGTCGGCCTCATCACCGTATCCGGCAAGGTGAACCGCAAGGCGCTGCAGGTATCCGTTCCCTCCGCACGGCTGATCCCGTCGGGCGTCCAGATGCAGATCGACGGTGGCAAGGCCATCAAGCTCGACTACGCCATCTGCATGCCCGACAAGTGCGTCGCCGAAGCGCCGCTGAACGATGCCACCATTGCAAGCCTCAAGAAGGGCAATGAGGTCGTCTTCACCTCGGTCAACTTCCAGCGCGCTCCGAACCCGATCAAGTTCACCCTCGCCGGCTTCACCGGTGCATTCGATGGTGACCCGATCGAGCAGTCGCAGCTCGAAGAGCGTCAGCGTCTCCTGCAAGAAGAAATGCAGAAGAAGGCTGAAGACGCGCGCAAGAAGCTGGAAGAAGCCCAGAAGGCCGCCAAGCAGCAGTAACATGCTGGCGCTCCCGCGCAGCATTTACCCGATCGAAAAAACGGCCCGGACAGCATCGTCCGGGCCGTTTCGCGTTTCAGAGTGTCCGGTCAGCACGCAGCGGTTCGCACGCCGTCAATGCTGCACGACGGCCTTCGGTTTGAAGCTTCCCGGCCCGTCCGGCGTAAAGAGGGCATGAACCTGCTGGCTGCGCAGCGGAAGGCCGCTCTCATCTGGTACCAGGTTTTGCTCCGACACATAGGCGATGTATTCGCTCTCTGCGTTTTCGGCGAAGAGGTGGTAGAAGGGCTGCTCCTTGTGCGGCCGGATCTCGGCCGGGATGGCATTCCACCACGCCTCCGTATTGGCAAATTCCGGGTCGACGTCGAAGATCACGCCGCGGAAGGGGAAAATGCGGTGGCGGACGACTTGTCCGATCTGAAATTTCGCGTTTCTCTGTTTCATGGCCCCGACCATCCTTTCTTTCGAATAATTGGGGTCACACAGCCGTAACATCAATGGGGTGGATGGTTCGGCAGGGACCTGACAGTCAATGTCGGGTTGAGCCGGAAAGCGAGGGCAATGTGGCAGTCCGCACAGCACGCAAGAGTGAGGTCATCTCGCGCGGCCCTCCGACCGGGCGGGGCGGCAATGGCCGCGTCCTGACGATCTTGCTGTTCGCCGCGCTCGTGGCCGGCGGCGTCTATGCCCTTTCGGAGCAGCAGCGCCTGAAGCGGGAGATCGTGCACATGGACGCCGAGCTTCGCCGCGTCACCGAGGCCCGCCTCTCGGCCGAGGCCGAAATCAAGTCGCTCGCGCGCGAACTCGACGCGTTCCGCCAGAACGCTGCTACCTGGGCCACCGAGATCGAAAAGGAGTATGCGGCGCTGAAACTGACGGAAATCCCCAAGCTGACGCGCCTTCTCGACAAGCGCGATGCGGAAGTGACAGCGCTGGAGAAGAAGCTGAAGGTCGCCGCGCAGGAGGCCGATCGTATCGTCGCAGGTTACGTCGAACAGCTTGCCGCGCTTTCACGCACACTCGCTGATGAAAAGACCAATGCGCGGGCACTTGAGGAGAGTCTCGCCGCCGCGACCCGGGACCGTGACGCAGCGATCACGAGGGCGGACGGCTTGCGGACCGAAATTGATGCAAGCGAAGCCGATCTCGCGAAACTCACCGCTGCCAAGCAGGCGCTTGAGGCGGAAAGCCGCGCCACCATTGCTGCGCTGAATGCGCAGATCAAAAGCCTGAAGGCGGCAAAGCACGAGGCGCCAGCGCCGTCGAGCGGAACCCAACCGCAGACCACCGTCAGTCCGTAATCCTGACCGTCAGAGCGTCGGTCAGCGGCCGCGTGGGCGCTTTTAAGAAACACGATTCGTCTTGCCCGCACCCGGACGCTGAGGTGGCTTGGCCGGTGATGGCGGGGAAACGCCAACCCGTCTCTGCGCAAATTTCTTTGCCGGCCAACAAAAAACCCCGGCGGGACGAGCCGCCGGGGTTTCAGAGACATCAGCCGATCAGGCCGAATAGTACATGTCGAACTCGACCGGGTGCGGGGTCATTTCGTAGCGCATGACCTCGACCATCTTCAGCTCGATATAGGCGTCGATCTGGTCGTCATCGAAGACGCCGCCGGCTGTCAGGAACTTGCGGTCCTTGTCGAGGCTTTCGAGTGCTTCGCGCAGGCTGCCGCAGACCGTCGGGATCTTCTTCAGCTCTTTTGGCGGCAGGTCGTAGAGATCCTTGTCCATGGCCTTGCCCGGATGGATCTTGTTCTTGATGCCGTCGAGGCCGGCCATCAGCATGGCGGCGAAGCCGAGATAGGGGTTTGCCAGCGGATCGGGGAAACGCACTTCGACGCGCTTCGACTTCGGCGATGAGCCGAAGGGAATGCGGCACGAGGCCGAGCGGTTGCGGGCCGAATAGGCGAGCAGAACCGGTGCCTCATAGCCCGGCACGAGACGCTTGTAGGAGTTCGTCGTCGGGTTTGTGAAGGCGTTGATCGCCTTGGCATGCTTGATGATGCCGCCGATATAGTAGAGGCAGCTTTCCGAAAGACCGGCATATTCGTCGCCGGCGAACGTCGGCTTGCCGTCCTTCCAGATCGACTGGTGCACATGCATGCCCGAGCCGTTGTCGCCGAAGATCGGCTTCGGCATGAAGGTGGCCGTCTTGCCATAGGCATGGGCGACCTGATGCACGACATACTTGTAGATCTGGATCTTGTCGGCGTTGCGCACCAGCGTGTCGAACTTGACACCGAGCTCGTGCTGGGCGGCGGCCACTTCATGGTGCTGCTTTTCGACGACCACGCCCATTTCGGCGAGAACCGTCAGCATTTCCGAGCGCATGTCCTGCGCGCTGTCGATTGGCGGAACCGGGAAGTAGCCACCCTTCACGCGCGGACGATGGCCCATGTTGCCGGTCTCGTAATCCGTGTCGTCGTTGGACGGCAGTTCGTTGGAATCGAGCTTGAAGCCGGTATTGTAGGGGTCGGCCTTGTACTTCACGTCGTCGAAGACGAAAAATTCGGGCTCGGGACCGACGAAGACGGTGTCGCCGATGCCCGACGCCTTGAGGTAGGCTTCGGCCTTCTTGGCCGTGCCGCGCGGGTCGCGGTTATAGGCCTCGCCGGAGACCGGGTCGAGAATGTCGCAAACGATGACCATGGTGGACTGGGCGAAGAAGGGGTCCATATGGACCGTGTCCGGATCGGGCATCAGCACCATGTCGGACTCGTTGATCGCCTTCCAGCCGCCGATGGAGGAGCCGTCGAACATCACGCCGTCGGCAAACATGTCCTCGTCCACGCAGGACACGTCCATCGTCAGGTGGTGCAGCTTGCCGCGCGGATCGGTGAAGCGCAGATCGACGAACTTCACGTCGTTGTCCTTGATCTGCTTGAGAATGTCGTTGGCGGTCGTCATTGTGTTTCCGGTCCCTTATTGGTTGACGGTTCTTGCCCGGCCATGGCTCTAGCCGGGGATCATTGCAGTCAGATGGCATCCACGCCGGTTTCCCCGGTCCGGATGCGGATCACTTCCTCGATATTGGACACGAAGATCTTGCCGTCGCCGATGCGGCCCGTCTGGGCGGCGTTGCGGATGGCCTCGATGACGGCCTCGGCATTCTCGTCGGCCAGCACCACTTCCACCTTCACCTTCGGCAGGAAGTCGACGACATATTCGGCGCCGCGATAAAGCTCCGTATGGCCCTTCTGGCGCCCGAAGCCCTTGGCCTCCGTGACGGTAATGCCCTGCAGGCCGACTTCCTGAAGGGCCTCCTTCACCTCATCGAGCTTGAAGGGCTTGATGATCGCTTCGATCTTTTTCATGAGGAAAACACTCTCCGCTTCTCCCGTTGCAGCAGGCCTGGCCCGCATGCGCCAGTCTATGCAGTTTGTGTGCCAATTCATCCGAAATCTGCGTCATCGGAAGCGAATCGGCAGGTTTTTCGCGTCGTCCAGCGTGTTTTTTGCATGCTCCTCGTCAAAATTGCCTGCTTTTTGGCGAGAGTGCCGAATTTCCACGCTGAACACACTGTGCCGCAGATTGTGGCCTTTGTTAAGCATCATAATTAAGCGCTTAATTTGTGCAAATGCCTAAAATATATCCGTTTTCTCGCGTTTTGGGAGTTGGAGGCGTGGAGGAAGACGGCGGGCGGCAAAATGACGATGCTCGCCATCTTTCGTCATATCGGCGCGCCCCGTGGGCGGTTAAGGTTGTGGCATGCAGCAGACATTTTCCAGATCCGGGCTTCTTCTGACACCCGACGAAATGGCCGGCGTCGACCGTGCGGCCGCAGCCTCCGGCATCGACAGTTTCCTGTTGATGCGGATGGCCGGCGAAGCTGTGGCCGCGGCCGCGCTCAAGGCCGAGCCCGGCGCGCTGCGCTTCATCGTGCTCACTGGTCCCGGGAACAATGGCGGGGACGGTTATGTTGCGGCTGAAGCCTTGAAGGCCTCGGGCGCGGATGTCGTGCTCTTTGCCATGCAACCGCCTGCGGCATTGACCGGGGATGCGGCGCGCGCTGCTGCGGGATGGACGGGCGCCATCGCCAGTCTAGATGCGTGCGACCTGAAGCCGGGCGATGTCGTGGTCGACGCGCTCTTCGGCGCCGGCCTGTCGCGCCCCGTGCCCGACACTGTCGTTGCGCTGGCGGAGAGGGCGCAGGCCCTCAGCCTTCCCGTCATCAGCATCGATCTTCCCTCCGGCATTGACGGGCGCACCGGCACGGTCCGGGGCGGAGCCTTCCGCGCGCGGCACACGATCACCTTCATGAGCCTGAAACCCGGTCACGTGCTGATGCCGGGCCGGGACCATTGCGGTCGTGTCGAGGTTGTTGATATCGGCATCCCCGAACGCTTCCTTACCGCCGCCGCTGGTCGCCTTGCCATCAACGCGCCCGCCATATTCGACGCTGCCAGAAAACGGAACGGCGCGGACAGCCACAAGTTCAGCCGCGGCCATCTCGTCGTCTTTTCGGGCGGGCCATCCACCACGGGCGCAGCTCGCCTTTCCGCCACGGCCGGGCTGAAAGCGGGCGCCGGCCTCGTTACGCTCGCAAGTCCCGGCAATGCGCTTGCCGTCAACACCACGCACCTGACGGCGGTGATGACGCGCCGCCTGGATGATCTTGCCGGCCTCACCGACTGGCTGGAGGATCGCCGCCTTGCGGCCTTCGTGCTTGGCCCCGGCTTCGGTGTCAGTGAAACGACGCGCCTCTACGCGCTCGCCCTCGTGGGTCGCCCGGTCGTTTTCGATGCCGATGCGATCACCGCTTTCGCCGGCGAGCCGGGGAGCCTTTTCGAGGCCATCAGGCAGAACGGTTGGCCTGTGGTGCTGACGCCGCATGCGGGCGAATTCGCGCGCCTCTTTCCCGATCTCTCCGCCAAGGATGCGCTCTCCAAGATCGACAAGGCGCGTGCCGCTGCCGCCCGCAGCGGCGCCGTGGTGCTTTTCAAGGGCGCCGACACGGTCGTAGCCGCACCCGATGGCCGTGCCGTCGTCAATGTTTCGGCCCCGCCCTTCCTCGCCACCGCCGGCTCCGGCGATGTCCTGGCCGGCATCATCGGCGCACATCTGGCCGAAGGCATGCCACCCTTCGAAGCCGCCGCCGCCGGCGCCTGGCGCCACGGCGCTGCCGGTTATCTCGCAGGCGAGGGGATGACGGCGGAAGATCTGGTGGCGGCCATCAGGCCTCTGCCGTGACGGCGACGACAAATTTTTTGGGCCATGGCCCGTTGGCCAGGAAGCGGGCCTGCCGGCTACCCTTGCCGAGCCGGTGGCCGGTCATCGCTCCGGTCAGCCGGCAACCGCCCGCTGTAGTACCTGCGCGCCCTCCGGCGCATTCACCTTGCCGCCCGTGATGAAGAAGGCGAAGACCTCGCGCGGCTTGGTCTCCACCGTGCGATCCGGCGCGATGCGCGGCAGGTCATCGGGTACCCCGCCCGCCGCATAGGTCTTGAAGCGTCCGGCCCAACGGTCGATCTCGGCAGGGGGATAGCAGGTCGGCGTCTCGTCCGTCCCTTTCTGCAGGCGCGCATACACGAAGTCGGCCGTGGCATCGGCAAACATCGGATAGTCGTGGTGGTCGGCGCAGACGGCAGCGATCTCGTATTTTGCGAGGAGATCGATGAAGGCGGGCGTGCAAAAACTCTCGTGGCGCGGCTCAACGACATGGCGCAGCGGCCGTCCGTCCAGCGTTTTCGGCAGGCGTTGCAGGAAAGCCTCGAAATCCTCCGGCTCGAATTTTTTGGTCGCCATAAACTGCCACAGGATCGGACCGAGATGGGACCCGAGCTCCGCAATGCCCTGACCCAGAAACTTCTCGATCGAGGGCCCAGCCTCGGTCAGGACCTTGCGGTTGGTGCAGTACCGGCTCGCCTTCAGCGAAAAGACGAAATCCTCCGGCACTTCCGAAGCCCATTTGGCGAAGGTCTCGGGCTTCTGGCTGGAATAATAGGTGCCGTTGACCTCGATCGCCGTCAACTGGCGGCTGGCATGTTCCAGCTGCCGCTTCTTCGGCAGTTTCGGCGGATAGAAGCTCTCATCCCATGGCTCGAACGTCCAGCCGCCGATGCCGGTCCGGATCGTTCCGCCTGCCGCCTTGGTCCCCATCACCCAACTCCTATTCCGCCGCGGCGATCGCCTTCATCGGCCGCCGTTCCAGAAGCTCCTTCAGGAACTGGCCCGTATAGGAGCGATCCACGTTCACGACCTCTTCCGGCGTGCCCTCGGCAATCACCTGACCGCCGCCATCGCCGCCTTCCGGACCGAAATCGATGATCCAGTCCGCCGTCTTGATGACCTCGAGATTGTGCTCGATAACCACGACCGAATTGCCCTGATTGACCAGTTCGTGCAGCACTTCCAGGAGCTTGGCGACGTCGTGGAAGTGAAGACCGGTGGTCGGCTCGTCGAGAATGTAGAGCGTGCGGCCAGTGGAGCGCTTCGACAGCTCCTTGGCGAGCTTGACACGCTGCGCCTCGCCGCCCGAGAGCGTATTGGCCTGCTGGCCGATCTTGATATAGCCGAGGCCCACCTGGTTCAGCGTCACCAGCTTGTCGCGCACCGCCGGCACGGCGGCGAAGAAATCGACGCCTTCCTCCACGGTCATGTCGAGCACGTCGGCGATCGACTTGCCCTTGAAGGTCACGTCCAGCGTCTCGCGATTGTAGCGCTTGCCATGGCAGACGTCGCAGGTGACATAGACGTCCGGCAGGAAGTGCATTTCGATCTTGATGACGCCATCGCCCTGGCAGGCCTCGCAGCGCCCGCCCTTGACGTTGAAGGAGAAGCGGCCCGGCTGGTAGCCGCGCGCTTTTGCCTCCGGCAGACCGGCGAACCAGTCGCGGATCGGCGTGAAGGCGCCGGTATAGGTGGCCGGATTGGACCGCGGCGTGCGGCCGATGGGCGACTGGTCGATGTCGATGACCTTGTCGATATGCTCGAAACCGTCGATGCGTTCATGCTCGGCCGGCAGCTCGCGTGCGCCCATGACGCGCCGTGCCGCCGCCTTGTAGAGGGTCTCGATCAGGAAGGTGGACTTGCCGCCCCCGGAAACGCCGGTGACCGCCGTGAAGACACCGAGCGGAATGGCGGCGGTGACGGATTTCAGGTTGTTGGCGCGCGCGCCGACGACCTTCAGTTCCTTCTTCTTCTTCGGCTTGCGCCGTTCGGACGGAACCGCGACATTCAGCTCGCCGGAAAGATATTTGCCGGTCAGCGAAGCCGGATTGGCCATGATTTCGGCCGGCGTTCCCGCGGCCACCACGCGGCCGCCGTGAATGCCGGCGGCCGGGCCGATATCGACGACGTAATCGGCCGTCAGGATGGCATCCTCGTCATGCTCGACGACGATCACGGTGTTGCCGATGTCGCGCAGGTGGCGCAGCGTATCGAGAAGCCGCGCATTGTCGCGCTGGTGCAGGCCGATCGACGGCTCGTCCAGCACATAGAGCACGCCTGTCAGGCCCGAGCCGATCTGCGAGGCCAACCGAATGCGCTGGCTTTCGCCGCCCGACAGCGTGCCGGAATTGCGCGAGAGCGAGAGATAATCGAGGCCGACATCGTTGAGGAAGCGCAGGCGGTCACGGATTTCCTTGAGAATACGGACCGCAATCTCGTTCTGCTTCGTGTTCATGCGCTCCGGCAGCGTCTCGAACCAGTCACGCGCCACGCGGATCGACATGGCGCAGACCTCGCCGATATGCAGCCTGTCGATCTTCACCGCCAGAGCTTCTGGCTTCAGGCGATAGCCGTTGCAGGCCGGGCAGGGGGCGGCGGACATGAACCGCTCGATTTCCTCGCGCGCCCAGGCGCTATCGGTCTCTTTCCAGCGCCGCTCCAGATTGGGCACGATGCCTTCGAAGGTCTTCACCGTCTTGTAGGCGCGCGCGCCGTCCTTGTAGTCGAACTCGATCTTCTCGTCCGTTCCGTGCAGGATCGCGCGCTGCGCGGCGTCGGAGAGGTCGCTCCAGCGGCTGGAAAGCTTGAAGCCGTAAGCTTTCCCCAGCGCTTCCAGCGTCTGATTGTAATAGGGCGAGGACGACTTTGCCCAAGGGGCGATCGCCCCGTCCTTCAGCGTGCGATGCGCCTCGGGCACGATCAGGTTTTCGTCGATCTTCTGCTGGCTGCCGAGCCCGTCGCAGGTCGGGCAGGCACCGAAGGGATTGTTGAAGGAAAAGAGCCGCGGCTCGATTTCCGGAATGGTGAAGCCCGAAACCGGGCAGGCGAATTTTTCCGAAAACAGAACCCGCTCATGGGTCTCGTTCAGTGACTTGTTGGCGGAGCCGCCGGCAGACGTCTCCTCCGGCGGCAGCGGCTTGTCGGCGAATTCGGCCACCGCGAGCCCGTCGGCGAGCTTCAGGCAGGTCTCCAGGCTGTCTGCAAGGCGTGCGGCAAGATCCGGGCGCACCACGACACGGTCCACGACCACGTCGATATCGTGCTTGTACTTCTTGTCGAGGGTGGGCGCCTCGGCGATCTCGTAGAACTGCCCGTCGATTTTGACGCGCTGGAAGCCCTTCTTCATGAGCTCGGCGAGTTCCTTCTTGTACTCGCCCTTGCGCCCCCGAACCATTGGCGCAAGAATGTAAAGCCTTGTGCCCTCTTCGAAATCGAGAATGCGATCGACCATCTGGCTGACCGTCTGGCTCTCGATCGGAAGGCCCGTCGCCGGCGAATAGGGCACGCCGACGCGCGCAAAGAGCAGGCGCATGTAGTCGTAGATTTCGGTGACCGTGCCGACCGTGGACCGCGGGTTCTTCGATGTCGTCTTTTGCTCGATGGAAATCGCCGGCGACAGGCCGTCGATCTGGTCGACATCCGGCTTCTGCATCATTTCCAGGAACTGGCGTGCATAGGCCGACAAACTCTCGACATAGCGCCGCTGCCCTTCCGCGTAGATCGTGTCGAAGGCAAGCGACGACTTGCCGGAGCCGGAAAGCCCCGTCATCACGATCAGCTTGTTGCGCGGCAGGTCGAGGTCGACACCCTTGAGATTGTGCTCGCGGGCGCCACGAATGGAAATGGTCTTCAGTTCGCTCATGATATCCAGCGTCGGTTTCGGCAGACCCTCATGTAGGGTGTCTGCCGCGCCTGTCCATCGGTCTTCGTCCATCGGGGGGAGGATGTTCACCTATCCGTGCCCGTTTCCGATTCGGTTGACAAGAGAATAGGGGATGTTTAGAACAAAAAAAGAACAAAATCGGAGTGGCCGGGGATTATTGCTGTGGATTGACCCGTGAGGGGAAGCGACGCGGGTGACCGTGTGGCGAGCGGGTGTCTATGATGGCGCAAATTTCGGCGGGCGGCCGGCTTGCGGGCCGGCGCGCCCCTCAACAGGGACGACAACGATGGCTGGTAGCGTCAACAAGGTAATTTTGGTCGGTAACGTCGGGGCGGACCCGGAAATCCGTCGCACGCAGGACGGCCGTCCGATCGCCAACCTGCGCATCGCGACCTCGGAAAGCTGGCGCGATCGCAACTCCGGCGAACGCCGCGAAAAGACCGAGTGGCACAATGTCGTCGTCTTCAATGAGGGTCTGTGCAAGGTCGTCGAGCAGTACATCAAGAAGGGTGCCAAGCTCTATATCGAAGGCGCGCTGCAGACCCGCAAGTGGCAGGACCAGAACGGCAATGACCGCTACACCACGGAAGTCGTGCTGCAGGGCTTCAATTCCACGCTGACCATGCTCGACGGTCGCGGCGAGGGCGGTGGCGACCGCCGCATGTCCGGTGGCGGCAATGATTATGGCGGCTCCTCCTTCGGCTCCGCGCCGTCCTACGACGATTACGACCGTCCGCAGGCCTCCGGCTCGTCGAGCGGTGGCGGCCGTCAGTCTTCCGGAGGCGCCAGCAACTTCTCGCGCGACATGGATGACGATATCCCGTTCTGATCGGCGGGTTTCCCCGCCGCGAGGGCGGCAGTGAAGGCGAGACGCCCTTTTGGGCGTGCGCGTCTTCCCGTGGAAAGGGGCACACGCGATGAGACGCGGAAACGGGTCCATCGCGGACGCTCCGGCCGACGATAAGGGTGCGGGACCGGTGTAGAGTGGGGCCGGTTCGTAACGCGACGCCTTGCCTGGGGGATGCCGCGGCGGCGGGCTGGCAAAAAGGCGGCAATTCTTTCCGTCTTTTAACTTTGCCGCACGCCCGCGCCATCCTATCTCTGACGGCCGAACCGCATCATTTTCAGGATCGTATCCATGACGTTCTTCCGCCGCTTCGCGCCCCGCCGGGTCGTCCTTCTTCTTGCCTCCATCGGCCTCTTGTCGGCGGGCGTCGCCGGCACGGCGCTGGTCGCCGAGCGGCTCGACCTCCTGCCCGGCGCGGCCCTTGCGCAGGGCACGGATGCCAAGCGTCTTCCGGCCGACCGCACCGAAATGCAGATGTCCTTCGCGCCCCTCGTCAAGCAGACCGCCAATGCCGTGGTCAACGTCTATGCCGAGCGGGTGGTCCAGCGTCGGTCTCCCTTCGACGGCGATCCCTTCTTCGAGCAGTTCTTCGGCCAACGCATGCCGAACCGGTCGGAAAAGCAGTCCTCGCTCGGCTCCGGCGTCATCGTCGGCGCCAACGGCATCGTTGTCACCAACAACCATGTCATCGAGGGCGCCGACGACATCAAGGTGGCGCTCGCCGATGGGCGCGAGTTCGCCAGCACCGTCGTCCTGAAGGACGACCGGCTGGATCTCGCCGTGCTCAAGATCAAGTCCGATACAACGTTCGACACGATCCCGATCGGCGACAGCGATGCCGTTGAGGTCGGCGATCTCGTGCTCGCCATCGGCAATCCCTTCGGCGTCGGCCAGACCGTGACCAGCGGCATCGTCTCGGCGCTTGCCCGCAACCAGGTTGTCTCGGGCGATTTCGGGTTTTTCATCCAGACCGATGCGGCCATCAATCCCGGCAATTCGGGCGGCGCGCTGATCGACATGAAGGGTCAGCTGATCGGCATCAACACCGCGATCTTCTCGCGCGGCGGCGGTTCGAACGGTGTCGGGTTCGCCATTCCCGCCAATCTGGTGAAGAGCTTCGTGACCTCGGCCGAGGGCGGCAGCCCGAGCTTCGTGCGGCCCTATATCGGCGCCAGTTTCGAACCCGTCACCTCCGAGGTTGCCGAGGCGCTGGGGCTTGATCGCGCCCGCGGCGCCCTCGTGACCGCCGTCGTCGCCGGTGGGCCGGCCGAAAAGGCGGGCCTGAAGCCCGGCCAGGTTGTCACCGCCGTCAATGGCATTGCGGTCGAGCATCCCGACGCGCTCGGTTACCGCCTGACGACGGTCGGCATCGGTCACGACGCGAAGCTGACGGTCAGCGACAATGGCAGGAGCCGCGAGGTCACGCTGGCGCTTGCCGCCGCGCCCGAGACCACCCCGCGCGACGAGCGGCTGATTGAGGGACGCAATCCTTTCTCCGGCGCCGTCGTTGCCAATCTCTCGCCGCGCCTTGCCGATGAGCTGCGCCTCGGCAACACGACGGAAGGCGTTGTCATCGTCGAGGTGAAGCGCGGTTCTCCCGCCGCCCGCATCGGCCTGCAGGCAAAAGACATCGTCGTCGCCGTGAACGGCGAGCAGATCGACAAGTCGAAGACGCTTGAAACGGCGGTCGCGACCGATCCGGCCTTCTGGCGCGTCGAAATCCTGCGGGACGGCCAGCTCATCCGGCAGTTCTTCCGATGAGTGATCTCTTCGCGCAGGGCGCGCCCGACATCATCCGGGAGAAGCGGCCGCTGGCAGATCGCCTGCGGCCGAAAACGCTGGATGAGGTCAGCGGCCAGGCGCACCTGACCGGGCCGGACGGCGTTCTGCGACGCATGATCGAGGCGGGATCCCTGGGGTCGATGATCTTCTGGGGCCCGCCGGGCACCGGCAAGACGACGGTGGCGCGCCTCCTGTCGGGCGAAGCGGGACTGGCCTTCGAGCAGATCTCGGCCATCTTCTCCGGCGTCGCCGATCTCAAGAAAGTCTTCGAATCGGCGCGTGCCCGGCGCATGTCCGGTCGCCAGACGCTGCTCTTCGTCGACGAAATCCATCGCTTCAACCGCGCCCAGCAGGACAGTTTCCTGCCGGTCATGGAGGATGGCACCGTCATCCTCGTTGGCGCGACGACGGAAAATCCCTCCTTCGAGCTCAATGCCGCTCTTCTCTCCCGCGCCCGGGTGCTCACCTTCCGCTCCCATGACGAGGAGAGCCTAACGGAGCTCCTGGCGCGCGCCGAGACCGTTGAGGCCAAGGCGCTGCCGCTTGATCCGGAGGCCCGCGCCAGCCTGATCCGCATGGCCGATGGCGACGGCCGGGCCGTGCTGACGCTCGCAGAAGAAGTCTGGCGCGCCGCGCGTTCCGGCGAAGTCTTCGATGCGGCGGCCTTGCAGGAGGTCGTGCAACGCCGCGCCCCCGTCTATGACAAGGGGCAGGACGGCCACTACAACCTCATTTCCGCGCTTCACAAATCGATCCGCGGCTCGGATCCGGATGCGGCTCTCTATTACCTCTGCCGCATGTTCGATGCCGGTGAGGACCCGCTGTTTCTCGGCCGGCGTCTCGTGCGCATGGCGGTTGAGGATATCGGCCTTGCCGATCCGCAGGCCCTGGTCGTCGCCAATGCGGCCAAGGACGCCTATGATTTCCTCGGATCTCCCGAGGGGGAACTGGCGCTCGCCAATGCCTGTGTCTACCTCGCCACCGCGCCCAAGTCGAACGGGGTCTATGTCGCCTACAAGGCGGCGATGCGGTCCGCGAAGGAGCATGGCTCGCTTCTGCCGCCCAAGCATATTCTGAACGCCCCGACCAAGCTGATGAAGGGCGAAGGGTATGGCGATGGCTATCGCTACGACCACGATCAGCCCGACGCCTTCTCCGGCCAGGACTATTTCCCGGAGAAGATGGGACGCCAGCAATATTACGATCCGCCGGAGCGCGGCTTCGAACGCGAAATCCGCAAGCGCCTCGACTGGTGGTCCAAGCTGCGCCGCGAACGCGGTGGCTGAACGCCCCCCGCAAGGCTTGCCGCTCTGGAGCGCTTATCGCAGGGAATCGAGCGTGCGGACCGCCGCGTCGAAGTCGATGTAGCGCCGCGCGCGCCGCAACGCCGCCTCCTCGTCCTCGCCCCACTGCGAAATCTGCCAGTCCTCATCGACATGGGCCGCGGCCCAGATGTCGTCCGGCGTGCGGAAACCCTCGGCAAAGGCGATGGCGAGGATGGCCGAGCCCGTCAGGCTGGTGATGGTGTGCAGGCAGGTGAGGCCGAGCGGCGTTGCATAATTGCGCAGCAGTTCGGCGTAGCCGTTGATCGCCGCCGCCGGCTGCTCCCGGTGCATAATGCCGGATACGGTCAGGAAGGGCGCACCGCCCGCGCCCGCCATCCAGTCGAGAATGGGATCCCAGACGGCGTTCTGCCGGGCCACCAGGCCTTCCGGCTGGTCGGCGCGGTAGCAGAGCATGTCCGTTCCGGCAAAGCGCAGGATTTCGGCAAACACGGCACGGTGCTCGACGGAAACGCCGTCGATCGCCGTGTTGACGAGACGGGTGATCGGCATGGCATCCGGCTCGATCGTCTCGCCCTGCGCGTCCCATTCGTCCCGGAGGAGGCCAGCCAGCGCCGCGGTCGGCACGCTGAGCGTGTTCTTGGCCGGCGTCTTCAGCGAGCGCCCGTCCAGGAGCACGGCATGGCCGCCGCCCTCCGCCTTGCCGGTCGTCACGTCCTTGTAGAAGCGCCTGACGGCCGGCTTCTGCATCTGGATCTGGGCACGGCGAACCGGATCGGGATCGGTCAGCATGCCGTTGAGCTCGTCGCGGTGATCAGACATCGTTTTCTTCCAGCCAGTCGATAATTTCACCCGGGGTGCGCACGATATGGCGCGCGCCCGCATCGGCAAGGTCGGCGACTCCGCCATAGCCCCAGGACACGCCGAGCGGAATGGCGCCAGCGTTGACCGCCATCTGCATGTCGTAAACGCTGTCGCCGATGACGATGGTGCGGGCAGCATCGATTCCCGCGTCTGCGCAGCATTCGCTGACCATGGCCGGATGCGGCTTGGAGGGGCAGTCATCGGCCGTGCGCGAGACGAAGAACGTCTTCTCGAAGCCGTGCGCCTGTGAAATCAGGTTGAGGCCGCGGCGGGATTTGCCGGTCACGGCGCCGAGCACCAGCCCATCATTGCCGGCAAGCGCCGCCATCATGTCCCCAATCCCGGCATACAGCGGCTCCTGGAATCCGGGCGTGGCCCGCACGCCCCCGTAGATGTCCTTGTAGTGCTGCGTCATCGAGAGCACCTCGTCATCCACATGCGGGCGACCGGCGATCCGTGCGATGGCGATGTCCAGTGTCAGGCCGATGATCGATTTCGTCGCAGCATAATCGGGTTCGGGCAGGCGATAGGCGAGGAAGGTCCGGCGCATGACCTCGTGGATCAGCCGGCCGCTATCGACGAGCGTGCCGTCGCAATCAAAGAGCACCAGCCTCATTCGCCGTCGATCTCCCCATTGGTCTCGTCGAAGCCGATGAGGTTGAAGCTCTGCACCATGTGCTGCGGCATCGGCGCGCTGACGCGCAGGCGCCCGCCCGAGGGATGGGGGATGTCGATATGGCGGGCGTGAAGGTGCAGCCGGTTCTGCATGCCGCCGGGGAAACTCCAGTTGATATCGGCCTCGAAATATTTGGGGTCGCCAAGAATGGGGTGGCCGATATGGGCGGCGTGAACACGCAGCTGGTGCGTTCGGCCCGTATAGGGCTCCATTTCCAGCCAGCAGAGGTTCTGGCCGGCCTGCTCGAGGATGCGGTAATAGGAAACGGCGTGATCGGCGCCGTCCTCGCCATGCTTGGCAATGCGCATCCGGTCGCCATCCGGCGTTTGTTCCTTGACGAGCCAGGTGGAGATGCGGTCCTCGCGCTTGCGCGGCACGCCCTTCACGATGGCCCAGTAGGTCTTTTTCGTATCGCGTTCGCGAAACGCCGCCGTCAGCTTCTGGGCAGCGCCGCGCGTGCGGGCAATGACAAGGACGCCGGAGGTGTCGCGGTCGAGACGGTGCACGAGGCGCGGCTTTTCACCCCTCTGGTTGGTCCATGCTTCCAGCATCTTGTCGATGTGCCGGTTGACGCCCGATCCACCCTGCACGGCAAGGCCCGGCGGCTTGTTGAGCACGATGACCTTGTCGTCCTCGTGCAGCACCATGCGCGAGAGAAGCTCGCCGTCATCGGAATGGCGCAGGTCCCTGGCGCCGATCGGTCCGCTCTTCGGTTCCTTGCCATCGACGCCCATGGGCGGGATGCGAACGGTCTGGCCGGGCTCGACGCGGCTATCGGATTTCACGCGGCCGCCATCGACCCGGATCTGGCCCGAGCGCAGCAGTTTCTGCAGCGCGCCAAAGCCGAGGCCGGGATAGTGAACCTTGAACCAGCGATCGACGCGCATGCCGGCCTCATCCGGCTCCACGGTTCTGTGCTCGATGCCTGCCATGTCTGTTCCTTCCGTAGGCGCCTTCGATTGGCTGTCGCACCCGGTCTGTACGTCGTGTTTGGGCCTGTTCCTACAGAATGGCCCGCATCAGGGCCAGCCCTGCAAAGACCCCGCCAATGGAAAAACCGACACTCGCCACCACATAGCCGGCGGCTGTCAGCACCTGCCCGCGTTCGAACAGCGTGACCGCATCGAGGGAGAAGGCCGAAAACGTCGTGAACCCGCCGAGGCAGCCCGTGATCAGAAAGAGCCGTATCTCCTGCGGGGCTTCGCTGCGCAGCGCGAAAACGCCCGCCACCATGCCGATGAGCAATCCGCCGACAAGATTGACGGTGAACGTTCCCCAGGGAAAGGCGGGGCCGAACTGTCTCAGCGTCGCAAGACTGACGAGATAGCGCAGAACCGAACCGATGGCGCCGCCAATGGCAACGAGAACAATGTTCAGCATGACCTTTTCCTTGCTTCGAGATGGCACGGCGAACGGGAGGGCGCCGGAAAACTTTTCTTAAGTGTATACGCTCTAGTATGCCTGCGCCCAGAAGGGCAGCGCGCCGTGGGATGCCGGGCGAGGGAAGGAAGCCAAAGCCGCCCGGGTCGAGCAGTGCCTTGTTCGGCAATCAATGATGGCATGGACCATGCAAGCATTCAATTTTACCCATTACGACCTTCGCGAACAGCGCGCCGGCACCATTGTCGAGATAACTCTGTCGGCTGTCGCCAACGTCCGCCTGATGACGGACGCCAATCTGAAGCTCTACAAGCAGGTTCTCAAGCACCAGTTCGTCGGCGGCGTCGCCAAGAAGTCTCCCCTGCGTCTAACGGTGCCAACGTCCGGCCACTGGCACCTCATTGTGGATATGCAGGGGTTGAACGGTCTTGCCCAGTCCAGCATTCGCGTGATGGACGCGACGGGCGTAGCAGGCGCGCGGCTTCAATCCACGACCTGAGGCCGCGTCAACCTGAACAGCGGCCGGGGCAGGGGCAACCTTGCCCGACAGCCGTTCTCGTCGCGACCGAGCGTGGTCAGCCCAGCCGGTCCGCGTGCCAGCGCAGGTGGTCGTCCATGAAGGTGGAAATGAAATAGTAGGAATGATCGTAGCGCTCGTGCAGGCGCAGCGTCAGGCCAATATCGGTTCCCTTCACCGCCTCTTCGAACAGCCACGGGCGCAGCCCGTTTTCCAGGAAGCCGTCGGCCTTGCCCTGGTCGATCAGGAATTCCGGGAAGCGCGCGCCATCTTCCACCAGAGCGCAGGCATCGTAGGCGCGCCAGCGTGACGGGTCCTCGCCAAGATAGCTCGTCAACGCGCCGATCGACCAGTCCGCCGTCGATGGCTGAACGATGGGCGCAAAGGCCGAGCAGCTCTTGATACGGTCGGGGTTTTTAAGCGCGATCGTCATCGCGCCATGGCCGCCCATCGAATGGCCGAAAATGCCCTGCCGTTCCCGGTCGGCGCGGAATTGTTCGAACACAAGCGCCGGCAGTTCCTCGGTGACGTAGCTGTACATCTGATAGTGCGCAGCCCAGGGCTCTTCTGTCGCATCGACGTAGAAGCCGGCGCCTTTGCCCTTCTGCCAATTCGTCAATTCGTCCGCGACATCGTTGCCGCGCGGGCTGGTGTCGGGGCAAACGATGATCAGTCCGAGTTCGGCGGCCAGCCGGCGGTACTCGCCCTTTTCCATCACATTGGCATGGGTGCATGTCAGGCCCGACAGATACCACAGCACGGGGCGCGGCTCGGAAATGGCCTGCGGCGGCACGAAGACCGCGAAGGTCATTTCGCAGTTGCACGCTGCGGACTCATGGGCAAAGACGCCCTGCATGCCGCCAAAGGCGGTGTTTTGCGAGATGATCTTCATGGCGGATCCTTTCGGGGCCTTCCGGCCCGCCTACTGCGCGAGATTGATGACCGCATTGACGGACGCAGCGATCAAGACGGTGTTGAAGAAGAATGACACGACCGCATGCGCAAGGTTCAGGCGCCGCATGGCCGTCGTGGTGATCGCAACGTCGGATGTCTGCGCCGTCATGCCGATCACGAAGGAGAAGTAGAGAAACTCGGTGACACCCGGATCCGCGTCCCCGGGAAAATCAAGGCCGCCGGAAACTTTATGCCCGCCCGTCTTGCCCTTTTCCCCCAGTGTTGCGGGCATCCAGTAGAGATGCGCATAGTGCAGCGCGATCATCGTATGGATCGTCAGCCAGCCGAGAATGACGGCCACGAAGGCCATGAGCGTTTCCAGTCCGCGCCCGTCGCCCTTGTCGTTCAGCGCCATGAAGAGCGACACGATCGCAACGACGACCGCGACCAGCGTGACCAGCAGGATGACGCTGGCCGGTGGATCGTTCTGGGCGGCCCGGTGTTTCAGATACTCCGCCGTCAGTCGGGGCAGACGAGCCGCGGTGATCGCGAGATAGGCCGTGAAGAAGGCGAGGGCAGGCGTCTCTCCGGCAAAAGCCGGCGCCAGCAGCGCGGTCACCGCGAAGGCTGCCGCTGCTGCCGCAAGACCGATGAAGAAGGCAGCATATCGTCTGTCGCTCCACGAGCGGATCATGCCTTTGCCCTCCGGCACAGGCGCTCCAGCGTTTCGAGAAAAGACGAGCGGTCCCGCGCAGAAAAGGCCGCGTTGTAGCCCTTGCTTTCGCCGGTTTCCCGCAGATGCGCGCCGAGGTCACGCATGGCGGTGGCCATCCCGATATTGGTCGTGTCGAAGACGCGCCCCGTCGGCCCGGTGACGAGTGCTCCCGCTGCCACGCACCGCCCGGCAAGCGGCACATCCGCCGTGACCACGATGTCACCGGGGCCTGCACGCTCGGCAATCCAGTCGTCTGCCGCATCGAAGGCCCCGGAGACGATCACGTTCTTGACCATGGGATCGCGCGAGGGCCGCAGCCCCGAATTGGCAACGAAGGTCACCGGCAGGCCATGCCGCTCGGCCACCTTCAGAATCTCCGGCTTCACCGGGCAAGCATCGGCATCAACGTAGATTTCGGGCATGGACTATTTTTTCAGGCTGCGTGCGTAGGATTCCAGCACGGCATTCATCCGCGTCTGATAGCCTTTACCCGTTGACCGAAACGCCTGCAGCACCGATCTTTTCACCCGCAGCGTGATCTGCTCTGTACCCTCAGGTTCAACAAGGACGGCCTTCTGCCAGAAGTCGTCATTGAGTTCAGGAATATCACTGGTGTCGATCTCATCATCAGCGAGCGCTGCCAGATCATGGGGACTGAGTTCTTTCTCGAATCGTTTCGGCATAGCGATCCCGCTCTCTGCGTTTTGCAGGCCGCGCCGAAATCAGGCGGATGCGGCCATTCCTGTCCGTGTGTGTCACGACGATGACCACCAGGCCATCCAGCAGGCCAATGCTGTTCTGTCGAACTTCGCCATAGTCGTTCCGATCATCATCAGCAGTTAAGATGATGCCGTCGAAGATTTTGCATGCTTGGCGGAAACTGATGCCGTGCTTGGCGATGTTCGCCGCGTCCTTGTCATCGTCCCATTCGAAGCGAATTGTAGCCACGATTGCATCTACCGGCAAGCCATGTCGCTGGGGCGCACCATATCCACATGCGCGATGCCATCCTCCAGATACTCCTGCGACACCGGCTCGAAGCCGAGGGCGCGGTAGAAGCCGAGGAGATAGCTCTGGGCGGAGATTTCAATCACACGTCCCGGAAAGCGGCGCTCGCATTCGGCAATCGCCGTGCGCATCAGTGCCTCGCCCAGCTTCTTGCCGCGATGATCGGGCGAAACCGCGACGCGGCCAATCCTTGCGCCTCCGCTCGCTCCCGGCGCGAACAGCCGCGCGCAGGCGAGGAGTTCGCCGGCGGACAGGAGGCGCAGATGCAGCGCCTCGATATCCTTGCCGTCGAGATCGGCATAAGCGCAGGCCTGCTCCACGACGAAGACGTCGCCGCGCAGCTTCAGCATGGCGTAGAGATCGACGGCGGAGAAGTCCTGAAGGCTCCGCACGTCGATATCGTAGGCAGGCGCCATCCTCAATAGACGACGACGCTGCGGATCGATTCGCCCGCATGCATCAGGTCGAAACCCTTGTTGATGTCTTCGAGCGGCAGAAGGTGCGTGATCATCGGATCGATCTCGATCTTGCCCTCCATGTACCAGTCGACGATCTTCGGAACATCCGTGCGACCGCGCGCGCCGCCGAAGGCCGTGCCCATCCAGGTACGGCCGGTGACGAGCTGGAACGGACGGGTGGAGATTTCCTGCCCGGCACCGGCAACGCCGATGACGACCGACTTGCCCCAGCCGCGATGCGAGGATTCGAGCGCCTGGCGCATCACCTTGGTGTTGCCCGTGCAGTCGAACGTGTAGTCGGCGCCGCCGATCTGGTCCGCACCGCGCTTCGTCATGTTGACGAGATAGGGCACGATGTCGCCGTCGACTTCCTTCGGGTTGACGAAATGCGTCATGCCGAAGCGCTCGCCCCACGCCTTCTTCTCATTGTTGAGATCGACCCCGATGATCATGTCGGCACCGGCAAGGCGCAGGCCCTGGATGACGTTGAGGCCGATCCCGCCGAGGCCGAAGACAATGGCGGTGGCGCCGATCTCGACCTTGGCGGTGTTGATGACGGCGCCGACGCCCGTCGTCACGCCGCAGCCGATGTAGCAGATCTTGTCGAAGGGCGCGTCGGGATTGACCTTGGCGAGAGCGATTTCCGGCAGCACCGTGTAGTTCGCAAAGGTCGAGCAGCCCATATAGTGGAAGATCTTGTCCTTGCCGATCGAGAAGCGCGACGTGCCATCCGGCATCAGGCCTTGCCCCTGGGTCGAGCGGATGGCGGTGCACAGGTTCGTCTTGCGCGACAGGCACGACGGGCAGGAGCGGCATTCCGGCGTATAGAGCGGAATGACATGGTCGCCCTTCTTCAGCGAGGTGACGCCAGGGCCGACATCAACGACGATGCCGGCACCCTCATGGCCGAGGATGGCGGGGAAAAGACCTTCCGGATCCGCGCCGGAGAGGGTGAACTCGTCCGTATGACAAATACCGGTTGCCTTTACCTCGACCAGCACTTCGCCAGCCCGAGGACCTTCCAGCTGTACAGTCATGACTTCGAGTGGTTTACCAGCCTGAACGGCTACTGCTGCCCGGACATCCATATGCGGTCTCCTTGTCTATTCCGGCGCTGACCGGCCGTGCCGGCTGATGTCGCGCCCTCGTTCCAGTGATTCGGCACCGCATGCTGAAAAGCAGCGCTTCTGGCGGTGTTTTGCGGTGGACTCTGCATAGGCCGATCCGCTTCTCAAGTGAAAATTGTTTGTTCGGCGCCGTGCGGCTGGGTCCCGATTACCAAGGCCGTGTCTTGCCGGCGCCGATTTGCGCCAGTGTCGCCTCCAGCCGCTCGATCGCCGCCGCGGTCGTCGCGTGCTGGCGTCGCAGCCGCTCCAATTCGCGCTGCAAGGTCGAAAGCGAAGGGCCACCGGCGGTTCCGCCTTGCATGCGTTCGGGAACTTCGCAATCGCCCTCATCCGGGCCGGCGCCGATACCGGCAATCAACCAGGCGGGCGAGACACCGAGCACGCCTGCCAGTTGAAACAGGCTTTTCGATTGCGGCTCGTCGCGGTCGCCCTCCCATGAGGCAACGGTGGCGTCGGGAAGCCCAAGATGGCAGGCAAGATCTTCTTGGGTAAGCTGCAGGGCATCGCGCGCGCGCCAGATGCGCCCTCCGAGCGTGTCGTCTTGCCCTTGGCTCGCAAGCCGCCGAAACATGGTCTCAGCCGACATCCGCATGTGCGTGTCTCCTCTGATTGTCGCGGTTGCCGGCCGCGTGGCCTCGTGGATACGGGTGCCGGCGCTCTTGGAACGTTAGGGTGTTTTGCGCCGCGAGGCGGGGCCGTGAGCGCCATCAAGGGCGTCAAACGCGCCGCCCGCTGACCGGAACGCCGCGCTCAGTCGGCGCTATCGGTCCGGGTCGGCCCGAAAATCGCCTCGAAGGCCTCGCGAATGCGCATATCGACATCCGGCATCATCACCGGCAGGCCGAGATCGACGAGGCTCGTGACCCCAAAGTCCCGGATGCCGCAGGGCACGATGCCGGAAAAATGCGAGAGGTCCGGATCGACGTTGAGGGAAAAACCGTGGAAACTCACCCATCGCCGAAGCCGGATGCCGATCGCGGCGATCTTGTCCTCGGCCATCCGGCCGTCGCCGAGCGGCGGCTTTTCCGGGCGCCGGACCCAGACGCCGACGCGGTCCTCGCGCCGTTCCCCCGTGACGTTCATGGCTGCGAGAGTCTCGATGATGGTCGCTTCCAGCGCGGCCACGAAGGCACGCACATCCTGCTGGCGGCGCTTCAGGTCGAGCATCACATAGACGACGCGCTGGCCGGGGCCGTGATAGGTGTATTCCCCGCCACGCCCGGTCGTAAACACCGGAAAGCGGTCGGGCGCCACGAGATCCCGCGGCTCCGCGCTGGTTCCGGCCGTATAGAGCGGCGGGTGTTCGACGAGCCAGACGAGTTCGTCCGCCCGGCCGGCAGCGATGTCGGCCACCGTCTCCTCCATCGTCGCCACCGCCACATCATAGGGCACGAGGTCCGGCGCGATCCGCCAGCGAACGGGCGGGGAATCGTTTGCCGGCATCATGGAGCGGGTGATCTCGTCTCTTTGCATGTCGCTGAACTTTCTATCCTTTTACGCATAGATGGCGTCTTGCGCCGCTCCTGTAAAGGCGCCGCGGCGGGGCGGTGCAGCGCAATCGAACGGAGTTTTTCACAGCCTGGTGTTTTTCTCTTGTGACGCTCTTGTGTCGCCCGATTCCTTTTGCTACATGCTCGCTCGCCGGCGCAAGTCGGACCTACCACGATGCGGTCGTGGCGGAATTGGTAGACGCGCAGCGTTGAGGTCGCTGTGGGGCAACCCGTGGAAGTTCGAGTCTTCTCGACCGCACCAAGAACCCGGCTTCGGCCGGGTTTTTCTTTTCCAGAACCGGTTTCCGTCGGGCGTTGACTGCGCGTGTTTCAAAGCGCCTCGATATTGACGCCCACGACAAGAACGCCGAGCAGTGACCCGTTCACCGTATCCGTCACGGCGATGCTGACCTGGCTCTGGCTGTGCATGACGGACTCATCCCACGTGATCGCGGCCAGGTTCACAGGCTTTGCGCCTGTGCCGACGACCGATGTCCAGATATCCTCGTCCGCCTGCCAGAAATCCGATGTCGGCTGGCTGGCGGCGCACAGAAACCCACGTTTTCCGATGAAGAAGATTTCCGTCACGACGCCGACATTGTCGGCCTGAAACCCGCGTAGCGTGGCGGAAAACGGGCCCGACAAGACCTGGTCGATCAGTGGCCCGCCGCCTTGCCCAGCTTCCTGGATCCACTGTTGATCGAATTCGAGGATCTGAGGTTGCGAAATGGTCCGAAAGACGCCGTCGCACAGCGCGGCATCACGCATCAGCGTAGACTGCGTCAGCCACGGACGGATATGTGCATCCACAAAATGCCGGACCTCGCCGAGATAATAGGGCTCGCCGGCTGCGGGCAGGGCGGCCAGCACCCAGCAGGATGCGACAAAAGCCGCCATGCCGGGCAAGCGAAACTTGAGCATCGTCGGCACGCCTCCATCCATGGATGATTAAGGCTTAGCTTACGTCAAATCCGTTGCGAAGTTCTTTTCATTCCGGGGAGGAATTTGACGGGCGCCCTGTGTCGCGATCATCGGATTCTCAGCCGCGCGAGCCCTTGGCGATCGGCTCCTGATAGGTAAAGCCCATGTCCCAGGGGAAGTAGATCCAGGTATCCTGGCTGACCTCGGTCACAAACGTGTCGATCAGCGGCCGGCCCTTCGGCTTGGCATAAACGGCGGCGTAGTGCGCGTCAGGCAACATGTCGCGGACCATGGCGACGGTCTTGCCGGTATCGGTGAGGTCGTCGATGACCAGCACGCCCTTGCCGCCGTCCGTGCGCAGCTCCTCGGTGATGCCCTTCAGCACCACCATTTCGCCCTGCGAGGTGTAATCGTGATAGGAGGCGACGCAGACCGTCTCGATCAGGCGGATATTGAGCTCCCGGCAGACGATCGCCGCCGGCACGAGCCCGCCACGGGTGATGCAGACAATGGCCCGCCAGCTCTCCGCACTGTCCGCCAGCCGCCAGGCCAGCGCCCGCGCGTCACGGTGAAACTGATCCCAGGAAACGGGAAAGGCTTTTTCGGGGAGGGACATGGTGTGCTCCATCGGTTGGTGACGGTCGATCGGCGAGGCGGCCGGTCGGATATGTCTGCTGATTGCCGCCGTTGCCGGCGCACGATCAGATGCGGTTTGTGTCGACGAGATGGATAGCGCGCCGATCGAGAAACGCAAGAGATGGGCCTGTGCAGTGAGCCGTCGTGCCCAACGCCGGTTGCCGGAGGGAGGTGATCCCGTGCAATCTGGGCTGCAACGGGGTGACGCAACGGGGGCGCGGAGAAACGAGGGTGGATAAGACAGATCATACCGGCGGCTGTCTGTGCGGTCGCGTCCGCTTCCGTGTGATGGGACGGCCCGATCGTGTCGGCATCTGTCATTGCATGGACTGCCGCAAGCACCATGGGGCGCTGTTCCATGCCTCCGCCATCTTTCCGCTTTACGCCGTTCAGATTGATGGGGAGCCGCATGCCTTCAAGGGCCGACATTTCTGTCCCGACTGCGGTTCATCCGTTTTTTCCGTCAGCGACAACGAAATCGAAATTCACCTCGGCTCTCTCGATGAGCCGGATCAGTTCACGCCCACCTATGAGCTATGGATCATTCGCCGCGAGCGCTTTTTGCCGCCCTTCGCAGGTATGACGATTCATCTGCGCGACCGCCACGGGCCCGGCGGTGAGGCGGGTGACGAGGACAGCGGGCTCCATAAAAGATAACCCCGCCGTCAGACGCGCTGACGACGGGGTTTTTCATTCAAAGCCTCTGCTCTACGCAGCCACGAGGTTTGTCCCAACCGTTTCCAGGATTCCAAGCAGTTAGCACCCACCGCGGCCAACGAGGAATGTCCCAAATGACAGCTTGGTTTGTCCCAAAAGCGCAAGTCGATGAATCATCATCGTTTCAGGGGCAGCAATCGAATTTCAGAAAGAGGATGGAGCTCTCGTGTGAATCGAAGAGATCTGGAACGGGCCGCTCGAAACCGAGCTATCAAGCTATCGAGTTATCCCGCCGGTAGGTTCTTGTGTGATCGCATGGACGATGGCGAGTTGCTTGCCGCATTGGACCGGATGAATACGACCGAGATCGCGGAAACAGGTCGGTTATGCGACCACACTCAATGTCACTGAACTTTTGAGATCGATGCGATTCCAGAGGAACGGCTGATGGCGTTCGTGGATAGGTCCACGAGGCGATCTCTGTCATCGTTCAAGTGATCGCGACGGTGCGGTTCCAAGCCTGTAGATGCTGACGAGCTGACAGCGATCCAATACTGGCATCAATCGAATCCGGACGTGGACCGATGTATTGGCATCGGCAATTGAACCAATTATTGGTTCTATCGGTCCAAAAACAGGTTCACCTGATGTCCGCAATCGACTTTATGCTTTCAGGTAGGCAGCAACGCATGCTCGGAGCTCTTCTCCTGAACCCAGAGAAGGAGTTTGGCACAAACGAGCTTCTGTCGATCGGCGGCCCCGGCGTAGGTGCCGGGCGCAACATCATCCGCGCCTTCGAGAGGTCGGATATCGTCGTCAAGTCGTCACGAGGAAACCAGGTCGTCTATTCGATCAACTCGAAGAACCCGATATATAATGAACTGCGATTGATCTGCCTAAAGACGTTCGGACTGAGGGATGTCATCGCAGGCGTTCTCAGACCCCTTCGCGACCGCATCGAACTGGCATTCATCTTCGGATCCGTCGTTAAGGGAAGTGAGCGTGCCAGCAGTGACGTTGATCTCATGGTCGTTGGGAACATCGACTTTCTCGAAATCGGAGAGGCCGTGCAAAAGATGGAGGAGGTTGTCGGTCGCGAGATAGACCTTCAGCTCCACACATCGGAGGAATGGAAGCAGCTTGCCGGGGATCGCGTGATCGGAGCGATTATGGGAGGAGAAAAGATCATGGTGGTTGGTGGATGCCCTTGAAAGCCAATGCAGGGAACGATGCTCCGCATGGGGCAATCCGAAACAGGCCACAGTCTGGGGGTGAGAGAACTCAGGCAGCGGTAGCCAGCAAGCGAGGAATGGCGCTCCGAGCGATCAGGATGGCTCCGATTTCGTCTTGGGGGAATGCGGGAACAATCTCCCGTCGTCGGATCCGATGCATGAGCTCCATTCGGTTGAGACCGTATTCCGTGCACACGGCCCCGAACGAGAGATACGCCGATCGAAACGCCTCCACTTCGCGCTCGTCGTAGAGCTGCCGCTTGTGGAAGCCATATTTGATGGGGGTCAGCTCTCCGCGTTTGACGAGCGCGGAGAGCGGGCCGCGCTTGATCCCGAGCAGCCGCGCGGTCTCGGTGGCATTTAGCCCTATAGGGTGGCCAAGGGCGGAACTGACTTCTTTGCCGTCCACCAGCAGCCGTGAACTGAATGGACCCAGATTCTTCATGGCGACGGTTTTCAATCTCTGGTCCAAAACGAGTTGCAACAGCTCTTTCTGTTGCCTTCCCATAGACTTTGCAGCGGTCGCTAAGGAGATCATGCCAGTGGCAGGCTTGGCAGTGATGGCATTGTCCAGCTTTGCCTGGAAGGCCTCGATCTCCGACCTCGCGTAGCGATCCAGCATCACATAGCTGCGGTCTTCGGCTGCGCGGCGTTCAAACGGCATCGGCTTGATGAATCCTTCGGCCACCAAACGCGCGAAGAAGGGTTCCTCGCAGCCGATGATCTTCGCGGCCGCGTTGGACAAGACACTGCTGTTGAGCATGCCAATGGCCTCTTCAGCATCAGCGCGTAATATGAACTGCTCACCTTTGTCCGGGTAATGGGTCCTAAGGTGCCCCATGGCGCAGAGTATTCTACGAACCGTCTGATCACTGATGCCCGTGGCTTTCACGACCATGTTGACGGAAGTCCAGGCGCTGTCCTCGACCTTGCCGAAGAAGTCGGATCCGTTGAGGATCGGCATCGATGCCAGCGTATATTTGCGGATCGCCTTCCGGATTGAATCGAACTCCGGACCTTCGCGGTAGTCGTGAAGGCTGTTGTACATCCGACCGTAGATGGCCTGACCGCCACGCAGGTTCGACAGCGTGCTCTCTTTTCTGACGACATCGAGGAGCGCGTGCAGTCCCTCCTCGCCCTTCTCGAGTTTCAGAAAGGCATGGTTGGCCGCCTCGAGAAGGGCGGCATCACCAAGACTGTTCACCCGGCAGCGCTTTCCGTGGAGGGCGGCAACCCCGATGAGTTCGCAGAAGTGGGTGCAAGACGCGAGCGTGAGGCCGTCAAGCAGCGGCCCGTGATCGCGCCTACCGGCTACGCGGTCGCTGACGAAGATCTCAAACGGCGTGACCTTCTGGGGAACGCTCCGGCCGACGATCTCCGGCATGTTGTCCTTCTCCATTTCGAGCGCGGTCAGAAAATCGTAGGCATGGTTGATGTAGCGGACATCGAGAGACTGCACCAACGTCTGACCATGCTTCCGGCATGCCCGGATCGTCGGGAACATCCATTCCCTCCGGCAGTACGGGCGGGTGCCAGGAATTCGACGCTGATCCGCCTCGTCATCGGCAAGACAACCCGGACAGAACCGCAGCTTCCGCCGCGCAAGGGAGGGAGCCGGGAAATATTCGCCACCGATGACCGCACCGTGATTGTCGCGGACTTCCACCGCGTGAGGCATTAGCTTCGATACCGGCATCTCGACCAGTTCTGCGAAACGCAGGATCTGCGCCCTGTCGCCCTTCTCGAACCTGATCCGGTTGATTCCCACATCGCGGCAGAATTCACTTGAACGGGTGCGGCCGTTCGCGCGCGAGATCCTTGACATGAAGCTCGTGAGGAGCTCGTCGTCGAACAGCGGCACCTTGGTCAGGCCGAACATTGTAGGATCCTCATCTGCCGGAAACGGTTGTCGTCAGTGTCCCGTCCTCGTTCACCTCCCGGATGATCTCGAACCACCGCTCGCTGGTGAACACGTTCGTGTATTCGTCGCAGTTGGAAATGCGCTGGTAGGCTTCCACAAAATGGCGGTATACGAGCTTGCCGCCGGACTTCTCGTCCCACAGCGAACGCTCGATCGCCATCTTGATGATCTGGATCGTCATGCCGAGGCGCCAGATCCCGGCATGCAGGAGCCGCCGCAGGAACTCGCGGCTCAGGGGCACGGCAAGATCCAGCCTGCATGCACGGGTGAGATGTTCGAGGACATCCCCCATGAAGTCGATGTCATTGTCGTCGTTATCGTCGTTGCCGTCGTCCGGGCTGTCCGACAGTTCGTCGATCGACACGACGGGAGCCCGGCGCTTCATCTGCTTGAACGGATCCCGTTCGATGAAAGTGAGCATATCGGGCACGCCGCTGAGGATCATCCAAAGCGGCCATCTCAGATCCTGCATCGCACCCTTCACGATGTTCGCAAGATAATCGACTCCCTTCTGGTTGGGAGCGTGCAGGGCGTGCTGGAATTCGTCGAGATAGAGTATGTAGGTCTGCTTGCGCATCATAGTGGTGACCACCTGATCCCAGATGTAGGGGTCCGAGCGGGTATCTGCCACCGGATTGCCTGCATGCCTGAGGATCGCCAGGCCGAGGCTCTTGGCCGTGCAGCCTGGCGGAGTCCGAACACGCAGGCACGCACCGATCATGTTGTCGTACTCGTCCTTGAAAGGCTGCAGGGACGGGTTGGCATCGAGGCGGCGCTTGACGATGGTGCTCTTTCCGGCTCCCGATTTTCCGACCACGGCCACCGCATAGCCCTCGTCCGCGTTGCCGCTCATGATGTGGGCCAGCATGAGTTCGAGCTCTGCGTCGATAAGGTCATCGAATCTCGTGACGATGTGCGTGGCCTTTAGATCCGCAAGGATGGCGGATCGCTCGACCGTCTTGCTGCCGGCGGTGTTGCGGATGTGATCGAGCATGCTGCGCCGAGGAGCCGATTCCATCATAGTCAGTCGTCCTTCCTGGTGCTTTCGATCCTGAGCGGCCGTCGACCGCCGCGACGCGTCGTCGATGCTTCATCGACGGCAGGTCCGTCCACGGGCTTGCCGATTTCCCGGGCTTCTCCGTCCGGTGACAGCGCGGCCCCGAGGTCGGCCTGCGTTGGCTCGCGGTCACTCCTAGTCGTCGACTTTCTGCCTAGGGACGCAGGCGACTCCGGCCTCGTCGGATCAGGCAACCCTGGAATGGGTTCGAAAACCCCCTGCGGGTTGAACGGATCTTCATCGGATGACACTGACACGTCGGCCGGGGCGACCAGGGCGGGGTCCCCGAAGTCGATGTTCTCGCGCTTGGAGTAGCGGTTCGTGGCGATCTCCTTCTCCTCGAAGTCGCGAACCTCCCGCGCCGTAACACCCGGAGTGCTGATCTTGGCGGCGACCTTGCTCTGTCTGGAGGCCTCCCTCACGTCGACGAGACCGATGCGCATCTTGTCCTGATACCACATCGCCATGCGTCCGAACTTGCGTTTGACATGGCGGAT
Source organism: Rhizobium sp. RU20A (assembly GCF_900155885.1). Lineage (GTDB taxonomy): Bacteria > Pseudomonadota > Alphaproteobacteria > Rhizobiales > Rhizobiaceae > RU20A. Next base: position 534,028 of record NZ_FTMB01000001.1, read on the forward strand.
GTTTTCCATCCATTCGAAAAGGCTGACACCTTCCAGCCCGTCGTCGGTGCAGCCGACATCCATCCACTTGTTGGTGTAGAGATTTTTGACCGAGATCTTCGACATGTCCTGGTCGTTGATGCGGATGGTGAGTTCCGCATTCTGCCAGCGCTTGCGGAGAGCCTGCAGCTCGTCGCTGCGATAGAACAGGTTCAAAACCTGGATGCCCTTGTTTCCAATCTTGCGAGTGTCGGTGATACCGAAGATCTCACGGTAGCGGTCGGGGCCCGGAGGGCCCTTTACAGCGCCGTCGGCGTACTGCGAACCCCAGTACCAAGCTTCCAGCGGGGTCAGTCCATAGAGACCGCGATGGGGCGTGTTGTGGTAGCATTCGACGATGAGGCGCACGAGCAGCGAGCATAACTCGTCATGCGTGATGTGGGCATGCTTCTCGGCATTGTACTCGTCCCTGAGGAGCACGTTGCTGAAGGTCTGGCCCGAAAACATATGGATGTAGCGTTGGTTGATCGTGCGGAAGAAGCGCTCAACCCTTGCCCGAAGGTGCGGATGCTTCGAGGGCGGGATTGCGGCCCGACCAGTGAACGCCATTGCGGCGACTTGGAACTTGTCGGCGATGTAGCCAGCGCCCGCGTCCGTGTGGATGTCCTCGGGTTGGCCTGCCTGGGGCCATTCGCAAGTGGTGCCAGCAAGGGCGGCGATGTTGTTTTTATCCTGGGCAACCATCGCCAGGGTCGCAACTGCGGCATCAGCGTCCGGTTCGGCATACAAGATCTTCAGGCCGCACACGGATCTCGACCACGCGTCAAGCGCCACGGACATCCAGGCCCTCCGCCTGTCCTCAATGCGCTTCTGCACATCCGGATGAAGGAACCGCCAGATCCCGTTTCTGTTGAGAAGGCGCACGAGATCCATCTCGTGCTCGTCCATCTCGATGATCTGGAGCGGCCTCTTCACCTGCAGGCCCTTCTGCGCGATGATGAACTTGCGCATCACCCGATGCTTGTTTTCCGAGCGCGCGAATTCCTTCCGGAAGTCTCCGTATTCGTTGATCATCCGTTGGAACGATCGAAGAGAAGGTAGGTTGAGGGAAGCCTCTCCTGCCTTCACCCGTTTCAGGTTCTGCCCGACCATTTCCTCCCAGCACGCCTTCATGGTGAGCTTGTCCTTTGTCAGGTACATCTCTGCATGCTTCTGGTGAAACGCCAGTTCGTCGGGGGTGTAGGTGATGGAAGGAGCGGTGCGTCCCTGATAGCGTGGCAGCAATGACCGGGGATCCAATCCTCCCAGCTCGAAGCGTTTCAGGAGCCTCCGGAACTGGCGAGGCGATGGCTTCTCTCTTTTCAGATTCAGACCGTTGCCGCCCTTTTCAGGTTCCTGCTCCTCGCATTGCGCGATGAAGACGGCGAGGAATTTGGCGATGCAGGCATCGGACCTGCTCACCTTGACCCCGGTGTCGTACACGTCGAATTCGGCTGCGAGGAATTCGCTGACCATGCGGGCGCGCAGGATCACCCGGGGCGGAAGCTCGAAAATCTTCGCCTCCTGCAGCCTAAGGATGGCGTTCCGCTCGGTATGGTAGTCGTACAGGATCTCAAGGACGCCGATCTCCAGCTTCCTCGTGACATCCCGCCATTCCAGAGGCTCGAATTCCACTGGCCGATCCGTCTCCACAGACCGGAGGACCACGCCGTTCTCGAACTCCGTGGAGTAGTCCCACAAGCGACCCAGGTAGCGGCATCGATCGTTCGGACCGATGCCGTACCGGGTGAACCTGTCATCCTTTGTAAGGAAGCTAGTTTGCATGACGGGCTCCCTCCGCGATCCGGAGCCAGGAAAGCTTCGAGAGCGGCGTGGAATCCGCTGCCGGATGATCGTGGATTACGAGGCCAGCATCGATCAGGACCCAGACTGCATTCCAGGTGATGGAGAAGGCGGTATCGGGCATGTTCAGCATGACATCGAACATCCGGGCACGGCCACCAAGTTTGCGGAGGACTTCAAGCGCAAGCGCATTGTTCTTCTCGTTCTTCAAGTTGCGTGCGCGGAGAATTTCCCGAGCCCGGTAAACGGCAGGTTTCGAAATCTCCTTTTCCGTCAGCAGGATGATGCGATGAGCATGCTTCCTCATCTCTTGGTTACGAATGAGTTCAAGATCGATCTCGAGATCGCCGAGACCCTCCTCATGCCGGACCGCGTAAAGAGACCGGCAGCCGTTGCTGAAGCATGCGAGCAAATCGAACATGTGCCGCTTCTCCACTCCGCTGCGACGGAACTTGATCCATCCATACTGCGCCTGGATGCGCACGCCGGGGTCGCTGGCCATGAGGATCTCCATGGCGTTCGCCTCAAGCAGGCTTTCGAGGCGATGATAAGTGTCGGTCGCCTCGTTGACGACATTGACCCGGTTAGTCGCAATGCTCTTGCGCTCTTCAGCAGGGATTTTGCCGGGAGTGTTGCGGAGAGCGAGGCTGCGGTCGGCGTGGCCCGCGGACGGCTGACTGCGCCAAAGAATCTCGCTGGCGGGATCCTTATCGTAATATTTCAAAACCTCCTTCGCGCACGCCGACCTCGCGCATCCACGCGTTGTCGGGAGATGCATAGAAAGTCTTGCGCTCATACGGCTGGGCCAGCAGGTCGATACCCTGACGGCGCTCGTGAATGGTCTGAACGATAAACCCCGGACCCATTGTGGTCTCCCTTGATTAGATGCTGCCAGCGAACCGACGGCCAGCGTCGGTGTCCGGAGCCGCGAACGGCTCCGGCATCATCAGAACAGTCTCAGTGACGTGCGCAGGACGGGTATGCGAACGTCCCGTAATCGCTGATCCACAGCTCCGCATCATCCGCTTCGTGGTTGAGAACGGAGCGTTCGTCGGCGAAGATTCCGACAGACGGCACGGTCAGGATCCACTTGAGGTCCGGCTCGTCACAGAAGTCTGCATCAAGAACACGGTGCAGGCTGTCGGATTCGTGCGCGCGGGCGCCGAACGTCGTCTCGGGATCCAGGGCCTCCTCAACGCAGAGATCGAGGAAATCCTCGAACGTCGGGTACGTCATCAGGGGTTCGCCCTGAAGATGGCGCGACTGGTTCTCGGTATCGATCGCGTCGAGATACGAGAGGTAGTGGCTCGAGAGGTCGAGAGGTCGGGTCGGGCGGAGGTTGGTGGTGGTCATGGCAGACGCCTTTCTCTGGGCAGTATGGGACCGGCGCGCGGAATGCGTGCCGTAAATTCGGTTTGAGAGAGGGAAAGGGATCAGGGGGTGATGCGCGCACGGGTGCCGGGGCTGTCCGGAACGGATTCCGAAAACAACGGGCGGGCGGCAACGTCGTCATGACGTCTGCTTGAGGTGGGTTTGGTATCTCTGGAAGTCATTGCATGTCCCCTGGTTTGTCTTCGAGCTTGCGAAGGGGGACGGCCGTGCCTCGATGGGCAGCGGCCAGATTCATGGCGATACCCTAGATCGAGGAAAGGCGGCCGTCCCGCCTGGCTATCGATGTGGCTATAACGCCCATGACTTCATTCCTTGCCGGGGATGGCACCACGCCATCCGAGCGCTGCGAACATAAGAGACGATTTCAACTTTTGCAACGGAATAAAATCAACAAAAACAGCCGCTTAGTGAAGTTGTCGCCCAATTAATAGAAACCCTAAAGTTTGAACTATCCACGGAACTCTTCCGGGGCATCTGCATGTTTTTGGGATGTCCCAGTAATTTTATCGCGCTGTGAAGTCGATTTCCACCGACAGATCTAGTCTTAACCTCTGGTGGCGGCAGTTATATTTTGCTGAACGGGCGTTTTATTAGATGCTGTCGGATGAAAGTTTACCCGTCCAAGTATGGACGAGCGCGAGATATCGTACTCGTGGATTCCGTTTTTGCTCTAAGCTTGAGTTTACATTCTCTCGAACGGAACGTTGTCGCTTGCACCTCCGATACCCACCATTCCGTCCAGGGAGACGGACATGGACATCACAACAATCAACCAATGGCTCGTTGATCGAGGATTTTCGGCGACCGGCGGCGGGAACTTCGAAAGCGCTTATGCTGGATACAGTGTGAGAGTTGCGCTGAACCGGACCGGCGGCCGTGTTACAGCCCATAGGCATTCGCGGCGGCTGGATATCGCAGTCTTCAGATTGGACCAGTTGTGGATCGACACACATGGCATGCTCCGGGCGGCGGGCCTTGACGATTACTTCGCCGACAGAATGAAAGCAGGCAACCCTGCGCCCAGGTGGTTCCCGGAAGGTTTCCGCCGCGCGGTGTACCGAGATGCCGAGCGGCCCGATGTCCTCGCAGAGGAACTCCCGAACGCGGAACGGGCCATCCGGTGGGCCTCTGAAAATGGGTTCACCAGGGTCGGACCCCGAACCTTCCAGGCGGACTATGCCGACAGCATCGTCGAATTCCACGTGGGAAGATCCGAGATCGTGACCCAGATGATCACCGGGAACCGGAGGGAGCTGATCATGACCAAGCCGATACGATCCCTCAGGTTCGATGCAACGGGCATGATCCGTGGAGCGGGACTTGACGGATACTTCGTGCGGGAGATGGAGATCGGTGGCGAAACTCCGATCTGGTTCAACGCCAGCTACGTCGAAGCGCTCGAGAGCGGGATCGCAAGGCCTTCGATGCGCTGATGCGGCCTCAAAGCATGGGTAGCATCTCTTCACGGCATTCCTCCATTTCGTCGAGGCGTGGGAGAACGAATTCTGTCTCAGGCGGCACGTACCAGTGCGACTCCAAGGGATGATACAAACCCGGCAGCGGGAACCTCTGATGGATCTTCAAGTAGTCCCGGGTGTTCCCCGTCAGAATTGGCAAGCCGTGCGTGATGGACACCGCGGCGATCATCAGGTCATGCCCCAGTCGCGTCGCCCGCTCACCACGCTGAACCGTCCACATTGGCCTGAGGCACGAGACCGATGTCATCTGTGCGTAGACGTAGGCGACCTCGGTATTCATCTCGGGCGAGGGGAAGTTGATATTCAGTATCTCGTTCACCCACTTCATGATCCGAGCGGCTCTTTGCGGATCGTCGCGCTGTTTCAGATGGGCGCCGCGCATCAATTCCGTTATAACGGGGTAACTAATATGCAGACGATGTATTCCTACTCGCAGCAGCCAAGCCCGCAGTCCTGGAGGAGGGCGTGTCCTACCCATCAGGCTTACAATGTCGGTATCAAGGAGAAGCGGAGGTTCGGGCATTGCGATGTCCTGCAGCGCGAGCTTACTTCACTGTCGAATGGTAAGGCAGCGCATTGTAAGAGGCTGCTTTGCCATTCGACCATTCCAGTTATCCCGGGAGGCATGAATGTCGAACATGTGGGAGCGAGATGAAGCCGAAGCGCGCATCCATGAATTGCTGGACGCGGCCAAGACCCATGGCCCCCAGACGGTGATCGACCGGCACGGGACTTATGCGATCGTTTTTTCTAGGCGCAGACCAGGACTGGAAGCACTATTCTCCAGACCCGGCCCCCTGAAGGAGGACGACCTTGAAACTTGATTTGATTTCTTGACTTGCCCGGACCGTAACCGGTGTTTCAGCGGTCAACAAGATAGCGTCGTAAAGAATCTACAGGTGCTGTAGCTATAGTATTGACGAATCAAATTTTAATTTTTCACCGGTCCCGGACGAGGGATGATCAAGGGTCCTCCGGGGGCCACTCTGCAGGCAGTCCCACCAGATCCGCGAGCGATCTGCCCTCGATGCGCCCGTAGTCACCGTCTCCATCCGGCAGGCCGAAGCCCGGAAGCGGCAGGACATCGTGAGACAGTGGATTCGCTGCAATAAAGGGGTTGTATGCGATGATCGGCTGCCAGCGGTCGTCGCGGAGTTTCCAGAGGTTCGGCTCGGGAAGCAAGGCCACGGCGCTGACGTTGGTATTCCTGGGGTCGCCATACCTTCCCCAGAAACCGTCCGCCGTCCGCTCGTCGTAGGTCTCCATGCTACCGTCGGCTAGGCGCCGGAATCTGACGCTTGGGCTTCCGAACAGTCCGTCGATGAGAGCGTCCTCCACATGATCCCCTACTGGAATCGACCCCTTGCAGTCCGCGACGACGATTAGGTAGGGCGTTTCCTGGATCCCATACTTCCTCGCCTTGTTCTCCAAGGCCACCCGCAGGTCCAGGTGGGGAGAAACAGACCGCAGCCCCATCATCGCCGCGCCGATCTTTCGCTCGTAGTTCTTATCCTTGTTGAAGCCTCCGAGAAGCGTGAGATCGAATTCCCAGTCCTGGGCCGCGAATGTGCGCCTGGGGGTCACCCTCGCGTCGTCCCCACACTCGTTCCGGGCCCACAGCTCGACCTCGGATTTCAGCTTGTTCACGCTCGGTGCCGTCTGGCCGTGTTTCCGAACCTCGTACCCCATGAGCCAGCCGGGCGGCAGATCCACGGTCTCAAGACCGTTATAGATGGCGGCTTCGCGGTTATCGCGAGCGACCGTCCTCACATCCGGGCCGAAGGATGTCACCTCCACGTAGGCCAATGCCACGCCCGAGGTGTCTTTCACCAGAAAGTCTGGCTTGTTCGTCGGATGGGGGCATGCCGGGTGAATCTCGACTTCATGACCCAGGCGCTTCAGCGCGATGTATGTCACGATCTCGGCAAGCGCCTGCTCGTACTGTGCATCGTTACGGTTCTTCATCCGACTTATCAGCTCGAGCTGCTCGGATGAGGGGAATTCTGCAATCCAGCCGTTCACAAGGTCCCGGTAGACGACATACGGGTTTCTGCCGGAGCTGTCGTAGAAATCGAAGCAAGGTTCCCCGGAGCGCCGGGGCGATCTGCGCGTACGCTCTTTTTCCTCAAACAGTGCCATGCATCCTCCCTTGCCAGTCACTCTCCAGAGATACCCGGGCCTGCCCCATCGTCCCAAGATTCGCCGTGACTCGCTTGCCTTCTCCCGGCTGAAAACAATCGCTCATGCCGCCATGGCCCACCAAGATAAGACCATAGATCGAGTCCTTCCACGGAAATGGTGCTTCGAGCGAACTCCAGCGACAGCTTGTCGTACAACGCCTCGGCTCTCTGCCAATGCACCTTGTTCTGTACCGTGATGTGGGGACGCCATGGCTGATGATCCTGGGGAGCGAGCCAGGGCGTGAACTCCGTCTTCAAGCGAGCTCTCGTTGCCATGAGATGCTCACTGTCGAGAACAAAGGCAACGCCGTTGCCCATGTTGCGAACGCCGATCACCCCGACTTCGATCACTTGCGTCATCCGCGCCGCTTCGGCCTCGAGGATATCCTCGATCTGCGGAAGATGCTCCGAGGGGAGCTTGTGGAACATGGTTACGTGCGCTCGCAGAAAGTTGCGATCCGCAGGGAAGAACTGCGCCCTGAGATCGTCGAAGAACAGCAAGTCCTGATCGTTCACATGCGCTGTCAGTATCAATGGAGGGTTCGACATCAAAAAGATCTAGGACTTGTCGGCGACGAATCAAACCGGCTTGACGTCGGGAAAATCGTTCCTTATTCGTTCCGTCATGAGCAACTTCAGCGCCCCCACGTTCCGAATAGGTTGACCGAGTCCGGGACGGTTCCCGGTCTCCGCCACATCACCTATTCTTCGGAGGCAAGGTCATGACGACCTTTGTTGCGCATGCCGCAGGCGATGAAGCTTGCGATCTCCCCATCTCTTACAGGTCACGCTTTCCCTCTCATACAACGAAGTGCCGCGGTCGCACGCTCTATCGTTCCCAGGAGGCGAGCGATTATGCCTGCCTGCTGGAAGTCGACCCTATGGTGGTCCACTGGCGGTGCGTGACGCAGCCTGTCGTCAACGACTCCCCTGCGCTCAAGCCACGTCACCGCTACGTGGATTTCGCGGTGCGGACCTCGGATGAGCGGAATCTCCTCGTCGACATCTGGCACGGTATCCCTGAAACCATCACCTGGCTGCCGGCGGTCGCGGAGCGCCTTGGTTATCGGTACCAGGCAGTCTCTATCTTCGACCTGAACCCGGTTCGAGTTCAGAACGCCAGAGACCTCGTCCGATACGCGGGCTGGCAAGCGACACTCGGAGACCGCGTCCGCATCCTGGCGGGACTTGAAGAGGAGGGGGCACTGACGCTCGCCGAATGCCTCGGGGCGGTGCGCGAGAGCAGACCGATGGCATCGATCGCCAGCATGATCCTGATGGGTCTGCTGGAAGTCGATCTCGATGAAGCGCTGCTCGGGCCGGATACCGCCATCCGCGCCGCCCGTTCGTAGGAGGCAATCATGAAAAGGGCAAAACATGACGAGCGAAAGCAATCGCTCGAAGTGGCAACCTATGCCAATTCTCTACGCCTGCCGCTACGTCGCTGCGGCATCTTCCTTCGAGGAGACAAGACTGCTGGGGTGCTTCTGCCACCCGAAGCTGACATCGAACTCTATGAACGTGCGGTGAAGGAGATGCTCGCCACCAGCGGACTGGACTACATCGTCGCCCTGGTGCGTGTCAGCAAGCATCAGGGGGAAACTGACTCAGCCGAGGCGCTTAGGGCGGTGGCTTCGAGCAAGTCCGTCATCGTGCTCATGGCGCACGGCGCAAACCCACCACCGGAACTGTCGGTGGCACTGGACCGTATCGAGCAGGTCGGCGCGGTCAAGCCGTATCACCTGATCCTCGCTGCGAAGAGCGTCTTCGGGTTGGAAATCGACCGTGAGCACGCGGTGCGACTCTTCTCCTACCCTCTGTCCGTGGTGTTCTCTGCAATCAAGGGAACGCGGCCCATCGAGATCACCCTGGAGAAGCTCGAAGGTTCGGCCAAGGTGAAGGAGGTCAAACGCTCGGTCTCCTGGGAACCGACGATCGAGCAGCTCGCTGGCTACGGAAAGGCGACCGAGTGGGCGCTGAACCTCGTTGAAGATATCACCGCCTGGCGACAAGGCGAGATCGATTGGCGTGACGTCGACGGTGGCCTGCTCATCAGCGGCCCGCCGGGATGTGGCAAGACGCTTTTTGCGGGTGCGGTCGCAAGATCTTGCGGCGCGACCCTGGTGACAGCATCAAGCGCCCAGTGGCAGGCGAGAGGGCACTTGGGAGATATGCTGCGTGCCATGCGTGCAAGCTTCAAGGAGGCGATCGAAGCAGCGCCCTCCATCCTGTTCATCGATGAGTTCGACTCGTTCGGTTCCAGGGCGCACCTCAAGGGTGAGAATGCCGCCTATGGTCTCCAGGTCATCAACGCCCTTCTCGAACTTCTCGACGGTGCATCCGGACGGGACGGCGTCGTGGTAATCGCCGCCACGAACAGGCCTGACGACATCGATGAGGCCCTTCGCAGGCCGGGTAGGCTTGATCGGCACATCCAGGTCGAGATGCCGGATCTGGAGGCTCGAGAACAGATCCTTTCGGCGCATCTCGGTCTCGCCATCCCGGCGGACGAGATGCGAACCATTGCTCTCGCGACTAGCGGGTACTCCGGCGCAGCCCTACGGCAGCTCGTCAGGGATGCGCGCCGTATCGCGCGTAAAAACCGCAGGACAGTGTGCGGCGGTGATTTCCTTTCCATCGTTCCGCCCGTCGAGACCCTTTCAGAGAACGAAAGGTGGGCAGTCTGCGTACATGAGGCTGGTCATGCGATCGTTGGAATGGCGCTCGGGACCGGCGAGATCGAGGCGATTGTTGTCGCAAGGCAAGCTGGACATCGCGACCACAGTTTGGGGCACGTTGAGTGGCGCAGGTCCAATTTGCGTAACAGGACGATCCAGATGTATCGGAATGAAATTGCGATGCTGCTAGGCGCTCGGGCAGCCGAACATGTGATCCTTGGAGAAATCCACGAAGGTTCCGGCGGGATGCAGGGGTCCGACCTCCACAGAGCGGCTGACATCGCTACGGTACTTATCGGTGGCCACGGCGTGAACGGATTAGGCTACACGAACGTGTCGGCTTCGCGAGATCTCGATAAGCTGAGGGCCAGCGATGCCATGCTGAGGATGCACGTGGAGAGCCTGCTCTCCGAGGAACTGGCGAGGGCGGAGGGCATCATCCGGCAGCAACGCGAGGACACGATGGCGGTCGCATCGGCATTGATGGGGACCGAAGTTCTTTCAGGGGCGGCCGCGGCTCAGATCCTGAGACCTGACGCTCCACTTCGTCGACGCGAAGGATGAAGAGGCCGCACTTCAACCCCATCAACATGTTCGGAGACACCAGATGTCGGGCGACAGGAAATCTGATGATGACAAGGGCGGCGATCGTGATCCCGAGAACGAAGTGGCGGAAACCGCAGAGACGGCTGTCGAAGGTCTCGCAAATGCTGGCTTTGCGCCTTCCAAGAGAGCGCGCCGGATTCTATCTCAAGGAAATCCCAGAGAGCGCCTGCGAAGGCGCATCTGCGGAAATGAGGAGGCGGAAGAACATGTCCTTCGAACGCGACCGTCCGATCAGGCGGACGATGGTGTTCGCTGAAGGGAAAGCGGCTTCGAGATAGGGCAGGAGGCACCACACGCGCTCGACCCGGAGATATCTGACGGAAACGAAGGGCCTTGGCCGCGGCATCATACTGGTTCATGAGCGAGCGCCGGATTCCTGATGCCCGCAGCCGCGGAGTTTACGTCGTGGTCAGCAAAGAGGGGAGGAGCGTCCACGAGTTCCCGTCTCGCCTCGTCCGGCCAAAGCATCGCCTCGAAATCGAGCGGGACATCTCGCATCGCTGACACCAGCGCCAGCCCGACGGCTTGGGCAAGCCGTGCCGGAACTGCATTCCCGATCTGCTTGGCGACTGCTTGCTTGCCGCCCACGAATTCCCAGGTGTCCGGGAAATCCTGGATCCGCGCTCTCATCCGCAGGGTGAGTGACGGAAGGTATCCCGGCCTCGAAGCCTCTTCCTGCGTCGGCGCGCGGTCCGGCATTCCCGTCGCGTCGAACCCGATCGCGAGCTGGACATCCTGTTCATTCCTGCGCCGTTTTCCCCGGCTGGTGACAATGGTGGATGCCTGCGCACCATGCGCGACGATCTCGCCGTGTCGGTTCAGGATCGGCTGTTCGCGCCGTTGCCGAGCCCATTCGAGTGCGCCCGTCCAGCCATTCGCGGCCATCAGATCCAGGAGAAGATCGCCCACGTTCATCCTGCGATCCTGGAATGTCGGCGGCATGCGGAATGCGTCGGCAATATCGTCACGCAGTCCGATGACGAGGACGCGGCGGCGAACCTGCGCAATCCCATAGTCTGATGCCTGAACTCGATGGATCTCCGTCTGGTATCCGGCACGGCGAAAGCCGCGGAGGATGTCAGCGATGTGGTCACTGTGCTTGCCGTGCAAGAGGCCTTCGACATTCTCGAAAACGAATCCTTTGGGCTTGACCTCGTTCACGATCCGGACGGCATCGGGGAAAAGATCGCGTGGGTCTGCCTTACCGAGACCTTTTCCTTCGATCGAGTAGGGCTGACACGCCAAACCTCCGGCGACGAGATCGATATCAAGGGCCTGATAGGGAGTGAAGTCGATTGTCTTCAGATCGTCCTCAATCACAGTCCATGCGGGCCTGTTTTTCCTCAGCGTCGCCGCTGCGTGTGGATCGCATTCGACCAGCGCCACATGATCGAAGCCCGCACGCTCGAAACCGATGGCCATACCACCCGCGCCAGCGCATAGTTCCACAACGGTCGGACGAGGATTGAATGCGGTCTTGAGAGGATCTGTCTTCTTCGGCGCCTCGCGAGGAGGAGAGACGCGTCCGGAAAGTGACTGCAGCGCGACGAGCCACGGATGATGGTCTCCCGGAAGCCATTCGCCGACCCCCGCCGCAACGGCGAGCGTTCCTTCTGAAAGATGGATGAGCGCGAGATAGGCCGCGGCAATCTGGTGAGCCTGGGAGTTGCGCTTGAGCTTCTCGAGTGGCTGGTGATCAGCTCCGAAGAAGTGTTCGAATTCGACCTTGAGGTCGTAAGCCGTCGTGCGGATCTCGTCGTTGAGGAGATCACCCGCATTCCTGATGAGATTGATGCGGCGCACGAAGGCATCAAGCCGCCACTGGAACTCGGAAGCCTGATATGCGCCATTCCGCCGTGCCGCGGCCGCTGCCAGCCTGCCGTTGCGCTGCGCCATGACTTCCGCAGGCGTCAGGCCCGCCACCTTGAGCCGCTTCCTGATGGCGCTGATGTCATTCGTCGAGATCCGCGCGCCGATATCCATGCGCTCGATGATCTCATCGAGGACAGCGCTGTCCACGGAAACCAAGGCCTTCACGACAGGGAACGACACCCGGCCTTTTTCGAGCACATCCTCATGGCCAGCGAGCGTGTCGGCGAACTTCACGTAGGTCGACAGCTCCGAAGTCGGCACGTTGCAGGTCACGCGAAGGAATTCCCTGGCCTCGCGCTCGGTCACGACCTTCGTAAGCTTCGCGACCTCCGCAGCCATCTTCAGAATTCGATCGGTCATCTGCGACTGCAGCTCCACAATCCTCTTCTTCGCCGCAGCCAGTGCCTCGGATTTCGGATTCATCTCGTTCCCCGTTGTCTCATTGCGGGGCATGTCATATCCGGACACTTGTTGCGACACCGGTAAGCGGATGGATCGAATTTTAATGGAGACCAAGATCGGTGAGATAAAGACTTGGGCTGCCGTGGGTGCGACACTAGAGATCCGATCTACCCATCTCAGGAACCGCCGCTGCTCGAGTTCCGCTTTCGCTCCCAGTACTCGAACTCCTCAGCGAGCTTCCGTCTCCGCTCTTCCTTTGCTGTCTCCGCCAGGTTCTTTTTTTCGGCAGCGGTCAAAGGCGCTCGCTTGACCTTTTTCGTCCTGCTCGGTGGAGCCTGGATCTTGTTCTTCCTGACCTTTGTCATCTTCCCTATCGGACGGGTCTTTCGAAAGTGCCACTCGACATTGTCAGGGGAAAACCCGAGCTCCCTGTCCTTCGGCGCCAGATACCGCCCCGCGCTCGAGGTCGGAGTCATGTCCCAGAGGTCGGCCTGAAAACGCTCGAAAGAATCGCGCCAGCCCGACCAGACATATTCGCCCGAACCGATCATTCGTTCGTATTCGTTGCAGAGGAAGCTTTGCTTATCCATCGTTTCGCCACCTGAATGACTGAGCTAGAGGCCGATCGCCTCAGCGATCTCGATGGCCTCCGAGCGAGTCCGGTTCGGTTTATGGGGGTAGTGTTCCCAGCACCACCATTGCGGTTCCGATCTGCCCTTGGAAAACCCAAAGCCGCCCCACTTTCCGCAGTCGCCGACACAGCACCAGTGATCGACATGGATCCCCGCACGAGGCTGACTGGAGCGGCTGTCCGGATCCATACTCATCTGTCTATCGCGGCTCCCCTGAACATGTTGAGCGGATCCTATCTCTGTCGATAGGAGTGTTCTTGTTATGTTCTTTTTTGATCAGGAGTCAAGCCTGCGGGGTCATCGCCGTTCCCCGCCCCATGGAACCGCACGATCCGGGCCGCACTCTGTTCAGCCGTGATCCGTCGTGCAGAGGTCATGGTTCGCAAGCGCACGGATCACGTAGCAGTCGCGGATCTGGCTGGCATTGCACTGGGTGGAGATGCGCTCGAGTTCCGCCTCCAGCTTCTTGAGACGTGCGATCTTCTCACGAACGGTCGCTAGCTGTTCAGCGGCAATCCTGTCTGCTTCAGCACAAGGAAGCTCTGGATCCTGGCTTAGATCGATGAGTTCGCGGATGGCCTCGATCGTCAGCCCTAGATCGCGTGCATGCCTGATGAACGACAGCCGTTCCTGTTCCGCGGTGGAATATCGGCGCTGGTTGCCTTCCGAGCGCTCCGTATAGGAAACGAGGCCCATCTGCTCGTAGTAGCGGATGGTGGTGACTTTGACACCGGTCGTCTTTGAAAGCTCGCCGATAGTAAGCATGCGAATCCTCCAGGACATGCAGCGGTGACCCTCCACTGCGTCATCTCGACAGCATCACCAAGAACTGAATCCATCAGGATGCAGGAGGCGCTTGCTGGAGGATGCGCGGATCACACCCAATAAATCAAGCACCGAGATCGCAAAACTGGTGAGGGTAGGTGCACGTCAAGCATGCTGTCGGATACGACAACAACCCTGGCGGCCATTATCGATCCAAAAATTGGATTGATCGATCCATTTTTTGGACTGATCCGGCGATCGCTGTTATAGCCGCTGCCGGGTGCGTCCTTTTACTGCCGTCCATGAATCCTTTAGAAAACCCCGCTAATGCGTCCCTGACATTTCCGCTTACTGGTTCAAAACTTTTCAGGATCCTCGCATGCCTAGCACTTCCGCACTCGAAGGAACCGTTGTCATCGTCCAAGACGAAGCTGACATCGCACGCAGGCTTGAACTTGCCCTTTCCCAAGCGGGCGCGACTGTGTTCGTTACTTCGGCCATCCGTGAGACCGTCGATCTCATGTGGTCATTGAAACCGTCCGCGGTGCTCTTGGATCCTGTTCCGGACACAGTCGGCGCCCTATTCCTGGCGGCGCAGGCGAAAGAGCAAGGGATTGTCCTGATCCATCATGCCGACGGCGACCAAGGCCCCTGCGACATCCGGGTGGCGCGGACGAGAGGCGCCTCCGCGGTCGTCGACGCATTGGTCGCCAGATTTCCGGCCGATGCTTGAAAGGGGAATGCGACCTTGATTGACTGTTTACCTGTTCGCATTATGTTCGGTGATGCAACCGGAAGATAACAATGGTGACCGCGATTCTATTCAAGGCCTGCAAGCACTGCGAGCGCCCCCACGTGCGCGACGGGGATGATTTCTCAGCAGACAGATTCTGCAGCGCGTGCAGCGGTGATCGCAGGGCGGTCGCGGCCGCGGTCCTGAAGGCACGCCCGGTATCTCGTTCCGAGATCATGGAGTCCGGCAGGTATCTTAAGCGCCCATCAAGGCACGCCTAGCCACCGAAATATTTCCTGAGCTGGCTGTCTGCCAGGCTCTTGGCCACGGGGCCGCCCGAACTTCCCAGGGTTTTCTTCGATCCCTTGCCTAGCGGATGACTCACTGCCGTCCAGTTCCACAGTTTGCCCTGTTTGACGAGATCGACTTCAATCCGTCGGCCCTTGAGTTCCCGTGTCCACTTCACACCGTCCGCGTCGAGTGTGCAGTCCCAAGCGGCTTCTCCTGCGATCTCGGCGAGCGCGTCCAAAGCTCGTCTGCTTGTCGCCAGACGGGTGGCGCTGTCGTCGGCGAGCATCGCCCTGATGAGACGGCGCCATCGTCCGGAAATGTGCGGGAGCCATGTCAGCCTGTCGGCATATCCTCCATCGGACACGCTGAAGCGCGGCAGGGGGCTCTTCCTGTACCACGCGTCTCCGTGAAGCAGGCGGTAGAGCGTCATCCCCAGTGCCCAGAAATCGGATTTCTTGCTCGACAGCCCCGTCTCGTGAGATTCCGGAGCCAAGTGATCGGTGTACGAGTAGCCGAGTTCGGCGTAGCCCAGCACCATATCGTCAGTCACGAGACCGAAGTCGCCGAGCTTCACGGTACCGTTCTTCGTGACGAGGATGTTGCCGGGCTTGAGATCGCGATGGAGCATCTCGCGGTCATGTAGGGAGCCGAGGCCGTGACAGATCTGGGTCGCTATCCGATGGACTTCGGTCGAGGGAATAGGGCCAGATTCATAGGGCTTCTGAAGAGAACCTCGTTCGCACAGCTCCATGACAAGGTAGATCGCGTCCTCGGTCATCGATCGGTTCACATAGAAGACCTGAACAATGTTGTCGTGGGTCGCCTTCTTGAGATTGACCCCCTCCTTCACGAGGTTCTCTTTACGCTCCTCCCACTTCTCGGGAGTATCCTGCTCCTTGGGTCGGATGACCTTGACGGCGAGCTGTTCGTGGATGTCGTCGCTTCCGAGGTGCACGTCGCCGAAATGCCCGTTGCCAAGCTTGGCGCCGATCTTGAGATTGGAAGAGAACTCGCTCATCTCAGCGGGTCGCCAATATGAGGAGGGCGGCCTCGCGGCTTCCGGTGCGCATCGCCAGACCGTCGAGGTTCTCCTTCCAGAAATCGTTGTCCTTCAGATATTCGTCCGCCTTGCGCTCGCCGAAACCTTTGCTGATGCGGGCCTTGGAGACCTGCTCGACCGGGCACCCACAAGCCAGCGCGCATATGGCAACCCCGCGCAGTTCAGCCGCCTGAAGATGTGCAAGACCCATGCCTCGAGCGTTGGCGGCGCTCTCCTTGATGACGGCCTTGGCGATGCCTTTGTCGCGGACATAGTCGGAGAGACGCTTATAGATCGTCTGGAAAGCCTTCGGGCGATCGCCCTTCTCCAGCTTCCAGGACTCGTCTGCTACGACGACTATCGGGCCGTCATCAGGAACCTCGGCGTCGACTATGATCAGTCCGTCGCCTGAAACGTGCACACCCAGCCACCTGTCCGTCACTATCTTCCGAGTCCTTTAGGGCACCCGGAGAGACAACGCAGTCGCGAAACGCAGGGGTGCTTTAGTCGTTTGAAACTAGCGGGATAGTTGATGACGGGGACGATTCGGTCAAGGTGCGGCACGAAGCTGCTGGCGGCAGCATACAGCTATTTGCTCGTGCTTGCGGGTGCCCCGTTTTGATGGGCAGCGTCTTTCACGGAATTGCTATCGCCACGTCATTCGCTGGTTGCACTTCGTTAATTTTCGGCCCGTAAGAAAGTGCAACCTTAACTGTATATTTATGCAGTTTTTAATGATCGGCAGTGCTTGTTTCAATTTGCCGTTGGCTGTCATCAATGCTGTGTAAAGGTTCGGATCATCTCGTGACACAGGCTCTCTGCGTCGGCGCATGCTTCTCACAGGTCGGTTTGCAATGCTCTCATTCGTTGTGCGGCTCCGAAGCCGATCCCATTTCAGCCTGAAGAGCAGGGCGGGTGCGTCAGGAGCGCCGCTTGTGGGGGCAGGTGCGCGAAGGCGAAGTCAGGCCAGGCAGCGCGTCGGCATCCTGATAGCCGGGTTCGCGGTCTGCTTCTCGGTCGTCGGAGGCCGCCTTGTCTGGTACGGGTTTGCCGAGCCGCTGACGACGGCATCGATCGGCAATCCTGCCATGGTTGCATCCCGTCCGGACATTCTGGACCGGAACGGAGAGCTACTGGCGACCGATCTCAACATGACCTCCCTATATGCGGATCCACGCAGGATCGTTGATCCCGACGAGGTCGTAGAGAAGCTCTCCTCGGTAATCCCCAACCTCGACTGGCGGGAGACGCATCAGAAGCTACGTTCGAAAACGGCGTTCCAGTGGCTGAAGCGGCAACTCACTCCCAGGCAGCAGGCAGAGATCCTGGCGCTGGGAATACCCGGCATTGGGTTTCGTCCTGAAAAGCGGCGCTTCTACCCCGGTGCCGAGACCGCATCCCACATCGTCGGCCACGTCAATATCGACAATCAGGGTCTCGCAGGTATGGAGCGCTACCTTGATCAGCAGGGTTTGGCCGATCTCCGCCAGCTCGGCATGACGAGCGGCGCGCCACTTGAACCCGTGCGCCTGTCGATCGACATCCGTGCACAGACCATCGTTCGCGATGTTGCCGCAAAGGCAATGGAATCCTATCAAGCGGAAGCCGCCGGCGCGGCAATCATCGACGTGGAGACGGGCGAGGTTCTCGCGATGGCGTCGGTGCCAGACTACAATCCGAACGAGCCTTCCCGGATGCTTGCCGACGGCCGCATCGACAAGGAATACGAGAAAGGCTGGTTCAACCGGATGAGCAACGCGACCTTCGAGATGGGGTCGACGTTCAAAAGCTTCACCCTTGCCATGGGACTCGATGCTGGCAAGATCGACCTCAACACAGTCGTAGATGCTTCAAGACCAATCCGGATGGGCGGTTTCACCATCAAGGACTTCAAGGGCAAGAACAGGCCGCTTAGCATCCCTGAGGTCTTCCAGTACTCTTCGAACATCGGTACCGCGGCCGTCGCGGACAGGGTGGGCATCGAGGGCCACCAGGAATTCCTCACACGGCTGGGTCTGCTTTCGAAGATGGAGACCGAAATGCCGGGGGTGGCTACACCAACTCAGCCGCGCACCTGGAAGAAGATCAACTCGGTGACGATCTCCTTCGGCCATGGAGTTGCGACCACACCACTTCAGACAGCGGTCGCGGCGGCCTCCCTCATCAACGGTGGAAAGCTGCTGCCACCGACATTTCTTCCCCGCGCTCCCGAGGCGGCCGCGGAGCTCGCGAAGACCGTGGTCAAGTCATCGACAAGCACCGACATGCGCTACCTGTTTTCGTGGAACGGTACCAAGGGATCCGGCCGAGCAGCGCAGGTCGAAGGATTCCGGGTAGGCGGGAAGACTGGAACTGCGGACAAGGTCATCAACGGGCGATACGCGAGCGATGTCAACTTCAATGCCTTCGTAGCGGCTTACCCGATGGACAAGCCGAAATACGTCGTGCTGAGCATCATCGATGCACCGAAGACCGGAGAGCATGGGGGGCGGACTGCGGCCTCCACCGCAGCTCCTATGGTCAAGCAGATCATCGCGCGCACCGCCCCATTGCTCGGGGTGCAGCCCAGCTTTGGATCAAGCGCGCAACCTTATCTGTTGGCGGACTACTGAATATCTCGTCCGGCACACGATGGCCGCCGCGCCGGACGATGCGCATCGGGCCTAGCGGGAGCGATCCTTGTGATCGTGGCCGCCATGACGATGAAACAGGTGCATCAGCGGGCAGGCGAGCAATAGGAGATATGGTGCCAGACCCAGGGCATGCCCCCAGTGCTCGCGCAGAATGAAGAAGGCAACGATGATGACGAGCGAGGCAGCCATCAGAAGCCATGTGCGAGACGAGTTCATAGATCGACGCTCCTCAGTCTGAGTGAGTTGGCGATCACGCTGACCGATGACAGGGCCATTGCCGCGGCGGCAATGATTGGCGACAGAAGAAGCCCGAACGTCGGGTAGAGGGCACCCGCCGCGACTGGAATTCCGGCGGCGTTGTATATGAACGCGAAGAACAGGTTCTGGCGGATGTTCCGCATCGTCATCCGGCTCAACTGCCGGGCGCGGGCGATGCCCTGCAGGTCGCCCTTCAGAAGGGTCACCCCGGCGCTTTCGATCGCAACGTCGGTGCCTGTCCCCATGGCAATGCCGACATCCGCTGCCGCCAGTGCGGGAGCGTCGTTCACGCCGTCCCCGGCCATGGCGACGATGCGCCCCTCTTTCCGGAGTCGGGCGACGATCTTGCTCTTGTCCTCCGGCAGGACTTCGGCCTCGACTTCGGTAATGCCGAGCTTCCGCGCCACAGCCTCGGCGGTCGTCCGGTTGTCACCAGTCAGCATGACCACCCGAACGTTTTCATTCACCAGCGTCCTGACTGCGTCAGACGTGGTCGCCTTGATCGGATCTGCTATGGCGAACAGGCCTATCAGAACGTTGTCGGCCGCCGTGAAGATGACAGTCGCGCCTTCGCCGCGCAGTTCCTCGGCCGTCGATGCCATCGCTGACACATCGACACTGGCCTCCCCCATGATCCGGTGGCTGCCCAGGATCAGCTTCCTGCCTTCGACCGTGCCCGTCACACCCTTGCCCACCGGGCTGTCGAAGTCCTGTGCGTCGCCGAGCGGGATTTTGCGCTCATTGGCCGCGTTTATGATCGCCAACGCCAGCGGGTGCTCGCTCGACCGCTCCAGGGTGGCAGCGAGCCTGAGAAGGTCCACTTCGGAAATGCCCTCGCGGGGCGCGATCGCGGTGACTTTAGGGTGGCCTTCGGTCAGGGTTCCGGTCTTGTCTACGACCAAGGTGTCAATCTTTTCGAAGCGTTCAAGAGCCTCGGCGTTCTTGATGAGCACGCCGAGCCTTGCGCCTCGGCCCACTCCCACCATGATGGACATCGGAGTTGCTAGACCCAGTGCACAGGGGCAGGCGATGATTAGGACCGCCACCGCCGCAATGAGGCCATGCGCAAACCGCGGCTCCGGCCCGACCAGCATCCAGATAATGAAGGACAAGACGGCGACCGCGATCACCACGGGGACGAACCAGCCGGACACTTCGTCCGCAAGCCGCTGAATGGGAGCGCGGGACCGTTGCGCTTCAGCCACCATCCTGACGATCTGGGACAGCATGGTGTCGCGCCCGACCTTGCCTGCCTCCATGATGAAGCCGCCAGTCTGGTTCATGGTGCCGCCGATCAGCTTGGCTCCGACCGCCTTGGTCACAGGCATCGACTCCCCCGTGATCATAGACTCATCGACGGAGCTTCGACCCTCAAGCAGTGTGCCGTCGACGGGCACTTTCTCCCCCGGACGTACCCGCAGCCTGTCTCCCACGGCGACCGCGTCAAGTCCGATGTCCTCGTCGGTTCCGTCTGTTTTCACGCGTCGCGCGACTTTCGGTGCCAGATCAAGCAGCGCCCGGATTGCGCCACCCGTCTGCTCGCGCGCCCGAAGCTCGAGCACCTGGCCGAGCAGCACCAGAACCGTGATGACGGCGGCCGCCTCGAAATAGACCGCGACCGTACCCTCGGCCGAGCGCAGGCTTTCCGGAAACGCTCCTGGCAGGACCGTCCCGACGACGCTGTAGATCCACGCGACACCCGTACCCATCGCGATGAGGGTGAACATATTCAGATGGCGCGTCACCAGGGACTGCCAGCCGCGCTCGAAGAAAGGCCAGCCCGCCCATAGAACGACGGGAGTGGCCAGAACCATCTGAATCCAGTTGGATGTCTGCGGCCCGAGCAGCATGTGCAGGTTCGTCAGGTGCCCGCCCATTTCCAACGCGAGGACGGGAAGCGCCAGCACGAGGCCGATCCAGAACCTGCGTCGCATGTCGATAAGTTCGGGGCTTGGGCCGGAAGCGATCGTCGGTGATTCCGGTTCGAGTGTCATTCCGCAGATCGGGCAATTGCCTGGCCCGGTCTGCCTGACCTGTGGGTGCATCGGGCACGTGAAGATTGTTCCTTGCCCGGTGGGCGGCTGATGCCCCTTGAGAGGAACCACATTGCCCTTGTGGTGCCCATTCTCGCGATCGTGGTGGTGAGGATGTCCATAATGGTCGTGTGCCATGTCGGTCTCCTGATCAGATCGCGCCGTTGTAGGAAACATAGGTCATCATCCCCGTCGCCATGTGATACAGATGGTGGCAGTGCAGTGGCCAGTTGCCGGGATTGCCCGTATCGAACTCCACCGCGACCTCTGCCATCGGGGGCAGGAGGACGGTGTCCCGGACAGCCCCGCTGATATCACGGCCGTTGACGCGCAAGACCTGGAAGTGGTGCCCGTGCAGGTGCATGGGGTGCGCCATCATCGACATGTTCCGCATCGTCAGGCGAACTCGCTTGTCCTTGGAAACTTTCAGCGGTGCACCGGGCGATATGCTCCAAGTGTATGCGGCCATGTCACCTCCCAGTGTCAGTGTGAACTGATGGTCGGGCACGCGCGGGAAAATAGGTCTCCTTGCACGGAGCTGCTGCTCGAGACCGAGATCGAGAACAGGCCCTGGGCCTGAAGAGGTGGTGCCGATCTTCGCGACAGTCGCGCCGCTGGTTGCGAGGACAATTCCGGTCTGCTCCGTCGCGCCTTCGCGGAGAGCGAGGATCGGATATGAACCGGAACCTGCTGGAAGCTCGAGCCGGATGTCCAGGCGCTGGCCCATTGAGATCGGGAAGCGGCTTCCCGCCACGGGCTCGACATCGATGCCGTCCACGGCGATCAGATTGCCGACGATCGCTCCCGTATCGACCGTGAATGCAGTGGCAGTCGCTCCGTTGATGATGCGAAGCCGAACGCGACCCCCTTTCTCGGTTCTGATGACCTCGGGATCGTCCAGCGTGCGGTCGTTGGCGAGATATGCGTCGTATTCGATGTCGTTCAGGTCTGGTGACGACATCCCTTTCATCGGCATACTCATCGTCGACATGCCTGTCATCGGCATCTGGTGCCCCTGCATGTTCGTCATAGTCTGCATCATGTTCTGTTGGCCCGACTGCATCCCTCCGTGGCCGGAACTGCCGCCCTTCAAGGTTTCCAACAGCTCCTCGGGTGACTTGAAGGAAAAGTCATGTAGCAGGACCACGACTTCCTGTTCGTCCCGGCTTCTGTCTTCGGCCGTCTGGACGATGAGCGGTGCCGCAAGCAGGCTCTGCTCCTGAAGCGTATGGGCATGCATCCAGTGTGTGCCGCCGGGTCCGACAGGGAAGGTGTATTCCCGACTCTGTCCGGCAGGGAGCGGCGCGGCCGGATTTTCCGGTACGCCGTCCATGTCCCACGGCGGTGTCAAGCCGTGCCAATGGATGAGCGTGTCCTCCTTGGACTCGTTGATAAGGCGGACATTGAAGTCCGAGCCTGCATCAAGGACCAGACCGGGCCTGCTGTTGCGGTCGGCCAGCCCGTAGACGGTGGCGGCCTTGCCGTTCACCTCCAGGGTTCTGGTTCCGATGATGAGATCCACGGCGGCGGGATTCGCAAACGCACTTCTGGAATTGAGGATGGGAGAGACGGCTGCCGCCCCTGCGGCTAGCGTCTTCAGAAATTGGCGGCGATACATGATATGCCTCTTTGTCCTTGTCGGCATGCCGACATTGCTGATGATGGTTTTCCGCTGGAAGGCGGACGGATTCATCAGGCGGCGGACTGCGGGGGCTTAAGGGCAGGCGAAGGGGTAACCCCGGTCAGATGATCCTGCAGATCCGAGGTTCGGGTGAGCAGCATCGACACGGACGACAACTCGGTAGGCGTGGGAAGGATAAGCAGACAAACGGCGCAGATTGTGCTGCAGCAAGCCTGATCGGCAAGCACGGTCTTCGTTTTCGAATGATGGTCGCCGCTATGCTGATGTCCGACGGAAACACTGGTCTCCGTAGAGCAGGTGTGATGAGCAGCGGCTTGGGAGGCGGGCGCGCTGAAGAGGACGGCGACGGCAACAATGACCACGCAAATCCTCAACATCAGCGGTGAAAGCTTCCGCAGGTTCATCTTGTTCTGCCCAGTTTCGCACGGGAACAATCTACCGCGCTAGGATACGCTTGCGTTGATCTTCATCAAGTGGGTCGGAGATGCATCACGGCATCTCCGATTGGCATCAGCGGGCAGCACGGGTCACATTGCGTGGCCGCCAATGAAGCCCAGGGTGGCCGCCGCCATCCAGATGGCCATAGCGATCATCATCAGGTTCTCGGTGAGCGAGATGAAACCCAGCGGGACATTGCTGGATCCGCCCACGCATGCGCATTTCAGCTCCCGCTTGTCGATGTAGACGGCCTTGAAGACCGACACAGCGCCAATGGTGCCGATGAAAAGGGCGACGGGGATGGAGATCCAGTTGAGGGCGCCCGCCACCATGAGGATGCCCGCGAGGCCTTCCGCGTAAGGGTAGACGTAGCCATACGGAACCCACCGTTTCGCGAGCAGATCATAGTTCAGGAACATGGTGGCGAAGGTCTCGACGTTCTGAAGCTTCAGAAGCGCGAGCACGACCATCGAGAAGGCGATGAACCATTCAGCCGCTCTCAGCGTGAAAGGATCGCCGCTGACCGCATAGCTTGTCGCCATCGCTGTCAGCGCGGTCATGGCAAAGAGCACGATGACTGGGCGGTAGGTCGTCGCCTTGGGATCGGCAACCTTCTTGCCGAGAAACCTGCGCAGGTCATCATGTCCGCCGACGCGCCTGCCGTCGATGAACACTTGCGGCGTGGTCGCGACATCGTGCTCCTTCTTGAACGCGTCGGTTTCCTCGCGCGTCTCCAGGTGATGGTCTTCGACCTCGTAGCCGTAACGCTCGAGCAGATATTTGGCCTTCAAGCCGTAAGGGCAAGTATGGCCCGGCATCACCATGCGGTAGATGGCCGCTTTCTTCGTGTTCTGGACCTTGTCCAACATTTCACTTCTCCTTTGTCTTGTGAAAACGTTGGCATGACCATACGTTCCGTACCGTGGTACGGAGTCAACAGCCAATGGACATGACGATTGGAAAACTTGCTGCGGCCGGAAACGTCGGGGTAGAGACTATTCGCTTCTATCAGCGGCGAGGGCTGCTGACGACACCGAAGAAGCACGTGGGTGTTCGGCACTACGGGGAGGATGATCTCCGCCGCCTCATGTTCATCAGACAGGCGCAGACCGCGGGGTTCACGCTTGAGGAAATCAAGGAACTCATGGATCTCGATGCCGGAGACGATCGGGAAACTGCACGAAGGCTCGCGAAAGTTCGGCTTGAGGCCCTCGAAGCCCGCATCGCGGAGCTGGATCAGGCGAGGATTGCGCTCAAGCGGCTCGTGGGGGAGTGCGCATCCGGGAAGACCGGGCCATGCCCGATCCTGTCGTCGTTCGGTATCTGACGGGACGCGGTCACTTTGGTCTGACGGCGATGTAGACATAAGGCGCACCACCGTCCTTCGGTATCGCCATGACATCGTAGGATGCACCGGGATCAGTGCCCATGCCGAGGGATCCCTTCGGCATGCCTGCGACGGCCAGACCTGCGAGCGCTGGCTTTTCCGCGAGCAGTCGTTGTGCGGCTTCCAGAGGTACGTGGCCTTCGAGGAAGTATCCGTTCACGGTTGCGGTATGGCATCCATGGATCGAGCCAGGGATCCTGAGCTTGGCCTTGACTGCGTCCATGTCGTCCTCGTTCCTGATAACGACGGAAAAGCCAGCGTCTCCGAACGCAGACGCCCAGGCCTCGCAGCAGCCGCAGTATGGGTCCTTGTGGACGATCAGTTCCGGCATGCTGGCCGTCGCCGCGCCGGGGAGAAACGCCGCCGACGCTGCCATGCAGATGAACTCCCTGCGTTTCATTGTCTCTTTCCTCTCCTTGCGCCTGAGCCGCACGACCCGCCAGCTACCAACGGAAAACTGTCGCGGACGCGTGCACTGTGGTATGCTCGACATATGGTACCGGGAGGTGCCCATGTGCCACATCGGTATTTTCGTCGCAGCATTCGCCACCGTCGTCTCGGGCGCGCAGGCCCAGGAACGTCAGCCATTCCACATTGCCAGGTTTTCCGACAGCCGGACCATCAGTCTTGCCATAACGTCATCGATGAAGCCGGATGACAGGCAGTATGACTATGAGGTCGGAATCGGGCTCACCGAGTTTTCGGCAAGCGGTGACAAGGTCTTCACAGACCATGGAGCGCATGCTGTGCGCGTCAGGTGCGAAACGCCGCGGGCCGTGAAGGTTGGTGGCTTCGTCCACCTCATGCCAGCGCCGCCGGGATCCGGTGACTGGATGCAGGATCTCTGGACGGTTCTCTGCCTGCAACCCACGTCATGAGGTGGGTGGCCGCGCCTGCATCTGCAAGCGCGGCCGCCATCACATCACTTGACCTGCGTGACCGTCAGCTTGCCGTTGACGCGCTCGGCAACGAACTGGACCTTCGCGCCTTCCTTGAGCTTTGTCAGGAGGGCATCGTCCTTGACCTCGAAGACCATGGTCATCGCAGGCATCTCGAGACCCTTGAGCTCTTCATGGATCAGGGTGACCTTCTTTGCCTTTGCGTCGAGCTTCTTCACGGTGCCGTTGGTGAACTCCTGGGCGAACGCGCCGGCTGCAGAGGAGAGGGCGATCGCCGCTGCGAGACCCAGCTTGATGATGTTTTTCATTTTCGAGTTCCTTTCAGGTTACTTGGCGACAGCAACGTCGCCGTGCATGCCAGCGTCGTAGTGGCCGGGAACAAGGCAGGCGATCTTGAACACTCCGTCGTTGGTGAACTTCCAGACGATCTCGCCGGACTTGCCGGACGCGAGCCGGATGGCATTGGGGTCGTCATGTTCCATGTCTGGGAACTTCTCCATGACAGCCTTGTGCTCCATGACCTTGTCTTCCTGGTCGAGAACGAACTCGTGATCGAGCTCGCCTTCGTTCTTGATCGTGAAGCGTACGGTCTGACCCTTGCGGACTTTGAAGTTGTTCGGGGTGAAAACCATCTTGCCGTCCGGTGTCTCCTTCATGGAAACTCGGATCGTCTGAGTGACCTTCGCCTTGTCACCAGGTTCGCCGACGGCCATGGCCTCGCCGTGCCCTCCGGCATGGTTCCCGGACGCCAATGCGGGCGTCGAAAGAGCGGTGGCCAGAATCAGGCCGATCATTGTTTTCTTCATGTGATTTTCCTTCGTGGTTGTTCAGGGAACTTGTCGTCAGCCGTGGTTCGAATGCTTCGACGGCGGCTGCGTCTTCGCGTCTTTCGCCTTGGTCGCGTCGGGCAGGCTGCCCGTCCACTCCCAGGCCTGCGTGCCGGGCGGGTTCTCGTACCAGCCCGGATCGGTGTAATCGCCCGCGGAGATTCCCTCGCGGACCTTCACCACGGAGAACATGCCGCCCATCTCGATGGGGCCATGCGGGCCCCAGCCAGTCATCATGGGAACGGTGTTCTCCGGGATCTCCATCGACATCTCGCCCATGTCGGCCATGCCTGCGGTACCCATCGGCATGTATTCCGGGCGGAACTGTCGGATCTTCTTGGCGACTTCCTTCTTGTCGACCCCGATGAAGGTCGGGATCTCGTGGCCCATCGCGTTCATCGTGTGATGCGACTTGTGGCAGTGGATCGCCCAGTCGCCGACATATTTTGCGTCGAACTCGTATGCGCGCATCGCCCCAACGGGGATGTCGATCGACACCTCGGGCCAGCGGGCCTCCGGCCGCACCCAACCGCCGTCGGTGCAGGTCACCTCGAAGTCGTAGCCGTGCATGTGGATCGGATGGTTGGTCATCGTCAGGTTTCCGACCCGCACGCGGACCTTGTCGTTCTTCGATACGACCAGAGGATCGATGCCGGGGAACACGCGGCTGTTCCAGGTCCACAGGTTGAAGTCGGTCATCTCCATGACCCGCGGTACATATGAGCCGGGATCGATGTCGTACGCGCTGAGGAGAAAGACGAAGTCACGATCGACGGGCATGAACGCCGGATCCTTGGGATGAACGACGAAGAAGCCCATCATGCCCATCGCCATCTGCACCATCTCGTCGGAGTGCGGGTGGTACATGAACGTCCCCGATTTCACGAGGTCGAACTCGTAGACGAACGTCTTGCCAACCGGGATGTGCGGCTGCGAAAGCCCGCCCACGCCGTCCATGCCCGACGGCAGGATCATGCCGTGCCAGTGGACGGTCGTATGCTCGGGAAGTTTGTTGGTCACGAATATCCGGACACGGTCGCCTTCGACGGCCTCGATGGTCGGACCCGGTGACTGGCCGTTGTAGCCCCAGAGGTAGGCTGTCATGCCTTCCGCCATCTCCCGCTCGACGGGTTCGGCAACGAGATGGAACTCCTTGACCCCGTTGTTCATACGGAATGGCAGGGTCCAGCCGTTGAGTGTGACGACCGGATTGTAGTCCGGGCCGACCGATGGCTTCACAGGCTTCTGCGTCGCCGCCGAATCCATGAGAGCCGCTTCCGGCAAGCCCATGTTCGTGGTCTGGCTCCAGGCCTGTGAGGAGACGAGGGCGGCGGAGGCAGCGCCCGCTCCGAGCAATTGTCTTCTGCTGAACATTCTCGTTTCCTTTTTCAATGACCGCCCGCGGGCGCTTCTTCCGCCGACGCGACTTCGGATTCAGCCGCGGCGGACCCGGTGCTGCCGCCGTAGATGACGGGCGCAAGGTTCGCCTCTGCGAGCCAGAAGTCGCGCTTCGCGTTGACGGCGAGGATGGTGGACGTGATCTTGTCCCGCGTGTCGGAGATGAGTTCGAACGTGCTGGTGATCATGCCGTTGTAGTTGAGCATCGACTGCTGCTCGATCGCGCTGCGAAGCGGCAGGACGTTGTTCCGGTAATGCCGGGCGATGTCGTAGTTGGATCTGTAGGCAACGTAGGCGGAGCGCGCCTCCGACCGCACGTTCACAGCAAGCTGTGCCAATTGGTTCGCCGCCCGCATGTAGGCGAGTTCGCCCTTGCGCAGGCGCGCCTGTCCGGAATCGAAGATCGGGATGGTGAACTCGAGGCCTGCGGTCTTCGAAATGTCGGAAACGATCTTCCCGTCTTCCCGCTCGCGTTCCTTCTCCCAGGTGCCGACGAGCTCGATGTCGGTGACGATGCGCGTCGCGTTCGTCAGGTCGTAGGACTTCGCCGCCGCCTGAAGCTCCAGACGCGAGACCTGCAGGTCCATCCGTTTGCGGATGGCTTCGGCCTCGATGTCGTCCCGCTTGATGAGGGTCTTCGGCAGGTTGGGCAGACGGTTCGGTATCTGGAAGTCGACCTCCGTCCCAGACAGCCCCATGAGCCGGACCAGTTCCTCCTTGGCAAGCTTGGCGGTCAACCGGGCCTTGGCCGTGTCGCCCGTCAGCTCGGCATAGAAGACGTGCTCGCGGGCCTGTTCGCCCTTCGGCATCGATCCGGCCTCGCCGATCTTCTTGGCAAGTTCGGAGGAGGCGTCGGCGGCGATCTTCGCCTGGTTCAGATAGGCGACGTTCTCCCATGCCGCGACGGCGTTGATCCACGCCCGCCGCGTGTCGGCGGCAAGCGAGATCGTGGCGATCGCCGCCCTGAGCTGGGCCTGCCGGAAGCGGTTGTCGGCGAGCTTGATGTTCCGGTCGTAGGTGGCAAGTGCAAGGATGTTGGTGGCTATCGCCCCTTCGAGAACCCGGTAAGCTTCCAGACCAGGCGTGCCGATGCCGCTCAGACCAACCGAAAACGTCGGAAACACGGATAGCTGTGTCTGCCATGCGTCGGCGGAACTGTCGCCAAGATCCGCATAGGATGCCTGAAGTCCCTTGTTGTTAAGAAGAGCGACCTGGACGGCTGTCTCAACGTCGATGGTCTTCTTCGCCATTAGCGATTTTACCCGATCACGGGTTGCTTCAGCCTGCTTCTGGTTCTGAATCCAGACGGTCTGTTTACCCGTCGCCTCGCCGCTCTTTAGCGACGCGTTTGCGAACCCTGAGTCAACAGCCGAGTAGTCGGTCGTCACACACCCGGCGGCTACCAATGGCAGAGCGACGGCGGAAATCATCTTGATGTTGCGTAGCATCATTTTCCTCAGCCCTTCTTCTTCGGGGCCTGGGAATCGTTGAGATCCCGCCACGGCTTCGGATCGACGGGAACGCGGTGGGTGTATCCACCAATGGGGCTCTGATAATGGACAGGGCGAGCGTCCGACACAGTGTCGGGACTGTCGGCTACGGTTACGACTTCAGGAAGGGTGGACGCGCATCCGCTCACAGCGAGCGGCATGGCAACCACCAGGAACAAACGTTTCATGGTGAGAATCCGAGAATAAGATCGCGTTTGTGCGGCCACGCGGTAGCGCGGACGCACAGCAAGACCCGCAGTGCGGGTGCTAGTTCTCAGATATTAGGTGGACGATGAAGGCTCGGAGCTTCGCCGACGGTGTCCGTGTCGTCAGCGAACTCGCGGATGGAGACCACGCGCGGGTGGCTCAGTGAAGAGCCAGTGCACGTGATGGCGGCGACACCGCAGTAGTCCTTACAGCAGGAGTTCTTTGTCTTCTCCGGGCTGCCGTGGTCATGCTGGTCGCCGTGATCATCCGACTGGGCCATGGCACTGTGATCGTTGCCGTGGTGGGACGAATGATCGTTCTCCATCTGGGAGACTTGAGGCGCGCTTTCGGGATGCATCGCAGCATTGACAGCGGAAAAGCTGTAGCCAGCCAGTGACAGTATCATCACCAGTCTGAACAACAGTGCCATCGCTTTAGATGTGATTCGATACATCCCGCTCATGCCTTCAAGGATCGCCAGAGCCATCGAGCTTGTCAATCGACGTAGTCTTCAATCATCCATTCGCGTTGATTGTGTGGCAACGCCAACACGACGCGGAGGGTGTCTCCCGATGCATCTGAGGACACCGGGACACTTTGATCATGGTTTCAGCCTGAAACGCGTCGCGCTGAACTCCGGCGCGACGGTTCTTCCCTTCCCACGCGGAACACCCGCTCGTGCTCGGCCCACGCCGTGGTGAAAAGGATGCTCCCCAGCGCTTGTGCCAGGAACCTGATGGATATCGTCTTCATAACAAGGCCGACTACGCAAACACCCTGATCAGTGACGGTTGCGAGCCCGGAGAGCTTCCGCCGCCGGATCGGAGAACGTAACTGTTCCGTACTTGGCGTTGGTCCGACGAACACGGCCATCGGCGAGTACTTCAAACGATACCGAGCGGTCCGAAGATGCGACTGCGCTCTCGCCAGCGCGACCATGGCCCTGGACGATCCGGTCAACGTTGCTTGCCCTCTCGCTCAGTGGTCCAGTCGCAAACGCGGACGTTGCGGTCGATGCCAGGACAATGAATGCCGTTACGAACTTTGTCTTCATGATGATCTCCTCGCATGAAAGCTGCGGTTTGCAGCATGGAGACGATAGATCGACGTTCTGACATGGCCCTCTCGCGAACTTTACAATTTTGTAAAGTACGGCGATCGGGCGCTTCTGAATCCGCGGAGGGGTCCATTAAAGGGGCGAATGATCGAAGAGAACTCTGGCCGGATCGAAAAATACATCGTCGTGAACGGCTGAACTCGCTATGCGTCAGGTGCGCTGGCTGTAAACGTAGCGCTCCGCCGTAACAATGCCTGATTTTTCCGGCTTCCCGGCTTGTGAACGCGACAGCGGCATACGAATCGCGCATGGATTCCACTACGATGAAGATCCTGCTTCTTGAAGATGACCAGAAAACCGGAGAATACCTTTCGAAAGGGCTGAACTCGTCCGGTCATGTCGTCGACTGGGTTCGCGACGGCCGCGACTGTCTCTCGGCTGCCCTGGAATCGAGCTACGACGTGATGGTCGTAGATCGCATGGTGCCGGGATTGGACGGGCTTCTGGTCGTCAAGACAATGCGTGCCGCCGCCGTACGCACTCCAGTGCTCTTCCTGACCTCCATGAGCGGTGTAGATGACCGCGTTGAAGGGCTCGAGGCGGGCGGTGACGACTACCTCGTGAAACCTTTCGCTTTTTCCGAACTCGCCGCCAGGATAAACGCACTTGTGAGACGTCCTCCGATTGCCGCAGAGAAGACGACGTTGCGAGTGGGCGATCTGGAGATCGATCTCGTGAAGCGGACTACGCAACGCGGAGGCGCCCCCGTTGAACTGCTGCCCCGGGAATTCCTGTTGCTGGAGCATTTCATGAGGAACGAGGGCAGGGTTCTTACCAAGACGATGCTTCTCGAGCGGATCTGGAACTTCAATTTCGACCCCGAAAGTTCCGTCGTCGAAACGCATATCAGCAGGCTGCGCGCGAAGATCGACAAGCCCTTCGACTTCCCGCTGCTCCACACCGTGCGCAACGTCGGCTATTCGCTCCATGCTCGGCGGTAGCTTCTTCAAGAGCACCGCTGTCCGGCTCGCCATCATCTACAGCTCGCTGTTCGTATTTGCCTACCTGGGGGCAAACGTCGTCGCATATCAGATGGTGCTCGGCTATCTCGACGATCGCCTCGACGCGGCAGTGATGGAGCGTTACCGGGAGATCGAGACCGCGTTCATGGCCCGAGGCGTCTCTGGGGCAATCGACATGGTCAACAGCCACGGCCCCGCCATCAGGGGGGAGGAGACAATCTATACGCTACGGGATCCGACGGGCAGGGTGCTGGCAGGCAACGCCGCGCTCGCAGCCGTTCCCGCCGGATTTTCGGACCTGCTGCCCGACAACCATCGTGAAGGAGCGACCGGGTACAAGCTCTTCAGGGGCAAGCTCGGCGACAACGATCTCGTGGTGGGAACAAGCGAAGGCGATACCGAGCAACTCGCGCGGATCGTACTCTTGAGCTTCGGCTGGACCACCGCCATCGTTTTCGCCGTGGGTCTGCTTGGTGCGGCAGTCCTCAGATACCGGGCGCGCAACCGGATATTCGCCCTGTCCCAAGCGGCCCATGCGATCGGTCACGGCGAGCTGTCGCGGAGGCTTGCGGTGTCGCCGCGCATGGACGAGATCGACGTGCTTTCGAGCGAGGTAAATGTCGCCTTGGGTAGGCTGGAGGCGAGCGTAACAGCCCTCAAGCAAGTGACGACGGATATCGCCCACGATCTCAAGACCCCGATCGGACGCGCCTTTCTCGCCCTCGACGACGCGTTGACCCGCGAGCATCCTGACGAAGTGAAGAGTGCCGTAGCCGTTGCGCTCCAGGAATTATCCTCCCTCGCAAAGACCTTCGACGCACTGCTGCGCATCGCCCAGATCGAATCCAGAAGCAGGAGGGCGCAGTTCGTCGAGATCGATCTGACCGACCTCGTTCGCGACATTCACGAGATCTATGAGGTCATCGCGTCCGAGGAAGGACATGTTCTCAGTATGATCATACCGGCTGGCGTGTTCCGAATGAGGGGCGATCCCGATTTGATCAGGCAGATGCTGGCGAATCTTCTGGCGAACTCGATGCGGCATACCCCGGCTCGTAGCACGATCGTCATCGAGCTGAAGAGCCATGAAAAGAGCATTGCACTCACCATCAGCGATAATGGTCCGGGAGTTCCAGAGGCCGAACGCTCCAAGGTGCTCGAGCGCTTTTATCGCCTCGATAAGAGCAGGACGACCGAAGGTTCAGGTCTCGGCCTGAGCATGGTGAAGGCGATCTGTGAACTGCATGATGCCCGGATCGAACTCTCCGACAACGCTCCTGGCCTCAAGGTCACGGTCATCTTCCCAGGCGGTCGAAAGTGAAACGGGAAAACTCACTGCCTGGCAGGGAGATCGCCGAAGCGTCCGAGATCGAACGTCGCTGTTGCGGTCACTGGCTTGAAGCCATCCTGGGACGGATATCCGGTCGTGTAGCTCGCACTGAAGGAACTCTTCGCAATACGTTGCGATTCCGTCGGAGTCACGAGAGCTGCCGCAAGCTCCTTGCGGGGCAGGGGGATAGATCCGGTCGAAGCCTGAACCGTGTCCGACATCTTCGCCGTCGATGCAGTGATGACCTTCTCAGCCTGCACGGGCCGCGACGCGAAGACAGGGACTGGGATCGCGTAGCCGGACAGGTCTTCGAAGGGCGCAGTCTGCTCGACCTTTCCAGAAGCCGCTGATGTCACTGCGACGAAAGCTTCATGCTCTGTCGGCGTGGTGGGACGCAGTGCCGTCAGGAGGGTGCCGTTGTCCGGCCGCGCGACCGGAACCGGGGCCGTGAACTTCGCCGCCGGCTCCGCTGAGGCCACCACAACGGGCTGCTGCTCGGACTTCGTCGGCTGCGCGGCGGGCTTGCTCCTGGTTGATGCCGTGCTTTCCGCTACGTCCTCCTCCTCCTCGGTATCGCCTCCTCCGAACAGGGCTGTGAAGAAATTGCCTTTCCGCTTTGCACCACCAAAGCTGGCAATTTCGACGGCAGAACCCGCGCCCCGGCGTTTGTATTCCGCGACAGCCGTCTCGTAGCCGGGCAGCGGCTTTCCGTCGCTTGGGACGTGGAGCGTCTTGCCATTCGGAAAGAGTTGAACGAGCTCCTGTCGGCTCATGCGGGGCCATGCCCGCACCCCACCCACGTCGACATGGACGAAGGGTGATCCCGACGCTGGGTAGTAGCCGACTCCGCCACCTTGAACCTGCATCGCGAGCGCGCGCAGGCTTGCGAGCTTCACTCCGGGAATGAAAAAGTCCATGGCCTTGCCATGTGTGTGCTGGCTTTCCTTGGCCACGCCCGACGAACGGGTGCGTAGCATCGCATTGGTGTTTGGAGACCTATAGCCGGAGACGACGTTGATGAAGTCGCTCGCACCGCTTCGTCTGTACACCTCCCAGACAATGTCGAAGAGCCGGGGATCCATCTTTGTGCTCTTTTCCGCACGCCAGTCGCGCAGGAACTGATTGAGCTGGTTCAACCCGGCCTGGTCGAATACGCCGTTCCTTTTGAAGGTGATGACGGCGCGTTCGCCAGTGTGCCCGAAGTAGAGCTTCAGGGTGCGGTCTTCGGCAGATGCGTGTGTGGCGGATCCAAGAAGCGCCAGGAGGCCGCCCGCCATGAGGGCGCGGCCTCTTCCCGACATGCGGTTGTGATCTTTCTTCGAGGCAGCAGTATGCCGCGCTTCCGTTGTCAACACTCGCTTCAAGGTGAGTCCTGTCTCCGCCGCCGCTTCAGCCTCATCAAGTATCATTGCGGCGGGAGGATGTCATAAATGTCACACTTGTCCATTATTATTCTTCATATTCGAGAAATGGTTAATTTAGCGAGCGATGGGTCAGGTGTTCCGGGCTGCTGCCGTCCGCCTCAACAAAGGAATCTATCGAATGTCGCCAAATCGGAAAATTCGCACTGTCTGCCATGTCCTGCTTGGAACTTTATCCTTTGCCCGATGTTCAAGCCGCAACCTCGGGAGTGGCAGATGATCCTCAAACTCGGCCTGCGGCATGTGCTGTGCGCCCTCGCGATCGTGATGGTGGCGCTGAACCTGCTCGCGATGACATCCGCTGCCGCTGCACCGCACGCATGCGATGCTGTCCATTCAGAGGCGGCGGCCAACCATGATCATCATGCCGGAACACAGCTAGGTTGCTGCAACAGCATGCACTGCTGTCCGATTCTTCCGCACCTTCCGTCGTCAGGGCTGCCGTCGGAAACCTTGCTCCGTCCCGAGGCCTATTTGAAATCCGAGCAGCCTCTACTGCTCGTGAAATCGATCGATCCCCCTCCACGATCTCTTGGCTCGTGAACCAGAACGTTATCTCACGAAACAGGAATTCAAGATGAACAACATGATCAAGACTGCTCTCGCCTCGTCGTTCCTCGCCGCGGCCTTCGTCGCCTCACCGCTTTCCACCTCCGCCCAGATGGCATCCTCGCAGATGGCCTATCCGGATAAGTGCAAATCCGAAATGTCGTCCGGCGGTGACATGTCCATGCAGGGGCACCAGATGTCGGGCATGGCCGAATTCCAGAAGGAATCCATGGACGGCATGAAGTCGATGAATATGAACATGATGCAGGGAATGATGAAGAAGGATCCCGATGTGGCCTTCGCGTGCGGGATGATCGCCCACCACATGGGCGCGATCAGCATGGCCCAGGTCGAGCTGAAGTACGGTAAGAATGCCGAAACGAAAGCGAAGGCCCAAAAGATCATCGACGACCAGACCAAGGAGATCAAGGAGCTGACGGCCTGGGTTGAGAAGGAGGCCAAGTGATGCATCACATGTCTTCCGAGATGAAGGAGTGCATCGACAACTGCCTCGCATGCTATAGCGAGTGCCTGTCGATGGCGATGGGTCACTGCCTGGAGACAGGCGGCAAACACACCGAGCCGTCGCATTTCAAGCTGATGATGGCGTGCTCCGAGATGTGTCGGACATCCGCGCATTTCATGCTGATCGGCACCGAGCACCACAGGCATACCTGCAAGGAGTGCGCGGAGATCTGCAGGCAGTGCGCTGACCACTGCGAACGTCTGGGCGACATGCAGAGCTGTGTCGATGCCTGCCGAAACTGCGCCGATAGTTGCCAGAAGATGGCAGCCTGACCCAGCGTCGGGAGGGTGTCGTCATCCTCCCGACCACATCCGATAATGTGCCGCGCGGGGGCGACCGGATGGCGCGCTCGCTCCAGCGGCTTCACAAAGGCTCCCTTGTCGTGCAAGAGTGAACCCATGAAGCCACTGATGGTCATTCAACGCATTCTCTGCGCGTTCGCCATGCTCGCGGTCCTGATCGGACCAGTGAGCGTGACGGCGGCTGCAGCGGCCATGGCTTCATCAGTACCGATGCCGGGCATGGCGATGGGGAGCCAGGTTGCGGAAGAAGAGGCAATGGCTGACATGCCATGCTGTCCGGAAGTGAAAAAGCCCACTAAACCCGACTGCATGAAATCCTGCCCTCTCGCGCTTGTTTGCTCGACTGTGATCGTCGGCAACCTCTCTTCGGCTGCCAGCTTGCCTCTTATCCACCCACTACCAGTATCGTTCCCGCGCATTGCCGGAGAGGAATTCGCATCGACTCTTGTCGAGCCACTCCCGCGACCACCGCGCGCCTGATTCACTCTCGTTCACTGCGTCAGCCTGTTCCGAGTTGCGGAACTTCCCGGCGCATCCGGATTCCACGCGCTTCCACGCGTCTTGAGATGTGAAATCATCATGAAGAGAAACCTTTCCGTGCGCGCCGTCGTCGCCGCATTCGCTGTGCTTACCG
Source organism: Rhizobium sp. RU20A (assembly GCF_900155885.1). Classification (GTDB taxonomy): domain Bacteria; phylum Pseudomonadota; class Alphaproteobacteria; order Rhizobiales; family Rhizobiaceae; genus RU20A. Next base: position 569,970 of record NZ_FTMB01000001.1, read on the forward strand.
TACCCGCGGGCACTGCTCTGGCCGGAGCCGGAGACTACGAATTTCAACCCGTCGCTTCCGAGGTGAAGCATGGTTCCCAGGCAGAAGTAGCCGTCAGACTTGTCGACAAGAGGTCCGGAAATCCCGTGTCCGGCGCCGTCATCTTCACAACGCGGATGGACATGGCTCCGGACGGCATGGAGATGATGACGACCTCGGTGGAAAACCTCCCAGAAACGGAGTCGGGCATCTACCGCTTCCGCGCCAACCTGTCGATGGCTGGCGGCTGGCGCTTCAAAGTGGCCGCCAAGGTGCAGGGTGAGCCCGACACCGTTCAGGGCGAAGTGGTTCTGAAGGCACTCCCGTGAAGAGCGCTGCATTACTATTGATCGCGTGCTCCCTCGCCATCGGTGGCGGGGGAGGGTACCTGCTTGGCTCCGACAGGGTCGCCATGCCCGATTTCGCCGCCATCAGGCTTCTGATGGCCGAGGCTCCGGCCGTAGCCAAAGATGCCCCGTCTCCGGGCGTTGACCCTGTCATCTACTATCGGCATCCTGACGGTGCCCCCGCATGGTCTGCGAAACCTGCAAAAACGTCGGACGGCACGAACTTCGTCCCAGTACTCGCCAGTCAGGATGTCAGTTTCGCCGACAAGCCTCAGGCTAGGGAGGCCGATTCCGGCATAGAGGAAGCCGGATCCGGCCACGCTCCCGCCACCGAGCGGAAGATCCGCTACTACCGCAACCCCATGGGGCTTCCCGACACTTCCAAAGTACCGAAGAAGGATTCGATGGGGATGGACTACATTCCCGTCTACGAGGGCGAGGGCGAGGCCGAGGGAGGCTCCACTGTCCGGGTTCCGCTTGGGAAGCTTCAACGCACAGGTGTCAGAACGGCAGAAGTCAAGAGGGAGAGGCTGCCGACAAGGCTGCGCGTCCCCGGCATCGTCATGCTCGACGATCGGAGGATTCACGCCGTAAGCATGCGCTCCGACTCCTTCATCGAGGAGGTCGCCCCGGTGACTGCAGGCAGCCGCGTGAAGGCCGGAGACAGCCTCTTCAGGTTCTACTCGAAGGAAGTCGCGACAGCCGCATCCGAGTATGCCAACGTCGTGTCCGGAGGTGGTGACACCGCCGGGAGCGCCTTGAGGCTTCGCAATCTCGGAATGTCCGATCGTGCGATCGAGACCATTCGCAGGGACCGCAAGGTTCCACCAAGCATATCGTTCGATGCTCCCGCGGATGGGATCGTCATCGAGCGGACGACGACCCCCGGAAGCATGGCGGAACCCGGCGACATCCTGTTCAGGATTGCCGACACCCGGGAGATGTGGATCGTGGCCGACGTGCCGGAAAGCCAGCTCGGCGCTGTCGCAGTCGGCGCGGCCTCAACCGTGACCGTGACCGCCCGGCCCGGCATGGCAGTGAGCGGCACGGTCGAGCTCGTCGATCCCGAAATCCGTGATCAGACCCGGACTGCCAAGGTGCGGATCCGGGTGCCGAATGCAGATGGCATGCTTCTCCCGAACATGTTTGGAACCGTCGAGATATCGTCCGGTGAGCCGGATCCCGTCGTCTCGGTTCCCAACGACGCGATCGTCGACACCGGAAGCAGGCGAGTGGTGTTCATCGACAAGGGCGAGGGGAGGTTCGAACCACGCGACATCGAGGTCGGTGTCAGGGGTGCGCAGAGGACGGAGGTGACGGTCGGCCTCGCGGCAGGAGATCGAGTGGTCGTCTCGGCCAACTTCCTCATCGATGCCGAGAGCAACCTGAACTCTGCCTTGAGCGCCCTTGCCGCAGGAGACGCACAGCCATGATATCGAAACTGATTTCCTGGTCGGCGCGCAACCTGCTGCTCGTCTTCGTCTGCGCCTTCATGGTGGCGGCAGGAGGCGTTCATGCGCTGCGCACTCTCCCGCTCGACGCGATCCCTGATCTCTCCGACGTTCAGGTCATCGTCTACACGGACTTCCCCGGACAGGCTCCCCAGGTCGTGGAGGACCAGGTCACCTATCCGCTCACGAGTTCGATGCTGACGGTCCCAAAGTCCAAGGTCGTCAGAGGCTTTTCCTTCTTCGGAGTCTCCTTCGTCTACGTGATCTTCGAGGACGGGACGGATCCATACTGGGCGAGAAGCCGGGTGCTCGAGTTTCTGAACGCCGCCTCAAGCCGCCTGCCGGAGAGCGTCACGCCGACGCTCGGCCCAGATGCCACGGGCGTGGGCTGGGTCTATCAGTATGCGGTGATCGCCAAGGAGATGTCCCTTGCCGAACTCCGCTCGCTACAGGACTGGGTCATCAAGTTCGGCCTGTCGCGCTCCGGAGGCGTGGCGGAGGTGGCGAGCGTCGGCGGCTTCGTGAAACAGTATTCGATCGTCGTCGACCCGGTCAGGCTGAAGGCGCAGGGCATCACCCTGGACGATGTCGCGTCTGCGGTGAAGGCCAGCAATCGGGACGTCGGTGGTCGCACAGTCGAGCTGTCCGAGTTCGAATTCATGGTGCGCGGCCGCGGCTACCTTCAGGGTATCGCAGACATCGAGAACATCGTCCTCAAGTCCGAGAAGGGAGTGCCGTTGCGGCTGGCGGACGTGGCGAGGGTGGAACTGGTTCCCGACGAGCGCCGCGGGATCACGGAGATGAACGGTGACGGCGAAGTCGCCGGGGGCATCGTGCTGCAGCGCTACGGCTCCAACGCTCTGACCGTCATCGAAAACACCAAAGCGAACATCGAAGCTTTGAAGGCCAGCCTTCCTGCCGGAGTGGAGATCGTTCCCGTCTATGACCGATCGCGGCTCATCGAGGCGGCGATCGAGACACTCAAGGGGACGCTGCTCGAAGAGTCGCTCGTCGTCGCGGTCGTGACGATCGTCTTCCTGATGCATGTCAGGAGCGCGCTCGTCGCCATCATCATGCTCCCCATCGGGATCCTGATGGCATTCGGGGCGATGAGGATGCTTGGAGTCGGAGCCAACATCATGAGCCTCGGCGGCATCGCCATCGCCATCGGCGCGATGATCGACGCGGCCATCGTGATGATCGAGAATGCCCACAAGCATTTGGAGCGCGCCCCTGCGGACAAGCCACGCCTGGAGGTCCTGATCGAAGCTGCATCCGAAGTCGGTCCGGCACTTTTCTTCAGCCTGCTGATCATTACCGTCTCGTTCCTGCCGATATTCACGCTTGAGTCCCAGGAGGGACGGCTGTTCGGGCCGCTCGCGTTCACCAAGACCTTCGCAATGGCGGCCGCGGCGATCCTCTCGGTCACCCTCGTGCCGGCGCTCATGGTCGTCTTCGTCCGGGGCAGGATCATTCCCGAGCACAGGAACCCTGTGAACCGGGTGCTCATCTGGGTCTACCGCCCGATCATCGCAGGGGTCCTCAAAGCCAGGACGGTGACCATCGTCATCGCGCTCGCGGCGCTGGCGGTCACGGTCTGGCCAGCGCGGCAGCTCGGCAGCGAGTTCATGCCCGCGCTCGACGAAGGGACGCTCATGTACATGCCGACAACCCTGCCAGGTCTTTCGGTCACCAAGGCAGCCGAACTGATGCAGACGCAGGATCGGATCATCAAGTCCTTCCCGGAAGTCGAAACCGTGTTCGGCAAAGCGGGCAGGGCGCTCACGGCGACCGATCCCGCTCCGACCGAAATGTTCGAGACCATCATCACCCTGAAGCCCAAGGACCAGTGGCGGCCCGGCGTGACGGTCGATTCCCTCAGGCAGGAGATGGATGGCGCGCTTCAGTTTCCAGGGGTCTCCAACGCTTGGACGATGCCCATCCGTGCACGGATCGACATGCTGTCCACCGGGATCCGTACTCCCGTCGGCGTAAAGGTTTTCGGCACCGATCTCGGTGAGATGGAGAAGGTGGCACGCCGCGTCGAGACCGTCCTCCGGACGGTTCCCGGAACCTCATCTGCCTATGCCGAACGGGTGATCGGCGGCTATTACCTCGATATCCTTCCCGACCGTGCGGCGCTCGCCCGATACGGCCTGACGATCGACAGCGTTCAGGATGTGGTCGGCATCGCTCTGGGCTCCGAGACCCTGACTCAAACAGTAGAGGGAAGGGAGCGGTATTCGGTCGCCATCCGCTACCCGCGCGACTACCGCAGCGACCCGCAGGCGATCGGCAGGGACGTTCTCGTCAGTCTGCCGGGCGGCGGAACCGTGCCGCTCGGAGATGTCGCCAGAATCGAGCTGACCAGAGGTGCGACATCGATCCGAACAGAGAACGGTCAGCTTGCCGTCTACGTCTTCGTCGACATCGCGGGCCGCGACCTCGGCGGATATGTGGCCGAGGCGAAGGCTGCAGTCGAGGGCGAGGTCTCTTTGCCGCCGGGCTATTCACTCGGCTGGAGTGGGCAGTTCGAATATCTCGAGCGAGCGAAGGCGCGACTGGCATTTGTCGTGCCTCTGACGCTGGCCCTGATCTTCCTGCTGCTCTACCTCAATTTCAGGCGGCTGACCGAGACGCTCATCGTCATGCTCTCTCTGCCCTTCGCGCTAGTCGGCGGGATCTGGCTGATGTGGTGGCTGGACTTCAACATGTCCGTCGCGGTCGCGGTTGGCTTCATAGCGCTCGCGGGCGTGGCCGCCGAAACGGGGGTGATCATGCTCATCTATCTGGATCACGCGCTGGCCGAAGAGCGGGCACGGTGCGCGGCGGAAGGGCGCAAGCTGACCGCTGAGGACCTGCACAGGGCGATCGTCGTCGGAGCGGTCGAGCGCGTTCGCCCCAAGATGATGACCGTGGTCGCCATCATGGCCGGACTGATACCGATCCTGTGGAGCACCGGAACCGGGTCTGAGATCATGCAGAGGATCGCGGTTCCGATGATCGGCGGCATGATGTCGTCGACGGTGCTGACCCTCGTCGTCATCCCGGCCGTCTATGCTGTCGCCAAAGGCTGGCGGCTCGGTCGCGCAACCGAAACCCGGGAGGTGCATCAGTGAGATCATACGGCGGCATCGGCGCGACCACGGTCGTTCTTCTCACACTGGCTGGCGCAGTTGCTGCCGCGCCAGCTTGGGAGCGGCAAGTCGGCATGAAATCGATGGCGGACTCCGCAAGGATCATCGGGGACCTGTTCAGCGGCAGAAGGGCGTACTCCCAGACGGAGTTCAGGGCGGCTGCGGAAAGCATCCGGACGCGTGCGGGAAAGCGCCTTGTCGACGACTTCGGCGGCGGGCACCAACCCGATTCGAAGGCGGATGCGGAAATGATCTCTTCATCGTCCGAAGAATTTGGAAGGCTCGCCCGCGACCTCGAGACATACGCCGCCGCGCTCTCCTCGGCCGCCGACAGAAATCCGAAGGAACTGGGGCCCGACACCAGGATGGGCGGCAGGCTTCTCGGCAGTCCCTTCGGGCGTAAGGCGGATGCAGATCGGGATGCGGCTTCGATGCCCCCGGAACACGCGTACCACCTCATGCTTCAAACATGCACGAGCTGCCATGCGAGGTTCCGCATGCCGTGAGGGATTTGCATGGATCGCAGCGGGCTGTGGGCGGGCAACGGGTCGTCGTCGATCACGAGCAGCAGACCTTCTGCGGCTGTGAACCAAAGCATCCGTCGTCTGTCTTTGGCTTTCTGCGAGCCAGCGGTCGCGCGGCTCTCAGCTTGCGAAGAGGGTCAAACGAAATTGCGGAATTAGGTAGCAACTGCCACCACGCTTGCGCAGGGTAGAGAGCGAAAGCGCGGCCTGTTCGGACTATCCAATTGAGCATTGCGCTCACATGAATGAAATCTGATCATAATCCCTAGCTAATTCAGCTAGTTGCACAGGCGATGACGCACCGTGAATGAAAGGTGAATAAATTAAAAGCCATTCCTGCGACCTCGATTGAGGTAAGCTTCTACCTTCTCCGGATCCACTCGCCATGCGTATGCATTCTCGGGGCTGATAGCAGCGATGATCGATTCGACGATCTGCGCAAGATGTTCTCGATCCTCCTCCTCAAGATCAGCGAAAAACTCCAAGGCCGCCGACCTGGCATCAGTTTCATCGATTTGGTCGTCAACAATCCGGGCGACGAGATGATCAATGCGCGTCCGTTCTCGGAACTCGATGGATCGCGGAACGCGACGGGTGGCAACCGCGGCGGCGTAATTCTTCGAGTTTTCAACATACCCATCTACAACAGCTTCAGCTATAAGGGACGGATCTCCGAGTTCGTAGAAAAGAATAAGCCCTGAGAGATACGCGTTTCGATCAACGCCGATGAAGGAGATCGGCGGAAGGCCCTTCCACAAGAGTGGCACGTTGGACATCAATCGACCCATCCGCTTATTGCCGTCGATGAAAGCCTGGAGATAGGAAAGCCCGGTAAGCAACACAAAGCTTGCCTCAAAGGGATCCTCGACCTGTTCCGCCTTCCAAAGCAACTGCCCCAGGTCGGACGAAAGTTGATAAGCGTCACCTTCTGGACGGTAACTGGATCCCTGAATGCGGACAGAGTTGCCTCGAACACGACCAAGATCTTCTGGAGATATGAGATCGCGCAACAGCATAGCATGGATGCGTGAGGCAAATTTCTGATCCAAGACCGGGCGACCTACGTTTTCAATCAGTTCGTCGATCGCGTGCTTGTGGTTTAGGATCATGGTGGCCTCTTCCAAATCATGGCCAGTCGCCTTCTGGCCGTATTGAAGGAGGACTTCGGTGTCTAGGTACGAATACGTATTCCCCTCTAGGCTGGAAGAAGCCCAGGCGAGATCAATGAGGAAGCGCTGGGCGATCTCTCTGCTATAGGTTGAGGCATCTAGCGCCTGATTCACACCCTGAGCCGCGAGAGTCATCCTATTGCGCTGCTCCACAGGGAGCCATGCTGTGACGTTTGGAATATAGCCACCGATGCGATGCGGTTCATAGGGCTTTTCCGGTCGATGATGCGGCGGCTTGGCGAACCACGTTGCAGCCTCGGACAATTTATAGAGGGATGATCGTGTCTCCCCAGTCTTCTCCACAATGTCGTTTTCAATGAGCTTTGCCATCGCCCTCGAAATCGTCGGCTGGCTCACGCTGTTGGCGAGCTTCGCGATTACGTCTTTCTGAGCCAGCCCATTTGGCGATCGCAACAGAAGGGTAACGATCTGCTTTTGAAGGTCGTCGAGCTGTCTAAGGGCGATAATTGGATGCATGTCAGAACCTCTCTTGTCGTACCCCATTCGACCCAAGAGTGACGAATAAATCAAGGGTAAACTGGTCTTTTGAATAAGACCGTTTTTTAACCATATGAAAAAACAGCTTTTTCTACAATTGCGCATTTAATGAATATATACAGAATTTATTCAAACCGGCGCAAAACGTTTGTGCGAGCGCCCGTTTGTGGCAGTTGCACCCTCTCAATGGCCTTCGCCCAGCCGCTTCCGCCGAATCCGATCGACACTTCTACGCGACCCTAGTATGGTCCGCGGCATGTTCAGGCCCATAGACATACGACAACGCTGATTTTTCGCCCACCGACACCCGGTGGTGCCCTGTCGTATCGCGTAATCTTCAAGGGACCGAACATGCCTTCCAGCCTGCCGTCCGTCATTCCGCCGCAGTCCTCCATCTCCCATGAACTGGAGGCACTTCGGAGGGTAGAAATATTGGGGCAACCAGCACTTCCTGCTCTCGCCCTACTGCCGAACCTTCTCGCTTAAACAGCTCCGCGCCTTCGATGAGGAACGGCCCTACAAGGCCTTCTGCTTCATCCGCTGGCCGGATACGGAAGGACGCCCGACCTGCGTTCGTTGCTCGCATGCGAACGGCTGGGAGATCCGGCGTCGCCGCTTCAAGTGCCAGGCTTGCCGTCGCGAGTTTTCGGTCACGACAGGGACGGTCTTCGCCTTCCGCAAGATGAGTTTCCAGGACATCCTGGCGGGCCTGTGGTTCTCCGTGAACAGCGTGAAGGGAAGAGCGCCCTCCAGCTCTCCCGCGAGCTCGGCTGCCAGTACAAGACGGCCTGGGTTCTGCTCATGAAGATGCGCGAGGCGATCTCGACCCGGCGCTTCCGAATGATGCTCGAAGGAGAGATCCACATCGACGGCAAATACGCAGGCGGCCACATCAAGCCGGAGAACCGCAAGGAGGACCGCGTCGATCGACGACGTGCCGAGAACCGGAACAACAAGCGCTTGACGATCCTGACACTCCGGGAGAAGAAGCCCTTTGGCCGCGGGCAGACCCTGACCCGCGTCATCCGGAGCGAGGACTCCAGCGAGGCATGGGAGATGGTCAAGAAGCACGTCCGCAAGGGTTCACGCCTGCACGCTGACGAGCACTTCAGCTACGACGACCTCGAAGGCCTCCAGGAACTGCACCGGGTCAATCACAGTGAGGAATACCAGACGAAGTGCGGGGTCAATACCATCACGTCGAAAGCTTCTTCAGCCGCATCCAGCGGGCCTACGTGGGCATCCACCATCGCTTCTCGGTGCGGTACTTCGACTGGTATGCGGCAGAGATCGCCTGGCGCGAGGACAATCGCCGGGTCGACAACGGCCTGCAGCTCTGGGGCATGCTGTACAAGGCGCTATCGAGACCGACATCGCGGAACCTATGTGGGTACTGGCAGGGCAACCATCCACCAGATCTCGTTTGGGAAAACGGGCAAAATCCCGCTCGTGATCAGTAGCGCCGGCAACTCATGTCCGGTCTACTGAGGGACGATGTTCGTAAAGGGATGACTATGGCTACTAACGCACTCACCACGCACTTTTTACCCGATGTCGCAGCGGCGATCCTGCACAAGACTATCGTCGAGAACACGCCGGGCGGTGCTGCAGGTAATGTCGATGACCATTTGCGGCTGTATCAAAAGTGCCGCCTTACAGTTAAGCACTGGCAATTTCCCTTGAGCGCTCTCGATCAAAAGCTTGCGGAAATGATCCCTGAGGAAGAGTAAACTCATTCTGTCCCTCAAGCGCTGATCTCCCAAAGATGACGATGACCGTCGGCCATTTCAGCACGACGTACGCGGTTTGCCCTAGCGAGCTGGTCGAGCACCTGGGAAAAACGGTTCCCAATCTTCCCCATCCGGGGATCGTCCTGCTCCAGCCCAACCTCCCGTGCGAACGCCAATGCGCATTCGCCTGTGGTGATCGGCCGCCCGGCTTGGCGGAGCGTCCGTAAAGTGAAGCTACGACGATCAATGTCTTTGAATAGCGCGGAGATGTCGTCGGCACCATCACCATTCCGGCGTCGAGCAACTGTGCGCGATGCCGCAACGGCATAGTCTGGTTCATATGTCTGGATGACAATGTCGAAGGCGGCTCTCTGCTGTTGAAGCTTCGAGATCCGCGTTCTCAGTTCATCGATCTCAGCCCCAATCTCGGCACTCTTCCGCTTTAACTCATCTGCAACATGAACCATACACAACCACTCCTTTAGGATTGGGACGATCCTAAGAACTCAGCGGCTGCGAGTCTGGTGGCAGTTGCTACCTAATTCCGCGAAATTGTAAGCATCGCCCAGGGCGATCACGCCGAGCTCAGTATTGCGATCGTTGCGGCAAGCGCGCCCGCTGCCACGAGCACCGCGGCCAGAAAGTGCTTCCGGGCCTTCGTACGGATTGGACGGGGGAGACTCCGCCTCCGATGCGGCCCGGTAGGCGCACCAGCGGTTGGATTGATCCTGTAGGTCTTCTTGCGCCCTCCCATCATTCCTCCCCATCCGAATGAGATAGTGGTGGCTCGCCTGCCGTCACAAGCGAGAGCACCATCATGGGTTTGACGTAGTCAGACAGACTTGAAGGTCGTCGGATACCCAGCGTCGTTGATGGCTGCCGCCATCGCCTCCGGCGAGACCGAAGTCTCTATCTTCGCCTTCCTGGTGCCGACATCTATGATCGAGCTCGCTGCCGGGTCGGCCTGCTCGATCGCCTTCTTGACGGTCCCCGCGCAGTGGCCGCAGGTCATGTTGGGAATGTCGAATTCGTACATCTTGTTCTCCTGTCGATGTGAGCGAATCCAGAGATAGGGTTTCCCACTGTGGGAAGGTCAAGGAGGCTGTAACCGCGCTCGGTGGTTGCGATGGGCTTGAAATCTATCGCCCCGCATCACATCCGCCCCTCATCACCCGTAACGATGATTGCCTTCAGCGCCGATGGCGGCCGCGCGTTCGCGATTCTCCGGGTCAGAAGGGCGCTCCCCGGAACATGGGTCGAACCCCTTCGTCTTCCACCATGGCACGCCGGCGGTCGCGGCACAGGCAATCATTCTGATCGACGAGGTCGCACGACAGAGAGCTCACTCTCCGATGAACTCCAACAGTTCCAGCAGCGCATCGGCCTGCCTGATGACAACTGCGCGAAGACGGTATCTGCCTTCCTCGACATCGCGATCGGGATGGCCGTCGCAAAAGAGGGTTGACCCCATTTCCATCACTGTTGCTCCGAATGCGAGCCGCCCGCCCACTGCCGTGGCCTCAAGCGCAAGGCAGGCCGTGTCGACCTTCTCGAGATATGCTTCGCGTGCTTCTGGTGTCATGACTGTGATTGCCTCCTGGGAGACAAGAGCGGATCCAGGTGCAAGCGACAACGTCGGACGAGCGAAACGGTTCTGAATCCCGAACTTCAGCCGGGCCTGCCGGAGCGGTTGGGCGCGCTACCACACAAGCTTGATGCCGGAAACGAGCAGCAGCAGCGCCAGGATCCCCCTCAGTATTCGCTCCGATAGAAATCGGCTCCCGACGAAGGCACCAAGTCCACCACCTGCCACTACGGCGGCTATCCACCATGACGAGGGAAGGGCGACGCCTTCGTAGCTGGTGCTCGCCCCGGCAAGAGCGGCCGCCGAGGCCAGGAGATTGTAGACGGCCGTCGTGGCCGCCGTCTGCCTGGCCGTCGCCCAGCCAAAAGCAAGGATGACCGGAGCCAAGAATACGCCACCTCCGGTCCCCGTCGTTCCAGATATGAACCCGATCACTGCTCCCACCGCAATGGCTGCGGGCAGCGGTGGCTTCACGGTGCTCGAAGACACCATTCCCCGCCCGAGCGATGCTTTGGCCATCTGAAAAGCGGAGACAATGAGCACCACCCCCACAACGGGGTTGTAGACCTCTTCCGGGAGCTCGACCATTCCCCCGATCACCGACAGAGGCAAGCCAAGGATCATGAACGGATAGACGGCCTTCCACGAGACCAGACCCCTCCTGAAGAAAAGAGCTCTGCCGATCCCCGCTACGAGGAGATTGAGGGTCAGAGCCGTGATCCTGATCGTCGACGGAGGAAAACCCTGCAACGACATCAGCGCAATGTAACCGGATGCTCCGGCCTGACCCACTGCGGCATACAGGAGGGCCACGAGGCCGAACCCGATAGAGAGCGAAACCGTTTCCATGTCCATGCGCACGCCTGCTCCCGTGAGACGCGAAGCACGGTTAACGACATCCCGTGTGCCTGTCGAGCGCGAACCGCGTCGGAGGCGCGACACGTTCCGCCATTGACGGCAGCGAGTTCCTGCCTAGGTCTCGCAATGGAGGAACTCACATGGAAACCGAACGTCATGATATCAGCCCGGATGCGGCGATGCTCGCGGAAGCCGTCCAACGGTGGTTCGACTTCCACGAGGTCGAACGGACCGAGCACGTCGACAGATTCGTGTGCGAGGCCGCGATCCGAATATACTGGCAAGGCTACCGAAGCGTCGACGATGTCGCGACAGTGCTCATCGCCACCTATTTCGGTCCGTTGGCGACTGCGGTGAACGCGCCTTCGTCCTCATCCGTGCACTAGACGCAAGGTCTCGAACGGCTTGTGTGGCATGGAAGGCGATGCGGACTTCATCTGGTCACATTCCATCTGTAAAGATCTACGCAGCATTGCTAGTGAGCGCTGAAATGATTTCGTTGCTCGCGATGCGATTTCGCTGATCGGCTTCCGACCACGGATGTACTGGCTGAGGTGAATGGCGAAATGAGGAAGGTCGGTGCGATTTCGCCCCGGCCTTTTTTGTTGCGCTCGGATCCCATCGCAAAGCCTTCCGTTTTAACTTCCCAACGATGGCAAGATCTTCCGTGATCATTGACATGGACAATCATCGCGCCGCCGACGCTCCGCAGTTGCTCGGACAGTTGGAGAGGCCGCACGACCGTTCGAATGACGATTCGATGACATCCCGCGCAGGATCTGTGATCAAAACCTCGTCGGTCGACGCAAGTGGCTTGCAGGTGGCTACCGAATCCGTGGACACGGTATGAGCATGAAAACGATCGACGACTCCATCCGATGAGCGACACCATAACCGCCGACCTTCTACGAGCCGCGAACAGCCTGCATAAGATCGGCAGATCGGGAATAAGTGACCTGCTCTATCGCGCCATCCGGGAAATCAGCGATCTTCGGGTGTCGGTCGGTATTCCGGGCTCAGGCACGAATCAGGACGCGATCATCAGGCTGCTTGATGTCGCCGCCCGGGCGGAGGATCAGCCCGATGGCGATGTTTCCAGCGCGCTGCTTGAAGCCGCGGACATGATCAGGAGGCTGCGGGTGATAGCGGGGAGCGGGATAGAGTTGAAGCTGAAGATCCGTGATTTCTCCGAAGAGACTGCATCAGATCAGTGAAGGGCCGTCGTCGTCGCGGTGGAAATCTCCCGGACGCAGACTTTGCAGATCTTCCAACGTGCACGATGAAGGAACGATACGTTTTCCCCGAAAGAAGGCAGGATATAGCGTTAGTTCTTGCGCCCTCATCGTGATCAAGAGCGTGAACGCGGAAGGAATATCGACGATCTCAAGCTCGTGTACTCCTGGGGTGCTTGATGCATCGGCCTGGGCGGCTTCTAGTGCTTCAAAGTATCCGAGTGCGAAGTCGCCGCGTCGGAAGGAACTGTATGATCCATCCGGCTTGCCACTGATGTCCAGCACGCCATACCCGTCCGCGTCCTGAACCAGATACTGCCATCCCATTGAATATGGAGCGGCAAGGTCGGCTTCAGAGCGTGGAATGCCTTCAAGCACTCTCCTCGGAAAGGGGCCGATATGACGATATCCGGTGCTGCTATGGTTCCGCCCTGGCATCGCGGCCAAGATCGCAATTGCCCGATCGAATTTCTCGCCGACCGATGTCGGGGCCTCACGTACCGCAATCGTCATTCCGTCTCTCCTGTCGCAAGCCCATCAAGCCGTCTTCAAGGCTTGCGGACCTGGTAGGTCTGAACCCAGCGACCGCCTACCTCAAGGTAGTCATCTCGAAGTTCGCGCCCAGGCACTGGAAACGAACAGCCAAAGCCGGGATCACCCACGAGGAAATGATCATCTCCGGCTTCATCGAACCAACCTCCATGGATCACCACAGCATGCCCTTTATTTGACGGCCACTTTATCTGGACGCAAACAGGGTTTCCCAGATCCAGTTGCCGCAAAACTTGCCGAAGACTGGCAAAGCCAGGATATGTCGAGCTCTCGCAACGCACTATGCAAAGTCCTGTAAGCATCGTGGCACCTCTATTCCACGACTCGTCGGAGACCCAAGGCGGCGGAAGACCGAGCGCGCGTCCGACGATCTCGTCCTGAGAAAGAGGGTAGTCTGGACCATAGTAGTGCGAGATGCTCGAGGCCGTCGCGGCCCAGCACCAATTGTCCCACTGCTGCAACTGCATGTCGAAGACCAGCGAAAATTGATTTGGATATCGTACTCGGTCCGGAAGACGGTAGATGCCGATGATCCAATCAAACAAGGAGTTGACGATCTTCATGCGTCAGGCATTCCTGAGGCGGCCAACGAAACGCGAATGTGCGGTATTGGCGATGCCCAGATCCAGGATGCCGCCGTTGATCACTGTCACCACACCCGCGACAGGAGCGACCGCCTGAACAACGGTCTCGCGCCCGTCCGGCATTATGTGGAGAGCCGAAAGGAGACCTCTCTCATAGGCACCAGTGTCGATGGCGATGCGCCCGTGGAAACGCTCGGCCATCATTGAGGACGTTGCAGTGTGGCCGTGAACGACGGTTTTCCCGAAGGAGCCGCGATGGCTCAGAAACGGCTCCCGGATCCACATCAGTTTGTACGGATCCTGCCGATCCATAGCCACCCCAGGCTCGAGCCCGGCATGGACGAGGATGTGTCGATCAAGTTCGACATACTTTTCGGCGCCGCGGAGGATCTCCACGTGTCCGGCATCGATCACATCGAGGATCCGGGCGGGATCGACATCTGAAAAACCCAAGCCGTAGGAGGCGAGGGTGGCTCCGCCGCCCATCTTGGCGATCCAATGCAGGATAAGAGCCTGCCTTCGAACCTGATCGGTCTCGTCCAGCATGCGAAGGATGAAGGAGTCGTGATTTCCGAGGATCAGCCGCGAACCGGGGATCTGGTTCAGTGTCGTGGAGACCAAGCTCATCGCCTGTCGGCTCTCGGGCCCGTGGTCGATCACGTCACCCAGGAAGACGATCCGGTAGGTGTATCCCATGCGAGACGCACGTGACGAGATCCCGTCGAGCAGGCCGCGAGGCAGGTCCCCCCGTCCGTGTATGTCGCCAATTGCGAAGGTGTGGATGCTGTTCACGTTGATGATATCCTCGTTCGAGGCGCTGACCTCGCACGCCGAACCTTGGCGAAACCTTTACGGTCGATCCTCGCGTGGCCGGACGGTTGACGGAAAATGAATCCATCCGGACGAATGCGCCACCTGCGTTTTGGCCTCCTTTAGTTCTTGCGAGCTATCAGAGGGGAAACAATGGAGCAGACATGAACATCAAGATGGGCGAACTCGCGCGGCACACGGACGAGAAGTTCGGAGTAACGGTTCTTCGCAGCGTGCATGGATGGTATTGGGTCGTCGCCGCACGCGATGGCGACACGACAGAGGAACTCAGGGAAGTCGTCGCCGATATCAGCAGGCGTGACGATGCCTGGTGGTACGTCGACCGCAAGCCCTGGACGGCAGTGTGGACGCTGGAGTTGCCAGACGCAGGCGCTGGCCGCTGCGCTACGGTCTCCGGCATGGTCACTCACGCGCTTTCCACCCACTTCCCCCAGAACGAACACGATGTCTTCCGCGCTCCCGAGCACGACAACAAGCTGTTTGAAATACTCACTGCCTACGAGGAGCATATCCGACATGTCGCCGAGACCAGGGAATGGCCAGCGGATGTCGTCATGTTCGACGAACCACCGGGAGGGCGGATCGAGGGCGCGCAGGAGAATGTTCCAGCCAGAGAGGGGCCGAGGCGTTGGCAGATCGACTACAACGTCGACTACCGCTGGCGGTTCGTCTCCGACACTGAATGCGGATACGACCTTCCGGAAAGGGAGATTCAGCTTTTCCAGCTCGGCGATGAGGGCGAGTGGATCGTGCGGATTTCGGAAAAGACCGTGCAGCCATGGTCGAATTTCGCCCGGGTAAGCCGTTTCCGCGACACCGTTGATCTGGGACATGGCCAGGGACTATCGTACGATCAGGCCCGCGAGATCGGAAAACTCTGGATGGATGGAACGGAGCCGGAAGCCCTCGGTCTACCCTACGAGCCGAGGCCCGAGTACCCGATACGGTCCTTTTACGAACAGTAAGTCATGCCTCGAACCCGCCGCCCGGGGATCCGCGCTGGCTGATCACCTTGAGGCATGTTCGGCTCCGGCAGTCCCGTGGCTCGGGGTGCTGCGCGAATTGAAGAGACGCGAGCACCAGATAATCAAGGTTGCACTACCTGCGGCATGCGGTATTCGATCGGGCAATTGATCGGGTACCCGCTAGCCCTCATGATGGTCTGCGGGAAGAGGCACGATTTGATGTCTTCTTCGCTGAGATTGCGCTTCCCGTCCGCAAAGTTGCGCAATAGGTAGCAACTGCCACCAGCTTGATCGAATTCCTAGTCGGGATCTTTTTACTGACGATTCTATGGAGAGTGCCGACTTTCCCCGGTCGATTCTAAGCGCTTCCTCGGCTACTGCATGCGCTCCTCGTCTCGATTGGTGCACCTTGCTACAAGTTCGGCAGACTTGTAGCAAGGTGTTGATTGGTATAACCTTGCTACAAGTTTGGCAGACTTGTAGCAAGGTGGAGCCATGAGATCGCTTTCCATTATCGATCAAACAGCGTTTTCTGAACTTGTTGAGCGGGCTCATGATGTCCAGTTGAGCGACCAGTTTCCCGTGACAGGTTCCTTCATCAAACTACGCAGGCACAACCGTGAATATTGGTATCACCGCACGCTCGAGAGAGGTGACGGCTCGGCACCTCCAAAGCTTCAGTCAAAATATGTAGGACCTGTCGACGATGTCGATGTCACCAGGCGCGTTGAAAACGCAAGCGAACTGAAAGCTGACTACGTCGCACGTCGCAAGCTGGCGAGCCAGCTCAGGCGGTCTGGCCTTCCGTCTCCGTCTGCAACGGAAGGCGAGACGATCGAGAAACTGGCTGCCAACGGCCTGTTCCGCCTTCGTGCAACCCTCGTGGGTTCGCATGCCTTCCAGGCCTACGGCGGGCTGCTGGGCATCAAGCTCGATCAGGCCACCTACCGCACCGACGACATCGATATCGCTCAGTTCTATAGTATCTCAGTCCTCGTGGAGGACTCAATGACCGACATCGGCAACCTTCTCGTAGACGTTGACAGCACGTTCAAGCCGATCTTCAACGCATTTTCTCCAAACCTGGTGGCGGGGTATCGGAACAAGGACGGCTTAAAGATCGAGGTTCTGACCCCGAACAGGGGCGATGCGGACTATGGAAGGGGCCTGTCGAAGATGCCTGCGCTCGGTAATATCGGCGCACAGGCCCTGCCATTTCTCGACTTCCTGATCTACGAACCGGTCAGATCAGTCGTCCTTCATGGTGCCGGAGTAGGGGTAGTGGTGCCTGCACCACAGCGTTTCGCGGTGCACAAGCTCATCCTCTCGACCCGCCGACAAGGCGGGATGCAGGCGGCAAGCAAGGTGTCAAAGGATCTGGCGCAGTCTGCTTCTCTGATCCGCGGGCTGGCGGAGGCGAAACAAGACTTCGAACTGGGGGCGGCATGGATGGAAGCCTGGAGGCGAGGCCCCAAATGGAGGAAGCACCTCGCGATCGGCTCTCTCCGCCTTCGGGATAGCGACTTCGGCCTTCTCGAAGATGCCGTATGTTACGCTGAAAAGATGACGGGCACTGAGCTGCGGAGCCACGGCATGGGGGATGGAAAAGAAGGTCTGATCGACTTCCGGCGGAGGATGGGAGGTGTCAGGCCCCAGACCTGATCGAGTGGGTGGGACCGGGCAGTGTGAGTCCTGACGCTGCGGCCACATCATTTGGGGTTCCGCCAGCTCAGTAATCATCTTTTCCGCCGATTACTGTCATTCCATCGATTACGGATGCCTGAACGCTCGGCGAACTTCCGAAATCCGTCCTGATGGAACTTCTGAAAGGCGAAGGTGCGACCCTGTCGGCAGAGCGAAATCGATCAAAGGTAATCGCGCCCCTCTGCACCCTCGTGTTCCGTCGCGCCGCGCTTCCGAGAGAAGAGGGTCGGGAACCTGCGACGCCTTCCGGCGTTGCGCCCGGTCACTGCAGGAGATCACGATGACCTTGAAGTATCATGTAGCAGAGCACGATGGTGGTTACGCGTATCGGCTCGGAGACGTGTGGTCGGAGCCTTACCCGGATCACGAAACAGGGGTGAAAGCCGCGAACGACGCTGCGCGGCGGCAGGAGGTGGGCGGCGAACCCGCCGAAATCTCGTACCAGCTTGCGGACGGCCAGTGGCAGACCCAGCATGTCGATGGAGGCGACCGACCGGAGACGGAAGTCATCGACGATAATCCTACGGCCGCCTGACGTTCGCCGATAGACCTTTACTCGATCACGAAGGTCGGCGACGACGGCGCTCGGCTTGTGGAAACAATCCACGAGTGGGGCTGAACTGGTCATGGTCGTTTGACACTAGCCCGGTCCGATCTCGCTGACGGGTACCGATCATTTTACTATGGGGGCAGGATTTTCTGCCAGGTTATCGCATCGTAACAAGCGCTTAGGATTGTCTGCCTAGTTCGGTTCCGTGGTGTGCTCAAGAACTCCCAGTGCACACAATACGCAATCGAAAGGTGATATCGTGCCAGTCGTATTTGAAAGAGCTTCCGGGCCAGTCCAGCCAATTACCATCGAACCATCCGAGGAGGAGACGAAGGAGGTCATCGGGATCATAAAGCAGTTCGAACGTACGCTGCTGGATCCCGAGAACCAGGATCCTCTCTCCGAGTTTTATTTCGGCGTCACCGCGGATCGGGTTGCATGGGATGATTATCCGATCGACGTGACGGGAAGTCGGGATCCGGTCGTGGCCATATTCATGGACATTCACGAAATGTCGCGGGGACGTTTCGAGGAAATCACTCCTGAGGACCTCCATGCGCTTCTATTCAGGGGCCCGAAAGCAAGACGTTGGCAAACGCGTTGGTGATGGCGCTGTTCGTCGAGCGACATCGCTTTCTACATGGCGAGGTCGACGGCGGTCACAGCGCGCTGATCCAAGACTGGCTGATCGTAGCGCGCGACGCGATCTTCGCGAACTGTAATGTGGAAGCGGAGTAGGTCGCGGCTAGAGCAGGTGGCGCGGGCGAGGCACGATCAACATGGCACGGCGGCGGGATGTGGGTGCTGTGAAGCTTCTAGTGCCTCGTTCCCGCATTTCTGAATGTCATCTCGTGCTCCGCCGCACACAGGCGGCCGATCATCGTATCCATCTCGTCCACGACTCTGAGCATCGTCGGATCCGATATCAGGGTCGGGTCGCCTACCACTCCACGTTCGCGCAGCGTCTTCGAGATCGGCTCTTCGAATGCCACCCAGGCAGCCGCCATCCGGCCAGCCGCCGCCATCTCTTCTCCATACGTGCGATCGGGCCACTCTTCCCAGCCCGTCTCGTTCGTCACAAAGGCAAGGGAGAAACCATCCCGGCCTTCCCGAGGAACCGTCGTAAAGTACACGCCATCGAGGAAGATCGAGGGCTTGTGCTTGAGCTTGAAGTCGGACTCCTCCCCGAAATGCAGGTAGAAGTGCTGCTCCGGAATGTTGAAATCCATCAGGTGGGCATCGTCCCAGTTGAACGCATCGGCTCCGTTCAGGGAATTGATGTCGAACAGCACGCTTCCTTGCTCCCGCCAGGACAGATGCACGTTATCAATGGCATTCTTGAACCTCTGCGATCTCTTGAAGTTCATATCCTTGGGGATTTCCTGGTGGACGAGCGCCGTAGCCCCGGCTTTGAACCGCGGGCTGTCCGGGCCATGCAGCATCGCCAACTCGCGCATCTGCCAGTTCACCCTGCTGCTCGCCGACTCGATGCAGGTCTGCAAAAGCGGGTAGCGGACGGGGTGATATTTTTCCATGGTGTGTCTCCTTCAATGAAGGAATGGTCGGCGTGTCCGATGCAAGGAAGAAGGCTTTACCGATGGCAGGTGGTCGATGGCGTGACGAGGAACTTGAAGGCGAGATACAGCGCGTGCGAGGAGCCATTCAGGCGTGGGCAGAACAGCACGACCTTTGGTTCGACTGCGGTTTCACGGATTACTTGAAGCACGTGGACAGCGAACCTGGCGACCCCCCGGTGGTCACCCTCCTGATCGTAGGTGGCGACCTCCACAACATGTTCGAGGGGTACTACGGCGGAGAACTTGAAAACGGCTTCTCTCGCCTCCTTGAGGATATGGGATACTGGTACGAGAACCGAGACGGTGCAACCGTAGCCATCTATCCGGAGGAGGGCGGGGCACTCTCAGCGAGGTTTCAGTCCTACTTCCACTGGCAATGGGTCTGCAGCCTGATCGAGGAGGACACGTCCGACGTTTACGAGGAGCTCTACGCTCACTTCGCGAATCGTCCGGAGGACTTGCACCGCCTTCATTGGCGGGACTTCGAAGTGCTGTTGTTTCGGATCTTCCAGAATCAAGGATTCAAGGCGGAGCTCGGACCAGGAAGCGGCGATGACGGAGTCGACCTTAGGCTGTGGCAGCGGGATCCTATTGGCGATGTCCTGACGGTCGTTCAAGCCAAGCGGTATGCTCAGGGGAACAAGGTAAATCTCACCGAGGTGGCCGCCCTGCAAGGGGTGGCCGACGCAGAGCGGGCCGACAGGGCTCTGTTCGTCACGACCTCGAGCTATCTCCCAGTCGCCAGAAGGTTCACCGCTCGCATTGAAAGGCCTCTCTTTCTTGCCGAGCGCAACGATATCGTCGCCTGGTGCGCGCAGGCGGCGAACGGGGTGGTTTTGGACAAGTCGACGCTCGTCTCCAAGGGGGCCGTGGAGAAGCTGATCTACGAGGTCGCACAGAAGCGGGACCCTCGGATCGTGCGTGCCCGCTCCGGATACAACACCACGATGAACGAATTCGCCCTAGTCGTAAAAGAGACGAAACACGCTGCGCTCCTGATGGGGCTTTCAGGAGCAACGGTGAGCCACGATGGATTTGGACAGCGCGGAACCGAGGTCCCATTGCTTGATGGATCCACGATCGGGCGCCTGACTGGTGAACTGGTATGGCGCGCAAGGCGAAACGTAAGGGATCGAGAGGTGACTTACTGGGACGGAAGGCATCTGTTCTACCCCTGGAACGGCGAGCCGATGCTCTTCGACTATGTGGATTAGAGTCGCACGGGATGTTGCGCTCGATTTGAGAAGGTCGCCGGAAACTATTATTCTTTTTCGGGATAAAGAGAGCCGTGACTCTTACGTCCGATGATGTTAGCGGCTCCTTAGGTGGCCGCGGCAGTGCTTGTTGTCTTTGAACGTTGGAGCCGCACGAGCCTCCCGCTGTCGATCACGCTGACGGATAATTCGATCGACCCGGCTGATGTACCTGCGATGATCAGGAGCGGCCTGTTACAGCGGTAGCTGCTATCGATGGAGATGGATCTCATCTCTCGGAAATCATTTCCGCTAGGTTCGGGGGATCCGTCTGGATGAGAATGCCATTCCCCTAGATAGTACTCTCCCCGCCGCCACCGATCGCGAAGCAGTTCCTTCAGCCCCCTTACGCCTCGTTGAAACCACGTCCTGCCGGAGATGGAGTCGTTCGGCCGCGCCGTCGCGCTAGTCACGAGAGCTGTGTAGCCATCATCCTGATAGCGTCCGATCAGGATGCCGCCGGTCTCGTCTCGCTTTGAATCCAGCGCCTGCCGCGCGATGATTGCAAGGGCTGGCTCAGTGAGCTTGACGACCACGCCCGCCGCCAGATGTTCGAACGTCGCGGCAATCTCCTCAATCATCGACTTTCTCCACCGTTCCGAGCGGCGACTGGCGGAAATACTCGCGTCGTCTTCCTGGCGATTCGATTGCTCTCAGAACGGCCTTCGAGCCGATCGCGCTCCACAGCCTGACATCGGCAGCGGTCGCGGGAAATACCGGGTGCCAACAACCGATTCCCTCCATCCGTGCATCTTCAAGATCCGTTGGAGGGATGTCGAATTCCAGAAAGCTCTCCTTCGCGTCAATTGTCGGGAAAGCCGTTTCCGATGCGGTGTAAACAAGCAGGCCTTCCGCGCGCCATGTCATGGCGAGACTGACGAAGACTTTTTCGCCGCCCCAGTCGAATTCCGCCATCGAATCCAGGACCGCGTCGGCACCCGTGCAGTCCACAATGACATCGAAGGATCGGATCCTGTCCGCAACCGAAATCTCTGACGGCGGAAAGCTTGAAGGCAAGCCGATGACGGTGGCATCGGGCATGATCATGTTCAGCGCGCTCGCAAGAGCGTTGGCCTTGTTGTGGCCGACAGCGTCGATACCGAGAGCATGCCGCGTCAGGTTCCCAACATCCAGGCGATCCGGATCAAGGATTCCCATGTCCGCGACACCCATGCGAACCAAGTTCTCGGCGACGGCGCTCCCAAGCGATCCAGCTCCGATGAGCAGCACGCTCCGATGGGGGAGCCTGTCGCCCGTCCCCGAGCGCGTCCTCAATTCGTCAGGCTCCCAGTTTACCGAACGGAGCCAATTAAGCGTGGCACCCGACTTAGCGCGTGCGCGGTCTATGAGCTGCCGTGCGCTTTCGAGTGGCCGAAATCCATCCTTCCGGGTCTCCCGCCCGCATAATTCGAGACCGCTCAGGGCAATCCAGTGGAAGCGCTTCGGGGCTTCGCCGAGTATCCCGGAAACAGAAAAGCCGAGAAGCAAGGTCAGAACACTGCTGTTCCTGTCGGCGCGGCGCCGGTCAGCCCCAGCATGTTCGAGGATGCTTGGCAAATCGACGCCAGCGTCAGCGAGGCATTTGGACAGCGCCGCCCACGTTCGCGGAAGTTCCCATGGAGCACGGACTGGAAGGCGGTCGAGCGCGATCCACAGCGCCGTCGCGGTCGATTCGGCCGACGACACGAAGGATCCCCACGTGACCGGAAATATCTCATTCAGACTGCGATCGCGAAAGACTTTGACCGCATACGTCTCCACGGCCCTCGGGATCTTCGCGAGGTCCGCCCATCCCCATTTCCCCATGTGCAAGGGCCAGAAGGAGAGGTCGTCCTCGGTCCCGACGAACCCGATCACCGGGAAGCTGGCCTGTCCCGGCCCGGAGGGCAACTCGAACGGTTCTCCGGGAACCACTAGCTCATTCACGGCAGCAGCGTCTATCCACAACAGGAGGCGCTCGACATACCAAACGATTTTCTCTTCGATCGCTTCAGGCTGTCCGTTCCAGGAGACCCTGCCAAAAGCGGCTGCTTGACGGTGAAGGCAGGGATTGCCCGCGCGCCACGGGATATCTGCGGGGCCACTGTCGTTGAAGCTCTGATGTTGGAAGGTCGAGGTGATGCCGCCGGACTTTGCAGGGAAGATTGTGACCGAGGAATTCGCCGCCTCGAACACAAGATACCACTCGGTCTCTTCAGGGATGGAAGCCGTCGCAGGTTCCGATAGAGATGCTCGGAACGGCAACGACCATTGGCCATCGCGCATTGATTTCCAGCTCCCGACGGAAAGAATCCTAGGGCGGTTGGCAATCTCGGCAGCGGCAGACGCAAGAATTTCAGGTACGAACGACGACGACTGTTGCCTCACGCGAATCGATCAGTCCTTCTGGGCTCGGCAGGCTGGGTTGGTTGAATGAAGAAGCGCGGTTTGCGGTCTCCGCCATTCGGCCCCGGCAGCGGGAATTTCGCTCCGAAAAGCTTCTGCCACAGCTCGCCACTCTTCTGAGCGTCATCCGATTCCAGCGCCTCGCGTGCACGATCCGCGGTCGTTGATATTGCCGTGTAGAAGGACTGGAAGTCTTCCACCGAAAGCCGCTTGAGCACGTTGTGCTCGGGAACACCATGATCGGCGAGCACCGGAACGCTTCCCAGGGCCGCGTTGTAGCGCCATGTCTCGCGCATCGTCTCCATGATCTGGACGAAGCCGGAAGCCATCGAGGCCGTGCCGTCGTTCAAGACGTGCCCGATCATGTGCTCGAGAGGATACCCTTTCGGATAGTTGGGCAAGGAAGCAACGTTCTGTTGTCGCCACCACTTCGTTGCCCTTACAAGATTGACATAGTGGCCGGTGCAAGCCCGGTTCTTCGCGGCAGTCCATTGGATCTGGGCGAGGGGATGCGTTCGCCCCCAGTCGCCAGCGTCCCGGTCCGGTAGGAATAGTGGATTCGGCCGCCACTTTCCTGACGGCTCGTCATCAAGCTGCAGCGGCTGCCGGCCGAACGGGGTGGGTTGCCAGCGCTCGTTCAGTCGCCATGTCATATCGTCTTCGAGCGTGTTGGTCGTGAGCACCGAATTCGACCGATACAAGCGCTCCATCGCCTGGCGCGAAGCGGGATCTGTCGGAAGCGCGGTGATGACCAGATCGATATCCACGTAGGACATCTCGATGCCAAAGGAGCGGCCCTGCGGCCGCCATTTGCCCGGATAGTGGCGCTCGAGGAAGGGGATGAACTTGTCCATCGCCTGCTGCGGCGTTGTCTTGTGATAGTCGATGTCGGTCACGACAACGACATCCACGTCAGGCCGCTTGTCCCCGGTCGGGCGGATCGCGGTCGAACGGCGGACACTGCCCTGAAGGAAGGTGGCGACGACGATCGGAGACAACACCTTGTCCTCGGCAAGCCGAGACCGAAGCGTGTTTGATCCTGTCCTCCAATCTTCCTTCTGCCGGTCCGTCGGTCGAATCTCGCGCAGGAACGCGTCGAATTGAGATTTCAGTTCCATACTCAGCCAATCCTGAAAGAGGGGTGGTAGCTTCCGTCCACTGCACCCTTGAAGTCGAATTCGTACAAGGTGACAGGCCCCATCGAATCCCGGTGCTGGCCCATGAAGAAGGTGAAGGCGTTCGGAGCGGAGATGAAGAAGTGCCGTCTGACCCCGAAGGCTGGCCGAAGGGACTTCAATGCAGCCGCCACCTGATCGGCGAGGTCGGCAGCATGCTCACCACCCGCCAGCGATTTCGGACTCGGGCCATTCGCGGCGACGATGTGAAGGATCCGTCCTACGCTTGGAACACTTCGCTTCAGATAATCCTGAACATCGTCGAAGGCATCCCTGGTGAGGCTCACCACGATGGCTATGTCGTCACCGTCGCCGACCGTCGTTACATTGGTGGCTGCCGGCTGCCCGGTCTTGCCGTCGTCCGACCGCCAGATCGAGGTCGCTCCTCGACCCTTCTGGTTCAGCTCCACATGTGTGGTGGTCTTGAAGCCGAGCATCGCGCCCGCGAGGAACGCGATCGACGAATGGCTGTCCAGGAAAAGCCGGATGTCCTTGTCGGTCTGGCGCACCCGGGTCAGGAAGTCCTCGATCGCCGGGCGGACATCCGTGTCCCAGTCAGCGCCCGCCTGAAGATGCCGGACATCGAACAGATGAAGGAGTGACAGCGTGTTATCCGGAGCCGCATCAAGATAGTCGGTCGGCCCGTCTCCAAAGGAGCGGATGGATATGTTCTTCCGATCCTCTGTCTGGGTCGACTTGATCCATCCCTGTTCGAGGCAAAGCTCCTCGAATGCTTCCCGGGTCAGAACGTTGCGTTCGGTGGCCTTCAGGGCCCGAGCCGCGCCGTCGAACTTGAACTCGAGGCTGTTCCCTCCGCTGGCAAGGCCCACGACCTGGAAGCGCAGATCTACGTTCTCCCGCATGTCCTGCAAAGAGTGATAGCCCTCCATGATATGGAAGGTGTCGAGAATGGCGAATAGCTCTTCGTCGGTCTCGAGATTTAGATGCGTTCTCCAGAGCGCTCGAACCTCACCCATCTCGCTCCGCTCGGTCTTGCCAACGGCGAGTTTCTCAACGTCGAGAGATTTGTCGGCGGTCTTAAGAAGCTTCGAGAGAGGATCGTCATCACGAACGCGATCCGTCGTGACCAACGTGAACGTCGACCGGGGTGGGGCCTTCTGGACAGCATCTTTGAGTCGCTGAAGAATCGAAAAAGATGTGGCACCGATAAATTCCGGCTCAATCAGATCAGTGAACCCAAAACGACCCGCTTGGTTAACATGGAACTTCACCTGGTGATGAGCCGTCTCGACCTTAAACGAACGGCGGCCAGCCTGGCCGGGGCTGTAGCGCACCACAACATCGTCGAAGCCTTTGGGGCCGTCAGCTTCATAGGAGACCTCCACGATGTAGGGCTTCTCGGGATCTCGCAGGCCTGAAGCGTGGATCCAGAAGAAGCGGGCTTGGTAATCGTGCCCGTCCCAATTTGCAATTACCGCGTCTGCCATGCCCTTTCACCTGCCGTAGTTGATTCCTGTTTTGTTCCTTGAGGCATTTCCCGGATACCGAAGTATCCGGGAAGATCAGAGTAGAGTACGAGGCGTTTCCTGAGCAGAGCCCATTTTGGGACAAACTCAATGGCCGTGGGACAAACCTATTGGCCGCCTAGATCTGCGCAGCTCTTAGCTGCACCCGCTCGTCGCACCGCAGGTGTCGCACTTCTCGCAGGTGCCGTTGCGCACCATGGTGAAGTTCTGGCATTCCGAGCACATGTTGCCGGTGTAGCCCTGGGCGATCGAGCGCATGCGCCGTTCGTTCTCGATCCGCTTGGCTTCCGCCTTGGCCGCGGCGGCTTCCGCTTCGGCCTTGTCGGAGAAGAGGGCCGTCACGGCCTGGTCGGCTTCGGTGGCGACCTCCTCGGCCATTTCCTCGGCGAACTCGACGGCGCGCTCTTCATAGTCACGCTTGAAGGACACGACTTCCGAGGTGGAGATCGCAACCGTCGTCTCCAGCTTGCGCGCGGCGGAGCCGGCGAAGGCGGAGATGTTGCTGACCGAGGAGCCCTTGGACGGCATGGCGGTGGCCGATCCCTTGGCTTCACCGAGCGAACGGTCGATCGAGGAGCGCTCGGTCTGGCCGCCCTGGATCAGCGTCGGCTTGTGGCCACGCGTCCAGCCTGTGGAAAAGGGATTGGTCTTGCCTTCCTGGATGCCCTTGCCGAGCGCGGTGTTCGAGAAATCCGACTGGTCGACATGGGCAAGGTCGTGGCGGCCGAGATAGGAGACGGCGAGTTCGCGGAACACGTAGTCGAGGATCGACGTCGCATTCTTGATCGCGTCGTTGCCCTGCACCATGCCGGCCGGCTCGAACTTGGTGAAGGTGAAGGCCTCCACGAACTCCTCGAGCGGCACGCCGTACTGCAGGCCGAGCGAGATCGCGATGGCGAAGTTGTTCATCATCGCACGGAAGGCGGCGCCTTCCTTGTGCATGTCGATGAAGATCTCGCCAAGGCGGCCGTCGCCGAATTCGCCGGTGCGCAGATAGACCTTGTGACCGCCGACAACGGCCTTCTGGGTGTAGCCCTGGCGGCGGTTCGGCAGCTTTTCGCGCTCGCGCACGACACGCTCGATGATGCGCTCGACGATCTTTTCGGTCACCGTCACGGCCTGGGCCGCGGCAGGGGCCTGCATCAGTTCCTCGACGGCATCCTCGTCCTCTTCATCCTCGACCAGCGAGGCGTTGAGCGGCTGGGACAGCTTCGAGCCGTCGCGGTAGAGCGCGTTGGCCTTCAGCGCCAGCTGCCAGGAG
Organism: Rhizobium sp. RU20A; assembly: GCF_900155885.1. Classification (GTDB taxonomy): domain Bacteria; phylum Pseudomonadota; class Alphaproteobacteria; order Rhizobiales; family Rhizobiaceae; genus RU20A. The sequence goes on from NZ_FTMB01000001.1 coordinate 596,843, forward strand.
AGCATATAGGCGTTCTTGCAATCCTCGACGGTCGCCTCGTTCGGCATGTTGATCGTCTTGGAGATGGCGCCCGAGATGAAGGGCTGGGCCGCCGCCATCATGCGGATGTGGCTTTCGACCGAGAGGTAGCGCTTGCCGATCTTGCCGCAGGGGTTGGCGCAATCGAAGACCGGCAGATGTTCTTTCTTCAGGAACGGCGCGCCTTCGAGCGTCATCGCACCGCAGACATGGATGTTGGCGGCCTCGATCTCCTTCTTCGAGAAGCCGACATGCTCCAGGAGGTTGAAGGACATGTCGGAGAGCTGCTCGTCGGAAACCTTCAGCGTCTCCTTCAGGAAGTCGGCGCCGAGCGTCCACTGGTTGAAGACGAACTTGATGTCGAAGGCGGCCTTCAGCGCGCCGTTGACGGCTTCGATCTTCTCGTTCGTGAAGCCCTTGGCCTTCAGCGTCGACGGGTTGATGGCCGGCGCCTGGTTGAGGTTGCCGTGGCCGACCGCATAGGCGTCGATCTCGGCGATCTGGCTTTCCGAATAGCCGAGCGTGCGCAGCGCTTCCGGAACGGCCGCGTTGATGATCTTGAAGTAGCCGCCACCGGCCAGCTTCTTGAACTTGACGAGCGCGAAATCGGGCTCGATGCCGGTCGTGTCGCAGTCCATCACAAGACCGATCGTGCCGGTCGGCGCGATCACTGTCGTCTGGGCATTGCGGTAGCCGTGCTTTTCGCCAAGTTCCAGCGCCTTGTCCCAGGCGGCCGTGGCATGGGCGACGAGATCCTGATCCGGGCAATCACCATGGACGAGCGCCACCGGATTGACGGAGAGGCCCTCATAGCCGCTCGTCTGGCCGTGCGCGGCGCGGCGATGGTTGCGGATGACACGCAGCATGTTGTCACGGTTCGGCGCAAACTGCGGGAAGGGACCGAGTTCGCCGGCGATTTCCGCCGAGGTCGCATAGGCGACACCCGTCATGATCGCGGTCAGGCTGCCGGCAATGGCGCGGCCTTCGGCGCTGTCATAGGGAATGCCGGACGACATCAGGAGGCCGCCGATATTGGCATAGCCGAGGCCGAGCGTGCGGTATTCATAGGAGAGTTCGGCGATTTCCTTCGACGGGAACTGCGCCATCATGACGGAGATTTCGAGCACGATCGTCCACAGGCGCACGGCATGCTCGTAGTCGCCGATATTGACCCGCTTCGTGGCGGCATCCTTGAACTGAAGCAGGTTCAGCGAGGCAAGGTTGCAGGCGGTGTCGTCGAGGAACATGTATTCCGAGCACGGATTGGAGGCGCGGATCGGGCCGGCCGCCGGGCAGGTGTGCCAGTCGTTCATCGTCGTGTTGAAGTGCAGGCCCGGATCGGCCGATGCCCAGGCGGCATGGGCAATCGATTCCCAGAGGTCGCGGGCCTTCAGCGTCTTCATCACCTTGCCGTCCTTGCGGGCGGTGAGGTTCCAGTCGGCATCGGCTTCTACGGCGCGCAGGAAGTCATCCTTGATCGAGACGGAGTTGTTCGAGTTCTGGCCGGAGACGGTGAGGTAGGCTTCCGAATCCCAGTCCGTGTCGTAGGTCTTGAACTCGATGTCGCGGTAACCCTGCTTGGCGAACTGGATGACGCGCTTGACGTAGTTTTCCGGAACCTGATCTTTCTTGGCGGCGCGGATTTCACGCTTCAGGGCCGGGTTCTCATTGGGATCGAAGCAGGCGTCGTTGTCGGCCGTGCAGTTGACGCAGGCCTTCATGATCGCCTTCAGATGCTTGGCGACGATCTTCGAACCGGTGACGAGGGCAGCAACCTTCTGCTCCTCCTTCACCTTCCAGTTGATGTAGTCCTCGATATCGGGATGGTCGATGTCGACCACGACCATCTTGGCCGCGCGGCGCGTCGTGCCGCCAGACTTGATGGCGCCGGCCGCGCGGTCGCCGATCTTCAGGAAGGACATGAGGCCGGAGGAACGGCCGCCGCCCGAAAGCTTCTCGCCTTCGCCGCGCAGGTAGGAGAAGTTCGAACCCGTGCCCGAGCCGTACTTGAAGAGGCGCGCTTCGCGCACCCACAGGTCCATGATGCCGCCCTCATTGACGAGGTCGTCCTGAACCGACTGGATGAAGCAGGCATGCGGCTGCGGATGTTCATAGGCAGAGGCAGACTGCGTCAGCTTGCCCGTGAAGGGATCGACGTAGAAATGGCCCTGGCCGGGACCGTCAATGCCATAGGCCCAGTGCAGGCCGGTGTTGAACCACTGCGGCGAATTCGGCGCGACGCGCTGGGTGGCGAGCATGTAGGCGAGCTCGTCGCGGAAGGCGGACGCGTCCTCTTCTGAGGCGAAATAGCCGCCCTTCCAGCCCCAGTAGGTCCAGGTGCCGGCAAGACGATCGAAGACCTGACGGGCATCGCTCTCGGAGCCGGTGCGTTCGCCCTCGGGAAGGTCAGCCAGCGCGGCCTCGTCGGCAACGGAGCGCCACAGGAAGGAGGGCACGTCGTTTTCCTCGACGCGCTTCAGCGCCTTGGGGACGCCGGCCTTGCGGAAATACTTCTGGGCGAGAACGTCGGTCGCGACCTGACTGAACTGCGCGGGCACGTCGATATCGGCGGCGCGGAAGACGATGGAGCCGTCCGGATTGCGGATTTCGCTGGTGGCCTTGCGGAATTCGATCTCCGCATAGGCCGACTGGCCCGGCTTGGTAAAGCGCCGCTCGATTTTCATATGCCCTGTCCTCTCTCGTCCTGCCTGCTCTTGGGTGCAGGCAAAGAATGCCCGTTCGGCCGGAGGTCCCTCCTGGCCGCTGAAACCTGCCATGGTCGAACACGCCAACTGGCGAATTCTGTATATAGTGGCTAGGATGGTCTTGGGCGCTAAATATAGCGTTAATACGCCCTTTCAACCAGCCAGAAGACGTTTGCGCCAGACAAAAAATCGCTCGCCCACAGTTTTCCCGAAATCGGCCTTGATAACGACCGATCGGGGGTCTGCAATCGACGATTTTTCAGAAGGAAGACCAGCCTCGTGACATTCTGGTCTCGCCGCCGCCGCAACGCATCGTCATTAACGACAGGTGAACACGGATCGTCAAGGGCTGGTTCTTGTCGGATTTGTGAACGCTAGATGTAGTGGGTCCAGCCTGTGGAAAACGGGGACAGGCTGCGAAGACAGCAAAATCAGACACTTCGCTTGGCACCTTCAGAAGCCGTCTTGCGCCGTTTCGGCACGCTGTGAAAAATCGTGGGTAAAAACGGGCAGAAGAAGCGGGCCTGCGAGACTTTGCTATGGCAGCGGCGCGCCGCTTCTGGCAGCCGGACGATTCGCGCGTCAAACGCGGGGGCGCGAAACGACAAAACCCGGCGCGGGGCCGGGCTTTGCAAAGGTTTGTAGCGGTTCTGATGGAACCTCAGGATCAGGCGGCCATGGCCTTCTGGAGGTTCTCGTCGATCTTGTCGAGGAAGCCGGTGGTGGAGAGCCACGGCTGGTCCGGACCGATGAGGAGCGCGAGGTCCTTGGTCATGAAGCCTGATTCGACGGTCTCGATGCAGACCCGTTCCAGCGTCTCGGAGAACTTGGCGAGGTCCGCATTGTTGTCGAGCTTGGCGCGGTGGGCGAGGCCACGCGTCCAGGCAAAGATCGAGGCGATCGAATTGGTCGAGGTTTCCTCGCCCTTCTGGTGCTGGCGGTAGTGGCGCGTCACCGTGCCGTGCGCGGCTTCCGCTTCCACGGTCTGGCCATCCGGCGTCATCAGAACCGAGGTCATCAGGCCGAGCGAGCCGAAGCCCTGGGCCACGATGTCGGACTGTACGTCGCCGTCATAGTTCTTGCAGGCCCAGACATAGCCGCCGGACCACTTGAGCGCGGAGGCGACCATGTCGTCGATCAGGCGGTGTTCATACCAGAGCTTGGCTTCCTTGAACTTCTCGGCGAACTCGGCGTCGTAGACTTCCTGGAAGATGTCCTTGAAGCGGCCGTCATAGGCCTTGAGGATGGTGTTCTTGGTCGAGAGGTAGACCGGAACCTTGCGCTGCAGGCCGTAGTTCAGCGAGGCGCGGGCAAATTCGCGGATCGATTCGTCGAGGTTGTACATGGCCATGGCAACGCCGGCGCCCGGCGCGTCATAGACGTCATGCTCGATCGTCTGGCCGTCGTCGCCGACGAACTTGATGGTGAGCTTGCCCTTGCCGGGGAACTTGAAGTCGGTGGCACGGTACTGGTCGCCGAAGGCGTGGCGGCCGACGATGATCGGCTTGGTCCAGCCGGGAACGAGGCGCGGTACGTTCTTGCAGATGATCGGCTCGCGGAAGATGACGCCGCCGAGAATGTTGCGGATCGTGCCGTTCGGGCTCTTCCACATCTTCTTCAGCTTGAATTCCTCGACGCGGGCTTCGTCCGGCGTGATCGTGGCGCACTTGACGCCGACGCCGTGCTTCTTGATCGCGTTGGCGGCATCGATCGTCACCTGGTCGTTGGTAGCGTCGCGATGCTCGACCGAGAGGTCGTAATATTCGAGATCAACGTCGAGATAGGGGTGGATCAGCTTGTCCTTGATGAACTGCCAGATGATGCGGGTCATCTCGTCGCCGTCGAGCTCGACGACTGGATTCGCGACCTTGATCTTTGCCATGGGTGCCTCTTCGGGGTTGGTTCGGGCGGGGAGGCCCGATCTGGAAGCCTAGAATGCTGCGCCTATAGCACCGTGCGCCGCGCGGGCAAAGCCGCTTTGCCACCCGTTTCGCCAGACTTTCGAAGAAGATGACCCCATAGGGCGGGCAGCGGTATCGTCCCCGCCCGAAATCGGTCGGTTGGCCGCATCGCTCCGGCATGCCGTAACCCTGCCGTTTTTTGTCGCTTCTGGCTATGGTCGCGAAGCCCTGTTTCGAGTCTGTCTCCCGTCCGGGTGTGCCAGATGGCAAACCGATGAACCCCAGTCTAAGGATCCGACCCATGCGGATGATCATTCCGGCCTTCCTCTTCCTCCTGCCCGTCGCCGCGAGCGCGGCCGATCCTATTGCGCCCGTCAAGGAGGTTATGGCCGCCGTCGAGGCGAACTGGAAGAGCGCCGATGACGGACAGAAGCCCGAGGACACCGACTATTTCAACGATGATTTCCTCGCACGCCTCTACAGCCGCGATTTCACCGCCAATTACCGGGCAGCCGAGAAATACCCGGCTTTCGACGAAGGCACGACGCCCTTCGAATACGATGTCATCATCATGGGACAGGATGGCTGCGACCTGAAGGATGTATCCATCCAGCCGGGCCCGACCACGGATGGCCGCACCGATGTCACCGTCACCTTCGACAACACGCACTGCTTCGGCGAGCGCGAGCCGGGCTGGAAGCCGAACGAGGTTCATTTTCAAGTGATCGAGGAGGGCGGCAAGCCCGTCATCGACGATATCGTTCGCATGCTGGACGGGCCGCAATCCCTGAAGGACGAAATGAAGGAGATCGTTCGGGTCGGCGCTGGCGGAACCCCGCAGGGCATCATTCCGCAGGACGCCGAATAAGCGGCGCGCGCTGACGCAGCGCTCGGAACCGGAGGGAAGAGCGGCATCGCCTTCCCATTTGGCCGTCTTTATGCCACTGGAGCGCGCTTAAGGATGGAAGAGCGGCCGATGGACAGCCAGATGGCGTCCCGGCCCCGGACGGGGACAGCACGACAGACATGGCAGGCACCAACAGCGAGCGTGAACTGATAGCGGACGGACCGGCGATCATTCTCGTCCATCCCCAGCTTGGCGAGAACATTGGCATGGTCGCCCGCGCCATGGCGAATTTCGGGCTTGCCGAATTGCGCCTCGTCAATCCCCGTGATGGCTGGCCGAACGAAAAGGCCGTGTCCGCAGCAAGCCGCGCCGACCACGTGATCGAGGCTGCCAAGGTCTACGAGACCACGGAAGCCGCGATCGCCGATCTGTCCTTCGTCTACGCCACGACGGCGCGCGACCGCGACGGCTACAAGCCGGTTCGCAGTCCCGTCTTCGCCAGCCAGACGTTGCGCGAGCGCCACCGTGCCGGCCAGAAGGTCGGTATCCTCTTCGGCCGTGAGCGCACCGGCCTCACCAACCAGGAAATCGCGCTGGCCGACGAGATCGTCACCTTCCCGGTCAACCCGGCCTTCGCCTCGCTGAACCTTGCCCAGGCCGTGCTGCTGATGTCCTATGAGTGGATGAAGACTGGACTGGAATCGCTGGAGGCGACGCCCTTCCAGGCGCTGCCCATGGCGCCGGCCACCAAGGACGATCTGCAGGGCCTTTTCGACCATGTGGAAGAGGCACTCGACGCGCGCGGCTATTTCCGCCCCGCCGACAAGAAGCCCAAACTCATCGAGGGCCTGCGCGGCGTGCTGACGCGGCCGGGCTTCACCGCCAGCGAAATCCGCGTGCTGCGCGGCGTCGTCGCCTGTCTCGACCGTTTCCGCCGCGATGCGCCTCGCGGTTCCGGCGCACCGGACGAGCCATCCCGCCGCCGCCGCGCAATCCCGGAGGAGCAGGAGAGCGGCGCCGATGGCTGAAGCGGCAGGCGAGGGCGCACGCCCCATTCTCGTCTTCGACAGCGGCATCGGCGGTCTCACCGTGCTGCGCGAGGCACGCGTGCTTATCCCGGAACGTCGTTTCATCTATGTGGCCGACGACGCGGCCTTTCCCTACGGCCCCTGGAGCGAGCCGGCCCTGTCGGCCCATGTGCTTGATCTCTTCGGCGCGCTGCTGACGCGCTTCGAGCCCGAAATTACCGTCATCGCCTGCAACACGGCCTTCACGCTGGTCGGAACGCAACTGCGCGCCGCCTTTCCCGCCATGCCCTTCGTCGGCACAGTCCCCGCCATCAAGCCCGCTGCCGAACGCAGCCGATCCGGTCTCGTGACGGTGCTGGCGACGCCCGGCACGGTGAAGCGGGCCTATACGCGTGATCTCATCCAGTCCTTCGCCACGCAATGCGAGGTGAACCTCGTCGGCTCGCCACAACTCGCGCGGCTCTCGGAGGCCTATATTCGCGGCGAAAGCGTTTCAGACGACGCGGTGATGGCGGAAATCGCGCCCTGCTTTGTCGAGAAGAATGGCCGCAAGACCGATATCGTCGTGCTCGCCTGCACCCATTATCCCTTGATGGCCAATGTCTTCCGCCGCCTCGCGCCCTGGCCGGTCGACTGGTTGGACCCCGCCGAAGCCATCGCCCGGCAGGCCCGGCGCCTCACGCCCGCGCTTCCCGATGCCGCTGAACCATCCGGCGAGGACATCGCCGTCTTCACCTCCGGCAGGCCGGATTTCGCCACCCGCCGCCTGATGCAGGGCTTTGGTCTGAAGACTATCTCGGGAGGCTGAGGGCGAGAAGCCTGTGGGTTGTGGCTGAAACGCGCTCGGATAGAGCGGCTCGATCGTGCTAGGGCTCTCCGTCGCCCGGAAGCGGACCGGGCGAATCATCTTTCGACAAATGACGAGGACAGCGATGAAGGTCGGCATCGACATGGGCCAGACGTCCGACGGGGCAGCGGCCAAGCTCGATATCGAGGAGCTGCTTGCCACGCGTCTTCTGGTGCAGGGCAATTCGGGCTCGGGAAAGTCGCATCTGCTGCGCCGCCTTCTCGAGCAATCCGCCCCTTGGGTCCAGCAGGTCGTCATCGACCCGGAGGGCGACTTCGTCACGCTCTCCGACAAGTTCGGCCATGTGGTGGTTGAAGGGGAACGCAGCGAGGCCGAACTGATCGGCATCGCCACCCGCATCCGCCAGCACCGCGCCTCCTGCGTGCTCTCGCTGGAAGGCCTCGATATCGACGACCAGATGCGCAATGCCGGCATCTTTCTCAACGCCCTCTTCGATGCAGACCGTGAATTCTGGTATCCGGTGCTCGTCGTCGTGGACGAAGCGCAGCTCTTTGCGCCCTCCGTCGGCGGCGACGTCTCGGAAGAGGCGCGCAAACTCTCGCTTGGCGCCATGACAAACCTCATGTGCCGCGGCCGTAAACGCGGCCTTGCCGGCGTCATCGCCACCCAGCGCCTCGCCAAGCTCGCCAAGAACGTTGCGGCCGAAGCGTCCAACTTCCTGATGGGGCGCACCTTTCTCGACATCGATATGATGCGTGCCGCCGACCTGCTCGGCATGGACCGCCGTACGGCCGAAATGTTTCGGGATCTGAAGCGCGGCTCCTTCGTGGCGCTCGGGCCCGCGCTCTCGCGCCGCCCGCTGCCGGTCACGATCGGAACCGTCGAGACCTCCGCGCGCTCCACCAGCCCGAAACTGATGCCGCTGCCGGAAGCGGGCCGCGATCTCGAAGACATCATCTTCACGCCGGACCCGGAAGAGTTGCTGCGCCCGCTGCCGCGCCGTGTCACGGCCGCGCCCCGTCCGGCCACCGACATTCTCGCCGAACTCTCCAAGGCGCCGCCGCCGATGCCCGCCGTCGAGTCAAGGCCGGCCGTCACCGAGATGGACGAGGGGGAGCGCGAAGCAATCCTCGACAGCCTGATCGCGGAAATCCTGGACAACCCGCAATCGGCCTACCGTCCCGATTCCGAACTCTTCCAGGACTTCCTCGTGCGCTGCCGCATCCGCCGCGTGCCGGGCGTCGCACCGACGCTTTCAGCCTTCCGCCGCAAGATGGCGATCGCCCGCTCCGGCGTCGATGCCGGGACGGCAGCCGGCGAAGGCTGGGCCAAGGCGCTCGATCTGTCGCGCGGCGTCTCGGAAGATCTGCAGGGCGTCTTCCTGCTCGTCGCGCAAGCCGCTCTGCGCGCCCTGCCATGCCCGTCCGACCTCATGCTTGCCCGCGCCTACGGCACCCATTCGGCCCGCCGCGCCCGCCGTCTCCTCGGCTATTTCGAGGAACGCGGCCTCATCGTCGTCCACGCCGATCTCGCCGGCCGCCGCATCGTCGCCTTCCCCGACCTCGGCACGGAAACGGCACCGGGTGACGCGAATGCGGGCGAAGACCTTCGGGCGGCGGCGGAGTAGGATCAATTCATGTTTGGCGGAGGTGGAAACGGATTCGCTTCCGGAGGCTGATGCATGTAAGTTACGGGCAAAGCGCGTTTGCCAGAAAGTAATTCATTGAAGTAGACCATGTTTTGCTTTTGTGTCCCTTGCTCAGTTTCCCAACCAATTGGCCCGTATGACAATTTCTTCAAGTCATGTTTATCGAATTTCAAACCTAAGTCGTCTCCCATTTCTGCCAGCAACTTGATAAGCAGGTCATCTCGTTGATCAAGAAAACGTTCGCTACCTTGTTCAGTAGTGGGCACGGGCGAAGACAAATGGTCCATGTAGGAACTAAACGCGGTCAGTACCTTCGGACGCCCGTAAAATTCAAGATCGATCAAATTAATAGCGCCCACGTGCTCCGGATCTAAGCGTAACCGCCTCGTACGCATTAAAGATCTAAATATCCCGATTCTCCGGTTGTAGTCGTCAGAACGTGACTGTCTAAACCTGTCGACGCCAACAGCAAGAATTGGGCCGACAACGATCGCAATCAAATTTATTAAGTCCATCCAACGCATTTCACTCAAAAAAGTTGCTTGCATTACATGCCTCGAATTTTTTCGAATTTGGCGTTAATCGGCCCTATCGGCGTTTCCAATCTATGGACCTGATTGGAATGTATAAAGCATGGCAGGCTTAGTTTGATGGGAATCATATCGTTGGTAGTATCCGAAGACGCTCCCGTAATAAGCGCGCCCCCCTTCTTCATTGTGAATTTGACATCCGCCAAAATTGTAGAGCCATCACCTGACAGACTAAATTCCCCATCGTAGCATCCACCTCCTGCGTCGGCGCCCACTATTCGTCCGTTGCTGAACACGAATATCCCCACCGACTGTCCTGCAATTCCAGTTAGATAGGCCGTATAAAAGCCCTCAAAGACTTTGTCAGATGTCATAATCAATGCTCCCCGATGCGTCGGATATTACCAATAATTACTGGATTTTTGATCGCGCGTTTTATCTTTTAAACAAGAATCTACTTGAAATTGGAAGAGGGTTCTCGTTTTGTTTGATTTGGCTTATAGTCGTTGACAATTCCATGACGCTCCCCTAAAGACCCCGCGAGCACCGGGTGGTAACGCCCGGTGTTTTCATTGACATGTCCCGTGGCTTCTCCGGTGCTTTCCGTGAGAAACCTGTCAGAGCCGCCTCAAGGCGGATTTCAGAGGAGGGCGTGTTTCCTCGATCCGGCCTGGCAACAGGCCGGTGGAACCTGTTGAAAGGAAATACGATGAGCAAGCGCGAATCGTCCAAGTACAAAATTGACCGCCGCATGGGCGAAAACATCTGGGGCCGTCCGAAGTCCCCGGTCAACCGCCGCGAATACGGCCCGGGCCAGCACGGCCAGCGCCGCAAGTCCAAGCTTTCCGACTTCGGCGTGCAGCTGCGCGCCAAGCAGAAGCTGAAGGGCTACTACGGCGACATCCGCGAGAAGCAGTTCCGCGCCATCTATGAAGAAGCCAACCGCCGCAAGGGTGACACGGGCGAAAACCTGATCGGCCTGCTGGAATCGCGCCTCGACGCCATCGTCTACCGCGCCAAGTTCGTGCCGACCGTCTGGGCTGCCCGTCAGTTCGTCAACCACGGCCACGTCACGGTGAACGGCGTTCGCGTCAACATCGGTTCCTACCGTTGCGCCGCTGGCGATGTCATCGAAGTCCGCCAGAAGTCCAAGCAGCTCGTCACGGTTCTCGAAGCCGTCCAGCTGACCGAGCGTGACGTTCCCGATTACATCGACGTCGATCACAACAAGATGGTCGCCACCTATGTGCGCGTTCCGACCCTGTCGGACGTTCCGTACCCGGTCATCATGGAACCGAACCTGGTCGTCGAATTCTATTCGCGTTGATCGGTTCGATCCTTGCAAAATTCGGAAAAGCCGCCCAGAAACGGGCGGCTTTTTCATTTTCGGCAGGGGAGGATGCCGGAACGCGCCAAAGGCTGGCGCGCGCTCTGACGGGGACCGGGAATGAACGATAAACAGGCGACGTCGATCGATCTCGCGGCCATCGTGGCCGGGATCTACGAGGACATGAAGCCGCGGATCGGTGAGGGCAAGGTGGCGGACTACATCCCGCAACTGGCGCGCGTCGATCCCAAACAATTCGGCCTTGCCGTGGTAACGGTCGATGGCACCGTCCACAGCGCCGGCGATGCAGCCGTTCCCTTTTCCATCCAGAGCATTTCCAAGGCCTTCACGTTGACGCTGGCGCTTGGCAAGCACGGCGAATCGATCTGGCGGCGCGTCGGCCGCGAGCCCTCCGGCTCGGCCTTCAACTCCATCGTCCAGCTCGAGGCGGAGCAGGGCAAGCCGCGCAACCCCTTCATCAATGCCGGCGCCATCGCCATTACCGATCTCATCCTTGCCGGCCACACGCCGAAGGAGCTGATCGGTGAAATCCTGCGCTTCCTGCGCTATCTCGCCAATGACGACGAGATCGTCATCGACCGCGATGTGGCGCAGTCGGAAGCCGCGACCGGTTTTCGAAACGTCGCGCTTGCCAATTTCATGCGGTCCTTCGGCAAGCTCGATCATCCGGCTGAGCATGTTCTCGGCGCCTATTTCCACCAGTGCGCCATCGCCATGAGCTGCATCCAGCTCGCCCGCGCCGGCCTGTTCCTCGCCAATGGCGGTACGAGCCCGCTCACGGGACATTCGGTGGTCTCGCGCCAGCGCGCCAAGCGCATCAACGCGTTGATGCTGACCTGCGGGCACTATGATGGCTCCGGCGATTTCGCCTATCACGTCGGCCTGCCCGGCAAGAGCGGCGTCGGTGGCGGCATTCTCGCGGTCGCGCCCGGCAAGGCCTCGATCGCCGTCTGGTCGCCGGGCCTCAATGAAAACGGCAATTCGCTGCTCGGATCGCTGGCGCTCGAAAAGCTCGCCAACCGCACCGGATGGTCGGTCTTTGCCGGTTGATCATCCGCCGTCGGCCGTCAAACGCCTGACATTCGACATTTGTACTTGATCTTTGCCAGAGGGGCGGGCAAGTCCTGAGCGCTCCTCTTTTGCAGGACCAGCGGCGCCGAGCCGAGGGATGCCATGATGGATATCACGACCCACACTGACGCCACCGAGCCGGTGGAAAGCCCTGGCGACGACATCGCCGGCGGCCCCGCCATCTTCACCGGCATGCCCTCCTCCGTCTCCTTCAACAAGCTGCGCAAGCGGCTGCTGCGCCAGACCCGTCAGGCGATCGAGGATTTCGGCATGCTCAACGGCACGAAGCGCTGGCTGGTCGGCGTCTCCGGTGGCAAGGACAGCTATTCGTTGCTCGCGATCCTCCTCGATCTGCAATGGCGCGGCCTGCTGCCGGTGGAACTCGTCGCCTGCAATCTCGATCAGGGGCAGCCAAATTTCCCCAAGCACGTGCTGCCGGAGTACCTCACGTCGATCGGCATCAAGCACCGTATCGAGTATCGCGACACCTACTCCATCGTGAAGGAAAAGGTGCCGGAGGGCGCGACCTATTGCGCGCTCTGTTCGCGCCTGCGTCGTGGCAACCTCTATCGCGTCGCCCGCGAGGAGGGCTGCGATGCGCTGGTGCTCGGCCATCACCGCGAGGACATCCTCGAAACCTTCTTCATGAACTTCTTCCACGGCGGGCGGCTGGCGGCCATGCCGGCCAAGCTCCTCAATGACGAGGGTGACCTGACGCTGCTGCGCCCGCTGGCCTATGCGGCGGAAGACGATCTGGCAAAATTCGCTGGTGCCATGCAGTTCCCCATCATCCCCTGCGATCTCTGCGGCTCGCAGGATGGGTTGGAACGCAATGCGATGAAGGCGATGCTGGCCGATATCGAGCGCCGCATGCCCGGCCGCAAGGATACGATGCTGCGGGCGCTCGGCCACGCCAATCCCTCGCATCTGCTGGACCCCAGGCTTTTCGACTTCAAGGCCCTCACACCGGAGACCCGTTCATGACCGCGTCCATCGACATTGCCGACCTCGCCAATATCCTCCAGGAGGCGGCGGTGAAGGAAATCCTGCCGCGCTTCCGCAATCTGGGCGACGGTGACGTGCGCGAAAAGAGCGAGGCCATCGACCTCGTCACGGAAGCCGACGAGGCGGCCGAGCGGCTCATCAAGGCCCGCGTCGCCGAGATTGCGCCGACCGCACTCTTCATCGGAGAGGAAAGCGTCGCCGCCGAACCGGCGCTGCTCGACACGCTTGAAGGCGCGGAACTGGCCGTCGTCGTCGATCCCATCGACGGCACCTTCAATTTCGCGGCCGGCATTCCGGCCTATGGCGTCATGGCAAGCGTCGTGGTGAAAGGTGAGGTGACCGCCGGCATCATCTACGACCCCATGGGCAATGACTGGGTGATCGCCGAGCGCGGCGCGGGCGCCTGGCTCTGCAAGGCGGATGGCTCGCAGACCAAGCTTGCGGTCGCAGCACCGGTTGACCTCGGCGACATGGTCGGCTGCGCGTCCACGAGCTTTGCCAAGCAGGAAGAACGCGTCGGCCTGATGACCAACCTCGCCAAGGTTCGCATTGCCGCCAGCTACCGCAATGCGGCCCATGAATACCGCACCATGGCCGGCGGCTATTTCCATTACCTCATGTACCAGAAGCTGATGCCCTGGGATCACCTCGTCGGTGCCATCATCTGCGAGGAAGCTGGCGCCCATGTCGCGCGCCTCGACGGCTCCGCCTATCGCCCGGGCCATGTCGACGGCGGCCTGCTGGTGGCGGTGGACAAGCCGAGCTGGGACCTGCTGCGCCGCGAAGTCTTCACCTTCTGAGTCACTCTCTCCTGAAACTGAAAAGGCCCGGTCTGCGCAAGCAAACCGGGCCTTGTGCATTTCGGAACAGCTTCGGCTGTCAGGCCGGCTTGTTCTGCGACTTGAACAGCTTTCCCTTCTCGGCGATCAGTACGAAGAAGAAGCCGATGACCGAGACCGTGAAGAAGCCGATGACCATCGGCAGCGCCGTGCCGTTGAAGGCCTGGCCGATCACCGCGCCGATCACCGTGCCGCCGGCGGTGCCCATGAAGCCGAGGACGGAGGAGGCCGTGCCGGCGACATGGCCGAGTGGCTCCATGGCGAGCGAGTTGAAGTTGGAGCCGATCCAACCGAACTGGAACATCGCGATGGCGAAAAGGCCGAGGAAGAGCGGGAAGGGCAGGTGACCCGCCCACAGGATCTCCAGCACCAGCCACAATGCGTTGACGGCAAGGAAACCGATCAGCGCGCCGTGCGAGAGAACCCGCATGCCGTAGCGACCGACGAGCCGCGCATTGATGAAGGAGGCTGACGACATGAAGGCCGCCACCGCCGCGAAGGCGACCGGGAACCAGGCGCCGAGCTCATAGATGCCGACATAGATCTGCTGCGCCGAATTGATGAAGCCGAACAGCGCACCGAAGATGAAGGTGCTCGACAGCGTGTAGAACAGCGCGATGCGGTTGGTCAGAACGATACGGAAACCATCGAGGATCGAGGCGACCGTGAAGGGACGGACATCCTCCGGCGCCAGCGTTTCCGGCAGGCGCAGGTAGAACCAGGTGACGATGACCATGGCGATCAGACCCATGAACACGAAGATCAGGTGCCAGTTGCCAAAGAGCATGATGATCTGCCCCGTGCCGGGCGCAAGGATGGGCACGATCATGAAGACCATCATGATCAGCGACATGACCTCGCCCATGGCGCGTCCGCCAAAGACGTCGCGCACGATGGAGATGGTGATGACGCGCATCGCGGCCGAGCCGATACCCTGCACGAAACGCAGGATGAGAAGCGCGGTGAAGCTCGGCACGAGGAGCGCCATGAAGGCCGAGACGATGTAGATCGCGAAGCCGACGAACATCGGCGCGCGCCGGCCAAAACGGTCCGACAGGGGACCGTAGAAGAGTTGCGAGACCGCAAAGCCGATGAGATAGGCGGAAATCACGTACTGGCTGTGATTCTCATCGACAACGCCAAGCGACCGGCCGATGTCCTGAAGACCCGGCAGCATGATGTCGATGGCCAGCGCATTCAGCGCCATCAGAAGCGCCATCAGGGCAATGAATTCGACCTTGCCCATGCCCTTCAGGCGGGCTTTGGCCTCGGGTGACAGATCCGTCATGAGAAAATCCGGTGTTCAGGCGACCCAAACGGCGCGCCTGCAAGAAAAACGAAAAGGCCCACCAGCCGCAGGCTGCGGCTCGGGCTTATGAGAATGTCCTAAGATGATCGGCCGCCGCGGGAGCGCACCGGCCCTATCGGATCAGGGGATCAGGCAGCGCCCTTGACGGCGATGCCCTGTTCCTCGAGATGTTGTTGAAGCTCGCCGGCCTGGAACATCTCGCGTACGATATCGCAGCCGCCCAGGAACTCGCCCTTGACGTAAAGCTGCGGAATAGTCGGCCAGTTGGCGTAATCCTTGATGCCCTGGCGCAGGTCCATGTCGGCGAGCACGTTGATGCCCTTGTAGTCAACGCCGAGGTAATCGAGGATCTGGACGACCTGGCCGGAGAAACCACACTGCGGGAACTGCGGCGTGCCCTTCATGAAAAGCACGATGTCGTTGGTTTTGACTTCGTTGTCGATGAAATCGTGAATGCCGCTCATACCCGTCGTCCTCTTGCAAGCGGCTTCAAGGGCCGCTGATTTGGCTGTTGTGTCTATACGCTTCGCCGGTTCGAATCCGCCGGGAAAAGCGCCTTCTGCCTCTTAGATAGCAAGGGGACGGAAGGATGAAAAGACCTCGCCGAAACGTTCGGTTCGGTCGGCATGCTTTTCAGAACCTGCTACTGCGTCGCCTCGCAGCCGGTACGGCCGGTCTCAGTAGTCGCGAAAGTCCTGAGGTCGAGCGTCTTTTCGACGGTCAGCGCCGAGCCGAAGCCATTGGCCTGATGCTCGGCAAATTCCGGGCAAGTGGCGGCGCTGCCCACGCCGGTCCGCTCGCGATAGGTCAGGCTTGTTTCTCCGACATCGAAGCTGTTGGCGGGTACATCCAGAACCGTCTTGCCGTCGCGATCGAGGTCCACGACGACAAGGTCACCGTCCGGTCCCGTCGAGCGTGTCATGATCAGGAGATTGTCCTTCAGGGCCGAATACCACAGCGGGTCGCCAGGTTTGCCGACGATGAAACTCGCGCGTGCCGCATCGAAACGGCAGGGCGTAAATTCACGCGACTTGCCGATGCGGAAGACAGCGAACCGCTCGCCCGGTGCCTCGGCATGTGCCTCGGCCACCACGACGTAGCGCGCATTGCGCGGGCAATCCTGCGCGGTTTCCTCCGCGCGTGCTGGATCGAACGCCGCTGCCGTCAGGCAAGCACCCGTCACGAAACCGGTGAACACGGCGGCAAGGCGATTGCGCATGGGGAGTCCTCGGTGTCCGGCGCTTCAGCGCGTGCGCTGCTTGCTGCGGCTCGCTGCCGTACGCCGCCGGCTAACCTGCTTGCGCGCGCGCTTTGCCGGTGCTTTCTTCTTGATAAAGCGACCTGTCCGGGCCGAGCGCGCCGGTTCGCCATCTGCTGATCCAGCGGCTCGTGTCTTGCGGCGCTTGCGCTTCGTGGCTGTGGTCACGCCTGCCTTGTTGAGCAGTTCCTTCACCACTTTTTCGACAACGCCCGTGACCAACTCCTTCATCAGGTCGGCCATGCGCTTACTCCGCGGCCGGCGGGGCGGAAGTCTGGAGCGCGAGTGCGTGCAGCACGCCGCCCATATTGCCCTTCAGCGCATTGTAGACCATCTGGTGCTGCTGCACGCGGCTCTTGCCGCGAAAGGCCTCGGCGACGACTTCAGCCGCATAGTGATCGCCGTCGCCGGCGAGGTCACGGATGACGACCTTCGCGCCGGGAATGCCGGCCTTGATCAGGTCCTCGATATCGCCTGCGTCCATCGCCATTGGGGTCTCTCCGATTCATGGTCTTTGCGGAAAGGATAGGTGCGAAGCACGGTTAACGTCAATCGTGCCACGGGGAATTGGGCTTCCGTGATCAACAGGCCCGCAACGGAAAACCCCGCCGCTGGGAAGCGCCGGGGCTCTCGGAAGTCACATGGTCACGCGTTGTGCGATCAGGCCGCCTTGTCGTCGCTTTTGCCGTCCATGAAGGCCGGGAACCAACCCTCATGGGCCGCCTTCAGCGCCTTGACGGCAACGGGGCGGGCAGCGCCGAGCTTCAGGCTCTCGCCGCCCGTGCGGCCGATCCAGGGGCAGAACACGCCGGCCACTTCCGCCTTGGCGAGCACGGCATCGACATCGGCCTCGCGCACCGTCAGCACGTAGCGGCCTTGATCCTCGCCGAAGAAGACCGGGATCGGATCATGGCCTTCAAGCGCGTTGACCGACGCCCCGATGCCCGATGCCATCGCCATTTCGGCAACGGCGAGCGCAAGGCCGCCGGACGAGCAGTCATGAACGGCCGTCGCAAGCCCTGCCTCGATCAGGCCGCGCACGAAATCGCCAACGCGCTTTTCGTGGGCGAGATCGACATGCGGGGCAGGGCCGTCGGTGCGGCCGTGAACGTCGCGCAGATAGACGGACTGGCCAAGATGCGTGCCCCAGCTTGCCGGTGCGCCGGCCAAGAGGATCGCCTCGCCCTGGGCCGCAAAGCGGATACGGGCCATCTTCGACCAGTCGGCAATGAGGCCGACGCCCCCGATGGTGGGGGTGGGCAGGATGCCCTGGCCGTTCGTCTCGTTGTAGAGCGAGACATTGCCCGACACGATCGGGAAGTCGAGCGCCGTGCAGGCCTCGCCAATGCCCTTGATGGCATGGACGAGCTGGCTCATGATTTCCGGACGCTCCGGATTGCCGAAGTTGAGGTTGTCGGTGGCCGCGAGCGGCAGCGCGCCGGTAGCCGTCAGGTTGCGCCAGCACTCTGCAACGGCCTGCTTGCCGCCTTCGAACGGATCGGCTTCCACGTAGCGCGGCGTGACGTCGGAGGAGAAGGCCAGCGCCTTGGACTGATGTCCTTCGACACGCACCACGCCGGCATCGCCGCCCGGCAGCTGCAGGGAATTGCCCTGGATCAGCGTGTCATACTGCTCGTAAACCCAGCGGCGCGAGGAATTGTTGGCGGAACCGACCAGCGAGAGCAGCGCATCGGCGACATCGGCCTGCGGCACGTCGTTTTCGGCAAGCGGCGCAGCCACCTTGATCGGCGTCCACGGGCGATCATATTCGGGCGCTTCGTCGCCGAGTTCCTTGATCGGCAGGTTGGCAACCTCGACGCCCTGATGCAGCACGCGGAAGCGCAGGTCGTCGGTCGTCTTGCCGACGATGGCGAAGTCGAGGCCCCACTTGACGAAGATCGCCTGCGCAACCTCTTCCTTGGACGGTTCGAGAACCATGAGCATGCGCTCCTGGCTTTCCGAGAGCATCATTTCATAGGCGCTCATGCGCTCTTCGCGCACCGGCACCTGATCGAGGTTGAGCTCGATGCCGAGGTCGCCCTTGGCGCCCATTTCGACGGCCGAGCAGGTCAGGCCGGCCGCACCCATGTCCTGGATGGCGATGACGGCGCCGGTCTTCATGAGTTCGAGGCAGGCTTCCAGCAGGCATTTTTCGGTAAAGGGGTCGCCGACCTGCACGGTCGGACGCTTCTCCTCGATCGATTCGTCGAATTCCGCCGAAGCCATGGTCGCGCCGCCGACGCCATCGCGGCCGGTTTTTGCGCCGAGATAGACGACGGGCAGGCCGACACCCTTGGCTTCCGACAGGAAGATCGCGTCGGATTTGGCAAGACCGGCGGCGAAGGCATTGACGAGGATGTTGCCGTTGTAACGCGGATCGAACTCGACCTCGCCGCCGACGGTCGGAACGCCGAAGGAATTTCCGTAGCCGCCGACACCGGCAACGACACCGGCCACGAGATGCTTCGTCTTGGGATGATCCGGCGCGCCGAAGCGCAGCGCGTTCATCGCCGCGATCGGGCGCGCGCCCATGGTGAAGACATCGCGCAGGATACCGCCGACACCCGTTGCCGCACCCTGATAGGGCTCGATATAGGACGGGTGGTTATGGCTTTCCATCTTGAAGACCACGCAGTCGCCGTCATCGATATCGACGACGCCGGCATTTTCGCCCGGCCCCTGGATGACGCGCGGACCCTTGGTCGGCAGCGTCTTCAGCCACTTCTTGGAGGATTTGTAGGAGCAATGCTCGTTCCACATGGCCGAGAAGATGCCGAGCTCGGTAAAGGTGGGCTCGCGGCCGATGAGCGTGAGGATGCGCTGGTATTCGTCGGGCTTCAGCCCGTGACTGGCGATCAGGTCGGGAGTGATCGGGCGGTCATTCGAAACGGTCATCGGGCTCTCGAAACGGTTGGAGGACTGCAATCGCCCTGCCTATATCCGATGAAAAGACGCGGCGCATCTGAAAAATCGCCACGTCAACCGCTGATCGGCGCACCGCCCGGACCGGCTGCCGACGCCTTGCGTCAGGCGCCGACCAGTCCTTCGACGGCCATTTTCGTGGCGGCATCAAGCCGACCCGTCTGCGGCAGGGAAAGGTGCGCCTGCATCGCCACCCAGAACTCCGACGGCCAGCTGTCTTCGAACAGGAAATCCCGGTTGAAGGCATCGTCATCCGCATTGCCCTTGTCGAAGCCGGACAGAACCAGTTCCACGGCCTTGGCCTGATCGGCGGGCATGCCGATGCCATTGGCAAACATATGGGCAATGTTAAAATCGGCGAGCGGATAGTCCTTTGCCTGCGCCTTCCGATACCAGGCGAGCGCCTGGCTTGCGTCCTGCTCCACACCGTTGCCCTCTTCATAGAGCACACCGATATTGTTCTCGGCTTCCGGAATGTCCTTCTCCGCAGCCTTTCGGTACCAGACGAGCGCCTCGGCATAGTCCTGCGGCACGCCGTTGCCGGTATCATAGGCAAAGCCGACATCGACGAGCGACTGGTCATAACCGAGCGAGACCGCCTTCTGGAACAGGGCGAAGGAGGCGGCATGATCAATTGGCGCGTCCTTTTCATCGCGGAGCACGACCGCGAGATTGTGCGCTGCAAATCCGACATTGCCATCGGCACCGGCACGGTAGAGTGTCATTGCCTTTTGAAGGTCGCGGTTCGTGCCGATCCCCTGATCATAGAGATAGCCGAGTTGTGCCTTGGCGATGACGAGGCCGCTTTCGGCCGCAGCCGAAATCTCGGCAAAGGCGCCCGCATGATCTTCACTGTCGAACAGTGCACGGCCGAGCTGGTAGCGAAGGCGTGGCGCCGGATCGGCGGCGACGGCCTCGCGGCAAGCAGTGATCGCGCTCTCGATGTCGATCGCACCGGTCGCGACGCCGGCGATACCGGCCGGCTTCTGCGGGTCGGCGGGGTGGGCGGCAAGTTGGTCACAGCGCTCGGCAGCGGTTTGCGCCTGCGCGAACGGGGCGAGCGCAAGAAGCAGCGGAGCGGCAAGGAGAAGCGTGCGGGCAGCCATCAGAAAGGTCTCCGTGAGGCGATGATCGTGATGGCATCTTAGTCGCCCGTGTCAGGACTGCCAGTTCCATCGGTAACAGGCAAGTCCTTCAGGCAAAGCTGTCGTAGCCGAGACGGCCGCTGTCCAGAAGTTGCCTGAGGCTCGATATGCCCCGCACAACGTCACCGCGATTGTCGGCGGATGAAAAGCCGATGCGAATGCGATGGAAAGTCCGCTCCGTACGCCCGGCCTTGAACTCGTCCTCGTCGTCAACGAGTACGCCAGCTTCCAACGCCGCCTGCTTGAACGTGCCGGAGAGCCAGGGATCAGGCAGTTTCAGCCACAGGAAGGGCAGGCGCGGCAGGGAGACAAAATCCTGCCCGGCCAGCAGCGTGCGCGCCAGCGCCTCGCGCTCCCCGATTTCCGCCGTCGCGCGCGCCCTCAATTCCTCGGCCGCACCCGTGAGGATGAGCCGCGCGCACAGTTCCGCAAGCAGGAAAGGCAGGCCGCCCGTGACCATCTTGTGGGCCACACGGATCCGGTTGGCGAAGTTTGGCGGGCAGGCCACCCAGCCGCCGCGCACGCCGGCTGCGACGGATTTGGAAAGGCCGCTGACGACAAAGGTTCGCTCCGGCGTAAATTCGGCGATCAGCGGCCTGCCGTCATTGACCATGCTTCCATAAAGGTCGTCCTCCACAATCCAGACGCCATGGGTGCGAGCGATATCCGCCAATGCCTGCCGGCGTTCCAGCGACATGACGCCCGCCGTCGGGTTCTGGGCGCTCGGCATCAGAAAGACGAGTTTGGGATGCTGCTGCGCGCAGACCCGCTCGAAATCGTCGGGTATCATGCCCTCGCCATCCATCTCCACCAGCACGGAGCGCCGACCGACAAGACCGGCGGCCCGGCTGACGGGCGAATAGGACAGGGTTTCGAAGGCGATTCGGTCGCCGGGCGAGGTGACGGCCGAAATCACCGAAATGATCGCGGCATGCGCCCCAAGCGTCGGCACGATATCGGCCGCCGCCGGGCGAAACCCGTTGCGCGACATCCAGCGGGTGCCAGCCTCGAACCAGTGGTCCGGAAAATTGCGGGTGTAACTGGCGATCTCGCCGGGATGGTCTCTGGTGATGCGCCCGACAATCTCCTCCAGAACCGGCCCTTGGCCGACATCCGGGGCTGCCGTCGAATCAAAGCGCAACTTGCCAGCCGGCGCATTGATCGGCCGCGTGCCGGCCAGCGACGTTGTCAGCGGATCGGCCTGCTCGGGCGGGCGGCTCTCCGGCTTGTCCAGAACATAGGTGCCGCGCCCCACCTCCCCACTGACGAGACCGCGCTGTCGAACGATCGTATAGGCGCGGCCCACCGTCCCGATTGTCACCCCGATATCGAAGGCGAGATTGCGCTGCGGCGGCAGCTTGTCTCCCACCGCAAGTGCGCCGGAAGCAATCGCCGTCTCGATCTGGTCGGCGAGGCGCTGATAGAGGGGGCCGTGCCCCTCGGAAAGGTCTGGAAGCCAATTTGTCATGGCGACAATCTATGCATTGTTTTACGGCCTGCGTCAATTGTATCGATTGTCGGCAGGATCAATACCGAGATAATGAGGTGCAATAATGTGGCGGCAAGATTATATCGATACAATAGATACAATGTATCCTGATGGGCATGTCCGCGAAAGCCTGTTCCGTTCAAGCGGAGACATGCTGACGCCGGCCCCTGTCGAGACACGTCTGTGGAAGCGGATTTTTGATGGTCTGCGCTACTGGCATATGCGGCGCGCCGGCCGCCTTTCGCTGCGCGAGCTGACGGACGACCAGCTCGCCGACATCGGCGTCACCTTTGAGGCGGCGCGGGCGGAATCGCTGCGGGAGACATCGATCGTCGAGGCGATGCGGGATGGGTCGCGCTGGTTCAGCAGCCCTGGCCGCCGGCCGCCCAGCGCGCGACGTCGCCGTTGACGCGCGCGCCGCTCGCTCCCGACATCAGCGGCCCGAAAGCCTGAACCTGCGCCGGCTGGCCCTCGGCCTGCACAACGAGCAGCGGACGCGATTCCGGCGAATGGCGTGGCACGATCAGGATGCGCGGGCGCCCCGAGAAGGAATTGAGCTCCGGCGCCAGACGATAATCGGCAAAGGCGGGATCCTTCGCCTTGAACCAGCAGCGATTGGCGGCCAGCGCGACGCGCTCCATGGTCGCCAGAGCCGTCGTACTCGGCTTCGGGGCCGCCGGAGGCTTCGACTGGCAGGCCGTGAGCGCCAGGGCTGCGAGGACCAGACCCGCCACGGCGGCGGACGACGGCGCGCGGTTGGCGCGGAGGCGAAGCGTCGGAACGGGCATGCTGCAGCCTTTTCATATCGATCGGAAGAGAAGAGGTCCGCTTCAGGCGGACCCGAATGCGCTGCCGTCTGGCGGCAGGGTTGGGAAAGGCGACGCCGCAGCGCCCGCCCCAGAAAGTCTCAGGCGGCGATGACGCCAAGCGCCGAGGCGAAGAGGCCGCGGCCATCGTCGCCGCCATGGGCGGCCTCGATGAGATTTTCCGGATGCGGCATCATGCCGAGCACATTGCCCTTGGCATTGATGACGCCGGCGATATCGTTGATCGATCCATTCGGATTGGTGCCTTCCGCATAGCGGAACACCACCTGCCCATTGCCCTCGACAGCCTTGATGGTCTCGCTATCGGCAAAGTAGTTGCCGTCGTGATGGGCGACCGGGCAGCGGATGATCTGACCCTTGGCATAGGCTTCCGTAAACGTCGTCTCCGCATTGACGACCTCGAGCTTGATCTCGCGGCAGACGAACTTCAGCGAGGCATTGCGCATCAGAGCGCCCGGCAGCAGGCCCGCTTCCAGAAGGATCTGGAACCCATTGCAAACGCCGATCACCTTCACGCCCTTTTCCGCCTTCTCGCGGATGGCCTGCATCACCGGCATCCGCGCCGCGATGGCACCGCAGCGCAGATAATCGCCATAGGAGAAGCCGCCGGGGATGACGATGAGATCGACATCGGGAATCTCGGTCTCGGTCTGCCAGATGGTGACGGGCGCCTTGCCGGAGATCTTGGTGAGTGCGGCGATCATGTCGCGGTCACGATTAAGGCCAGGGAGCTGGACGACGGCGGACTTCATGGCTGATGTTCAAACCTTGCCTTGGCCTCGGCGAGCTCGCGCAATTCGAGGCGGTTTTCGATACGGTCTAGGCGCTGCTCGATATGGGCAAGCGAGCCGCGCACGTTGTTCAGGTCGCCTTGCAGATTGTGAAGCTGTCCGCGAAGCACCAGATTGTCGCCGCGCAATTCTCCGTTCGCCTGATCCAGCTTGTCAAACCGGGCGTGCATGCGCCGGAGAAGTTCGTGCATCAGCTCCTGTGTGACATCACTCATCCCTTCCTCCATCGCAACCGTAGACTTTTCGCCCGACGGCATTGATGGAGGGAAGGCTCTCCCTCAACCGTCAGGCGAGGGAGATAGAGTAATTCTCGATCACCGTGTTGGCGAGCAGTTTTTCGCACATGGCCTTCAGGTCGGCCTCTGCGGCGGCCTTGTCGTCCGTGGCAAGTTCGAGGTCGAAGACCTTGCCCTGGCGGACCTGGCCGACGCCGTCAAAACCGAGGGCGCCGAGCGCGCCCTCGATCGCCTTGCCCTGCGGGTCCAGAACGCCGTTCTTCAGCGTCACCGTTACGCGTGCCTTGATCACTTGACGTTCATTCCTGCTTACTTGACCAGAACGGGGCCGGAGCCGCGCGGCGGTTCGTTTTCGTTCATGATGCCGAGGCGCCGTGCCACTTCCTGGTAGGCCTCAACGAGGCCGCCCATGTCGCGGCGGAACCGGTCCTTGTCCATCTTTTCCTTGGTCTCGACGTCCCACAGACGGCAGCTGTCCGGCGAAATCTCGTCGGCCAGAACGATGCGCATCATCTCGCCTTCGAACAGGCGGCCACATTCGATCTTGAAATCGACGAGCTGGATGCCGACGCCGAGGAAGAGGCCGGACAGGAAGTCGTTGATGCGAATGGCGAGTGCCATGATGTCATCGAGTTCCTGCGGGCTGGCCCAGCCAAAGGCGGTGATGTGCTCTTCGGAGACCATGGGGTCATCCAGCGCATCGGCCTTGTAGTAAAATTCGATGATGGAGCGCGGCAGCACCATGCCTTCTTCGATGCCAAGGCGCTTGGCGAGCGAGCCGGCCGCCACGTTGCGCACGACGATCTCGAGCGGAATGATTTCCACTTCCTTGATCAGCTGCTCGCGCATGTTGAGGCGGCGGATGAAGTGCGTCGGAATGCCGATCTTGTTCAGATGCGTGAAGATATATTCCGAGATACGGTTGTTCAGCACGCCCTTGCCGTCGATGACATCGTGCTTCTTCTTGTTGAAGGCCGTTGCATCATCCTTGAAGAACTGGATCAGCGTGCCAGGCTCGGGACCCTCATACAGGATCTTTGCCTTGCCTTCGTAAATACGGCGGCGACGATTCATGGAGTTTTCTCTGTAGTTGCCCGTGCTCTTGGGAAGCACGGCTTGAAGTCTCAATTCGGGTCCATAGCGGAAATGAACTGATTTAACAATCTCTGGGCCTTGACCGTCCACGATTTGCGCTGGACCGCGGCGGCCTCGGGACGATCTGGATCAATCCGCCTGTCACGATAACATCTTATCACAAAGACGCGGGCCATCGAAGCGGGTGCTTGAACAGCATTACGCCGCGCCCCCATATGCGCTGTAACCAATTGAAAAACGGGAGACATCCATGTCGACACTCAATGAACGCCAGGCCGCTTTCGAATCGAAGTTTGCCCATGACGAACAGCTGAAGTTCCGCGCCGAGATGCGCCGCAACAAGCTGGTCGGCCTGTGGGCCGCAGCCCTTCTTGGCAAGGAAGATGCCGAAGCCTATGCCAAGGAAGTCGTCGCCGCGGATTTCGAAGAGGCCGGCAGCGAAGACGTCGTGCGCAAGATCGAAGCCGACTTTGTGGCTGCCGGCGTGTCCCAATCGGCCGATAACATCCGCGACAAGATGATGGAACTGCTTGCCGAGGCCGTTCGGCAGGTCGAAGCAGGCTGACGTTTGCCCGTCTTCAGCCCTTGAGACGGCTGAGGAACTGCGCAAACACCATCGTGCCCTCCGGCCACGGCCCGTGGCCGGACTCGGCGTTGATGTGGCCCGATTCGCCCGCATCGACGAGGAACGACCCCCAGGCATTGGCGATATCCTCGGCATGCTCGTAGGCACCGAAGGGATCGTTGCGGCTCGCCACCATAATGGAGGGAAAGGGCAGGGGTTCGCGCGGATAGGGACCGAAGGTCATCAGGTGCCGCGGCCGGATCTCCGGATTGGCGACATCAGGCGGCGCGACGAAGAACGCGCCGGCCACCGGCTTGGTGAAAAGCGGTACGGCCTGGATCGCCGTGGCGACTCCAAGCGAATGGGCGACGATGACGACGGGTCGCTCGGCCGCGTTGACGGCGGCAACCATCCGCTCGACCCAGTCCTCGCGCACCGGCTTTGCCCAGGCTTCCTGCTCGACGCGCCGCGCGGTCGAGAGTTTCTGCTGCCAGCGCGTTTGCCAGTGGTCAGGTCCGGAATTCGTGTAGCCGGGAACGATGAGGATGTCAGCTTCGGAGACTTTCATGGTCTCGCCATGTGGCGGCGGGACGGCCGAATGTCAAGAATGTCTGCCCGGTCAATGGACCCGGCAATAGGTGCGGAAGTAGGATTCGATCTGCGCCGACGTATTGGTGGAGCGGTCGAGGCGAATGCCGACCGTGTCGCCGCGCCGCCAGTAGACGGTGCCGGAAAGGCGGCCGACCCTTTCCGATGCGACTTCGATCCGGTCACCGATTCGAGCGATCTGGGGTCCGTCGTTGCGAAGGCACAGACCATCGGGTGAAAGATTGAGCACCGTGGCCCGGGTCGCGCCCGCCGCCGATTGCGCCATGCATCCGAACATCGTCAGGACGCGCTTGCGGCCACGGGGATCGAAGGTGTTGCTCTGCATGGTCTGGCTCCCGGCTCAAATCATGAAGAAAGTCTTAATGCGCACCTCCTAACGTCACGTTAAACAAAAGCCCGGCATTTTATCGATGCCGGGCTTCAAGCGTTCCTCGCGGGGTCTTTTTGCGAAAATCAGCCGAAGACGCGCCGGAAAATCGTGTCGACATGCTTGGTGTGGTAGGCGAGATCGAATTTTTCTCGCAGCTGTTCTTCGCTGAGGAGCGCGCGCACTTCCGCGTCTGCGAGCAATTCCTCAAGGAAGTCCTTGCCCTGTTCCCAGACTTTCATCGCATTGCGCTGCACGAGGCGGTAGCTGTCCTCGCGGCTTGCGCCGGCCTGGGTCAAGGCCAGCAGGACGCGCTGCGAATGCACGAGACCGCGGAACTTGTTGAGGTTCGCCATCATGTTGTCGGGGTAGATGACGAGCTTTTCGACGACGCCGGCAAGGCGATGCAGGGCGAAATCGAGCGTCACGGTCGCATCGGGGCCGATGGCGCGTTCGACGCTGGAGTGGCTGATGTCGCGCTCATGCCAGAGCGCCACATTTTCCATGGCCGGCACGACGGCCATGCGCACGAGACGCGAAAGGCCCGTCAGGTTTTCGGTCAGCACCGGATTGCGCTTGTGCGGCATGGCCGACGAGCCCTTCTGGCCCGGAGAGAAGAATTCTTCCGCTTCCAGAACCTCGGTGCGCTGCATGTGGCGGATCTCGATCGCGACATTCTCGATCGAGGAGGCGACGACGCCGAGGGTCGCGAAGAACATGGCGTGGCGGTCACGCGGAATGACCTGCGTGGAGATCGGCTCGGGCTGAAGCCCGAGTTTCTCGCACACATGCTCCTCGATGCGCGGGTCGATATTCGCAAAGGTGCCGACAGCGCCGGAAATGGCACCGGTCGCGACTTCCGCGCGGGCGGCTTCGAGGCGGGCGCGGTTGCGCACCATTTCGGCGTAGAAGCGCGCGAAGGTCAGGCCCATCGTCGTCGGCTCGGCGTGAATACCATGGCTGCGACCAATGCGCACCGTATCCTTGTGCTCCAGCGCCCGCGCCTTGAGCGCGGCGAGGACACGGTCCATGCCGGCGAGCAGCAGGTCTGCGGCGCGCACGAGCTGGATGTTGAAGGTCGTGTCCAGGACGTCCGAGGAGGTCATGCCCTGATGCACGAAGCGGGCGTCCGGTCCGACGATTTCCGAAAGATGCGTCAGGAAGGCGATCACGTCATGCTTGGTGACAGCCTCGATCTCGTCGATGCGGGCGACGTCGAAGGTGGCGGCGCCGCCCTTTTCCCAGATCACACGGGCGGCATCGGCCGGGATCACGCCGAGTTCGGCCAGCGCGTCGCAGGCGTGAGCCTCGATCTCGAACCAGATGCGGAACTTGGTTTCGGGCGACCAGATGGCCACCATCTCCGGTCGGGAATAGCGCGGGATCATGGGCTCTTCAGCTTTCTTCGATGGGGAGGAACGGGGAATTTGCCGCAGCCTCTAGCAAAGATGGGCGTTCTTCACAACGCAGCGCGGTGCAAAACCCCGCCGGAAAGCCGAAACCATTTGGCCTCACGGCTCCGCTAGCTTATGTCGCGGGCCTGCCAGAGGCTCGTGACGATCAGGAGTGGCAGGCCGACGGGCAGGAAGAGCGGCAGGCCGATGACCGCGAACTGATAGGTCGCGCCGCCGATCGTATAGAACTGCTGCAAGAACCAGATGTAAGTGAACGTTGGCGCATGCCACTGCGCGTAGAAGCCCCGATAGTCGAGCGCAAAGATGAGTGCGGTAAAGCCGATCGTGAAGAGGGTGAGAGACACGAACTGCGCGGCGAACCGGGTTTCCTGCCGGGCCCGGCCTGCCGCGAGGCGCGCAACGATTTGCGCCGGTATCCACGCAATGGCGCCACCAACAAAATAGAGCGTGAGAATGGAAGGCAGGCGGCCCGTCTCCAGTCTGTTGCGCAGATAGACGGCGATCAGCACCGCCATCATCATGCAAAGACCCCAGATGACCGCGCCGATGAGCAGCCTGAGGGACCGCGGCCCTGAAGGCCTCGACGCAGGCGCTCCGGCTGTGCCGGCGCCGACAGGCGTGTCGCTGCCATTCATTTCTTCGGGCCGACGGGCAGGGGAACGACGATCCAGCGGCCGTCAGTCGACCCTTCGAAGCCGCGCGACAGGACCTGGATCAGCACCACATGCATCTCGTTCATGTCGAGCGGCATATAGGTGATAGCGCCCCCGATCCGGTAATCCGTCACACAGCGGCGGCTGGTCGGCACATTGCCGGCATCGTCGTGCAGGACGCGGTTGGAGGGCTCGCCGTCCGCCTCCGTCAGCATCAGGCGAAATGCCTTGAGGGTCGGGACGAAGTCCTTGCAGATTCCCGTCGCCGGCACGTCCGTCGTCTCGAGCTTCAGCCGGTAAGGCTTGACGAAATCGGGTGCGCCAGGAAGCGCGCGATAGGCAAGCGTATCGGCGGGCAAATCGACTTGGGTTTCCGGATTGAAGGCAACGAGAAAGCCGGGCCGATCCGGAAGGCGATAGGCGTCGATAAGTGGCGCGGCAAGACGCCGCGCATCGCGCCGCGCCCGTGCAAGCGGCGCACGCTCATCGTCAAGCACAGCGCGGACGGGGCTGCCGTCGAGAAAGGCGTCGCGCACGAGATCAATGACGAAAATGGAGGAGTAGGCAAAGCCCGACCCGTCCTGGACGCCGAATTCCTCGAAGGCAAAGATCCTTCCGTCTTCGGAGAAGCCGATCGGAGAAAACTGTGACACGTCGGATGCGGTCGCCGGCACGGGAAGCATGAGCGCCAGCGCGGCGAGCAAAGAGCGAGGTATCCCAAAGCGTATCGTCATGGCTGGCCGGCGCCGGCGCGCAGCGCGGCAATGCGCTCGGCATAGCCGGTCGGTGAACCGGCGGAGAAAATCGCCGAGCCGGCAACGAAGACATTGGCGCCGGCTTCCCGGGCCGGACCGATCGTTTCCGCAGTCACGCCGCCATCGATCTCGATCTCGATCGGCCGGTCGCCAATCATGTTGCGAACGCGTCGGATCTTTTCCAGCGTCGCGGGGATGAATTTCTGTCCGCCAAAACCGGGATTGACGGTCATGACCAGAACCAAGTCGACGGTATCGAGCACATACTCGATGGCGCTTTCCGGCGTTCCCGGATTGAGCGAAACGCCCGCCTTGCGACCAAGCGAACGGATCAGCTGAAGCGAGCGATGAAGGTGCGGACCTGCCTCCGCGTGGACGGTGATCACGTCGCAACCTGCCTTTGCGAAGCTTTCGAGGAAGGGATCGGCTGGCGCGATCATGAGATGGCAATCAAAGGTCGCGGTAGTATGGCGACGCAGCGACGCGATGACATCAGGGCCAAAGGTGATGTTGGGCACGAAATGCCCGTCCATGACGTCAAGGTGGATCCAGTCGGCGCCCGCGGTTGTGACGTCGCGAACTTCCTCTCCGAGGCGTGAAAAATCGGCGGCAAGGACGGACGGTGCAATGCGGACGGGATTGGTCATGGCGGGTTCTCCTTCTCCCTGCGCCATACCATCCGTCACCGCCGCGAACAACCGCAATGGCGGCGCGCCCGGATCACGGTGCCGGCACGAAACGTCCGTCCTGCCAGACCATGGGACGATAGGGCGAGGGTGCGAGGTCGCGCGCCGCAGTGAAACTCACCGTACCGATCGCGGTCGAAAAGCTTCCCTTCGCGATCGCGTCTGCAAGCGAAATGCCCGAATCCTCTGCCGTCGTCAGCGCATCCGCGGCGATGGTGACCGCCGCTGCGGCTGGAAGCACGTATCCTTCCGCCACCATGCCTTCCGCCTGCATGCCCTTGACGAGGTCGCTGGCCGCCGCAAGGCCGGCATAGTCCGGCACCGTGATCGCCTTGACGCCGTTGGCGAGTGGCACGGTCTGGTCGGCTCCGTTCAGCTGATCGCCACCGGCAATCGTGAGGGCGATCTTCTCCGAGGCGGCGTCACGCGCCAGAATGGCGGTGTCGTTGCGGTCGCCGCTGGTGAAGACATGTGTCGCACCGCTTTTCGCAAGCCGGCGAACGAGGCCCACCTGCTGCTCCTGGGCCGGGCGGAACGTGTCGGTGAAGACGGCGCTCATGCCCTTTTCGGCGAGGATCGTCCTCACAGCTTCGGTGAGTTCGCGGCTCTGGATCGTCCCGTCGTCGAGAAGCGCGAAAGGAACGTCCTTCCAGTTGCGGGCAACGTAGCCGGCAACAGCCATCGCCTCGTCGCCCTGACCCGGCACCAGACGGAAAAAGGGCCACCCTTTCTTCAGGGCATCGGCCATCAGCACATCCGAGCGGACGCTGACGCTGATGGCGGGGATTCCCGCTTCAGCCAGCACCGGCAGGCTCGCTTCCAGCCCCTCTGTACACAGAAAGCCCACGGCCGCCTGTGCACCGCTGGCCGCGAGGCTTTTAGCCAGCGTGTCGCCGTCGCCCGTCGCCTCGCCGGTGGTTTCGCAGCGTTCGTCGATCTCCACGATCTCGACGTCCTTCTGCTTGGCAGCGAAGGTCGCGCCAGCCCGGATCTGGTCGCCGAGAATCTGAAACGGACCCGATTGCGGCGCGACGACCGCCACGCGCATAACGGCAGCGGTGGCCGGGGCCGAAAGAGCGGCGAGAAAGCCGAGCGCAAGCGCGATGGGCAGGAACGATTTCAGCTCAGTGCTCCGTGAACGGCCGCGCCGGTGAATGTCCCCCCGGCAAGGCGAGAGGCGAGGCGCCTTTGCGCCCTGTTTTAATGATGTGACACCAAGCGTCAAAGGAAAAGATCCCGGCTGAGCGGGTGCGTCCTTTCCCTTTTGCGTACATCCGTTATGTAGGAAAGCCACGTAGAAGGCCGGAGCTGATCCGGAGAAGGCATTTTGGAAGAATCACACATCGATTCGCGGACATACCGCGACGCCATGGCGCGGCTTGCAGGCCATGTGCAACTCGTCACGACGGGTGAAGGCGAGGCCCGGCGCGGCGTCACCATCACGGCGGCCTGCTCGGTCTCCGACAATCCGCCCACCGTGCTGGTGTGCCTCAATGCGGCCAATCCCAACAATGAGATTTTTCAACGGACGGGCTGCTTCGCGCTGCATGTGCTTGGCGCTTCGCAGCAGCCGATCGCCGATGCCTTTTCCGGCCGGGAAGGCCTCTCAGCAGCACATCGCTTCGCTCTCGGGCGCTGGACGACGCTGGTCACCGGCGCGCCGGTTCTGGAAGATGCCCCGGCCGCCTTCGATTGCCGCATCATACAGGCCGATACTGTCGGAACGCACCGCATCCTGATCGGCGCGGTCGAGTCGGTGCGTCTGGGGCCGGCGGATGCCGCGCTCCTCTACCTGAACCGTGCTTATCACACGATCTGACGCGAAGGCTGCCGGCAGAGGGGAGCGACTGCCGCTGCTCGTTCCCGTCACTTTCGCGTTATGTCGGCGGAACGGGCGCGGCGCTGTCACGTTGCAGGCGGAATGCGAAGGCGTGTCCGACGGGCGTGGCCAGGGAGACCAAGATGGACGATGCCGCCATTGAAGAGATGTTCGAAAGCATCGGCGCCGTTACCATTCGTCGTCTGTTTGGCGGCAAGGGCATCTACTCCGGCGGGATGATCATTGCGCTGGAGTTTGAAGGTGGCCTTCTCTTGAAGGGCGACGACGAGACGGCGCCCGTCCTCGAGGCGGCCGGCGCACAGCGCTGGGGCTACCAGTCGCGCAGCGGCAAGCTCACCTACATGCCCTACTGGTCGATGCCCGAGAGCGCCTATGACGATCCGGATGACATGGCGAAGTGGGTGAGGCTTGCCCGCGACGCCGCCGAACGACACGAGGCGAAGATGACACGCAAACCTTCAGCGAAGAAGGGCAAGGGCGGCACGGGTAAAGGCTGAGAGCGGTTCAGGCAGCACGTCGGGCGCAAACCAGCCGAAATCGGAGAGCTTGTCCGGCTCCGTCAGTCGTGCATCGCCGGAAAATCGGGTGGCGACGTAGAGAAGAGACACCCAGTGCTGCCGGTCGGCAGTCATGATCTGCTCGGTCACGCCAAGAAAGTCCGCGTCCTCGATAACAAGGCCGGTTTCCTCCATGGCTTCCCGAATGGCGGCATCGCGCGCCGCTTCCATCAGGTCCACCTTGCCACCGACGATATTCCAGTAGCCGGCTTCCGGTGGGCGCATCCGACGATAGAGCAGGATCCGATCATCCCGCTGGATGACCATACCAACGCCAACGCCCGGAAAATCGCTTCCCGGGCGCTGCACGATCTTCTCACCAGTCATCAATCTACTGGCTCAGGCCTTGCCGGCAATCAGCATGAATGCGGGTATGTCGTCGCCGAAGCCAACCGGCGTCGGGCCGTCATCCTGGTCGCGACGGTAGCGGTTGCGGCGATCCCTGTTGTCATCGTTGGCGGCGGGCTGGGGCGCGCGGCGGCCGGAGCGAGGAGCATTGTTGTTGCGGGGATCGACCTTGCGTTCTGCTTCCACGGAGGGTGCCTTCTGTTCGACTTCAACGGTTTCCACTGCGACTTCCGCGACATCGGCGACGATCTCGTCGGCCGAGGCCCGGCGCGGCGCGCGATCGCTGCGATCCCGCTCGCTTTTCTCCCGACCACGGCCGCCGCCCCGCTTGTTGCGGTCGCGACCCTTGTCCGGACGACCGCGCTCCTCCTGCTCCGTCGATTCGGGCAGGGCGGAGAGATCGCCGTCCAGCCATTCGATCTTCTGATTGATCAGCTTTTCGATGGCGTCGGAGAATTTGGTGTCACGCTTGGTCACCAGCGTGAAGGCGGCACCGGACCGGCCGGCGCGACCTGTGCGACCGATCCGGTGCACATAGTCTTCGGCGTGGATCGGTACGTCGAAATTGAAGACATGGCTGACGTCGGGAATATCAAGCCCGCGTGCGGCAACGTCCGAGGCAACCAGCAGCTTGATGTGGTTGTCCTTGAAATTGGCAAGCATGGTCATGCGCGAGCGCTGGTCCATGTCGCCATGCAGGGCGCCGACGGAAAAACCGTGGCGGTCGAGCGACCGGAAAAGGTCTGCGACGTCCTTCTTCCGATTGCAGAAAATGATGGCGTTCTTCAGGTCTTCCTGGGCGCGGATCAGGTCGCGAAGCGCCGAACGCTTCTCGTAATCCTTGCCGTTGCAGGCGACGAAACGCTGCGTGACGGTGGTGGCCGTCGAGGAACGAGCCGAAACCTCGACGCGCTCGGGATTCTGAAGGAAGCGATCGGCCAGCTTCTGGATTTCCGGCGGCATGGTGGCCGAGAAGAACAGCGTCTGGCGCGTGAAGGGGATGAGCTTGGCGATGCGCTCGATATCGGGAATGAAGCCCATGTCGAGCATGCGGTCGGCCTCGTCGATGACGAGGATTTCAACACCTGTCATCAGAAGCTTGCCGCGCTCGCAGTGGTCGAGCAGGCGGCCGGGCGTGCAGATCAGAACGTCCGCGCCGCGCTCCAGCTTGCGATCCTGCTCGTCGAACGACACGCCGCCGATCAGGAGGGCGATGTTGAGCTTGTGGTTCTTGCCGTACTTCTCGAAGTTCTCGGCGACCTGTGCGGCGAGCTCGCGCGTCGGCTCGAGGATCAGCGTGCGCGGCATGCGCGCCCGGGCCCGACCCTTTTCCAGAAGCGTCAGCATTGGCAGCACGAAGGATGCCGTCTTGCCCGTGCCGGTCTGTGCAATGCCGAGAATGTCACGGCGCTGCAGCGCCGGCGGGATCGCGCCCGCCTGGATCGGCGTGGGGATGGAATAACCCGCGTCGGTGACGGCAGACAGGACTTTTTGGCTCAGGCCAAGATCAGAGAATGTGGTCAAAGGGAAATCTGTTTCCGTTCCGGTTCGAAAGCGAACACTGGTTAGCCGGCGGAACAGCAGCCCGTCGGGTGAGGGCTGCATAAGCCCAAGCGCTTGCGAAGTCAAGAAAACCGGCCGGTTGCGCCGTTCAAACAGTAAATTTTCGCCTGTTCTGCAACTTTCGGATCGAATTTCGCATCGAATGCGAAAGAAAGATGACGGGCCGGGTCGATTTTGGCGCAATATTGCGTGTCTCTGATCGGCACGTCCGTGACGCCCCGCGCCACAAGCCGTTTTGCCGTGTCAGTCGATATAGTGGCTGAGCTTGATTCCCGCGTTGAGAAACCGCATCGGATCGACAGCCTCTCCGTTGATCCGGACTTCGTAATGCAGGTGTGGGCCCGTCGACCGCCCCGTGCTGCCGGCACGGCCGATGGTCTGGCCAAGTCGGACCTTGTCGCCCACGACGACGTTGATGCCGGAAAGATGCGCATAGCGGGTCGTCACGCCGTTACCGTGATCAACCTCGACCATATTGCCATAGCCACCCGCACGCCCCGCTGAAATCACCGTGCCCGCGGCCGTCACCTTGACGGACTGCCCGACGCTGGCGCGAAAATCAATACCGGCGTGCAGCGCGAGGCGGCCGAGAAACGGATCGACGCGGTTGCCGAAGCGGCTGGTGATGGCGCTTGTTGGTGCTGGATTGCTGACCGGCACGCGCCGCGCCTCGTTACGTACAGTGTCGAGCCGGGTGAGGGCCGTGTCGAGTGCCACGAGCGAACGGCTGAAATTATCGGTAGGCTGAGGTTCCACAAAGGGGCCGCCGATCGCGTCCGCATCGCCCTGGCCGGCGGCCAGCGTCGTCGTTTTGTCGTCGCCTGGGGCATCAAGCGAGGCTGTGCGCAGAGCCGGCAGATCAACGCCGGTGCGGCGCAGGATGCTGGTGATCTCGCTTGCCGCCTTGTCTGCATTGGTGGTGAGCGATGCGATCTTGTCCAACTGTTGCCGCTCGATCGACTTCAGCGAGAGCGTGACGCGCGAGAACATCCGGTCGGCCCGGTCGGCGGCGCTTTCGCCGACAATGACGCCAGCGCGGAATGTGGTGGTCTCGAACGCGGGGGATGGCGCATCACCGGCGTCTGCCGTGGCGCGCCCCGCCAGAAGGTTTTCGATTGCGGCTGCTCCGCCCTGGACCGCCGCGCGTTTTTCAGACTGATAGGCTTGTGGTTCGAGTTGCGACCCGGTGGCGCCGTCGTCACTCGTCGCACGGGTATCGAGCCCGATCGTCTCGGCCTTGTCCATAAGTTCCCCAAGTTTGCCGTGACGGGAGGAGAGCGCCATCTGCTGGCGCAGAAGCTTTTCGACCTTTTCCTCCACGACCTGCTGGTCCAGCAGTTGCCGGCTGGTGACGCGATCGACCTGTGCCCGCAAGGCCGCGATGCGGTCTTCGTAATCGTGCTGCATGCGCGCCTGACGCGCCATGGTGCCGCCGATCAGGTCGTCTCGCAGCATCAGGTAGGCGGTTGCACCGAGATAGCCGACGGCAAGCGCCGCGACGAGGGACACCGAAAGTGCGGCCATCCACGGGCGGATCGTCATGTGCCGAACCGTATCGCCGCTGGCGAGGATCAGCACATGCTTCTTCGTGCGCTTGCCGAAGACCCGGGCTTCCGGTCGTGATGAGGACACCTGTCTCTCCCGCTTGGTGGCGCGTCCTGGCGATTCCAGCGACGGGAGAAATTAGATATCATTAAGGTTAACGAAGTCTTTCCGGGCGGCGCAAGCCCTTGGTTTTCAGGCCTTTCAGTGGTTGGTTGACGCTGTCATGGAGCGGTAGAAGGCCGGGGTCAGGCCCGCTTCGGCCCGTGCGACATCATTGAAGGGCGCTTTCAGCGGCCCACGGAAATTGGCCCGCACCAGCGCCTGGAACGTGGCGGCCGGATCCTTCCGCTCCCGTGCGCAGAGAAAGCGGAACCATTTCGCGCCGACGGCGACGTGGCCCTTCTCGTCCTCGTAGATGACCTTGAGAACATCGGCGCTTTCGGTATCGCCGACGGCTCGCAGCCCCACCTGCAGCGACGGCGTGACGTCAAGCCCGCGGGCTTCGAGAATGAGCGGCACCACTGCGAGCCGCGCCGTCAGGTCGTTGCGCGTATCGTGAGCGGCCTGCCACAACCCGTCATGGGCCGGCAGGGCGCCATAGTCTGAGCCCAGCGTCTGCAGCCGGTCGCGCACCATACGGAAATGCTTGGCCTCCTCGAAGGCGACCTGCATCCAACCGTCGAAAAAGGAGTGCGGCACCCGCTCGCTCGCAAATCGCGCCACGATGTCGAGGGCAAGGTCAACGGCGTTGAGCTCGATATGGGCGAGGGCATGGAGGAGGGCGATGCGGCCGTGCAGCGTGTGCAGCGAGCGCTTCTTCACCTGGGTCGGCGGCGTCAGCAACGGCTTGTCGGGCCGGCCGGGGCGATCCGGAACGGCAAGGTCGCGCGGTGAGCGCAGCGACAGGCGCCGGGCCTGCCAGAGCTTGGCCGTCGCCTGTGCGATCTCCGTCTTCTCGTCGAGATCGGCGGATCGGATGGCCCGCACGGCGCCGCCGCGCAGGCTTTCGATGTCATGTCGCAGTTCGCTCACCGTTTCTTGCCTCAGGCACCGGCCTTGACGGCGGCCAGCACCTCTTCGACGTGACCGGGGACCTTCACCTTCGGCCAGATCTTCTCGATGCGGCCATCGGGACCGATCAGGAAGGTCGTGCGCTCGACGCCCATGTACTTCTTGCCGTACATGCTCTTTTCCACCCACACGCCATAGGCGTTGCAGACCGCCTGATCCTCGTCGGCGGCGAGCGGGATGGTCAGTGCGTGCTTCTTCACAAACTTGTCGTGGCTTTTGACCGGGTCGGGCGACACGCCCAGAACGGCGGCGCCGGCCGCGTCGAAGGCCTGCGCATGCTCGGAGAAAGCTTTGGCCTCCACAGTGCAGCCGGAGGTGTCGTCCTTCGGGTAAAAATAGAGAACGAGCCGCTTTCCGGCAAAGTCGGCGAGCGACACGCTCGTCCCACCGTCACGGGGCAGCGAGAAGTCGGGGGCGGGTTGGCCGATCGACAGTTCGGTCATGACGTTACCTTTCTTTGGTCTGATTTCAATGGGAGGGACCGGCCATGGCATGGCGTCACACCGCGCGCGGCCGTGTTCGGTAGATCGTGTGTGCGGACAGCCGTTCGGGTCATCTTTGTCGTGTGCCGGAGGGCGAGCGTCAAGCCGGATTGCGGGCTGCATTTTTGGTCCGGCGTAGATATTACGGATTGCCCGCATTGCCGGATCAGGCCAAAACACGGGGCAAAGAAGTGAGGAAGCCCAGGCGCATGGGAGCTGGACGCGGCGAAAAGGTCGCTTTTCGCAAGCAGGATATTGTCGCTCTTGAAGCCTTGCCATCGGCACAGGCCGAGGATCCTATCCTTGTCCATTGCCCGCCACCGCCGCGCATCCTGCGCCGCCTCGTCAAGGCGAGCCTCTGGATGGTCGCCTTGTTCGTCGCTGGCATGGCTGGCCTTGTTGGCCTCATCGAGGCCGGTGCATTCGATGCGCCGCTGAATGCCCGTGCCGAATCAGCGCTGGAGAAGGCGATCGGCCGGAACGTGACGGCGGACGTCGGCAGCACCGTCCTGCGCATGACCGCCAGCGGCCAACTGGCGCTCGAGGCGCGCGACGTCTCGGTGACGGAACCGAATTCCGCCCGCAAGATGCTGGAGACGGCGTCGGTGTCCCTATCGCTCGATCCGGTCTCGCTGTTGCAGGGGCATGTATCCGTTTCTCGAATCGAGGTTGCCGGCCTGTCGCTGTCGCCCGAACTGCTTCCGCGCGGCGAGCCGATCGACCTCGCGAAGGCAAGGATCGCCGCGATCCCGGATGTGCTGGATGAGACCTTTCGGCAGGTAGACCTGCTGTCGGAGTTCGTGTCGCGTTCTGGCACGCATGTGGTTCGAGTGTCGGACGTGTCCTTCACCTTTGCAGGGCCGCGCCGCAAGCCGATCGCGCTGACGATCGGAACGCTCGACTTCGATCGTGGCGAAGATGGCTCGATGCGCATCGCGGGTGACTTTTCGGTCGATGGCGCGCCGGCGACGCTGGCAGTGAATGTGGAGCGCCACGATGGCGCCATGCAGGTCTTGAGCGGAAAGGTCTCAGGCATCACCTTGACGCCCTTCCTGCACCGCGCGGCTGATGAGGTCGAGACGGCCTTCGGGCTGGACGCGCCTGCGGATCTTAAGATCGAGGCCCGCAAGGCGACGGCAACGCAACCGGCCTCGCTTGCGGCCGATCTCGACATCCATGACGGCCGCTTCGAGGCCGGCGGGACATTTTCCGAAGCAAAACCGTCGCGGCTCTCCATGGCCTATGATTTCGACAAACGCTCGCTGGAGATCACGCCGTCGGAACTCCGCCTCGGCCAGTCGCGCTTTCCCCTGAGCGGCGCCATCATCGATCTCGATCAGCGCGATAGCGGGGCGCCGCCCGGCTTTGCCATCAGCCTCCTCGTCCAGGGTGGCGTCAGCCAGCCGCTGGATGTGGCCGAACCGCCGCTGGTCTTCGACGCTAAGGCGGAGGGAAGGTTCCTTTCCGATGCGCATCGCCTCGAATTCAACGATCTTGCCATTTCCTCGCCGCTCGGCGCCATGTTCGGGTCGCTGGCGCTGAGTTTTTCGAATGTTTCGCCGGAATTGTCCTTGGCGGCGCTGACGGAGCGGATGGATACCGCTGCCGTCAAACAGCTCTGGCCCTGGTGGATGGGCAAGACCAGCCGCCGCTGGGTGGCGGCCAACATCTTCGGCGGCACGGTTCGCAATGGCCGCATCTCCGTCTATGTGCCGGCCGGCGAGCCGATCGAAAAGGTCGGGCAGAAGCAGGCGCCGCACTCCAATCTCGATATCGCCTTTGCCATGGAGGGCGCGCGCGTCAGCGTCGCCGGCGACATTCCTCCCCTGCGCGACATGACCGGCGACTTCCACCTGTCGAACACGCGCATGGAGATCAAGGCAAAATCCGGGACGACCTTCTTCCCGTCCGGCCGGACAGTCGCCCTGACGGGCGGCGATTTCATCATTCCGGATACCTCCGAAAAGCCGCTGATGGGTGAGATGAAGATCTCCGTCGAGGGCGCCGCTGATGCCATGGCCGAACTCGGTACCTACAGGCCCATTCAGGCGCTTCAGAAGACGCCTTTCGTTCCCGCTGACTTTGCCGGCCGCGTGCAGGCCGTGGTGGGGGCACGCTTCGGTCTTATCTCCTCGCAAAATCCGCCGAGGCCCGTCTGGCAGACCGAGATGACACTCTCCGGCGTTGACCTCGCCAAGCCCTTGGCAGGACGCAATTTTACCGATCTCGACGGGCGCTTGCGGATCGACAATCAGATCCTCACGCTCGACGCCGACGCCAATGTCGACGGTGTGCCGCTGACCCTTGCTGTTGTCGAACCCATTGGCGACAAGAGTGATATCAAGCGCAGCCGCACCGCATCCGGCACCCTGTCCGGCGATGATCTTCACCGTCTTGTGCCGGCGCTCAAGGACGTGGTGGACGGCAAGATCGGGATCGAGGTCGTGCTGGACGACAAGGACGTCCAGACGGTTTCCGCCGATCTTGGCCGCGCCGGCCTGACGCTTCCCTTCATTGGCTGGCGCAAAGGTGTCGGCATCGGCGCAAGGCTGAGCTTCGTTGCGCAGAAGGGCGAGGGCAGTGCGACGAACCTTCGCGACCTCGTCTTCGAGGGCGACGGTTTTGGGTTCAATGGGGCCATGACGGTCGACAAGTCCGGCCTCCAGACCGCCCGCTTTTCCAATGTGCGTCTGACGGTCGGGGATGATTTTTCGGCCGATGTCGAACGCCGTCCCGGCGGTTATGGCGTCGAAATATCCGGTGCCTCGGCCGATATCCGCCCGCTTCTGGCGCGCTTGAAATCCTCCGATTCATCCAGTGACGACCCGAGCGGCAAGGTGGCCAACCCACCCTCGATCTCGCTCGCCGCGCGTCTCGACCGTCTCGGTGGTTTCAATGGCGAGAGCCTGACCGGCGTCAACCTGACCTATCGTGCCAAGGGCAGCGAGATCACGGCGCTCAAGCTGACGGCCGGAACGGGAAGCAGGCAGGGACTGGCTGCCAATCTCGTCGAGGACGGCGGTGACTCCATCATCGAGATGACCAGCGGCGATGCGGGGGCCGTCGCCCGCTTTGCCGACATCTACAGCAACATGCGCGGCGGTCTGCTGAACCTCAAGCTGCGCGATCGCGGCGCCAACTCCTGGCGCGGCGCCATCGACATCAGGAAATTTGCGCTGGTGGATGAGAACAAGCTGCGCTCCATGGTCTCGACGCCCTCCGGCGCCGACGGCCGCAGCCTAAACCAGGCCGTCAAGCGCGACATCGATCTCAGCACCGCCAGGTTCGAGCGTGGCTATGCGGAGCTTCTCTACGATCAGGGCGCGCTGCGGGTCGCATCAGGTGTCGTGCGGGGCGTCGATGTCGGCGCGACCTTCCAGGGCACGGTGCGCGACAAGCGCGCCAACATGGACATGACCGGCACCTTCATGCCGGCCTACGGGCTGAACCGTCTCTTCGGCGAATTGCCGCTGATCGGCGTGCTCCTCGGCAACGGCCGGGATCGCGGCCTGCTCGGCATCACCTTCAAGCTGGAAGGGCCCTTCGACAAGCCGCGCCTGACCATCAATCCGCTCTCGATCATCGCGCCCGGCGTATTCCGCTCGATCTTTGAATTCCAGTAGACGGAACGCAAAAGGGGCCGGGCTAGGCCCGACCCCTTCAAGCAGCGTATCGGCGTAGGGCATCTATGCTCAGGCGGGACGCACCAGAATGTGCTTCTTCTTGCCCAGCGACAGCTTGATGACGCCATCGGCCGTAACATGGCCGGAGCCGATCAGCGCACGCTCGTCGGAAACGCTTTCGTCATTGATACGCACGGCGCCGCCCTGCACATGACGGCGGGCCTCGCCGTTGGAGGCGGCAAGACCGGCGCGCACGATCAGCGACAAGAGGCCAACGCCGGCCTCCAGCTCCGCCGTCGGCACCTCGATCGACGGCAGATTGTCGGAAAGTGCCCCCTCCTCGAAGGTCTTGCGCGCCGTTTCCGCCGCCTGATCGGCGGCCTCCCGGCCGTGCAGCATGGCGGTGATTTCGGTGGCGAGGATCTTCTTTACGTCGTTGATCTCGGAGCCGCCCAGCGCCGAAAGGCGGGCGATCTCGTCCATCGGCAGCGTCGTGTAGAGCTTCAGGAAGCGGGAGACGTCGGCATCTTCCGTGTTGCGCCAGTACTGCCAGAAGTCATAGGCCGAGAGCATTTCCGGGTTCAGCCAGACGGCGCCGTTGACCGACTTGCCCATCTTGGCGCCGGACGACGTCGTCAGCAGCGGGGAGGTCAGCGCATAGAGCTGCGGCGTGCCCATGCGGTGGCCGAGGTCGATGCCGTTGATGATATTGCCCCACTGGTCAGAGCCGCCCATCTGCAGCCGGCAGCCGGTGCGCTGGTAGAGCTCCACGAAATCGTAGGCCTGCAGGATCATGTAGTTGAATTCGAGGAAGGAGAGCGACTGCTCGCGGTCAAGCCGCGTCTTCACGCTGTCGAAGGAGAGCATGCGGTTGACCGAGAAGTGACGGCCGACATCGCGCAGGAATTCGAGGTAGTTGAGACCGCGCAGCCAGTCGGCATTGTTGATCATCAGCGCGCCGCCCTTCGGGCCGGCCTCATAGTTGAGGTAGTTCGAAAAGACGCGCTTGATGGAGGCGATGTTGCCCTCGATCGTATCGACCGTCATCAACTGGCGCGCTTCGTCCTTGAAGGAGGGATCGCCCACCATACCGGTGCCGCCGCCCATCAGCGAGATCGGCTGGTGGCCGGTTTTCTGCATCCAGTGCAGCATCATGATCTGGATGAGGCCACCGGCATGCAGGCTCGGCGCCGTCGGGTCGAAACCGATATAGGCCGTCACGCTTTCCTTTGCGAACAGGTTATCGAGGCCGGCTTCATCTGAGATCTGATGAATGAAGCCGCGCTCGCTGAGCGTGTGCAGGAATTCGGACTTGAATGCGGACATGGATGAGACTTTCGGACGTTGCGGTTCGACGCCCGGCGCTTTAGCACTGTTTCGGAAGGCAGGCAAAGGGCAGGCGGGATGCCATGTCCGGATCGGGAAACTCACGCATGACGGACGGACGGTTCACAGCGCTCGGGCTGATGAGCGGCACTTCGATGGACGGTATCGATGCGGCGCTGATCGTGACGGACGGCGAGGGCCATGTGGAACGTCTCGGCTTCCATGAAACGCCTTACACGGACGGCTTTCGCCGCCGTCTTGAGGCTGGGCTCAAGGATGCGCTGTCCATCCGTGAACGCAGCCAACGCCCCGGAGACCTTCCCGCGCTCGAACGCGACCTGACGCTGCTCCATGCCGTCGCCGTGCGCGATTCGCTTTCCGCATTCGGCCTTTCGCCCGGCAACGTCGATGTCGTCGGCTTCCATGGCCAAACCGTGCTGCATCGCCCGCTGGAGCAATTGACCGTGCAGATCGGTGATGGCGCCCTTCTTGCCCATGAGACCGGCATCGCCACGGTCTACGACATGCGCGCCGCCGACATCGCCGCAGGCGGGCAGGGCGCGCCGCTCATTCCCGCCTATCATGCCGCGCTCGCCGCAACCCTTGCTCAGGATGTGCCGCGCCCGGTCGCTTTCCTCAATATTGGCGGTATCTCCAATCTCACCTTCATCGGCACGGATGGTGCGCTCGTCGCCTTCGACAGCGGACCTGGCAACATGCTGATCGACCAGTGGATGGCGCTGCACGAGCGCCCGCCCATCGATCGTGACGGCCAGATGGCGGCGGCGGGGAAGGTGGATGCGAAACTCGCAGCCCGCTATCTCGGCCACCCCTTCTTCACGTCGAACCGGCTTCTGTCGCTGGATCGCGGTGACTTCCGTCCTCCCGCCAGGGGAGAGATCGGTGTGGAAGACGGCGCCCGCACGCTCGCCTATGTTACGGCTGCCGCCGTGCTTGCCTCCGCCCGCCGCCTGCCGCAGACGCCGAAAAGCTGGATCGTTTCCGGCGGCGGCGCGCGCAATCCCGTGATCATGGCCGAACTTGCGGCTCTGGCGACGGAAGCGACCGTCATGACGGCAACCTCGGCCGGTTTTGACGGCGCGGCCATGGAGGCGGAAGCCTGGGCCTATCTCGCGGTTCGTTCGATGAAGGGGCTTGCACTCACCTATCCAGGCACGACGGGCGTGGCCGCCCCGATGACGGGTGGCGTGCTGGCGCGACCGGCAGAACGTTTCTGATCAGGCCTTGAAATCGTAGGCGTTGAGTGCCGGCGGCGTCCAG
Organism: Rhizobium sp. RU20A; assembly: GCF_900155885.1. Lineage (GTDB taxonomy): Bacteria > Pseudomonadota > Alphaproteobacteria > Rhizobiales > Rhizobiaceae > RU20A. Next base: position 640,349 of record NZ_FTMB01000001.1, read on the forward strand.
TCCGCAAGGCTTGCCGGATCGGGCCGGTAGATCTCGACGAGCAGCGGATGGCACCGCGCCTCGTCGCTGGAATGCACCGTGCCGCAATCGCCTCCGGGGCAGGCCGACAGCGCACCGATGAGATCGATCTCGGCGAAGAACTCCAGGAAATCGCCCGGCCGCACCGGGCTTGCTTTCATAAAGTACTGCTGCGTATCGCGGGTGAAGCCGGTGCACATGAAGACGTTCAGCACGTCATGCACATGCGGCTCGGCGTCGCGGATCGAAAGGCCCGTTTCGCCGGCCAGAGCCCGTGTCAGATTGTTGTGGCAGCAATGGTGGTAGTCGTCGCCACCGCTCAAGAGCTTGTGCGTATAGGGATCGCAGCGCGTGCCGATCACATCATGCACGCCGCCGCCATGCTCATCGAAGCCGTACCAGCCAAGCGTGTCATGGGTGATCGTCGCCATGGGCCTGAGGTGCGGCAGGTTGCTCCAGAGCCGATCGCCGGTCGTCACATGGGTGGCATGCAGCGCCCGCGTTTTGCCGGAAAAGAACCGCTCCTTGAGATCGTTGGCGTTCCATAGGTTGAGGTCGCCGACCTGCGGCCCTTCGATGCTGACGATGCGGAAGAAGTGTCCCCGCGGCACACGGAAGGTCCGCCCTTCGCGGGGCGGCACCACGACGGCGTCGATCTTCTCGATCGTCTCGCGCGCCGCCGACAGCATCGCCATCGGCGCCGGTGGAAGGGTGGAGACGGGATAGCAGACCACGGGCGCGACGGCCCGCCGCGCCGCCGCATCGGTCGGGACGGGAACGGCGGAACGATCGGTCATGGCAGCGTCTCACTTCGAGAGGGAAAAATGTCGCTCAGCGGATCCGCTTGGCGGCGGGCTCGGGAACGAGTTCCCCGGAAAGGCGACGGTCGAGATAGTCCTCGCACTCTGCCATCAGCGTCTCGACCTGACCGTTGAAGAAGTGGTTGGCAGCCGGCACCGATTTGTGAGTGATGAGGATACCCTTCTGCGCTTTCAGCTTTTCGACGAGACCGAGAATATCCTTTTCCGGCGCGACCTTGTCCGTTTCGCCCGAGACGATGAGGCCCGACGACGGACAGGGGGCGAGGAAGGAGAAGTCATAGGTGTTCGGCTGGGGTGCGATCGACATGAAGCCTTCGATCTCCGGACGGCGCATCAGAAGCTGCATGCCGATCCAGGCGCCGAAGGAATAGCCCGCTACCCAGCAGCTTTTCGAATCGGGGTGCAGGCTCTGCACCCAATCGAGCGCCGAAGCCGCATCCGAAAGTTCGCCCGCGCCGTGGTCGAATTCGCCCTGGCTGCGGCCGATGCCCCGGAAATTGAAGCGCAGCGTCGTAAAGCCTCGCTTCTGGAACATGTAGAAGAGCTGGTAGACGATCTGGTTGTTCATCGTCCCGCCGAACTGCGGGTGCGGATGCAGAATGATCGCGATCGGCGCGCTCTTCTGCTTCGACGGCTGATAGCGCCCCTCAAGGCGGCCTGCAGGTCCGTTGAAGATAATTTCGGGCATGGGGTCTCCGGGCGTTTTCGACCGGATTTAAGCGTTCCCGGCCGCAGGACAAGTCTTGACGAATTGAGTCAGGTTACCTAAAACTCAGTTTAGAATTATTCAAAACTGGATCGGGCGCTGACGCGTCGAAGGTCTCGGTTGTGAGTGTGGTGTCTTACGGCAAGCGCCATCAGAATTTCAAGGAAAATGACGAAGGGTCCTGGGCAAGGCTTGGGCATGGCGTCGATTGGGCCAATGACGGATACGCGACTTTACATGGACTGGAACGCCACCGCGCCGCTCGATCCGGCCGCGCGCGATGCCGTTCTGTCGGCGCTGGCGCTGCCGGGCAATGCGTCTTCCGTCCATCGCGAGGGCAGGGCCGCCCGTGCCGTGATCGAGGCAGCGCGGCGCGACGTGGCGGCTCTGGTGGCAACCAAGCCCGCCCATGTCATCTTCACCAGCGGCGCTACGGAGGCCGCCAGCCTGGTGCTGACCCCGAGCATGCGCATGGGGCGTGCGCCGCTTGCGATCGGCCATCTCTACGTCTCCGCCATCGAACACCCGGCCTTGCGCAGTGGCGGCAGGTTCCCTGCCGATCGCATAACGGAAATCAAGGTCACAGCGTCCGGAATGGTTGATCTTGAGGCGCTCGAGGCACTGCTTGCGGCCCATGATGCCGCCTCCGGCCTGCCGATGGTGGCCGTCATGCTCGCCAACAATGAGACGGGCATCGTCCAGCCGGTCGCCGAGGTCGGCGAGATCGTCCGCCGGGCGGGCGGCGTTTTCGTCGTTGACGCTGTGCAGGGCGCCGGACGCCTGCCGCTCTCGTTTGAAGCCATCGGTTGCGATTTCCTCATCCTCTCCTCCCACAAGATCGGCGGCCCGAAGGGCGCCGGTGCGCTGGTCTCGGCCGGCGAGGTGATGATGCCGACGCCGTTGATTGCGGGCGGTGGGCAGGAGAAGGGGCACCGCTCAGGCACGGAAAACGTCGCGGCGATCGCCGGCTTCGGCGCGGCAGCGCGGGTCGCCGCTGAGGAACTGGCGGAGCGCAACGTCGCCATTGCCAGGCGGCGCGATGAGATTGAAACGGGCATGCGTCGCATCGCCCCCGATGTCATCTTCTATGGGGTGGATGGTCCGCGCTTGCCCAACACAAGTTTCTTCACGCTGCCCGGCCTGCCGGCGGAAACAGGACAGATCGCCTTCGACCTCGAAGGCGTCGCGCTGTCGGCCGGTTCGGCCTGCTCCTCCGGCAAGGTGGGCGAAAGCCATGTGCTCGTCGCCATGGGCCAGAATGCCAAACGGGGCGCGCTGCGCCTGTCGATCGGCCCGACCACGTCGGACGCGGATGCTGAGCGATTTCTTGGCGTTTTCGAGCGGATCGCGGCGCGGCGCCGGAAGGCTCATGCCGCGTAAGCGGCAAAGAACCTGCGGAAATGCAATTTTCCGCTTGGCAAAAGGGGTGAATCCAGCCTTTTAGCCACTACATGAGCGGTACGCCTTCAAGACGTATCGAACGACAAGCTGCCGGACCTTTTCTCCGGCAAGATTGGAGACCGACATGCCTGCTGTGCAGGAAACGATCGACCAGGTTCGCCTCATTGACGTGGACCAGTATAAATACGGTTTCGAGACCACGATCGAAATGGACAAGGCGCCCAAGGGCCTGTCTGAAGAGATCATCCGCTTCATTTCTGCCAAGAAGCAGGAGCCGGACTGGATGCTCGAATGGCGCCTCGACGCCTATCGCCGCTGGCTGACGATGGAAGAGCCGGTCTGGGCGCGCGTCGATTACCCCAAGATCGACTTCAACGATCTCTACTATTACGCCGCGCCGAAGAACCAGAACGGCCCGATGTCGATCGACGACGTCGATCCCGAACTGTTGCGCACCTATGAGAAGCTCGGCATTCCGCTCCGCGAGCAGGAGATTCTCGCCGGCGTGAAGACCTCGAAGATCGCCGTCGATGCCGTCTTCGACAGCGTCTCGGTCGTCACCACCTTCAAGGAAGAGCTGAAGAAGGCCGGCGTGATCTTCATGTCGATCTCCGAGGCGATCCGCGAGCATCCCGAACTGGTGAAGAAGTATCTCGGCTCGGTCGTTCCGCCGACGGACAATTATTATGCGACGCTGAACTGCGCCGTCTTCACCGACGGCTCCTTCGTCTACGTTCCCAAGGGCGTTCGCTGCCCGATGGAACTGTCGACCTACTTCCGCATCAACGAGAAGAATACTGGCCAGTTCGAGCGCACGCTGATCATCGCGGAAGAGGGCGCCTACGTCTCCTACCTCGAAGGCTGCACCGCGCCGCAGCGTGATGAAAACCAGCTGCATGCCGCCGTGGTCGAGCTTGTTGCGCTCGACGATGCCGAGATCAAGTATTCCACCGTCCAGAACTGGTATCCGGGCGACAAGGAAGGCAAGGGCGGCATCTACAACTTCGTCACCAAGCGCGGCGATTGCCGTGGGGACCGCTCCAAGATCTCCTGGACGCAGGTCGAGACCGGTTCGGCCATCACGTGGAAATATCCGAGCTGCATCCTGCGCGGCGACGACAGCCGCGGCGAGTTCTACTCGATCGCCGTGTCGAACGGCTATCAGCAGATCGACTCGGGCACCAAGATGATCCATCTCGGCAAGAACACGTCGAGCCGCATCATTTCCAAGGGTATCTCGGCGGGCTTCTCGTCCAACACCTATCGCGGCCAGGTCTCGGCTCACCGCAAGGCGACGAATGCCCGCAACTTCACCCAGTGCGACTCGCTGCTGATCGGCGACAAGTGCGGCGCCCACACGGTGCCCTACATTGAGGCCAAGAACTCCACCTGCCAGTTCGAACATGAGGCCACCACCTCGAAGATCTCGGAAGACCAGCTCTTCTACTGCCTCCAGCGCGGCATTCCGGAAGAAGCGGCCATCGCCCTGATCGTCAACGGCTTCGTCAAGGAAGTCATCCAGGAACTGCCGATGGAATTTGCGGTCGAAGCGCAGAAGCTGATCGGGATTTCGCTGGAAGGGTCGGTCGGCTGATCGGTTGACAACAGGAAGCGGCGATCACGCCGCTTTCGGCCGGTATCGGCCTTCGATGAAAATGCCCGCGTCCTCCGTTATAAGGATGAGATGCGGCTTTAAGCGGAGGTGCAGACATGGACCCGGTCAATCTGACGTATTACGCCGTGGTTTGCGGTGGACTGGCAGCATACGCGCCCAATTGCCGGAACGTGATCGTTCGAACGGCCGTTGGTCTCGGACTAGGCGGAGCGTCCGCCGCTATGCTGCCCGTGGTCCACTTCTTCCTCGGCTTCTGAAAGAAGCGGCGCGGCGCGCCCGAAGAACGCAGGAACTCCACTATGCTCGAAATCAAGAACCTCCACGCCAAGATCGCCGACACCGAGACGGAGATCATCCGCGGCCTGAACCTCACCGTGAAGGCCGGCGAAGTCGCGGCCATCATGGGGCCGAACGGCTCTGGCAAGTCGACGCTGTCCTACATCCTGTCGGGCCGCGAGGACTATGAAGTCACCGATGGCGACATTCTCTACAATGGCGAGAGCATTCTGGAGCTTGACCCGGCCGAGCGCGCCGCCAAGGGCATCTTCCTCGCTTTCCAGTATCCGGTCGAAATTCCGGGCGTTGCCACCATGCAGTTCCTGAAGGTGGCGATGAACGAGCAGCGCAAGGCGCGCGGCGAGGACGAACTGACGACGCCGGACTTCATGCGCCGCGTCAAGGACGCCGCCGGCAAGCTGCAGATCGATCCGGCCATGCTGAAGCGTCCGCTGAACGTCGGTTTCTCCGGCGGCGAGAAGAAGCGGGCCGAAATCCTCCAGATGGCCCTGCTCGAGCCGAAGTTGTGCGTGCTCGACGAGACCGATTCCGGCCTCGATATCGACGCGCTGAAGATCGTCGCCGACGGCGTCAACGCACTGCGCTCGCCCGATCGCGCCACGATCGTCATCACCCACTATCAGCGCCTGCTGGACTACATCGTGCCGGACACGGTCCACGTTCTCTACAAGGGCCAGGTCATCAAGTCCGGCGACAAGACGCTCGCGCACGAGCTCGAAGCCAATGGCTATGCCGACGTCATCGGTGCGGCTGCCTGAGCGGCCGAGGAAGGATAGAGCCGATGAATGTTCACGCTCCCATCACGCTGACAGTCGCCGAACAGGCACTGCTCAACGCTTTTGATGCTGCTGCCGGCGAACTGCCTGGCGATGCCGCCGTCATTTCCGCTCGCGATCGTCTGCTGCATGCCGTGCGCGTCGAGGGTCTGCCGACCCGCCGCGTCGAGGCGTGGCATTACACGGACCTGCGGGCTCTGCTGCGTTCCGTTCCCGCGGCCGATCCAGCGGCTTCGGCGAAAGTGGTGGCTCCGCTGGTGGAGGGTGCCCATGTGCTCTCCATTCTCGACGGCAAGGCCAGCACGAAGGGCGCGCCCAAGGGCGTTTCCGTTGCCTCCTACGGCGCCGCCCTGACGGCGGGGACCAGCGCAGCCGACCTCGCCGAGCGCGGCGCGGATGATGCGATCGGGCGTCTGAACGGCGCTTTCGTGAAGGACGGTCTGGCGATCACGGTCGGCAGTGACGCCGACCTCTCGAGCCCAATCGAGATCCAGGTGGCGCAGTCGCGCGGCCAGAGCCATGTGCGCCTGCCGGTTACTGTCGAAGAAGGCGTCACTGCAACCCTGATCGAACGCCACATCTCGACCGATGATGCGCCGAGCCTCGTGACGGCCGTCACGGACCTGACGGTCGGCAAGGGCGCCGATGTCACGTATGTCATCGTACAGCAGCAGGGCGAGACCGACAGCCACCTCGGCCAGATCCGCTTCACGATCGGCCAAGAGGCCAAGCTGACGCTCTTCGTCATCAATGCCGGCGGCAAGCTGGTGCGCCAGGAGATCCACGGCGTGGTGACGGGCGAGGGCTCCAACCTGACGCTGCGCGCCGTCAATCTGATGGGCGGTGAGACGCACACGGACGTGACCTTCACCATGGGCCATGACGTGCCGAACACCACCTCGACGGAGATTATCCGCAACGTTCTGTTCGATCGCGCCCGCGGTGTCTTCCAGGGGCAGATCCGGGTCGCGCCGGATGCCCAGAAGACCGATGCGAAGATGGCGTGCAACACGTTGCTGCTTTCGGACGACGCCGATTTGTCGGCCAAGCCGGAGCTTGAGATCTTCGCCGACGATGTGCAGTGCGGCCATGGCGCCACGGTCGCCGATATCGACCCAACGCAGTTCTACTATCTGCAGGCCCGCGGCATCCCGGCCCCCAAGGCTCGCGCCCTGCTGATCAAGGCTTTTGTGGCAGAGATCGTTGAGGAACTCGACGACGAGCCGCTGGTCGAGGCTCTGGAGAGCGTCATCGAAGCCTGGCTCGACAAGCATTCGATCTGACAGGCGCAAGCACGCGAATAAGAAGACCGGCTCGCTGAATGGGCCGGTCTCGTGACTGAACGAGCCAGGCGCAGGCACCTGCCGTGCCGCCGGCTCCGGCCAAGGTGATCCCGCAATGACCGGTATCCATCCCGCACCGCCCCAAGCCTACGATGTCGAGGCGATCCGCAAGGATTTTCCGATCCTGTCGCGCAGCGTCTACGGCAAACCGCTCGTCTACCTCGACAATGGCGCCTCGGCGCAGAAGCCGCAGGTGGTGATCGATGCGGTGGCGAATGCCTATTCGAACGAATATGCCAATGTGCATCGCGGCCTGCACTTCCTGTCGAACGCTGCGACCGACGCCTATGAGGCCGCCCGCGAGAAAGTGCGACGCTTCCTGAATGCCGGCTCGGTGGACGAGATCATCTTCACCAAATCCTCGACCGAGGCGATCAATACGGTCGCCTACGGCTACGGCATGCCGAAGCTCGGCCCCGACGACGAGATCGTCATCTCGATCATGGAGCATCACTCCAACATCGTGCCCTGGCATTTCATCCGCGAGCGGCAGGGCGCCAGGATCGTCTGGGCGCCGGTGGACGATCAGGGTGCCTTTCACGTCGACGACTTCGTCAAATGCCTGAGCGACAAGACCAAGCTGATCGCCATCACCCATATGTCGAATGCACTCGGCACGATCGTTCCGGTCAAGGAGATCTGCCGCATCGCCCGCGAGCGCGGCATTCCGGTGCTGGTCGACGGTTCCCAGGGGGCGGTGCACCTGCCTGTGGACGTCAAGGACATCGACTGCGACTGGTATGTCATGACCGGCCACAAGCTCTACGGCCCCTCCGGCATCGGCGTCCTCTACGGAAAGATGGATCGCTTGAAGGAGATGCGGCCCTTCATGGGCGGCGGCGAGATGATCGTTGATGTTTCCGAAGACGGCGTGACCTATAACGACCCGCCGCACCGTTTCGAGGCCGGCACGCCGCCCATCGTGCAGGCGATCGGGCTCGGTTATGCGCTGGACTATATGGACGGCATCGGCCGCGCTGCAATTGCCGCCCACGAGGCGGATCTGGCCCGTTACGCCGCCGAACAACTGGCTGGCGTCAATGCGCTGCGCGTTTTCGGAACGGCTCCGGAGAAGGGCTCGATCTTCTCCTTCGAGGTCGAGGGCGTCCACGCCCATGACGTCTCAATGGTGATCGATCGGGCCGGCATTGCGGTCAGGGCCGGCACCCACTGCGCCCAGCCGCTCTTGAAACGCTTCGGCGTTACCTCCACATGCCGCGCGAGTTTTGGCCTCTATAATACCCGCGCCGAAGTCGATAGTCTGGTGGCCGCGCTGGAACATGCCCGCCGCTTCTTTGCCTGAGGACTGCTTGATGAGCCTTGATACACCCGAAGAGAAGATCGACGTGCGCGACGGGATCGTCCATTCTGCGATCCCGGCCGATGAGTTGGCCCGCCTGTCCGACGACATCATCGCCGCGCTGAAGACGGTCTACGACCCGGAAATTCCCGCCGATATTTTTGAACTCGGTTTGATCTACAAGATCGACATCGAGGACGATCGTCTCGTGAAGATCGACATGACGCTGACCGCGCCGGGCTGCCCGGTGGCCGGCGAGATGCCGGGCTGGGTCGAAAATGCCGTTGGCGCCGTCGAGGGCGTCTCCGGCGTCGAGGTTGCCATGACTTTCGATCCGCCGTGGACCCCGGACCGCATGTCCGAGGAAGCCCAGGTTGCCGTCGGCTGGTATTGAGCGCTCTTGCATGACAGCGCCATTGAAGCGTTAACCATCCGCGCTTACCTTGGTGATGACGAGTGCGTCGCAGCCGGTCCGGTTGCGGGACACACGAACGGAACCGCCGGGCCTTGAACCCGGCCGGCGAAGGAGACGAGGCAGATGGCCTTTGCAGTGATGAGCCTGACGGAAGCGGCAGCCAGCCGCGTGCGCGACATTGTGGAAAACGCCGGCGGCGACGCGCGCGGCATCCGCGTCAGCATCAAGAAGGGCGGATGTGCAGGCATGGAATATGCCGTCGATCTCGTGACAGAGGAGACCGTCAAGGGCGATCTCATCGAGCGGGACGGCGCCAAGGTCTGGGTTGCGCCCGAGGCCGTTCTCTATCTCCTCGGCACGGAAATGGATTTCGAGGTGACGACGCTGCGCTCCGGCTTCACCTTCCGCAATCCCAATCAGACATCGGCCTGCGGCTGTGGAGAATCCGTCGAACTGAAGCCTGCCGACCTCGCGGCGCTCGCCGCTGCGGGCAATCCGGTCGTGCCGAACGGGCAGGTCCGCTGAGACACCGGTCGATTTCAGCACGCCCGTATCCTCAGAATTGAGGATTGCCATGTCCATGAAATTGACAGGCTCGCCAAAACGCGCCTGTTGTTTAGAGAGTTGCGTTTCCAAACGCCGCGTATCCCGCTATACGAGATGCCCGTACCAACGTGGTGTCTGGGATGCCCTTTCAACAACAGCATGTCGTCGAAGCCCTTTTCACGGACTTCCCGAGCGCGGTTTTCTTTGCCAGCCCTGACAAGCGGATCGAGGCAGCGAACCCGGCTGCCTTGCGGATGTTTGGGTATGCTCTCGAGGATATCTTGCGGCAGCCCGTGCGGCTGCTTTTTTCATCCGACGACGAGTACCGAATCTGCCTGACCAAGCGCCAGGAGCGGGCGATCACGGATCGCTCGATCGATTCGCTGTTCCGCTTTCAACGCCGTGACGGAGAGATCTTCCAGGGCGAAATGCGCACCACGCTGATCGACGCCAACGATGGCGAGACGCGCGGCTTCATCGGCGTGATCACCGACGTGACCGCGATGAGGGTGCTCGAAGAGCGACAGCTGACGGCGGAGCGTTTTTTGAACACTGCCCTCGGCGTGATCGACCAGGGATTTGCGATCTTTGACAAGGACGAACGGCTGGTCGTGTTCAATGCGGCCTACGAGAGCCTCTTCGGGGGGGTGGTCCTGAAGGCGGGTATGGCCGCGCAGGAGATCATGGACCTCGCCTTGAAGATGGGCGCCTTCGGCAGTTTCGAGACCGACGCCGACCGCCGCTCCTGGACGGATGAGCGGCTTGCGGTTCTGCGTGCGATCGACACCCCGCATCGGATTCTCCGCTACGCCGACGGTCGCCTGTGGCGCTGCGAGGACAGACGCCTGCCAGACGGCAGTACCGTGGCGCTGCGTGTCGATGTGACCGAAGTGCAGCAGGCGCTGACGGCGGTCGAGCGGCGCGAGCGCGAATATCTGACGCTGCTGCAGAACCTTCCGGAGCTGGTGTGCCGCTTCTCAAGCGATCGGACAGTGCTGTTCGCCAATCAGGGTTATGCGCAATTCTTCGGCCTTCAACCGAATGACCTCATCGGCCGCGACGTGCTGCACCATGTGCCGACCGAGGCGCATGAGCCGATGATCGTGGCGCTTCAGGCGATCACCCCCGAGACGCCGCGCTCGACGCGCGAGACGGTGCATCATTTCGCTGACGGATCGACCTGCTCGATCGAATGGACGCTGGTTGGCGTCTTCGACCACAGCGTCGCCACCGAGTTCGTGGCGGTTGGACGCGATGTGACCGAACACAAGCGCCGCAACGAGGCCCTCAGCCTGTTTGCCGCCACCGTTGCCCACGACCTCAAGGCGCCACTGCGCCATGTCGCGAGCTTCTCGGAGATGATGAGCGAAGATCTGGAGGCGGGCCGGCTGGACACGCTGGGCTTCTATGCCGGCAATATCCGCCAGAGCACCGAGCGTATGCAGAGGCTTATCCAGAACCTCCTCGAATATGCCCAGATCGCGCACCGCATCACCAAGACCCATTGCGTGGATCTGAGTGCGGTCGTGCGCGATGCGATCGCGCTGATGGAGACAACCGTTTCCGAGACGGCGGCGCGCATCGAGATCGGACGGCTGCCGCATGTGAGCGGCGATCCGGAGCTCCTGAAGCGGCTGGCACAGAATCTCATCGCCAATGCGCTGAAGTACCACCAGCCGGACCGAGAGCCGGTGGTTCGCGTCTACGGCGCCAATCATCCGCTCTACGTCTCGATGATCGTGGAAGACGAGGGGATCGGCATCGACCCGGCCCAGGAAGCGCGCATTTTCGACCTCTTTCACCGCCTCCACCGCGACGAGAGCGTCTACAAGGGCACCGGGGTCGGGCTGGCGATCGCCAAGCGGATCGTCGAGAGCCATGGCGGCAAGATCCGCCTCGACCCAGCCTACCGGGACGGCGCCCGCTTCATCGTGACCCTGCCTCCGGAGGTCGCGCAAGTCGACCCGCCGGCAGCCGATCCGTTCGATGTGGGGTCCTGTAACTGAAGCGTATCCGGCGGGGACGAGATCGCCGGACACTGTCTCGGTAGTGACCAAGCCCATGCCTGATCATGGGCAGGAGACGGGTTCCGTCTCCTGCGCGTGTGCTGATGTCTATTCGGCGGCCTGCGCATAGTCCTCGACCGGTGGGCAGGTGCAGACGAGATTGCGGTCGCCATAGACATTGTCGACCCGGTTGACCGACGACCAGTATTTGTCGACGCGGAAGGCGCCCGGCGGGAAGCAGGCCTGTTCGCGGCTGTAGGGACGGTCCCATTCGCCGACGAGATCCTCGACGGTGTGCGGGGCGTTCTTCAGCGGGTTGTTCTCCCGGTCCATTCGCCCTTCCTCGATGGCGCGTGCCTCCTCGCGGATCGACAGCATGGCGTCGCAGAAGCGGTCAAGTTCGGCCTTCGTCTCGCTCTCGGTCGGCTCGATCATCAGCGTGCCCGCCACCGGCCAACTCATGGTCGGCGCGTGGAAGCCGCTGTCGATGAGACGCTTGGCGACATCATCGACCGTGACCCCTGCGCTCGCCACCAGTGGGCGCGTGTCGATGATGCACTCATGCGCCACACGACCTTTCTTGGAGGTGTAGAGCACGTCGAAGGCGCCCTTCAATCGTGCGGCGATATAGTTGGCGTTGAGGATCGCAACCTTGGTCGCCTGCGTCAGCCCTTCGCCACCCATCATCAGGCAGTAGCTCCAGGAGATCGGCAGGATCGAGGCCGAGCCGAAGGGCGCGGCCGAGACCGCACCCGTGCCGCCAAGCCCCGGCACCTGCGGGTGGCCGGGAAGGTAGGGGGCGAGATGCGCCTTGACGCCGATCGGCCCCATGCCGGGACCGCCGCCGCCATGCGGAATGCAGAACGTCTTGTGCAGGTTGAGATGCGAGACATCCGAGCCGATGTCCCCGGGACGCGCCAGCCCGACCATGGCGTTCATGTTGGCGCCGTCCATGTAGACCTGACCGCCATGGGCGTGCACGATCTCGCAGATCTCCCGGACATTCTCCTCGAACACGCCGTGCGTCGACGGATACGTGATCATGCAGCACGAGAGCTTGTCCGCGTAAGCCTCTGCCTTGGAACGGAAATCATCCATATCGATGTCGCCGTTCTCGCTCACCTTCACCACGACCACGCTCATGCCCGCCATCTGCGCCGAGGCGGGATTGGTGCCATGCGCGGAGGTCGGGATGAGGCAGACGGTGCGATGCGCCTCGCCTCGGGCTTCGTGATAGGCGCGGATGGTCAGGAGGCCCGCATATTCGCCCTGCGCGCCGGAATTCGGTTGCATGGAGACCGCGTCGTAACCGGTGACCTGGCAGAGCTTATCGGCGAGGTCCTCGATCATATGACGATAGCCCTGCGCCTGATCGGCCGGCACGAAGGGGTGGATCTCGGCAAATTCCGGCCAGGTGATCGGCAGCATCTCCGCCGTGGCGTTGAGCTTCATGGTGCAGGAGCCGAGCGGGATCATGGCCCGGTCGAGCGCCAGATCCCGGTCGGCGAGCCGGCGGATGTAGCGCGTCATCTCGCTTTCCGCGCGGTTCATGTGAAAGATTGGATGCGTCAGATAATCCGTTGTTCTCAGGAGATTTTCCGGAAGTCGATAGTCAGGATCGAACGCCGAGACCTCAAAGTCGCCGCCAAAGGCCCGCCAGACGGCCTCCAGCGTGACCGGCCGCGAGCGCTCGTCAAGGCTGATGCCGATCCTGTCATCGCCGATCTTGCGCAGGTTGACGCCTTCGGCGACGGCTGTCTTCAGGATGATGCCCTGAAGCTTTCCGACATCGACGGTCACGGTATCGAAAAACACTTCCGGTTCAACGCGGTATCCGAGTTTCTCAAGGCCCATGGCAAGACGTACGGTCTTTTTGTGAACACTTTGCGCTATCGCCTTGATTCCCTTCGGTCCATGGAAGACCGCATACATGGAGGCCATCACCGCCAGCAGAACCTGCGCGGTGCAGATGTTGGAGGTCGCCTTCTCCCGGCGGATATGCTGTTCGCGGGTCTGGAGCGAAAGGCGGTAGGCGCGGTTGCCGCGGGCATCGACGGAGACGCCGACGAGGCGGCCGGGCATGGACCGCTTGTGCGCATCCTTGACCGCCATATAGGCCGCATGCGGACCGCCATAGCCGACCGGCACGCCGAAGCGCTGGGTGGAGCCGATGGCGATGTCGGCGCCCATCTCGCCCGGCGACTTTAGAAGCGCAAGCGCCAGAGGATCGGCGGCAACGATGGCGATGGCGCCCGTCTGGTGCAGGCGGGCGATGAGGCCGGTGAAATCCTGCACATGGCCATAGGTGCCGGGATACTGGAAGATCGCGCCGAAGACATCGACGGGGTCGAGGTCGGCAAAGGGATTGCCGACCGTCACGCTCCAACCGAGCGGTTCGGCGCGGGTCATGATGAGGGCAATGGTCTGCGGGTGGCAGTTCTCGTCCACGAAGAAGGTCTTCGCCTTCGACTTCGAGACGCGCTCGGCCATGGCCATGGCTTCGGCCGCAGCCGTCGCCTCGTCCAGCAGCGAGGCATTGGCGACATCAAGACCGGTGAGATCGCAGACCATGGTCTGGTAGTTGAGAAGCGCCTCGAGGCGGCCCTGGCTGATCTCGGGCTGGTAGGGCGTATAGGCCGTGTACCAGGCGGGGTTCTCCAGAATGTTGCGCTGGATAACCGGCGGCGTGATTGTGCCGTAATAGCCCATGCCGATGAGGGAAACGAGCTTCTGGTTCCGGTTGGCCGTCTCGCGCAGCTTGTCGAGCGCCTCGCGCTCGGTCATGGCCGGGCCCCAGGCGAGCGGGGTGCCCTGCCGGATCGAGGCGGGCACGGTGTCATCGATCAGCGCATCGAGGCTGGGATAGCCGACGACCTTCAGCATCTCGTCCATCTCGGCCGGCGAGGGACCGATATGGCGGCGATTGGCAAAGTCGTAAGGCTTGTAGTCGGTAAAGGTGAAATCGACTGGCAGCGACATCAGGCGACGAGCTCCTGATAGGCGGCCTCATCGATCAGGCCGTCCAGTTCGGAGCTGTCCGAAAGCTTGATCTTGAAAAACCAGGCGGCGCCCTGCGGATCGGAGTTCACAAGGGAAGGATCCGAAACGATGGCCTCGTTGACCTCGACGATCTCGCCGGCCACCGGCGAATAGACGTCGGATGCGGCCTTGACGGATTCGACCGTGGCGGCGCTGTCGCCCTTGCCGAAGCTGGCGCCAACCTCGGGCAGTTCGACGAAGACGAGATCGCCAAGCTGCGCGGCGGCGTGGGTGGTAATGCCGACCGTGGCAACATCGCCGGCGATCTGGAGCCATTCATGGTCGGGGGTGAATTTCAGCATGGACGTCGTTCCTCTTGTCTGGAGAGTATAGCCGGGTCCGATCCGGGGTGGAAAAACGGACCTTTCGTTTGAAGGATCAGCGCTTGAAGCGCGCCGGGATGAAGGGCAGGGCGCAGACGGTGACCGGCAGGTACTTGCCGCGCACTTCGGCAAAAAGCGCCGTGCCGGTCGCAGCATGCGCGCTGTCGATAAGGCCCATGGCGACGGGCGCATCGACGCTCGGGCCAAAGCCGCCAGAGGTGACGGTGCCGACCGGCTGCCGGCCCTCGGCATCGGCAAACAGGGCGACGCCGCCGCGAACCGGGGCGCGTCCCTCCGTCTTCAGGCCGATACGGCGCCGCTGCGCGCCTGACTGGAGTTCGCCAAGGATGCGGTCCGCGCCCGGAAAGCCGCCGGCGCGAGCGCCGTCGGTGCGACGCACCTTCTGCATCGCCCATTCGAGCGCCGCCTCGACCGGGCTGATGCCCTCGTCAATGTCGTTGCCGTAGAGACAGAGACCGGACTCCAGCCGCAGGGAATCGCGCGCGCCGAGGCCGACCGGATGCACATCAGGATTGGCAAGAAGGGCGCGGCACAGCCGCTCGGCGGCATCGGCGGGCACGGAGATCTCATAGCCATCCTCGCCCGAATAGCCGGAGCGCGTCACGAAACAGGCGGCACCCTCGAGCGTCGCCGGCCGGGCATCCATGAAGCGCATGCCGGCCGCCTCGGGCCACAGCGCAGCAAGCGCGGCTTCCGCCTTGGGCCCCTGAAGCGCAATCAGGGCGTGATCCTCGATCAGCGTGATATCGCAGACGTCGGAGAGAGCTGCCCGCAGATGCGCCACGTCCTCGTGCTTGCGGGAAGCGTTGACGACCAGAAACAGATGGTCCCCGCGGTTGACGATCATGAGGTCATCCAGAATGCCGCCGGCCTCGTTGGTGAAGACGCCGTAGCGCTGGCGGCCCGGCGCGATGCCAAGCACATCGACCGGTACGAGACGTTCGAGCGCCAGCGCGGCATCCTCGACACGGCCCGATCTCGGCACCAGTGTCACCTGGCCCATATGCGAGACATCGAAGAGGCCGGCTGCGGCGCGGGTGTGCAGGTGTTCCTTCAGAATGCCTTCAGGATACTGCACCGGCATGGAATAGCCGGCAAACGGCACCATGCGGGCGCCGAGCGACAGATGAAGATCGTGAAGCGGGGTGTTCAACAGGGTGGATGCTGTGTCCACGGTCTGCCTCCAGGTTGTGGCGCCAGGCGCCGGCTCGTGACGGATATGGGACGACTGTCCGCACACCTTGAGCCCCCTCTGTCCCTTTGCCTGAGATTGTTATCCCTTCGGCGAGCGGATGCTTCTCTCCAGAGTCCTTTCGGCATCTTGCTGGTCCTTTCGCCTGAGAGTTTCCGGGGCGGTTGCTCCTTCGGCACCGGGCTCGGACCTTTCGGCCGTCCCGATTTCTCCCAACAAGATGGATCCAGATAACGGCGTCGGCAGCGCTTTGGCAAGGGGAATATGTCGCGCCTGAACAGATAAAAGTCGCAGTGGACATGGCGCCCGTAAGAGCCGCCGCAGGAGGACGGTTCGTTGCGTAGCGGACAGGATCAGGATTTGCGTTTTACGGGCGCGGTCACGAGCGCGGTATCGGCCATTTCCTTGGCCGTCAGGTAGTGCAGGCTGTCGGGCGGTGTTTCGAGGCCAAGCAGCCACAGATCCGGCTTGACCCCCATCTGCTGCAGGTGTCGTCCGATGCGCGCCGTCGTCACCTGCGTCATCGCCATGGCCTCGGCGCCCGTGGGTGCCCGGGCCTGCTGGCCCGAACCGTCGTAGATCTGGTGGACGCCGATGATGGCGCCGTCCTCGACGCTACGCGTCACGCCGCCGGCCAGAATGAGCGGGCAGGATGAGGCACAGAGAGCCCCGGCCTTCACATCGGTGGAAAGACCCTTTTCGCGGATCAGCGCAGAGATGGCCAGCGCATCGGCGACGGAGCCGCCGGGCGAGGAGAGCTGAACGGTCTTCACATATTCCCCGCGCGCCTCGATCTCGGCCCTGAAGCGGTCCGCTGACCCGGCATCGACCGTGCCCTCGGCCGTCAGGATGCCGCCAGGCTTCAGGTCGAAGCGGATCGGTGCGCGCAGCGTCTCCTGCGCCGTCTTGATGTCACCGGGCGCACCTTCCGGCTTTCCGTCGGTCAGTGAGGGCGGTAGAACCGGGAGGGCAGGGTCGGTGCCGGGAGTGGCAAGGCCGGGGTGCTGTCCGTCGAGAACCAGGTCGCGGTAGTCGACCACCACGAGGATGGCGGCCACCGACAGGACCGCGGTGAAGGCATGCCGCATCAGCGTGCCGTCGTCGGTCGACAGCAGCACGCGGCCCGTTCGTTTCAGTGCGTTGCCAAAACCCATGGCCCAGCCTCCCGTCAGACCGGCGGCCCCTTGCGCGGCGATTTGCCGGCAAGGTCGAGGCTGGTGACATTGGCGCTATCCGCGCTGTCCGGGCCTGCCGTCTCGGTCGGCTTGGCTGCGCTTTCGGTGGTGGTTTGGAGGGCGGCCTGCAACCGTTCGGGATCCTCGGGCTGGCTGGCACTGATCGCGCGACCGACACGCAGGGCCTCGATCAGTTCGGCCGCCGTGATCCGGTCGGCGAGTGGCAGAACCTCTTCCTGCCGGCGCAGGGCCGCATGGACGATGGCCAGCATGAAGACGAGCACGGCCGGCAGAAGGTCGATGGAAATGGCCCCGGCCCAGCTCGGGATGAAGTCGGCGGCATAGCGCAGCACCGCCTCGGCAGACGACAGCGGCACGAATCGGCGCTCCGCAACTGGCGTGCGGGCGAGAATCTCGTCTGCAGCGGCCGAGAGCACCTTCGACTGCGAGGAGACGGAACTGCGGATCGTTTCCATCACCTGATCCTGCCGCTGCGCCAGACCGGCTTCCGCTCCGCTCGCCACCGGCGCGATGAAGCCGAGCGACAGATCGTCGGCGGCACGCTTGACGGAGGCGGCTATCGACGTCTGCTCCAGCGAGGCGATGACGCCCGACAGCGCAACGGCCTCCGTGGCGAACGTATCGGCGCGCGGCTCGATGGCGCCCGGCGCGGAGACGATGCCGCGCATGGTGGCGAGATGCTTGCGCCCGTCATCAAAGAGCGTCGTCACTCGCTCGCGCGATGCACTGATGCCGTTTTCCAGCTCCTTGAGCTGGGCCGCCATCTGCGTCAGGAGCTGGACCACGGACCCCGCACCGGTCGTGCCGGTCAGCGCACCGGTCTCCTGCTCCTGCTGGGCGAGGCGCGAGAAGCGTTCGCTGGCCCGCTGAATGTCCGGCAGCAGGCTTTGGGCCGCAAGCGCATTCTGATGGGCCTGGTCGAGGTCCTGCGTATAATCCTCGATGGTTTCGGCAAGGTGCTGTTCCAGCGCCGCCGAACCAGCCAGCGCCGCCGCATTCAGCCAGCTCGACATGGCGATGATCATGGCACAGCCGAGTGCCATGACCCCCAGCATCGCCGTCCGGCCCGTGGCGCTCGTCACATGCGGGTAGAAGCGCGCCATGTAGCTCCAGAAGGCATAGATGGCGACCGAGACGGCGGTGGAATAGATGATGGCGGCGAAGAACACCGCCGTCGCGGACCCGTCGAGGATGCTGCGCACCCCGAGATAGGTATAGACACCCGAGGCCACCGAGAGGACGGCAAGGGCAAAACGAGTCATGGTCTCGACGGCGGCAATCCCGTCCTGAAGCCTGTGTGCCGCGCCAAGCGCCATGCAATCACTCTCCGCATCCGTTTTTCAGAACGGTTAACAGATCATGATGATACCGGCAAAATGAAGGCCCGCTGCGGTGCGACGGCGAACGGGGGCAAGGCTCAGCCCGCGAATGGCTCCGGCCCCTCGACGCGCAGTCGGTTGTCGATGGCCGTGCCGCGCGCCGCGCCGATCGCGGCCGCTTCCGCCCGGTCGGCTTCCGCGTGGGTGCCGACACTGCCGCTGAGAACGATCCTGCCATCGGCCTGCGTTACGCTCACCTGATCAGCCTGGAGGCCGCCCGTGACGGCGATCGCGTTGGCCACCGCGCGCTCGAGATCGGCGCTGTCTTCGGCAAAAATACGCTCGGGCCGCTCGCCCTTGAAGAGATCGGGTTTGAAGACCATCGCATATGCTCCCGGTTGACGGTTGATGGCGGAATAACCCGCGAGAGGCGTTTTTGTTCATCTCACGTTAAGGTGTTGAAACAAATGGCGAATGCGAAGCCTCAAACTGCAGCAGCCAAATTTGGGAGCGATCAAACATGTCCTCAGACGGCGGTTGCGTCTAAATTAGGCTCTGCTATGCCGTTGACGTCCACTATCGGACGTTTGGGGAAGAAACGTATGCGCAAGACCCTGCTGTCGGCCGCTGCACTCGCTGCGGCCTTCATCACCTCCATGACGGCCGCCAAGGCCGAAGACCTCGTATTCAAGATCGTCAACAACACGCCCGGCACGCTCGAGCGCTTCTATTCGTCGCCGGTCGGCGTCGATGACTGGGAAGAGGACATTTTCGGCGACAAGGTCGTTGCACCCGGCGAGACGATGGAAATCACCATCGCTGACGGCCGGTCCGTGTGCAAATACGACATGCGCTTCGAATTCACCGAGGACTCCAAGATCGAGGACCTCGAAGACTCGCAGGACCTGTGCGAACTCGGCACCTACACGATCAGCCTGCACTGATCTGTGAAGACAACGGGCGTTTGCCCGTGGCTTGAATGCCGGCATGCCGAGGAGGCATGCCGGCTTTGTCGTGCGGGGAGGGGCCTGTCCCCTATTTTGCGGCCGTAAGACGGGCCTTGAGGGCCGCAACGATCTTGTCGGCGAGCGCCTCGTAATCCTCGTCGAAATGGTGACCGCCCTCGATGCCAAGCGTCTCGATGCCCTTGTCCTTCAGCGACGGGCAGGGATCGTCATCCTCCTCCGTGCCGTAGATGCACTGGATGAGGGAGGGCTTGATCTTGGCGATATCATCGAGCGAATTGCCCGCTTTCCCATCGCCCGCAACGCCGAGCCAGCCCTCGACGGAAATGACGTAGTCGACCTCCTTCGAGAGCGCGAGGAGCGACAGAAGCACCACGTGGTCGCGGTCATCGGCCGGGAGGAGGTTGTAGGTCGCCGGCAGCACGTCGGCGCCGAAGGAATAGCCGATCAGGAGAACGTTCTTGACGTGCCAGTGCTTGCGATAGGTGTCGATGATGCGCGTCAGGTCGTCGGCGGTTTCCTGCGGCTTGCGCTCCGACCAGAAGTAGCGGAGCGAATCAACGCCTACCACCGGAATGCCGCGATCCTGGAGGGCGCCGCCGACCTCGCGATCGAGATCGCGCCAACCGCCGTCGCCGGAATAGATCACGGCCATGGTGTCCATGGTCGGTTTGGTCTCGAGGATGCTGAGCGGCAGGCCGAGCGGATCCTGCGTCTCGTTTTCAGCATTGATACTGTCATCGAGCGCCTGGCCAAGAGTCGTCATGGCATCGTCGTCGCTGTCGCGCGTCACGACATCCGGGTGATCCTTGACGATGGAGGCCACGTGCGCCTTGCCCTCGGCCGAGGCCTTGGCGGTGAAGAGCACGGTGACGGGGGCGGGCAGGGCCCCGTCCGTCAGGCCGTAGAGCATGCGGTCGCCGACTGACGTCTTTTCGGCCGGGGTGCACAGTTGCTTGGCAAGCGGAATGCCGGCCAGCGGATCGACGGCGATGGCCTCGCCGATCGTCGCTTCCGGGCTCTGGGCGATCATCGCCAGCGCCAGGGCGCCGCCCTCGCCGATGCCGGCCACGATCGGCGGCGTCAGCTTCTCGGCCTTGCCGACGCGCTGCACCTGGTGCACCAGCGATTCGACGTCCGAGATCATGTAGACGCAGTCGCCGTCATCGGCCCTCAGCGCCTTCAGATACTCCGGGAAATCAATGCCGATGACGGCGACGTCATTGGCGATCAGCGCCTCGGCTTCCGCCTGTTCGGCGGCGTTCCAGCCATCCCCGTCGGAAATCAGCACGACATTGGCGACGGGCGGATTTTCCGGCAGCAGGATATGGTCGCCGGGGATCATGCCGGTGTCATAGTGCGGCGTCGTCGCATCCTGCGCGCCCGCAGAAAAGGGAACGAGGCAAAGGCCTGATAGCAAAGCGGCGACAAGGGTCGCCCGGGTCGTCGATGTGAGGCATGTCGTCATTTCGAAATCACTCCCTTGACGCCGCCCCCGATAAGGAAGGTGACATCCATCAATGCAAGCGCGGCACCCGCTCCGTTGGCAACCGCAAGATAACGCGGTTCCCAGCGGGGGTGGAATTTTGATTTGAAAGCGCGCAGGCCCTTGAAGTTGTAGAAGCGCTCGCCGTGCTCGAAGAGCAGCCCGCCGATGCGGTCCCACACCGGCGCCGCCTCGCGCCGGGCCATGCCCGACAGTGGCGCCATGCCCAGATTGAAGCGCAGGTAACCCTCGCGTTTGAGGTGGTCGAGGATGCTGACGAACAGGAAGTCCATCGTGCCCCTCGGCGCTTCCGGCGCAAAGCGCATGAGATCGACGGTCGCCTCCGCCTTTGTGTTCGTCACCATCAGCGTGGCGAAGGCGACGATCTTTCCCTCCAGCCAGACGACGGCGACCGGCTGGGCGCGCATATATGCCTCGTCGAAGGCGCCGAGCGAGAAGGTCTTTTCGCGCGCCTGATGATGATCGAGCCAGCTGTCCGAGACGGCCTTGAGGTCTTCCATGATGGGGTCCAGCCCGTCCGTGCCGACGACGGTGAAGCTGAGGCCGTCGCGCTGGCCGCGGGTGTGGGACTGGCGCAGCGTCGCAAAGCGGCCGCCCTTCAGCTCGAAAGTCGGCAGATCGATCATGGCGAGTTCGCCGAGCTTGAAGGCGCGAAGGCCCGTATCCGCGCAGCAGGACAGCATGGCCGGGGAGATCTGGTAGAAGGCGGCGCGCCCGCCATAGCTGCGGGCGGTTTCCACGAACTGCCAGACGAGCTCGGGAAACTCCGCCTCGATGCCGACGGGATCCATCAGCGCGATCCAGGAGCGGCCATGGATGCCGTACATGATGAAGCTCTTGCCGGAGGGCGAGAACATCAGGTGCTTGTCGCCCATGCGAACCAGATTGGCATCGGCGACATCCTGCGCTTCGGCAATAGCGACGGCGCGCGCAAGGTCGTCCTCTTCGGCCGGTGCGGTGCGGATATGGGCGGGGCGCAGGAGGCCGTAGGCCGTCAGCGCCGCAGCACCGATCGCTACGCCGAGCAGGGCGCGCAGGCCGCGCGGCGCATCATCCTCGAAAGTGAACTGCCACCACAGGCGATGGGTATATTCGGTATCGCGGTAGATGAAGAGCAGGACCACCAGGGCGGAAATGAAGATCACCCCGATGGAGGCGACCCACAGCGGACCGAGCGTCTGCGGCCGGAGCGCCGCCCGGCGGGTATATTCCTTGCCGTTGGCAAGAAGCGCGGCGACAAGCAGGGCGAGCGCCAAGGCCTCGACCACCGCGACGGCTTTCAGGAGCGCCATGACGAGGGCGGCGGCACTCGCGACCAGCGCCACCCACCAGGCGACATCGACGCGCTGGCTGAGGCCGCGCGCCGTGACGAGCAGCACGAGCCCGACGATGCTCGACAGGAAATGTGCGCTTTCGACGATCGGCAGCGGCAGATAGGTCGAGAGCAGATCGAGCGTCAGATCCTCGGACGGCACGACGCTCGAAAAGATCAGCATGGCGCCGAGAATGAAGGCGAGGGTGGAGATGAGGATCGGCGCGAGCCGCCCCGCCACCGCCGCCGTTTCCGCAACGCCGGGCCGACCGGCAAGCGCCCGCATTTCCGTCACCAGCAGCAGCACGACGGAGACGAGCAGCGGCAGCACGTAGTAGACGAGGCGGTAGAGAACGAGCCCGCCGAGCAACTGGTCGAGGCTGATCGCCTGCGACAGGCCCGCCATCATCACCGCCTCGAAGACGCCGAGGCCGGCCGGCACGTGGCTGAGGACCCCGAAGCCGATGGCGGTCGCGTAGATGGCGAGGAAGGTCGGCCAGCCCACATGGGTCTCGGGCAGCAGCACATAGAGCACGGAGGCGGAAGCGGCGATATCGGCGGCCGAGACGAGGAACTGGCGGGATGCCGTGCGGCTGTCGGGAAGCCTGAGGCGCATCCTGCCGAGCTTGACGCTGCGCCCGTCCCGGCCGAGCCAGAAGACCACGGTCACGAGGGCAAGGATGCCGCCGGCGATGATGCGCAAAATAACCGGATCGACGGCAATGATGCCGGCGACACGCGGCGCGACGGCGAGCGTTGCGAGCGCGCTGACGACGAGCAGGCCGAGCCCGAAGGAGAGGGTGACGAAGCCGATGACCCGGGCGATCTCGCCGGGCGTGAGGCCGAGCCGGCTATAGGCGCGCAGCCGGATCGCCCCGCCGCTGAGCGGCCCGAAACCGACGGTATTGCCGACCGCATAGGCGGTGAAGGCCGTGACCGCGACGGAGGCGAAGGGCTTCTTGCGGCCGACGAAATCGAGCGCGTTGGTGTCGTAGAGGATGAGGCAGAGGAAGCTGAGGCCCGTGAAGAACACGGCCGCGCCGATGTCGAGCCAGGTCGTGTCGGAGAGCGCGTCGATCACGTCCGCGTAGCGCACCTCGTCGGTGAGGCGGTATAGCGCAAAGGCCATGAGTCCGCTGACCGCGACGATGGCGGCCGCGGTGAGATAAATCCGGTAGGTCAGGAAGAGCTGTCGCCAGCCGCTGATGGCGGGAATGTCGTCGGACCGTTGCTCGGTGAGCATCGAAGATCTCCGGAGGTGTCGGGTGTCGCGCGGAAAGGGGGAGGATCAGTTCAGGCGAGGGGCTTGGCAGCGCTCATCCGCCGGCCCATCATCGGTCCATCAAGAAAAGCCTGTCACGGCGCATACCCCATCAAGGAATCGAGGCTCCGCCGGCCGGGGAGGCCGAGACGGACCGATATACAAGAGATCACGGATACGTGAAGCTAACGTGATAGACGCCTACGCCAAGGGCCGCATCGACGCAAATTAAATAATGGACAGGATTGCGCGGGGATGGGACGTTCCGCTTGAACGTGGTCGATCATTGCGCCACGGACTCTCGCACCGGCGTCTGTGCCGCGGCAGGCCTGACCGATGAAGGCGCCTGCGAAGAGGACTGAATGGGTGGGGCACGGCCGCCGGACCAACGGGCGGGCGACCGTGATCTAAGGTCGGCGCTTAGGCCTCGACCGTTTCGCGGACATCGTCGAGCAGGAAATGCACGATCACATAACGCGTCGTATAGGCGTGACCGCTGCCCGACACGCTCTCGACACTTCCGCCATCCGAGGGATGCCATGACTGGTAATGCGGATTGTTGGTGATGAGCGTGATGGCCTTGCCGGCCAAGGCGCCGCCAAGCCGGTACCGCGCTTCCGCGAGCGGCCAGATCTTTTCGAAATCCTGCTGCGTCACCCGTGCCTTCAGCGCCTTCCGGCTCACCGCCTTGCCAGCCGGGGCACCTTCGCTCGCCGCTGGCGCGATCTGAAGCGCGACCTCCTCGGAACCCTCCAAAAGATAAGCAAACTCCTCCGGCCACATCCGTCTCATAAAGCGCTCCTCCCAAAGCTATCGATCTTGCGAGGAGAACTGTAGCGCGTTTGCGGTGATAGGCAATGCACGGATGAAGAGGGCGGGATAACTGCGGCTGTGGCGGATGGGGTGTCCGTATAACCTTAAATAATTTCAGCGCTGGCAAGGTCTTGTTTTTCAACGAAAATCGGAATTTATGTCAATAAATACAGATGCTTAAATCTGCCTGCCGTATTCCGGTTATGTCTCGTTGTGTCCTTTGCCATTCCACATAATTGCGCTATATCCAATGCGATTATGTGGAATGGATGTGGAAAGGCTGGATATGGCGGAACGAGAAGAAAGTAAGGAGCCTGTAGAGCGTTTGAAAACAATCAATCGTCTCGATCCGAAAAAGATTGAGGCGTTAGCTCCCAAGACAAGCGAGACGGGCAAACTTATACCAAACAAAGTGCATGATGGCGGAGGGCTTTACGTCGTGGTCAGTCCGCAGGGCAACAAAAGTTTCGTCATGCGTTACACGTTCGATGGCAAGGCGCGTGAGGATGGTCTGGGGGCCGTTCAAACAACCGTCAAGGGCAAGAAGACGCTCGGCATCAGCCTCAGCGAAGCACGCAATAAAGCGCAAGAGTATCGCGTGCTCGTGGGCAAAGGGCTCGACCCTCGTCAAGAGTTAAGGGGTGAGACGCCCAAGGCCGAAGATGACGGGGCAGGGGATGACGGGAGCGCTACAATCTCGGAAGCCGCAACCCCAGAAGACTTGCCCACCTTCCGAGATTGTATGATCAAGGTTCTGGATAACAAGGACAAGCGCTGGAAAAACGAAAAGCACCGGCAGCAATGGCATATGACATTGAACAAGTACGCCGAGCCGCTTCATGATTTGGCTGTCGCTGCCATTGCGGTGGATGACGTAGAGCGGACTCTTAAGCCTCACTGGCACGAACGACCGGAGACCGCTGACCGACTTCGTTCTCGCATAGCAGCGGTCATTGAGTACGCGATTGCAAAGAAATGGCGCACTGACGCAAACCCTGCGACTGCGAAGCTTATCAAGAGTGTGATGCCGGAACGGTCTCAGGAAGAGGAAGCCGTCGCCTCAATGAAGGCAATGCCGCATGTGGATGCGCCAGCGTTCTATGCGCGGTTAGCGGAAGCAAAGGGCAAGGATGCTCTTGCGCTACGTTTCACGATCTTGAACGCAAGTCGTTCGGGCGAAGTGCGTTTGGCGGTTTGGGATGAAATCGATTTTGACAACGCTTGCTGGACCATCCCGCCAAATAGATTGAAGCGCCCTGTAAACATCGAAGGCAAACCGCAGCCGCACAAAGTTCCGTTGTCCGATGAGGCGATTGCAGTTCTTAGGATTCAAGAGAAGAATCAAAAGCCCGAAGACAATGGTTTCGTTTTCCCCGGTAGCAAGCCCGGTAAGCCGCTGTCCGATATGACACTCACTGCCGTCTTGCGCCGCTGGAAGTTGCCATTCCATGTGCATGGCTTCCGCTCGACCTTCCGCGATTGGGCAGCGGAGAATAACGCATCGTTCGAACTGGCAGAGAAGTGCTTAGGCCATGCTGTCGGGGACCGCACATCGCGAGCATATTTCCGCAGTGACTTGTTTGATCAGCGGCGCGAGCTAATGGCCGCTTGGGCTGCTTATCTAACGTCTAGGGCATCTGAATAATCAGATCGAAGTAGAGAGACAAAAGGCCGCGATAATGCGGCCTTTTTCTTTGATGACACTTTTTGATGACGGCTAGTTGGTGATGGATGATAGCCGCTTTTTAACATTGGCAATAGTCCCGCGACTGCATCCAACGGTCTCTTGGATTTCGCTCCACGACATTCCTGAGGCCAACAGCTTGGCAATGCGTTGGTGCATCTTTTCATCGGTTTGACGGCCCTTGTAGCGCCCGTCAGCCTTCGCCTTGACGATACCTTGCGCCTGACGCCTGCGACGGTCCTCATAGTCTTTGCGGGCAATGGCAGCCAACATGTCGAGCATCATCGCATTCAGCGCCTCGTACATGCGGGCGGTGAAGTCATCACCGTTGACTGCCTTCGTAAGCTCCCAAGATGTCGGGAGGTCCAGCGCCACCACCTTCACCTGCTTGGACTTCATTTCCACCTTAAGGCGTTCCCAATCGGCTGCATTGAGGCGGCTAAGTCGGTCCACCTGCTCAATCAAGAGAATATCGCCGTCCTCACAGTCAGTCAGGAGGCGAAAAAGCTCAGGCCGCTGGAGCGATGCGCCGCTTTCGTTTTCGACGTAGTAGCTGGCAATCTTTAGCTTGCGCTCATTCGCAAAGGTCTGAAGGTCTGCCTTTGCACGATTGGCGTCTTGCTCTTTCGTGGATGCGCGAAGGTAGGCACGAACAAACATGACCGGACTCCAAAGTCTATTTAGGATAGGTCATTTGTATCAGTCTATTTTGCATCGGTCAACAACTGATATGAGGCAGTCAAATGACCATTGTTATCGGTCTATTTGAGCCATAGCCAAAATGACCAGACCAAAAACCCCAGCCAAAAGACTGGGGTTCTATGATTGTTCCAACTTCAGAACTCGCTAAAGTTTCATTCGCTTTTTGTTCGCGTAAGCTCCGCCTGCAATTCGGCAAGCTGCATTTGCTTGAGCCGGATTGAAACGGAATGGGCAGAATCCTCGTAATCCGCAATGAAAAGCCGATTATCCGCAGGACATCCGCACTTATCGAGGTGCTTGTGCATCTCTTCCGAAATCTCAATATCGGACATGTAGTAATCGCACTGCCCAACAAAATTCCTGACCTGCTTTTCGCTATTCAACAGCAATGTCGGGAAACACATTTGCATTCTGGGATATGTTTCTTCCGAAGTGCTTAGCGCTACTACGTAGTGCTGCTGGAGTTTTTCCATACTATTCATTTTCTGCCTCATGTTCGATTGTTAATGCTTGACTTTTGTTTTGGGATTGGAGTATGTTGGCTAAGGATTCTAAGTCCTCAGTCGCCAGCTTGGCGGGATCGATGACGGTAAATTGGATCGAGCCGATCTGGGGCGCGGGAAGGCCGGTGAAGTTAACCGCGCCATTTGTCTCGATTTCCCGGCGTTCGGTGTAATCGTCCCTAAAGCGGGCTTGGGCGGATTTGATCCACAAGTTTGCGTTGAAGTTTCGATTGTCGAAATTCTCGCGGGCCGTACGTTCGAAGTAGGCTTGTTCCTCAGTCTTCGCGCGCATAAGCGCTGCCGAAAAATCGTCGTATGTTTGTGACCATTCCCAAAGTGTCGAGCGGGCAACGCCGATTGCTGAAGCCCATTCGGAAACGGACTTGCCCTGCTTTCCTAACTCGACAACGAGATCACAATACTCTTCGCGATAAAGCGTGGGCCTTCCGCGCTCCGTCATCGCATCACCTGAATCGACAATCGCGCATAGTCCTCAGAACCCTTGCGGGGAATCCGAAACGGGCGGGCTGTGGGTTCGGATTCGTGGCGCATATCGGCTGCAAAGCGAGATGTGAAGCCAAGCATTCCGCTGTGGTAGACATCCATTACCCGGCGACCAGCGACGAGGAAATAAGGACGCTGACCAACCTTCCGCAGTTGATGATAAACGACTTCGAGCAGAGAACGGTGGCCCATGTGATCCACCTGCAATTCAGTTGTGCTGATGCACGTGACAACTGCGCTTGAACCGTCTTCAAACCGCACAAGG
The DNA here is from genome assembly GCF_900155885.1 of Rhizobium sp. RU20A. GTDB lineage: Bacteria > Pseudomonadota > Alphaproteobacteria > Rhizobiales > Rhizobiaceae > RU20A. Next base: position 668,199 of record NZ_FTMB01000001.1, read on the forward strand.
CCGCTTGCGCCGGGGATCAAAAGGCCGTTGCGCTGGAGATCGGAAATGCGAATACGCTTGATCATTTGCCTGCCCCCTTCGTCTTGGCTGCCTGTTGATCGGCTAGATCAGCAAACAGGTTTGAAAGCTCAAACGTGACATCAACGTAATCGACGATTTTGCTTTTAAGTTTTGCGCGCTGTTTTGGTGTAATCCCGTCAATCGGCGCTTTGGAAAAAACAAACGACGCGGAGTGCTTGTCGAGATCGCAGGACATTTTGTAGAAAAAGAAAGATGCGTCTTTGAAATTTACGAGATCAGGAAATTCCATTTTTCAAAACTCCACGCCGTCCCAGCCGAATACAACGGCTTCAGCACTCTTCGAATAAAAGTCGAGCGTCTTCGAATAATCATGAAGAATCTGAAGCCATTCCGACTCGGCCTTTGTGATCTCTCGGCCTGTTGACCATTCGCAATACAGATCGCGGGCCGTACTTTCGTAGGTGCGCGAGAGCAAGGCGAATTGCCTTGCCGTCGCTAGCACTTTCAATTCATCGAATGCAGCCATTGGATCACGCCTTCTTGCCGTTATTGTCCAGAAGGACGGAGACAATCTCACCGGCAGCGCCAGCGCCGAGGATTGACGTTCCCAGAACGTAAGCACCGGAAGTCGCGGCGATGGCGCGCCCCTGAGCATCAGTCGAAATCTGCACGCCGGGATTAAACGCTGCGCCCGCTTCGACCTTGGAGACGCCACCCACAGCAATGCAGGATGCGTGACCTTCGCCGGGGTGATCCTGACACACGCCGTCCGACCGTTCGCCTGCTGTATCGCAACGAACAAAAGACTTCGGAGCGGTTGAAGACTTGATGAATCTGTAGTGTGCCGTCTGGTCGCTGTAATCGGCGGCGGCGATCATCGTGATAGTTTTAAGCTTTTCATAAGTAGCCATGTGAAATTACCTCATTTTCGCAATTAGATCGGGGTTTTCAGTGTACGTTTTTGCAAGTGCTTGTTCGCGGGTCATCCGGGGATTGCGATTGCGAAGCTCTTGGGCTTTCCGTTCAAGCTCTTCCTCGGCTTCGGCGGCTTCATCGCGGCCAGACTTTGCGACTGTCATCTTGGCGACCAAAGCGGCGGTTGCCTTAGCCAGCTCGGCGCGGGCGTCGTCGTAGACGTTCCCGGTCGATTGCTTTTTGACAGATGGCTGAAGGTAGGCCTTTTGAATCTTGTCGGCGTTGTAGATGGTGGCGGACGATACGGCAGACTTTGAGAGGTGCAGACGCTTGGCGATTTCGTTCTGATCATATCCCCGCTCATGCATATGCTCGACGGTGGCGTCTTCTTCGAAGGTCAGACCGGAAGGCACGTCTTCGGCCTTGAGGATTTTGTAAACGTCCCCGTGGTCTTCAGCGAGGCTCTCAAAGAGAGCGGTCACGTCCGTCGTTAAAAGCTCGTCTCCTTCCCTAAGGGCATGGATGGCGTCCAACTCATTTTTGAAGACCTTTGCGCACCCCTTGCGGAGAAGCGCCTGTTCGTCGCCGTAAGTAAAACCAAACCTCATCGTAAAAATCCTATCTGTTTGAAAGAGTTAAGCCAGCGACCAAGCGATTTTCTGATTGGTCGTGAGAACAAGGTCCATGGTCTGACCGGCGAGAACCAAAGCCTTCGGCGCGTTTTCGGCTTCGGGGTCCTGGCCGATTGCTACAAAGGAATCCTGCGCGGCGGTGATGCGGACGATTGCCGAACCCCATCGGGAATGAGTGGCAGGACCGACCAGCTTCGAAACACCGGGCTTCGTCATCGTTTCAGACTCGGTCGGATGGAAGAAAATGAGCGGAGGGAGATTGTCCGTGAGGAGGTTTGAAGCTTTGCCGCTCCAGCCCATAAAAAAATGGATTCCAGTCTTAAAGGACATTGGGAAAATTCCTGAAAATGTTGAGAGATTGGGGAAATTGAGGGACTCCCGCCCCACGCGCCCTGAACGATAAACGTGGGGCGGGAGTGTTGCCGGTCGCGTGCGCTGGATGAAGGCGCACCACCGACTCTGCTAAAGCAGCAGCTTGCGGTTCGGGTCCGACGCCGAGACACAAGCCATTGCAAACGGGGATGCTTAGGCCCGCCGCAATTCGAATATGGGGAATTGGTTGAAGATGCTTTGATCAATTCAACAATGGCACTATACCATAAATCTTAGTAGAAGTCAACAAGAATTTTCGATTGAATGCAGTATTGTCAGTCGATAGAAGCGCATTGTGATATTTTGGCAACAATGGAATGCGCTGACTTACTAGGAGTCGAGGGGTGTCGAGGGATTTTAATACTCTACCTCAGAGAAAAAATTTCCTTCCTACCCCCCCCCCTCTTTTATTTTGTATCTGGCAGGGGCTGCAAAATCCCTCGACACCCCTCGACTCCTCGTAAAAATAGAAAAGGGGCCGAAGCCCCTAATCATCAAGCCGCAATTTTTAGTCCGTCATCTTCAGTCGCTTGCTCAATGTTTTTGATGTACCAAACCCAAACGTTTCTTTGGCTATCAAACTCAGACATCAACTTCATCTTATTCACAACAGCCCCGTTGTGTTTCTTCAGGGCCTTGCCGAGTCCGATTGCGGTCAGTTGATCGCGGGCATTACTGCCGAAGGCGTGAAGAGCTTCTTGCGCCCGCTCCTTGAGATCAAACAGCTTTCGCGCCTCCTCCGGCAATTTCGCCCGATCAACGTTCCAATCGTTTTTAAACTCCTTGAGCAAATCAACAGACCTGTGTTTCGCAGTTTCTTTGGTCGCGGAAGCGCAAGCCCACCAAGCACTCATAAACTCGGCAAACAGGTTCAAGGAATCGTCGCCCTTTCGCGCCTCCTCCATCGTCTTGATCGGATCAGCCTTGCCCAGCCAAACCAGCGCCGACCTCACATTGTCAGACCACGCGCCGAAGCTGCCCAGCGGATCAGATTTGGCAGGACGGCCCGCAAGGATGTATGCCCGCACAATCGTAAGCACCGCGCTGACGTAAGACGCACGATCCTTCATGACTTCTGCCAGTGGATCGAAGTCAAATTTCCGCAATTCGGGCCGCTCCTCGTTCACATCCAGCGAGATCAGCAAGGTGCGCCGAAGCATGTCCCCATTGATGGTTACACCGATCCCGGTAGCGCACATGAACGAACGATTCAGAATCTCCCGGTTGCCTGTAGTTCCCAAGGCTCGCAGTGACAGCCGGGGCCGCTCGACCGCTTGGCAGAAGAAGTCACCGGCAATCGGAAACTTATCCAGATTGTCGAGCGTGATGAACGGGGAGCCATCAAGAAGTGGACCTGTCAGCCGCTTCTCCATCTCTTCAACAGACCAGCCGCTCGAAGTCACCGGCGCTCGTTCACCCGTTGCAATGGTCGCAGCAATATCGGCAAGATAACTTTTGCCCACACCCGCTCCGTTGGCGCTGATAGCGTGAAGCGGTGCCGCTTCCATGCATGGCCGCAGAACCGGCGTCATCAAGAGAGACAGCGCCGATGATCGATCCGCGTCGCTTTTAAACGGAAAGCCGTCGAGTAGTTTATCCAGCTTCGCAATTGCCGCTTCGGCATCCTGCTTGGTCGGCTTCATTGCCATATCGGAAGGCAAGCTGAGCGGTTCCAGAACGAGCAGCCCCGTGGCGAGGTCGTATCCCTCTCGGTCGAGCACAGAGCCGTCAGGGCGCAGTGTCGGGCAAGAAATGACACCGGCAACCTCAGGCAGCTTTGATGCACGCCCAGACGACAAGAGGGTTTGCGCAACATCACGTGGCGGGTTTGTCGAGACGTAAGTTTTCACTGTGGTCGATCCGTCTGCCGCCTTCTCAGGCAGCTTCACGTGCTTGACCTTCTGGAAAACCATGCAGCGGCCCATTGTCTCGCGCAGGGAGTCAGCAGACATCGGCAATAGTTTGTAGCTCTTTGTCTTGCCGCCCTTGAACGTAGGCGTCTCGCTCTTCACCGCCTTCACCAGTTGGTTCCCGCGCTGGTAAACCCCAGCCAGCCGCTCCACAAGCTCGTGCTCGGCTCGGTCAATCATCGACACAAGCTGACCGTCAGCGACCACAACGGGACTCCACCTCTTCGTTTTTTTTATAATGCTGATGATCTCTGCGCGAATTTCTTCATCTTTCCAGCCAAGCGCTTTGTGATCGTTGTACCAGTCTCGCAGGTCGCCCTTATGCCGCAGCCCTGGCAGTCGAATGATCTTCACCCAGCCAACCTTGCCAAACATCTCTTCCGCAATCTTAACGGCGGCCTCTACCCCTTTTTCATCCTCGTCCTGAAAAATGGCGAGGCCGTTAGCGCCCTTCAGCGCCTCAGTGTAGCGAGCAGCCCACTGACCACCGCCATCGAAGTTCGTCGTTCCGGGTAGACCTATCAGCCCTCCGATCCGCGCATCTTCCTCCCCCTCGTAAACGGGAATAAAGTCAGCATCGGCTTTAGCGGCTTCAATCTCAGCCTGACGGAAAAGCGGGACTTTGGGCAATTCGCCGAGGATGTCATCATTCTGAAGCCACACGTCGCGAATAAAGCGTTCCTGCGTCAATTTAGAAGATTGGCGTTCATCGAATTTAAGCGGGTTCAGAAAGTATGTCCGAAACGTTTTGTCGCCGTTCGGGAGACGATACTTTACTTTTTCGATGATGTTGCCGTATTCTTCCGAATAAACAGCCTCAATTGTAGCGCCATCCAAACTAGAGGAGTGGTCTTCATCGTTAAAATTGTTAGACATTGTTTTGATATTCCCAATCAAAAGCCCAAAAACCATTGACTTTTCGCAATAAATGTGGTTTTATAGGGCATGGTTACACTATTGCGCATTCGCCAATCCCAAAGGCGAGTGCGCATTTTTTTGTTTTGAATTTCAAAGGTACTAAGCGGCGAGGGCGCTTTGCTCTCGTTTTTCAATGAATGTGCGCAACGTCGCCACGCGCATGAAATTGATTTTGCCGATCTTGAAAAAGCGAGGAAGTTCGCCTTCCGCTACCAGCCGGTAGACCGTTGAACGGGCGCAACCGACATATTCGGCAACTTCCTCAAGTGTGAGCAGTGCATTCGGATTATCAAATTTGTGCATGTTTTCAGTACCTTGTGTTTTCAATCGCGATCTCCGCGAATTTTGTTTGATATTCCCCTTGACCAAGTGTCGTTTTCGTGTAGATTGACAACATAAATCAAAGGTCGAAATGCGTCTTGCAAAAACAGCAGAATACGCAAGACGACATCTACCACAAAATAGGGTCTAAAGTCAAGTAATTTATTGTTAACGAATGTTACAATCCGTGATCAGATGCAGCCGCCGCTAGGGCGGTTTTTTTATGCCTTGAAGTTGTGGTAGGTCTCCCAATCCTCATGGGGGCGGGCGCTATGATCTGGTTTTTGTTCTTATTGGCTGCGATCTGGATTCTGCTGACCTTGGGGCTGTCTAGCGTGGTAGCGCCTTGCGGTGGTGTCGATGCCGTAGGTAGCGGCATTTCATTTTGGTTTCAGACAAGGATATCTTGTCTTCAGGCGAACGAATTGGGTGACTACCTTGCGGGGATGTTTGCGCCTGCGGCATTCCTGCTTTTGCTGGCGCAGATTGCCTTCCAGATGAGGGAGGCCCGCAGGGCGCAGGAGGCAGTCCTAAAGTCCAGATATGATGATCAGTTGCTTAGCCTCTTGGACGAGTTGGCTGATCAGCTTGCATCGTCGTTTAGTGTGGTCAATCACCAAAAGGAGCAAGGCTGGGTTTTGAAAGACCTGAAGGGGGATGCTTCTTCGCTCGACATTTTTGAAGCCATTTGTGCGGCCATAAAGAAGGATGCCGCGACGCCTTCGCTTGAGCGAGTGATGGCAAACCACAAACAGGCCGCCGCCACCTTGGCTGATCAACTCTTTCGTATAGCTGCATTTGAGGAGAGAGTGTCAGAGCGTTTCAGATCGCTACTCTCTCGGGCGAATCCTAGAAATTGCGTGACCCTACTCAGGGAAAGGCTGCCGGTCCGGCCCTAGATGTGGATTTTTTGTGGAATAAAATCGAGCCGCTTGGCTTCGAAATCAAGATTTAACAGCAATATCAATCGCTTAAATCTAGGCCTTTGGCGGATGGGGTGGGATTCGAACCCACGGTAGGCTCTCACCTACGCCGGTTTTCAAGACCGGTGCCTTAAACCGCTCGGCCACCCATCCGGTGAGAAGCCTTATTGCGTGAAGCGGGGCGCTTGGCAAGGTGGGGCGGGCAGGGCGGGTGAAAAAGGCATCGAAACCAACCATTAACCATGTCGCAAAACTGTTCCGTTCCGGCACAGGCTTGTTTCGCATTTTGGCCACGTTCCTGTCATGAACGTAGAGGCCATGACTTGCGGCGGCGGGTTCATCGCTCGGACGGGGGTCCGGGGCGACGGGCGGTTTGCCTTGGCGGACGACGGGACTTTTATGGGACAGATGATGATGACGACGGATGCGCAGGTGGCAGCGCTTCGCCTCACGGCTCGGCTCGGCCTTTCCGCCGCGACGGGAATGAAGCTTGGAACGCTTGCCATCCTGTGCATCGGCCTTGCGGCCTGCAAGACCACCGAAACGACGCAGACCGAAAAGAAGCAGCGTCCGAAGGAATATTTCGCCGAATCCGTCTACGGCGTGAAGGCGAGCCCGCGTGTGGCGGAAGGCAAGAACATCCCCAAGGGCGGTGGCCGCTTCCAGACCGGCAAGCCCTACCAGGTCAAGGGAAAGTGGTACACGCCGAAGGAAGAGCCCGGCTACAGCAAGGTCGGCATGTCCTCCTGGTACGGCGCCGCCTTCCACGGCCGCCTGACCGCGAACGGCGAAGTCTACGACAAGTATCATCTTTCCGCCGCCCATCCGACCTTCCCTCTGCCGAGCTATGCCCGCGTCACCAATACCGAGAATGGTACATCGGTCATCGTTCGGGTGAATGATCGGGGACCGTATGAATATGGTCGCATCATCGACGTCTCCTCCAAGACCGCCGATCTTCTGGACATGAAGCGCAAGGGTACCGCCAAGGTGAAGGTCGACTATATCGGTCGTGCGCCGCTCGAGGGCAACGACATGCCCTATCTCATGGCCTCCTACGTGCCCAAGGGCAGCCGCGTTCCCGGCATCAACCCCGAGGGCCAGATCGCCAGCGGCGTGATGGTCGCCTCCAACGAGCCGGCCAGCTTCCAGGCGCGGGTCGCCCGCGACGCATCCTCCGGCAATCTCGGCACGCTGGTCATCCCGAAGAAATCCAACCTCGACAGCGGCGTGCCGGTGACGGCGCTCGCCGAAGCGGAAGGCGCATCCTTCCCGAACGCGGTCTTCTCCGGCGCCGACGGCTTTGCCGCACTGCCCGCCATCGGCCCGATCCCGCGCGAACGGCCCGGCAATGGCGCCGGCATCTCCTATGCTTCGGCCTACCTGGAGGTCCAGGTGGGCGAGGGGCCGTCGCCCTTCGACCTCGTGCTCGGCCGGCAGGCGCCGCTGACCGAAGACGCGATCCGCGCCCACGCCCAGCGGGCCTCGCGCTAGGGGCCGGCGCGGGTAGACAGGATGCGGTGAGGGCGGTTCGCGTGGGCACCCTTGCTCCCGCTCTCGCCCCAGCTCTCGCCATGGGCCGATGAATCGGTCACGATGATCAGGTGCCGCGACGCCTCACATGCTGCGGCCGCCGGAAAGCCTTGCCCGATGACCGATCCTTTTTCCGTTTCCCGCCGCCGCCTGCTGGGATTTTCGCGCCTGGCGGTGCTCGGCCTCCTGCCGCCGGCCGCCCTCATGGCCGGATCGGCGCCGGCACGCGCCGCCGGCATCGAGACCAAGGCCAAGGCGGTCCACATGGTGGATGCCGAAACGGGAACGGTGCTCTTTTCCCTCAATGCCGATGCGCCGCTTCCGCCGGCGTCCCTCACCAAGCTGATGACGGCCGAGGTCGTCTTCGATGCGCTGAAGCGCGGCGAGATCAGCGAGACGACCGCCTACAGCGTGTCCGAACATGCCTGGCGCACCGGCGGCGCGCCGGCCGGCACGGCGACGATGTTCGCTGCGCTGAAATCCGAAGTCGCCGTTCTCGATCTGCTGAAGGGCATGATCGTCGATCTCGCCAATGATGCCTGCCTCATTCTCGCGGAGGGCATGACGGCAACCGGCGGGCCGGCGGGCGAGGCGGCCTTTGCCGCGAAGATGAATGCGCGGGCGCAAACGCTCGGCCTCAAGAGTGCCACCTTTGCCAATCCGACAGGCCTGCCGAACCCCGGAAATCGCATCAGCCCGCGCGACCTCGTCATGCTCGCCGCCCATCTGCAGACGGCCTATCCGGAGCGCTATCCGCTCTACGCGCTTGCCGATTTCGAGTGGAACAAGATCCGCCAGCGCAACAAGAACGCGCTGATCGCAGCCATCCCCGGCGTCGACGGCCTCGCCATGGGTTTTGCCGAAGGCTACGGCTTTTCGGCGGTCGCATCCGTGGCGCGGGCGGGGCGACGGGTGCATCTGGCGATCGGCGGCCTTGCCAGCGAGAAGGAGCGGGTGGAGGAGGCCAAGCGTCTGCTCGAATGGTCGCTGACCGCCTTCACCAAGCGCCAGCTCTTCGACGCGGGCGAGACCGTGGCGGAGGCCTCCGTCTATGGCGGCGCTGCGGGCACCGTACCGCTTGTCACTGCCGCGCCCGTCGAGGTGCTGGTGCCGCAGGAGACCAATGAGCGGCTGTCCGGCCGCGTCGTCTATCGCTGGCCCTTGCCGGCGCCCGTCAAGGCCGGCCAACCCGTCGGCGACCTCAAGGTCTTTCTCGGCGAGCGGGAACTGCGCTCCGTACCGCTGATGACCAATGCCGACATTGGCGTGGGAACGCTGACCGACCGCTCGCTCGACGCGCTGAAGGAACTGGTGTTGTTCTGGCTGTAGGACATGCGGTCAGATCGGCGCGCCGGCGACACCCGTCAGCATCTGCACGCCGTTGATCTTCAGGCTGCCATCCGGCTGGCGCAGCAGCTGATAGAGCGCTGTCCAGTCCTTGCCGTCGGGACCCTTGATCAGCACTTCCTGGATGATGCTGTCGCCATCGACCTTGGAGCGGCCGAAGCTGAAATTGTCGGGCCGATAGACCGGACCATAACCGCGCTTGACCATGGCGAAGAAGCGGTCCTTGTCCGGATAGAGCGTCCGGATCGCCGGCGAGGCAAAGCCATAGGCGGTGTCGGCATCGTCATCGAGGAAAGCCTGCACCTGCGCGGCAATGATCTTCTGCCCATCCTCGACCGGCCCGGCGAAGGCGCGCGGGGCGCAGAGGAGCGCGAAGAGCGTCAGGAGGATGCCGGTACCGACGAGCAGCACCAGGCGGCGATGGGCCGCTGGCCGGGCCACGGCGATGGCACGAGCGCGGTGCAGTGGGCGGGAATGCCGGGACGGATGCATGGGAACCTCGCGACAGGGAGCGTCGACCAAAGACGCGGATGCAAACGGTACGCTGCCTGGGCCGTGCTGGATCAGAAGCGTTGCATTTGAAAATAGAATGTACCCGGCTACAAACATAAGTCAGATAACATAGATTATGGAACAAACTTATGCAGCTTTGGGCCCCTGAGGTGTCGTTGCTGCGCCCTCAGATCTCTCCGGACACTTCCCGGCGGTGCTGGTCGAGTTCTTCGCTGTAGCGTCGCAGCGTGTGGCTTTCGGTCAATAGACCGATCGGCCGCCGGGTGGTTCTCGTGTCGACGACGGCGAGCGCTTCGCTCTGGGTGCGTTCGAAGATGGCGGTGGCTTCCTTGATGTTCATGCTGGCGAGCAGCATGTCGTCGGTGTGGATCAGGAACCGGTCGAGCGACGGATCGGCGTCCGGACGGTCGATGGGATCGGCGTAGACGTCGGGTACGAGGATCAGGCCGCAGTATCGGCCATCGCCATCCACCATGACGACGCGCTGCGTGGAGCCGAGCGGAAACTGGCTGCGGAAGGCATCGAGGCTGAGATCGCGGCTGGCCGTGCGCACATCCGCACGCATCAGCCGGTCGACGGTGAGATCGCGCACCCAGCCGACATCGTGGGCGCTGCGGATCGTTTCGCCGCGCAGATGGAAACGCCAGGTGGCGAAGGAATAGCCGAATACGACGCGCACCGTCAGCGAGGTCGCGATGACGGCGGCAAGGACGAGAAGCGTGATCTGGAAGTCGCCGGTCATTTCCAGCGCAAGGAACGTCATCGCCAAGGGGCCGCCGATGACGGCGGCGGCAAAGGCGCTCATGCCGATCACGGCGTAGATCTGCTGCGGCAGAAGCGCGGCGGGATCGATGGCGCCGAGAAGGATCGCGAAGATCTTGCCGACCAGGGCACCCATCAGGAGCGAGGCGAAGAACAGGCCGCCGCGAAACCCGGAGCCAAGGGAAATGGCGCTCGCCGCCGCCTTCATCGCCAGCAGCCCGGCAAGCGCCGCAAGGCTGGCCGAGGCCTCCATGTTGATGTGCAGCGCGCCATGCCCGCCTGAGAGAACCTGCGGCGAAAGGAGCGCCAGCAGCCCGACGAGAAGACCGCCGATGATGGGCCGGACCGCTGCCGGAATCCGGCTTTTCCGCGCCAGCATCTCCACCGAGGACACGCCCTGCATGAGAAGAATGCCGAGGCCGGCCGAGACGAGCCCGAGAAGGATCGCCGGCCCGTAATCCGACTGCGTCAGCGCTCCGATCTCGCCGAGTGTGATCGTCAGACCCTTGGCGCCGATGGCATCGATCACGAGCTTTGCGGCGAGCGCCGAGACGACGACGGGCGCCAGCGTCATGACCGTATAGGTGCCGATGATCAGCTCGATGGCGTAGAAGGCGGCAGTCAGCGGTGCATCGAAGGCCGCCGAAATGGCACCGGCGGCGCCGCAGCCGACAAGGATGCGCATGTCCCCTCGCCTCAGCTTGATGATCGATCCGATCTTCGAGGCAATGGCCGAAGCCACCTGCGTGTAACCGGCCTCCAGCCCGACCGAAGCGCCAAAACCGTTCGAAATGACGTTCTGCACGCAGACGATCAGACTGTCCGTGAGCGACAGGCGCCCGCCATAAAGTGCATTGGCCTCGATGGGATCGCGCATCGGCTTCTTGCGCCAGCGAGCGAGCGCGAGCGCAATGGCGCCCATCAGCATGCCGCCGATGACCGGGCCGATGACGACGAGCGGACCTTCGATCGCGCTGCCGCTCAGCGATCCCTCGACGCCGAACACGACGGCATGCAGGAGGCGGCTTGAAAAACTGATCAGCGCGACGGCAAGACCGGCGATCGTGCCGCAGGCGAAGGACAGGAGAATGAGCGCGAGCTCGCCGCGCCTGAGCTGGGCGACGAGCCGGCCCTTGCCGATATTGTCGAGAAAGCTCCGGAAGGTCGGCGACTGGAAAGGCTTTTGCAGCATGGTGCTTTCCGCTCGGCCGTCAGGCCCGATTATGCCGTGGCGCTGATGCCGCTGACTTCGATGCGCATCCTGTCATAGGCGGGCTCCACGTGGACGGGCGTGGATGCCATGACGGTGTCGTAGTCGAGCGGCGTGTGCATGTGGGTGAGAATGGCGCGGCGCGGGCCGATCCGTTCGATCCAGGCAAGCGCCTGTTCGAGCGACAGATGGCTCGGATGCGGATGATATTGCAGCGTATCGATGACAAGCGTGTCGAGGCCCTGAAGCTTCGCCAGAGTCTCTGCCGGAAAGTCGCTGACATCTGTGCAATAGGCGAAATCGCCGATGCGGAAGCCGAGCGAGTGGATGGCCCCGTGCTGCTGCAGGTGTGGCACGACGGTGATGTCGCCGCCGGCGCCGGAGACGACGATGGATGGTAGAGTGGCCGGAATGATGTTGGCGGCAACGATCGGCGGGTAGCCGCTGCCCGGCAGCGCATGCAGGCAATAGCGGAAGCCTTCGGCGATGCGCTCCATGGTGAAGGCATCCGCGAAGATCGGCACGGGTTTTCGGGACGAGATGAAATAGCCGCGCAGGTCGTCGATGCCGTGCAGGTGGTCGGCATGGCTGTGGGTGTAGAGCACGGCGTCGATGTGATCGACGCTGGAGGCGATCATCTGTTCGCGAAAATCCGGCCCGGTATCGACGACGATGACGGTCTTGCCGCCATCCTCGCCGATCTGCTCGATCAGGAGCGCGGCGCGCAGACGGCGGTTCTTCGGATTGTCCGGATTGCAGGCGCCCCAGTCCCCATTGATGCGGGGCACGCCGGGAGACGAGCCGCAGCCGAGGATGGTGAAGACTTGGCCGACCGCCATGGCGTCAGATCCTCGGCATCCGGGAGAAGCAGCGGAAAGCGTTTTCGGTCGTGATCCGGGCCATCTCCTCGTAGGAGACGCCCTTCACCTCGGCCAGAACCTCGGCCGTGTTGACGACATAGGAGGGCTCGTTGCGCTTGCCGCGCCAGCGCTTCGGCGCAAGATAGGGCGCGTCGGTCTCGACCAGCAGTCGGTCGAGCGGAACCGTGGCGGCAATGGCGCGCAGATCCTCCGATTTCGGGAAGGTGAGGATGCCGGAGAAGGAGACGTAGCCGCCGAGCGCCACGCCGGTATCGGCAAGCGCCTGACCCGAGGAGAAGCAGTGCAGGATGAAGGGGAAGGCCCCCTTCCCGCTTTCTTGCCTCAGGATCGCGGCCATGTCGTCGTCCGCCGACCGGCTGTGGATGACGAGCGGCAGGCCGGTGATGCGGGCGGCCTCGATGTGGCGCAAAAGCCCGGTCTTCTGGTCGGCGGGCGTTTGCGTGTCGTAGAAATAGTCGAGGCCCGCCTCGCCGATCGCGACGATCTTCGGATGGGAACCGGCCAGCCGCACGAGGTCGTCGGCGGTGACGTCGAGTTCCTCGTTGGCATTGTTGGGATGCGTACCGACCGAGCAGAAGACGTTCGGATATCGGTCCGCGAGCGCCAGCAGGGTGTCGAGCCGCCGCACGCGGGTGGAGATCGTCACCATCTGGGCGACGCCGGCAGCCTGCGCACGCGCGACGAGATCGTCACGCTCGGCGTCGAAGTCGGCGAAATCCAGATGGCAGTGGGTATCGATCAGCATTGCGACGGCCGCTCCGATCAGGCCGGATCGACCGGCGGGACATAACGCGGGAAGACCGGCTTCGGTGCTTCCAGCGGCGTCCCCGCGACGAGACGGCCGGCGTCACCGAGCGCTGCGAAGCTGCGCTGGTCGGCCGGTGCGGCGACGAGGTCGAGCAGCTTTTCGGCCGACGCCGGCGTGATCGGCTGGAGCAAAATGGCGATCTGGCGCACGACTTCCGCCGTGACGTAAAGCACGGTGCCCATGCGGGCCGGATCGGTCTTCTTCAGCGCCCAGGGCTCCTGGCCCGCAAAATAGCGATCGGCTTCCGAGACGACGGCGATGATGGCGGCGACGGCCTTCTGGATCGCCTGCTTCGAGAATTCCTCGCGGCAGATGGCGAGCAGACCATCGGCGGAGGCGAGCATGGCCGTGTCCTCTTCCGTGAAGGCGCCCGGCGTCGGGATCGCGCCCTCGCAGTTCTTGACGATCATCGACAGCGAGCGGCTGGCGAGATTGCCGATGCCGTTGGCAAGGTCCGCATTGATGCGGGTGGCGATCGCCTCTTCCGAATAGCTGCCATCCTGCCCGAAGGAGACTTCGCGCAGGAAGAAGTAGCGCACCGGATCGAGCCCGAAATGGGTGACGAGATTGACCGGGTCGACCACGTTGCCGAGCGACTTCGACATCTTCTCGCCCTTGTTGAGCAGGAAGCCGTGGGCGTAGACGCGCCTGGGCAGCGGCAGGCCCGCCGACATCAGGAAGGCCGGCCAGTAGACGGCGTGAAAGCGGATGATGTCCTTGCCGATGATGTGCATGTCGGCCGGCCAGTACTTCGCGCGCGGACCGTTTTCGTCTTCGACATAGCCGGTGGCGGTGATGTAGTTGGTGAGCGCATCGACCCAGACATACATGACGTGCTTGGGATCATCCGGCACCGGAATGCCCCAGTCGAAGGTGGTGCGCGAGATTGAGAGATCCTTGAGGCCGGACTTCACGAAGGACATGACCTCGTTGCGGCGCTCGGACGGACCGATGAAGTCAGGGTGGGCCTCATAATGGGCCAGCAGCTTTTCGGCATAGTTGGAGAGGCGGAAGAAATAGCTTTCCTCCTCGACCCACTCGACCGGCGTGCCCTGCGGCCCGTAGCGCACGCCGTCGGCGCGCATCTCGGTTTCCTCTTCCTGGTAATAGGCCTCGTCGCGCACCGAATACCAGCCGGCATAGCTGTCCTTGTAGATGTCGCCGGCCTTCGCCATGCGGCGCCACAGTTCCTGCACCGTCGCGTGGTGGCGCGGCTCGGTGGTGCGGATGAAATCGTCGTTGGAAGAATTCAGGACACGGCCCATCTCGCGGAATTCATTGGAGTTGCGCGTGGCAAGCTCCAGCGGCGTGATGCCTTCGGCCTTGGCCGTCTGCTGCATCTTCTGGCCATGCTCGTCCGTGCCCGTCAGGAAGAACACGTCCCGGCCGTCGAGGCGCTGGAAGCGGGCGATCGCGTCGGTCGCGATCAGCTCGTAGGCATGGCCGATATGCGGCTTGCCGTTGGGGTAGGAGATGGCGGTGGTGATGTAGAAGGGCGTGGTATCGGCCATGGCGGCAACTCGTTCGCAACGTTACGATATTCTGGATGGCTGCTCTTACCCCATCCGACCGGCGGAAGGAACCTTCGCGATCGCAATAAATGCGGGCGCAAGGCCCCTGCCCCTCACCCTACGCCGTCATGGCACCGCGCATGTCGTCGAGGATCTGCAGCACCGTCTGCTTGCGGTCGAGATTGTAGCCGATAGAGATGGCGATCTTTTCCGTCAGCGACTGGGAGAGGCTTGCGAGGCGGTCGGCGCGGCCGATATCGCCGGCAAGGGCGGATGCCCTCGCCTCCTCCACGATCCGCCGGCCGGCGAGCTCGGTGAAGAACAGGAAGACGGTCTCGGCATCCTTGGCAGAGAGGAGATCGGCGAGCTTGTGCATCTCGCGCCGCGTCGAGGGGCCGGGCTTCAGGATGCTCTCTAGCGCCGCCATGATATCCAGCCCGCCATAATGAATGAGCTTCAAGGCTTCCGCCACGCTGCCGCCGGCGGCGGCGAGGACGCGATCGGCGCTGGCGGCGGGAAGCGTGACGTCGAGCGCCGCGAGCGCGGCGGCGAGATCGGGTTCGGCAAGCGGGCGCAGCGGCAGCGGCATGCAGCGCGAGCGGATGGTGGGGAGAAGCTTGCCCGGCGCATGCGAGACGAGCATGAACAGCACGCGGCGCGGCGGCTCCTCGAGGATCTTGAGCACGGCATTGGCCGCATTGCGGTTCATGTCGTCGGCGGCGTCGATGATGACGACGCGCCAGTTGCCGGTGCCCGAGGTCTGGCCGAGAAACTTGCCGGCGCGGCGGATCTCGTCGACTGTGATAGCGCTTTTCAGCCGCCCGGCCTTTTCGTCCAGCGGACGGGTGAGGTGGAGAAGATCATGCGAGGCGCCGGACGCGATCTGGCGGGTGACGGGATGGTCCGGTTCGGGCGCCGTGAGTGCCAGAGGCGCGCGGGCCGGATCGGGGTGGCGCAGCAGATGGTTGGCGAAGCGGAAGGCGAGCGTAGACTTGCCGATGCCGCGCGGGCCTTCCATCAGGATGGCGTGGTGCATCTTGCCGCCGGCATAGGCTTCCGCGAGGAAAGCCTCCGCCTCGCCGTGGCCGAACAGGTTCGGATTGAGGGCCGGGGAAACCGCACCCTCCAGAAGATCGGGACTGTCCTCGCTCATCGGGCCTTTTCCGGTTCGCGCTGCTGCCCACGCAGCGTCGGCAGAAGCGGCTCGACAATATCGAGCACGCGGGCGGCGAGCGTCTCCACCGGCAGGGCGGCGTCCACCACGCGGCAGCGCAAGGGTTCGGCGGCGGCAATGTCGAGAAAGGCCTCGCGGCGCTTCTCATGCGTGTCGATCTCCTCCATCTCGAAGCGATCGAGTTGGCCGCTGACGGGGGAAGACGACTGATCGGCTGCCGCGCGGCTGCGGGCGCGCTCCAGCCCTTGGGCGGCCGGCAGATCGAAGATGATGGTGCAATCGGGCACGACGCCGTTGATCGCCACCCGCTCCAGCGCTTCGACAAAGGCCGGGTCGAGATTGCCCGTGATGCCCTGATAGACGCGCGAGGAATCCATGAAGCGGTCGCACAGAACGACCGAGCCGCGCGAAAGCGCCGGTCGGATCAGTTGTTCGACATGGTCGCTGCGGGCCGCGGCAAACAGCATGGCCTCGACGCGCACGCCGAACTCCTGCGCCGCGCCCGACAAAACAACGTGGCGCACGGCCTCGGCGCCGGGCGAGCCGCCGGGCTCGCGCGTCATCACGACGTCATGGCCGCGGGCGCGCAGCGTCGCGGCGAGGCGCTTGAGCTGGGTGGACTTGCCCGCACCTTCCCCGCCCTCGAACGTGACGAACAAACCCGATCCGTGACCCAACTCGCCTCTCCGACGCGCGCTCTTCAAAAAGATCTCCTTCCCAAAAGGAAACCGGCCAAGGAAAGGCAAACTCTTTCACATGACTCGTTTCCTGCTGCCGAGCATAACCCGGCAGCGGTGCAGGGTGCATCTTTTCCTTGCGGATTTTCTGCGCTCAGACGGGATCGATATCGCCCTTGGCCCAGGCTTCCTGGGTTTCGGCCATGAAATCGGCAAAACGACCCTTTTCGATCGCGGTGCGGATGCCCTGCATGAGGTCCTGGTAATAGGCAAGATTGTTCCAGGTCAGCAGCATGCCGCCCAGCGCCTCGTTGGCCCGAACGAGATGGTGCAGATAGGCGCGGGAATAATCGCGCGCCGCCGGGCAGCTGCTTTCCTCGTCCAGCGGACGCATATCCTCGGCATGGCGGGCATTGCGGATGTTGACGCGGCCGCGGCGGGTGAAGGCGAGGCCATGCCGGCCCGAACGGGTCGGCATCACGCAGTCGAACATGTCGATGCCGCGCGCCACGGATTTCAGGAGGTCGTCCGGCGTGCCGACGCCCATCAGATAGCGCGGCTTGTGGGTGGGCAGGTGCGGCAGCGTGGTCGAGATCATATCGAGCATGACATGCTGCGGCTCGCCGACGGCAAGGCCGCCGATGGCATAGCCCTTGAGGTCGAGCGCCGAGAGCGCCTCGGCCGACTTGACGCGCAACGCCGGGATATCGCCGCCCTGCACGATGCCGAACATGGCCTTGCCCGGCTGGTTGCCGAAGGCGACCTTGCAGCGCTCGGCCCAGCGCACCGACATTTCCATGGCGCGCTCGATTTCCTTCGGCTCGGCCGGCAGCGCCACGCACTCGTCGAGCTGCATCTGGATATCGCTGTCGAGCAGGCCCTGGATCTCGATGGAGCGCTCCGGCGACATGTGGTGCAGCGCCCCGTCCACATGGCTCTTGAAGGTGACGCCCTGCTCGTCGAGCTTCCTGAGACCGGACAGCGACATGACCTGGAAGCCGCCGCTGTCGGTGAGGATCGGATAGGGCCAGCGGATCAGCTCGTGCAGGCCGCCAAGCCGCGCCACGCGCTCCGGGCCGGGCCTGAGCATGAGGTGGTAGGTATTGCCGAGAATGACGTCGGCGCCGAGATCGCGCACCTGATCCAGATACATGGCTTTCACCGTGCCGACCGTGCCGACGGGCATGAAGGCCGGCGTGCGGATCGTGCCGCGCGGCATGGTGATCTCGCCGCGGCGCGCTGCCCCATCGGTGGCGAGAAGATTGAACTGGAAGGTCTCGGTCATTCAGGTCTTCCGGAAAAGCAGGCTGGAATCGCCGTAGGAATAGAAGCGGTAGCCGATCTCGACCGCGTGGGCATAGGCCCCGCGCATCGTCTCGAGGCCCGAGAAGGCGGAGACGAGCATGAAGAGCGTCGATTTCGGCAGGTGGAAATTGGTCATCAGGATATCGGCCGTGCGGAAGCGATAGCCCGGCGTGATGAAGATGCCGGTCGCGCCCGACCAGGGCCTGATCGTGCCGTCCTCGGCCGCCGCGCTTTCAAGAAGGCGCAGCGACGTCGTGCCGACCGAAACGATGCGCCCGCCCCTGGCCTTGACGGCATTCAGCGCCGCGGCCGTCTCGGCGGAGACATAGCCGATCTCCTCATGCATGCGGTGATCGTTGGTATCCTCGGCCTTGACCGGCAGGAAGGTGCCGGCGCCGACATGCAGCGTCACGAAATGGCGCTCGACGCCGCGGGCCGCGAGCTTGTCGAAGAGATCCGGCGTGAAATGAAGACCGGCAGTGGGCGCCGCGACGGCGCCCTCCTCGCGGGCATAGATCGTCTGGTAGTCGCGCCGGTCCTCGGCATCCTCGGGGCGCTTGGAGGCGATGTAGGGCGGCAGCGGAATATGGCCGACGGTGGCGATCGCCTCGTCGAGCGCGGGACCGGAGAGGTCGAAGGTCAGCGTCACCTCGCCGCCCTCGCCTTTTGTCGTCACGGCCGCATCGAGCTGGCCTGCAAGGCAGGCGGCGTCCTGCGTACCGCCGAAGCGGATGCGGTCGCCGGTCTTGATGCGCTTGCCGGGCCTGGCAAAGGCCTTCCAGGCATTGGCGGCGATGCGCATGTGCAGCGTCGCCGAGACCGGCTGTTCGCCGGCCCCGTCCCGCAGCCGGAACCCTTCGAGCTGGGCGGGAATGACGCGGGTGTCATTGAAGACGAGTGCGTCGCCGGGTTCGAGAAGGTTCGGCAGGTCGCCGACGGTGAAGTCGGCAAGTTCGGTGTCGGCATCCGGGCGCACCAAGAGCAGACGGGCGCTTTCGCGCGGATTGGCGGGGCGCAGCGCGATGCGTTCTTCCGGCAGATCGAAATCGAAGAGGTCGACGCGCATCAAGTCACCCGGATCAGGACGGCGCCGGCAATCAGAAGCAGCGCGCCGGTTATGCGGCCGAGGCTGATCTCGCGCACGGCAATGCCAAGCAGGCCGATGCGATCGACGATAATGCCGGCGATCAACTGGCCCGTGACGGCAAACGCCATGACGGCGGCGGCGCCGATGCGGGGCGTCAAAAGAATAGCGGTCGTGACATAGACGGTGCCGAGCAGGCCGCCGGCCACGAACAGCCAGGGCTGCGGCACGGAGAAGGCCGGCCAACGTCCCTCAAGCTGCGCGGAGACGGCGGTCGCGATGCCGAGCGCGATGGCGCCGGCCAGGAACGAGACGCAGGCCGCCGCAAACGGCATGCCGAGCCCGCGGGCGAGCGCCGCGTTGACGGGAGCCTGGATGGTGATGCAGGCGCCGGCGATGATGGCGAGAAGCGCCGAAAAGAAGACGGCCATCGTCCAATCCTTCGGGAAACGGCGAACGCCGCGCCCCCAAGGGGTCGACACCCGATCCTGTCAGGACTGGATGTCGAACCCGCGAAGGACGCGGCGCCGCGCTGAAACGTCGGTGTCGTCTATCAGGCCGCGATGTCGGCGGCAACCTTCATGGAGACGATGGTGTCGGGGTCCTTGACGGGCTCGCCGCGCTTGACCTTGTCGATCACTTCCATGCCTTCGATGACCTGGCCCCAGACCGAATACTGCTTGTTGAGCCACGGGGCATCCGTGAAGCAGATGAAGAACTGCGAGTTGGCCGAGTTCGGGTTCTGCGAACGGGCCATGGAGCAGGTGCCGCGGATGTGGGGGGTTGCGGAGAATTCCGCCTTGAGGTCCGGCTTTTCCGAGCCGCCCATGCCGGCGCGCGACGGATTGAAGGCAGCGCCGCCGGTCTTGCCATATTGCACGTCGCCGGTCTGGGCCATGAAGTCCTCGATGACGCGGTGGAACACCACGCCGTCATAGGCGCCTTCGCGCGACAGTTCCTTGATGCGTGCCACATGGCCCGGAGCGAGCTCGGGGAACAGCTGAATGACCACCTGGCCCTTCGTCGTTTCCATGATGATGGTGTTTTCCGGATCCTTGATCTCGGCCATGGCCTGTCTCCTTGTTAGGTCTCTGAGATGTGCTCGGAGGTTGGCGGGCGAAGCGGACCTCGCCCGGGTGAGCCGCGATCATCCGTTCTGTGTCCCCGGAACGGCGCGGCCTTGTGAAAATGTTTCGGCGCTTAACGGCCGACGGTGACCTTGACCATGCGGTCGGGATCGCTGACTTCGCCGTTGCCGCCGTCGCCGCGCTTGATCTTGTCGACGTTTTCCATGCCTTCGACGACCTTGCCGACCACCGTGTACTGACCGTTGAGGAAATCACCCGGCGCGAACATGATGAAGAACTGCGAATTGGCGGAGTTCGGGTCCTGCGACCGCGCCATGCCGACCGTGCCGCGCTCGAAGGGCACGTTGGAGAATTCGGCCGGAAGGTCGGGGCGCGAGGAGCCGCCCGTGCCCGCCGAGCCCGCGTCGTAGTTGGTGCCGATCTTGCCGTGCTGCACGTCGCCGGTCTGGGCCATGAAGCCGTCGATGACGCGGTGGAAGGCGACATTGTCATACTCGCCCGCGGCGGCCAGCGCCTTGATCTGCTCGACATGCTTCGGCGCGACATCCGGCAGAAGCTCGATGACCACCGGGCCGTCCTTCAACTGGATCGTCAGATATTCCTTCGCCTGCGCATAGGCAGAGCCGGCAAGGCAGGCGACGGCGACGAAGGCAACGGCGGCGCGTTTGAAGAACATGGGGGAAGTCTCCGGATGGCGGCGCCTTAGCGCCGGTAGTGGTTGTGAAGCGCGGTGAGAACGGCTGGTGGCACGAAGGTGCTGACATCGCCGCCCATGGCCGCGATCTGGCGGACCAATGTGGCGGTAATGGGCCTGACTGCCGTTCCCGCCGGCAGGAAAACCGTCTGGATGTCCGGCGCCATGGCCCGGTTCATGCCCGCCATCTGCATTTCATAGTCGAGATCGGTCCCGTCGCGAAGCCCGCGGATGAGCAGGCTGGCGCCATGGGCCCGGGCCGCATCGACGGCGAGCCCGTCAAAGGCCACCACGCTGACCCCGGAGGCATCCGTCACGGCGGACAGGGCTTCCTTGATCAGCGCTGCACGGGCCTCGAAGGTGAAGAGCGGTGTCTTGCCGGGATGAACGCCGATGCCGACGACAAGCCGCGCCGAGATCGCGAGCGCCTGCTGCAGAACGTCCAGATGACCATTGGTCATAGGATCGAAGGAGCCGGGATAGAAGGCTGTCGTCATTCCCGCACGCTCTCCCTGTCTTGCGTTCCGGTTCGCGCCCGTCTGTTGGGCGCCCTTGTGTCATGGACAGCGCTTCGCCGCAAGACGAGGCGCCCGCTTGTCGCGCTCTTTCCCGGCCTGTTCCCCACGAAACAGCCTGTCACGAACATGAATGGCATATGAAGATCCAGTTCACGCAAGCGTCACCGCAAGTTTGGTAGCGTTTTCGAAGAACAGCTGGAACTATTTCTAGGGCAAGGCCGTTAATGGCGTGAAAGAAAGGATGATGACCATGCTGATAGCACTTCTTTCGATGGGAATGTTCTTCGTCATGCTGTTCGCCACCTTGCGGGCGCTGAAGGCGGAGTCACGTAACGAGATGTCTCACCGGTTGGTCGCCGACCGCTGATTTCAGGAGAACACCGATGGCTGCAGCGATGATGCTTGCGTCGGCAGTGATTAGTATCGTGTTCCTGTTCGACTTCACCCGTACGCTTGCCGAACTCCACCGCGAACGCCGCGCGCTCATCCGCGAACGTCGAGACGCCAAGGGTTTCAGCGTGTAATGCCTTTCCAGGTTCGGTGACGTAAAGATGCCCCATTTGGGGTCAACCTTTGCGCCCGACAGTATAGAGTTCAAGAAAGTCGAAGCTTCTCACACCTCCTCCAGTCGGAAGCTTCACCCGGAGACGCCACCGCCAAGGCTTCCCGGGCAAAATGAAAAGCCGGACGGTTCCCTGCCCGTCCGGCTTTTTCTTTGCGCGGTGTCCAAGTTTTCGCGTGGTGTTCAGAGGCTCGCGGTCTTCGCAGCGTCCCATTCCAACGTCATCCTCGGGCTTGACCCGAGGATCCATAGCCGCGTGCGTCGCGTTTGCCGCGTGGATCCTCGGGTCAAGCCCGAGGATGACACTGAGAACGCCGCGCGACTTGTGGGACGACATCAGAAGCCTTGTTCGGCCACCAGACGACTCTCCCTCAATCACGCCTCTGCAGGCCCCTCACCAGGGTCACCCTCCGCCGCATCCGTCACAACCACGGCCTCGCCCTCGATCGCCTCGACGCCCTCGACCTCTTCCTCGTCACCCGGCTCGCTGATGCGCTCGACGGAGACGACCTTTTCGTCCTTGGCGGTGGAGAAGATCGTCACGCCCTTGGTGGCGCGGCTGGCGATGCGGATGCCGGCGACAGGGACGCGGATCAGCTGGCCGCCATCGGAGACGAGCATGATCTGGTCCTTGTCCTCGATCGGGAAGGCGGCGACGAGAACGCCGATTTCGCCGGTCTTGGCCGTATCGGTGGCGCGGATGCCCTTGCCGCCGCGGCCCGAGGTGCGGAAGTCGTAAGAAGAGGACCGCTTGCCGAAGCCCTTTTCGGAGACGGTCAGCACGAACTGTTCGCGCGCCTTCAATTCCTCATAGCGTTCGTCGGAGAGCTGGCCTTCCTCGGTCACCTCTTCGCCAACGAGGGCAATCTCGTCCTCGTCCACACCGGCAGCGCGACGCTCCAGCGCCGAGCGCTTCAGATAGGCGGCGCGCTCCCAGGGTTCCGCATCGACATGGCCGACGATGGTCATGGAGATGATCCGGTCGCCCTCGGCCAGGGAGATGCCGCGAACGCCGATCGAGTTGCGGCCGGCAAAAACGCGGACCTCGTCGACCGGGAAGCGGATCGCCTGGCCAAGCGCGGTGGTGAGCAGCACGTCGTCGCCCGGCTCGTTGAGGTCGAGGTTCGGACCGTTGCAGGTCTCGACGGAGAGGATTTCGTCACCCTCCTCCTCGAGCTTCATGGCGATCTTGCCGTTGCGGTTCACCTGCACGAAGTCCGACAGCTTGTTGCGGCGCACCGTGCCGCGGGTCGTCGCAAACATCACGTCGAGGTTCGCCCAGGTCGTCTCGTCCTCGGGCAGCGGCATGATGGTGGTGATGCGCTCGCCGGCTTCCAGCGGCAGCATGTTGATCAGCGCCTTGCCGCGCGATTGCGGCGTGCCGATCGGCAGGCGCCAGACCTTTTCCTTGTAGACGATGCCGCGCGAGGAGAAGAACAGCACCGGCGTGTGCGTGCTGGCGACGAAGAGGCGCGTGACGAAATCCTCGTCGCGCGTCGCCATGCCGGAGCGGCCCTTGCCGCCGCGCCGCTGGGCGCGATAGGTCGTCAGCGGCACGCGCTTGATGTAGCCGAGATGCGAGACGGTGACGACCATGTCCTCGCGGGCGATCAGATCCTCGTCTTCCATGTCGGGACCGCCCTCGACGATCTCCGAGCGGCGCGGTGTGCCGAATTCGTCGCGGATCGAGGTCAGCTCGTCCTTGACGATCGTCATGATGCGCAGGCGCGAGGAGAGAATGTCGAGATAGTCCTCGATCTCGGTGCCGATCTTGTTGAGCTCGTCGCCGATTTCGTCGCGGCCGAGGGCCGTGAGGCGGGCAAGACGCAGTTCGAGGATGGCGCGCGCCTGTTCCTCGGAGAGATTGTAGGTGAGGTCCTCGTTGATCGTGTGGCGCGGATCATCGATGAGACGGATCAGCGCTTCCACGTCATGGGCCGGCCAGCGGCGTTCCATCAACTGCTCGCGCGCCGTCTGCGGATCGGGCGCGCGGCGGATGAGGTTGATGATCTCGTCGATATTGGCGACGGCGATGGCGAGGCCGACCAAGACGTGGGCGCGGTCGCGGGCCTTGCGCAGCAGGAACTTGGTCCGGCGGCTGACGACATCCTCGCGGAAGGCGACGAAGGCCTTCAGCATGTCGATCAGCGTCATCTGCTCCGGCTTGCCCCCGTTCAGCGCCACCATGTTGCAGCCGAACGACGTCTGCAGCGGCGTGTAGCGGTAGAGCTGGTTGAGGATGACGTCGGCATTGGCGTCGCGCTTCAGCTCGATGACGACGCGGTAGCCCTGACGGTCGCTTTCGTCGCGCAGGTCCGAGATGCCCTCGATGCGCTTTTCGCGCACGAGTTCGGCCATCTTCTCGATCATCGTCGCCTTGTTCACCTGATAGGGAACTTCGGTGATGATGATCTGCTCGCGATCGTTGCGCATCGGCTCGACATGGGCGCGGCCGCGCATGATGACCGAGCCGCGGCCGGTCTCGTAGGCCTGGCGGATGCCGGAGCGGCCCATGATCAGCGCGCCGGTCGGGAAGTCGGGGCCCGGAATGATCTGCATCAGTTCCGGCAGTTCGATGCCGGGATTGTCGATCAGCGCGATGCAGCCGTTGATGACCTCGACGAGGTTGTGCGGCGGAATGTTCGTCGCCATGCCGACGGCGATGCCGCCCGCGCCGTTGACGAGCAGGTTCGGGAACTTCGCGGGCACCACGACGGGCTCGGAGAGCGTGCCGTCATAGTTGTCGCGGAAATCGACGGTTTCCTTGTCAAGGTCGTCGAGAAGCGCGTGGGCGGCCTTTTCGAGGCGGCATTCGGTGTAGCGTTCGGCCGCCGGCGGATCGCCGTCGATGGAGCCGAAATTGCCCTGCCCGTCGATCAGCGGCAGGCGCAGCGACCAGTCCTGCGCCATGCGGGCCAGCGCGTCGTAAATGGCGAGGTTGCCGTGTGGGTGATACTTACCCATCACGTCCCCGGTGACGCGGGCGCACTTGACGTATTTCTTGTTCCAGTCGATGCCGAGTTCGGACATGCCGTAGAGAATGCGCCGATGCACGGGCTTCAGGCCGTCGCGCACATCCGGCAGCGCACGCGACACGATCACGCTCATGGCGTAATCGAGATAGGAACGCTGCATTTCCTCGATGATTGAAATCGGTTCGATGCCGGAGGGCGTCTTACCGCCGCCGGGGGGAGTGAGGTCCGTCAATGTCGTTCACGATCTCTGTTGGAATCAGATGGATTTTTATAGCGGATCGCGCCATGCAGCGCCAATTTCCACGGCAGTTTTGAACAGTCTTTTGGCCCGTTTGGCGGCAAATCTCCGCAAATCTGGCGATGTTCACCCCCTCTCCCGCCAAAGCCGGCGGAAAACGGCCCTCAAAAGGGAAAGCGCCGGCAAACACCGATCAGCCCGTTTCATTCGACGGCAAAATCAGTCTAGCATGGCCGAAACGGACGGGGACAGTCCGAGGGGAAAATGATGCTGAATACCGACCTTCTGATCAATGCGCTGACGACGCTTCTCGTAACCATCGACCCGCCGGGGCTGGCACCGATCTTCCTCAGCCTCACTGTCGGCATGACGCGTTCGCAGCGCATGCAGGTGGCGTTGCGCGGCACGCTGATCGCGCTCTTCATCCTCGCCGCCTTCGCGCTGTTCGGTGAAAGCATCCTCTCGCTGCTCGGCATCTCCATCGGCGCCTTCCGCATCGCCGGCGGCGTGCTGCTCTTCGTCATCGCTTTCGAGATGATCTTCGAGAAGCGGCAGGAGCGGAAGGAAAAGACCGGAGAGGTCGCGATCACCCGCGACCACATGCACAATATCGCCGTCTTCCCGCTCGCCCTGCCGCTGATCGCCGGGCCCGGCGCCATCTCTGCGACGATCCTGCTCTCCGGCTCCTTCGACGGCGCGGCCGGACGGGCACAGCTTCTGATCGTCATCGTCGCGAGCCTTGCCATCCTGCTCGCCGCCATGGCGGTTGCCGACCGGCTCGACCGCTTCCTCGGCGTCACAGGTCGGGCGATCCTGACGCGGCTGCTCGGCGTCATCCTTGCCGCGCTCGCCGTGCAGTTCGTGGTGGATGGCGTCAGGGCCTCCTTCACGCCCTATATCGGCCCCTGACCGGCCGCCTCACATCCGGCCGGTCGCCCTTGCCCGCGCATGCCAGGAGAGGGCTTCCTCCAGAATGTGCGGGGTATGGCCGCCGCGGTCGCGAATGGCGCGCTCGAGATAGTCGGCGAGCGCAGGGCGAAAGGCGGGATCGGCGCAGGCCGCAATGATGCGTCCTGCCCTTTCCCGCGGCGCGAGCCCGCGCAGATCCGCAAGCCCGTGTTCGGTGACGAGGATATCGACGTCATGCTCGGTGTGGTCGACATGGCTGACCATCGGCACGACGGAGGAGAGCGCACCGCCCTTGGCGGTGGAGCGGGCGATGAAGATCGAGAGATAGGCGTTGCGGGCAAAATCCCCGGAGCCGCCAATGCCGTTCATCATGTCAGTTCCGAAGACATGGGTGGAATTCACATTGCCGTAAATGTCGAATTCCAGCGCCGTGTTGATGGCGACGACGCCCAGGCGGCGGATGATCTCCGGATGGTTGCTGATCTCCTGCGGGCGCAGCACCAGCCTGTCGCGGTAGCGGTCGACATCGGCAAAGACACGCCGGGCGAGCTCCGGCCCGAGCGTCATCGAGGCGCCGGACGCAAAGCGCAGCTTGCCCGCGTCGATGAGTTCGAAGGTGCTGTCCTGCAGCACCTCGCTGTACATGACGAGATTGTCGAAGGGACCGGTCTTCAGCCCGGATAGCACCGCATTGGCGATGACGCCGATGCCGGCCTGCAGCGGGTTCCGGGTCAGGTCCAGCCGGCCGGCGGCGGTTTCCCTTTCGAAGAAGGCGAGAAGATGCCCGGCAATCGCGCTCGTCTGCGCATCCGGCGACTCCACCCGGGCGAAGCTGTCGGCCTTGTCTGTCACGACGATGGCCGCGATCTTGTCGGCGGGGATGCGGATGGCGGTGGTGCCGACCCGGCTGTCGGCGGTGACGACGGGGATGGGCGTGCGGCTCGGCCGGCGCTCGGGCAGATAGATGTCGTGCAGACCCTCCAGCGCCGGGCTGTCGCCCATGTTGAGCTCGACGATCACGCGTTCGGCGAGCGTGGCGAAGCTGGCGGAATTGCCGACGGAGGTGGTGGGAACGATGGCGCCGTCGGCCTTGACCGCGACCGCCTCGACGATGGAGATGTCGATGGGCGCAAGCTGGCCGGAGCGCAGCTGCTCGACGGTTTCGGACAGGTGCTGGTCGATGAACATGACCGCGCCGCGATTGATGGCGGCGCGCAGCACGGCATCGGACTGGAAGGGCAGGCGGCGGGACAGAACGCCGGCCTCGGTCAGCCGCCGGTCAATGTCGTGGCCGAGTGAGGCGCCCGTCATCAGCGTGATTTTCAGGGGATCGGCGAGCGCGCGTTGCGCAAGCGCCAGCGGCACGGCTTTGGCGTCGCCAGCCCGGGTAAAGCCGCTCATGCCGACGACCATGCCGTCCGTGATGAGGCGCGCCGCATCCGCAGCCGTCATCAGCCGCTGCATGAGGGCATCGCTGCCGATGCGAGCGCGGATATCATCGTAAGACCAAGTCATGTGCCCGCTCCTTTTTGGTGGCGTGCCTCTCATCCGACGGATCGGCGGCGCGGGCCTTGATCTGGTTCAAACAGGCGCGATCGGTTTCGCGTCAACTCCCTTGCCGGACGATCCTTGCCGAACCACCGCGCCGATCACGTTAGCGAGGATCCGCGACGCGACGATGGCGGACTGGTTGCCGATATCGGCCGGCGGATAGAATTCGACCAGATTGAACCCGGCAATGCGCGCGTGCCGGCCGAGCGCGGCAATGAGATCGATGATCTCGGCATAGGTCAGGCCACCCGGCGCCTGCGCGACCACGCCGGGCATGACGGAGGGATCGAGGCTGTCGCAGTCAAGCGTGATCACGACGCGGGCGTCCTTCGGCACCTGCGCCACCACCGCATCGATGCCCTCGGCGCGAACCGAACGGGCCGGCACGAAGCGGCTGCCATAGGCCAGCGCATCGTCGACATCGGCGGGACGGGCGCTGCCGACCCCGCGCATGCCAACCTGCACCATGCCGGCAACATGGGGCATTTCGCTGGCCCGCCGCATGGGGCTGGAGAAGCCGAAGCGCTCGCCGAACCGGTCCTCCCGCCAGTCGATATGGGCATCGATCTGCACCACGACGATGGGCGCGCCGCCGCCGAAGGCCGACAGGAACGGAATGGTGACCGAGCAGTCGCCGCCCATCAGGATCGGGACCGCCGACGTGGAGAGAATGGATTTTACCGTCTCTTCGATGCGGCGCCGGTTGGTCGCATTGTCATGCGCGGCCGTGTCGATATCGCCGCTGTCGATGCAGCAGACCGGGCCATCGCCAAAAAGCGGTCCGCCGAGGTCGAAATCGAAATGCCCTATGAAGCCGGCATCCTCCTGGCTGGCGGCGCGGATCGCGCCGGCGGCGGCCGCGTGCCCCGTACAATCCTGCTCGGGATAGGCGGTGGCATGCCGGACGCCGGCGATGACGGCTTTTGGCGCAACATCGCCTTCAAGGGCGGCCGGCAGGCCGAGAAAGGTCGTTTCGCTCACCTTCATTGTCGGCTGCCTCTTTCATATGCTGTCTCGTCAAGGGTTCCCTCGTCGGGATCGCCCTCCGCCGGCTGATCCGACGCGGTGCGCCAGCCGAGAAGGCGCTGGGCGGCGAACCAGCTGAGGCTCGCCCAGGCGAGACCCGCGCACCAGCCGCCGAGAACGTCGGTCGGATAATGCACGCCGAGGAAGATGCGGCTGAGGCCGATGATGAGGGTGAGGAACAGTGCCGTCACCATGAAGAAGACGCGCAGCCGCCGGCGCGTTTCGAGCCGCGACAGCAGCGCGCCGAGCGTCAGATAGACGACGGCCGAGAGCATGGCATGGCCGCTCGGGAAGCTCAGGTCATGGACCTCGACGAGATGCGGCACGAGTTCTGGCCGCGGGCGGCCAACGCCGATCTTCAGGAGACTGCTGAGGCCCCAGCCGCCGAGGATGGAGACGACGAGGAAGGCCGCCGTGCGCTCGGCGCGGCTGAGGACGAGGTAGAGCGTCACGAGAAGGGTGATCAGCGTCAGCACCGTGACCCCGCCAAGCGCGGTGATGTCGGTCATCACCTTGGTGAGCCAGCCGGGACCGATCGCGACGGAAAGATCGCCGGGCGTGCGCAGCATCGTGAGAATCGCCTCATCCAGCCGATGTGTCTCGCCCTCCATGATCTCGCGGGCGATCATCACGAAGACCAACGCCAGAAGCGAGGCGCCGAGCACGGTCGACCAGGTGAGAAACTCGCGCCGCCAGCTTTGTCGAGACAGGATGGTGCCGAGGCGTGTCATGTCGTGCGCTGCCCTTTTGTTGTTTTCATTCGGGCGAGTATGTGGGGTGGGTGGCGGCGGAGTCGATGGGATGACAGGAAATTGTGGGGGTTGCCGCCGTCAGGCTCGGGTTTTGGCCGGGCATCCATGCGGCAATCGCTGCGCCAGCGGGTGGATCCTCGGGTCGAGCCCGACGATGACGGCGGGTGGGGTTGGCGCGCCACTCCTTGAGCGGAGCCAACCTGCGGAGCGATCTAAGATGACCCGGAGCTTTGCCGTCGCGGAACAGATGCCCGCGCTCAAACCCAGCGGCAGCCACCGTTGGCATCCTCAACGACCGTCATGCTCGAGCTTGACCCGAGCATCCACGCAGCAAGCGCCGGCCGGTGGATGGATCCTTGGGTCAAGCCCGAGGATGACGTTGGAGGTGGCCGGAGATGACACCGGCGGGTGGGTTGGACATATGATGCAGCGGTCCGTCGAAGCTCTCGGTATTCACCGGAGGGAGGGTCGGCCCCCTCACCCTCCGTCATGCTCGGGCTTGACCCGAGCATCCACGCGGCAAGCGCCGGGCTGGTGGATGGATCCTCGGGTCAAGCCCGAGGATGACGGGGTTTTTTGGTGGAGCGCCGGCCATATGGCCCCGGTCGCCGAACGTGGCGACATGCTCAGCCGGCATCCGCCGCGCGTTACCCCACGAAGGCGCGTTCGATGACGAATTCGGCGGGCTTGTTGTTGGCGCCTTCGGTGAGGCCGGCTTCCTCGAGGATCGCCTTGGTGTCCTTCAGCATCTCGGTCGAGCCGCAGATCATGCCGCGGTCGATCAAGGGATCGAGCGGGGGAACGCCGAGGTCGGTGAAGAACTTGCCGGAGCGCATCAGGTCCGTCACGCGACCCTGGAAGGCGAAGGGCTCGCGGGTGACGGTGGCATAGTGCTTCAGCTTGTCGCCGACGATTTCGGCGAGGAACTCGTGGTTCTTGATCTCGTCGACGAGGTCGAAGCCGTATTTCAGCTCCGCGACTTCGCGGCAGGTGTGCGCCAGAACCACTTCCTCGAATTTCTCATAGGTCTCGGGATCGCGGATGAGGCTGGCGAAGGGGGCGATGCCGGTGCCGGTCGAGAACATGTAGAGGCGCTTGCCCGGGGTCAGCGCATCGAGCACCAGCGTGCCGGTCGGCTTCTTGCGCATCAGCACCTTGTCGCCGGGCTTGATGAGCTGGAGATGCGAGGTCAGCGGACCATCCGGCACCTTGATCGAGAAGAACTCGAGTTCCTCGTCCCAGGCGGGGCTGGCGATCGAATAGGCGCGGTAGATCGGTTTGCCCTCGACCATCAGGCCGATCATCGCGAATTCGCCGGAGCGGAAGCGGAAGCCGGCCGGGCGCGTCATGCGGAAGCGGAACAGCCGGTCCGTGTAATGGGCGACCTCGGTCACCGTCTCCACGAAGACGCCGGCCGGCGCGGTTTCAACGAAATCCTCGGTCTTTGCGGGGGCATTCATCGGATAAGGCGTCCTCAAATGGTGACGATGGCGGTCAACTATCGCCGCTTAAATCAGGCAGGCGGTCTTTGGAAGGAATATCCTTCCAAATAACACGCTTTTGGCGCGATGCGGACTGCTTCACGCCGTCGCACGGCCTCGCAAGATCTCGCGAGGCCGGCATCGGATCAGGAAACGCGCCGCCAGCTGTAGCCGCCGGCCTTCGCCGCCGGACGCGCGGTCGGCTGGTAATGATGGTCGATGCCCGGCAGGCGACCTTCGGCAAGGCGCTGGAGGGCGGTCGCATTGGTGACCGAGAAGCTGTCGATGCCACAGCGCAGCATGTGCGGCACCTGGTCGATCAGCACGTCGCCAACGGCGCGGACTTCGCCCGAAAAGCCAAGGCGCGAGCGCAGCAGCGAGGCGTGACTGAAGGCGCGGCCGTCGCTGAAGGCCGGGAAGGCCAGCGCGACGAGCGCGATGCGGTCGAGATGGGGGGCAAGCGCGGTGACATCGTCGGCCGGCGCGATCAGCACGCCAAGCCCCTCGCCGCCGGCTTCCGCCGCGGCGAGGAAATCGGCAAGCTTCAGGATCGGCTTTTCATTGCCGCCGGCCTTGGTCTCCTCGGTTTCGATAATCCAGGGATCGTCTGCGACGAAGCCGGTTTCGGTCCAGATGCGGGTCGTCATGTCAGATCTCCTCAGGCCGCGGCCTGCGCATTGCCGTAGAGCGCATCCTTGAAGGGCTGCGGGCCGACGCGGCGGTAGGCGTCGAGGAAGGTTTCATCCTGTGACAGGCGAAGGCCGAGATAGGTATCGACGATCGTCTCGACCGCATCCGTGACCTTTTCCGGCTCGAAGCCGCGACCGATGATCTCGCCGATCGAGGTGTTCTCGTCGGCCGAGCCGCCGAGCGTGATCTGGTAGAGCTCGGCGCCCTTCTTCTCCACGCCCAGAAGGCCGATATGGCCGA
This sequence comes from Rhizobium sp. RU20A, assembly GCF_900155885.1. GTDB lineage: Bacteria > Pseudomonadota > Alphaproteobacteria > Rhizobiales > Rhizobiaceae > RU20A. The sequence continues at coordinate 699,740 of NZ_FTMB01000001.1, forward strand.
CATGGTGGTGGCCGCAGGCATTGATGCAGCCGGAGATCTTGATCTTCAGCTCGCCGATCTCCGCCTGCCGCTCGGCGCTGCCGAAGCGATTAGAAATGTCCTGCGCGACCGTGATCGAGCGGGCATTGGCGAGCGCGCAATAGTCGAGCCCCGGACAGGCGATGATGTCGGTGATGAGGCCGGCATTGGCGGTGGCGAGCCCCTGGGCGACCAGAGCGCGGTAGACCGCTTCGAGATCGGCGAGCGCCACATGCGGCAGGACGAGGTTCTGCTCGTGGCTGACCCGGATTTCGTCGAAGGCATATTCCTCGGCGATATCGGCGACGGCCTCCATCTGCACGTCGGTCGCATCCCCCGGAATGCCGCCGATCGGCTTCAGGGAGATCGTCACGCTGCCGTAATCCGGGTGCTTGTGCGGATTGACATTCTGCTGCACCCAGCGGGCAAACTCGGGGTCCGCCTTCTTCCAGGCGGCAAGGCTCGCCCAGCCCTCGGGGCGCTCGGTCAGATCAGGCGGCGCGAAATAGGCGGCAATGGCCTGCACGTCGGCGTCGGGCAGCTTGAGCTCCGTGTCCTTCAGATGCACGAATTCGGCCTCGACCTGACGCGTCAGTTCCTCGATTCCCGTTTCATGGACGAGGATCTTGATGCGGGCCTTGTACTTGTTGTCGCGCCGGCCATGCAGGTTGTACACGCGCATGATGGCAGTGGTGTAAGAGAGGAGATCCTCTTCCGGCAGGAAGTCGCGGATCTTCTTGGCCACCAGTGGCGTGCGCCCCTGCCCGCCCCCGACATAGACCGCAAAGCCGAGGTCACCGGCCGCGTTCTTCTTCAGGTGCAGGCCGATATCGTGGACCTGGATGGCGGCGCGATCCCGCTCGGCGCCGGTGACCGCGATCTTGAACTTGCGCGGCAGGAAGGAAAATTCCGGGTGGACCGACGACCACTGGCGCAGGATCTCGGCGTAAGGACGGGGATCGGCGACCTCGTCGGCGGCGGCGCCGGCGAAATGGTCGGCCGTGACGTTGCGGATGCAGTTACCAGACGTCTGCAGCGCATGCATCTCGACGGAGGCGAGTTCATCCAGAATGGCGGGCGTATCCGAGAGGCGCGGCCAGTTGTACTGGATGTTCTGGCGGGTGGTGAAATGGCCGTAGCCGCGGTCATACTTGCGCGCGATATGGGCGAGCATGCGCATCTGGCGGCTGGACAGCGTGCCATAGGGGATGGCGACGCGCAGCATGTAGGCGTGCAGCTGGAGATAGACGCCGTTCATCAGGCGCAGCGGCTTGAAGGCATCCTCGGCCAGCGCGCCCGACAGGCGGCGCTCGACCTGGTCGCGGAACTGGGCCACGCGGGCGGATACGAAGGCGTGGTCGAATTCGTCGTAGCGATACATGCTCGGCTCTTTCCTCAGGCGGTCTGTTCGGCGTGCAGGCCCTTGTAGCCGGCCGCATAGTCAATGCTCGGGCCTTCGGCGCGGATGCGCTCGCGAAGGCGAAGCGGGCGAAGAACGCCATCGACCTCTTCGATCTCGATGACGTTGACGTCCACCACCTTGTTGTCAGCAAAGGCCTGCTTGCCGGCCGCTTCCAGCGCCGTCACGGCTTCGGCATGGCGCGCCACGAAGGCGTCCTGCAATGATTCCGTCCACGCGCCGGCGGCATTCAGCCAGACGGAAATGCCGTCGGCCAACCGGTTGGCGGTGAGTACCTTGTCGACCATCAGCGGTGTTCCTCAGTCCTTTGCATCGAAGTCTCGAATGCGCGTTGTTCGTAGTCGCCGTCCGCCTGCGCCGCAAGGGGCGATACGGGCACGAGGGAGCGCCCGGCAGTCAGAGGCTCTGCCAAGGGCTTTGAATGCGTGAAATTGGCGCCGGCCACGGCATCGCCGATGATGACCATGACAGGCCCGGTCAGCTCGTCGCGATGCTGAAGCGCCGGCAGATCGGCGAGCGTGCCATGCAGCATGCGCCGGTCGGCGCGGCCGGCATTTTCGACAACGGCGACGGTGGTCTCGGCGGAGACGCCGATCTCCATGAGGCGGCCGGCGACGGAGGCAGCCACCGTGCGGCCCATGTAGACCGCGACCGTGGCGCCGGAGACGGCAAGGCGGGCCCAGTCCGGCAGGATATCGCCCTTGAGGTCATGGCCGGTGGTGAAGACGAGCGAGGAGGAGACGCCGCGCAGCGTCGCCGGCAGCTCGAAATCGGCAGCGGCAGCCAAGGCAGACGTGACGCCGGGCACGATCTCGTAGGCGATGCCGGCCTCGCGCAGCGCCGCCATTTCCTCGCCGGCGCGGCCGAAGACGAGCGGATCGCCGGCTTTCAGGCGCACGACGCGCTTGCCCTCGCGGCCGAGCGTGACGAGCAGCTGATTGATCTCGCTCTGCGGCTTGGAATGGCAGCCCTTGCGCTTGCCGACGGAAATGCGCTCGGCATCGCGCCGGCCGAGATCGACCACCGCCTGCGGCACCAGCGCATCGAAGAGAATGACATCGGCTTCCATGAGAAGGCGCTGGGCACGCAGCGTCAACAGGTCTTCCGCCCCCGGGCCTGCGCCGACGAGAAAAACGCGGCCCTCGGCCGGCCCCGAGGCCTTCAGCATGCGGGTTGCGGTGCGGCGCGCGGTGGAGAGATCGCCGGCCGCGACGGCTTCTGCCACATCGCCGGTGAAGAACCGCTTCCAGTAGGTGCGGCGCGTATTGCCCTTCGGCAGCAGCACCTCGACGGCGCGGCGATAGGTCTGTGCGAGCTGCGCCAGACGGCCGAGGGAGGGCGGCAGGATCTGGTCGATGCGGGCGCGGATCATCTGGGCGAGAACCGGCCCCGCCCCTTCCGTGCCGATGGCGACGGCGACCGGGGCGCGGTTGACGAGGGCGGGAGTGAGGAAATCGCACCAGTCCGGCTGGTCCACCGCATTCGCGGGAATGCCGGCGGCACGCGCCGCACGCACGATGTCGCGGTCGAAGGCGGCATCGCCCGTGGCGGCGAAAACGAGCGTTGCTCCGGTCACCTGGGAGGATTCGAAAGGCGCGCGGATCGTCTCGATGCCGCGTTCGGCGAGCAGCGCGGCGTAATCGGCCTCCGGCGCATCAGTAAAGGCGACGATGTGCGCCTCGGTGTTCAGAAGCAGCCGCACCTTCGCAAAGGCCTCGTCGCCATTGCCGAACACCGCGACACGCTTGTGCGCGACACGGAAAAAGGCTGGAAAAACGGTGAGACGGTCGGTCATCGGCAGAGTACGGCAATCCTGATCAGGGGTGCGGGGAATATCCTTCATCCGCGGGGCGAAATGAAGGTACGGAAATGCGATTGAACAGTCTCTGACGTATTCTTTTACCAGAAGACGAAGCCAGGGGGAAAAACGCTCCCCCGTGAACCTGCGTGCCGCCCGCTTTTGCCCGTTTCGCGCAGGTTGCGGTGCATGGCGCGGCCGGGGCCGTTGCCACCCGGCCGGCGACACCGCTAAATGGCGACCAGCGCCAATCGTCCGCAGGGAGCCCCGATACGATGACGACCAGCCCCGCCTTCGCCCCTTCAGGTCTCGCCGCCCGCCTGCTGGATGTGATCGAAAACGACATCCTGCCCCTGACGGAGAAGGGCGTGGCCGCCGGCAACAAGGTGTTCGGCGCCGCGATCCTTAGAAAATCCGATCTCTCGCTGGTGCTGGCCGAGACCAACAACGAGACGGAGAACCCGCTCTGGCACGGCGAGGTGCACACGCTGAAGCGCTTTTACGAGATGGGCGAGCGGCCCGACACCAAGGACCTCGTCTTCCTCTCCACCCACGAGCCCTGCTCCATGTGCCTGTCGGCCATCACCTGGGCAGGCTTTGACAATTTCTACTATTTCTTCAGCCACGAGGACAGCCGCGACGCCTTTTCGATCCCGCACGACCTGAAGATCCTGAAAGAGGTGTTCAAGCTGGAGCCGGGGCAGTATGCGCGCAAGAATGCCTATTGGGTGTCCGACGCCATCGCCGCGCTGATCGCCGACGCGCCGGATCGTGAGCGCCTTCAGGCCCGCGCCGAAGCGATCCGGGCGCGCTATGCGGCGCTTTCCGACAGTTACCAGTCGTCCAAGGGCGACAACGACATTCCGCTGAACTGAACTGAGCGGGCTCCTTTTCGCGCAGTGTCCGGACGCAAAACCGATTTGCACTTTGGACATGCTGACCACAGACGGACCTTTCCCCATGCAGCCTTCCACCGACATCGCCCGCCTCATCGAGATCATGGCGGCGCTGCGCGACCGCGAGACGGGCTGCCCCTGGGACATCGAACAGACATTCGAGACCATCGTGCCCTATACGATCGAGGAAGCCTATGAGGTGGCCGAGGCGGTCGAGACCGGCGACATGGACGACCTGCGCGACGAACTGGGCGATCTGCTGCTGCAGGTGGTGTTCCATGCCCGCATGGCGGAGGAGGCCGGACAGTTCTCCTTCGGCGATGTCGTCACGGCCATCACCACCAAGATGATCCGCCGCCACCCGCATGTCTTCGCCCGCTCCGAGGCCGATACGCCGGAGGCGGTGAAGGCGCAGTGGGCGGCGATCAAGGCCGAGGAGAAGGCCGAACGCGCCGCCCGCCGGGCCGCACGGGGCATCACCGAGGCCCCCGGCCTGCTGGATAGCGTGCGGCGCGGACCGGTGCTCACCGAGGCGCTGAAGCTGCAGGAGAAGGCTGCGACGGTCGGCTTCGACTGGTCGGAGGCAGCCCCCATCCTCGACAAGATCGAGGAGGAGATCGGCGAATTGCGCCAGGCGCTTTCGAGCGGCGAGACCGACAAGGTCAAGGGCGAACTTGGCGACCTCCTCTTCGCCGTCGTCAATATCGGCCGGCATGTTAAGGCCGACCCCGAAGAGGCGCTTCGCGCGACGAATGCGAAGTTCCGCCGCCGTTTCGGCCATATCGAGCGGGTGCTCTCCGCCAAGGGCGAGGACCTTCCCGCCGCCACGCTGGAGCGGATGGAGGAGCTGTGGCAGGACGCCAAGCGGCTGGAGCGGGTGGCAGACGGCGAGGTGACGCAGCCGGATGGCGCAGCCCCCTCCGGGCGTGGATGAGCCGGTGATGCCGCTCGCCCGCCGTCATCCGCTGCTGGCGGCTGCCGTGATCCAGATCGTGGCGCTGCTGGGCGCCCCTGCGCTTCTGGCCGGGTTGCGCGCGGTCTTTCCACTGGACGTCAGCGTGGGTGGCGCGGCGGACCCCGCCCCATCCCTCTCCCTCCCGCTGTTGATCGCCACGGCCCTTGCGCAGGCCGCGATCGCTGCCGGGCTGACGCGGCTTGCCGGGCTGCCCGTCTGGTGGATCTGGATCGGCGGCGGTTTTCCGGTCGCTATCTGGCTAACGCTGCTGACCGCCGGCACCCTGCCCGCCTGGCCCTTTGGGCTCGCCTTCCTGCTGCTTTACCTCGTCTTTTCCAACACGGCGCGGGAGCGCGTGCCGCTCTACCTCACCAACCGCGCGACGGCCGAGGCGTTGACGACGCTGATGCGCGAGCGCGGGCTCGTCAGCGCCCTCGACCTCGGCTCCGGCCTCGGCGATGTCGTGCGGGCGCTCCATGGCGAGGGCCGCACCGCCCGCGGCGTCGAGACGGCGCCCTTCGCCTTTGCGCTGTCGTGGCTGCTGTCGCGTCTGACGGGGCGCGGTTCGATCGCCAGGGTGAGCCTCTGGGAGACCGATCTCGGGACCACCGATCTCGTCTATGCCTTTCTGTCGCCCGAGCCCATGCCGGCGCTCTTTGCCAAGGCGCGGGCCGAAATGAAGCCGGGCAGTCTCTTCGTGTCCAACAGTTTTGCCGTGCCGGAGGTTGAGCCCGACGAGGTCTGGGAACTGCAGGACCGGCGCGGGACGCGGCTTTATCTCTACGGGATGGGTGGGGGACAAGGGTCGGACGATGCATCGCTGAATGCGGCGAATTTGCCGGCGTGATCTCGTGTCGCAAGTTTCCTGATCCAGCCTGTTGGCCGCATTCGCCTCAATGGCTACGCCCCCTCATCCGCCTGCCGGCACCTTCTCCCCGCCGGGGAGAAGAGACGTGTGGCACCGCCTCGCATCTCTTCTGGTGTTGAGCAGAATAGCGGTTGTCATCTGAGCGTTCGCTGGAGGCTCGGCGCCATCGGCCTGGTCTCTTCTGCCCTCGGGGAGAAGGTGCCGGCAGGCGGATGAGGGGGCGAAGCCAGCCGCCGCATGCGCCGCGAAAGCGGGGTCCAACCCCCGCAGGTACCCTCCGCACGAACACCCCCGCGCGCAAAACGCCGGGGTTTCGGTCAGGTCGGACGGGGCGCGCCACCGGCGCGAAAGGATGGTGAAAGGGAAAAGCGCCCGTGGCGCGCCCCGTTCGGCGGTTTTTGTTCGCAAGCCTGATCGGTAGAACGGAAACCGGCTCGTCCCGGCATATCGTCCGGCGCAAGGGACGCGGCTTTGAAAAACGCCCCAGACGCCGGGTTTTACAGGACGGCGGTCTTCCACCCGCCGCCATCGCGTTCCTGTGGCCTTGCGGCCTCCCCGGCAGGATTCATGCAGCCCACCGGTCGATCCTTTCGCGAACCCGAGACCGGAAGAGCCTGCGTCCCTCCCCTCCGCCTCGCGCCGGCCCCGCCTCGCCGGCACGCCTGCCGGTGCATCCGATGGCGGAGCGAGGACGATGATAGGCTGCCCGCACCGGACGGGGAAAAAGGGGGAAAACTGCGAAGAAACCGATCAAGACGTCATCTTCGGGCTCGCCCCGGCGACCACACCCCACAACGCAAAAGGCGGCCCGCAGGCCGCCTTTCGAACACGTCGGATCATGACCCGAAAACCGGATCAGTGTTCCTTGTTGGCGTAGACCGACTTCTTGGTGAGGTAGATCAGGCCCGTGAAGATCACGAGGAAGATCAGGACCATGAAGCCGGTGCGCTTGCGGTCCTCGAGGTGCGGCTCGGCAGTCCACATCAGGAAGGCGGAGACGTCACGGGCGTACTGGTCGACCGTCTGCGGCGCGCCATCGTCATAGGTGACCTGGTCGTCGGAGAGCGGCGGGGCCATGGCGAGCGCGGCGGCATTGGCGAAGTACGGGTTGAAATGCGTGCCTTCCGCGACCGTCACGCCTTCCGGCGGCTCCTGGTAACCGGTCAGCAGCGAGTGGATATAGTCCGGACCGCCTTCCTGGTACTGGGTGAAGATGTCGAAGACGAACTGCGGGAAGCCGCGGGTGACGCCGCGTGCCTTGGCGATCAGCGAGAAGTCCGGCGGGGCCGCGCCGTTATTGGCGGCCGCTGCCGCTTCCACATTCGGGAAGGGCGACGGGAAATGGTCGGACGGAACGGCCTTGCGGGTGAACATCTCACCGTCGGCGTTCGGGCCGTCCTGCACTTCGTACTCGGCCGCAAACGTCTTCACCTGCGCTTCCGAGTAGCCGAGATGTTCCAGCGTGCGGAAGGTGACGAGGTTCATGGAGTGACAGGCCGAACAGACCTCCTTGTAGACCTTCAGGCCGCGCTGCAGCTGGCCCTTGTCATACTTGCCGAACGGGCCGGCAAAGGTCCAGCTCTCCTGCTTCGGCTTCAGAATGGGATAGTGGCCAACCTTGGCGGCATGTTCGGTGAGGGCGGCGAGGTCGCCATGCTCCTCGGCGGCCAGAGCCTGGCCGGAGAACCCGGCCAGGGCGGCGATCAGCACGATGCTCGTGACAAGCTTCTTCATCGATGTATTCCTCTCACGCGCTCAGGCTTTGGCCGCAGCGGTCTTGCCGCTCTTTTCAAGGACCGATTCGGTGATCGAGTTCGGGATGCGTTTCGGCGTTTCGAACAGGCCGAGCAGCGGCATGATCACCAGGAAGAAGCCGAAGTAGTAGGCCGTGCCGGTCTGCGACAGCGTCACGTAGATGCCTTCCGCCGGCATGGCGCCGAGCCAGCCGAGCATGATGGCATTGGCGACGAAGATCCAGAAGAACAGCTTGTACCAGGGACGGTAGACGGCCGAGCGGACCTTGGAGGTGTCGAGCCAAGGCAGGAAGAACAGCACGATGATCGCACCGAACATCACGAGAACGCCGCCGAGCTTGCTATCGATCGGGCCGACATTGAAGGTGATGGCGCGCAGCATGGCGTAGAAGGGCAGGAAGTACCATTCCGGAACGATATGCGCCGGGGTCTTCAGGGGATCGGCCATGATGTAGTTGTCGGGGTGGCCGAGGTAGTTCGGCATGAAGAAGACGAACCAGGCGTAGACGATCAGGAAGATCGAGATGCCGAGCGCATCCTTCAGCGTCGCATAGGGCGTGAAGGGCACGGTGTCGGTCTTGGACTTCACCTCGACGCCGGTCGGGTTTGTCTGGCCGGTAACGTGCAGGGCCCAGATGTGCAGGATCACCACGCCGGCGATCATGAAGGGCAGCAGATAGTGCAGCGAGAAGAAGCGGTTGAGCGTCGGCTGGTCAACGGCAAAGCCGCCGAGCAGGAACTGCTGGATGCCCTCGCCGACCCAGGGGAAGGCCGAGAAGAAGCCGGTGATGACCGTCGCGCCCCAGAAGGACATCTGGCCCCAGGGCAGAACGTAGCCCATGAAGGCGGTCGCCATCATCAGCAGGAAGATCACCACGCCGAGGATCCAGAGGATCTCGCGCGGCGCCTTGTAGGAGCCGTAGTAGAGGCCGCGGGCAATGTGCAGGTAGACGGCAATGAAGAAGAAGGATGCGCCGTTGGCATGCATGTAGCGCAGCAGCCAGCCGTGGTTGACGTCGCGCATGATCTTTTCGACGGAGTTGAAGGCGACCGTCGTATCGGCGGCATAATGCATGGCGAGCACGACGCCCGTCAGGATCTGCACGATGAGCATCACCGCCAGCATGGCACCGAAGGTGTAGGCATAATTGAGGTTACGTGGAACCGGATAGGAAACGAAGCTGTCGTGGACGAGACGCGGCAAGGGCATGCGCGAGTCGATCCACTTTTCGATCCCCGTCGACGGCTGGTAGGTCGAATGATCTGCACTCATGAACTGGTTCCCCCTCAACCGATCTTGATGACGGTGTCGTTGACGAACGAAAAGGTCGGTACGGCAAGGTTCTGCGGCGCCGGACCCTTCCGGATACGGCCGGCCGTATCGTAGTGGGAACCATGACAGGGACAGAACCAGCCACCGAAATCACCGGCCTGGCCGAGCGGCACGCAACCGAGATGGGTGCAGGAGCCGATCATGACGATCCAGTTTTCCTTGCCTTCGCCAGCCGAACGATCGACGTCGGTCGCCGCCGCATCCGGTGCGAGGTTGGCATTGCGGGCGACCGGGTCCTTGAGGTCGGCCAGCTGCACGGCTTTGGCCTCTTCCACTTCCGCATCGGTGCGGTTGCGGATGAAGATCGGCTTGCCACGCCACTTGGCGGTCAGCGACATGCCGGGCTGCAGGCTCGACACATCCACCTCGATGGAGGCGAGCGCCAGCGTCGATGCATCCGGACGCATCTGGTCAATGAAGGGCCAGGCAGCGGCCGCGGCGCCGACGACGCCCGCCATACCGGTCGTCAGGTACAGGAAATCTCGGCGAGTCGGCTCGCCGGACGTTTCGCTCGTTGTCTCGTGTTCGCTCACGGTCAAACCATCCTCTCACGCATTTCTCTTGCGGAACCCGCAGCCTCTGCCGGTCGGCGCTAAGCCCTTGCCCCCGCACGCAGTTGAGCGAAGAAATTGCGCCAGATCAATAAGCGAGCTTGAAACACGGAAAGGATTTTTTGGCCGTCCCACCCGTGTGCCCCGCCTCGCCTGCCATCAGCCGGACACAGATTCCCCCTTCAATCCGCCGCGTTCTATGCGTGAACAGCGCCCGTGTCCAGTGTCGCAATGACAGCTGGCCACTATGTCGCGGGATTTGACGGGTGGAATTGACGGGCGCCAAGGCGCTGGTTTCACGGCTGAAACGGGCCGGTCCGGCCAGCTACTCCGCCGCGGCCTCATCGCGGCCGATGAAGCCGCCGGATTGCCGGCTCCATAGATCCGCGTAAAGGCCGCCGCGCCGGATGAGTTCCTGATGGGTGCCGTCTTCGACGATCCGGCCACGATCCATGACGACCAGCCGGTCGAGCGCGGCGATGGTGGAAAGGCGGTGGGCAATGGCGAGCACCGTCTTTCCCTGCATCAGACGCTCTAGATTGGACTGGATGGCCGCCTCGACCTCCGAATCAAGCGCCGAGGTCGCCTCGTCGAGCACGAGGATCGGCGCATTCTTCAGCATGACGCGGGCAATGGCGATGCGCTGGCGCTGGCCGCCGGAGAGTTTTACGCCGCGCTCGCCGACATGGGCGTCGAAACCGGTGCGGCCGCGCTGATCGGAGAGCTGCTCGATGAAGGCGAGCGCCTCGGCTTTCTCGGCGGCGTCCCGAAGCGCCGCCTCGTCCGCATCGGGGCGGCCGAAGAGGATGTTGTCGCGGATCGAGCGGTGCAGCAGCGAGGTATCCTGGCTGACCATGCCGATCTGGCCGCGCAGGCTCTCCTGCGTCACCGCGGCGATATCCTGCCCGTCGATGAGGATGCGCCCGCCCTCGACATCGTAAAAGCGCAGGAGAAGGTTGACGAGGGTGGACTTGCCCGCGCCCGAGCGACCGACGATGCCGACCTTCTCGCCGGGCCGGACGGTGAGCGAGAGATCGTCAATGACGCCGCTTTCGCGGCCGTAGTGGAAGCGAACGTTTTCGAAGCGGATATCAGGCTGCCGGATGACGAGCGGCTTGGCCTCCGGCCTGTCCACCAGCCCGATCGGCTGCGAGAGGAGATCGGCTGAATTCTGGATCGTGCCGATGTTGCGCATGATGCCGTTGAGCTGCGTCATCAGGCGTCCGAGCAGGAAATTGAGGCGAAGCACCAGCGCCATGGTGAAGGCGACGGCACCCGAGGTGACGAGGCCGGAGAGCCAGAGATGGATCGAGAGCGCCGCCATGGAGACGATCATGATGCCCGACAACAGCGACATGGAGGCGCGCACGCCCGTCAGCAGCCGCGTGAAACGCAGGATCGTCTCCTGGTAGATGTCGAAGCCGGCCCGCATGTAGCGGTCGTTTTCCTCGGCACGGCCGAAGAGGCGCAGCGTCTGGATATTGGAATAGGCATCCACCATGCGGCCCGACAACATGGAGGAGGCCTCTGCCGAGGCGCGCGAATGCTCGCGGATGCGCGGCACGAAATAGCGCGCGAGGAAGGCGAAGGCGACGATCCAGAGCATGACGATGGCGGCCAGCTTCAGATCGAGGCTGCCGATCAGCACGAGCGTCGAGACCGCATAGATCGCCACGAACCAGATGCTCTCCATGAAAGAGGTCATGACATCGCCGGTCGCCTGCCCCGCCGACCAGACCTTTGTGACGATGCGACCGGAAAAATCGTTCTGGAAGAAGGAGATCGATTGGCGGGCGACATGCACATAGGACTGCCAGCGCACGAGATTGTAAAAACCGGGCGTGATGACCTGTTGATCGATCAGCGCCGTCAGGAAGGTGACGAGAAAGCGCACAACGCCGACGAGCAGCAGCATGGTGAGGAGTTCGAGGCCGTGGGCGGCGATCAGCCTGCTCCAGCCGTCCCCCGGCTTCAGCGTGTCGAGAATGTCGACGATGCGGCCGACATACCAGAAGGTCGCCGCCTCGATGCCGGCCGTCGCGCCGCCGAGAACGAGCATCAGGAAGAAGGGCAGCTTCGCCTGCCGGAGATAGAACCAGACGAAGGAAAGGAGCGGCTGCGGTGGCCTCAGATCGGCCCGCTCCGCGAAGGGATCAATCCATGTTTCGAAGGTCTTGAAGATCCGGTTCATCATGGGCGCTGATATAGCCCCTTCCCGCGTTGCGGCAAATTAATCTTTGTCAAGGGATGCCGGCAATGAGCCGCGGACGGGGATGACAGCGCCAAAGCGGCATCCAAAGCGTTTTGAATGCTTGCCAAGCGGGTCCTGGCGCCATAGATCGCGCCCATGGCTTTCCGCCTCCGGCAGGAAAGCCCTGAAAGACCAGTTCGTTTTTCCGGCTCCGCCCGGCGCCTCCCAAGGCCGGTCGGCGTCATCAGGCGCCCTGCCCCTCGTCCTCCCCGGCGGGGCACGGGCGTCGTCTCAAAAAGGGTTCCCATCGTGGCCAGTATCCCACAGACCAAGGCCTCCGGCGTTTCGTCCGGGGCCGCGACGGCTTCCGCTCCGTCCAGCTTTCGCTTCGCGCTGATCGCGCTCACCACGCTCTTCTTCATGTGGGGCTTCATCACCTGCCTGAACGACATTCTCGTGCCGCATCTGCGCAACGTCTTCTCGCTGAACTATACGCAGTCGATGCTGATCCAGTTCTGCTTCTTCGGCGCCTACTTTCTCGTGTCGCTGCCGGCCGGCGCCATCGTCAAGCGCATTACCTACAAATGGGGCATCGTCGCCGGCCTCGTGGTCGCAGCCATCGGCTGCGGCCTCTTCGTGCCGGCCGCCAGCGAGCGCTCCTATCCGCTCTTCCTCGGCGCGCTCTTCGTGCTTGCCAGCGGCATCACGCTGCTGCAGGTGGCGGCCAACCCCTACGTCACCGTGCTCGGCCCGCCGGACACGGCCGCCAGCCGCCTGACGCTGACGCAGGCCTTCAACGCGCTCGGCACCACGGTCGCACCGGCCTTCGGCGCCTTCCTCATCCTCGGCAGCGCGGCGGCCGCCACCGCCACCATGACGCCGGAGCAGATTGACGCCGTAAAGGCCGCCGAAGCGGCTGCGGTGAAGCTGCCCTATATGGGCCTTGCCGCCGCGCTTCTGGCGCTCGCCGCCCTGTTTGCGGCGCTGCGCCTTCCGGCCGTCGATGATCTCGAGGATCTCTCGCCGATCGCCGAGACCGGTTCGGCCTGGAGCCATCGCCATCTGGTGCTCGGCGCCGTCGCGATCTTCCTCTACGTCGGCGCGGAAGTCTCGATCGGCAGCTTCCTCGTCAACTTCCTCGGCGAAGCCTCGATCGCCGGCATGCCGGAGGCGGAAGCCGCCCACTACGTCACCTATTTCTGGGGCGGCGCCATGATCGGCCGCTTCATCGGCTCGGCCGCCATGCGCTATGTGCCGGGCGGCAAGGCGCTCGCCTTCAATGCGGCCGTGGCAACGGTGCTTTTGCTCGCAACGGTCTTCACCTCGGGCTCGCTCGCCATGTGGGCGGTACTGGCGATCGGCCTCTTCAACTCCATCATGTTCCCGACCATCTTCTCGCTGGCGCTGCACGGCCTTGGCCGCCACACCAGCCAGGGCTCCGGCATCCTCTGCCTCGCCATCGTCGGCGGCGCCATCCTTCCGCTCGCCCAAGGCGCGCTCGCCGACCACATCGGCATCCAGCACGCCTTCCTGATGCCGGTGCTCTGCTACCTCTTCATCGTCTATTACGGCCTGAAGGGCAGCCGCCCGGCGTAAGGGGGTGCTGGTCGATATTAAGGCACTGCCTCTCCGTCATGGTCGGGCCTGACCCGACCATCCGTGCCGCAGCGGGTGCGCTCGCGGCATGGATCCTCGGGTCAAGCCCGAGGATGACGGTGGGAAGAGACGCTGACGAGAACGACAAAGGGCGCCGCGATCTCTTGCGGCGCCCTTTGTCATTTCGGTCTCACGTCACTCCGCAAGCACAGCCGCCGTCGGCTCCTCCGCATCGTCGGCGAGGAAGCCGCCGGACTGGCGGGCCCAGAGGGCGGCGTAGATGCCGCCGTGATCGACGAGTTCTGAATGCGAACCGGTCTCGACCACGCGGCCGCGTTCGAGCACGATCAGCCGGTCCATCTCCGTCAGCGTCGACAGGCGGTGGGCGATCGCGATCACCGTCTTGCCTTCCATGAGGGCGAAGAGGTTTTCCTGGATCGCGGCTTCCACTTCCGAATCGAGCGCCGAGGTTGCCTCGTCGAGGATCAGGATCGGCGCGTTCTTGAGGAACACGCGCGCGATCGCGATGCGCTGGCGCTGGCCGCCGGAGAGCTTGACGCCGCGCTCGCCGACCTGGGCATCGAGACCGCGACGACCATGCATGTCCTCGAGATCGACGATGAAGTCCCAGGCATTCGCCCGTTTCGCCGCCTCGACGATCTCGGCGTCGCTCGCTTCGGGCCGGCCATAGGCGATGTTGTCGCGAATGGAGCGGTGCAGAAGCGAGGTATCCTGCGTCACGACGCCAATCAGGCCGCGCAGACTGTCCTGCGTCACCGTCGCGATGTCCATGCCGTCGATGGTGATGCGCCCGCCTTCGAGATCGTAGAAGCGAAGCAGCAGGTTCATCAGCGTTGTCTTGCCGGCGCCGGAGCGACCGACAAGGCCGACCTTTTCGCCCGGACGGATGTCGAGCGTCAGGCCCTCGATGACACCGCCGCCCGCCTTGCCATAGTGGAAGGTGACGTTGTCGTAGCGGATCGCGCCGCGCGGGGCGCTGAGCGCCGGAGCGGCCGGCGGGTCGACGATGTCGTGCGCCTTCGTCATCATGCTCATGCCGTCATAGACGGTGCCGATGGCTTCGAAGAGCGCGGCGACTTCCCACATGATCCACTGCGACATGCCGTTGATGCGCATGGCAAGGCCGATGGCCACCGCGATCGCGCCGACCGAGATGGTGCCCGTCAGCCAGGAATAGATGCTGAGGGCCGCCACGGCGAAGATCGCCACCGCATTGTTGATGTCGATGAGGATGTTGAGCGCCGAGATCTGCCGCATCTGCCGGTGCACGGTGCCGAGAAACTCGCCCATGCCCTCGCGGGCATAGCGTTCCTCGCGGCCTGCATGGGAGAAGAGCTTCACCGTCGCGATGTTGGTGTAGCTGTCCACCACGCGCCCGGTCATCATCGAGCGGGCATCGGCCTGATCGCTCGAGGACTTGCGCAGCTTCGGGATGAAGTAGCGCAGGATGCCGGCATAGGCGACGAACCAGGCAAGCAGCGGCAGCACGAGGCGCCAGTCGGCGGCAATCACCAGCGCCAGCATCGAGACGAAGAAGCTGATCGCATAGACGAAGACATCGATGATCTTCATGACCGCTTCGCGCACGGCCAGCGAGGTCTGCATCACCTTGGTGGAGACGCGGCCGGCGAACTCGTTGGCGAAGAAGGTCATGGAATGGCGCAGCAGGTAGCGGTGCATCTGCCAGCGCGCGATCATCGGGTAATTGCCGGCCAGCGCCTGATGCATGGTCAGCGTGTGCAGCGTGCCGACGAGCGGCAGGCCGATGAGAAGCAGCGCCGCCATCCAGATCAGGTGCGTGCCTTCATCCTGCAGGAACGTCTCGCGGTTGGCCGTCGAGAGCCAGTCCACGATATTGCCGAGGAACTGGTAGAGGAAGACTTCGCCGAACGCGATCAGCATGGAGCACAGGCCAAGCAGCGCCAGCCACGGCGCGGTGGGGCGCGTATAGTGCCAGCAGAAGGCGACGAGGCCCTTCGGCGGAACGGTCGGCTCCTCCGTCGGGAAGGGATTGAGCCGGGATTCGAACCAGGCGAACATGAAAGACACTCCTGAGAGAGGCCGCAATCAGCCGGAAACGGGCCGGGCGGCATATGTCACATAAAACAGGGAGCCGGTTGAGGCGGTGACGAACCGATTTCCCTAGAACGGGGCAAACCGGGCGGCACGCAAATCGATGTCAGTGCAATCGATGAAAACGGCGAAACCGGTCAGCAGAGCGGCGGCTGGAGAGCCATGCGGAAAGGCGCAAGAAACAGAAATGTCATTCGGCAGCCCTCCGTCGGTTCGCGTTGAGATGGTGACGTTCTACCGGCTTTTGCCGAGGCTCGCCAGCCCGGCTGCCCAACGAAACGGCAGATGCGGCCCGCCTGTTGCCAATTCGGCACAGATCGACTACCCGCCGGAGCAGAGCCGTGCTGCCGAAGCGGCACGGGACATGCGAGGAAAGACGGACGATGGCCATGATCGACATCGCGCTCTACCAGCCCGACATTGCCGGCAATACCGGCACGATCCTGCGCTTTGCCGCCTGCCTCGGGCTCGGCGTCCACGTCATCGAGCCGGCCGGCTTCGACCTCTCCGACCGCAACCTGAAGCGGGCCGGCATGGACTATATCGCCGCAGCCGCCCTGACGCGGCATGTGACCTGGGCCGCGTTCCAGGACTGGCGGTCCATGCAAGCTCGCCGGCTGGTGCTCTCCAGCACCATGGCCGCCTTGCCCTATACGGACTTCGCCTATGCAGACGGCGACATCCTGCTCTTCGGCCGCGAAAGTGCCGGCGTGCCGGAGAGCGTGCATGCGGCGGCGGAGGCGCGGGTGCTGGTGCCGATGCGGCCGGCCATGCGCTCGCTGAACGTCGCCGTGACCGCAGCAATGGTGGCGGGCGAGGCCTTGCGGCAGACGGGCGGGTTTGGCACCGTGTGAGCGGGGCGCCACGTTCTGCCCGCCAACGCAAGGGGTTGCGCCGCATGCTGCATCACGTCGAACTCTATGTTTCCGACATCGACCGCTCTCACGCCTTCTGGACCGGAATTCTTGGCCGCATCGGCTATGAGGAAAACGGGCGTTGGGCGGACGGCTTTACGGTGGGCAAGGGCGAGGACGCTTATCTGACCTTCGTGCAGGTGGCGGAAAAGCACCGCTCCCGGCCCTATCACCGCGGCGCCGTCGGCCTCAATCATCTGGCCTTCCGGGTGGCGACGCGCGCGGAGGTGGACGCGCTGAGGCAATTCTGCATCGAGACAGGCGCGAGCCTGCTCTACGACGACCGCTACCCCTTTGCCAATGGCGGAGAGGACTATTACGCGCTCTATGTTGAAGACCCCGACCGCATCAAGGTCGAGTTCGTGGCGGACGAGTAATCGAAACGGACGTCCTCAATCCATCACGTTCGCGAGCGCCCGCGGGGCGGCGTTGGCGATGCCGAGGCCGAGGTTCTTGAGGGCGGCGCGGGCGCGTTCGGCGCCGAGGCGGGCCGAATTCTCTTCCATGTCGCTGTTGACGAGCCGGCCGATGCCGCTGTCGTCCATGCCGTCGAGGATCTGGGTGAAGCTGGTGGTGGTCTGGACACGGGCCGCCGCCGAGCCGACGACCGTGCGGGCCGTGGTGAGCCCCCCGAGCATGGCGTCGATGGCGCGGATCATGCCTTCGAGTTCGTCGATGCGGGTGTTGCGGTCAAGGCCGATCTCTTCGCCCGAGGCCGCGACTTCCGAGATGCCGCCGATAAGGTGGTAATCGAAGCCACGTCCGGTGCGGGTCTTGCCGGTGTAGCTGCGCGTCAGGAGACCATCTTCGGCATCGCCTTCGGCAATCAGGTTGGTGCGGGCGGTATCGACATCGATGGTGCGCACCACCGGCCGCTCCCCGACGGGATCGACGGCGGCGATGATGGAGCGCAGGCCCGGCTTTTCGTGAGTTTCGGTTTTCAGCCAGTTCTGGCCGTTGAAACCGGCCTTGGCGACGACGGCGGACAACTGCGCCTTCAGCCGCTCGATCTCGCTGTCGAGGCGACCCTTGTTGTCGCCCGATTCGGCCTGGGCCTGGATGAGGCGCTTGCGGATTTCGCCGACGACGGCGCGGGCCGTATCGATGCCGATGGCGGCCGAATCGGCAAGGGCGGCGGACAGCGAAGTGGCGTCTTCGGCGCTGGCGAGCGACAGGCGCTCGGCCCCGAGCGCCCCTGTGGCCGACCAGTAGCCCGCGGGATCGGCGGAAACGCCGGTGCTGATTTTCCGCGCGCCTGTTGCGCGCACCGGCTGTCGCTGCTGGACGCGGCTGGCACCGTTCAGAAGCGAGAGCGCCGAGGCGGTCGCTGCGCTGATCCCCATGGTCGTCATGTACGAAGTCCCCTGATCCGATGGCCGGCTCATCTTTACCGGTCACGCCCGAGGAGCCACCAATCCGGTTCTTCGAGCCATGGCGGGAGTATGGCGAGAAGATTTTGCGGAACGCTTCGCGCATTCAATAAAATTCGAATGAAATGTCATTTTTTCCAGGCAAGGCCGCGGGCGGGCGATGACGTGGCGTCACATGAGAGCGTCTTCAGTCGGCGGTCGGCAGCCGGCGCATGGTGAATTCGATTTCGTCGCCATCGAGCTGGCGCCAGCTTTCCACCTCGGTCCAGTAGGCTGCCTTGGGGAAGGCCTTGAACCATTCGCGCGCCTTCTCGCGGGCGGCTTCGCGATCGAGTCGGAAGGTTTCCCGGACAAAAAGGTCGCGCCGGATACGGTTCGCCGTGCCCTTGGTCTCCTCCCTGCGGCGGCGTTCGATCTGCCGGCGCAAGCCTTCCAGTGGTGGTAACGGTCTCATGCCTGCCATCGGATGCCCCTCGCTACAGCCTGAAGATAGGACGCAGGCGCCGATTTTGCGAGTCTTTCCAGCCGATTGCGGTGCCCTCGCCGCAAGGGGGCGTTGCAATTGCTGGCCGAATGGTCGAACTGTCAGGAAACAGGGATAGCGCGTGTGAGGAGGCACCCGATGGAACGACCGCAACTGCCAAAGGGCCTGCCCGATGACATCGAGGCCCGCAAGGCCGAGGCCCGCCAGTGGTTCGAAGGCCTGCGCGACACCATCGTCGCCACCTTCGAAGCGATCGAGGACGAACTGACCGGCCCGAATGCCGACAGGCCTGCCGGCCGCTTCGTCGCCAAGGACTGGCTCAGGGAAAACGGCGCAGGCGGCGGCGGGCGCATGTCGATGATGGAAGGCCGCGTCTTCGAGAAGGTCGGCGTGCACACCTCGACGGTCTATGGCGAATTCTCGCCGGAGTTCCGCAGCCAGATGCCCGGTGCGGACGAAGATCCGCGCTTCTGGGCCTCCGGAATCTCGCTGATCGCCCATCCCGTCAACCCGAACGTTCCGGCCGTCCACATGAACACGCGCATGGTGGTGACGACCAGCCGCTGGTTCGGGGGCGGCGCTGATCTGACACCGGTGCTCGACCGGCGCCGGCGCCAGGACGACCCCGACACCGAACTCTTCCACCGCGCCATGCAGCTGGCCTGCGACCGCCATTCGGACATTGTCGCGTATCCGAAACTGAAGGCCTGGTGCGACGAGTATTTCCACCTCAAGCATCGCAACGAACCGCGCGGCGTCGGCGGCATCTTCTACGACTGGCTGCACTCGCCGGCCGAAAAGGGCGGCTTCGACGCCGATTTCGCCTTTACCCGCGATGTCGGCCAGGCCTTTTCACTGGTCTATCCGCGCCTGGTGCGCACCAATTTCGAAACGCCGTGGACCGAGGCGGACCGCGAGGAACAGTTGGTCCGGCGCGGCCGCTACGTGGAATTCAACCTGCTTTACGACCGTGGCACGATCTTCGGCCTGAAGACGGGCGGCAATGTGGATTCGATCCTCTCGTCCATGCCGCCGATGGTGCGCTGGCCGGCGTGAAGGCCGCGCGGGCGGGTGGGATACCCCCCTCTGTCCTGCCGGACATCTCCCCCACAAGGGGGGAGATCGGGTGGACGTGACGGATTGCCCGCATTGTTGGCGCGCAAGCCGTCCTCCTCGTCATTTGACCTGTGCCCAAGGTCACCCCACCCCGGCGCACGCGCCGACCCGCCCCCTCAAGGGGCGGGTGGGAGAGCGCCGCAACCGGCGCACATGTCCCTCACCGTGGAAAATGCAGCATTCGCCGCGGCGACCCTACCTCCCCTTGAGGGGGAGGTCGCCGCAAAGCGGCGGGTGGGGTGATCGCGCGGCCGGGCTGAGAAGCCGCAATCACCCGCCCTCAGATCACGCCCAGCGACCAGGAGACGATCTGGGCAGCAACAGTGGCGAACGCCTTGTCGAGGCCGGCGACGAAGGCCTTGTTGCCGGAGCCGGCGACCGGGATTTCGGCGCGGAAGGCCTTCTGGGCGACGATGGTGCCGTTGCGGTCGTTGAGGAGCTTGGCGGAAATCTCGACGATGGCGCGCTGCGGACCGGCGGTGGAGACCTCGAAGGCGCGGATATCGGTCAGAAGCTGATAATCGATCGCCAGCCCCTCGCCCGGCTTGCCGACGCCGCCGAGGCGGCCCGAAGCCTCGAAGGCCTGCACGAGCTTCGACTGGACCATGCGCGGCAGGCGGTCACTCCACTGCGACTGCGCGAGATACTGTAGCTCGGCGCCCGAGAGGCGGACGACGATCTGTTCGCTATCGAGGGCTTTGAGCGCCGACGGCTCGGGAACGAGAAGCTGCCGGCCCTTGGCGGCGCGGCCCTCGACAGCCGGCATGGCGCTCAAGGTAAAGGTGTCGTTGGTCGCCTGCCCGGCACAGCCGGCCAGCGCCAGCGTGGCCAGAGCCAGAGCCGTTGCGGCCCGAACGAGGGAAAAACGGACCGAACTGCCTGAAGGACGCGCCATCGATACTCCAACCTCTCATCACCCAGCCCGGAATTTAGAGACCGCCGACCGGAAAGCAAATGCCCATTCTCTTCAACCCGGCGCCGGGAACAGGTTCCACAGGCGCCGGGGCACTGTTCGACGGTGGGGGCGCGCGGCCGCCTCGTCTCCGCGGCCGTTACCGGCGCGTGCGCCCGTCATACTGCTTCACCGTCTCACCGCCGAAGATCAGCCGCTGCGGATCCTTGTCGAAGGTCGAGATCGTATCCTGCAGCGTGCGCATCGTGCGGCGCGTCTCATCGACGAGCGCCTGCACGTCGCGCAGGCCCGAACCCGAGAAACGCTTGATATTGTCGGCGATCGGGCCGATCTGCGCATTGAGGTTGTCGGCGACCGCCCGGAACGACTTCAGCGTATCCTGCGCCTGCGCCGACAGCGAGGGCGCATCCGCGTCGCCGAGGAAGCCGTCGATCTTGACGAGAATGCCGTCGACGCGCGTCGAGGCGGCGTTCAGCTTCTCGATCATGTCGCGGGCCTGATCGATCGTCTTGTCGATATCCGGGCGGCGCTGGTCGATGGTCTCGCCAAGCCGCTGGAAGGAGGCGACTGCCTCGCGCGCATCGGCAGACGCCGCGCTGACATTGTCGACCGCCGAACCGACCTTGGCCGGGTCGACGGAGGCGACGAGCGTATCGACGCGTTTCAGGGTTTCCTGCGCGTTCTTGCCGAAGGCCTCGTAGGTCTCGACCGTGCGCCGGATGCCGGCGACGGCATCGGTGACCTGGCCGGATGCGGTGCGCAGGTCGTTGCTCATCGCCTCGACGTTGGTCACGATCGTCTCGACCTTCTTCGTATCGACCGCCCGCACCAGATTGTCGGCGGCTTCCAGCGTCGAATTCAGCTTGGCCGAGGCCGAGTTGATGGAATCAGACATGTTGGCGACGCTTTCGAGGAATTTGTCGATCCCGTCGGAATTGTCGGCCAGCGACTTGGTGAAGCGCTCGGCATTGCCGATGGTTTGGGTCAGTGGCCCGCGCACATCCTTCACGAAGCCCTGCAGGTCGCCGATGGCGGTGTTGGCGCGGTCGAGGATCTGGTCGGCGGTGGTGAGCAGCGTCGTGACGCTCGATTCGTCCGCCGTCAGCGTCGCAGGCTGACCGGTCTCCAGCGCCTTGGCGAGAATGTTCTCCTCGCCCTGACTGCCGCCGGACAGTTCGATATAGGCCGCGCCCGTCAGGCCCTGAATCTCAAGCTTTGCCGTTGTGCTGGCAACGACCGGCGCGTCAACGGACACTTCGGTGCGGGCGACGGAATAGCGCGAATCCTTGGAGTTGATCGCAAGCCCCTTCACGGAGCCGACCGAAATGCCGTTGAAGCGCACCGGCGAGCCGACGCTGAGCCCGTTGGCGGAGCCGGGAATGGAGATGACGAGCGGAGCCATCTGGCCGCCCTGGCCGTATTGCGACATCCAGTAGACGAAGCCGAAGGCAGCGGCGACGACGAAGACGGTGAAAAAACCGACGATCGTGTAGTTGGCTTTTGTTTCCATGCGTTCCGGCCATCTTCCTTGCGGGAGGCGCCGGTTAGGGGCGCCGACGCTGTCATTCTCATTCGCACGTCCGGCGGACCGGACAAAATCGTCTCACTGGGGCTCGCCGACCACGACCGAGCGGGCGCGCTTGCCCTTGAAATAGGATTGCACCCAGGGGTCGTCGAAGGCCAGCATGTCATCGAGCGTGCCTTCGACCAGCACCTTCTTCTTGCCGAGCACGGCAATGCGGTCGCAGACCGAAAACAGACTGTCGAGATCGTGAGTCACCATGTACACGGTCAATCCCAGCGTGTCGCGCAATTTGGCGATGAGATCGTCGAACTCGGCGGCGCCGATGGGATCGAGGCCCGAGGTCGGCTCGTCGAGGAAGACGAGGTCGGGATCGAGCGCCAGGGCCCGGGCGAGCGCCGCGCGCTTGATCATGCCGCCGGAGAGTTCGGAGGGAAACTTGCTCGCCGCTTCCGGCGCAAGGCCGACGAGGTCGATCTTCAGCCGCGCCAGTTCGTCCATCATGTCCTGCGGCAGATCGAGATATTCGCGCATCGGCACCTGGATATTCTCCAGCACCGTGAGGGAGGAAAACAGCGCCCCGTGCTGGAAGAGAACGCCAAGGCGCATATCGAGCTGCAACCGTTCGGCATCGGTCGCGGCATCGTAATCCTTGCCGAGAATCTCGATCGTGCCTTCCTTGTGCGGCAGAAGGCGCAGCACCGTGCGCATCAGCACCGACTTGCCCGTTCCGGACGCGCCGACGAAACCGAGGATTTCGCCGCGATAGACATCAAGATCGAGCTTGTCGAGCACGACGTTGTCGCCGAAAGCGACGGTGAGACCCTTGACGGAGAGGATTGCCTCGCGCTCGTCCTCGTCGCGCGTCGCCGTGTGTTCCACGCCTTCCGGCGTCTCTATCAGCGCGCCATTCCGGGGGCGCGGGCTGGGTTCGGCGTCCATCCGGTCCTCCCTTTAAAAATCGATGGCGGCGTAGAAGATGGCGAAGAGACCATCGACGAGAATGACCACGAAGATGGATTTTACCACCGAGGCCGTGACGTGCTTGCCGAGAGATTCGGCGCTGCCGCCGACTTTCAAGCCCTCAACGGCCGAAACGACGCCGATGATCAGCGCCATGAACGGCGCCTTGATCATGCCGGCGAGCACCGAGGACATGTCGACCGCCTCCTGCAGGCGTGACAGGAAGGTCGCGAAGGTGATGCCGGAATAGGCCCAGGAGACCAGCGCGGCGCCGGCAAGCGCGGCAAAATTCGCAAGGATCGTCAAAAGCGGCAGCGCGATGGTCAGCGCCACGAGACGGGGAAAGACCAGCACGCCGATCGGGGAAAGGCCCATGACCTTCAGCGCATCAACCTCCTCGCGCATCTTCATCGAGCCGATTTCCGCCGTGATGGCGCTGCCCGAGCGGCCGGCGATCATGATGGCTGTCAGGAGAACGCCGATTTCGCGCAATTGCAGGATGCCGACGAGATCGACGACGAAGACTTCCGCGCCGAAATAGCGCAGCTGGAAGGCGCCCTGCTGGGCAATGATGGCGCCGATGAGGAAGGACATGAGCAGGATGATCGGCACGGCCTGCACGCCCATGCGGTCGATCTGGTTGACGATCGCCGCCGGCGAAAGCCCGCTGCCCCGCCCGAGCTTGAGCTGCGCGCCGCGCACCGCCGAGCCCAGAATATACATGCTGGCAATAAGATCCTGCCAGGAGGACACAACGGCGCGACCGACGGGATCAAGGAGCCGCTGATAGAGCGGAGCCGGCCCGTTGCCGTCCGTCTTCGGTTCGGGCAGGCGCTCGGGCAGCGCCTCGATGAAATCGGCATAGCGGCGGCTCTCCCCCGCCTCCAGCGTGACGCCGGCCTCGCTGCCGCCGAGTGCAGCCATCAGGCGCCGGACCAGCCAGGCGCCCGACGTATCGATGCCGGTGATGCCGGAGAGATCGATGACCGCGGCGCCGTCGCGCTGCGGCACGGATTTCAGCTTCTGCGCCAGGGCGGGCGCCTGCGTGTGTCGCCAGTCGCCGGTCAGCACGAAGCGCGAGACCCCGTCATCGCCGGTCTCGACCTCGATTCCGGCTAGGACCGGTTCCTGTCTGATCTGTGCCTTCACGCGCCCCGGACTCGATCTTTCGAAAATAACGACGCCTTAATTAGGTCACCCCTTGCGAACTGTCATTAGTGCAGGGCGCGCTTTTCAGGTCGGAAGTGGAACAGTGTTGCGTCCGGGACGCAATCGCCAGCCGCAAAGCGCCAGCCCGCAGCCGACGGCGGCGACGACGGACATCATGTAGAAGGCCTGAACGTGGTAGAGCGCAAAGAGGCTGCCGGACACCAGCGTGAGCAGCGCGGTGAAGGAGCCGTTGTAGAAGAAATAGAGGCCCTGCGCGGACGCTTCCTGCTGTTCCGCCACGCGCCTGACCAGCATGTTCTGCATGCCGACATGCATGGTGGCGAAGGTGAAGGCGTGGAAGCATTGCAGCACGAAATAGCCGGGAAAGCCAAGATCGTGCGGAAAGAGGATCCAGCGCAGCACGGCAAGGAAACAGCCGGTGAAGATCATCGTCCATAGGCTGAAGCGCAGCAGCAGCGCGCGGGCGAAGATGAAGACCAGAACCTCAGCAAAGACGCCGGCGCTCCACAGCACCGCAATCGCCGTGCCGGAAAAGCCGATCTCCTGCCAGTAGATGGCCGAGAAGGCAAAGAGCATGGCGTGGCTGCCATTGACGAGGGCAACGCCCAGCATCAGCAATTGCAGGTCGAACTGGCGCAGCGCCCGCGCTGGCGGGCTGGCAAGGCCGGCAAGCGGTGTGGGCTGGCGCGGCCGACCGACGCGCGGCGCGAGCAAAGCCGTGACGATCATCAGGAAACAGCCGACCGCCATCATCGGCAGCACCACGTCACCGCCATGCCGGCCGATCAGAACGCCGCCGACCATGGTCGCGCCGATGAAGGCGAGCGAGCCCCAGAAGCGCATCCGCCCGTAATCATAGCGCCAGCGCCGGACGCCGGTCAGCGTGATCGCTTCGGTGATCGGCAGATAGGGCGAAAACACCGCCTGGTGCAGGCCGTAAACGATGAGGATCGCGAGAAAACTGTGGGTGTGGAACAGCGACAGCGCCATGGCGAGCGCGAGGACCGCGGAGACGATCAGCACATGGGCGCGCTCGCGGATGCGGTCGGCAATGATGCCGGCGACCGGCGCCGTCAGAACACGGATGAACATGGGCAGCCCGAGCAGGATGCCGATCTCGTTATCGCTGAGGGACAGGCCGTGCAGCCAGACCGGCAGGAAGGGCATGGCAACGCCGTTGACGATGAGCGGTGCGCAAAAGAGCAGAGCGATGCGGGCCTCGAAAAACCGGGGTGCATCCTCCCTCGAGACGGCCGGGGAAGCGGGTGTCATGGCAGATCCGTTGGAAAGTCGACGAATCGATACCATGCGTCGGGCCGGGGCGGGAAGAACGCACCCGATCACGATCGCGCATCAGGCCTCAGGGTTGCAAAAATGTCTCAGACCTGCGGCCCGCGCGGAGCCGGCTTTGTCCGCGCTCGGCCATGCGGTGGCCGCGGCGCTCAGGCCGCCGGACGGGCGAGAATACCGGACAGAAGACGTTCGGTGGTGCGGGCCTCTTCGGCATCGTTCTCGCTGACGGGCTGGGCGGCGCCGGCCTGCTGCCAGGTCAAAAGCTCCATCGTGCCGTCCTTATGCTCGACGACGGCCGTGCAGCTTTCGACCCAGTCACCGGTGTTGATGTAGCGGATGCCCTCGATATCGGCGATCACGGCATGGTGGATATGGCCGCAGATGACGCCGTCGGCGCCGGCTTCGCGCGCCTCCTCGGCCACCACTTTCTGGAACTCGCCGATGAAGTTGACGGCGTGCTTGACCTGCAGCTTGGCCCAGGCCGAGAACGACCAGTAGCCGAGGCCGAGACGGCGGCGAATGGCGGCGAGCACGACGTTGATGGCGATGGCCGCATCATAGGCCCAGTCGCCGAGATAGGCGAGCAGGCGTGCATTGCGCACCACGACGTCGAACTGGTCGCCATGCAGCACGAGATAGCGGCGCCCGTCGGCGGCAATGTGCATGTGCCGGTCGGCCACTTCGATGCCGCCGAAATGGGTTCCGGGGAAATCGCGCAGGAACTCGTCGTGATTGCCGGGGATGTAGATGATGCGAGCGCCCTTGCGCGCCTTGCGCAGCAGTTTCTGCACCACGTCGTTGCAGCCCTGCGGCCAATACCAGGAGCGCTTCAGCCGCCAGCCATCGACGATGTCGCCGACGAGAATGATCGTCTCAGCCTCGTAATGGCGCAGGAAATCGAGAAGATAATCGGTGCGGGCCGCCTTCGATCCGAGATGCACGTCGGAAATAAAGAGGGTGCGGACCTTGCGGGGCTCCGTCTGTGTGCTCTTGCCGGTCATGGTGCCTCCCGCGTGGTTCTGGCTCTTCGACTGCCCGCAGTGAAAAACAGAATCGTGTTTCAGCGTTATGACATCCGGCGGGGAAAGCGCATGCATGGCTCGGCGCCGAGCCATGCAAGGCGTCAATCTGTACCTTCGTCGCAATTCATGCCAGAAGGGCCGCGCCTGAAACATCATTTGAAACATCAGCAGGGAGAGCGAGCACGATGAGCATGGGCGAGAAGGACGGCAAAGCGGTTCCGGCAACCGGAGATATCGACCAGCAGGCCCTGTTCTTCCACCGTTATCCCCGCCCCGGCAAGCTGGAAGTGACGCCGACCAAGCCGCTCGGCAACCAGCGCGACCTGGCGCTCGCCTATTCGCCCGGCGTCGCCGCCCCCTGCCTCGCCATCAAGGACGACCCGTCCGCCGCCGCCGCCTACACCGCCCGCGCCAATCTGGTGGCGGTGGTGTCGAACGGCTCTGCCGTTCTCGGCCTCGGCAATATCGGCCCCCTCGCCTCCAAGCCCGTCATGGAAGGCAAGGCCGTCCTCTTCAAGAAATTCGCCGGCATCGACGTCTTCGACATCGAGATCGATGCGCCCGAGATCGACCGCATGGTCGACGTCGTTTCGGCGCTGGAGCCGACCTTCGGCGGCATCAATCTGGAAGACATCAAGGCGCCCGAATGTTTCGAGGTGGAACGCCGCCTGCGGGAAAAGATGAACATCCCGGTCTTCCACGACGACCAGCACGGCACCGCCATCATCGTCGCCGCCGCCATCCTCAACGGGCTCGAACTCGCCGGCAAGGACATCGCCAAGGCCAAGATCGTCACCTCCGGCGCCGGTGCGGCGGCGCTTGCCTGCCTCAACCTTCTCGTCACCCTCGGCGCAGCGCGCGAAAACATCTGGGTCCACGACCTCGAAGGCCTCGTCTATGAGGGGCGCGAGGTGCTGATGGACGAGTGGAAGTCCGTCTACGCACAGAAGAGCGACAAGCGCACGCTTGCCGATTCGATCGGCGGTGCCGACGTCTTCCTCGGCCTTTCCGCTGCCGGCGTGCTGAAGCCGGAGCTTCTGGTGCAGATGGCGGAGCGCCCGCTGATCATGGCGCTCGCCAACCCCAACCCGGAAATCATGCCGGAACTGGCGCGCGCCGCCCGTCCGGACGCGATGATCTGCACCGGCCGCTCCGACTTCCCCAACCAGGTCAACAACGTCCTGTGTTTCCCCTATATTTTCAGGGGTGCGCTGGACTGCGGCGCCAGCACGATCAACGAAGAGATGAAGATGGCCGCCGTGCGCGCCATCGCAGCGCTCGCCCGCGAGGAGCCCTCCGACGTCGCCGCACGCGCCTATTCCGGCGACACGCCGATCTTCGGCCCCGATTATC
Source organism: Rhizobium sp. RU20A (assembly GCF_900155885.1). Lineage (GTDB taxonomy): Bacteria > Pseudomonadota > Alphaproteobacteria > Rhizobiales > Rhizobiaceae > RU20A. The sequence goes on from NZ_FTMB01000001.1 coordinate 727,334, forward strand.
TCATCCCCTCGCCCTTCGACCAGCGGCTCATCCTGCGCATCGCGCCGGCCGTGGCCCGCGCCGCCGCCGAATCGGGCGTGGCCGAGCGGCCGATCACCGACTGGGACGCCTATCTCGACCAGTTGAACCGCTTCGTCTTCCGCTCCGGCCTGATCATGAAGCCGGTCTTCAACGCCGCCAAGGGCGCGTCGAAGAAGCGGGTGATCTTCTCCGAAGGCGAAGACGAGCGCGTGCTGCGCGCCGCCCAGGTGCTGCTCGAAGACGGCATTGCCGAGCCGATCCTCATCGGCCGTCCGCAGATCATCGAAACGCGCCTGAAGCGCTACGGCCTGCGCATCCGCCCCGAGAGCGATTTCGAGGTGGTGAACCCCGAAGGCGATCCGCGCTACCGCGACTATGTGGACGAGTATTTCGCCCTCGTCGGCCGCCTCGGCGTCATTCCGGAAGCTGCGCGCACCATCGTGCGCACCAACCAGACCGTGATCGGTGCGCTCGCGGTGCGTCGTGGGGACGCCGATGCGCTGATCTGCGGCGTCGAAGGACGCTACAGCCGCCACCTTCGCGATGTCTCGCAGATCATCGGCAAGAAGGCTGGCGTTCTCGACTTCTCCGCCATGAGCCTTCTGATCTCGCAGCGCGGCGCCACCTTCTTCACCGACACCTATGTGACCTTCAACCCGACCGCGGAAGAAATCGCCCAGGCGACCGTGATGGCGGCCGAGGAAATCCGCCGCTTCGGCATCGTGCCGCGCGCGGCCCTCGTCTCGCATTCCAACTTCGGCTCACGCGACAGCGAAAGTGCCTTCAAGATGCGAAAGGCGATCACGCTGGTGCGCGAACTCGCCCCGGATCTCGAAGCGGACGGCGAGATGCATGGCGATTCGGCCATCTCCGAGGCGCTGCGCCACCGCGTCATGCCGCACTCGACGCTGTCGGGCGAAGCCAACCTTCTGGTCTTCCCGAACCTCGATGCCGCCAACATCACGCTCGGCGTCGTCAAGAGCATGACCGACAGCCTGCATGTCGGCCCCATCCTGCTCGGCGCCGCCCTGCCCGCCCACATTCTCTCGCCGTCGGTGACCTCGCGCGGCGTGGTCAACATGGCGGCGCTGGCGGTAACGGAAGCGAGCTACCCGCTCTGACCGACCCGGCCGGGCGCACCGCGCGTCCGGCCGCCCCCTTTTGTCGAAAACGGCAGATCCCCCGCCGCCGACATGGTCAGGCCGGCGCAAGCCTCGCATGGTGTCTCAGCCCTTCAATGGGCGCCTTACAGGCGCGCGCACGGCATGGGGATGGGACAGCATGGCCGCTACCGACGCTTTCGAAACGCTGCTTGCCTATCTCGAAACCAGCGATGTCATCGACATCAACAGGTTCTTTGCGCTGATGCGCCGCCATTACGGCTTCAGCGATCTCCTGTTCGTGGATGCTGACAGGCGTGGCGGCGCCTTTTTCGCCCGGGTGACGGAGGGTACCCACACGCGCGCCCGCACCGGCCCCTGCTTCGGCGCGGAGGGCCGCATCGAGGACCGCGCGCTGGACATGGCGCTCCGCAGCTTTCGCCCGCTCGACTATGATTTCGTGCGGCGCAGCGCAGGCGCCAATGCCTATCTCACCGTCGATGTCGCCGCCGACAACCGTCCGCTGCAGGGCATTGCCCTGCCGTTGAAGACCGGGACGGGACGCGCCGCCGTGCTGATCCTCGAAACCGGGATGGCGGTGGCTGAGTGGCGCCTTTTCCTGCACACCCATCTGCGCGACCTGCAATTCATCGCCAGCCTCTTCCACGCCGCCATTGCCGACCGCAAGGCGGGCACGCGAGAGCAGAGCGAACGCCACGCGTTGACGCCACGGGAAACGGCAGCGCTCGAAGGGGCACGCTCCGGCAAGAGCGGAGCCGTGATGGCGCGGGAGCTCGGCGTTACCGAGACCATGGCCCGCTTCTTCCTCGACAACGGTCGGCGCAAGGCGCCGAACCTTGCCGGATCATCAACGGGACCGGACGCCCGCGCCGCCTGATTGGGCGCGGGTCGCGCCCCGCCTGATCGGGCGGGGACAGGGCGCGTTAACGCAAATCGGCACCCGGCGTTGCCAGCGCCGGTGTGGACGCTATGATAAGGGCTCATGGGATGGTCACGCCCGACTGCGGTCGTCCCCGATCTTTCGTTGTCCCTTGCAAGGTGTTTCGCCGTGATCGCCGCGCCGCGTATCGCCCTCGTCCTCGTTTCGCTTCTGTCGACCGCCGCGGCGGCGAACGCGACATCGGCCGTTTGCGACCGGCTGCAGGCCAAGCTTGCCGGCCTGCCGCAGGTCGTCAGCAATGAAATCCTCGGCAATCAGGGGGGATCGGCGCTGAGCGAAACGGCCGGCGGCCTGTCGCGGGTCAACCTCGATCTCAGGAATGCCCGCATCGAACTGCGCCGCCTCGGCTGCTCCTCGGGCAGCATCATCGTCGTCGGCGGTCCGAACGAGGCGGCCTGCACGGCGCTCGAAGGCCGCATAGCCGACCTTGAAAACGATCTCGGGGCTTTGCGCGAACGGCGCCGCGCCTCGACCGGCATGAATGTCGAGACGACGCGCAGCCTCATTCTGGCAGCGCTGTCGACAAATGGCTGCACGCGCGAGACGGAAACGGTGATCGAAGCCTCGTCCACGGCGTCGACGGAGCCGCGCAACATCCTGAAAGACCTGCCGGAGATCGACGAGAACCTGCCCTTCATCGGCGGCAGCCAATCGAGCGTCCTGACCCTGCCTGGCCAGTCCAACGGTCCCTATCGCACCATGTGCGTGCGCACCTGCGACGGCGCCTTCTTCCCGATCACCTCGAATGCGACGCCGGCCGATTTCGGCCGCGATGCGGCGGCCTGTGCCGCCCGCTGCCCGGGGGCCCAGACCGAACTCTACTATCACAATCTGACGACCGAGGAGAGCGACCAGATGGTGTCGGCAGCGACCGGCCGGCCCTATCTGGACCTGCCGAGCGCCTTCGCCTACCGCACCCGCGACCGGGCCGGCGCCGCCCAGTGCGGCTGCCGCCTGCCGGAGGCGGCAACGCTCGATACCGGCGCCAGGACGAGCGGCGACGGCGCGACAAACGCGTCCACGCCCGCGCAATCAACGCCCCTGCCCGGCCTCAGCGAGACGCCGCTGCGCGCCACCACCCAGTACGAACGCCCCTACCGGCCCAACGACAAGCGCGTGCGCCACGTCGGCCCGACCTTCCTGCCCCCCGAAGAATCCCGCATCGACCTGCGCCACCCCGCCGGGCCGGGATATCAGCCCGTGCAGAATTGAGGGATAAGGGTCCGTGCGCGTGACGCGTATTTGTGGAAGTGGTTGTTGCGCGCTATCATGGCCGTGCAGCGGAGTGACGCAGATGACGTCAGAGACGATCAGCCTCGATTTTTTAGCACGGCAGGCAAAAGCGCAACTCGATGACATGCGGTTGCTGCGACAGGAAATGGCTGGCCTTCGTCAGGAGATGGCCGGCATGATGCGATTGATGACGGCGAATTACGACCTTGTCCGGCGGGTCGAGCGGCGCGAGAGCGAACTTCGCGACGACATCGAGCTCATGGTAAAAATGGAACTGGGCGGCTCGCTCGCCAACATCCAGACCGCAATCGAAACCTCGCTTGCCCGCATCGAGAAGCAGGTCGGCGATGTCGGGGACCGTGTCAGCGCACTCGAAGACAGGCCGTGACGGCAAGCCGCGCAGACGAAACAGCGCTTGGAAGTTGGCGTTGCATGTCTCGCTTCATTCCCGCGTCTGTTCCACAAACAACGCCGTCTCGCCCCCCCAGCCATTATCGCTGACGAGTTCCTCCAGCGGCAGGCGCTGGCGCCAGCCCTTGATGGCGAGTTCGGGGGCGTCGTAGAGGGTCTTGACGTGGCCGAGGCAGAGCCAGGCGACGATGCGGACGTGATCGGGGATACCCAGGATGGCCTTGACGTCGGCCTCGCGGAAGATCGAGACCCAGCCGACCCCGATGCCTTCGGCCCGTGCCGCAAGCCAGAGATTCTGCACGGCGCAGACGGTGGAATAAAGGTCCATCTCGCTCTGGTGGGTGCGCCCCAGCACGACAGGGCCGGAGCGCGTCGGATCGCAGGTGACGCACAGGCTGACGGGCGCCTCGCGGATGCCTTCGAGCTTCAAGGAACGGTATCGATCCTGATGCGCACCGGAAAACATCGCCTCGGCCTCGGCATTGGCGGCGCTGAAGGCGGCATGAACCCGGTCCTTCACGCCGGGATCGGTGATGCGGATGAAGGACCATGGCTGCATGAAGCCGACGGATGGGGCGGCATGGGCGGCGGCGAGCAGGCGCCGCAGCACCGCATCGTCGATCGGCGCCGGCTCGAACTGGCCGCGCACGTCGCGGCGCGTTTCGATCGCGCGGTAGACGGCGGCACGCTCCGCCGCATCGAACGGACCGGCCGCGACGCGATGCGCGCGCCAGGGATCGGGCTCGGCGCAAGCCTCGGGGCCAAGCCCCGCAGCGACCGTCTCCTCTTCGGCCAGGTGGCCACGGTCTCCGTCCGTCTGTGCAGACGCCGCCGGCGCGGCATCGGTAGCCGGCGGCACGCGCTCGGCATCGTCAATCCGGTCAACGCAGGTGTCCGTCATCGTCATCCTCCCCTTCAGCGGATGCCGGCGGTCGACCGAACCTTGATGACCCGGACCCTGGTAACAGAGGCCCAACTGGGTGGAGGCGGACGACCGCGGGCAAGGACGCCGCCCGTCACGAGGCCAGCATCCCGCCGCAAACCAAGCGTCCCGCCGTCCATACGGGGCCGCTCCATGGTTATCAGGCCGGTCTTCTGACTCCGCGGATCATCCAGCACCCTCGCCTTCCCGAAGCTTCCGTTTCAGTGGCTTGCGACGAAACGCCGACGTTTCGCCTGAGGGTCTGGCCCCGCTGACAGCGTTGGGCACGTTCCGGATTTTCACCGGATTCCCGATTCTCCCCGGCACGACACCGGGGCACCTGACGGACGGGACTTGACCATGACCGCCGGCGCTTTGCAAGAGGGGCGCGCGGCGGCCCTTGCTGCCTGGCGCTCAGCGATCGCGGAAGCGGTTGGTGATAGGATAGCGGCGGTCGCGGCCGAAATTCTTGCGGGTGATCTTCACCCCCGGCGCCGACTGGCGGCGCTTGTATTCGGCGATGTAGAGCAGATGCTCGATGCGGTGCACCGTTGCCCCATCGTGGCCGCGCGCCACGATCTCCTCCGTGCCCATCTCGCGCTCGACGAGGCATTCGAGGATATCGTCGAGCACCGGATAGGGCGGGAGCGAATCCTGGTCGGTCTGGTTGGGGCGAAGCTCGGCCGACGGCGCCTTGTCGATGATGTTGACCGGAATGACCTCGCCGGATGGACCGAGCCCTCCGGCCGGCACCGCGCCGTTGCGCCAGCGCGAGAGCCCGTAGACCTGCATCTTGTAAAGGTCCTTGATCGGGTTGAAGCCGCCGTTCATGTCGCCGTAGAGCGTGGCATAGCCGACCGACATTTCCGACTTGTTGCCCGTCGTCACCACCATGGATCCGAACTTGTTGGAGACGGCCATGAGGATGACGCCGCGGGTGCGGCTCTGCAGGTTTTCTTCCGTGATGCCCTCTTCGGTTCCTTCGAAGAGGTCGGAGAGCGCCGACGAGAAGGCATCGACCGGCTCGCCGATCGGCACCGTGTCGTAGCGCACGCCAAGCGCTTTCGCGCAGGCTTCCGCATCCTTGAAGGAGTCCGACGAGGTGTAGCGGTAGGGCAGCATGATGGTGCGCACCCGCTCCGCCCCCAGCGCATCGACGGCGAGCGCCGTGCAGATGGCCGAATCGATGCCGCCGGAAAGGCCGAGCACGACGGACTTGAAGCCGTTCTTGTTGACGTAATCGCGAAGGCCCAGCATGCAGGCCGTGTAATCGGCCTCCTCCGCCTGCGGGATATTTGCGATCTCACCCTTCGCGCAGGCCCAGCCCTCGCCGGTGCGGGCCCAATCGGTAAAGGCGACGCAGGGTTCGAACTGCGGCAGCTGGAAAGCCAGGCTCTTGTCAGCGTTGAACGCGAAGCTGGCGCCGTCGAAGACGAGTTCGTCCTGCCCGCCGAGCTGGTTGGCGTAGACGATCGGCAGGCCGCTCTCGATCACCTGACGCAGCACGACTTGATAGCGCACATCCATCTTGCCGCGATAATAGGGCGATCCGTTCGGGACCAGCAGGATTTCGGCGCCCGCCTCCGAGAGGGTCTCGCAGATGCCGGCGTCGTTCCAGATTTCCTCGCAGATCGGTACGCCGATGCGCACGCCACGAAAATCGACGGGACCGGTGATGGTGCCCTCGACGAAGACGCGCTTTTCGTCGAATTCGCCGTAGTTCGGCAGATCGACCTTGTCGCGCAGCGCAAGGATGCGGCCGCCGTCGATGATGGCCGCGCTGTTGTGCCGGACGGCCTCCCCCCCTCTTGGTTCACCTTGCCGCGGCAGGCCGATGATGACGCCCGGGCCGCCATCGGCCGTATCGGCCGTGAGCGCCTCCAGCGCGGCCCAGCAGGCCTTCAGGAAGGCCGGCTTCAGGACGAGGTCTTCCGGCGGATAGCCGGAGAGGAAGAGTTCGGTGAAAAGCACGAGCTCGGCGCCGCCTGCAGCGGCCTGCGCACGCGCCTTGCGCGCCAGCGCCAGATTGCCGGCGATATCCCCGACCGTCGGATTGAGCTGGGCGATCGCGATGCGGAGCGTATCGCGCGCGCCGGTCCGGGGCGCGGAAGCGGCGGGAGAAGCGGAAGCGGTCATGGGCGTGCCCTCTTGGTCGGGATAGCGGTCCGTTCGAGCTGCCATTTAGAGCATTTGCCTGAAAAACGAAATGCTTCTCGGCACTTCGGCTTTGCAAAAGAGGACGAAGATGACGTCCTACCGTCCCCGCCTCGCGGTGGTGACAGGCCAGCGCACGCGGATGGCAGTGCGCAAGAGATCGGTGCAGCCGGCAAGACCATCGGGGATTGGCCGGGGTAAGCCTTGACTTATTCATCCAGCATTCAACATGACATTTGTATGACAGTGCCATGACACTGGCGCGACACCCGGATGACAGCTTCGCTGTCGCATGCCGGCCACGCGAAACGGCAGGATTGGTGAAGGCCGCCATGCCGCAGACAGACTGGAGACAAGCTTGGCGACCATCGACACGGCAGCGGCGCCCATCGCCGCCCCCGGCAGCGGCCGAACGATCCCCCTGATCGGAAGCATCCGCTCGCCGCGTCGCGATGCGCTGCTGGGCGCGATCGGCTCCCTCGTCGTTTCGCTGGCGCTCGCCCTCGTACTGACGGCCGGCATCGAAGCCGTTCAGCGCGGTTCGTTCAGCGAGACCATTGCCTATTTTGCCGATCCGATGCGCCCTGCGCTCGCCACCGTCGGCATCTTTGCCCTGATGTTCCTCGCCCTCGACGCAGCGTTCGGCCGCGCCCATTACGCTGTGCTGATCCTTGCGCCGCTCGCCCTTCTGCCGGCGCTGATTTCCAAGCAGAAACAGATCTATCTCTCCGATCCGCTCTACCCGACCGACTTCCTGTTCGGCCGGCAGATCATGGAATTGATGCCGGTTCTGGTGCGCGACCGTCCGTGGACGGCTCTCGGCATTGCCGTCGGCATCGTGGTCGCGGTCGTTGCGCTCGCCTGCCTGCTGGTCTTTGCCTGGCGCCGCTTTCCGCGCCTGGCACGCCGGCAGCGCATCGGCCGGGCGCTGGTTGCCGTGCCGCTTCTCGCCGGCTTCGTCCACATCATGGATTTCAACCAGTTTTCCTGGCTGCGCGACCGGCTGAACATCATCCCGATCATGTGGGACCAGACTGAAAACTACCGGCACAACGGCTTCACGATGGCCTTTGCGCTGAACCTGCCCATGGCCAATGTGAGCGCTCCTGCCGGCTATATGGGCGATGCCATCAACGCCATCGAGGCGCCGATCGTGCCGGCCGGGACCACACATCGCGGCAAGCCCGACGTGATCGTGGTCATGAGCGAGTCGCTCTTCGATCCCACACGCCTGCCGAACGTTACCTTCTCCGCCGACCCGATGCCGACCATGCGCGCCATGCAGTCCGGCAACGTCATGTCGCCGGAATTCGGCGGCATGACCGCCAATGTCGAATTCGAGGCGCTGACGGGCTTTTCCAATGCCTTCCTGCCCTATGGCAGCATTCCATACCAGCAGTACATCCGCGATCCGATCCCCTCGATGGCCACTTTCTTCAAGGGCGAGGGCTATGTTTCGCGCGCCATCCACCCGTTCCAGAGTTGGTTCTGGAACCGCTCCGCCGTCTACAAGGCCTTCGGTTTCGACACGTTCCGCTCGGAGGAAAAGCTGCCGGCCATGACCAAGCGCGGCATCTTCACTTCGGACGAGGCGCTGACCAAGGAGATCATCCGCCAGGCGGACCAGATGGAAGATCCGTTCTTCTTCTTCACGGTCACGCTGCAGGGCCATGGCCCCTATGAGCCGAACCGCTATGCCGAGAACACCATCAAGGTCGAGGGCGACCTGCCCGCAGCCGACCGGCAGGTACTGGAAACCTACACCCAGGGCGTCAAGGAGGCCGATGACAGCCTGAAGCTTTTGATGGACTGGGCGAAAGACCGCGACCGCGAAACGATCATCGTGCTCTTTGGCGATCACCTGCCGCCGCTGAACACCGTCTATACCAGCACCGGATTCATGCCCGGCGTGACGGCTGCCCGCAAGGGGCCGCTGGACGAGATGAAGCGCACCCATGAAACGCCGCTGATCGTCTGGTCCAGCAAGACCGGCCCGGTGCGCGATCTCGGCACGGTGAGCCCCGCTTTCATCTCCTACCAGACGCTGAAGGCCGGCGGCTTCGAGCACCCCTACTACACCGGCTTCCTCGGCCGCGTCTTCGACGAGCACAGGATCGTCGACCGCTTCATGCTGGTGAACGAGACGGACGAGGTCGTGGCCGACTGGGCTCGCCAGAAGGTCATTCCCGATACGGTGCGCGACTACCGGTTCCTCCAGCACGACATGATGTTCGGCAAGCGCTACGGCACGGAACGCTTCTTCCCAACCCATGCCGACCTGTTTCCGCGGCCGGTCAGCTGACCGGCAGGCATTAAACGTGTCGAGAAGAAGACTGCGCGGCGGCCTCAAGGGCCGCCGTTTTGCATGGGCCCGTCAAAAAGTTTCAGGCGCAAGCCAGGGCTGTCACGGAGGAAACAGCCAAAAATCCCGTTTGCAATGACAGTGTCACAGTCGGACCGAATAACAAAGGTCCGGCAGCCGTTCACAACCTGTCGAAGCCATGCCCCCGCCAATGGCGGGCCGGCATCACATTCGGGATCAAGACGCGATGCACGCCCCCGCCCCATCCTCCCTCGTTGCAGCCACGGCCCTGGCGCCCGCCGCCGGCGCTGCCTTCCGCCAGGCCCTTGCCGCACCGGACCTGCCGGACCGCGCCACGGTCCTTGCCCATCTCGGGCAGGTCGCCCGCAACACGATCGACATCCTGCCGCAGTTTCCGCGGCTGCGGCGCCTGATGGGTTCGCAGCAGCGTGCGCTGCTCTGCCAGGCGGCTTTTGCCCTGCACCATGAGGGCGGCGCGAGCGGGCTCACCGCCGGCCACCTGCTCGACCTCATCCTCGAACACCGGGCCGCCAGCCGCAACACGGTCTCGGCCTTCGTGCAGGAAATGCGCGCCGTGCGTGTCTTTGCCGACCTGCCCTCGACGGGCGACCGGCGCGTGCGGCCGCTGGCGCCGGGCGAGCAGGCAAGCGCGGCCATGCAGCGATGGTTCCTCGGCCAGTTGCAGGTGCTCGACGCCATGGATGGCGGGGAGCGCAGCTGCCAGTTGATCGCCGAGCCGGGCCTGGTGCGCATTGCCCAGCCCCTGGCGGCACGCCACCTGATGGCGGACGCCGGCTGGCGCGAGCCCGCCGCCCCGCTCGGCCCGATCCTGTGGACCGATGCCGGAAGCCTTCTCATCGACGATCTCATGGCGCGTGCCGCCGACAGCGTGAAGAGCGCAACAGGCGCGGCCTGCGGCGTGCTGCCCGGCGCCACGCTGGAAGTCGAGGATTTCGGTGTGACGGCGCTCGCCGACCGCTATGTCGTATCCTGCACCCATGTGCGCCGGCTCTGCGCCCAGGCGGAGGAAACCGGCGTCGTTCTGCGCACCGGCAAGCGCTCCGCACGCCGCCTGATCATCGCACCCGCGCTCACTGAGGCCTATGCCGACTGGCAGGCCAACCGCCTGCGCGCCATCGATGCCGCCTTCAGGGCGGCTCTGGCCGTGTCTGGCGCCCCGTCCGGGGATCGCCTGTCAGTCGAACGGGCGATCGCGGCGCAGGGCACTGCCGGCGTGCGGCTCGCCGCGCTCCGACAGGAGGCTGCCGCTGCGCTTCTTTAAGGGCGCGAGGGCCGGTCGGGCGCGACGCGCGGCGGGAGATGCACAGGATTGCAGCAACAGTGAGCGCCGGCCGATTGCAAAGAGGAGGCCGGCGCCCTAGTTTCGGAATATCGTACGGATATCTGATTTCGTTCGGGTTTCCGCATTTTCGACGGCGGCAGCACTGGCGCGCAGCAGGCGCGGCCTTCCCGGCATCGCCAGAATGATCGAATGACATGAACAGTTTGGGTCCATCTTTTTTCACCGGCAGCGCGGCCATCCGCCTCGATGATCCCGCCGTGATCGCCGCCCATCCCGGTTTTCCCCGCGAGTTGCAGGCGATCGGACAGGCGTTGACGGCGATCCACGACAGGGCCCCGCAGATGGTGCGCTACATGGCGAGCATGCAGCGCTGGCTTTTGACCCAGTCCCTTTTCGCGCTGCATCTGGCCCGCGACCCCGGCGAGCCCCTGACGGGGATCACGGCCGCGCGCCTGCAGGAAATCGCAATCCGCACCGGCGCGGCGAGCCGCAACACTGCCGCGGCGCATCTTGCCGAGCTGATCGCCCACAAAATGGTGAGCGACGTGCCCGACCCCGGCACCAAACGCAGCCGGCCCCTGGTCTTGACGGCCGAGAGCGAGGCGGCGATGCGCCTGTGGTTTCGCGCCCACATCGCCAGCCTCGACCGGCTGGATGGCAAGGAGCGCGTGCGGGCGTTCGATGCACGGCCCGACGCGCTGTTTACCGCAGCCCATCAGCGCGCCGCGGCCAAGCTGATTGCCGATCCGGCCTGGCACACCCCGCCCCCGGCCGTTGGCGCCTTCGTCTGGACCGATTGCGGTAGCAACGTGCTGCACGATCTGTTTTCATCCCTGCCAGCGACGGTCGCCCCGACGGCCGGACGCGTGCCGCTTGGCCCTTATGCGCTGTCAGCGCTTGCCGAACGTTACCGCCTGTCGCTGACGAGTGTCCGGCGCCTTTTTCACAAGGCCGAAAAGTTGGGTGTCCTGAGCTGGGAAGGCGCCACGCGCAACCGCCGCCTGTGGATCAGCAAGGACTTCATCGATGAACATGCCGGCTGGCAGGCGGTCAAATTCGCCGCCATCGCCGAGGCTTTCGACGGGGCGACCGGTTCGGCCGGGACCTGACGGCAGGGGAAAGCTGCCCGCCGCATCAGCCATCCGTCGTCAGGCCCGCACGCCCGCGTGCGAACTGCTCGAGCCCATCATCGATCGTATAGAAATCGGCCTTGTCGGCGGTGAAGATGTGGTAGCCCGGCTGAAGGCCGCTCGGCTGATCGAAGGCGCCCGCCTGGATCGATATGCCCTGCGCACCCTCATAGGACCAGAACAGCGCCGACCCGCAGTGGCGGCAGAATCCGCGTTTGCCATGCGCGCTGGAGCCGTACCACGTGATCTCCGCCTCGCCGGTGATGGCGAGGTCCTCGCGCGCCGCATTGGTGGAGGCGTAGTAGAGACCGGTCTGCCGGCGGCACTGGCTGCAGTGGCAAAACACCACCTCCCGCAGCCGGCCGCGCACGACAAAGCGCACCGCCCCGCAAAGACATCCGCCCGTCCTTTCCGTCACTGCCCGTTCCGTCATTGCCGGTTCCGTCATTGCCCGTCCTCCCTTTTGATATGGGTGGCAAGGGTGGCCGAGGAAGGCGACCTCTGTCCAGCGCATAGATGTGATGCGACGCTTCAAAAGCCTGCAACAGCCTTCCTGTCTTCAAAAAGACTGATAGAAATCCAAGGGAGATCCGGCGGAACGGGATCGTTTCGACGCCTTTGCCGCTCCCACAGCCAGGAAACATCGGATGATCACCAAGCGCCACAGCTTTGCCCACCGCCATTTCGGCAAACCTCTCGAAAAGCTGGGCGATATCGAGCTCCGCGTGCTGGACCGCGCCGAGGACCATCTGGTCATCTCGACCGACGTGAACGCCGCCATTTCCGCCCACGCCACCTTCGGCCAGCGCCTCGCCGACCGCATCGCGCGCATCGGCGGCTCCTGGGGCTTCATCATCTCCTTCATCGTCTTCCTGATCGCCTGGTCTGCCATCAACACGGTGATCCTGACAAAGGACGCCTTCGACCCCTATCCCTTCATCTTCCTCAACCTCATCCTCTCCATGATCGCCGCGATCCAGGCGCCGATCATCATGATGTCGCAGAACCGGCAGGCCGAGCGGGATCGCTTCGAAGCGGCCAAGGACTATGAGGTGAACCTGAAGGCGGAGCTCGAAATCCTGTCCCTGCACCGCAAGATCGACATGGAAGTGCTGTCCGAACTCGCGGCCCTGCGGGAAGACCTGGCGCGGCTGCATGCGAAGCTGCCGGAGGCGAAGGGGTGACACCGAACATGGGCGACCTTGCGAAGCGAGCGGCCCGGAAAAGTGCCGCCAAACGCGCTGCCCTCTCCGCCGTCTTGGTCGGGCTTGACCCGACCATCCATGCGGCAAGCGCAGTGGCTGAGGCGTGGATCCTCGGGTCAAGCCCGAGGATGACGCAGGCCTTCAAATGACGCAGGTGTGAGGATTGATGACGGAGGCTGATGCCCCGCCGCTTTTCGCACCATCACGCCATGGCTGCGGACAGAGTGGGGGCATGCGCCTCCGTCATAAACAAAAAAAGCGGCCCGCCGAAGCGGACCGCCCTTTCGGTTCAGCCCTGTCGCGGCCGATCAGCCGTTGACGACCATCCGCTTTTCGTCGCGGCCGGTCTTCATGCGCTCGGCGAGCAGGAAGGCGAGCTCCAGAGCCTGATCAGCATTGAGGCGCGGGTCGCAATGGGTGTGGTAGCGGTCGCCGAGATCGGCGCCGGAGAGCGCGCGGGCGCCGCCGGTGCATTCCGTCACGTCATTGCCGGTCATTTCGATATGCACGCCGCCCGGATGGGTGCCTTCGGCGCGGTGGATCTGGAAGAAGCTTTCGACTTCCGACAGGATCCGCTCGAAGGGACGGGTCTTGTAATTGTTGAGCGTGATCGTGTTGCCGTGCATCGGATCGCAGGACCAGACGACCTTCTTGCCCTCGCGTTCGACGGCACGGATGAGGCGCGGCAGGTGCTCGGCGACCTTGTCATGGCCGAAGCGGCAGATGAGCGTCAGGCGGCCGGCCTCGTTGGCGGGGTTGAGGAGATCGATGAGCTCCAGAAGCCCCTCGCCCGTCAGCGACGGGCCGCACTTCAGGCCGATCGGGTTCTTGATGCCGCGGCAGTATTCGATGTGGGCATGGTCGGGCTGGCGCGTGCGGTCACCGATCCAGATCATGTGGCCGGAGGTGGCGTACCAGTCGCCGGAGGTGGAATCGACGCGCGTCAGAGCCTGCTCGTAGCCGAGCAGCAGCGCCTCATGGCTGGTGAAGAAGTCGGTTTCGCGCAGGCCCGGGTGGTTTTCTGCGGAAATGCCGATGGCCTTCATGAAGTCCATGGTTTCGGAAATGCGGTCGGCGAGCTTGCGGTAGCGCTCGGCCTGGGGGCTGTCCTTGACGAAGCCCAGCATCCACTGATGCACGTTTTCGAGGTTGGCATAGCCACCCATGGCGAAGGCGCGCAGAAGGTTGAGCGTCGCGGCCGACTGGCGGTAGGCCATGATCTGGCGTTCCGGATTGGGCACGCGGGCCTCTTCCGTGAACTCGATGCCGTTGATGATGTCACCGCGATAGGACGGCAGCGATACGCCGTTCTGCGTCTCGATGTTGGACGAACGCGGCTTGGCGAACTGGCCGGCAATGCGGCCGACCTTGACCACCGGCTGCTGGGCGCCGAAGGTCAGCACCACCGCCATCTGCAGGAAGGCGCGGAAGAAGTCGCGGATCGTATCGGCGCCGTGTTCGGCAAAGCTTTCGGCGCAGTCGCCGCCCTGCAGCAGGAAACCCTGGCCTTCGGCGACCTTGGCGAGCGAGGCCTTCAGGCGACGGGCTTCGCCGGCAAAGACCAGCGGCGGAAATTTCGCGAGGCGGGCTTCGGTCGCCTCCAGCGCTGCCGCGTCCGGATAGTCCGGCACCTGCTGGATGGGCATGTTCCGCCAGCTGTTCGGGGTCCAATTCTGTGCCATGTCGTTTACCTCAACTCCGTAGCGCATGGGCGCCAGCGCCCTTACGGGCCACTCGCCCCGCGCACCCGCCTCGCCCGCGCACCGTGCGGGGGCCGAAAGGGATGCGGGCTTATAAACGTTAACGGTGGCGAAAGCTAGCGGCTTGGCGACACGCGCACGCCGCCCGCAGGACCGGGCCAAGGCGGGCTTTCAAGCGTGAAGAACGGATTAACGCGTGCTTGAGCGACACATCCATAAATCTCTACGGATTGACGGAACACTTCCGAAAGGAACGTGCCGTAGCCTGCCAGCAACATGACGGGAGCAGAGACTGCGGCGCCGTGCCTGCGTTCCGCATCAAGTCAGGATGACACATGAGCCTCACCTTTTCGAATTTCTGGAAAGACCGCGGCGGCAATTTCGCGATGCTTTTCGCTCTGACCGCGGTTCCCGTAGTGGGCGCGGCGGGCTTGTCGGTGGATTTTGCCCGCGTCCTCAAAGCCCAGTATGATCTGCGCGCCCAGGCTGATACGGCGGCGCTCGGCGTTCTCGCGGCCAATTCAGAAACCGTGAAGGCGGCCATGGCCATGAAGGGCGACGGCATCGTGGCGGTGGGCAGCGATGCCATGGCACGCCTTGCCAAGGGCCAGCGCGATGACAAGCCGGACGAACTCGGCCAGCAGATCATGCCCTTTACCGGAACCGTGACCAAGAACGGCCGAACCCTCACGGCCGAAATCTCCTATTCGCTGGAGATTCCGACGACGCTGCTGCGCATCCTCGGCAAGGATGCGATCACCGTCTCCGGCACGGCCTCGGCGCAGTTGCAGACGCAGTCCTTCATGGACTTCTACATGCTGCTCGACAACACCCCATCCATGGGGGTCGGCGCGACACCCGCTGATATCGACAAGCTGGTCAACGCGACGCCCGATCAGTGTGCCTTTGCCTGCCACATCGTCGACAACGGCAAGGACGACAAGAACAGCTACTACAACCTCGCCCGCAAGATCGGCGCCACCATCCGCATCGACGTCGTCGCGCAAGCGACCGCCTCGCTGATGGACGAGGCCAAGGCGCAGATGCAATTTGCCCAGCAGTTCCGCATGGCGGCCTATACGTTCGGCGAAAAGGCCGAGGATCTGAAGCTGCAGAAGGTGGCGTCCCTGACGAGCAACCTGACATCG
Organism: Rhizobium sp. RU20A; assembly: GCF_900155885.1. Lineage (GTDB taxonomy): Bacteria > Pseudomonadota > Alphaproteobacteria > Rhizobiales > Rhizobiaceae > RU20A. The sequence goes on from NZ_FTMB01000001.1 coordinate 742,945, forward strand.
GTCAAGAAGAAGACCGATTCCATCAAGCTGATGAGCATCCCCTACCAGGGCTACGACAACGACCAGCAGACCAGCTTCGACAACGCCCTGACGAAGATCAGCGCCGAGATCGGCAAGCCGGGCACGGGCGCCTCGACCAGCGACCGCGAGAAGATCGTCTTCTTCGTCAGCGACGGTGTCGGCGACAGCTACAAGCCCTCGACCTGCACCAAGAAGACGACCGGCGGCCGCTGCCAGGAGCCGATCGACATTACCTATTGCAAGGCGCTCAAGGATCGCGGCATCCGCATCGCGGTGCTCTACACCACCTACCTGCCGCTGCCGACCAATGGCTGGTACAATGACTGGATCAAGCCCTTCCAGGGTGAAATTGCCGGCCGCATGGAAGCCTGCGCCTCTCCCGGCCTGTTCTTCGAAGTCAGCCCGACCGAGGGCATCGACGCGGCGATGAAGGCCCTGTTCCACCGTGTCATCCAGAGCCCGCACCTCACCACGTGAGGCGGGCGACCGGCACTCTCCACCGAAAATGCAGCGAAGCCTGTGCCGGCAACCGCCGGCATTGTCGTTTGTGCACAAGGCGGCCGGAAGCGATCGGCGCCGCATGACGACGCACGAAAAGGCGGGTGCACCGCGTGCACCCGCCTGCCTGGTGTCAGGCTCCTGGCTTATTCATTCATTGCAATGGGTAAAGCGCCGCAATGCCGGAAACAGCCGGCACGCCTCAATGGGATGCAGGCCGATCAGACGAGACCGGCAGCCCAGACGCCGGCGCGGACGAGGCCATAAAGGCTGCCGGCGGCGACCGCGACCATGCCGAAGCAGACCACGGAGAAGGTGAGAAGCATCGCCCAGTTGCGACCGCCGCGACGCATGGTGCGCGTCACCAGCACCGGCTCGACGACAACGCGGCCGCGCGGGCGCGCCACGGTGGCCGGGGCGGGCTGGTGGATTATGGGTTCAGACACAGCACTTGCGAACGCCATCGGGCATCTCCGACACAGGAATGATGCCACTATAGGTGAGTTTTCAGCCCCTGTCAGAAGAAGTCCGAACCAGCCTTACCCTCCCCTTAACAGCCATCGGTAAAATCCGATCCATTCTCTGCATCCTGTTGTTTTGACTATTCTACTGCCTGACACCATCGCGAAGACGATAGCTCGGCTGATACATGGTGACGAGCTCTTCGGAGGCGGTCGGATGCACCGCCATGGTGCGGTCGAAATCGTCCTTGGTCACACCGGCCTTCAGTGCAATGCCGAGCAGCTGCGCCATCTCGCCGGCATCGTGGCCGAGAATATGGACGCCCAGCACCTTGCGCGTCTCGGCATCGACGACGATCTTCTGGATCGTCTTTTCCGTGCGGCCGGACAGCGTCGCCTTCATCGGCCGGAACTCGGCGCGGAACACATCGACCGCCGGATATGTCTTGACGGCGTCCTCTTCGGAGAGGCCGACCGTGCCGATCTCGGGCTGCGAAAAGACGGCGGTGGCGATGAGGTCGTGGTCCGGCGAGGTGGGATTGTGCTTGTATTCGGTCTCGATGAAGCACATGGCCTCGTGGATCGCGACCGGCGTCAGTTGCACGCGGTCGGTGACGTCGCCGAGCGCATAGACGCCGGCCGCACTGGTGCGCGAGAAGGCATCGACGCGGATCGCGCCGCGATCGTCGGTGTTGACGCCGGCCGCTTCGAGCCCGAGGCCGGCGGTGTTGGGCACGCGGCCCGTCGCCAGCATCACCTGATCGACCACCATCTGGCCGTTCTGGCCGGTCTCGACCAGGCGCCGTCCCTCGCCGTCCACCGTCACAGCGGTGATGACGTCGCCGAGAATCATCTTGATGCCCTTGGCCTGCATCGCCGCCATCAACCCGCGCCGCATATCGCCGTCGAACCGCGACAGCAGCTCCGCGCCGCGATAGATCAGCGTCGTCTCGACGCCGAGGCCATGGAAGATATTGGCGAACTCGACCGCGATATAGCCGCCGCCGGAAATCAGGATGGACTTGGGCAGGCTTTTGAGATCGAAGGCCTCGTTGGAGCTGATGCAGTGCTCGGCCCCGACAAGCCCGGCCGGCGCCTGCGGCCGCGCGCCGACGGCGATCACGATCCGCTCGGCCGTGACGGTGCGCCCGTCCGCCAGAAGCCGGACCGTATTGGCATCCAAAAGTTCCGCCCGGCTCTCGACGATCTCGGCGCCGGCATTGTCGAGACCCTTGCGATAGAGGCCTTCGAGCCGCGTGATCTCCTTCTCCTTGGCGGCAACCAGCGTCTCCCAGGAGAAGCTGCGCGCGCCGACCGTCCAGCCAAAGCCTTCCGCATCCTCGAAATGCTCGGGAAACTGCGAGGCATAGACATAGAGCTTCTTCGGCACGCAGCCCCGGATCACGCAGGTCCCGCCAAACCGGAACTCCTCGGCAATGGCCACCTTCTTGCCCATCGACGCCGCCAGCCGGGCACTGCGCACCCCGCCCGACCCGCCGCCGATCACGAAGAGATCATAATCCCTGCCCGCCATGCTCAATCCCTCACGAAAACCCCGGACTGAAAGCGAGAACCGCCGCCGGACAAAGATGGGACCGCCGGAGATGACGGCCGATGCGGCAGATATAGGGTATCGGGGGCGGGTGTGGGAAGGGTGGTGCGTGTGGCAGATGGTGGCCAGCGCCGCTGAGCCCATCAAAAAACCCGGCCGACACGCATCGACCGGGTTTAGGAATGTCTATTGCGCGGCAGGGCTTACTGCTGCGGCTGCGCGTCCGGGGTGGCGACGGGCATGTCGGCGGCGCCCTGGGCGGGGGTTTCCGAGCCGATCTTTTCGTCCAGCGACTTGGTGGCTTCCTGGCTGAGGTCGCGGGAGATGCCGGCGGCCCAGATGTCGGCGGCCTTCAGGAGTTCGCGGGACGCGATCGGGCCGTTGTTGAGGAGCTTCTTGCCGGCTTCGGAATTGTAGAAGGCGGAGATGGCGTTCAGCTCGTCGACCGTGAAGGTCTTGGCGTAGATGGTCGCAGCCTCGTTTTCGAGGTCGGCGCGGCGGGCGGCGAGCGCAAGCGCCTTTTCATCGACGGTGGCGGTGATCAGGTCCTGATGGTTCGGCGAGGCCTGGATCAGCGTGTTCTTCAGCCGCTCGGCAAGGTTCGGCAGGATATTGTCGAAGCTGTTGGTGACGCCAAGCGCAGTGATGGTGGCGCGGGCCGCCTTCAGCTGCTCTTCCGTCACTTCCTGGGCGCGCACGGCGGGCGCCGCGAGCGCGGCGAGAAGGGCGGCGGTGGCGAGAACCTTCCCGAAGCCGGAAATCTTGTTCATCGTGTCATTGCTCCTGTCTGTTGGCGACCGCGCCGGAAGACCGGGGGCCGGACGTCTATCGGCGGCGGGCCGGGTTCGGCCCCCCGCTTGTCTTGGGTGGCCTTCAGGCCGAAAGCGTGCGGGCGCCATCCGGGCCGGCAATGATCGCAAGCGAGGCAATGCCGATGAATAGGCCGTGCTCGACCACGCCGGGAATGAAATTGAGCGCACTTGCGAGCGCTTCTGGATCAGGAATACGGCCAAAAGATGCATCGAGAATGAGATGGCCGCCATCCGTCATGAAGGGGCCATCGCCGCCCTCGCGCACCACGATCTCGCCGGAAAGTCCCAGACGCGCCGCGGTCTTCTCCACCGCCTTGCGGGTCGCCACGAGGCCGAACGCATTCACCTCGATCGGCAGCTTGAAGGCGCCGAGCGTATCGACGACCTTGGTCTCGTCGGCAATCACGATCATGCGCGCCGAGGCGGCTGCGACGATCTTCTCGCGCAGCAGCGCGCCGCCACCGCCCTTGATGAGGCGAAGCTTGCCATCAACCTCGTCGGCGCCGTCGATGGTGAGGTCGAGTTCGGGCAGCTCGTCGAGCGACTTCAGGCTGATGCCGAGTTCGAGGCAGAGCCGCGCCGTGCGCTCGGAGGTCGGCACGCCTTCGATGCGCATGCCCCCCGCCACCTTCTCGGCCAGAAGACGGACAAATTCTTCCGCCGTCGATCCGGTGCCGATACCAAGCCGCATGCCGTCCTCGACATGGGAAAGCGCCGCCTCGGCGGCCTTGATCTTCATCTGACGGGCGTCCATCGCGCCGTTCGCTCCCGTTGTTTCCTGTTTCCGGATCGTCGGCGCCCGTGAGGCGCGGCCCGGATTGCGTCTGGACGTTTACACGCTGGCCGGAGCAAACGAAAGTGCAAATGAAAGCGCGGCCCCGCGCGAAAACGGCTTGCACACAGGCGCGGGGGCTATATCCATCGTGCCAGACCTTCTCGCCCGGAGCCCCTGCCCGATGTCCTCAGCCTCTTCTGCCGCCGCCCCTCGCCCGCTCGTCGTCTTCGATCTCGACGGCACGCTGATCGATACGGCGCCCGATCTCGTCGCCAGCACCAATCATTCGATAGCCGGCGAAGGACTGGAGCCAGTGACCCGGGACGAGCTGAACATCGCCTTCAGCCACGGCTCGCGGGCGATGATCACGCGGGCCTTTGCGCTGCGCGACCGGGCGCTTTCGACCGACACGCTCGACCGGCTTCAGGCGATCTTCCTTGAGCACTATACCAGCCAGATGCCGGGCGCATCGCGTCCCTTTCCCGGCCTGATCGAGGCGCTCGACCGTCTCGACGCGGCGGGGATCGCGGCCGCCGTCTGCACCAACAAGCTGGAGGGACCGGCGCGGCGGCTGCTTGAAGCGCTGGATCTCACGAAGCATTTCGCGGCGATCACCGGCGCCGATACCTTCCCCGTCCGCAAGCCGCATGCCGACCATCTCCTCGGCACCATCCGGCTGGCCGGCGGCACGCCGGAGACGACGGTGATGGTGGGCGACAGCGTGAACGACATGCTGGTCGCGCGCAATGCCGGCGTCGCCGCGCTTGGCGTGCCCTTCGGCTACACGGACGTCCACATCAGCGAACTGTCGCCCGATCATGTCATTGACCACTATGATGAACTCGATGCCGCGCTGTTTGAGCGGTTGACGGGGCGGTGAGGCGACACGTTGCGGTGGGGGGTGTTTGGTTGTAGGTCAGGCCCAACACGGGCTGCACCGCACCGGCGGACCCGCCCTCTCGACCGCCGTCATTCTCGGGCTTGACCCGAGAATCCACCGGCACCCGATACGCTCGCGGCGTGGATCCTCGGGTCAAGCCCGAGGATGACGGATGCGGTGAGCCGTGAGCCGATCGAGGAACTGCAACGAGGCCACACGCATGCTGCAGATCCCGGCAGCCGAACGCAGCAAGGACATCCTATGACCGACCAGACCAGACCGACCGAACTGCGCGTTTCCAAGGACCGCCACACCCTGACGGTGACCTTTGCCGATGGCGCGCACTTTGCGCTGCCGGCCGAGATGATGCGGGTGCTGTCGCCGTCGGCCGAGGTGCAGGGCCATGGTCCAGGCCAGAAGGTGACGGTGCCCGGCAAGCGCGACGTGGCGATCCTGACGGTGACGCCGACCGGAAACTATGCCGTGCGCATCGGCTTTGACGACATGCACGACAGCGGCATCTTCACCTGGTCCTATCTGCGCACGCTGGGAGAAACCGGTGCGGACCTCTTCGCCGCCTATGAGCAGGAGCTCGCCGACAAGGGCATGAGCCGGGACAGGGCCGAGCGGCCGCGGTAAAGCGGCGAGCCGGGCGCCCGACCCCTCAGGCCACCTTCTCACCGAGGGGGAGAAGGGTCAGCAGCAGGCCCGCTCAGCCCTCCTCGCCCGCCTGTTCGGCAAGCAGCAGGGCGATGACGCGCTGCATGGAGCGGGCCACCGCCTCGCAATCCTCGACCGGCGCCGTGCCCAGCATCTTCTCGATCAGCGCCGTCTGGATCACCATCGCCTCCTGCGTCAGCCCGCGGCCGGTCTCCGTCAGAAAGAGCCGCAGCACACGCCGATCCTTCTCGTCGCCGCGCCGCTCGATGAGGCCGCGCTTTTCGAGCTGCGGCAGGAGCATGCTCATATTGGACCGGCCGACCAGCAGCTTGCGGGCCAGCGCCTGCTGCGAAATGCCCTCGAAGCGGTAGAGATTGACGAGAATGTCGAGATGCGGCGGCTTGATGTCGAGCGGCGCCAGCGACCTTGCGAGCGACTGCTGCATCAGCTGGCAGGCCTGGCCGATCGAGATCCAGCTGGAAAAGCGTGGATGATCCCATGGAACGGTTGGAGCGGCGGCAGCGGTCTGCGGCGCGCTCCCGGCGACGGCATCGTCAGAAGAGACTTGCACTTTGTTCAAGGTTGGCCTTTATTGTTCAAGATTGAACAGAAATCGGACCCCCACTATGGCATCCTTTAGCCTAGCCGTCATCCGTCACCTCATCGGCGCGGTGCAGACCGTTTCGCCGGCCGCCGCCGCCCGCCTTGGCCTCGCGGTCTTTTCGCTCGCCCCGCCCAAGGCGCCGCGCCGGGCGAAGGAGAAACAGGTCTTTGCCGCCGCGCAGGGCGTGATGGCGCGGGCAAAGCGCGAGATCCTTCCCTTTGAAGGCGGCGCGGCGCTCGCGCACCTTTTCCCGGCCGTGACGCCGCAGCCGCAGCGCCGCATTCTCGTCACCCATGGCTGGGGCTCGCGCATCGACTACATGACGGCACTGATCGACGCGTTGACGGCTGGTGGCGCCGAGGTCGTGGCGCTCGACTGGCCGGGCCATGGCGGCGCCTCCGGGCGGTTCCTGACGATGATCGAGGCGGTGAAGGCGATCGATGCCGCCTGGCGCCGCTACGGGCCCTTTGACGCCGGCGTCGGCCATTCCTTCGGCGGGGCCGCCCAGGCGGTTGCCGCCGGTGGCGTGCTCCGCGGTCTGCCGGTCCACCGGCCCAGCGCCCTCGTCACCATCGGCTCGCCGAGCGAGATGCGCTGGCTCTTCACCGATTTCGGCAAGCTGATGCGGCTGAAGCCGCAGACGCAGCGCGCCATGGAGGCGATTGTCGAACGCCGCGCCGGCCGCTCGCTCGACGGTTTCTCTGCCGCCGAGATGCTGGCCGGCGCCGACCTTTCCATGCTGATCGTCCATGCCGAGGACGACAAGGAAGTCGCCGCCCACCACGCCCGCGCCTATGGGGAAGCGGTGCCGGGCGCCGACCTCTTCTGGGCCAACGGCTACGGCCACCGCCGCATCGTCTCCGCAGCCCCCGTGCTGGCGCGGATCGTCGGCTTCGTGGCTGAGGTGGAGAAGCGGCAGGCGGCGTGAGGATCAGTCATGACGACAGCTGAGTGGTCGTGCGAGGGATGGCGCAAGCCTATCACGTCCGTCATTCCGGCCTTGAGCCGGAATCCAGCCGACGTGCGTATCCACGTCGAAAATGTCATTCATCCCAAGGACTTGGGCTGGCTGGTTTCCGGCTCACAGCCGGAATGACGGGAAAAGAGGGTGCCCCACCCTCCACGTCGTCCTCGGGCTAGCCCCGAGGACCCATGCGGCCCTCTGCGCCCTTGGCGACGAATCCTTGGCTCGGGGGCCGAAGATAACGGAGGGTGAGGCCACCGCCGCTTTTCCACCTTCACGTCGGGATTTGCGAACAAAACCGGGGATGGCGGAAGGCCGCCCACCCTCAGTCTTCCCAGTCCTCCCGCACCGGCTTCGGACCGTTGCCGAGCTTGCGGTCGAGATCGGCGGCCTGGGTTTCGGAAAGCGTGAGGTCGAGCGTTACCGAGCCGTCCTCATTGTCCTCGCGCGCCGTCACGTCCGCATTGGCGTAGACCCAGGAAAGCAGGCCGAGTTGATCGACCGGCAGGGTGATGGTCGTTTCCGTGGCAAGGCCGGAGAGGCGGCGGGTGATTTCGGAAAGCAGCGGCTCGACGCCCTCGCCCGTGATCGCCGAGATCGCCATGACGTCCGATCGGCCGCTGGCGCGTTCGGCAAGCGCGTCGTGGGCTTCCGGGCCGAGCGCGTCGATCTTGTTCCAGACCTCGATGATCCGCTCGGAGGCTTCCTTCTCGTCGATGCCGAGATCGGCAAGGATGCGCGTCACATCCGCAGCCTGGGCGGCATTGTCGGGGTCGGAGAGATCGCGCACGTGGAGGATCAGGTCCGCTTCAAGCACCTCTTCGAGCGTGGCACGGAAGGCGGCGACGAGGTGGGTGGGCAGGTTGGAGATGAAACCCACCGTATCGGAGAGGATCACCATGCGGCCCTGCGGCAACTTGATGCGGCGCAGCGTCGGGTCGAGCGTGGCGAACAGCATGTCCTCGGCCAGCACCCCTGCCCCGGTGATCCGGTTGAAGAGCGTCGATTTGCCGGCATTGGTGTAGCCGACCAGCGCCACGATCGGATGCGGCACCTTGCGGCGCTTGGCGCGGTGCAGCTGGCGGGTGCGGCGCACCTGTTCGAGCTCGCGCTCCAGCCGGACGATGCGGTCCTGCAAGAGGCGCCGGTCGGCCTCGATCTGCGTTTCGCCGGGACCGCCCATGAAGCCCGCGCCGCCGCGCTGGCGCTCAAGGTGGGTCCAGCTGCGCACGAGGCGGCCGCGCTGGTAGTTGAGATGGGCAAGCTCGACCTGCAGCGTGCCTTCCTTGGTGGAGGCGCGGCGGCCGAAGATTTCGAGGATGAGGCCGGTGCGGTCGATGACCTTGGCGTTCCACTCGCGCTCCAGATTGCGCTGCTGGACGGGCGTCAGCGGATGATCGACGATGACGAGGCCGGCATCCATCTCGACCAGCGCCCGGCCGATCTCCTCGATCTTGCCGGTGCCGAGCAGCGTGCCGGGCTTGGGCTGGGCGACCGGCACCACGGCGCGCCAGACGACCTCGAGATCGATGGCGAGTGCGAGACCGACGGCTTCTTCGAGCCGGCTTTCGTCCGTCCGCTCGGGCGCGGCGACCGTCTCGGTGTTGCGCCGGTCGGCTTTCAGGACCGGCACGATGACGGCGGCGCGCATGTCGTCGCGCCGCGTCTCGAGTTCCGGAATGATGGATGTGTGTTTCTTCGGATGCTTGGTAATGGGATCAGACCGTCAGGATGCGCTGTCTTCGCTCTCGAACATCTGCATGGGCTGGCCCGGCATGATGGTCGAGATGGCGTGCTTGTAGACGAGCTGGGAATGCCCGTCGCGGCGCAGGAGCACGCAGAAATTGTCGAATGACGTGACGACCCCCGTCAGTTTCACGCCGTTGATGAGAAAAATGGTCAGGGAAATCTTCTGCTTGCGAACCGTATTGAGAAAAAGATCCTGCAGGTTCTGAGAACGTTCCGCCATGGCGCCGCTTCTTTCTTATTGTCCGACTGGCAGCCGGTATGGTCAACAAATAATCATTGCGTGGAGACCAGACAAGATTCCCCCCGCCTCTCCAGCGGTTTTGGTATCAAATCGGTTTGGCTTCCGCAATGTCGAAAACCGTCGCGCAAAGCCGCGCGCCCGTCGTCGCAAGGCGTTCTCGGCCCCGATGCGGCTCAGAAATACTGGATGCTGACGCGGAAAAGCTGCTCGACATGGCGCACCGCGTCCTGGCTGGCGAAGAGCACGACCCGGTCGCGCGTGCGGATGCGCGTTTCCCCGTCCGGCCGGATCACCTTGCCGTCGCGGTAGAGGGCGCCGATGCGGATGCCGTCGGGCAATTCCAGATCGCGCAGGCACTGGCCGACGAGCGGCGAGGTATCGAGCGCTTCGGCCTCGATCACTTCCGCATTGCCCTGCTGCACGGAATAGACCGCGCGGATGCGGCCCTTGCGCATCTGTTGCAGGATGCGGGAGATGGTGACGGCGCGCGGATTGATGGTGGCGTCGATGCCCGCATCGTCGGAAAAGTCGTGATAGGCGGGGTCGTTGATGAGCACGAGGCTCGCCTTTGCCCCGAGACGCTTGGCCATCATGGAACCCAGAATATTGATCTGGTCGTTGTTGGTCAGCGCCACCACCAGGTCCGCGTCGGCGATGTCGGCGCGCTGCAGGAGTTTCTGATCGAGGCCGGAGCCGTTGAGAACGACGGTGGAGCGCAATTCATCGGCGATCTGCAATGCCCGCTCGCGGCTCGCCTCGACGATCTTCAGCCGGGTTTTCGGCTGGTGCTTCTCGATCATCTGCGCCACGTAGAAACCGATATTGCCGCCGCCGAGAATGACGATGCTGCCCGCCTCCTGCTCCTCATGGCCGAAGAGCGACAGTGTGCGGCGGATGTGATCGCGCTGGCACACGACATAGGCGACGTCGCCGGTCAGCAGATGATCGCCGGACTGCGGAATGATCAGCGTTCCGCCGCGCGAAATGCCGACCACGGTCGCCATGAGATCCGGGAAAAGCTCGGACAGCTGGCGTAGCGGCGTATCCACCACCGGGCAGTCTTCCATGCACTCGATCGCGACCATGGCGATGTGATCGTCGGCAAAGCGCACGACATCGGTGGCGCCCGGAAAGGCGATGCGCCGCAACACCATCTTGCCGACCTCGATCTCCGGCGAGATGGTGACGTCGATGGGCATGTTGTCGCGCGAGAAGAGATCGGAATATTCCGGCTTCAGATAGTTCTGCGCGCGGATGCGGGCGATCTTGGTCGGCACGTTGAAGAGCGAATGGGCCACCTGGCAGGCGACCATGTTGATCTCGTCATAGAGCGTGACGGCGATGATCATGTCGGCCTGATCGGCGCCGGCTTTCGCCAGCACATCCGGATGGGCGCCGTGGCCGACGATGCCGCGCACATCCAGCGTATCCGTCATCTTGGTGATGAGGCTGGCGGCCGTGTCGATGACGCCGACATCGTTGTCTTCCTGCGAGAGGCGCTCGGCGATCCCGTAACCGACCTGGCCGGCGCCGCAGATGATGACTTTCATGGAACCGTTCCGCTATCGGGAAGGAGGGAGGGAAAAAGCGCCCGGAGATCAGACCCCGAGCGACTTCAGCTTGCGGTGCAGCGCCGAGCGCTCCATGCCGACGAATTCCGCCGTGCGCGAGATATTGCCGCCGAAGCGGTTGATCTGCGCGATGAGATAGTCGCGCTCGAACATTTCGCGCGCCTCGCGCAGCGGCAGCGTCATGATGTGCTGGTCGCCCTGCACGGAAATCTTCGGCAGCGTATCGCCGACCTCGCTCGGCAGCATGTCGGCACTGATCGGCGTATCCGGGCCGTCGCTGCGGGCGAGAATCATCAGCCGCTCGATATTGTTGCGCAACTGGCGGATATTGCCCGGCCAGCCATGGGCCTGAAGAACCGCGAGCGCATCCTCGCCGATCTTGCGGGCGCGGATACCGGCCTGCTCGCTGATCTGGCGCATGAACATGTCGACGAGGAAGGGAATGTCCTCGCGCCGCTCGGCAAGCGCCGGAACGCGGACCGGGATCACGGCGAGACGATGGAACAGATCCTCGCGAAAGGCGCCCTCGGCGATCAGGCTTTCGAGATTGTAGGCGGTGGAGGAGATGATGCGCACATCGACCTTGACCCGCTTGGAGCCGCCGACGCGCTCGAACTGCTGGTCGACCAGCACGCGCAGGATCTTGTTCTGCGTGTCGCGCGGCATGTCGCCGACTTCGTCGAGATAGAGAATGCCGCCATGGGCCTCTTCCAGTGCCCCGATCTTGCGCGGCTGGCCGGAGGTGCCCTCCGTGCCGAACAGCGCCATCTCCATGCGCTCCGGCGTGATGGCCGCCGCATTCAGCACCACGAAGGGGCCAGTGGCGCGGGTGGACTTGCGGTGGATCATCCGCGCCACCAGCTCCTTGCCGGAGCCGGAGGGGCCGTTGATCATCACGCGGCTGTTGGTGGGCGCGACGCGATCAATGGTCTGGCGCAGCTGCGAGACAGCGACGGAGGTGCCGATCAGTTCGACCGGATCGCCGGAGCGCTTTTTCAGCTCGGACACCTCCCGCTTCAGCTTCGAGGTCTCCAGTGCCCGCTCGGCGATCAGGATCAGGCGGTCGGCCTTGAAGGGCTTCTCGATGAAATCATAGGCGCCGCGCCGGATGGCGGAGACGGCCGTCTCGATATTGCCGTGGCCGGAGATCATCACCACGGGCAGGTCCGGATGGCGCGTCTTGATCTCGTCGAGCAGCGCCAGACCGTCGAGCTTGCTGCCCTGCATCCAGATGTCGAGGAAGACGAGCCGCGGCAGGCGGTCGTTGATGGCCGCCAGCGCGCTGTCGCTGTCATGCGCGGTGCGGGTCTCGTGGCCCTCGTCAGACAGGATGCCCGAGACGATGTCGCGGATATCCGCCTCGTCATCCACCACCAGAATGTCAGCCGCCATAGGTCTTTTCCTTATTGTTCACGGTCTTGTCCGCCGCCGCCCCGGCATCTTTGGCATCGGCATCGTTGCCGTCGACCTGGGCGCGGGGAAGGATGATGCGGATCATGGCCCCGACCCCGCCGTCGAAATCGGCGGGGGCATCATGCAGCTCGAGATGGCCGCCATGGTCCTCGATGATCTTCTTGACGATGGCGAGGCCAAGCCCGGTGCCCTTGTCGCGCATCGTCATGTAGGGCTCGAGAATGCGATGACGATTTTCGGTCGGCAGGCCCTTGCCGTTGTCGATGACGTCGACGACGAAGCCCGTATCCTGCTCGTTCGCCCGCGCCCGCACGAAAACCTTGCGCTCGGCGCGCACCGCATCCGGCGGCAGCGCCTCGATGGCCTCGACCGCGTTCTTGACGATGTTGCCGAAGGCCTGGCCGAGCATGCGCGCGTCGAAGGCGCCGACCAGCGGCTCGTCGCCGAAATCCCGCAGGAAGGTGACGTCGCTGCTGCCCATTTCGCGCAGGAACACGGCATCCTTGAGAATGTCGCGCAGATCCGCCCGCTCCTTGGAGGGTTTGGGCATGCGCGCGAATGAGGAGAACTCGTCCACCATGCGGCCGATATCTTCCACCTGCCGCACGATCGTGTCCGTACACTGGTCGAAGACGGCCCGATCGCCCTCCTCGATCTGCCGGCCATAGCGCCGCTTCAGACGTTCGGCCGAGAGCTGGATCGGCGTCAGCGGGTTCTTGATCTCGTGGGCGATGCGCCGCGCCACATCCGCCCAGGCGGTGGAACGCTGGGCGATGACGAGATCCGTGATATCGTCGATGGTGATGACGTAGCTGTCCTTGGCGTCGTGCGATTCCTCGCGCGTCACCTGCACGTTCAGCGTCCGCTCCTTGCCGCCGCGCATGATGTTGATCTGCTGGCGATGCTCGGGCCGGTGGCGCGCCGCCGCCTCCGTCAGCACCGCATCGATCTCGGGAGCCACATCGATCAGCCGCTCGCCGACGATATCGAGGGCATTCTTGGCGAGGAAGGCTTCGGTGGACGGGTTGGCGATCGAGATGCGCCGGTCTTCCTCGACGCCGATGACGGCGGCCGTGACGCCCGACAGCACCGCCTCGATGAAGCGGCGGCGATCATCCATCTCGTCCTTCGCCTCCATCAGCTGGTCGCGCTGGGTGCGGATCTCGGCGATCATCTTGTTGAATGTGCTCGAAAGGCTCGCCACGTCCCCATCGACGGCCCGCACGGGAACGACCACGCCGAGATCGCCGGAGGCGACCGAATCGGCAGCGCTGATCAGAAGCCGGATCGGCCGGACGATGCGGTCGGCAACCGCAATCGCGGTCCAGATCGCGGCAAGCAGCACGATCAGCGCAAAACCGAGATAAAGAACGCCAAAGGCGAGCTGCAGCGAGGTGCGTCCCGCCTGCAGGGACTGGTATTCGGCGGTGTTCTCCTCCATCAGCCGCATCGCATCCATCACCTCGGGATCGACCGTGCGCACGGTGTAGAGATAGGTCCCGGGGATGTTGGAGAGCGGAATGACAGCGCCGACGAGGTTGGTGATGCCGGGCGGAATGAGGGTCGGCTGTCCCGCCACCGTGCTTTTCAGCGCGTCGGTCGGGATGGCCGGCAGCGGCCGATCGGTCGGAATGTTGGCCTGCACGATGGCGCTGCCGTCCGCCCGGACCAGAAAGGCGCCGAGCATGCCGCGCCCGCGCGCCTGGCGCGTCATCAGTTCGATGAAGCCGGTGCGATCCAGGCTGTAGAGCTGGCGGTTGCGATCGAGATCGCTGGCCATCGAGGCGGTCTGGCCCTGCAGATAGCTTGCATTTTCGAGCACATAGGCCTTGGCGACATTCAGCGACGACTGCACGATCGACTGGGTGCGCAGCGAGAACCAGCGGTCGAGGCCGACATCGAGTGTGATCGAGGCGAAGATCGCCACCAGAATGGCGGGCGTGATCGCGACGATGGAAAACAGCGCGACGATGCGCACATGCAGGCGGGCGGCGGCGCGACCGCGCTTGCGGGCTTTCAGGAGCCGGGTGATTTCCCGGCCAATCAGGAAGATGAGGCCGACGACGAAGAGCGCATTGATCGCTGCGCAGGCGATGACGACATTGCGCTCCGGCCGGATCGGCGTCAGGCCGAGCAGGATCGGCAGCGAAACGATGGCGCAGGCCAGCGCCCCCGTGGCAAGCACGAGGCCGGGAAGCGCAAAGGATGCGCGGCGGTCCGCTACGATGACCGTCTCGCCATCGGCTCCAGACGGTATCGCCAGCCCGTCAGCCATTCACCCTGCACCTTCCCCTGCCATGCCGGGCGCCTTATGCGTCCGACGTCGTCCCTATGACGCTGTGCGCCCGTTTTCCTGAGCGCGCCACCCCAGCCGATCCCGCTTCCGCCATCGCATCGAAACCGACACGACACCGGAACCGGTCATCTGCAGGAAGCACGCGGGAAGCGGCCGCGGCTGCGAACCCCGTTGATCGCATCAACCAAGCCAATGTGGCGAAAATGCAACGCTTTGCGGGAGCAAGTCAAGCGGAGGGGGAAAGGTTGCCGGGTGATGGAGCTGGGCGACGCAATTGAAGCTGCACTGTTGGCCGGAACGGATTGCATCATGTTCACCGTCATTCCGGCCTTGGGCACCCGACACGATGGCATGATGCATCAGTCTTGCCTTGTGTCATTGAGGCGCGGACCTGTCCGTCCGCCTGACGGCCCATGAGGCTGAACCGCCCCTCCAGGTCATCCTCGGCCAACGCACCGAGGATCCACCGCCACAGCCGTAAATGATTGAAAAGATGGATCCTCGGGTCAAGCCCAAGGATGACGGTGGAGATGTTTTCGCCTTATGACAAGACATTCGCCCCCTCACCCGACGACGTTTGCCTCGCATCGCAAGGGAGGAAATCAGACGGGGCGCGTCTTGCTACGGCTCAAGGCCGCAAGGACGGATGGACGAGAAGCCCCTACCGAATACCGAGCCGCCCCTGCCGGCCCCGGTCACGCGCCGCGCGAGGAACGGTAGACGGAGACGCCGAGTTCGCGGATCTTCTTGCGCAGCGTGTTGCGATTGAGCCCGAGCAGGTCGGCCGCCTTGATCTGGTTGCCGCGCGTGGCGGTCAGGGCCGCGAGAATCAGCGGATATTCCATCTCGGCCAGCACCCGGTCGTAAAGGCCTGAGGGCGGCAGGCCGTCGCCGAAGCTTGCGAAATACTGGCGCATATTCTCTTCCACGGCCTGCGAGATCGTCAGCGCGCCGGCGCGGGCCGATGCCTTTTCGATCGGGCTGTCGGGAATGTCGGCGCGCAGCTCCGCCTCGATGATCTCGCGGGTGATCACATCCTGCGGATAGAGCGCGGTCAGCCGCCGCACGAGGTTTTCCAGCTCGCGCACATTGCCCGGCCAGGGATGCGTCTTCATGAGATCGAGCGCTTCCTGGTCGAAGCGCTTGACGTCGAGACCTTCCTTCTCCGCCTGCTGCACGAAGTGGCGCACGAGGTCGGGAATATCCTCCGCCCGGTCGCGCAGCGGCGGCAGGCGCAGCGGCACCACGTTGAGGCGATAGTAGAGGTCTTCGCGGAAGAGGCCTTGATTGATCGACTGCTTGAGGTCCTTGTTGGTGGCCGCGACGATGCGCACGTCCGAGCGGATCGGCGTGCGCCCGCCGACGGTCGTGTACTCGCCCTGCTGCAGGACGCGCAGGAGCCGCGTCTGCGCGTCCATCGGCATGTCGCCGATTTCATCGAGGAAGAGCGTGCCGCCCTCGGCCTGTTCGAAACGGCCGGTGGAGCGCTGCTGCGCGCCGGTGAAGGCGCCCTTCTCGTGACCGAAGAGCTCCGATTCGATCAGATCGCGCGGGATGGCGGCCATGTTGATGGCGACGAAGGGCCCGTTGCGGCGCTTGCCGTAATCGTGAAGCGCCCGGGCAACGAGCTCCTTGCCGGTGCCGGACTCGCCGGTGATCATCAGCGTCAGGTCCGTCTGCATGAGACGGGCGAGCACGCGGTAGATTTCCTGCATGGCGGCGGAGCGGCCGACCAGCGGCATGCCGTCCTGGCTGTCGTCGTCGAGCTTGGCCGGCCGGCGCTTCGGTTCGGCAAGCGCCCGGCCGATGATGGCGATGAGCTCGGTGAGGTCGAAGGGTTTGGGCAGGTAGTCGTAGGCGCCCTTCTCCGAGGCCTTGATGGCGGTCATGAAGGTGTTCTGGGCGCTCATGACGAGGACGGGCAGATCCGGCCGCGCCTTCTTGATGCGCGGCAGGAGATCGAAGGCGTTTTCGTCGGGCATGACGACGTCGGTGACGACGAGATCGCCGTCGCCGGCGGCGATCCAGCGCCAGAGCGTGGCGGCATTCGAGGTGATGCGCACCTCGTAGCCGGCGCGCGACAGCGCCTGGTTCAGAACGGTGCGGATGGCTGCGTCGTCGTCAGCAACGAGGATCGTGGCGCCAGTCATCAGGATGTGCCCTTTGTCGGAATGGGTCCGTCTTCGGGGGCCGTCAGCCCCTTGGAAGCCGGCATGAGAACGCGGAAAGTGGTGCGGTGGCCCTGGCTGTCGCATTCGACAATGCCGCCATGGCCGCCGATGATCTTGGCGACCAGCGCAAGGCCGAGGCCCGAGCCATTGGTCTTGGTGGTGATGAAGGGATCGAAAAGATGCGGCAGGAGGTCGGAGGGAACGCCGGGCCCATTGTCATGCACGCAGAATTCCAGCGGCAGCGAGACCTTTTCGCGCGTACCGGCGACCGACAGGCGAATGCCGGAGCGATAGGCCGTCGTCAGCATGATCTCGCCATCCGGCTTGTCGCCGATCGCTTCCGCCGCGTTCTTCACCAGATTGAGGAAGACCTGCACGAGTTGGTCCCGGTTGGCAAAGACCGGCGGCAGCGAGGGATCGTAATTTTCGGTGATCTTGATATGGCGCGCGAAGCCGGCCTTGGCGATCGCCTTCACATGGTCGAGCACGGAATGGATGTTGAGCGGCACACGGTCCACGGGCCGCTCGTCGGAAAAGACCTCCATGCGATCGACCAGCGAGACGATGCGGTCCGTCTCGTCGCAGATCAGCCGCGTCAGCGCCCGGTCCTCGTCATTGACGGAGGTTTCGAGCAACTGCGCCGCGCCACGAATGCCCGAGAGCGGGTTCTTGATCTCGTGCGCCAGCATGGAGGCAAGGCCGGTGACCGAACGCGCCGCGCCGCGATGGGTGAGCTGCCGGTCGATCTTGTCGGCCATGGACCGTTCCTGGAAGACGACGACCACGCAGCCCGCCGCGCCCGGGACCGGTGCCACGTAAAGATCCACCAGCTTGTCGGCGCCGAGCCGCGGCGAGGACAGATCGACGCGGTACTCGCTGACCGGCGCCAGCCGCTCGCGCACCTGGTCGATCAGCGTCAGGATCGGACTGCCGAAGGGAATGAAAGCCCGGATTTCATGGCGCGCCAGATAGTTGGCGCTGGCCCCGAAGAAGGATTCGGCCTCCCAGTTGGCGAAGACGACATGGCCGGTTTCGTTGACCATGATGACCGGGTTCTGGATGGCGTTGAGGACCGCGAGCGGCAGGGCGCTGGCGTCCTTGATGCCGTCGGGCAGCGGGCGTTTGCTGGTCATGCGGCCATCTCCCCCGTTGAGCCGGCAGGACGCGCCGAAAGAATCGCCGCCTCCACCCGCGCCAGAACCTCGGCCGGCACATCCGAGGTCATGATCGCCCCTTTTTCCTGGGGTGCAAGGTGGCCCGCATGGCGGTCGAGATACCAGCCGACATGCTTGCGGGCGTGACGCACCCCGCTTTTCTCGCCGTAGAAGTCCATCATGCCACGATAATGCGCCGAGAAGATCGCGGCGATGCCCGCCGCGTCTGGCTCCCGCGCCATGCCGGCGACGACGCCCGGATGCCAGGGGCGGCCCTGCGCGGCGCGCCCGATCATCACGGCATCGGCGCCGGAGCGGCGCAGGATCTCCTCGGCATCCGCGCGCGTATCGACATCGCCATTGGCGACGAGCGGAATGGTGAGCACGTCCCGGACGGCGCGGATCGCATCCCAGTCGGCCCGGCCGGTGTAGAACTGCATGCGCGTGCGGCCATGAACGGTAACCATGGCGACGCCGGCCTCTTCGGCGCGGCGGGCGATCAGCGGCGCATTGATGGACGTCTCGTCCCAGCCGAGCCGCATCTTGACGGTGACGGGGATCTTCACGGCCTTCACCGTCGCCTCGATCAGCGAGAGCGCGTGATCGGGATCGCGCATCAGCGCCGAGCCGGAATAGCCGCCAATGACCTTCTTGGCCGGACAGCCCATGTTGATATCGACGATATCGGCGCCGTTCGCCTCGCAGACCTTCGCCGCCTCCGCCATCCATCCGGCCTCGCGGCCGGCCAGCTGGACCATATGCGGCCTGCCACCGGCATGCTCCATGCGCAGGAAGGATTCGCGCGCCTTGCCGACGAGTTCGCGGCTCGCGACCATCTCGGTCACGACGAGCCCTGCGCCGTGCTCGAAGGCCAGCCGGCGGAACGGGACGTCGGTGACGCCCGACATGGGCGCCAGCACGACGCGATTGCGCACGGCGAGGTCGCCGATCACGAAGGAAGATGATAGAGTGGGACTCAGCAAATGCATATCTTTCAGGCAAGCCGCGCTCATGCATTATTTTTAGACAGATACGCGGGGGATTGCCAAGCTCTTTTATAAGGCAACGCACAAATTTCGGACGCCAGGGCCGGTGCCGCTGGCCATGTGCGGTGCGGCACGATAAACCACGGCCGACGGCAAACGGGAAGCCTCAAAGCAGCATGACAGACGACGTTATTTCAACAGGCGCGGCGCCGAAGATCGGTTTCGTGGTCGTGGCGGCCGGCCGCGGCGAGCGCGCTGGCCAGTCCGCCGAAGGCCCCAAACAGTATCGCCGCATCGGCGACGTGCCCGTGATCCGCCGGACGCTTGATGTGATTCTGGCCTGGCCCGGGACGGGCGCCATCGTTGCCGTCATCCACCCCGACGACGGGGCGCTGATGGCGGCAGCGCTCGCCAGCCTGTCCGAGGCCGCACGCGCGCGCATCATCCTCATCCATGGCGGCCCGACACGGCAGCTCTCGGTGCTCGCAGGCCTCGACGCGCTTGCAGGCACCGACATCACCCACGCCTTCATCCAGGACGCCGTGCGCCCCTTCATCGATGAAGACCTGCTCGACCGCTGCCGCGCGGCGCTGATCGAGGGGAAGGCGGCCGTCCTGCCGGCCCTGCCGATTGCCGAGACGATCAAGCGCGCCGATCCTGCCGGACAGGTCTCGGAAACCGTCGCCCGCGCCGGTCTCTACGGCGCCCAGACGCCGCAATGTTTCGCGCTCACCGATATTCTCGCCGCCCACCGCGCCGCCGCGGCCAGCGGCCGGCACGATTTTACCGACGACGCCTCGATTGCCGAATGGCATGGTCTTGCCGTGCACCTCGTGACGGGCAGTCCGGACAATGTGAAACTGACCGTACAGAGGGATATTGCCTTGGCCGACGAAAAGCTCACCGCCCGCGCCGCCGCCTTTCCCGATGTGCGCACCGGCAATGGCTATGACGTGCATCAACTGGTCGAGGGCGACGGCGTGACGCTCTGCGGCGTCTTCATCCCGCACGACCGCAAGCTTTCGGGCCATTCCGACGCCGATGTCGCGCTGCATGCGCTGACCGATGCGCTGCTCGCCACCTGCGGCGCTGGCGATATCGGCGATCATTTCCCGCCGTCGGACCCGCAATGGAAGGGCGCGGCCTCGCGCATCTTCCTCGAGCGCGCCGCAGAGATCGTGCGCGAACGCGGCGGTGTCATCACCAATGCGGACATATCGATCGTGGCGGAGGCGCCGAAAGTCGGCCCGCACCGCCTTGCCATGCGCGAGAACCTCTCGGCCTTCCTCGGCATCAGCCTCGACCGTTGCTCGATCAAGGCCACCACCAACGAGACGATCGGATTCGTCGGCCGGCGCGAAGGCATCTGCGCCATCGCCACCGCCACCGTCATCTATCCCGGGAGCGCCGCATGAGTGCCAGGATGAGCCTCTGGCCCGACGACATCGAAACAGAGGCCGAACGCCTCATCGCCGACCTCAAGGCGGCCGGCCTCATGGCCGCGACGGCGGAAAGCTGCACGGGCGGGCTGATCGCCGGCGCCCTGACGGAGATTGCCGGCTCTTCCGCCGTCGTCGATCGCGGCTTCGTCACCTATTCCAATGAGGCGAAGATCGACCTGCTCGGCGTTTGCGAAGAGACCCTGGCGCGTGTCGGTGCCGTGTCGAAGGAAACGGCGCTGGAGATGGTGGAGGGTGCCCTCACCCGCTCCCGCGCGGACGTCGCCGTCGCCGTCACCGGGATTGCGGGGCCGGGCGGCGGCTCGGCGGAAAAGCCGGTGGGTCTCGTCCACCTCGCAGCGGGATCGAAGTCCGGCACGCGGCTGCACCGGGAAATGCGCTACGGCGATCTCGGCCGGTCGGGCGTGCGCCTTGCGACGCTCAGCACCGCGCTGGAGATGCTGCGGGACGCTGCCTTTGCAAAGGCCTGACCGCCCTCACGCCGCGCTGTAGATCGCGTCGGCCCGCTTCTCGAAAGCTTCCGAAAACAGCCGGAAGGCGCGCTCGAACATGGCGCCCATCATCGCTCCGAGGATCATGTTCTTGAACTCGTAGTCGATGAAGAAATGCACATTGCATTTCCCCTCGCCCGCGCTTTCGAACCGCCAGCGATTGTCGAGATAGCGGAAAGGGCCGTCGATATATTTCACGTCGATGGCTAGCTCCGGCCTGTTCAGCAACACCTGCGTGGTGAAGGTCTCGCGGATCGCCTTGTAGCCGATGGTCATGTCGGCAACGAGCAGCTCCTTGCCGTCCCGCGCCTTGCGCGTGCGCACCGAAAGTCCCTCGCACAGCGGCAGGAATTCCGGATAGCGCTCGACATCGGCAACGAGATCGAACATCTGCTCGGGCGAATGGGGAACGGGGCGGCGTGTCTCGAACTTGGGCATGACTGGCAGTTAGTCCCGCCGATGGCGCTTGGCAAGATGGCGTGGGGTCGCGGGCAGGGATTTCGAATTCTGCACCGATAAGCTTCGCGTCTTCAAACACGGCGTCAAGTAAGGGATCACACGTGCACGTCAAGCTGCCGCAACGGGTCTTATCGTATCAAGGCCTGTCGCCGTCCGTAGCGCAACGGCAAGATCGAAGCTTCGCTGAAGGTTGAGCCAGAACTCCGGGCTCGTGGCGAAATAGCGGGAGAGACGCAAGGCGAGTTCTGCGGTGATGGCGGCATTTTCATCGATGAGGTCCTGGACCACATCCGGCTTGACGCCGAGATCGCGGGCGACACGCGCGACCGTCACATCGAACTCCGCCATGAAATCCTCGCGAAGAACCTCGCCGGGATGGATGGGATCGTCGGGGACAAACATCGCGCACATCCTCAATGATAGTCACAGAATTCGACATCGAATGCTTCACCATCACGCCAACGGAAGCAAATACGCCACTGATCGTTGACGCGAATAGAATACTGGCCGCTTCGGTCACCTTTCAAGCTTTCCAGTCGGTTACTGGGCGGAACCTATAGATCGGCCAGCGTCGCCGCGGCATCAATCGCCAATAGCTTGCGGCGCGCGCGTGCAACGATATCGCCTGGCACGCCGCGGTGCCCCGACTTTCGCAAAAACAACCCTTCGGTTCTCTTGTCACGAAAGCCGGTAATCACGACAAACCAGCGCCCCTACGCCGCCGCTTCTGCCACCTTCTTCTCGCGCGCGGCCTTCAGCCGGGCGAAATCGTCGCCGGCGTGGTGGGAGGAGCGGGTGAGCGGGCTGGAGGAGACCATGAGGAAGCCCTTGGAATAGGCGACCGTCTCGTAGGACTTGAACTCCTCCGGCGTCACGAAGGCTTCCACCTTGTGGTGCTTGCGGGTCGGCTGGAGGTACTGGCCGATCGTGAGGAAATCGACGTCCGCGGTGCGCAGGTCGTCCATCAGCTGGAGCACTTCGTTGCGCTCTTCGCCAAGGCCAACCATGATGCCCGACTTGGTGAACATGGTCGGGTCGAGTTCCTTGACGCGCTGCAGAAGGCGCACCGAGTGGAAATAGCGCGCACCGGGGCGGACCGTCAGGTAATTGCCGGGCACGGTTTCCATATTGTGGTTGAAGACGTCGGGCTTGGCGGCAACGACCCGCTCCAGCGCGCCGGGCTTCTTGAGGAAGTCAGGGGTCAGGATCTCGATCGTCGTCATCGGCGATGCAGCGCGGATCGCGAAGATCACCTTTTCGAAATGTTCGGCGCCGCCATCGGCGAGGTCGTCACGGTCGACGGAGGTGATGACGACGTGCGAAAGACCCATCTGCTTGACGGCCTTGGCGACGTTTTCGGGCTCGTTCATGTCGAGCGCATTCGGCTTGCCGGTCGTCACGTTGCAGAAGGCGCAGGCCCGCGTACAGATCTCGCCCATGATCATGAAGGTCGCGTGCTTCTTTTCCCAGCACTCGCCGATATTCGGGCAGCCCGCCTCTTCGCAGACCGTCACGAGCTTGTGGGAGCGCACGAGCTGGCGCGTCTCCATGTAACCGGGGGAGTTCGGCGCCTTGACACGGATCCAGTCGGGCTTGCGGGCCACTTCCGTATCGGGGCGATGCGCCTTTTCCGGGTGGCGGGGACGGGCCTCGCGGCCGGCGACTGCATCGAAGAGTGTAACCATCTGTTTCAGGATCCCGTCTCGCCGGTCGCGCCGGCAACCTGCCTTATATAGACGGCCTGAATCAAAAAGTCAGGCCGAGTCTTTCGACCCGGCCTGACTTCATGTGATTTAAATCTGATGGACGGTCTAACGCCTGACGGCACGCGCAATGGCGATGAGGATGCAGGCGCCGATGAAACCGACGATCAGGTAAACCAGAAGCCCGGTGCCGGTGTAGATGCCGGCAAGGCTCAGCACGAAGTTCAGCGCGGCCGCGCCGATGATGCCGAGAATAATATTCATGAAGAGACCCATGTTGCTCTTCATGAACTGCTCAGCCAGCCAGCCGGCGATGCCGCCGACCACGATTGCACCAAGAATTCCGACGCCGTTCAGGTCCATGTCATTTCTCCTGTGGGTTCATGCATTTCCGCTTATGAACCCGCAGGATGACATTTTGTTCCGCCCGGCGGCTGAATTTTGGCAGGAATCAGGCGTTCAGCACCTTGCCATAGGCGTCGAGCACGCTTTCCTTCATCATTTCCGAGAGCGTCGGATGCGGGAAGATCGTGTGCATCAGCTCTTCCTCTGTTGTCTCGAGGTTCATGGCGACGACGAAACCCTGGATGAGCTCGGTCACCTCGGCGCCGACCATGTGGGCGCCGATCAGTTCGCCGGTCTTCTTGTCGAAGATCGTCTTGATCATGCCCTGGTCCTCGCCGAGCGCGATGGCCTTGCCGTTGGCGGCGAAGGAGTAGCGGCCGACACGGATGTCACGGCCCTCAGCCTTCGCCTTGGCTTCCGTGAGACCGACGGAGGCGACCTGCGGGTTGCAATAGGTGCAGCCCGGGATCTTCGCCTTGTCCATGGGGTGAACGTTCGGCAGCCCGGCGATCTTCTCGATGCAGATGACGCCCTCATGCTCGGCCTTGTGAGCCAGCATCGGCGGGCCCGCGACGTCGCCGATGGCGTAGAGGCCGGGAACATTGGTCTTGCCGTAACCGTCGATGACGATGCAGCCGCGATCGGTCTTCACGCCGAGGGCTTCCAGGCCGAGGTTTTCGATATTGCCCTGCACGCCGACGGCGGAGATCAGGCGGTCGGCGGTGATCTGCTGAACCTTGCCGTCCTTGGTCTCGACATGGGCGGTGATGGAGTTGGCGCCCTTGTCGACCTTGGAGACCTTGGCCTCGGTAATGATCTTCAGGCCGCGCTTTTCGAGCTGCTTGCGGGCAAAGGCCGAGATTTCGGCATCCTCGACCGGCATGACATTGGCCATGAGCTCGACGACGGTGACGTCGACACCCATGGAGCGGTAGAAGGAGGCAAACTCGATGCCGATGGCGCCCGAGCCCATGACGACCAGCGACTTCGGCATGAAGTCCGGCTTCATCGCCTCGAAATAGGTCCAGATCAGCTTACCATCCGGCTCGATGCCGGGCAGCGCGCGGGGACGCGCGCCGGTGGCGACGATGATGTGCTTGGCCGTGTAGGTGCCTTCGCCCTTCACGCCCTTCGGAACCGGGTTCTGCGGCTCGACGACGGGCTTGGTCATCTTGCCGACGACGATCTCGTTCGGCTTGGTGAGTTTCGCCTCGCCCCAGATGACATCGATCTTGTTCTTCTTCATCAAGAAGGCGACGCCGCCGTTCAGCCGCGCCGAAACACCGCGCGAGCGCGCAACAACGTCCTTCACCTCGGCGGTCATGGTGCCGTTCAGCGTCAGGCCGTAGCTCTTGGCATGGTTGGCATGGTCGAGGATCTCGGCCGAGCGCAAGAGCGCCTTGGTCGGAATGCAGCCCCAGTTGAGGCAGATGCCGCCCAGATGCTCGCGCTCCACGATCGCGGTCTTGAGGCCGAGCTGGGCCGCACGGATGGCGGTCACGTAGCCGCCCGGGCCCGAACCGATGATGATGACGTCGTAAGCAGTCGACATGAGCGCTTCCACTCCTTCCTTCTTGTTCGGTCTGACCGACGGCCGCATACGGCGGCGCCGGCGCTGGTCGAAGGAGCGGAAGCGGGTCCGCCCCTTAAGGCACCTCGTCCGCAACCGTTTCCGGCCGGGACAGGAGCCCGTAGATTTCATCCTTCAGAGCCATCCGGCGCTTGCGCATGTCCTGCATGCGAAGGTCGTCGGCGGGCTCGATATCCGTCTCGGCGCGGTGAATGGCGCGGTTGACCTCGTGATAGGCCTCGGTGATCCGATGGAAGTGCCCGTCCGTCGCCCTCAGGTGGCGGATGGCGGCAACATGCTGCGGAAATTCCTCGGCCAGTTCATGTGGTGTGTTCGACATGGAAACATCTCCCCTTCTGGTGACATCTCCACGCTACGCCTGCCCCTCAAACCCTCCTTGATCCCGATCAAAGCCCGAGCATCATACTGGCGACAGGGGCCAGCGCCCGGCCGATCGCGCGGGTGTTGTCAGCGTCGAGATGCACCCCGTCGAGCGGCGTGGTGACCGCGACGGAACCGGCATCGAAGAAGCCGCAGCCCGTTTCGTCGGCAAGATCGGCGTAAAGCGTCGACAGCATCGAGGACTGCTCGACCCCGCCGGCAAACATCGCCGCGAAGGCCGTATTGGCGGTTTCGCACAGCGCCGGCGGCGCAACGATGAGGATTTCCGGCGTCTGGTCCTGCCCGAGCGGCCAGGCGTGGTGACGAATGATCTCGATCAGCCGCTCCATGCCCTGCACGGCCGAAAAGGCGGGACCGGCGACGACCGGCTTCATGTCGTTTGTGCCGAGCAGGATGATGACGAGATCGAGGGGCCCATGCGTCTGCAGGATGGTCGGCAGGATGCGCGCCCCGTTGCGGTCGCAATCGGCCGTGTGGTCGTCATAGGCCGTGGTGCGGCCGTTCAGCCCCTCGGCGATGACCTGCACGCCCTGCCCCAGCGCCACCTGCAACACGCTCGGCCAGCGGTCCGCCAGCGCATGACGCCCCGGCCCTTCCGCATTGTATCCCCAGGTCAGGCTGTCGCCGTAGCAAAGGACGGTCTTCATCTCTCTCCTCCGACCGGCATGAACCGGTCCTGTCCTCCACGGCGAACCGCGCCGTCATCGATCCTTGGTCAGCGCCTCGACCTTGCGCTCCAGCTCGAAGATGCGCTCCTCGAAATCGCCGGTGACGAATTTCGTCATCATCGTATCGGCCGTCAGCGCCTGCCGGATGGTCTTCTGGCCGCTTTCCAGCTTGTCGAGCCGCTGCTTCACATCCTCGAAGTCCGAGCGGACTTCCTGAAATCGTCGGTCGATGTCAGCGCGCATCTCCCGCAGCAGCAGTAAAATCAGGTTTTCCGGTTCGCTTGCCATGTCGTTCGCTCCTTGAAGCGCAGGTGACAGTCAATTCCCATCAAACATAAGTCATGCCGAATGCGATTTCATCCTTCGACGTGCTGTCAAACCAAAAGATCAAACCAGTGGCTCCGCCGGTCGACCACTTTGACAGACCGGACACTTCCGGATGTGGCAATCGCATCCGTTGGCGCCGTACTCCGCCTTGCAGAGCAAGCACTTCATTTTCCAAATTCGCTGATTGTAATGGGTGGTGGATGGGCGGCCGGTGTCGCCCATCACCTGTTGCGCGCGGGGATTGATATCACCCGCCTTCGGCATCAGACCAGCATGCCCATCGGGTTCTCGATGTAGCGCTTGAAGGCGCCGAGCAGTTCCGCGCCGAGCGCACCGTCCACGCAGCGGTGGTCGGTGGAGAGCGTGACGGTCATGGCGTTGACGATGACCATCTGGCCCTTCTTGACGACGACGCGCTCCTCGCCTGCACCGACCGCAAGGATCGTGGCGTGCGGCGGGTTGACGACGGCGGCGAAGTTCTTGACGCCCATCATGCCCATGTTGGAAACGGCCGTGGTGCCGCCCTGATACTCCTCGGGCTTCAGCTTGCGTTCCTTGGCGCGCTTGCCGTAGTCCTTCATCTCGTTGGAGATGGCCGAAAGGCTCTTCGTCTCGGCCTTGCGGATGATCGGCGTGATCAGGCCGCCCGGGATCGACACGGCAACGCCGACATCGGCGTGCTTGTGCTTGACCATGGCATTGTCGGTCCAGGAGACGTTGGCATCCGGAACGTCGCGCAGCGCGAGCGCCAGCGCCTTGATGACCATGTCGTTGACCGAGACCTTGTAAGCCGGCTTGCCGTCCTTCTCGGGCGCAGCGGCATTGATCTGGGCACGCAGGGCGAGCAGCTGATCCAGTTCGACGTCGAGCGAGACGTAGAAGTGCGGGATCGTCTGCTTGCTCTCCTGAAGGCGCTTGGCGATCGTCTTGCGCATGCCGTCATGCGGCACGAGCTCGTAGGAGCCCTGTTCGAAGAGCTTGAGCACGGCCTCTTCCGACATACCCTTGGCGAACGCCGGCGCCGGAGCGGCGGCAGACTGCGGAGCGGCGGATGCAGCAGCCGGAGCCGCCTTGGCGCCACCGCCGGCAACGGCCTTCTCGACGTCGCTCTTCACGACGCGGCCATGCGGGCCGGAACCCGAAATGGCGGAGATGTCGAGACCGGCTTCCTTGGCGAGACGGCGGGCGAGCGGCGAGGAGAACTTGCCGTTCGAAGGACCGGCAGACGCCGTCTTCGCCGGAGCTGCCGCGGCGGCCGGCTGTGCAGCCGGAGCCGGTGCCTCGGCCTTGGCGGGCTCATCCGCCTTGGCCTCTGTCTTCGGGGCCTCCGCCTTCGGGGCCTCCGCCTTCGGGGCCGCGCCACCGCCGGCGGCGGCAGAGACATCCTCTCCATCGGCGGCGAGGATGGCGATCAGCGTGTTGACCTTGACGCCTTCGGTGCCGGCGGCAACGACGATCTTGGCGACGACGCCTTCATCGACGGCTTCCACTTCCATGGTCGCCTTGTCGGTCTCGATCTCGGCGATCACGTCGCCCGACTTGACCGTATCGCCTTCCTTGACCAGCCACTTGGAAAGGTTGCCCTCTTCCATGGTCGGAGAGAGCGCCGGCATGGTGATATTGATCGGCATCTTGCCTCTCCTCCCCTTACTTGTAGCAGACGGCCTTCACCGCCTGGACGACTTCGCCGACATTCGGAAGCGCGAGCTTTTCGAGATTGGCGGCGTAGGGCATCGGAACGTCCTTGCCGGCAACCGAGAGGATCGGCGCATCGAGATAGTCGAAGGCGGCGCGCTGCACCTGGTTGGCGATGTAGTCGCCGACCGATGCCTGCGGGAAGCCTTCCTCGACCGTGACGAGGCGGCCGGTCTTTTTGACCGATTCGATGATCGCCGGCAGGTCCATCGGACGGATGGTCCTGAGGTCGATGATCTCGACGTCGATGCCGTCCTTTTCGAGCTCGGCCGCAGCCTTGACCGCATAGGTCATGCCGATGCCGAAGGAGACGATGGTCGCATCCTTGCCGGCGCGGTGAATGCGGGCCTTGCCGATCGGCAGCGTGAAGTCATCGAGCTTGGGAACCTCGAAGGACTGGCCGTAGAGGATTTCGTTCTCGAGGAAGATGACCGGGTTCGGATCCTGGATCGCCGCCTTCAGGAGACCCTTCGCGTCGGCTGCCGTGTAGGGCATGACGACCTTGAGGCCCGGAATGTGGCTGTACCAGGCGGCGTAGCACTGCGAATGCTGCGCGCCGACGCGGGCAGCCGCGCCCGAGGGGCCGCGGAACACGATCGGCGCACCCATCTGGCCGCCGGACATGTAAAGCGTCTTGGCAGCGGAGTTGATGATGTGGTCGATCGCCTGCATGGCGAAGTTGAAGGTCATGAACTCGACGATCGGGCGCAGACCCGTCATCGCAGCACCGACGCCGACGCCGGCAAAGCCATGCTCGGTGATCGGCGTATCGATGACGCGGCGGGCGCCGAATTCCTGCAGCAGGCCCTGCGTGATCTTGTAGGCGCCCTGGTATTCGGCAACCTCTTCGCCCATGACGAAGACGTCGTCGCTCTTGCGCATTTCCTCGGCCATGGCGTCGCGCAGCGCTTCACGCACCGTCGTCATCACCATTTCCGTGCCGGCCGGAATATCCGGATCGGCAGCGACATCCGTCTTCGGCTGGGCCGGAACGGTCGCGTCGGTCTTGGCAGTCGGCTCCTCCGTCGCCGGGCGGGCCTTGC
Source organism: Rhizobium sp. RU20A (assembly GCF_900155885.1). GTDB lineage: Bacteria > Pseudomonadota > Alphaproteobacteria > Rhizobiales > Rhizobiaceae > RU20A. The sequence continues at coordinate 771,916 of NZ_FTMB01000001.1, forward strand.
CGCCTTCGGCATCCGCGGGCGCTTCGGCCTTGGCGGGGGCAGCAGCGGCCGCATCGGCGCTTTCGCCATCCTGCAGGAGCACGGCGATCGGCGTATTGACCTTCACGCCTTCCGTGCCGGCGGCAACCAGCAGCTTGCCGATCACGCCCTCGTCGACGGCTTCGACTTCCATCGTCGCCTTGTCGGTTTCGATTTCGGCGATCACGTCGCCGGACTTGACGGTGTCACCCTCGTTCTTGACCCACTTGGAGAGGGTGCCCTCCTCCATGGTCGGAGACAGGGCGGGCATGAGAATATTGATAGGCATCAGGTGTCCCTCCCCGAATTACAGCAGGATGTCGGTGTAGAGCTCGGATACATCCGGCTCCGGATCGGCCTGGGCGAAATCGGCACTGTCGGCGACGATATCGCGCACATCCTTGTCGATCTGCTTCAGCTCGTCCTCGCTCGCCCAACCCTGTTCCAGGATACGGGCCTTCACCTGCTCGATCGGGTCATGCTCGGAGCGCATCTTCTGCACTTCGTCCTTGGAGCGATACTTGGCCGGGTCCGACATGGAGTGGCCACGGTAACGGTAGGTCAGCATTTCCAAGATCATCGGACCCTTGCCGGACCGGCAGTGCTCGACCGCCTCGTCGGCGGCGGCCTTGACGGCGCGCACATCCATACCATCGACCTGGTAGCCCGGAATGCCGAAGGAGGCGCCGCGCTGGGAGAAGTCGGTCTGGGCCGAGGCGCGCGAGACCGAGGTGCCCATGGCGTAGCGGTTGTTCTCGACGATGTAGATCACCGGCAGCTTCCACAGCGCCGCCATGTTGAAACTTTCGTAGACCTGGCCCTGGTTGGCCGCGCCGTCGCCGAAATAGGCGAGCGATACATTGTCGTTGCCGCGATAACGGTTGGCGAAGGCCAGACCCGTGCCGAGCGAAACCTGCGCACCGACGATGCCGTGACCGCCGTAGAAATGCTTCTCCTTGGAGAACATGTGCATGGAGCCGCCCTTGCCCTTCGACAGGCCGCCGCGGCGTCCGGTCAGCTCCGCCATCACGCCCCGGGCGCTCATGCCGCAGGCCAGCATGTGGCCGTGGTCACGGTAACCGGTGATGACCTGGTCGCCTTCCTTCAGCGCCAGCTGCATGCCGACGACGACGGCTTCCTGGCCGATGTAAAGGTGACAGAAACCGCCGATGAAGCCCATGCCGTAGAGCTGACCGGCCTTTTCTTCGAAACGCCGGATCAGCAGCATTTCGCGGTAGGCCTTGAGATCTTCATCCTTGGAAAATTCGACGATGGTGCCGCCGTTGAAGTCTTTCTTCGCCGGCTTGGCGGACGGCTTGCGGCTGGAAACGGTCGCGGATTTACGCGGAGCCATTCGTTCCTCCCTATGGTTTGCCTCGGCGCACACCATAGGGAAAGATCACTGATCCGGCAATGCTTTAAATGCATGCCTTCCATTACAGTTATGTAACTGTAATATATAGAGAAATTTGAATTAACCAGTTTCCGGTTAATCACACTTAATGGAAGATCGTGATCTCGTCGACACGCGACACGTTGAGCGCCGAACGCGCCTTCTCATCGAGCATGTCCCGCTCCAGCGAACCATCGCTGAGCAGCGCCACTTCCCGTTCCAGAACCTGCCTCTTGTGCGTCAGGATCGCCAGACGCGCCTCCCGGTCGGCCTTCTGGGCTGCAAACACCTCCGTCGCCTTCAGCCCCAGCGCACCGTGCACGCTATGATAGCCGAAGTAGGAAACGAAAGCGACAGTGATGGCGGGAACGATAAGGCGGCCGAAATGGCGCTTACGGTGATGCTTGGTCCACATGAAAACACCCTGCTACGCAATACGTTTTTCACTGTAGAGCCAAGGTATTAACCGAGCGTTGACCATGCCGAGAAAATCACGGGGGCCCCGCATCCGGTCAAGGATGCGGGGCCCCCAAAGGCGTTCAGAAGATCGTGACAATCGCGGGCGGTCAGCCCTTGATGATGCCGCGGCCCATGTAGCGGGCCTGGCTGCCGAGCTGCTCTTCGATACGGATCAGCTGGTTGTACTTGGCGGTGCGGTCCGAACGGGCCAGCGAACCGGTCTTGATCTGGCCGCAGTTGGTGGCAACCGCGAGGTCGGCGATCGTGGAGTCTTCCGTCTCGCCCGAGCGGTGCGACATGACGGCGGTGTAGCGGGCCTTGTGGGCGGTCTCGACGGCGTCGAGCGTTTCCGACAGCGAGCCGATCTGGTTGACCTTGACGAGGATCGAGTTGCCGACGCCCATCTTGATGCCGCTGCGCAGACGCTCGGAGTTGGTGACGAACAGGTCGTCGCCGACGAGTTGCACCTTGTCGCCGATCTTGTCGGTCAGATACTTCCAGCCGTTCCAGTCGTCTTCGGCCATGCCGTCCTCGATCGAGAAGATCGGGTACTTGGCGGCAAGCTCGGCAAGGTAGTCTGCCATGGCTTCCGGCTCCAGCACGCGGCCTTCGCCTTCGAGGTGGTACTTGCCGTCCTTGAAGAACTCCGTCGAGGCGCAGTCAAGCGCGATCACCATGTCGTCGCCCGGCTTGTAGCCGGCCTTTTCGATCGAGGTCATGATGAAGTCGAGGGCAGCCGGGGCAGAGGCGAGGCCCGGCGCAAAACCGCCTTCATCGCCGACATTCGTGTTGTGGCCGTCGGCGGCAAGCTGCTTCTTCAGCGTGTGGAAGACTTCCGAGCCCATGCGCACGGCATCGCGGATCGATTCGGCGCCGACCGGAACGATCATGAACTCCTGGAAGTCGATCGGATTGTCGGCATGCGCGCCGCCATTGATGATGTTCATCATCGGAACCGGCAGGTAGCGGGCATTCGGGCCGCCGACGTAGCGGTAGAGCGGCAGGCCGGCAGCGGCAGCAGCCGCCTTGGCGACGGCGAGCGACACGCCGAGGATGGCGTTCGCGCCGAGGCGGCTCTTGTTGTCGGTGCCGTCGAGCTCGATCATGGCATTGTCGACTTCGATTTGGTCTTCGGCGTCGAGACCTCCGACGGCCTCATAGATCTCGCCGTTGACGAATTCGACGGCGCGCTCGACGCCCTTGCCGAGGTAACGCTTGCCACCGTCGCGCAGTTCGACAGCTTCATGGGCACCGGTCGAGGCGCCGGAGGGAACGGCGGCGCGGCCAAAACTGCCGTCTTCCAGATGCACGTCGACTTCCACGGTGGGGTTGCCACGGCTGTCGAGGATCTCGCGGCCGATGATGTCGATGATGGCTGTCATGGTCTCTTCCCTATTGCGGATGGGTGGAACAAGCAGGCCCGACGGGCGCGGGCCGGAGAAATTCAGTCAGACGGCCCCTGTCATAATCGAAGACCGCGAAATTACAATGGCGCCACACGCATGGCTGCGCTGTGCACGGCCCTGTCACGAAAAATTCGCAGAACCGGCCGTTAAATCGATTAGCTCAGGCCAAATCGATTTACGCGGCGCGCTGCTTGGCAATCGCGTCGAAGGCGAGCAGCGTTTCGAGAAGGCGCGGCATATCCGTCAGATGCACCATGTTCGGGCCATCGGACGGGGCATGGTCCGGATCCTCGTGGGTCTCGATGAAGACGCCGGCGACACCGACGGCAACGGCCGCGCGCGCCAGCGTTTCCACAAATTCCCGCTGGCCGCCGGAAGAACCGCCCTGCCCGCCCGGCTGCTGCACCGAATGGGTCGCGTCGAAGACGACCGGCGCGCCAAGGCCGGCCATGATCGGCAGCGAGCGCATGTCGGAAACGAGCGTGTTGTAGCCGAAGGAGGCGCCGCGCTCGCACAGAAGCACGTTCGGATTGCCGCTTTCCGTAAACTTGGCGAGCACGTTCTTCATGTCCCAGGGGGCGAGGAACTGGCCCTTCTTGACATTGATCGTGCGGCCCGTCTTGGCGGCCGCGACCAGAAGGTCGGTCTGGCGGCAGAGGAAGGCGGGAATCTGGAGGATATCGACGGTCGGGGCGACCTTGGCGCACTGTTCTTCGGTGTGGATGTCCGTCAGCACCGGAAAGCCGTATTCCGCCTTGAGGTCGGCGAAGACCTCCATGGCCTTCTCCAGCCCGATGCCGCGCTTGCCCGAGAGAGAGGTGCGGTTGGCCTTGTCGAAGGAGGACTTGTAGATGAGGCCGATACCGAGTTCCTTCGTGATCTCCACGAGCCTGCCGGCGATCATGAAGGCATGGTCGCGGCTCTCCATCTGGCAGGGGCCGGCAATCAGCGACAGGCGCTCGGACTGCGAGAAGACCACCTCGGTGGAGGCTCCCTTGACGACGACGCGGGCATTGGCTTGCATGTTCAGTCTCCGAAGATGAAGGCGACGCCCTGTCCGGCGGCCTTGGGCACGATCAGGCGATCGGCCTTTCTGATGAAGGGAATGGCGCGCGCGGCCAGCAGCCGCTCCGTGACGCCGAGATCGGCGACGGAAAAGCGAAGCGCCGCACCGCGAAGGCCGCGTTCCGATGCCTCGGCGGACAGCCCGTAAAAGGCCGTCAGCCCGGCCGGCGTCAGCACGGAAACCGGCACGTTCGGCGTATCGATGCGCATGCCGAAGGAGCCCGCATCGACGCGGCGCTCGCCGCTGGCGACCTGCAGGAGATACTGGAAATCCGTCGGGTTCGGCTCGGTGAGGATGACCTCCGCCAGCCCCGTGACGCCGTTTTCGTGCACTTCCAGCATCGAGCGGTCGGCGGGCAGCGGATTGACGCGCTGACAGGTGAAAAAGAAAAAATCGGGCGCACGAAGGTCCGCCGCAAAGGCAAGACGGAAACTGCCGATGCCGCTGCGGCCATCCGGCAGCTTCATCTCGCGCGAGAAAGCCAGCGGCTGCCCCCCGGAAATGCCGGCGGCCCGGAAGGCCTCGTCATCGGAAGCCGCCTCTGTGGTGCCGAAGACAACGGCGGACAGGCCCTCGCCGCGCCTAAAGCGGATGGCAAGATCGCGGGCGACGAAGGCATTGCCACCGCGCGCCGCCTCTTCCGCCACCTCGCGCTCGCCGATCGCCAGCGGCTCCAGATAGGTGCCATCGATGAAGAAGACGCAGGCATTTTCCGTGCCGAAGGGATGACGCGCATCGGCCGCCACGGTGAAGCCGAGCTTGCGGTAGCGCTCGCGCGCAGCAACCAGCGTATCGACGGGAAGGACGAGATGATCGACGGGACGGGATACGGACGGCTGATCGGGCATGCGGGCTCCTCACCTTCGGACCGTCCGATCGGCCGCCGCACGCCGGCACCCCGTGTGCCGGACGGTCGGGCAGCCTCTCCGGCCGACGGCACGATGGCAATCTCAGGCAATGCCCGACGGCCGCGCCAACCCGGAAGGTCTCGGCCGCCCGGGGATTCCGGCCGGCGCATCCGCTCTAGCCGGTTTCCCGGAGGCTTGGCAAGGGAGACGGGGCAAAGGGAGGAGTGTCAGGCGGCGCGGCGGAACCGGCCGGCAATCAGCCGGTCGAGCGAGAGCGGACCCGGGCCGGCGATAATGATGAGGAGAAGGCAGGCCGCCCAGGTGCCATGCGTCGGCCAGGCATCGGGATAAACGAAGATCTGGATGACCAGCGTCATGCCAAGGAGCGCCAGCGCCGAAAAGCGCGAGGCAAGGCCGATGACGAGAAGCACCGGAAAGAGATGCTCGGCGATCGCCGCCAGATGCGCCGCAAGCCAGGGATCGAGGAGCGGCAGGCGATATTCGTTTTCGAAAAGATAGATGGCCGTGTCGTTCAGCGCAAAGCCGCTGACCTTGGTCTGGCCGGACTGCCAGAAGACACCGGCAATGGCAAGGCGTGCAAGGGTGCTGGCAAGGCTGAGCGGGATGCGCTCGAAGAGCCCGACAAGCCGGGAAACAAGCGCGGAAGGGCCGGTGGCGCGCGCCGGGCGATCGGTGATGAGGGTCATGGAACACTCCTTCGGGTCGGTCGCCGGCGGCCGGGTTCAGGGCACGGCGTGTGGATCGGGATCGAAAACTGCGTGCCGGTCAGGGCGCCGGGGTAGTGGAACCGCCCTCACCGGCAAGACCGGCAAAGAAGCCGCCGGCCAGCATCAGGCCGAAGGCGGCCTGGAGATCGAAACGGGCATCGCTTGCCGCTGCCGCGCCCGCTGCCAGCGCCAGCGGCTCGCCGCTCGCCAGCGCGCCGAGGAAGACGCCGACGCCGGGCGCCAGGCAATGGGTCTCGACCACAAGCCCCGGGCGGGCAATGGCGACCGCCTCGCCCTGCCAGTCCGCAATCGGCTGCGGGGTCTCGCCCTCGCGGTTCATGGCCCAGACCGTGTGGACGGGATGGGTTGAGGCGACCAGCCGCAGCGCCGGATGCGGCACGAGGCGCACACCGGCCAGCGCATCCGGCGGGAGCGCCGCAAGGACAGCCGGATCCAGCACGGGCAGATCGGCGGCATGATAGGCATGGCCCCGCGCCGCCTCGAGCCTCAGCACATCGGCGAGATAGGGAACGCCCGCGGCCGGCGGAAAATCCGCCACGAAATCGGCCAGCGTATCGCCATAGACCATTAAGAGCGGCGAGCGCGGCGGCGAGACGCGGATGAAGGCCTGCGCCAGCCCCGCAAAGAAGGCCTCGCCGACGATGCGCCGCGCCACGGGAAAGCGGCTTTCCAGCGCCGAGACGAGGGAATGCGCGACATTGTTGCGATAGACGCCGAAACGGCGCTGCGGCTCTTTTCCCGTCCAGCTGGAAAGCCCGGCGGGCAGATCCGCTTCCGGCGACAGGAGCGCGCCGGCGAAGGCGTCGTAGATCTCGGGATCGGCGTGCGGCTCCATCATCGCCTTACGCCGCCTGCCGGCCACGACGCGCCGCGGCGAGCACGGCCTCTGCCGCCTCGGCTTCGGCCGCAAGCACCGGCCAGCTTGGGACGTCATTGTCCCATTCGATCAGGGTCGGTACGGCGCCGGCCCTCTCGATGACGGCGGCATAGAGCGCCCAGACGGGATCGGCCACAGCCCTGTCATGGGCGTCGATGAGGAGCGGCGCGCCCGCCTCGTCCACATCCACCGCATGACCGCCGAGGTGAATTTCGCCGACATGGGCAAGCGGAAAGGCCGCGAGATAGGCGGCGGGGTCTGCGTTCCGGTTGGTGCAGGCGACATGCACATTGTTGACGTCGAGCAGCAGGCCGCAGCCGGTGCGCGCCACGATCTCGCTGAGGAAATCCGTCTCCGCATGGGTGCTTTCGGCAAAGTCGAGATAGGTGGCGGGATTTTCCAGCAGCATGCGCCGCTTCAGCACCGACTGGACCAGGTCGATATGCTCGACGACCCGCGTAAGCGTCTCATCCGTGTAGGGAAGCGGCAGCAGGTCGTTGTAAAAGGTCGTCTCGTGGCTCGACCAGGCGAGATGCTCGGAAAAGCTCTCCGGTTCGTAGCGCGCGCAGACCACGCGCACCCGCTCCAGATGATCACGGTCGAGCGGCTGGCGCCCGCCGATGGACAGGCCGACGCCGTGGATCGACAGGGCGTAATCGGCCCTGAGCCGGGCGAGCTGCGCATGCGGGACGCCCCCCGCCCCCATATAGTTTTCCGCATGCACCTCGAAGAAGCCGACCGGCTGCGGCGCGGCGGCAATCGCCTCGAAATGCTCCGGCTTGAAACTGACGCCGGCCCGGGCCGGAAGCGCCGCGATGTTCAGGGTTTGATGACGCATGCTGCACCTCGCATGGATCTGGCCGCAAAAGACGTGGCGGAGACGGAAGGAGCTGGTCCGGACGCTGTCGCCCCCGGACCATGGCGCCCCCGGATATGGGAGCGGTGTGGGGATCGGGCCCGAACAGATCGGACCCGGAGGGGGGCAACCCACCCTTGCCTTGATCAGACGGGGGCCGGGCCCTGCGTCAGCGAGCCCATGCCGTTCGGCGTCTTCATGGTGACGCAGGTACCGGCAGGAACGAGCTTCCAGGCGTTCTGCTGGTAGTCGACCTTGGAGGTCCCGGCGCAGGTCGTGCCCGCACCGGCGGCGCAATCGTTCTGGCCCTTCAGCGCAACGCCGTAGCACTTTTCCTTCGATGCATCCTCGGCGTGGGCGGCGGAGGTTGCGAGGCCGGCAAGGGCGGCAGCGAGCGAACCGGCAAGGGCGAGCGAGGCAATCTGGGTCTTCATGTGAGGGTTCTCCGGTTGGATGACGCGGCCTGCTTTTTGTGCCGCACAAGGTCATTCGCAGCCAAGCAGCCGCCCGTTACAGGCCGACAAACTTTTTTTCGAAAAAGGTTCGAAAGACATCTCGAAAGAAGGACGGGAATTTTTATCCTGCCTCGTGTAACGAAAGCGGGTGGAACTGCGTATGGGGGAATGTGTTGACACGGCATGCGCGTGACGAGGAATGGGAAAGCTGGCTGCGGGCGGCGCTGAATGGCGACGCGGCTGCCTATGATCGTTTCCTGCGGGCGGTGACGCCGCATCTGCGGGCCCTTGCCCGCCGCCGCGTGGCCGCCTTTGGCGCAGCGCCCGCGGAAGCGGAAGATCTGGTGCAGGAAGTGCTGCTCGCCATCCACCTGAAGCGCACGAGCTGGGATCCGGCCCGGCCGCTTCGACCCTGGCTTGGTGCCATCGTGCGCAACAAGCTGATCGACAGCCTGCGCCGGCGCGGCCGCCATGCCGCAGTCCCCATCGAGGACGTGATGGAGATGCTCGCGGCCGAGACGGACGCGCGCGAGGACGACCGGCGCGATGCCGCGCAGTTGCTGCAACAGCTCAAAGAGCCGCAGCGCAGCATCGTCAGGGCCATTTCGCTGGACGGCGTGCCCGTGCGCGAAACGGCCGAACGCCTGAAGATGAGCGAAGGCGCGGTGCGCGTGGCCCTCCACCGGGCGCTGAAGACGCTCGCCGCACTTTACGGGAGTACCGAGAGATGAAGACCGACGACCTGATCCGCCTGATGGCCGAAGACGCCCGCCCCGGCCTGCCGCTGCGCCGGGCGCTGGCCGTGGCGCTGGTCGCGGGCATGGGCCTTGCCGTGACGCTGTTCAGCCTGGAACTTGGCTTTCGCGAGGGGCTGCTTCAGGCCATGCAGACGCCGCGCGTGCTCGTCAAGATCGCCGTCGTGCTCCTGCTCTCCATCATCGCGCTCGTTCTCGTTTCCCGCGCCGGGCGGCCCGATGCCGATCTCGCAAGGCCGGCCCGCGCCCTGCTCGTCCCCGTCGCGATCATCGTCGTTGCCGTTGCCGCAGAATTCCTCGTGCTGCCGGAGGCGGACTGGCGCGCCAACCTGATCGGCCACAATGCCGTCGCCTGCCTTGTCATGGTCGTGCTGATGGGCGCCGGCCCGCTGGCAGCGCTGCTGATGGCGCTGAAGCGCGGTGCGCCGGAAAGTCCGGCCCGCGCCGGCGCCATCGCCGGCCTTGCCGCCGGCGCGCTGGCCGCAACCCTCTATGCCCTGCACTGCCCCGATGACAGCCCCTTCTTCGTGGCCGCCTGGTATTCGATCGCCATCGGTGCCCTCACCCTTGTCGGCGCGCTCGCCGGATCACGGGTGCTGCGCTGGTAGGCATGTCCTCTTCGGGCAAATTGCTCTAAACACGACGCGAATCTGCGAACGCGCCCGGGGGCCTATGGAAACCGCGCTCTATCTGCCCGTCAAAACCTTCCTCGAAACGGCCGGCTATGCCGTAAAGGGCGAGATCGGCGGCTGCGACCTTCTCGGCGTCAGCGAGGGCGAGCCGCAAGTGCTGGTCGTCTGCGAGCTGAAGCTGACCTTCAACCTCGAACTCATCCTCCAGGCGGTCGACCGCGCGCCCGTCGCCGACGAGGTGTGGATCGCCGCCCGCGTCTCGGCCAAAGGCAAGGGCCGCGATGCCGATCGCCGCTACCGCGACCTCTGCCGCCGCCTCGGCTTCGGCATGCTCGGCGTTTCAGATGCGGGCACGGTGGACATCATCGTCGGCGCCGTCTCGCCCATGCCGCGCACCAACCCCAAACGCCGCTCCCGCCTGATGCAGGAACATAAAAAACGCCGCGGCGACCCGGTGCTGGGCGGCAGCACCCGCGCCCCCCTCATGACCGCCTACCGCCAGCAGGCCCTCGCCTGCGCCGCGGTGCTGGCGGGCGGACCGCTGAAGGTGAAAGAGGTCCGCGTCGGCGTGCCGGAGGCGGCGAAGATCCTGCAGGGCAATGTCTATGGCTGGTTCGAGCGGGTGGAGCGGGGGGTGTATGGGCTGTCGGAGGCCGGAAGGGCGGCGCTGGTCAGGTGGCCGCAGGGGCAGGCCGGCGAGCACGCTTAAGGTTCCGCCTTGCAGGGCGACTGGACTGCGAGTCCTCTACAGGCTCTTCTGCATGATCCAGTAGGTGTCGGAATCCTTGGAGAAAGACTCGACGCCCGACCAGCCCGCCTTGCGATAGAGCTCAATGGCGCTCGCCGTATAGAGGGACAGACGTTTGATGCCCGCACGGGCTGCAAGGCTTTCCAGTGCGGTGATGAGCCGTCGCGCATAGCCCTTGCCGCGATGCGCATCCGCGACATAGAGGCCGGCAAGCCAGGGATTGACATCGGGCCGCCCGTCGAGATCATCAAGGCACAGGGCGACCATGCCGACCGGTTCCTCGTCCTCCAGCAGAACGAGCACGGTCGGCAACAGCTCGTCGTTGGCCGCCTCAGCCTCCATCGCAATCATCTCTTCCAGCGACATCACGTCCTGAAAAAAGGCCGCCCACCGCCAGCGTGCGGTGGTGGCCACAAGATCGGGACGTTCGGCGGTGGAGACGATCTGAAGCATATTGCCCTTCGCAGCCTCACGGGTGTGCGGCGAAAGCCACCCTTCCCCGTCATCCTCGGGCTTGACCCGAGGATCCACGCCACGAACGCGGCGGATGCCGTGTGGATGGTCGGGTCAAGCCCGACCATGACAGCGGAGGGTTGGCACACTGGCCAGCAATCCAAGAACGAGAGGGCGAGCCCTCACACCAGCCGGCTCTGCTCCAGCGCAGCTTCCACGAAGCTGGCAAACAGCGGATGCGGGTCGAGCGGGCGGCTCTTCAGTTCGGGGTGGTACTGGACGCCGATGAACCAGGGATGATCCGGGTATTCGACCGTCTCGGGAAGGAGACCGTCCGGGGACATGCCGGAGAAGACGAGGCCGCAGGTTTCGAGGCGGTCCTTGTAGTCGACGTTCACCTCGTAGCGGTGGCGGTGGCGTTCGGAAATGTCGGTGGAGCCGTAGATCTCGGCGATCTTCGTATCCTTCTTCAGCGCCGCCTTGTAGGCGCCAAGGCGCATCGTGCCGCCGAGGTCGCCGGCCGCCGCGCGCTTTTCCAGCGCATTGCCCTTCACCCATTCCGTCATCAGGCCGACCACGGGTTCGGCCGTGGGGCCGAATTCGGTGGAGGAGGCCTTTTCGACGCCGGCGAGGTTGCGGGCCGCTTCCACCACGGCCATCTGCATGCCGAAGCAGATACCGAAATAGGGCACCTTGCGCTCGCGGGCGAAACGCGCCGCGTTGATCTTGCCTTCCGACCCGCGCTCGCCGAAACCGCCGGGAACGAGGATGCCGTGGACCTTTTCAAGCCAGGGCGCCGGATCTTCCTTTTCGAAGATCTCGGATTCGATCCATTCGAGCTTCACCTTCACATGATTGGCGATGCCGCCATGGTAGAGCGCCTCGATCAGCGACTTGTAGGCGTCTTTCAGGCCAGTGTATTTGCCGACGATGGCGATGGTCACCTCGCCTTCCGGCGTCTTGATGCGGTCGGAAACCTCTTTCCACGGTTCGAGGCGCGGCTTCGGCGCCGGCTCGATGCCGAAGGCGGCCAGCACTTCGTCGTCGAGGCCTTCCTTGTGGTAAGCGAGCGGCACGTCGTAGATCGAGGAAACGTCGAGCGCCTGGATGACGGCGGAGGGGCGCACGTTGCAGAACAGCGAGAGCTTGCGCCGCTCGGCTTCCGGGATCTCGCGGTCGGCGCGCACCAGGAGGATGTCCGGGTGGATGCCGAGCGCCTGAAGTTCCTTCACCGAATGCTGCGTCGGCTTGGTCTTGAGTTCGCCGGCGGCCGGGATCCACGGCATCAGCGTCAGGTGGACATAGACGGCCGTGCCGCGCGGCAGATCGTTGCCGAGCTGGCGGATCGCTTCCATGAAGGGCATGGCCTCGATGTCGCCCACCGTGCCGCCGATCTCGCAGATCACGAAATCATACTCGTCATTGCCCTCGGTGATGAAGGCCTTGATCTCGTTCGTCACGTGCGGAATGACCTGGACCGTGGCGCCGAGATAGTCGCCGCGCCGTTCCTTGTCGATGATGTTCTTGTAGATGCGGCCGGTGGTGATGTTGTCGGTCTTGGTCGCAGAGCGCCCTGTGAAACGCTCGTAATGGCCAAGATCGAGGTCCGTTTCGGCCCCGTCATCGGTCACGAAGACTTCCCCGTGCTGGGTCGGGCTCATCGTGCCGGGATCGACGTTGAGGTAGGGGTCGAGCTTGCGGAGCCGGACCCGGTAGCCGCGGGCCTGCAAGAGAGCCCCGAGAGCGGCGGCGGCAATGCCCTTGCCAAGGGAAGAGACCACGCCGCCGGTGATGAAAACATATCGCGCCATGGGAGTCACCGGATATCGTTTCAGGACCTTTTCCGCCACCCCCAAATTCACCCGTTCCCCGCTTATCCACGGGAATGCGACGGAAGGAGACGACGAAACGGTATGCACAAAAGAAAACCGGCGGAAGACAACTTCCGCCGGCGGTTCAGTTCGTCCCAGGCCTTACTGGCCGGTGGGAACGCCCGAGCCAGTGGTGGCCGGGGCGGTGTTGGTGCCCGTTGCAGGCGTCGTCGTGGTCGCCGGAGCGGTCGTCGACGGCGTGGTGGCCGCGCCGTCCGTGGCGCCGGCGGCCGGTGCTTCGGTGCCCGTTGCCGGAGTGGTGGTCGACGGCGTCGTCGTGGACGGCGTCGTCGTGGTGGCCGGAGCGGTCGAGGACGGGGTCGTGGTTGCCGGTGTCTCGGTTGCCGGTGTCTGGGTTGCCGGTGTCTGGCCGTTGGTGGCCGGAGCCGGCGTTGCGCCGCCGAGCGAATCGAGAACGCCGTTCCCGTTCGTCGTCGTGCCCGGGATGCGGTCGAGAATGTCGGAGGCACCCGGCTGGAAGCGGGCGAGGATGCCCATGCCGAGCGCGAGGCCGAAGAACAGCACCGCCAGGATCGCCGTCGTGCGCGTCAGCGCATTGGCCGTGCCGCGCGCCGACATGAAGCCGGAGCCACCGCCAATGCCAAGACCACCGCCCTCGGAGCGCTGGATGAGCACGACGCCGATCAGCGCGACCACGACCATGAGATAGATGACGAGCAAGACGGTCTGCATGTTCTAAGGTTCCCGGCCCCTTGGGCCATAATTCACGTTCGGCGGGTCCATATACCAATGCGCCGCCCATTCCAAGCCCTGATGCGTCAGGGCCCGGCCGTTGTGTCTCGTGAGAGACCGATCTGTCGCACGCCAGCTCAGGCTCCGGCAGTCAGGCCTTCATACGCGCCATAGATGGCGAGGAAGTCGGCCGCCTTCAAGCTCGCGCCGCCGATCAGCGCGCCATCGACATTGGCAACGCCCATCAGCTCGGCCGCGTTGGAGGGCTTGACGGAGCCGCCGTAGAGGATGCGCATGCGCTTGCCGGCATCGCCGAAGCGCGAGACGAGTTCGGCGCGCAAGGCCGTATGGGCCTCTTCCACATCCGCCGCCGTCGGCGTGAGGCCGGTGCCGATGGCCCAGACGGGCTCGTAGGCGATGACGGTGTTTTCGGCCGTCGCGCCATCCGGCACGGAGCCGATCAGCTGGCGGGTGAGCACCGCAATCGTGGTGCCGGCCTTGCGTTCGTCGCCGGTCTCGCCGATGCAGACGACGGCGGTCAGGCCCGCCTTGTGCGCGGCTTCCGCCTTGGCACGCACCAGAGCATCGTCTTCTTTGTGGTCGGTGCGGCGCTCGGAATGGCCGACCAGCACATAGGTGCCGTAGCAATCGGCGATCATGGCGGCGGAGATATCACCGGTATGGGCGCCCGATTCGGCGGTGTGGCAATCCTGCGCGCCGATGGCGAGCGGGCTGTCGGTGGCGAGCGCCGTGGCGACATAAAGGAGCGTGGCGGGCGGGCAGATCAGCGTATCGACCTTCGCCGACAGGGGGCCGACGACGCCGGCGGCGATCGCCTTCAGCTGGTCCAGGCTGTCACGGGTGCCGTTCATCTTCCAGTTACCGGCCACCAGGGGGCGAATGTCAGGCGTCATCAGCAGATCCTTCCTCGATCGTCACAGGTGTCAGCGGCTCTACCAGAGCCGGAGAACGAAGGAAAGCCGGTGATGGCGGTTCCGTCCGCGGCCGTGAAATGCGACCAAGGAAAGCCGTTTGCAGGCGGGATTGTTAGTGCTACTTTTCCTTTCGTTCAGGAAGCGGGACGGTGCCAAGGCGCGACCCCGCCGGTGCGGTTGGGGGACTGCGTTGATGTTCAGGACGATGGGGATTGCACTGACGCTGGCGCTTGCCGCGAGCACGGGCGCGGGGGCGCAGGACGTGCTGTCGGAAACGACGCCGGACGAGCTGATCCGCCAGCTGACGCCGCACGGGGCGCGCGACCTCGGCCAGATGGGCGGCGCCCGAAAGCCGCAGAGCGGCGTGCAGTTCCAGGGCAGCGACAACAGCCAGACCTACCAGCAGCCGCAGCAGCACCAGACCTATCAGGCGCCTTCCTATGGCGGCAACGACCAGACCTACAATCAGAATGGCGCGCAGAATGGCGCGGCGCAGACCTACCAGCAGCCGGAGACGCCGTCCTACGGCACCGACCAGCCGAGCGGCACCTACCAGCAGCAGCCGGCGGCCGAGACCTATGACAAGCCGGCGACCGGCTATGCGGCCGTCAATTCCTACGGCGACAAGATCCAGGCGACGGTCAACCTTGCCGTCACCTTCCGCCTCGGCTCCGCCGCCTTGACGCCGGAGGCGCAGAAACTGCTCGACACGGTTGGGGAGGCCCTGCAGGCCCCCGAGCTTGGCGCCTACAGCTTTCTGATCGGCGGGCACACGGATGCCGTCGGCGGGCGCGAGGCCAATCTTGGCCTGTCGCAGCGGCGCGCCGAAACGACCAAGGCTTATCTGACCGAATTTTACCGGATCGATCCGAAGCGCCTCGTGGTCAGGGCCTTCGGAGAGGATTACCTGCTCTTCCCGGACTACCCGACCGACGGCCGCAACCGCCGGGTGGAAATTTCGACGCTGCAATAGAAACGAAGAGGATCCCTAGACGGACTGCCTGTGGGGTGGGCGCACGGGCAAGAGGGTCAGCAAGCGGGGCATGCATGCAGGAGAGGGCTGAGGGGTCCGGGGCCAGGGCGGCTCCGGCCACCGCGACAGGGCAAGGCAGAACCGGCAGAGGCAGGAGCCGCCCCTCGTTCGGGCTCCGCTCCTTTTTCCCCATGACGCTCGCCGTTGCGCTTGTTCTCGTTGCCCCCTGTTTCAGCGCCATCTCGGGGACGTTTTCGGCGATGGCCGAGGCTGCCGACCGCGTGGCGCTCGTCATCAGCATGTCCCGCTACACGACGATCAATCCGCTGCGCAACACACCCGCCGATGCGGCGCTGATCGCCCGCACGCTGGAGGGGCTCGGCTTCGAGACCGAGACGCTGAACGACGCCACCCTGCCGCAGGTGAAGGCGGCCATGAAAGACTTCGCCTTCCGGGCGGAAACGGCGTCCATCGCGCTCGTCTATTATGCCGGCCATGGTGTCGAAGTGGGCGGCCAGAACTACATCGTGCCGGTGGATGTTGCGGTAGAGAACACCGGCCAGTTGCCGCAGCAGGCCGTCTCGCTGAAGGACGTGCTGGCCACCGTCGAAAATGCCCGGCAGTTGCGCATCGTCATCCTCGACAGCTGCCGCAACAATCCCTTTCCCGAACCCGCCTCTTCCGCTGTCGAGGTCGCAGCCGTCGCCGGCACGCCGGAGGTGAACACGGCGGCCCGGTCGGTCGTCCCCGCTCGGCCCGAAGGCGCGGCCCCTGCCCTCGCATCGGCGGACACGGCCGCCTTGCCGGAGGCAACGCGGGGCCTGAAGCGCGGCGGCCTCGCCCCCGCCTCCCCCGAGCGCGGCATGATGGTCGTCTATGCCGCCAAGGATGGCGAGGTGGCGCTGGACGGGTCGGGCGACAACAGCCCTTTCGCGACCGCACTCGCCGACAACCTGCGCAAGCCCGATGTCGAGATCGGGCTGATGTTCCGGCAAGTGCGCGACGAGGTCATGGCGCTGACCGGCAACCGCCAGCAGCCGCACTTCTATGGCTCGCTGACGGGCGTTCCCTTCTTCCTTGCCGGCCATCAGGCGGGAACGAACCCGGCGCCGGCGGACAAGCCGACGGCCTGGCAGACGCTCGCGCCCGACCAGGAGGTGCAGCTTGCGGCCCTTGCCGGCGACGGCGACACCCGCGCCATGATCGGCCTCGGCTACATCGCGCTGACGCCGGATCCCGGCAAGTTCGACCCGAAGAAGGCCCTCGATTTCTTCACCACCGCTGCCGGCAAGGGCGATGCGGAGGCCATGTACGAACTCGGCAAGCTCTATGAGAAAGGCATCGGCACGAAGCAGGATGTCGCAAAAGCGCTCGATCTCTACCGCCAGTCAGCCGAGCATGGCTTTGCCGATGCGATCAACGATCTCGGCTTCCTGACCTATCAGGGCACGCAGGGGCTGGAGCGTGATCCGGACAAGGCCATCGCGCTCTTCACCCGCGCCGCGGAACTGCGCCACCCGCAGGCCATGTTCAACGTCGCGGCCCTCATCGATGACGGCATCGTGCCCGGCAAGACGCCGGAGGATGCCGCACGCTTCCTCTATCTCGCGCTGCGCTCGGGCGTCGAGGATGTGCTGAACCAGCTGACGACCAAACCGACCATGTTCAAGCCGCAAACCCGCAAGGCGCTGCAACGGCTGCTGGCAGAGAACAGGTTCTACGAGGGCGCCTTCGACGGTGCCTTTGGCAAGGGCACGCAGCGCAGCCTGCGCCTCGCCTTCGGCAAGGACGGCTGATTGCCGCGCACGCCGCCCGGCGCGCCGCCGCGCCACGCATGAACAGATAGGACAAAACCTGGGGGGCAAGCATGCAGACGACACCGGATCAGCAGGAGGCCGAAACGGACGGCGGCCGGCACCACGACGACACGGCGCCTGCCAGGAGCAAACGCCCGGTGCGCAGCCGGGCCGCCATCGTCTTGTTGATGGCACTGGCGCTCGTTGCCGCGGACAATGCCCTCGTTGTCGCGCAGACGACCTCCGGTCCGACCGGCGGCCCGACCGGAAACCAGACAACGCCCCAGATCGGCGAAGACGGTTCCAATTTCAGCCCGGACGACAGCCTGAGCGTTCCCTTCACCACCAGCATCGTGCGCAACATCGATGCGGTGAAGGCCGAGTGCCAGCGCTACGACCCCGTCTACCGCATCGACTGTCTGCAGCGCGGCCTTCGCCTGACGGCGCAGCGCATTCCCCGCAACGCCGCCTATGGCGACATGAAACGTGCGATCATCCGCGCCGCCGACAAGCTGGATGCCATCGTGCGCGCCAATGTCGACACGCGCGCCCCGAGGCTCGATGCCAAGCCCGGCGCCAATCCGCGTTTTGCCCGCAACCGCAGTTACCGCGCCATCAAGCGTCAGAACCTCGCCAAGGCCATGGCCGCCGCCAATCAGGTTGTCACGGAATTGCAGACCGAACTGCTGCGCGCCGCCGACAATTCCGACAAGCGCCAGCAGCACTACCAGCGCGTCGCCGTCGCCGTGCAATCGACAAAGGTGCTGCTGCGCTCCTGAGCGACGCCCTGAAACGTGAAAGGGCCGCCGATGCAGTCAGCACCGGCGGCCGTGTCGTACCGATTGCGGCGATCAGCCGACCTGGCTGCCGACGAAGTCCTTGACGATGCGGATGATGCCGCGGCCGAGCAGGTCGTCGAGGGCGTCGCAGAGATGATCGATATGCTGGCGCTCGCAGATCAGCGGCGGCAGCAGACGGATGACGTTACGATTGTATTCGGTGAAGGCCACCAGCGTGTCGTAGTCACGCAGGAGCAGCGCCCCGACGAAACCAGAAAGCGAGCCCTTCAGCTTGTCGTCGAGCATGGCGACGACCGGGCGCAGCACCATCGGCAGCGTCTGGCTGAAGTCATGGAACTCCAGACCGACCATCAGGCCCTGGCCCCGGATATCCTTGATGATCTTCGGATATTTCGCCTTCAGCGCATTGAGGCGCTCGACGAGGTAGTCGCCCTGCACGGCGGCGTTCTCGATGAGGTCCTCGTCATAGAGCACGTTCAGCGTCTCGATGGCCGTGATGCAGGCTTCGCCGATGCCGCCGAAGGTCGCCTGGGCGTGGATCATCGCGGTCTTGGGCGTGCCGTAGGCCTTCATGTAGATGTCGCGCTTGGCGATCATCGCGGCGACGGCCGTCTTGCCGCCGCCGAGCGATTTGGCGACTGCCGTCACGTCCGGCACGATGCCGGCATGTTCGAAGGCGAAGAAGCGGCCGGAGCGACCGACACCGCACTGCACCTCGTCGGCGACGAAGACGACGCCGTGCTTGTCGCAGAGCGCGCGCACCTGGCGCCAGAAATCCGGCGGCGCGATGTTGATGCCGCCGCCGCCCTGGATGGTTTCGAGCACGATCACGCCGATGGTCGGGTCGCTCTCAAAGGCGCGGCGGATGGCGTCGATATCACCGAACGGCACCTTGATGTTGTTGTCGAGCAGGCTGAACTCGCCGCGATAAAGCGGCCCGTCCGTGATCGACAGCACGCCCTTGGTCTTGCCGTGGAAGGAATTCTCGGCATAGACGATGCGCGGGCGCTTCGGGCCGGCGGCCCGTTCGGCGACCTTGATGGCCGCTTCCATGGCCTCCGAGCCGGACGAGCCGAGGAAGACCATGTCGAGATCGCCGGGGGCGATTTCCGCAAGGTTCTTGGCGAGCGCCGCCGCATATTGCGACATGAAGGCGATGCCGATCTCGTGGCGGTTCTCGTCCTGGAACTGCTTGCGGGCCGCGATGATCCGCGGATGGTTGTGGCCGAGCGCCAGCGAGCCGAAACCGCCGAAGAAGTCGAGAATCTTCCGGCCGTTCTGGTCGATGTAATACATGCCCTCGGCTGTCTCGACCTTGATCTTGTTGAAGCCGAGCAGCTTCATGAAATGCAGCTGGCCGGGGTTGAGGTGGTCCTTAAAGAGCGTCGTCATGTCGGCGACGCTCATCGCCTTGGCCTCTTCCACCGTCATCAGGTTCGGCTTGGCGATCGAGCCGTCAAGCTTGGGGGCGTCGAGCGCCACGCGGTCCGGTCTGTCGAGCATGGTCGTGTTTTCCCTCATTCGGCTGGAACGGCGTGCGGCTGGGCGTAGCCCCGGCCGGCCTTCTTGGCGCGGTATTCGTCATAGGCGGCGATCAACATGGCGGCGTCGTTGTACTCGGCCTTCCAGCCGAGATCGCGCTTCAGCCGGCCGGTTTCGCGCACGCACATCTCGTCGGCGATCAGATACTGTTCCGGGTCCATGATCGGCAGGTTGATGCGGTCGAAGGCGGCCAGCGTCGCCTTGACGGCAAAGGCCGGCGTCGGCAGCAGGAAGGACTTCGAGCCGGCATGGCGGATGAGGCCGCCAAGCAGCGCACGCACCGAAGGCGGATTGTCCGAGCCGAGATTGTATTCGGCATTCGGCACGCCGCCCTTCCAGGCGAGACGGGCCGCTTCCGCACAATCGAAGACAGAGATGAACTGGTAGGGGTTCTTGCCCGAGCCGATCATCGGCACCGGCAGGTTGGCGTCGATGAGCTTGAAGAGCTTTTCGAGAATGCCGAGGCGACCCGGGCCGATGATGAGGCGCGGACGGAAGATGGTGATGTTGAGACCGCGATTGCGCCATTCATAGGCGAGCTCCTCGGTGGCAAGCTTCGACTTGCCGTATTCGCCGAGCGGCGCGGTCGGATGGTCCTCGGCCTGCGGCGACTGGACCGTATGGCCATAGATCATGTCGGTGGTGAACTGCACGAGCTTCGTCGCGCCGGCCGCAGCCGTGGCCTTCATGATGTTCTCTGCGCCATAATAGTTCACCGGCCAGAAGAACTGCCAGCGATCCTTGCGCTTCTGCAGCGGCGAGAGCATCTTGGCGGCCATGTTGTAGACCATGTCGTCAGGGCCGATATCAACCTTGGCAACGCTTGCGGGGTCCGTGACGTCGCAGCGCACATATTGCGCGCGGGCGTAGATCGCAAGGTCGGACTTGGCGATGTCGGCGATGAGGACCTGTTCGCCCTCATTGAGCAGGCGTTCGGCAAGATGGCGGCCGACGAAACCGTCGCCCCCGAAGATCACATGTTTCATGACTGGCTCCCGATATTCATGTCGGCGTTGTCGCTGGCGAGGGCAGGCGCTTGTCCCGCGTCCGGGGTCGAGACACCGGACTGGGCGATCAGCACCGTGCCGACGCAGATGAAGGCGATCCCGGCAATGCGCCAGGCGTTGATGTCCTCCCGAAAGAGGAAGTAGGCAAAGACGGCCACGGCCACATAGGCGAGGCTGAGGAAGGGGTAGGCGAAGGACAACTCGACCTTGGACAGCACGAAGAGGTGCGAGGCCATCGAGATGACGAAGGTGACGAGACCGGCAAAGACCCAAGGGTTGAAGACGATCTGCAGCAGCTTCAGGACGATATTGTCCGACAGCGGCGAGACCAGCGTCGTCATGCCCTGCTTCAGCATCAGCTGGGCGGCCGCGTTCGTCAGTACAGTAAACAAGATAAATGGAAGATACTTCATGTCCTTGTCCCTTTTTCCAGTCTCGGAAGTACCGGAGAAGACGTACTATTCGATGAAGAACAGTGGTTTATTTTAATCGAACACCTTGGGTTACCGATTGGTGAGCGCCATCGCCGTGCGCCGCCAGAAATCGGACATCAGCGCGGGATCGCGCACCGCCTCCAGCCGCTCCCAGTCCGGAAACGAGGCGGCGAAGGTGGCGGGCGCCATGCGCTGGTCCTTGTAGGGATTGATCGCCCCGCCCGCGGCCATCACGATCGCATCGAGACGGTCGAGCAGCGCGAGCGTCGACGCGCCCTGATTTGAGAAATCGAGCGTCAGCGTGAAGCCTTCGCGCGCAAAGGAAAGAAGGCCGCGCTGCCGGCGATCGCCGAACTTCTTCAGAACCGTCAGGAAGGAAGCGTGGCCGGCCGCCTGCGCCGCCGTCATCAGGGCCCTCACCGTCGCTTCGCCGGCCTCCAGCGGAAAGACGCTCTGGTGCTGGAAAAGGCCGCGCGGGCCGTAAAGCCGGTTCCAGTCGCCGATGGCGTCGAGCGGATAGAAATAGCTCGTCCAGGGCACCGTCGAGACCTGTTCGCCGGGCCGCGCCTTGCGGTAATAGAGTTCGTTGAAGGCCTTCAGCGTCAGACCGTTCAGGAGATTGACGGGCGGCATGAAGGGAACCGACGGCCGCACCCATTTCTTCGGAATGTCCGGAATTTCACCATCCGCATTGGCATGGTCGCCGGCCAGAAGAATGCCGCGTCCGAAGCCCCTGCCCTTTGCCAGCTGGTCGATCCAGGCGACGGAATATTCATGCGCGGCATCGACCGCCTCGACGCGGGCGAAATAGTCCGAGAGGCTGTCGAAGCGGATCGCATGCTGCTGCACATGCACGGCCGGCACCTTCATCAGCTGCAGCTGGGCGCTCAGGATGACACCGGTCAGTCCCATGCCGCCGATCGTCGCGGCAAAAAGCGCGGGATTCTGGTCGGGAGAACAGGTCAGCAACGTACCGTCCGAGCGCAGCAGGTCGAAGGACAGCACATGGTGGCCGAAGCTGCCGCGCGCATGGTGGTTCTTGCCGTGCACATCGTTGGCGATGGCGCCGCCGATCGTGGCGAAGGCCGTGCCGGGCGTGACCGCCAGGAAAAAGCGATGTGCCGCGACATGCTCGATGACCTCGCGCAGCGTCACCCCGGCCTCGCAGGTCAGGATCCCCGTACCCGGATCGAAAGCGGTTATGCGGGCGCGGCGGCGCATCTCGATGAGGCTGCCCGTATCATTGTGGCAACTGTCGCCGTAGGAGCGTCCCTGGCCGAAGGGCAGGAAGGCCTCCGCGCCAAGCGCGCCGATGCGGTTGTCGTAGTCGTCCGGGGCGATGGCCTGGCGCGTGCGCGAAACGACCCGGCCCCAGCTGTCGAACGTGCCCACGCTCAGCTCCCGATCGTGCCGGCGACGACGAGCACGGCGCCAATGCCCACCGTGAAGATCGAACGCCAGTCATGCATGATGAACACCACGGGATCTTCGTGCAGCATGCGCCGGCGCGCCAGCATCCAGATGCGCAGCAGCATGTAGAGAACGAGCGGGCAGAGCGGCCAGAGCGCCAGCGGATTGGAATACATCGCTTCCATCTCGCGGCTGTGCACATAGAGCGCCAGAACAAGGGCTGCGGTGAAGGCAGAGGCGATGCCGGCCTGGCCGACCATGTCGAAATCGATGGCCTGATAGCCGCGCCCCGGCACAAAGGCCTCCGGTTCGCCCTCGAATTCATTGAGCTCCACATAGCGCTTCACGAGCGCGAGGCTGAGGAAGAAGAAGATCGAGAAGGCGAGCAGCCAGAAGGACAGCTGCGTATCGGTGGCCGCCGCGCCCGCAACGATCCGCACCGTATAAAGACCCGCCAGCGTGAAGACATCGACCAGCAGCTTGCGCTTCAGCAGGAATGTATAGGCGGTCGTCGCCACGGCGTAGAAGGCGAGCACATAGGCAAATTCGAGCGGTAGCGCCAGCGTCAGGGAAAAGGAGGCGATGATGAGGCAGCCAGCCAGAGCGATGGCGACCGGCACCGACATCTGCCCGCTGGCGAGCGGCCGGAACCGCTTTTTCGGGTGGCGTCGATCATTGCTGAGGTCGGAGAGATCGTTGATGACGTAGACGGCCGACGCCAGGAAGGAGAAGGCAAAGAAGGCGATGATCACCGAGGTCAGCGCGTCGAGGTGCAGCACCTCATGATTGAGCACCATCGGCACGGCGATCAGCACGTTCTTGGCCCATTGGTGGACGCGGATCGACCGCAATGCTGCCATCGGGCTCGTGCGGCCGGTGTCGAGGCGTTCGGCATCATGGTTGCGGCGCCAGGCCTCGGCGGCCGCGTCCGGCGCAACGACAATGGCGCGGCGGGCCGCATCGAAGACCGGCACATCGTCGCGGCTGTTGCCCATGTAGTCGAAACCGGCCTCGCCGTAGCGCGCAATCAGCGCCTCGCGTTTGCGGCTATGGGTGAGGTTCAGCGTTTCGGACGAATGCATGATGTCGGTGAAAAGGCCGGTATGGGCGGCAATGTCGCGCGCCACGCTTTCCGCGGCCCCGGTCACGAGAATGACCGGACGCCCGCTGGCCCGCTCGCGCCGCAGCCGCTCGAGCACGGCATCGCGGTAGGGCCAGTCGGCAGCCACCCGGCCGGAGCGACGGGCGACTTCGCTTTTGAGCCGCGCCTTGCCTTTGAGCGCCCAGCCGACCATGGCAAAAATCATCAGTGGATTGCGAAGCAGGATGATCGCCATCCCCTCCCACAGCGTGTCCGCTGCCACAAGCGTTCCGTCGAGATCCACGCAAAGCGGAATGTGCCGCGTTTCGGTGCGCGCGTCCATTGAATGCAACTCCCTGTTTCGACCCTTTGAGGCGTGCGGGCCAGATGGTCCGCCCTGCGCTCGTCAATCAAAACCGTCGGAAGGGCGCGGATTGAACTTCCGCTCTGGTCTCACTCCCGCAGGCAGGGACACAGTTGCACGGCCGGGTTGCCGAACTGGTAAAACGCCCCGTTTTCCAGCCGCCGATCTCAAGCTGTGGTTAAGAAAGTCTCGGTTGGCCGAGGACAATTTGAAGGATCATGCCCCTCAACGGGACGCTGCGAGGAAATTGAGGGCCGCCCGCCAGTCCGTCATGCGCACCGGCGTTCCGTGCGAACCGGAGGAAAACAGCACGAACCGCACGGGATATCCGGCGGCCCGCAGCCGCTGGTAGGCCGACTGCTGCGCGGCGGCCGGGTAGACGCTGTCGCGGCTTCCATGAGTCAGATAAAGCGGCAGGCGCGCCTTGTAGGCCGGTGTCTTCGCATAGTCTGGATCGGCGGGCCCGCCCATGATGATCATGCCCCCCATCTCCTTGACCGCGCCCACATCGCGCGCAAGGCCCCAGCACAGGAACGAACCCATGGAAGCGCAGGCGACATAGACCGGCCGGCCGCCGCTGCGCTGCGAAAGAGCGCCGACGAGGGCGGCAAGATCGGCGACGCCCTCCCCGTCAAAGCCCCTCATGCTGGCACTGTAATAGGCACCGCCATTGCGGACGGAGAGGTTCTTGATGCGGTTGAAATTGCCGCCGAAGGAAAAGTCATTGTTGCCGAGCCGCCGGTCACCGCCGCGCCCGTGGATGAAGACGACGCTGAAGGCGGCGCCCTCGGCAGGTCCGGTGCGGGCGACCTCGAGCGGCCCGCGCGCCGTCGGCACGCTCTCCAGCGCCTGCCGGCCTTTGACGGAAAGATCCACATAGGCACGCTTGACGCGGCGCTCGGGGATCTCGTCGCGCCCGTTGATATCGCGCATTTCATCGTAGCCGACCGTCAGCCGCGCCCCGTCATCGGCCGTTTCAAGGATCGGATCATAGCTGAAGAGATCATCCTTGAAGGGTTTGAGCAGCTCCGCGGCGGCCGGCGCGGCCGAAACGAGGGCGATCGCAACGGCGCTCACGGCGACGCGCAGGCGCAAACGAAGGGGGCGAGGAACGCCTGAGGTGAAATGAACTGTGGACATGCGGGCCGGAATCTCCTTCGCCTTGCCAAGAGCCTTGCCACCGGCCCTTCCGCAACGCAACCGTTCTGGAGTAAACGGAACGGGAACAGCCATCGAGGATGCGCGGTGATTCGCGGCAGACTTGAGGCGGGCTGGAGCCCGGCGCATCGTGGCCGGCGCGACGCCGCAGGCGCGAGAAGCCTATGGCGACCAGCGCCTGCCGTCGACGTGATGCGGCAGATGGCAACCGGCCAATAATAGCCGGCCAGACAACAGATTTGACGAGAACGACCCGAAGGACGGCATGACCGACGATCTCTTCTCCGCCATTCCCGCCGCCCCGAAGGCTCCGGCCGCCCCGGCCCCGCGCCCGGCCGCGACGACGCCGGCCGCCGTGCAGCGCGCCGCCGCACCCGTTGTCGCCGAAAGCCGTGCGGCGCCGGCCGGCTCGGATACGGGCGGCTACGACGCCTCCGCCATCGAGGTGCTGGAAGGCCTGGAGCCGGTGCGCCGCCGTCCCGGCATGTATATCGGCGGCACCGATGAGAAGGCACTGCACCACCTCTTTGCCGAAGTCATCGACAACTCCATGGACGAGGCGGTGGCCGGCCACGCCAATTTCATCGAGGTCAGCCTCGATGCCGAGGGTTTCCTGACGGTCACCGACAACGGCCGCGGCATTCCGGTCGAGAACCATCCGAAATTCCCGGGCAAGTCGACGCTGGAAGTGGTGCTGACGGTGCTGCATGCCGGCGGCAAGTTCGACGGCAAGGCGTACGAGACCTCCGGCGGTCTGCACGGCGTCGGCGTCTCCGTCGTCAACGCGCTTTCCGACGTTCTCGAAGTGGAAGTGGCGCGCAACCGCAAGCTCTACCGCCAGCGCTTCTCGCGCGGCCTGCCGCAGGGCGGGCTTGAGGAAGTCGGCGACGTGCAGAACCGGCGCGGCACGCGGGTGCGCTTCCACCCCGATCCGCAGATCTTCGGCGAGAACGTGCGCTTCGATCCGGGCCGCCTGTTTCGCATGTCGCGCTCCAAGGCCTATCTCTTCGGCGGCGTGGAAATCCGCTGGGTCTGCGACCCCTCGCTGCTGCCTGAGGGCTCGGATGTACCGGAAAAGGCCGTCTTCCACTTCCCCGGAGGCCTGAAGGACTATCTCGCCGCCACGCTCGGCAAGGACTTCACCGTCACCCGCGAGATTTTTGCCGGCCGCACCGAAAAGACCGGCGGCCACGGCGCGCTCGAATGGGCCGTGACCTGGTATGGCGGCGACAGTCAGGTGCACTCCTACTGCAACACCATCCCCACCCCGGAAGGCGGCACCCATGAGGCGGGCCTGCGCATCGCCCTCACCAAGGGCCTGAAGACCTACGCCGAACTGACCCAGAACAAGCGCGCGGCGATCATCACCACCGACGATGTGATGATTTCGGCCGCCGCCATGCTCTCGGTCTTCATCCGCGAACCGGAATTCGTCGGCCAGACCAAGGACAAGCTGGCGACCGTCGAGGCGCAGCGCATCGTCGAAAACGCGCTGCGCGATCCCTTCGACCACTATCTCGCCGGCAATCCGGGCGAAGCGGCCAAGCTGCTCGACTGGGTGATCGAACGCGCCGAGGAGCGCGTGCGCCGCCGTAAGGAAAAGGAAGTCAACCGCAAGAGCGCGGTGAGGAAGCTCCGCCTGCCCGGCAAGCTCGCCGACTGCTCCCAGAACACCGCAGAAGGCGCCGAACTCTTCATCGTCGAGGGCGACTCGGCAGGCGGTTCGGCCAAGCAAGCACGCAACCGCGCCAACCAGGCGATCCTGCCGCTGCGCGGCAAGATCCTCAACGTCGCCAGCGCCGGCCGCGACAAGCTTTCGGCCAACCAGCAGATCGGCGACCTCGTGCAGGCGCTCGGTTGCGGCACGCGTTCGAAATATCGCGAGGAGGACCTGCGCTACGAGCGCATCATCATCATGACCGATGCCGACGTTGACGGCGCCCACATCGCTTCGCTGCTCATCACCTTCTTCTATCAGGAAATGCCGGAACTGGTGCGCGGCGGCCACCTCTTCCTTGCCGTTCCCCCGCTCTACCGCCTCAGCCAGGGCGGACGCACCCTCTACGCCCGCGACGACGCGCACCGCGAGGAGATCATGCGCACCGCCTTCAACGGCCGCGGCAAGGTCGAAATCGGCCGCTTCAAGGGTCTTGGCGAAATGCTGCCGGCCCAGCTGAAGGAAACCACCATGGATCCCTCCAAGCGCACTCTCTTGAAGGTGGCGATCGACGAGGTGGATTTCGAAGGCACGCGCGAGGCGGTTGACAACCTGATGGGCACCAAGGCCGACGCGCGCTTCCGCTTCATTCAGGAACGCGCCGCCTTTGCCGACAATCTCGATATCTGAGCTGTCGGCAAGAAGCCCCGTGCGGAATTGCCGGAAGCCTAGCGGACCAGCGTCTTTTCCATGAAGAGACTGAGCGGGTCCGGCTTGTAGTCGCCGAACGGCGCGATCTCGACATAGCCGCCGCTGCGGTAAAGGCCGATGGCTTCGGGCTGGTGGATGCCGGTCTCGAGGCGGATGGCGCTGAGGCCCTCGCCTGTCGCGGTCGCGGCGAGCGCCTCCATCAGCAGCCGGCCGATCTTCAGGCCCCGGGCGGCGGGGTCGACGAACATGCGCTTGATCTCGGCCGTCCCGTCGCCCGCCAGCACCAGCGCGGCGCAGCCGACGATGCGCCCTTCATGCCGCGCCACATGGAACCGCACCTGTGGCTTCTCCAGCGCCGCGATATCGACGAGGTGATTGCTCTCCGGCGGATAGAGCGCTTCCATGTAGCGATCGGACTGCTCCAGGAGACCGATCACGGCGCTCTGGCGCGCCGGTTCGATGGCAATGGTGACGCTCATGCGGGTCTGTCCTTTATCTGCCTGCGCAAGTCCGGAAGGACTGGACCGGTTGGCGGCATGGCGTCAAGCGCGCGATCGACGATGTTGCGGCGGCTCATGACAAAAATCTGGCCAGCATCGCCAGCTTGCCATAGTTTCATACGGGATCATGACTATGGTCCGGCCACTTGCGCGACTGCCCGCACGCCGCCGCACGGCGTCTCATTTCCGGGGGACCCATGAAGACCGCTCTGATTGTGATGACCATTCTCGGCTGCGACGACAGCGTCACCCAGTGCCATTATGTGGCAACCGTGGAGCGGAGCTTCACGTCGATCAGCGAGTGCGACAGCCGCTCGGAGAGCGAAATCGCGACCCACCAGGACAAGAACTACCCGGTGATCGTCGCCGTCTGCGAGACGCCGGACGCCGATACCGCCTCGATCGCCGGCGATGCGGGAGCCGGCAAGACGGCGACGGCGCCCGCGACGACAGGCGAGGCGCCGCTGGCAGAGGGCGAGACCATCCCCGTGCCGCCCGAAGGCAGTCAGGCCGCAACGGCCAACGTCCTGCAGGACGGAGCGCCCCTCACCCCCGAAGGCCAACAGACCCCGGAAGGGCAAAAGCCGCTGCCGCGCCGGGCGCTGGACATGATCACCGGCGTGCTGCCGAGCCGCGACCAGCTCAAATCCGTCGTGACGACCCCGGTGCATACGCTGGAAGACGGCTATTCCTGGGTCGCGCGCCGCTTTAGCGGCCAGTGAAGCCTCGTCCCGCGCCGGTCCGCAGTTTTAACCTTGGCCCTCAGACGAGCCCGGCCGCAATCAGGCTGCGTCCGGTCGCAACAACAGCCTCCTCGCTCGTACGCGGCGCCCAGCCCAGCACGCGGCGGGCCTTTTCGTTCGACACCCGCGTGTCCCGCCCGAGTTCGCGCACGATGGGCGTCAGGGAACGATCGAACCGCTCGACGATTCGTGCGAGGGCGTTGGGGACGGTAAAGCGCGGCAGTTTCCGGGCATGGCTCGGGAAATGCAGGCGCAGGATCTGCATGATCTCCAGAAACGTCAGCGTTTCCGTCGCCGCGATGAAGCGCTCGCCAATGGCGGCCGGTGTCTGGAGGGCCAGAACATGGGCGCGGGCCACATCGCGCACATCCACCACCGGCAGGGCGAGCTTTGGCACGGCCGGGTAGACGCCACGCATCGCCTTGGCGACGATGCCGACCGAGGTACCGTAGTCGCGGCCAATCAAAGGCCCAAGCACGAGGCCGGGATTGATGACGGAAAGCGCGAGGCCTTCGGCCTTGGCATAATCCCAGGCAGCACGCTCGGCCAGAGTCTTGGAGCGATAATAAGGTGTCGTCAGGGGTCCGTCGGGATCCGTCCAGTCCGCCTCGGTGAAAGGCGAGCGTCCGCTACCGTAACAGACGGCCGCGATGGAAGAGGTCAGCACCACGCGCTCCACCCCCGCCTGCCGCGCAGCAGACAGGACCCTCAGCGTGCCCTCCCGCGCCGGTCGGACGAGGTCCGAATCATTCTCCGGTACCTGCGCCGGGAACGGCGAGGCGCTGTGGACAACGGCGGCGATGCCCTGCATGGCTTCGGCCCAGCCCCCTTCAGCCAGCAGATCGGCGGTCGCAAAGGTGATCGTCCCGGATGAGGGACCGGCGTCGGCACGGATCGAGGCTTCGATGTCGCCGATGCGACCGGCATCACGCAGCGTGCCCCGGACGGAAAAGCCGGCGCGCAGCAACTCGGCCGCAATATGCCGGCCGATAAAACCGCCGATACCGGTGACGAGAATGACGTCCATGTCGCAAACCTCCGTCGGCTGCAATCCTTGTCTCGCTCGCATCATGCAAGTGGTGCGCTGGCGCGAGCCGGCAAATTGGACCGGGACACGCCGAGAGGCAAGCCGTGCGACGGAAGAACGACGCGCAGTTGAGGAGAAAGCGGCCTCACGCCGCCTTGCGGGTGATCTGCGAGGCGTAGGCCCGCGCGCCGCGACGGCGTTCGGCGATGGAGAGCTGTTCCAGGATGGCGCGCACGGCCGGGCTGCCTGCCAGCACCGCCTTCGTCTGCGCAAGCCGCTGCAGGAGGTCCTGCGCGACATCCGCAACATCGCCGCCGGCAAGGCGGGTGCGCTCGCTGCGCCACAGCAGCACCCCTTCGGCAAAAAGCGCGCCGAGCTCCTGCGTCAGGCCGGCGCTCTGGAACAGGGCCCGGATGGCATGCAGACGTCCGTCCGAGAGGATGGAGCGCACCCGGCGCTCGTCGACCGTGGAGAGGATGACGATGGCCGTGGCGAAAAAATCGATGCGGCCGGAGACCAGCGCATGCAGCAGGAAGGCCGGCGTCAGGCGGCCGGTGTCCCTCAGATGCGCGACAAGCCGCGGAAGTTCGGCCTGCGGCGAGGTTCCCGCCATCTCGACGGCCGCCGTGTCGCAGGCTTCGCGTGCGATGCGGTCGACCCGCTCGCCGCCGACAACCGCGCGCACCAGACCTGAAAGGGCCAGCGCCTGCCCGACCTTTTCGATGAGGATATGGCGCACATCGCTCGGCAGCGCCGAATGGGCCAGCAGCCGCTCGCGTGCTTCCGGAACATGGCCGAAACGCTCGGCGATGCGCCGCAGCGTGCGGGGCGTCAGGACGGCATTGTCATTGTCGAGAAGGATCAGCATTTCCGCCAGTCCGCCGATCTCCACGATGGCGGCCGAGATGCCGGGCGAAATCTGCCGTCGCGCGGCAATCACGCCACGAAGCTCCGCCGTGCCGCGGGCTGCAAGGTCCACCAGATCGTCGTCCGTCAGGACCGGCGAGCGGAAGATCACCGTATAGGCGACCTCGGGCTGATCGGCCGCCAGCGGCAGGATGAGTGAGCGCGGCGCATCGGCGCTGTCGGCGATAGCCTCGGCAAGCGCCAGGCGCACCTTCGGCGAGGGATCATCAAGAAGGAAGGTCATCGCCATCTCGGCCGCATGACCATCCGGCCCCGTCAACGAACGCTGACGGAAAGCGCGCGCCAGCGCACTCGCCGCCCGCGACCGATCAGCCACTCTCGCCGTTTCAATCCAACGCAGAAAAGTATGTACGATCACGAACGCCCCACCCGACCAAGACCCGACTTGTCCCGAGCAACATTAGGTGGGAAAGGTTTATGATTGGTTCACCATGTCCTTTAACAGACTGGAAAGGCTGGAGACACGCATCTTGCGGCCGACAGCGCTATCGGCCGCCCGGCCGCCTGAGCTCGAAGACATCGCCGGCATCGGCATAATCCATGTAGCCGAGCCGGCCGACAGGACGCGCAAAGCCCATGTCGAATCGCCCGTCGCGGATCGCCTCGTCGCGGATATGAATAGCGACCACTTCGGCAATGACCATGAAATTGTCGGACGGCGCGCCGTCGAGGCCCTTCGGCTGGAGGATGTCGGTGGCCCGGCATTCCAAGACCGCCAGCGCTTCCGCCACGAAGGGCGCGTTGACGAGGCGACCAGGCTCGGGCGTCAGGCCGGCCAACGCGAATTCATCCACCTCCGGCCCGACGGGCGCCGATGTCGCATTCATCGCATCGACGATCGCCCGGCCAACGAAACTCGCCGTAAAGACGCCGGTCTCTTTCACATTCTCGACGCTGTCCTTCCAGCCGGAGGAGGAGAACATGACGAGCTTTGGCCGGTCGCTGATGGCGTTGAAGAAGGAATAGGGCGCAAGATTGCGCACGCCATCCTTGGAGAGCGTGCCGATCCAGCCGATCGGGCGCGGCGAAACGATGGCCTTGAAGGGATCGTGCGCCAGCCCGTGGTGATTGTCCTTCGTCTCGTAGAACATCACTCGTCGCCGCCGACCCAGGTGACGATGTCGGCGAGCGCCGGGCGCGGCCGCTCCGTCGGCGGCACGGTGGCAGTGCCGATATGGATGAAGCCGGCCACCTTCTCGCCCGGCTCGACGCCGAGGATCGGGAAGGCGCGCTCATCGAACGCGTACCATTCCGTCAGCCAGTTGGAAGAAAATCCAAGGGCATTGGCGGCCATCAGCAGGTTGAGGCAGACGGCGCCGGCCGACATGACCTGCTCCCACTCCGGCACTTTCGCATGGGGTGCGGCGCGGCTGATGACGGCGACGACGACCGGCGCGCGGGTCAGCCGCGTCTTTTCCACCTTCACCATCTCGTCGGAAAGGGTCGGCTTGTCGCCCATGGCGATCTTGGCCAGCGCTTCACTGATGCGGGTGCGCTCCGCGCCGCGATAGACGATGAAGCGCCAGGGCGCCAGCTTGCCATGGTCGGGCACGCGCGAGGCAAGCGTCAGCATCTCCTCCACCTCCGCCCGCGCGGGGCCGGGCTCGGCCATCTGGAAGGCCGGAATCGAGCGGCGGGTGGCGAGATAGTCGGGAAGCGTGATTTGCGTTTTCATCGGGCGGGAATTCCAATAAGCATGTCGCGATCGGGTCTGCCGCATTATGCAAACGGCAGGCATCGACACAAGTTCATGACGCGGCCGGTGCGCTTGTGACGCACCGCGTGAGGGTGACGCGGCCCGCCGCGCGAGCCACGAAAATGCCACAGGCCGGCTTCAAGTGGAGCCGGACGCTCAGGAAGTCAACAGCACCATGCACACCCCGCCCGAGAGCCCGAAAACTGAAGGATCACGCCGAAGCAGGCTGCTGGTCGTGGCGGCTCTGTCGGTGATGATGGGCGGGAGCGCGGCCGCGCAGGATGCCACCGACGCCTTCAGCAGTTTCCCGCTCGGCACGGAAACGCCCTCCGGCCGGGCCGGTCGCCTGCCGGCCGGGTCGGACACGACCAGCTTCAACCCGCTGACCATCGAGCAGGCGGCGCCCGCCACCCGGGATGTCCGGCTCGAAGCGCTGCTGACGGCCAAGGGCAAGCCGGTGGAGCAGGGACTGACCTGGCGCATCTTCTCGCCCATTCCCAGCGCCGACGGCAAGCTGCCGCTTCTGGCGACGGCCGAGGGCGGATCGGCCGCGTTCAACCTCGTGCCCGGCGAATATTTCGTCAACGTCGCCTTCGGCCGCGCCGCCGCCACCCGCAAGATCAGGATCCCGAAAACCGGTGCCGTGGAACGCCAGCAGCTTGTGCTCGATGCCGGTGCCGTCAAGCTCAATGCCGTCTCCGGCGCCGACGTGCGCATTCCGCCAGGCGAACTCTCCTTCTCGATCTATTCGGCGGAGGAAAAGGAGGACGGCGAGCGCACGCTGATCATGGCGGATGTGAAACCGAATACGGTCGTGCGGCTGAATGCCGGCACCTACCACGTCGTGTCCAACTATGGCGACGTCAACGCCACCATCCGCGCCGACATCCAGATCGAGGCCGGCAAGTTGACGGAAGCCACCATCCAGCACCGCGCCGCCAAGCTGACGCTGAAGCTCGTGGCCGGACCCGGCGGCGAGGCCATCGCCGACACGGCCTGGTCGATCCTGACGGCATCCGGCGACACCGTCAGCGAAAGTGTCGGCGCCTTCCCGACCATCGTGCTGGCGGAAGGCGGCTATATCGCGGTTGCCCGCAACAAGGACAAGATCTACCAGCGCGACTTTACCGTGCGGGCCGGCGTCAACACCGATGTCGAGGTGCTGCTGTCCGAGCACCAGACCGAACAGGGGCCCCGGGCCGCCGCCATCGCGGAGTAGGCGGGCGCCCTGCCCGACCGGCGATCCGATCGGCAATGGCGCCCCATCGGCGCCTCCCGTCAGCCGAACGTGATCTGCACGATCTCGGAACTGTCCGGCTTCAATTCGATATTGACGCGCTGCGGCTGGTAGTCCTGCGTCAGCATGTCGCCGGTGTGATAGACCCGCAGCGGCCGGCCGACGAGGCTGGAGATCGGGCTGTTGACAGAACCGGCCGCCTGCCCCGGCTTGAACACGTCCCAGGGAAACCGCCGGTTGAGCATCAGCGGCTGCGCATCATGCAGACCAAACTCCTGGATGGCGCGCTGGCTGTGGATGCGCACGCCGCGCAGCGGCTGGTCCGGTCCCCAGTAATTGTTGATATCAACAGGCACATGCAAGGCGGCCGTGATGGTCGAGAGCATCATGTTGGCCATGGCCGCCGGCGGCTCGGCGGTGAAATCGAAGTCCTGAAAGCCGTCCTGCGGCGTATCGATATAGAACCACGGATCAAGGCTCGGCGAGGTCCAGCCCGTACTGGTCACCTGCCCCACCGCATGGATGACGACATGAGCAGGCATATGATTGTCGATCTGAACGACGACCTCGAGAATATCGCGCACGCGTTGCATGTCCCGGCTCCGAAACAGTCCGGACACCTGCTGTCCGGTTCGCCCGAGATGCTAGCGGGACAGCGCCCGGAATCAACCGGAATTTGTCGCGAGCCGTCACGTCAGGCTGTACCCCACCGGTTGGCGCGCCATCACCACATGACTATTCTCCAGATCCTTGACAGAGGCAGGTGATGACAGAGATGACCGGCGACCCCTTTTACGATGACCACCTGCTATCGGAGATCTACGATGCCTGGCACCCGCGCGCCGTCAGGGACGACTTCGATTTTTATCTCCCCCTCATCATGCAGGCAAACGCCGTGCTCGACATTGGATGCGGGACGGGAACGCTCCTGAACGAAGCACGACAGTACGGTCATCGCGGCGAACTGTGCGGCCTTGATCCGGGGCAAGGGGTGCTCGCCCGTGCCCGCGCGTTTGAAGGGATCACCTTTGTGCTCGGCACCCTGCCCCAGCCCGGCTTAGACGCGCGATTCGACCTTGCCGTCATGACGGGACATGCGTTCCAGGCCATTCTCGCGGACGACGATGTGGATCAGTTCCTGTCGACCGTGAGGCAGTGCCTGGTACCGGGCGGCGCTTTCGCCTTCGAGACCCGCAATCCGCTGGCGCGCCCGTGGGAGACCTGGACGCCGGACCTGCCTGCCGTGGTTCGGCTCGACGACAACAGCCGAGTCACGATCACCACGACCGTCACCTCCGGCTTCGACGGGCGCACCGTGTCTTTCCGGCACGACTTTGCCGGCGATCATCCGGGCCTGCCCTTGACCAGCGAAAGCACATTGCGCTTCCACGATGCCGAGACGCTGGCGAAGCGGCTCGAGGAGAGCGGCTTTTCGCTCGAGGCCCGGTATGGCGACTTCCAGTCGCGGCCCTTCACGGCGAAAAGTCCGGAGATCATCACGATCGCACGGCGGCGGTGACGTCGCTGCGCTGCGGTCAGCTGCCGGCGCTTATCCGGCCCGGCGCAGCCGCCTGCGCGGCGGCGGCGCGAGCGAGAAAACGGCGCTGTAAAGGCGACTCATCAGCTCCTTGCGGTCGGTGATGGCGGCAATCTCGCTATAGGGCAGCATCCGCCCCACCCGCGCTGAGATCGTGCTGCCCGAAAGCCGTCGGAATTCGCGGATCAGCAGCGAAAGACGCAGCGTCAGCGACAATTTGCTGGCGAGATGGAAGAGCCGGCCGTTCTGGCCCTCGAAATAGACGGGAATGACGCTGGCGCGGGCCGACTGGATGAGCTTGGCGGCGAACATCTTCCACGGCAGGTCTTCCGCCCGCCCGAAGCCCTTGCGGGCCGTGGCGACACCTCCGGCCGGAAAGACGACGACGGTCACGCCTTCCTTGAGGAGCCGCACCGCCTCATGGCGCGTCGACATGTTCAGCGCCAGCGCTTCCTTGGTCTCCTCGAAGGAGATCGGCAGCGAATAGGGCGCCATCTCCGGCACCTTCAGAAGCTCGTTGTTTATGAGGACACGGAAGGGCCGGCCAAGCTCTTCGGCCAGCGCCAGCACGGCGATGCCGTCGCCGATGCCGAAGGGATGGTTGGCGACGATCACGATCGGCCCGTCCGGCAGATCGCGCGGCGGCCATTCGCCGCTGACGCTCATCGTCACATCGATGAGGCCGAGCATCTCGCCGAAGACGCGCGGGCTGCGGCCAACGATCTCGGTCTTCCAGCGTTCGTAGAGTTTCGCATAGCGATTGCGGCCCGACAGGCCTTCGACGGACCGGATGAACCAGCGCTTCAGGCGCGGATCATTGGCATTCGCGTAGGACAATTCCTTGAACTTCAAGCGTCGCACCTCGTCATCGCGCCGTCATACGCCGGAAATATTACACTGTTCTGACAGAGCATGTGAGGAGCCTTTGCAACGTCTGCTGTTATTGTCGGCATAGCGTTGGACCGGCGCGGCAAAACCATCGTGCGGTCCGAGCGTCAGCGCCCCCCACGAAAAAGGGCCGGCCGATCCGGCCAGCCCTCGTCTCGTGTCACTGCCCGCGGGCGGCGCGCTTGCGCTTCACATCGGGCGGCGTCGCCTCGTCGATCAGCGCGGCAAGGGCATCGTCGAGCGCCATCGGCGTCTGGTTCTGCGAACCGAGGCGGCGGATGTTGACGGAACGCTCCTCCGCCTCCCGCTTGCCGCAGACGATGATGACCGGCACCTTGCTGACCGAATGTTCGCGGACCTTGTAGTTGATCTTCTCGTTGCGGAAATCGGTCTCGACGTGGAGACCTGCATCGCGCAGAAGTTCCGCGACTTCGCGGCCGTAATCGTCGGCCTCCGACGTGATCGTCGCCACCACCACCTGCACCGGCGCGAACCACAGCGGCATATGGCCGGCGAAGTTCTCGATGAGGATGCCGAGGAAACGCTCCATGGAGCCGCAGATGGCGCGGTGGATCATCACCGGCTGCTGCTTTTCCGAGGCCTGGTCGATGTAGAAGGCGCCGAAGCGTTCCGGCAGGTTGAAGTCCACCTGCGTGGTGCCGCACTGCCATTCACGGCCGATGGCGTCCTTCAGCGTATACTCGAACTTCGGCCCGTAGAAGGCACCCTCGCCCGGCAGGATGCCGGTCTTGATGCGGCCTTCCGACTGTTCCTCGATGGTCTTCAGCACCTCCATCATCACGCTTTCGGCGCGATCCCACAGGGCATCGGTACCGACGCGCTTTTCCGGGCGCGTGGAAAGCTTCACGACGACCTCGTTGAAGCCGAAATCCTCGTAGACCGAGAGGATCAGCGCGTTGATGCGCAGGCATTCGGCCGCCATCTGCTCATCGGTGCAGAAGACGTGGGCATCGTCCTGCGTGAAGCCGCGCACGCGCATGAGGCCGTGCAGCGCGCCAGAGGCCTCGTAGCGATGCACGATGCCAAATTCCGCGAGGCGGATCGGCAGCTCGCGGTAGGACTTCAGGCCGTGCTTGAAGATCTGGACGTGCCCAGGGCAGTTCATCGGCTTCAGCGCGAAGACGCGGTTGTCCGCTTCCTTGTCGTCCGGATGCGTAAAGGCATAGGCCGACTTCACCGCGAACATGTTCTCCTGGTACCAGCCCCAGTGACCGGATGTCTCCCAGAGCGAGGCATCCAGCACCTGCGGCGCATTGACCTCTTCGTAGGCGCCCGCCAGCCGCCGACGCATATAGGCCGTCAGCGTCTGGAACATGCGCCAGCCCTTGCCATGCCAGAAGACGACGCCCGGGCCCTCCTCCTGGAAATGGTAGAGATCCATTTCGCGGCCGAGCTTGCGGTGGTCGCGCTTTTCGGCTTCGGCGAGGATGTGCAGGTAGCGGTCGAGGTCCTCCTGCGTCGCCCAGGCCGTGCCGTAGATTCGGGTCAGCATGGGATTGTTGCTGTCGCCGCGCCAATAGGCGCCGGCCACCTTCATCAGCTTGAAAGCCGTCCCGATCTGGCCGGTGGAGGCCATGTGCGGCCCGCGGCAGAGGTCGAACCAGTCACCCTGATAGTAGATCTTGAGATCCTGCCCTTCCGGAATGGCATCGACCAGTTCGACCTTGTAGCGCTCACCCTTCTCGGCAAAGACCTGACGCGCCTTTTCGCGCGGCCAGACTTCCTTGGTGAACGGTTTGCCGCGGCCGATGATCTCCTTCATCTTCTTTTCGATGACCGGCAGATCATCGGGCGTGAAGGGCCAGTCGTCACCGCTGTCCGGGTGGACGCGCTTGAAGTCGTAGTAAAAGCCGTTCTCGATGACAGGGCCGATCGTGACCTGCGTGCCGGGCCAGAGCTCCTGCACGGCCTCGGCCATGACGTGAGCCGTGTCGTGGCGGATGAGTTCGAGCGCACGCGGGTCTTCGCGCGTGACGATCTCGATCCGGCCGTCGGTGACGGGATCGGAGAGATCGGTGACGACGCCGTCGAGCGCAATCGCGACCGCCTTCTTGGCGAG
This sequence comes from Rhizobium sp. RU20A, assembly GCF_900155885.1. Taxonomy (GTDB): domain Bacteria; phylum Pseudomonadota; class Alphaproteobacteria; order Rhizobiales; family Rhizobiaceae; genus RU20A. Next base: position 809,698 of record NZ_FTMB01000001.1, read on the forward strand.
CGACTTGGAAATCGATTCGGCAACCGCACGGCCGGTCGTGCCCGGCTCATAGGAGCGGACGGAGCCATCGGGAAAGGTAAGGGAAACAGACATCAAAATCTCCTGATCCAGTCCCGCCTACGAATGCGGGTGGTGCATGGGAACGAGGCGCCGGCCGGAAGCGGTCGCGCAGGGCGCGGTATAGGGGGAATTGCGGGGGATGGGAAGCACTTGAGAACCACAAAGGCGGTCGTCACGCTCCTCCAACTCACTCTATGCCACTTTGTCCACCACCGTCAGCCTGACGCCGAGGGCGGAGAGCACCCGCATGACCGTATCATATCGTGGCCGCGCCCCCTCTTTCAGCGCCTTATAGAGACTTTCGCGGCCAAGCCCGGCATCGCGCGCAACGTCGCCCATGCCCTTGGCCTTTGCAACATGTCCAAGCGCGGACAGAAAGACATCCGGGTCGTCGTCTTCAAGCGCCGCAGAGAGAAAGGCAGCGATCATCTCGTCATTGTCGAGGTAATCGCTGATTTCGAATGCAGAACTGGTCGTCATGTGCCCTCCTTGCCGAGCGCTCCCGCCATGGTGATCGCGCGTCGGATGTCGCGCTGCTGGCTGCCTTTGTCCCCGCCGATCAACAGCAGATAGACGGTCTCGCCGCGGCGGGTGAAATAGACGCGATAACCAGGCCCGTAGTGAATCCGCATCTCGGAAACTCCGCCTCCGACGGACGCGCAATCGCCGAAATGGCCTTGCTCAGCCGCCACGATGCGCGTCAGGATCCGAGCGCGGCCTTGGCGATCGCGAAGGTCTTTCAGCCATTGATCGAAGACAGTGGTCTTTTCAAACCGGATCATGCAAATTTGTATCCCTCAGGATACAAATCGTCAAGCCGCCGCGCTGCCTGCCCTCACCCCGCGGCCACCACGCGGTTGCGTCCGTCCTGCTTGGCCCGGTAGAGGCGCCGGTCGGCGGTGGTGACGAGGGTGGCGAGGTCGGCGCCGTCGGCGGGCGCCTTGGCGAGGCCGAGGCTTATGGTGACGGGTTGGCCGTCGCGGGTCTGCAATTCGCTCTCCACCGCCCCGCGCAGGCCTTCGGCGATCGTCACGAGGTCCGTGTCGACGCCGTCGGCAAGCACCACGAATTCCTCGCCGCCATAGCGGTAAAGCTCGGTTGCGGGCGGCAATCGGCCCTGAAGCACGCGCACGAGGTCGCGCAGCACCCGGTCGCCCTCCGGGTGGCCGAACCGGTCATTGACGCTCTTGAAGTGATCGGCATCGACGATGATGAGACCGGAGAGGGCCGCGCGCGCCGCAAGCGCCGAGCCGTCAGCCTCGAGCCGCCCCCGGTCCAGTGCCCCGGTCAGGCCGTCACGGCCGGAATGGGCGAGCAAGGTTTCGTAACGCTCGCGGAAGGTCAGGTCGTTGAAGACATCGCCAAGCGGGCGCCAGCCGTTGCCCGTCGCCCCCCCGCGCGCGGCACTGCTGGTCGCCTTGACGTAAAGTCCGATCGCGACCGCATAGAAAAGCGCCGCCCCCATCTTGGCATACCAGCCGCCCCAAAAGACATCGCCCGGCGCATCATTGACCGTCCGAAGCGCGGCGTAAAAGCCGATCTGGTCGAAGGTGAGAACCGCCGCGCCGCAGATGAAGAGCCGCAGGGTGATGTGCCGCGACAGCCAGCTTCCGAGCCGTTCGTAGAGCAAGATGATGACGATGGCGTCGATGTAGAGCAGCAGCGTGCCCCAGACCATCAGCCAGCCCATCTCGTTGAGAAAGGCGAGATCGGCGAAACGACCCGGAACGACCGGCAACGTCTCGTGAAAGCGCAGCATCAGGCCGATGAAGAGAACGAGAAAATTGCCGATGAACAGGCCGTAGATCGGCTGGCGGACCGTTGCCGCATCCTCCTTCACGTAAAGAAGGAGGATCATCATCAGCTTTCCCGCGAAGAACACCACCGACCCCGGCGAGATCACGCCGAAGGCCAGGGGGATGTAGAAGACCGCGGCCAGATAGGTCTCGATGAAATGCATGACACCAAGGGCCGCCAGAAAGACGCCGAGCCCGATGCGATGGCGAAGATGCAGCAATCCCACCATGACGAAGACGTAAAAGGCAGCCTCGACGATCAGCAGTGCCATGTTCAGGGGGTAGAGATGCATGTCTGCCATCACCGAGGCTCGATTTTCCCTTGCAGGACGGCACCGGGTGGGACGCCGTGCCGGCAAGCATCACGCCGGGCGGCTGGATCGCCGCCGGATTCGGCTATTTCACACCTGCCGGCTCGGCGCGCCGTCGGAGAAAAGATGCGGTCCATTCTGGTCGATGATCTGGCGCGCCTTGCGGAACGTCGCTTCGAGCACATCCTGCTCGCTGGCAAACACGTCGGCACGGATGAAGGTCCGCGTCAGCACCACGCCATCGATCGTCTTTTCAATCGCCCCCGCGATCCGGTACTGGGCGCCCTCGCGCATCGGCCGGGCGCGGATGGTGCAATCGGCATGGGTCTGAACCTGCTCGGTCGTCGCGGCAGGCGCGCTGTCCTTGCCGCCTCCGAAGAGCTTTGAAAAAAACGAAGCCATGGAACCCTCATTCAGCCTTTACGGCCCTTGGGCCGCCATATTCCGCCGTTCACCTCTACCTAGAGCGGATTGGAACGTTTAAACAGAGCATTTCCGCTAGATAACGAGATTGTAGAGGATCTCGTTGTCGGTGATATCCTCATATTGCAGGTCGGAGGCATCGAAAGCTGCCAGCAGGCGCGGGAAATTCTCCGGCCACTTCGTCTCGATGCCGATCAGCACGGAGCCGAAATTGCGCGCGGACTTCTTCAAGTACTCGAAGCGGGCAATGTCGTCCTCCTCACCGAGCAGCGTGAGAAAGTCTTTCAGCGCCCCGGGGCGCTGCGGCATGCGCAGGATGAAGTATTTCTTCAGCCCCGCATAGCGCATGGCGCGCTCCTTGACATCCGGCAGCCGCTCGAAATCGAAATTGCCGCCGGAGACGATGGCGACAACCGTCTGGCCTTCCAGCGCCTCGCGCCCCAGCGCCTCCAGCGCGGTCATCGCAAGGGCTCCGGCCGGCTCCAGCACCACGCCCTCGACATTCAGCATCTCGATCATCATGGCGCAGATGGCGTTTTCCGGCAGCAACATCACCTGTTCGGCGGAAAAGCGGCTGAGGCGCTCGAAATTGATCGCACCGATCCGCGCCACGGCCGCGCCATCCACGAAATTGTCGACGCGCGGCAAGGTGACGATCGCGCCGCTCTCGAGGCTCCGCTTCAGGCTCGGCGCGCCGGCCGGTTCCGCAAAGAGAAAGGCGTCGGGCGCGACCTGCTCCGACAGATAGCCGGTCAGCCCGGCCGAAAGCCCGCCGCCGCCGACCGGCATCACGATCCGGTCGATCCGCTCGCCCTCCGGCAATTGCTCGACGATCTCTGCCGCGACACTCGCCTGCCCTTCGATGATATCGGCGTGGTCGAAGGGCGGCACCATGACACCGCCCGTGGCCGCCACATGCTCCTGCGCGGCCCGGTAGCACTGGTCGAAGATGTCACCGACGAGGCGGATGGTGATGAAGGGCCCGCCGAACATGCGGGTCTTGTCGATCTTCTGCTGCGGCGTCGTCACCGGCATGTAGACCACCCCTTCCACGCCGAAATGGCGGCAGACGAAGGCGAAGCCCTGGGCATGGTTGCCGGCCGAGGCGCAGACGAAGGTGCGCGGCGCGTCATTGGCGGCCAGCGCCTTGCGGAAGAAATTGAAGGCGCCGCGAATCTTGTAGGAGCGGACCGGCGAAAGATCCTCGCGCTTGAGATAGACGCGGGCGCCCCACCGCTTGCTGAGGTGTTCGTTGAGTTGCAGCGGCGTTGCCGGAAACAGACTGCGGATCGCCTCCGCTGCCTCGTGAACGCCCGTCCTGAACCGTTCTGCCTCTTGCATCGACGCCCTCCCATTGAGTTTGAGGATGCGGATCGCTATGGCATATTGCAACGCAGCGCACCATGGCCTTGACACCATGAGCTTGAGGCGCGCGCCGCCAGCATTGACGCCGAAGAGGACCAATTCCGTTGAACGCCATGCTCTTCCGGCACGCCGTGCACGTCTCCGCGATCTTCGGCCTTTACCTGTCCGCCGCCATGCTTCTGCCGGCCTTCGTGGACCTTTATGCCGGCCACGATGACTGGAAGCTCTTCGTCTTTTCCTCCTTCATGGTCGGCAGCTTCTGCGCCGCCACGGCGATCGCGACGCGGTCCGGCCCGCCGCCCTTTTCCAAGCGCTTCGGCTTTCTCGTCGTTAACGTGCTGTGGCTGAGCTTTTCGGTCATCGGCGCCCTGCCGCTGTGGCTCTCCTCGCTGAACCTCACCTTCGCGCAGGCGATTTTCGAATCGGTCTCCGGCATCACCACGACGGGCAGCACCGTCATCGTCGGCCTCGACAATGCGCCGCCCGGCCTTCTCCTGTGGCGCTCGCTGATCTGCTGGATGGGCGGCATCGGCGTCGTGGCGCTCGGTCTCTTCATCATGCCGTTCCTGAGGGTCGGCGGCATGTCCTTCTTCAAGATGGAAAGCTCCGACACCAACGAGAAGACCTTCGCCCGCATCGCCAATTTCACCCGCGCCTTCGTCGCCGTCTATGTCGGCATCACCGTGGTCTGCGCCATCACCTATGCCAGCCTCGGCATGACCGGCTTCGATGCGCTCAACCACGCCATGTCGACGATCGCCACCGGCGGCTTTTCCACCAAGGACGCATCCTTCGGTCACTACGCGGATGATCGCGGCCTCCTGATCGCGTCGACCTTCTTCATGGCGCTGTGCAGCCTGCCCTTTTCGATCCTGATCGTCTTCTTCGTGCGCGGACGGCTGCATGCGCTGCGCGACCCGCAGATCATCGTCTTCCTGCTCTATCTCACCCTGTTTTCGATGGCGGCCGGCATCTATCACCGCCTCGTCAACGGCGCGCCCTTCGATGACGCGCTGATCCACGCCTTCTTCAACGTGACCTCGATCCTCTCGACAACCGGCTATGCCAGCACGGACTATTCGCTGTGGGGGCCCTTCATCGTGATGCTGGCCTTCATCGCGACCTTCATGGGCGGCTGTTCCGGCTCGACGGCAGGCGGCCTCAAGGCCTATCGCTTCATCATTCTCTTCAATGCCATCCGCGCCGGCGTGAACCGCCTCGTCTATCCCGATGCGATCTACCACGTGCGCTACGGCGGCAAGACGGTGGATGCCGACACGCAGCGCGCCATCTTCATCTTCGTCATCATCTACCTCTTGCTGTGGGTCTTCGGCTCGCTCGTCATGGCGCTGCTTGGCTATGATTTCATCACGGCGACCTCGGCCGTCATCACCGCACTCTCCAATGTCGGCCCCGGTCTTGGTCCGCTCATCGGTCCGGTCGGCAATTTTTCGACGCTCGCGGCCCCCGAACTCTATCTTCTCTCGGTCATGATGCTGCTCGGGCGCCTCGAAATCCTGACCGTCCTCGTCATCCTGACACCGGTCTTCTGGCGGCGCTGAAATTGGTCGCCATCGCCTGGGCCTGACGGCTTGACAGAAAAGGTCAAATGCCGAAGTCTCGCGCCGACACAAGCGATACGGGGACGGACATGATCGCGCGTAACCTAATGAAGAGACTGATGATCTGCACGGCTGCGGCAGCGTTTCTCGCGGGCCCGGTCCTTGCCGGCCCCCTCGCCGACGCGGCCAAGAAGGCCGAGGAACAGGCGGCGGCCGGCGATGTGCTCGGCGCCCACGAGACGCTGCGCGAGGCCGTCAGCGTCTTTTCCGCCAACCTGCCCTTCACCATCGGCAAGGCCGTGTTCGTGACCAGCGATCCCAAGGGCTATGCCATGTATACGCCGAAGGACGCGCCGGTCTTCAAGGCGGGCGAATCGCTCGTCTCCTACGTCGAACCGATCGGCCTGACCTGGAAGCCGGCGGCAACGGCCGGGCAGATCGAAACGCACTTCACGGTCGATTTCGACATCCTCAATCCGGAGGGCCAGGTGCTCGCAAGCCAGAAGGCCTTTGGCGACTTCACCTTCACCGGCTATGTGCGCAACCAGGAAATCTATTCGACGCTGACCATCGATGTCAGCGGCGCGCCGGCCGGCGACTATGTCGTGCGCTACCATTTCAACGACATCAACGGCAACCGCACGGCCAGCGTCGACCAGAAGTTCACGATCGCCGCCGCGAACTAACAGCCGCAAGCCCGCTCAGTCGGGCTTCGGCACCACCTTGCGCGCCGCAATCTCCGCCAGCATCGCCTCGACCTCAGCGATCGCCGCATCGATCAACGCAAGTTCGCGGGCGCGCACGACGATCTCGGTCGAGAAATTTTTGCCGTCGAATTTCGGATAGGAGCCGATGCTGGTTTCAGGGTGGCGTTTCTGGATCTCGCCGAGAGGCGTTCCGATATCGCCCTCGCCGAAGCTCGACTGCACGGACCGCGACTGAACGGGCACGCCGCCGGCAAGCGTCGGCAGGACGGCTGCGACCATCGCCTGGAACACCTGCGGCACGCCGGCCATCACGTGCACATTGCCGATGACGAAGCCCGGCGCGGTGGAGACGGGATTGGGGATGTGGCGCGCGCCGACCGGCATGCGCGCCATGCGCTGGCGGGCCTCGGTAAACTCCATGCCACGCCGGGCATACATCTCCGCAAGCAATCGCATCGCCTCCGGATCATGCCGGCATTCGGCGCCGAAAGCCGCCGAAACGGCATCGGCCGTGATGTCGTCATGGGTCGGACCGATGCCGCCGGAGGTGAAGACATAGGTGTAGCGGGCCCTGAGCGCATTCAGCGCCTCGACGATCGCGGCCTCGTCATCGGCAACGATGCGCACCTCCTTGAGGTCGATGCCGGCGATCGTCAGCGTTTCCGCGAGATGCCCGATATTCTTGTCCTTGGTGCGCCCCGAGAGGAGCTCGTCGCCGATGGCGAGGATGGCGGCAGTGACGGGGGTATTCAAGGTAAAGCTCCGCGATCGGATGGTACATTGGACGAGCCGGCAGCCGTCCCCGCCACGGCGTGGCGCATGACGGCTGACGATTATCTATCAGACTGGCGACCCTCTACGCGACGACAATATGACCGGATCGGTCACCGATTGTGAACACTGCGTTCGCACCGCAAGACTGGCCGCAAGGACGCAATCTGTTACATCGTTGCCAATGAACCGGGACGGCACTTCTGCCCGGCCAGACATTCCACGCTGAAACATCAGGAGACGACGATGGCAAAGGTACTGGTTCTCTATTATTCCGCTTACGGTCACATCGAGACCATGGCCTATGCAGTTGCTGAAGGCGCCAAGTCGGCCGGCGCCGACGTCACCGTCAAGCGCGTTCCGGAACTGGTGCCGGAAGAGGTCGCCAAGGCCTCCCATTACAAGCTCGACCAGGCCGCCGAAATCGCGACGGCGGACGAACTTGCCGACTATGACGCCATCATCGTCGGCGCCGGCACGCGCTTCGGTTCGGTCGCCTCGCAGATGCGCAATTTCTGGGACCAGACCGGTGGCCTTTGGTTTGCCGGCAAGCTCGTCGGCAAGGTCGGCTCCATGTTCACCTCCTCGGCGACCCAGCACGGCGGCCAGGAAACGACGATCACGAGCTTCGTCCCGACCTTCCTGCACCACGGCATGGTCTATGCCGGCCTGCCCTACGCCTTCCAGGGTCAGATGGGCGTTGATGTCGTCAAGGGCGGTTCGCCCTACGGCGCCACCACCATCACTGACGGCGACGGGTCGCGCCAGCCCTCCGAGGTCGAGCTGGAAGGCGCCCGCTTCCAGGGTGCCCATGTTGCCAAGCTGGCAGCCAAGCTCTCGGCCTGATAAACGCCCGACAGATCCTATCGAACGCTCCGTCTGCCGCAGGCAGGCGGGGCTTTTGCGTGGGCGGGACAGCGGCGTCTTTCCCGGCCGGCACCGGACGATGGCGGGGGCCAACGGCCCGTGATAGACTGGACGAACGGATGCGGCGGAACCGGGCGACGCTTCGGATCGTTCTCACTCTGCATCCGCAACGGTGCGCCTCGAACCTGTCCGGCAAAGGGGGAAAAGCGCTCCCCGCCGGGCACACTCGCAACTGAGAGGGAGCACGCCCGGTCACGCGATGTGGCCCTGCGCGCTCCGGGAGAACCCGATGACTGTGATCCGCTATTCCATTGTCGAACATGACGGCGGCTGGGCCTACCAGCTCGACGGCGCCTACTCCGAGAGTTTCCCGACCCACAAGGCCGCGCTGCGCGCCGCCAAGATCGCCGCCATCGAGCAGCAGGTGGGCGGCGAGGATGCCGAAATCGTCTATCAGGATGCGGACGGCAACTGGCACACCGAACATGCCGATGGTGGCGACCGGCCGCAAGCCGAGGTCGTCGACGGCTGATTCGCGCAGAAAGGCCGCTGTCCCGGCCAGCCCTCGGACGCGAACAACCGAGCGGCTGACCCGGACGTTCGAGCTTCGCGGCGACACCCCGCACGCCTTGCGGGAATCGCCGCAGTGAGGCATGACGGCCGGCAAGACGGCCGCTTGCCGAAATTGGTAGACGGAAGGCACTTAAAATGCCTCGGGCTTTGCCCGTGCGGGTTCGATTCCCGCAGCGGCCACCAGAATTTCCTCGTCCAGCCCTTGCATTCATCCTTTCTTAGCCCCTTGCGGAACACAAATGGAACAGATAGTGTCCGTTCTGGATTTGTTTCCGATTTTGGAGGCCACGCATGCTGACCCGCAAGCAACAGGAACTGCTGCTCTTCATTCATGAGCGGATGAAGGAGTCTGGCGTTCCCCCGTCCTTCGACGAGATGAAGGACGCGCTGGACCTTGCGTCGAAGTCGGGCATTCACCGGCTGATCACCGCGCTCGAGGAGCGCGGCTTCATCCGCCGCCTGCCGAACCGGGCGCGGGCGCTGGAGGTGATCAAACTGCCAGAAGCCTACCAGCCGACCCTGGCGCCGCGCCGCGGGTTTTCCCCGAGCGTCATCGAGGGCTCCCTCGGCAAGCCCACCCCCGTCCCGGCCGCCGCGCCGCCGGCAAAGCTCGCGGGCGGCAAGGAGGATGGCGGATCGGTCTCCGTGCCGGTCATGGGCCGAATCGCCGCCGGCGTGCCGATCTCGGCCATCCAGAACACCACGCACGAAATCGCCGTTCCCATGGAAATGCTGGGCAATGGCGATCACTACGCGCTGGAGGTGAAGGGCGATTCGATGATCGAGGCCGGCATTCTCGACGGCGATACCGTCATCATCCGCAATGCCAGCACCGCCAATCCCGGCGAGATTGTCGTTGCGCTCGTCGATGAAGAAGAAGCCACCCTCAAGCGCTTCCGCCGCAAAGGCGCGTCGATCGCGCTCGAAGCCGCCAACCCGGCCTATGAGACGCGGATTTTCGGGCCCGACCGGGTGAAGATCCAGGGCAAGCTTGTCGGCCTCATCCGCCGCTATCACTGAGCCGGCTTGGCTGCCAACAGGAAGGGCGGCGCGCGGAACAAGGCTTGCCCCCATCCGATGGGGGCGGAGCGGAAAAATCGGCCGGTTTGTTTTGGGACCGCTTGCGCTCACTTTAAAATCGGTCTAAACGCCCCCTCACATCCGGCGCCAAGCCGGACCGCAGCGAGGCCTCGTGGCGGAGTGGTGACGCAGAGGACTGCAAATCCTTGTACCCCGGTTCAATTCCGGGCGAGGCCTCCAACAAATTCAAGGACCTAGGTTTTGCGTCTTAGACAGTTTCCTGGAAACTGTCTAAGACCGTCTGGTTTTGGCCTAGAAACGAGGCCAACATGAGACACCGACGCGGCATTGATCTGGACCCGGCGCGCCGCCCTCTCCCCATCCGAATCGTTGGCGAAGCGGCAGAACTGGCTTGGCTGACCTTTGCAAAGATGCCGTCCGGGTCTGCCTTTGGTGCGCGGCTTGCCACAGATCGCCTCCGCTCCACGCAGACCGACGATGCGTTCTCGGTGGCGACGGTACTGAAGTGGCTCATCAGGCCGGCAAAATCGGCGGTGAATCGGTAAAGGGCAAGCTGTCGTTCCCCTACGTCGGCGCGGCGCCACCTGCGGTTCGGGATGGCATCATCACGGCGTAGATTTCCCTCTATGCTCGGGCAGAGCCTGACGGTCCAAGGTTTTCCGCCGCACAGGCAACAAGGCGCCCTCGACGGTGAATTGTCGTCCTCCCGCAAATCAGGGGCTCGACTTCAGCGCGTATTTCCGCAATGCTTCATTCAACCGTGAAAGGGAGGAGTGCGCTTGGGAGATGAGGATCGGCTGTCATGCCCGTGATCGTGGGCTGCGCACCTTTCGTGTTCGCGCCGCGTTCCGGCCCGGTAGCGGCCGTGTCGGTTTCCTCCGTGTCTTGCGAACCGGCGTCCATCGATGCCGAAGGCGTCAGGCGTGCTTGCAGGGCGCACGCACGCCGTGTCAGAGTGGCTTTTCCACCTTTCGTCCCGCCAGCCAACCTGTGAACCGCGACATGACACACCCTCATCGGTCGGCCATCTGTCTTTTCGGCTGCATCCTGCGCGTGGTCTTGACCGCTCGCCCTTGGCGCGGAGTGTCGGCGTGAACGATGCCTCCACCCAGATGCTGCCCCGTGTCGCGCTGCTGCCGCCCGCGCGCACCAAGGGGTGCGATTCGACACTGCATCGGATCGCCTGCGCATTGGTGGAGGATGTCACGGTGGAGCTGTGCCAGGAGCGGGCCTTCGTCATCGTCTCGCCCTATACGGCCTACCGCCTGCGCGGGGATGCGGGCAAGGTGGAATTCCTGCGCCGCCACCGGGTGAGCTACGCGCTGGATGCGCGCCTGTCGGACGGCACGCTGGTCGTCAATCTCATCTTCTTCCCGCTGGACGAACTGATCTGGGCCGCGCGCCTGCCGCTGGCCGCCGACAGGCTGCTCGAAGGGCGCCAAAAGCTGATCGCGGATATCTGCCTCAATGTGACGAAACACATCATGCGCTCGCAGACCATCAGCGGTTTTTATGCGCTCTGCGGCGACGCCTATCAGAATTATCTGCTCGGCAACCAGCAACTGCTGAAGATCAGCCTGCCGGCGACGCGCAAGGCGCGACACTTTTTCGAGAAGGCGCTTTCCGAGCACGCGACCTTCGCGCCCGCCCTCTCCGGCATCGCCCGGACCCTTTATCTCGAATGGCTGTTGACGGCGCGCGGCGATGCGCGCCTGATCGAGGCAAGCGATGCCTATGCGCGCCGCGCCATTGCCGCCGATCCGCTGCAATCCTCCGGCTACCGCGAATTCGGCATGACGCAGATCTATCTCGGCGACATCGACCAGAGCGTCGAGGCGCTGGCCCACGCCGAGAGCCTCAGCCCGCATCACGCCGACGGCCTTTACAGCTACGGTGATACGCTGGTGCATGCCTCACGGCCCGCCGATGCGCTGGTGAAGCTCGACAGCGCCCTCGAACACAGCCCCATCGCGCCCGACTGCTATCTCTGGTCCGCAGCCGGCGCCAACTATTTCCTCGGACGTTACGAGGAAACCCTTGCCCTTGTCAGTCGCATGAAGGACCAGGCACCGGGCGACCGGATTGCTGCCGCCGCCCATGCGATGCTGGGCCAACAGGACGAGGCGCACGCGCGCGTGCGCCGCGTCATGGAAGCCACTCCCGATTTTGATGTCATGAACTGGCTGAGCCTCATCGTCTTCAAGGACAGGGCACAGGTGGAGCATTACAGGGAGGGGCTGCTGAAGGCCGGATTTCGAACCCCCTAACATTGGATCAGGAAGGAATTTCCCATGGCAACCGTTGTTTTCGCACTTGACGATTCCAAGGACCTCTATGTCGCCGACACCGATGCCGGCACGGTGGTGAAGCTCGATGCCGCATCGGGCCAGCTTGCCGACGTGGCAGCGCTCGCCGCTTCCGGCGCAAGCGTCGTCAAGGGCGTTTCGCTCGCCCTCGCCGTCACCTCGGCCGAAGCCGCATCCTCGGGCCACGTCGACTCCTGAGGCGCCCGCCCACATGGCTCTGCAGCGAGCCCCCGAAAAAACATGCGCTGGCGGCCGAGGGACCGCCAGTTTGCATTTGCGGATCAGTCGACATGTCTGAATGACGTGTGTCAATATTGAGGAAGGCAAGGACAGTCCGGCGCCGCGCATGGAAAAGGGCGGCTTGCAGGCCGCCCCGATAAATCGCACTGTCTTGTAGGGTCAGATTTCCGGGCAACCACGCACATTCGCGAAAACGATCTCGTCCGGGCCCCGGCGCGTCATGCCTTCGACGACGACGCGGCGCGACGTCATGCGTGTGACCTCCGGATCGCGCAGGCCTGCCTGGCGTGCCGCGGCGCGCGCCTCGCGCTCGGAGCAGCCCCGGCGGTTGTCGCGGTCACGAACGCGCTCGCGCTCCGGGGTGCGATCGCGAATGACGGGGCGAACGCCATCCGGGCCAATGCGCAGTTCGAGGTCCTGGGCAGTGGCCGGAGCGGTGCCTGCAAAGCTGCCGATGGTGACCGCAGCGGCAACGGCAATAGTGGAAAGAAACGTCTTCATCATGCCTCCTTGGCCGCCGCCGACGGGCGCGCCCTTGTTGATGCGCGGGCCCAAGATGTGGATGAGCGAAGAGGCCGATGGGCACGTCTCCGTTTGTCCGCGATCCCGTCGCCGGTTCGGGAGGATGAACGCGCGGCGGGCAGGCTGGTTCCCGCACCCCCACCGTTTTCATGCCGCGACCTTAGGACGCGTCGTGGCGACGGGCCTGCCGCCGCCGGTTCCACCAGACCGAAAGACGCCGCCGCCTGCGGCGCACCATCGCCAGATCGTTGGACAGGACAAGAAGACCAAGCGGCACCATCCAGAAACCGAGGATGGGAAGGAAGCCGAGACATCCAAGGATCACCAGCACGATGCCGATTGCGATGCGCAAGCCACGCGACTGCGGCAGGCGCATCCCGTAGGATCCCATCATGAGCTTTCCGGTGCGCGGATCGATGCCGAAGCGCGGGGCCGGCTTCGCGTCTGGTTTGTTTGGCTGTTCCATGGTGGCGGGAGATGGTCGCTTGTCCACAGTTTGACAAGGCCGGCACCGATTGATTGCGCAAACAATGCATTTTTTTGAAATTTGCGCTTGGCAAATCGGAAAACGACCAGTATGAGCAGCACCACATCAGCGGCGCACACAAACGTCTTCGCCGCCGACGTTCCCTGGTAGCTCAGCGGTAGAGCATTCGACTGTTAATCGACAGGTCGCCGGTTCGAATCCGGCCCGGGGAGCCAAATTTTTCCAAATCTTCCAAGCTATTCTTTTGATCTGCTCACTGTGAATTGAGCTGATGCTTATTGATTGTTGCCTGAATTCGGGAAATGATCTGCGAAGGTGAAACCTTTGATCCGGCAACACCGTACCTGCGTAAACGGTCGGTAATGTTGAAGATCAGGGTTTTGAATGACGAGCGACAAGCAGGGATCGGCGAAGGACAGCGGGCAGGCTCCCGTCATAGTCTGGTTTCGCCGCGATCTCCGACTGGCGGATAACCACGCCCTCGCGGCGGCGGTTCATACGGGCAAGCCGGTCATCCCCCTTTACATCCGCGAGCCTGACGAGACCGGCAACGGTCCGCTCGGCGCCGCGCAGCGCTGGTGGCTCCACCATTCCCTGAGCGCGCTTTCGCAAAGCCTTGACAAGGCGGGCGCAAGCCTGATCCTGCGCAGTGGTTCGGCAGACAAGGTCCTTGCTGATCTCATGGGTCAGACGGGTGCGGATGCCATATACTGGAACCGCCGCTATGAGCCGAGCGGCACCGCCGTCGACGGCCCCCTGAAGGACGGGCTGAAAGCCGACGGCATTGCGGTGAAAAGCTTCGCTGGCCAGTTGATGCACGAGCCGCTGACCCTTAAGACCAAGAGCGGCGGCCCGTTTCGCGTCTACACCCCCTTCTGGCGGGCGCTGGAGGCAGAGGGTGAGCCGGACGAACCGCTGGCCGCCCCGCGGCACATCAAGGGTTTTTCAGGTAAGCTGAAGAGCGAGGATCTCGCCGACTGGGCGCTGCTGCCGACCAAGCCGGACTGGGCCAAGACGTTTCACGAGGTCTGGGAGCCCGGCGAGGCCGGCGCCGCCAAGCGCCTCAAGGCTTTCGTGAAAAAGGCCCTTGCCGGCTACAAGGTGAAACGCGATTTTCCCGATGGCGAGACGACCTCGATGCTCTCGCCGCATCTGGCGCTCGGCGAAATCAGCCCGGCGAGCGTCTGGCATGCGACCCGCGGTGTCGATGCGCCTGGTGACGATATCGTGCATTTCCGCAAGGAACTGGCCTGGCGGGATTTTTCCTACCATCTGCTGTTCCACAATCCCGATCTCGACCGGCGCAATCTCCAGCCAAAATTCGACAGTTTCCCGTGGAAGTGCGATGACAAGGCGCTGAAGCGCTGGCAGCGCGGCGAGACCGGCTATCCGATCGTCGATGCCGGCATGCGCCAGCTCTGGCGTCACGGCTACATGCACAATCGCGTCCGCATGATCGCCGCGTCCTTTCTCATCAAGGACCTGATGATCGACTGGCGGGTCGGTGAAGCCTGGTTCCGCGATACGCTTGTCGATGCTGACCCGGCCTCGAATGCAGCCAGCTGGCAGTGGGTGGCCGGCTCCGGGGCCGATGCGGCGCCCTTCTTCCGCATCTTCAACCCGATTTTGCAGGGCGAGAAGTTCGATCCGGACGGCGCCTATATCCGCACCTTCGTGCCGGAGCTCGCCAAGCTCGACGCCCGCCTTATCCATCGCCCCTTCGAGGCGAAGCCGGCCGAGCTGAAGGCCGCCGGCGTGCGCCTTGGCGAAACCTATCCGACGCCCGTCGTCGACCACCACACGGCGCGCGACCGCGCGCTCGAAGCTTTCAAGTCGCTCGAGGAGCCCGCATGACCGCGACCATCCATACCCTGCCTTCGTCCACAGAGCTCGGGCGCCGGCTGAAGATCGCGGTCGTCGGCAGCGGGATCTCGGGCGCGTCCGCCGCCTGGGCGCTGCACGGCGTGCATGACGTGACGCTGTTCGAAAAGGATGCCCGCGCCGGCGGCCACACGGCCACCGTCGATATCGACTATCAGGGCACGCCCGTCGCCGTCGACACCGGCTTCATCGTCTATAACGAGGCGAATTATCCGAACCTGACGGCGCTCTTTGCTGAACTCGGCGTCGAGACACACGCGAGCGACATGAGTTTCTCGCTCTCCCTCGACCGGGGCAAGCTGGAGTGGAGCGGCGACAATCTCTCGACCCTTTTTGCCCAGAAGCGCAACCTTCTGCGCCCATCCTTCCTCTGGATGATCCGCGAGATCCTGCGCTTCAACAAGCTGTGCATCGCCGATCGCGCCGCCGGCCACCTCACGGCCATGTCGATCGGAGATTATCTCAACTGGCGCGGCTTTTCTCCGGGCTTCACCAACAATTACCTGATCCCCATGGCCGCCGCGATCTGGTCGACGGAAGCCGGGCGGATGATGGAATTTCCGGCCGAGCATTTCGTCAACTTCTTCGACAACCACCGTCTCGTGCACATGACGCCGCATCGCTGGCGCACGGTCAGCGGCGGCAGCCGCAACTATCTGACAAAGCTGTTGAAGCCGCTTGGCGCGCGCGTGAAGATCGGCGTCGGCGTTACCGCCGTCACCCGCACGGCACAGGGCGTGACCATCGAGACGACCGACGGCGAGACGCACCGGTTCGACAAAATCATCCTCGCCTCCCACAGCGACCAGACGCTTTCCATGCTGAAGGATGCAAGCGAGGCCGAACGCGCCATCCTGACCGCCGTGCCCTATCAGGCCAACCGCGTCGTGCTGCACCGGGATCCGGCGCTGATGCCGAAGCGCCAGCGCGTCTGGTCGTCCTGGAATTATCTGCGCTCCAGCCAGCCGACCGGCGCGCAGGGCGTTGCCGTCACCTACTGGATGAACCGCCTGCAGGGCATCGATGCGAAGAAGCCGCTCTTCGTGACGCTCAATCCGGACCGAGAGCCCGACCGCGATCTCGTCTTCCGCGAATTCAGCTACGATCATCCACAGTTCGGCGCCCGCTCCATGAAGGCACAGGCGAGGCTGAAGGCGATGCAGGGTGACAACAACACCTATTTCGCCGGCGCCTGGACGGGATACGGCTTCCACGAGGATGGCCTTTCCTCCGGCCTTGCGGCCGCAGAAGCGCTGGGCGGCATCATCCCCTGGCGCCAGACCGGCACCACCCTGCCCCGCCTCGAGGCTGCCGAATGAGCGAAGAGCCGACCAGAGGCCGCAGCGGTGCCGACATAGCGTCGAACGGTCCGCCGCCGGAGGCGGCCGCCGCCTTTTTCGACGGCACCGTCATGCACCAGCGCATGAAGCCGGTCGGGCATCGCTTCACCTATGACGTCTTTTCCCTGATGGTCGATCTCGACCGTCTGGAGGAGGCGAACGGCCTGTCCCGGCTGTTTTCGGTCAACCGCTTCAATCTCCTGTCCTTTTATGAAAAGGACCATGGCGGGCGCACCCCGCGGGGCCTGCGCCAGTCGATCGACGCGCTGCTCGCCGAGGCAGGGATCCAAATGCCGCCGGCGCGCATCCTGCTGGTCTGCTATCCCCGCGTGCTCGGCAAGGTCTTCAATCCGCTTGCCGTCTACTATGCCTATGCGGCCGATGGCAGCCTGACCGCCGTCATCTACGAGGTGCGCAACACGTTCGGAGAGCGCCACACCTATGTCTGCCCCGTCGGCGCTGGCGAGATCGGGCCTGCGGGTCTTCGCCAGAGCGCCGAGAAGATCTTCCACGTCTCGCCCTTCATCGCGCTGTCCGCCCGTTACCACTTCCGCATGCTGCCGCCGGGGAAGTCCATCCGCTGGCGTATCCTCGAGACCGATGCCGAGGGGCCGCTCTTGTCGGCGACCTTCGCGGGTGACCGCAAGCCGCTGACGACGGGAACGCTGCTGTCGCTGGTTGCCCGCATGCCGATGCTGACGGCCAAGATCGTCGGCGCCATCCACTGGGAGGCGCTGAAACTTTTCCTGAAGGGTGTGCGTTACATCCCTCGACCCGATCCGCCAAAGGCAGACGCGAGCCTTTGGAAGAACGGCGCGCGAAAGCCGCTCGGCGGCGCGCAGCCAGCAAATGCGCCTTCACCGTCTTTCCCACACCCCCACATTCTTGGCGAGGCAGCGGAATGACGTTAGGCTACCCCGAAAGGGGTGATGAGACAGGTGGGAGGCCATGACGGCATGAGTGCAACCAATCGTTTTTGTTCGCAGACCGGATCGGTCGAAATGCTCTCCAAGGAGAGCCTGGCCAGCCAGTTGCGCGGCCTTCCGGCACGCGCCCGGCTGGTGCTGAAGGGGCTCGTCAACCTGCAGGCTGGTTCGCTCCAGCTCACCATGCCCGACGGGCGCACCGTGATGATCCGCGGCCGCAGCGCCGGCCCCAACGCCGCCGTGACCCTCCACAACTGGAACCTGCCGCAGCGCGCCGTTACCGGCGGCACGATCGCGGTCGCCGAAAGCTACATGGACGGCGACTGGGACAGCCCGGACGTGGGCGCCTTTCTCGAACTTTTCCTCGTCAACAGCGAAGTCGGCGCCAAATTCCCGAATGGCGCGCGCGGCGTGCTGCGCCTCATCGAAAAATTCCGCCACTGGATGAACGCCAACACCAGGAAGGGGTCGCGGCGCAATATTTCCGCCCATTACGATCTCGGCAACGCCTTCTACCGCGAATGGCTCGACCCGACGATGACCTATTCCTCGGCGCTCTACCAGACGGGCGCGAACGACCTGCAAAGTGCGCAGACAGCAAAATACCGGGCGCTCGCCGAAGCGATCGATCTCAGGCCCGAACACCACGTGCTGGAAATCGGTTGCGGCTGGGGCGGTTTTGCCGAATTTGCCGCGTCCGAAATCGGCTGCCGGGTCACGGGCCTGACGATCAGCAGCGAGCAGCTCGCCTTTGCCCGCGAACGCATGGAGCGCAAGGGCCTTGCCGACAAGGTCGACATCAAATTCCAGGATTACCGCGACGAAGCCGGCCTTTACGACCGGGTCGTCTCCATCGAGATGTTCGAGGCCGTCGGCGAAAAATACTGGCCGACCTATTTCGGCAAGGTGCGCGGCTGCCTGAAGTCGGGCGGCAAGGCGGGCCTGCAGATCATCACGATCGAAAAGGAAAGCTACGAGGAATACCGGGCAAACCCGGATTTCATCCAGAAATACGTCTTCCCCGGCGGCATGCTGCCGACGCGCGAACACCTCGTCTCGATCGGCCGCGACCATGGCCTCAGCATGACGCGCGACATGGGCTTTGGCCTTGACTACGCCCGCACCCTCGCCGAGTGGCGCGAGCGCTTCTGGCAGGTCTGGGACAAGGTCGAGG
The DNA here is from genome assembly GCF_900155885.1 of Rhizobium sp. RU20A. Classification (GTDB taxonomy): domain Bacteria; phylum Pseudomonadota; class Alphaproteobacteria; order Rhizobiales; family Rhizobiaceae; genus RU20A. The sequence continues at coordinate 828,050 of NZ_FTMB01000001.1, forward strand.
CGCTCGGCTTCGACCGGCGTTTCAAGCGCCTGTGGGAGTTCTATTTCTTCTACTGCGAGGCCGGCTTCCGGGCCGGAAACATCGACGTGCGCCAGGTCGTTTATGAGTGAGAGCAGGCCTGCCGGGCAGGATCGGAAACTGCCCGGCGCAACCAGGCTCTTCTATGCCCTGCCCGCCGCGCCGCTGGCCGCCCTCGGCCTGCCGCTCTATGCGCTGGTGCCCACCTACTACACCGAAACCATCGGTCTTTCGATCGCCGCCGTCGGCTGGGTTCTGCTAGCCGTCCGGCTCTTCGACGCCGTCACCGATCCCCTGGCCGGCTATGTCGCCGATCGCTGGCGGCCGGCATTCGGACGGCGGCGCGCCCTCTTCGCTCTCTCGCTGCCGCTGTCGGCGCTCTCGGCGCTGATGCTCTATTGGCCACCGGCCGATGCCGGGCTCGTTTACCTCACACTCTGGTCGCTGGCCCTGTCACTGTCCTTCACCCTCAGCATGGTGCCCTATTCCGCCTGGGGGGCAGAACTTTCCGAAGACTATCACGGCCGCACGCGCCTTGCCGCCACACGCGAGATCTTCACGCTGGTCGGCACGCTCGTCGCCATCGTCATGCCCTTTGCGATCGGCTTCGAAACGACCGGCTTTTCCGGCCTTGCGGCGCTCGGCCTTACCGTTGCCGTCAGCCTGCCGGTGCTCGGCGCGCTCGCCATCCGCCGCGTGCCGGAGCCCGAGGACACCACCGTCTCGCCGCTGCCGCTTGCCGCGGCGATGAAGGAAATCGCGGCCAACCGGCCGTTCCTGCGTCTGCTCGTCGCCTTCTTTCTCAACGGGCTCGCAAACGGTATTCCGGCAACGCTGTTCCTCTATTTCGTTTCCGCCCGGCTCGGGCTGCCGGATCTGCGCGGTCCCTTCCTCTTTCTCTATTTCCTCTGCGGCATTGCCGGCGTTCCGCTCGCCTCCTTCGTCGCCGGCAGGATCGGCAAGCACCGGGCCTGGTCGCTGGCGATGATCGCGGCCTGCGCGGTCTTCGCGCTCGCACCGCTGCTGCCGGCCGGAGCGGTGGTCGGCTTCGGCGCGGTCTGCGTCCTCACGGGCATCCTGCTCGGCTTCGATCTCGTGCTGCCCGCGGCGATCCAGGCGGATGTCATCGATGCGGACACGGCAGCCTCCGGCGACCAGCGCAGCGGCTTTTACTTCGCCGCCTGGGGTCTTGCGACCAAGCTCTCGCTGGCCGCGGGCGTCGGCATCGTCTTTCCGCTGCTGGCGCTGGCCGGCTTTTCCACGGAGCCGGGCGCCGAAAACAGCGGGGACGCCCTTTTCGCCCTCGCCATGCTCTACGCCTGGCTGCCGGTTGCGCTCAAACTCGTGGCCATCGCGCTGATGTGGAATTTTCCATTGGGCGAATTGGAGCAGACCGATCTCCGTTCCAAGATCGGCACCCGCGCCATCAAAGACCGGTAAGGGGAGCGGTCAGCTCTTCGCCGCCGCCCGTTGCCGCTCCCGCTCCGCCTTCGGCTTGTTCCATCCGGTCAAACGCGCCACCAGCGGGAAATAGAGCGCATAGGGCAGGATGCGCAGCAGCTTCAGCACATAGGTGAAGCGTCGCGGGAAGGTGATCTCGAAGGCGGAGGTCCCGAGCCCCTTGACGATGCGCCGCGCCGCCTCCTCGGCCGTCACCAGAGCCGGCATGGTAAAAGCATTCGAGGCCGTCGCCGCTGTCTCCACAAAGCCGGGATCGATGATCTGCAGGTGGATGTTCTCATGGTCGAGGTCGAATTTCAGCGATTCGGCGAGATTGATCAGCGCCGCCTTGGTGGCGCCATAGGCTGCACTCGTCGGCAGGCCGCGATAGCCGGTGACGGAAGAAACGATGGCGATCTGCCCGCCCTGACGCTGGCGCATATGGGCAATCAGCGGCACCAGCCCGTTGACGACCCCCGACAGGTTGACGTCGAAGGTCTTGCGAAAATCCTCAAGCTTGAGATCGTCGCCGGAGACAGGGATGTAGATGCCGGCATTGAGGACGGCGAGCGCGACGCGCCCGTGCTCATATTCGATTGCCGCCAGCACCCGCGTCATGTCGTCGGGATTGGTGACGTCCCCATCCAGCACGATGACGCGATCGGGATCGGCCGCGGCATTCTGCAGTTCGACCAGCTTTTCATGGCTGCGCGCCGTGACCACGACACGAAAGCCGGCGGCGAGGAGGTCGAGGGCGATGGCACGGCCGATGCCGCTGCTGGCCCCCGTGACCCAGGCCACGCCCTGATCCGGTTTTGCGATGAAAGCGTCGGCCATGATAATCTCCTGTCGCGGTCTTTGACGACCTATACGACGGGAGATAGGGCAAGGATCAGCCGATCAAGTCTCCGATCAACTGACGCAAAGAGCCGGTCAACTTCAGCGGCGCATCAACGACGGCGAAGCCGAAACAGGGCCGGTCCTTCTCGGCCACCGGGCGATGATCGACACTGTCGTCGGCGAGCGAAATGTCGCCGCGCCCGAACCGGCCGCGCGCATCGTTGAACGCGCCGTCGAGAACGATCGAGAGTTCACAACCCTGATGGGTATGGGCCGGCACGGCGCGACCCGGACGGATCCAGAAGAAACTCACTTCGAAACCGTCGAAATCGCCGACAATATGCTCCTTGAAGCCCGGGAGCTTGCTGCGCCACGGAATCCGGTCCGCATCCAAACCGACGAAATCACGGATCGCCTTCGGCATGAGAATGGGTTCGCCGCCCGTCTCGAAGACAACCTTCGGGTTCGGAGCCGGGGTTGCCAACGGTGCGGCGGCAAAGATCGCGTCGAGTCGCTCGTTCCGCCGGCTGATCGGCTCGGCCTCGCCGCGCATCAGAATGTCGCCGCCGACTTCGTCGAACACCGAGACCAGCGGCCGGTTGGCCGCCTTGATCTCCAGATGCGCCTCCACGATCACGCGGGCCGGCTCTGGCAGGAGGCCGGAAGCGTAATGCGCCAGCAGGGCGTCTATGGTCTCAAGTTCTGTCCGCACTCTTTTCCCGTGTCCTGTTTTCTGGCGCTTGTCCTTTTGGCGGACTGCACCATGTTTCAGCGAAGACCAGAGGCACAATTGCAACGCCATCCGATCATGCATGCCTGTTTTCCTGTGCGCTACGTACGGCGTCAAGCACTGGATCAATGGGCGGCGCCGTGATGTCGAATAAATTTCCCCCTGAACTTTTTTTGTGCGGGACGGCGAGGCGGCGCAACGCTGTTGCTTGAATTTCCCTGCGGCTGGACGGAAAACACGCCACGTCTTGCCAATTGCCCCGCCCTGCGTTGACCGTCCGCCACCGACGTCCCGCAGCCCCCGCGAACCGCCCGCCCGAGGAGCCCCCATGTCCGCCCTGCCCTCCGTTCTCGAAGCCATCGGAAACACGCCGCTGATCCGCCTCAAGGGCGCCTCGGAACTGACCGGCTGCACGATCCTCGGCAAGGCGGAGTTCCTCAACCCCGGCCAGTCGGTCAAGGACCGCGCCGCCCTGTCGATCATTCGCGCCGCGGAAAAGAGCGGCGCGCTGAAGCCCGGCGGCGTTATTGTCGAGGGCACGGCGGGCAATACCGGCATCGGCCTGGCGCTCGTCGCCCGCGCGCTCGGCTACCGCACCGTCATCGTCATTCCCGAGACCCAGAGCGAGGAGAAGAAGGATGCACTGCGTCTTCTCGGCGCCGAACTCGTGGAGGTGCCGGCCGTGCCCTACCGCAACCCCAACAATTACGTGCGCCTGTCGGGCCGCCTTGCCGAACAGATCGCCAGGACCGACCCGCGCGGCGCAGTCTGGGCCAACCAGTTCGACAACACCGCAAACCGCGACGCCCATGTCGAAACGACGGCACCGGAAATCTGGCGCGATACCGATGGCAAGGTGGATGGCTTCATCTGCGCCGTCGGCTCCGGCGGCACGCTGGCGGGCGTCGGCATGGGTCTCAAGGGCTTCAATCCCGACATCAAGATCGGCCTTGCCGATCCGCTCGGCGCCGCCCTTTACAGCTATTACACGACGGGCGAACTGAAATCGGAAGGCGGCTCGATCACCGAGGGCATCGGCCAGGGCCGCATCACAGCCAATCTGGAAGGCTTCACGCCCGATTTCGCCTACCAGATCCCCGACAGCGAGGCGATTCCGCTGGTCTTCGACCTCGTTGAAAAGGAAGGCCTCTGCCTCGGCGGCTCCTCCGGCATCAACATTGCCGGCGCCATTCGCCTTGCCCGCGACCTCGGCCCCGGACATACGATCGTGACGATCCTGTGCGACTATGGTAATCGTTACCAGACGAAACTCTTCAATCCCGACTTCCTGCGGTCGAAGGCGCTGCCTGTCCCGGCCTGGCTCACGAAGACGCCACAGATCGAAGTCCCCTACGAAACGGCCTGAGGTATCATGCAGACACGCCCCCTCTTCCGCGACGATTTCTATCTCTCGACGGCGGAAGGGGTGGTGACGGGTCTTGCCGAGGATGGCGCCATCCTGCTCGACCAGACCTGCTTTTATGCCACGTCCGGCGGACAGCCGGGCGACAGCGGCTTCTTCGAGCGCGCCGATGGCAGCCGCATCGACATCGCCGTCGCCCGCCACGGCGCCTCCAAGGACATCATCCTCCACCAGCCGGCCGAGGGTGCGCCAAGACCCGAGATCGGCGAGACGCTGGTGCTGCATATCGACTGGCCGCGTCGCTACCGGCTGATGCGCATGCACACGGCCTGCCATCTGCTCTCCGTCGTCTGCCCCTACCCGATCACCGGCGCTGCCGTCGGCGAGGAAGAAAGCCGCGTCGATTTCGACATGACCGAGACCATCGACCGCGACACCGTGACCGCCGACCTCATGCGGCTCGTCGGGGAAAACCACCCGATCTACCTTCAGTGGATCACCGACGAGGAGCTTGTCGCCAATCCCGGCATCGTCAAATCCAAGAATGTGCGCCCGCCGGTCGGGCTCGGGCGGGTCAGCCTCGTGTGCATCGGCAAGGACGCCGCCATCGACAGCCAGCCCTGTGGCGGCACGCATGTGTCGGAAACGGCCGAGGTGGGCGCCATCCACATTGCCCGCATCGAGAAGAAGGGCAAGGAAAACCGCCGCTTCCGCATCCGCTTCGGCGCGCCGGACGCCACGTGACCCCTCCCGCCCTCATTTCTACACTCATCCCCACCTGACCTCTACGCCACACGATCGGAGCCCTTTCCCAAGGCCCGGCCATCCCGTACAGTCCCCCGCATGAAAGTGAGTGCCCCATGAGCGAAGAGAAAAGCCCGTTCGTCGTGTCCGCCGACTGGCTGGAGAGCCGTCTGTCCGAGCACCACATCCGCGTCGTCGATGCCTCCTGGTATCTGCCGGCGCAGAACCGCAACGGACGTGCCGAGTATGAAGCGGGCCACATTCCAGGCGCGGTGTTCTTCGATCAGGACGAGATCGCCGACAAGACGACAGGGCTGCCGCACTCGGTGCCCACGCCGGAGGCCTTTGCCGAAGCCGTCGGCGCGCTCGGCCTTGCCGATGACGACACGATGGTCGTCTATGACGGCCCGGGCCTCTTCTCCGCGCCCCGCGTCTGGTGGCTGTTGCGCATCATGGGCGCACGGCACGTGTTGCTCCTCGACGGCGGCCTCGATGGCTGGAAGCGCGAGGGCCGGCCGCTCGAAACCGGCACGACCACGCTTGCACCGGCGACCTTCACCCCGGACTATCGGGCAGAAGCCGTCACGAGCTTCGAGGCGATGCGCACGATCGTGTCTGAGGGCGCGGTGCAGATCGCCGATGCGCGCGGCCCCGGCCGCTTTTTCGGCACCGAAGCCGAGCCACGCCCCGGCATGCGCTCCGGCCATATGCCGGGCGCGCTCAACCTGCCGGCCGGGAGCTTTGCCAGTGAGGGCAGGCTGAAACCGCTTGGTGACCTGAAAGCGCTGATCACGGAAGCCGGCATCGACCTCGACCGTCCCGTCGTCACCTCCTGCGGCTCGGGCGTCACCGCCGCCATCATCACGCTGGCGCTGCACTCCCTGGGGCACACCGACAACACGCTTTATGACGGCTCCTGGTCGGAATGGGGCAGCCGCAGCGATACGCCCGTGACCACCGAGCCCACACAGACAAAGAATGGCTGAGCGCATGACGAGCGACGACATCCCGCGCATCGGACGCGACCCCGGCCCCGCAGCGGTCACCACGTCCGAAGCCATATCCGGCACCGGCGCGATCCCCGTTCACGTGACGGCGCTGGAAATGACCGCGCCGCCACGCCAGAGCCTGCCGGTGCCCGTCAACATCCAGACCGCGATCCTGCGCGTGCCGGACATTCCGCTGCCCTACTATCGCTTCCTCTATCTTCAGGTCGGCCGGCGCTGGCACTGGACGATGCGCCTCAGGATGGACGATGACACCCTCGCCGCCACGCTGCATGACCCGAAGAACAGCGTCACGGTTCTCTACGTCAACGGCGCCCCGGCCGGCTTCTTCGAGCTGCTGAAGGTCGATGAGGAGACGGTCGAACTCACCCATTTCGGCGTGATGGAACACGCCCTCGGCCTTGGCCTCGGCAAATGGTTTCTGCTCCAGGCCCTCCACGCCGCCTGGGCCGAAACCCCGCAGCGCGTGACCGTCACCACCAACACTCTCGACCACCCCCGCGCCCTGCAACTCTACCAGCGTTTCGGCTTCTCCCCGGTCGCAACATCGACCGCGCAGGTCACGCCGCTCTCGGATGAGGAACTGCTGGCGCTGGCGCAGCGGGCGGGGCTGTAGACAGGCTATCTCCTCGCCAAACAGGGATGTCGGGTCGCCACACCGCCCGTCATCCCGGCCGGCGAGCCAGGAACCGGCCAGATCGCGTCGGCAAGCTGAAAATACGCGGCACAACAGCGACGAGTCTCCTGCGCGATGGACATCGCGCGCTGGATGCCGGATCAAGTCCGGCATAACGGAGAGTGTAAACGCAGAGCCGCCACTATTTCACGGAGCACCTGCCCCTCATTCTGTCATCCCGGCCTCCGAGCCGGGATCTAGCCAGCTCGCGTCTGCGAGCTGAAAAGATTCACCGAAGCCGGGAACGACCTTCTGGGCGATCAATGCCGGACCGAGTCCGGCATGACGGCGCATGGATTGGCAAGCCTTACAACCCATGCAGATGGTACGCGATGTCTTCCCAGTCCGGATTCGTTGCTTCGATAAGCTCCAACTTCCATGCCCGGGGCCAGTTCTTGATCGCCTTCTCGCGTGCAATCGCATCGGTGACGAGATCGAACTCCTCGAACCAGACCAGCGTCTTCACACCATATTTCGACGTAAAGCCGGGCGTTGCATGAGTCTGGTGTTCATACAGCCGCGTTGGCAGGTCACTGGTGACACCCGTGTAGATGGTGCCATTACGCTTAGAAGCGAGGATGTAAACGTAACCCTTCATCCTGTGACTGTGATTCAAGCAACGGCACGATGCAAGAAACTATATCGGCTTGGAGATTGGGCATTCCCTCGCCGTCATCCCGGCCCCCGAGCCGGGATCCAGCCAGCTCGCGTCTGCGAGCTGTGAAGACGCACCACAACAGCGACGGGTCCTCTGCGCGATGGACATCGCGCGCTGGATGCCGGATCGAGTCCGGCATGACGGAGAAAGTGCAGGGCTCACCGGTGACGATATCCACCGGCGCTCACACTCCCTCACGCCACCTGCAACGCCCTTTCCACCGGCAGCACCTCATAGCCGAGCGCTTCGGCGACCGGCGCGTTCGTCACACGGCCGCGATGCACGTTGAGGCCGGCGCGCAGGTGCCGGTCTTCGGCAATCGCCTTGAGGCCACGGTCGGCGAGTTGCAGGCCGTGGGAGAGTGTTGCGTTGTTGAGCGCATGGGCCGACGTCACCGGCACCGCGCCCGGCATGTTGGCGACGCAGTAGTGGATGACGCCGTCGACCTCGTAGGTCGGGTCGGAGTGGGTCGTGGCATGCGAGGTCTCGAAGCAGCCGCCCTGATCGATCGCGACATCGACGATGACGGCGCCCGTCTTCATGCCGGACAGCATCTCGCGCGTCACCAGCTTCGGCGCGGCGGCGCCGGGGATCAGCACGGCGCCGATCACGAGGTCGGCCGAAAACACGTCTTCCTCCAGCGCGTCGATCGTGGAATAGCGCGTGTGGATGCGGCCGGCGAAGAGATCGTCGAGCTGGCGCAGGCGCGGCAGCGAACGGTCGAGGATCGTGACGTCAGCCCCGAGGCCGACGGCCATGCGCGCCGCATGCAGGCCCACCACGCCGCCGCCGATGACGGTGACCTTGGCCGGCAGCACGCCGGGAACGCCGCCGAGCAGGATGCCGCGCCCGCCATTCGCCTTCTGCAGCGCCGTCGCGCCGGCCTGGATGGAGAGCCGCCCGGCGACTTCCGACATGGGAGCGAGGAGCGGCAGGCCGCCGCGCTCATCCGTCACGGTCTCGTAGGCAATGGCCGTCACGCCGCTGTCGAGGAGGCCCTTCGTCTGGGCCGGGTCGGGCGCAAGATGCAGGTAGGTGTAGAGGATCTGGCCCTCGCGAAGCTGCACCCATTCGGCCGGCTGCGGCTCCTTGACCTTCACGACCATGTCGGCCTTTTCGAAAATCTCCTTTGCCGTACCGACGATCTTCGCCCCGGCGGCGCGATAGGCATCGTCATCGGCGCCGATCCCGGCACCGGCCTTGGTCTCGATGATCACATCGTGCCCATGCGCCACATATTCGCGCACGGCGCCGGGCGTCAGGCCCACACGATATTCGTGATTTTTGATTTCCTTCGGACATCCGACCCGCATTGTTCTCCCTTTCTGCGGCCTTTCCTTGAGTGGAGGAAAAGCGTGCAGCCAGAATGCCGAAATGTCCTTGCAAAGTTTCGGCCCCAGGTGCAAAAATCCGAATATCCTGCGAAACTGAAACGATATGATCGAAGGAAATTCGAATGGCCGGGCTTGATGCCATCGATACTGCGATGCTGCGGGTGCTCCAGCACCACGGCCGGATCTCCAATGCGGAGCTTGCCGAAAAGGTCGGGCTGTCCGCATCCGCCTGCTCGCGCCGGCTCGACATTCTCGAAAAGAGCGGCGTCATCAGCGGCTATCAGGCGAGATTGTCGCACCGGGCGCTGGATTACAAGATCATCGCCATCGTCCATATCTCGCTGTCCGGCCAGTTCGCCAAGACGCTGTCGGAGTTCGAGGCAGCGGTGAAACTCTGTCCGAACGTGCTGGTCTGTTATCTCATGTCGGGCGAATACGATTATATCCTGCGCATCGCCGCCCGCGACCTCGAGGATTACGAGCGCATCCACCGCGACTGGCTCTCGGCATTGCCGCATGTGGTGAAGATCAATTCGAGCTTTGCGCTGCGCGAGATCATCGACCGACCCAATGTCGGGCTCTGACCACCCGCATCAATGCGGCCGCGACACGGACCACAGCCGCCAGGGCGCCCACCAGACGTAGCGCGTCTCAAGCGTCTCCGGTACCGGGTCGAAGCCGTGCGTGCCGCCGGGACCGCAGCGGACCACGCGGAACAGCGCCATGAAGCCGCCGTGCCAGAGGCCGTGGCGCGCCACCGCCTCATAGCCATACTCCGAGCAGGTCGGCGCATGCCGGCAGGACTGGCCGATCAGCGAGGACAGCGTCAGTTGATAGGCGCGGATCAGGAAAAGGCCGAGGAGGCGACCGGGCGTCCTCGCAAACGCGCCCTGCCAGTTGCGCGACCGCGACGGGCGCCGGTGGGCATGCTCATGCTCGGGATGGCCTGAGGACATCGCGATCAGACGGCCGCCGGCGTCTTGCTGGCAACGGCGGGCGCGGTACCGGCCTCGATCTGGTCGAGACAGGCGCAGACGGCGTCGAAGGTCAGCAGCGTCGAGGCGTGCCGCGCCTTGTAGTCCTTCACGGGTCTGAGGAAGCGCATGTCGGCGAAACGTCCCTCCGGTCCCTCGCCGTCCGCCTTCAGCATGGCCATCATCGCCGCGTGCGCCTCGCGCAGTTCGGCCGCTGTGGCGCCCACGACATGGGCGGCCATGATGGCCGAGGAGGCCTGACCGAGCGCGCAGGCCTTCACCTCATGGGCGAAATCGGCGACCACGCCGTCCCTCACGGCGAGATCGACCGTCACCCGCGAACCGCACAGCTTGGAATGGGCCGAAGCGGTGGCATCCGGCGCGGCCAACCGGCCGATGCGGCCGATATTGCCGGCGAAGTCGAGAATGCGGCTGCTGTAGATGTCGTCGATCATGCCATCATCCCGGTCGGCTTACGGGGATCGGGCCAATGTGTCCAACCCCGTCAAAGTTTCAGCATTTCGTCATCGGCACTGATCCGTAACGAATTTTGCGCCGTATGTCGGAAAAAAGCACAGCGCGTCGCAAAGGCGCTCTTTCATCGATATAGCGCCATACTATATGCTATGTCGTGTTGGGGCGACAGGTCTGCAAGGGATTGCTGGCCGGATGTCGCCTGTTGTTTGGGAAACCGTGCCGGACGGTGCCTGCGCAAAACGTGCAGGTGACCGGAAAGCCCCGGAGCCCGCCAACGGAACCCACACCTGTGGTGAGCAGGTGCTCGGCCAGCGGCGTTGCGTCCGAATGATTATCGTCGTACCGCGACCGTCGCGCAAGAGGCCGTTCCATGGATGCCATCGTCAAGAATTTCCCCATGTTCAATGAAGGCGAGGACCGCCCGACCCAGAAGGAAGCGGAGGACGCGATCCGCGTGCTGCTGCGCTGGGCCGGCGACGACCCGAATCGCGAAGGCCTGCTGGATACGCCCAAGCGTGTCGCCAAGGCCTACAAGGAGCTCTTCGCCGGCTACGACCAGGCGCCGGAAGACGTGCTCGGCCGCACCTTCGAAGAGGTCGCTGGCTACGACGACCTCGTGCTGGTGAAGGACATTCCCTTCTTCTCGCATTGCGAACACCACATGGTGCCGATCATCGGCAAGGCGCATGTCGCCTACCTTCCGAACGGGCGCGTTCTGGGCCTTTCGAAGATCGCCCGCGTCGTCGAGATTTTCGGCCGCCGCCTGCAGACGCAGGAGACCATGACCTCGCAGATCGCCAAGGCCATCGACGAGACGCTGCGTCCGCGCGGCGTTGCCGTGATGATCGAGGCCGAGCATATGTGCATGGCCATGCGCGGCATCCAGAAGCAGGGCTCGACAACGCTGACCACGACCTTTACCGGTTCGTTCAAGACGGAGCCGGCCGAACAGGTCCGCTTCATGACCATGATCCGGGGCTTCCGCTGATCTGAGATCGAGGGCTCCGGTTGATCCCGGGAGCCCTTGATGACCATCACCTTCGAACCCGCGCCTTCCGACAAGTCGACGCTTGAGGAAGGCGCCGTGCTTTCTCCCCGCTTCGATGCCCATGGCCTCGTCACCGCCGTCGTGACCGATGCGCGCGACGGCGAGCTTCTGATGGTCGCCCACATGAATGCCGAGGCACTGGCGCTGACCATCGAGACCGGCATCGCCCATTACTTCAGCCGCTCGCGCGGCAAGCTCTGGAAAAAGGGCGAAACCTCTGGAAATCTCCAGACGGTGCGCCAGATCCTGACCGACTGCGATCAGGACGCCATCTGGCTGAAGGTCGAGGTCGCGGGGCATGACGCGACCTGCCATACGGGTCGTCGTTCCTGCTTCTACCGCAGCGTCACGCTTGAAAACGGTCAGCCCACCCTGACCGTGACGGGCGGCAAACCGAGCTTCGATCCCGCTGATGTCTACGGCAAAAATTAAGCATCTGCCCGATTTCAGCACACAAGCGCTCGCATTTCACCGAATTGAAACGAAATCCCGTGCTTACTGGTCAGACGCGGCACACGCTCTCGCCACCCGGGATCAACCGGACGACAAGGGGCCGGCCGCGACACAGTCCGATCTGTGGCAACGCGGGCGGGCGGGCAAGGACCGGCACGCATTTCTGGCGGCGGCCTGACTGGAGGGCATCGTGTTGAACTGGAGTTTCCTGCGCACGCAAGCGGCCGACAACCAGCCACCGCAGCTTGGCGCCGGTGCCCCGCTCGTTCCGGACCCCATCCCGCCCCGCAAGGCGAAGATTGCGCTGGCGCTCGGTGGCGGCGCCGCCCGCGGCTGGGCCCATATCGGCGTGCTCCGCGCCCTCGACGAGGCCGGCATCGAAGTGGGAATGATCGCGGGAACCTCGATCGGCGCGCTCGTCGGCGGCTGTTATCTCGCTGGCAAGCTCGATGAGCTCGAAACCTTCGCGCGATCCCTCACCGTCCGGCGCATTGCAGGTCTGCTCGATTTCGCCATCGGCGGCGGCGGCCTTCTGGGTGGCCTCAGGCTGACCAAACGCATGCAGGAACACCTGCAGAACCTGTCGATCGAAGAACTCGACCGTCCTTTCGTCGCGGTCGCGACCGAGATCCAGACGGGTCATGAAGTGTGGATCGAGCGGGGATCGCTGATCACCGCCATCCGCGCCTCCTATGCGCTTCCGGGCATTTTCGAGCCGATCAAGTGCAACCACCGCACGCTGGTCGACGGCGCCCTCGTCAATCCCGTGCCCGTCTCCGTGTGCCGCTCCTACGAGCAGCCGCTCGTCGTGGCCGTCAACCTGCACTATGACCTCTATGGCCGCTCGGCGGTCGTCAAGCACACCGCCGCAGTGGCAACGCCCGAGGATGAGAAGGCGGCCTTGTCCGCACATCCTTCCTCGCGCCTTGGCGTCACGGGCGTCATGGTTCAGGCCTTCAACATCATCCAGGACCGCATCTCGCGCGCCCGCCTTGCCGGCGATCCGCCGGATCTTGCGCTGCTGCCAAAACTCTCCGATATCGGCCTGTCGGAGTTCCACCGCGCCTCCGAAGCCATCGACCGCGGCTATAACGAAGCCAGCGCCAAGCTCGCGGAAATCCGGCGCATGCAGACCGAAGCCTTCCGGTAACCGGATCACCAAAAGCACGCGTGTGCATTGTCTCGCGCACCTCCAGACACACTCCGCCTGATACGGCAATCCGGAGGTGCGACGATCCGGCTCAGCCGGCGATATAGGCCTTGATGTGCTCTGCCTCGCGCTCGATGGCCTCGATGTGGTGGCGCACCACGTCGCCGATCGAGACGATGCCGGACAGGCGTCCGTCGCGCTCGACGGGCAGATGGCGGGCACGCAGGCGCGTCATCTTTTCCATGAGCGACCCCACCGTCATCTCTTCCGTGCAGCAATAGACATTGCCCCACATGAAGGCCGAAACCGGCTTTTCGAGGCAGTCGGCGCCATGTTTGGCAATGGCTGAAACGAGATCGCGCTCTGCAAGAATGCCCACGATGCGATCATTGCCTTCGACGACGATCACCGCACCCACATGGTGCTCGTTGAGGTAACGCGCCGCCTGGCGCAACGTCACCTGCGGCCCGACCGTGACGACGTTGCGACCCTTCTGATCCAAAATGATTTTGACATTTACGGACATGCACATCCTCCCATTGATGTGGCGAAAACTTCCGCTTCCGGGACTCTCCCTGTCCCGGATCATGCGGAAGTCGACATGGTGCGCTCGCAATGGGGCGAAATCAAGCGCGGATCGTGGGCGGATGTCGTGAGCGGTTAACGCCGCGCGCGCGGCGGATCGAAGAGGCCGAAGAGCAGGAAGCCGAACAGGAAGCCGCCGACATGGGCCTCCCAGGCGATCGGCGCGCCCCCCACGGCAAAGACCGAGGCGATGCCGACGATGAAGTTGGTGATGAACCAAATTCCGGTAAAGACGAGCACAGAGCGGTTCGACAGTGCTTCAAGAATGCCAAGGCGGCGGTTGAGATGGGCAAATTGCCGGCTGACGCGGCCGCTCGGGGAGAACACGAAGCGCGCCGCCGCCCCCATCAGGCCGGAGACCACCCCCGAGGCGCCGATGACGACGCTGAGATCGCCCCAGTGCGCGGCAAGGTGCAGACCGATGGCCGCGACCGCAGACATCACCCAGAACACGGCAAAGCGCACCGTGCCGATCCGCCGCACGACGGGCGAGCCGAAGGCCAGCATCCAGAACAGGTTGAAGATGAGATGCTCCCAGCCGCCATGCAGCAGCGAATAGGTGACCGGCGACCAGAGCCACGCCAGCCCCTGATCGGCGAGCGGATGGGTGTAACGCGCCGGCAGGAAGGCGAAGTTGAAGATCAGGTCCGCATCCTGCTCCGGCGTCAGGAGATAGGTCCTGACGAGATGGACGGCGATCATGACCGCACTCATCACGACCAGCGCGGTCGGCACGTTGAAGGCGGGTTCCCGGCGCTCAGGCCCGGTGCCCCGTTCCTCTGATGACTCCTGCGTCCCGTCCATCGTCTCTTCGCTCCACGGCAAACAGCCTTGCCCCGCGGGCGCCGGTTTTCCGGGCCAGCCGGCAGCCGGTCTGCGGATCGATGCAGAAGCACGGCACGCCGAAGCGTCATATCGAAGCGCGATGCGCCCTGCAAACCGTTTCCGCACCACGACGGCGGGCAAGGCTGGCGCCATGGTGAACGGATCGCAACCGCGGAACTGGCACGATTTTCGCTTGATAAGAGTAGAAGCGGGAAAGTCTCCCGCCTGGCGTGCTGGGACGGCACGGCTGTTCAAGGATGATACACATGGGCGACAGGCTATCGACGCAGCTGTTCCACTACTGGACGTCTCTTCGCGCCGCTCAGCGCATGCCGTTGCGCACGCAAATCGATCCCGCCGCCCTGTCGCAGCAGCTTCCCGATCTCTTCATTCTCGAAGCCCTGACAGGCGGCGAGCACCGCTTCCGCCTCGCCGGAACACGCATGTGTCATCTCTTCGGCCGGGAGCTGCGCCACGCGCTGTTTTCCAGTCTCTGGCGCGACGATCAGGCCCGGCAGACCGACCGAACCGCGCAGCGGATCCTGCAAACCGCCGTGCCGATACGCTTTTCCGCTGACAGCCGCAATCGGCTCGGCGATCGGGTCCGGCTCGAAATCGCGCTCTTCCCGCTGGCGGACCCCGACGGCGTGCCCGCCCGGCTGATTGGTGCGCTCGACATTCTCGAAACGCCTTTCCAGCAAGCCTTTCTGCCGCTTTCGACCCTTGAGCAGACGGGTCTTTCGACAATGGAATGGCCCGAGCCACAGGGCGGCGTCACGGGTGAGGAATCCACGGACGACAGCGCTGCCTGGAAGAACCTCGTACGCCGCATCGCCCGTTCACGCGCGATCGATGACGATCATGCGAAAATCTGACATATCAGGCACACCTTGCATTAACCCGAATGTTCTAGGGTCAGGTTAGCACCTAACCCCGCGTCGGCAGCAGCACCATGTATCAGTTCCAGCAGTCCTCTTCCGCCCAGACCAAGCAGTACGCTGAAGGCAGCTTCCAGCGCGTCGGCGTGAAACTGCAAGGACGGCTGATGCTGAGCAACCGGGAAGAATTCGATTGCCTGGTGGACGAAATGTCGCCCGGCGACGCCGTCGTGCAGTGTGACGTCGCCCCGCGCAACGGCGAACGCATCATCGCCTATCTCGACCATGTCGGCCGTATCGAAGGCACGGTGGCCCGCATCACCGAAGGCAGTTTCGTGCTGCAGCTCACGGCACCGGAGCGCAAGCGCGAAAAGCTTGCGGCCCAGCTGACCTGGATTGCCAACAAGCACGAACTCGGGCTTCCCGAGGATCGCCGCCACGACCGCCTGCAGCCGCGCCGCACCCGCACGACGCTCGCCCTCGAGGATGGCAGCATCCAGCCTTGCCGCCTGCTCGATCTCTCGCTTTCGGGCGCAGCCGTCGATGTCGAGAGCCGCCCGCCGCTCGGCACGGCCATTCTGCTCGGCTCGATCCGCGGCCGGGTGGTGCGTCACTTCCAGGAAGGCGTCGCCATCGAGTTCAACCGCATCCAGACGCGCGAAAGCCTCGCCGAATTCCTCTAGAATCTCTTTGCGCCAGGCACGCGGCGCAAGCCAAGCGACCTGGGCTGCGGATCCCATCACGCCCTTGACGACCGCCCTTCCCCGCCGAGGCCAAGGCCCCGCGCGGGGTTTTCCGTACTTGCCGTCCGCAAAGCAAAAGCGCACCCCTGATCAAGGGACGACGGTCGTCGGCACGCCGCTCCAAAGAGGAGCGACGGGAAAAATCGTGCCGGCCTGAGACATTTTTTTGTCTGTTCCAATTTGCAACACACGGGGCCCGCGCAGCTCCGCCATGGCAGATGGCCGTTTCGTTGACGCCCGCAACTGCGCCGGCAAATCCGTCTCATCCTGCGGCAAGTTTAGGCCACGCGTCTTTTCAATGCCTTGCGGACCAAAGCGCCGCATTTTGCATGCATTTTATACAAATGCACCTCAAGTTTTAATAAAGATAAAATCAAATAAGCCTCAAGTCTATATAAAGTAAATCCCAAATGTAGATTGCATTTGACTACGCAGTTTCGCGATGGATCAAAATATATCTGGCAATGTCTTTTCATAACGGGGAGACAGACATGCCAAGACCTCTCGCGAACACCGTCCTGATGGGGCTGCTCACATCCATGCTGGCCACCGGCAGCGCATCCGCCACGCCGGCCAACATGCAGATCATCGGCGCGACAAACCCGCCCGTCGGACATTATGAATTCTGCCGTGCGAACCCCTCGGAGTGCCGCTCCAACGGTCGCGATCCTGGCCCGGCGATCCTGACCAAGGAAAGCTGGCGCCGCATTCTCGAGGTCAACTATGACGTCAACGAGAAGATCCAGCCGATGACGGACATGGAGATCTACGGTGTCGAGGAGCACTGGGATTATCCGACAGCGGTCGGCGACTGCGAGGACTACGCGCTGCTGAAGCGCCGCGAACTGATAGCGGCGGGCTTCTCGCCGGCCAATCTGCTGATCACCGTCGTGTTGCAGCCCAATGGCGATGGCCATGCCGTGCTGACGGTGCGCACCGACCGCGGCGACTTCGTGCTCGACAACATGCGCACCAAGGTCCTGCTCTGGTCCGACACCGAATATACATTCCTGAAGCGCCAATCCTCGGACAATGCCGGGCGCTGGATGAAGATCGAAGACGGCCGCACGCCGGTTGTCGGTAGCGTTCGGTAACGTCTTCCCCTCAGGGAAGCCAGAAGACATCACGGCCGGCGCCCCCGGCGGTGAACGACACATCGGGGAAGAGCGGTGTCACGGTCCGCCTGCCCCGGGAACGCCCGGGCTCTGTCACCCTGTCCCGCCCGGGCACATGAGGCCGGCCCCGTTGTCCCCGGGGCCGGCCTTTTCCGTTTCGGGTCGCGCGGGCAACAGCGGCGTTAACCGGCCATTAACCATGACGGAAGAACCTCGTGCCATCGCGAACCGCACCGGTTCGATTCCCGACAGTCTGCGAGCCCGCCCATGTCAGACACTGCCCTTGGTGCCCACCAGCCGCTGATCTCGCCGCGCTTCATTTACCGCCTGACCGCCTGCGCGGTCGCAATGGCGCTTGGCACGGCCGCCCTCAATCTTGTGGGCCGCACCTTTGGTGATCGCCTGGCGCTCGCCGGCCACTCGAGCGCAACAACGGTCCGCCATCTCCTGATCGGGCCCGATCGCATCGCCATTGCCGACAACCACATTCGCCCAGAAGACCAGCGTCGCGACGGTGTCACCGAGCGGCTCGACCTCTATGCGACCTGGCCCTCCATGCAAGGCTACTCCACTGAAAATCGCCGCCTCTTCGACGATGTTACGCATCCCGAGAGCCTGATTTTCCTGCAGATTTCGCAAAGCACCATGTCGCGCGACATGTCAGGCCGGCTGGAGCCGATCTATCGCCAGCTTTTCGACGGCGCACCTCAGCCGGCGCCGGCCGGCCTCATCGCCCACCACCTGAAACCGGGCACTGGCTACGGCGACGATGTCTTCTACACCGGCAGGCTGGAGTCGGGCGCCGACTACGTCGTGCGTTGCCTGCCCGCATCGGATGAAATTGCCTCGACCGGGGCAGACTGCATGCGGGATATCCACATCGGAAACGACCTTGTTCTCCTTTATCGCTTTTCCGCCCGGCTTCTGCCGCAATGGCAGGCGATCGAGAAAAAGGTTTCGTCCTTCGTGACCGAACGGCTGAACCGGCCCTGAGGAGGAGCCGGCGGCATCTCGAAATCCAAAAGAAATGCGGCGATGCCGGAAACCACCCATTCACCTTAAACTGATTGGTAACCCTGCCGAGGCTAAATTCCGGAGAACGGTTGCTTGGAGGCGGCTTCCGGACAGTCCTCAGTATCGAAATGAAGAGTAAGCTAGTGTCCCAGAACAATTTTCTCGGTTCCGCCGGGCGTCGTCTCGCCGCCCTGACGAAATCTGCAGGCCGCATCGTGCTTGCGGGCGTAACGGCAACCTTCATGATGACGGCAGCTGCTTCGGCCAATCCGAAATATGCAGGCATCGTCGTGGATGCGCGCACCGGCAAGGTTCTCTACGGAGAGGACGCCGACCAGCTGCGCTTTCCGGCGTCGCTGACGAAGATGATGACGCTCTACCTGACCTTCGAGGCGCTGGAAAACGGCCGCATCACCAAGAGCACGCCCGTTCGTTTCTCTGCCAATGCCGCCAAGGAGCCGCCGTCCAAGCTCGGCGTTGGAACCGGTCGCGCCATCACCGTGGAGCAGGCGATCCTCGCCCTCGTCACGCGCTCCGCCAACGATGCGGCAACAGCCCTCGGCGAATTGCTCGGCGGCTCGGAAGACCGCTTTGCCAAGCTGATGACGCAGAAGGCCCGCGCCCTCGGCATGACGCGCACCGTCTACCGCAATGCAAACGGCCTCCCGAACACGGCGCAGGTCACTACCGCCCGCGATCAAGCCCGGCTCGGCATGGCGCTTCGCCAGCACTTCCCGCAGTATTACGACTACTTTTCCACCCGCAGCTTCAAATTCGGCAAGCAGGTCATCGGCAACCACAACCGCCTGCTCGGCAATGTGCGCGGCGTTGACGGCATCAAGACCGGCTATACCCGCGCCTCCGGCTTCAATCTCGTGACCTCTGCCCAGCTCGATGGCCGCAGCATCGTCGCCGTCGTCATGGGCGGTACCAGCGGCGGTTCCCGTGATGCGCAGATGCGCCGTCTCGTCGCAGCCTACATGCCCAAGGCTTCCCGCCGTGGCGGTGGCGCCGAAATCGAACAGCCGGCCATGGCCGCTGTCGAGGTCAACCAGGCTCCGACCCGTGTTGCATCGCGCGCCGTTGCCGAGACCGTCGAAACGGCCGCCGCCGTGCAGGCTGCCAACCCGGCGCTGGCCGGCATGGACCTGCCCGAAAGCGGTCCGGTCCCGACCGTGCGCTACAATGGCGAAACGTCGACTGCCACCCGGGAAGTCGCCTTTGCCGCAGCACCGCGCACCACCTCCCGCAACCCCGTCGTGATCTCCGCCAATACTCTGGACGCCCAGAACGCGGCGCTCGTCGCTGGCGAGGCCAACCCGGCCGGCGTCGATGCCCAGGTGACCAACTCGGTTCCCGCCACGGCCAAGCAAACGGCCCGCGTCGAAGAGCCCCGCGATCTGCCGAGCGGCTGGGTCATCCAGATCGGTGCGACGGCGGAAAAGGCACAGGCCGAGGCCCTGCTCTCCAAGGCGCAGGACAAGGGTGGCAAAGCCCTCAGCGTCGCCAAGCCCTTCACCGTTGCCTTCGCCGACGGCGGTTCCACCGTCTATCGTGCCCGCTTCGGTGGTTTCGGCTCGCAGGACAAGGCCCAGATCGCCTGCAAGAGCCTGAAGCGTGCTGGCTTCGCCTGCTGGGCCGCCCAGCAGTAAGGTTCGCGCCGGCACACATGCCGGCCCGCCAGCGCCTTTGAACGGCCCTGGCTGAAGACTGTGGCAGCCGGCGATCCGGCTGCGATGTTTCCACGGACGACGTGTTGTTGTGGTCCGTGTTCCTCGATCAGGTATTGCGTACGAGGTCAATTATGGCTGTGAACGAGAACAGGCCCGGGGGCGGCAGGCGCCCCATCGCTCGACGGGAATCGCGTCTGCCCGGCAATCTCCACCCGCTGCATGAGGCGGCTCTGCGGATTGCCGATATCGGCCTCAGCCGCCCGTCGGCAAAGACCAAGGATCTGGTGGGTGTATTGCTCGTCCACGGCGCGCGCGCCTGGCGCTCCACCCACGATCCCGTCTCGATCCACCTTTATGTCACGGGCCTCAGCCGCCGCCCCATCCTGCGACTGCGGCTTCGCTAGTGGAATGAGTTTGACATTTGATACCCATCTGCGGCGAACTCGAGGATCAAATGTCAAACTCAAAAATTCCAATAGTATCATATATTTGCTAGTGGTCTTTTAAGATTTTGACATTTGCTCTCAAGGGTGCCGCGAACGGTAGCAAATGTCAAAATCAGACCACTAGAGCATTTCCAGCCGACGCGATCGCCTTGGCGTAGGACAATACGGCGAAACAAAGAGATCGAGCATTGGAGGTGATCCCGGGATCGCCGGAAATGCTCTAGAAGCCGTCGCAGCGATTTTCAGAGAAGCCCGAGCTCGGCGAGTTCGCGGCGCAGATCCGCGGGCATTTCGGCAGCGCCGGCGCCGAGCGCGGAAAGGTCCCGCGGCGCATCCTTCTCTTCGAGATAGCGCCAGCCCTGAAAGGGGCGGCGCGGCTGGAATTCGGTCTCGATGACCTCGGGTCCCAGCACCAGATGGCAGCGGCCAATCCCCTCCCCGTCGGTGAAGGTTTCGATGCCGATCAGGCTCTGGCGGGCCTGCACCTGTCCCTTGATCACCCAATAGAGCGAACCGCCCGGCAGGAGATCGTCGATGCGCTTCGGCACCATGCGGGTCGTGTGGCGGCTGTGGGGCTCGAGCCCGGCGGCAATTGCCATGAGGGCCCGGTCGGCAACCCAGTCGCGGAGGTCGTCGATGCTGTCGGCACCGACGCAGAGCTTGATCAGATGCAGTGTCATGGCGCCATGAATAGCGCGGCAGCACCGGCGGTCAAGGCGCAAGCTGCCGCAGCCTGAGCCCTCCGGCTCAGCATTCCACCACATTGACCGCAAGGCCGCCGGTCGAGGTTTCCTTGTACTTCTCGCTCATGTCCATGCCCGTCTGGCGCATGGTCTCGATGCAGGCGTCGAGCGGCACGAAATGCTGCCCGTCGCCCTTCACCGCCAGCGAGGCGGCCGTCACCGCCTTGACGGCGCCCAGCGCGTTGCGCTCGATGCACGGCACCTGCACGAGGCCGGCGACCGGATCGCAGGTCATGCCGAGATGGTGTTCGAGGGCAATTTCGGCGGCATTCTCGATCTGCTCGGGCGTCCCGCCCATCACGGCGGCAAGACCGGCGGCGGCCATGGCGGCGGCCGAGCCGACTTCGCCCTGGCACCCGACCTCGGCGCCGGAAATCGACGCGTTCGTCTTGATGATGCCGCCGACGGCCGCAGCGGTCAGCAGGTAATCGCGAATGCCGTCGGCATCGGCATCCTCATGGAAGTGCAGGTAGTAGCGCATCGTGGCCGGCACCACGCCGGCGGCACCATTGGTCGGCGCTGTCACCACGCGGCCGCCAGCGGCGTTTTCCTCGTTGACGGCCATGGCGTAAACGCTCAGCCAGTCATTGGCGAGCAGGGGGTTCGCCTTGTTGGAGCGCCACTCCTCCTGCAGCTTGTCGTGGATCATCTTGGCGCGGCGGCGCACCTTCAGCCCGCCGGGCATGATGCCCTCCTGCGTCAGGCCGCGGTCGATGCAGGCGCGCATCACCTCCCAAATGTGGTCGAGCCCGGCATCGAGGTCCTCGCGGCTCATCACCACTTCCTCGTTGGCCCGCTTCATCTGCGCGATGGTGAGGCCGGACCGGGCCGCCATCTCCAGCATCTCCTTGGCCGTGGCAAAGGGGAACGGCACCTTCGGACCGGACTGCGGCTTGCCCTTGGCGGCCCGCATGGCCTCCAGTTCCGTATCCGTCACCACGAAACCGCCGCCGATGGAATAATAGATGCGGCGCAAGAGCAGCCTGCCGTCGCGGTCAAGGGCTTCCAGCGCCATCCCGTTCGCATGGCCGGGCAGCGGCACCTTCTTGTCGAAGACGAGATCGGTCTTCGGCTGGAAGTGATAGGCGGGATGGCCGGGCGGCGTGACCTGCCCTGTGCGCTCGACTTCCTCGATCAGCCCGTCCATGCGGTCGGGGTCGATCCTGTCGGGGCGCTCGCCCATCAGGCCGAGAATGACGGCGCGACCCGTGCCATGGCCGATGCCCGTATGGGCCAGCGACCCGTGCAGCGAACAGCGGATGCCGGTGACGACGGCATTGGTCGGTCGGGGCCAGTCCGAGGAGGCGACAAGGTCGAGAAACCGCGCCGCCGCCGTCATCGGTCCCATCGTGTGGGAACTGGAGGGGCCGACACCGACCTTGAAGACATCAAACACCGACAGAAACATCGCTTGGTCCCTTTTCCCCGGTACTTTGCCGGCCCAGCGCCATGACACATGCCCTGATGACGTGCGCATGGCCGGGAAATGTCAAATCGCCGAAAGCCTAGCCTCAACTCATCCTGGCACCGGGTGGCCAACCGACATCGGCTTCAAAAGCTGCGACATCGCCGCGACGCGGAAGGAATGGCAGGCCAGCATGTCGGAAAGGAGGAGATGGGACCGATGCCCAGCAAAAAGCCCGGCGCGTCATCACGCACCGGGCCGATAGGAGGCAGGCTTCGCACCGTCAGGCCTTACAAGGCCTTGAACAGATAGAGCGCCGCCAACACAAGGACGAAACCGAGGACCACGCGGACGGTGACACCCCAGCAGGATTTTTCAGCAGTTGATTCCATTGAAGCTCCAAAGCGACCCATGTTCCGAAACGGGACAAGACGCGAACATGGGCACTGATTACAGGATCACTTTGCGGCGCACAATAGGGAAATGGGCGGGATTGTGGCATGGCAGCCTTGCAGCCAGCGCAGGAACGCCAATGTTTTCAACGAAGGGCGCCCACTGTCATCACGATCCCGGCGCCTCCAGATTGTCAAAAGGGTTAACGGCGACGGACGGGATGCCTTTTTCGGGTCGCCGCGCAGCCTCCACCTGCCGGCCGGACGCTGCAGCACCTTTACCGGCGCTAGCATCCCGCTTCGATCAGCCCAGCCATCCATTTCGCCCGTCTTGAATTTTCGGACGGCCATGCGACAAGAGCGCCATGACCCAATACGATCTTCTGGCGCTCGCGCTGTTTGCCCTTCTGTGGTTCGGCTTTAACTGGCTGACGGATACGTCGCGCACCTTCGCGCGCATCAGCCTGACGCGCCTGATGATCGAGGAGCGGCGGCGCTGGCTGCGCAACACGCTCCGGCGCGAACTGCGCATGATCGACACGCAGATCCTCGCCGGATTGCAGCAGGGCACCGCCTTCTTCGCCTCCTCCACCATCTTCGCGCTTGGTGGCTGCTTCGCCCTGCTCGGCGCGACGGAGAAGGTGCAGACGATCTTCGCCGACCTGCCTTTCATCTTCCATTCGAGCCGCGAAGGTTTCGAGATCAAGGTCGGCGGTCTCGCCTGCCTCTTCGGCTATGCCTTCTTCAAGTTCGGCTGGTCCTATCGCCTGTTCAACTACTGCTCCATCCTGATCGGCGCGATCCCAATGATGTCCGACGTCGCCGGCCGCGAGGAAGAGGCAGAGCGTGCGGTGGAGAAGGCGGCGGACATGAACATCATCGCCGCCATGAACTTCAATGCCGGCCTTCGCACCGTTTTCCTCTCCATCGGCTATCTCGGCTGGTTCGTGAATGCCTTCGTCTTCATGGCGACGACGACGCTGATCATCCTCGTGCTGCTCAGGCGGCAGTTCTTCTCCGAAGCGCGTGCCGCCCTTCTTTCGCCCGCAACGGGCGGCAAGTCGTAGCGCCGGCCGCGGAGCGCCCCCTCACCACCTGACAGCGAACCGCCGCGCGGACGGCCGCCTATCCGTGCCATCCGGCCTCACGCAAGCTCTATGCCGCATGGTTTTCCCAAGGAGTGCACCATGACCACGCAGCATGCCGCGGCCGGCACGACAGACGACAGGACCGCCATCGCCGTGCCCCCGGCCCGCCGCCGGATCGAGGCGATCGACATGCTGCGCGGCCTCGCCCTCGTCGCCATGGCGATCTACCATTTCGGCTGGGATCTCGACCATTTCGGCTATCTCGAACGCGGCGTCACCGCCGTCGGCGGCTGGAAAATGCTGGCCCGCGCGACAGCCGGCAGCTTCCTGTTCCTCGCCGGCGTCGGCCTGGTGCTGGCCCATGGCACCGGCACAGTGCGCTGGCGGCCGTTCCTCTTCCGCCTCGGCAAGGTCTACGCCGCCGCCGCGCTGATCACGGTCGCCACCTATATCGCCTTTCCGCAGAGCTTCATCTTCTTCGGCATCCTGCACGCCATCGGCACCTTCAGCCTGATCGGCCTTGCCTTCCTGCGCGTGCCCGGCCTCGTCTCGATCCTGCTGGGCGCCGCCGCCATCGCCGCGCCCTTCTATCTGCGCGCCCCGCTGTTCGATACCCCGGCGCTCTGGTGGGTTGGCCTCTCGACCGTACCACCCGTGTCGAATGACTATGTCCCGCTCTTTCCCTGGATCGGCCCCTTCTTTGCCGGCATGGGCCTGACGCGCCTGCTCGCCGGCCGCGTGGGCGCCCTTGGCCGGGCAGCCGAACACGCGGCCACGCAAACGCCGCTGAAATACGCCGCTAGCGCCGGCCGCCACAGCCTCGCCGTCTACCTCATTCACCAGCCGGTGCTTTTCGGCCTTGTCTATGCCGTCTCGCTCGTCGCCCCGCCACCGCCGCCGGACCTGCGCGCCGACTATGTGCAGAGCTGCGTGCGGGCCTGCAGCGCCGAACCCTCGCCGGTGTCCTGCGCGGCCTTCTGCACCTGCACGCTTCAGGAACTCGACAGCCGCAATCTCTTCACCCCCATGCAGGAAGGCACGATCGATCTGACGACGGATGCCCGCATCACCGAAATCAGAGAGCAGTGCACCCTGTCCTCACCCCCTGTGCAACCCCCGGCGCCCTGAAACCCGCGCGCCGTCATCCAAGCGAAGGAGTGCCCCCGTGAATGCCTTTCGCACCAGACCGATGACATATCCCTGGCCGCCGATGCTGTTCGGACTGTCGGCCGCCACCGCTCTTCTTCTCGACATGCGCATGCCCCTCCCGCTTGCTGACGATGGCGGATTGCCGGCGCGCCTTGCCGGGTTCTGCCTGATCGGGGTCGCAATCCTCATCGATCTCTGGGCGATCAAGACGCTGATGGAACGCAAAACCGCCGTGCTGCCGCACCATTGCACGCGCCACCTCGTGACCTGCGGACCCTTCGGCCTGACGCGCAATCCGATCTATCTCGGCTATACCGGCCTCTTGGCCGGTATCGGCCTCATCGAAGCCAATGTCTGGTGTTTCGTGGTGGCGATAATTTTCGTGGCGGTGACAAGCCACTACGCGATCCGTCAGGAGGAGCAGCATCTCCTGTCGCGCTTCGGCATCGACTACGAGCGCTACGCGCGCGCAACGACCCGCTGGATCTGATCGTCAAAAACGCCGTTTCTCAAGGGTGCTGCAGCCAAAGCCACAAGCTGCGGCATCGCTGCTGAGCGGCGATTTGGGATGATCAGGTGCTGACGCCGATCTCGGCCATGCGCGTCAGACAGGCCTCTTCGACATTGTCGAGCTCGGCCAGCGTGTCCTCGATGTCCTTGCGCTTCTGGCGCAATTCGTCGCGCTTTTCATTCACCTTGCGCATCAAAAGCTCGAGTTGCCCGATTTCGCCCGGCGGATCCTTATACACATGAATGATCTCGCGGATTTCGGCCACGGTGAAACCGATGCGCCGTCCGCGAAGGATTTCCTGGATCAACCGACGATCGGCCGGGCGAAACAGGCGTGTACGCCCGCGCCGTTCCGGGTTGATCAGACCCTCATCCTCGTAGAAACGCAGGGTCCGGGTAGAAATCCCGAACTCACGCGTCAGCTGCGTTATGGTATAATACTTGTCCACGCCGAATTCCTGCTCTTCGGCGCTCCATTTTATTGACTTTTACGTATAAGTCAATTTCCCATGAACCACCATGTTGCAAGGCCAAGGAAGGCCAGGAAACCGATGATATCGGTACAGGTCGTCACGAAGACGGCGGACGAGACCGCCGGATCGGCTCCGAAGCGGTCGAGCATCAGCGGAATGAGGATCCCGGCGAGCGCCGCCGCGATCAGATTGATCAGCATGGCGCTGGCGATGATGATGCCGAGCGGGACATCCTGAAACCAGACGCCAGCGATGACACCGACGAGAAGCCCGAGCAGCACGCCGTTCAAAAGACCGACGCCCGCCTCGCGGCGAATGATGCGCCAGGCATTGTTGGTGTCGAGATCGCGCGTGGCAAGCGCGCGCACTGAAACCGTCATGGTCTGCGAGCCCGCATTGCCGCCCATGCCTGCCACGATCGGCATCAGCACGGCGAGCGCCACGACCTTTTCGATCGTTCCTTCGAACAGGCCGATCACCGCCGCCGCCATGAAGGCGGTGACGAGATTGACGAGAAGCCACGGCACGCGCGAGCGGCTGGTGGACAGGATCGTGTCCGACAATTCTTCATCGCCGACGCCGCCAAGGCGCATCAGGTCTTCCTCGGCCTCTTCCTGGATCACGTCCACCACGTCATCGATGGTGAGCACGCCGACCAGCCGGCTGTTTTCATCCACGACGGCGGCGGAGAGAAGGTCGTACTGTTCGAAAAGCTGCGCTGCCTCTTCCTGGTCCATCTCGGCCGGGATCGGATGGTTGGTCTCGCGCATGATCGTCTCGATCTTCACGGCGCGCTTGGCCCTCAGGATGCGGTCGAGATCGACGGCGCCGAGCAGCTTGAAGGTGGGATCGATGACGAAGATCTGCGAGAACGTCTCCGGCAGGTCGCCGTCCTCGCGCATGTAGTCGATCGTCTGGCCCACCGTCCAGAAGGGCGGCACGGCGACGAACTCCGTCTGCATACGCCGGCCGGCGGTCGATTCGGGGTAGTCCAGCGACCGGCGAAGCCGCACCCGCTCGGTAAAGGGCAGCTGCGCGAGAATCGCGTCCTGGTCTTCCTGGTCGAGATCTTCGAGAATGTAGACGGCATCGTCCGAATCCATCTCGCCGATGGCGGCGGCCAGCTGGTCGTTCGGCAGCTGCTCGACGATCTCCAGACGGATCGTCTCGTCCACCTCCGTCAGGACCGAAAGATCGAAATCCCCGCCGAGCTGGGTGACGAGCGAAATGCGCTGGTCCGGGTGCAGCGCTTCGAGGATGTCGGCCAGCTCCGACGGGTGCAGCCGCTCGACCATCTGACGCAGGTACAGAACGTCGCGCTCGCCGATGGCGGCGACGACATGCATCAGCACGTCCGAGCGCACCGAATCGTCCTCGTCATAGATGCCGGCCTCCGGCAGGCGGTCATCCGTGTCCATGACCTCGGGCTCTTCGGTGTTCACGGACATCGCGCAGCTCCCCGGGCGGGTGACAAGGACGAAATCCCGCCCCGCATGGGACCGGATCAAGAGGCGGACGATCGACCGGACAGAATGCAGCGCAAGGGCGAGCTCCTGCCCGATGCCTTGAGCTAGCGCAGTCGGCGGACAAGGTCCAGCACTGCGAGACGGCACGGGATGCGCAGCGCGACATTTTCCGGCAAGCTGTTGCAGCCCCATGCAAAACGCGGCAAGGAGGGGCCTTCAGTCCGAGGAGCGATCAGCAAACGACCGAGGGCCAACCGGGGCACGAACAGGAAGCGATCAAGACACGACCATGGCCATCCGCGCGATCATTCCCTGGCCCCACGAGGCCCTCAAGACGCCCTGTCCCGAGGTGACTGCCTTCGATGCGGCGCTTGCCGACCTCATCCGCGACCTCATCGACACGCTTGCCGACGCCCAAGGCCTCGGCATCACCGCCCCGCATATCGGCGAGACCAGCCGCGTCACCGTCATTCGCCTTGAGGACATGGCCGCCCCGCTCGTCCTCGTCAATCCGGTCGTCATCGCCGCCTCCGCGGCGCTCGCCACCCACCCGGAAGGCAGCCTCTCGCTGCAGGGCGCCATCGAGGACGTCACCCGCCCTGCCGAGGTCACCGTCGCCTACCGCACGCCCTCAGGCGAACCCGCCGACATTCACGCCACCGGCTTCCTCGCCGCCTGCCTGCAGCACGAAATCGACCAGCTCGACGGCATCTTCTGGCTCGATCGCCTCTCGCGCCTCAAGCGTGAGCGCCTGCTGAAACGACATATGAAGGTGGCCAGGGGGAAGGGCTGAGGGCGTGAATGGATCGCCGCGTGGGATGGTGACATACGCGTTGACCGGCCCGCGCGCCTGCCAGTTTCCGGCATCGTGCACAGGCTCGATCCGCGGGCACGGGTCTGGTCGGTCGGGACTTCTCCTTCTCCGTCATGCCGGGCGCAATCCGGCATCCAGACAGCCCAAGTCATTGGGCTGAAAGACCTTTTCGACATGCGGACGCATGTCGGCGGGATGCCGGATCGAGTCCGGCATGACGAAAAGTCGAAACGGGATCTGCCTGTTACGGGACACGGCAGGCCCCGCCGCCGTGTGTACGACGACGCGAGGCCATCCGCCCCCTCACCCGGCCAGCGTAGCCGCGACGGCTTCGATGGCGGCGTCGGCCTTGTCGCCGTCGGGGCCGCCGGCCTGGGCCATGTCGGGACGCCCGCCGCCGCCCTTGCCGCCGAGCGCGGCGGAGGCGACACGGACGAGATCGACGGCGCTGACCTTTCCGATCAGGTCTTCGGTAACCGCCACAACGGCGCTCGCCTTGCCGTCGGCGGAAACGCCGATCAGCGTGACGACGCCGGAACCGAGGCTCGCCTTGCCCTCATCGGCAAGGCCCTTCAAGTCCTTCGGGTCGACGCCGGTGACGACGCGGCCGAGGAATTTCACGCCGTTGATCTCGCGGCCGGCATCCGTGCCGGCGGCCGAACCGCCGCCCATGGCGAGCTTCTTGCGGGCCTCCGCCAGCTCCTTCTCGAGCTTCTTGCGCTCGTCCATCAGCGTCTCGATGCGGCCCAGCACCTCGCCCGGCTGCACCTTCAGCGTGGCCGCGATCTGGCGCACGCGCTCGTCCTGCTCGGCAAGATAGGCGCGCGCCGCCTCGCCCGTCAGGGCCTCGATGCGCCTGACGCCGGCACCCACGGCGCTTTCGCCGAGAATGCGCACAAGGCCGATCTCGCCGGTGGCGCCAACATGGGTGCCGCCGCACAGCTCGACCGAATAGGGCTTGCCGGACTTGGCGCCGCGCACGCCGCGCCCCATGGAGACGACGCGGACCTCGTCGCCATATTTTTCGCCGAAGAGGGCCATGGCGCCTTCCGCGATCGCATCGTCCACGCTCATCAGGCGCGTCGTCACCGGGCTGTTCTGCACGACGATTTCATTCGCCATGTCCTCGACGATCTTCAATTCCTCCGCCGACATGGGCTTGGGGTGAGAGACGTCGAAGCGCAGGCGCTCGGGCGCGACGAGCGAACCCTTCTGGGCCACATGCGTGCCGAGGATTTCGCGCAGCGCCTCATGGATGAGGTGGGTCGCGGAGTGGTTGGAGCGAAGCCGCGCGCGGCGGGCGTGATCCACCGTCAGCTGGGCGGCATCGCCGACCGCAATGCGGCCTTCCGATACCGTGCCGGCATGCACGAACAGCCCCTCGCCGCGCTTTTGCGTATCCGAGACGGCAATCGCGCCGCCCTCGACGGTGACCGAACCGGCATCGCCCATCTGGCCGCCCGATTCGCCATAGAACGGCGTCTGGTTGAAGACGAGCTGCACGGCATCGCCGACTGCAGCTTCGGTCACGCAGACGCCGTCCTTGACGATGGCGAGCACCACGCCCTCGGCGGTTTCGGTGTCATAGCCGAGGAATTCGGTGGCGCCGAGCTTTTCGCGCAGCTCGAACCAGATCGTCTCGGTTGCCTTGTCGCCGGAACCGGCCCAGCTCTTGCGGGCCTCGGCCTTCTGCCGCTCCATGGCTGTCGCGAAGGCATCGGTATCGACGCCGATGCCACGCAGGCGCAGCGCATCCTGCGTGAGGTCCAGCGGGAAGCCGTAAGTGTCATAGAGCTTGAAAGCGGTCTCGCCGTCGAGATTGTCGCCGGAGGCAAGATCCGCCGTCGCGTCGTTGAGGAGGCCGAGGCCGCGCTCCAGTGTCTTGCGGAAGCGGGTTTCCTCAAGCTTCAGCGTCTCCGAGATCAGCGCCTCGGCCCGCACGAGTTCGGGATAGGCGCGGCCCATCTGTCCGACGAGCGCCGGCAGCAGGCGGTACATGAGGGGATCGCGCGCGCCCAGCAGCTGCGCATGGCGCATGGCGCGGCGCATGATGCGGCGCAGCACGTAGCCGCGCCCTTCGTTCGACGGCAACACGCCGTCGGCAATCAGGAAGGCGGAGGAGCGCAGGTGGTCGGCAATCACGCGGTGGCTGGCGCGCCGGTCACCTTCGGCCTTGACACCGGTCGCCTCTTCCGAGGCCGAGATCAGCGCCTTGAAGAGGTCGATGTCGTAATTGTCATGCACGCCCTGAAGGACGGCGGCGACGCGCTCGAGACCCATGCCCGTGTCGATGGAAGGACGCGGCAGATCGATGCGCTCCTCCTTCGTCACCTGCTCGTACTGCATGAAGACGAGGTTCCAGATCTCGATGAAGCGATCGCCGTCCTCGTCCTTCGAACCGGGCGGGCCGCCCCAGATATGGTCGCCATGGTCGTAGAAGATTTCCGAACAGGGACCGCAGGGGCCGGTATCGCCCATGGCCCAGAAATTGTCGCTGGTCGGGATGCGGATGATGCGGTCGTCGGAAAAGCCGGCAATCTTCTTCCACAGGCCGAAAGCCTCGTCGTCGGTGTGATAGACGGTAACCAGAAGGCGCTTTGCGTCGAGCCCAAATTCCTTGGTGATCAGGTTCCAGGCAAATTCGATCGCATTCTCCTTGAAATAATCGCCGAAGGAGAAGTTGCCGAGCATTTCGAAGAAGGTGTGGTGGCGGGCGGTGTAACCGACATTGTCGAGGTCGTTGTGCTTGCCGCCGGCGCGCACGCATTTCTGCGCCGTCGCGGCGCGGGAGTAAGGGCGCTGCTCGAGGCCGGTGAAGACGTTCTTGAACTGCACCATGCCGGCATTGGTGAACATCAGCGTCGGGTCGTTGCGCGGAACGAGCGGGCTGGAGGCCACGGGCTCATGGCCGTTCTTCTTGAAGTAGTCGAGGAAGGTCGACCGGATTTCGTTCACGCCACTCATCGTATAGCCCTTTTGTCGTTGAGGCCGCCGCGCACGACGACCCGTTTCGCCGGCCTGCCCTGCACCTGCCGCATGCCTGCCGGCCACGGCGCCCGGAAAGATCGTCCGGCAGACATTCTGCGCCGGATGCGCCCGGCCGTAACGCCCATGGATCAGCGCTTTTATCGCCCGTCACAAACCCTGTCCAGACAGCAAACCGCCGCGCGGAAAGCAAAGAAAAACCGGCCGCTGCGGGCGGCCGGCTGAAAGGATCACGCGGGAGCGGGCTCGGCGGCGCCGATCACATGTCGGCCGCCTCAGCGTCGTCGCCGGCATCCGGCCCGCCATTTTGCAGGAACTTGTCGGCGATGAGGCCGGCATTCTGGCGCAGCGCCATCTCGATCTCGCGCGCCACATCCGGATTGTCACGCAGGAACTGCTTGGCGTTCTCGCGCCCCTGGCCGAGGCGCTGACTGTTATAGGAGAACCAGGCGCCCGACTTTTCCACGATGCCGGCCTTGACGCCGAGATCGACGAGTTCGCCGGTCTTCGACACGCCCTCGCCATACATGATGTCGAATTCGACCTGCTTGAAGGGCGGGGCCATCTTGTTCTTGACGACCTTGACGCGCGTCTGGTTGCCGACCACCTCTTCGCGGTCCTTGACGGCGCCGATGCGGCGGATGTCGAGGCGCACGGAGGCGTAGAACTTCAGGGCGTTGCCGCCCGTCGTCGTTTCCGGCGAGCCGAACATGACGCCGATCTTCATGCGGATCTGGTTGATGAAGATCACCATGCAGTTCGACTTCGAGATCGAGGCCGTCAGCTTGCGCAGCGCCTGGCTCATCAGGCGGGCCTGCATGCCGGGCAGGCTGTCGCCCATTTCGCCTTCGATTTCGGCGCGCGGCACCAGCGCTGCGACCGAATCGATGACGAGAACGTCGAGCGCGCCGGAGCGCACCAGCGTATCGGTGATTTCAAGTGCCTGCTCGCCCGTGTCGGGCTGAGAGATCAGGAGGTTCTCGAGATCGACGCCGAGCTTGCGGGCATAGACCGGATCGAGCGCGTGTTCGGCGTCCACGAAGCCGCAAATGCCGCCCTTCTTCTGCGCTTCGGCAATGGTCTGCAGCGCCAGCGTCGTCTTGCCCGAGCTTTCCGGGCCATAGATTTCGATGATGCGCCCCTTCGGCAGGCCGCCGACGCCGAGCGCGATGTCGAGGCCGAGCGAACCGGTGGGGATCGTCTCGATCTCGACCACGCTGTCCTTCGAACCGAGCTTCATGATCGATCCCTTGCCGAACGACCGTTCGATCTGGGAGAGAGCCGCTTCGAGCGCCTTGCTTTTATCCACCGATTTGTCCTCTACGAGCCGCAAACTGTTCTGTGCCATCGGTTCACCTTTAGGGTATTGGGGTTGATCAGGCAACGAAGCCGCCGTGGGTTCGTATGTACTCTTTTTGTTCTCATCTTGCAAGGCCCCCTCAAATGATTGTATCGCTTTCATTATCGCGGCCGTGTTCGATTTTTGTTTCAGCGCCCGTCTTTCATCCGGAAATGCGGATGAAGACGCCCCGTGCGGGCGGCAAGGTGCCTGCGGGAAAGCGCTTCGATTCGCCCCGGATGGCAGGGCATGGGGAAGGACGTGCGTCATGGTGAAGACCGGTATCGCCATCTTCGGCGGCGCCCATCTCGACCGGCGCGGCCGGATCAGCGGCGAGACCGCGCCGGCCGCCAGCAATCCCGGCAAATGGATGGAGGAACCGGGCGGCGGCGGCTTCAATGCGGCGCGCAATCTCGCCCGGCTCGGCCATGCCGTGACGATGGTGAGCCCGCGTGGCGGCGATGCCCATGGCGAGCGCGTGGCCGCGGCCGCCACTGAGGCCGGCGTCATCGACCGGCCCGCTACCTATCTCGACCGCGCGACACCGACCTATACCGCCATTCTCGACCGCCACGGCGACCTCGTCATCGCCATTGCCGACATGGCGCTCTATGATCTCTTTTCGCCCCGCCGGCTGCGCCAGAAGGCCCTGCGCGAACTCGTCGGCGCGTCCGATCTTGTTCTTTGTGATGCCAATCTTCCGGCCGCCACGCTCACGGCGCTGCTTGCCATGGCAAAGGACGCCGGCTGCCGGACAGCAGGGATTGGCGTCTCCCCGGCCAAGGTCGTGCGCTTTACCGACGGCCTTCCGTCGCTCGATTTCCTGTTCCTCAACGCCGCGGAAGCGGCCGCGCTCGCCGGCGCCAAGGCCGAAACGCCCGCGGACTGGCCGGCGCTCCTTGCGGCAAAGGGCCTGGCAGGCGGCGTCGTCACCTCTGGCGCGGGTGCCGCCGTTGCCTTCGATGGCGGGCAGGCCATCCTGCGCGCGCCGCGCCCGCTGGGTGAAATCGGGGATGTTACCGGCGCCGGCGATGCGCTGGCCTCCGGCTTCCTCGCCGCGCACCTTGCCGGAGAATCGCTGGAGGAATGCCTCGCATCCGGCTTTGCCGCCGCCGCCATCACCCTGCGCTCGCCGTATGCCGTCAATCCCGACCTCAGCCCCTTCAGCCTTGCCGCGGAGCGGAAGGCGGCGGCCGGCCCGTGACGGGAGCCAGGGATTGGGCCTTGTCCGCAGGGTCCGGTTGCTGGCATGAACCGGAACGAGCGCCCTTGGCACCACACAATACCATGAGACCGACCCGCAGCCTGGCCTCCCGCCGCTGCGACCAGACAGGAAGACACTGATGAGCAGACCCTTCTCGCCCCTCCTGCCGATGAGCTATTCCGACGAGGTGGCCGCCGCAAAGGCAAACGGCCAACCGATCGTGGCGCTCGAATCGACCATCATCACCCACGGCATGCCCTTCCCCGGCAATCTGGAGATGGCCCGCAGCGTCGAGGCGATCATCCGCGATGGCGGCGCCGTGCCCGCCACCATCGCGGTCATTGACGGCGTGCTGCATATCGGCCTGTCGCCTGAAATGCTGGAAGCACTCGCAAAAACCGAAGGCGCGATGAAGCTCTCGCGCGCCGATCTCGCCTTCGCCATTGCCGAGGGCCGCACCGGCGCGACCACCGTGGCCGCCACCATGATTGCCGCGGCGCGCGCCGATATCCGCGTCTTCGCCACCGGCGGCATTGGCGGCGTGCATCGCGGCGCGGAGGAGAGCTTCGACATTTCCGCCGACCTCGACGAACTCTCCCGCACCGGCGTCATCGTCGTGTGCGCCGGCGCCAAGGCGATCCTCGACGTGCCGAAGACGCTCGAAGTGCTGGAAACGCGCGGCGTGCCCGTCGTCACCTATGGCGCCAGTGAATTCCCGGCCTTCTGGTCGCGCCAGTCGGGCCTCAAATCGCCGCTCACCCTCGATAGCGCCGCGGCGATCGCCAACTTCCAGGCGATGCGCGACCTGCTCGGCGTCGATGGCGGCATGCTGATTGCCAATCCCGTGCCGGAAGCAAGCGAGATCGACCGCGAGGAGATGGAAATCTACATCCGCACCGCGCTCGCCGATGCCGAGGACGAGGGCGTCGCCGGCAAGGCCGTGACACCCTATCTCCTCGCCCGCATCTTCGAACTGACGGAGGGGCGCAGCCTGAAGACCAATATTGCGCTGGTGGAAAACAATGCCCGGCTCGCCGCCGGCATTGCCGTCGCCCTGAACGCGAGCTGATCGCGCCCGCCTCTCTTTCGTGACCCTCGCCTCTCTTTCGAACCGATGAACGGCCGCGTCCGCAAGGGCGCGGCCGTTCTCGTCTGGCGTGGTCCAATGCGCCCATGCCCGACGGTCGATCATATTAAGAAAATTTAATATGCGGAGAGGCTTACCGCACCTGCGAGCGGGCCTATAACTCGCAGCATCGCCAGTCTGCACCCGCCGTCGCTCGCTTCCCTTGCCGCCGCCCGCAACGACCCGTGCCGCTGTTCGCGATCCCCGCCCTGAAAGGACCGCATGTGAAAACGTCCCGGATCCGCACCGCAAGCTTCGCGCTTCTCGTCATCGTCGCTGGCACCGGCACCGCCGCCTATGTCTGGCGCGGAAGCCCGCCTCTCACCCTGTCCGCCGCCTTCGAGGGCGCGCCCGCCCCTCAGACCACGCCGGACGGGTCCGCTGACACCCAGTCCCGCCACGGCCACGACAGGACGGGCGGCCATCAGGGCGCCGGCGGCTCGCAGGGCGGCCCGGTCGCCGTCACCACTGCGATTGCCAGAGCCGGTGTGTTGCCGCTCGATATTCCCGCCACCGGCTTTGCCGTGGCCGACCAGACCACCATGCTGACGGCAGCCGTGCAGGGCATCGTCACCGCCATACATGCAACGGATGGCCAGACCGTGAAGGCCGGCGATCTCATCGCGACGCTCGATGACCGCACCGCCCGCGCCGCCGTCGCCAAGGACGATGCCATGATCCTGCGCGACGGGGCGACCCTTGCGGAAGCCGAGACGGCGCTGCGCCGGGCGCAGGATCTGCTGGCCACCAATGCCGGCTCGCAGCAGACGGTCGATCAGGCCAAGGCTGCGCGCGACACCGCCGCTGCCACGGTTGAAGCCGACAAGGCGACCCGCGCCGCCGACGCGGTTCTGCTTGAACACACCGAGATCCGCGCCCCCTTCGATGGCCGTCTGGGCGAAATCGAGGTCAGTCTCGGCGCCAATCTCGCCTTCGGCGCGCCGGTCGCGCGCCTCGTCAAGTTCGATCCCGTCTACGTCGATGTGCATCTGGAACAGGCCCTGCTGCCGCGCCTGCGCGCCGCGCTGGCAAAGGGCCCGGTGGCGGTGACGACGGTGCCGGACGAAAAAAGCGAAACGCCGGTCGAGGGTACCCTGTCCTTCTTCGACAACAGCGTCGATCCGGCCTCTGCCACGATCCTCGTCAAGGCCCGTTTCGACAATCCCGATGGCCGGCTCTGGCCCGGCCAGGCCGTCAATCTGATCGTGCATGTGAAGACGGATGAGGAGCGCATCATCGTGCCCACCGTCGCGGTCTCTCCGGGCCAGCAGGGCTCCGTCGCCTATGTCGTCAGGGACGGCAAGGCGAGCCTTGCCAATGTCACCGTCGATCGCGTCGCCGGAGACCTCACCGCCGTTTCCGTAGGCCTTGCTGCTGGCGACCACGTGGTCGTCGAGGGTCAGGCGCAGCTCTTCGACGGACGGGCCGTGAAGGAAACGCCGGCAGCGCCGGCCAGCGGGTCCACCGCTGCGGAGCAGACGCCATGATCCCCCGTTTCTGCATCGAGCGGCCCGTCGCCACCACGCTTCTCGCCATCGGCGTCATGCTGGCCGGCCTTGCCGCCTACCGCCTCCTGCCCGTCGCCGCCCTGCCCCAGGTGGATTTCCCCACCATCAGCGTCTCCGCCTCGCTGACCGGCGCCTCGCCACAGACCATGGCGACCTCGGTCGCCACGCCGCTCATCAAGCAGTTCCAGACCATTCCCGGCGTCAGCGAGATCAGCGCCACCAATTCGCTCGGCAATTCCAGCATCGTGCTGCAGTTCGATCTCAACCGCAGCATCGATGCCGCCGCGGCGGACGTGCAGGCCGCCATTTCCTATGCGAACCGCCAGTTGCCGGCCAACATGACGACGCCGCCGAGCTACCGCAAGACGAACCCTGCCGATGCGCCGGTCATGCTGCTTGCCGTGCGCTCCGACGTGCTTCCGGGCAGCAAGCTCGACGACATCGCCGAGAACGTCATCTCCCCGGCCCTGTCCACCCTGCCGGGCGTTGCCGAAGTGCAGGTTTACGGCGCCCAGACCTATGCGGTGCGCGTCGAGGTCGATCCGGACAAGCTTCTGAGCCGCGGCATCAGCATCACCGCCATCGACAAGGCGATCGCCGCCGCCAACAACCAGTTGCCGGTCGGCACCATCGACACGCCGCAGCAGAGCATGACCATCACCACCAATTCGCAGCTCACCAATGCAGATGCCTTTCGTTCCCTGGTGATTGCAGCGCCGAACGGCGCCCCGGTGCATCTCGGCGATGTCGCGACAGTCTCCGACAGCGTCGCCAACGACAAGACCGGCAGCTGGTATGACGGCAAGCGCGCCATCCTGCTCGCCATCCAGCGCCAGCCGGGCGCCAACACGGTCGCGGTCGTCGATGCGATCAGGGCCAAGCTCCCCGCCCTGCACGCCGTCATGCCGGCCTCGGTGGAAACCTTCGTGATGAATGACAGCTCGCAGCCGATCCGCGACTCCATTGCGGATGTGAAGGTGACGCTGCTGCTCACCATCGGCCTCGTCATTCTCGTCATCTACCTCTTCACCGGCCACCTCGGCGCCACCATCATTCCCGGCCTAGCCGTGCCGCTCTCCCTCGTCGCGACTTTCGCCGTGATGTACGGGCTGGGCTACAGCATCGACAACATCTCCCTGCTCGGCCTCACACTCGCCGTCGGCCTTGTTGTGGACGATGCCATCGTCATGCTGGAGAATATCCTTCGCCATGTGGAAGCCGGCATGCCGGTGCGCGAGGCGGCCATCCTCGGCGCCTCCGAGGTCAGCACCACCATCGTCTCCATGTCGGTATCGCTGGTCGCGGTCTTCCTGCCGATCCTGTTGATGGGCGGCGTCATCGGCCGCGTCTTCAACGAGTTCGGCATGGTCGTCACCATCGCCATCCTTGCCTCGGCCGTGGTGTCGCTGACGGTGACGCCGATGCTCGGCGCGCGGCTTTCCGGCGGCCACTCACGCCCGCCCCTCCTCATCCGCCTTTTCGATGCCGGCTTCGCCGCAACGACACGCGCCTATGGGCGCGCTGTCGGCTGGTGCCTCCGCCACCGCCTCGTCATTCTCGGCCTGTTCTTCGCCTCGCTCGCTGCCACCGTCACGCTCTTTCTGACGCTGCCGACGAGCTTCTTCCCGACCGAGGATATCGGCCGCCTCACCATCTCCACCCGCGCCCGGCAGGACATTTCCTACGCCGCCATGTTGGCCTTGCAGAACCAGGCGGCCGATCTCGTGCGTCAGAACCCGGCCGTCGCCCATGTCGTTTCGATTGCCGGCGGCAGCGCCCGCAGCCCCGTCAACAACGGCACCCTCTTCGTGGAGTTGAAGCCGAAGGCGCAGCGCCCGCCGCTCGATCAGACGCTTGGCGAGTTGCGCCGCACCGTCGCCTCCGTCCCGGGCCTCCAGGGCTTCGTCACCCCGCAGCAGAACCTGCGCTTCGGCGGCCGCCAGAGCGCCAGCCAGTACCAGCTCGTCATCCAGGGGCTGGATGCGACGACAACGAATCTCTGGGCCGGCAATATCCTCGCCGCCATGCGCCGCGACGGGCATTTCACCGACCTCGTCTCCGACGCCCAGAACAATGCCCTTCAGGCCGACATCGCCATCGACCACGAGAAGATGGCCGCCTATGGCATCGGTGCGGATGTGCTGCGCACCACACTGATGCAGGCTTTTGGCTCGAATGCGCCGACCCAGATCCAGTCGACCGGGGACAGCTACAATGTCATCGTCGAATATGACCGCTCCAAACCCTGGGACGATACGGCGCTGGCCTCGATCCGCGTGCCCTCCACGTCAGGCGCGCTGGTGCCGCTGTCGAGCTTTGCGAGCGTGAACCGCACCACGGGGCCCGTCACCATCAACCAGACCGGCCAGCTCGTCTCGACCACGGTCTCCTTCAACCTGCCGCAGGGCGTTTCGCTCGGGGATGCCACCAAGGCGGTCGACCAGATCAAGCGCGACATTGGCGTGCCCGCCGATGTGTTCACCTCCTATGGCGGTTCGGCGCAGATCTTCCAGCAGTCGCAGGGCTCGATGCCCGTGCTGATCCTCGCCGCGGTCCTGACCATCTATGTGGTGCTCGGCGTGCTCTACGAGAGCTACATCCACCCGATCACCATTCTCTCCGGCCTGCCCTCCGCCGCGCTGGGAGCCCTGCTGGCGCTGAAAATTATGGGCTTCGACCTCTCCATCATCGCCATGATCGGCCTCCTGATGCTGATCGGCATCGTCAAGAAGAACGCCATCATGATGATCGACGTCGCGCTGGAGACGCTGAGAGCCGGCACCGGTGCGACGCCCGGCGAAGCGATCCACGAGGCCTGCCTCCGGCGCTTCCGGCCGATCATGATGACGACCTTCTGCGCCCTTCTCGGCGCCGTCCCGATCGCGCTCGGCACCGGCACCAGCTCCGAACTGCGCCAACCCCTCGGCATCGCCATCGTCGGCGGCCTCCTGGTCTCGCAAGCCCTCACCCTCTTCATCACCCCGGTCATCTTCGTGGAAATGGACCGTCTGTCGAAGCTGCCGGGCCGGCTCCTGAGACGGCGAGCGAAGGTGGCGGCGTGAGGGCGGAGGAAAGATGCCGGGTGGTCGCCGATCAGGGGGCAGTCCGTGGTCTGCGCAAAAGTTCGGTAATGGCCCCGGTGGGGCACAGCGACCATCCCGCCTTCCGTCATCCTCGGGTCAAGCCCGAGGATGACGGAGACTGGGTTTACCGGACATCCCCGCCAAAGACGCAGCCTCCGCCCTCTCACCATCCTCATGGTGGTGCAAGCCTGCGCACGATCTCCGCCCTGTGCACAACGCCGCCATCCCGGCCCATGCCCCTCGAACCGGCGGCACCGCATCACCCCGGCCGGCCCCGTCAGCTGTCCAGCATCTCCCGGACCGCCACGGCGAGTTGCTTCAGCGAGAAGGGCTTCGGCAGGAAGCCGAATTTGGCGTCGGAGGGCAGGTTGCGGGCAAAGGCGTCTTCGGCATAGCCGGACACGAAGATGAATTTCAGCTCCGGATAGGACTTGCGCAATTCCCGCAGCAGCGTCGGCCCGTCCATCTCCGGCATGACGACGTCGGAGACGACGATATCGACGGCCCCGTCGAGCTCTTCCATGATCTGCAGCGCCTCGACGCCCGACCCCGCCTCGTGCACGGTGTAGCCGCGCTTTTCGAGAATGCGTTTGCCGCCGCGGCGCACCGCTTCCTCGTCCTCGACGAGAAGCACGACGGCCGAGCCGCCGGTCAGGTCCGTCGGCTCGACATCGGACGCCGCGTCGCCCTGGGCGAGCGTCTTGCCGCCAGCGGCCGTTTCGCCAGCGTCCGGATCCAGGGGCGCCGCCGCGCTCCCCTCGATGACAACAGGCGCCGGCACGGCGATCTCGATATGGCGCGGCAACAGGATGTGGAAGGTCGTGCCCTTGCCGACTTCGCTCTCGGCATAGATATAACCGCCGGACTGCTTGACGATGCCGTAGACCATGGACAGGCCAAGGCCCGTGCCCTTGCCGACCTCCTTGGTGGTAAAGAAGGGCTCGAAGATCTTGTCGAGAATGTCGGGGGGAATGCCGGTGCCCTCGTCCGCGACCTCGACGACCACGAAGTCCTCGGCCGGCAGTTCCGTGCGGTTCATCGCCGCCGCCTCGGCCGCCGCCAGATTGCGGGTGCGGATCGTCAGTGTGCCGCCGTTCGGCATGGCATCGCGCGCATTGACGGCAAGGTTCAGCAGCACCTGCTCGAACTGGCCGAGATCGGTGCGCACGGGCCAGAGATCGCGGCCGTAATCGACGTCGATCTTCACATGCGTGCCCGTCATGCGGTCGACCAGCATGCGCATGTCGCCGATGACATCGGTGAGGTTCAGCACGGTCGGCCGCATGGTCTGCTTGCGCGAGAAGGCAAGCAGTTGGCGCACCAGCGCCGCCGCGCGATTGGCGTTGCGCTTGATTTCCATCAGATCCGCAAAGCTCGGATCGGAGGAGCGCGCCGACAGCAGCAGATGGTCTGCCGACAGCAGGATCGCGGTGAGAACGTTGTTGAAGTCATGGGCGATGCCGCCGGCGAGCGTGCCGACCGCGTTCATCTTCTGGGTCTGCGCCATCTGCGTCTCGAGCGCCTTCTGCTCGGTCGTCTCGACGGCGTAGACGATGGCCGCCTCTTCCGGTGCCTCGTCGGTATGGTCGATCACCGCATGCACGTAGAAGCGGAAATGCCGCGCCTCGTCCTTCGGATGACGGCTGTCGATCGGCGGAATATCGCCCTGCAGGTCCTTGGCGGCGGCCAGCGCCTCCCCGAGCTTTGCCCGCTCGTTTTCGTGCACCACAAGGGCCAGCTTCGCCCCGTTATCCATGTCGTCGCGCGAAACAGCGCTGGAGAACATCTTCAGGAACGGCGCATTGGTGCGCAGGATGCGCCCATCGCCGTCGATCGAAGCGATCGCCATCGGCGTGTTGTTGAAGAAGCGCGTGAAGCGCATCGCCGCCGCCGAACCCGGCTGGTCGCTCTCGTCGTCGGAGCGACGGTTGAGAACGATGGTGCGGCTTTCGCCCGGCGCGCCGTCGCGGGTCGAGGACACGCTGTGCAGGAGCCGTGCCGGCAGGCTCTGGCCGTTTACCCGGCGAAGATCGAGGTCGAGAACCTTGGTCTTCTTCAGCCCCGGCTCGGCCTGCACCGATTGCACCAGCGTCAGCCCCTCGCCGGCAAGCAGATCGGCCATGGACAGGCTGCCCGGCTGGAACTTGGTGAGGTCGATGCCGAGCCAGTCGGCGAGCGTCGCATTGATGTAGAAGATCTCGCCCTTGCGCCCGGCCGAAAAGAAACCGGCGGGGGCATGGTCGAGATAGTCGATGGCGTTCTGCAATTCCTTGAAGAACCGCTCCTGTTCGTCGCGCGAGGAGGTGATGTCGGCGATCTGCCACAGGTGCAGCGGCTGCTTGTCGCCGTCCTGCAGCGGCAGGACGCTCGCCTTCAGCTGGAACCAGTGGGCGCCGGAACTGGCGCTGGCACCGGGCGCCAGCGGCCGCAGCAGCCGGAACTCCTCACTGCCCTTGCGACCCTCGCGCAAGCCGTTGGTGAGCCGGTAGACCGCTTCCGTCGCCTCGCGGTTGCGCGACAGGATCGTCGCAAGCGGTTGCACCTCGCTCGGCTTCAGCGCGCCCGTCAGCCGCGCATAGGCGGCATTGGCATAAATGATGCGCCCCTTGCGGTCAGTGACGACAGCACCGTCCTCGAGCCCGTCGAGATAGGCGCGCGCCAAATCGTCCGAATGCGACTGCGGCATGACCTCGATGAAGCCGATGACCGACGACACGAGGAAGAAGATGCCGACCATGGCGAGAACGCCGAGAATACCAAGGCCGATCTCGTTTTCCAGCTGGTTGCGAAAGGCGATGAAGCCGATGGCCGACCCCGTCAGCACGATGGCCAGAAGGATGATGCGCAGCACCGTACCGGGCCGCGCGCCGCGATCCACGATCGGCATGTGATAGCCGCTAGCCTGCCGCAGTTTCGTCATCCGGTTCCCTTAAGCCCCGGGAGCGCCCCGTCCCCTCGCCGGGGATTTACGGGTTCGCTCCAACCTTGAATATTGGCGCACCCTGCCGTGCGACGGCGACGTGTACCA
This sequence comes from Rhizobium sp. RU20A, assembly GCF_900155885.1. Lineage (GTDB taxonomy): Bacteria > Pseudomonadota > Alphaproteobacteria > Rhizobiales > Rhizobiaceae > RU20A. The sequence goes on from NZ_FTMB01000001.1 coordinate 870,554, forward strand.
ATCGAGAGACTGCCCGCCGACCGGACAACGGGCTTGCCCGGCCGAATCTGCGATGTACGCCGCAAATCTCAGACTCAACCCTTATCAGTCGCAGCGCAAAGCAGAAAGCGCCGTCGAAGAACCGCCGCTCGGCAATTCACAGGCAATTCCTTCAAAAAAAGCAGGCCTTTGCGGCGTTTGACGTGACCTTTGCCGTCCCAGGCAACACCACCGTCGCGCTGCGGCTTGTAACCTTTCGTCAATGCGCTCTAATGGGTAGTCTTGAAATTGCCCATCCGCCGCTACCTACGGGCTGAGACAGCGCGGGCAACCGGCGCAAGGCACAGGAGACCATGATGGACACGACGATGCTGGGTGACAACGGAGGCCGTCTGCTCATCGCCATCCTCGGGGTCGGCGCCGGCCTGCTGATCCTCGTGGCCATCCTGTGGTGGATGAAGAACCGGCCGGCCTCGACCTTCATCCGCGGCGGACGCAACCGCCAGCCGCGCCTTGCCGTTCTCGATGCCGCCGCGGTCGATACGCGTCGCCGCCTCGTGCTGGTGCGCCGTGACGATGTCGAGCACCTGATCCTGATCGGCGGCCCGACCGATGTCGTCATCGAAAGCCGGATCCTCGCCGCCGCCGGCAAGCCGGACGCCCAGCCGGACCTTCAGCCGCGCCCCGCCGCGCAGCCGCTGGACGCCCGTCTCGACGACCGCGCCGCAGACCGCCGCGTCGCCACCCCGGCAGAACGGGCAGCGACCGCCGCCCCCCTCGCGGCAGCCCGCCCGGCGCCCGTCGCCCGCACGCCGGACCCGACCATCTCGAATGCCGGCGCCTCCCTTTATGGCGAACAGGCCGTGGCAGCGACGCAGCGCCGCGAGGCCGAGCCATCTGCCGCGCCTGTTGAACGGCGGCCCGCTGCCGCACCTGCCACCGAAGCGCAAGCACGCGCGGCGGCGCGGCCGGAAGATATTCTCGAAGCCGCTCGCCTGCGTGTCATGCCGCAAAGCGCCCAGCCCGTTGCCGAGCCGCGCCCGGCCGCGCAGGCCGCCCGCACCCCGGCCCAGGCACAGCCTCAAACCCAGACCCAAGCCGGCTCCGACTTCGAGCGCCTGCTTGACGCCGAAATTTCCGGCAATCTCCAGACCATCGGCACCGAGCCCCGTCCCCCGGCCCTGCGCGCACAGACGGTCAGCGTCCAGCCGGATTCCGGCACGAACGCGCGTACGCCGCACAACACCGCCCAGCCGGGCGGCGGGCGGCGCGAGCCGTCCCTGGAGGAGGAAATGTTCCGCCTTCTGGAAGAGCGTGACAACCGGCGGGACCGGTGAGCACACGGCCACAGGGCCGCGCCGACACATCCGATCTCGGTCGTTGAAGGCTCACCAGACGAAAACAGCGCCCGAGGGCGCTGTTGTCGAAAGGATTATTCGTCGCGATAGACCTTTTCGCGGCGTTCGTGGCGCTCCTGCGCCTCGATCGACAGCGTGGCGATCGGGCGGGCGTCGAGACGCTTGAGGCCGATCGGCTCGCCGGTTTCCTCGCAATAGCCGTAGGTCCCGTCATCCAGACGCTGCAGCGCGGCGTCGATCTTCGAGATCAGCTTGCGCTGGCGGTCGCGGGCGCGAAGCTCGATAGCGCGGTCCGTTTCGGACGAGGCGCGGTCGGCGAGATCCGGGTGGTTGGCGCTTTCTTCCGCAAGGTGATCGAGCGTTTCGCGTGCTTCCCGCAGAATGTCGTTCTTCCACGCATTCAGCTTGGCCCGGAAATAGGCACGATGATTGGGATTCATGAATTCTTCGTCCTCGGAAAGGACGTAGTTCCTAAGATCGATCTTCTCACTCAACGCGATTCTCCTGAAGAACATCTCGTGTGCGCGGTGTATAGACCCATGAGGGTCCCCGTTCAAGTCTTCGGCAGCGACAGAGCAGATTGTCGTTACCGTCGATTCGAGAGGCTAACAGGCTAATATTTCAGCAAAATTATAAGAGCCGCGAAAAAGTGTCGACGCAGTCGCCGGATTCGCCGCGGGAAATGCCGGCTGGAACCGCCGATCGCCTGAAAATAGCCCGAAATTTAAGCAGCGGGATTTTTTTTGCCTCGGTCACCGGGCCCACCAGCCTATCCGTGCCGGCGTGAGACGCAGAAGCCTTCGCCGTCCCCCGCATTTTTCGCGCGTCTGGCCTTGAAATTTATCGGTGCCGGATCGACAAAGCCTGACGAAGCCGCTCCATCCGGTCACTGCCTGTCAGCGACCGCCGGAGGACTGTTTGACCGCCGGACGGAGAGCCCATGCCCGCACCCCCCGCCTCGCCTTTCCGCCTTTTCCTGCTGCGCCACGCCCAGGCCGGCTGGGCAGCGCCGGGCCAGAAGGATTTCGACCGCGCGCTTGACGACACAGGCTACGGCCAGGCCGAACTCGTTGCCGACCGCGCCGCCGATCGCGGCCTGAAGCCGCAACGCATCATTTCCTCGACGGCGGTGCGCTGCCGCCAGACGACGGAGGCGTTTCGCCGCGCGCTCGGCGAAGACACCGACATCCGCTACAGCGACGATCTCTACACCGGCGGGCCGGAGACCTATCGCAGCCTTGCGACCGCGCAGGACGACGTCACGTCGCTGATGCTGGTCGGCCACAATCCGATGATCGAGGAGTTCCTGCGCACCCTTGTGGGCGAGGAGGCTGCCACCCTGCGCATCCCGCTCGGCTATCCCCCTGCCGGCCTCGCGCTTGTCGAATTCGACACGCAGCGCACCCTGACCGCACCCGGCACGGCCACCCTCGCCGCCTGGCTGAGCCCGAACGACCACGGCTAAAAGGGCTAAATTGCCCGCTCGCGCCGGAGCCTAGAAACCAGGCCTCGGCGCGGCAGCGCTTTGATGTGGCGATGCGCCTTCCTATATGCACGGGAACGACCAACCGCAGCCCGGTCCCGGCGCTGCCTCACGCTCTCCGGATCAAGAATACCGTGGCCAGCTTCCTCCATTCCCTGCGCAACGATGCCCGTCTGGTGATCGACAACATCGCCGACCGCGCCACCAGCCTCACCGATCCCGCCATCCGGCTCGGCGTCACAGGCCTGTCGCGGGCCGGCAAGACGGTGTTCATCTCCTCGCTGGTCCACAATCTCCTCAATGACGGCCGCATCCCCGTCTTCGAGCCGATCCGCTCGGGCCGCGTCTCCAAGGTCAGGCTGGAGCCGCAGCCGGACGATGCCGTGCCGCGCTTCCAGTACGAGGATCACGTGAAAGCGCTGGTGCGCGATCGCATCTGGCCGGATTCGACCCGCGCCGTCTCGCAGCTGCGCCTCACCTTCGACTACCAGAGCGCCAGCGGCTGGAACCGCCTTTTCTCGCCCGGCCGCCTCTCCGTCGATATCGTCGATTACCCCGGCGAATGGCTGCTCGACCTGCCGCTCCTCTCACAGGATTATTCGACCTTCAGCCGCAACACGGTGGACCTCGCCCGCCGCGGCATCCGCGCCGATCATTCCGGCGACTTTCTGGCGCTCGCCGAAAGCCTCGATGCGACCGCCCCGGCCGAAGAAGAGAACGCCCGGCGCCTCGCCGTCGCCTTCACCGATTATCTCGCCCGCTGCCGCGCCGACCGGCGCACGCTGGCCGTGTTGCCCCCCGGCCGTTTCCTGATGCCGGGCGATCTCGAAGGCTCGCCCGCGCTGACCTTTGCGCCGCTGCCGAACCTGACCGACGAGAAGCCGGCCAAGGGCAGCCTGCATGCCATGATGGAGCGCCGCTACGAGGCCTACAAGACGCATGTGGTCGAGCCCTTCTTCCGCGAGCATTTCGCAAGGCTCGATCGCCAGATCGTACTGGTGGATGCGCTGCAGGCCATCAATGGCGGACCGGAATCACTGGCCGACCTCGAAACGGCGCTCGGCGACGTGCTGGCCACCTTCCGTCCGGGGCAGAATTCCTTTCTCTCCTCCTTCCTCACGCGCCGCATCGACAAGGTGCTGATTGCCGCCACCAAGGCCGATCACCTGCACCATGAAAGCCACGACCGGCTGGAGAAGATCACCCGCCGCATCGTCGGCCGCGCCATCGACCGCATTGGTCTGTCCGGTGCCGGCATCGAAGTCATGGCGATCGCCTCGGTGCGCGCCACCCGTGAAGCCACCGTGCGCCATGACGGACAGGCCCTACCCGTCATCGTCGGCAATCCCCTGGCCGGCGAGACGATCAATGGCGAGACCTTCGATGGCGACACGAAAACAGCCATATTTCCCGGTGACTTGCCGGAAAATCCGGACTCACTTTTTGAACGGACGGATTCGACCTCTGAGGATATCGCCCGCATGGGCTTGAATTTCGTGCGTTTTCGCCCGCCACACATCGAGGAGACGGCCGGCGGCCTGAAGCTCTCCGTGCCGCATATCCGCCTCGACCGCGCCATGCAGTTCCTGATGGGAGACCGTCTGGCATGACCAGCGACACCGACATCCCGCGCCGCCGCCCGGCCGCCATCCGCCTCGACGAGCCGGCCGCGCAGACAAGCCGCGCCGAGCCCGCCGCGCCGCGCAAGCCGGCAGCCTTTGACGAACAACTGGCCGAGATGGCCGCCGACCAGGATATCTTCGACGACGCCCTGCCACCGGCCGTGCCGGCGCGCCGACGCCGCGCGCCCTTTGCCTCGATCGCACTCGGCGGCGCCGGCATCCTCGTCTCCCTCGGCGTAGGCCTGTGGATCGACGGTCTCATCGCAGATCTGTTCGCCCGGGCCGACTGGCTCGGCTATGTGGCGCTGGCCGCCGCCGCCTTCGCCATCCTTGGCGTGACCGCCATTGGCATCCGCGAATTCCTCGGCCTGCGCCGGCTTGCCGTCGTGCAGGACATCAAGGCCGACCTCGCCACCCAGCGACTGAAGGGCACACCGAAGACCGCACGGGCGGAGATCGACCGCCTCGCGACCTTCCTCTCGCACCGCCCCGAAACGGCAGCGGGTCGGGCCCGGCTGAAAGAGGGCGACGACGACATTATCGACGCATCCGACCTCGTCGATCTCGCCGAACGCGAGCTGCTCGCACCCCTTGACCGGATCGCAAAACGCATGACGCTCGATGCCGCCAAGCGCGTCTCCGTCGTCACTGCCGTCAGCCCGCGCGCCATCGTTGATCTCGCCTATGTCGGCTTCGAGGCCGTGCGCCTCGTGCGCGGCATGGCCGACCTCTATGGCGGCCGCCCCGGCACCTTCGGCATGCTGCGGCTGATGCGCGACGTGCTCGCCCACCTCGCCGTCACCGGCTCGATCGCCGTCGGCGACAGCCTCGTGCAGGAGGTGGTTGGCCACGGCATCGCCTCGCGCCTTTCCGCCAAGCTCGGCGAAGGCGTCGTCAACGGCCTGATGACGGCGCGCATCGGCATTGCCGCCATGGATCTGTGCCGCCCCGTCGCCTTCAGCGCGCTTGCCCGCCCGCGTGTCGCCGATGTCATGGCCGAGATCTCGCCGCTTGGACGCGACCGCAAGGCGGGCTGACGGCCTCTCGCGGCCCCGGTGTTGCACGAAAGCCGCAGGGGCCCAATCAGGCTGTTGAAACCCCTGCAAACCGTCCTTTTGCCGGACCGGCGGAGGGCGCGCGAAACCGTCCATTAACCATTCTCGATCAAATGTCGAAGCTACGAAAGCCGTCGAACATCAAGGATCGTTCATGTATTCGCGCACTTCTTTGGTTGCCCGCATCCTGGCGGCAGCAGTTCTGTCCGGCGTCACGCTGGCATCCGCAACCGGCCACGCCGCCGGCAGCGACAAGGCCTTCTTCGACCGTGTGTCGGGCCAGTGGAAGGGTCCGGGCGAAATCGTCGCCGGGAAGTACAAGGGCACCAAATTCACCTGCGAACTCACTGGCGCCTCCATCGACCAGGGCCCGGCAGGCCTCAAGATGGACGGCTTCTGCCGCGTCGGCGTCTTCAAGCAGCCGATGACCGCCACCATCAAGCGCGGCGGCAAGAGCTACACCGGCACCTTCCTCGATGGCTCCGAAGGCAAGGGCCTCGATGTCATCTCCGGCAATGTCGCCAAGGACAAGGTCGTCGTCGGCATCAACCGCAAGAAGCTCAACGGCGCCATGATCGCCCGCCTCAATGACGACCGCACCATGAACATCACCATCTCCGTGAAGGTCGATCAAACCATGGTCCCGGTCATCGGTGTCAGCCTGACCCGGCAGGTCGATGACATCGCCGTCGGCTCGATCAAGCCGTAGGATCGTATGGAAGACCCTGCCCCGAAGCCCGGCGCTTGCGCCGGGTTTTTCGTTTGCGGGTCGTGACGCGACGCATCTCGTACACGGCCTGAGGACGCCGCGAGAGAATTTCGCGAAAGCTCTGCGTGGATCCTCTCATAACCGGCAAAACCCTCTCCGCCGTCATCCTCGGGCTTGACACGAGGATCCACAACCGCACCCGTAAGTGCCTGAAAACATGGATCCTCGGGTCAAGCCCGAGGATGACCCTGCGGAGAGGCTGACCTCATCGAAACGCCATGCGGGAACGATCCTCCCCACCAATGTGACAGACCCCACGACGAACTGACGGCGGCCCAGCTAAGCCCGCCGCCACCAGCCGCTATCGGGATCGGCAATCTCGATACCCGCCCTGTCCACCGCCGCAAGCCACGTCGCGACCGTGCGCCCGCCGGTCACGCCGTCCGGCAGGATGTCGGCGAGCGGCTTCAGCACGAAGGCGCGGTCCGTCATGCGCGGATGCGGCACGGTCAGCCGTTCGCTGGCGATCGAGGCATCGCCCCACAGCAGCACGTCGATGTCGATCGTGCGCGGCCCCCAGCGCTCGATGCGCTCGCGTTTCATGCTGCGCTCGATGTCGAGCCCCACATCCAGAAGAGCTTCCGGCTGAAGCGCGGTTTCGACCAGCGCGCAGGCATTGAAGAACCACGCCTGATCGGTCTTGCCCCAGGGCGGGGTGCGATAGAGACGGGAAACGGCGGTAACGGTGGTATCCGCACGCGCATCCAGCGCCTGCAACGCCCGCGCCATCGCCGCGACGGGTTCGCCGATATTGCCGCCAAGCCCGAGCGCGGCCCTGACGACGGGTCCGGAGGCCATCGTCACGGGGCGACGTGCTCGACGGTCACCTCGACATAGTCAAGCACGCCGGGCACCGGCGCATTCGGCTTGCGGATCGACACCTTGGCGCGGCGCACCTGCGGGAAGGTGGCACAGAGCATGCGCGCCACCTCATGCGCCAGCGCCTCGATCAGATAGTAGCGCCGCCCGGTGATGATCTTCTCGATCTCGGTAAAGGCGATGCCGTAATGAACGGTGTCGTCGATCGCGTCGTTCTCGAGCGCGCTGCCCGGCGTCACATCCATCTCCGCATCGACGAAGAAGCGCTGGCCGAGAAACTCCTCCTCGTCATGCACGCCATGGCGGGCGAAGAAGGCGCAGTTCTTGAGCGTGATCTTGTATGTCGTGGTCATCGCACGCCCTTCCTCATCTCATCTGTCCGACCGCGCCCAAATCGCGCGTTCCGATGCGTGAGCGCTATGACACAAGTCTGTGCGCAAGCATAGCATCTGCCACGCGAAGCGCGTCCCTGTTGATTGCGACATCATGGACGCGGAAAACCGCCGCGCCCGCGGCCCTCAGCAGCGCCGTCGTCGCCGCCGTCGCCGCATCCCGTTCGTGGGCCTGCCGCCCCGTCACCGCACCAAGAAACCGCTTGCGGGACGTGCCGACCAGAAAGGGCCTGCCGAACCGGTGCAGATCCCCGAACCGCGCCATCAGCAAAAGGTTCTCGTCGGCATCCTTGGCAAAGCCGAAACCGGGATCGAGCAGGATCTGGCTGTCGGCGATGCCGGCCGCAGCCGCGATCTCCAGCGAACGATCAAGGAAGGCGAACTGGTCTGCAACGACATCGGTGAGCTTTTCCCGCCCGCGCCCGGTGTGCATGATGCAGAGCCCCGCCCCGTGCCGCGCCGCAACGCGCGCAATATCCGGCTCGCGCTGCAGCCCGTGCACGTCGTTGACGATATGGGCGCCGGCCAGTACCGCCCGCTCGGCTGTCTCCGCCCGGTAAGTGTCGATGGAGAGGATGGCGTCGGGAAGCGCATCCCGTAGCGCCGCGATCACCGGCAAAACCCGCGCCTGTTCTTCGGCCGCCGTCACGGGTTCGGCATCGGGCCTCGTCGATTCGCCGCCGATATCGAGAATGGCCGCGCCGTTCTGATGGGCGGCAAGCGCCGCTTCGACGGCCGAATCAATGGAAAAATGCGCCCCGCCATCGGAAAAACTGTCGGGCGTCACATTGATGATCGCCATCAGATGCCCGGCCGGCCCGAGGGTCAGCGACCGCCCATGGGCCAGCGTCCAGGTAAAGGATTGGAAGGGATCGACCATGAAAGACCCGGGGCGAGCGGCGCAGGTGGCGCGAATTCGGTTGCTTTGCGCGAGCCTATGCCCCAAGCTTTGCACAAGTTCAATTGCCCAGAGCCTTGCCGATGCGTCGCTTTCGTTTCTTGTCCGCCGCACTCGCCGCGTTGATTGCCGTTTCGACGGCATCCCCTGCCGGCGCCGAACTGCGCTTTTCCAAGAGCTTTTCCTATTTCTCGGTGGGCGGAAAGACAGCGTCGGAGCTGGATGAGGCGCTGTCGCGCGAGGGGCCGCTGATGAAATCGACGGGCGCGCGCCATCCCGGCGCCACCCGCATCAAGTTCGGCGGCTCGGTCACCTATGTCAGCCGCGGCGGCAAATGCGCCGTCGGCGACGCCGTCGTCAGCCTCAACACCCGCATCATCCTGCCGCGCTGGGTGAACCGCAAGCGCGCCAATCCCGATCTCGCCCTCGTCTGGGACACGCTCTCGGCCGATATCAAGCGCCACGAGGAACGGCATGCGGAAATTGCCCGCAACCACGCACGCGCGCTCGAAAACACGCTGCGCCGCCTGCGGCCGCAGGCCGATTGCGAGGCCCTGCAGGCGCTTGTCGCCCGCGAGAGCGAAAAGGCCATCGCCGAACACGACAAGGATCAGGCCCGCTTCGACCGCTCCGAAGCCATCAACTTCGACCGCCGCATGATCCGCCTGCTGCAATACCGCCTCGACACGATCAAGCAGCAGCAGGCCCGGCAGTAGCAGGTCGCCCCTTTGCCGAAACCGTCTGGCCAGCCATGGCTGCCGCAACGCGAGACGGACCAGCCACTGATCGTGACGCACCCGCCAGACCCGCACGGCGCCGAAGACCGAGAATCGTAAGCACAATCTAACCATTCGCCCCGAATCGGCCAATCGGTTCTAAGGGCTGCGCCAGGCCCGGAAAACAAGTCAATTCAGATTCTTGGCCGGCTAACGGCGCGCCTCGCGACGTGCTGACCCATCGTCCGGCCGCTATCGCCCTCACCAGCAAATGACCGGTCAATTCTAGCGATAGTAAAACGCTCCGTTCGCATGTATATTCCAAAGCATCGTCAGCGCTGAGAAGAAGCGATGCAACCGGCCTACTGGTTCGGGAGACGCCTTCTGTCGGAGATGATCTCCGCAACGTGGCAAAGATATCGAACGACTTGGCAGAATGCTTGCGCGTGGCCGCGCCACCGCGTTCAGCCGCATATGTTTCCGTTGTGTCCCGTGTTCTCCTGGCGTGTCCACAGGCGTGAGATGCTCCCTCCCTCATCATCACGCGACGCGCCCGCCTGGCCTCGCTGGTCCCGGACCTGCGAGGCTTTTTTTTGCGCAAGCGCCGGAGACCGGACCCATCACGGATGATGGCCGGTCGTTTCGCTCAGCAAGCGGGATGAATCAGGCCTGCCGCTCCGGCACGTGCACGACGAGACCGTCGAGCGCCGGGCTCATCTTGATCTGACAGGACAGACGCGATGTCGGGCGCACGTCGAAGGCAAAGTCCAGCATATCCTCTTCCATCGCTTCGGGCGCACCGACAGCGGCAGTCCAGGCGTCGTCGACATAGACATGACAGGTCGCGCAGGCGCAGGCCCCGCCACACTCTGCCTCAATGCCGGGAATGGCCTTGCGGACGGCATTTTCCATGACGGTGGTGCCGTCCTGGACGTCGAGGTCATGGCGCGTGCCGTCGAAGGCGACGATGGTAAGCTTGCTCATTTCAAACCCGGTGATCTCGTGGAATTGAGGGACCGCGAGGCCAGACGGCCGGCACTCGCCGCAATGTCCGGTTCTTCCCTCAAATCGCGGGGGCAGTCAACCTTACCCCCGCGCCGGCAGCCGGGCCGCAAATCATGTCGCAGGCCAGAGCAAAGCGCGCTTGCGATCAGCGGCAGAGCTTCAGGACGAAATGTTCGGCCTCCAGGACCGCAACGGACAGTTCGGCGAGGTGGCTGTCGGTGGCCGGGTCGTTTTCGATCGCCTCGGCGGCGCGGGCAACGGCATGGGCCCCGACGGCAAGCGATGCACCCTTCAGCCGATGGGAAGCGCTCTTGCGGCCCTCGGTGTCGGCGCCGGCAATGTCCTTCATCAGCTGGCGCGACTGGCGCGAGAACATCTGCAGCACTTCGATCTCGAGCGCCTTGTCGCCCATCGTCTGGTTGGCGAGGTGGACGAGATCGATCGGTCGGGCCTGCGAGGGGCGGAACATGCCGGAATTGTCAGGCGCTTCGAAGGCAATCTTGAGAGCTGCCATGTGATGTGTATCCCTTGTTTTGTTGTTTTGTCCGTCAGCATTCATCGGTATCGCCGCCGCAGCTTTGCAAGGACGGCTCGTCCTCAAGCCTTAGGCGGTTCCATCACCGGCATCTGTTCCTCAGGGAACGCATCCAGGAGGGCATGGATCAAGTGTTAGCCGACGCCGGCTGCTATCGGCTTAAATCGGGGCGCAATCGGGGCCGCGCTGACGGGAAATCTACAAGTTTGGTTAACGCCTGTTAAACCGCGCGAAAAGCTGGATTTTCAGCACTCTCGCGAAAACTGCGGATTAAGAATTCATTAGGATTTTAACGATTGGACCGGGCGGTTAATTGTGTGGCGCGGGCTTCTGTGTCACTACGGTACGCTTAGGACCGCTTCCTCTCGCCACGGTGAACGGCGTCAGGGCGCGCTGACGGAACATGGTGGAAAAACCGAGGTTTCGAAGGCGCAGGTTGTGTAAATGTGTAAGGTGCGTGACGGTCCCGCCCGCGATGATCGCGGGAAACCGGCAGGCCTTGCCGGTCACGGCGATTGAAGGGTGTGGTGCTGGCGGCATCTCTCCCCTGTCACCCGGCCCGGCGGATAGTAACGAGGCGTTTCTGTATGGCGACGAAAAAGGGCAACGAATCGATCGACGATCAGGCATTTCGCGCGCTCGAAAATGCCTTGAGAATCGACTTCGACGAACTGAAGTCCTCGTTGAACGACAAGGCCGATGCTGATCAGGCCCCGTCCGGCATGCCCGAACCCGTACCGCAGCCCGGCCGCACCGAACGCCGCGAGGCCCGCGAACGCGAGGCCAAGGCCCGTACCGCCGCGCCCTCTGCTGCACCGGAAAAGCGCAGCGAGGCGCGCGCGCAGGCCGCCGACCCTGCGCCGAAGTCCCCGAGCTTCGCCGCCGCCAACGATGATTCCCGCCGTTCGACCTCCGCGCTGCTGCGCGCCTTCGATGTGCGCCAGGGTCGCCGCCCGATGCGCATCGCCGCCATCGTGTCGTTGATCTGGCTGGTGGGGACGCTCGGCATAGCCAATACGCTCTTTGGCCCGGCGCTGTGGAACATCCGCTCCCTGGCGGATCTGTCGAGCGCGCCCGGCGCCATTGGCGTTCTCCTGGCGGCCTTCCTGCCGATGGCGGTGTTCTTCCTCGTGGCGCTTCTGGTGGCCCGGGTGCAGGAACTGCGCATCGCCGCCCGCTCCATGGCGGAAGTCGCCCTTCGCCTCTCCGAGCCGGAAACCGTCGCCGCCGAACGCGTCATGTCGGTCGGTCAGGCCGTGCGCCGCGAAGTCTCGGCCATGAACGACGGCATCGAGCGCACCATCGCCCGCGCGACCGAGCTCGAAGCGCTCGTGCATTCGGAAGTCAACGCGCTGGAACGCAGCTACAGTGACAACGAGCTGCGGGTGCGCGCCCTCGTTCAGGAACTCGGCCTGGAGCGCGAGGCGATCATTGGCCATGCCGACCGCATCCGCTCCTCGATCATCGGCGCCCAGTCGCAGCTGAAGGACGAGATCGCCAGCGTCACCGACGAAGTGTCCCGCCGCATCGCAACCTCCGGCGAAGCCTTCGCCTCGCTGATCGAGACGCGCGCCGCCACGCTCAACGAGAAATCGACCAACGCGATCCAGACGGTCAGCGCCATGCTGACGACGCGCACCGATGCGCTTCTGTCGAACCTCACGACCGCCGGTGTTGCCCTCGGCAACGAATTCGACGCCCGCCTCGACCAGCTCAGCCAGACGCTCAACAAGCGCGGCCAGCAGTTGCTGGGCCAGTTCGAGACGCGCGCCTCGACGCTCGACGCCAACACCGAGAAGCTGAACGCCGCCCTCAACGAGCGCGCCCGCCAGCTCAACGAAACGCTGATCGCCCGCACCCGCGACCTCAACGAGACCCTTAATTTCGGCCAGCAGACCATCGCCGGCGGCATCGAGGAAATGCTGCTGTCGATCAATACGACGCTCGACGACAAGGGCCAGGCCTTCCGCCAGACGCTTCAGTCCGTGGCCGACGAAACCATCATGGACCTCGACATCCGCTCGGGCTTCTTCGAAGACAAGATGCAGGCGACGGTCGGCCAGCTCTCCGGCGCCTTCGATACGCGCTTCAGCGAATTTGCCGATGCCTTCGACCGCCGCGCCAGCGAACTCGACAGCCGCATCACCACCAGCCTCGGCCGCATCGAAAAGACCGTGGACACCGGCTCCGACGCGATCGGCAGCGTGCTCGACGCGCGGATCGAGCAGCTTGGCTCCACCATCAGCGATCGCTCCCTGACCCTGGCCGCCACCCTCGGCGCCACGCAGGACTTCATCGAAGAGAGCATCACCAACCAGACGAGCGCCCTCACGGAAGCCATGCAGGCCGCCCACCAGCGCGTCGACCAGGTCATGGCCGAGCGCTCGACCTCGCTGATCGGTGCGCTGGCCGCCACCCGCAGCGCCATCGAGGAAACGCTGACGAGCAGCACCACCGCCATGAGCAACGCCATGGCGACGGCGCAGGAAGGGATCGATTCGATTCTTCTCGAGCGCTCGACGGCCCTCATCGGCTCTCTCGGCGCCACCCAGGCGGCCATTGACGACTCCATCGAAACGCGCACGTCCGCCCTCACCACCGCCATGCAGGACGTGCACCAGCGCATCGACACGGTTCTGGCCGATCGTTCCAGCGCCCTCATCGGCGCGCTCGGCGCCACGCAGGTGGCGATCGAGGACGGTATCACGAGCCGCACCCGCGCCCTGGAAACCACCGTCAGCCAGCGCACCGCCGCCCTGACCGACGCGCTCGAAACCGTACAGCAGCGCGTCGATGGCGTGCTGGCCGAGCGCTCCGGCGCCCTGATCGGCGCCCTCGATGCCACCCAGACGGCCATCGAGCAGAGCATCGGCACCCGCACCGGTGCCCTCACCGAAGCCTTGAAGTCCGTGCACGACCGCGTCGATGGCGTGCTGGCCGACCGCTCCAGCGCCCTCCTCGGCGCGCTCGATGCCGCCCAGACCCGTCTCGACAACGGCTTTGGCGGGCGCGCGGAAATGCTCCAGCGCACCCTCGTCGAGAGCGAACGCCGCATCAATGACGGCCTTGCTTCCGGTGCGCTGGCCATCGAAACGGCGATGGCCGCCAACACCGATCGCCTGGACGACGTCCTCACCACCCACGGGCAGAAGATCGGTTCCAGCATTGCAGAGAAGATCGAGAGCGTCGAAAGCGCCATAGCCGGCGGCCAGCAGCGTCTCGATGCCGTCCTCTCCGATGGGGCCGGCGGCATTGCCGAGGCGATCGGCAGCGGCCTTGGCGCCATGGACATCACCCTGTCGGCAGCCCGCGACCAGCTGGAGACGACGCTGACAGCGCACGGCCGCGACATGGGCCGCACGCTCGACGAGAACCACGATCGCCTGACGACGACGCTGATGGCCCAGAGCCTTCAGATCCAGACCGGGCTGGAGAGCAGCATCGAGACGATCGAAGCGACGCTCGCCTCCGGTCACGAACGCATCGACGGCGCGATCGGCAATCACAGCCGCGCCATCTCGACCACGATCGAGGGCGGAATCTCCCAGATCGAAACCAACCTCTCCGCCGGCCATGTGCGCCTTGCCGCGACGCTCTCGGGGAGCGGCCAGGAGATTGCCCAGACGCTCGATGGCCGCATCAGCGCCGTCGAGGCTACCCTCGCCTCCGGCCACGACCGGGTCGCCACCACCCTCGCCAGGAGCACGAGCGCCATCGAAACGGCGCTTGGCGTCGGCGAGGAGCGCCTGTCCTCGACCCTTCTGTCCAGCGGCCGCACCTTTGCCGAAACGCTCGGCTCCGGCCTTGGCACGATCGAGCACGCCCTGACGGAAAGCCACGAGCGCCTGAGCGCCAAGCTCACCGATGGCATTGCCGACATGGGCGAACGGGCCCGCATGATGGTCGATAGCGTCGGCGAACGCTTCGACGATCTGGCCAGCGGCTTTGCCCTGCGCACCGCCGTCACCGCGGAAACGCTGAGCGACCGAACCAACGAACTTGGCGATCAGCTCGCGAGCCGCGTCGGCACCCTGACCGAGACCATGCTGCGCAGCTCCGACGAGGCCGCACGCGCCCTGTCGGGCACGGCCGAGACGCTGGCATCGAGCCTGTCGGCGACGCAGACGCAGATTCGCGACGACCTCGATGGACGCCTCGGGGCCATCCGCTCCACCCTGACGGAGGGACGCGAGCAGATCGACGCCGTGCTCGGCGACCAGTCGAACGCAATCGCCAACACGCTTGCTTCGGGCGCGACCCAACTGGAGATCGCCCTCGAAGCGCGCAAGGCAGCAATCGGCCAGACGATCGAATCGAGTGCGATCGCGCTCGAAGACCGCCTGCGCTCCTCCACCAGCGCGATTGCCGACCGTCTTGGTGAGACGGCGCAGCATATCGGCCGCGCCGCCGATACGCTCAACAGCCAGATGGACAGCTCCTTCTCCGGCCTCAATGAACGTCTCGGCGAAACCGCGCTGCAGATCGAGACCACGATCGGCGTCCTTGGCGATCGCATCAGCGAAAGCGTCACCGGCGTCCAGGCCATGGTCGATGTCGCCGGCCGGGAGATCGGCGACAGCCTCACCACCCGCATCATCGATCTCGAGCGTGCCGGGTCTTCGGCCGCCAGCCAGATCGACAGCCTGCTCGGCGCCCGCGTCGGCGAACTGGAGCGCGTCACCACCAACGCTGCCGCGCGCATCGACGAAACCCTTTCGGCCCGCGCCGGCGACATCGAGCGCATCGGCGAGAGCACCGCCGCACAGCTCGAGCAGACGCTCGCCGCCCGTGCCGGGGACATCGAGCGCATCGGCAACCGCACCGCATCGCAGCTTGACCAGACCCTTGCGGCCCGTGCCAGCGAGTTCGAGCGGATCGGCGGCAACACTGCCGCTGAGCTCGACCGGACCCTGTCGGCCCGTGTCGGCGAGTTCGAGCGCGTCACGGAAACCGGCGCGAGCCGGATCTCCGAGACCGTCGAGCGCGGTGCGGCGCATCTGGAAGAGCGCTTCGGCACCATGGACCGCGCCCTCGGCGTCGGTCTCGACAATGTCAGCCGCACACTCGAAACCCGTGCCGGCTCGCTCGCAGTCACCCTGCGCAGCGCGGTGCAGCAGACCACCGAGGAGATCGACGCCGAAGCCCGCCGGGCCGCCGAACGTCTTGCCCAGACCGGTGAAAACTTCACCGGCACGCTGGAGCAGCAGAGCCGCAGCTTTGCCGACATCGTCGAGCAGAAGGCCGAGGAGACGGCCAGCCGCAGCGCCTCGCTCGCCCGCAGTGTCACGGACGCTTCCGATGCGGCGATTGCCCGCCTCTCCGAAGCCAATGACCGCATCGGCGACCGCGCCCGCCTCGTCAATGCCAGCATTGACGAAGCCGCCGGCAGTGCCGTGGAGCGGCTCGCCACGGCCGGCGAGGAGATCGGCGCGCGCGCCCGCTCCGTGCAGGAAACCATTGATGCCGCCTCGGCAACAGCCGCCTCGCGCTTTGCCGAAGCCGGCCGCACCATCGACGCCCAAGCCCGCAATGTCGCGACCAGCCTCGACGCGATCGAAAAGGCGCTTGGTGCCCGCGGCGAATCGATCCGCGCCACGCTGGACGAGAGCACCCGCGAACTCAATTCGCTGCTCTCGACCCGCTCGGCCGAACTGGGCCGCCTGATCGACGAACAGGCCCGCCCGATCGTCGATCGCTACGCGGCAACGGGTGCGGATGCTGCCGAGCAGATCAGCGCCGCCGCCCGCGACAGCGCCGACCGCTTGCGGGCCGAAAGCGCCGCGCTGGTGCAGACCATCACGCAGCGCACCGGCGAGAGCATCGAAGCCCTCTCCGGCCGCGCCAGCGAGACGGCCGGCGCCATGCAGCAGATGGAATCGCGCCTTGCAGCCACCGCCACCTCGCTGATCGACCGCCTTGCCCGCAGCAATGCGGCCATGGGCGAAGTGCTCGGCACGGCCGAGACCACGCTCGGCACGATGGAAGGCAAGCTCGACGCCACCACGCAGCGCATTTCCGATACGGCCGAGCGCGTCTTCGATGTCCTCGCCAGCTCGACCCGCCTCATCGAGGGCCGCGTCGACAAGCTCGCGGACGTCTCGTCCCACACGCTCTCCCAGATCGGCGGCATCGTCGGTCGCTTCGAGGAGCACTCCAAGGTTCTCAACCAGGCGTCCGACCTTCTCGGCGCCGCCCAGTCGAACCTTGCGACGACGCTCGACGAGCGCCAGGAAGCGCTGCGCACCCTCTCCGTCGGCCTCGTACGCCGCTCGGAGGAGGTCGAGAACACCATGCGCCAGGTGGAAAGCCTGGTGGACGCCGCCTTCGCCCGCGCCGAACAGCGTGCCGTGGAAACGACGGGAACGCTGCGCAACGGCATCCAGTCGTCCTTTGCCGAGATCGGCCGCGTGCTGACCGACGCCGAGACCCGTGCCGCCGCCACCGCCGAGACGCTGCGCACCACCGTCGTCAAGGCCGGTGAAGAGGCCGGCGAGGCGGTCACGCGCACCGCACGGCAGGCCGAGGAGCGTTCCGCCCAGGTCGCCAACGCCATCCGCGAGGGCCTGCGCGCAAGCTACGAGGACGTCAATCAGGTTCTTTCCGCTGCCGAACAGCGCGCCATCAAGGCGGCCGAAAACCTGCGCGGCACCGCCGCCCAGGCCGGTGCCGAGGCGACCGAGAGCGTCGAACAGGCCCTCCGCACGGCCGAGGAGCGCTCCAAGGAAGTCGCCCAGCGGCTGCGCGGCAGCGTCGGCACGTCGCTCGCCGATGTGGACCGCGTTCTGGCCGAAGCCGGCAAGCGCTCCGAGGGCGCCAGCGAGCAACTGCGTGCGGTCCTGCGCCAGTCGGCCGACGACGCCATCGCCCGCTTCTCCGGCGCCACGGAAGAAATCCGCCGCGCCGCCGACGAGATCTGCCGCGAACTCGGTGCAACGCGCGAGGACCTCAAGCGCGGCGCCTTCGATCTGCCCGAAGAAGCCAAGGAAAGCGCCGGCGCCATGCGCCGCGCCGTGGCCGAGCAGATCAAGGCCCTGCAGGACCTGTCCTCGATCATCGGCCGCTCGTCCAACGCGCTGGAATTTGCAGCCCCCGCGCCGCAGGCTGGCGCCATGGCCGCCCCGTCAGCGCAGCCCGGCCTGCCCACGGGCCTTCCCTTCACCCTGCCCGGCACCATGGCGGCGGCAGCCAGTCCCGCCGTCGGCACCATGGGCACCGGCCTTGCCGCGACCCAGCCCGCCAGCGCGCCGGCCGCAGCCCCCGTGCGGGCGGCCCGGCCGGAGGCCGACGGCCTGCGCGGCAGCCTCGGTCTTGAGCGTGCCACGCAGCCCGCCCAGACGCGCCTGCCCGCCGCCGATCCGGCTGCGGAATACCGCCCCCGTCAGGAAGAAGGCGGCGGCTGGGTGCGCGATCTCCTGCGTGCGGCCTCCCGCGAGGAAGCACCGGCCGCCCCGGCTCAGCGCCAGCCCGAGCTTCAGCCGCAGCCCCAGGCTCGCCCCGCCACGGAAGCGCGCAACCCGCGCCATGTGGTGGAATCGCTGAACTCGCTGTCGGTCGATATTGCCCGCGCCATCGACCACGACGCCTCCGTCGATCTGTGGCGCCGCTACCAGCGCGGCGAGCGCGACGTCTTTACCCGTCGCCTCTACACGCTGAAGGGCCAGCAGACCTTCGACGAGATCAAGCGCAAATATGACCGCGAGCCGGAGTTCCGCACCGCTGTCGATCGCTACATCGGCGATTTCGAAAAGCTGCTTTCGGACGTCGCCCGCAACGACCGCGACCGGACCATGACGCAGAGCTACCTGACCTCCGACACGGGCAAGGTCTACACGATGCTCGCTCACGCCGCCGGCCGCTTCAGCTGATGCGGGCGTGAATACAACGATCGGAAAGGCCCGCCGTAAGACTGGCGGGCCTTTTTGATTCACAATGGGAAAACAACCCCGCAAGCACTTGAATCGACACGCACGCGCATCAGAACGCCCCTCCGAGGGGTCACGCCGCCACCAGTATCCCCTCCGAAAGCACAGCCACCACCCCCGCATCGCCATCCCGGCAGCCGGCAGCAGAGCGGTTTTCCATCGATTGGTAGCAAGGATACTCCGATATGGACATGCACCCGACCGGGACGGCGTCGATAGAGGATCACGAGCCGGCAGCAACGGAAGCGCCAACCGGCGTCTCGCTCTTTTCGATCACGCAGGCGACAGCCGCAACCTTCACCGATCTCTTCATCGGTCTCACTTTCCTGTGCTTCATCACGTCCGGCACCAAGCGGGTTCTCTGCCCCGTCCATGGCGAAATCATCGGCGAGGAAGGGGACCTGCTGGTCTTCCCTACCGGTTCGATCGTCACGCTCGAAAACGGCCCGATCCCCAAGGTCGGCTACCGCGCCGAGGGTGTCTATTTCCCGCGTGATCTGGTGCAGGAAGTCTTTTCCGAACACACGCCGCGGCATAGTTCGGCCGGCATCCAGATCCTGCGCGCCGCCTGCCGCCCGCACGAGATGCTGAATCTGCTGCGCGAGACGGTGGAGCGGCCCGACCTGCCGCCGCTCGTCCGGCGCCACCGCCTCCTCGAGCCGCTCTTGTGTCTGCGCCATCATGGAATCCAGTTACCGGCGCAGGATCAAGACCAGCCCTCAAGCGCGGTGCGACGCCTGATCGAATCCGACGTGGCACGGCGCTGGCGCGTCGGCGAGGTCGCCCGGCATTTCGCGATGAGCGAAGCCACCTTTCGCCGCTGGCTGACCAAATCCGGCCCCGGATTTCATCGCGTCCTGATGAACACGCGGCTCGAAAAGGGGCTCGCACGTCTGCAGAGCACAACGCGGCCGATCTCCGAGATCGCGCTCGACTGCGGCTTCAAGACACCCTCGCATTTCTCCGACGCCTTTCGTGAAAGGTTCGGAATTAAGCCGAGATCGATCCGCAGCGCGGAAGATTGAGCGTTCTTCGACAGACATTGCGTGTTGGCCGGAAGCAGGACAGCGTGGGGAGCGCTACGCCTTGCTGCACGATCAACCGTTCAGAAAGGACACGTTCATGTCGAAAGCCCTCTTCCTCTCCGCGCTCCTCGTTGCCCCCACACTCGGTTCGGGCGCCAGCGCCTCCGACTTCAAGCTGACCAGCAAGACCATCGCAGAAGGCATGCAACTTGTGCCGGACTCCGTTTTCGCCGGCTTCGGCTGCGAGGGCAAGAACCGCTCCCCCGACCTCGCCTGGACCGGCGCGCCAGAGGGCACGAAGAGCTTTGCGATCACCGCCTACGATCCGGATGCCCCGACAGGCTTGGGCTGGTGGCACTGGAACGCCGTCAACATCCCCGCAACCGTCACCGCCCTCGAGGGTGGCGCGAGCAGCGACGGCACGATGCCGGCGGGCGCAGTCGAGCTCAAGAATGATTACGGGGCCACGGGCTTCGGCGGCGCCTGCCCGCCGCCCGGCGAGGTCCACCGCTACATCTTCACCGTCCATGCGCTCTCGACCGAGACACTCGACCTGCCGGACAACGCCAGCAATGCGCTGGCCGGCTTCATGATCGGTGCGAACACGATCGCCACCGCACGGATGACCGCCGTCTATAACCGCTGAGCTGCGGACCGGCGCGCCCCAAACGACAAGCGGCGGGAGTGGCCTCCCGCCGCCGTGGTTGCATCGATCTTAGATGCTGCTTAGCCGATCATGGCATTGTCGGCGCGCTTGATGGCGACGATGGTCGAGCGGGGCAGCTTGCCTTCGCCGTCCGGGAACGGGGCGTCGGGGTGCTGGATGCCGACGAAGTGGGTGCGCTTGTCGGCCGACCAGGTCTGGCCGGTGACTTCGGCACCCTTCGGGGCGGTCAGGAAGCGCTCGATGCGGCCCGTGACGGGGTCGCCGGCGAGCATCTGGTTGTTGCCCTGGCCTGCGAAGTCGCCTTCGTTGGTGTCTTCGCCGTCCGTCTGGATCCACAGAAGGCCGGTCGTATCGAACATCATCCCGTCGGGCGAGTTGAACATGTTGCCTTCGTTGATGTTGGACGAGCCGGCATAGGCGTCCTTATGGACCGACGGGTTGCCGGCCATGCAGAACAGGTCCCACTTGAACTTGCCATCGGCATGGTCGTCGTTTTCCGGGTACCAGCGCACGATCTGGCCATAGCCGTTCTTCTCACGCGGGTTGACGGCATTGAGGGCCAGCTCGTCGCCGCCGGCATTGGTGCGCAGCTTGCCGTCCTTCATTTCGCCGCGGCGGCTGTTGTTGGTCAGCGCGCAATAGGCTTCGACGGCGACCGGATTGATGGCGACCCATTCCGGACGGTCCATGGTGGTGGCGCCAACCTTGGAAGCAGCCTTGCGGGTGAAGACGCAGATTTCATCCGCTTTCATGCCGGTGGCCTCGGGCGTCAGCGCCAGCCACTCGCCCGTGCCGTCGTCCGAGAACTTGGCAACGTAGAGCTGGCCGTCGTCGAGCAGCGTCGAGGTGTCGCCGCCGGGCACATAGATGCCGGTGGAGACGAACTTGTAGAGGAACTCGCCGCGCTCGTCGTCGCCCATATAGACGATGACACGGCCGTCGCGGGCAACCGTGACGGCGGCGTTCTCATGCTTGATGCGTCCGAGCGCGGTGCGCTTGACCGGCTTGGAGGAAGCATCCGCCGGATTGATCTCGACGACATAACCGAAGCGGTGCGGCTCGTTCGGGTTCTTGGAGACATCGAAGCGGGCGTCAAACTTTTCGTAGGAATAGACCGACTCGGCGGCAATGCCGTAGCGCTTGTAGTCTTCCGGCAGCGCGAAATTCGCATCCGTCGAACCGAAATAGCCGTTGAAGTTCTCTTCGCAGGTCAGATACGTGCCCCACGGCGTCTTGCCCGCGCCGCAGTTGTTCAGCGTCCCGAGACATTCGGTGCCGGTGGTGTCGGCTTCGGTCTTCAGAAGGTCGGAGCCGGCAGCCGGGCCCGAGAGCATCATCGGCGTGTTGTGGTGGATGCGGCGGTTGAACGGGCTGTCGAGCACGATCTGCCAGCCGTTTTCGCCCTCGGCGACTTCCATGACGGTCACGCCCTGCATGTTCTGCAGGATCTTCACGTCGTCCGCCGACTGCGGCACGCCTTCGGGCGCATGTGGAAGGTTGATTTCCGGGTTCACATATTCATGGTTGACGGCGATCAGTTGGTGGCCGCCGACGACGAAGAGTTCCATGCCGTCGGTGTTCTCGCCGAAGACCTTGTCGGAGTTCTCCAGCGAAACGCCCTTGGCCGGATCGACATCGGCAACGTTCGAGAAGAGCGGCTGACCCCACTTGGCAAGCGGGTTCCAGTTATAGCCATCCGGAACATGAACGGTGGCGTCAGTGCCGGCCGGAACGGGCGTGAAGGGGAAACGCGAGGTGGCGTCGGCGGCTTCGACGGCCGTGGAGCTCATCAGCTGGCCGATCGTTCCCATGGCGGCAGCCGCCGAACCGAAGGCCAGGATGCCGCCGAGGAAGCCACGGCGCGAAACGGCCCGTTCGACCACTCGGTCGAAATCGGTCACCGCCGGCGGCGGATTCTGCCGTTCGTCCCATTCGTCCCAGCTCATCTTGAACTTGTCGATCGTGGTCATGGTACCCTCTTCGGTTTGATGGGTGAGAAGTGACGCACGTGGGTTAGCCCCGCTGATTTACAGCGACGTGACACCAGGTTCAAAAAACACGCAAAGATGATCACTTTTTTCGGGAACCAGTATCCGTCCCGCCTAACGCATTGCCGCAGAAGCGAAATTCTGCGCGACTGGTTTCCCTTCACGCAGCAATCCTCTAGGCTCCGAGCGCTATCAGGTCCAAGAAGGAGAATTGCCATGGTCCGATCGATCTACATGGCCGGCCCCGAAGTCTTCATGCCCAATGCCCGCGCCATCATGGACGAGAAGACTGAGCTTGCGCGCGAGGCCGGCTTTCGCGCCATCTGCCCGGGCGACCTCGATATTCCGCCGGCGCCGACCAAGAAGGCCTTCGGACTGGCCATCAGCCAGGTGGATGAAGAGATGATGCTGGAGGCCGATGCCATCATCGCCAACCTCACCCCGTTCCGCGGCCTTGCCGCCGATGTCGGCACGGCCTTCGAACTTGGCTTCATGTGCGCGCTCGGCAAGCCCGTCACGGCCTATACGAACGTGCCGGAAAGCCATTATGCGCGCTGCGTCGCCTATTATGAGGGGCGCGTCACGAAGGGCGAGGATGGTTATCAGCGCGGGTCGGACGGCCTGTCACTGGAGGATTTCGAGATGATCGACAATCTGATGCTGCATGGCGGCGTCGAGCGCCGCGGCGGCCTCATCGCCATCGGAAGCGCTCCGCCGGATGCGCTCTACACCGATCTTGCCGCTTTTCGGCAGTGCCTTGCCCATCTCAAGGACCGCTTCGCCTGAACACGAAGGCCAGAACAACAAGGCCCGGCCGATCTCCTGACCGGCCGGGCCTTGTTTCAGCAGTGACGTGCGGCTCAGCGGCGATAGATCAGCCAGTTCTTGCCGCTTTCCTTGCGCATACCCTCTTCGAAGTGGACGACACGGTTGCGGCCGCCATTCTTGGCGCAATAGAGCGCCAGATCGCTCTTCTGGTAGAGGTCGGTCGGATCGTCGGCCTCCGCGGCCATGCAGACGCCGATCGACAGGGTGATCGGACCGTAATTGATCCCGGTCTTGGAATTCTTGAAGGGTGTCGCGGCCACCGCCGCACGGACTCGTTCCGCCACGCCCTGGCATTCCTCGGCGCTCAGGTCCGACAGGATGACCGCAAATTCCTCGCCGCCGGTACGGGCCACGAAGGATTCGCGCGGCACCGTCAGCCGGATCAGATTGCCGACCGTCGCCAGAATCTTGTCGCCGACCGGATGGCCATAGGCGTCGTTCACCTTCTTGAAATGGTCGATATCGGCGACCAGGAGCCCCGTCATGTACCGCAGCTTTTCCGAATTGTAGATAGTGGTCAGTCGTTCGTCGAAGGCACGGCGATTGGCCAGCCGCGTCAGCGAGTCGGTATTGGCGATCCGCTTGTACTCATCGAGTTCCTGACGGATCGATTCGATCTCGAAGGACTTCTGCACGACATTCTCGACCCGCTCCTTGCCTTCGCTCATGGTGGCGCTGGTGGCGTCGGAGAGAATGTTGATCGCGTGGCGCAGCAGTTCGACGCCGTTGGAGCTCTTGCCGTTGATGTTGCGATAGGCTTCGCCGAGGATCTGGTTGTAGCTTTCCAGTGCATGCTGCTCGTCGCGCAGGAGGTTCAGGACCTCGCTGAGCTGCAGGGAAAGATTGCGATGGGCCGTCTCCAGCGTCGCGGGCCGGTGCACATGCGCGAAGTAACGCAGCCCGATCTCGTCGAGCTCCTCCTGCGTCGCCTTGCTTCCGAGCGCCGCGAGTTCCTTCGTCAGCTTCGGATTGGAGCCGATATAGGCTTCGTAGTACAGTTCGTAATTCCGCGGAATCGGCGCAATCCCCATGACGCGCATCGCGTGCGTCACTTGCGCGGCAATATCTGGGACAGGCGTTTTCTGCGCGGGAGCAGCAGCCATCTGACGACCCCTCGTCACGATTACATCGAGTTCCCGTATCATTAGGGATCAATCATTTGGAAAGTGTTAAACGTAATCACCGTTTAGAAACTTTGGGTAAAGCGCACCTGTGACGGCATCAACCGAAAAATGAGCGCCGTAGAAAAAACGGGAGTTCGCCAAGGCGAACTCCCGCGAGGTTGCGGATGGAGATCGATCGCTCAGGCTGGGCTGATCATTGTCTCCGGACGCACCACCGCGTCGAACTCTTCATTGGTCACATAGCCACCGCCGACGGCTTCTTCGCGCAGCGTCGTGCCGTTCTTGTGAGCGGTCTTGGCGATCTTGGCGGCGTTGTCGTAGCCGATCTTCGGCGCCAGCGCGGTGACGAGCATCAGCGAGCGGTCGAGCGCAGCCTTGATGTTGTCCTCGCGCGCTTCGATGCCCTCGACGCAATTGTCGGTGAACGAGATGGCCGCGTCGGCGAGAAGCTGCACCGACTGCAGGAAATTGTAGGCCATCAGCGGATTGTAGACATTGAGCTCGAAATGGCCTTGGCTGCCTGCAAAGGTCAGCGCCGCATGATTGCCGAACACCTGCACGCAGACCTGCGTCAGCGCCTCGCACTGGGTCGGGTTCACCTTGCCCGGCATGATCGACGAGCCCGGCTCGTTTTCCGGCAGCGAGAGTTCGCCAAGGCCCGACCGGGGGCCGGAACCGAGGAAGCGGATGTCGTTGGCGATCTTGAAGAGCGCCGCGGCCGTCGCATTGATGGCGCCGTGCGAGAAGACCATGGAATCATGCGCAGCCAGCGCTTCGAACTTGTTCGGCGCAGAGGTGAAAGCGATCCCGGTGATCTTGGCGATCTCCTCGGCGACCTGTTCGGCAAAGCCGACTGGGGCGTTGAGACCGGTGCCGACGGCGGTGCCGCCCTGTGCCAGCTCCTGCAGGCCAGGCAGTGTCATCTCGATGCGCTTGATCGAGGATGCCACCTGCGCCGCATAGCCGGAAAATTCCTGGCCGAGCGTCAGCGGGGTCGCATCCTGCGTATGGGTGCGGCCGATCTTGATGATGTGATCGAAGGCCTTCACCTTGGCTTCCAGCGCCGCATGCAGATGCTTCAAGGCGGGCAACAGATCGTGGACGACGCGCTCGGCGCAGGCGATGTGCATGGCCGTCGGATAAGTGTCGTTTGACGACTGGCTCATATTGACGTGGTCGTTGGGGTGAACCGGCTTCTTCGAGCCCATCACGCCGCCCAGCATCTCGATGGCGCGGTTGGAGATCACCTCATTGGCATTCATGTTGGACTGGGTGCCCGACCCGGTCTGCCAGACGACGAGCGGGAAATGATCGTTCAGCTTGCCGTCGATGACCTCCTGGGCGGCCTTGACGATGGCTTCTCCGACAGTCGCATCGAGACGGCCCAGCGCCATGTTGGTGCGCGCCGCGGCCTGCTTGACGATGCCGAGCGCACGCACGATGGCCAGCGGCTGCTTTTCCCAGCCGATCTTGAAGTTGCCGAGCGAACGCTGCGCCTGGGCACCCCAGTAGCGGTCGCTGGCCACTTCGATCGGGCCGAATGTATCTGTCTCGGTGCGCGTGGAGCTCATGCCGTTTCCTGCCTTCGTCCGTGTTGACGCGCCGGCCGGCCTCAGCCGCCCTCTCTCCGGCGCTCTTGGGGCCCTTCTGTGGACCATTGCAGCCAGCCTTGTAAAGGGACGGGCGAAGGAGCGCGAGTCCTACAATCGTTTAGAATGAAGGGGCCGGAAAAATCCCCTCATGGATGCCGCAGGGACCCGCCGCAGGCCGTCGGCCAGGAGCCCCGCGCCCCTGTTGCAAAATTGCCGCCTTCACCCTCTGCAATTTTTGCCTCACGGAATTCTCTCGCTTTTTTGTCGCCGGCAGTGCCGCCGGAAACAGCGCGTTTTCTTTTCATTCACCATCCTTTCTTATAGGTTGACGAACGTGGGGCGACGCAGATGGCAGACCGTTTCCCGCGGTGAGCAAGACAGGGAATTCACGGATCATGAGATTGAAAAACACCGCGGCGTTCTTCGCCCTCCTGGCGGGCTGTGCCCTTGTGACAGTCGATGTGCGGCCGGCGGAAGCCATCACGCTCATGGACATCATTCGTGGCGGCCGCCCGCGCGTCAGCGAGCAGGCACCGAAGGCCACCGACACCAGCCTGCCGGGCGTCGCGCCGGGCACCGCGATCGAGGAGCAGCGCCCGCGGGCAGCCGCACCGATCCAGAAGATCACCGGTCCGCGCTACTACACCTACAAGGCCGAGCCGCTGCGCCGCATCGCGACGCCCGGCCTTGCCGCCGCCGCCATGGCGATGCAGAGCGGGGCCGATCCCGTCGTGACCGCCTCGCTCGACAACACCAGCCTGCCGGCCGCCGCAAAGCCAGCCGCGACGGAGGCGCGCCCCGTCGCTACTCCCGTCGATGTGAAGGCGCCTGCCGAGATCGCCCGCGCCGTCGAGGCCTTCTATGCCGGCCATTCCGCCCTCGTCTGGGTGGATGGCGATGGCGTGACGGCAAAGGCCGACGCGGTTCTTGCCATGCTGGCCCGCGCCGAGCGCGTTGGCCTCGACCCGGCAGACTATGCCGTGGCGCGTCCCGTGAGCGGGGCCGCCGATGAGGCCGCGCGCCAACAGGACCTCGTGCGCTTCGACGTCGCGCTGACGGCCGCCATTGCCACATACGCCGCCGACACCATCCGCGGCCGCATCGATCCCAACAAGATTTCCGGCTACCACGACTTCAAGCGCAAGGACGTCGATCTCGTCGCCACGCTGAAGACAATTGCCTCCTCCGACGCACCGGCCTTCGCGCTGACGCAGCTTAATCCGGTGAGCCCGCAGTTCATGGCCCTGATGCGCGAGTTGCGGACGCTGGAGGGTGCCGGCGATGGCGCGCCGCGCATCACCATCGCGCCCGGCACGCTGCTGAAGCCCGGCCAGAGCAATCCGGAACTTTCCAACATCGTGGCTGCCATCAAGAGTCGCGGCTCGGAGGCTCTCAGGACCGCGCATCAGGCGACGATCGCGGCCTATCAGGGTACGCCGGACTACGCGCCGGAACTGGTTGCCCTCGTCGAGGCCTTCCAGAAGGAGCACGGGCTAAAGCCGGACGGTGTCGTCGGCAATGCCACGATCCGCGTCCTGACCGGCGGCGACACCACCGCCTCGAAGATCGAGAAGGTGAAGGTCGCCATGGAGCAGGCGCGCTGGCTGCCGGACGATCTCGGCCGCCGCTACGTCTTCATCAACCAGCCGGCCTATCAGGCCTATTACCACGACGGCGGCCGCGAACAGTTCGCCATGCGTGTCGTGGTCGGTTCGAAGAGCAACCAGACCTATTTCTTCCAGGACGAGATCCAGACCGTCGAGTTCAACCCCTATTGGGGCGTACCGCAGTCGATCATCGTCAACGAGATGCTGCCGAAGCTGCGCAACGACCCGTCCTATCTCGACCGTCTCGGCTATCAGGTCGAAGTCGGGGGACGTGCCGTCGCCTCGTCCTCGGTCAACTGGTATGGTTCGACCGCCGGGGTGGCCGTGCGCCAGCCGCCGTCCAGCGACAATGCGCTCGGCGAGCTGAAGATCCTCTTCCCGAACACCCATGCCATCTACATGCATGACACGCCCTCGAAGAGCTTCTTCAAGAAGGACATGCGGGCGCTCAGCCACGGCTGCGTGCGCCTTGCCGAACCGCGCAAGATGGCCGCTGCCGTGCTCGGCACCAGCGTCGAGGACATCGGCCGCCAGATCGCGGGCGGCGCCAACAAGGCCGTCTCGACGCCGAAGATTCCGGTCTACGTCTCCTACTTCACCGCCTGGCCGGACAAGGACGGCAAGGTCGAGTATTTCGACGACGTCTACGACCGCGACATGTACATGCAGCGCGCCTTTGCCGCGACTGCCAAGGCCCGCCGGGCCGAGGGCTGAGGCGTCAGGTATAACGGCGGCGGCTCCCGGAGGGGAACCACACAAGGAAAGGCTGGCGCCGCACGCCTCTCCATCCCGTCAAGAATGTGCTTCACGCATCTTCGACCTCTTCGCATGTGCGACGGCAACGTGAGGTAAAGACCGTCCCTCCACCCTCCTTCATCCTCGGCCCCCGAGCCGAGGATCCACGGCCAAGGGCACAGCGGGCCGAATGGGTCCTCGGGTCCGGCCCGAGGACGACGGGTGGGGAAGACGCGACCTTGCCGGAACGACACCTCCCGGCAAGCGCAACCCGGACGACGGAAGTCGCAATCCGCCATCAATCCGCCCTGCCCGCTTTGCATTATGCCCTTGACCACGCCATATAATGTCCATCGCCAAGCGGCAGGGACCATGACCTCGTGAACAGCATCGCAAGACCGACGACAGGAACCGCCATCGGCACAGGCGAGCCGCCGATGATCGACCCGTTCGGCCGGGCGATCACCTATCTGCGGGTGTCGGTCACCGACCGCTGCGATTTTCGCTGTACCTACTGCATGGCTGAGGACATGACGTTCCTGCCGAAGCGGGACCTCCTGACACTGGAGGAGCTGGACCGCCTCTGCCGCGCCTTTATCGCCCGGGGCGTGCGCAAGCTGCGCCTGACCGGCGGCGAGCCGCTGGTGCGCAAGAACATCATGTTTCTGATCCGGGCGCTGTCGAAGGAGATCGAAGCCGGGCGCCTTGATGAGCTGACGCTGACCACCAACGGCTCACAGCTCTCCCGCTTCGCCGCCGAGCTCGCCGACAGCGGCGTGAAGCGCATCAACGTCTCCCTCGATACGCTGGACCCTGAAAAATTCCGCCGCCTGACCCGCTGGGGCGACCTTGCCCGCGTGCTGGAAGGCATCGACGCGGCCCAGGCCGCCGGCATCGCCGTGAAGATCAACGCCGTGGCGCTGAAGGGCGACAACGAGGACGAAATCCCCGACCTCATGGCCTGGGCGCATGGGCGCGGCATGGATCTGACGCTGATCGAGACCATGCCCATGGGCGAGATCGACGCCGACCGCACCGATCATTATCTGCCGCTGAGCATGGTGCGCAGCCGCCTCGCCGAGCGCTTCACCCTCATCGACAGCCCCTACCGCACGGGCGGTCCGGCCCGCTACGTCACCGTCGCCGAGACCGGCGGGCGGCTCGGCTTCATCACGCCGATGACGCATAATTTCTGCGAGAGCTGCAACCGCGTGCGCCTCACCTGCACCGGCACGCTCTACATGTGCCTCGGGCAGGACGATGCCGCGGACCTGCGCGCCGCCCTGCGCGAAAGCCCCGACGACCAGCACCTCTTTGCCGCCATCGACGCCGCCATCGCCATGAAGCCAAAGGGCCATGACTTCGTGATCGACCGCCGCAACCGCCCCGCCGTGCGCCGCCACATGAGCGTCACCGGCGGCTGATCTCCTGAACCCTCCAAAGGCCCGGACCCTGCCCATGCGCCGCCTGCCGCTATTGATTGTCGCCGCTTTCGCCACCGCAGGCACCACCTTCGCGGCCGAGCGCCCGCCGGGCCTCAAGGAGGCGGAAACCGCCGCCAAGGCGGCACTCGGCGTCGACTGCCTGATGCGCGATCCCGAGGAAACGCCCGTCGTCGCCGACGGCACGGAAGACGAGGCCGGCCACACCGTCTATACCGTCAAATACCGGCCCAGCTGGTATTCGGCCGACCAGCCGGACGCAGAAGCGACGCTCTACAAGCTGCTCTGCTCGATCGGCGCCTACAATCTGCAATCCGCCTTCGTCATCAAGACGCCGGACGACGAGGTTCCGCGTCTTCTCTCCTTCGCCAACCCCGAGCTCGGCCTCGATTATGCCGACGAGGACCAGACGACGCTGAAGAACCCGCCGCGCATCACCGGCTACAAAGCAACGAGCATTCTCGTGAATGCCCGCTTCGATCCCCAAACGGCAACCATCACCAGCCGCGGCCTCTGGCGCGGCATTGGCGATGCCTGGGATCACGGTCGCTGGGTATTCCGGGACGATGCCTTCGTGCTGACCCGGTACGAGGTCAACCCCACCTTCGACGGCTTTGACAATGAGAAAACCGACGAGGGCATCACCATCCTCGATCTCGATGGCAGGCCGAAGCCTTGATCGCCGCGCGCCTCAGCCCGCCTTCTTCTTTGCCTCCGTTGCCCATTCCGGCAGCGGAAACAGAAGATCGTAGGCGAGATTGAAGACATAGGCGTAGACGACGTAGAAGACCGCGAAGGACACGTCCATCATCAGCGCCTGCCAGAGCGAGGCCTGAAGATACCAGGCAATGAAGGGCACCAGCGCGATCAGGAGACCCGCCTCGAACAGCACCGCATGCCAGATGCGCGCGCGCCACTGCTTCTGCGTCGTGCCCGTCAGGCGCTTCAGCACCGTGTCGAAACCGATATTGTAGAAGAAATTCCAGGCCGTCGCGATCGTCGCGCTGACGACGGCAACAACGCCGATATCGGCGATCGGCGTATGGAACGCCAAAGCCCCGAGCGGCGTGATCAGCAAGATTCCGATCACCTCGAAACTGATGGCATGGCGAATACGGTCGGGAAAGCTGCGCATGGAAAACCTCCGATAAGCCCGGGTCGTCCCGTGCGAAAAGACCCCATGAAAGGGTAGAGGTCGTCCTCTTTCAACGCAGGGGCATATAGCACGGAAGGCGAAAAAGGCAAATGCCCCGGCTGCGCAGAGCGCCGCATTCGCCAGGACATTGACGGTAAGGCGAACGCCCTGCAGCATGCTCAGAGCTCTGATGGAGACCGCAATGCCCACATTGATCGTCGCGGCAGACGGCAAGGTCACGCTGACGCCCGAACTGATGCTGCATCTCGGCATCGAGGCCGGCAGCTCGCTGTCCGCTGAAACGCTACCAGACGGGTCGGTGAAACTCCGTGGAAACGGACCCGATGCCACGCTCGAAGCATTTTTCACAGCACGCGACAACACGCCCCGGCACGCTCCGCCGCTCGGCATCGATGATATCAACCACCTGACCTCTGCCGGATGGGCGGGGCGCCTGAAGGAGGATTGAGGGCAGCTTGAGGGGACATCTCTGTCACCGCCGAGACCATCAAGCCTCGCCTACGTCTGCGGACGCGTCCTGTAGGCGTCCACTAGATCCTCGATCGGCACACCCTCCAGCGTCGCGCCGTGCAAACGGCAATCGCTGAAGATGGCGCCCGAGAGGTTGACGTGCTGGAAGGTCGATCCGGCAAGGTTCACGTCATTCACATGCCAGCCGGTCATATTGCTGTCGTTGAAGCGGGCACCGGAGAAGTTGATCTGGTTGAAGGACGTGCCGGAGAGATTGGCGTCGTTGAAACGCGACCCGGACAGATCCGTATCGTTCACGTCGAGCCGTTCCGTCGTGCGATGCAGGCGCATCGCTTCGCCGACGACAGAGAATGCCAGAGGCTGGTCGGTCGCCGACGACGTGAGTTCGACGGAAAAACTATTCCAGTCCTTGCAGCCGAATTGCCGGGCGATCAATTCAAGGCAATCGCTGTGGGAGACATCGATCTTGCGCTCGGCAAGCGCCTGGCGCAGCGTCTTCGCCATTGCCTTGATGCCATGTGTTCTGAACATGCCAGTTCCTATCGGGCGATCTCTGCGTCAGGGCTCACATTGCTGACCGATCGCCAAGGGCTGGCGTTACGGATACCTGTCTCGTCACATGCATTCACCAGACCGGAAACCGGCGTGAGCGGCGGGCTGCACGAAGCCACCGCCAGTTCTGCATTTTGGTGCCGGCCTGTCAATTCACCGCACGAAACACAACCGGCGGCCCTCTCGAGCCGCCGCCTAGAATTTCATTGCCCGGACCCCTGCCCGGTCCCCCCGAGAGCCTTACGCCGCGCTGCGCCGATAGCTGCCGCCGACCGCGCGGGTACCGGTCTTGAAGCGTTCGATCTTCTCGTTCAGCGCTTCCACCTGGTTGCGCAGCGTGTGGATCTCCGCGGTGTTTTCCTCCACCATGGCGGCGTTCTGTTGGGTCAGTTGCTCCACCTGGTGAACGGCGGTATTGACCTCGTTGAGGCCGCGATACTGTTCGGCGGCAGCCGCCTCGATGGTGCTGACGAGGCCGTGGATCTGGCTGATGTGCTCGTTGATGATGCCGAGCGCCTTGCCGGTGTCTTCGACGAGTTCCACACCCTCCCGCACCTGGCCGGCGCTTTCCGAAATCAGCCCCTTGATCTCTCGGGCCGCCCCGGCGCAGCGCTGGGCGAGCTCGCGCACCTCCTGCGCCACGACCGCAAAGCCGCGTCCGGCCTCGCCAGCGCGCGCCGCCTCGACCCCGGCATTCAGCGCAAGCAGGTTGGTCTGGAAGGCGATCTCGTCGATGACGCCGATGATGGTGCTGATCTTTTCCGAGGACCGGTTGATCGCCGCCATCGCGGCCACGGCGCGCGTCACCACCTCGCCGGAGTGGCGGGCATGGGTGGACGTTTCGTCGACGGAGAGGGTGGTGCGCCGCGCACTGTCGGCCGTGCCGCGCACGATCTCCGTCAGTTCGCTGAGCGCCCGGGTGCTCTGTTCCAGAGCCGCGGCCTGTTGCTCGGTGCGGCGCGCAAGATCATCGGAGGAAGCAGCGAGGTTACCCGTGGCGCCGGTGATTTCCGAGGTCACGGTGCGCACCTCCGACAGCGTCGCACGCAGCGCCTCGACGGCGGCATTGTAGGTGCGCGCCATCACCACATAGTCCGCCGGCAGGCTTTCGGCCATGCCGGCCTCGAGATTGCCTTCGGCAAGCTTGGAGAGCACATCCGACAGGGCTTCCAGCGCCTGCATCTGCTCGGCTTCGACGCGGGCCCGCTCACGGGCGCGGCGCGCCTCCTCCTCTGCCGAACGGGCACGCTGTACCTCCGCCTCCTGCTCCAGCCGGATCGTCTGGCGGGCATTGTCGCGGAACACGGCAACGGAGCGCACCATGTCGCCGATCTCGTCGCCGCGCTCGCGCCCGTCGATCTCGATGTCGAGCTCGCCCTTCGCCAGACGCGTCATCACGTCGGTGACCCGCTTCAACGGTCCGCGCAGCGTTTCGACTAGCATCAGGCCACCGATGATGGCGAGCACCGTGCCGGCCACCATCGCAAAGATCGAGACGTTGGCCGAGGCCTGGCTGTCGCGCTTGCCGGCCTCCTGCGCCGTCGAGACGAAGGCTTCCAGCGTGGCGGAGGCATCCGCAACAAGCCCCTGCGCGGCGCCGCGCGCCGCATTCCAGGCCGTGCCGACCTCGATCGCCCGGGCGCTATCCTTCTCGATCTGGGCCAGTTGCGGCTCCAGCTTGCCGCCGAGGTCGCGCAGGGCATTGTTGCGCGCACCCTTTTCAGCGAGCTGAGCGGTCGTGCTGCGCAGGGCCGCAAGATCGGCCATGAGGACCTGCCGGCTTTCCTGATCCAGCTTGCGCTGCAGCTCGCTCACATGCAGTGCCGCTGCGTCGATGGCGCTGAAAGTGGCGTTCATCAGCGTCACCAGCTCGCGCAGCGTCACGACGTCGGCGTCCATCGACACGAAACGCGATGCGGCCGTATTGGAAAACTCGGTGCCCTGCTTGATGAAATCGGCCTCGGCCTTGGCGAAGTCGCCGAGCACCGGCACCAGCGCCGTCTTCTTGGCGGCGTCATCCTCGGGACCGGCAAGGATCGCGGCCACCGTGTCGGCATTGGCCTTGACCGCGGCGATCTGCGCCTTGATCTTCTTGGAAGCGATCGCGTCGGCTTCGGCGATCTGCTTTTGCAGATGCGGCAGATAGGTCTTCGCCGCCTCGACGCGGGCGGCCGGCGTCGCGGCGAGGGTCACCGGCAGGCGGAACTTCTTGATACGCTCGGCAAGCCCCTGCGAGGCAGCGGCATCGAACAGCAGCGCCTTGGCAAAACCTTCCTTGTTGCCCGCCTCCTTGCGCACGAGGTCGAGCTGCTTGCGCGCCGCCTCCCCGTTCTTGCGCAGCGCGTCGATCGCGCCCGCCAGGCCGTCCGAAACGGTGCGGCGTTCCGCCTCGATCGACCAGAGACCGTCGAGCGCGCTCGTCATCTGTCCCGGCAGCGCGATCACCGGCGCAATCTTGGCTCGGTCGGCCTCCGCGGTCAGAAGACCGTCGAGGGACCTGACCCCGGTTTCGAGATCGCCGATGGCGCTCGTCAGGCGGTCACGGCCGGTGCTTTCCGGCTGGTCGGTAAAGCCTTGCAGCGCAGCGCGCAGGGACTGGAAATCCGACAGCGTGTTGATCGTTTCGCGGGTGACCGTCATATGGCCGTTCAGCGTACTCGCGGTGAAATAGCCGACGAGACCGATGCCGGCGATGAGCGCAACAAGCGGTACGACGAAGATCAGCACCTTGGTGATGATCTTCAGTCGTTGAAGAAGACGGTCGATGAAACGCATGGTGATCCCCTGTTTTCCTTGCCCGTCATGTCCGGCACCGGCGTGCCGATCTCGGCGCGCCCTGCCATTCCCGGCACCCCCAGTGCGACGGGAAACGACCGCATCATGCGGACATGTCGGCTCACCCGCAGATTGCGCTGTCTTATTTAAATATTCACTTACTGACGCACTGCAACAAGTCGTGACAGCGGCGCGCAGGACAAGGGAACGCGAAGGCCGATGGAACGGGCGGCAACCCGCGAATTCTGGCGAGGCAGGCTTTTCAATCGAACGCCGTGCTATATGACGGAGCCATGACCGCAGCGGCAGCTGTCCGGCAGGAGGCCGGGCGCCGCGCCAGATGAACGCCGGAACCCGAATGCCCGCCGCCGCCCCCCTTTCCGCCAATGTCAAAGGCGTCATCTTCATGGCACTCGCCATGGCCGGCTTCAGCATGAACGATGCGCTGGTGAAATCGGTGACCGGCGAGATGGGCACCGCCCAGATCATGTTCCTGCGCGGGTTGATGACCTCCGTGCTTGTCATTGCGCTGGCCTGGCAGTTTGGTGCGCTGCGGCCGGGCCGCATTGCCCTGACACCGGTACTGGCGCTGCGCATCTTCGCGGAAGTCGGCGCCTCCCTCACCTATATCAGCGCGCTCGGGCAGATCCCGCTCGCCAATGCCGCCGCCATCCTGCAGGCTTTGCCATTGGCGGTCACGCTCGGGGCCGCGCTGTTCCTCGGCGAACCCGTCGGCTGGCGGCGCTGGATGGCCATCGTCGTCGGCTTCATCGGCGTGCTGATCGTGCTGAGGCCCGGCCCGGAAGGCTTCACGCCGGCCGCCCTCAGCGTCGTCGCCTGCGTCGTCTTCGCCGCCATCCGTGATCTGTGCACGCGCCGCATCGCCCGCGAAGTGCCCTCGCTCTTCATCACCGTGCTGACCTCGGTCGTCATCACGCTGGTCGGCGCTGCCCTGATCGGTCCCACCGGCGGCTGGCGGCCCGTCGGGCCCGAAAGCCTCGCGCATCTCGCCGGCGCGAGCTTCCTGCTGCTGATCGGCTACCAGTGCATTGTGCTCGCCATGCGCAACGGCGAAATCTCCTTTGTCGCGCCGTTCCGCTATACCAGCCTCATCTGGTCGATCGGGCTTGGCCTTATCTTCTTTGCGGAAGTGCCGGATGTCTGGATGGTCACCGGCATCCTCGTCATCGTCGGCTCGGGCCTCTACACCTTCTACCGGGAAAACCGCCGCCGCGTCGCCGCCATCGCGCAAACCTCCGAGCCGGGGACGCCGAAGTGAGCGGCAAGCACACCATCCCCGCGGTGGTCCTCGCCGGTGGCCTCTCGCGCCGCATGGGCACGGACAAGGCGACCGTCCTGCTCGCCGGCCGGCCCCTGCTTGCCCACATTCTCGCCCGTCTCGCGCCGCAAGCCTCGCCGCTCGCCATCAACCGGCCGGACATGACGGGAATCGCCCCGCCCGCAGATCCGCACGAGCTCGCGCCCCATCACCTCCCCGACCGCATAGTCGGCCGCCCCGGCCCGTTGGCCGGTGTCCACGCGGCCATGCTCTTCGCCCGCGAGATCGGCGCGCCGAGCATCCTGACCACGCCGATCGACGCCCCCTTCATCCCGATAGACCTCGCCGCCCGCCTCGCCGCCGCCCGCGACACCGCCGCCGACCCGGACCGCACCGTCATCGTTTCTGAAAGCGCGGGGCGCCTCCACCCGGTCGCAGCCCTCTGGCCCGCCGCCCTTGTCGAAAGCCTCGCCGATTTCGTCGCAACGGATGAAAAACGCCGCGTCACCGGATTCCTTGCCGGCCTCGACACCGTCACCGTGGCCTTTCCCGTGACGGAAACGCCGGCAGGTCCGCTCGATCCTTTCTTCAACATCAACACGCCGGAGGATCTGGCAACCGCCGCCCGCCTCCTGCCCTACACCTGACAAGAGCGATGAACGAGACAGACAGAAAGCCGCCGATCGTCGGCATTGCCGGCTGGAAGAACTCCGGCAAGACGGGCCTCACCGTCCGTCTCGTGGCCGAACTCACCGCCCGCGGCCACCGCGTGTCGACCGTCAAGCATGCCCACCACGATTTCGACATCGACAAGGTCGGCGCCGACAGCTTCCGCCACCGCGAGGCCGGCGCCCACGAGGTCACCATCGTTTCCGGCACCCGCTTTGCGATCATGCACGAGCTGCGCGGCGCCCCTGAACCGGGCTTCGAGGAAATCCTGTCCCGCCTCGCCCCCTGCGACATCGTCATCGTCGAAGGCTACAAGCGCGAGCCCATTCCGAAGATCGAGGCCCGCCGGCTGGAGGCCGCCAACCGCACCCCGCTCGCCCCCTCCGACCCCCACATCGTCGCCATCGCCGCCGACCATGAGGTCACCGACACCACGCTCCCGGTCTTCGACCTCGACGATACCCGCGCGCTCGCCGATTTCGTGCAGCGCATTGCGGGGATCGGCGATGATTCGCGACGTGAGCAAACGGGTGGAAGGGATTCTGCGGGTTAGGGTTTTGATGTACTG
The DNA here is from genome assembly GCF_900155885.1 of Rhizobium sp. RU20A. GTDB lineage: Bacteria > Pseudomonadota > Alphaproteobacteria > Rhizobiales > Rhizobiaceae > RU20A. The sequence continues at coordinate 907,585 of NZ_FTMB01000001.1, forward strand.
AGGGCAGAGGGGGGTGTCCCACACGGCGCCCTATCCAAGCCCCCGCTAATCCGTCGTCCCGTCCGTCCCCCGCGCGCCGGCATCCTGAAGCCGCACGAACCTGTAGCCGCGCGCTTTCAGATCAAGAATGCCGCGCACCACGCCGGCGCCGGCCTCCCGGCCGGGCTGGTTGAGATGCGCGATGATCACGTCGCCATCCTTCGCCTTCGAGAAGGCCCGCTCGGCGGCAACGGCCCCGAGCATCGCGCCGCCATCGCCATTGATCGAAAAGCCCGCGACCGTCAGCCCAAGCCGGCGGATGTCCGCAATGGCGGAAGGCGAATATTTGGCCGTGGCGCCGCGAAACCAGCGGGGGGCGGCAAGGCCGCTCGCGGCAATCGCGCTTGCCCCGCCCGTCACCTCGCTCTCGACGGCCACCGCACTGCCGGCCGCCGCAATGCCGTAGACCTTGAGGGGACGATCGACCGCCGGAACATGTTCGGCACCGTGATCCTCGACTTCGAAGAGATCGGGGTGGGCAGCAAAGAGCGCCGCGGTTGGCGCATTGTTCCGCAGCCAGCGGGCCGTGACGAAGATGGTCGCCGGGATGCGGTTGTCGATCAGTGTCGCAAGAATGCGCGCGTCCGTCTTGCCCATGCAGGCATCGAAGGTCAGCGCCACTCGCGGCGCATCCTTCGACGCTTCCGCCATGCGCAGATGCAGCCGAGGCTCGACCAGGCCATCCTGCCCGGCCTTGGCGAAGGGCACCGCCAGCGGCGCACAGGAGACAATCAGCGCAAGCGCGATGCCGGCACGACGGGAAACGGCGGAAAGCAGCATGGAAAAGGACCGTAAAAGAGAACCGGCCCGCGGGACAGCGGGCCGGTTTATCAGATCGCCTAGCACTGTGGCGGCAGCATGTCAGGCCGCCACGCCAAGCATCAGTTCGCCTGGGCGACCGGGCGCACCAGCGGCGTGACACGGCGGATGGTCACGCGGCGGTTCTGCTGCTCCGCCGACTGCGTGCGCACCTTCAGGAAGCGCTCGCCGTAGCCTTGCGTCACGAGGTTTTCCGGCGGGATGCCGTAGACTTCGGTGAGGAGCACGGCGACGCTTTCGGCGCGCTTGTCGGACAGGATCAGGTTCGACTGGTCCGAACCCACCGCATCCGTGTGACCTTCGATGAAGAAGGTCTCGCCCGGATCCTTCTCAAGGATCTGGTTCATGGCATCGGCCACCTTGCGCATGGTCTTGGCCTGCGTCATCGAGACCTCGGCACTGCCCGTCGCGAAGGTGATCGTATCGAGGTCGATACGGCGTACCTTGTCGCGAAGACGCGCGGAGGTACGGACTTCATCGATCGTGTAGACGCGCTCGACGCGCTCCACCGGCGGCTCGGAGAGGAACTCGTAGTAATCCCGATCCGGCTCTTCCGAATAATCGACGATGTAATCCCGCACGGGAATGCGAAGACGCATCGGCGGCAGCTCGTAGCCGACGTCCACCAGTTGCGGGCGGCGCGGACCCTCATCGGCCTCCGGCGCATAGACCAGCAGATATTCCTCGCCGTCCCGGCCGATGCGCGAGCGCTGGATCACGTCGCCGTACCGATTGTAGACGGTGACGATCTGCACGCCGTTCTCGCGCACGATCGTCTCGCGGGTGCGGCCACGCGACAACTCGTCGTAATAGACCTCCTCGGCATCACGGCGCAGTCGCGGACGCTCGTCACCGCGAACAATGATTCGGTCGCCGACGGCCAGAACCGTGCGGTTGTCGATCTGCTGCTCGACCCGGACCTGCGTCACCTCGTTGTTGATGACCGTGTTGTTGTTGTTGTTGTTCACAACCGTGTTGTTCGTGGTGTTGTTCACCTCGGTATTGTTGGTCGTGTTGTTGATCACCGTATTGTTGATGATGGTGTTGTTGACGATGTTGGTCGTCTGCGGCACCGCAAACTGCGGGGCCTCCTGCACACGCGTGCCCTCTTCCGTCAGGCGCGCCTTGACGGTTGCAGGATCGACGGTCTGGCCTTCCTGCACAAGGGCGGCCTGCGCATCCGCATCGGTCGTCGGCGGCGGAGCCTGCTCCTGCGCCTGGATTTCCTGCCGCAGGGCCCGGCGCTGCTCGCGCGCCGCCTGGCCGCCCTGAAGATCGGCATCCTTGTCACTGTCGAGCACCGCCGCACCATTTTCGACCGGCAGCACGATCGTCTCGTTGGTCGAAGCCGGATCGGCGGCGATCTGCTGTTTCTGCTCTTCGCTCTGGTTGTCGACGACAGGCTCGACCGGCTGCGCTGCGGGCTGCTCGGCCTGCTGCTCCGCCGGCGGCTGCTGGGCGGGATCGGCCGGCTGCTGCGCCTGATCCGTCACCGGAGGCTGCTCGGCGGGTTGCTGGGCTTGGTCTGCTGGAGGCTGCTGCGCGGGGTCGGCAGGCTGCTCAGCCTGATCCGTGACCGGCGGCTGCCCCTGATCCGGCGTGGACGGCTGCTGCGCCTGATCGGGCGCCGGGGCCGGAACCGGGCAATCGGCCGGGCGCTCTGCCCCCTCCGGCACGGCGCAGGGATCGGCCGTCTGCTGCTGTTGCTGCTGCTGGGCCTCTTCGGCAGCCTGACGCTGCTGCTCTTCAGCGGCCTGCTGCTCGGCCTGGCGCTTGGCCTCTTCCTCGGCAGCCTGGCGCTGCTGTTCTTCAGCCGCCTGCTGCTCGGCCTGGCGCTGGGCCTCCTGCTCGGCCGCCTGACGCTGCTGCTCTTCGGCGGCCTGTTGCTCCGCCTGGCGCTTGGCTTCTTCCTCGGCCGCCTGACGCTGCTGTTCTTCCGCCGCCTGCTGCTCGGCCTGGCGCTTGGCTTCTTCCTCGGCCGCCTGACGCTGCTGCTCTTCCGCCGCCTGCTGCTCGGCCTGGCGCTTCGCCTCTTCCTCGGCAGCCTGACGCTGCTGCTCCTCCGCGGCCTGCTGCTCGGCCTGGCGCTTGGCCTCTTCCTCGGCAGCCTGCTGTTCGGCTTGCCGCTTGGCTTCCTCCTGCTGCTGGAGAAGCAGAAGCTCCTCCTGCGAGGGACCGCCCTCGGCCGGCTGCTCTTCGGCCTGAGCCACCTCGAAGGAGCGCATGAGATTCTCGGCCATCGCCGGCGGAACGGCGACGGACAAGGCCAGCCACGGCATCGCCACGGTCGCAAACAGCTTGCTACGATAGGTCATTCTGTTTCCTCTCGATTCGTGTCTGGCCGTTCTTCCCGCAGGAAGCCGGCCTTTTTTCGTCCGCGCTCGCCAAAGGCGCGCAGCGGGGCAGATCAGGGTGTCGCACGCGGCATCGTCGTGCGGCGCGAACCCAGCTTCAGGGCTGCAAGGGGTAGCGATCCCGCGCTTAACCTCGGCTGAACGTAGCGTTCATCTTTCATTCGCAAAGGGGCCGGCCGCTCTTTCTCAAGGCGGCGCCCGCCATTGTCATCCTCAAAGGGACTACGCTCATTTTTGAGTTGATTTCGGCCCGGCAGGCGTAGAAGTATCGGCACGGGCAGCGAAAAAAATGCGCGCCTGCGGGCTCGGGGAGGAATGATTGTCTCCGATGCCGACAACATAGGGGAATTTTATGCGTATCTTCGCACGATTGGCCGGCGCCGCCACGGTCGCCATCCTCGCTCTTTCGGCAGGCTCCGCCCTTGCCGATGGCGAGAAGATCATCATGGGCACGGAAGGCGCCTACCCGCCCTTCAACAATCTGGAAGCCGACGGCTCGCTCACCGGTTTCGACATCGACATCGCCAAAGCGCTCTGCGCCGAGATGAAGGCCGAATGCACCTTCGTCACCCAGGAGTGGGATGGCGCGATCCCGGCGCTAAACGCCAAGAAGTTCGACGCCTTCATCGCCTCCATGTCGATCACCGCCGAGCGCAAGGAGAAGGTCGACTTCACCAAGAAGTACTACAACACGCCGCCGGCCATCGCCGTGCCGAAGGATTCGCCGATCACGGAAGCGACCGAGGCGGCGCTTGCCGGCAAGGCCCTTGGCGCCCAGTCCTCCACCACCCATTCCAACTATGCCGAAGCGCATATGAAGGGCGCCGAGCTCAAGCTTTACCCGACCGCCGACGAATACAAGCTCGACATCGCCAACGGCCGCATCGATGCCGTCATCGACGACGTCGTGGTGCTCTCCGAATGGCTGAAGACCGACGACGGCACCTGCTGCAAGCTGCTCGGCACGCTGCCCGTCGATCCCGTCATCAATGGCGAAGGTGCCGGCATTGCGCTGCGCAAGGGTGACGACGCCCTGCGCGAAAAGCTCAATGCCGCCATCGACGCCATCCGCGCCAATGGCAAGTACAAGGAAATCAACGCCAAATACTTCGATTTCGACGTTTACGGCGGCTGATGCCCTTCAACTGAGATGGGGATGCGCGGCGCAAGGCTCACGCGGCGCATCCCGGCACCTTGCAAACACTGCAAAAACAACGACAAGAACAGCCGGCCGAAGGCGCCGCACACCGAAAGACCCCGCTGGGGCCGAATGGTGCGACGCCAAAGCGACAGGCTGAGGGGAAAAATCCGGCATGAGCGGTCTTTTTGCCGCCATCTCATCCGCGATCGGATGGGTCCTGTCCATCATCGATCCGTTCTGCGGACCGCTCGGCGTCTTCACCTGGCTGGCGGGCGGCTCGCTGCTGGCCTGCGGCGATACGGGCTGGGGCGACGAGATCGCGCAAGGTTTTCTCGTGACGGCAAGCCTTGCCATCGCCACCCTGCCGCTCGGCCTTGCCATGGGCTTCTTCGTCGCGCTTGCCAAGCGCTCCGCCGAGCCGCAACTGCGCCTCGCCGCCAATATCTACACCACCATCTTTCGCGGCCTGCCAGAGCTTTTGACGCTCTTCATCGTCTATTACGGCCTGCAGATCCTCGTGCAGCAGGCGCTGGCAGCGATCGGCTATGAGGGTCCGATCGAGATCAACACCTTTGCCGCCGGCATGATCGCGCTCGGCGTTGTGTTCTCCGCCTACTGCTCGGAGGTGCTGCAATCGGCCTTTCAGGCCATTCCGCGCGGCCAGTACGAAGCGGGCGCTGCGCTCGGTCTTCGCCCCGGCCAGACCATGCGCAAGATCATCCTGCCGCAGTTGGTCCGCATCGCGCTGCCCGGCCTCGGCAATCTCTGGATGGCGCTCTTGAAGGATACCGCGCTCGTCTCGGTCATTGGCCTTTCCGACATCCTGCGCCAGACCGGCATCGCGGCCCGCGTCACCAAGCAGGCCTTCGAATTCTTCGGGATCGCCTGCCTGCTCTTCCTCGTGCTGGCGCTGATCTCCTCCATCGTCTTCGCCGCCATCGAGCGCCGCTTCAATCGCTCGGAGGTGCGCCGATGAGCCACGTCACCACCCTCATCCCGCCCTCCCCGCCGCCACCGGCCGAAGCGCGGCCCTATACGCTGCAGCGCTTCCTTGGCTCCGTCACCCTCGGCATTTGGCTTGCCCTCTCGGTCGGTCTCTTCCTCACCATCGTCAACGGCTGGGATCCGGAGAAATTCGCCAGATACGGCCCGAACTTTCTCTCCGGCCTCGGCGTCACGCTGACGCTGGTCGGCTCCTCGATCGTACTCGGCGCGCTGCTCTCGCTGCCGATCGCCGCCGCCCGCATGTCGAACAACAAGTTCGCCTCCTGGGCGGCCTACATCTACATCTATCTCTTCCGCGGCACGCCGCTGATCACCCAGCTCTTCCTGATCTACTACGGCTTCGGCAGCTTCCGCCCGGAGTTGGAGGCGCTCGGGCTCTGGTGGTTCTTCCGTGATGCCTGGAACTGCGCCCTCTTCGCCTTCGTGCTCAACACCGCCGCCTACCAGGCCGAAATCCTGCGCGGCGCCATCAACTCCGTCCCGCGCGGCCAGCACGAAGGCGCCGCAGCCCTCGGCCTTTCGAAGCGCATCGCCTTTTACCGGATCATCCTGCCGCAGGCCATGATCGTGGCGCTGCGCCCCTACGGCAACGAGATCATCCTGATGATCAAGGGCTCCGCCATCGTCGCAATCGTCACCGTCTTCGACCTCATGGGCGAAACACGCCGCGCCTTCTCGCGCACCTTCGACTACCAGATGTACCTCTGGGCCGCCGTACTGTACCTGATGATGGTCGAGATCCTGCGCAACCTCTGGAACTGGCTGGAACAGCGCCTGACGCGGCATTTGAAGCGGTGAGGCAGTAGACAGTAGACAGTAGGCAGTAGGCAGTAGGCAGTAGGAACTGCTCAACGCGCGCTCTCCTTTGTCTAGCCCCTACTGCCTATTGGCGACTGCCTACCGCCTCACTCTCTGGCAGCACTCATCCCAGACCGCTGCCAACTCCTTGCTTTGCCACACAATTTTCCTTAGCCGGCTGCGATGTCAAGACTTGATTAACCAGAAAGGTTTTTCATCATAGGGACCATCATTCACCAAGATGAGGTCCAGCATGACGAACGAAATGGCGCTTCAGCTCAAGGGTTACGGCCTGACGACGGCCCAGATCCTCTACCGGATGCCCGACCACCCCTCCCTCCTGCAATCCTATGTCTGGCAGCATTACGACATCGCGCCCGACTTCCCGGAAATGAAGAGTTTCCTGAAGTTCTGGCAGGAAAAGCTCGACGGTCCGCTGCACTCGGTGCGCTACACCCATCGCAAGCTGATTTCCGCCACGGAATGGCGGGCCCTCAAGGGAGAGATGATTCTCCACTGAGACGGCCCAACGAAACGGCCCGGCCGTTGCGGGACCACGCCGGCAGGCGCTCGCCCTCCCCGAAGCGCATTGCAATTGACCGGCGCGCGCCGTAAGACGCGGGCATGACCAAGAAGATCGACGAAGAGGCCCTCGCAGAGGCCTATAACCGGGCGCTGGCGCTCGAAAAGGCCGGCCGCGTGGATGAGGCGGTGGCCGCCTATCACGAGGTGCTCGCCATCGACCCCGACGACCACGGAGGCGCCGCCGTGCGCATTGCCTCCATGGGCCGGGGCGAGACGCCGATGAAGGCGCCCGACGCCTATGTCGAAACCCTCTTCGACCAGCATGCCGAAGTCTTCGACGACGTGCTTGTCGAGCAGCTCGGTTACTGTGTCCCGCTGATGGTGCGCCAGAAGCTCACCGATCTCGGCCTCGGACCCTTTGCCCGCGTGCTCGATCTCGGCTGCGGCACGGGCCTCACCGGCAGCGCCCTGCGCGACATGGCCGAGGACATCACCGGCATCGACCTTTCCGAAAACATGGTCGAACTCGCCCATGAAAAGGACGTCTACGAGACGCTCTATGTCGCCGAGGTCGTCGATTTCCTCGATGACAATGACGACGCGCCCTTCGATCTCGTCACCGCGACGGATGTGCTGCCCTATATGGGCGCGCTGGAGCCGCTCTTCTTCGGCGTCACCGACAATCTCAATCCCGGCGGCCTCTTCGTCTTCTCCAGCGAGACGCTGCCAGACGACACCATGGCCGGCCGCGGCTTCATGGTCGGCCCGCACCAGCGCTTCGCCCATGCTGGCACTTATGTGCGCGAGCGGCTGGCCGAAACCGGCTTCAGCCTCGTCGATATCGCCGACATCACCGTGCGCATGGAAGAGGGCGAACCGATCGCCGGTCACCTCGTCGTCGCGCGGCGCAACCCGGACGAATAGGGCCGGGTTTTTCTGAAAGGCAGAAGGGGGAACCCATGGCAAAGGTAGCGTTCATCGGTCTCGGCGTCATGGGCTTTCCCATGGCCGGCCATCTCAAGGTCAAGGGCGGCCACGACGTGACCGTCTACAACCGCACCGCCACTAAAGCGGAGGCCTGGGTCGCAAAATTCGGCGGCGCATCGGCCCCGACCCCGGCAGATGCCGCCCGCGATGCCGATTTTGTCTTCACCTGCGTCGGCAATGACGATGACCTCCGGCAGGTCACGACAGGCGAAAACGGCGCCCTGTCTGCCATGAAGGCGGGCGCCATCCTCATCGACAACACCACCGCCTCGGCCGAAGTCGCCCGCGACCTCTTCGAGGCGGCGCACGCCAGAGGCATCGGCTTCATCGATGCCCCCGTCTCCGGCGGCCAGGCCGGCGCCGAGAACGGCGTGCTCACCGTCATGTGCGGCGGCGAGCCCGACGTCTTCGAGCGGGCAAAGCCGGTCATCGATGCCTTCGCCCGCATGGTCGGCCTGATGGGTCCGGCCGGCAGCGGCCAGCTCACCAAGATGGTCAACCAGATCTGCATCGCCGGCCTCGTGCAGGGCCTTGCCGAAGGCATCCATTTCGGCAAGCGCGCCGGCCTCGATATCGAAAAGGTCATCGAGGTCATCTCCAAGGGCGCCGCCGGCTCCTGGCAGATGGAAAATCGCCACAAGACCATGAACGAAGGCCGCTACGACTTCGGCTTTGCCGTCGACTGGATGCGCAAGGACCTCGGCATCGTGCTCGCCGAAGCCCGCGAAAACGGCGCCCGCCTCCCCGTCACCGCCCTCGTCGACCAGTTCTACGCCGACGTCCAGACGCTTGGCGGCAACCGCTGGGACACGTCCTCGCTGCTGGCCCGGCTGGAAAAGTAGGAGGCGGTCGAGCCTGCCTTGAGATCCGGCTTGCGTCCTATTCGGGGATCCGGCTTCAACACTCCGGTGACCGCGAATGCAATGCGCGCCGTTGATCGAGCGCCTTTACCAAGCCCCGTCATGCTCGGGCTCGACCTGAGCATCCACGCGGCCGCCATCACCGTGGCATGGATCCTCGGCTCGGTGGCCGAGGATGACGGCGGGTGTTGAACCTGCATGCCCACATCCCGCATTCCGGCAAGATCGTGATAAAGTGACCCCTACCGCGCTTCATATCGGTCAGAAGGGGTAATCATGGCGAAGAACGAGCCTATCGAGCTGCCCGCTGATAGCGGCGACGAATACGATTTCCCCGTCTCCCCGGAAGCGCTGGACCGCGGCCAGCGCGCCCGCCTCATCCGCCGGACGCGCAAGGCACTCGACCTGTCGCAGTCGGAATTCGCAACCCGCTTCCATGTGCCCGTCGGAACGCTGCGCGACTGGGAGCAGGCCCGAGCCACCGCGCCGGATTTTGCCGTCGCCTATGTCCGCCTCATTGCGCGCCATACCCAGATGGTGGCGGAGGCGGTTGCGTAACGCGCGGCGGCATCGGATCTCAATCCTCCGCCGACTTCGCCTGGTCCACCACCATGTAGTCCAGCGGCAGCTGCGTCGTGTACTTGATCTGCTCCATCGCGAAGGCCGAGGAGACGTCGCGGATCTCGATCTTGGCGATCAACCGCTTGTAGAAGGCGTCGTAGGCGGCAATGTCGGGCACGACGACACGCAGGAGATAATCGACATCGCCGCTCATGCGGTAGAACTCGACCACTTCCGGGAACTCGCCCACCACTTCCGAAAACCGCTTCAGCCATTCGATCGAATGGGCATTGGTGCGAATGGAAACGAAGACGGTGACCTTGGTATTGACCTTGCCGGGATCGAGCAGCGCCACGCGGCCGCGGATCACGCCATCCTCTTCCATCTTCTGGATGCGCCGCCAGCAGGGCGTGGTGGAAAGCCCCACCTTCTTGGCGAGATCGGCAACAGCGAGGGTGGAATCTTCCTGCAGAAGGCGCAGGATCTTGCGGTCGAGACGGTCCATTTCGTTCCCCAGCGATATAATTATTCTTCTATAAGCAGATTAATCGCCGGATGGAAGAATAATTTTTCACACCATCAGCAAGGCCACGCGCTGCCTCAGCTCCGGCAGCACCTCATCGGCAAACCACGGATTGCGATTGAGCCAGCCGCTGTTGCGCCAGCTCGGATGCGGCAGCGGGATGACGGAGGGGCCGCTGTTGCGGTCGAGATATTGGCGAAAGCGCCGCACGGTCTCCGTCATCGAGTCCGGACAGTCCGCCCCGATATGCCAGCGCTGCGCGTGATGGCCGATGGCGAGCACCAGCGAAATCTGCGGCATTGCGGCCATCACCTCGGATCGCCATAGCGGCGCACATTCCCGTCGCGGCGGCAGGTCGCCGCCATGCCTGTCATAGCCCGGAAAGCAGAAGCCCATGGGCACGATGGCGAAGCGGTCCGGATCGTAGAAGGTGTCGCGGTCGACCGAAAGCCAGGTGCGCAGCCGGTCGCCGGATGGGTCGTTGAAGGGCTGGCCGCTGTCATGGACGCGAATGCCCGGCGCCTGTCCTGCAATCAGGATACGCGCCTGCGACGAGAGCACAGCCACGGGCCGGGGCTCGTGCGGCAGTCGGTCTTCCGGCCCGCGCAGAGGCGCTTGGACACAGAGCCGGCAGGCCGCGATGCGCCGGCCGAGCGCCGTGAGCCGCGCATCCGCAGGGCCGGTGCCGCGTGCCTCATCCATGCTGCCTCACCCTTCCAGTCATCCTGCCTCCCCCGACAGCCATTGCCAGAGCGGCGCAAGCCACCCGCCCGGCAGATGCGGGCCCTCGTCGAGGCCGCCCTGGCGCAGGCGAAAATCGCGCGGCCGGTCGAAATCGCCGGACCAGATGCCGGCCCGTTCCGCCGCTGCAGCCCGCTCTTCCGCCACATAGGCACCAAAGGCGACCGCCATGCCCGAACGCACGAGCACCGCATTCAGATCCCGCCCCGCCGCATCGAAACACCGCCCGAGAGCCCGCCGGTAACGGTCCTCGCCTTCGAGATCGCAGGTTACAGTCTTGCCGTCGATGAGCGCGGTCAGGGCTGCGGTGGCCGCCCGGCCGCAATCGCGCGGCACCGTGTCGCGCCAGCACATTTGCCCGCGCTCCGGCGCATCGATGCCGAGAAGGCGCACCCGCCGTTCCCCAAAGGCGAGCGTATCGCCATCCACCACCCGCGCTGCGCCGACAAGCCGGCCACCCGTTCCGGGCGCCTGCTCCTTGACGGCCACGGCGACAAAGGCCAGCACGAGGCCGATCACGAGAGCGACATCACGCGCCCGGATACCCCGCAACCTGCCGGCACGTGCCATGTTCCATCTCTTTCGTGCTCTCATGCCGCAGTGCCGCGATCGATCCGTCAAGGCAGCAACTTCTTAAGCATTCGTCACTAGGCTGCAAGCTCAAGATCCAGCAAGACAGACCATGCCGCTCGCAACCTCGACCGACAAGAACATCGTCGACAAGTCGCGCCAGCCCCGTAACAAGGCTGTGAGCAAGACCGTGCGCGACACGCGCACGCGTCTTCAGTCCGGCTTTGGCGGCACCAGCGCCTTTCACCGCGAAATGCTGGAACTCTATCTGCATTCCGTGACGCAGAATGCACTCGCGGTTCCGGTGCTGCTGCTGACCGTCGCGGCCATGCTCGGCTACGTCACGAAGAACATTTACGTCGTGAGCTGGCTGGCACTCTCGCTCGCCGTCCATATGGTCACAGTGCTGATGGCGCGGCGGGCCGCCCGCACCGAGCTCAGTCCGCAACGCGCCATTCGCTGGCAATTCCTGTTCCTGGCGGCCTCCATGGCCATGGGCGTCTGCTGGGCGCTGTTCCTGAAGCTGGAGTGCACCACCTGCAACACCACCAGCTTTCAGCTCGCGCAGGCCACCGCCTTGCTGATCGCGCTCGCGACCATGGCCATGGGCGCCATGCTGTTGCGTGGCGGTCTGGTTGCGGGCTTCCTGCCGGTCGTGCTCATGCTGCTGATCACGGCTCTCGTCGATCCCACGCCCGCCAATGCTATCCTCAGCGGCCTCGTCACACTCGCGCTCGCCTTCCTCGCCTTCATGACCAACCGCATGCACAGCGCCAATCTGCGCATCCTCGCCATGCAGACGGAAAAGGATGATCTGATCGCCGAGCTGGAAGTCGCCAAATCCATGTCCGACGAGGCGCGCCGCCGCGCCGAGGAAGCAAACCTTGCCAAGTCGCGGTTTCTCGCCTCCATGTCCCACGAGCTGCGCACGCCGCTCAACGCCATCCTCGGCTTTTCCGAGGTCATGGCCACCGAGGTTCTGGGCCCCCTCAACAACCCGACCTACAAGGAATATGCGGACGACATCCATCGCTCCGGCCAGCACCTGCTCAACCTCATCAACGAGATTCTCGATCTTTCGCGCATCGAGGCGGGCCGCTATGAGCTGAACGAGGATGCGCTGCACCTCGTCGAGGTCGCGGAAGACTGCATCGGGATGGTCCAGTTGAAGGCCCGCTCCAAGAACATCTCGATCCGTCAGCAGTTCGAGGAAAACATGCCGTCCGTCTGGGCGGATGAAAAGGCCATTCGCCAGGTCACGCTGAACCTCTTGTCGAACGCGGTGAAATTCACCCCCTCCGGCGGCCAGATCACCGTCAAGGCGGGCTGGACGGCTACGGGCGGTCAGTATGTCTCGATCCGCGACAATGGCCCCGGCATCCCCGAGGAAGAGATTCCCGTCGTGCTCTCCGCCTTCGGCCAGGGATCGATCGCCATCAAGAGCGCCGAACAGGGCACGGGCCTCGGCCTGCCGATCGTTCAGGCCATTCTCGCCAAGCACGAGGGACAGTTCATCCTGCGCTCCAAGCTGCGCGAAGGCACCGAAGCCATCGCCATTCTCCCGGCAAAACGCGTTCTGGACGCGCCACGCACTGCGCAGTCGGCACCGGTGGAACGCAGGCAGCGCGCCCGCGCCTGAGGCAGGCACACCGGCCGCCGGGAAGGATGGGCGGAAGCTCTCACCCAGCCATCAGAGGCGTATAGATCACCACATAGGCGGCATAGACGCCGTTGGCGACGATCAGGCACAGGCACGCCAGCGAGCCAAGGTCCTTGGCATTGCGGCCCATATCGGAAATTTCAGGAGAGACGCGATCGACGATCTCCTCGATCGCCGTGTTGAGCGCCTCGAAGGCGATCATCAGCAGGAAGAGGATGGCCATCGCCACATACTGGAAGAAGGTTGCCCCCACGAGCACGAAGAGCACGGTGATGACGCCGATCGCCGTCAACTCGTGCCGGAAGGCCGATTCGCCGATAAGCCGCTTGGCGCCGCCGAAGGAATAGGTGGCGGCAGCGAAGAAGTGGCTGATGCCGGTCTTCTTCTTGATCGGCCCCGGCTTTGTCATGCTCGCTTCGCCTCCTGCCGCCATGCGGGGTCTTCCTCTCCGTATTCTGTCGGTGGGCACGCGTTCTGTCGCACGCGCCTCAATCCGCCGTCGCTACCTATGCGACGAACGCGCGAGCTTCAAGACCCGCCATTGCTGACAGGCACCTGAAGCCGATCACGCTTCCTTGTTGGAAACCCCGGCCTGCTCGAAGGTTGCCATACCGGAATGGCAGGCGGCGGCGGCCTTGACGATGCCGGCGGCAAGCGCTGCTCCCGTGCCCTCGCCAAGCCGCATGCCGAGCGCCAGAAGCGGCGTCTTGCCGAGCATTTCGATGGCCCGCATATGGCCCGGCTCGGCCGAGACATGGCCGATCAGGCAGTGGTCAAGCGCAGCCGGATTGGCGGCCTTCAGGATCGCGGCAGCCGACGTCGCGACATAGCCGTCGATGATGACGGGCACCTTCTGCATGCGCGCGGCGAGGATCGCGCCGGCCATCGCCGCGATCTCGCGCCCACCCAGGCGGCGCAGCACTTCCAGCGGATCGGAAAGATGCGGGCGGTGGAGCGCCACGGCCTTTTCGACGGCCACGGTCTTGCGCGCCAGCACCTCGCCTTCCGACCCCGTGCCGGGTCCGACCCAGTCGGCCGCCGTTCCGCCGTAGAGCGCCAGGTTGATGGCAGCGGCGATCGTGGTGTTGCCGATACCCATTTCGCCGATGCAGAGCAGGTCCGTGCCGCCGGCAACGGCTTCCATGCCAAAGGCCATGGTGGCGGCGCAATCGCGCTCTGAAAGCGCGGCTTCCTCGGTGATGTCGCCGGTCGGGTAGTCGAGCGCGAGGTCGAAGACCTTGAGGCCGAGATCATGCGTCACGCAGATCTGGTTGATCGCCGCACCACCGGCAGCGAAATTTTCCACCATCTGCTGCGTCACCGACGACGGATAGGGCGTGATGCCGTTCTTCGTGACGCCGTGATTGCCGGCAAAGATCGCTACCAGCGGCCGCGTCACGGCCGGCGCGCGGCCGGACCAGGCGGCCAGCCACATGGCGATTTCCTCGAGGCGCCCAAGCGCGCCCGGCGGCTTGGTCAATTGCTGGTCGCGGTTGCGCGCCGCAACGAGCGCGGCCGAATCCGGGCCCGGCAGGTGGCGAAGCAGTTCGCGAAAATCGTCGAAGGGAAGGCCGCTGGCGCTCATGTCGGGTCCTTGAAGGGCTCTGTTTCGTGCTGTCTGGCAGCGCAGCGGCAGGCAGGAGGCTTCCTCCGGCGCGCCGCGGCCGCATGGGTGCCCTCTCATAATCTGCACTCCGGCGGGCGGCAACCGCATTTGCGACGCCCCGTTTGCCGCTGGGCTGGCTGCCAGCGCATGATGCAGGAGAGAGACCGGCGATTCGCCGGCGGAGCAAGATGCGGAGCAGCCCATGCGGCTCAGGGATTTGACGGATGATCTGGCGCGCTCCATCGCGTTCCTGAGCCGGTTTCCGGTGCCCGAGCGGCATTTCGTCGGTTTCGACGGGCGCCTGGTGCGCGCGGCCCGCGCTTTTCCCGCTGCCGGCCTGATGATCGCACTGCCGGCTGCGGCGCTCCTGTCGCTGATGGATGCCTTCAACGCCGACGCCACGCTCAGCGCCCTGCTGGCGATCGGCCTTTTGGCGATCGTGACCGGCGCCCTGCACGAGGATGGCCTTGCCGACGTCGCCGATGGGCTCGGCGCCACCCATGACAGGGAAAAGGCCCTGACGATCATGAAGGACAGCCGCATCGGTACCTTCGGCGGGCTCGCCCTGATCCTCAACATCGGCATCCGCACCGCCGCCCTCGCCGCCCTCATACCGTCGCTCTCCCCGTCCGGCATGGGGCTCACCGTTCTCGCCGTTGCGGCCCTGTCGCGCACCGCCATGGTCTGGCACTGGCAATCCCTGCCCCCCGCACGGCGCGATGGCGTTGCGGCCTCCGCCGGCGTGCCGGATGCGGATGCGACGCGCCTTGCCCTTGTGAGCGGCCTCGGGGCGGGCCTCGTGCTCCTTGCCATTGCCGGTGCCGGCCTCCTGCCGACGCTCGTGTCGCTGGCGCTATCCGCCGCCTTTCTCGTCCTTTTCGGCCGCTCTATCGAAAGCCGCCTCGGGGGGCATACGGGCGACACAATCGGAGCGGCACAGCAGATCACGGAAATGGCATTGCTGGCGGCCCTTGCGCTGTCGGTTTGAACACCAGATATTTCTCCTGTAAACTCAACCGTCTTCAGCCGAAACAAGCCCCATGCAATCGCCCTGCATCCTCGTCTGCTCCATCGATCTCGTGACCGGCTACTGCTTCGGTTGCGGGCGCACGCGTGACGAGATCGGCGGCTGGATCGGCTATACCAATGCCGAGCGCAGCGCCATCATGGCCGCCCTTCCCGCCCGCCTCGAAACGGTGGAGCGCAAGCCGCGCCGCGAAACCCGCCGCAGCCGCCTGGCCCGCGAGCGCGGCGAGGCGACGGGGGAAACGGAAGGCCAATGAAGAGGCTGGTGGTCGCACTCTCGATTCTCGGCGGCGGTCTCGTCCTCCTCGTCCTCAATCATGAGAGCGGCAGCACCTTCGGCCTTGCCAACGAGAACTTCGAATCCGTCGTCAGCCTCACTGCAATCGCCGTCATGATCGGCTCCGGCATCGTCGCCAGCCGCCGCCAGTTCGGCGAAAGCGTGCGCCAGATGGCCGTCTGGCTTCTGATCCTCCTCGCCCTCGTCAGCGCCTACCTCTACCGACAGGACCTCCAGAATTACGGCGAGCGCCTCGCTGCCGGCCTGCTGCCGGGCCGCGCTTCCGTGATCACCGACAGCGAGGGCGGCCAGGAGGTCGTGCTGCACAAGATGCTGAACGGCCATTTCGAGGCCGATGTTGAGGTCAATGGCGCAAGCCTCGACATGCTCGTCGATACCGGCGCCAGCTCCGTCGTCCTCACCTTCGACGACGCCCGCCGCGCCGGCATCGACACCAGCGCGCTCTCTTTCACCCTGCCCGTCATGACCGCCAACGGCCAGGCCATGGCCGCCCCGGTGGACCTTGCCGACATCGCCATCGGCCCCATCGCCCGCAAAGGCATCCGCGCCGTGGTGACGCGCGAGGGCCAGCTCGACCAGAGCCTGCTCGGCATGAGCTTCCTGTCGACGCTCGACTTCCTGCAGATGCAGACGGATGAGCTGAGACTGAGGGATTGAGATGACGGCTAAAATACTCGAAGGCGGCTGCCTGTGCGGAAACATCCGGTATCGCATCAGTGGTCCCGTCGGATTTCCGCACACCTGCTCCTGCCGCATGTGCCAGAAACACACCGGCGCGCTGACGGCGTCCTGGGTCGAGGTAGACCGCGATGCGATCGAATGGACCGGCCCGGGCGAGGCCCCCGCACCTGGCGCTCTTCGGAAAAATCCTCCCGCGCCTTCTGCCCCGCCTGCGGCAGCTCCATCGGCGCCGTTGACGATGCCCCGGTCATGGCGCTGCTCACGGGCACCTTCGACAAGCCGCACCTTCTGCCGCTGAAACCCCTCTCCCATTCCTACAAGGGCGGGCGCCCCCGCTGGTGGCACGTGACCATCGACGGCGCCTGAAGAGCCGCCCTGCCTCAGTTCCGCAGCCGATACCCCGTCTTGAAGATCCATGTCAGCAGGCCCATGCAGATCGCCAGGAAGACGAGGATGATCGCCGCGCTGATTGCCGGATTGACGTCGGAAATGCCGAAGAAGCTCCAGCGGAAACCGCTGATCAGGTAGAAGACCGGGTTGAAATGGCTGACCGCCTGCCAGAAGGGCGGCAGCATGTCGATCGAGTAGAAGCTGCCGCCGAGGAAGACGAGCGGCGGTATGACCAGCATGGGAATGAGGTTCAACTGCTCGAAATCCTTGGCCCAGATGCCGATGATGAAGCCGAAAAGGCTGAACGTCACGGCCGTCAGGGCGAAGAAGCCGATCATCGCGAGCGGATGCTGGATGCTGAGATCGACGAAGAGCGAGGCCGTGGCGAGGATGATCAGCCCGATCATCATGCCCTTGGTCGCGGCCGCTCCGACATAGCCGAGCACGATCTCCGCCATGGAGACCGGCGAGGAGAGGATCTCGTAGATCGTCCCGGTGAATTTCGGGAAATAGATGCCGAAGGAGCCGTTGCCGACGCATTGCGTCAGCAGCGTCAGCATGATGAGGCCGGGCGTGATGAAGGCCCCGTAGGAGACGCCGTCGATCGCCTGGATGCGCGAGCCGACAGCCGCGCCGAAGACGATGAAATAGAGCGACGTGGAAATGACCGGCGACACGACGCTCTGCAGCAGCGTGCGCCGGGTGCGCGCCATTTCAAAGAGGTAGATGGCCTTGACCGCTTCGAAGTTCATCGTCCGCCCTCCACCAGTTCCACGAAAATGTCTTCGAGCGAGCTCTGCCGCGTTGCGATGTCCTTGAAGCCGACGCCCTCGGCCGAGAGCGCTGCCAGCAGCGCCGGAATGGCCGCGCCCGCCTTGTCCGGATGGCAGTCATAGACAAGGCGCGTGCCCTCGCCCTCCAGCGTCACGCCGAAGCCGGCCAGCGCCGGCGGCACCGTGGTCATCGGCTCTGTCAGTTCGACGGAAAGCTGCTTGCGACCGAGCTTGCGCATCAGCGCCGCCTTTTCCTCCACCAAGAGCAGCGTGCCGCCATTAATGACGCCGATCCGGTCGGCGATCTCCTCGGCCTCCTCGATGTAGTGGGTCGTCAGGATGATGGTCACGCCCGATTCGCGCAGCTTCTCCACCACCTGCCACATTCCCTTGCGCAGGCCGACATCGACCCCCGCCGTGGGTTCGTCGAGGAAGAGTACGCGTGGCTCGTGCGACAGCGCCTTGGCGATCAGCACGCGCCGCTTCATGCCGCCGGAGAGTTCGCGCAGCATGTTGTCCTTCTTGTCCCAGAGCGAGAGGTCCTTCAGCACCTTCTCGATATGGGCGGGATCGGCCTTCTTGCCGTGCAGGCCGCGGGAGAAGGACACCGTGTTCCACACCGTCTCGAACTGGTCGGTGGTCAGTTCCTGCGGCACCAGCCCGATCAGCGAGCGCGTGGCGCGGAAATCCCTGACCACGTCATGGCCGCCGACCATCACCTGTCCGCCGCTGGGATTCACAATGCCGCAGATGATCGAGATCAGCGTCGTCTTGCCGGCGCCGTTCGGACCGAGCAGCGCAAGGATTTCGCCTTCCTCAATGTCGAGGCTGACGCCTTTCAGCGCGTGAAAGCCGGACGCATAGGTCTTGCTGAGATCTTTGATGGAAACGATGGGGGCCATGGAAATTCCCGGGGGAGATGCGGACCGGCCCTATATGGGGCGATTCCATGACCGTTACACCCCCTTACGCCACATTCGCACCACCCGATCCGCGCGCGCCGCGCTCCGGTCAAGAAAGCCCACCGAAGTCGTCACACGCCCGTAACCTTCGGCGGCAATGGTCCGCCCGCAAGACCGGCGTGGCACCCCTTCCGCACCGCCGATGCAATTCTGCCGGTCCGAACCCGGCCTTTTTTGCACCACGATACACCGTTCAGTCGCAATGCTTGTAGCGGGAATTGCGTGAGCGCAGATCGAAGTGAAAGTGATCCTTGTGGAACGGGTCGCTGCCCGGCCCGAGCACGGTCGAGAAATATTTGCAGCTGTCCTCGCGCACTGCTTTCAGCAGGCCCTTTTCGCGAAACGCGAAGAAGCCCGGCTTGCGCACGTCGATTTCCTTGCCGCTCTTCAGCACGAATTTCCCGACATCGATGGCATTGCCACGCGCATGTTCGGACATGGGTCCACGCGAGCGCGAATTCATGCGCCGGCAGGAATAGCCACCGAGCGGCTTGATGACGGAAACGCCGGAGAAATACCGGTAGCGCGCGGACGGCACCAGTTCGTTCTTTACCCACTGCGCGAACGCCGCGGTGACCTGGCAATTCAGCTTTACAGAAGGCTTGACGTCAATGCCGCCCGAAAGCCCCGTCAGCTCGATCGGATAGTCGATGCCGCAGGACGGGCCGTTGGAGATGCGGGCAACGTCGCGAAATTTGACGCCAAGCTTGGTCAGCTGGCGGCGGCAGGCAACCTCCGATGCGGGCATCACGTCGGGCAGCACCGGCCGGCTCATGTTCGGCTCGTCCGGCACCTCGATCGGGTTTTCCACGCGGGGCAGCATGGCGAACTGTTCGGCCGCCTGCTTTGCCCTCAGCGCGCGGATCTCGGCCTCGCGGGTCTGTTGCCGGCCGGCAAGCGCCGCCTTGCGGGCCTCTTCGGCCGCAATCTGCTCGGGCGTCAAAGGCGGAAGGTCGGGATCGTAGCCCGGATTGGCGCTCGCCGCCGCCGTCGCGGGCGCGGACAGCAGCGTCACGTCTTCCTCGCCGATCCCGCCGACGACCGGCTGCGTGGCACTGCCCTCGGCAATCTCTTGGCTCTGTTCCTGCGCGAGCCCCACCACCGGGGAAAGGCCGAGCATCTGGTCCATGTCGACGCCGCCGGGCGGCACCTCGGTCATGCCGGAGGCGGCGCGGGCGGTCTCGCTCACGGGCATAGCCTGGGGCTCGGAAGGCTCCAGCAACGGTTGGTCCAGCGCCGCCTGCCGGGCCGGCGCATCGGCCGGATAGGCGCGGGTCTCATCCACGCGCCCCTCGAGCACAGGGCGAACGGCGCCGACGCGCGTCTGCGTGTCGATGCGGGCGGAGGGTGCAAGATCGTCGGTGGAACAGGCGACCAGCGCCGTGGACAGAAGCAGCAGCATGGCGGCGCGCAAGGGGCGCAACGCCCTGCGGGCCCCGGCCGCCGGCGGCTGCATGGATGGAACAAAGGCTCCGCCGCGGCGGGAAAGAAACGCAATACCCATTCTCACCCCGCCTGCCTGCGGACGCAGTACTCTGACGCGAAAGCCCGGCTGAAACAGAAGCCGATGAGGCACTGGCTGGCGCTGGCGCCCGCCCCCACACAACAGGAGGAAGAGGGCTGAAAGCGGGAGGCAGGCCCCTCATGTCTTTCGATGGGAAAAGAGTATCGAAACAGGGTAAACGAAGCGTTGCGGCCCGACCTTCAGAAAGCAGGGGGCAAGGCCTGCGGAAAGCGGAGGGACGGCATGCGGACACGCTTCCAACGTGTATAAGGGGCCACGGCGAGACGACGGCCGACGGGAGACGACCATGAACCAGACAAGCCCCCGCCCGAAAGGCGAACTGACGCTGCGCACGCTGGCCATGCCCGGCGACGCCAATGCGGCCGGCGATATTTTCGGCGGCTGGGTCATGGCGCAGATGGACCTGTCCTGCGGCATCCGCGCCGCCGAGCGCGCCCGCGGCCGTGTCGTCACCGCCGCGGTCAAGGAAATGGCCTTCGAAATGCCGGTGAAGATCGGCGACACGCTGTGCATCTACACCGACATAGAGCGTGTCGGCCGTACCTCCATCACCCTGAAGGTCGAGGCATGGGCGCAGCGCTATCTCTCCGACCGCATGGACAAGGTCACCGACGCGACCTTCGTCATGGTGGCGCTGGACACCGACGGCAAGCCGACGCCGGTGCCGCCGGAACGCGACGTCACGCAGGGCTGAGACGCCCGCAGCGCCTATCGCCCCCTGAAGATGTCGATTATCCCTTGAAGATGAAGGAAGCGCCGATGGCGATCAGGGCAAAGCCGATCGCGTGATTCCAGGTCAGTTGCTCCTTCAGCCAGAAGACCGAGAAGGCGGAGAACACCAGCAGCGTGATGACTTCCTGCATGGTCTTCAGCTGCGCGGTCGAATAGACCGTGTGGCCGATGCGGTTGGCGGGAATGGCGAGGCAATACTCGAAAAAGGCAATGCCCCAGCTGACGATGATCACCAGCCACAGCGGCGCATTGCCGTATTTCAGGTGGCCATACCAGGCAAAGGTCATGAACACATTGGAGCACAGCAACAGCGCAATCGGCCAGATGGCGGCCGGAGAGAACGCGAAGTTCATGGAAGTCCTCATTTTTGGGGTGGACGGCGGATGCCGGAGGAGTCCCGGCCACGCCCGTCCTGACATCGCCACGTCGGCAGGCGGCAAATAGCAGAGTTTGCCCCGGCGTCCAGTGCCCGGCACGCCGCCACGGAATCGCAAGCATCCTTAGGATTGGTGGTGTTGCGTTAAGTTCGCATTATTAGCGCACATGCATAGATACCAAGGGGACGGGAATGCCTTTGCGTGGAGGGCGGATTGCAGAGTGTCAAGACGATATCGGATCAGGCGCTGACCGAGCAGGAACGTCACCTGGTCGAGCAGGCGCAGGCCGTTGCCGTCCTCAAACCGATGCGCGTCACGCTCGTCGCCAACAGTTTCATCGCCACGACCTCCGCAGCCTTTCTCTGGCACGACACGCCGGACCCCAACATCGTCGTGTGGCTCGGCCTTGTCACGCTGTCCAATCTTCTGCGCCTCGCCAGCATACCTTGGCTGGCGCGGATGGCACAGCAACCGGGCATGGGCCGACGCGTGCTCACCATCCTCACCGGATCCGCCTTTGCCGGTGGCATCCTCTGGAGCACAATCGCCCTTCTCGGCAGCGGAATCGGCACGGAAGGCAACCACGGGCTGATCGTCTTCGTGCTTGCCGGCATTTCCGCCGGCGCCGTCATCCAGAGCAACGCCTGCGCCCGTCCGCCGATGGGCATGTCGTTTCCGGCGCTCACGGCTGCCGTCCTCGGCCTTTTGAGCCAGGGCACGTTCACCGGTCTGGTGATCGTGCTGAACCTCGTGCTCTTTCTCATCATGCTGACCCGCGCCTCTCTTCACAATGAAGCAGCCTTCGTCCGCACCGAGATCGCCCGCATCCGCTCCGCAGATCTCGCCGCGTCGCTGCAGGTCGCAAACCACAAGCTGGAGAGACTGGCCAACACCGACCCCATGACCGGCCTCCGAAACCGCGCCACCTTCAATGTCGACGTTGCCGATGCCATCGACACGCACGTGCCAGCCGCCCTCCTCCTTCTCGATCTCGATCGCTTCAAGCAGATCAACGATACGTTCGGCCACAATGCAGGCGATATCGTTCTGAAAACCTTTGCCGCCCGGCTGCAGGCTGTCACCCACCAAGAGGACCGTGTCTCCCGGCTCGGCGGCGACGAATTTGCCGTGGTCCTGCTGGGCGAAAATGCGCTGGAGCGCGCCTGCGCTCTGGCGTCCCTCATGCTTGACGCCGCCTGCGAGCCCATCGACATCGAAGGGCGCCAGATCGTCGTCGCCACCAGCATCGGCATCGCCCATGCGCCACAGCATGCGCGCTCGCCCAAAGCCCTCTATGAAAGCGCCGATACCGCGCTCTACGCGGCCAAGCAGCAGGGCCGCCAGAGGGTCTGCGTCTACGAATCCGCGATGAGCGAACAAATGGAACGGCGGCGCATCATCGAGTTCTACTTCCAGCGCGCCCTGGAACGTGACCTGATCGACGTCCTGTTCCAGCCGCAACGCCTGCTGCACAACGAGAAGATCGTCGGCTTCGAGGCCCTTCCCCACTGGAAGGTACCGAAGATCGGCCTGATCGGTCAGGCGGAAATGGTCGAGGCAGCCGCGGCGCTCGGCCTGTCTGAGGAATTGACGCGCCATGTGGCGCGCCGTGCGGCCCTGTTGGCGCACCGTCTGGAGCAGTTCGGCCACACCGACATCGCCGTCTCCTTCAACGTCACCGCGGCGGAACTGAAGAGCTACGCCGTCGATGCCATGCTGCTCGACGTGGTAACCCTTGCCGGGGTCGCCCCGTCCCGCCTGACCGTCGAGGTGCCGGAGCAGGCCATGCTGGTCGCCGAGGATGCGCGTGACCGCCTGATGGCGCTGTCGAAGGTCGGCTTCCGCCTCGCCATCGACCGTTTCGGCGGCGCCCACGTCACCATCGGGCAGCTTGCCGGCCTGCCGATCGATCACCTCAAGATCGACCGGGAATTCCTCGCGGGACTGGCAACCTCGCCGGAAAAGCAGATGGTCATCGGCGCCTTCGTCGGCATCGCCCGCGCCCTGTCCGCCACCATCATGGCCGATGGCATCGCGGCGCAGGACCATACCGAGGCCCTGCGCCTGCTCGGCTGTCGCATCGGTCAGGGCAGCTTCTACGATGCGCCGCTCAGCGCGAAAAAGGCCCTTGACCGCCTGACTGAGGCAACGAGCGCCGGGGCGGCTCCCATCCGCGGCAACGCCTGATCTATCCAAGCGCTCCTCCTCCGGTCCGTCGCTGACGCGAACAACGGGAGCGCGAACGAACCACCGGCGCCGCCCGTGGATGATGCCCTGCCCGTTCGCCAGTGGTCCGCTGGAACAATCGCACACGCCGCGCATTCCAGTGCGCGCCAGACCCTGCCGATCCCCCGGCAGTCGGCCTCGGCCAGCTGCTGGAGAACCCCCTTGCAACGCGCCACCGTCGCCGGCCAGTCCCTGATCGCCCTCGCCACCCTCAACTTCTTCCTCGCCGATGCCCGCGATGGCCTGGGGCCGTTCCTCGACGCCTTCCTTGCCACCCATGGCTGGTCGCCCATGTCGCTCGGCCTCATCGCCACCTTCGGTGGCATTCTCGGCATGGTTGCGACGCCGATCTTCGGCGCGCTGGTCGACAACACACCCTACAAGCGCACCCTGATTGTCGTGCCGGTCCTGCTCGTCACCACCGCCGCCCTCGCCACGCTGATGCGGCCGGACGTCGCCATCGTCATCGGCGGCCAGACCATCACCGCCATCGTCGGCGCCGTCGTCGGCCCGGCCCTGATGGGCCTGACGCTGGGCCTCGTCGGCGAGACCGCCTTCCCCCATCAGGTCTCCCGCAACGAGTTCTGGAACCATGCGGGCAATGTCGTGTCGCTGATCGGCGTCTACGTGGCCACGACCTTCTACGGCGTGGCGGGCATTGTCGGCCTGATGATCTTCACCGCCCTCGGCACGCTGGTCGCCGTCGCCTGCATCGACGCGAAGAAGATCGACCACAACGTCGCCCGCGGCCTCGGCCATGACGAGGGCGAGCCCGGCCCTTCCGGCTATTCCGTCCTCGTGAAGACACCCGGCCTCGTGCTGCTTGCCGTCATCCTGATGGTCTTCCACTTCGGCAATGCGCCGATGGGCCGCCTGATCGCGCAGGAATTCTCCATCCAGCTCGGCACGCCCTTCCGCACCACGGCGCTGATTACCGGCGTGGCGCAGCTCGCCATGATCGGCGTCGCCGTCGCCGCGCCCTTCATGATCCGCCGCTTCGGCCTGTCCACCGTCATTCTCATCGGCCTGATCGCCCTGCCGATCCGCGGCCTCATCGCCGGCACCTGGCACGACTTCGCCTCGATCTATCCGGTGCAGATCCTCGACGGTGTCGGCGCCGGCCTGCTCGGGATTGCCACACCGGTGGCCGTAGAGCGGCTGCTCTCCGGCTCCGGCCGCTTCAACGTCGGCCTCGCCGCGCTCATGACCATCCAGGGCATCGGCGCCTCCTTCAGCAATGCCGTCGCCGGCACGCTGGTCACCGAAGGCGGCTACAGCCTCGCCTATCTCGTGCATGGCGGCATCGCCATCGGCGCCATCGCCCTCTTCCTTATCTGGCGCCACCGCATCGTGCCGCCCGCGCCGGAGCGTAGCGCAGCCTGACCGGCCGGGGGAAACGCGGGCGCCCTCCCGCGTTTCCCTTTTGTACCCGCTGCCCCTTCCCTTCCGCCGGGACTCTCTCCATATTCCGCCCATGGCCAGAAAACCGAAATCCTCCGCCCCTGAAACCGATGGCTTCGGGGAAGCTCCGCAGGCGTCCTTCGAGGGCGCGCCGCTCTCAGGCTCGGTCTCCGACTGGGTAAAACAGCTCGAAGCCGAGGCCGAGGCCTCGACCGTGCAGACCCGCCGCGAGGTCGCCTCCAGGGCCGGCAAGCACCGCAAGGCGGTGGAGATCGCGGCTTCGAAAGCCAAGGAGGCTCCCGCGGGCCCCGACCGCAAGGCGAGCACCTCGAAAACCTCGCGCGGCGTCTCCATCGGCGGCTCCTCCGATCCGAAGACACGCGCCGCCGCCGGCCTCAATCCCGTCGCGGGCATGGATGTGTCGCTGGAGGAAGCCGGCACGCTGGCGCCCGGCGCCGTCACCGCCACGGTCGATGCGCTGGCCAAGCTGATCGAGAGCGGCAATCCGCTCTTCAAGGACGGCAAGCTGTGGACGCCGCATCGCCCGGCCCGGCCGGAAAAATCCGAGGGCGGCATCGCGCTCAGGATGATGACGGACTACAAGCCCTCCGGCGACCAGCCGACGGCCATCGCCGATCTCGTCGGCGGCCTGGAATCCGGCGAGCGCAGCCAGGTGCTGCTCGGCGTCACCGGCTCGGGCAAGACCTTCACCATGGCCAAGGTGATCGAGGAGACGCAGCGCCCCGCCGTCATCCTCGCGCCCAACAAGACGCTGGCTGCCCAGCTCTACAGCGAGTTCAAGAACTTCTTCCCGGACAATGCGGTCGAGTACTTCGTCTCCTACTACGACTACTACCAGCCGGAAGCCTATGTGCCGCGCTCCGACACCTATATCGAGAAGGAAAGCTCCATCAACGAGCAGATCGACCGCATGCGCCACTCGGCGACGCGCTCGCTTCTGGAGCGCGACGACGTCATCATCGTCGCCTCGGTCTCCTGCATCTACGGTATCGGCTCGGTCGAGACCTACACGGCCATGACCTTCCAGATGCAGGTCGGCGACCGGCTCGACCAGCGCCAGCTCCTCGCCGACCTCGTGGCGCAGCAGTACAAGCGCCGCGAGATGGATTTCCAGCGCGGCTCCTTCCGGGTGCGCGGCGATACGATCGAGATCTTCCCCGCCCACCTGGAGGATGCCGCCTGGCGCATCTCCATGTTCGGCGACGAGATCGACGCCATCACCGAATTCGACCCGCTGACCGGCCACAAGACCGGCGACCTCAAATCGGTGAAGATCTACGCCAACAGCCACTACGTGACGCCGCGCCCGACGCTGAACGGCGCCATCAAAGCCATCAAGGAAGAGCTGCGCCTGCGCCTCGCCGAGCTTGAAAAGGCCGGCCGCCTGCTGGAAGCGCAGCGCCTCGAGCAGCGCACCAAATACGATATCGAGATGCTGGAGGCGACCGGCTCCTGCCAGGGCATCGAGAACTATTCGCGCTACCTCACGGGACGCCGCCCCGGCGAGCCGCCGCCGACGCTCTTTGAATATATCCCCGACAATGCCCTGATCTTCATCGACGAAAGCCACGTCACCATCCCGCAGATCGGCGCCATGTATCGCGGCGACTTCCGGCGCAAGGCGACGCTGGCCGAATACGGTTTCCGCCTGCCCTCCTGCATGGACAACCGCCCCTTGCGCTTCGAGGAATGGGACGCGATGCGGCCCGATACGGTCGCCGTTTCCGCCACGCCGGGCGGCTGGGAGTTGGAACAGTCCGGCGGCGTCTTTGCCGAACAGGTCATCCGCCCCACCGGCCTCATCGATCCCCCCGTCGAGGTGCGCGCCGCCAAGACGCAGGTCGACGACGTGCTCGGCGAGATCCGCGAGACCGCCGCCAAGGGCTACCGCACCCTCTGCACCGTGCTCACCAAGCGCATGGCGGAAGACCTCACCGAATATCTTCACGAGCAGGGCGTGCGCGTGCGCTACATGCACTCCGACATCGACACGCTGGAGCGCATCGAGATCATCCGCGACCTCCGGCTCGGCGCCTTCGACGTGCTCGTCGGCATCAACCTCTTGCGCGAGGGCCTCGACATTCCCGAATGCGGCTTCGTCGCCATCCTCGACGCCGACAAGGAAGGCTTTTTGCGCTCGGAGACGTCCCTCATCCAGACCATCGGCCGCGCGGCGCGAAACGTCGACGGCAAGGTCATCCTCTATGCCGACCACATCACCGGCTCCATGCAGCGCGCCATGGAGGAAACCGCCCGCCGCCGCGAAAAGCAGGTGGCCTACAACCTCGAACACGGCATCACGCCTGAGTCGGTGAAGGCCCGCATCTCCGACATCCTCGACAGCGTCTATGAACGCGACCACGTCCGCGCCGACATCTCCGGCGCCGGCGGCAAGGGCTTTGCGGACGGCGGCCACCTCGTCGGCAACAACCTGCAGGCCCACCTCAACGCGCTGGAAAAGTCCATGCGCGACGCCGCCGCCGACCTCGACTTCGAAAAGGCCGCCCGCCTGCGCGACGAAATCAAACGCCTCAAGGCCGCCGAACTCGCCACGATGGACGATCCGATGGCGAAGCAAGAGGCGAGAAGTGCCGAAGGCGCGACAGGGAGACAAGAAAAGCTGGCCAACAGCCAGGACGCGGGAAAAGGCAGCGGAAAGCGAAGCCGCGAGTCGATCTCCTCCCCTGTGGGGGAGATGTCCAGCAGGACAGAGGGGGGTGCCGCCGCCTTGGAAGCCCCCGGTCAGGCCCCGTCATCCTCGGGCTCGACCCGAGGATCCACGACCACGCCCGCCGACGCCCCGTCCTACTTCGCCAAACCCTCGCTGGACGACATGGGCCCCGGCACCGACACGGAACGCCCTCTCTTCCGCAAGAACACGCTCGACGAAATGACCGTCGGCCGCACCGAAAAACCCGTCCCCGGCAAACTCCCGGAAAAACCGAAGCCGACCACAGGCACCACTCCCTCTTCTCCCCAGCGGGGAGAAGGTGCCCAAAGGACGGATGAGGGGGCCCCCCGCCCCACCGACGATCCGCGCCCGATCATCCGCGCCCGCGCCGGCGCCGGCTCCTACGAGGACCCGGCCGACCAGAAGCGCAAAGGCAGGACGAAGGGGAAGACGGGACGCCCGGGGCGGTGACAGAGGCATCAAACCGCGCTTAAGCACTGCAATCCCAAAAGATTTAGAGCGCCCATCCGTTTCAATCTGATCGAATAGCGCTCCAATATTGCCGCCGTAGCCAATTTATATAATAAATTCACTTACGAAGATAATCTCTTATTGTATTGTAGCGAATCGCTCTTTCTTTTTTGTTATTCACTCCTTCCTTCGCAGCAATTGCATAATCAGATGTAGCCTGCTCAGCAAACTTAGACAGTTTTTCATCAAGGTTTCCTGAGCGAACCATCTCTCGAAGATCCTCATCATCAAGCAGCACGCAGAATAATGAAAACGCATTCGATTTTGTACTCCAAAATGGAGCACCACTAGCTACAGAGCGGTTAATTGCCGTTGCAACTCGATTGAACTGGGAAACGACTTCATCTTTTCTATCAAACTCACTGTTAAATGCGTCGAGGCAGTCCTTCACTTTATCATTTCGATTAGAGTGACCTTTTAATTTATAGGCCATCAAATTAAGCGTATACATCAGATGATTCATCCGCTGTATTTCGTATTCACTAAACAAATTCCCCTCGATAACCAATCGCCGAAATTCGAAAGTGTCTTGATTTGCGGCCCACGCCTTAAATTCACGCGGAATATTAGGATCGAACGCGAAAGAGTGCTCCTCAAAATCTGCACCCTCAGGATCATCAAAGTCGAGTTGCCCATTAAGTAGTTTTGCAACAAGCATAAACTCACCTGACGAATATTCAGAAGAAAGCTTCTCAATTGCAGTCATGGAGTAATAAGTTCGGTTTAGGCGCTTAAATATTTCAAAAAGAGCAGGATCGTTTTCAGTTAAATCAAGATCAATAATGCTAACTTCATATTTCAGAAATAACTCTTGCTCGTTTTGAGTAAGGTTATTATAGTAACTACCATCATATGTGAATTCTTGATTTATAAAATCAATAATCGTTGTCAGCCTTTGCTGCCCATCAACAACACATGATGTGCTTTGTTTTGTATCTACATTTATTGTACCCTTTGCGATAAATATTTGAGGAAATGGATATCCCTTTAATATTGTATCTATGAAATCTTTCTTGTGTATATCTCTCCAAACATAGTTTCTCTGGAAATATGGAGACAAAATCAATCTTCCAGTTTCAACTTCATTATATAAATCAACAATTTGCTTTGTACGTGCGTGATATCTAATCATCATATGAACTTTCTTATAGATGGAATTTGCTTCTGCACAAAGCACTCTTCGCTTACATATATTGCAGCGGTAATTTTCTTACACAACAAGGAGTTATCTGCGCTCAAGTCGCGGAAGAACGACATCCACTCTGTTTTAAACTTGCCAGCAGGCAGCAAATCCGGCCTTATCATACCCTTCTGACTTACGTAAAGCTTAAATTCCTCTAGCCCACTTCTACCATCGGATAATCGCGGAAATGCACTGAGCCTCGTAAAAGATTTTGTTTCCAAAATAACCCAAGTCAGGTAACGTGAAAACAATGCTGGAGATATAATTGCGATATCAAGGTCGGATTTCTTTTCATCAAATATCGTAGATTTAAAAGCACTCGCGCCAAGATGACCAGAACCTGTTAATCGAACATTTGATACTTCAATAGAGAAGTTTGTTGCAATACGTAATCGAATTGCGTGCCAGTGTTCCTCCTTTCCTACAAAACAAGACGGGTAGTTTGAAAGAAAGATCGCACCAGCTCGAGTGAAATCGTTTTTTTCTTTGTCAATTATATTCTTATGAGAAGCTGCTAACATCGAGTACCTCTCGCTCGCGGGTAGACCACTGATAGTTACAATTTGACGGTTTCGCAACTCCAGGCCTAAACATAGCAGTCTGATCGCCGGCGTCTAAAGGCAACATGACTGAAATATCTAATACACACCGCCTGCTTCATAATGTTCTGATGGTTACAAATACCATTATTTCCCCTCCATCCCCCTCCGCGCGCACACCGCTTACACTCTCCCCGTCCCGCCATCGGATACACCGGAAGACGCTCCGGCGAGGCGGGACCAGCGCTTGGAGTGTGGGAAAGATGTAAGTCCTCATCCCGGGGGTGCGGAAAATGGTCTGCCTCCGGCGACGGCAGGCGTGGTGCAGCGGCAACGGACCGGCTCTCGCTTCATCGCTTCCAACAGCGCGCCGGCTGTGCTTGTCCGGCCCGCAAGGCGTGAATGCCCGGATGCTCTCGCCGAACCACCATCCGCCGAGCCCGCCCCACATGGCAGACCCCAACGTCAGCGCAGACCCCCCCCCCTACTCCGCCGCCTTGACGACATCCCCGCGCGGCTCCGACACCACGGCCGGCGCCTCCTGCCGGATATCGTAGGCGTCCTGCGGCGGCGCCGGCGGGGGCGGGTCGCGTGCGTCCAGTTCGTAGGCGTAGCCGTCCAGCATGCCGTAGGCCTGTTCGATGGCGGCGATCTGCTGTTCGGTGGAGCGGATGGCGTCGGTGATGGATTGCGAGCGGGCGCGCAGCATGGAGCCCAGCACATCCGTTCCCGGCCGGCGGGCCAGGCGGTCGATATGGTGGCGCACCCGGTCGCGGTGGCGTTCCAGTTCGAGGATGTGGAAGCGGTTCTTGAGGATATCGTCGGAGAGCTTGCGCCGCATCGCCGCCACGGGATCGAAGCTGCCGGGCATGCGCTCGTCGAGAATCATCTCGTTGACCAGCGCCTCCAGCATCATCAGCCCCTTCAGCGCCTTGGGATCGGCCATGTCGGGATCGTAGCCGGTGTCGTCGAACACCTTGCGGCGCACCGGGTCCTTCAACAGCTCGTGCGCCGCCGACAGCTGCGCGAAGGCCTCGGCATCGCCGCCCTGATCGGGATGGGCGCTCTTGGCGGCCTGCCGGAAGGCGGCACGGATCTCCGCCTCGCCCGCATCGCGCGCCACGCCCAGCGTTTCATAGGGATCGATCACGCCTTAGCTCCCCTGTCCTTCACGCTTTCGAGTTTCACGCCCGTTCGCCGCCGGCCCGCGCGAACCCTTGGCCGGCCCATGGCCCGGCCTGTCCTGCCCCTGGGGGCACAATTGCCCCTGGGGTACCGGCTTCGGCCGCGCCCCGCAAGCGCGCACCGGCCCGATCCCCAGAAGGCTTGGCCGCAAAATGGGACGAAAGGGCGGCACGCCGGCGGCTTTCCCCAATCCCGGCCTGCTGCGGAAAAACCATGCCATCGCGGCCGCAAAAGCCGACGGGCCAAAAGTTGGGCGTTGCTTTTCCTCAACAAAACTGTCAAGGCTATCAGCGTTCGGGCGTTTTCTATCCCGGAGACTGGACTGACTGTATGCCCGGCTTGCCGGGTAGCTGACCGCAAGACCCTCTGGCCTCAGGGCCGCAGGCATGGGCCGGCGTCGTAGACGTTCTTTCCCCGTTATCGTGACTACTCGACACACCGCCGTCCGCAGCTTTATCGCGGCGGCAAACTGCAAAAAGGGAAAGAGGATCTCCCCCATGTCTACCAAGGGCACCGTAAAGTTTTTCAACCAGGACAAGGGCTTCGGCTTCATCACGCCGGAAGGCGGCGCGAAGGACGTGTTCGTTCACATCTCCGCTCTCCAGGCTGCCGGCCTGCAGACGCTGAAGGACGGCCAGCAGGTCACCTTCGACACCGAGCCGGATCGCATGGGCAAGGGCCCGAAGGCCGTCAACATCCGCGCTGCCTAATCGGCACGCGCCCGTCTCCGCGACCGGAAACGGTCGCATGGGGATGGCAGCGATTTTGAAACATGGCGGCTCCGGCCGCCATGTTGCGTTTCAGGGGTCGGAAACAGGCGCCGCGCCGCGCGGGTGGTGAAAAAGTCGCCCTGTGATTTTCGCCGTTTAAGCTGACAGCGCCGCGTTGCTGCCGTCCCCGTCGGCTTGCGTCTCTTCCATCCGCACCAGCACCGCCTCGAATGCCCTTGCGATCACCTCCGGCCCGGCATCCGTGCGCGCCGCTTCGGAAGAGAGGATCTGCCGGTAGCGCTTCGCCCCGGCGAGCCCCTGGAAGAGGCCGACCATATGCCGCGTGACGTGGATGAGCCGCCCGCCTCTTTCGATATGCCGCACCGCATGGTCCTGCATGGCCTGCGAGACGCCGCGCCAGAAATCGGCATCGCGCGGGGGAAGGTCGAGCGCCGGCGCCCCGGTCAGCGGATGCGGCACCTGCGCATCCACCTGCGCCAGCAGGCCGCTGTCCTGATAGGCCGCGCGCCCCAGCATCATGCCGTCGAGCCCGGCGCTGGCCGCCGCGCCCTCGGCCAGCGTCTTCAGCCCGCCATTGAGGCCGATGAAGAGATCGGGATGCGCGGCCTTGAGACGATGCACGATCGCATAGTCGAGCGGCGGAATATCGCGGTTCTCCTTCGGCGACAGGCCCTGCAGCCAGGCCTTGCGGGCATGCACCCACACCGCGTCGGCGCCTGCCGCCTTGACCTGCGCCACGAGGTCGAACAGCGCCTCCTCCGGCTCCTGGTCATCGACGCCGATCCGGCATTTCACGGTAACGGGGATCGACACCGCCGCCTTCATCGCCGCCACGCAGTCCGCCACCACCGCCGGCTCGCGCATCAGGCAGGCGCCGAACGTGCCGGACTGCACGCGGTCGGAGGGGCAGCCGACATTCATGTTGATCTCGTCGTAGCCGAAACCGGCGCCGATCCGCGCCGCCTCCGCGAGCTTTTGCGGATCATTGCCGCCCAACTGCAGCGCCAGCGGGTTTTCGCAAGGGTCGAAGCCCAGCAGCCGCTGCCGGTCGCCGCGCAGCACCGCATCGGCGACAATCATCTCGGTATAGAGCAGCGCATGGCGCGACATCTGCCGGGCAAAAACCCGGAAATGCGTATCCGTCCAATCGATCATCGGCGCAACGGCGAAGACGGGCGCACGGAAATAGCGGCCGGCCAAAGCGCCATTGGCCGGTCTCGTCCCCATCGTCTGCTGCGCCTCGTGATCCGTCATGTCGGTATCCTTTCGTCGCGTGGCTCCTACCACGCTGCGGTGCAACGAAGCAATTCCGGGCCTTTGCTGCGCTGCATGTTGACCTTGCGCGGCGAATATGCGGAGGTGCCTCATAAAAAACAATTTCGTGATGCGATGTGATCGCACCGAAATAAATGAATCAAGAAACGGAACGGGAGAGGATCATGCAGGAGGAGAATCTGTACAGGATCGTCGAGGTCAGTCTGCGCCAGGGGTCCGCCCGGCGCGATATCGGCATCATGACGGTGCGCCAGGCGCTGGAACTGCCGCAGGGCGCGACGATCGAAGTGTCCGACCCGACACTCAACTCGCGCAGCGATGGCCGTTACCTGACGCGCGAGCAGTTGAAACAATATGCCTGCGGCTGATGCCGCAGGATTTCCCCGTCGTGAAAAGCAGTGATAGGCTTTGCCATCAACGCAATGCCTGAGTGAGAGTCCATGCAACCGCTTTTCACGCCGCCCGCACCCATTCTTCTTCCGATCGCCGACGAGAACACCGGCTTTCCCGTGCGGCGGGTCTACTGCGTCGGCCGCAATTATGCCGACCACGCCCGCGAAATGGGCCATGAGCCGAACCGCGATCCGCCCTTCTTCTTCCAGAAGAACCCCGACAACCTGCTGACCGGCGGCCGCCCCTTCCCCTATCCGGCCCATTCGGCCGAGGTGCATCACGAGGTCGAGTTCGTCGCCGTCCTGTCGAAGGGCGGGAGCGACATCGCGCCGGACGAGGCGCTATCCCATGTCTACGGCTATGCGGTCGGCATCGATTTCACCCGCCGCGACCTGCAGGCCGCTGCCAAGGCCGCCGGCAAGCCGTGGACGGCGGCCAAAGCCTTTGAGCATTCCGCGCCGATCTCGGCCATCATGCCCGCCGCCCGCATCGGCCATCCCGAAAAGGCCCGCATCTGGCTCGACGTCAACGGCACGCGCCGGCAAGCCGCCGACATTGCCGACATGACCTGGGGCATGGCCGATATCATCGCCCACGCCTCACGGCTCTTCACGCTCGCGCCGGGCGACGTGATCTTCACGGGCACGCCGGCCGGCGTCGGCCCGGTCACGCGGGGTGACACGATCACCTGCGGCATTGACGGTATCGGCATCCTGTTCGTCACCGTCGCCTGATCCGGAAAGGACGCGCCATGCCGCTTTACGCCCTCGACGGCCAACGCCCGGCAACGCCAGCCGTCGACCGCTACTGGATCGCGCCGGATGCCCACGTCATCGGGCGCGTGGAGCTCGGCGAGGATGTCGGCATCTGGTTCGGCGCGGTGCTGCGCGGCGACAACGAGCCGATCCGCATCGGCGCCGGCACGAATATCCAGGAAGGCGCGGTGCTGCACGTCGATCCCGGCTTTCCCGTCACGATCGGTGAAGGCTGCACCATCGGCCACCGCGCCATCGTGCATGGCTGCACCATCGGCGACAACAGCCTGATCGGCATGGGCGCAACGATCCTGAACGGCGCCCGCATCGGCCGGAACTGCCTCGTCGGCGCCAATGCGCTGGTCACCGAAGGCAAGGTCTTCGAGGATGGCAGCCTCATCGTCGGCGCACCGGCCAGGGCCGTCCGCCAGCTGGACGAAGCGGCCATCAGCGGCCTCAAGCTCTCCGCGGCCCATTATGTGAAGAACTGGCAGCGCTTCGCCCGCGGCCTGACGCGCATCGAGGCATAGTACGCGCGCCGCGCGCCCCACGCCGTCAGGCGGCGGCGCAGGTCGCGCAGATGCCCTTGACCTCGATCAGCGTCTTAGTCGGCTGAAACCCCCTGCCCTTGGCCCAGTCGGCCAGACGGTGCTCGATCGCATGGTCATGAAACTCGATGACCTGGCTGCAGCGCTCGCAGATGGCAAAGGCGGTCAGCCCGTGGGCGGCGCAATTGTCGTGCGGATGGGCGCAGGCCACGAAGGCGTTGATGCTCTCGAGACGATGCACCAGCCCCTTCTCGATCAGCTTCTCGAGGGCACGATAGACCTGCAGCGGCGCCCGGAAACCGGCATCGCGCAGCTTGTCGAGGATCGTATAGGCGCTCATCGGCTGGTCCGCATCGCGCAGCGCATCAAAGACCAGCCCCTGGTTTCGCGTCAGATCAAGCTCACTCATCTCAGCCTCCATTTGCCCGCGAATGCCCGCCCGGTCCGGCAAGCCGGTGATCGTGGTCGTCGCCCGAACGCCGGCGACCAATCGGCACAAGGCTGACCACGAAGATCAGCAGCGCCGCAACCACGATCGAAGGGCCGGACGGCGTGTCGTAATGCAGCGATCCGTAAAGGCCAAGCGTTACCGCACAAGCACCGATCACCGACGCCATCACGGCCATGATCTCCGGCGTGCGGGCAAAGCGCCGCGCCGTCGCGGCGGGAATGATCAGCAGCGAGGTGATCAGCAGGATGCCGACGATCTTCATAGCAATCGCGATCACGGCGGCCAGCAGCAGCATGAAGAAGATTTTCGCCCGCTGCGGCTCCAGCCCCTCCGCCTCCGCCAGTTCCGGATTGACGGTTGAGGCCAGCAGCGGCCGCCAGAGATAGATCAGCGACAGGATGACGAGAACGCCTCCGCCCCAGACGATATCGATATCGCTTTCCGTCACGGCAAGAATGTCGCCAAACAGGAAATTGATGAGGTCGACGCGCACCCAGGTCATGAAGGCGAGCAGCACCAGCCCGAGCGACAGCGCCGAGTGGGAGAGAATGCCGAGCAGCGCATCCGTCGACAGCGCGCCGCGCTTTTCAAGCAGGATGAGCAGCAGCGAGACACCCGCCGCCACCGCGAACACGCTGAGGATGATGTTCATATCGAAGAACAGCGCAAGCCCGACGCCGAGCAGCGCCGAATGGGCCATCGTGTCGCCGAAATAGGCCATGCGGCGCCAGATGATGAAACAGCCGAGCGGTCCGACCGTAATGGCAAGGCCGATGCCGGCCACCAGCGCGCGGGTGAAGAAGTCGTCAAACACGCGGGCGCCCCTCCGGCGTATAGCCGTTGAGACGCAGGATGGGCTGATCCGGGTGCGGATGCCCGCAGGAGCAGGTGCCGTCGCCCACATCATGATGGGCGTCGTCGTGGTGCCCGTCGCCGGGATGGCAATCCGCCGTCACCGTGCCATCGGCATGCAGCACGCGGCCATCGGGCAGATGGGTGTGATCATGGTGGTGGCTGTAGACGGCCAACGTCTGCGCGGCCCTTGCGCCAAAGAGCTTGAGATATTCCGGGCTGCGGCTCACCACTTCCGGCGTGCCGCGGCAGCAGACATGGCCGTTGAGACAGATCACCGTGTCGGTCTCGGCCATGACGATATGGAGGTCGTGGGAAATCAGCAGGATGCCGCAGCCGGTCCGGTTGCGGATCGTCTTGATCAGGTCGTAAAGCGCGATCTCGCCGTTGAAATCGACGCCCTGGACGGGCTCATCGAGGACAAGAAGATCCGGGCGCCGGGCAATGGCGCGGGCCAGCAGCGCGCGCTGGAACTCGCCGCCGGACAGGCGCTGTACCTCGGCTTTGAGAAGATGCTGAACGCCGGTGGCCTCCACCGCGTCCAGAAGCTCGCGCCGCGACAGCGGGCCGGTCAGCGTCATCAGCCGCTCCACGGTCAGCGGCAGCGTCCAGTCGATGGCAAGCTTCTGCGGGACGTAGCCGACCTTCAGCCCGGCCTTGCGCGCGACCTTGCCCTCGTCGGCCCTGTAGACGCCGATTGCCATCTTCGCAGTGGTGGATTTGCCCGACCCATTCGGGCCGATCAGCGTGACGATCTCGCCCCGGCGGATCGAAAAATCGACCCCGCGGACCAGAAAGCGGCCCTGCCGGCGAATGCCGGCCTGGCTCAGCGATACCAGCACGTCGCGCGCCTCGAAGGCGCCGCGCGTCGATGCCGCGCCCTGCGGCACCATCTCTTTGTCGGACATTGGTCGATCAAGCATTGCAAGAGGATCCCTGTTGCGTCCTGCTATCGCACACGTTATAGCGTGACGCAATTCATGTAATAACATTACATGTCGACTTCAACACGAACCGGACGCCCTCTTGGCGCCGGATACGGCAAAGACGGAGACCCCATGTCGCGCCTCACTCCCCGCCTCACCACCGCCCTCCTCGCCTCCACCATCCTCTTCGCCGCTTCGGCCGCCGCTGCTGCCGAACCGTCTGTGGTGGTGACGATCAAGCCGATTCACTCACTGGTCTCGGCGATCACCGAAGGCGTCGTGACGCCGACTCTGATCGTCGATGGCGCCGCATCCCCCCACACCTATTCCCTCAAGCCCTCCCAGGCCGCAGCCCTTGAGTCCGCCAACGTGATCTTCTGGGTCGGCCCCAACCTCGAAGCCTTCATGGAAAAGCCGCTGGAGGCGCTCGGCGGCAAGGCCAAGGTGGTCGAACTGCAGGATGCACCCGGCCTCATCACCCTTCCCTACCGCGAAGGCGGCCCCTTCGAAGCCCATATGCATGACGAGAACGAGGGCCACGCCGAAGGCGAAGCCGGACACGACCATGCGAAGGAAGAGGCGCATGCCCATGCCGGCGAAGCCGCCCATGCCCATGAGGGCGAGGACGAGCATGCAGAAGTAAAGGGCCACGACCACGCGCATGAGCATGGCCACGACCATGATCACCACGGCATCGACGCGCATCTGTGGCTCGACCCGCAGAATGCATCGGCCATGGCCGACGAGATCGCCAAGACCATGAAGGCCGCCGATCCGGAACACGCCGCCGCCTATGACGCCAATCTCGCCAAGCTGAAGACGCGCCTGAAGGACCTCGAAACCTCGATCGCCGCGACCATCGCACCGGTCAAGGACAAGCCCTTCATCGTCTTCCACGATGCCTACCAGTATTTCGAAGGCCGCTTCGGCGCCAAGGTCGCCGGCTCCATCACCGTCAGCCCGGAGGTCATGCCGGGCGCCCAGCGCCTCAAGGAAATCCACGAAAAGATCGGCACGCTCGGCGCCACCTGCATCTTCGCCGAGCCGCAGTTCGAGCCGAAGCTCGTCAACACCGTCATCGAGGGCACCAAGGCCAAGGCCGGCGTGCTGGACCCGGAAGCCGGCAACCTCACCGCCGGTCCCGACCTCTATTTCCAGATGATGGAAGGCATCGCCACCTCGCTGAAGACCTGCCTCTCTTCGGAAGGCTGATGCCCCATACCCGCCTCGCGCAAGCCGGTCTGATTACCCTCGGGTCCGATAGCGAGCACAGTGCCATGGCAATGAAGACGGCGGGCTTGCCCCGCCGTCCGTGTTTTTGGCGCTCCGGCACGGAGGAAACGGGTTTGACGACGGCACTGGCAGCAGCACGATCAGCCTATGCGGCGGGCGATTACATTGCGGCACTCACGGTGCTCAGCGACCTCCTCGACGGCAGCGAGGATGCGGCAGTGCTTCTCCTGCTGGCGGACACGTTCGAAAAGCTGGGGCTGCTTCAGGAAGCGGCCGACAGCGCGGCACGCGCCGCCGATTGCGCCGATCCCAGCATTGAGGCACTGAACCGCGCCGTGACGCTGCATGCCGGCTTTGGCGATGATCAACGCGTTCAACTCTACGGCATGAAGCTCTTCGACCGTGCGCCCGACGATGCCGCCAATGCCGCCCATCTCGCCGCCTCGCTGCTACGCACCGGCGAAACCGACCTCGCCCGCCATTTCCGCACCCCGCTCGCCGGCAGCGATGATCCGCGCCATATTATGCTCGCCGCCCAGCTCTATGCGGATGAAGACCGCGATCCCGCGGTTCTTTCCGTCTTCCGCAAGGTCGCGGCGCTCCATCCTGACGACCCCTTCGCTCGGTTCAAGCTGCTCTCCGTCGCCCGCAATTTCTGTGACTATGAGACGATTGCGGCCATCGAAGCAAAGCTCGCCCCGGCGCTGAAGCAGAAGGACGCCTCTGTATTCGAGGGCGACACCGCCTATTCAAACCTTCTGTGGTGCGGCGACGAGGCGGTGAACCGGCTCGCCAGCAATGGCGCCGCGCACGTCCGATTTCCAGCACCCGCTGACATCGCCGCACGTCGCAGCAGTCGGCACGACTGGGGCGAGCGCCTGCGGATCGGCTACCTCTCCAGCGACATCTGCGACCAGCACGCCACGATGCGCCTTTTCCAGGCCGTGCTGGAAGCACATGATCCCGAGCGCTTCGAGGTGACGCTCTACTGCTACACGCCCGATGGCCTCATCGGCCGCGACACGGGGCGCCGCGCCCGCTGGGGCCGGATCGTCCCGATCGGCCATCTCGATGATACTGACGCCGCGGCCACGATCCGCAAGGACCGGATCGATATCCTCGTCGACCTCAAGGGACGGACGGCCGGCGCCCGCTGCGGCATCCTCAATAGCGGCGCGGCGCCGGTGCAGGTCGCCTGGCTCGGCTTTCCCGGCAGCACGGTCGGTGTCGATCTCGACTATGTCATCGCCGATCCGATTGTCCTGCCAGACGGATCGGCGGCGCATTACCATGAACACGTCTGCCGCCTGCCGGAAACCTACCAGCCCAACGATCCCCGCCACCGCGCCCTGCCGGAGGCGGCAAGCCGCGCCGAACTCGGCCTGCCGGAGGATCGCTTCGTCTTCGCGGCCTTCAACGCACAGCGGAAGATCTCGCTGCAGACCCTCGATATCTGGGCACACATCCTGCGGCGCGCCCCGCGCGCGGTGCTCTGGGTGATGATCGACGGCGCGCTGGCCCGCAGCAATTTTGCGGGTGCGCTGCAGGCCCGCGGCGTGCAGTCCTCCCGGATCGTCTTCGCGCCGACGCTCGACTATTCCAGCCACATCGCCCGCCTGCAGGCCGCCGATCTCGGCCTCGACACCTTCCCCTATAACGGCCATACGACCACTTCCGACAAGCTCTGGGCTGGACTGCCGGTCATCACCTTGAAGGGGACGAATTTCGCCTCGCGCGTGACCGAGAGCCTGCTTGGCGCCATTGGCCTGCCGGAGCTCGTCCTGCCGGATCGCGACGCCTTCGTCGCGCGCGCCGTTGCGCTTACTGGCGATGCACCCACCCTTCAGCGTTACAAGCACACCATCGTGGCCAACCGATTCCAGGCGCCGCTCTTCGATGCAGAGCGATTCTGCCGCCATCTGGAGCGCGCCTTCACAACGATGGCGGATCGCGCCAGAGCGACGCTCCCGCCCGCGGCCTTTGACGTTCCGGCGCTGCCGCCACGCAAGGGAGCGTTCGGCCCATGACATCCACATTGACCCAGACACAGGATCGGGTTTCCCGTGGAGACAGCGGTTTTCCGCCCTGGAAAAGACGTTTGGAGCGACACGGCGCGAAGCCTGCAACTTTGGTCTAACGCTATCACTCATCGCTTGAAAAGCCGGGCCAACGCTTGCAACCCGGGCTGAAATCAGCACTCATGAAAGTGTCTGGCAAAACAGATCCAAGAGACCAGATGGGGAGGCTCCTATGCAATCATTACTCGGCCTGAGCCGGGTCATCGACACGATCACGGCGTGGATCGGCAAGTCGGTCGCCTGGCTCATTCTCGTCGCAGTGCTCGTCAGCGCCGGCAATGCCATCGTCAGAAAGGTGCTCAACACCTCGTCAAACGCCTGGCTTGAAGCGCAATGGTATCTCTTCGGCGGTGCCTTCATGCTGGCGGCAGCCTATACGCTGCAGCAGAACGAACATATCCGCATCGACGTGGTCTACGGCAAGTTCTCGCGCCGCACCCAGCACTGGATCGATCTTTTCGGCCACTGCGTTTTCCTCATGCCCTTCGTGCTCCTGATGATCTGGTATCTCGTCCCCTACGTGATGGCGTCCTACACGTCGCAGGAGGTCTCCTCCAGCGCCGGCGGCCTGATCATCTGGCCCGCACGCGGCATCCTTCTCGCCGGCTTCTTGCTGCTCGCCGCCCAGGGCGTGTCGGAAATCATCAAGAAGATCGCCATCATGCGCGGCGTCATCGATGATCCCACGCCCTACGTCCCCACCCATGCGCCGCTCGACATGGATACGCCCGCCGGGGAGAAACACTGATGATCGAGTTCATTGCTGAAAATCTCGCGCCGATCATGTTCGTGTCGCTGATCGTGTTCCTGCTTCTGGGATATCCGGTCGCCTTCGCGCTTGCGGCGAACGGCCTGCTCTTCTTCATCATCGGCGTCGAGCTGGCGCCCTTCTCCGACAGCATCAACCTCTCATGGCCACTGCTGAACGCCATGCCGGAACGGCTCTGGGGGGTGATGTCGAACGACACATTGCTCGCCATTCCCTTCTTTACCTTCATGGGGATCGTGCTGGAAAAATCCGGCATGGCCGAAGACCTGCTCGATACGATCGGCCAGCTCTTCGGACCCATCCGCGGCGGCCTTGCCTATGCCGTGATCTTCGTCGGCGCGCTTCTGGCCGCAACGACCGGCGTCGTGGCCGCTTCGGTCATCGCCATGGGCCTCATCTCGCTGCCGATCATGCTGCGCTATGGCTATGATCGCCGGGTTGCTTCGGGCGTCATCGCGGCCTCCGGCACGCTGGCGCAGATCATCCCGCCCTCGCTCGTCCTCATCGTTCTCGCCGACCAGCTCGGCCGTTCCGTCGGCGACATGTATGCCGGCGCCCTCATCCCCGGCATGGTGCTGACAGGCCTTTACATGGGCTATATCCTGCTCATGTCCTTCCTGAAGCGGGACTCCATGCCGGCGCTGCCGCTCGAAGCACGAACGCTCGGCTCCGGCGTCACCTCGCTGGCAGTCGCCCTCGTCGTCGCCGCCGTCTTCGCCTATGGCGCCCACGTCTATCTCTACCCGACGCATGGCGCCAATGCCGACATTCTCGGCGCCACGGTCGGCGTCGCCTTCATCTACGTCGTCACCGTGCTCGACAAGATGCTCAACATCAACATGATGTCGCGCCTTGCCCAGCAGGTGATCATCGTGCTGATCCCGCCGCTCGCACTGATCTTCCTCGTGCTCGGCACCATCTTTCTCGGCATCGCCACGCCGACCGAAGGCGGCGCCATGGGTGCCGTTGGCGCGCTCGTCATGGCAGCGGCCAAGCGTCGCCTGTCCCTGGATGTCATTTCCCAGGCACTGACGGCAACGACGCGCCTGTCGGCCTTCGTGCTGTTCATCCTGATCGGTGCCCGCGTCTTCTCGCTCACCTTCTATGGCGTCAACGGTCACCTCTGGGTCGAGCACCTCCTGGTCTCCCTGCCCGGCGGCGAAACCGGCTTCCTGATCGCCGTCAACCTGCTCGTCTTCTTCTTGGCCTTCTTCCTGGATTTCTTCGAGCTCGCCTTCATCATCGTGCCGCTGCTCGCGCCGGCCGCCGACAAGCTCGGCATCGACCTGATCTGGTTCGGCGTGCTGCTCGGCATCAACATGCAGACCAGCTTCATGCATCCGCCCTTCGGCTTCGCGCTCTTCTACCTGCGCTCGGTGGCCGCCAAGGTGCCCTATCTCGACAAGGTGACGGGCAAGCGGATGGAGCCGGTCACAACCGGCCAGATCTACTGGGGCGCGGTGCCCTTCGTCGGCATCCAGATCATCATGGTGGCGCTGACGATCATGTTCCCGCAGATGGTGATGCACTACAAGGGAACGGGCGCGGTGGTGGATCCCAACACGATCAAGATCGAGGTTCCCGGCTTCGGCACCAGTGGCGGCCTGCCGGGCCTCGGCACCGACAATGGCGGTGGTCTCGGTCTGCCCGGTGGGCTGAACGGCCTGCCCGGCGGCCTTGGCGGCACCCCGCCGGCCGGCACGGATCCCGCATCAGGCGAGCCGCAGCAGAAACCGGCCACGGACCTCTCGGCACCGCCTGCCTTCAACTGACGACCAAGGCATATCGACGCACAAAAAAGCAGCCGCCCCGATCCACCCGGGGCGGCTGTCGTTTATGGTGAAGGCATCCGGGCTCTCCGGAGCCCGCACACCCAGGACCGGACAATGAAAAACCCGGCGCCGTTTCCGACGCCGGGTTTCGCGATACCGATGATGGATACCAGATTACAGCTTGCCGCCGCGCTGCTGGATCATCATGAACGTGTCGTAGTTGTATTCGGCGATCTGCGCATTGAGGTAATACTCGCCGCGGAAGGCCTTGATCGACTCCCAGATCTTCTTGAAGGTCGGGTTCGTGGCTTCCATGTCGGCATAGACCTGGTTGGCCGCATCGAAGCAGGCCGACAGGATTTCCGGCGAGAAGGGGCTGAGCTTGGCGCCGGCTGCGACCAGACGCTTGATGGCCGGCGGGTTCAGCCAGTCATACTTCTGCAGCATGTTGGCGTCAGCTGCCTGGCAGGCGGTGCGCAGCAGCGACTGGTACGCCTTCGGAAGACCGTCATAGGCCGCCTTGTTGAACATGGCGTGCACGGTCGGACCACCTTCCCACCAGCCGGGATAGTAGTAGTAGGGCGCGACCTTGTAGAAGCCGAGCTTCTCGTCGTCGTAGGGACCGACCCACTCCGCAGCATCGATCGTGCCCTTTTCGAGCGAGGGGTAGATGTCGCCGCCGGCGATCTGCTGCGGCACGACGCCGAGCTTTTCGACGACCTTGCCGGCGAAGCCGCCGATGCGCATCTTCAGGCCCTGCATGTCGGCAACGGTCTTGATTTCCTTGCGGAACCAGCCGCCCATCTGCACGCCCGTATTGCCGCCCGGGAAGCCGACGAGGCCCTGGGTGGCCAGAAACTCGTTGAACATCTCGATGCCGCCGCCATGGTACTGCCAGGCATTGTGGCCGCGCGCGTTCAGCGCAAAGGGCACGGCCGCGCCGAGCGCCCAGACGGGATCCTTGCCCCAGTAGTAGTAGGACACGGTGTGGCAGGCTTCCACGGTGCCCGCGGCAGCAGCGTCCGCCGCCTGAAGGCCCGGAACGATTTCACCGGC
Organism: Rhizobium sp. RU20A; assembly: GCF_900155885.1. GTDB lineage: Bacteria > Pseudomonadota > Alphaproteobacteria > Rhizobiales > Rhizobiaceae > RU20A. The sequence goes on from NZ_FTMB01000001.1 coordinate 951,134, forward strand.
CGCGAAGACCTGGATCTGGAAATTGCCGTCCGTGGCTTCGGAGACGTATTTCGAAATGACCTCGGCACCGCCGTAGATCGTATCGAGCGATTTGGGGAACGACGAGGTCAGGCGCCAGTTCACCTTCGGGGTGCTCTGGGCCAGTGCCGGCGCAGCCAGCGTCGAAGCGGCCGCAGCCCCCAGTCCCCCGAGGCTGGCACGCTTGATGAATAGACGGCGATCCATGTTTCCTCCCTTGATCCGCCAGAGCCTCTCCCCCACCGGGAAAGGCCGGATCGACGCCTCCACGCGCCCGGTTTCCGGTCGGAAAAACACGGACGCAAACGCCAACCCGTGATGAGCCTTGCATAGGGATCGGCACAAGTCCAGCATGTGCCGGATGACGAAAATTCCAACTTTCGTCTAATGCGGGAGCCATCGCTTTGCTATAAGGTCATCGGCGGGGAAGCGTTCGGCGAGAGGCGGCTTGAACAGTCATCACGAGACCAGGAAGGATGGGATTGCCGCGGCAATCCGTATGCGGCCGACGCTGAAGTCGATCGCGGAGATCACCGGTCTCGGCATCACAACCGTGTCGCGTGCCCTGAAAGACGCGCCGGACATTGGTGCGGACACCAAGGCGCGTGTGCGCGACGTCGCGCGCGAACTCGGCTACCAGCCCGATCGGGCGGGCCTGCGCCTGCGCACCGGCAAGACCTACGTCATCAGCCTCATCATGTCGCTTGAAGAGGAGGTCATGGGCGTGACGAGCCCGGTCGTCATGGGCATTTCGGAGGTTCTGGCCGGCACGCCCTATCAGTTGCTGGTCTTGCCCTACAAGAAGACCGACGATCCGCTCGCCCCCGTCCGCTACGTGCTGGAAACCGGCGCTGCCGACGGCATTATCCTCTCGCGCACCCAGCCGGGAGATGCACGGGTGCGCCTGCTTCTCGAACATGGCCTTCCCTTTGCCACCCACGGCCGCACGACCCTCGATTCGGTCCACCCCTTCCACGATTTCGACAATGAAGCCTTCGCCTTCGAGGCCGTGCGCCGCCTCGCCGAACGCGGCCGACGGCGCATCGCGCTCGTTCCGCCCCCTCCGGACTTGACCTACCACGCGCATCTGCGGTCCGGTTTCGAGGCGGGGCTCCTGGCGTTCGGCCTGAAGGAATGCTCTCTCGGGGCCCTGACGTCGGATGATTGCCTGCTGACGATCCGCGATGCCTGCCAGACCCTCTTCGCGCGCGCCGACGCACCCGATGGCATCGTCTCCTCCGCGTCCTCCAGCACCACCGCGCTGGTGGCCGGGCTCGACCTTGCGGGCCGCAGGCTTGGCGCGGATGTCGACATCGTCACGAAGACGCCCAACGACGTGCTGCTCTGGCTGAGGCCTGAACTCATCACGATCCGGGAGGATTTCCGCCTCGCCGGGCGCGAGCTTGCCCGCGCCGTCCTCGCCCGCATCGACGGCGAAAGCCCGGAAACGCTGACGTCCCTCAGCAGCTTCTGAACCAGAAAGGGCCGCCGAACGGCGACCCTTCTGAAGTGAACGGCGATGGGCTTGGTCTCAGCCGCCCAGACCGCTGCCCCAGGGGCCATGGTGGCTGTCGGCACCATCGACACGGTCGAAACCATGGGCGCCGAAGAAGTCGCGCTGCGCCTGGATGATATTTGCCGTACCGCGACCCCGACGATAGCTGTCGAAATAGCCGAGCGCCGAGGCCAGCGCGGGAACCGGAAGGCCCGCCAAGGCAGCCGCCGAAACGACCCGCCGCAACGCGCCATCGGTTTCCTTCACGAGATCGGCAAAGGCCGGCGTGACGATGAGGTTCGCAACATCGGGCGCCTTGGTGAAGGCCGAGGTGATCTCGTCGAGGAACTGCGACCGGATGATGCAGCCGGCTCGCCAGATGCGCGCAATCGTCGGCATCGGGAGATCCCAGCCGAACTCCTTCGAGGCCGTCGCCATCACGGCAAAGCCCTGCGCATAGGCGCCGATCTTCCCGGCGAGCAATGCGCCTTCGAGGTCCCGGATGAAAGCGGCACGATCGGCGACGGTGAGCGGGGCGACATCCGGCAAGCCCAGCGCCCTCTCGGCCGCCTCACGCTCGTCCTTCATCGACGAGATGGAACGTGCCGCCACGGCCGCCTCGATGCCGGTTGCCGGCACACCCATGTTCTGGGCTTCGATGGCGGACCACTTGCCAGTGCCCTTCTGGCCGGCCTTGTCGAGGATCATGTCAACGATCGGCTTGCCGCTGATCGGATCGGCGACATGCAGCACCTTCTCAGTGATCTCGATCAGGTAGGACTCCAGACGCCCCTTGTTCCAGGTGCCGAAGACCTCGCCGATTTCGTCGGCGCTCATCTTCAGTCCGTCCCGCAGGATGCCGTAGATTTCAGCGATCATCTGCATGTCGGCATATTCGATGCCGTTGTGGATGGTCTTGACGAAGTGGCCGGCGCCATTCTCGCCGAGCCAGGCAACGCACGGGTCGTTGTCATACTTGGCGGCGATCGAGGTCAGAACCGGCTCGACGCGCTTCCAGGACTCCTCCGTGCCGCCGACCATGATGGAGGGGCCGTGCCGGGCGCCCTCTTCCCCACCGGAAACGCCCATGCCGATGAAGGTCAGGCCGGTATCCTTCAGCGCCTCGAAGCGGCGCATCGTGTCGCGGAAATTGGCATTGCCGGCATCGATCATGATGTCGCCCGCAGACAGATGCGGCTTGAGAAGCGCCATCTGCTGATCGACCGGTTCGCCCGCCTTGATCATGATGATGATCGGACGCGGCGGACGGATGGCCGCCACGAACTCTTCGATCGTTTCACAGCCGATCAATTGGCCACGAAGATCGCCGGCCTCTTCGAGGAATTCACGGGTGCGCTCCACCGTCCGGTTGAATACGGCGATCTTGTTGCCCTTCTCGGCAATGTTGAGCGCAAGGTTTGCACCCATCACGCCAAGTCCGATAAGCCCGATTTCCGCCTGTGCCACGTCAATGCCTCCATTCGACTTTTGTCGTGCCCTATGTGGCATTTGAATCGATTAGCGGCAAGGTCATCTGGTCCGAAAATCAGGGCTTCGGCCGGTCGTCCTGATCGTCGAGAACACGCCAGCCGGCCCCTTCGAGATCGTCGTACTGGCCGCTTTTCAGCGACCAGAGGAAGGCAAAGAGACCGAGACCACCAAGGAAAAGGGCGATAGGGATGAGGTAGACCAACGTGTTCATGCCGCCCTCTCCCGCCCGACGGCGAAGCCCTGCTGGGCGCCCGCCTCTTGCCCCTTCACGCGTCGGCGGCCAAGCCCCTTGAGGCGCAGCGCATTGACGATCACGACGATCGAGGAGGTGGACATGGCCACCGCCGCCACCAGCGGCGTTGCGTGGCCGAGGATGGCGACCGGGACCGCAATCACATTGTAGCCGATGGCCAGCGCGAAGTTCTGCCGGATCAGCCGCCCGGCCCGGCGCGAGACCGCGATCGCATGGGAAACAGCGCCGAGATCTGCGTGCATGAAGACGAAATCGGCGGCCTGTCGTCCGACATCCGCGGCAGTGGCCGGGGCCATGGAGACATGCGCGGCCCTCAGCGCCGGCGCATCGTTGATGCCATCGCCCACCATCAGCACGCGGTGGCCGTGCCCGCGCGCATCTTCGATGGTTTCTGTCTTGCCACGCGGGCTCAGCCCCGCAAACCAGCGGGCAATGCCGAGCCGCTGCGCCAGGCCCTCGACGACGGGCGCGCGGTCACCGGAAACGATCGCGAGATCAAAGCCCTCGGCCGACAGCGCCTCCACGGTTTTGGCGGCACCGGGACGCAACTGGTCCTCGAACAGGAAGATCGCCTCGATCGTCCCGTTGCGCGACAGGACGACCTCCGAAAAGGCCTGCCCGCCCGGACGATCGTCCACGCCACCGGCGCCGCCAGCAAAGGCGCGGCTGCCGAGCCGCCAGAGATCGGACCCGATGGCCGCCTCCATGCCCCCGCCGGGAATTTCCCTCAAGGTCCCGCTGTAACCGGCGGGATGACCAGCCGCCGCATGCAGCGCGATCGACAGCGGATGGCGCGAGCCTGCCGCAAGGCTGGCCGCCCGGGACAGGAGATCCGGCGAAACATCGCCGCCATTCACCAGTCTCGGCTTGCCGATTGTCAGCGTGCCCGTCTTGTCGAAGAGGACCGTGTCGATTTCGGCAAGACGCTCCATCGCCGAGCCGTCCTTGACCATGACGCCGCCTTCGAAGAGCCGACCAGCCGCCACCACCTGCACGACGGGCACGGCCAGACCGAGCGCGCAGGGGCAGGTGATGATCAGCACGGAAACCGCGATCAGCATGGCGTGCTGAATGTCCCCCTCCACCAGCATCCAGCCGATGAAGGAGAGAAGCGCCAGCAGGTGCACGGCCGGCGAATAATAGCGAGCCGCGCGGTCGGCAATGCGCCGATAGCGGGCCCGCCCGCCCTCGGCCGCCTCCATCAGCGCGATCACATCGGCCAGGAAGGATTCGCGCGCCGACGCCATCGCGGTGATGGTCAAGGCACCCGTGAGATTGAGCGTGCCACCCTGGACGGCCGTACCGGCCGCAACGGCCAGCGGCGCGCTTTCGCCGTTGACCAGCGAGCAATCGAGATCGCTCGAGCCGGTTTCCACCACGCCATCCACGGGAATACGCTCGCCGGCCGCGATGAGGATGCGGTCACCGGGCTTCAGATCGCCCGTCGGCCGATACTCGCGCTGTCCATCATGGAGTTCCACCATGGCGCCGCGTGGCATCAGCCGGGCAAGACCGCTGATCGCGGAGCGCGCCCGGCCGCGCATGAGATGGTCGAGCGTGCGGCCGATGAGCAGGAAAAACAGCAACGTGACGGAGGCATCGAACCAGGCATGCGCCCCGTGATGGATCGTCTCGTAGACAGACATGCCGTAGGACAGCGTCACGGCAAGCGCGATCGGCACGTCCATGTTGGTGCGGCCGTGCTTGAGCGCGTTCCACGCCGAGAGATAGAAGAAGCGGCCGGCATAGACCAGCGCCGGCGCCGCGATCATCGCCGAGATCCAGTGGAAGAGATCGCGCGTGGCGTGATCGGCGCCCGACCAGACGGAGACCGACAGCAGCATGATATTGGCGGCAGCAAAGCCGGACACGGCGACCGCACGGATCAGCCCCTGCAACTCGAGGTCCACCTCCTCTTCGCCCGGCGTGAAGAGGTGGATGGCATAGCCAGTGCCGGAGAGCGGGGCGAGCATGGCGCGCGGGTCAACCGGCCCGCCCTCACCCGCCTCCCGGAAGACGATGCTGAGCCGGCGGGTGGAAAGATTGACGCGGGCCCGCACGATATCCGGCTGTCCGGCAAGCGCGCCTTCGAGCGTCGTGATGCAGGCGCCGCAATGGACACCCGGTACGCTCAAATCGATCTGGCGGCAGCCGTCGCCGAGCGACCGGCTGGCCAGCATCAACTCCTCCGATGGCGGCAGATCGCCGGGGCCACCGGCCAACTCGATCGCCGCCTCTGTTCCGGGCGCGCAACAACTCATGGCTGGGCTCCCGTCACGATCAGCCGCACCGCCTCGCGGTAGAGGCGGCGGGTCGTGCCCGTTTCGTCCACGCCGGTCGTGTCGATGTCGGCGATCCACTGTCCGGACTTGATCGCGAGCGTCGCGGTATAAAGGCCATCGCCGCGCGGCGTCAGGTCGAAGGACAGATCCTCGTGGCTTTCGACGGGGCGGCGCAAGTCGACATGCACGCGCGTCACGCCGGCCAGTGGCGTCCCGTCCGCGGCCAGCAGCCGATAGCGCACGGACTGGCCGTCGGCCGTCACTGTCGTGCGAATGCCGCTTCCCGTCAGCGCACGCGCCTCGGCAGCCTTTTCGTTGAACTCCTGGCTCGCCACGTAGGAATTCTGGACCACCAGCCCGCTCCAGGTGGAGGTCGCATACCAGGCCATGAGGATGTTGACCGAAATGACGACACCGAAGAAGGCGATCATGATCGCCAGCATATGCCAGCCCGTGAAAACCTTCTCGCGCGGTTCCATCATGCTTCTTGCCATTTTTACTCTCCCGGCGCGTTGAAGTGCGCGTTGTAGACATCCCGTTCGTGGCTGGCCGTGTCCTCGGCAAGGAAGCGGAAGCCTTCGGCCGCCTCGGCGAGCCTGTCCTTGCCGAGCGTTACGAAGACCTTCAGCGTCGTCACCTTGTCCGGCGTGACGGGCACCGCGAAACTGCGCCCATCGCCCGGCGCCTGTCCGGCGATGCGCATCGTCCCGCCCGGCAGTCCTTCCATCGACAGCGTGATGACGCGTTCCTCGGGGATCATGTTGAGCAGCTTGACGACATAGCCGTTGCGAACGGAACCGTCGGATTCCAGCACGAATTGCGGATTGCGATCATGCAGCACGTTGAGGTCCAGCCGGTCGCGCGACAGAAGCGCCACGATGAGGCCGATGCCGACCAGGGCCCAGACACCCATGTAAAGAAGCGTGCGGGGCCGGAAGATGACATGCCAGTTGAAGTGGCGCAGCTTCTCGGTGAACCTGCCGTTCTCGTCGCGAACCCGCTTGGGGTCGATGACGCCGGCGCCGTCCTGCGCCAGCGCCATGTTTGCCTCGTAGTCGCTGAGGGTGGCGTAGGAGATCAGACCGCGCTCCCGGCCGAGCTTGTCCATCACACCGTCGCAGGCATCGATGCACAGCGCGCAGGTAATGCATTCCAGTTGCTGTCCGTCGCGGATGTCGATGCCCATGGGACAGACGACCACGCAGGCATTGCAATCCACGCAGTCACCGACAGCGGCACCGGCCGCAACCGCCTTCTTTGCATGCTTGGTGCGCGGCTCGCCCCGCCAGTCGTTATAGGTAACCGTCAGCGAGTTTTCGTCCAGCATCGCGGCCTGGATGCGCGGCCACGGGCACATGTAGGTGCACACCTGCTCGCGCATCAGCCCGCCGAACACGTAGGTGGTCGCCGTCAGGATGGCGATGGTGATGTAGGCGACCGGCGCCGCATTGCCCGTCAGGACATTTACGAGCAGCGTCGGTGCATCCGCGAAATAGAAGATCCAGGCGCCGCCCGTGGCGATGCCGATGAAGAGCCAGACCGCGTGCTTGCTGACCCGCTTCCAGAGCTTGTCGAAGCTCCATGGCGCGGCATCCAGCTTGATGCGGGCATTGCGATCGCCCTCGATGAAGCGCTCGACGACAAGGAAGAGATCGACCCACACGGTCTGCGGACAGGTATAGCCGCACCAGGCGCGCCCGACCGCCGAGGTCACGAGAAAGAGACCGAAACCAGCCATCACCAGCAGGCCGGCGACGAAGAAGAACTCCTGCGGCCAGATTTCGATGAAGAAGAAATAGAAGCGGCGGCCCGCAAGATCGATCAGCACCGCCTGATCCGGCGCGTGCGGTCCCCGGTCCCAGCGAATCCAGGGCGTCAGATAGTAGATGCCGAGCGTGATCAGCATCACCAGCCACTTGAACTGCCGGAAGCGGCCATTGGCGCGCTTGGGGAAGATCTTCTTGCGCTTCTCGTAGAGCGGCTTGCGCACCTTGGCCGAATTGACCGGCTGCGCATCGTGGCGCTCGACATCGGCGGGTTCGAGATCGGGAGCGGTGTAGAGATTCATCGGGCATGTCCTCGTGATGACTGCCTTCTCCCATGCGCCCACCGACGACACCTTGACTTAAGTCAAGCTGCGGCATTGTGGCGCTCTCTGCGCCGTGATAGAGATGAGAACAAAACAAGATCATGCACGCGGAGAGCCCGATGTCCAACGCACAGACCACCTCGTCCTCACGCGACAACCGTATTGATTATGTCGAGTTCAACGTGGCCGATATCGCCCGCGCCAAAGCCTTCTACGGTGCCGTTTTCGGCTGGAGCTTCGTCGATTACGGCCCGGCCTATTGCGAATTCCGCGACGGGCGGCTTGCCGGCGGCTTCACCACGACGGCACCGGTCAAGGCGACGGGTGGACCGCTGGTGATCCTCTATACCGACGACCTCGAAGCGGCCGAGGCGCGGGTCCGCTCTGCCGGCGGCACGGTGAGCGTGCCGATCTTCGCCTTTCCGGGCGGGCGTCGCTTCCACTTCACCGATCCCGATGGCTACGAGCTCGCCGTCTGGACAGAAAACGTCTGACCGCAAACATGCAAAGAGGCCACGCAGGTTTCCCCGCGTGGCCTCGCCGCTCCCCCGTTACGTCGACTATTCGCCGCCGCCCAGCGAATGCACGAAGACGGCAAGTTGCTTGACGGTCGTATCGCCGAGGCGGGCCTGCCAGGCCGGCATCATACCGTGCTTGGGCGCACGCATCTGCGCGATGATCGCGGCCTCGCCCTTGCCCTTCAGCCAGATGGCATCGCTGAGGTTCGGCGCACCGAGATCCCGGTTGCCCTTGGCGTCCTCGCCATGGCAGGCCGCGCAGTTCTCGGCAAAGAGCTGTTTGCCGGGTTCGACAAGCGCCGCATCCGACGGCGTTTCCGACAGGCTCATCACGTAGGCCGCCGTCTGCTTCATCTGCTCGGGTGTCAGCATATCGATGAAGGAGGGCATTTCCGAGACGCGGGTATCGGGATCCTGCGTGTCGCGGATGCCGTGCACGAGGGTCGTGTAGATCTGATCGGCCGAACCGCCCCAGAGCCAATCGTCATCATTGAGGTTCGGATAGCCCGGCCCGCCGGCCGCACCCGTGCCATGGCACTGGGCACAGTTGACCTTGAAGGCCGAGGCGCCGGCGGCGATCGCAAACGTGCTCAGTTCGGGATCGGCGATGATCTGGTCGACCGACGACGCGGCGATCCGGTCAAGGAGACCGGCCTGCGCCGCCTTCGCATCGGCCATTTCACTCGCCACCTCGGCACGGCTCGAATAACCGAGCAGCCCCTTGGTCGATTCCGTCAGCAGCGGGATCGAGGGATAGGCGATCGCATAGCCGATCGCCCAGATGATGGTGAGGTAGAAGGTCCACACCCACCAGCGTGGCATCGGGTTGTTCAGTTCGCGAATGCCGTCCCACTCATGGCCGGTGGTCTCGACGCCACTGAGTTCATCCACGTGTTTCTCGGCCATGATCAATCCTCCTTCAGAGGGATTTCGGCGGCGTCGGCGGCTTGCTTTCCGCCGCCGGGACGCAGGGTGAAGAGGACCACGCCGGCAAAGAACAGCGTCATGGCGAGCAGGCCCCAGCTATCGGCGAAGTGCCGCATTGCAGTGTAGGTTTCCATCGGGCGCGCTCCTTACCGGTATCCGGTCGCGGGATCGTAGGTGGAGAAGTCGACCAGCGTGCCGAGCATCTGGAGATAGGCGACCAGCGCATCCATCTCGGTCAGGCGCTTCGGATCGCCGTCGAAGTCGGCGATCTTCACCTTAGGATAGCGGGATTCGAGGCCGGTCGTGTCCGCATTGGGATCGACCTGTGCCTTGAGATCGGCCTCGGCATTGTCGACCATCGCCTGGTCATAAGGCACGCCGACGGTCGCGTTCGCCTTGAGGTTCGCGGCGAGGTTTTCGACCTTGAGATCGGTCGTCGCCAGGAAGCTGTAGCTTGGCATGATCGATTCCGGCACGACGGAGCGCGGCTCCGTCAGGTGCTGCACGTGCCACTCGTCCGAATAGCGCCCGCCGACACGGGCCAGATCCGGCCCCGTGCGCTTCGAGCCCCACTGGAAGGGGTGGTCGTACATGGACTCGGCGGCAAGGCTGTAATGACCGTAGCGCTCCACCTCGTCACGGAAGGGCCGGATCATCTGGCTGTGACAGACGTAGCAGCCTTCCCGGATGTAGATGTTGCGGCCTTCCAGTTCCAGCGGCGTGTAGGGACGCATGCCTTCCACCTTCTCGATCGTGTTCTCGAGGTAGAAGAGCGGGGCGATCTCTACGATGCCGCCGATGGAGACGACCAGCAGCGAGCCGACCAGGAGGAGCGTCGCATTGCGCTCCAGGATGGCGTGTTTGTCGAGAATGGACATGGGTCATGCCCTCCTATTCTGCCGGCTGGAGAACCGGCTGGGCGCCCGGAATGGGGGCTTCCTGCCGTTCGTGGCCGAGGATGGTCATCAGGATGTTCCAGGCCATGATCAGCCCGCCGGCGAGATACATGGCGCCGCCGACAGCACGCAGCACGTAGTAGGGATGCAGCGCTGCCACCGATTCTGCGAAGGAGTAGACCAGGAAGCCCTGATCGTCGTATTCGCGCCACATCAGGCCCTGCTGGATACCGGCGACCCACATGACGGCGGCGTAGACGACGATGCCGAGCGTGGCGAGCCAGAAGTGCCAGTTGACGAGACGCAGGCTGTAGAGGCGGTTGCGGTTCCACAGTTTCGGCGTGAGATAGTAGACCGCGCCGAAGGTGATCATGCCGACCCAGCCGAGCGCACCCGAATGCACATGGCCGATCGTCCAGTCCGTATAGTGGCTGAGCGAGTTGACCGCCTTGATCGACATCATCGGCCCTTCGAAGGTCGACATGCCGTAGAAGGCGACGGCCATGACCATCATGCGGATGATCGGGTCGGTGCGGATCTTGTCCCAAGCGCCCGAGAGCGTCATCAGGCCGTTGATCATGCCGCCCCAGGAGGGCATCCACAGCATGATCGAGAATACCATGCCGAGCGTCTGCGCCCAGTCCGGCAGCGCCGTATAGTGCAGGTGGTGCGGGCCGGCCCAGATATACATGAAGATCAGCGCCCAGAAGTGGATGATCGACAGCCGGTAGGAATAGACCGGGCGGTTGGCCTGCTTGGGAATGAAGTAATACATCATGCCGAGGAAGCCGGCGGTCAGGAAGAAGCCCACCGCATTGTGGCCGTACCACCACTGCGTCAACGCGTCCTGCACGCCCGAGAAGACCGAGTAGCTCTTCACGCCGAGGAAGGAGACCGGCATCGCCAGATTGTTGACGATGTGCAGCATGGCGATCGTCACGATAAAGGCGAGGTAGAACCAGTTCGCCACATAGATATGCGGCTCCTTGCGCAGGATGATCGTGCCGAGGAACGCCAGCAGATAGGCGACCCAGACGACCGTCAGCCACAGGTCCACATACCATTCCGGCTCGGCATATTCGCGCCCCTGCGTGATGCCGAGCAGATAGCCGGTGGCGGCCATGACGATGAAAAGCTGATAGCCCCAGAACACGAACCAGCCGAGCGTGTCGCCGCCGAACAGGCGAGCGCGGGAGGTGCGCTGCACGACGTAGAAAGAGGTCGCGATCAAGGCGTTGCCACCAAACGCGAAGATGACCGCCGAGGTGTGGAGCGGACGCATGCGGCCGAAGTTGAAGAACGGCTCGATGTTGAGGTCCGGATAGGCAAGCTGCAGCGCCACGACGACGCCGACCAGGAACCCCACGACGCCCCAGAAGGTGGTGGCAATGACGCCGTATTTGACGACCGTGTCGAAATATTCGGTGCGACGGTCGGCGCCGGCCCCGTGGGAAGCGGAGGCCGGCACGAAACTCACCCGGCGCAGCAGGATCACCGTCGCGACGAGGAGCGTGAAGAAGAGAACCCACATATGGGCCTGGAAAAGCGCATCCTGGGCAAAGCCGGCGCCCAGCAATGCCAAGAACGCCCCAATGCCCACGACGGCGGTTTCGGTACTGTATTTCATCGTTGGGTCCCCCAACTGATTTTGCGGATTGCCCCGGGCTGCCGCTTGATGCGGCGAGTCCCGTTCGGCTGCCTGAGACTTGTCAGATCGGGGGAAAAGCAACCTTGATTCAGATCAAGGCTTCGCCGGGCATATGAGAGGAGAGTGAACCTCTGATCTTTGACTCACCCGGCCAGGCCGGCGGCAGGAGTGCCGACACCAAAAGCGGAGGACACGCCGTGGCAAGCTTCAACGCACCCGCAGGAACGCCCCATGCACCAGCCGCCATCGGCGGGCCGCCGGCTCTCTCGCTCACGGAAAGCCTGAAACAGCTCGACGATATCCATCGCGAAAAGCTGGCCGTTTGCGATCAACTGGAAGCGATCGCCGACAGCCTGCCCTCCGACGTCAATCGGCAACGCTGTCTTTATGCGGCAAAGGCGATCGCGCAGGTCGTGCGTGCGGCGCATCGTTTTGAGGAAACAACGATATTCCCGGCCATCGCCTCTCACTTTCCGGATGTCCCGCATCTGGAAAGCACCCTGCGGCGCCTGCAGTTCGAACACTGCGAGGACGAAGGCTTTGCCGATGAGCTCTCCGATGCCCTGCACAGGCTCGCCGCCGCCGATCCGCGCGTTCATCCCGAAACGATCGGCTACATGCTGCGGGGTTTTTTCACGACGGTACGCCGCCACATCGCCTTCGAGCGCGAACACCTGATCGGCGCCGTCAACGGCTCGGCACAGATGAACCCGTGACAGGCCCATCCGTTCGGACAGAATGGATGCACGTCAGGCTGCGATCGAGCGCCGGCGGTCGGCCGTTTCCTGGAGAATGAGAATCGCGCCGATCAGCTTGCCCGCACCGGAATAGCAGGGCGTCATGCGGCATCGCACGACGATGGTGCGGCCATCCTGTGTCTTGGTGAAACTGTATTCGACCACCTCGCCGGCAAAGCAGGCATCGAGCTTTGCCTTGACCCGCTGTTCGAACCGCTGGATGCCGATGAATTCCACGATATGCCGGCCGATGAGGTCCATGGGCCGCTGATCGAGATAGGCCGCGTTGGCCGGATTGGAATAAAGATACCGGTAATCGGTCGTCACCACGGCGATCCGGTCGGGCATCGCATCGAGAATGGCCTCGTTGAGATAGGTTTCCTGCGATAATGGGTTCGGCCGAAGTGTCTCGGGCAAGCGAATACCGTATCGCTCCTTCGCCGCCATGTCGGTGTCGAAATAGCGCTGGGCAAGTTGCGAGAGCAGCTCGCTGTTGCGCGTCACGCAGGCGAAATCCTGCGCCTCGGCCTTCATCAGCGACGTGAAGAATTCGAATTGCAGCCGCGCATCTTCGAAACCATCGGCCTCGATCTCGTGAATGGCCTTGATGAGGTCGTCCAGTTCGCGATCGAGACTATCGACCAAAGCATCGTTGGAGGACTCGACAGCCTGCTGCAACTGCGCGTGCTTCAACCAGAAGCGATCAACAAGGTCCCTCAAGCATCCCCTCCATGCACGAAAAGCCGGTCGGCGCTGTCGCCCCACACAAAAAGACAGCCGACCCGTCTGCCTGCGAATCAGTCTACAATCTATAATCGAAACAAGGCCATCTGTGGTAACGATACCTGCCCCGCGACGAAAAATAAATGCCCAAATTCAGGCAGTCCGATGACCAACCATCGCTGGCAGCCTGATCACAGCGAGCGCTTGATGTTCCAGCGGTCATGGTACCACAGCCATTGGCCGGGATATTCCCGCACCCAGCTTTCGACCTTGTCGTTGAGAACCTGCGCCGTTGCATTCACGTCCACGCTGCCATCGGCCTTGCGGGGAATGGCGATGGCCGGCTCGAGCTCCAACCGGTAGCGATTGTCCGGCAGGCGGATGCAGCGGGCCGGAAACACATCGCAGTTGAACTGCCGCACCAGCTTGGCCAGCAGCGGATTGGTCTGTACATCGCGGCCGAAGAAGGTGGTCTTGACGCCCTTGTGGAACTTCTGATCGACGAGAACGCCGACGCCCCCGCCCCGCTCCAGCTGACGGGCAAGCGTGAAGGACGAACCGGCATGGGAGGGCACCAGGCGGCCCATCCTCTTCTTGCGGAAGTCGAAGATCTTCTTGGCGATGTAGGGATTGTTCGGTGGACGAAACAGCACCGTCACATCCAGGCCGAAGGCCGAACCCGCCACGGGGAGCAACTCGAAGTTGCCCGAATGCGCAGTGAACACGATGAAAGGGCGTGGATTGTCGCGCAGATCGAGGAAGCTCTCGATGCCGGAGACTTCGATCCGCCCCGGCGCCGTCTGCTCGGGATCGAAATCGAACAGCGTATCGAGGAACACATATTCGGCCGCCATGCGGCCGATATTTCCCCAGCTCTCCAGCGCGATCGCCTCACGCTCGGCCTCGGATTTTTCCGGATAGGCGTTGCGCAGGTTGGTCAGCGTCAGGTGATGACGCTTCCTGAGCTTCGGCCCGATCCAGCGCGCGAAGCGATCGGCAAAGCGGATGGCCGGATCGGCCGGAAAGAGCTTCATCACGGCAAGCGGCAGGAACGCCACCTGGGCGTTGAACCACTGGCGGAAGTTCTCCACCGCCAGCACCATGCGTGTGATCAGCATCTTCATCGGCGTCAGTCGAGCCTCAGCACGATCTTGCCGAACACCTGCCGCCCTTCCATGCGCTCCAGCGCCTTGTCGATATCGGCAAAGGTGACTTCGGTGTCGATGACGGGGTGAACCAGCCCACGCGCCATCTTCTGCATGGCGTTGGCCATGTTCTCCATGCGGCAGCCGAAGGACCCCAGGAGCTTCAGTTGCTGCTGGAACAGCATCATCAGGTTCATGTCCGTCGAGACACCCGAGGTCGACCCGCAGGTGACCAGACGTCCGCCGCGCTTCAGCACCAGCATGGAGCCCGCCCAGGTATCCTTGCCGACATGTTCGAAGACGACGTCGACGCCCTTCTTCTTGGTCAGCTTGCGCACCACGCCCTCGAAGCGGTCGGTGCGGTAGTTGATGACGTGATCGGCGCCGAGCGCCTTGGCCTTCTCGATCTTGTCGTCCGAGCCGACGGTGGTGATCACGGTGCAGCCGATCTTCTTGGCAAGCTGGATCGCCGCCGTGCCGATGCCGGAGCCGCCGGCATGCACGAGGATCGTCTCGCCGGGCTCGAGCTTGGCATTGTCGAACAGCATGTGCTCGACGGTGCCGAAGGTCACCGGTGCGACGGCGGCGGCAACGGCATCGACGCCGGGCGGCGCCGGAACCAGCAGGCGGGCCGGCAGGTTGACTTTCTCCTGCGCGAAGCCGTCGAGGTGGAAGCCATGCACGCCGCCGACATGTTCGCACAGATTGTCGCGCCCCTCGCGGCAGGGACGGCAAAGGCCGCAGGTCCGCGCGCCGTAGATCGAGACGAGTTGCCCCGGAAGCACATTGGAAACGCCAGGACCGATCTGGTCAACGACGCCGGAGGCCTCCGCACCGATGACCAGCGGCATTTTCCTCTTGGCGAACGCCATGCCGCGCCAGCCCCACACGTCGATATGGTTGAGCGCCACCGCCTTGACCCGTAGCGTCACCTCGCCCGGACCGGGAGCTTCGGGCTCCGGCAGGTCGGTGATCTCAAGCTTGCGGTCGTCGATGAGCTGCAATGCGCGCATGGTCTTGTCCTTGTTTCAGTCGTCCCGCGTCAGGCTGGCGATCTCAGGCCGGCTCGCGCATCATGACGAGGCTGGCATTCTGGCCGCCGAAGCCGAACGAGTTGGAAAGCACGGCCGAAACGCTGGCCTCGCGCTTCACATTCGGCACGACGTCGAGCTCGATGGCGGGGTCCGGATTGGTGTAGTTGATGGTCGGCGGCAGCGTGCCGGTCAGCATGGTCTGCAGCGAGAAGACGGCCTCCACCGCGCCGGCCGCCGTCAGCGTGTGGCCGATCATCGACTTGTTGGAGGAGACGGGAATGGCCTTCAGCCGCTCTCCGAAGACCGAGAGCATGGCGCCATATTCCATCTTGTCGTTTTCCGGCGTCGAGGTGCCATGGGCATTGATGTAGCCGATGGCGGTCTCGTCGATCCCGGCATCTTCGAGCGCTGCGCGGATCGTCGCGATTGCGGGGCCACCGTCCGGCGAAGAGCGCGTGCGGTGGAAGCTGTCGGCCTTCTCGCCGCAACCCTTCATGATGCCGAGCACCGTCGCACCACGGGCCAGCGCCGATTCCAGCGATTCGAGCACCAGCGTCGCCGCCCCTTCCGCGATGACGAAGCCGTCGCGATCCTTGGTGAAGGGCTTGGAAGCCTTTTCCGGCGGGTCGTTCTGGGTCGAAAGCGCCGAGAGCAGCGAAAAGCGGATCAGCGCCTCCGCGCTCACTGAGCCATCCGTCGCCACCGTCAGCGCACGCGTCGTGCGACCCTGACGGATCGCCTCGACGCCGAGCTGGATGGCGGTGGCACCCGAAGCGCAGGCGGTCGAGAGCGTCACCGGCAGGCCGCGCGTGCCGAACCGGTCGGCGAGGCGCTCGGAGATTGCGCCGAACAAGACGGCCTCGTGGAAGACCGGATCGGGCCGCTCGCGAAGCGCGGCGAGGAAGCGGTTATAGGCGTCGCCCGGCCGCTCGGACGGCTTGGCGCGGTCGGCAAGCGCAAAGCGCGCATTCCATTCCGGTTCGATCGGCGGCGCCGCGAGAAAGAGCGGGCCACCGAAATCGCCGGAGAGACCCGCCTGCGCCAGCGCCTCGATCGTCGTTTCCCGCGCCATGGCATAGGAACGCTCGACAGCGTTTTCAGCCGGCAGGTCGATGAAATCCACCGTGCCGCAGATGCGGGTGGAGAGCCCCTCCGTCGGGAAGCGGGTGATCTTGTGGATGCCGGAGACGCCTCCGGTCAGCGCGGCCCAGTTATCGACAAGCCCCTGCCCCAGCGAGGTGATGACGCCCATGCCGGTCACGGCGACGATCGGGCGCCCGAGATGATCGGTAAACTTCGTGCTCATCGCGACTTATCCCCGTTGAGGTGCGGAAAGGACGGCGACACCCTCGCCGCGGGCATGGCCGACCGTGGTGACCACCGCCGTCTGAAGGCGGCCGGACGCAGCCTTCTCCGAGGGGTCGAAGGCGGGTGCAGGCGTGCCGTTGGAAAGGCAGAGCGCGGCCAGCGCAAGGCCGAGCGGAAAATGCGCTTCGAGACCATGGCCAACAAGCCCGCCATAGGCCCGCACGGGCAGGCCCGGAAAGCGCGTGCGCAGAAAATCGTGCTCGCGGGACGCAAGCTCGGGAAACCCGCTCGTGCCGCTGAAGACGATGCTCGCCTCGTCCGCCAGCGTTCCGGCCGGCTCTGTCAGGCATGCCAGCCGCGCCTCGAAACGCCCCTCATCCCGGCTGCCGCGATCGCCGCCAACGGCGTCGATCGTCGCATGGATGCGCGCACCGCGCGCTTGCGCATGGGCACGCGATTCCAGCACCAAGAAGGCGCCGACGGACCCCAGAATCATGCCGCCGCCATTGTCGTCACGGCTGCGCGACCAGATCGGCGCCCAGTTGCCCAGCGCATGGCCCTGAATGGCTTCCACCAGAAGGATCATGTCGAGGCGCTCGGCCGAAAAGGCGCCGCCCACCAGCGTATGCGTCGACTGGCCCGCCTTGATCCGCGCGAAGGCGGTCTCGATCGCGGAAATGCCGGCCGCCTCTTCGCCCATGAAGGTGCGGGACGACCCCGTGACCTTGTGAACGATGGAAATGTTGCCGGCCAGAAGGTTGGAAAGCTGCGCAAGGAAGAGCGTCGGGCGAAGCTCCGTGGTCAGCTTCTCGTTGAGCAGTTGTTCGCGGTCATTGCGCTTCAGCGCCTCGTCCACGATGAGGGAATCGACCGCGATGTCGCGCTCGCCGCCGCCGGCCGCCACGATCATGTCCATGCTGCCGCAGGCCGCCAGATCCTCCTTCAGACCGGCATCCTGCAGCGCAAGACCGGCGGAGAAGACGCCAAGGCGCTGCCAGTTTTCCATCTGCCGCTGATCACCCTTCTTGGGGATCTGCTGCGACCAGTCGATCTCCGGCAGCGGATGGACCGGATAGGGCGCGAATTTCTCGGTCTCGATGCGCACGGCCGGCGCCGTGCCGGCGGAAAGCAGCGCCGCATGCGCCTCGGCCCCGACGCCGAGCGAGGTCACGATCCCGACACCGGTGATGACGACGTCATTGGCTGCGCTCATGGGTCAGGTCTCCGGCTGGCCGTTGGCGGCGATCGCGGCGCTCAGGCCGACCTCGTCGGCCCGGCGCTTCACGACATCGCCGATTGGCAATTGCGAAAAGGGAACGGTCTTCAGTTTCAGCTGCGCGTCGCACACCTTCTTGCCGTCGGACGTGATCTTCGCCTTCGTCACGGCGTAGCCGGAGCCGTCATGCTCCAGAAAGGCCTCGATATCGAGCACCGCGTTCGGCTCGACGAAACTGCGCATTTTTGCGGTGTCGACCGACATCAGGAAGGGCATCGCCGCAAAGCCGGTCTTGGCCAGCACCAGGAAGCCGGAAGCCTGCGCCATCGTTTCGATGAGAAGCACGCCCGGCACCAGCGGATAGCCGGGAAAATGCCCTTCGAACACAGGGCTCGCCTCCGGCACGACGGAGCGCGCCACGAGCCGGCCGGCGTCAAGATCGATGCTCTCGACGCGATCGATCATCTGGAAATATTCGAGAAGCATCGCGTCCGGACCTGCTTGAGATAGGGCGTTACGGAAAGCGGCGGCCGCAGGGCGCACGCCATGAACTGCCGGGTTGACTGCGCGTGAAGTAAAAACGCCGATGCCGCCTGTCAAGCGCTGCACGGCGCGACGGCGGCATCGGAGGTCGGTTGCGCAAGGCGTCGACGCGGATCAGGCCTTGGCGGCGCGAAGCTCGTCGATCTTGGCACAGAGGTTCTTGAGGACGAAATATTCCTCGGTCGAGACCTTGCCCTCGTTGACTTCCTGCGTCCACTGCTCGAGCGGAATCTTGATGCCGAATTCCTTGTCGATCGCAAAGACGATATCGAGGAAATCCAGGCTGTCGATACCGAGGTCGTCGATCGTGTGGCTTTCAGGCGTGATGGTCTCGCGGTCGATTTCGCTCGTCTCGGCGATGATGTCGGCGACCTTGTCGAACGTTGCAGTCACGGTGGGATACCTCTTCGGTTCTGGAATTTGGCGAAGCTATAGGTAAATGCCGGCCAAAAGCCAATGGCCCCCGCGAAAGTTTTGAGGGACCTCCGCGTTAGACCGCAATCGAATGCCGCCCCTTGCCATTGGAAAGATAGGCGTCGAAACGCGCCGCAACGGTGCGTGCGAAAGGCTGGCCCGCAGCCGTCAGCCGGAAGCTGTCGCCATCGACCACCGAAAGCCGGTCACCGTCCGCCGCCGCCGATCGGCGCATCTCGTCCGCCATGGCCTCGCCGGCCGCAAAGCGCGTCGCAAGGTCGGCGAGATCGACGGAAAAATCGCACATCAGTCGCTCGATGACATGGGCCCGCATCCGGTCGTCCGCGCTCAGCGCATAGCCGCGCACCACCGGCAGGCCGCCGCCCGCTACCTGCCGCAGATATTCCCCGGTCGCCGGCATGTTCTGCACGTAGCCTTGGGGCAACTGGCCGATGGAGGAAGCACCAAGCCCGATCAGCGCATCGGCGGCATCATCCGTATATCCCTGGAAATTGCGTTTCAGTCGCCCCTCCCGGTGCGCTGCGGCCAGGCTGTCCTCCGGCAGGGCGAAGTGGTCGATGCCGATCGCCTGGTAGCCGGCATCGGCCAGCATCGCCGCGGCATGCTGCATCTGCCGGAAACGCTCCGTCACGGATGGCAGCGTGGCATCGGGGATCATGGTCTGATGCTTCTTCATCCATGGAACATGCGCATAGCCAAAGAGCGCAATGCGGTCCGGGCGCAGCGACACGATGTGCTCGACGGTCTGCTGGAGCGACGCCAGCGTCTGGTGCGGCAGGCCGTAGAGCACGTCGCAATTGACCGAGCCGACGCCCCGGGCCCGCGATGCTGCGATCGCCTCGCGGGTCTGCTCGAAGGTCTGGTGACGGTTGATGGCCGCCTGCACCGTGGGATCGAAATCCTGGATGCCGAGGCTGGCGCGCGTCAGGCCGATGGCGGCCAGCGCATCGTGCCGCGCCGCATCCAGATCGTTCGGGTCCATCTCCACGCTGATGCGGCAATCGGGCGCAAGGGTGAATGCCTCATCCAGCCTCTCTTTCAGCGCCAGCATGTCGTCCGGCGTCAGCATGGTGGGCGAGCCGCCACCGAGATGAATCTCCGTCACCGTCACGCCGGCGGGAAGGCGCGCTGACACAAGCGCGATTTCACGGAAAAGTCCGACGAGATAGGCCTCAACAGGGTCGTAGCGCTGCGTCTGCTTGGTGTGGCAGGCGCAGAACCAGCACAGGCGATCGCAGAAGGGTATGTGGAGATAGAGCGACAGGCTGCTGCCGGGCTTCAGGGCGCCGAGCCAGTCGCCATAGACACCGGCCCCGACCTGCGTCGAAAAATGCGGCGCGGACGGATAGCTCGTATAGCGCGGCACGGGGGCGGCAAGGCGTTCGGCAAGGCTCTCGGACATCGGGCATCTCCCTTTCGATGCTCGAAATAAATCGACGCAGAAGTGCGCCGCCTTGATTTCGATCAAGTCGCCGAAACGGCCGATTTGATAAACAGCAAATCAGGGCGAGACATTGTTTCGCAGGGAAGTAAATCCCGCGATGCAACTATTGATGAATGTTCATCGGCCAGGGTATGGACGCTAAGGAACGGGAGTGGCGGGATGATGCACGTGCGAACAGTGGACCAGCAGCGCAGCGATGTTCACAACTCGGAAATTCCCTTGGTCTGCCTGTCCTGCGAGGCGCGCCATGGCGGCGTCTGCGGCGCGCTCGAACCCGCCCAGCTGACGGAGCTGTCGCGCCAGTCGAAGCGGCGGGAGCTGGAGGCGGGCACCGAAGTCTTCGGCCAGGGCGAACGCGCCCCGGGCTATGCCAACATCATGCGTGGCGTCGTCAAGCTCAGCAAGATGCTGGCCGACGGGCGCCAGCAGATCGTCGGCCTGCAATTTGCTCCCGATTTCCTCGGTCGCCCCTTCAGTGCGGAGAGCGCCCATTCGGTCGAGACGGCCACCGACACGCAGATCTGCGCCTTCCCGCGCGCCGTCATCGACCGGCTCGTCGATCAGTCGCCAGAGCTCGAACATCGCCTTCACGAACAGGCCTTGAAGGAGCTGGACGAAGCGCGCGACTGGATGCTGACGCTTGGTCGCAAGACGGCGCAGGAGAAGGTGGCAAGCTTCCTTCACCTGATCGCCACGCATATCGACCCCGAAAGCGATACAATCAGCCGCTTCGACCTGCCGCTGTCGCGCGCCGACATTGCCGATTATCTTGGCCTGACCATCGAGACCGTCAGCCGGCAGATCACCAAGCTGCGCAAGGACGGCGTCATCGAAGTCGAGCACAATCGCGAAGTCTTCGTGCCCGACATGGACCGCCTCGCCCGCTACGCCGGTATGGACTGAGGTTGGCGGTTACCTCAGTTGGTGACGACGATGCGCGTGTTGGCAAGCCCGTTCTGCCTGGCGAGCGAGAAGAAGGTCGCGGCATGGTCGGGATGCAGGCGCACGCAGCCATGCGACGCCGGGCGGCCAAGCCGCTTCAGATCGAAGGTGGCATGCACGGCATAGCCGCCATTGTAGAACACCGCATAAGGCATCGGCGCATTGTTGTATTTGCGCGAGCGATGGTTGCGTGACAGCCATTTGGCCTTCCAGGCTCCCTGCGGCGTGACATAGCCCTTGCGCGCGGTTGAAACCTTCCAGCGATAGGTAACGACGCCATTTTGTGTCACCGTCATCGTCTGGCTGGACAGGCTGATCTTGGCAACGAGATTGGCTGCCGAAGC
Source organism: Rhizobium sp. RU20A (assembly GCF_900155885.1). GTDB lineage: Bacteria > Pseudomonadota > Alphaproteobacteria > Rhizobiales > Rhizobiaceae > RU20A. Next base: position 972,622 of record NZ_FTMB01000001.1, read on the forward strand.
AGAGACAGCACCGGACAAAACAAGACTAAGGGCGAGCGCCCACGCATAAAGATACTTCATCTTTTCCCCTCTTCCCCTTTCGGGCTCCCGAAGATTAGCCCGACCACAAGACCATATACATGTCTTTCGTCGAGACAAGATTAAGCCACAATCGACGGATCTTCGTGGTAATGAAACCTTTTCTTTACATTGGACAAAGCATCCCATCCCGGCGACCGCACATCGGCGTGCCGACACGGCTAAGTGCTTGTTTTGATGAGTATGAAGAGTGACTTGACTGTGCCGGAGCCTCGGACTTGGCCGCATTCAACCGTCGATGGTTGCAACGGGTTGCCCATCATCCACTTTTGGGAGGACTGCAAAGAGGGGGCCGGGAGCCGGTCAAAGCAGCCAGAAAAGTACGCCGAGGCCAAGGCTGAGCGCCAGCAGCATCGTGCAGGCGGCAAGGAAAACGGTCACGCCATCCTCGATATCGACGGCTGTCAGGGCCGCGCGCCCGGCTCCGTTGATCATCGGTTCTGCGACCACCACCCCGCCATAGGAGCGCGGACCGGCGATCTGCACGTTCAGCGTCCAGGCCATGGCCGCCTCCGGCCACCCGGCATTGGGTGAGCGATGCATACCCGCGTCGCGCAGCGCCCCACCGATCCCGCGACGAATGGCGCTCGGCCCGAATCTCAGGCCTGCACCGAGCGCGACGAGGAGCGCCGACAGCCGCGAAGCAGGCCAGTTGACGAGATCGTCGAGCCGCGCCGCGCCCCAGCCAAAGGCGAGGTAGCGGGCATTCTTGTGACCGATCATCGAGTCGGCCGTGTTGATCATCTTGTAGGCGAGGATACCCGGCAGGCCGAGCACCGCATACCAGAACGCCGGCGCGACGATGCCATCGGAGAAATTCTCGGCAAGGCTCTCGATCGCACCCCGGCAAATGCCGGACTGGTCGAGCGCCTTCGGATCGCGCCCCACGATCATCGACACCGCCTGCCGCCCGCCTTCCAGTCCGCCCTCGCGAAGGCCTGTCGCAACGCGAAGCACATGCTCGGCGAGACTCTTCTGCGCCAGCAGCACCGCGACGATGAGGATCTCAAACACATGACCGATCACGCCGAAATGCCGGAAGGCCGCATGCAGCACCCAGCCGATCGCAAGGCTGAGCGCGACCAGCGCCGTGATGGCGATGACGCCCTTCAACTTCCGCTGCCCGAACCGCTCCCGCTCATGGTTGAGGCGTCGATCGGCAAAGGAAATCGCCTTGCCGAAGAGCACCACCGGATGCGGGTAGCGCCGCCACATCCAGTCGGGATCGCCGACGACCCGGTCCAGAACGAGGGCGGCGGCGAGAAGGAAGAAATGATGCGTCATGCCGGCTCCCGATCGATGAGATGCATGAAGGAACCGCAGACATTGCCGACACGCAAGCCCACACCGCCGAGCGGCTGTTCGCGGGCATCGACGGCCAGGAACAGACGCTCCGCCGCCCCTTCCGAGAGGATCGAGGCATAGTGGAATTCATGGGCGCGGTGCCCGCCCGCCAGAAAGGCGGGACCGCCCGCCACCGGCTGAACCCGCCGGTAGCCCAGATGCCGGCGCCGCTTTTCGAAGCTCGTTTCCAGCGGCAGGAAGCCGAGCATCGCGTGCCGCGTGCCATCGGCCGCAACGATACCGTCGCCGAGCGTCATATAGCCGCCGCACTCGCCATAGATTGCCGCGCCGCGCGCGCGCGCCGCCATCATTCCGGCGCGAAAGCCGTCCGCCGCCGCAAGCTGTCCGGCGTGAAGCTCGGGATAGCCGCCGGGCAGGTACACCGCATCGGCGTCCGTCGCCGGCCCCTCGTCTGCGAGCGGCGAGAAGACGGAGATCTCCGCCCCCTGCCCGCGCCAGCCTTCCAGAAGGTGCGGATAGCAGAAGGCGAAAGCCACATCCCGCGCGATCGCGATCCGCTGCCCTGGCGGCCGGATCGTCGGCACATCCACGGGTCTGGAAATGGCAACGTGATCGGCGGCCCCAAGCGCGAGCAGCCTGTCGATGTCGATCCCCGCTTCCACCACCCCGGCGACGCGCGCGGTAAAGGCCTCGATATCGGCATGCTCGCCGGCCTGGACGAGACCGAGATGCCGTTCGGGAAGTTTCAGCGCAGCGTCCTGCCTGATAACACCGAGCACGGGAACATCGATCCGCGACAGCGCACCGCGCAGCATGCCTTCGTGCCGGTCACTGCCGACCTTGTTGAGGATGACGCCGGCCATATGGATGTCGCTGCGATGATCGCGGTAGCCGCGCACCAGCGCCGCGATCGACTGCGCCATCCGTCCGCAATCCACCACGAAGACGACGGAGAGGCCGAGGAGCGCCGCAAGATCGGCCGGCGACCCGAAGTCGTCGGAGGAGGCATCGTGCAGCCCCATCATCGCCTCGATGAGAAGAAAGCGCCCGTCCGAGCCCGCCCGCGCCGCCCGCCCGCGCATCAGTTCCGGCCGCATGGCCCAGGGATCGTAGTTGAAACAGGTCTGCCCGCTTGCCAGCGTATGGAAGGCCGGATCGATATAGTCAGGTCCCGCCTTTCCGGGGGCGAGCCGCACGCCGCGATCGCGCAGCGCCCGCATCAGCCCGAGCGTCACCGTCGTCTTGCCGCTGCCGGAAGACGGGGCGGCAATCAGGATGCCTGTCATGCGGCGTCTCCGGCAGCATCCCGCGCGGCCCGGCCCCGATCGACGGAGGCATCGAGCAGGCGCCCGGTGAGCGCGCCAAGCCAGTCAAGCCCGGCTCTCAGTCGCACCACCTCGCCGATCACGACGATCGCCGGCGGCGCGAGCCCGGCCGCCTCGACATCCGCTTCTGCGCGCGCCAGCGTCGTTTCCAGCACCTGCTGCGCGCTGGTGGAAGCGTTGCAGACAAAGGCGACCGCCTCGTCCGGAGAGCGTCCGGCAGCGATCAACTGCCCGGTGATCTGGCCGATATGTTTCATCGCCATGTACATGACGATGACGGGCGAGCCCTTGGCGATGGCATCCCAGGCGATCCGGTCCGGAACGACGCCGGAGGAATCATGTCCGGTGAGGAAGGTGACGGCATGGTTCACCTCACGGTGCGTGACCGGAATGCCCGCATAGGCAAGCCCGCCGATGCCGGCCGTGATCCCCGGCACGATCCGGAACGGGATGGCGTTTTCGACCAGCGTCAGCGCCTCTTCACCGCCCCGCCCGAAGACGAAGGGATCGCCGCCCTTCAGCCGCAGCACACGATGGCCGGCGCGCGCCAGTTCCACGAGCCGAAGCGAGATGTCGCGCTGTTTCGGGGACGGTTTCCCGCCGCGTTTTCCGGCAAATTCCAGGACGGCGCCGGGCCGCGCGTGGCGCAGACATGCGGGATCGACCAGCGCATCATGCACAATCACATCCGCCTGCCGCAGCGCATGGACGGCCAGAAGCGTCAGCAGGCCCGGATCACCCGGCCCCGCGCCGACGAGCCACACATGGCCCTTTTCGAGCGGCGGAAGATCGGCAAACACACCCTCGCTCATGGCGCTCTCCCGATCGCTGCGACCATGGCTGAAAAGGCGGAATCAATACATGAACACGCCGAATCAAGGTGCGAACAGACCGGCACAGCCGCCTGTTTCGACTCGACAAAATCGAAGAGGGACGCGTCGCTCTTCGACGCAATACCCCAGGCCAGCGCCGCCGTCGCGCGGCTCGACTTGCGTTTGGCGGCCACGAGATCCCCACCGGGACCTGCCGCCGCCAGCGCGGCCGATTCGGCGACGCCGTGACATCCGACAAGGCGGAAGACAACCTCCGACGGCGTTGCCAGACGCGGCGTCTCGCGCTCGAGGCGGGCGGCATCGAAGACGAGCAGCGGCACGCCGAAATGCGCAGCGGCAGCGTGCATCGCCGGTTCGCCGGCACGGCCGTCGATCGTGGCGATGGCGCTAATGGATGATGAACTCGACGACGACACCATGGACGTCGTTGCCAGAAGCGTCTCGGCCAAAGCGATCAGTTCGGCTGCCGACGTGCCGCATTCACAACCGAGCCCGAGAATGAGACGTTCTTCGAAAAGGGAGGCGGCGGAGGGCACACCCGAAACGTCACCGTCAAACAGAAGACGCGACGCGGAGAAAGCGGCAGAATGTGCGGACATGAAGGCCTCCCTCAGACCCAAGCGAACCGCAGCGCCACCTATACCCGGCCAGACGGAAAGATCCGGCCTTGCACAACATGTTTCCCGACGGCTCGAAGGACGTCCCCGGTCTGGGTCGACGCGATCCCGAAAGCCGGCGTGTCCGTCGCATTGCGGACGCCGTCGTCTCAGTGTCACAGTTCTAGCCGAGCGCCGGGAACCGGTCAAACGCGTTTGCGCCATCGACCCTCCCGACCGCGCCAGTGCCGCAATCAGGACAGGCAAAATCGCCGGCCACCTTTGCCATTTGCCGCACAACCTGCCAGAAGCGACGGGCGCGCCATCGGCATGGTCGAGGTCGCGCCGCAGGCGCCGGGTCTTGTCCCGCGCCCACCGATCGAATGACCGGCACGCGCGCCGCACCCGAGCCGTGCCACAGCCAGCCGGAAAGCGCCTTCGCCGTGCATGACCTTGCCATTCACCTGCTTGTCTTCCTGTTTATTGCTGCCTTCATCGCCGGCTTCATCGATTCCATCGCCGGCGGCGGCGGGATGATCACCCTGCCTGCCATGCTGATCGCCGGCATTCCGCCGCTGGAAGCACTCGGCACCAACAAGCTGCAATCGCTGTTCGGCTCCGGCTCCGCCAGCATGGCCTATGCGCGGCGCGGCCATGTGAACCTGCGCGAACAACTGCCCATGGCGGCGATCTCCGCGGGTGGCTCGGTCATCGGCGCCCTTCTGGCGACACAGGTGCCGGGCGACATGCTGCGCGCCGCGCTCCCGCTGCTCCTCATCGCCATCGCCCTTTATTTTGGCCTCAAGCCGCGCATCGGCGACGAGGATCGGGCCCGGCGAATCTCACCCTTTGCCTTCTCGCTGACGCTGGTGCCGCTGATCGGCTTCTATGATGGCGTCTTCGGGCCCGGCACCGGCTCCTTCTTCATGCTGGGCTTCGTGACGCTTGCCGGATTCGGCATCCTGAAAGCCACCGCCCATACCAAGCTCCTGAACTTCGGCTCGAACGTCGGCGCCTTCGCCGTCTTCTCGCTCGCCGGCGTCGTGCTCTGGAAGGTCGGCATCATCATGGGCGTCGGCCAGTTTCTCGGCGCGCAGGTCGGCTCAAGGCTCGCCATGCGGATCGGATCGCGCATGATCAAGCCGCTGCTCGTCCTCTCCTCCATCGCGCTCGCCATCCGGCTTCTCGCCGACCCCGCCAATCCGCTGAGGCAATGGGCCGGCTTCTGAGGAAGACTCAGTATTCGACGCCGATCTGCGCCTTGATGCCGGAGCGGAACGGGTGCTTGACCAGTTCCATCTCGGTCACGAGATCGGCGATCTCGATCAGTTCGTCCTTGGCGTTGCGGCCCGTCAGCACGACATGGGTCATCGGCGGCTTCTCCTCCGTGAGGAAACGGACGACTTCGGCCACGGTGATATAGTCGTAGCGCAGCGCGATGTTGATCTCGTCGAGCAGCACCATGGAGTTGCGCTCGTCGCGGATCAGTTCCTTCGCCTTCTCCCAGGCCTTCTCGGCCATCGCGACATCGCGCGCCCGGTCCTGCGTTTCCCAGGTGAAGCCTTCGCCGAGCGTGTAGAACTGGCAGAGATTGGAAAAATGCGCCTCGATCAGGTCGCGCTCGCCCGTCTGCCAGGCACCCTTGATGAACTGCACGACCGCCGACGGCTTGCCATGGGCGATATGGCGGAAGATCATGCCGAAGCCTGCCGTGGACTTGCCCTTGCCCTTGCCGGTGTGGACGATGATGAGACCCTTCTCGTCCTTCTTGGTCGCCATGATCTTCTCGCGCGCGACCTTCTTCTTCGCCATCTTCATGGCATGGCGCGCGCCGTCCTCGACCTTTTCAACGCCCTCGACGGCTTCGGTCATTTCTTCGCTCATTTCTTCACTCCCGGAATGCATGTCATTCGGCCGCAACGGCCAGATTGTCGAGGTCAAAGCGCGCCGAATTGGAGCGCGGGGTCCAGTAGCCGCGATCCATCGCTTCGGTCAGGCGGTCGCGAATGTCGCGCAGGGCAGCTGCATTGCGCGCCTCCAGAAAGCCGCGCACGGCGTCATCGACGAGAAAGGCCTGATAGACCGCTTCGAAATGGTGGGACTGCACGGCGCCCGTCGTCGCGGCAAAGGCGAACATGTAGTCCACCGTCGCCGACATCTCGAAGGCGCCCTTGTATCCGTGGCGCATCACGCCCGCGATCCACTTCGGATTGACGACGCGGCCGCGCACGATGCGCCCCACCTCTTCCTCCAGCGTGCGGATGACGGGCTTTTCCGGCCGTGAATGGTCGTTGTGGTAGAGCGTCGGTCGCGCGCCGGAGAGTTTTTCGACGGCCGCACTCATGCCGCCCTCGAACTGATAATAATCGTCACTGTCGAGCAGGTCGTGCTCGCGATTGTCCTGATTCTGCACCACGGCCTGAACGCTTTCGAGCCGCGCCTCGAGAAGCCCGCGCGCCTCCGCGCCCTCCTCGCCCGCCCCATAGGCATAGGAGCCCCAGTCCAGATAGGCTTCGCCGAAATCCGCCCGCTCGCTCCAGCCCTTTGCATCGACCAGCGCCTGCAATCCCGCGCCATAGGCACCCGGCTTCGCGCCGAAGACACGATAGGAGGCCCGCCGCGCCGCATCCGCCGCCGCCATGCCGGCCGCGACCAGACGGGCTGTCTCGGCCCGCATCCGCGCCGCGATCCGGTTGTCCTCGTCATCCTCGTCGAGCGCACCGATGGCTCCAATCGCCCGATCGAAAAGCGCGATCTGCTCCGGGAAGGCATCGCGGAAGAAGCCCGAGACGCGCAACGTGACATCGACGCGCGGCCGGCCGAGCAGGGCAAGCGGAATGATCTCGTAGCCGGTGACGCGGCGCGAGCCCATGTCCCAGATGGGCTTCGCCCCAATCAGCGCCATGGCCTGTGCGATATCGTCGCCGCCGCTGCGCATATTGGCCGTGCCCCAGGCGCTGAGCCCGATCGAGGTCGGCCAGTCGCCGTGATCCTGAAGGTAGCGGCGGATGAGGAGTTCGGCCGATTTGCGCCCCAGTTCCCAGGCGGCCGGTGTCGGCACGGCGCGGCTGTCGACCGAGAAGAAGTTGCGCCCCGTCGGCAGCACGTCCGGCCGGCCGCGCGTCGGCGCGCCGGAGGGGCCGGGCGCCACGAAACGCCCGTCGAGCCCGGTGAGCAGGGCAGCGATTTCTGCCTTGCCGCACGCCTCGATGGAGGGGCGGATGGCGGCATCGATCTCGGAGAGCACAGCCCGCGTCGCGGTCCAGCCATCAGGGCACGGAACGGCGCCGGAAACGAACTGCGCCGCGAGAAGCTCGATGCGCTCGACCGTATCGCCATTGCTCCGCCATGGCGCGTCCGTGACATCGGCGACGAGCGCCGGACGCGGGCCGGCCCAGACGTCCGACGTCACGCAATCCAGCGGATCGAACCCGGCCCCCGCCGCGCCAAAGGCATCCGCCGCGATGGCGCGTTGCAGGCTCTGGTCCCCGCCTTCGCCAAGGCCGCGCGGCACGCGGGCGAGCGCCACGGTGAGGTCGGTCAGGAGCCGCCCTTCCGGCGCCACGCCGAAGACATGCAGCCCGTCGCGGATCTGCAATTCCTTCAAGTCGCAGAGATAGGCGTCGAGCTTTTCGAGCGCCTTGTCCTCCGGGTCGCGCTCGTCGATGCCGACATCGCGGTCGAGCCCGATGTCGCGCACGAGGTCGAGGATCTGCTTGGAGAGCAGCCGTAGGCGGCGCGGATCGCCACCCGCTGCCTCGTAATACTCGTCCACCAGCGCCTCGAGGTTCTTCAGCGGACCGTAGCTTTCGGCCCGCGTCAATGGCGGCGTCAAGTGATCAATGATAACGGCGCTGGTGCGGCGCTTGGCCTGCGTACCCTCGCCGGGATCGTTGACGATGAAGGGATAAAGATGCGGCACCGGCCCCAGCAGCGCCTCCGGCCAGCAGGCCTCAGACAACGCCAGCGCCTTGCCCGGAAGCCATTCCAGATTGCCGTGCTTGCCCATGTGGATGACCGCATCGGCCGAAAAGGAGCGGCGCAGGAAGGCGTAGAAGGCGAGATAGCCATGCGGCGGCACCAGATCCGGCGAATGGTAGCTTTCCTTGTGATCGACCGCATAGCCGCGCGCCGGCTGGATGCCGATCATCACATTGCCGAAACGCGACAGCGACAGCGCGAAACCGCCTTCCGTGAAGAAGGGATCAGCCTCCGGCGCGCCCCAGCGCTCCAACACTTGATTCTGATTCTGAAGAGGAAGGCTTTTGAAGAAGGCCTTGTAATCGCTGAGCGAAATCCTCTCGCGGATCTCGCGCCCGTCGTGCGCGGCATTGGTCGGCCCGGCCATCAGATGCGCGATCAACGCCTCGCCGTCTGCGGGCACATCGCCCACCGCATAGCCTTCCGCCGCCATTGCCTGGAGCACCTCGACCGTGCCGGCCGGCGTGTCGAGTCCCACGCCATTGCCGAGCCGCCCATCGCGATTGGGATAATTCGCAAGGATGATCGCCACCCGCCGGTCAGCCGGCTGACGGTGCCGCAGCCGCGCCCAGGCGGCAGCCTGCGACGCCACGAAGGCGATGCGCCCTGTGTCCGGCTGGTGCCCGACGATGTTGGCCTCGACATCGGGATCGTGCACGGCTGCCGCCTTGAACGAAATCGCCCGCGTCAGCACGCGCCCATCCACCTCCGGCAGCGCGACATTCATGGCAAGGTCACGCGCCATCAGCCCCTGCGCCGACGCCGTCCAGGCCTCGTGAGTCGAGCCGGACAGCACTGCCTGCAACACCGGCGCGCCCCGCGCCTCCAGCACGGTCGGCACGCGGTCGGCGCCCGGAGCGGACACGGCAAAACCGGTCGCGTTGATCACGACATCGGGCACGTGGCGCGCGAAGATCGCATCCAGCGTCGCCACCGAGACCTGATCCTTGAGGCTGGAGACGAAGACGGGCAGCACGCGCAGGCCTTCCGCCGCAAGCGCCGTAACGAGCGTCTCTATCGGCGCCGTCTCGCCACTCTGCACCAGCGCCCGGTAAAAGCAGATCGCTGCCAGCGGCGCATCCGCCGGACGTGAGAGGGAGGCATCGAGCGCCGCCCATTCGTCGGTGCCGACGAGCCCCGTCCCCGGCCACCAGATGCCCGCCTTCATCAGCGGCCGCGCCGGCGCCGGCAGCGGCTCGCCCGCCATCAGCGCCTCGCAGGCAGCGAGCATGCCGACGGCATTGTCGACGCCGCCTTCGGTAAAATAGGCCCAGAGCTGCGCCCGCGCCTCGGCACTCACCGTCGAGAATGCATCGAGGCCAGGATCGGGCTTGTCGCAGCCGGGCAGCGCGGCGATCTGGAACCCGTACGTCACCGCCGCCGCATGCAGCGCTTCCAGCACGTAGTGGAAATAGCTGGCGCCGCCGAGCGGGCGGATGACGATCAGCTTCGCATGCCGCGCCGTGCGCTCCACATAGGTATCGACTGACATCGGATGCTTGAGCATGCCGAGGCTGGCGACGCGCAAACGCGGCACATCCGGCCGCGAGGCGCGCCACTGGCGGTGGGCGGCAGCCACCACGGACAGCTCCGTATCCGCTGCCGACAGGAACAGGATGTCGCCCGGCGACTGGCCGAGATCGATCGCCTCGTCCCCGTCACTGATCGTCCCCTTTTGCGCCAGCAGCAGATGCATCGTTTGCTACCCTCAGACCGCTGCGGCAATGGCAGCGCGCACCGCCGCTTCATCCATGTCGTGCAGGCCGATGACGACGAGACGGGTGCCGCGCGCCTCGCCGGCCGCCCAGGGACGGTCGAAATACTGGTCGATGCGCTGGCCGACACCCTGGATCAGGAGACGCATCGGCTTGCCCGGCACATCCGCAAAGCCCTTGAGGCGCAGCACGTCATGGGCGGCGATCACAGCCTTCAGCCGCGCGACGAAGGCATTGGGATCAGCGATGGGGCCGAGTTCGATGATGAAGCTGTCGAATTCGTCGTGGTCGTGCTCTTCGCCGGCCTCGTGCTCCATCTCGTGATGGGACTTGCGGTTGGCGATGTCGCCTTCCGTGCCGACGCCGAGGCCGAGCAGGACGGAAGCGGCAACGTCGCCATTCTTCGCCTCGATCATCGCCGGCTTGCGGTGGGTGCGCGAGGCGACTTCGGCGCGAACGGCGGCAACGCCATCGGCATCGATGAGGTCGGTCTTGTTGAGCACGATGAGGTCAGCCGCCGTCAGCTGGTCCTCGAAGAGCTCCTCGATCGGGCTTTCATGGTCGAGAGTGTCGTCCTCGGCGCGCGCCGCATCCACCTTGTCGTGATCGTCGGCAAAGCGGCCGGCGGCAACGGCGGCACTATCCACCACCGTCACCACGCCATCCACCGTCACCTGCGTGCGGATATCCGGCCAGTTGAAGGCAGCGACGAGCGGCTGCGGAAGCGCAAGACCCGAGGTCTCGATGATGATGTGGTCCGGGCGGTTCTCGCGTTCCAGAAGCTTCGTCATGGTCGGGATGAAATCATCGGCCACCGTGCAGCAGATGCAGCCGTTGGTGAGCTCGATGATGTCGTCTTCCGTGCAGGCCTCCGCGCCGCAGCCCTTCAGCACCTCTCCATCGACACCGAGATCGCCGAATTCGTTGATGATCAGCGCGATGCGCCGGCCGCCCGCGTTGGTCAGCAGGTTGCGGATCATCGTCGTCTTGCCGGCGCCGAGGAAGCCGGTAATGACGGTCGCCGGGATCTTGCCCTGATGCGTCGTTGTGGAAGCCATGGTAGTCAACCTTTCATCCTGAGCGGCAGCCCTGCCGCCACGAAATAAACCTCTGAAGACGCAGCAGCCACCGCCTGATGCAGACGGCCGGCATGATCGCGGAAAGCCCGCGCCATGGCGTTTTCAGGAACGATGCCGAGACCCACCTCGTTGGAAACGAGAACGATCCGTGCCTTTGCCCGGGAGAGATGGTCGACGAACCGTGCCGATTCGGCGGCGATATCGGCCGCTTCCATCATCAGATTGGTCAGCCAGAGCGTGAGGCAATCAACGAGGATGGCGGCGCCCGGCCCGTCCAGCCCTTCCAGTGCGCCGACAAGATCCATCGGCTCCTCGATCGTCTGCCAGGACGGGCCACGGCTCTCGCGATGGGCGGCGATGCGGGCGCGCATCTCGTCGTCCCAGGCCCGACCGGTGGCAATGTAAGTCTTTGCAAGGCCGCTCTCCACGACCAGCCGCTCCGCGAAGGAGGACTTGCCGGAGCGCGCGCCACCGAGAACGAAAATGGAGCCGGAAGAAGACGTCGTCACGCGCACCACCGGACGGCGGCCGCGGGCCTCAGGTCACGAGGGACACAAAAAATCGTTTTGGCGGGGACGGCGCCCCGCCGGACAGTCTCGAGAGCCATGACAACCTCCGTGCTGGCCGAATGGGCGATGCAGCGCCCGACCGGGCTTTTCGCCCGTTGCGGATGGCAGGTCTCCTGGCTCGCGGGTCCCTTCGCCGCCGGCATCACACCGGCGCGAAAACGGGGTCGCCTCGCCTTCCCGGACCGGTCTTCGCATGAAAAGGCGGGCGATTCGTAGACACTAGAGGCGCCCCACCCCTGTTGATCATGCATGGTCCAGTGGCTTTTCCGGCCCGCTTCCGAAAACCCGCCTTGCACGCCATGCGCAAAGCCCCGGTCGACAGCAACGGTGCCGGACGGCGACCCCTGACCGCTCTACAGTCGCGGGGTCGGCTGCGATGAGGATGCCCGACATGGGTCCATCCCTTCGCATTCCCATTTACTCCCAAGCCGGCTGACCGGCCCGGGAACCATCCTGATCTGAGGAATAGATAGCTGCCGCTGAAAAGTCAAAGCCTGCCCGCGCCATCAGGCGGCGGGATCCAGCAGTCGCGCGAGGAAATCGGGCGAGAGCATTCGCTCCAGATCAGAGGCGACATCGTCGAGCGCGGCATCGACGGAGGCGCGGTAATCGTCCACCCCGCCGCTGACGCCGAAATCGGCAAGCAGCGCGCGGCGGAAGGCATCGCTGGAAAACAGCCCGTGCAGATAGGTGCCGAACACCCGCCCGTCCGCCGACATCGCTCCGTCCGGCCGCCCGTCGATCAGGACGGGCGCGCGGGCACAGTCCGCACCCGTCGTCTTGCCGAGGTGGATTTCGTAGCCGGTGAGCGCCACGTCGTGCACGACGGAATGGGCGGAGGAGTTGCGCACTGTCTTTTCCGGCGCCATCTCGGTCTCGATGTCGAGCAGGCCGAGCCCCTCGATCTCCCGCTCGCTGCCCTCGATGCCGAGCGGATCGGTGACGCGACGGCCGAGCATCTGGTAGCCGCCGCAGATCCCGATCACCTGCCCGCCGCGCCGCCGGTGCCGGGCAAGGTCCTGATCCCAACCCTCAATCCGGAAATCCCTGAGGTCGGCAATGGTGGATTTCGAACCCGGCAGGATGATGAGACCGGCATCGGCCGGCAGCCGCTCGCCGGGGCGCACGAACACCAGTTCCACCTCCGGCTCCTGCGCCAGCGGATCAAGATCGTCGAAATTGGCGATGCGCGGCAGCACCGGCACGGCGATCTTCAGCGCCCGTCCGCGCCCGCCGAGCCGCCGTTCGAGCACCACGGAATCCTCCGCCGGCAGCCGTCCCGCGGCCTTCAGCCAGGTCACGACGCCGAAGCACGGCCAGCCCGTGAAGTCGCCAATCGCTGTCAGCCCGTCGTCGAACAGGGAAACGTCGCCGCGGAATTTGTTGATGATGTAGCCGGCGATCATCGCCCGGTCTTCCGCCGGCAGGATCGCGTGTGTCCCGACCAGAGAGGCAATCACCCCGCCCCGGTCGATATCCCCGACCAGCACGACGGGAACGCCGGCCCGCGTCGCAAATCCCATATTGGCGATGTCTCCGGCCCGGAGGTTGATTTCGGCAGGAGAACCGGCTCCCTCGACGATGACGAGATCCGCCTGCGCGCCGACGATGGCAAAGCTTTCCAGCACCGCATCCATCAATTTCGGCTTCAGGGCCTGATAGTCGCGCCCCCGCGCCTGCCCGGCCACCTTGCCCTGCACGATGATCTGGCTGCCGACCTCCGACTGTGGCTTCAGAAGCACCGGGTTCATGTGCACCGAGGAGGCCACGCGGGCAGCGATGGCCTGCAGCCATTGTGCCCGTCCGATCTCGCCCCCGTCATCGGAAACGGCGGCGTTGTTCGACATGTTCTGGGGCTTGAACGGAGCCACCTTCAGCCCCCGGTTGGAGGCCAGCCGGCAGAGCCCCGCGACCAATACCGATTTTCCGACATCAGAGCCGGTTCCCTGCAGCATGATCGCCTTTGCCATCGCCTCTCCGTTTCCTTGCGGCAATTTCGCCGCAATCCCCTGCCCTGCCTCAATTTCGCCGCGTCGATGAATGCACGAAAACGAGTGCTCGGAGCGTGAGCCATGCAAGTTTTGCATAGTATCGCATTTGCGACATCCGTGGCCGATTTCGATGTTGCGAGACGGCCTGTTCGAGCCTATATCAGCGCCATCAACACGAAGGAAGCGCGAGACTTCCTCTTACCCGAGGTCACACCCCATGCTGTTCATCTTCAGCAAGCCGAATTTTCTGCAGATCGCCTGGAATTCCCAGGTGCCCGCCAGCCAGTCCCGCGTGCGCAACACGGTCGCCGAATCCCCGCTCGGCCCGCTCGGTTTCATCCGCACGCGCAACGTCGGCTGACGCGGCAAGACGCAACGGACGAAAAGGGCGTGCCTTCGGGTGCGCCTTTTTTTGATGATGACCGGGAACGTCGCATTCTCCGGGCGGGCAACGTTCCCTTGATATGCGAAGGCCGCGTCGATCCGATGAAGGATCACGCGGCCCGCCAAAAATACGCCTGGCATCTCCGGATCATACACACCCGGCGATCGCTTGAGGCCCGGTACGCACTACCTGATCCGGACCGACGGCAGTGTCCCCCGCCGCGGATGAACAGATAGCGTCACATCGTTACCGCTTGGTTAGCGAACGGTAAACCAATGGTGAACGTGCAAAATTTCACTTTTTTTCAGTTTGGCAGAAATATTTCTTTCGACGCAGATAGGACAGCAACTGTCTGAAATGAAAAAGAGTCTCGACACGAAACCTTCACACACGCCAAATTCGCCCACTTAGCGGGCATTTGCTTGCGTATTTTTTGCTGAAAATCATCCTCAGAGCGATTTTTCGGGTTTGCGCCGCCGCGCCAAACGGGCTGTCAACCCTCCTTCCGCGCATGGCGCCTGTTGATTTCTCTTCCGGATTACTTAGGCTCCCCCTCCATGGCTCCGAAACGTCCGGCCGCCCCGAGATCGGAAGGTGGCGGCGAAAACAGGACTGGCGGGGCCCGGTCTTGCACGGGGGAAGCCGGTTGCGACCAGCGCTCCCCCCGAAGGGATCAATCAACGTTCTGGCTCCGGGGCGCCGCAGCACCCCGGCCAGCCATAAACTTGAACGCTGCATCCAGACTGGGAGGTCTGACAGACCATGAAAAAGCTCCTCGCATCCACCGTCATTGCCGCCGGCTTCTACGCGCTGGCCGGCACCGCCGCCTATGCGGACTGCGGTGAAGTGTCCATTGCCGAAATGAACTGGGCCTCCGCCGGCGTTGCCGCCCATGTGGACAAGTTCATTCTCGAAAACGGCTACGGCTGCACGGCGACGCTCGTCACCGGCGACACCATGCCGACCTTCGCCTCCATGAACGAAAAAGGCCAGCCGGACATGGCGCCGGAACTGTGGGTCAACGCCGTGCGCACGCCGCTCGACGCTGCCGTGAAGGAAGGCCGCCTGATCGAAGCTGCCAAGATCCTCAATGAGGGCGGCGTCGAAGGCTGGTGGATTCCGAAGTTCCTCGCCGACGAACATCCGGAGATCAAGACGGTTCAGGACGCCCTGAAGCATCCCGAACTCTTCCCGGCACCGGAAGATGCCTCCAAGGCAGCCGTCACCAACTGCCCGGCCGGCTGGAACTGCCAGGTATCGACCGCCAACCTTTACCGCGCGCTCGGCGCCGAAAAGGCCGGCTTCGAACTCGTCGACACCGGTTCGGCCGCGGGCCTTGATGGCTCGATTGCCAATGCGATCGAGAACAAGAAGGGCTGGCTCGGCTATTACTGGGCACCGACCGCCATTCTCGGCAAGTACGAGATGACGCGCCTGTCCTTCGGCGTTGAACACAACAAGGCCGACTGGGACGCCTGCACGGCCGTTCCGGACTGCGCGGATCCGAAGGTGAACTCCTATCCGGTTTCGGACGTCTACACGGTCGTGACCAAGGGCTTTGCCGACAAGGCCGGCGTTGCCATGGACTATGTCAAGGCCCGCAACTGGGACAACGGCACCGTGAACAAGGTTCTGGCCTGGATGGACGAGAACCAGGGCACCAACGAGGACGGCGCCAAGTACTTCCTGAAGACCTACCCGGACATGTGGAGCAAGTGGGTCGCCCCTGAGGTCGCCGAAAAGGTCAAGGCTGCTCTCTAAGGTCTCCTGATCCAGGGCAGCCGCCATGCCGTCTGCATGGCGGCTGCCTTTTTCGTGATCCGCACGCCCGCTGCAGGGACTGGCCGCCGGACGGCCTTTCACGGACATGAAACCGCAGTGCGACGTTTCCATGTGGCGTCGCGTCGCAAACCGCCAAGCAACGCCGGCGGATTTCGCCGACGATCAACGGACGGAAGCCCACAGAGGCTTCGAGGGCAAGAGCTGCCGGGCGGGATTGCAGCCCAGGCCGCCATCGCGTCCGTGATGGACAAGAAGGGGACAAGAATGGCATCCATCTGTAGTATGCTGCCGGAACTTCTGTGCAAGTTTCCGGCGATCGATGATACGAGCATCCGAATAGCGCGCAAGACGATTGACGACGGCTTCAAGGGTTTCGTCCGCGCCTATGGCAACGCGATCGACGCGCTCGTGCAGCCACTCCAGTGGTTCCTGAATTTCCTCGAAGGGGTCTTCGTCAACTCGCCCTGGATCATCATCCTCGCCGTCATGGTCGCTGTCGTCTATGCCGGTAGCCGCAACATGCGCATCACCCTCGGCACGGCACTCGCCATGTTTGCCATCGGCCTCGTTGGCCTGTGGAACGATACGATGATCACACTCGCCATGGTCACGGTGTGTACGCTGATCTCCATCCTCATCGGCATTCCCATCGGCATCGTCATGGCCCGCTCCGAGCGCGCCCAGAGCATCGTCAATCCGATCCTCGACGTGATGCAGACCATGCCGAGCTTCGTCTATCTTATTCCCGTCGTGATGATCTTCGGCATCGGCAAGGTGCCGGGCCTCATCGCCGTCGTCATCTATGCCGTACCGCCGATGATCCGCCTGACCAATCTCGGCATCCGGCTCGTCGACAAGGAAGTGCTCGAAGCCGCCGACGCTTTCGGCTCCTCGGGATGGCAGAAGCTGAAGAACGTGCAGATGCCGCTCGCGCTTCCCACCATCATGGCCGGCATCAACCAGACCATCATGATGTCGCTCGCCATGGTCGTCGTCGCTTCGATGATCGGGGTCGGCGGTCTCGGCCGCAACGTGCTGCAGGCCATCAACAACCAGTTCTTCACGGTCGGCTTCCTCAACGGCTTCTCGCTGGTGGCGATCGCCATCATCTTCGACCGAACCAGCCAGGCCTTCGGCCGGCGCCTGCAGAAGCATTCGGAGGTCATCCATGGCTAGTCACGCGATCGAGGTGAAGAACCTCTACAAGATCTTCGGATCCAACGGCCAGGCCTATGTCGACCGGGTCAAGGCCGGCCTCGGCAAGGCCGAGCTCAACGAAAAGCACGGCCATGTTCTCGGCCTGCAGGACATCAACATCTCCATGCCCGCCGGCGGGATCATGGTGGTGATGGGTCTGTCCGGCTCCGGCAAGTCGACGCTGATCCGACACATCAACCGTCTGATCGATCCGACAGCCGGCGAAGTGCTCTACGACGGCGTCGACATCTGCAAGATGAACGAGAACGACCTTCGGGAATTCCGTCGCCACAAAACGGCGATGGTGTTCCAGAAATTCGCGCTCCTGCCGCACCGCACCGTGATCGAGAACACCATTTACGGCCTCGAAATCCAGGGGGTGAACCGGTCGGAAAGCGAAAAGCGGGCGCGCGGGTGGATCGAGCGCGTCGGCCTCAAGGGCTTCGAGAATCACTATCCGAACCAGCTGTCGGGCGGCATGCAGCAGCGCGTCGGGCTCGCCCGGGCGCTGACCAACGATGCCGACATTCTCCTGATGGACGAAGCCTATTCGGCGCTCGATCCGCTGATTCGCGTCGACATGCAGACGGTGCTTCTCGATCTCCAGAAGGAGCTGAAGAAAACCGTCGTCTTCATTACCCACGATCTCGACGAGGCCCTGCGCCTCGGCGACAAGATCGCCATCCTGCGCGACGGCAAGGTCGTCCAGCAGGGCAGCGGACAGGAAATCGTGCTGAAGCCGGCCGACGACTACATCACGGCCTTCGTCAAGGAAGTGAACCGCGGCCGCGTGATCAATGTCGAGACGATCATGCAGCCGATGAGCGGCGAGCAGTCCGGCATTCCGATCACCAAGGGCACCGTGCTCGAACACGCCGCCCGGCAGATGACCGCCAACAATGTCACGACGGCCCACATCGTCGATGCCGCCGGCCGGCCGGTCGGCACCATCGACCTTGCCGCCATCATCTCAAGCATGGTCACGCCGACCACGCACCTGCAGGCCGCCTGACAGGCTGGCCCCATATCAATGACAGGCCTCGTCCCGCAAGGGCGGGGCCTTTTTGTTGGCGGCGCGTTTCGCCAACCTATGAAGCCAGCCGACAGGGACTTCTTTAAGCCCCCCTTAACCATGTTCGCCGCAGGGTAACGACACGGGCAGCGCAGGCGCCCTCACCCACGCATCACCGGACCATCTCACCTGTGCGCAGCGCCGACATCAGCACCGCGATTCCCCCAGACATCCGGCCGGGCCTCGACCGGTTGGTGCGCGGCATGGCGGCTGTTGTCTCCGGCTTCGGCCTGTTCATCATCATTTTCACGCTGACCCCGTTCCTCGGCGATATCGACACCGCAAATGCCCCGGCCGATACGGCCAACATCATCAATCAGGTCGGCTATCTCAGCCTCGCGCTGCTCTTCGGCTTCGCCATTCTGGTCACGGTCGAGCGGCGGCACCTCGGTCGCCTGATCTCGCCGACCTGGATCGTCATCTTCCTGCTCGCCTATCTGTCATGTCTGCAATCCTACGATCCGCAGGCGGCGGCGCGCGGCCTGACGCTCAGCCTCGTCGCCATGCTGATCGTCGTCGGACTGATCGCTGTTCCCCGAAGTGAGCGAGACTTCGTCAATGCCGGCGCGACGGCCGTCCTGGCGCTGGTGTTGATCGATTACGCGGCCCTCGTCCTACTGCCCGCCAAGGCAATCCATCAGGGCGTTGGCGCGGAATACTGGCATGCCGGCTTCTGGCGCGGCCATCTGATCCACAAGAACGTCACGGCGCCGATCTTCTCTGTCATCGCCATGTTCGGCATCTATGCCTTCCGGGCGGGCGCCCGGCTGCGCGGGTCGGCGATTGCGGTGCTCGCCTTCATCTTCGTCGCCCACACGGGTTCGAAGACCACGATGGGGTTCCTGCCCGTCGCCATCCTGCTCGTTCTGGCCGGCCGCGCCATCGGCAGCGCCGCCTTCACCATCTCCTGCCATGTGCTCTTCACCATCCTCGTGGGATGCCTGACGATCGGTACGGTCTTCTCGCCGGCCTTCCTGCACATCACCGCCGCCATCCTCGAAGACTACACCTTCACCGGCCGCGACGCGATCTGGCGCTTCGGGTCAGCGGCAATCGCCGATCACCCCTGGCTCGGCCACGGCTTTGCCGGCTTCTGGCTCTCGCCCGTCATCATGGGCATGGAGGCCAATTTCGAGGAAAACTGGGACGTGCGCGGCATTGTCTCCGGCCACAACACCTATCTCGACGCCATCATCACCTTCGGCCTCATCGGCGGGCCGATCATCATCGCCCTGCTCTTCGTCAAGCCACTCTTCGATTTCGCCAAGGCGACGCGCTACCCCGCCAACCGCGCCTTTGCCGATTTTTGCATGATGGTCATCATCTTCATGACCTACAACGGCATGCTGGAATCCTTCATCTTCAACCGCGCCGATCCGCAATGGCTTTTGACGGCACTGGCCATCTTCGGCCTCGGCATGGCCCGCCACCCGGATTTCCGGCGCTGATCACCGACGCTGGACGAGCGACGCGAACATCCACCCTTGCCATCACATAAAGATATCTTTATATCTCTCTACAACTGATTTCGAGAGGGTTTCCGATGACCGCTGCCGCCAATCCGCTTTCCGACCTCCTCCAGAAGAAGGGCGTGCTTCTGGCCGACGGCGCAACGGGCACCTCGCTCTTCGCCATGGGCCTCGAGGCCGGCGAAGCGCCGGAACTGTGGAACGAGGCCAAGCCCGACAACATCACCAAGCTCCACCAGGACTTCGTTGATGCCGGCGCCGACATCATCCTTACCAATTCCTTCGGTGGCACCCGCCATCGCCTGAAGTTGCACCACGCGCAGGATCGGGTCCACGCCCTCAACAAGCGTGCAGCCGAGATTGCCCGTGCCGTGGCCGACAAGGCGCCGCGCAAGGTCATCACCGCCGGCTCCGTCGGCCCGACCGGCGAACTGCTGATTCCGCTCGGCGCCCTCTCCTACGAAGACGCGGTCGAGGCTTTTGCCGAGCAGATGGAAGGCCTGAAGGCCGGTGGCGCGGAAGTGCTGTGGATCGAGACCATGTCGTCTGCCGACGAGATCCGCGCTGCCGCCGAAGCTGCCGTGCGTGTCGGCCTCCCCTACGTCTATACCGGCTCATTCGACACGGCAGGCAAAACGATGATGGGCCTGCACCCGCGCGACATCCACGCGGTCGCCAAGGACATCGGCGACGGACCGGTCGCCGTCGGCGCCAATTGCGGCGTCGGGGCCTCCGACATCCTCTCCTCGCTGCTCGACATGACCGAGGCCGATCCGTCGGCCACCGTCGTCGTCAAGGGCAATTGCGGCATCCCGGAATTCCGCGGTTCGGAGATTTTCTATTCCGGCACCCCGCCGCTGATGGCCGACTATGCACGCCTTGCCCGCGATGCCGGCGCAAAAATCATCGGCGGCTGCTGCGGCACATCCTGCAACCACCTCGCCGCCATGCGCGAAGCACTGGACAGCTACACGCCCGGTCCGCGCCCGACGCTGGAAGCGATCGTCGAGCGCATCGGCCCGCTGCGCAACAAGACCGCCAACGAGGGCCCGACGGCCGCCCCGCGCGAGCGCCGCGGCCGCCGCGGCTGATTGCGCGTGGACGGTCAAAGCCGGCGGATTGAAGCCCGCCGGCCGATCCCCTATTACCTCCGGAGGAAAAGAGCCGGAGACGAATCGCCATGAACAGCGCTGCCATTTCCTTCCCCGATCGGGAAAGCCTTGCCGACAAGCTGCAGGCCTTTGGCGAGACGGATCAGTCCTACGTGCACCTGATCATGGAAAATCCGCTGCAGGACGACAATCTCCTGGAGGGCCTGCACTTCCACCTCGACCGCCAGGCGACGGCGCCCTTCCTCAACTCCATGAAGCTCGACCGTCTCGGCCATTGGTTCGGCGACAACGCCCCCGCCCGCCTGCAGATCCGTCTCAGCGAAGTCGCCCGCTCCAGCCAGCACCCGGCCTACCAGGCCTTCAAGGCCGGTCTCACCCGCTCCGGTGGCCTTGAGCGCGCCTACCCCAAGGCCTGATCAGAGCTTCAATGCCGCCATGTGGAAGCGCAGCTGATCGGCGCTGTAGCGATACGCCTTGCCGACAGGACAGGCATTGCGCGCCGCGCAGCCATCGACCATGCAGCCCGCCTGCCCCGCGGGCGTGACGAGGTGACTGCGACAGGTCTGGACGGCAAACCCGCGTTCCGTGATGGCACCGACCGGACAGCTCGAAAGACAAGGATGCGTGCGGCAGGCGTCACATGGATGCGGTTCGACCTCTGCCGCCTGGGCTTCGATCACCTCCGGAAAGGCCAGCGCGCCGCGATAGCTGTGCCAAAGACCGTATTGCGGATGCATGAGAATACCGAGCGGGGACGCCTGCACCCCCTCCGCCCGCATCGCCCAGCGCTGAAACGGCTGATAGGGCGGATCGGAGGGAAAGAAGACCGTCGCGCCATGCTGCCCCGCGACCGGTGTGATCACCGCCTTTGACCACGTGTCGAGCGGATCGCCACCGCCACCCGCCGCCGTCTGCCGCCACGCTGCAAATGCGGCCCAGAACGAGCCACCGATGGCCCCGACCAGCACCACGCTCGCTGCCGGCCGGCCATCGGCCAGTGCCGGCCGGGCATCGCTTTCGTCAAAAACGACGACGCCGCGCGGAAACAATCCGTGCGGCGCCAGATCCTCGACAATTCTGTCCAGTCGCGGCCGCGCATCGCCACGATCCATCCGGTCGTCGGTCATTTCGGCCGCGGCCCCATCACCGGGTGATGCGGCCGCCAGACTTCCTTCTGGATCATGTCGGCGACCTTGGCCGCCCCGCCTTGCTCCCTGGCGCTTTCGGGCTCGCTTCAGGTGAAGGCGTCGGGCATCGAGTCCTTGCGGTCCTTGATGAAGGCGAGCAGCGCCTCGTCAATGGCCGGATCGAGCGGCGGCGCCTCGTAACTGTCGAGCCAGGAGCGGCAGAGCGCGTTGGCGCGTTCCTCGATACGCTTGGAACCTTCGATTTCCCACTGTTCGAACGAGTTGTTATCGGCGAGCGGCGAGCGGTAGAAGGCCGTCTGGAAGTTGGCCTGCGTGTGCGCGCAGCCGAGATAATGGCTGCCCGGACCCACTTCGCGGATCGCATCCAGCGCCTGCGCCTCGGTGGAAAGATCCACGCCCTGGGCAAGCTTCTGCATCATGCCGAGCTGATCCTGGTCGATCATGAATTTCTCGTAGGAGGAGATCAGGCCGCCTTCCAGCCAGCCGGCCGCGTGCAGCACGAAATTCGTGCCGGCCAGAAGCGTCATGTTCAGCGTGTTGGACGATTCGTGCGCGGCCTGGGCGTCCGGCACCTTCGAACCGCAGAGCGAGCCGCCCGTGCGGAACGGCAGGCCGAGACGTCGGGCGAGCTGCGCCGCGCCGTAGGAAACCAGCGACGGTTCCGGCGAGCCGAAGGTCGGTGCGCCCGACTGCATGGAGATCGACGCAGCAAAGGTGCCGAACAGCACCGGCGCACCCTTGCGGATCAACTGCGTGAAGGAGGCACCGGCCAGCACTTCGGCCAGGATCTGCGTCAGCGTGCCCGCGACCGTCACCGGGCTCATGGCGCCCGACAGGATGAAGGGCGAGACGACGCAGGCCTGATTGTGGCGTGCATAGACCTTCAGCGCCCCCACCATCGTCTCGTCGAAGACCATCGGCGAATTGGCGTTGATGAGGTTCAGCGTGACCGTGTTGTTTTCCACGAACTCGTCGCCGAAGACGAGCTTGGCCATGGCGATCGTATCTTCGGCGCGTTCCGGCGCCGTCACAGAGCCCATGAACGGCTTGTCGGAATATTTGATGTGGCTGTAGACCATGTCGAGGTGACGCTTGTTCACCGGAATGTCCACCGGCTCGCAGACCGTGCCGCCGGACGAATGCATCGACGGCGCCATATAGGCGAGCTTCACGAAATTGCGGAAATCCTCGATCGTCGCATAGCGGCGCACGCCTTCGAGGTCCCGCACGAAGGGCGGGCCGTAGACGGGTGCGAAAACGGTGGCCTTGCCGCCGATCTGCACATTGCGCTCCGGATTGCGCGCATGCCAGGTGAATTCCCTCGGCGCAGTCTTCAGGAGTTCACGGCAAAGGCCCTTGGGAAAATGCACACGCTCGCCGCGCACATCCGCGCCAGCCTGCCGCCAGAGCTCCAGCGCCTCGGGGTCTTCGCGAAATTCGATGCCGATTTCCTCGAGCACCGTGTCGGCATTACGCTCGATCAGCGCCAGGCCCTCTTCGTCGAGCACTTCGTACTCGCGAATCTTGCGGGTGATATAGGGCAGCGACGGCGGTGCGCCGCCGCCGGTGCGCGAGGCACGGCGGGCTGCTGCGCCGCGGCCTTCCGAGCGCGACCGGCGCGCGGGAGCCTCGGGCGTCGTCTGTTCGGTGATATCTGTCATGTCTCGTTTCCTCTCCCAGGACGCGCCGCTCGGCCCGTTTCGCATAATATGCTAGCGAGCCGCCCGACCGGGGCGGGTCTCAATGCGCCACCAAGTGCCGCATCTCGGACACATCCGCTGCAATCATTTCCACATGGCATGAATGCATTGATTTTGCTAAGCCTATCGCGCCGGCAGGCATCGTCGCTTTTCATGGCACGACACGTCGCTTTCGAAAAGGGATTTTGCCGGGGGCACGGCTAGCATGAGATCGACGCGTCCGGATTTTCGCCTGACCGCGCTGGGAACGAGGAACCACACAATGGCAGACGATGACATCATTCTTTCGGAGCTTTCCGACGAGGAACTCGTGCAGCAGATGCATGACGACCTCTATGACGGCCTGAAGGAGGAAATCGAGGAAGCGACCAACATTCTGCTGGAGCGCGGCTGGACCCCCTACGACATTCTGACGGAAGCGCTCGTCGAAGGCATGCGCATCGTCGGCGTCGATTTCCGCGACGGCATCCTCTTCGTGCCGGAAGTGCTGCTTTCCGCCAACGCCATGAAGGCCGGCATGACCATCCTTCGTCCGCTGCTGGCCGAAACCGGCGCACCGAAGCTCGGCAAGATGGTCATCGGCACCGTCAAGGGCGACATCCACGATATCGGCAAGAACCTCGTCGGCATGATGATGGAAGGCGCCGGCTTCGATGTCGTCGACCTCGGCATCAACAACCCGGTCGAAAACTATCTCGAGGCCCTCGAGCGCGAAAAGCCGGATATCCTCGGCATGTCGGCACTGCTCACCACCACCATGCCCTACATGAAGGTCGTCATCGACACCATGAAGGAAAAGGGCATCCGTGACGACTACGTCGTTCTCGTCGGCGGCGCGCCGCTCAACGAGGAATTCGGCAAGGCCGTCGGCGCCGACGCCTACTGCCGCGATGCGGCCATTGCTGTCGAAACCGCCAAGGACTTCCTGAAGCGCCGCCACAACCAGCTCTGAGCCGGTGCTGACGACACGTGACATGCAAAAGCCGGCTGCAAATGCGGCCGGCTTTTGTCATTTGAGGTGTCGGGTCACTTATTTCGCGGCGCGCTCGACGGTCCGTCCGGCGTCCTGTGTCGCGTTCACCGTGTTTGCGGTATCCTGGCCGATGCCGCGGATCGTATTGCCGCAGCCGGACAAGGTGAGCACGGCGAGGGCTGCAGCACCGAGAAGAGCGATGGAGGATTTGGTCATGGACGGGTTCCTTTAGATGAATGTTTTCCGCGAGAGCGACACAGCGCAGGCCTCTCGGGTGGCAGAACGCACCACCGCGAAAAAAGTTCACGTGATCGCCTGCGGTGCCCTCGCGCGCGAAATTCTCGCCGTCTGCGAGGCGAGCGGCCTTTCCCATATCGACCTTCACTGTCTGCCCGCCATCTGGCACAATCATCCCGAACGCATCGTGCCCGGCCTTGAAAAGGCGATTGCCGAGACGCGGACGGAAGACCCCGATGGGCGCATCTTCGTTGCCTATGCCGATTGCGGCACCGGCGGCGCGCTGGATGTCTTTTGCGAGAAGGCCGGCGTCGAGCGGATTGCAGGGCCCCACTGCTATTCGTTTTTCGTCGGCAACGACGCTTTCGCGGCGCGCTGGACCGACGACCTCACCGCCTTTTTCCTCACCGATTTTCTCGCCCGCCAGTTCGAGGCCTTCGTCATCGAACCGCTCGGCCTCGATCGTCATCCCGAACTGAGAGACATGTATTTCGGTCATTACCGCAAGCTGATCTATCTGGCTCAGACGGAGGATGCCGACCTACAACGCAAGGCGGAGGAAGCCGCCCGAAAGCTCGGCCTCGCCTATGAATACCGTTTCACGGGCTATGGGGATCTCGCCGCGGACTTGAAGCGGCTTTGAGTTTCTCTGCCGTCGTGGAGGCGGCGATAACGCTCCGTTAGGCCTGATCTTAGTCAGGTTTCTGCCACGGCTCCGCCTTAAGCCGTTGCTAAGCGCCCCCGCGCATCCTTTCTGCAAAACGAGAAAAGGACAACGGGGATGACGGACACCACATTCGAGGCACGCGATTACGCAGCACCGCCACCGGCATCGGAAAAGCTCTCCGAACTGCTGACCGATCTCGCAGGGCAGGACAGGCCGAAAATGTCCTTGCGCGATCTTGCCATCGCCATGGAGGACCGCTCCTTCGGCGCCTTCCTGGTGGTCTTCGCGCTGCCTAACCTCATTCCACTGCCGCCGGGCGCCACCTTCTTCCTCGGCCTGCCGCTCGTCTACCTCGCCTTCCAGATGACCTTTTCACGCCTGCCCCGCGTCAGCCTGCCACCGAAACTGGCCAATTACGCCATGGATACCGCGACCTTCAGCCTCGTCGTCGCCCGCATCACGCCTTGGCTGCAGCGCGTCGAGCGCCTCGTGCGCCCCCGCTTCTGGATGATTGAATCGCGAATCGCCGAACGCGCCGTCGGCGCCCTCTGCCTCATCCTCGCCATTGTCGTCTTCCTGCCCATCCCGCTCGGCAACTGGGCGCCCGCCTTCGCCATCGCGGTCATCGGTCTTGCCCACAGCCAGCGCGACGGCATCGTGCTCGCCATCGGCTGCGGGCTCGGCCTCCTCTCCCTCGTCGTCGTCGCCGGCGTGATCGCCGCAGCCGGCGCCCTTGTTACGGCCTTCCTGTGATGGACATGCATCCCGGCCGCATCGTCATCGTCACCGCCGGCGGGGAAAACCCGTCCGTGATGATCGATGCGCTATCCCGTCGCTTTTCCGACATCGTCGTCCTTCAGGAACCGCCGGAATCAAAAGCGCTGTTCCTGAAGCGGCGGGCTCGAAAGCTCGGCTGGATCAGCGCGCTCGGCCAGCTTGGCACCATGATCGTCTCGCGGTTCGGCAAGCGCTTTACCCGCGCCCGTGCCGCCGAGATCCTCGCCGCCTACGGCGCGTCGACCGAACGTGCATCAGCCATCCGCACCATCCCCATCCCGGCGATCAACACCCCCGAGGCTCTTGCCGCCGTGATGGCCGAGCAGCCCGCGGTGATCTTTCTGATTTCCTGCCGCATGCTGAGCGCGCAAGCGCTGGCGGAGATGCCCTGCCCCGTCCTCAATTTTCACGCCGGCATCAACCCGCGCTACCGCGGCCTGATGGGCGGCTACTGGGCGCGCGTCATGAAGGACGAGGCCAATTTCGGCTCCACCGTGCATCTCGTCGATCCCGGCGTCGACACCGGTGCGATCCTTTATCGCAAGCGGCTGACACCGTCGAAGCGCGACACGCTGCACACCTATCCGCTGCTCCAGACCGCTGGCGCCACTGACATTGCCGTGCGCGCCATCGACGACATCCTGGCCGGCCGTGCCAAGCCCGTCACCGTCGATGAGCCCTCGCGCCAATGGTATCATCCGACCCTCTGGACCTGGCTGCGCCACGGCATTTCCCGTGGGATATGGTAGCAGCCGGATCGCATTCTCCGATCAACCGTGCGAGCGTCGTTTTTGAGCCGGTCGGGCGTCGTGGCGAGGGAAGCCACGCGCCGGCCGCTTCATCATTCTCGCAGGCCAAGAGGAGAATACGAGGAATGGCAGACCGCATCGTCGTCTACTGGCGCGACATCCCCGCCCAGGTCATCATCAAGCAGGGCCGCAAGACCGCCAAGCGCGAGCTTTCGTTGCGTTTCACCGAGGCGATCGACATGTGCGCCATGCGCACCGGCGCGGCTGAGACCGACGATTACCTCGCCGAATGGCGCAAGGCCGATCCCGTTCCCGTCTCCGACGATCTGGAAGCAGAAGCAGACCGCGCCGCCGCCGAGCTCGAAGCGGCCTACGACAAGGAACGGCTGGTCGCCCTCGTCAAGGCAGGAGGACGCAACAATGGCTGAAACCAAGGAGCGCTCGGGCAATGTCGCGCCGGGCGCCAAGGCGGCTGCGGGCGCATTTACCCCGTCGGGCGTCTCGCCCAACCGGCGCGCCCGCCACAAATATACGGTGCGCCTGTGGGCTGTACGCAACTCGCGCTTCCTTGAATGGTTCTACCACCGCTTCGCCAGCCTGTTCCTGATGCTCCACCCGGTGTGGAAGGCGCTCGGCTACAACAGGGTCGAGCGCCCCGTGACCTTCGTCGAAAAGCATGTGAAGGGCTTTCTCTTCGACTGTCGCATGTGCGGCCAGTGTGCGCTGTCCTCGACGGGCATGTCCTGCCCGATGAACTGTCCCAAGCAACTGCGCAACGGCCCCTGCGGCGGCGTTCGTGCCAACGGCAACTGCGAAGTCGAGCCCGACATGCCCTGCGTCTGGGTGCAGGCCTGGAACGGCTCGCGCAACATGGAAAAGGGTGACGCGATCCTGAACGTGCAGAAGCCGGTGAACCAGTCGCTGCGCGAAACCTCCTCCTGGCTGCGGGTGACTGCCGAAGCCGCCGCTGCCCGCGAAAACGCCGCCAAGGACGCATAAGATGTCGATGATCGACGAAAACCCCCTCGGCCCCCACCTGCCGCTTGATCCGCTGCCGGGCCATTCCTCGCGCGGCCGCCTGGAGCGTGTGCTGCGTCGCGGCGAATTCGCCGTGACCGCCGAACTCAACCCGCCCGACAGCGCCAATCCGGAAGACGTCTACGAACGCGCCGCGATCTTCGAAGGCTGGGTGGACGGCATCAACGCGGTGGATGCCTCCGGCGCCAACTGCCACATGTCCTCGGTCGGCATCTGCGCGCTGCTGACGCGCATGGGCTATGCGCCGATCATGCAGATCGCCTGCCGCGACAAGAACCGTATCGCCATTCAGGGCGACGTGCTCGGCGCCGCTGCCATGGGTGTTGCCAACATCATGTGCCTGACCGGCGACGGCGTGCAGGCCGGCGACCAGCCGGGCGCAAAGCCCGTCTTCGATCTCGACTGCATGTCGCTGCTCGAAACCGTGCGGATCATGCGCGACAATTCGAAGTTCCTTTCCGGCCGCAAGCTGACGAGCCCGCCGCAGGTCTTCCTCGGCGCCGCGATCAACCCCTTTGCCCCGCCTTACGACTTCCGCCCCTATCGCCTCGGCAAGAAGATCGAGGCTGGTGCCCAGTTCGTGCAGAGCCAGTACTGCTTCGACGTTCCGATGTTCAAGGAATACATGAAGAAAGTCCGCGATCTCGGCCTGCACGAAAAGTGCTACATCCTCGTCGGCGTCGGCCCGATGGCGTCCGCCAAGACGGCCAAGTGGATCCGCTCCAACGTGCCGGGCATCCACATTCCCGACTCTGTCATCAAGCGCCTCGAGGGCGCCCAGGACCAGAAGAAGGAGGGCAAGCAGCTCTGCATCGATATTATCAATGAGGTGAAGGATATCGAAGGCGTTGCGGGCATTCACGTCATGGCCTATCGGCAGGAAGAATATGTATCGGAAATCGTGCATGAATCGGGCGTCCTGAAGGGACGCACGCCGTGGAAGCGCCGCCCCGCCTCCGAAGTGCGCGAACTGGTCGACCAGATGCAGGAAGATGCCGCCCGCCTCTCGTGAGGCGGAGCGTGGAAATGACACGCCGCGGGCCGTCGGAGGACAGCTTGCAACAACAGACATAACGATATAAATAAGTCTTTATATCCCCTGGAATCGCCGAGGAAGATCCCATGACCCGCACCATCGTCGCATCCGCCACCCGCGAAATCATCATCGGCTTCGACCAGCCCTTCTGCGTGATCGGCGAGCGGATCAACCCGACCGGCCGCAAGAAGCTGGCCGCCGAAATGATCGCCGGCAATTTCGACACCGTGATCAAGGACGCGCTGGAGCAGGTCGCCGCTGGCGCCACCATGCTCGACGTCAACGCAGGCGTCACCTCGGTCAACCCGAACGAAACCGAGCCAGGCCTGCTCGTCCAGACCATGGAGATCGTCCAGGGTCTCGTCGACGTGCCGCTCTCCATCGACAGCTCCGTCACCGCCGCAATCGAGGCCGCGCTGAAGGTCGCCAAGGGCCGTCCGCTGATCAATTCGGTTACGGGCGAGGAAGAAAAGCTCGAGGCCATCCTGCCGCTCTGCAAGAAGTACGACGTCCCGGTCGTCGCCATCTCCAACGACGAGACGGGCATTTCCGAGGATCCGGACGTGCGCTTCGCCGTCGCCAAGAAGATCGTCGAGCGTGCCGCCGATTACGGTATCAAGCCGCATGACATTGTCGTCGATCCGCTCGTCATGCCGATCGGCGCCATGGGCACCGCCGGCCAGCAGGTCTTCGCGCTCCTGCGCCGCCTGCGCGAGGAGCTGAAGGTCAACACCACCTGCGGCCTCTCCAACATCTCCTTCGGCCTGCCGCACCGCCACGGCATCAATGCCGGCTTCATTCCCATGGTCATCGGCGCCGGCATGACGTCGGCCATCATGAACCCCTGCCGCCCGCAGGAAATGGAAGCCGTGCGCGCCGCCAACGTGCTGAACGGCACCGACCCGAACTGCACCAACTGGATCAAGACCTACCGCGACTACAAGCCCGCCGAAGCCGGCCACGGCGCTGCTGCCCCGGCAACCCCGGCCCCTGCCGCCGCCGGCGGGCGTCGTGGTGGCCGTGCCGCCCGCGTGGGCGGCGGTGCCGCGACGGAGTAGAACCTCAAGCCGACAACCAAGGCTGTTAAGCCCGGGCGCGCCTGTCTCGCCCGGGCTAAAAAGTTGGAAGGAACATCATGTCCGCAGATCCGCTCGTCCTCTTCATGCCCTCCGGCAAGCGTGGCCGTTTTCCTGCCGGCACGCCGGTGCTGGAGGCTGCCCGTCAGTTGGGCGTCTATGTCGAGAGCGTCTGCGGCGGGCGCGCCACCTGCGGAAGGTGTCAGATCGAGGTGCAGGAGGGGCAGTTCGCCAAGCACGGCATCACCTCCTCCAACGACCACATCTCGCCGCGCGGGCCGAAGGAAGAGCGCTACGACAAGGTGCGCGGCCTGCCGGAAAACCGGCGCCTTTCCTGCTCGGCGCTCATCCAGGGCGACCTCGTCATCGACGTGCCGCAGGATACCGTCGTCAATGCCCAGGTCGTGCGCAAGGCCGCAACCGACCGCGTCATCGAGCGCAACGCCGCCGTACAGCTCTGCTATGTCGAGGTGGACGAGCCTGACATGCACAAACCGCTCGGCGACCTCGACCGTCTCAAGGTGATGCTGGAAAAGGACTGGGGCTTCAAGGACCTCCTGATCGCACCGCATCTGATCCCTCAGGTGCAGTCCATCCTGCGCAAGGGCAACTGGGGCGTCACTGCCGCCATCCACCGCGACATGGAAAGCTCGCGGCCCTTCATCATCGCGCTCTATCCGGGCCTGAAGAACGAGGCCTATGGCATTGCCTGCGACATTGGCTCGACGACGATTGCCATGCATCTCGTCTCACTGCTGTCGGGCCGTATCGTCGGTTCCTCCGGCACGTCCAACCCGCAGATCCGCTTCGGCGAAGACCTGATGAGCCGCGTCTCCTATGTGATGATGAACCCGGACGGGCGGGAAGCCATGACCAAGGCCGTGCGCGAGGCGATCAACGGACTGATCGGGAAGG
This sequence comes from Rhizobium sp. RU20A, assembly GCF_900155885.1. Classification (GTDB taxonomy): domain Bacteria; phylum Pseudomonadota; class Alphaproteobacteria; order Rhizobiales; family Rhizobiaceae; genus RU20A. The sequence continues at coordinate 1,003,427 of NZ_FTMB01000001.1, forward strand.
TCTGCACCGAAGGCGGCGTCGATCGCCATGACGTGCTCGACATGGTCTTCGTTGCCAATCCCATCATGCACCACCTCTTCCTCGGCATCGATCCGACAGAGCTCGGCCAGGCGCCCTTCGCGCTCGCCGTCTCCGGCGCGCTGCAATATTGGGCCCACGATATCGACATCGACGTCAACCGGGGCGCGCGCGTCTACCTCTTGCCCTGCATCGCCGGCCATGTGGGCGCGGATGCCGCCGGCGCGACGCTGTCGGAAGGCCCCTACCGGCAGGATCGCATGATGCTGCTGGTCGATGTGGGCACCAACGCCGAAATCGTGCTCGGCAATCGCGAGCGCGTCGTTGCCGCCTCCTCGCCCACGGGCCCTGCCTTCGAGGGTGCGGAAATCTCCGCCGGCCAGCGTGCCGCGCCCGGGGCCATCGAGCGCGTGCGCATCGATGCCGAAACCCTCGAACCCCGCTTCCGCGTCATTGGTGTCGACAAGTGGTCGGACGAGGACGGTTTTGCCGAAGCGGCCAAGGATGTCGGCATCACCGGTATCTGCGGGTCGGCCATCATCGAGGTCGTGGCGGAAATGTATCTCGCGGGCGTCATCTCCGAGGATGGCGTGGTCGATGGCGCTATGGCGGCAAAGAGCCCGCGCATCCTGGAGAACGGCCGCACCTTCTCCTACCTGCTGCATGATGGCGAGCAGCGCATCACCGTCACCCAAAACGACATCCGCGCGATCCAGCTCGCCAAGGCCGCACTCTACGCCGGCATCAAGCTGCTGATGGAAAAGCAGGGCGTCGACCAAGTCGATACGATCCGCTTCGCCGGCGCCTTCGGCTCCTTCATCGATCCGAAATACGCGATGGTGCTGGGCCTAATCCCGGACTGCGACCTGACCGAGGTCAAGGCGGTCGGCAATGCCGCGGGCACCGGCGCGCTGATGGCGCTTCTCAACCGCGATCACCGCCGCGAGATCGAGAGCGTCGTGCAGCGCATCGAAAAGATCGAGACGGCACTGGAAGGCAATTTCCAGCAGCTCTTCGTCAATGCCATGGCGATGCCGAACAAGGCCGATGCCTTCCCGGAACTTGCCAAAGTCGTGACCCTGCCGGAGCGCAAGGTTCTTGCCGATACGGCCGATGGCGGTCGCCGTCGGCGCCGCTCACGCGAATAGGCAAGGTCAACGAAGCGGCTGGCGGTCTCAGGCCGCCGCCTTGACGCTGTCGAGCACGGAGCGGTCGCCCAGCACGCAGCGCACATAGTCGGCCACCGCCTGCACCGGCTGCGTGGCGCCCTCGCGGATCGCAAGGCCGATATCGTAGGTGCCGAGCTTCGGTAGCCCGTCCCGCTCGTCCAGCGCTACCATATCCTCCTGCAGCAGGAAGCGGGCGAGCGGCGCGATCGCGATATCGGCGCGGATGGCGGCGATCTGGCCCATGTGATGGGCGCAGAAATAGGCGACCCGGAATGGCTTTTCCGCCGCAGTCAGGGCATCCAGCGCCTGCTTGCGCCAGATGCATCCCTCCTCCCAAACGGAAATCGGCAGCGGCTCCTTCAGGTGCGCATGCCCATGCCGCTTGCCGGCCCAGACCAGATCCTCAGTCATCACCTTGAGGGAGGGATCCGGCGCGATCCCGTTCAGGAAGTTGAACAGGGTGAGATCCAGCCGCCCCTCCTCCACCGCACGGCGCAGATGCGTGGAATTGTCGATCGTCACCTCGATGGCGAGATTGGGCCAGGTTTCGGACAGATGCCGCAAGATGCCCGGCAGCATGAGTTCGCCGATATCGTCGGGTGCCCCAAGCCGCACCACCCCGTTCATTTCCGGTGAGACGAACCGGGCCACCGCCTCGTTGTTGAGGGCGATGATGCGGCGCGCATAGCTCAGCAGCATTTCTCCGTGCGGCGTCAGCGACACCGAGCGCGCATCGCGCCGAAAGACGGGGACGCGCAACATTTCCTCCAGCTTCTTGATCTGCATGGAGACGGCTGAGGGCGTGCGGAAAACCACCTCCCCCGCCGTCGTGAAGCTGCCCGTGTCGGCAATCGCAATGAAGGTCCGCAGAACATCGGTTTCGAGCAGCGGCAGGTTGTTCCGGGGAGAAAGGGCCACGACATCACCATTCAGAATTATTGATCTTTAAGACGATATCATTTCGTTTCCCTGAAAGTCAATTCGGCGCGACACTCTTCCTCGATCAGACGACATAAGCGTTCCGATCACGCAACGAAAGGAGACCGATCATGCACACCATCGCCTGCGAAGCGCCAAAGCCACCAAGCCTTCTGGCCGACATGGTCACGCGGTTGAAAACAGCATGGCGGCAGCGCGACCGGCGCCGCGAACTCAAGCAAGCCCTGCAGCAAATCGAAGCCCTGCCCCCGTACCTCCAACACGACATCGGCTGGCCGGAGATGCGCGAGACGCGCCTGGCGCGACACGCGGCGGGACGGCGGCATTACGATCAATAATTCTGATTCAATCCAGAAAAAGCATTCATTGGACTGATGAATGCACGCCCAGCATAGTTTGCATGCCACCCGCCATGAAAGGAGATCATCCATGGCCCTCGACCTCTTCGACCAATCCCTGCTGTCTCGCCCCCCGCAGCTTTCGATCACCAGTATCGCCCGTCCCGTCCGGCGGCTTGTGACAGGCGTTACACGTCTTCTGAGCGCCTATCGTCGCCATCGCGACCTGCGCGCCTTCGAGGGACTTCCGCATGACATGCTGAAGGACATCGGGTACCGCTCTGCCCACCGCAACGACAAGGGTACGGAATGACACGACCGCAGACCTCGCCAGACCATGACGGTCCAGCAACCATGTGACGGGCACCTTGGAAACGAGGTGCCCGTTTTTCGTTCAGCCTGCACTGCAAAGTCGCAAATGGGTCAACGAACCCGATCACCCGTACAGCGTGTCATCCGACACGGAAAGAGCGTGTCCGTTCCACCAATTTGTCCGTCTGCGTCACCCACTCGGGACCTGAGAGCGCAAACGCGACACAATTCTATGCATGAGATTGCACAAAACAGCCCTGTGTGCGCTGCACCCGTCGCCGCGCTTCGCAAGAATGTCGCAAAATGGAAAGCAGTTTTCCGCTACACAAGGCGCAATGCGTGAAAAAGCACCGGGGAACGAACGCATGTCAAAGCCACTGTCGAAGAAGCGCTCTCTCGTTTTCTTTCTTGTACCGAATTTCTCGATGCTGCCCTTTTCCGCGGCGATCGAGACCCTGCGCATTGCCAACCGTATGCTGGGCTATGAAGCCTACACATGGCGCCTCGCCTCGACGGATGGCGACAAGGTCCTTTCCTCCAGTGGCATCGGCATCGAGGCCAACACGTCGCTCGCGGACGAGCGCAAGCTGCTTGGCGGCGAAAACCGGCCCTCGATGGTGCTGGTCTGTTCCGGCATCTATGTCGAGGATTTCTACAACAAGTCCGTCAATGCCTGGCTGCGTGAGACCTACAATCGCGGCATCGCAGTCGGGAGCCTGTGCACCGGCGCGCACGTCCTTGCCTCGGCAGGCCTTCTGAATGGCAAGCGCTGCGCGATCCACTGGGAGAACCTGCCGGGCTTTTCCGAGGCGTTCCCGCAGGCGGAGGTCTATGCCGACCTCTACGAGGTCGACAGCAACATCTACACCTGCGCCGGTGGCACGGCCTCGCTGGACATGATCCTCAACCTGATCGACCAGGATTTCGGCGAGAACCTCGTCAACCGCGTGTGCGAACAGGCCCTGACCGACCGCGTGCGCGGCTCGCATGACCGCCAGCGCCTGCCGCTGCGCGCCCGTCTCGGCGTCCAGAATTCCAAGGTTCTGTCGATCATCGAGCTGATGGAAAGCAATCTCGCCGAGCCGCTGTCCCTCTTGGAGATAGCGGACGCCGCCGATCTCTCGCGTCGCCAGATCGAGCGCCTGTTCCGCCAGGAAATGGGTCGGTCGCCGGCCCGCTACTACCTCGAGATCCGCCTCGACCGCGCCCGCCACCTGCTGGTTCAGTCCGCCATGCCGGTGGTGGAAGTCGCCGTTGCCTGCGGCTTCGTCTCCGCCTCGCATTTCTCGAAGTGCTACCGTGAACTCTACAATCGCTCGCCCCAGCAGGAGCGCGCCGACCGCAAGCTGACGCTGCAGGCCGTGCGCTGACCGCGAGGCAAAGGACCAACAGAAACCCCGCCGGACGGTCCGGCGGGGTTTTCATGTCAGGCAACAGACAACAGCCTCAGGCGACGGCCTTGATGCGCTCGGCCAGCGAGCGGATCTTCATCAGCGTGTCGAGGTTCTGGTTGACACGGCAGTAGAATTCCTCGTTGACGAAGGGGCGCATGACGAAGTCGTTGCCGCCGGCCTTCAGAAAGCGGGCCGAGAGCAGCCGGTCGCTGGACGAGGAAACGCCGATGATGCGCAGCTGATCAACGCTGTAGCCGGAGCGGATGCGCCGCGTCAGCTCGAAGCCGTCGATTTCCGGCATGTTGTAGTCGGTGATGACGAGTTCGATATCCGGGTTCTTCTTGAGAACCTCCAGCGCCACGGCGCCGTTTTCGGCCACGCTGGTCTTGAAGTTGTAGCGCTTCAGCTGCGTCGTCAGGATGGCGCGAGCCGTCGGGCTGTCATCGACGACGAGCACATGGTGGCGGTGATTGGTGAGGAAACGGCAGACGGATTCCGCCAGCATGTCGACGGCCAGGACGCTGTCCTTCAGCACGTAGTCGACCAGTTCCTTCGCGATGATCTCGGCGCGGATGCTTTCCTGGAACGTGCCGGTGAACACCACCGTCGGAACGCTCATCTCGATGAGATAGTTGAGCGCTTCGCCATTTTCGGCGCCGGGCAGGTTGATGTTGGTGATCGCCAGCGATGCCGGGAAGCTGGCATTTTCGATCGCGAACTGCAGGTCGTCGAAGTCGCGGCAGACAATCACGTCGATGTCGAAAAGCTCCTTCAGGCGCTTCGAGACCATGGAGGAGAAGAGATTGGAATCCTCGGCCAGCACGATGCGGTGCTGATTGAGCGATTCGCCGGAATAGACCATTCCGGATAGACCAAAAAACGACATGAAACCTGTCCCCGTGAATTCCCCGAGGACAGGCTAGCGACAAAGCTTTTCGCTCCGGTTAATGCAATTGTCACTTGATTATGGCAGAACCGTTAACGATTTCCACGGTTTCGCCGCCTTCGAGACCGATCCTGTCGCCGCTCGGCGTGGTGATGAAGCAACCGGACGGGCAGACCTGCTCGGACGAACCGGCGGCGATCGCGACTTCCATCCGGCTTTCGCCTTCGACCACCACCAAGACGGCCGTGTCCGCATCCTTGTTGGTGATGGTCGCAGCCTTGGCAAATCCCGCAACGGCAAGCGCGGCAACGAAAACGGTGGCAATTTTCAGCATGACCCATCGACGCGGTGCGTCGCCCCTTCGGCCGGCCCCGCCCTCGGCGCGATTGCGTCGGGTCGTGCGCGGCGCTTCCACCGAAGAGTGTAGGTGCTCCCGGAAGGAATTGCACCCTCTTTACCGCCGCATGGCTGAATGATGGCTGAATGATGCCACGAAGGCGGCGGCGCGGTCGCGCCAACCGGCCGCCGTGCATGCGGGCGAGAGCCGTGAGGCCAGCCGGTCTCCTAGCGGGTCCCCGGCGCCTTCTGCCAGGGCAGCGTCACTGGCGCCTGCGTTACCGGCGGCATACTGGAAACCGGCTGCACTGCGGCGGACGCGGCCGGTGCGGGCGCCACGCTTGTCGTAGCGGCATCGGCATCGGCGACGACATCCTCAACCGCAAAAGGCTTGGCGATCCCCTCCTCACGGAACCGTTCGAAGATCTGCAGGCGAATATCGTTGCGCACGCCGATCGAGCTAACGATGTCGGCGAGGAAGACGCGGACCTCGAAAGTCATGCGCTCGTCACCGAACCCCGCGAAAACCGTCATCGGCGCCGGGTTTTTCAGCACTTGCGGCTGCTTGTCGGCGATGTCGGCAAGGATTTCGAGAATCCGGCGCGGATTGGCGTCATAGCCCACGGTGACGGCGATATCCGCGCGGCCCAGCCGGTTGCGGTGCGTCCAGTTCCCGACAGGCGCGTTGATGAACAGCGAATTCGGCACCATGATCGACTGGCGCTGGAACGTCTCGATCTCCGTTGCACGCACGGAAATGCGCTTGACGAAGCCTTCCGTCGTCCCCGTCGTCACCCAGTCACCCACCTTGAAGGGACGTTCAACGAGGAGGATGAGGCCCGAGACGAAATTGGAGACGATGTTCTGCAGGCCGAAACCGACGCCGAGCGAGAGGGCGCCGGCGACCAGCGCAAGGCTCGACAGGTCGATGCCGGCCGCCGAGATGGCGACGAGACCGGCAAGCCCGACCCCGAGATAACCGACCCCGGTCCGCACGGAGTTGCGCACGCCCGTATCGACGCGGCTCAACGCCATCACGCTGCTGTCCAGCCAGCGCTGGAACCAGCGCGTGATGCTGTAGCCGATCGCAAAGAACAGGAGGCCGGCAAGGATCCCGGCCAGTGAGATTGTGATGTTGCCGATCCGGATATCCGTCACGATCCGGTAGGCCCAGGACTGGATATCGGCAATCTGGAAGCCCCACTGCAGGAAGAGCAGCGGCACGAAAATGCTGATGACCAGCGCATAGGTGCCAAGGCTGGCCGCAAGCCCGATCTGGTCGAGCGCGACGGCGCTCAGCCCGAAGCGCTTTTCAAGACGGCTGCCGATGGCCGTATCGGCAAAGGCGCCCTGCCGCGACAGCTCACGCCCCGCCAGCATGCCGATATAGATGACGACCGCGATCGCGCCGGTGATCGTGATCTGCGTGGCAATGAAGCGGGCAAGGCCGACATAGCCCGTCAAGGCGGCGGCGATCAGCGCAATACCGATCAGGAAAAGCGGCGTCGAGATGTAGCGCGGCCAGCGCCGCGCACGCGCGTTAAGGTCATCGTCCGCCGGCGGCAGCGGCCGCACCATGGAGGCGCCGATGACGACGAGCGCTATGAGGATCGAGGCAAAGAAGCTCTTGACCACCGTCAGCACGACGGGCGAGCCGAAGACCTCGCTGACCTCGGCCAGCAGGTAGTCGACACCGTTGATCAGAACCATGGTGAAGATAATGCCGGTGAGCACACGCGCACCGCTGTCCGACACCGCCACCAGCCGCCAGTGCGGATGGGCGGGCGCCAGAACGGCTTGCGACAGCGCGGTCACGAAGAGCACGGCAACGACCGTCCCGAGAAGGTTCGAGACGAGCGGCGCGATGTCGGACCTGAGCACATTGAAGCCGTCGAGGCACAGGTAGCTCGTCACAGCAAAGGCCGCGACACTCAATGTCGGCAGCATCGTCGACCAGAAGGCGACCGACAACCGGCGGAAATAGCTTGGATGGTCATCCTCGGGATCACGGCGGAATATCGAGGCAAAGAGGCGCTTGCTGCCAGCCAGAAACACCAGCGCCAGACACAGCGACAGGAAGATCGCGCCCAGCAGGGAGACGCGCTTGTAGCTCCAGGAAAAGCTCACCCAGCTTGTCAGGCTGCGCCCCAGCTGCTGCATTTCAACGCTGAACGCGGCAGCGGCGGTCGAGAACATCTCGCCGGAAATCTGCGTCACCCCGAACAGCGCCTTGGAAAACAGCGTGCGCCGTGTCGCAGTGATCGCGTTGGAAAGGCGCGTCGCGCTGACGGAAAGATTCTCGGCCTGGCCTGTCAGCGCGTTGATGTCATTGCGCTCGCTCATCAGGCGCTGGCGTTCTTCCGTGACGGCCGCGGCCTCCGGCGGCTGTCCCTCGGCCGGTGGCTCGCCGAGTTCGCTCAGCCGCCCCTTGATCTCCTCCAGGCGCGGACGGGTTGCCGCCGAGGTCGTCAGAATCTGCCGCGCCAGCGCATCGACCGAGACCTTCAGTTCGGACAGCGCGACATCATCGTCCCTTGCCGCATCGAAGGCGGCTGTGAGCTTTTTCAGCTCGGCGCCCTCCTGCTCCAGTTCGGCGCTCACCTGCGCGCTGCTTTCCGAACGGCTTGCGCCATCACCGGCCGGCGCGGCGCTTGCGGCCGGCGTCTGGTTCTGCGCCGGCTGTTGCAACTGTTTCTGGATCTGCTGGATCTGCTGCAAGGGCGCCGGTTGCGTGGCCGTCTGCGCGCCTGCGGCACCGGTAAAGGCCGCAAGAAACGCCAGGAGCATGAGGCAGCGCGCGAAAAGACCGGCGCGGGCGCGGCAACGGATCATCATCGTTTTCAGAACCCTGCGCCCGGCTGGGCGAGATAGGCGATCTCGGCATCGGTGGAGGTCCGGCCGAGAACGGCATTGCGATGCGGGAATCGGCCGAAGGCGCGGATCACTTCCGCATGGCGGATGGCGTAGTCGAGATAAAGGGGCGTGCCGAGCTCCGAGAACAGCGCGACCGCCGTTTCCTGGTCATTGAGGTTTTCCGAATGCTCGAAGGGAAGATAGGCAAAGGCGCGCCGGTCGGCGGCAATGGCGAGGTGATCGCCCGTCTTGACCAGCGCGCGTGCCTCGGCCAGCGCCAGTCCATCCGTCGCAAAGGCGAGCGCCGTGCCGCGATAGATGTTACGCGGCAACTGGTCGAGCAGGATGATGGTTGCAAGGTGACGGTCCGGCGTTCCGCGCCAGCTGTCCGGCACGCCGCGGGCGACATGAAGATGCGTGGCGGCGAACCGGCGCTCGCACTGCGCATCGAGGGCCGGTGTCGGCTTGAACCACTGTTCGGGCGTCAGTTCCTCGAACCAGAAACCGAGGATTTCTTCAGGCGCGCAGATGCGGTCAGTCATGCTCTCCGGTCTCCTCATGCCATGCGGGGCGGATCAGGTGCGCTGGGCGGTGCGGTTCACAAACTAGCGTCAAAACCCGGGCAGCACAGGCCGCCGCACCGGATTTCAGCATTCGGCGAATAACCGCCGGCAGCGATCCTGTCTACAGCCCCTTCGCATGTCGAAAAGATGACGGCGAACGTACCTGTCAGCGTTGGCGCAGCATGCCGGGAAGCGTGACGCCCTCGGGGCCATAGCGGCGCTCGGCCTCGCGGCAGGTGCGGTCCGTCAGTCCCGCCCGAAGCACCGCGCCCTGACGCGCGCTCGCCAGCGTTTCGATCACCGCATAGTCCTCGGCCCGATCGCCGATGCGGCTGCCGCGCGAGAGCGTGGTGACATTGACGAGATCGACCGCAAGCGCCGGACAAAGCCGCCCGATAGCGACGATATCGGCGATCTTGTCAATGAGATCGGTACGCACATCGGCGCCCCGGCCGGGGCTGGCGGCAAGGAGGCAGAAGGTGACACTCAGGCAGGCAGGAAAGATCCGTCGCATGGCGCGCTCCGTGATGCCTCCCATGACGACGAGTGTTTCACAGATTCGGCCGGAATCAAGCATTATGTTGCAGCGCAGCATTGCGGCAGAGGAACCGTTTCCGGCTGTGGCCTGTAAACGCCCGACAAGTGGCCTAAATAGACTGTCACACTCGTGGAGATCCCTATGAAACGCCGCCTCGTCGCCCCGCTCCTGCTTGCTCTCGTTTCCGCCGGTTGCACGGCAACGAACGGTCCCGGTCTCGAACCGATCCCCGGCAGCATCACCTATAACGGCCAGCCCCGGACCAAGCTGACAAAATCGCCGATCGGCAGCATCGTGCCGCACCAGTTCTTCGACGATCGCGGCCGGCGGGTCCAGGAAACCTACGTGATCGAGCCGGATCGCTCGCTGAAACTTGTCAATCGTCGCGTTCAGCCGGAATTCTTCCCCGAATTTTAGGCGCATCACCGCCCTGACCTGGTATCGCCCTTGCATTTGCGCGCCGTTCCGGCCGAATGTCGGCCCGAAGAGGCGCGGTCCGGTAACGGCCATGCCCTCCCCAGCGTGACCATGCCGACGTGAAACAATGATCTCCCAAAAAGCCAAATATGCCATGCGGGCGCTTGTCGCCCTTGCCCGCGTCGAACCCGGCACCAGCCTGATGATCGGCGAGATTGCCGAAAGCCAGGCGATCCCGAAAAAATTCCTCGAACAGATCCTGCTCGACCTCAAACGCGAGGGCATCGTCACGAGCCGGCGCGGCAAGGCCGGCGGCTATCTCATGATGCGCACGCCCGATGCCGTCAGCTTCGGCGAGGTCCTGCGCCTCATCGACGGGCCACTGGCACCGCTGCCCTGCCTCAGCAAGGTCGCCTATCATCGCTGCGCCGACTGTTCGAACGAATCCGCCTGCGAGATCCGGCATGTCTTTGCGAAAGTGGCAGAGGCGACGCGCGACATTCTGGACGGCACCACGCTCGCTGACAGCTTGACCGCCACGGCCGCCGGGCACACCATTCCCGGATTGGACGCCTGAAAGACAGGACGTTTCCCTGACACGTCCAAAGGAAGGAAATTCCTGCGTTTCGAAACACGACTGAACTGATAGAGTTTAACCACCAACAACGGAGGTGAACATGCAGTCCAGACGCTTCACGCGTATCCTGACGACGGCCCTTCTGGCCAGCACGATTCAGGTCGGCGCCCTCGGCTTCGCATTCGCTGACACGACGATCCTCAACGTTTCCTACGATCCGACCCGCGAACTCTACAAGGACTTCAACGCCGCCTTCGCCGAAAAGTGGACGGCCGACACCGGCGAGACGGTGACGATCCAGACCTCGCATGGCGGCTCCGGCAAGCAGGCCCGCTCGGTCATCGATGGCCTCGAAGCCGACGTGGTGACGCTGGCGCTCGAAGCCGACATCGACGCCATCGCCGAGCAGACCGGCAAGATCCCCGCCGACTGGAAGGGCCGCCTTGCCAACAACAGCGCCCCCTACACCTCCACCATCGTCTTCCTCGTGCGCAAGGGCAATCCGAAGGGCGTCAAGGACTGGGGCGACCTCGTGAAGGAGGGCATCGAGGTCATCACCCCCAATCCGAAAACCTCGGGCGGGGCGCGCTGGAACTTCCTGGCTGCCTGGGCCTGGGCGCGGGAAGCCAATGGCGGCGACGACGCCAAGGCGCAGGAATACGTGACCGAACTCTTCAAGCACGTTCCGGTCCTCGATACCGGCGCGCGCGGGGCCACCACCACCTTCGTCCAGCGCGGCCTTGGCGACGTGCTGCTTGCCTGGGAGAACGAGGCCTATCTGTCGCTGGAAGAACTCGGTCCCGACCAGTTCGAGATCATCACGCCCTCGGTCTCCATCAAGGCCGAGCCGCCGGTGGCGCTCGTCGACGGCAATGTCGATGACAAGGGCACCCGCAAGGTGGCCGAGGCCTATCTCGACTATCTCTATTCGGATGTCGGCCAGAAGATCGCAGCAAAGCATTACTATCGCCCCTTCAAGCCCGAAGCGGCCGATGCGGCGGACATCGCCCGTTTCAAGGACGTAAAGCTCGCGACCATTGACGATTTCGGCGGCTGGAAGGAAGCTCAGCCGAAGTTCTTCGGAGATGGCGGCCTGTTCGACCAGATCTACAAGCCGGGACAGTAAGACTTGACCAGACATCGCACCCAGCGGCGATGGCAGATCAGACAGCCGAGCGTCCTTCCGGGTTTCGGACTGGCGCTCGGCGTCACGCTGTCATGGCTGACCCTCATCGTGCTCATTCCGCTGGCGGGGCTCGTTGCCCGCGCCAGCGGCATTGGCTTGTCCAGTTTCCTTGCCCTTGCGGCCGACCCCCGCGTCATTGCGGCCCTCAAGGTCTCCTTCGGCACGGCCTTCCTCGCCGCTCTCATCAACGTGGTCTTCGGCGTGATCCTTGCCTGGGTGCTGGTGCGCTACCAGTTCTGGGGGCGCCGGATCATCGATGCGATGGTGGACCTGCCCTTTGCGCTTCCGACCGCCGTGGCCGGCATAGCGCTCACTGCCATCTATGCCCCCAACGGCTGGATCGGTGCGCTTCTGGAGCCGCTCGGCCTCAAGGTCGCCTTCACGCCCACGGGCATCGTCATTGCCCTCATCTTCGTCGGCCTGCCCTTCGTGGTGCGCACCGTGCAGCCGATCATGGAAGAAATCGACCGGGAGGTGGAAGAAGCCGCCGCGACGCTTGGCGCCACCCGCTTCCAGACCATCAGCCGCGTGCTGCTGCCGGGTCTTGCACCCGCCGTGCTCACCGGCTTCTCCCTTGCCTTCGCCCGCGGCGTCGGGGAATACGGCTCGGTCATCTTCATCGCCGGCAACCGGCCCTATGTTTCGGAAATCGCGCCGCTCCTGATCGTCATCCGGCTCGAGGAGTTCAACTACGCCGGCGCGACGGCGATCGCCGTCATCATGCTCATCATCTCCTTCGCCATGCTGCTGGTGATCAACAGCATCCAGGCCTGGAGCCGCAGGAGGTATGGTTATGGCGCGTGATGCCGACAGCCTGAACGTTCAAAGCGCGACGACCGAAAGTCCGCTCGCCCGCCGCGCCCTCATCGGCCTGACGCTCGTCTTCCTCCTGCTGGTGCTCGTGCTGCCGCTCATCGCCGTTTTCACGGAAGCGCTGCGCAAGGGCGTGCCGGCCTTCTTCGAGGCGCTGGGCGATGCCGAAACCTTTTCGGCGATCCGCCTTACCCTCATCGTCGCCGGCATCGCCGTGCCGCTCAATCTCGTCTTCGGCATTGCAGCCTCCTGGGCCATCGCCAAGTTCGAGTTCAAGGGCAAGGCCTTCCTGACGACGCTGATCGACCTGCCCTTCTCCGTCTCGCCCGTCATCTCCGGTCTGGTCTTCGTGCTGCTCTTCGGCTCCCACAGCGTGCTGGGGCCGATCCTGAAGAGCTACAACATCCAGATCCTCTTTGCCGTGCCGGGGCTGGTGCTCGCTACAGTCTTCGTCACCTTCCCCTTCGTCGCCCGCGAACTCATCCCGCTGATGCAGGAACAGGGCACGGCGGATGAAGAGGCGGCGCTCTCGCTCGGCGCCTCCGGCTGGCAGACCTTTCTCTACGTGACGCTGCCCAACATCAAATGGGGCCTGCTTTACGGGGTGCTGCTGTGCAACGCCCGCGCCATGGGCGAGTTCGGTGCCGTCTCGGTGGTCTCCGGCCATATTCGCGGCATGACCAACACCATGCCGCTGCAGGTCGAGATCCTCTACAACGAATATAATTTCGTAGCCGCCTTCGCGGTTGCGACCCTGCTGGCCCTCCTGGCCCTCGTCACCCTCGTCCTGAAGACGCTGCTGGAACTGCGTTTTTCGGATGCGATCTCCAGCGGCCGCAGGCATTGAAAGGCTTGAATTGATGGAAGTCCGCGTCAAGAACATCGTCAAGGAGTTCGCCCGCTTCCCGGCGTTGGAGAACGTCTCCCTCGACATTCGCTCGGGCGAGCTCATCGCCCTGCTCGGCCCCTCGGGTTCGGGCAAGACCACGCTGCTGCGGCTCATCGCCGGGCTCGAGACCCCGACCACCGGCCAGATCTTCTTTGGCGACGAGGATGCCTCGCAGAAAACCGTGCAGCAGCGCAATATCGGCTTCGTCTTCCAGCACTACGCCCTCTTCCGCCACATGACCGTGCTGGAAAACGTCTCCTTCGGCCTCAAGGTGCGCTCCGGCGACCGCCGCCCGCCGGCCGACGAGATCCGTCGCCGGGCGCTGGAACTGCTCGACCTCGTGCAGCTCTCCGGCCTCGAAACGCGTTATCCGGCCCAGTTGTCCGGCGGCCAGCGCCAGCGCGTGGCGCTCGCCCGTGCCATGGCGGTGGAGCCGAACGTGCTGCTGCTCGACGAGCCCTTTGGCGCTTTGGATGCGCAGGTGCGCCGTGAATTGCGCAAATGGCTGCGCGACATCCACGACCACACCGGCCACACCACCGTCTTCGTGACCCACGACCAGGAAGAGGCGCTGGAACTTGCCGACCGCGTCGTCGTGATGAGCAAGGGCAAGATCGAGCAGGTCGGCACCGCCGACGAGATCTACGACACACCCGCCTCCCCCTTCGTCTACGGCTTCATCGGCGAATCCAATGTGCTGCCGGTGCGCATCGAGGGTGGCGAGATCTGGTTCGAGGACCGCCCCATCGGCGTGAAGGCCGAGGGACATGCGGATGGCGATGGCAGGCTCTACTTCCGCCCGCATGATATCGAGATGCTGGAGGGCTGCGGCGGCTGTCTCGCCGGCATCGTCACGGCCTCGCGCCGCGTTGCCGGCACGCGCCATGTGGAAGTGTCCACGGGCGCCTCCAATGCCAGCGTCGAAATCGAACTACCCATCGATCGCGGCAATGTCGACGGCAGCCGCCTCGCCTTCCGCCCGAAAAAGTGGACCCTGTTCCGCTGAACCCTTGCGACACAGGGGCTGGCGCCCACCGCGCCACCCCCGCCGTCTTTCACCTTTCCACAGGCAGGATGGAAGCCGGCAAAAAGAAATTCAAAAAAATCCGGCGGGGCGCTGGACAAGCCGAAAGAAGCTCTTTATAGCCCCCCTCACACCGCGGCGACGCGGTCCGGATGGGTGATTAGCTCAGTTGGTAGAGCAGCTGACTCTTAATCAGCGGGTCCACGGTTCGAGCCCGTGATCACCCACCAAAAACCAAAGACTTCCCGAAATCAGTTGCTGTTTTGGTCGAACGTTCTGAAGTGTTGTTTCAACGCGCGGAGCGCGGCCAGGCGGGCCTGGTAGGCGCGGCGAATCACGTGGATATAGGTTTCCTGCGGGGACCCTGAGTCGCCCTTGAAGGCTCCTCCCATCCTCACAAATTCTTCTCCGCGACGAAGTCAGACTGCATCATGCCGTCGAGCATGCGTATGATGCAATCGCGCACCTCCGTGAGAGAGCACGAGCCTCGCTTTCATCCGGGGATGCGAAGCGCCCGAGGGGCGCGGGCTGGCAGAACCGTCAGATGAAAAGCTGGCCTTCGGCCACCTTGACGGCGTGGCCACCGATCCGGGCGGCACTGACCTTCGAACGCAGGATATCGACGTGCAGATGCAGATAGGACGCCCGCCCCATCTCCACGCCCTGCTCGATCAAAAAGGCATGGTGCCCGTCCACCGGCTGGTCGAAATGGTTGATCGTGCCGGAAAAGGCAGCGGCGGCGGCGCCGGTTGCCGGGTCTTCTGAAATGCCCATGCCGGGTGCGAACATGCGCGCGTGGAACCGCGCCTGATGATGCCGTCCGCCGCGGCAATAGACGTAGGCGGCGGCAAGCCTGCCATCCGCCATCGGCGCCATGTGCTCCCAGCGGGCCAGATCGAAATCGATCGCGGCGGCGGCCGACAGATCATGCACGGGAATGGTGACGAAGGGCACGCCCGCGCTCCAGAGCATCGGCATATGGTTCTCGAAGCCGATATCCGTGCTCTTGATCGAAAGCGCATCGGCGAGCGCCTGCCGGTCGAAGCTTGCCGGCAGAGCCTCGGCATGGCGCGGCAGATCGAACTCGGCAAAGCTTGGCTGCCCCGCCTCCAGCCGGATCGCGCAGCGCACCGGTCCGACCTCTTCCTCCAGCACCTTTACGAGATCGATCGTCGCTCCGCGATGGGCAGCTTCCGCGAGCGCCACCGCGGTGCCGACCGTCGGATGGCCGGCGAAGGGAAGCTCGTGAACAGGCGTGAAAATGCGCAGCCGCGCGCCATGGGACGGGTGTTCGGGTGCCAGCACGAAGGCGGTTTCCGACAGCGAGAATTCGCTCGCAATCGCCTGCATCTCGTCCGCTGACAGCCCATCGCCATCCAGCACCACCGCCAGCGCGTTTCCCTTGAGCGGTTCTGCGGTGAAGACGTCATAGATGGCGTAGCGGCGGACCATGGGTGGCTCCCTCCAGTGTTTTCCTGTCTTTTCAGGAAGTTTGCCCGCCTTCGAACAGCCAGGCAAGCATGGGCGGCATGAAATGCGCATAGCCATGGCGGGCCGGATCAGCATCGCGGATCGCCACTACGCCGGCAATTTCCGGATCCGCCTCATCGGCGGCATGGGCGCCGATGCGGCCAACGAGCGTCTCGGCATCCTCCGCGAAGCGATAGACGCGGAACAGCGTCACATAGTCGTCGGCGTGCAGCGCATGAAAATCCCCGACGCTGACGGCATCCGCCAGCGAAAGGCCGGTCTCTTCCAGCACCTCGCGGGCCATGTTGAGATCAGCGTCGCAGCGCCCGTCGATGACGTCCTCGGGATCGAGCGAGCCGGCCGCGCAATAGACCTTGCCCGGATTGGCCGTATGCGCACCCATCTTGATCGCGATCACGGCGTTGTCGGCCGATAGCAGCACCGGAATCGAGAAGAGATGCGCCGCCCCGCCCGCAGGCTTCGCCTTGCGCCAGTAAAGCAGCGTGGAAAAGGGCACGACATGGCCGACGGCATGCACGGCGCCCGCAGACAGGGTGATGCGGCTGTGCAGCACCATCTGCCCGTCATACAGGCTGGGATTGGCTGCCACCTCCGCCGCCCAATTGTCGCTGATCTCGGCCGCGTGGCTCAACAGCAGCGGATGCGGGTCGGGCGAAACCGTGAGGTCCAGCCGGTCGAGGCGGAAAATCGTGTTCTCGGCAATGCCATTGGTGATGAGCGCGGGGGAAATGGAAGACATCAAAGGTCCAGTGTTGCAACGACCGGGCAGTGGTCGGAGGCTTTCGGCCGGTCCCAGCCGGTCCGCGGAAAGCGCTCAACCGCCTGCCCTGGCGGAAATAGGGTTCGAAACGGCTGCCCCTGGCGGATGATCTCCGGCACGGCATCGGGATTGCTTCTAGCAAGCGCCTGTGACAGCCAGAGGTAATCGAGCTGGCAAAGATGGCGTTCCTGCGGCCCGCGGCTGTGGAAGAGCGTCCAGCGGTCGATCTCCGGCCGGCGCCGCACGATGTTCTCGGCAAAGCCGTCATGGCTGAAGACGTCGAGCGCGCTTTCGCTCTCGGCCCGCGGCTGGAACGCATAGCCGCCGCGCCGGTCGCCGGTCACATCGATACGATCCTGATAATCGTTCATGTCGCCGGCGATGATAAAGGCCGCCTGTCCGCCGCCTGCGCCAAAACGATCCTCGATGATCCGCCGCACCGCCAGCGCCTCGGCCCGGCGCACCGGCATGGTGGCGCTGCGCCCGTCCAGCCCGTCCCGCGCCGGCCCCATCGATTTGAAATGCACCACATAGAGGGTGAAGGGCCGCCCGCCGACGGTGATGTCGAGCTCGAGACAGTCCCGCTTGAAGATCCGGTCGGAGGGAAGAAGCGAGAGAGCAGCGAGCGCGGGCGTGTGAAGATTAAGATCGGCATAGGTGAGCGCGGCATGGGAGCGCACGTTGGTGCAGACGATCGGCTCGCCGTCGCGCGTCTCCTCGCGCATCAGCACGGCCACATCGATGCCGCGCGTGTCATTGCCCTCGATCAGATATTTGCGCCGGTAGCCGCTACCGACCATCTTGAAGAGGTAGCCGTATTCGAAGGCCTGCAGCCCGGCCATGTCGTCAACTTCCTGGAGGCACAGAATATCGGCATCGCATTCCGCAATTGCCAGCGCCGAGAGCTGACGCGTGTCGTCCGTATGGGCGATCGTGCGCGCTTCTTCGAGCCGCTGATACTCCGCCTCGCTGCGCACCTCGAACAGTCTGAGCACCCGATCCTGCTTCAACTGGTTGCGAAAGCCGCTGAACTCGAAGCGGCTCATCAGGTTCTCGATGTTGAAGGTGGCGATGCGAAGCGACATGGGCGAAGCGAATCCGTTGCGATAACGCGAGACTACACGAATTGACGGATGGAAAACTCTTGTTCACCACGCCGGCATCCGCCCGGAAATGGACGCTTGGTGCTTACGAATAAATCACCGGCAGCGCTCGTTATATCAGCATTGTCTGCCGGATCGAAAACGCTCCGCAACCCAAGGGGAAATCACATGCTGCCTGTCCTTCGTCGCTCGATTTTCGGCCTCGGCTTCGTTCTCGCCTCGCTCGTCTCGGCGGAAGCCGCGCTCGCCGACAGCTTCGGCGCCATCTCCTATTCGCCCGAGACCGGCGCGACCGGCTGGTCGCACTCCTGGGACAACCGCCGCAAGGCCGAGCGCGTCGCGCAGGAAAACTGCTACGCCAATGCCGATGATTGCCGCGTTGCCATCTGGTTCAATAACGCCTGCGGCGCCGTCGCGGTCGGCGACGATGGCGGTTGGGGCTCCGCCTGGGCCTACAACAGCCGCGGTGCCCAGCGCGCCGCCGTCGCCCAGTGCTCGCGCTATTCCGACGGATGCCGCGTCGTACGCTGGCAATGCTCGGGCGCGCGCTGAGAGGACCACCGAGAAGCGGCCGTCCCACCAGAAACGGCCGCCCAATTGCTTTGCCGGCTCATTGCTGAAACGCTGATTCTCTGCGATTTCTTCCGGGAGCGCCGCGTGTTCGCCGAACGCGCAACGGGCGCTCTCAGTCCTTGAGACTGCGCATCGGACAGATAGGTTTGGGGAATGCAAAATAGGGGCAGCCTGGGGGCGCGACTGCGTTACGCCTTCGACAAGAGCATGGCCGGCGGATCAGTGGCGCTGATCGGCTGGCTCGCAATCATTTCATTGATCGTCATCATGATTGCCGCCGCCTTTCTGGCGGTGACGGGCATTGCGCCGGAGGGCGGCGAGCCCGTCGGCTTCATCGAAGGCGCCTGGGAATCGCTGATGCGCACTATGGATGCCGGCACGATGGGCGGCGACATGGGCTGGAGTTTCCGCGGCGTCTCGCTCTTCGTCACGATCGCCGGCATCTTCGTCTTCTCGGCCTTGATCGGCGTTCTCTCCTCCGGTCTCGACAACAAGCTGGACGAGCTGCGCAAGGGCCGCTCCCATGTGCTGGAACGCGACCACACGATCATCCTCAACTGGTCGCCCTCGATCTTTGATGTGATTTCCGAGCTCGTCATCGCCAACAAGAGCCGCCGGCGCCCCTACATCGTCATCCTCGCAGGCAAGGACAAGGTGGAGATGGAGGACGAGATCGCCGACAAGGTGGCCGATCTCGCCAACACGAAGATCATCTGCCGCAACGGCGATCCGACAGACCTTTACGATCTCGGCATCGTCAACCCGCAGACCTCCCGTTCGGTGATCGTGCTCTCGCCGGAGACGGAAGACCCGGATTCGCAGGTGATCAAGTCGGTGCTCGCCATCGTCCACGATCCGAACCGGCGCAAGGAACCCTACCAGATCGCCGCCGAAATCCGCGATGCGCGCAATGCCGAAGTGGCCCGCATCGTCGGTGGAAACGAAGTGCAGCTGGTGCTCGCCGACGAGCTGATTTCGCGCATCGTCGTGCATTCCAGCCGCCAGGCGGGCCTCAGCGCCGTCTATTCCGAACTCCTCGATTTCGACGGCTGCGAGATCTACACGCTGGAGCAGCCGGGCCTCACCGGGAAAAGCTTTGCTGCGGGGGTGATGGGATACGAGACCTGCACGCTGATCGGCGTTCAGGACACGGCCGGCAAGGTGCATCTCAATCCGCACCCGGCCCGCGTCTTCGCCGCCGGCGAAAAGGCCA
Organism: Rhizobium sp. RU20A; assembly: GCF_900155885.1. Classification (GTDB taxonomy): domain Bacteria; phylum Pseudomonadota; class Alphaproteobacteria; order Rhizobiales; family Rhizobiaceae; genus RU20A. The sequence goes on from NZ_FTMB01000001.1 coordinate 1,022,819, forward strand.
TCATCATCGCCGAGGACGATGCGGCAGTGCGTATGAGCGAGCAGGAAATCCGCCTCACGCGCGAGGCCGTCCGCCCGCCCCAGTCGCGCACGGCCGGCGCCGAACGCACCCTCATCCTCGGCTGGAACCGCCGCGGCCCCATCATCGCCGCCGAACTGTCGCGCTACGTCGCCCCCGGCTCGCTGCTGACGATCGCCGCTGATACGCCCGACATTGCGGCCGATGTCGCCGACATCGAGCGGGCGAACGACAATCTGGCCATCGAACTCAAGCAGATCGACACCAGTGACCGCCGGCAGCTCGATGCGCTGGAGGTTCCGGGCTATGACCATGTCCTTGTGCTAGGCTACAGCGACCACATGGGCGCGCAATCGGCCGACACGCGCACGCTGGTCGTTCTGCTGCAACTGCGCAAGATCGCCGACGCCGCCGGCCGCCATATCAGCGTCGTCAGCGAAATGATCGACGTGCGCAACCGGGATCTGGCCGAAGTGACCCGCGCCGACGACTTCGTGGTCAGCAACAAGCTGGTCAGCCTCATGCTCGCCCAGGCCTCGGAAAACGCCAGCATGTCGGCGATTTTCGACGAGTTGCTGGATGAGGAGGGCTCGGAAATCTACATGCGGCCGATGACCGACTATATCGACATCACCGAGCCCGTGAACTTCTACACGATCTGCCTGTCGGCCCTCAAACGCGGCGAAATCGCCATCGGCTACCGCCGCCAGCGCGCCGGCACCGCAGACCCGCGCGATCTCGCCGGCGTCGTCGTCAATCCGAAGAAGACCGAGAAGATCGCCTACGACGCCGCCGACCGCATCATCGTGCTGGCGCGGGACTAAGCGGGCGGGTGAAGGTGCCGGCGCCGTGCTGCGGCATCCCCTTGTGCCGCTGCCGTATTCCGGCGCGCGCACCTCCCTCTCCGTCGTCCTGGGGCCTGACCCGAGGACCGACGCGCCCCTCTGCAGCCTTGGGGATGGGTTCTCGGCTCGAAGGCCGAGAATGACGGCTGGGAGTGTGTAGCCGGTGCCATCAAGCAAGCGAGAGCCCCACGCTGCACGGCTCCAACCGTGCTCGCCCTCCATCACAGGAATCAAAAAGGGCCTGCGCATCCACGCAGGCCCTCTTCAAAATCCATCAATCCAAAAGCCCGCTCACGCCGCCTTTGGCGCTTCGGCGCGGATCAGTTGTCCCAGGCGCTCCACGCCGCTGTCGATCATCGCGTCGGAGGCACAGGAGAAGGACAGGCGAATCGTGTTCTCGCCCGAACCGTCGGCGAAGAATGCCTTGCCGGGCACGAAGGCGACGCGCACCGTCTCCAGCGCCCGCGCCAGAAGCCGGGCCCCGTCCATGCCCTTGGGCAGCGTCACCCAGACGAACATGCCGCCCTCGGGCTTTGTCCACTCGACACCATCGGGCATATGGGCCTCCAGCGCGGCCAGCATGCGCTTGCGGCGGTGGCCATAGGTGGCGCGGATCTTGCCGAGCTGCTCATCGTAGAGCCGTTCCGCGACCTTGGTGATGACCATCTGGTTGACCGTGGAGGAATGCAGGTCGCCGGCCTGCTTGATGAGGACGAGCTTGCGCACGACTTCGGAATTGGCAACGACCCAGCCGACGCGCAGGCCCGGCGCCAGCGTCTTGGAGAAGGTGCCGCAATAGAAGGTCCGGGTCTTCTCGATGTCGCCGCCATTGCGGGCCAGATCAAGCGCCAGAATCGGCGGCACGCTTTCTCCCTCGTAGCGCAGCGACTGGTAGGCGGCATCCTCGATTACGGGAACGTCAAGCGTCTCGGCAAGATCGAGCAGCCATTCGCGCTCGGCCTTCGTCATGGTGACGCCTGTCGGATTGTGGAATTCGGGAACGCAATAGGCGAACTTGACGCGCCCGCCCTTCTCGCTCGCCGCCTCCGTGTAGGAGGCCGGCTCGCGATTGGAAAGCGGCACCAGCTTGTCGTAATTCGGCTCATAGGCATTGAAGGCGCCAAGCGCACCCATATAGGTCGGCCAGGTCACCAGCGCGGTGTCCTTCGGCGACAGGAAGAGTTTGCCGAGATAATCGAGCAACTGCTGCGAACCGGAGGTGATGAAGACATTCTGCGCCGTGCAGGTGATGCCGATCTTGGCCATGTCCTGAACGATCCAGTCGCGCAGCGGCTTGTAGCCTTCCGAGACCGAATATTGCAGCGCCGCATCGCCCTGCGCGCCCGACAGAACCTCCGAATAGGCCTCCGCCACCTCCGCCTTCGGAAACAGCGCCACATCCGGAATGCCGCCGGCAAAGGAGATGATGTCGGGCTGCTCCAGAAGCTTCAGAAGCTCGCGGATTTCGGACGCTTTCATGCGGCTCGCCCGGGTGGCGAAGATGCTTTCCCAGTTCATGTCGTGTTTCCTCGAAATTTTGTGCCAGACATGACCATGAGTCCGGATTTAAGTCAATAATGCTGACCTAATTTTTGAGATGCGGTTTTGCGGTTTTCGACACCGCATCAGGCGGCGCGGGGAAGATGTTGGAGAACGGCCGTTTCACCCGGCCTGCAAAGCGTCCTGCACGGCCTGAGGCGCACGGTCGATCACCAGGAGATAGGCACGCGTCGGCCCCTCCGGCTGCCGCGCCCCCTGCTCCCAATGGCGCAGCGTCTTGACCGAAAAGCCGAAGCGGCCGGCAAACTCCTCCTGCGTCATCTGCAACCGGGCACGAATGGCCCTCACATCAATGCGATCGGGAACGTTCACCCGGAAGCCATCGGTGGGCCCTTGCCCCCCGGCAAAGGAGGCCGCCTGTTCGAGGCCCCGGCGGATGCTGTCTGCGACAGAGCTCATGATCGTTTCCTTCTGTACGTGTCCACCAGGAGCGTCGTCAGCTGGCGGAATTCGTTGCGGTCCTGCTGGGTGAGATTGGCCCGCTCGTTCTTGGCGTAGGCCGTCAGCGCGAAAAGCGGCATTCCGGCATCGTGGTAGAAGTAGATCACCCTTGCACCGCCCCGTTTGCCGCGTCCCTCCAGCCCCCCAGCGCAGCTTCCGTATTCCTCCCGTACCCTGCACGAGGTCGCCGGCAAGGGGATTATGTGCGAGGTAATCGATCAGCAGGCTGCGCTCCTGCTCGTCCATCAGCCTGCGCGTGGACGAAAGGAATTCAGGGGTTTCAACGACCGTGACGGGCGAAGTCCGTGCCATAAGCGAATCTACCCCAATGGAGTATAGCAGGCAAGCGGGAAGCTTTATCCTTCGACGTTCGATCCTCGGTCTTCAAATGCAAAACGGCCGGAGGACATGCCTCCGGCCGGTGGTTACACTCCTGCACCCGTCGTGCTGGGGCTTGGCCCGAGCACCCGCAAGCCACTGATACGGCTTGCGAAATGGATCATCGGGTCGAGCCCGAGGATAACGGAAGCGGGCTTGGCATGCCGCTAGGTTCACAGCCTTGTCGACGAGCTTGTTCTTGCCGATCCCCGCACCGCCGAAGGCGTGCCAACGAGAGGACCGGGATCGGCAAGCCGCCTAGTTTACAGCCTTGTCGACGAGCTTGTTCTTGCCGATCCAGGGCATCATGCCGCGCAGCTTCGCGCCGACTTCCTCGATCTGGTGGACGTCGTTCATGCGACGGATGCCCTTGAAGCGGGCGGCGCCGGAGCGGTATTCCTGCATCCAGTCGGACGTGAACTTGCCGGTCTGGATGTCGTGCAGCACGCGCTTCATCTCGGCCTTGGTCTCGGCAGTGATGATGCGCGGACCCGTGACGTATTCGCCCCACTCGGCCGTGTTGGAGATCGAGTAGTTCATGTTGGCGATGCCGCCTTCGTAGATCAGGTCGACGATGAGCTTCACTTCGTGCAGGCACTCGAAATAGGCCATTTCCGGGGCGTAGCCGCCTTCGACCAGCGTTTCGAAGCCGGCGCGGATCAGTTCGACGAGACCGCCGCACAGAACGACCTGTTCGCCGAAGAGGTCGGTTTCGCACTCTTCCTTGAAGTTGGTCTCGATGATGCCGGAACGGCCGCCACCAACGCCGCAGGCGTAGGAGAGCGCGAGGTCGAGCGCGTTGCCCGACGCGTTCTGGTGAACGGCAACGAGGCAGGGAACGCCGCCGCCCTTCTGGTATTCGCCGCGAACCGTGTGGCCCGGGCCCTTCGGCGCGATCATGACGACGTCGAGCGCGGCCTTCGGCTCGATGAGGCCAAAGTGGACGTTGAGGCCGTGCGCGAACGCGATCGCTGCGCCGTCACGGATGTTGCCGGCGATTTCGGCCTTGTAGATGTCGGCCTGCAGCTCGTCCGGGGTTGCCATCATCAGGAGGTCAGCCCACTTGGCAGCTTCGGCAACCGTCATCACCTTGAAACCGTCGGCTTCGGCCTTCTTGATCGTCGGCGAACCGGCCTTCAGCGCGATGACGACATTGTTGGAGCCGCTGTCCTTGAGGTTCAGCGCGTGGGCACGGCCCTGCGAACCATAGCCGACGATGGCTACGTTCTTGGCCTTGATGAGGTTCAAATCGGCATCACGATCGTAATAGACGCGCATTGTGGTGTCCTTCCCTTGGCTCGTCGTTTTCCTTCGGAGCAGCCCTCACTCAGGCCGCTGCCGTATCCCTTCCCGTCCCGTAGAGCGTCAGGAAGGCGTCGACCGCCCGCCCCGCCCGCCGGGAAAATTCCGTCTTCATCGGCCCGGCATCCTCGCCGAGCAGCATCCGCAGATGCAGATCCGAGACCACGAGGCCATAGAAACTCTCATAGGCGATCTCGCTCGTCTCGAAGCGCAGGAGACTGGCGCGCCGGCCCGCCTCCATCAGCGCGACCGCGCGGCGACGCACCTGCCGGCGGCCCTGATCCTCCAGCAGCCGGCCGAGCTTGGAGCCCTCGCGGCTTGCCTGCCCGATCGCCAGCCGGTTCAGCGCCAGCGAGACCTCGCCGGAGAGAACGTCGAGCAGATCCTGCGCAAAGCTCACGAGAAGCGCCTTCAGCCGCTCGGCAGACAGGCGACCACCCTCGACCTCGACGCCGCGCACCTTGCTCGCCTGATAGGCGATCATGGCCGACAAGAGACCATCGCGGTCCCCGAACCACTTGTAGAGGCTCTCCTTCGAGCAGTTCGCCGCGCGCGCCAGTCCGGCCGTCGTCAGCGCCTTCTCGCCACCCTCGACCAGCAGGCCAAGGGCCACGTCGAGAACGGCTTCCTGCCGTTCCGAGCGCTCCGGCGCGTCGATGGTTATGGCGGTCTGCAAGGCTTCCTCCTGCGGCGCCGCAGGGCGCCAAAATAAGTACCGTACGGTACGGTTCGCCTTATGGCACCGGCCGGAGCTGCCGTCAAGCGACAAATCGCACCGAAAATGGTGAGAAGACCGCTAGCGACCGCGGACCCATCCCCCTGCACAGGCGCATGAGGATGCGCTAGGACATTGGACATATGGAGAAACACGCATGACCCCTGCCCGCATCCACCCCGCCCGTCGCCGATCCGCATCCTGGCTTGCGATCGGCCTTGCCGCCGTGCTCTTGCTCCCGCCCGTGACCGCCGAGGCCGGCAGCCAGGAGGATGTCGAAGCGCGGATCGAAGCCATGCATGGCAACATGGACGACTTTTGGCAGACCTTCGACGGCCTGCGCGAGAGCGCCAGGGGCCACGACGCGGAAAGCATCGCCGCCTTTGCGGAATATCCGCTGACGGTGAACGCCAATGGCGAGACCTACGACATCCAGTCCGCCCGGGATTTCGTGGATAATTTCGATGCGATCGTGACACAGGATACGCTGGATGCCATCACCGGCGTCGATATCGGCGATCTCCTCGTCAATGGCGATGGCGTGGCAATCGGCGACGGCACCGTCTGGCTCGCGGCCATCTGCGACAATTCCGACTGCTCGGCCACCCACTGGGCCATCACCGCCATCAACAACTGAGGCGGCCGCTCATGCGCAGTCTTCTCGCCCTTGCCCTTCTCATCAATGCCCTGCTCGTCACGATGGCGGTGCCGCCGGTCCGCGCCGCCGACAGCCTGACGCCGCCCTGGGTCGGGGTCTGGGACTGCGAAGTCGCGACCTTCACCTTCACGCCGACGCATTACGATGCCGGGGAAGGCCCCATGCCGATCCGCGCGGCAACGGTGGATGACGGCGTCTGGACGCTGTCCTTCGACGACGACTACCGCATCAACCTCTCCGCCGTGACCAAGACGACGATGGAGTGGCTCTCGCAAGCGAGCGGCGACGGCTTTTCCTGCAAACGCCTGTCCTGACGGGGTATGGCGCCCCAAGGCAGCAATCGAGGTTTTCCCATGAAGTCGCTGATCCCCCTCGTTTTTCTGAGCGCATTGACTTTCTCTGTCATCGCCACCGGCGCTGCAGCTGCCGAAAACCGCTGCGGCTATATCGAAAATCCGACGCCCGGCAACTGGTGGCTGACGGATGCCGATGCGAGCTGGACGATCGGCACCCAGGGCTCCGATGCCTATCCCGATGGCTTCGATCTCGTCCCGGATATTTCGGCCGGCGACTACCGCGCCACCAATGGCAATTACGGCTACGCCTGTGCCTGCATGTCTGTCGACACCGACAGGGCTGACGAGCGCATCACTGCGATCTACAGTTTCAAACAGATCCCGCTGTCGCGCTGCGAGAAGGACCCGGCCCTGAACCGGCCGGAATAGAGACAGCCTGTTTCCAGCGGAACGGCGTGGCGGACCAAAGCAGGTGAGGATGAGGACGAGGATGCCGAAACAGGCATCCGCAACCTCAAGGGAGATCACCATGCTGAAGATTGCATCCACCGCCGTCCTCGCCGGCCTCATCCTTTCCTCAACCGCCCTGCCCGGCCTTGCCCAGTCCTTCGACCGCGGCAACGGCAATGATCGCGGCGGCACCGGTGGTGGGCGCGGCGAGTATTTCTCCGGCGCATCGTCGGCGCCGGTCACCCATGTGCGCGCGCCCGGCCGCATCATTCTGCTGCAGCGCGGCGGCGCATACTGCGCGACCACCTGGGCCGCCCTGCACGACCGCCATGGCAAGCGCAACGCCATCCGCCACTGTGATGACCGTCGCCACATCGACCTCGATTGATCGCCAATCCCTGGTCAGCGGGCGTGTCCAACCGGCACGCCCGTCCCGCTTTTGAGCACCTCCATGGAGATCGACGCCGAGACGTCGAAAAGCTCCACCCGCCGCACGATCTCCTTGTAGATCACGTCGTAATGCTCGACCCGCGGCAGAACGATTTTCAGAATATAGTCGTAGTGCCCCGTCAGCCGATGCGCCTCGGTGATCTCGGCGATCTCGCCGACCGTTTTGCGGAACAGCTCGATCCAGCCGTCCTGGTGATGGGCTGTCTTGATGAGCGCGAAGACGGTTGTCGGCACCCCCATCTTCTCCCGGTCGAGCACGGCGACGCGTGCCGCAATATGCCCGCTTTCCTCCAGCCGCTGAATGCGGCGCGCGCAGGCCGAGAGCGACAGGCTGACTTTCTCGGCCAGCTCCGAGATCGGCAAGGACGCATCCGCCTGCAACAGGTCAAGCAGGCGTCGATCGCGCTCATCCAGCATTGCCATCCTCCATCGTGACGAGAAAGTCGCGCGTAATACGCGTCGACGACAGGAATTTATCGCTTGACCAGCCAAAAGAGAAGCAAACTTTGCAACCCCTTCGCGGCGTGTTCGGGCGATCATCAACCATCATCACAAAGCGCAAAAAGGGGACGCGAGATGAAGACCATTGGACTGATCGGTGGCATGAGCTTCGAGAGCAGCCTCGTCTATTACCGCATGATCAACGAGGCCGTTCGCAGCCGGCTCGGTGGCCTGAACTCGGCGGAAGTCATCCTTCACTCGGTCGACTTCGCCCGCATCGTCGCACTCCAGAAGGCCGGCCGCTGGGATTGCGCCGCCAAGGCGCTGTCCGATGTCGCCCGCGGCCTGGAAGCTGCCGGCGCCGACACGGTGCTCATCTGCACCAACACCATGCACCTCGTCGCCGACGCCGTCGCCGATGCCGTCAGGATCCCGCTGATCAACATCATCGACGAAACCGCCGCCAGCCTTTCCGCCGCCGGCTGCCTGAGGCCCCTGCTGCTCGCCACCCGCTACACGATGGAACACGGCTTCTATGCCGAGCGCATGGCCCGCCACGGCATCGAGATCATGGTGCCGGACGCGGACGGCCGCACCCGCACGCACGAGATCATCTTTGACGAACTCTGCCAGGGTCGGATCGAAGCCGCCTCGCGCGACGATCTTCTCGCTCTCATCGAGACGGCGAAGGCTGCGGGTGCCGATGCCGTTATTCTCGGTTGCACGGAGATCTGCCTGATCCTCGACCCAGCGGCCCTGCCGCTGCCGGGCTTCGATTCCACGGAAATCCACGCCGTCGCCGCCGTCGATTTTGCCCTCGCCGACCGCGCGCAAGAGCGCCAGGTCGCCTGAGGCGAGGAAAGAACGCCTCAAGCGCCGTCGCTGTCGAACCGGCGGCGCGCATCCTTGATCGCGCCGTGATGCTCCACCGACCAGTCGACCAGCACCCTCAAAACGCCGAGGAAGGATTGACCGAGATCGGTAAGGCTATACTCCACGCTCGGCGGTAGCGTCGGATAGACGGTTCGGGTGATGTAGCCGTCCCGTTGCAGGTCACGCAGCGTCTGCGTCAGCATGCGCTGCGAAATATCCGGGATCTGCCGCCTCAGCGCCGAAAAGCGCGTCGGCCCCGCCGCCAGCGACAGCATCAACAGCACATTCCACTTGCCGCCCATGCGGTCCACCACATCGCGCACCGGGCAATCGGACGCGGTGAAGCTCAGCCCCATCACGGTCAGCACCCGCTCGCCGGCACTTTCGCGCACATGCCTGTTCATGGCGGTTCCCTCCACGTAACCATCGCATGATTTTCTGCCTCCTTTACAAGAGGCCGTCAATTCCGAAATAAGACATGGTCTCAAAAAGAGACCAAGGACATTTCGCAAGGAAGACGCAAGCCGCGCTTCCCGGACGCTCAAGAGGAAAGAACCATGGGCAAGACCATTCTCGTCACCGGCGCTTCCGGCCAGTTCGGCCGCCTCGTCATCGAAAACCTGCTGGCCAGCGGCAAGGTCGATGCGAGCGACATTATTGCCGGCAGCCGCCACACCGCCAAGCTCGCCGATCTCGCGGCGCGCGGCGTTCAGACCCGCACTGTTGATTTCGATGCTCCCGCCGAGACGCTGTCCGCCGCCTTCGCCGGCGTCGACACGCTGCTGATCATCTCCACCGATGCGCTGGACGCCAACGGAACACGCCTGAAGCAGCACAAGGCCGCCATCGCCGCCGCCAAGGCTGCCGGCGTCGGCCACATTGCCTACACGTCCATGCCAAACGCCGAGACCTCGCTGGTGACCTTCGCGCCCGACCATCTCGGCACCGAAGCAGCGATCAAGGAAAGCGGCATCCCCCACACGATCCTGCGCAATTCCTGGTACGTCGAAAACCTATTCCTCTCGCTGCCCGCAGCGCTCGCCTCCGGCACCTGGTACACCTCCGCCGGCGAGGGTAAGACACCCTACATCGCCCGCGCCGATCTCGCCGCCGCGGCGGCCGGTGCCCTGCTCATCGCTGGCGCGGAAAGCCGCACCTACACGCTGACCGGCGACAAGGCCTATACGAACCGGGAGATCGCCGCGCTCGTGACCGCCATCACAGGCAAGCCGATCGCCGTCGTCGATCTCGACGACGACAGCCTTGCCGCCGGGCTTTCCCATGCCGGCGTGCCCGAGGCCTTCATTCCCACCTTCGTTTCCTTCGATCGCAACACGCGCGAAAAGCTGTTCGACATCGTCACCGATGACGTTCGCACCCTCTCGGGTCGTGCACCGCAGAGCCTTGAACGCGTGCTCGAAGCCAGCAAGGCAGCTTTCGGCGCCTGAGCATCGCCACGCGTTTGCTGTCTACACTCCCATTCGAGCCCCTCCCGGCGGCGGCCTGTCGCCGGGATTGAATGGTAGAGAGAGAAACCCGTGCAGCGCCCCGGCACGTGCCGGTGCGTTCAACATGCGTCATATGGAAAATGACACTTGTCAAATTCCCGCTGACTGTGCCTATTCTGTGGACGCGAGGGCCAGAAATGGGGATATGCCTATCCTCGTTGCTGCGAATCGACAGACTGTCGTGCGAGGACGCGCACATCCTTGCAGACGTGTCCGCATGTCGGGATCCAAAACGTAGAAAGAGCCATGCGCCAGGGGACCAGGCCAACTCCGGCGGATATCCGCAAAAGCCTCGACCGGGTGTTGTCGAGCAGCGTTTTCTCACGCTCCGAACGGCTGCGCGACTTTCTCTCCTATGTGGTCACGCGGGAAATGGCGGGCGAAGGCCCGCAGTTGAAGGGCTACGCCATCGCCATCGACGTCTTCGGCCGATCCGACGACTTCAACGCCGATACGGATCCGCTGGTGCGTGTCCACGCCGGCAAGCTGCGAAAGCTGCTCGACCGCTACTATGACGAGGAAGCCGGTGACGAAACCTGGCGGATCAGCCTGCCGCGGGGCGCCTATGTGCCGTGCTACACACCGCTGACGCAAGCCACCATTTGTGCAGAGGAAGATGCTCCTGCGCCCGTAGCCGCAAATCCGTTGCCGCCGACCCCGCTATCGGACTGGCGACCGCGGCCGATGTCGTCGCCGATGGCGCTCCTGTCCTTTGTCCTGCCACTGGCGCTGTTTGCACCGCTCAGCACCCCCGCACTCTCTCTGGACGGGGCGCGCAACACCCAGTTTGCGGCGCGACTGTCGCACGGTCTGGCCGATCCGGCGCAGGCGCTCCCCTTCGTCTCGATCGCAGAGACATGGCCGTCCGGCGGTGTCGAGCGCCGGTTCGCTGACGCGATAAGGGCGGCCGCGGTCAATTACCGGGTGCAGGTCTATCCGACGACTGGAACCATCCAGCCGCCCTATGGCACGGTACGCGACATGCGCTTTTCCATCCGCATTCGCACTCTCAATGTTGGCGGCGATCTCGCCGTGGACCTCGTTCACGATCCCTCGCACGACATCGTGGACACCCGGGTGATTTCCGCCGACGCCATCGACACTTCGGCCGACCTCACGTTTGAATCGACCACCCTCGCCGCAAGCTGGCTCAAGGTCACCGGCATGCTGTTTTCCTACGCCGAGAAGGCCGGGCTATCGAGCCCTCTGATGCTGTGCATGACGAAGACCAGCATCTACCACGCAAAGCTCACCAGGGACGCCTATGCCGCCGCCCGCTCCTGCCAGCGCGCGCTGCGCGGCCGCGCCAGCGATGATGCGCCGCTGGTGACCAATCTCAATCTGTTGACGCCCCCGTGACCTCGGGGAAATCGCGGCAATCCTGCGATGTCAGCGCACGATGGTGATCCGCTCGGCGGCGCGTGTGATCGCGGTATAAAGCCAGCGCTCGCGTGTATCGCGGAAAGCCCAGCTCTCGTCGAACAGGACGACGGTGTTCCACTGGGAACCCTGCGCCTTATGAACGGTCAGCGCGTAGCCGTAGTCGAATTCGTCGTAACGCTTGCGGGTCGACCAGGGGATCTCGCCCTCGGTCTCCTCAAAGGCAGCCTTCAGCAGCTTGATCTTCGCCGCCCCGCGATCCATGTCGTCGTCTTCCGGGCGGATCATCAGGTTGATGCCGGGCTTGACGGTTTCCTTGGACGAACTCATCACCTGCCAGAGCGACCCGTTCAAAAGCCCTTTGGCCGGATCGTTGCGAAGGCACACCAGCTTGTCGCCGGATTGCGGATAGTCCGTTGCAAACCCTTTGAGCTCGCGAAGCCGCATATTGTAGCGCCGGCGCGTCTTGTTGGTGCCGACGAGGACCTGGTCTGCCTCGAGCACCAGCGGCTGGGTCACCTCGCCGCGCGGGATTACCTGGGCGGTGCCGTAGTCCCCATGCATGATCTCCTTGCCCTCGCGGACCTGCATGGCAAGCTGGATGATCGGATTGTCGCGCGCCTGCCGGTGGATGTCGGTCAGAAGAAAATCCGGTTCCTCATTGGTAAAGAACCCGCCGCCGGAAACCGGCGGCAACTGGCCGGGATCGCCGAGAACGAGGATCGGCGTGCCGAAGCTCATGAGGTCCCTGCCCAGCGCCTCGTCCACCATCGAGCATTCATCGACGATGATCAGCGCGGCTTTTGCGACCGGCGACTGGCGGTTGATGGAAAACATCGGCGCGACCTGCGTCTTGCCGGTCTCCTCGTTCTCCACCTCTTCCTCGCCGCGCGGGCGATAGATCAGGGAATGGATCGTCTTGGCATTGGAGGCGCCACGCGAGCGCAGCACCTGCGCCGCCTTGCCGGTGAAGGCCGCAAACAGCACTTCCCCATCGACATTCTCGGCAAAATGCTTCGCCAGCGTCGTCTTGCCCGTGCCGGCATAGCCGAACAGCCGGAAGAGCGGCGAACGCCCTTCCTTCAGCCAGCGTGAAACGGCCTTAAGGGCCTCGTCCTGTTGCGGTGCGAACTGCATGGTCGGGACAAGGCAGGATTCGGGGCGATCCTGCAAGCCAAATCGGCAGTTGCGATTGACGCGCAAGATCGCGCTTTGCTCTCCCCTTTCGATCGCGAAGGCCTTAAAGGGGGTGCGGGAGACCAATCCAAGGCGTTGACCTCAATCCGGCAGCAAAGACCGGAGGGAAACGAACCGGCACGGGAAACACGAAGAGATCATGCCCGCAAACGCTCTGCGCTGGATCTGGCTCGCCGTCCTGACGCTCGCCATCACCTTTGGCCTCGAAGCAGTGCAACTGCCCGCTGCCCTGCTCATCGGCCCGATGGCGGCCGGCATCATCATTGCCCTCACCGGCACCCGGCTGACGATGCCCGCCTTTGGCCGCAGCATTGCCCAGGCCGTCATCGGCGTGATGGTCGCGGGAACCGTCACAGCCGATCTCCTCGTGACGTTTTCGGCACGCTGGCCGGTGTTCCTCGCCAGTATCGTTTCCGTGGTCGCCGTCAGCACGCTCAGCGGCTATGTCCTCGCCCGGATGAAAGTGCTGCCGGCAACGACCGCCATCTGGGGTTCCTCGGCAGGCGCCGCGTCGGCCATGGTGGTGATGGCGCAGTCCTACGGCGCCGATGCCCGGCTCGTCGGCTTCATGCAATACCTGCGCATCATCTTCGTCGCGGGCATCGCCGCGGTCGTCGCCAGAACCGTGGGCGGCGTCACCGCCAGCACGCCGGCCCATACCTTCTTCGCGGCACCGGATGTCGTCCCCGCCCTTAACGCCGCCGCCATCGCGATCGGTGGAAGCGTGATCGGCAAGGCAACCCGCCTGCCAGCGGGCCTGCTCCTCGGTCCGCTGCTCCTCGGCGCCGCCCTGCATGTGGCGGGCGTCACCTTCTATGTTCCCGCAATCGTCCTGGCCCTCGCCTATGCCCTGCTCGGCTGGACGATCGGCCTCGGCTTCGATCGCGATGTGCTCCTGCACGCCGGTCGCGCGCTCCTGCCGGTGACAACATCGATCCTTCTGCTCATCGGTTTCTGCGGTCTGCTGGCCTATGCGCTTCACGTCTTCGCCGGCATCGACCCGCTCACCGCCTATCTCGCAACCAGTCCCGGCGGCATGGATTCCATCGCCATCATCGCCGCCGCCATTGACGTGGACGTACCCTTCATCATGGCCCTGCAAACCGCACGCCTGCTGGTTATCATGGCGATCGGCCCGAGCCTCGCCCGCCTGCTCGCCAACCGTCTGATCCGCCGCGATGCCTCGTCCGGGCAATGAGTGTCAGCCGGAAGCGGATACTTCGAGATCGAGCAGCCGGCCGACATAGCTGCGCATGAGGGTGACAATGTCGATGGGGAGCGTTTCGACGTGGCGCAGGACACGGGCCTCGTGGTCGAGGAAACGGACCTGATCGGCGAGAATCATGCCTCTCGTCTTGAAGCCCCCGGGGATGGACACTTTAGTGGGCCAAGGAGTCATGTTCTTCGTAATCGGGCACACGATCATGCGCTTGGAGACCTCGTGCATCAGCGCATTGGAAATGACCAAGGCCGGGCGACGGCCTGCCTGTTCGGTACCGAGCGCCGGATCGAGATTGAGGATGACCACGTCGCCCGCACGATAGACAGCCACGTCATTCATGATCGTAGAAGCGCTCCGAGCCGACGTCCGGACCCCAGTCTACCGTTGGCGGCTCATTCTCCGGACCAAGGCGACGAATTTCGGCCACAATATCGGCCAGCGACGGCGCGAGCTTCGGGCGGGCGGTCTCGATCATGCCGCGACCATCGCGCACGACGAAGTCGACAACATCCCCGGCCTTGAGGCCGAGCTTGTCGAGCTCCGCCTGCGGCAGGCGGATAGCGGGGGCGTCGTTCGACAGAGATATCATGACCTTTGTCATTGCCGGGCTCCTTCTGCGCCCTTTATATCATGGTCCGACCCATGAAAAAGAGCCGGAAGGAGCATGGCATGCCGCGGAGCATTCCAGACACCGCACTGCCGGGAGGGCTCTCCCTTCCCATTCTCGGCCTCGGCACCTGGGCGATGGGGGAACGGGCCGAAGCTGCTGACCGCGAGGTGGAGGCGTTGCAGCGTGGCCTCGACCGGGGCATCACCCTCATCGACACGGCGGAAATGTATGGCGATGGCGGCGCCGAGGAAGTGGTGGCGCGGGCCATTGCCGGGCGACGGGAGAAAACCTTCATCGTCAGCAAGGTCTACCCGTGGAACGCCAGCAGCACGGGCACCATCACCGCCTGCGACGACAGCCTGCGGCGCCTCAAGACGGATTGCATCGACCTTTACCTGCTGCACTGGAGAGGTAGCCATCCGCTTGCCGAGACCGTTGCGGCCTTCGAGGCCCTAAAGGCTGCGGGCAAGATCCGCGCCTGGGGCGTTTCCAATTTTGACGTCGCCGATATGGAGGAACTGTTCGCGGTCGAAGACGGCGCCAACTGCGCGGCCAATCAGGTCATGTACAACCTGACCCGGCGCGGGATCGAATTCGACCTCGTGCCCTGGTGCAGGGAGCGCGGCTTGCCGGTCATGGCCTATTCGCCGATCGAACAGGGATTGCTGGCACGCCACCCCGACCTCGTCCATATGGCGAAAGCCTACCAGGCAACGCCGGCGCAGCTCGCACTCGCCTTCGTCATCTCTCAGCCCGGCCTGGTCGCCATTCCCAAGACATCCGATCCGCACCGGGTGGAGGAGAACGTTGCGGCGCTCGACATTGCGCTCACCGTCGAGGACCGGCGGGTGCTCGATGCCCTCTTCCCGCCCCCGCAACGAAAAATGCCGCTGGAGATGGTCTGATCTCCAGCGGCACGATCTCGTCAGCGCGAAGACGCGGTCACATGCCCTGCGGACCGCGGTTCATGGCGGCGATGCCCGTGCGGCAGATCTCGTTGAGGCCGAGCGGCTTCATGACCGAGACGAACTGGTCGATCTTAGACGACTTGCCGGTGATCTCGAAAATGAAGTGATCGACGGTCGCGTCCACGACCTTGGCATGGAAGGCATCGGCCAGACGCAGCGTCTCTGCCCGGGTCTCGCCCGAACCGACCACCTTGACCAGCGCCACTTCCCGCTCGATCGGCCGCTCCTGCCCCAGCATCCGGGCGCGGACCGTCAGATCAACGACGCGGTGCACGGGCACGATGCGCTCGAGCTGCGCCTTGATCTGCTCGAGAACACCCGGCGTACCCCGCGTCACGATGGTAATGCGCGACAGATGCGCCTCATGTTCGGTTTCCGAAACCGTCAGGCTTTCGATGTTGTAGCCGCGACCGGAAAAGAGGCCGATGACCCTGGCAAGGACGCCCGGCTCGTTATCAACCAGCACCGAAAGCGTGTGGCTTTCGACCGACTGCGTCTCCTTGGCGATGAAATAGGCCGAACCGGTCGGCTGTAGCTGTGCGTTCATGGTCTTGTTCCTCCCGGTCAGACGAGCTGACGGCCCTTGGCATCGATGGCATTGGCAACGGCTTCGTCGGTCGCCTCGTCCGGCAGCAGCATCTCGTTATGCGCCTTGCCCGAGGGGATCATCGGGAAGCAGTTGGCGAGATTGGCCACGCGGCAGTCGAAGATCACCGGCGCCTTGGTATCGATCATCTGCGTGATAGCCGCATCGAGATCCTGCGGCTTGTCGCAGCGGATGCCGACGCCGCCATAGGCTTCGGCGAGCTTCACGAAATCAGGCATGGCTTCGGTGTAGGAGTTCGACAGGCGGTTGCCGTGCAGCAGTTGCTGCCACTGGCGTACCATGCCCATGTACTGGTTGTTGAGGATGAAGATCTTCACCGGCAGATTATACTGCACGGCACAGCTCATTTCCTGGATGCACATCTGGATCGAGGCATCGCCGGCGATGTCGATGACGAGGCTTTCGGGATGGGCGACCTGCACGCCGATCGCCGCCGGGAAGCCGTAACCCATGGTGCCGAGGCCGCCCGAGGTCATCCAGCGGTTCGGCTGTTCGAATCCGTAGAACTGCGCAGCCCACATCTGGTGCTGGCCGACTTCGGTGGTGATGTAGGTGTCGCGGTCCTTGGTCAGCTCGTAGAGACGCTGGATCGCATATTGCGGCATGATGACGTCGTTCGACGGCGTGTAGGAGAGCGACTTGCGCGCCCGCCAGCGCTCGACGCTCGTCCACCAGTCATCGAGGCGGTTCTTGGCCAGATCCTTGGCTGCGGAGCGCCACAGCATGACCATTTCCTCGAGCGCCAGGCCGACATCGCCGACGACGGGGATATCGACGCGCACGTTCTTGTTGATCGAGGAGGGATCGATATCGATGTGGATCTTCTTCGAGTTCGGCGCAAAGGCATTCAGGCGGCCGGTGATGCGGTCGTCGAAGCGCGCGCCGATGCAGACCATGACGTCGCAGTCATGCATGGCCATGTTGGCCTCGTACGTGCCGTGCATACCGAGCATGCCGAGCCAGTTCTTGCCCGAGGCCGGATAGGCACCGAGACCCATCAGCGTGGAGGTGATCGGGAAGTCGGTGATCTCGACGAGGTCTCGCAGCAGCCGCGAGGCCTCGGGTCCGGAATTGACGACACCACCGCCGGAATAGATGACCGGCCGGCGGGCGGTGCGCATCAGTTCGACCGCTTCCTGGATCCGCCTGTGATCGGGCTGCTTCTTCGGCTGATAGCTCGACTGGATGGGCGAGACCGACGGCGGCGTGTAGGTCCCGGTGGCGAACTGAACGTCCTTGGGGATATCGACGACCACGGGACCCGGACGGCCGGACTGCGCAATGCGGAACGCCTCATGAATGGTGCGGGCGAGTTCGTTGACGTCCTTGACCAGCCAGTTGTGCTTGGTGCAGGGCCTGGTGATGCCGACCGTATCGCATTCCTGGAAAGCATCCGAACCGATGAGCGTGGTCGGAACCTGGCCGGAGAGGCAGACGAGCGGGATGGAATCCATCAGCGCATCTTGCAGCGCCGTGACGACATTGGTCGCGCCCGGACCGGAGGTGACGAGAACGACGCCGACCTTGCCGGTCGACCGGGCATAGCCTTCGGCCATGTGGCCGGCGCCCTGTTCGTGCCGGACGAGAATGTGCTGGATGTCGTCCTGCTGGAAGATTTCGTCATAGATCGGCAGCACCGCGCCGCCCGGATAGCCGAATATATCCGTGACACCATTGTCCTTCAGCGCCTGGAGAACGATCTCCGCGCCCGTCATCTGCATTTCCGTCCCGCTCATCGACCTGTTTCCGTCCATTGTTCTGTTTCCGGCTCTGCTAGCGTGTTTCAGGGCATAAAAAAAGGCCCCGTCAGGAGCCTCGTTTCGCGCATGGGTGGCTGTCGCCGGATGGTTATACCATCCTGCCCATGCGCGGTCCCACCACAAGAATGTTTGCGAAAATGTTCATGGCCGACACCCGTAACGGCAAATTCGGCATTCGTCAACGTTTGTCGCGCCAATGCCCTGCTTTGGGACGGCAACCGCTTGTTAAATGAACCGTTGTACGGTTCCTTCGGAGCATAAGAGGTTTGCCTTGACGGACAGGACAGAGGGTGACGCTGGAGCGACCGAAGCGGAGCGTCGGGATACGCTGGCGCGCGGCAATCGCTTTCTCGGGCGCGTTGTTGCCTGCGGTGGGTCGCGCGCGACCATTGCCGCTGTTGCCGAGCATGGCGAGACCTCGCTGACGGAACTGTGGTCTGTCGGCCGCCTGATTTCCATTTCCGTCGGGACCCGCCGCGTGGTGGCGCTGGTCTCCTCCATGCGCACGACGAACAACGACTGGGGCGAAGACGCGGACAACGTCTTCGCCATCGAAGTGGAACTGATGGGAGAGGTCCAAACCGGCCCCGGCGGGCGGGCGGAGTTTTCCTCCGGCATTTCCCAATATCCGTATCTAGGCGCGATCGCGCACCGCATCCGCGTCGGCGATCTCGCGACGATCTACGATACGGGCCTTGCCGATGTCTGCACCATCGGCAAACTGACCCAGGACGAAAGCATCGCCGCGACCATCCACATTCCCTCCATGCTGTCGAAGCATTTCGCCATTGTGGGGACGACCGGTGTCGGAAAATCCACGGCCGTCACGCTCCTCCTGCACAAGGCGATCGAGGCAGATCCAAAGCTGCGGGTGCTGATCCTCGACCCGCACAACGAATTTGCAGCCGCCTTCCCACACCATGCCGTGGTCATCGAGACCGATACGCTCGACCTTCCCTTCTGGCTTTTCAAGCTGGAGGAGTTCGCCGAGGTCGTCTTCCGCGGCCGCCCGCCCATTCCCGAGGAGATGGATATCCTGCGCGAAGCGATCCCGGAGGCAAAGCGCGCCTTCCGGGGCGGCAACGATGCGGGCAATATGCGCCGGCAGGCCGACAAGACCAATTATACCGCCGACACCCCCGTGCCCTATCGCATGGCAGATCTGATGGCGGCCATCGACGAGCGCATCGGCAAGCTGGAGGGGCGGCAGGAAAAACCGTACCTGCGCGCCTTGAAGGCAAAGGTCACGTCGGCGATCAACGACCCGCGCTTCCGCTTCATGTTTTCCACCAATACGATCACGGATACGATCGTCGAAGTCCTGACCCGCATCTTCCGAATTCCCGGCGATGGAAAACCGGTGACGACATTCCAGCTGTCCGGGATTCCCTCCGAAGTCGTCAATGCCGTCGCCTCGGTGCTGTGCCGCATGGCCTTTGACATCGGCCTTTGGAGCAATGGCGGCGTGCATATGCTTGTCGTGTGCGAGGAAGCCCACCGCTACATCCCGGCCGATCCCAATCTGGGCTTCTTTCCAACCCGCCAGGCCATCGCCCGTATCGCCAAGGAGGGCCGCAAATACGGCGTCTCGCTCGGCATCATCACCCAGCGCCCGGGCGAACTCGACCCGACCATCCTGTCGCAGTGTTCGACGGTCTTCGCCATGCGCCTTGCCAATGAGCGCGACCAGGAGATCATCCGCTCGGCCCTGCCGAATTCCTCGGCCTCCACCACCAGCTTCATCGCCTCGATCGGCAACGGCGAGGCCATCGCCTTCGGCGAAGCGGTGCGCGTGCCGATGCGAATGCGCTTCGACCGCGTCAGCGAAGACCTCCTGCCCCGCGCCAGCGTCAGCCGGCACGAGCGGCAGGCATCGACCAATTCAACGGTGGATCTTGCCACCATCGTGGGTCGCATGCGCGCAGCCGGCGGCATCGGCGGGCCGGATATCTCGGCGTTCCAGAACAGCTATATGGCCGCGACAGGATTTGAGCAGCACGACGATGATGTTGCCTTTCACGACCACGGCGAGGAGAGCAACGAGGTCGCCACCCTGCCCTCCTACCGCCCGGCGATGCTCCCGCGCGAGCCCTCAGCGCCGCCGCCACGCAGCGGGCAGGATCGTTTTGAACAGATCCGCCGACAGATCCTGTCCGAGAGCGCGCATCAACCCGCAGAGCAATACACTGCGCCGCCAGCCGACCCCGCTGCCGCCACTCAGCGTCAATCGCCCTACGCCGTCGCCCGTCCGGATCCCGCCGGCGACCCGCCCCAGCGCGTCGAAATATCCTCACTGCGCGAAAGCCTGATGAAAAGGCCTCTCGGCGGCTTCTTCAGCAAATAGTCCTCACAGCGCAAGGGCGTTCCGGAGGGCAACCGCATCCGTCGGATCGATCCGCTGCCAGTCCTCGCCCATCTGGTTGCGGAACCAGGTCATCTGCCGCTTGGCATATTGCCGCGTCGCCGTTGCCGAGAGCGTGGCCGCCTCGGCCGTGGAAAGCCGGCCCGCCAGCATCTCTCCGATCTGCTGAACGCCGATCGCCCGCATCACCGGCCTGTCCGCCGGCAGCGCCAGCGCCTGCAGGGCCCGCACCTCCTCGACCGCCCCTTCGTCCATCATCTGCAGAAAGCGCCGGTCGATGCGCTCGTACAGTGTCTCGCGCGGCGGCAGGGCGACGAGCTTCAGGGCACGCGCGGGATCGACGACAACGGGCCCGGCCGCCGCCTGAAAGCTGGAGAGCGGCCGGCCGCTGGCCTCGAACACTTCGAGCGCCCGGACAATGCGTTGCGCGTCGCCGGGGGCAAGCCGCGCCGCGGTTTGCGGGTCGGCGTCACCAAGAACCCGGTGCAGCGCTTCGGACCCCTCGCTCTCAAGCCGTGCCCTGAGCGCGGCGCGCAGTTCAGCGGGAATGTCCGGCATGTCCGAGAGACCACCGGTCAGGGCGCGGAAATAGAGCCCGGTGCCGCCGATCACGATGGGCAGGCGTCCGTGCGCACGGATCGCGGTCAGCGTCTCTGACGCCTCCCGCAGCCAGGCACCCGTGGAATGGACCGCGGATGCCGGAACATGGCCGTAAAGATGATGTGCGATCCCCTCCATCTCCGCCAGGGAGGGTCGCGCCGTCAGCACCCGAAGCGTATCGTAAACCTGCATGCTGTCGGCATTGACGATCTCGCCGCCCTTTGCTTGCGCCAGACGAAGTGCAAGCGCCGACTTGCCGCTCGCGGTCGGCCCCGTTATCAGGATCGCATCGAAATGATCGTCGAGGTTTTTCATCATGGCTCTCGTTGCCACGCTTGTCGCCGCTCCGTCAAACCCCGTGCTGACGTCGGCCCTTGGCGAGGCGGCCGCAGCAAGCGTCGCGGCTGCCGGCCTCTACTGGCTGGCCGATGGCATCGCCTGTGACATCGCCCTGAAGGACGGCGCCGACGCCGCCACCGCAGAAGAGGCCCTGCGCGCCGCCGTGGCCGGCCATCCCGTCGACGTCATCGTGCAGGAGGCCGACAGCCGGCGCAAGCGACTGCTGATCGCGGACATGGATTCCACCATGATCCAGCAGGAATGCATCGACGAACTCGCCGCCGAGGTGGGCCTGAAGGAGAAGGTCGCGGCCATCACCGCGCGCGCCATGAACGGCGAGATCGCCTTTGAGCCGGCCCTCATCGAGCGCGTCGCACTCTTGAAGGATCTTCCCGCCGCCGTTGTCGGCGAGGTCATCGAAAAGCGCATCACGCTGATGCCCGGCGGCCCGGAGCTTGTCGCCACCATGCGGGCGCGTGGCCACTATACCGCGCTCGTCTCCGGCGGCTTCACCGTCTTCACCGGTCCGGTCGCCGCGCGCCTCGGCTTTGACGAAAACCGCGCCAACACGCTGATGGTCGAAGACGGGAAGCTGACTGGCGAAGTCGCGCGCCCGATCCTCGGCCGCGAGGCCAAGGTCGAAGCCCTCCTCGATATATCCGCCCGTCTCGGCATTGCGCCTGAAGACGCCATGGCCGTCGGCGACGGCGCCAACGATCTCGGCATGATCAAGCTCGCCGGCAGCGGCGTTGCCCTGCACGCCAAGCCGGCCGTCGCGGCGGAGGCGAAAATCCGCATCGACCACGGCGACCTGACCGCCCTTCTCTACATCCAGGGCTATCGCCGCAGCGATTTCGCAGCGCCGGACTGAGTTGCCAGCAAGAGTCAGTTGCCGGCCGGTTTCACGCCGGCGAGCGTGGCGATCATGGCATTGTTGTCCTTCGCGGCCTCGCTTGCGATCACCTCGAAGCTCTTGCCTTCCGCAGCACCCGCATAGCCGGCCGCAATCAGCAAAGCCACGATCTCGGCCGCCGGCACGTCCAGCACCGGCGCGAGTTCTGCCGGCGTACCCTTCAGCATGGTGCGCGAGAACTGCACATAGGGCGGCAAGGTCCGCGAACTGCTGTCGAGGAAGAAGGGCACCGTCAGGGCCACGCTGATCACGATCGCAATGATCATCGGCGTGCGCTTGAAATAGGCCATGAAGGGCCGCCAGTTGCGCCACAGATGCAGCACGAAGGGCGCAATCAGCAGCATGCTGAGCCACTCATGGATGCCCTTGAGCGGGCCGCCGATCTTCACGAAAAGAAAAACGCCGGAAATCAGCGAAATGATGAAAAGGCCGGTGGTCAGCGGCGTGGCGTAGCGCAGGAGAAGGTCTTTCATGGAAGTGGTCCAATTCTTGAGTGTCCCAGCTATCTTGCCGACCGACATCTCCAAGAAAAGTTAAATATTAGAAAGATTCCAATCTGTGCAGACATTTCTCCCGTTGCGCGTGCACGTCCCCGGAGAGGGACACAGTTGATAACGAACAAGTTACAAGATAGCCTTGTTAAGATATATCGAAGATAAATCGGAGTCGTCCGCATGAGCTGCTCTTCCTGTGCGAACGGCACAAAGTTTCCCATCGACATCACCATGGCCTTCCAGCCGATCGTCGACATCAACACCGGCAAGCCCTATGCCCACGAGGCGCTGGTGCGCGGCGTGAATGGCGAAGGCGCCGGTGCGATCCTCTCTCAGGTCTCCGACACCTCGCGCTATGCCTTCGACCAGACATGCCGCGTCAAGGCGATCGAGCTGGCGGCACGCCTTGCCATTGCCGACAGCGAGGCAAGCCTCTCGATCAACTTCCTGCCCAACGCCGTCTACGAGCCCCGCGCCTGCATTCGCGCCACGCTTGAGGCCGCCACCACCTTCGGCTTTCCGACCAACCGTATCATCTTCGAATTCACCGAGACGGAGCAGGTCGATCCCGACCACGTGCTGAAGATCCTGCAAGCCTACGCCGCCATGGGCTTCCAGACCGCCATTGACGATTTCGGCGCCGGCTGGTCGGGCCTCGGCCTGCTCAACAACTTCATTCCCGACATCGTCAAGCTCGACATGGCCCTGATCCGCGACATCGACCAACGCTCCCACGCCCGGACCATCGTCTCGCACACCCTGCGCATGCTCGAGGAACTCGGCATCGCCGCAGTCTGCGAAGGCATCGAGACGCAAGGCGAATATCAGGTGCTGCGCGATCTCGGCGTACGCTACATGCAGGGCTATTTCTTCGCCCGGCCGAGCTTCGAGGCGCTGGCTGAGATCGCAATGCCGAAGGCGGGCTGAGCGCGCCTGAGCCGATTGACGCGTCGGCCACCGCCCGTTACCACGGGGGCACCGCTTGTACGGCGACGGGAGGACAAACGAACATGCTGATCCAGTTGGTCACGATACACATCAAGGACGGCAACGACGCCGAGTTCCTGGAAGCCTTCCGGATCAATTACGAGGGCACGCGCCAGGAGCCGGGCAATATCCGCTTCGACGTCCTGCGCGATCAGGCCAACCCCAACACCTTCGTGATCTACGAGGTCTTCGCCTCCGCCGAGGCCGTGGAGGCGCACCGCGCCACCGAACACTACAAGGAATGCATGCGCCGCCTCGACCCGATCCAGGCGGCGCCCCGCAGCAAGCTCCTCTACGATGCGGAAATGGGCGATTTCTGAGCGCCTGATCCTGGCGCCCCCGGCGCGCAGCCCACAATCTGCCGCAGCCCGCCCTGCCGCGAACCTCTTCTCGTTCCCGCCCGTCATCTAAGCCAGCAAGCCGGAGTTGAAGGGCAGCGCCTGCGGCTCGCGCACGCAGCCCTTGGGCCGACAAAATCGTGTCATGAGCGGCCAATCTGCCCATCCACGCCGGGGCGGGGCTTGCGGCGAAGAACATTCGGCGGCAAACGTGACGCAACACGCGGGTTGGGGAACCCGCAGAGATTGTCGCGCGGAAGGCTCGCTGCCTCCTGCCGCGTAGCTGTGGGGCCCGCATGCACCTTTCCTTCCGGGCCACGCCGCCGGCCATTCTTGAAACCATGGGTCACGGCGCTTTCGAGCCGGCCCACCCGGCACCCATGACCGGGCCCGGCCGCGACTATCTCCGCCTCTACCGTCTGGCACGGCAGGACTATCTCAGCGTCTTCCGCGAAAACGACTACCACACCCGAAACTCGCAACTGCGCGGCTTCGGCCGGCAGCTCGTCACCGTCAACGTTCCAGACGACATCAAATATGTGATGGTGACGCGCCACGACAATTTCGAGCGCAAGGCGCCCGCCATGCGCCGGGCGCTGGAGCATCTGTTGGGCGACGGCCTCTTCATCTCCGATGGCGAGACCTGGAAATGCCGCCGTCCGATGGTCGCCGACATCGTTCACAAGGGGCGCATTCCACAGTTTTCCCGGCATATGGAGGAGGTCTCGCAAGCCCTCGTCACGCGCTGGGCGGGCCTTGCCCCCGATGTCACCGTCGATGCGCTCGCCGAGATGGGCGGTCTGACGGCCGAGATCATCGCCCGCGCCGTCTTCGGCGACGATATCGGTCCGGATGCCGCCAACGAGGTCGTCTGCGGCTTTACGAGCTTCCAGAGCGTCGTCGACAACATCAACCTCGCCTATGTCGCCGGCTTCGACAACGGCATTCCGGTCGTGAAGACCCCGCGCCTGCGCCGCGCCATCAGGCGGGTGCGGGCCGTCATCGACCGCGTCGCGGCCAATCACCTCGGCTCCACCCATGGCGACGGCTCGATGATGGACCTTCTGGTGCGCCGCCAGAAGAAGAACCCCGAGCTTGGCCTCGATCTCGCTGCCCTGCGCAACGAGGCCGCGACCATCTTCATGGCGGGTCAGGAAACCACGGCGGGGACGCTGACATGGATCTGGTATCTGCTGGCCCACGCACCCTGGGCCGAAGAGGCGCTGCACGGCGAGATCGACCGCGTCTGCGGCACCCGCACGCCAACGCTGCAGGATGTCGCCAGCCTCGACTACACCCGTGCGGTCGTGGAAGAGGCGCTGCGCCTTTATCCGCCGGTGCCGCTGCTCGGGCGGCAGGCGCGCGAAGCGGATCGCATCGGCGGCATCGATGTGCTGCCGGCCGGTCTCGTCACCATCTCGCCCTGGCTAATGCACCGCAATCCGGACATCTGGGACCGCCCGCATCACTTCGTGCCGGAACGTTTCCTGGGACCGGGCCGTCCGGCGCCCTATACCTACTTCCCCTTTGCGATTGGGCCACGCATCTGCGCCGGGCTGCAATTCGGTCTTACCGAAACCATTCTGTGTCTGGCGATCCTCGCGCAACGCTTTAGATTGCGCATGGCGCCGGGCGTCAGGGTGCGGCCGGCCGCACGACTGACGCTGCGACCCGTCGGCGGCATGCCGATGACCGTGCATTCGCGCTGAAAGCAGGCTTTGACCATGCGAACCACGGACAGGACGGCCGGTCTCCAGACGCGCAAGGCCTTCGTCTGGCAGGAAGAGACCCCGCCCCGCCTGGCCGATCTGATGGCCGGCGGAGACCGGCGGCGTGACTTCTGGCGCTACTGGGTCAGGGATACGCTGCGCGACTTTCCCAAGCGCCTCAGTCATTACGGCCTGCGACCCCTGCCGGCGCGCGTTGCCTCCGCGCTGGGTGCCCTGCACTACGGCATCCTCGGTCGCTATTATCCCGGCATCAGCCGGCGCATGCGGGACAATGCGGCACGCATCGCCCCGGAGCGCGATCCGGAGGCCGTGATGGTCGCCAACTGGCGCAACAAGGGCCGGCTGATGGCGGAATTTTCCGTCCTGCCTCGGATTGCCGCCGGAAACGGCGTCACCGTCACCGGCGCGGAACACCTGCGAGCGGCGCGCGCCCGCGGTCCGGTGGTCATGCTGGCCCTCCACCTCGGCAACTGGGAACTGATTTCCCCCGTCATGCGCGGGCTGAACGTGCCTTTCGCCACCTTCTACATGCCGCCCGAAAGCCGCTTCGAGCACCGCACCGCCTGCCGTATCCGCCGCAATTTCGGGGCCGAGCTCCTGCCGCCGGGCCTCACGGGCGTCCGGCCCGCACTCAAGCGTCTGGCTGAGCCCGATGGCGTGGTGATCATCTTCGGCGACGAAGGTTTCGACGGGCGCATCATGGCGCCCTTTTTCGGCCGCCCGGTGCATCTGGCCGGCAACCTCGCCATCGCGGTGCGCCTTGCCCGCCATGCCGGCGCCTCCATCCTGCCGGTCCACGTGATCCGGGAGGATAGCGCGCGGTTCGAATGCCGGATGCTGGAGGCCATCACGCTCGACCATCAGGCCGGGGCAAACGCTTCCCTCGGCCCGGAGGTGGAGCGCCTCAATGCGGTGATCGAGCCCGTCATCCGCGCCCATCTCGACCAGTGGTTCTTCCTCGACCACCGATTCTAGACGCTTTTTCCTCAACATGAAAAAACCGTCGGAACGTTTGCGGATGACCCCGGTTAGGCGGCCTGAGGAACGGTTCGTGTCAACCGGACGCGGCAGGGATGGTGAACGTGGCGGTTTTTCCGGTTTCACGCCATGGCCAACGAAACGGCAGACGAGCGCCCCACCTGTCCGGACCGCCCTCACCCGAAGAATTTGTCATCCGACAAGGAGATTCCCGTGGCTACCAAGACGCTGAACGACCTCTTCTACGACACGCTGAAAGACATCTACTATGCCGAGCGCCAGATCCTGAAGGCCCTGCCGAAGATGGCCCGCGCCGCCAGCGACGAGAAGCTCAAGCAGGCCTTCCTGCAGCACAAGGAGGAGACCCAGGGCCAGATCGAGCGCCTGCAGCAGGTCTTCGAGATCATCGGCAAGCGCGCCCAGGGCAAGACGTGTGAAGCGATCCAGGGCATCATCGCCGAAGGCGAGGAAATCATGGAGGAATTCAAGGATACGCCTGCCATCGACGCCGGCCTGATCTCCTCCGCGCAGGCGGTGGAGCACTACGAGATCGCCCGCTACGGCACGCTGAAGGCCTGGGCCATGCAACTCGGCCACAAGGAGGTCGTCTCCCTGCTCGACGCCACGCTGAAGGAAGAGAGCAAGACGGACGAGAGCTTGACGCAACTGGCCGAAACGGCCGTCAACGCCGCCGGCGAAGGCGCCCGTAAGGCCGCCTGAGGCGAAACGGAAGACCAGGAATCGCGTTGGTCGACACGACGCGCAATGCGAGGGGGTGGCCAACGGGAGACGGCCACCCCTTCGTCTCTTCCGTTTTGCTGGACGCAGCGCTCAGGCGGCGGCGGGCGTCCTGCGGCTCGAGACCATCTCGGTCGCCGGTTTTTCCACGAGGTGGTAGATCAGCCAGCCGACGAGCACGGCGGCGGCGACGGCAAACAGCATGTAGCTCAGCCACGCCGCCACCGATCCACTCCAGCCCATGCCGCGCCAGCCCTGCGCCACTGCCGACAGGACGAGGCCGTGGGACAGGTAGAGCGAGTAGGAACAGTCTCCGAGACGGGACAACACCGTCAGGCGCGGCAGAGCACCAGCCCTTTCGATACCGACGAGACTGAGCATCATAATGGCTGCCGGCAGCCCGTGCAGCAGCCATCGGCCGTCCCCAAGTTCAAGGTTGCCCGTTCCGATGACGACTGCAAGACTGAGGATGAAGAGCCGCGCCAGCGCGCCGTTGGTGAAATTCACCGAGGACGCCATGTATCCGGCGATGATGCCAAGGCCGAATTCGAGGATAATCGGTGATGTCCAAAAAGCGAGCGCGCTCGCCTGCGGCCGGAAGACGAGGCCGGCCAGCACGATTGCCACCAGAAGGGTCGGCACGACGCGCAGCCGCCAGATGGTCGGCATCCACAGGCAGGCGCCAAAAACCGCGTAGAAGAACATCTCGTAATTCAGGGTCCAGCCCGGCACGAGAACCGGTGCCACAATCGTATCGCCCGGCATGAGGGACGGTATGAAGAGGTAGGACGCCACCGTATGCCACAGGGTGATCTGCGTCGATTGCAGCGCACTCGGCACCAGGAGAGCGACGAAAACGATCGCCGCTGTCATCATCCAGTAGAGCGGTGCGATGCGGCGAAGCCGCCTGGCGTAAAAGTCGATGAGGCCCACCTTTCGGTCAGCCGTCGTCTGCCACATCACGAAACCGCTGATGACGAAGAAGAGATCGACGCCGCTTTGCAGAAACTGCGGCCACCAGCCGTCATATCCCATGCGGGTCAGTTGCACATGCAGATGAAACAGCAGCACGGAAAAAGCCGCCGCGCCGCGCAGCACATGTATCGATCGAAAGTAGGCCCGCCCGGCCGGCTCCATGGCATCCCCCGCTCGGCGCCTATCTCAGCACGGAGATACCACGGGCTTATTGAAAAATATCTAATGAATGTACAGTCTTACGAAGATTTTGGAAATGCGCTATGGCTGGACGATGTCCTGAATGCAAATGACCCTGCAGAAGAGGGATGGAGCGAAGCGGATACGCGCCGCGGGTTGGGCACGGCGCGCACCGGGACGGGATGGGGGACGGCTGTCCCTGTCCCGTCCAACCGGTTGATCAGGGCTTCGGAATGACCGTCGCCAGCTTCCGAAAGGGCGAGAGGATTTCCAGCCGGCTCGGCACGCCCTTGGCAATGGACACGATGGTGCCCGGACCGATCTTGACCGGCGTCTCCTCGGCCTGCGAATAGATGGCCTCGCCTTCCACGACGACGAAGGTCTCTTCCAGATCGCGGCCCGGATAATTGTAGATGCCGGGCTCGGCCTTCCAGACGGCGACGATCGTGCCGTTCTCGACCGGATCCTGCCAGATCGGCCGGCGATAGGAACCACCATCGCGCCCCTCGGCCGGCATGGCGGGCGTCAGGTCGATGTCGTCGGCGATGTTGTAGATGGGCATGCTCATTGCGGCAGTCTCCTTGGGTTTATCTCTTAAAAGAGGTCAGGCATGCGGCGGCAGCGCCGCCCCCGAAAGACGGGTCGCGAGATTGTCGCGGATCCGGTAGTAGCGCAGCGTCATGGCCGGGCCGAAGGCCATGTAGAAGGGAGCGGCCTTCAGCGGCTCCAGCTTCAAGGCCAGCTCATTCTCCGGTTTGTCCAGCGCCCATTCCGACAGGATCGAGCCGAGCATCGAGCCGGTCGGCACGCCGCGGCCGGAAAGGCCCGTCAGTGCAACGACGCCGGGCGCGAGATCGTAAAAGCGCGGAACGGTCCGGTACTGCATGTCGAGTTCGCCGAACCAGAAATAGTCCCACCGGATCTCCTCGCGAATCTCGGGATGCAGCCATGTGAGACGCTCGCTCATCACCTGCCGCGTATAGGCCATGTCGCGCCCGCGCCGGCCCATGGGGAACATGGAGGCGACGATCCGCCCTTCGGCGTTGTATTTGTAGACGTAGATGTCGCCGCGCCCGTCATGGATCGTGGTGTTCTGCGGCAGCACGCTGCGGCGCGTTTCCTCCGACAACACCTGCGTCGCCGCCACGAAGACGCGCTGGATCTTGAAGGTCTGGTCGAGCTTCGGCCAGCCCCCGACGGTGTAGGCACCGGTGGTGAAGATCACCTTGTCGGCGATCACGGCACCGCCCGCCGTGCCGACCTTCCAGCCGCCACTCGCGTCGCGCTCGCAGGAGGTTGCGGCAGAGCCGGTGAAGATCGTCGCCCCCTCCTGGAGGACAGCCCGCGCCAGCCCGCGCGCATAGCCGAGCGGGTTGAGATGACCTGCCTCCTCGTGCAGCCACCCACCGTGAAAGCGGGGGCTGCCGGTGATCGCGGCCACCTCGTCGCGATCGAGGACACGCGTCTTCGCGCCGACCGCGTTGTAGGTCTCGACCTTCTTGCGGATATCGGCCAGCGCACCCTTGTAGGGAGCGCCCATCACATAGCCGTTCTGCACCCACTCGCAGTCGATCTGGTAGTCGCGCACAATGGCGGCGACCCGATCGTTCGCTCGCGTCTGGCGTTCGATCAGCCGTTCCGCCCACGGTTGCCCAAGCATCCTGCGCAGCTCCGGCAGGCCGTAGTGGGTAAAAGTCGGCGTGCAGTGGCCGGCATTGCGGCCCGAACCGCCGAAGCCCGCCTCCTCCCGCTCCAGCAGCACCACGCTGACGCCGGCTTTGGCAAGCTCCAGCGCCGTCGTCAGCCCGGCATAACCCGCACCGACGATACAGACATCCGCCTTCACCGTGCCCTCGAGCGTTTCCGTGCGCGGGGCGGCGACGGCCGTCGCATACCAGAGCGTAGCGTCGAAGGGCGAAAACCGCGTCATGGCACCCTCCCCCTCAGTTCAGGTCGCTGCGCGCATCGAGCGCATCGCGCAGGCCGTCGCCGATGAAGTTGAAGCTGGTGACGGCCAGCGTGATCGCCACACCTGGCACGATGGCAAGCCAGGGTGCCTTGTCGAGATATTGCTGGGCGCCATTCAGCATGTTGCCCCAGCTCGGCAGCGGTGGCTGGATGCCATAGCCGAGGAAGCTGATATAGGCCTCCAGCAGGATCGCCCGCGCCACCGTCAGCGTCGCCGCCACGATGATGGGTCCAACGGCGTTGGGCAGAAGCTCGCGGAACATGATCCAGCCGTTCGGCAGGCCGAGCATGCGCGCCGCCAGCACGAAGTCGCGTTCGCGCAACGAGCGCACCTCCGCCTCCACCAGACGAGCGATTTCCATCCAGCTCGTCACCGCGATGATGACGGTGATCATGAAGGGGCTCGGCTTCACGAAGGCCGCAAGCGCCAGAAGCAGGAAGATGCTCGGGAAGGAAAGGAAGGCATCGACAAAGCGCATCAGCACCGCGCCCACACGCCCGCCATAATAGCCTGCGACGACGCCGATGACGGTGCCGATCAGCGTCGACAGCACCATCGCGAAAAAGCCGACCAGCAGCGAGATGCGCCCGGCATTGAAGAGCCGCGCCGCGATGTCGCGCCCGAGCGGATCGGTCCCGAAGATGTGGGAGCCGGTCAGCGGCGGTGCGAAACGGGCGCGCAGATCGATATAAAGCTCGTCATAGGGCAGCAGATAGGGCCCGACGACGCAGGCAAAGATCAGGACCGTGATCATCACGAGGCCGACGACGGCCAGCTTGTGGCGGGCGAAGCGGCGGACGGTGCGGCTCTGCCACCAGTGGGCACTGGCCGGGGCTGCGGAGGTCGGAAGCGTGGCTGCGGACATGGATCTATCCCTTCAGACAGGTGGGGGCGCGTATCAGCCGAGGCGGATGCGCGGATCGACGAGCGCGACGAGGAGATCGGCGAGAAGACTGCCGGCGAGCACGAGAATGGCGGAGAACATCAGGAGGCCCATCACGACGGGATAATCGTGGTATCCGAGACTATCGAGGAAAAGCCGCCCCATGCCGGGCCAGGTGAACACGGTCTCGGTGACCAGCGCGCCGCCGAGGATCGTCGGCAGTTGCAGGCCGGCGAGCGTGATCATCGGCAGGAGCGCATTGCCCACCACATGCTTCATCAGCACCCGGCGCGGCGAGAGCCCCTTGGCGCGCGCCGTGCGCACGAAATCCTGGTTGATGACATCGAGCGTCGCCGTGCGCATGTAGCGGCTCCAGACGGCGATGTTGACGAGCGCCAGCACAAGGCTCGGCATGATGAGGTGAATCGCGTAGTCGTAGAAGGACTGGTCGCCGATCGTGTACATGTTGCCGGCCGGCAGCCATTTCAGCTTCAGGGCGAAGACGTAGATGGCGACGAGGCCGAACCAGAAGGTCGGGATTGAGAGCGCCACCATCGCGCCGACCGTGGCGGTGTAGTCGAAGAGCGAATAGCGCTTCGTCGCCCCCTTGATGCCGATCCAGGTGCCGACGAGGATCGAGATCAGCGTCGAGGAGCCCATGAGCAGGAGCGTGGCGAAGAGGTGGCCGGAGATGATCTCCAGCACCGGCCGCTGATCGCGATAGGAAACGCCCCAGTCACCCTGCAACAGCCGCCACGCCCAGTCGAGATACTGGATGGGAAGCGGCCGGTTCAGGCCCATCTGCTCGGCGATGCGGTCGAGCGCTTCCCGCGTCATGCCGGGCGTCAGCGCAAACTGCGACAGAGGACCGCCGGGCGCAAGGTTCAGCACGGCAAAGCCGATGATCGACACAAGCACCAGCAGCACGAGACTCTGCCAGAGACGGTTCAGAAGATAGGAAACCATGGGGCTTTCTCCGGGTCAGCCCGCGGATGACACCGGCGGGCATGCCTTGAGGATCGTCCGCAACGGCCGCCGACGCCCGGCTCCGGCAGGAGCGTGGGGCAAGGTTCGGCCGGTGCGGTGCGATGAGCCGGGCCTTCACGAAAAGGCCCGGCGAACGCTCGATCAGCTGACCTTCCAGCTGCCGACGTTCCAGGTGTCGATACGCGTGTTGATGTTGAACACGACATTCTCGACGCCCTGCCTGTGGCCGCGCACCGTGGCATACTGGAACAGCGGCAGGAAGGGCAGTTCGGCGCGCATGATCTCCTGGATCTTGAAATAGGCTGCCTTGCGCTCTTCCGGCACGAAGAGGCTACCACCCTTGGCGAGCAGCTCGTCCACTTCCTTGTTCTCGAACTGCCAGGTGTTCTGGCCCGAACCGCCCTTGGCGGGGCTGGAGGTGGAGCGGAAGAAGTCGGAGGTGTCGGGGTCCGGGCCGGTCAGGAAGTCGAGGCCGACGATGACGGTGTCGAACTTCGAGAGCATCCAGTAGTCGCCCCACATGACGGCGGGCGGCAGGTTGGAGATCGTCATGTCGATGCCGAGATCCTTGAACGACTGCTGCATGTACTGCTGCACCTGTTCGCGGATGTGGTTGCCGGCCGTGGTCGAGCAGGTGAAGGAAAGCTTCACGCCATCCTTGGCGCGGATTCCGTCATCGCCCGGCATCCAGCCCGCCTCGTCCAGCAAGGCCTTGGCCTTCTCCATCGAGTATTCATGCTTCGGCAGATCCGGATTGTAGTAGAAGGACTGCTGCGGCACGTAGCTTTCGGTTGGCGTCGGCAGGCCGTAATAGAGCGCGTCGATGATCGATTGCTTGTCGATGGCGTGGTAGAGCGCCTGCCGCACCTTGGGGTCCTTGAATTGCGGCCGCTCCATGTTGAGCGTGAAGGATTCCACCGTCGAACCCGGCACCACCGTGACAACCTTGCCTTCCAGCCCCTTCGCCTCGTCGTAATGGTCAGGCGTGATCCACTGCAGGCCCACCACGTCGATGTCGCCGGTCTTGAACTGCGTGTACATGACGTTGAGGTCGGGCACGTATTTGTAGATCAGCGTCTGGATATGCGGGCCGTCGCCGAAATAGTCGGCATTGGCTTCGAGCAGGATGTAGTCGCCGGCAACGCGCTCCTTCCACTTGAAGGGGCCGGTGCCGATGGGCGCATTGTTGTAGGGCGCCGTGTTGCGGTCGGCGGCCTCGCCCAGCGCATGTTTCGGCGTGATGAAGGTGGACGCGAGGATCGACGGATAGGGCGCGAAGGGCTTTTCCATCTTCCAGGTGATCTCGGTCGGCGACACCACCGTCAGCTCGCGCACATATTCGTGGCCGGTCTTGCGCCAGGAGCGGAAATTCGGATCGACCAGCAGTTCCAGCGTGAACTTGACGTCCTCGGCGGTGAACGGCGTGCCGTCATGCCACTTCACGTCGTCGCGCAGCTTCACCTTCCAGGTGAGGCCGTCGGCGGAGATGCCGCCATTTTCGACCGTCGGGACTTCGGCAGCGAGCGCGGCAACGAAGGCGCCCTTCTCGTCCACGTAGAACAGCGGATCGAAGATGCTGAAATGGATGCCCTCATCCACCTCGATATGCGGCATGTGCGGGTTGAAGACCGTCGGCTCCTGCGAGAAGCCGACGGTCAGCTGTCCCGTGGCATCCTTGGCCCCTTGCGCGAAGGCGCGCGTGAAGCCCGGAAGCCCGGTCATGACGACGCCGGAGGCGCCGAGCGCGAGAAGGCCGAGCGCCTGGCGGCGCGTGGTGTTCAGGAATGGCTTTTTGGTATCGGACATTTTTCAGTTCCCCTTTTATGCGATGGAGTGACATGTCATCTCAGTGTGTGCTTCCGCCTCTGCGGGCAGTTCAGCCTCCCGACGGCAGTCGCCAGCCGGCACGCGGTGCAACCGGCGGCGGACCGCCGGCAGCTCTGGTCGTCAGAAGCCGCTGATGAGTTCGATCTTCGACCCATCCGAAAAGCGGCTGAAACGGAAATCGCGGCGCTCCACGATCGGCGTACGCCCGAGAACGATGTCGGCCATCAGCCGCCCGGCTGCCGGGCCGATGCCGAAGCCATGGCCGGAAAAGCCGGTCGCGACGTGGAAGCCGGGGATCGCATCGATGGCGTCGATGACCGGCACGGCATCCGGCGTCACGTCGATCATGCCGCCCCAGCGCTGCGCGATCTCGGCCTTCTTGAAGACCGGGAAGGCGACCGAAAGACGCTTGAGGGCTGCGTCCGACATGGCCTTGGAGGGGATCGGGTCCAGCACGCGGTTGTATTCGAAGGGCGAGGCCTCATCGAGCGCCCAGCGGCGCGGAATGCGCGCCTCGTCGAAGAAGCGGCCGCCGAGCCGGAAGCGCAACGAGCGCCACTCATGCGAAAAGGCCGGCAGGAACTTCATGCCGTAGCGGAACGAGGCCGGCACGAGATCGACGATGTTCTGAGCCCCGTCGGCAATCGTATAGCCGCCGTCCTGGCGCTTGCGCAGCGCGAAGCCGCTCGCCCAGATCGCCTCGTCCGGCCCGCCTTCCAGCGGCTTGGTGCGCAACACCGAATTCAGCACCTTGAGCTGCGGCAGGTCGAGCCCGTTATTGCCCATGAAAAGGCTGGACCAGGCACCACCCGCCAGCACCACGGATTTGCAGGCGATTTCGCCGCGCTCCGTTACGACGCCGGAAACCTTGCCCCCCGCCATTTGCAGGCCGCGCACCGCGCATTCGGTGAGGATATGCGCGCCACGATCGCGCGCCGCTTCGGCAATGGCGGGTGCTGCGCGCTGTGGCTCGGCGCGGCAGTCGCCCGCCGTATAGAGAGCGCCTGCGATCTTCATCGTATTGCCGGGATATTTGGCGTTGAACTCCGCAGCGCTCAGCATGCGGCTTTCGATCTGGTATCCCTCCAGATTGCGGTTCCAGCGCTCATGTTCGTCGAATGCCTTTTCATCCGCGCAGGTGAAGACGATGCCGGAGCGCTTGAAACCGGTCTCACGCCCCGTGCGGCGGTTGAGGTCGGCCCAGATGCGCAGCGCCTCGGCCATCAGCGGCACTTCGCGCGGATCACGCCGGGAGATACGCACCCAGCCCCAGTTGCGGCTCGACTGTTCATGGCCGATGCCGCCCTTCTCGCACAGCGCGACGCGCAGGCCGCTGTCGGCAAGCTCCAGCGCCGTCGACGTTCCGATGATCCCGCCGCCGATGACGACGACATCCACCTCCTTCGGCAGCTCGGCATCGCCATGGACGGGAACGACATAAGGACCGGGCATCTCAGAAAAATTCCTCAAGCTGGCAATTGATGGCGAATTCGGCGACCGAGGCCGAATTGGGTAGGGCAAGCAGCATGGCGATGATGCGGGCGAGATCGTCCGGCTGCGTCATCATCTCGGGCGCGCGGCCGGAGAGCGTCGTGCCCATGTCGGTCGCCACGAAGCCGGGGCAGACGGCGGTGGCGCGGATGCCCTGGTCGAAACCGGCCTGGCGGATGGCATGCGCCAGCGCCACGGCGGCGAACTTGGAGAGAGAATAGCTGCCGGCACCGGCCGATTTCACCCGCTTGCCGGAGAGCGAGGCGAGAATGATCACCCTGCCCCTGCCCGTTGCGGCCAGCGCCTCCCAGGCGGCCTTTGCGAGGCGGCGCGGCGCCTTGAGGTTGACCGACATCATGGCGTCAATGTCGTCATCCTCGGCCTCGATCACCGTCTTCGGGATCATGATCCCGGCATTGGCGACGAGGGCATCGATACGGCCGAACCGGCCAAGCGCCTCGGAAACCCAGCGCGCTTCCGCCGTCACGTCGCCGGCCTCGTAGGCGACAAGCTGGACGCGGTCCTCATGGCCCTCGGCCCAGGCCGGCATCACCGGCTTGCGCATGCCGAGCGACACAGTCCAGCCCTGCCGCAAAAGCTCGGCGCCGACATGGTCGCCGATACCGCGGCTGGCTCCTGAAATCAGCGCCACGGCGCCTTCTGGAAAATCGCTCATGACAGCCCCACGATGCGGCGATAGGCGCGCCGCAGGATATCGATGACCAGCTTCTGCTCGTCCTCGGGAATGAAGGAGAAGAAATCGCGCGACTGCTGCGGCACGATCTCGCGGATCTTCACCGCCAGCGCCGAGCCGGCCTCGGTGATGTAGAGCTGCTGCGCCCGGCTGTCGTCCGGCGAAATCTCGCGGCGGATGAGCCCGTGATCCTCCATCTGGTCGATCAGCCGGCCCATGGCAGAGCGGTCGCGCATGATGAGGTGGGCGATCACGGAAGGACGAATGCCGGGATAGTCGTCGACCAGCAGCAGCGTGGTGATCTTGCCCGTGCCCTTGGCGACATCAAGCCCCTCCAGCCGCTCGTCCAGATCGCGTGACACGGCGAGGTTGAGGGTGCGGATGTAGAAGCTCAGCGTGTCCTCGAGCACATCGATGTTGATGTCCTTGGGGATCGTCGGTGGCTTGGCCAGGGGTTTTGCAGGCGGTTTCGTCATGGAGTTTCCGTTCGACTGGACGAAGCTCTCCCCGCCGCAGCCAGCGCTTCGCCGGCCGCAGCTTCGGGCTTCCGTCGCTGTCGTATGTCAATGTCGTGACGACATGAAAGGCCAGATAGTGGACCTTTGCAACTATTTTTTTCCGAAGAATGAATTATTTTCTTTTAAAATCAATGAATTGAGCCAGAAACGCCAGCATCGCCGGCCCCTCTTGGGGTCGACGAAAAATAGGGCTCCGACGAGCCGGACGGGTGCGGACAGGCCGTTTCCGAGCCGCCCGCAACCCGGCCTTTCGCGTGATCAGACCGCCGTGGCGGCCGGTTCCCAATCCGCCCCGGGGATCGCCGAGACGAGCTTGCGGGTATAATCGTGGCGTGGATCGCGGAAGATCTGCGCCGGCGGTCCCTGTTCGACCACCACGCCGCGATGCATGACGATGACGTCGTCGCAGATCTGGCTGGCAACACGCAGGTCGTGCGTGATGAAGATCATCGCGACCTTCATCTCCGCCTGCACGCGGGCCAGAAGTTCGAGGATCTGCGCCTGGATCGACACGTCGAGCGCCGACACTGCCTCGTCCGCCACCAGCACCACCGGATCGAACATCAGTGCACGGGCAATGCCGATGCGCTGGCGCTGGCCGCCGGAAAACTCGTGCGGGAAGCGGTCGAAGGCCTGCTCGTCAAGCCCGACCAGCGCCAGCAGCCGGAACGCCTTGGCCCGCGCTTCCGCCACCGCCACGCCATGCGCCACCGGCCCGACCGTCAGGATCTTCCCGATGGTATGGCGCGGATTGAGCGAGGCGAAGGGATCCTGGAAGATCATCTGCATATAGGGCCGAAGCGCGCGGAAACTGGCCTCGTCCATCGGCGCGATGTCGCGTCCGTCAAAACGGATCGCTCCGCCATCCGGCTCCAAAAGCTTCAGCAGCACGCGTCCGAGAGAGGATTTGCCCGAGCCGCTTTCGCCCACGACGCCGAGCGTCTGGCCCTTGCGCAGCGTGAAACTGACCCCATTGACCGCCTTGACGACCCGCGCCTTGCGGAAGAACGAACCGGCGCTGCGGTACTCCTTTTCGAGGTTTTCCACCTCCAGCACCACGGGCGGCGCCTCGCGGATCTCGGCCGGGCGGGCGCGCATGCGCGGCACGGCGGCCACGAGGCGCTGCGTGTAGGGATGGGCGGGATGGACGAGCACCTGATCGGCCCGGCCTTGCTCCACCAGATGCCCCTTTTCCATCACCACCACCCGGTCGGCGATCTCGGCGACCACGCCGAAATCATGGGTGATGAACATGACGCTCATACCCTTGCGCTTCTGGATCTTGCGGATGAGATCGAGGATCTGCGCCTGCGTCGTCACGTCGAGCGCCGTGGTCGGTTCGTCGGCGATCAGCACGTCCGGATCGAGCGCCAGCGCCATGGCGATCATCACGCGCTGCCGCTGCCCGCCGGAGAGCCGGAACGGATATTGCAGCCGCATCAGCGCCGGATCGGGCAGCCCCACCTCTTCGAGAAGCGACAGAACCTTGGCCTTGCGGCTCTCCGCCGTGCCAAAGCCATGCGCCTCCAGCACCTCCGAGATCTGGTCGCCGACCGTCATCAGCGGATTGAGCGCCGACAGCGGATCCTGGAAGATGATCGACACCGCCCGGCCGCGCAGCGGACGGATGGTTTCCTCGCGGGCGGCGAGAATATCCATGCCCTTGAAATGGATCTCGCCGGCGCTGACGGTGATGACGGGCGATAGAAGACCCATGATCGTATTGGCGGTCACGGATTTTCCGGAACCCGATTCCCCGATGATGCAGAGGATCTCGCCCGCGTGAAGATCGAAGGAAATGTCCTTGACCGCATGGGTGCGCTCCATTCCCGGCGGCAGATCCACCGTCAGATTGCGAACGGACAGCACCACGTCGGCCGACGTGGAGGTTTGCGACATAAGTTCCCCTTGTTTTTGTAACTTTGTTCGCCTGCGGTCATTGTGCGCCGCAGCGAAGATAGTGGATCATGTCCACTATTTTGTCCAGCGCCGGAAAGGCGGAAAGGCGAGATAATGCGCACCGTCAACCCGCACCCCCGCCCCGCGCATGGTCACCGACGGATGCTGTTAAGGGGAACACCTGCGCGTCGCGCCTGTTTGGACAGTATCCACGAAAGGGAGAACACCATGTCCGATCACGACATCCGCAGCATCTTCGTCACCGGCCTTCGCAATGCGCATGCGATGGAAAATCAGGCGCTGTCGATCATGAAGCCGCAGCTTCTGCGCGTCGAAAACTATCCCGACGTGCTTGACAGGTTGGAAGCCCACAAGCGCGAAACCGAAAACCAGATCACCCGGCTCGAAACCGTCCTGTCCCAGTTGAACGAGAGCCATTCGGCGCTGAAAGATGTCGCGCTCTCCTTCACGGGCTCGATGGCCGCGATGGGCCACACCATGGCCGGCGACGAGATCCTCAAGAACAGCTTCGCCAATTTCGCCTTCGAGAATTTCGAGATCGCCGCCTACAAATCCCTCCTGACCGTCGCCGACCTCGGCGGCTTCACCTTTGCCGTCCAGCCGCTGACGGCCAATCTCGCCGAAGAACAGGCTATGGCGGCCTGGATCGACGACCACGTCGCCGAGATCACCACCCGCTTTGCCACCCGCAAGCAAGCCGGCCAGACCGCCAAGGTCTGACCGCGCCGGGCCAGGAGCGGGAGGACGGGCGGCATGGACGGGAACTGGTCCCATATCTGCGTCGATATGCAGCGCATGTTCGCCGAGGACACCCCCTGGCACGTGGGCTGGATGGACACCATTTTGCCTGCCATGAGCGAGGTTGCGCGCCGTCATGCGGCGCGCACCATCTTTACCCGCTTCGTGCCGCCGCAGCATGCCGACGCGGCACCCGGCATGTGGAAGCCCTATTATGAAAAATGGTGGATGATGACGGGCGAGCACCTGCCGCCCGAGATGCTCGACCTCATCGCCCCGCTTGCCCGCACCCTGCCGCCGGCGACCACCTTGGACAAGCACACCTATTCGCCTTGGATGGACGGCCGCCTTCACGCTGCCCTTGCCGGCCGCAACATCCGCCGGCTCGTCATCACCGGCGGTGAAACGGACGTCTGCGTGCTGGCGACCGTGCTGGGTGCGGTGGACCTTGGCTACGACGTCACCCTTTTGGATGACGCCGTCTGCAGCGGCACGGACGCGACGCATGACGCCGCGCTTGGCCTCCTCAAGACCCGCTATTCCAGCCAGTTGCGCGCCATGAGCACCGAAGCCTTTCTCTCGCTCTCCTGAAACCTCACGGCTTCAGCACCACCTTGATGCAGCCTTCCTTCTTGTCCCGGAACGTCTTGTAGAGTTCCGGCCCGTCCTCGAGCCCGGCCCGGTGGGTGATGACGAAGGACGGGTCGATCTCCCCCTTCTGGATGCGCTCCATGAGGACCGGCAGATAGGCCTGCACCGGCGTCTGCGCCATGCGGAAGGTGAGGCCCCGGTTGATCGCCGAGCCCATCGGGATCTTGTCGAGGAAGCCGCCATAGACGCCGACGATCGAGACCGTTCCGAAGTTGCGGCAGCAATGAATCGCCTGGCGCAGCACATGCGGCCGGTCCGTTCCCATGAAGGTCGCGACCTTGATGCGGTCGATGCGCGAATCCCAACTCGCGGATGGATCGGCTTCCGTTCCCACCGCATCGATGCAGGCATCCGCACCGCGCCCCTTGGTCAGCTCCATGATCCGCTCGTAAATATCCTCCTCGCGATAATCGAGCGTGATCGCCCCCGTCGCCCCGGCCAGCACCAGCCGCTCCGGCACGCTGTCGATGGCGATCACCCGCTCCGCGCCGAGCAGGAAGGCCGAGCGGATCGCCATCTGTCCCACGGGACCGCAGCCCCAGATGGCGATCGTATCGCCCTGCTGGATGTTGCAGAAATCCGCCGCCATGTAGCCGGTCGGAAAAATGTCCGAGAGGAACAGCACCTGCTCGTCCGTCAGCCCGTCCGGCACCTTGATCGGCCCGAAATCGGCATAGGGCACCCGCAGATATTCCGCCTGCCCGCCGCTGTAGCCGCCCAGCAGATGGGTATAGCCGAACAGCCCCGCCGGCGAATTGCCCCACATCTTCGTCGCCTTCTGTCGCGAGCGTTCCGGATTGCTGCGCTCGCAGGCCGAGAAGAAGCCGCGCTGGCAGAAGAAGCACTGGCCGCAGGCGATGGTGAAGGGAATGACGACGCGATCGCCGACCTTCAGCTTGGAATTGTCCCGCCCGACCTCGACGACCTCCCCCATCGTCTCGTGCCCCATGATGTCGCCACCATGCATATCGGGCATGATGCCGTCATAGATGTGCAGGTCCGACCCGCAGATCGCACAGGCCGTCACCTTGATGATCGCATCCCGCCCATCCTCGATGACAGGATCCGGCACGCTCTCGCACCGGATGTCGTGCTTCCCATGCCACGTCAAAGCCTTCATCACCACTCTCCATCAGATCACGCCACCGGCGCGGAAGCGCGCCAGGCGGGGATGGTGTCTGAC
The DNA here is from genome assembly GCF_900155885.1 of Rhizobium sp. RU20A. Taxonomy (GTDB): domain Bacteria; phylum Pseudomonadota; class Alphaproteobacteria; order Rhizobiales; family Rhizobiaceae; genus RU20A. The sequence continues at coordinate 1,063,993 of NZ_FTMB01000001.1, forward strand.
CGATGAGGACGGGGATTGTTCCGGAACGTTATGCGAAAGCGATTTGCACAGGGGCCACGCAAGAGGAACGTCTCAACCAAGGCGTATAAAACCAACGCAAACGTCGGGAAATGAATGAGATTGGTTTACTTTGGTGGGCCCGGAGGGCCTGCCGAATTCCAAGAAAATCAGCAGCTTAACCCTGTGTGGGACGAAGACCCCATTTTATAAAAATCAATGGCTTAGTAAAGCCGCCGTCCCACTTTTTCCGGCCGTTTCCGCCCCTTCTTTCCCGGTTGCATTGCGGCCAGGGAGGCGCGCATGAGCGGGGTGCGGCCATTTCGGGACGTGAAGCTGCAATGGCTTCAACAGTTGAGCTGCGACAAGGATTTGAGCGACAGCGCGCGATCCGTGGCGCTCTATATCATCACCACGCATTTGAACGGCCACACCGAGAAGGCGTGGCCATCCTATCAAACGATTGCCGACGCGACCGGCAAGAGCGTCAAGACCATTCAGCGCGCCGTCCGTGAACTTGAGGTCAAAGGATGGTTCGAGGTCCAGCGCGGAAATGGCGTCGGGCACAACACAGAATATCGTCCCTCAGCGGCATCGATTTTACGCGCATCGGACGCCCGCGAAAAGACGGACAAAGTTGTCACCCTTTACCCTGACAAAGGCGGTCAAAATCGTCCGGAAAGGCGGTCAGATCTGTCCAGCGAAGGGGGACAAATATGTCCACCAAACCCAGAGAAAGAAAAAATAAAAAAACCTAACCCGCGCGAGGACGCCCCGCCGCGCGTCGAAACGCGGCGAGCCGTCCCGCTCGTTTTCGTGGCCGAGACCAAGGCGGATCAGGTCGAGCAGTGGCGCTCCTGGTTGCGACGTCACGGCTTTCCTTCGATCGACGCCTTGGGCCTTCGAACGGTGAAAACCAAGAAGCCGGGTTATGCCTTGCCGGGCTACTGGCCACCTGATGACGCAAGCCCCAGCGCCCTCGATTGGATTGCATTCTTCAGCCACCGCCGTGACCACATCGCCGATGAACCCGCGAGGCAAACCGATCTTCGGAGGGCGTCATGACGGCTGGCGATTTGAAGGGAGCAAGGCGACCCCTGTCATACGGCGAGCCTTCTGACAGGGAGCCTTGTGAGGGGAGGCAGGCCTCCCCTTCAAACCCCACCAAGAGCACGCGGCGATCGCCCAAAGGCGAACTCAATGCCGTCGTGGTTTTCCGCTGCACCGCATCGGAAAAGCAGACGCTGACCGCTCGCGCAGCAAGGGCCGGTCTGCCCTTCGCCACGCTGATGCGGGAAGCGCTTGGCTTGACCGAGGCGCGCCGCCGCCGTCCGGTTCCCAAGGTGGACCCGGAGTTGGTGCGCGCCGTCGCCCGGATCGGTGGCAACCTCAACCAGATCGCTCGTTGGCTGAACACGGCCCAGGTTCAGGGCCAGGTGTCCGCTATCGACGCAATCACGGTTGCCGCGCGCCTGGTCGCGATCGAGCGGGCGCTTTCGGAAACGCTTGAGAAGTTCACGGCCAAGGATGGCGCGCCGTGCTGATCAAGTTTTTCCGAAACGGCCAGGGCGGCGGATCGGGACCGGTTGACTATCTGGTTGAGCGCGACGTCGTCGCTTACGACCAGAACCGCAACGCGATCCGCGACGAGCGCGGCGAGATCATGCTGTTTGCCCGCGAGCCTCTGCCGGAAGTGCTGCGCGGCGATGCAGACCGCATGCGCGCGCTGATCGACGCCTGCCCGCACCAGTGGACCTATCGCGCCGGCGTCATCGCCTTCACGGCGGAGGACGCGCCGAACCCTGCCCAGCAACGACAGGTCATGGACGCTTTCGAGAGCCTTGCCTTTGCCGGCCTCGAAGCCGACCAGCGCGATATGCTTTGGGTGCGCCACACCCATGAGGGCCGCGTCGAGCTGCATTTCGTGACGCCGCGCATGGAGCTTGTCAGCGGGCGCAGCCTTAATATCGCGCCACCCGGCTACCAGAAGCACTACGACGCCCTGCGCGATGTTCTGAATAAGGAACACGGTTGGAATGACCCAATGGCGCCGGAGCGCGCTCGCGAGACCGTCAGCCTCATCGAAAGCGTCAGGCGCGGTGATGCCCGCGAGCTGATCCATGACTGGATAGTCCTGCGCATCGAGACCGGCGAAATCCTTGACCGCCCGAGCATGACCGAGGCTTTGACGGCGGCAGGTTTCGACCTGCCGCGCGCCGGCAAAAATTACATCACCGTGCGCGATCCGGAGACGGACGAGCGCTGGCGTCTGAAAGGAGAGCTGTTCCGTGAAGACTGGACCCGAGAGAATACCATTGAGCGAGCGCTTGAAAGATCGGCTGGCGAGCCCAGCCGCTCCGGAGGCCGGCTCGACGCCATCGCCCTCGACGATCTTCGAGACCGACTGGAGCGAAGCCTTGAAGCGCGCGCAAGCTACAATCGAGACCGATATCCGCAGCTTCACGGACGCGAATCGCCGGCACTTGAGCGAGGCGCTGGCAATGACCGAGGCGGACGTGAACCGGCTTCGCTCGATGGTGCAGCCGTTCTTGCTGACCATGGGCGCGGTGGCCTTGCTGATCATCCTGCTGAGTTTCACCGCGAGCTGGTTTTGGGCGGGTCTGATGATCGACCGCGCCCAGAGCGCAAGCCTCTTGCAGATGGGCTTGCAGATCAACCAGACCAACAGCGGCAAAGTCCTGACATGGGACGTCAACCGTCTTCAGCTGATCACCTGTCAGGCAGGGACCGGCAAAACCCCATGCCTGAAGATCGTCCAGGGAGATTGACCGATGACCGGAACGACCAGACCACCGATGACCGAGAGCCTGTCGCCGCTGGAGCGCGAATTGCTGGGTTACGTCGAGACGTTGATGAACACCTTGCAGAGCGGAACCGCGCAGTTCGAGGCGCTGGAGAAACGCTCGACCGACATGATCGAAAACCGGCAAGCGGCTTTGGAAGGATCGCTGAAATCGCTCATCGCGTCACAGGCTACCTTCATGAACGCCTGGCTCGCCTCCGGCAATCCTTCCAACGGCACGGCCTCGACCGAACTGACGGAAGCGTTCGCCCTGCTGGAGCAAGCCGAAGCGATCCTGGAGACGGTCGCGCCGCCGACGTGAGAGGCCGACCGACCGCGCCCGGTCGCGGCCGCGTTTGATTTTCATTCCCGTCTGGAGATTTTATCCATGAATTTGATCATTCAGCCTTACCGCTTTGCTCTTTCCATCGCCGTTGTGGCAGGGGGTTTCCTGCTGATGGAAACCGCACCGTTGTTCTGGCCACCCATTTACCAGAACGCGCGCGCCGCGATCCTGGTCATGTTTTGCGGGTTTGCGCTGCTGACCTTGGCGGGAGACACCCAGGGCCGCATCCGCAGCGCGTCGGGCTTAGCTGTGGGGGCTGCCCTCCTTGCCGCGTCTGCTCTCGCCCTTACCGACCCCACTATTGCGGCAGGCGTCCTGCTCGACAGCTTCAAGGCTTGGCGCAACGCCGGCTATTCCGGAATCGAGAGCATCCGGGGCATGGCATCGACATGGGATCGCTTTACCGAAGGCCAAAAGCTGGGTCTGCAAACCAGCCTTGCAATTGGCCTGCCTGTACCGCTTTTCTTCATCTTGCGAGCGATCTCGATAGCCGCCCCGGCATCGTCCAGCCGGATTTCCAAACGAGGACCATGGCGCGCCCGGTGGATGAACCGGAGCGAGCTGCGCCAGCTCCGGCACAACGACGCGGGCTTGCCGCTCGGTCTCTCCGGCGGCGCAATGCTGCGCTATCGCCCCAACCCGAAAACCGGATGGCGTGCCGGCCACCATGTAGCCATTGCCGGCACGCGCGCCGGGAAAGGCGTGTCCGTCGTCATTCCAGCCATCATCGACCATGACGGGCCGGTCGCCGTTCTCGACATCAAGGGCGAGAACTTCGCCGTCACACGCCGCTATCGCCAATCGCTCGGGCGCCAGGTCGTGGTTCTCAATCCCTTCGGCGTCATCGAGCCATCGAAGGATCGTTTCAACCCACTCGACTACATCCGGCAAGCGCACCTCGTCCGAGACATCGAGGTCATTGCCGAAGGCCTTGTTCGACCGGAAAGCGGAAACGGCGCGCACTTCGCCGAAATGGCGAAATCCATGATTGCCGCTGTGATCGAGGTCGTCATGACCAAGCGCGCCGAGGCCGATCGCAACCTCATCACCGTCATGGACCTGCTGCTTTCGGCCGGCTTTGAAAAGACGCTGGCAGATTGGGCCGGTGCCCCAGAGACATTCGGTACCCGCCCAGCCGCCGCCGCTGCCACCTTCCTTGCTGCCGGGGAAAACGAGCGCGGCGCAATCAAGACGACGATCAAGAAGGCCTTCGATTGGGCACGTTCCGATGAACTGCGCAGTTTCCTCAGCGCCTCCACATGCTCGCTCGAAAATCTGTTCGAGGGCCGCGCCGACCTCTTCATGGTCGTACCGCTCGACCAGGTCGACGCCCAGGCCGTCTTTCTCCGGCTGCTGACGAACATAATTCTCGGCATGGCCGTGCGCCTTGAAGGCGCGAACAAGCCGAAAAGGAACGTGCTGCTGGTCTTGGACGAGTTTGTTCGCCTCGGTCGCATGGAAAAGCTGATCAACATCGCCAACGTCGCCGCCGGCTGCGGCATCGAGGCGCTGTTCATCACCCAGGACAAGGGCCAGATCGAAAGCGTCTACGGCAAAGGCGACACCGCCAGCATTCTCGGCTCCTGCGTCACCACCCGCATTTTCGGCCTCGGCCGGGGTGAATTCGAAACCGCCAGTTGGGCCGCGAACGCGCTTGGCGATCAGACGGTGCTCACCCGCACCAAGCAATCGTCCGCGACGTTCGGCGAAAGCCGCAAGACCTCAACCGCCGAGCAGAGACAGAAACTGATGACGGCCGATCAGATCCTGGAGATGAAGACAGGTAAGATGCTGCTGCTGGCGGGCTCGAAGCCGCCAGCACTCATTGACGCGATCGTGTCGCACCGGCATCCAGCATATCGGGGGAAGCTGGACCGGAATCCGATGGTGTGATTAATCTGCTAGGCTATTTAATCGGCCAGGAATTGCTATCACTTCCAATCAGCGGGTCGTTCACTTCCAACATGTCGATGTCGGCGGCATCGCATGGGCTCGGTCTGATTTTCCCGATCGGGAAATTTTTCTCGACAAGGTGGCCGATGTGCTGCTATTTTCCCGATCGGGAAAATGACTATGGCAACACGAATAAGAACTCCAACCGATATCGGCGCCTTGGTTCGGACTACACGCAAGGAGCAAAACTTGCGGCAGGACGAACTTGCCGGCGTTTCCGGCGTCGGGCATCGGTTTATTGTCGATCTCGAGGCAGGCAAGCCCACGGCTCAAATAGGAAAAGTATTGCAGGTTCTCCAAACACTCGGCTGTTCCATCGACATTCTAGCTCCTGGCGAGCGCAGACAAAGATGATAACGACCCTTGTTTATACAATGGAAACAGCGATACCCACGCACAGGATGGTTCGTTCATTATGCGATCGAATATGGTGATGCAGACTAAACAAAATTCACGGAACAGTATCTATTCAGATACCCTATCAAGCCGGACAATAAAATGCCGATTCGGTCGATCCGCTTAGGAACGCTGCTTAAGAGAGCAGCTACTAAGCATGCTATCTATCATTTCGTGAGCTAAATCACACAATATAACTGCCAACAAAATTCAACGCGTAACCGCTTATAAAAGTTTGAGATGCACCAGGAAAAGATAAAGCCGTTAAGATGGGCGGGCAGCAAATCAAATGTTGCCCAGCAGATTACTGGCTTTTTGGATTTTTCGAGGCAGTATGTTGAACCATTTTGCGGCTCAGCTGCATTTTTCTTCGACAAAAAGCCGAAAAAAGCCGTTCTCAATGATCTGAATCATCCGTTGATATGCTGCTACGAAGATCTTCGTAAAAACCCCATTCGTCTTTGGGAGATCTACAACGAAATCGAGATAGATCCGCAGTCATATTACAATGTTCGAGAAATGTTTAACGACATTCCTCCTTCTGTGGAGAGGTCTGCATACTTCTTGTATCTAAATCATTATTGCTTCAATGGAATATACCGAACAAATTTAAAGGGCCGATTTAACACGCCGTTTGGCGCAAGCAATAAGGCAAAAGCAAAGCTTTCTCTAAGTGATGTTGTGGAATTCTCCAATGTTCTGGAGTCGTGCGAGTTTTATAATTTGGACTTTGAACAGTTTTTGTCCGAAATAAATCCAGAGGGCGCCTGCATATACATGGATCCACCCTATTTTACGAGCGAGGCGAGGGTTTTTGGCGAGTACGGTGAAAAAATATTTGGAATTAGAGATCTTATAAGGCTTAGAGATGCTGCAGATAGATTATCGAAGAATAACATTGTCGCTGTTTCTTACAGGGATTGCGGCGAATTTAGAGAGCTGTTCGGACATATGCATATTTCCGAAATTACCGTGACGAGGAACGTCGGCGGATTTTCTGGGCGACGAAAAAGAGAAGTGGAATTGCTGGCGCGTGCGGGGGAGTGATTATGCGCTTCATAATTGTTAGCGACATCCACTGTATGTCCAAGGAATTAAAAGACGTGCAGGGGGGCTATGCAGGTTCCCAAGGTAGTTCCTTCTTCATCGAAGAACGCGTCCCATCTCGCAATCCAATTATGGCTATCGAGCAGGCGGTCTCGGATTTTGATGGCAGCATTGACGCGATATTGTGCCTTGGAGACATGGCGCACCAGTCCAAGCGACTACCTATGCTTCAAGCATGGACGGATTTGCACGAACTGGGCCGAAAGCTGAATGTTCCTGATATAGTTGGAATAACCGGAAATCATGATCTGCTTTCCCGCGTGGATTCGATAGAGGATGCCGAAAACCGAACGGACTTTCTGAAGAATATTAGCCCCAGATTTCCGAATAAGGACGAAGCGTTCAGCGCGTCTTATTTTCAAAACGGCGTGGCCTCGAAAGAATTCGAACGATGCCTGCTTATTGCTGTAGACACGTGCCGATGGCACGGGCTTGGAAAAGACGACAAGACTTCAGAAAAAATATGGAACGTCGGTCACGTCAGTGACACGATGAGGCAAGAGATATTGGCGCAAATACGCGCTTCAGCCTTGAGCCATGTGGTGATCATTATGCATCACCATCCAATCAAGGTCGATGACATATTGGATACAGAGGAAGATCAAATGTCCTCTGGGGCGCAATTGCTGGCCGACATTGGAGATACAGACAAAAACTGTATTGTTATTCATGGACACAAACATCAAGTTAATATTAAAAGGCACTCAAAAGGGTTGAGGCCTCCTATAATATTTTCGTCTGCTACTTTTGCAGCTCGTCCTTATCCAAGTCAAACGACCGGGTTTTACAACCAGTTCCACATATTGGAATTTGATACCAATAAAAGCTTGTTCCCTTCAGGCGCGATATACTCTTGGAATTGGGCTGCGTCCGCGTGGATAAAGAGCAAGCTGGATACCATGCCCTTTCGTCAGGCGTTTGGCCCGGAAATTTTATTAGAGAAGCTTGCCGCTGAACTGGCAGGTATCCCTTTAACATCCAAGGTTGCTCGACAGGAGCTGTTCGCCGGTTGTCCGGATCTCGAATTTCTGCCGATGAGTCAATTTGATGACTTGAACGAAATTCTTATGAAAAAATACAAACGCATGCTTGTGGCTCACCAGTCCACAATCCAAGCGATGATTGAGGCAAGCTGATGGTTGTTGTCACCCAATTCAACGCCCGCAATTCATCACCAAGCCAGATTGCGGCCACTTTCGTGATGCCAGAATATTTCGAGGAGGTGGCGGCCTATCAAAATACGGTTTTGATCGGGCCCCGTGGCATCGGTAAAACCACTCTTCTAAAGACGCTTACCGCTCAGGGACTGGTAACTCTACATCAAAGAAAAGATGTCGCAGAAAGGCTGAAGAAAATTGATTTCAACTATACGCCAATCTACATACCAGCAGAATCAATCTGGAAGGGCACGTCTCACGTCATTAACGAGGAGATTGGAGACGAGAGCGATCGCGATCTGATCTCTAGCGGCCTGTTCTGCGATCATTGCCTTTATCACGTCGTTTCATCAATCGACGAAAATCGCGACCTTAAAAGAAGTCTGAAAGACGGGGTTGGCTACCCATGGTTGGCAGACTTCGACGACTCTATGGAGCGCAAAATAGCTACGGCCTGTGCTGAAATTTGGCAGCTTCCTGGCAGGCCGAGTTCGCTCTTAGGGCTCAAACTTGATTTGCTTAAGCGGGTGAATCAGTTTCGAGCCGCGATATCTTCTAAGGACACTTTGGACGAGGTTCGCAAAGGGGGGCGTCTGGATTTCCTCGTCATGCTGAGGGCATTTCTCGACATAACTGATAAGTTCGCCGGCTTAAAGCGCTGGACAATCAGCTTTGATGAAATGGAGATCGCCCCAAAGCGAGTTCTCGCAGATCTCTATGAAAGCCTTCGCTCTTTCGACCAGCGGACAGCTATCAAGCTTTCTCTTTTTCCGTATGTAGATTTTATCGATCAACATTCCGCTGATCAGTCTGGTATGGCCAGCCCAAATCCGGCACAAGATTTTCACACTGTGGTGCTGTCCAGCAAATTTTCTAACCCCGATTATTCGTTTGCCCGTAGCATAGTCCGATCGGAATGCGAGGTTCGCAACATCGCCTTTGGCGAATTTATTGCCTATTTGAATAGCTCAAACGCCATACTTCACGGGACAAGGCGCTTTTCTGACGACGGCTTCGTGAGGCAGCCGAAAGCCATCTACCAACACGTTGTGCATAGAGCAGGCGACCAATCCTTTAAGGCTTATATGGAGAGCAAGGGCGTCCACAACGGAGACGATCTAGAAAATGTCACGGGGGAGGCTTTCAGAGCGCAGACCATTCGGAAAATTTTTCCAATCGCTGAGCTCAGGGCTTATTATTTATCAAAGACAAAGTCGAGCGCGAGGGGGGAGAGTGTTCGTAGATCATCCGTAAAGGGCTTCGGATACTATCATGGCTTCGACCAGATCATCTCTCTTACAGAGGGAAACCCTAGAGCTATCAAGTACTATCTCAACGAATTGCTTCAGGATATGCGCTCGGGGATAGACTCGCGTGTAGCGCAAAATAAAGCGATTTCGCAGAATGTTGACCGTTTCCGCGCTCTTGTTGCCTCCCAATCTGCCGACACGGCAAACGCAAATGGAACAGCTCTATCCACCCTCCAGCTTATCGATCTTCTAGGGTATTCTCTTGCCAACTCACTGTACGGCAATGATTTTCCTGCTGAGCCAGCGCTTAGTTACAAGATTAAAAATCTGAATGTGAGCATGCGCAGAGCAATGATCTCCGCTATAAATTCGGGGGCCATCATAGTTGAGGAGCAGGCGAGCGGAAAAAATCTACTTTTTGACCTAGAAGGATGTCGGTTGCGAATATCGCATCGGCTAGCGCCTTTTTATAAACTTCCGACAATCACCGGTCAGGAACGGATTTTGTCAGAGCCTCCACAGAAGAGCGCAAAATTTGATGATCAACCCGATCTGTTGAATTGGGGTGGCGTAAATGATTAGTTTGAAGTTGCTACAGCCATCAAGTGTGGCGGCAGATATATATATCGGCTGCGTTGGATACGAATTAAGATCGTCGGAGGCATTGCGCACATACAATCTGTCGATCTCGAGTCGAGAAAAGCTATTGCTTGACTACGATTGTGGAGACAGGCTTTCATACCCTCGAAACATTGAATTCGTCCGGGGTATTGATTGCGAGTTGTTTAAGAATACAATGGAGCTTATTAAGGCGATAGAATATAGGATAGTTGGCGGCCCAAAGAAATGTGTTATGCTCGACGTAACATCTTTGGATAGACGCGTTATGGCCAAAGTTCTGGAGTCTCTTTTTGATTTAAGGGCTTATATATCCAATATTGAGATTATTTACTATCCGCAGACGTTTGTAGAGCCAACGGCTGTATTGGAGCAGGTGCTCACCTTTGCGCCAGTGACCTCACGTTTTGTCGGCGAAGCTTCATACTCAAGAGACGCCCTTTCTCTGATAGTCGGCGCGGGTTACGAGTACGGACGCATCGTAGGTGCAATTGACGTGCTGGAACCAGAAAGAGTGTATTGTTTCCATCCGGTCGGCACCGACAGCCGCTTCGAAGAGGCTATTTACAAAAACAACCTCGGATTTAGCTTCTTGGACAATCCGGACTTTCTTCTTCCGTATGATTTGTTGACCCCTTATGAACTATATCAAAGCCTTAGAAGCTTGATCGAGGTGGAGCTTAGGGAGCGGGATGTCCTGCTGCTGCCGCTCGGTCCTAAGATTTTCGCCGCTATTTCGATCGTGATAGCATTACAGCTTTCGCCATCTGTGATGGTCTGGCGTCATTCCACAACATCCCATTCCAAGCCCTCAACCAACTTAGACGCGGTGGCTGATGGGAAGAGGATAGACTTTTCGTTTAGCTTCTCTGAGCCTGCAAACTGAGTAGATGACCAAAGATTTCAAGGGGACGCTGAGATTCCCATCATGGTGACATCAAGGCTTTGCCTTCCGAGATTGCGGGAGCCCATTGAGGTTTGGTGCTTTTGGCACAAACCCCACGACAAAGCCGAACAACCGACCTATTCTATCTAGCGTTTCGCGCGTTGGGTTCGCCGCGCCGGCCTCTATTTCAGCGATTTGGCGCCTAGTAAGTGACAGCGCTTTTGCAAACTCTTCCTGCGTCATGCCGAAACCTTTGCGGATTTCGACAACCGCTTCAGGTAGCCGTAAGTCTCCGTTTCGCGCACGCTCCGCAAGTGTTCGCCGGTTTTCAAGTATCTCCTCTTTCGTCGGCTTTTTCCATCGAGCCATCTAGCGGTCCTTCGTCATCATTGAAACGCCGCCAGAACGCTATCTGCGATCTCGATACAGCGTCCCATTGCCCTCTCCAGAATATGCGCAGACGCTCCCATATCTTTCGCCATGGCCGGAGCTTGGCGCAGATGTTCGGCAAACGCGGTAAGCGTAGCTGCGAGCGCTCTCTGGTCAGCAGGATCAGGCATCAGCTCGCCGCAAATCCGCTTCCAATCGGGAAGATGATCGCGGCCACCGTCACGCATCATGGCCCAGCGGGTGGAGCGAACAATCCCCTCTTTGGCGAGCCGCATGGGCGCGAAATCAAAGAGCGGAGACAGGCGGATCGTGCCGTCCTGGTGTTTGCTCAATGCGGAATTTCGACCGTGATTATCGGGGTTGCCGAGCGCCAGGTTGGCGATGTCGCGCTTCAGGTATTCGACAATGTCCGCGAAGGGATCGGCAGAATATTGGCGCAGAACATCGATATAGGCCTCATGCGTGCCGACATGGCCGAAATCGGCGACGCCGACCGCGGACACGAGGCTTTCCTGCCCCAGTCGGACGGTTCCGCCGCCTTCTCTCTTCTTCCGGTCAAAACGAGGAATAATCAAAACACCTTCGGCATAGGTCGAAGGTTCGCTGACATTCAGACCGATCTCTTGAGCGATCCGCGAATAGAGGGCTTCTCCTTCGAGGATGAGGCGGTCCACAGGCTCGTTGCTGCGTACCAGCTTGACGATGACGTGGCGCACGGCCTCTTCGTCGGTCACGAAGCTGTCGGGATAATAGAGCCCGTCATTGGCCTGGGTCATCGAGACCTTCGGCCATTCGCCTTGAAGGCCGCTTGAGCCGGAGGCGAGCATCCCGAAGCGATCGGCGACTTCCATGAAGCGATCCGACCGCTCAAGGATTTCTGCCTCTGTCACCCCTTGGCGCTCAACACCGCGCAGCCGTTCCGCTTCGGCGTCCGCTGCTTCTTTGATGCGGATATTGCCGATGCCGCCAGTCGCCGATCGCAGAAGCAGTGGCAGATCGGAAGCGCGCGAGCCTTCAGTAAGGCCGAGGTGCTCGGCAAGCTTTCGCCGTGCATGCCCCTGGGGCATAAGATCCAAGAGAAAGGGCGGCCAGCTGCGGCTGTATCGGTTTTCGAGATCGACGGGATAACGGACGGATAAGGCGCGATGGTCTCGGACCGTCTTTCCAGCCGCAAACTCCGCCGATGCCACGGTGACGAAATAGTCAAGATCGTAATCGACGATCGACGCGCCCTGGAAGCCGGCCGCGTCGTCCTTGAGTTCCAATGTCGCGGCGTGATGCCACTCACCGTCAAAATGGGTTTGAAGCGTTAAGCGCATTAATTGACCCTCTTAATGGATCAATTATCGCAGAATTCGCATACATTCAACCCAATAAAGTGGGTTGAATCATGCATTGGAACACTGAATCTATATCGAGATGCCCAAATCACCTAAGTTACGGCGGTGCCATGGAGAAGACTTCTCCAGCAGAGATAGACACCGCGATGAGCGCTCAACAAGAAATGAGTCTGAAAATGTGGCCTTTTGGCGCAAAAATCTAACAATAGGCGTTCAGCTTGACACAGATTGTTCATTCTTAATCGTTCGATCGATTATAGGATCGACGGACTTAAATGACTCGAACATCCCTTTCATATCCATATATACAGGATCCAGGTCTTCCATCCTCCGTACCGCAAGAAGGCTTTTTCGCAAATCGTTCATTGACGTTTGCAGCTTCTTCACGGCTACAGAATCCTGTAAGGACAGATTTTGAGTGTATGCGCTATAGCCGGAATACTGTCTGGATAGGCTTGCTGCAATCTCGTCCCTCTTTTGAGAGTCGACTTTACCATCGTTGATAAGACCAGACGTAAAAGACTGAAATAGAACGAGCATATTTTCCCGTTCCTTATTCAAATTCTTGACAGCCTCGACCTTCATTTCTTCGATACGGTTCACTCGGGCTTCATACAGTGACCACCCGATCGTGTAGCCGCCCAAGCCTCCGGCCACCATGGTGGCGCATGCTGTGGCAAGGATATGTTCGCGGCAAAACGCAAGAGCTCCCTTCCACATTGTCAACACCTCCTGGTCGCAGATCGCGCACGACTACATGAACTCAGTCTGATAGTATATAGGAATTAATTGACGGATCGTTAGGGTTTTTGCCCGTTCCGGTTGACCTTGACGGACACGCCGGTCTTCAGGCCGACCTCTTTCTTTGTCGCTTCGCGTCTGGGACACACGACCTTTTCCCAAAGATCGAAGTTTGCGTGCATTTCCATCGATTCGCGAATATCCGCTTCGAGCTTCTCGTCGCATACTGAGCGGGTGGCATTGGCAGAATTTTCAACCGTTACTGCGATAGCTTCCTGCGCAGAAACACCCGCGCCTGAAATAGCCAGCATAGCAGACACGTAACCCGCCAACATGACGTCCTTCATCGGGCGTCCAAAATACCCCGGCGAGTGTATTTCGACACTCACGCCGCCAAAATACTTCTTGTCGTAATATTTTTCAATTGCTTCGTGAAATGACAGCTGAAGGAAATTTTCGAGTTCACCCTTTCTCAAGGCGATGTACTGAGACGCAAAATAGTTAGTTAGATCAAAAGCTTCCGTGAGATCCTTTACATCGATCACGTCTTCCGTAACCCTGATCAAACTTCCGGATGTCTCCTTCCATATGTATTCGCCGTATGCAAATTCGTAGATATCTCGCTTATCCTCATCTTTCGATACTTGGATAATCGCCTGACGATTCTGCATCAGCCTGATGAGTCTTCGACTAAACTGGCCTTTCGCCATCGTCACGTCGAGCCACTTTACTTTCCGAGCAGGTATTTTTTCATCGGGATAACGACGGCTGACCACTTGATAATTCGGATCGAACTCGCCTTCAAACTCGCCAATGTAGACAGTCGAGTTGTAGCCTTTGCCGGGTATTACAATGAGGTCGCCCGGACGAGCTTCCGCATACAGGTCGTGAATCTCATGTACGAACCGTGGGGCCTGCACAGCCGGATTCTTAACTTGATAAGTCGCGGCGTCTCTACTCGGCTCGTCATCCTTTTTCGAGCCCCGGTGCCATAACGAAATACGCTTGGCCATTCGGAGCCGGTTTCGGAAATCTTCATCGTCAATGTTGATTACCGCTGGCAACGTGATGCCTGGTATGTCCAAGAAAACCGAATTCGTTTCAAAAAAATCCGCGTAAAAGCGCTTCCCATCCCCGGGATGAAGAATGAAGATTCGATGATCGTCAGGAAGGATGCGAATTTCTGGATCAATTACAACGGCCATAGACGCCCCGACAGAATCACTCTTAGATAGAGTATAAAATCTATTCAATGCGCTACAACGATTGCAATATTTCTCGCCTCACCTCCACAACCTTTATACGAAATTTGTTCGTTTCGTATAATTGACGGACTTTCGACAGAACGACCTCGGGGCGTTCCTCGCAACGCAATCGCATCAAGCTTGCCAGCTCCCAAAACGGTCGCGGAAAATCCTGATCCGAGTGACCATCTTTCGGCCACGCAGTGCAATCGCGCACGAGAACACCATCACTGAAAAGCCTGTTGTCGGATACAGCCAAGCGCCCGAAGAATTTTCACGATCAAACAAGATGAGCAGAATGGCGCCAATCGCTGCGAAGAAGACCATCCCGAAATCGTACTGCTTTGAAAGGCTCGTGAGCCGGGCCGAATGCTGGGCATACCGCAATTGCCTTGCCAACCTTCGCTTTTCGGATGCCAGTTGATCGCGCTGGCGACCAAGCACGTACACGCCCTGCATTATCTGCTCTTCGAAGCTCGATTTACTCATATCGCTGACCTCAGATATTTTTCTGCAATTTCCTCTGCGAATTCGCCGTGCTGGTCGGCGTAGTCGATCAGGAACCGGATGAGCTTCAAGCGTTTGTCCGGTTCCACCTGACAGTTTTCCCTTGCAATGAAAGCGTCAACCGCCTCCGTGACATTGTGATACAAATCGACCTTGTCCCGATTGTAGGGGCTTCCTTCTCCCGTGAGCATCCAGGCGGGATTCACATTGAATTTTAAATGCAGAAGGCGGAGAAGCTTCGCGGGCATCTCGCGATTTCCGCGCTCGTAAGTGTTGTAAGCGCTTTGCGACACCTCAAGCGCTTCGGCAAAGGGCACTTGCTTGAGCCCGGAATCCTTTCGAATTTTCCCGAGCCTTTGCCCCATTGCCTCCATGAATCCGTCTTGCATCAAAATATCTCGAATACGATAAAACTGTTGCGGCTAGCGCGATTATATGATTCGTTCTGTCTTGTGTCGAATTATCTCTATGGAGTTGGGCAGTTATGCATTCTCAGCTTTTATCACCCAAACAACTCGCAGATCGTTCCGGATGGCCGGTTGCTCGCATCCGGAACCTGATCGCCAAGCAGGAGATCCGTCATGTCCGGATCGGCGGAAGCCTATTTCTGCCGGAAAACGCCGTGGATGAGTATCTTGCGGCGAATATGGTCGAGCCCAAGCAGAGGGCTTTGGCGCTTGCTGACAGCACCTCCAGAGCGTGAGGAACGGCACATGAAGCAACAAGCTGAAGCGCTGGCACCGCGCCCCATTTACAAGGTCGCAGTCAGCCGCGTCCGTGCGGCGGAACTTCTCGACGTCTCGACGGGCACCTTTGACGATTGGGTACGTCGTGGGTTGATGCCGAGAGGTGTGAAGATCGGCGCCTTGCGCCGCTGGGATGCCGAGGAAATCCGGGCGTCCTGGTACGACATGAAGGAGCAGGGACTGAGCGGAGACGAAGACGATGGCGAAAACCCGTTTGATCACGCGGTCGGGTAGCCAGCGCGTCCCCTTTAAATATTGTTCGCGGGATATCGATCGGCACGGCAACGAGCGTTTTTATCTCCGACTGCCAGGTATGCCGAAATACAGGATGACGTCCGCCTACCTGGACGAGGCAGGCAGCATTACACAGGCTTTTACGGAAGAGTATCACCGCGTGCTGGCTGGCGATCGTGGCGAGAAAACCGTGCCAATTTCGCGACTGGAGCCCGGCTCGGTTCGCTGGCTGGTCGAGACCTATTATCGATCCAAGGCGTTTCAAAGCCAGTCTCCTGCAACGCAAAAGGATAAGAAAAGTGTTCTCAATCGCTACTGCGCCAATGTGGGCGAGCTACCGTTCAAGAAGATCCGCAAATCGGACATTGAGGCCAGCCAGATGAAGCGCAGCGATACGCCCGGCGCGGCCGACAAGTTGGTGAAGTATCTGAAGGCGCTCTTCAATTGGGCGATCACCGCCGATCTAGCGACCTTCAACCCTGCGAACGGCGTCACAAAAATCCACAACTCGCCGGGCTTCCACACATGGAGCGAAGCAGAAGTGGCTCGCTTCCGCGCTGCCTACCCAGTCGGCTCCATGGCTCGCCTTGCAATGGAGTTGATGCTGAATTTGGGCGTCAGGCGCTCCGATCTCGTTAAGCTCGGCTGGCGAAACCTGACCGGCAATCGCATCGAGTTCTCGCCAGAGAAGGGGGCTGGCAAGTACACGCAGTCCCTGAGCTTACCGGTAACCGACGAGCTTCGCGAGGTGCTGGACGCGATCACCCATGATCAGCCGACTTTCCTTATCACCGAATACGGCAAGGCGTTCACTGGCAATGGCTTCGGCAACAAGATGCGCCAGTGGTGTAACGACGCCGATTTGCCCGAATGCTCGGCGCACGGCCTCAGAAAAGCGTCCGCAACGATCCTTGCCGAGGCAGGTGCTACCGAACATCAATTGATGGCGATCTTCGGCTGGTCTGATTCCAAGATGGCGCAGCACTACACCAAAGCCGCCCAATCCAAGCGAATTATCGATGCCGGTTTCGAGCGTCGCAAAACCTACGTGGCCCACAAAAATGTCCCACTTTCGCCGGTCCGAGATTCCGGTGAGGCAAATCAAGGAAAAAACGATGAAAAAACAACGTCAGAAGAGTGAGGTGGTGGGCCCGGAGGGACTCGAACCCCCAACCAAGCGGTTATGAGCCGCCGGCTCTAACCATTGAGCTACAGGCCCGACCGCGCAAGGCGGCGCAGGGGCAATGGAACCCCTTCGGGACGGTCCGCCACCCGTTGCGGGTTGCGGGCGCCCTTCGTTTCCGGCTCTAACGCAATTCGGCGGGGGCGTAAAGGCGGTGCCGCAATCCCTACACATTCCTTGCCCACAACCGCGCAAGGGACAGGAACCATCGGAGACCCGAAATGTCTGATTTGATTGCCTCACCGCGCCGTCTGGCCGGTGCCTTCCTCGTTGCGGCCCTTGCCTCGGCGGCAGCCTTGCCCGCCCTTGCGGCCGAAGGGCCGCAAAAGGGTGTGATCGTCGTCACCGGCGAAGGCGATGCGCAGGCTGCCCCCGATGTCGCCTTCATCACTCTCGGCGTCCAGGAAACGGCGGCGACGGCGCGCGAGGCGGTGACGGCCGCCAATGCGGCGATGGCGAAGGTGCTGGCCGCCCTGAAGGAAGACGGGATTGCCGATCGCGACATGCAGACGAGCGGCTTTTCGATCAACCCGCAATACACCTACTACGACAATTCCAACGGCGAGAACCGCCCACCCAAGCTGACCGGCTACCAGGCCAACAATGCCCTGACCGTGAAGCTGCGGGATCTGTCGCGGCTCGGCGAGGTGCTCGACCGCTCGGTCACGCTCGGCGTCAACCAGGGCGGCACGGTGCAGTTTGCCAATGACGATCCCAGGGCGACCATGACCGAGGCCCGCAAGAAGGCCGTCGACGATGCCGTCGCCAAGGCAAGGACGATGGCTGAGGCCGCCGGCGTTTCCGTCGGCCGCGTGCTGGAAATCTCCGAGACCATGGGCCAGCCCATCCCCATGCCGCAGATGATGCGCACCATGGCAAAGGATTCCGGCGCCGAATCCGTGCCGATCGCGGCCGGCGAAAACAATTATACCGTCTCCGTCACCATGCGTTTCGAGATCGCCGACAAACCGTAGCGGGAGTTGCGGTGAGGGCCCTATCCTGGGCCCGCGCCGCACGTGGCGATAAGGGCCGGGCGCCAGGCGCGTTCCGGCCGTTTCATACCAGGGGCCGCCGCACCCACGCCGTCCCATTGCCCAAGCCCAAATCAAAAGCACCCCCCGCGGGCGCGTTCCGCGAGGGGTGCTTTCAAACCGCCGGTCGAGGAAGACTGGACGGCAATGGGGGGGTCCGGCGCATCACGCGCCGGAGACTTGCACAGGCTTAGCGGCCGAGAACCGGGCAGCCACGCACATTGGCGAAGCTGATGGTACGGAAATCGCCGAAGCGGCGACCCTCGACGACGACGCGGCGCGGCGTCACATCGACGACCTGGGCGCGGCGGAAGCCGTATTCGCGGGCCTTCTCGACGGCAAGGCCAGGGTGGCAGCGGCCGCGGCGATCGCGGTCCCAGCGATCATTGTGGTGGCCCCAGCGTCGGCCCTCGCGCATGTCGACGCCATTCGGGCCGATGCGGAATTCCAGCGTGTCGGCCTTGGCGGCCGGTGCGGTCGCGGCCACGCCGGTCAGGCCCGTCAGCGCGACGGAAACGGCGATGACTGCGGTCTTGAGAAAGGTCTTCATCCTTGGTCTCCCATCTGTCACGGCGCTCTGCGCTGTCGCAGGGCCGAGCGTTGTGTGTGACAGTCCCTTCCGGACTGTCTCTCGTGGCTGAGGAGCAATTTCCGTCGCTCCATTGCGTATGACTATAGGGATCCAAGCTGAACGCTTCCGGAACTGCCCATTCATGCGCCGTTCAGTTGCCCGAAGGCTTGGCCTCAGTGGTCCAGCATCGCCTCGAAGACCCGCGTATTGCGATAGTGGCTAAGGCGCGAAACGGCGCCATCCTCGAATTCGAAAATCAAGACGCTGGGGATCGCATACTGCTGGCCGCTCGCCTGCGGAAAACCGCTCATCGTTTCGCGATAGGTGCCGTGCGCGGTCACGTCGGCGGCAACACGCTGGCCGAAGGCATCATGCATCAGCACGATGTCGGAGAAGGTCTCGTCGAAATGGCGAAAATAGGTGGCCACCGCAATGCGCAGGGGTTCTGCGCCGATGGTGCGCTGCCCCGTCAGGGAATCGAGCGCCACATCCTCGTCGAGGAAGGCGGCGATCGTGTCGAAATCCCGTCGATTGAGAGCTTCGATGAAGCGGCTCACCACGGTCTGGGCATCGGTCATACGGCATCTCCTCCGGCGCGGCGGGTTGGTCCCGCCTCTTCTGATCAGGCGTCTGGCGGCAGACCCTTCTTCGCCGGGAAAGGCGGGAGCGGAGCTACCGGCATTGCGCCGTCACCGATAACGCCAAAGGCTTGAAGACGTTCCCGAAAACAGCGCGGCATGACAGGAAAAAGGCAAACGGATGTCAGGCATGTCGTGCCGCCAGAGTTGCGCTCTCGGAACGATTTGTCCAGCCCCCCGAGGCTGCGGCTAAGTGGCCTCAGGCCGCCAGATGCAGAACGATCTCGCGCCGGTGCGGCCGCGACCGGTGTTCGAAGAGATAGAGCCCCTGCCAGGTGCCAAGGACAAGGCGCCCACGCATGACGGGAATGCCGATCGAGACCGCCGTCAGGGCCGCCTTGATATGGGCGGGCATGTCGTCCGGCCCCTCGTCGCGATGCACGAGATAGGCCATGGACGGATCGTCCGCCGCCGGAACCAGCCGGCGAAAGAAGGCGTCGAGATCGCGCCGCACGTCCGGGTCGGCATTTTCCTGGATCAGCAGCGAGCAGGAGGTGTGCCGCACGAAGACGGTGAGGAGCCCCTCGACGCTACCGGCATCCGCCACGAAATGCGCTGCCTCGCGGGTGAACTCGTAGAGCCCTGCCCCGCTTGTCTCGACGCTGATCAGACGCTGCGGCATGCAGGCCCCTCGCCCTATTCCATCCGTACCGTGACGAAACGCAGTTCGCCCGTCTTGTTGGCGACCATCAGGAGGGCGTTGCGGCGCCCATCGCTCTTCAGGCTCTCGACACGGGCGACCACGTCGTCCGGCGTCGTCATCGCCTCCTGCGCCACCTCGACGATGACGTCGCCGGCCTGCAGGCGGCGTTCGGCGGCGGCGGTTCCGGGCTCGACCTCGGTGATGACGACGCCCTCGACGTCTTCGCTGATGCCGTAGGTCTTGCGCGTGGCCTCATCGAGCGGGGCAAGCTTCATGCCCAGCACGACGCCATCGGCAGGCATGGCGGCGGCCGGCGGCTCGTCCGGCGCGGTGTCCTCGTCGGTGAAGCCATCGCCATCTTCCGGCGCCACCGTCGGATTGTCCTCCGCGCCCGCGCCATCCTCGCTGTCCTCCAGACGGCCGAGCGTGACCTTGACGGTCTGCTCCTTGCCATCGCGGATCACGACGACGTCCACGGCCTTGCCAACCGGGCTTTCGGCGACGACGCGCGGCAGGTCCCGCATCTCGCCGACATCCTTGCCGTCGAAACGGATGATGACGTCGCCGGTCTTGATCTCGCCATTGGCGATCGGACCGCCCGTGATGATGCCGGCGACCAGCGCACCGCGGGGCCGCTCCATGCCAAGGCTGGCGGCGATGTCGTCCGTGACCGGCTGGATGCGCACGCCGAGCCAGCCGCGCCGGGTCTCGCCGAATTCCCGCAACTGGTTGATGACGTTTTCGGCCAGCTCCGTCGGCACCGAAAAGCCGATGCCGATCGAGCCGCCCGAGGGCGAGATGATCGCCGTATTGATGCCGATGACCTCGCCATACATGTTGAAGAGCGGGCCGCCGGAATTACCGCGGTTGATGGCGGCATCGGTCTGGATGAAATTGTCGTAGGGACCGGCATTGATGTTGCGCCCGCGCGCCGAGACGATGCCGACCGTGACGGTACCGCCGAGACCGAAGGGATTGCCGATGGCCATCACCCAGTCGCCGATGCGCATCTTGCGGGAATCACCGAAGGGTACCGCCGTCAGCGGCTTCTTCGGCTCCACCTTCAGAAGTGCAAGATCGGTCTTGGTGTCCTTGCCGATCAGCTTGGCCTTCAGCTTGCTGCCGTCGGCAAAATTCGCTTCGATATCGTCGGCGCCGTCAATGACGTGATTGTTGGTGACGATATAGCCGGCCGGATCGATCACGAAGCCGGAACCGAGCGAATTGACCGTGCGCGGGCGGTTGCCATCCTGGCCCTGCCCCTTGAAGAATTCGTCGAAGAAGTCCTGGAAGGGCGAACCTTCCGGCACCTGCGGCATCGGCGCCTTGTCCTCGTTCTTCACATTCTGCGAAGTCGAGATATTGACGACGGCGCCGAGCAGACCTTCCGCAAGGTCCGCGACCGAAGCCGGCCCCTGTTGCGTGGTGCTCGGGCTCGCGGTCTGGGCGAAGGCCGGAAGGGCCGGCGCGACGCCGCTGACGGCGACGAGCATGGCTGTGGAGACAGCGAGCAGGCGGCGGAACGAGGAACGGTTCGAAGGCAGCATGAAAACCTCTAGTGTCATGTCGGGCCAAACGACCTGCGGGCCCCAGAAAAGCCGCGCACGGACCGCTTCGGTCAGCCGAGGATGGACTGCAAGATAAGGCGGAATGAAGACGCGTCTACAGGCATTTTCGTTCACACACCGGAACGTGTGCGCTCCGTTCAGGGAACCCTGACACAGGCAGATTTCGCGCGCGACCGCTCAGATGATCTCGTGGCCGAATTCACGCAGCGCTTTCAGCGCCTTTTCAAGGTCGGAGCCGGCAATGAAGACGTAGTCGGTGCTGAAGGTCGAATTGGCGAAGATCGATACGCCCGCGGTCGAGAGCGGATGGAGCAGCCCCGAGAGGACGCCGGGCACCTCGACCGGGAAATGATCTTCGATGCGAAGGCACCGCCAGCCCCCTGAACTCTGCACCGACGTCGGCACGCGGGCGGCGCGACAGACCAGTGTCATCTCTTCGCGCGAGCTGGACACTGTCCAGAAGCCGGGCCCCTGCAGCCAGTGCGGAATCGGCGAGCCAACGTTCAGCCGCGTGATGGCATATTCGGCCTCCACGAGACGGATCAGCAGCTTTCGGGACATGTTTTCAACCTCGAAGGATGCGAGGCGCAGGCGAGCCGGCAAAATGCGGGCCGGCTGCGCCGGACGCGATCGTTTCTCCGGTATTTGCGGCACGCGAGACGCCATGTCCACTGGAAAACGATGGCAATGAAAAAAGAGGGGCCGACCTTTCGGCCGGCCCCTCGGGTGATGCTGCGGGCTCTGCCGCTCCGCGCGCGACGGATGCCCCTTTTACGGAGTCGCCTGCGGCTGCTGCTGGCCGGCCGGAGCCGTCTGCGCACCGGTCGCCGGGGTCGGCGCGGCGGCGCCACCGGCATTGTTGAAGAAGCGGAAGAACTCCGAATCCGGCGACAGGACCAGCGTCGTATCCGGGCTGCCGATCGAGGCCTGATAGGCGTTCATCGAGCGGTAGAACTCGAAGAATGCCGGATCGCGCGCAAAGGCATCGGCAAAGATGCGTGTGCGCTCGCCTTCGCCCTCACCGCGCAGGATTTCCGAATCGCGCTGCGCTTCGGCGACGATCTCGACAACCTGACGGTCGGCGATGGCACGGCGGCGCTGGCCTTCTTCGTTACCGCGGGCGCGGATCAGTTCGGCTTCGGCCAGACGCTCGGCCTTCATGCGGTCGAAGGTCTGCTGCGAGACTTCCTGCGTCAGGTCGGTGCGGCGAATGCGAACATCCTCGATCTGCAGGCCGAGGTTTTCGGCATCGCGCGCGAGGTCCTGGCGCACTTCCCGCATCATCGAGGCACGCTCTTCGGAAAGAGCCGCTTCGAAGCCGCGCAGACCGTAAACCCGGCGCAGCGAGGCGTCGAGACGGGTGCTCAGACGGGCCTGGGCCGACAGGCGATCGCCCGACACCGATTCGCGGAAGCGACGGGCATCGGCGATCTTGTAGACCACGAAGGCATCGACCTCGTAGAACTTGCCGCCCGAAACCTGGACGCGGATATTGTCGAGGTCGAAGCGCAGCGCCTGCTTTTCGACATACTGGACGCGGTCGGCATCCATGAAGGCGAAGGGCAGCTTGAAGTAGAGGCCGGGCTCGGTCTTGACCGACTGGATCTGACCGAAGCGCACTACCACCGCCTGCTGGCGCTGATTGACCACGAAGACCGACGAATAGAGCGTCAACAGCAGAACGCCGAAGACGATCAGGAAGATGGGAAGACGGCTACCGTTCATCACTGTGCCCCTCCCGTGACCTGGCCGGCCGTCGGACGACCGATCTCGTTGAGCGGCAGATAGGGCAGCACGCCCTGGCCGTTCTTCTCGTCGATGATCACCTTCTTGGACTTGCCCATGACATCCTGCATGGTTTCGATGAAGAGACGGCGGCGCGTCACGTCAGGCGCAACCTTGTAGGCGTCGTAGACGGAGATGAAGCGCTGCGCCTCACCTTCGGCTTCCTTGACGACACGATCCTTGTAGGCGGCTGCCTCTTCGCGGATCTGGGCCGCCTGACCGCGCGAGCGACCGAGCACCTGGTTGGCATACTGGTTGGCTTCTTCCACGAAGCGATCCTCATCCTGTTCGGCACGCTGCACTTCGTCGAAGGCGTCGGCAACTTCGCGCGGCGGTGCCGCATCCTCGATCGCCACCGTGTTGACGGAAATGCCAGCGCCGTAGGTGTCCATGGTCGCCTGGATCGTGGTCTTCACATCTTCGGCGATCACCTGACGATTATCGCGGAAGATGTCCTGTGCCGGACGACGGCCGACCACTTCACGCATGGCGCTTTCGGCCACCTGCTGCAGCGTGTCGGCGGGATCTTCGACGTTGAAGAGATAGGCCTTGGGATCGGTGACCGAATAGAGCACCGAGAACTGCACGTTGACGATGTTCTGGTCGCCGGTCAGCATCTGCCCCGCCGCATTCTGGGTCGAGGAGGCGCGTGCACCGATATTCTGCTGCTGTTCCGTCACCTTCACGAACTCGACAGTCTCGAAGGGCCAGAAGTGGAAGTGCAGGCCCGGCATCGAGATTTCGTCCTTCGGCTTGCCGAAGCGCATCTCCACGCCACGCTCGTCCGGCTGGACGGTGTAGATCGAATTCATCAGGACAAAGCCGAGGATGAGAAGTGCGACGATTGCGACAACGCCGCCATTGAAGCCCCCCGGAACCACGTTCTTCAACTGGTCCTGTCCGCGGCGAATGATCTCCTCGAGATCTGGCGGTCCGCCATTGCCTCGACCGCCACCGCCGCCTTTCGGACGGTTCGGTCCCTGCCCCCAGGGTCCGCCCGGCCGGTTATTACCGCCGCCGCCGCCCCATGGGCCGCCGCCATTCTGATTGCTCCAGGGCATCAAATCCTCTTTAGTTGAACTCCCTCGGACACGGCACGCTGATTGCTCGCGCGGCCGCTTCCCGTGAACCCGTTATAGGTACCCGAACAAAGGCTTTCAACGCGCACCGTCCAGCAACGGCTGAAATGCCGCAGAATTGTTCGTGAAGTGCAAGACAGGGTTTACGAACGGCGCAAATAGCTGACGAAACGCATGGGGTGGCTGTCTTTTTCCCCCTGTGGCAGCACCTCTTCGAAGCTGCGGACGAAACGTTCGGGGTCGATATCGGGAAAACGCGTGTCCCCCGCAATCACTGCGCCCACCTCCGTCACATGAATCACGTCCGCTGCATCGATCGTCTGGCGATAGATCTCCCCGCCGCCGATGATGGAGACCTCCCCGACACCGAGCCGCTCCGCCTCGCGCCGGCCGAGCGCGATGGCCTCGGCAACGGAGCCGACGACGGCGACACCCTCTGCGGCGAAGGACGCATCCCGCGTCACCACGATATTGGGCCGTCCGGGCAGCGGACGACCGATCGACTGGTAGGTGCGCCGACCCATCACCACGGGCTTGCCCATCGTCAGAGCCTTGAAACGCTTCAAATCCGACGGCAGCCGCCAGGGAAGGTCACCATCGCGCCCGATCACACCGTTTTCCGCAACGGCCACGACGAGCGCCAGTTTTGCCTCAGCCATCACCCTCTCCTCGCCGCCCCCGAAGCCCGCAGATCAGACCGCCACCGGCGCCTTGATACTCGCATCCGCCTCGTAGCCGACGAGGTCGAAATCCTCGTAGCGAAAGCCGAAGATGTCCTTCACCGCCGGATTGATCTTCATCAGCGGCAGTGTCTTCGGCGTCCGGGCAAGCTGCTCGCGCACCTGCTCGAAATGGTTCGAATAGATATGGGCGTCGCCAAGCGTGTGCACGAAATCGCCGGGCTTCAGCCCCACCACCTGCGCCACCATCATCGTCAGCAGCGCATAGGCGGCGATGTTGAACGGCACGCCGAGGAAGATGTCGGCCGAGCGCTGGTAGAGCTGGCAGGACAGTTTGCCGTCGGCCACGTAGAACTGGAACAGGCAGTGGCAGGGCGGCAGCGCCATGTCCTCGACCAGCGCCGGATTCCAGGCAGACACGATGTGGCGGCGCGAATTGGGGTTGGTCTTCAGGCCCTCGATGAGATTGGATATCTGGTCGACATGCGTGCCGTCGGGCGCGGGCCAGGAACGCCACTGGTAGCCGTAGACCGGCCCGAGGTCACCGTTCTCGTCGGCCCATTCATCCCAGATCGTCACGCCGTTTTCCCTGAGATAGGCGATGTTCGTATCGCCCTTCAGGAACCAGAGCAGTTCGTGGATGATGGAGCGCAGATGCAGCTTCTTGGTGGTGACGAGCGGAAAGCCCTCGGACAGATCGAAGCGCATCTGGTAGCCGAAGACGCCGCGCGTGCCCGTGCCGGTTCGGTCGCCCCGGTCGATACCGTCGGCCATGACATGGCGGAGAAGGTCGTGATATTGCCGCATGGCGCCGGTCCCGTCGTCTGGAAGATCGCGTGACCCTACCCCATGGGGCCTGCCACTCCAAGCGCGGCCCGCGAAAGTCCACCGCTTTCAGGGGCCGCGTCTGCGGACTATTTTTGCGAGCCCCTTCCCTTCATCGTTATGACATCTTATATCCATCGGGCCGTCTTCGGGCGGCTATGGCAATAAACGGACGATGAAATAAACCTATTGGACCCGGGGGCGGTACCCGGCGCCTCCACCAGGAACCGGCGGACGATCATGCCCGAGGCCGGCTGCTGATGGGGGCGAAATAGGATCGACAAGGGTGTAAAGATCGCTCTTTTGCTCGGCATTGTACCACCGTTATCGGGCTAAAATTGTAGTTGCAAACGACAACTATGCTGAAGCTCGTCTCGCTGCTTAATCGCAGTGCGACACTTCAAATCAAGCCCTTGCGGGTAGCACCGTAAGGCGGGGTCCGAAGGCACCTGGCAACAGAAGCCTTCACCTTCTTTCCTTATGCGATTTCGTCTATACCTTCGTGGGATTCGTGCGCGGGTCTTTACCTGCGCGGCGGGCCGGTGGCATAACATCGGTGAGCTTGGCATAAGAAGAAGATTGGAAGACGATGTCTCAGGACCACATCCGCTACGACATTCTGGCCCAGGACGCGCTTCGGGGCGTGATCCGGAAGGTCCTGTCAGAGGTTGCCACCACCGGCCACCTGCCGGGTGACCACCACTTTTTCATCACCTTCCTGACCGGTGCGCCGGGCGTGCGGATCTCCCAGCATCTCAAGACCAAATATCCCGAGCAGATGACCATCGTCGTCCAGCACCAGTTCTGGGATCTGAAGGTCACCGAATCGCTGTTCGAGATCGGCCTGTCCTTCTCCGACACGCCCGAAAAGCTCGTCATCCCCTTCAATGCCATCCGCGGCTTCTATGACCCCGCCGTCAATTTCGAGCTGGAGTTCGACGTCTCCACGCTTGAGGACGAGGACGAAGAGGGCGCGGAAATCACCGCCTATCCCCTCACCCCGGTCGAGCGCACGGAAGACAAGGGCGGCGACGCACCCGATGATGGCGGCGACAAGCCGGGCGGCGGCTCCGTCGTCTCGCTGGACGCCTTCCGCAAGAAGAACTGACCGCGCGACGGAGGCCCGCCATGGCGGCAGAGATCATCAATCTGCGCATGGCCCGCAAGCAGAAGGCGCGCGCCGACAAGGAGCGCGCCGCCGATGCCAACAGGGCCGCGCACGGCCGCACCAAGGCCGAAAAGACCCTGACGCGCGCCCTCAAGGACCAGGCGGACAAACGCCTCGATCAGGGCCGCCTCGAAGGCAAGCCCGACGCAGGCGAGAAAAACGACGGCTGATCAACGACTTCCGCACGCATTCGGACTCAACCTCGCAACACCTTGATTCACCATGGCAGCGACATGATCCGCAAGCACTCGGCAACGCTGCACGGCCATCGCACGAGCTTTACGCTCGAGGAGCCCTTCTGGCAGGAACTGAAGGCCATTGCCGCGGCGCGAAAGATGCCGCTCGCGCGTCTCATTGCCGACATCGACGATGGCCGTGATCCGGAAACGAACCTCTCCTCCGCGATCCGCCTCTATGTCTTTGCCTGGGTCAAGCAGACGGGCCGGCCGCCCTAATGAAATCCGTCGCCACAGGCAACGCAGCTTTATGTCACGACGCCCGTTCGAGCACTGGCCCGACACGGGCCGTGCTGTCTGCCGGCTCGCCTGCATCCGGCGCGATTGTCACGCGGTTGCGTCCGCCGCGCTTGGACGCGTAAAGCGCCTCGTCGGCCCGGTTGAACACGCGGGAAAAAGCCGCGGGGCCCCTGAAGGCGGCCGTCCCGATGCTGGCCGTGATGATCCTGTCGCCGATCGATGCGGGGCGCTTCATCGTTTCGACCGCAAGACGCACATGCTCGCTGATCAGGGGCGCCATCTCCACCTCGAGGGCCGGCAGGAGAATGCCGAATTCTTCGCCGCCGAGACGGCCGACAACAGCGTTACGCCCTTCGACAGCCTCAACAAGGCTGGCGGCAATCGCCACCAGCGTTTCGTCGCCGGCGCGGTGGCCAAAACCATCGTTGATCTGCTTGAAATGATCGACATCGATGATCAGGAGCACGCCGCAATCGCCCGCCTGTTTTTCGATGATCGCCTCGGCCGCGGCAGAAAAAGTGGCGCGATTGAATATCCCGGTCAGGTGATCCGTCTGGTTGAGCCTGACGAGGCGCTCGTTGGTATCGGACAGTTCCTTCAGCTTGAAGGCGAGGTAACCGAAAACCGGAAGGCCGAGGAAAACCGGCAGGCTGCCCGACAGGGCCAGGGACACCTGCATCACGGTCCAGCCGAAGGGGGCGATGAAATAGGCCGTCACGACCATGCAGATCAGCGCGCTGACAAGCGTACAGCCGAAAGTCAGGGCGAGAATGCCCAGTCGCGTCACGCGCATCATGTGATCGTCGTTCCCATGCCGGAGTTGTCCTCTCGACCCACCATAGTCAGAATTCGCTAATATGTGCCTAATGCCTTTCAATCAATACTTCGATGAATTGAAGCAAATTAACTAAGGCGTATCCCAGACTGAAACACGCGAAGACTTGAGACAAGAAGAATGTCAGTTGCGCATATAGAGAAACGTGCAGATGTGATCACATCGCGAAGATCGATGCCGTCAGTTTTCCTGCCCGCGCGGGAGCGGCGACGGCAGTTCCCCGCCGCGAATGACGGCGTCGGGACCGGTCACCGGCGTGCGGCGCTCGGGCACCGCCTCCGGCTGCTGTTGCCCTGAAGCGGCGCGGCGTGCGGCCTCTTCGGCCGCTTCCGCCCGCGCCTTCCGCGCGGCCTCGGCCTCGGCCGCCCGGCGCGCTTCCTCCTGCTTTCGGGCCTCAGCCTCAGCGCGGATCGCTTCGGCGCGTTCCGCCGCTGCCTTGCGCCTGCGCTCTTCTTCGATCGCCCGCAACCGGATGCGTTCACGTTCCTGCGCCCGGGCCTTGTAGAGTGCGACCTCGCGGCGTAGCCGCTGCTTTTCGATCACATTGGCCTGCAGGATTTCCACGCGTCGCCGCTCGCGCTCGAAAGCCCTGAGCGACAGGAAGTTCGAAAGATCCGCCACATCAAGCGTCGCCGCCGGCGTCGCCAGAGGACCGGAAAAAGCGATCGTGACCGCCGGATCACCGCCCGCGATCGCCTGCTCGCCAGCGCGCAGGGTGACGCGCAGTTCCCCCGTCAAGCGGTCATCAACGAGGTTGAGGGCAGCATCGCCGGCAAAGAGCGCGGCCGCATTGGCTGCCGAGACCGACTGCAAGCGCAGTGTCCCAGCGGCAATGCTGAAGGGCACTGTGATTTTTTTGAAGGCGGACGTCCCTGAGAAAAGAATGCGCTCGGCATCCGGCAGGATTCTTTCGGCAGTGATCTCGCCACTGATGGCGTCGGCTGCCGAAAGAAGCGGGGCAAGCGCCTCACTGGTCAGGCCCGTCACGATGACATCGCCAAGCTGCGCGGAACCGGATCCGCTCAGCGAGCGCGCCATATCCGCCACGCTTGTCCCGGCCCCCTCCAGCGCGACCGAGAGATCCGCCTTGCCCGCCAAAACGGGGTGACCCGCGCTTTTCCAGGCAAGACCCGCAAGGTCAGCACCGGCAAGATCCAGTTTCGACGTGAAGGTCGCAGTCCCGTTGCCGCTCGCGGCGGAGATCCGGCCGGACATCTGCCCGCCATAGAGCGAGCCGGCCATGGCATCCAGCGTCACCGTGTCGCCCGTGAACAGCAGCTTGCCGGTGAAAGCCTGAACCGGCGCCAGAACACTTGTATCAAGGCTTGCCGCCGAAAGATCGATCTCGACGTCCACACCGGTCCAGAAGGGCTGTGCAACGGGGGTCGGTGAAAGCCCTCCGTCGACCATGCTTTCCACAGGGCCCAGCACCGTCTCGCCAAGCCAGGACAGCGCGGCACGATCGAGGCCGATCCGTCCAGCCACCCGCGGACGCGGGGCGGTGCGATCGAAGGTCAACTCGCCCTTCAGCGTATTGCCGTCCACGGCACCGTTGATCTCGTTGACGGCAACCGTGCCGCCGGTCGTCACGAGCTTCGCCGTCAGCTTGGCCGGCAGGCCCGTACCGGCACCGGGCAGCGCAAGCCCCTTCAGCAGCAGGAACGGCTCGATGTCGCGGCTGTCGATCGAAACCGTCTGCTCGCCGTCAAGAAAACGTTCGCGATCGAGGCTGAAATTGCCGTTGGCGGCAAAAGAGCTTCCTTCGGCGGTAAAGGTCATCCCGCCGCTGCCTGCACCGGTATCGTCGCTTTGCAGGCGCAGCGACAGCACCCCGTTCGGCGGCAGATCGAAGGGCAACGGATCAAAGCCCGCCTGTCCGACCAGCGTCAGCGTGGTCGGGTTCTCCAGGGTCGCCTCAAGAACCATGCTCTTGCCGGCGAGCGCCCTGAGGAAATCGGGAACCTGATAATGCGCGGCAATGCGCGTGCCGTTGGCGGTCCCGATCACGCCAAAAGTCACGGGCGCATTCCCGTCCTTGCTGCCGGCCGTCAACGTCAGGTCGAGCGCCGCATCCGTATAATAGCCGCCACCGCTGACGACGCGATCGAAGAGCGGATGGGGCGGCACATGCCGGGCGACGAGCGCAAGGAACGGCGAAAGATCTGCGGCCGCCAGCTTCATCTTCGCGCCGATGATCGGCTGCGTGAGCGAGCCGCTGACGCGACCGGACGCCGCAAGCTTGGCGCCGGCAAGATCGCCGACCGAGAGGCGCTCGATCTGCAACTGCCCCCCTTTCGATGTCAGAACCGCCTGCACGTCCCGGGCCTCCTCGCCGAAGGCCGCGAAACGATCGGCCTGGAGATCGACCGCGATCGTGTGGGCGAGGATTGCATCGGTGGAATTGTCGCCCGCCACGATACCGGTCAGCGCCCGCAGTGCATCGATATCGACCCGGTTGCCCTTCAGCTGAAGCGTCAAGGAGGGGGCCTGCCCATCCGGCGACTGCCGCTCGATCCGGCCCTTCAGCGTCGCCGGCCCGACGGCGATCTCCAGTCCCTCGAATTGCTGGATCGTATCGGTGAGATTGACGGCGGCGGAAAAGCCGGCCGTCTTCAGCATGCGCAGCGACGGATCCACGGAGCCCGCGAGCCACGTGGCAAGACCGGAGGGCTGGTTGGACGCGATGAGCAGATCACCGCGGAAAGCGCGTTCACCCTTGAGGGTCAGCCGACCCTTGGCCTCCAGCTGCGTGCGCCCCGGCAGGAGCGCGACAGCATTTTCCACCTGCCAGCTGCGGCCATCGGGCACGACATCCAGCCGCACATCGCGCACCGTGGTATCGCCGACGACAATGGCCGGCAGACGCAAGCTGGCGCGGCCCGGCACCTGCGGGATCGGGATATCGGCGATGATCGACAGGACAGCCTGGAGGCGCTCGCGCATCGACAGCGTCGGATTGCGCGAGGTCTTGCCGGCCTCCCCGCCCGCATTCCCGATGCGGCTGACGTCGATCTGCTGCCCGTCGGCCACCAGCAGGAAGCGCTGATCCTTGCCCGTATCGAGCGTCGCTTCGCCGGTCACCAGATAGGGGTCATCGCGCGCGCCGAGTTCCAGCCTGTATTCGGGAACGCGCACGCTTTCATTGGTCAGCGCGAATTTGCCCTTCAGCCGTGGCGGCACCTCGTTGGAACCGTCTTCCTTCGGCTCGCTTTCGCCATGCACCAGGGTAAAATCGCCCTCATAGACAGGGCGGAAATCGACGATCTTGATGAAGCCGTCGAGATCGACGCCAAAGGGCCGCGCGTCCGGCATGATGCGGGCGCGCAGAGCGACGCCTTGCGCCTCGCCAGGCACACCGGACGTCAGCGAAAAGGCACCGGTCTCGCCATCCAGCGCTGCCCGGCCGTCGACCCGCCAGGGCCCGCCCAGCGACCGGGCCGAAACATCGGCTTCGAGATTGGTGATGCGGCGTGTGCGGCCGGTTTGCTCGTCGATGAAATCGATGCTGCCGCCGGTGATCTCCACGTTCTCGAGAACCACCGCCTTGGCCGGAATGACGGCCCGCCGCCCGCGCGCCCAGTCGAGCGTCCCGTCCGGCTGGAGCTTCAGCGTTGCCTTCGGCTCCTCGATCCGCATGTCGAAGATCAGGGCTTCGCCGCTGAGGAAGGGTGCAAGCTCCGCATCCATGGAAAAGCGCGCCACCTGAATGAGCGGCTTTCCGTCATCCCCCTGCCCGACCCGCACATCGTTGAGCGTCACAGACGGGAACGGCAGCAGACGCGCATCGACGCTGCCGTGTACCACGACGGGCTTGCCCATGATCTGGCTTGCCTGCGTCTCGAATTCGCGCCGGAACGTCGTCCAGTCGACAAAATAGGGAGCGATCAGGGCGACGAACAACGCCACCACGACAAGCCCACCCAATGTCACCAAGATGCGCGACAGCACTCGTCTTTTCCTGTTCCCGCCCCGTCGAGGCTATCCATGCGACCGTCCCGTTGACGGCCCGGACCTACCCTACATACCCGCCGGCACCGCCGCCGACAGCAAAAATCTTGCCCGGATTGAAGATCATCTGGGGATCGAGAGCCTGTTTGATCGCTCCCATCAGCGCCAGCCCCTCGCCATGTTCGCCGGCAAGGAACTTCATCTTGCCCTGCCCGACCCCGTGTTCGCCGGTGCAGGTCCCGTCCATGGCCAGCGCCCGTGCATTCAGGCGCGCAACGAAGTCCATGGCACGCGCCGTCTCGGCCGGATCCTGATCATCGAAGATCAGGCCGACATGGAAGTTCCCGTCACCGGCATGCCCGACGATGGGCGCGAGAAAGCCGCTCTCGGCGATATCGGCCTGCGTCTCCGTCACGCAATCGGCGAGCCGCGAGATCGGCACGCAGACATCCGTGGACAGGATGCCGGCGCCGGGCCGCAGGCTCTTCTGCGCCCAATAGGCATTGTGCCGGGCCTTCCACAGCACGGCACGTTCGGCCGCATCCGTGGTCGCCCTGAAATCCGTCCCGCCGAACTCGGCCGCGATCTCGGCGAACTGCTGCATCTGCAACGCAACCATCTCCTGCGAGCCGTGAAACTCCACAAACAGCGTCGCGGTCTCCGCAAGCGTCAGGCCCGAATAGGCATTGCTGGCCCGCACCTGCGTGGCATCGAGAAGCTCGATCCGGGCTACGGGAATGCCGCTCTGGATCGTCAGGATGACCGCCTGGCAGGCTTCGCTGACGCTCGCAAAGGCGCAGACCCCGCCCCCGATCGCTTCGGGAATACCGTAAAGCTTCAGCGTGACGGCCGTGATGACGCCGAGCGTGCCTTCCGATCCGACGAACAGCCGCGTGAGGTCGTAGCCCGCCGAGGACTTGCGGGCCCGCCGCGCCGTGCGCACGATCCGCCCGCCGGCGGTAACGGCCGTGACGGAGAGAACATTGTCCTTCATCGTCCCGTAGCGCACCGCATTGGTGCCGGAGGCCCGCGTCGATGTCATGCCGCCGATCGAGGCATTGGCGCCGGGATCGATGGGAAAGAACAGGCCGGTGTCGCGCAGATAGGTGTTCAGTGCCTCGCGGGTGATGCCCGGCTCGACGGTGCAGTCGAGATCGTCGGCGTTGACCGCGAGCACCCCGTCCATGCGCGACAGATCGAGGCTGATGCCGCCGAAGGGCGCGTTGACGTGACCTTCCAGCGAGCTGCCGGTGCCGAATGGCACGATCGGCAGGCCGTACTCTCCGGCCGCCACCACCACCGCCTGCACCTCCGCCTCGCTTTCGGCAAAGATCACGGCGTCAGGAAGCTGCGGCTTGATATAGGTGGTGGTGTTGGCATGCTGGGCGCGGATCGCCTCACCGGTCTGGAAACGCGCACCGAAATGCGCCTTCAGTGCCGAAAGCCCTGCCGACCGCCGGGCACCTGCTTCCGGGCCCAAATCCGTTGCCTGCATCCACTCCTCCTTGCCCCGCCCTCACCGGACGTTTCGCCAGCCGCAACGGCTGGCTTGCCCCAGGTCGGTCATGCCCGAGTACGCGCTGCAGTCCAAGCCCCGAAATCCTGCTTTTTCAGGGCGCTAGTGTGCAAATCGGAATCACTTTGTCCAGAAGATGAATCAAGACATGAAGAGGGGCCGCACGTGGCGGCCCCGGCCTGCTCTATTCGGCCGGCTGCGTGGCCAGCCGATCGGCAGCGGCCATCTCCTCGGCAAGGCGCCGTTCTTCGTCTGCATGCGGCTTGGCCAGCCGCGCGATGACGAGATAGGCGACCGGCGTGAGGAACAGCGTGACGAGCGTGGCCAGTCCAAGGCCGCCGACCAGCACCCAGCCGAGTGCGATGCGCGCTTCCGCGCCCGCCCCCTGCGCCAGAACGAGTGGCACGGCGCCGACGATGGTCGCGATCATCGTCATCATAACCGGGCGCAGGCGGATGTTGGCCGCATCCTCGATCGCCTCGCGCACGCTCATGCCCCGGTCGCGCAGCTGGTTGGCGAATTCGACGATCAGAATGCCGTTCTTGGCCATGATCCCGACGAGCAGCACCAGGCCGATCTGGCTGTAGACGTTAATCGTCGTGCCCGTCAGCAGCATGGCCAGCATGGCGCAGGCCAGCCCCAGCGGCACGGTGATCATGATGATCACCGCCGACACGAAGCTCTCGAACTGCGCGGAAAGCACGAGGAAAATGATCACCATGGCAAAACCGAAGGTCACGAGAAGACCATTGGCATTCTCATTGAGCGTCGCAGCTTCCGCGAGCGGAATCACCCGCGAGCCTGGCGGCAGAAGCGGCTCGGCCATCTCCTCGACCATGGTGAGCGCTTCGCCGAGCGCCAGCCCGTCCGTCAGGCCCGCGGAGATGGAAACGGCCCGAAGCTGCTGCTCGCGGGTCAGTTCCGGCGCCACGGCCCGCTCCTCGACGGAGGCAATGGTGGACATCGGCACGATCTTGCCGTCGCCGGTCTTCAGGAAGATGTTCTGAAGGTCCGTCGGATCGTTCACCGGATTGGTGGAGGACATCAGCTTGACCGGATAGGCCTCGCCATCGACGAAGACATCCACGACGCTGGAGCCGTCGAGCATGGCCTGAAGCGCGCTGCCGAGGCCGGTAATGTCGATGCCGAGGTCGGAGGCCCGCTCGCGATCGATGGTGACGAAGAGCTGCGCCTGGTTCGGCTCGTAATTGCGCTGCACGTTCTGGAAGCGACCGGTATCCTCCATCTGCCGCATCAGAGCCGAGGCGGCATCGCCCAGCTTGGTATAGTCGTTGCCGACGATGGCGACCTGGAGGCCCTGGCCGGCGCCGCGAATGCCGAGACTGTTCGGCTGGTTCGCAACGGCGCGGACCGACGGAACACGCGCGGTGACCTTATTGATATCGGCGGCGATCTGCTGCTGCGTCCGCTCGCGCTCGCCCCAGGGTGCCAGCGTCAGCACCATGAAGCCGGAATTGGTCGAGCCACCCTGCCCGGAGATGGAAAAGACGTTCGCGACCTCGCCACTGTCGAGCAGCGGCTGGATGCCGTCCTCGATCCGGCGCATCTGCGATTGCGTGTAGTCGAGCGAGACGCCCTGCGGTGCGGAAATCCGCAGCAGGATCGTGGCGCGGTCCTCCTGCGGCGTCAGCTCCGATTTCACGCCCGTGAAGATCAGGAAGCCGGCGCCGGTGAAGAGAACGGCGGCAATGAACACCACCAGCGGCGCATTGAGGCAGGCACGGAGGGCATGGCGATAGGCGCCGGCAAAGACATTGCCGATCTTCCCCATCACGCCGCCGCCGTGTTCCTTGTGCTGGGTCAGCATACGCGAGGCGAGCATGGGACAGAGCGTCAGCGCCACGAAGGCCGAGAGCAGGATGGAAAAGGCGAGCACGAAGCCGAATTCGCGGAAGAGGCCGCCCGTCTGGCCCGGCAGGAAGGAGAGCGGAATGAAGACAGCCGCCAGCGTGGCCGTCGTCGCGATGACGGCAAAGAACACTTCGAGCGTGCCATGCACCGCCGCCGCGCGCGGCCCAAGCCCTTCGCCGCGCCGGCGCACGATGTTCTCCAGCACCACGATGGCATCGTCCACCACGAGGCCGGTCGCCAGCACGATGGCGAGCAGGGTGAGGATGTTGATGGAAAAGCCCGCGAGATAGATGGCGACCACCGTCCCGATCAATGCGATCGGCATGGTGATGACCGGGATCAGCGTCGCCCGCCAGTCGAGCAAAAAGAGGTAGATGACGATGGTGACGATGATGACGGCAACGACCAGCGCGATCTCCACCTCGTGGATGGCGCCCTTGATGAAGTTCGCATCGTCGCTGGTAATCCGCAGTTGCGTGCCCTCTGGCAGGATGCCGGTCATCTGGCTGACCGCGGAGCGCACGCCCTCGGAGATCGACAGCGTATTGGACTGCGCCTGCCGCACGATGCCAAGGCCGATGCCCGGTCTGCCGTTGGAACGCAGCGCCGTCTGCCCGGTATCGGGCCCGAGCGTGACGGAGGCGACGTCGCGCAGGCGGACATTCGTGCCGATCAGAAGGTTTTCGAAATCCTCCGGCGTCTGGAGATCGGCGGTGGCGCGCACCGTGATGTCCTGGCTGGTGCTGGTGATCGAGCCCGCCGGTACGTCGAAGGCCGCGGTGGCGAGCGCGGTGCGCAGGTTCGCGACCGTCAGCCCGCGTCCGGCAAGCTTGGCCTGATCCACATCGATGCGGAACACCTTCTCCTGGTCGCCATAGACGGCGACATCGGCCACGCCTTCGACGGCGGCGAGCCGGTCGCTGATCTCGTTTTCAACGAGCAGCGTCATGTCTTCCATCGACAGCGTGTCGGAGGTGAGCGCAAGGCGCATGATCGGCTGGCTGTCCGCATCGGCCTTTACGATGCGCGGCTCGTCGATCCCATCGGGCAACTGGTTGCGCACCCGTCCGAGCGCATCGCGAATATCGTTGGAGGCCTGGCCGATATCGACGCTTTCGGAGAATTCCATCGTCACGCGGCTGGAGCCGAAGGAGGAGCGCGAGGCAATCTTCTGGATGCCCTGCACGCGGGCAACCGCACCTTCGATGATCGAGGTCACCTCGCGGTCGATCGTCTCCGGCGATGCACCGTCGAAATCGGTGGTGACGGAGACAACTGGTCGATCCACCTGTGGCAGTTCGCGGATCTCGACGCCGTTCAGCGCCGCAAGCCCGGCCACAATGATCAGCGTATTGACCACCAGTGCAAAGATCGGCCTGCGAATGAAGAGCGCGGTGAAGCCGGCGCTGCCGCCGGCCTTGATGGCGGAGGCGGTTCCCTGCGGTTCTGCGGTGCGGGCTTCGGTTTCGGTCTTGTCAGCGCTCATCAGCGGGTGCCCTCCGCCTTGGCGGTGCGGGTCGTCGCATCCGATTCGGAGGTCCGGTCCGCGCTGACCTTCGGCGTTTCAGCGTCCCCGCGCTGCTGGCCGGCCATGGAAACCGCTCCGCCGTCCCGCAGCCTCTGAAGACCCTCGGTCACCACCGGATCACCATCGGCAAGCGTTGCGTCGACCAGCACCTTGTCCGGGTTGCGCTGCACGATCTTGACCGGCACGCGCTCGCTCTTCTCGGCGGCGACGCGCCAGACGAAGGACCCATCGCCGCTCCACTGCACCGCCAGCGGATCGACCGTCGGATAACGGTCTCCGTCAAAGGCCATCGTCACGGCAAAGGACATGCCGGCCCGCAGGCGGTCATCCGCATTGTCGATGCGGGCGCGAACCCGCAGCGTCCGGCTCGCCTGATCAATGCGGTTGTCGATGGCATGGACGACGCCCTTGAGCGGCGTGCCGGGCTGCGCGACGGCCTCGGCCGTCACCGGCTGGCCGACCTTGACCTTTGTGGCAAAGCGCTCGGGCACCCAGTAATCGACGAGGATTTCCGAACGGTCGTCGATATTGGCGATGGGGCTTGAGGTCGTGACGTAGTCGCCGACATTGACCGTGATGATGCCGACGATGCCGCCGGTCGGCGCCGTGATGTCGCGGCGTTTCAGATCGAGTTCAGCGGCCTGGAGGGTGAGTTCGGCGCCCTGCAGCGTCGTCTCCGCATCCCGCAGGTCCTGCACCGCGAAGGCCGAGGCGTTCCGGCGGAAGCGCTCCACCTTCTCGCGGGCGCTGTCGAGCGCCACGCGCGCCTGCCGCGCGGCAATCGTCTGGTCGGCGGAGTCGAGCTTTGCGATCACCTGCCCGGCCTCAACAACGTCGCCGGACTTCACCAGAATGTCCGTCAGGTTGCCGGTCGCCGACGGCGTGACCGTCACCGAGCGGATGGCCTCGCCATTGCCGATGGCGTTCAGGCGGTCATTGATGACGGCGGAGCCGACCGGGCGCGTGACGACAAGCGTCGGCCCGCCTCCACGTTGCCGATTGCCGCTCTGCGCCTGCCCTTCGGGCCCGGTGGCGGGGGCCGGCGCGATGACGGCAACGATCCCCTCGGGCAGACCCGCGCCGCGCAGCACATCACCTGCGCCGGGAGCCATCCGGCCCCATGCCACGACACCCGCGCCAATCACAACAACGCTCACGACAACCTGTTGCCAAAGCCGCATCTCGTCTCATCTCCAAGGAAAACTCTGGCCGGGTTGAGGAAAGCCCCGGCGCACGCCAAATGCTCATATGTCGCGTTGATCTAGCTTGACGATACCGCATTGCAAACCGCCATCCGATCACAGAATGGGGAGGTTACCGAATTGTAATTCTTGAGGCACATTCCGCGCCGATGTCTCCTGCATGTCATCATGGCGCGTCCGTGTGACGATGAGAGGGTGATGGCGGCAAGGCGGCGCCGGACCCGTAAACCGTGGAAAGGCGGCCGTTCCGGAATAAAAGCAGAACACGTTCTGGCCTTTCAAACCCGAATCACTACATTGGGCCGCATGATCAGCGGCTTTGACGATATTCCCTTCTTCGACGAGGAACCCGTGCCGGCGCGCAAGTCCGGCCGTGCAGCGCCCGAAGCGCATCCTCCCGAACCCCGCCAGACGGCGCGCGCGGAAGGCGCCCCGCCGCCAACCGGTGGCATTGCCGCCCGTGCCATGGCGGCACGCGATGCGCAGCGCATGCCGGACTACCTCGCCGGCCTCAATCCGGAACAGCGCGAAGCGGTGGAAACCATCGATGGCCCCGTGCTGGTTCTCGCCGGCGCCGGCACCGGCAAGACGCGCGTGCTGACGACCCGCATCGCCCATATTCTCGCCAGCGGACGCACCTATCCCTCGCAGATCCTTGCCGTGACCTTCACCAACAAGGCGGCGCGCGAGATGAAGGAGCGCATCGGCGTGCTCGTCGGCCATGCCGTCGAAGGCATGCCTTGGCTTGGCACCTTCCATTCCATCGGCGTCAAGCTCTTGCGCCGCCACGCCGAACTGGTGGGCCTGCGCTCCGACTTCACCATTCTCGACACTGACGACGTGACGCGGCTGATCAAGCAGCTGATCCAGGCCGAAGGCATTGACGACAAGCGTTGGCCGGCCAAGCAGTTCGCCGGCATGATCGACGGCTGGAAGAACAAGGGCCTCGACCCATCCGACATTCCGGAAGGGGATGCCCGCGCCTTCGCCAATGGCAAGGGCCGCGAACTCTATGCTGCCTACCAGGCTCGCCTGAAGACGCTGAATGCCTGCGACTTCGGCGACCTCCTGCTGCACCCGATCCGCATCTTCCGCACCTATGCGGATGTGCTGGCCGAATATCACCAGAAGTTCCGCTACATCCTCGTTGACGAGTATCAGGACACCAACACCGCCCAATACATGTGGCTCAGGCTTCTCGCCCAGCGTCCCAAGGGCGTGCCGCAGAATGTCTGTTGCGTCGGCGACGACGACCAGTCGATCTATGGCTGGCGCGGCGCGGAGGTGGACAATATCCTGCGCTTCGAGAAGGATTTTCCCGGCGCCAAGGTCATCAAGCTCGAGCGCAACTACCGCTCGACCGAACACATCCTCGGCGCCGCCGGTCACCTCATCGCCCACAATGAAGGACGCCTCGGCAAGACGCTCTTCACCGACCGGCAGGACCCGGACGACGAGCGCGTGCAGGTGCATGCCGCCTGGGACTCGGAAGAGGAAGCCCGCGCCGTCGGCGAGGAAATCGAGCAGCTGCAGCGCGGCAAGCATCCGCTGAACAACATGGCGATCCTTGTCCGCGCCTCCTTCCAGATGCGCGAATTCGAAGACCGCTTTGTCACGCTCGGGCTCAACTACCGCGTCATCGGCGGCCCGCGCTTTTACGAGCGCCTCGAAATCCGCGATGCCATGGCCTATTTCCGCCTCGTCTGCCAGCCAGCCGACGATCTTGCCTTCGAGCGCATCGTCAACACGCCGAAGCGCGGTCTTGGCGACACCACGATCCGCAACCTGCACGACTATGCCCGCGCCCGCGACATCCCCATGCTCGCCGCTGCGGCCGACATCATCGAGACAGACGAGCTCAAGCCGAAGGCCCGCAAGGCGCTCTTCGACGTCGTGACCGACTTCCGTCGCTGGCAGTCGCTGCTCGAAAACACCCCGCACACCGAACTTGCCGAGCAGATCCTCGACGAGAGCGGCTACACGGCCATGTGGCAGGCCGACAAGACGGCGGAAGCCCCGGGCCGGCTGGAAAACCTCAAGGAACTGATCCGCTCCATGGAGGCCTTCGAGAGCCTGCGCGGCTTCCTCGAGCACGTCTCGCTCGTCATGGATGCCGAGACCAACGAGAACCTCGACGCCGTCTCCATCATGACGCTGCATTCGGCCAAGGGGCTGGAATTCGAGACCGTCTTCCTGCCGGGCTGGGAGGAAGGCCTGTTCCCCCACCAGCGCGCGCTGGACGAAGGCGGTCGCTCGGGCCTCGAGGAAGAACGCCGCCTCGCCTATGTCGGCATCACGCGCGCCAAGCGTCGCTGCCACATCTGGTTCGTGTCGAACCGCCGCATTCACGGCCTGTGGCAATCCACCATTCCCTCCCGCTTCCTGGACGAACTGCCGCACCAGCATGTGGAGGTCGCCGAGATCGACCAGAGTTATGGCGGCTACGGGCGCGGCGGCTACGGCCAGTCACGCTTCGACAAGGCAGAGCCCTTCGCCAATTCCTATTCCACCCCCGGCTGGAAGCGCGCCCAGAGCAACAAGACGGATGCGACCCGCACCAACTGGGGCAACCGCTCCGGCCATGCGGTGGAGCGCATCGGCTATGGCGAAAGCGGCCCGCGCGGCCGCACCATCGATGGCGAACTGATCGCCAAATCGACGACCTCGGAGCCCTCCCGCTTCACCGTCGGCGACCGCGTCTTCCACATCAAGTTCGGCAATGGCAACATCTCCGCCATCGAGGGCAACAAGCTGACCATCGATTTCGACCGCGCCGGCCAGAAGCGCGTGCTGGACGGTTTCGTGGAGAAGGCGTGAGGCGTGGAAGGCCGCGCCATGCCCGACCGCCAAACGCATGTGACAGAAAGTAAAATCGGGGCATGGGAAAATAATTCGATCGATGAAACATCAGCCATTCCAGCGACTTCCGTGCCGTCTCGGCAGTTTATGAAGATAAAATAAACGCCTGCGCCATTGCATATCCCGGCAAAGGGCCTATATCTCAGCCATCGAGACTTGCTAGTGATCTTTGCTTGGGCCAAAAGCCCTTCGGTTTTCTCTCAAAATTCGATCGAAAGCGGGCATGGTGTGTCCGCACTCTCATACGATTGGAAGGAAAATCGTTATGGCAATTGGTACTGTAAAGTGGTTCAACGGAACCAAGGGTTTTGGCTTCATTCAGCCGGAAGATGGTTCTGCTGACGTTTTCGTTCACATCTCGGCCGTTGAACGCGCCGGCATGGGTTCGCTCAACGAAGGTCAGAAGGTTCACTTCGAACTGGTTCGTGACCGCAAGTCGGGCAAGAATTCTGCGGACAACCTCAAGGCCGCCTGATTGGCAGCCGGAGAACAGACCGCATGAAATGTCACTCAGGACAGTTGACCACGGATGTACTGGCAGCTGGACCAAGGTTTCGGGATGTTTGCGCGCTCATGATCGCGCAGCCCTTGAGACCGGAGTGATGGGAGAGGTCGGGTCACAAGCCCGGCCTTTTTGCTTTTCAGGGCTCCGCACTGTCGACGCCGCTTTCCCTCACCGGAAAGACGGCGTTTTGTCGGGTGCCCTCCCCGGACCTCCCCGCCAATCGCAACGACGCTTTGTCGTAACGACCGGCGGGGCAGAGATGGGCCATGACCTGCCAGCCGGCAGGCCATCCACCGGTTCACCGCACGACACGTTGCGGGACAGCCGCGAAACCAGAGGTTTGGCGATGCGCAAGACACCCTATGCCGTGGGCGATCAGGTCACCCTGATCACCGGCATCATCCGTTCCGACGAGGGCGCCAAGGAATGCCGCATCGTGGGTCATCTGCCACTGAAGGAAGATGGCGAGCGACAGTACCGCGTTCAGCTCGGCGACGAGAAGTTCGAACGCCGCGTGACCGAGAGCGACATCGAGACTAGCGCCACGGCCGACGAGACGGGTGGCGAAGATGGCGACGAACCCGTTTCCGGCGGCTCCTGGCTGAAGAGCGCGAGCATTCGCAGCCGCAGGGCGACCGCCGCGCCGCGCCGCAGCTAGTCCCGGCCGCATCCAAGCAAGCCTCCGGCGAGCGCCCCACAGGTCGCACACCGCAAACACCGATCACCGCCGCGGCACGCCTCTTTCCTGCTGCCGCGCCATCGAAACACAAACGAAAAGGATAGTGCCTTGCAGGTATTGGTACGAGACAACAACGTCGATCAGGCCCTCCGCGTCCTCAAGAAGAAGCTTCAGCGCGAAGGCGTCTTCCGCGAAATGAAGGCCCGCAGCGCCTATGAGAAGCCGTCGGAAAAGCGCGCCCGCGAAAAGGGTGAAGCCATCCGCCGCGCCCGCAAGCTGGCCCGCAAGAAGCTGCAGCGCGAAGGCGTGCTGCCCGCACCGAAGAAGGCCGCCAACGGCCGCTGAGCCGCCCGCCGGGTTCCACAAGCCTTTGGCAGTTGAGAGCGGAACCGGGCGCGAAAGTCCTGCCGCCATGGTTGGCCCCCGTCATTGAAACGCCCGGCCTGCACGTGCAGGTCGGGCGTTTTGGTGTGGCGAAGCAGCCCTCCGATATCGGGAGACCGAAGGCTCAATACTTCTCGGGCACGTAGAGGTCGCGCGGTAGCACCTGGCGTTCGTAATCGGGATTGAAGACGCGCTCGGGAAGCGTGACCTCCTCGTGCGGCACATCCTCGTAGGGGATGAGCGAGAGCAGGTGATCGATGCAGTTGAGGCGGGCGCGCTTCTTGTCGTTGCCTTCGACGATGTACCACGGCGCTTCCGGGATGTTGGTGCGCGCGAAGGTCTCTTCTTTGGCCTTGGTATAGTTTTCCCAGCGCACGCGCGACTGGAGG
Source organism: Rhizobium sp. RU20A (assembly GCF_900155885.1). Lineage (GTDB taxonomy): Bacteria > Pseudomonadota > Alphaproteobacteria > Rhizobiales > Rhizobiaceae > RU20A. Next base: position 1,107,072 of record NZ_FTMB01000001.1, read on the forward strand.
TCCATGGGCGAGAGTTTCCACTGCTTGAGCGGATCGTGAATGCGCATGGTAAAACGCATCTGCTGCTCTTCATCGGTGATCGAGAACCAGTACTTCACCAGCCGGATTCCGGAACGGACCAGCATGCGCTCGAATTCCGGCACGTCGTTGAAGAACTGCTCGACCTGATCCTCGTCGGCAAAGCCCATGACGCGCTCGACGCCCGAACGATTGTACCAGGAGCGGTCGAAAAGCACGATCTCGCCGCCGGCCGGCAGGTGCGGCACGTAGCGCTGGAAATACCACTGGGTCTTTTCGCGGTCGGACGGCGCCGGCAGGGCCACGACGCGCACGACACGCGGATTGAGGCGCTGGGTGATGCGTTTGATCACGCCGCCCTTGCCGGCGGAGTCGCGGCCCTCGAACAGGACGACGACCTTTTCCTTGTGGTGCGACACCCAGCTTTGCAGCTTGATCAGTTCCGACTGCAGCTTGAGCAGCGCGCGGAAATAGTCGGCGCGCGGGATCGATGGCGGATGACTGGCCTTGTAGATGCTGCGCAGCTGTTCGGAAATTTCCGGTTCCGACAGTTCCAGCTCGTAGTCTTCATCGAGCGTGTCCTGCAGCTCGGCCTCCAGCCAGGAAAGGGCGCCGTCCTTGGTTTCGTCGTCCTGCTTGGGCTCTTCCTGCGTCATGACCTGCGTCCTCGATGCTGCTGATAAGAAGGGGTTCGACGCGCTTATTCCATGGCCACATGACACTTATTTGACGAGGCTCATACAGCCGGAAGCCCGCCGCCGGGCGGATACCGGAGACGGGCCTTGAGGCAGCAACGGGAGAAGGTCGTCAGACGCCGCGGCGGTAGAGCTGCGCGATCTGCGTACGGGATTTCGGCATGCTTTCCACGACGATGATCATGTTGACATGCCCGCGCTTGAACGCGGCCAGGAAGGCCGGATAGTTGCGGAAGGCGATGCAGCCGTGGGAATCGCCCGGCGAGCGCCGCAAGAGGTAGGAGTGGGTCAAAAGACCGTCGCGTCCCTTGGGATGCTTGCCGTCGACCGAGGTCATGCGCAGCGCCTCCACCCCGTGGAAGCGGCTTTCGCGCATCGTCAGGCGGAACACGCCGGGCGGGGTCGGGCCACGCATCTTCACATGCGTGTATTTCGGGTTGTCACGCATCTCGCCAATGCCCGAATGGGCCTCGAGGCGGGTGCCATCCGGCATGTAGACGGTCGCGCCGGAGATGTCATAGACGGCGATGCGGGTGCCCTGCCCCGGCCATGCGCCGCCGCTGAGCCCGCCGCCGAACAGTCCCTCGAAGAAGGACTTCTCCGGCTTGGCATAGGCAAGCTCCTTCTGCCCACGGGTGTTGCGCCCGCGCGGCTTGTCCTCGGCCGTGCTGTCCGCATTGGCCTTCGGTTTCCCGTCCGCCTTGACCGGGCCGCGGGCGGGCTTGGCATCCTCGTCCACATCGGAATCGGGGATAAGCGTCGTGATTCGCGGGCGCCAATCCGGAACCGGCACGCTGTCCGGCAGCGCCATCGCCATGTCGGTGGCGCGCGACTGCAGCACGTAGTCGAAGGCCTTGGGGCTGGTCTCCTCCTTGCCCGCATCCGGCTCCACGAGCGCCGTCACGAGCGGCGACGTGTCCGTCTCGGCTGCCATGGCCACCTCGACGGCCGCAGATTCGGTGGTCTTGCGGCGCTCGATTTCGGCACGCGCCACCTCAGCCTCGATCCGCGCCTTTGTCATCGCTGCCAGCACGGTCTGCCGCTTGTGGGAAGCGCGGATGGCATCGACCGTCAGCGCGGCCTGGCGCTGCTCGGATTCGGTCGGCTTCGAGAGGCGCGCAAACTTGTCGGGCACGATCCGCCGCTCGGCTTGCGCCTGCCGGATGATGGGCTTGAGGCCGAGCGACGCATCGAAGCGATGGCTGGCCTGAGCACCGGGCGGCGTAGCGGCATGCTGGACCGACAGCAATGTCACGGCCGTCCAGAAGGCGGCGGCCAGGGGAAGTGCGGCAAGGCCGAAGGCGACCACGGTGGCCGAAGACCCGTTGCGGCGGCGGGAAGAACCGGAAACGCCGGCCTTCGGAGAAGCTGTCGTGGAAAACACCGTCATACTCATACCCGAACTCGATAACGCACACGCGCCCCGGGGATGCTGACGAAACGAGCCGCTCCGAAAGGGACCCGTTAACCATGACAAAACATGGTAACCAAAGTCTTTAAGGTCTCCCACTTCCTTTTCGCACGCACCCAAGCGTTCATTCGGATCGTCAGCCAGGTGGTTCCCTCCCGCCAGTCAGGACCCGGCAACCCCTGGATGGGGAAAATGGCAGCAATAGAGCGAAAAGTTCAAATCTCCCCAATTTTAACGAGTAAAAATTAACCTACCCGGTTTAGCTCTCGCTTAAGGCGCGGCCATGAGAGCCACGCATCTGCGAGAACGAAGAGCATGGCACAAATGATGGTGATCGCTTTTCCCATGGACAGCCTCGCGCTGTTGGCGCTCCTGCCGGCTCTCCTCCTGCCCGCCTTGCGCAAGGGCATGGCGGGGCATCTGCTGACCGCAGGGCTTGTCGCCGTATTGCTTGGCACGCTGGCAACCGAATTTACCGCCGTTTTCGGAACTGCGTTTCCGGCCGCTGCCAACTGTCTTGCAGCGCTGCTGCTGGCATTCGGCCTGCTGCTTCAGGGCTTGCGAACGGGCGCTCGTGATCCCGCAAGCGAAAGACACGCGACGCTAACGCTTCTCGGCCTTGCCACACTCACCACCATCGCGGTTCTCGCGCTGAAGACACCGACGCCAGCCATGATTGCCGTCGCGGTGGCGCTGCTTCTGCCGCAAGCCGCCATCGGGACGCTGACGCCCCGTCTCATCCGGCTCCCTGCCACCGTCTTTCTCATGGCTGGTGCGTTCGCCGATCTTGCCGGCATTGTTCAAAGCCTGCCGCTGGCCGCTGCCTTCGCGGCCGTTCTTCTCACCCTGTCTGTCGAGGATGTGCTGCGGCTTCGCCGCGCCGCAGAGCGGGATGACCTGACGGGCCTTTATAACCGCCGCGCTTTCATGGACCGCGCCGGCAGTGTCGAGGGCCTCGCCTCGGTCATTCTGATGGACATCGATCATTTCAAGGCGATCAACGATCGCTACGGACATGCAGGAGGCGACCTTGCCCTCGTTCACGTCGCACGCATCCTGTCGGCCTATCGCCGCTCCGACCGTGCGGGCGGCGCGCTGGTTGGACGCCTCGGCGGTGAGGAATTTGGACTTCTGCTCCCCGGCATCGGCGAAGAGACAGGCATTCGGGAGGCCGACCGCTTGCGCCAGACGCTTGCAACCTCGCCGCTGCGCCTCGTCGATGCCGAAGGTCGGCAGGACCTCGTCCATCTCACGGCCAGCTTCGGGGTATCGACAACCGAACGCGGCACGGATGCGCACGCAAATCTCACCGCAGCACTCCGTCAGGCCGACATGGCTCTTTACGATGCAAAGAAGGCAGGTCGTAACCGGGCCGCCGCCTGTAGCAAGCGCCAGGCGGATCTTGCCAAGGCGAAGCGCGCCCTGCATGCCGCCGCCGTGGAAATGCGGGCGCACGAAACACCGGGCTTCTCCCGGCAACCGGTTCCGGATCGGGACACGTCCCAAGCCTCTGCCGGATGATGCTGGAAAGACCGCCGTCCCCTTCTGACGGCAAGGCTCTACCGGCATGCCCCTGCCCACCCTATGTTGACCCTATCGGATCAACTGGAGACTTCCCGCCATGCCCGCACCGTCCATCCGCGCCGCCCTTGGCGGCCTTGCGACCCTGCTCGCCCTCAGCTTGCCCGTCCACGCCGAGACCGTCGGCAGGGTCGGCGTCGACTGGATCGGCAATGATATCCTTATCGATGCCATCGCTGATCCAAAGGTGAAGGGTATCACCTGCCACATCACCTATTTCGACCGCAGCGTGATTGACCGGTTGAAGAACGGAAACTGGTTCGAAGACCCCTCGAACAATGCGATCGCCTGCCGACAGACCGGACCGATCGAAGTGGGCGACATTGACCTGTCAAAAGATGGCGAAAGCGTCTTCCGTGAGGGTCTGTCGCTGATCTGGAAGAGCCTGATCGTCACGCGTGTCTATGACAAGGCCAACGACACGCTGATCTATCTTGCCCATTCCAGCCAGATCAAGGATGGCTCCGCGAAGATGTCGATCTCCACCGTGCCGCTGTTCAATCAGCAGGTTGTCTGGACCAGGGGCAAGCCGTAACGGATGCGTATTCACGAATACAAAACGCCCCGGCATTTTCTGCCGGGGCGTTTTGTTTCAGTCGGACCTCAGGCCTTAGTTCGGGGCTTCAACGCCGCGGTAGTAGCGGCCTTCGCCCGGCACAAACACCTGCGGGGCGTCGCGCTCGATCGAGCCGGTGCTCATGGCATCCACGTTCGGCTGGCGGCTGACGCCCTCGTAGTAGGCGCTTTCACCGGTGTCCGGCAGAGCCGGAGCAGCGGTACCGGCCGAGGACGAGCCTTCGGCGGAGAACATCTGCTTCGTAACGCCCGTGTAATAATCGCCGTTATCCGGACGAGCCATGGCAGTACCGAAGCCGGCGGTGGTGAAGAGAGCTGCAGCAATAGCGAGCTTGATCGAAGTCTTCATGGTCTTTCTCCTTCTGTCTTCGTTCTCTGTTGTCCGCTGTTCTTGGGAGAGCGGAAATTTTTCTGCGTTATATCCGGTGTCAATCTTGTGTAGTTCACCGGGTCGACACAGCCAGAAAACGGCACAGAACGAAAATAGTTTCGCCGGCCATCAAACTTTCTGCATCACGCTCGCTTGATCCATTCGCGTGTCCATCAAACGACCGCGAGATGGTCGCGTGAGGTCAGGATGGTAACACCGCGGGCGCGCATCTCGGCTTCGGCCTCGGTGACGCCATCGGGGGTGATGCCCCGGCAGGCATCGGAAAAGACGCGCACGCGCGCATCCGGCAGCATCTCCCGTGCATCAAGCGCCGAAAAGCGCACGCAATAATCGGTCGCAAGCCCGCACAGGTCGATGGCACCGACACCGCGCTCCGCCATAAAGGCCGCCAGACCCGTCACGGCCTCGCGATCATTGTCGCGGAAGGCCGAATAGCTGTCGACAAGCCGGTTCATGCCCTTGCGCTGCACATGGTCGATGCGGGCCAGATCGAGATCCGGATGGAATTCGGCATCCCGCGTTCCCTGGACGCAGTGGTCCGGCCACAGCATCTGCGGCTTGCCACCCAGCTCCCCGATCGTGAAGGGCTTGGAGCCGGGATGCTGGGAGGCGAAGCTTCCATGGTCCGCCGGGTGCCAGTCCTGCGATGCGACCACGAGATCATATCCCCCCTCGCGCATCAGCCGGTTGGCGATCGGCACCACCTCATCCCCCTCCGCAACCGCCAGATGGCCGCCCGGGCAGAACCCGACCTGGATATCGATGAGCAGCAGGCACTTCATGGCATTCTCCTGAATCTGGATGCGGTTGGCGGCGACGACAGATGTAGACCGAAGCGCCCTTCATCGCCATCCGCCACCGATGAAAACGCTGCCCTCTCACCGAAACGACGAAGCCCCGGCATCGCTGCCGGGGCCGTTGAAAGCGCGGAAGGAACAAGCGATCAGGCGGCCTGCGCCAATTCGTCGGCAATGACCGTGTCGAGGTTGAGGAAGCAGACCATCGACTTGTCGAGCGCCACGATGCCGCGGCAGAAAGCGCGCTGGGCTTCGGGAATGATTTCCGGCGGCGGCTGCAGGGCCTCGCTCTTGATGGTCATCATGTCGGAGACCTGCTCGACCAGGAGACCGACGAGCTTGCCGGCAATGTCGGTGACGATGATCGCCGAGCGCTCTGACGGCTCGGTCATGTTCATGCCGAGACGGCAGGCCATGTCGATGACCGGGATCACCGCGCCGCGCAGGTTGATGAGGCCGAGCACGAAGTCGGGCGTATGGGGCATCGGGGTCACCGGTGCCCATCCGCGAATTTCGCGGATCGCCATGATGTCGATGCAGAATTCCTGGTCGCCCAGATGGAACGACACGATTTCGAGATAGTCGCCGGTCTGCTTGAGGGCATTGGACATGATCAGAACTCTTCCCAGTTTTCGCCGGAGGTCGAGGGCTTGGATGCCGGCGGGTTGCTGTTGCTGTCGAAGGCGCCGGACAGGCGTCCGAGGAGCGCCTTGGCGGGTGACGGGGCTGCCCGGCTGGTGCGCGTCGCCGCGACCGGACCGGCAGCAATGGTGGGCGCCACGGCGCGAACCGGGGACACGGGTGCGGCAGTGCGCACGCTGGAGGATGTGGTCGAAGACGGCGTGTGCGACGCGCCATTCCAATTCTGGTTGACGCTGGCGCGACCACGATCCTGCGCATCGAGGCGGAACTGGCCGATGATCTGCGTCAGATTGTCGGCATCCTGCGCCAGCGTGTGGCTGGCGGCATTGGTCTCTTCCACCATCGCCGCATTCTGCTGCGTCATCTGGTCGAGCTGGCCGATGGCCGTGTTGATTTCATTGAGGCCGATGGACTGGTCGCGGGCGGCCTGGGCGATCGAGCGAACGTGTTCGTTGATGCGCACCACGTCCTCGCCGATGCGGCCGAGCGCTTCGCCGGTCGCCTGCACCAGCTTGACGCCCGTGCCGACTTCCTCGCCCGAGCGGGCAACGAGCGACTTGATGTCCTTGGCTGCGCCCGCGGCGCGCTGGGCAAGCTCGCGTACCTCCTGTGCCACCACCGCAAAGCCCTTGCCGGCTTCACCGGCACGGGCAGCCTCGACGCCGGCATTCAGCGCCAGAAGGTTGGTCTGGAAGGCGATTTCATCGATGACGTTGATGATCTTGCCGATTTCGTTCGATGCCGTTTCGATGCGCGCCATCGCCGAAATGGCTTCCCCGACGATCCGCCCGGACTCCTCGGCATTGATCCGGGTCGCATCCACCATCCGCGTCGCTTCCTCGGCCTTGTCGGTCGAGCTCTTCACCGTCGAGGTGATCTGGCTGAGCGCCGCGGAGGTTTCCTCGAGCGAGGCGGCCTGCTGTTCGGTGCGGCGCGACAGATCGTCGGCGGCCGAGCGCATCTGGCGGCTGTTGGCGTGAATGGAGCTGGCATTGGCACTGACGTCGCTCAGCACCCGCTGCAGGCGCGTGACGGTCTGGTTGTAGTCGCGGCGCACGCTTTCGAGGTCGTCGTGGAAGGTCTGGCTGATCGTTTCGGTCAGGTTCCCCTCGGCGAGGCGGTTGAGGCCCCGGCCAAGCGCCTCGACGGCAAACTGCACCTGGGCCACTTCCTGGGCGCGCTGCGCATCGCGACTGGCGCGCTCGTCGTCCGTCTCGCTCTGTCGCTTGGCGGCCGAGACTTCAAGCGACCGCTTCTCGACAGCCGCCTGGCGGAACTGTTCGAGCGCACGCGCCATGGTGCCGATTTCGTCGCTGCGCTCGAGCTGCGGAACGCGGCTGTCGAGGTCGCCGGAAAGAACCCGCTGCATGCCGTCGAGCACCGTCTCGATGCCGCGGCGCAGGATATTGCCGTTGATGACGAGCATGACCAGCATGGTGATCATCGCAACGAGGCCGATGACGATCTGCAGCACCAGCGTGTTGTGGGAGCGCTCGCCAGCTTCCGCCACCCGCTCGGCAGCAAAAGCGGCGCCGGCGTTGGAGATGGCTTCCAGCGACTGCTTCACCCGCTCGCCGGCCCCGTCGATCGTATCGTCGATCGCATCATAGGCCTCGCCCGGGGCACCGTTCTCGACCATCGCTTTCAGATCGACGGCGATTGCGCTTTTCATTTCCGCGACATCGGCCTCGAACCGGTTGAGCGTGTCGCCCTGCCCGGTCTCGACGGCAACGGCCCTGAGCGCCGTCACATCGGACAAAATCTTGAAGTCGTTTTCGATGATTTTCAGTCGCTCGGGCTGAACGACCTTTTCTTCCCGGTCGATGATCGTATCCATGGCGGCGAGCACGACTTCGGCGTTCGCAAGACGCATCTTGTCGATGATCCGGACATTCGCCTGCGCGGAATCGGCAAGATCGAGCGCCGCTTCGACCTGGATATTCTGGTAGAAGCCCGTTGCCAGCATGGAGCCGAAGCCCAGCAAAGCGGTTGCGCCAAGCAATGTCAGTCGCTGGCGGACCGATAGATTGCGCTGCCTGCCCGTGGTGGCCGTCATGAAATGCCCCTCAAATGACCGGGCCCGGACCCGGAAAAGTCGAAATCGACGGCGCCGCCGCGCCATGCGCGAAACATCATCGACACACCATTGCCGTATGCTCGATTTTCAGACAGATCGATTAACCAATGCCTAATCGAACCGCGCAAATCGGGTGATACGCCCGCCCATGCAGGCTTTTGCGAAGATGATGACGCGTGGGCGCGCCCATGCTAGGATATTGCAATGATGACGAGGCTCCGAACCACGCTTGAACCGCAAACGCTCCGGCACACCGCTCTGGCGGCGCTGCTGCTGGCGCTGACAGTCCTGCTGTCCTGGGGATGGAGCGCATGGCTTGCCCACGGCAGCGATCTGCTGCTTTCCCTCGACGGGGCCAGCCTGGCCTGGTGCCTCTGACGAGAGGCCCCAACGCATCGGGCGCTAACCCTATCTCCAGTGCCCGTTAACACGCGTCAATTCGCCCTTTGCAGCCTGGTGTCCGCCTTGATACATGCGGGGCAGACGGAAGGTCGGCCGACCGCTCCCCTGCCGGCACGACATGCGTCCCCATGACGGTCGCAACGCTCGGCCGGTGACTTTGAACGGGAAGACGAGAATGAAGAACCTGCGCATCATCCTGTGGACCGTGGCTGCCCTCATGGCCGGCCTGCTCGGCTGGCTGACGTTCGAGCTGACGGCGAACCGGCAGGACCTCACCGCAAAAGCCTTCGGCGTGCCCTTCACCCTCACCGACCAGACCGGCAAGCCGATCACCGAGGCGGCCTTTAGGGGCAAGCCGACGGCGCTGTTCTTCGGCTTCACCCATTGCCCGGAAGTCTGCCCGACCACGCTCTTCGAATTGAACGGCCTTTTGAACAAGGTCGATCCCGACGGGACCAAGCTGCAGGCCTATTTCGTCACCATCGATCCCGAGCGCGACACGCCCGAAATCCTCGGCCAGTACGTTTCCAACGTCTCAAAGCGGATCACCGGCATTTCCGGCGAGCCGGACAAGGTACTGGAAATGGCCAAGGGCTTCCGCGTCTATTACCGAAAGGTGCCGGTGGACGAGAAGGATCCGAACGGCGACTACACGATGGATCATACCGCCTCCGTCTTCCTGCTGGACAAGGATGGCGACTTCAAGGGCACGATCGCCTATCAGGAAAATAGCGATACGGCCGAACAGAAGCTGAAGAACCTGATCGCCGGCTGACCGGCGACGCGGCACGGAACTTCCCCCCAAACCATCAAAGTGATACAGCGGCGCCACCATCGGCGCCGTTGGCGTCTGTTGCAGCCTCTTCCAGGACAGCCACCGTGAGCGAACTCAGACTCTACGTCGTCACCAATGAAACAGACTCCGAGCGGGTGCTCGCCTGTATGGAAAGCCTGTTCGAAGACGACGGCTTTGCCATCGCCACCATGGAAGTGGACGAGAAGAAGGACATCTGGGAAGCTTCCGTCTACCTCGACTTCGAGGACGAGGAATTCGTCGCCGCGCGGTTTCGCGAGTTGCTGGCCGAGAGCTTCGGCCATCTCGAGATCACCCGGGAGGTTGTCCCGGACCTCGACTGGATCGCCAAATCCCTCGAAGGCCTCCAGCCGGTGCGCGCCGGCCGCTTTCTGGTCCACGGCTCCCATGACCGCGACAAGGTGAAATCGGGCGACATCGCCATCGAGATCGATGCCGGGCAGGCCTTCGGCACCGGCCATCACGGCACGACGGCCGGCTGCCTTGAAATGATCGAATGGGTGCTGCGCCAGCGCGGCGCGGTCAAGGCCGGCCCCGGCCGCGGCGCGATTCGCAATGCGCTCGACCTCGGTACCGGCAGCGGTGTTCTCGCCATTGCCGCCGCCCGCATGGCCACAATCCCGGTTCTCGCCACCGACATTGACCCGGTCGCCACCCGTGTTGCCCGCGAAAACATCCGCCGCAACCGGGCCAGCGCCAACGTCACCGCCGTCACCGCTGCCGGCTTCCACTCCACGGAATTTGGCGCGCACGGCCCCTTCGACCTGATCATCGCCAACATCCTTGCCCGTCCGCTGATGCGCATGGCACCCCAGCTTGAATCAAATCTGGCGGGCAATGGCCTGGTAATTCTCTCCGGCATCCTCGCCAGCCAGCGCTGGAAGGTGCTGGCCGCCTATAATGGTGCAGGCCTCAAGCATGTGCGCACGCTCTGGCGCAATGGCTGGGTGACGATCCTCCTGTCACGCTGACGACCCTGCCCTTCGACAATCTTTGGCGCGTCGGTCAATCGAGCGACGCTTGCCGATTTGCGCATCCTGCGGACAAGCAAAAGGCGGTGCCAGTGGCACCGCCTTAAGGTCGGAAAACCGACGAGTCCGCGAGCTTGAGGAGGAGGAGGAGCGCTCAAGCGGACCTAGGTGTTCTGAAGGTCAGGTCGATGAGGGAGGAGGAGTATCGAACCGGACCCTATGCTCAGAACACTTAGCTTTGAAATTTAGCGATGCGCACCGCGACGACGAACTTCCTCGCGCGACAGGCCGAGCGCAGCAATCGTCGTGTCGTTGGAAGCCATCATGGAACCGCTGACGCGCAGGGCGGAGCGACCCTGCTGGGCTGCATCGAGGCTCTTGGCGTGGCGATAAATCGAAACCGGCATTTTCATTTCCTTTCGGGTCGAGGGTTCGTCGACCCCGTTTGTGGGTTCGCTTATAGAGCCCTTCGCAGTTGCGAGACAGACCGGCCGGGGAATGGGTGCCATGCAGCATGCGCATAGGATGAGACACAATGTTGCCTCTAATCCGATGAGACCTGGAGAAGGAGCGTCAACGACGTGGGTTTAGCCAGCGTTTTCAGCGCCGAAAGCTTCGTCCTTTCCATGAAAGCGGGCGGATAAGCCTATGGCACGATTCCGGTTGTGCCCATTTCGCGCTACCGTCGCCCCACATCACAGAATCGTTTCCGGAAAGACCGCCCATGTTCCAGTCCTTCGATGTCACCTCCACGCCCGAGTTTGGCCCGGCGCGTGTTAAAGCCCTACGCGAGCGCCTCAAGGCGGCCGGCGTCGATGGTTTCCTCGTGCCCCGCGCCGACGAGTTCCAGGGTGAATATGTGCCGGCTTCCGCCGAACGCCTCTCCTGGCTGACCGGCTTCACCGGCTCCGCCGGCGTCGCGCTGGTCACGCCGAACGAGGCGGTGGTGTTCGTCGATGGCCGCTACGTCACGCAGCTTGCCCAGCAGGTGGATCCCACCGTCTTCACCGGCGGCGACCTCGTCGGCGAGCCGCCGCATCGCTGGCTGGAGAACCACGCGCCGAAGGGCTTCCGCCTCGGCATCGACCCCTGGCTTCACACAGGCGCCGAAGTGCGCAAGCTCGAAGCCGCGCTCGGATCGGTCGGCGGCGCGCTCGTCCTTCTGGAGGACAACCCGCTCGACCGCCTGTGGACCGATCGTCCCGCCGAGCCGCTCGGACGCATCACGCTGCAAAGCCTCGACCATGCCGGCAAGCTCGCGTCCGAAAAGCTCGCCGCCATTGCCGAAGGCGTGCGCGAGCGCGGGGCCTCCGCCGTGCTGCTCACGGACCCCTCTTCCGTCGCCTGGGCCTTCAACATCCGCGGCGCCGATGTGCCGCATACGCCGCATCCGCTCGCCCGCGCCATCGTGCCGGCCGAGGGGCTGCCGCTGCTCTTCATCGACAAGCGCAAGGCGCCGATCACCGAAGAGGCCTACCTCACCCAACTCGCCGACCTCGTCGCCCCCTGGGAATTTGCAGCGCGCCTCGCCGCCCTTGCCGCCGAGGGGCGTCGCATCCTCCTCGATCCCGATCTCGCGCCGTACGCGCTGGCACGCCTCATTACCGAGAAGGGCGGCACCGTGGTCGAGGCCGCCGATCCGGCCCGCATTCCCCGCGCGGTAAAAAATGCCGCCGAAATAGAGGGATCGCGTCGCGCTCACCTGCAGGATGGCGCCGCGATGGTGGAGTTCCTCGCCTGGCTGGACGGGACGGAAGCCGGCACCGTCACGGAAATCGCGGTCACGAAACAGCTGGAGGCCAAGCGACGCCGCGTCGGGGAGCGGCTTCAAAACCCGCTGAAGGACATTTCCTTCGACACCATCGCCGGCGCCGGCGACCACGCCGCCATCATGCACTACCGCGTCACCACCGACAGCGACCGAACCATCGAGCCCGGCACGCTCTTCCTGATCGATTCGGGCGGCCAATACATCAACGGCACCACGGACATCACCCGCACGGTGGCGATCGGCGCGGTCGGCGCAGAGGAAAAGCGCTTCTTCACCCTCGTTCTCAAGGGCATGATCGCCATCAGCACGGCGCGTTTTCCCAAGGGCACGCGCGGCGTCGATCTCGATCCCCTGGCGCGCATCGCACTGTGGAAGGCGGGCGCCGATTTCGCCCATGGCACCGGCCACGGTGTCGGCTCCTATCTCTCGGTGCATGAGGGCCCGCAGCGCATCTCCCGCGCCAGCCAGCAGGAACTGCTGCCGGGCATGATTCTCTCCAACGAGCCCGGCTACTACCGCCCCGGCGCCTTCGGCATCCGCATCGAAAACCTCATCGTCGTCAACCAAGCGACGATGGTGGATGGCGGCGACCTGCCCATGCTCGGCTTCGAGACCATCACCTGGTGCCCGATCGATCGCCGCCTGGTGGTGGCGGACATGCTGACGGCGGAAGAACGCGCCTGGCTCGACACCTATCACGCCACGACGCGCGAGAAACTGATGCCGCTGATCGAGGGTGACTCGGTGCGCCGCTGGCTGGAGCAGGCGACCGCACCGCTCTGAGACATCAGGGTGCGGCCGGTTTTCCGATCCCCGATGGCAAGGCCGGCCGCTCGGATCTCAAATACCAAAGCTCTGGCGCAGCAGCACGACGGCAGCGCATCCCGCGACCATGGCCAGCAGCGTCGAATAGCGCAGCGCGATGGCAAGTGCGGCGACCATCGCCAGCGCCACATCCCACCCACCATAGGCAAAGGCTGGCGCGACCAGAGTGGAAAGAACGGCGGCCGGCACCGCGTTGAGCCCGGCCTCGAGCCGCGGCGGAATGCGGCGCATGCGCGTGATCAGCACATAGCCGCCGACCCGCGTGAGAAACGTCGCTGCGGCGGCCGCAAGGATGACCCAGGCCATGGGGACGGGATCGCTCATCGCTCGGCCCTCCCTGCCAGCGGGGCCGCAACGGCTGCGCCATCCATCCCGCTCTCCTCGGCCTGCCCGCCGCGCGGCGGCAAGAATGCAGCGACGAGAATGCCGGCGAGCGCGCCGAGGCTCACATGCCAGGGCGAGCCGACAACCTTGATGGCGATGACCGAGGCGACGGAACTGACCGCCACCACCGGCAACCAGTTGTCGCGGCTGCGAAAACCCAGCACCAGCCCCATGAAATAGATCGGCAGCAGCACATCGAGACCGATTGCCCTGGGATCGCCGATGAGACGGCCGAACATTGTGCCGAGGAGCGTCGCGCCGAGCCAGGCGCAATAGACGGTAGCGCCGAGCCCGAGATACCAGACAAACGTGATGCGCCCTGCCGCCTCCGCCCGCCGCTCCGCCTCGGCAAATTGCGGATCGGTCAGAAGGAAGAAGCTCAGCATCTTCTGCGCAAGGGTGAAGGAGGTGAACAGCCGGGTGATGGCCGCCGAATAGAGCACATGGCGGAAATTGACCGCGAAGACCGAGAGCACCACGAGCCAGGGCTGCACCGAATGCTGGAACAGTTCGACGCCGACGAGCTGGCTGGCGCCGGCAAAGATCGTCGCGCTCATCAACAGCGCTTCGCCGGACGACAGGCCCTTTTCAACCGCCACTGCCCCGAACAGGATACCGAAAGGGGCCGCCGAGACGGCCACGGCAAGGCCGCGCCGGGCACCGTGCATGAATTCCGAGCCGGTCATCGGCACTCCCTTCGGGAAAACGACGCGACGCGACCCCATCCGCTGATGCCCGTCCACAGCGTGTGGACATAGGGCCGGAACCTTGCGTGAACAAATCAATTTCCCTGAACGACCAATCCGTTTTCCTGATGGAACGAAGGCGGTACGGCGGACAGAAGCGTCCAAGCACCTTCCCCCCGCGGGAATACCTCCCTCAGTCCTTCTTCTCCGCCTTCACCTGAAACGTATGCTCGATCCCGGGAAAGGTACGGGCTTTGACCTCGGCGGCATAATCGGCGAAGGCCTGCGACATCAAGGGCGCGAGTTCGGCGAAATGTTTGACGAAGCGCGGCTTGAAGTCGTTGAAGATGCCCAGCATGTCATCGGAAACGAGGATCTGCCCGTCGCAGGCCGGCGATGCGCCAATGCCGATGGTGGGGGCGGCAAGGCTGGCGGTGATCTCACGGGCCAGCGGCTCCACCGTGCCCTCGACGACGATCGCAAAAGCGCCGGCCTCGTCGATCGCCTTCGCGTCCCGGCGGATCTTCTCCGCCTCGCGGTCGTTGCGCCCGAGCGAGCGATAGCCGCCGGTGGTGTTGACGAGTTGCGGCATCAGCCCGACATGGCCGAGCACGGGAATGCCGCGGCTGGTGAGGAAGGCGACGGTTTCGGCCATCTCCGCCCCGCCTTCCAGCTTCACGGCGCTGCAGCCGGTCTCCTTCAGCACCCGCGCGGCCGACTGGAAGGCCTGTTCCTTGGATTGCTGGTAGGAGCCGAAGGGCAGGTCCACGACGACGCAGGCCCGTTCCGAGCCGCGCATGACGGCCTGCCCATGGGCGATCATCATGTCGAGCGTCACACGAACGGTGGAATCGAGCCCGTAGAGCACCATGCCGAGGGAATCGCCGACCAGCATGAAATCGACGTGCGGATCGAGCAGGCGCGCGATCGGCGTCGTGTAGGCGGTGAGGCTGACGATCGGTCGCTCGCCCTTCAAGGCTGCGATCCCCGCAGGCGCCAGACGTCGCTTCTGTCCCTGTACGCTCATGCATGAGCTCCTTTTTCGCCGGTGACCCGGCTGATGATGCGGTTGTCGAGCAGACGGGTCGTCCCGAACCGCACGAAGAGAAGGAGAAGCACCGGCTGGTCGCCCGCGCTGGTGGCCTCGGCAAGCGTTTCGGGATCACGCAGCGCGACGACGTCCGGGATCGCCAGCGGCTCGGCGCGGATGAAATCCGTCACGGCCCGCTCGATCGCGCGTGCGTCGCGCAGGCCGCCCGCGATCAGTCGCTCGGCCTGCGCAAGCGCGCGCGGTACCACGACGGCCGCACGGCGCTCGTTCGGCGAGAGATAGACATTGCGCGAGGAGAGCGCCAGCCCGTCAGCATCGCGCACCGTCGGCACGCCGATCACGGACACCGGCTGGGCAAGATCCTCCACCATGCGGCGGATGATCTGCAACTGCTGGAAGTCCTTCTCGCCGAAATAGGCGCGATCCGGCTGGAAGATATTGAAAAGCTTGGTCACGACGGTCGCCACGCCGGCAAAATGACCGGGCCGGACCGCCCCCTCCAGTTCGCTGCCGAGGGTCGGGACATCCACCACCGTTTCCATCGGTCGCGGATACATGTCGGCAACGCCGGGCGCGAAGAGAAAATCGACGCCGCCCTCGGTCAGCATCGCCTGATCCCGCGCAAGGTCGCGCGGATATTTCGAAAGGTCCTCATTGGCGCCGAATTGCAGCGGATTGACGAAGATGCTCGCGGCCACCACGTCATTTTCGACCCGGGCGCGGCGCACCAGCTCCATATGGCCCTGATGGAGATAGCCCATGGTCGGCACGAGACCGATGCTGCGCCCGGCGCGGCGATGGGAGCCAAGCGCATCACGAAGCGCGGCGATCGAGGTCAGCGTCTGCAAGCGGGACTCTCCTCCACGCGGGGCACCCGGCCGGCGCCGAAGCCGGCCAGCCCGAACGTCATCATCCGATGGCATGCGCCGGTCTCAAGCCTGCGGCATACCGCCTTTTCCGGGTTTCCTTCCCGCCGGCACCCCTCCGCGCATCCGAATGCGCGAAACGATCTCCTCCCCGGCGACAAAAGGCATCCCGTCAGGCGGGGTTTCCTATCCTGTGCAGTGCAAAAAGACAATCCCGCAGCGCCAAAGGCGCCGGCTGGCTCGCGGCACGGATGCCGACGACCCTACGCCCGCATGTCCTCCGCGCCGCCCGCGCCCTCCGGCGGGGCGACATAGGGGCGGCGCACCACCGTGACCGTGCAGGGGGCATGGGCCGCCACCTCGCCGGAGACGCTGCCAAGCAGCGAGCGCATGGTGGAGGCGGCCCGCGCGCCCATGACGATGTGGTCCACCTGGTTTTCGCGGGCAAATTCCAGGATGGCCTCGGCCGGCGAGACGGCCTCGATGACGTGGAACGTCACCGCCCCCTCCGCAGCGCCCAGCGGCCGCGCCCAGGCTTTCAGCGCCACCAGCCGCTGCACATGCTTGTTGCGCCCCTCCTCGTCCAGCGTGTGGTCGAGCGCGATCCGGTTCAGCTTGAGGACATTGAGGCAGGCAATGCGCGCATTCGGCGTCGTCTCCACCACGCGCTGCACGGTGCGCAAAAGCGCGTCGGCCAGTTCCGGCGCGCCGTCATTGACATCGATGGCCACGGCGACGATCGGTGCGCCGGCAAGATGCGCCGCCGCCTGCTGTGGACGCATCGCCTCCATGCGATCGGGATCGAAACGGCGTTTGAGAACCTTGAAGAACCCGTCTCGGGATAGCCGCGCCGCGCGCGCGGTCAGCGGTACCGCGGAAAGGTCTTTCAGTTCCAGCGCCAGTTGTGCCGCCGATGGATGCCGCGCCGCCGGATTGACTTCAAGGCAGCGCAGGATGACCTCCTGAAATTCCGGCGAGATTGCCGCATTCAGCGCCCGCGGCGGCACGGGATCCCGCCACAGGCGGCGCTTCAGCCCGCTGAGACGCTGCGGATCACCAAAGGGTCGCCGCCCCGTCGCGAAGAAATAGAGGAGCACGCCGAGCGCAAAGAGGTCGGAGCGATAGTCGCTGCGCGTGCCCATCACCTGCTCCGGCGCCATATAGGGCGCGGTGCCATAGGGCAGGCGGAATTCCTCGTCCATCAGGTCCGGAAGCTGCGTGTGCCGCGCCAGCCCGTAATCGATCAGCACCGCCTCTCCCGTCTCGCGAAAGAGCACGTTGGACGGCTTCACATCGAGATGCACGACGAACTGGCGATGCAGCGCGGACAGTGCCGTTGCGATGGAAGCACCCAGCGCGGCCACCTCGTCGGGCGGCAGCGGCAGGCGCTCCAGCATCGGATAGAGCGAGGTGCCCGGCAGTTGCTCCAGCACGATGTAGGGCTGCGTGGAAAAATCGCCGTTCGCGACAAAGCGCGGCACATGCGGGCCGCTGAGACGCGGCAGGATCATCTGTTCCATCTCGAAGGAGACGATGGCGGCGGGATCATCCCCCTCGCCGATCATCGGCACCTTCATGACGAGCGGAAAGTCGATATCGGGATGCGTCACATGCCACAGCCGCGCCATGCCGCCGCGATGGGCAAGCGCGCCGATCGTGAACCCGTCGATGACGCTGCCGGTGGTCAGACGATGCGTTGCCGTCGTTGCCATCAACTCACCGCCCTTCCGCCAGCCGCTCGGCCAGCCGCGACGGCAGGCCGGCTTGCAGGATTTTTGCCGCTGCCGCCTCCACGTCATAGGCCGCGCGCAGGAAACTTAAGTCGAGGCTGACGGAATCGTAGAGCGCAAAGGCCGCTTCCGGCCGCCCGTCGCGCGGCTGGCCGACGGAGCCGACCACCGCCAGCCAGCGTCGCTGTGCCAGAAGCGGAATGTCCGCCGGCCCCGGCACGAAGCGCGTCACCTTGCCGGCATCCACCGTGCCGTAGAGGCAGGGCTTGTGAACATGGCCGCAAAAGCTGATCCGCGCCGCCGTACCCTCGAAATGGCTGCGCGCATCCTCCGTCTCGAGCACATAGCGCCAGCGCTCCGGCCGACTGCCCTCGGCGTGCACGAAGAGCATGTCGTCCAGCGTCGCCGTCAGCGGCAGGCGGGAGAGAAACAGGCGGGAGGGACCCGGCAGCATGTTGCGGGTCCAGTCGAGCGCGATGCGCGCCGTCTCGTTCATGCCGCTCGCCGAGGTCGCAATCGCCTCGTCGTGATTGCCGCGCACGACGATGGCGCCGGCCTCGGCCAGCGCGCGGGTGCGCTCCACGCACCATTCGGGGTCCGCGCCATAACCGACGATGTCACCGAGCACGGCAAACCGCGTCGCCCCCGCCGCCTGCGCCGCGGCGATGGCCGCCTCATAGGCCTCCCGGTTGCCGTGAATATCCGACAGGATCGCGATCTTCATGCCGCGTTCCCTCCTCCCTCAATCAGAAGGGAAGATAGGGGCTTCCTGCGGCAATTGCCATTCACCGTAAGTCGCGATCTACAAGGATTTTTCGGTTCTTAACCCGCAATCAGCGCCAGCCATTCATCCTCGTCCATGACGGTGACGCCGAGCTCGCGCGCCTTGTCGAGCTTGGAGCCCGCGCCGGGTCCCGCCACGACGTAATCGGTCTTCTTGGACACGGAGCCCGCCACCTTGGCGCCCAGCCCCTCGGCCCGCGCCTTGGCCTCGTCGCGGGTGAATTTTTCGAGCGAGCCGGTGAAGACCACGGTCTTGCCGGCCACCGGACTGCCGGCGGTGGAAATGACCTCCGCCGCCTCCGGCGTCACCTCGGCCAGCAGGCGATCGACCACCTCCAGATTGCGCGGCTCCTTGTAGAATTCCACGATGGTGCGCGCCACGACCTCGCCGATGCCGTCGATGGCGTTGAGATCGGCCCAGGCCTCGCTGCCCACCTCGCCGGCGGCCTTCATGCCGGCCTCGAAGGCCTCGTAGGTGCCATAGGCGCGGGCCAGAAGTTTCGCCGTCGTCTCGCCCACATGGCGGATGCCGAGCGCATAGATGAAGCGGGAAAGCGCCACGCTGCGCCGCGCATCGATCGCGTCGAACAGTTTCTTGACGCTCACCTTGCCGAAGCCATCGATGTTCTCGAGCTTGGCGAGCACCGAACCCTCCTGCCGCTTCCTGAGCGTAAAGATGTCGGGCGCCGTGCGGATCGAGAGCGCCGGATCCGCCGCCTCGAAAAAGAAGTCGATCTGCTTGGCGCCGAGCCCTTCGATGTCGAAGGCATTGCGCGAGACGAAATGCTTCAGATGCTCTTTCGCCTGCGCCGAGCAGGTGAAGCCGCCGGTGCAGCGCATCACCGAATCGACCTTGCCGGTCTTCTCGTTGATATCGCGCACCGCATGGCTGCCGCAGACCGGGCAGGTGCGCGGGAAGACGTAAGGGGTGGCATCCGCCGGCCGCTTCTCCAGCACCACATCCAGCACCTGCGGGATGACGTCACCGGCGCGCTGCACGATCACGGTATCGCCGACGCGAATATCGTGTCCCTCGGCACGGATCGGCTCGCCGGCATTGCCGAGGCCCTTGATGTAATCCTCATTGTGCAGCGTCGCATTAGTGACGACGACGCCGCCGACGGTCACCGGCACCAGCCGCGCCACCGGCGTCAGTGCGCCGGTGCGACCCACCTGGATGTCGATCTTTTCGACGGTGGTAAACGCCTGCTCGGCCGGAAACTTGTGCGCCGTCGCCCAGCGTGGGCTGCGGGAGCGGAAGCCGAGGCGCTGCTGCAGGTCAAGCCGGTCGACCTTATAGACGACGCCGTCGATATCGTAGTCGAGCGAAGGACGTTTCAGCCCGATATCGGTGTAGTGAGCGATGATATCCTCGACCTTGTCGAGCCGCTTCATCAGCGGATTGACCGGAAAGCCCCAGTCCGCAAAGCGCTTCACCCGCTCGAACTGTGTTGCCGGCATGTCGTTCGGCTCTGATATTTCGCCCCAGGCATAGGCGAAGAAGCGCAGCTTGCGGCTCGCCGTCACGCTGGCGTCGAGCTGGCGGAGCGACCCGGCCGCCGTATTGCGCGGGTTCACATAGGTCTGCTTGCCCTCCGCCGCCATTTTCTCGTTCAGCGCCAGGAAGTCGCTTTTCGCCATATAGACCTCGCCGCGCACCTCCATGACATCGGGCGCATCGGCCGGCAGGCGCTTGGGGATCTCGTCTATGGTGAGGATGTTCGCCGTCACATTCTCGCCCGTCGTGCCGTCACCGCGCGTGGCGGCGCTGACGAGCCGGCCCTTCTCGTAGCGGATCGACATGGAGAGCCCGTCGATTTTCGGCTCGGCCGTAAAGGCGATGGAATTGTCCGGCAGCAGGCCGAGGAAACGATAGACCGAGGCAACGAACTCCGCGACGTCCTCATCCGAAAACGTGTTGTCGAGCGAGAGCATTGGTCGGGCATGGGTGATCGGCGCAAAGGTCGGCAGCGGCGCCGCCCCTACCCGCTTCGACGGGCTGTCGTCGCGCACGAGCTGCGGAAATTGCGCCTCGATGGCAAGGTTGCGGGCCTTCAGGGCATCATAATCGGCGTCGGAAATCTCGGGCGCATCCTGCGTATGATACAGCGCATCGTGCCGCCCGATTTCGGCAGCAAGAAAGGCAAGCTCGGAGGCCGCTTGCAGCTCGGTCAGAGTCTCGACAGGGGCTTTTTCACTGGACATGACAGGTCTCCGCGGGTCGAGGACCTATCTAGCGGAATCAAGGCGGGCCGCAAGCCGGTTTGCAGCCCTTGCACACTGGGCGGACCGTCTCAGCCCTCGGCCGAAAGCAGCCGTGCCGCCGCCGCGCGTGCTTCCTCGGTGATCGACGCGCCGGCGAGCATGCGGGCGATCTCCTCGCGCCGCGCCGCCTCGTCCATGCGGGCAACACGGGTGGCGATGCGCTCGGATTGCGGCGCGGTCGGGCCCTTGGAGATGAGGAGATGTGTCGCCGCCCGGGCGGCGACCTGCGGGGCGTGGGTGACGGAGAGCACCTGAACCGTCGCCGACAGCCGTTTCAGACGCTGGCCGATGGCATCGGCCACGGCGCCGCCGACGCCGGTGTCGATCTCGTCGAAGACCAGCGTGGGGGCCGAGCCGCGATCGGCGAGCGCCACCTTCAGCGCCAGCAGGAAACGCGAGAGTTCCCCGCCCGAGGCCACCTTCATGATCGGGCCGCCGCGCGTGCCGGGGTTCGTCTGCACGTGGAATTCGACGGTGTCGATGCCCTCAGGCCCGCCATCATTCTCGTCGGAGGCGATCTCGACCATGAAGCGCGCCCGCTCCAGCTTCAGCGCCGGCAGCTCCGCCATCACCGCCTCGGCCAGTGCGCTCGCTGCGTTTCGGCGCTTGTCGGAAAGCGCGACGGCCGCGGCGCGGTAGGCCGCGCGGGTTTCGCTCACGTGAGCCTCCAGCCGCTTCAGCTTCTCCTCGCCCGCATCGAGATCGCCGAGATCGGCCACCATGCGCGCGGCGAGCGCCGGAAGCTCCGTCACCGGCACGGAATATTTACGGGCGGCGGCGCGCAGCGCAAACAGCCGCTCCTCGACGCGCTCCAGCTCTTTCGGATCATATTCGGTGCGCCTCAGCGCCGCTTCGACAGCCATCTGTGCATCCGAAAGATGGTGAAGCGCGGCATCCAGGAGTTCAACGGTCTCTTCCAGCAGACCCGGCGCCTCATGGCTCTTGCGCTCCAGCCGCCGCACCATGGAGGCGATCAGCGGCACGGGAGACGCATTGCCGTTCAGGAACTCGCTGGCCTCGTTGATGTCGCCGGCGATGCGCTCGGCCTTCATCATGCGGGCCCGCTTTTCCGCCAGTTCCTCTTCCTCGCCGTCGGTCGGCGCCAGCGCCTCCAGCTCGGCAACGGAATCGCGGATGTAATCGGCCTCGCGCGCGGCGGCCTCCACCTTGTCGCGATGTTTGCGAAACGCCTTCTCCGCCTCGCGGAAAGCGCCATGGAGGCGTGTCACGGCCTCGCGATCGGCGCCAAAGCCGCCGAATGCGTCCAGCAGTGCGCGATGCGCATCCATGTCCACAAGGGCGCGATCATCATGCTGGCCGTGGATCTCGACAAGGAACCGCCCGGCCTCGCGCATCAACTGCACGCTGACGGGCTGGTCGTTGACATAGGCCTTGGTGCGCCCGTCGGCATTTTGCATGCGCCGGAAGATCAGCTCGCCCTCGTCATCGATGCCGTTGTCACGCAGCAGGCGGCGGGCGGCATGGTCGAGCGGCACATCGAAGACGGCCGTCACCTGCCCTTTGTCCTCGCCATGGCGCACCAGCGAGCCGTCACCCCGCCCCCCAAGCGCCAGCGACAGGCTGTCGAGCAGGATCGACTTGCCGGCCCCCGTTTCGCCCGTCAGCACGGAAAGCCCCGCCTCGAAGGTCAGGTCGAGCCTTTCGATCAGGACGATATCGCGGATCGAGAGCTGGGAGAGCATCAGGGTCGCTTTTTCCGTTTCAGGGCAGTCGGCAGCGCGGACCAACTCCGGCGCTGTGAAAGGACGATGGACGTGATTCGCCTGAAAAGACGCTAGCGCAAATTCGGCCCCGCCACAGCGCCCTTCCCGCCCAAGCGCACATGTGGCGCCGCTCCGGGCAAATGCAAGAGCAAACCCCTCGCCTCACATGCAAACGGGCGCCGAAGCGCCCGCCAGATCGCAAGAGGCGGCGCCTCAGACGCCGAGGATCTTCTTGCCGGCGCGGGAAATCCACGAGCCCGAATTCTCGCGCGGCTCCAGGCCGCCGCTCTTCAGGAGCTTGTAGCTGTCGGCATACCACTGGCTGTCCGGATAGTTGTGACCGAGCACGGCGGCCGCCGTCTGGGCCTCGCTCTCAACGCCCATCGCATAATAGGTCTCGACGAGACGGGCGAGCGCTTCCTCGATCTGGTTGGTGTTCTGGTACTGCTCCACCACGGTGCGGAAGCGCGTCAGAGCAGCCAGATATTCCTTGCGCTCCAGATAGTAGCGGCCGATCTGCATTTCCTTGCCGGCCAGCTGGTCGCGCGCAAAGCGGATCTTGGCCTTGGCGTCGTCGACATATTCGCTGTCCGGATAGTTGTCGATCACGGCCTGCATCGCCTCGATCGTCTTCAGCGCCGGCTTCTGGTCCTGTGTGACGGTCGGGATCTGCTTCGAATAGGCAAGACCCTGGATATACTGGGCATAGGCCGCTTCTTCCGACTGCGGATAGAGCGAAAGATAGCGCTGCGATGCCTTGATCGCTTCCGCATACTGGCCCTGACGGTAGGAGACGAAGGAGCTCATCACCAGCGACTTGCGGGCATATTCGGAGAAGGGATGCTGCTTGTCGACGGCCTCGAACTTGCGCTGCGCCTCGCCGGTCTTGCCGGCATTGAGGTTTGCAAGGCCCTGATTGTAGAGCACGTCCGGCGGATCGGTATCGGCGGTGAGCTTCGTGATGTCGATGTCGGGATCGTTCTGGCAGGCTGACAGGAGCCCGCCTGCCGCGATGAGGGTGGCAACCGTGAGGCCGACACGCACCGACTTTTTCAAACCGAACGAAGCTGCAAACACCATAAGACGATCCAAATCCTGGCCAGTACCGGCCCATTTTCGGTATCCTGTTCCCCTCCATCGCAGGAAGTCAGGCAACCGGATACTTACACGAGCGTAGCCGCATCACCGGCGTTTCTAGCCGTAAACGCGGGGCCACCGCAATCACATGATCGGCAATTCATGCAAATTTGTGGCGCGCAAGACATGAAAAAGCCGGCCCATCGGCCGGCTTTGGAAATCGGAGCGGTTCTGGTGCTCACGCCGACCAGGGCGCAAATTCCGGTTCCTTGACGGCAACGAGGTCGCGGGCATAGGTGCGGCCACGCGGCATGGCGGTTTCGACCAGCTCATAGGCGGAGCGATCGGCCATCAGTGCCTTCAGCGCATTGGCATTCATCTTGTGGCCGCCGCGATAGGAGCGGTAGCAACCAATGAAGGGCGCACCGGCGAGCGAAAGATCGCCCACGGCATCCAGCGTCTTGTGACGGACGAATTCGTCGCCGGCGTAACGCAGGCCCTCGACGTTCACGACCGTATTGTCGTCGGAGATGACGACGGAATTTTCCAGCGAGGAGCCGAGCGCAAAGCCGGCGGCCCACAGGCGCTCGACATCGCGCATGAAGCCGAAGGTACGGGCCCGCGACAGCTCGTTCTTGAAGGTGGCGGGCGTCATATCGCCCTTCCAGGACTGACGGCCGATCAGCGGGCAGTCGAAATCGATCTCGACCTCGAATCGCATGCCAAGCTCATAGGGCACGAACTCGGCCCAGGAGGCGCCCGATTCGATACGCACCGGCTTCAGGATGCGAATGTAGCGGCGCTTCTTGGCCAGAGCCTTGATGCCGGCCTGTTCGATGGCTTCGATGAACGGAGCGGAGCTGCCATCCATGATTGGCATTTCCGCATCCGTCACCTCGATGGTGAGGTTGTCGAGGCCAAGCGCGTAGACGGCGGCCATGACGTGCTCGATCGTGGCAACGGCCGTCGCCATCGAAAATCCGAGAATGGTGCAAAGATCGGTGTTGCCGACTTGGGAGGAAATGGCGCGGTGCTCGACGGTCCGGCCATCGGGCAGAACGCGCTGGAAGACGATGCCGCTGTCGACGTCGGAAGGATGGAAGGTGAGCGTCACGTCCTTGCCGGAATGCACACCGATGCCCGACAGGCTGACCGGCTTTGCAATCGTCGTCTGGAAGCCCAGCAGTTCAATTCCCATGATCGTCACTTTCCGTCTCTGCCGGAAAAACCGGCAATACCGAGCCAAGGCGCCACGAGGGGCGCGTCAGGCGCTTTCATTGCAAGGCAACACATGGAGGCCGGGAGCACGGCCGACGGGAGCGTCCTGCTGCCCGAGGCCGGATGGTTCCATGTACGAAGCGGCGGCGTGATGCCTGTCTTCCCTGCTGTCCTGATTCTGAATTTAGCGTCGTGTCCCCGCCAATCCAAATCACTGTTGATGTCGCTTTGTAACGCGTCCTTCACCACCTTCGACCGCGCCAAGTCATTGAAAACACGAAAAATGCCTGGGCGTGAAGCCCAGGCATCCGGCAAGGTGGAAGGAGGAGCGAAGATCAGTTCGACTGACGGCGCAGGAAGGCCGGGATTTCGAGCTGATCGTCGTCCTGCTGACGCGACTGCGGGGTAACGCGGCCGCGGTCGTCAAGCTGGCCCTTACGCGGTGCGTAGAGGCTGGCTTCGGGCGACAGGGGTCTGCGCTGCTGCGAGGCAGCGCTCGGTGCACCGGCCGTCATGTCGGAGGCAACCGACGGTTCCTCCTCATCACGGCGGCTGAGGGACGAGGTGATGCGCTTCAGCAGGCCCATCGGACCACGCTCTTCGGCCTGCGGGGCCTGGGGCTGGGTGCGATGATCAAGCTCGGCCTTCACGACCGGCGAGAAGTCCTCGACCTTCGGCATGCGGACGGTCTCGGGCTCGCGGCGGACGACCGGCTCGAACCGCGGCTCGGCGGCCATCGGCTGCTGCGGCGCGGGCTGGGTCTGCATGACCGGCTCGATGACCGGCTGCGGGCGAGCCATGACGGGCTGGGCTTCTGCCGGCGCTGCGCCTGCAAAGAGCTTGCTTTGCGGGCGGAACTCGGGCTCGGCCTGCTGCGCGACGGGCGCCGGCTGCTGAACCGGGGCAGCGGACGCCTGCTGGGCGGCGGCGCGCTGGGCAAGTTCCAGCTCGCGCTCCATTTCGGCGATGCGGATCGCGCGGGCGATCTCGTCCGTCGTCTGTGCCTCGGGCTGGCGGGCAACCGGCTGCTGGACCGGGACCTGCTGCACGGGAGCCGGTTGGACCGGAGCGGACTGCATTACCGGCTGCTGGACCGGCTGGACGGAGGGAGAAACGGCTGCAGCCGGGCGGACGATGGGCTTTGCGACATTCAGCGGGCGAAAGTCAGCATTCCGGCCAGCCACCTCCGAGACCGCCCGATCGATACCCGTAGCCACAACAGAAACGCGGATGATGCCTTCAAGCTCTTCGTCGAAGGTGGCACCAAGGATGATGTTCGCATCCGGGTCCACTTCTTCGCGAATGCGCGTGGCAGCTTCGTCCACTTCGAAGAGGGTCAGGTCGCGACCGCCGGTGATGGAGATCAGCAGGCCCTGTGCACCCTTCATCGAGGTTTCGTCGAGCAGCGGGTTGGCAATGGCGGCTTCGGCAGCGGCCATCGCACGGCCTTCGCCGGAAGCTTCGCCGGTGCCCATCATGGCGCGGCCCATCTCGCGCATCACCGAGCGGACGTCGGCGAAGTCGAGGTTGATAAGGCCTTCCTTGACCATGAGGTCGGTGATGCAGGCAACGCCCGAATAGAGAACCTGGTCGGCCATCGCGAAGGCGTCGGCGAACGTGGTCTTGTCGTTGGCAATGCGGAAGAGGTTCTGGTTGGGGATGACGATCAGCGTGTCGACCGACTTCTGCAGCTCGGCGATACCCTGGTCGGCAAGGCGCATGCGGCGCTGGCCTTCGAAGTGGAAGGGCTTGGTGACGACGCCGACGGTCAGGATGCCCTTGTTGCGGGCGGCCTGGGCCACGATCGGGGCAGCACCCGTGCCGGTGCCGCCGCCCATGCCGGCGGTGACGAAGCACATGTGGGTGCCGTTCAGGTGATCGATGATCTCGTCGATGCACTCTTCGGCGGCCGCGCGGCCGACTTCCGGCTGCGAACCGGCGCCAAGGCCCTCGGTCACGGCCACACCCATCTGGATGATGCGTTCGGCCTTGGTCATGGTCAGCGCCTGGGCGTCGGTGTTGGCGACGACGAAATCGACGCCTTCGAGGCCTGCGGTGATCATGTTGTTGACGGCGTTGCCGCCGCCGCCGCCGACGCCGAAGACGGTGATGCGAGGCTTCAGCTCGGTAATATCCGGCTTTCTCAGATTGATGGTCATGTTACCCGTTCCTTCCTTGTTTCTGGCCGCCTTGCCGAGCCGGCCAAACCGTGTTGAGTGGCCTTACCCGGCCACCGCAGACGCCGTTTCCAGCGTCAGAAACTTTCCTTGATCCACTGCCCGACCCTCGCGATCCGGCCATTGCCGGAACCAAGTGCGGAGAGCAGACCGCGATCGCCCGCATGCGTCTCCTGATCGGCGACCTGCGGATAGATGATGAGGCCGACCGCCGTCGAAAACGCCGGCCCCTTGGCCGCCGTCGGCAGACCGGCGACGCCGAGCGGACGGCCGATGCGCACGTTGCGGGCGAGAATGCGGCGGGCCGCTTCCGGCAGTCCGGTCAACTGGCTGGCGCCCCCCGTCAGCACGATCCGCTTGCCGACGATCGGCGAGAAGCCGGAGCGCTGGATACGGTCGCGAATGAGTTCGAGCGTTTCCTCGATGCGGGCCTGCACGATGCGCGAGACGAGCGCGCGCGGCACATGCGTCGGCTGGTCGCGGTCATCCTCGCCGATCGGCGGGATGGCGATGATGTCGCGTTCGTCGCCGGCATTGGGAATGGCCGAGCCATGCACCACCTTCAGCCGCTCCGCATCCTCGATGCGGGTCGAAAGGCCGCGGGCAAGATCTGTCGTCACGTGATGCCCGCCGAGATTGACCGCATCGGCATGCACCAGCTTGCCTTCGGCAAAGACCGAGATCGTCGTGGTGCCGCCGCCCATGTCGATGGCGGCGCAGCCGAGCTCGACCTCGTCGTCGACGAGCGCCGCAAGGCCGCTGGCATAGGGCGTCGCAACGATGCCCTCGACCGACAGGTGCGCCCGGTTGATGCACAGTTCGAGGTTTTTCAGCGCCGCGCGCTCGGCCGTCAGCACGTGCATGTCGACGCCGAGACCATCGCCGAACATGCCGAGCGGATCGCGAATGCCGCGCTCGCCGTCGAGCTGGTAGCCGGTCGGCAGGGAGTGCAGGATGGCGCGATCGGCGCGGGCCGACTGCTGGCAGGCCGCCGCCAGAACCTTGCGCAGGTCGTTGGCGTCCACTTCCTGGCCGCCGAGATCGATCGTGGCGGTGTAGACGTCACTCTGCAGGCGCCCGGCCGAGAGGTTGACGATCAGGCTGTCGATGGTCAGCCCCGCCATGCGCTCGGCCGCGTCAACGGCGTGACGCACCACGCTTTCGGCCGCGTCGAGATCGGCGATCACGCCGTTCTTCACGCCACGCGACTTCTGGTGACCGATACCGATTACCTCGATATGGTGCGAGCGGTTCGGCAGGATCTGGCTTTCCTCGCGCGGCGTCAGCCGGCCGATCATGCACACGACCTTGGTCGAGCCGATGTCGAGCACCGAGACGATCTGCGTGCGCTTGGAATTCAGCGGCTTCAGCCGCGGCAGGCCGAAATGGGAGGAACCGAAGATGCTCATAGCGTCGGGGCCTCCAGCTTCTGGCTCTTCTTCAGGGCCTTGGCGCGCGCCTCGACCATTTCCTTGCGTCGCTCGGCGGCGCCCGCCGTCAGCTGGATCGTGGTGCGATCGGCAAGACGAAGATCGACCGCCGCAATGTCACGCTCAAGCAGTTGATGCTCGCCCTCCATGCGGGCCAGCACGTCCATGGCGCGCGGCAGATCGTCTTCCGGCAGCTTCACGACAATGCCATTGTCGAGCTGCAGGTCCCAGCGACGGCCGGCGACACGAATGAAGGCTTTGACGCGGGCATGGAATTCGGGCCAGCGGGAGAATTCGCGGTAGAAATCGGCCGCCGAGGTCTCGGCGTCGCGTCCGACAAAGAGCGGCAGGGCGGCGAACTTGTTGTCGCGCAGCGGCGCGATCACGCTGCCGCTTTCCTCAATGAGCGACAGATCCGAGCCGTGCTGCCAGATGCCGAAGGCCTTGCGCTCCTTCAGGTCGACCTCGATCGTGCCGGGATAGACCTTGCGGACCGAAACGCTCTGCACCCAGGGCAGCTGCGAAATCAGCTTGCGCGCCTCTTCGACATCGAGCGCCACGAGCGAGGTCGTGCCATCGAGGCCAAGCTGCTGGAGAATATCGATTTCCGAGGTCTGGGCATTGCCGGAGACCTTGACGTCCTCGATGGCGAAACCGGCGGCCGTCGTCGTGGTCTGGGCAAAATCCTGCCCGTGGCCACCGAGATGCATGCCGTAAAGGCCGGTTGCCGCGAGAAAGGCGACTGCGGACACGGAGCCCGTGTGGGCCGGAAACTGGACGCGGCCGGTGCCAAGGCTGACGAAGAACCGCACCACACGGCGCAACGGGCGCGGCAACACGATGGCGCCATCACCCTCCGCCATGGCGCGTTCCGCCATGTCACGCTTCCTGCGCGATCTTTTGCCCTTCAACGCGAACAAGACGCATCCTCCACGAGCCAATTGAGAAATTCACCGAAAGAGTAGCCAGCATGAACAGCCATCTCGGGCACGAGGGAGGTCGGGGTCATGCCGGGCTGGGTGTTGATCTCCAGCCAGATAAGCTCGCCTTCTTCGGAGCGGCTGTCATCGAATCGGAAATCCGACCGGCTGACGCCGCGGCACCCGATTGCCCGATGTGCCTCGAGGGCGAGTCTTTGTATTTTTTGGTAAATATTCGGTGAAATTTCTGCCGGGATGACGTGTCGTGAACCACCTTTCACATACTTTGAATCGTAATCGTAGAAGGCATGCCCCTGCGGGATGATTTCGGTGACACCGAGCGCCGTATCCCCCATGATCCCGCAGGTGAATTCCCGGCCGGCGATGTAGCGCTCGACCATGACGCGATCGCCGTATTTCCACTCCGCCGACGAAATGACCTGCGGGGGATGCGACTGATCCTCCTTGACGATGACGACGCCGAAGCTGGAGCCCTCGCGCACCGGCTTCACCACATAGGGCGGGCGCATCGGGTGCACGGTGCCGATCTCGAAGCGATCGACCACCCTCGCCTCGGCCACGGGAATGCCGGCAGCGGCGGCCACGAGCTTGGCCTGCGCCTTGTCCATGGCGAGCGCCGAGGCGAGCACGCCGGAATGCGTGTAGGGAATTTCGAGATATTCCAGGATGCCCTGAATGGCACCATCCTCGCCATAGGGACCGTGCAGCGCATTGAAGCACACGTCAGGCTTCAGCGCCGTCAGCACCGAGGCGATGTCGCGATCGACATCCACCCGCGTCACACGGTGACCGAAGGCCTCGAGCGCATCCGCACAGGCGTTTCCCGAGGAGAGGCTGACCGGCCGCTCCGAGGAAAACCCACCCATCAGGACGGCCACATGCTTGCTGTTCATCACTATCCCCGACATTACCACAGGCTAGGGGCCGGTCCTTGCGTCTGGCTTGTAGGCCGGCCGACTCGTGGCGAAAATCTTGCGCCCAATAGACCCGCTTATGGTTAATGAACCGTTTACTTTGGTTAACCGGATCAACGGGTAGGCACCCGAAAGCGCCAGGGCATGATTCGCCGCCACGCGAAATCGACGCCTTGAATCAAAGTGTTAGGGCGAGCGCAAGGCGGGGGGATGGATTTTTCGCAACACCGGCAGGAAGGTTCGAGGCGGCGCCCCGGCAAGGACCGGAAACGAAAAGGCCCGCCGCATCGACAAACGCGGCAGGCCCTTCAGAACGTGAGAAGGCGGTTCGGACGTCAGGCCGTCAGTTCGCCCATGAAGGCCTTGACCTCGCGTCCAGGCATGAACTGGCCGAGCCGCTTGATTTCCCATTCCAGCATGATGTTCGAGGTCTCGTAGACGCGCTGGCGCACGGTCTCGCCGAGATATTCGAGATCGTAGCCCGTCGCCTGCCCCGTATTGATCATGAAGTTGCAGTGCATCGGTGACATCTGCGCGCCGCCGATCATCATGCCGCGGCAGCCCGCCTCATCGATCAGCTTCCAGGCGGAATGTCCCTCGGGATTCTTGAAGGTCGAACCACCGGTCTTCTCGCGCACAGGCTGCACGGTTTCGCGGTGCAGGCGGACAGCATCCATATCGGCACGGATCTCGGCCTTGTCGCGGGTGAAGCCTTCGAAGATGCCGTAAGTGAAGATGAGGTCGGCGGCCGCGGTCGAGCTGCGATAGCTGTAGCCCATGTCGGCATTATCAAGCACATGCCGGTTTCCCTTGCGATCCACCGCATGCACTTCGACGACACGATCCTTCGTCTCGCCGCCATTGGCGCCGGCATTCATGCGCAGCGCCCCGCCGATCGAGCCGGGAATGCCGTAGTAGAATTCGAAGCCGCCGATGGAATGATCGAGCGCCATGGCCGCAATGTTCTTGTCCGGGCAGATGGCACCAGCCTTGATGCGGTTTTCCCCGACGAGTTCGACATCGCCGAAGCCCTTGGCCGACAGGCGCACCACGACGCCGGGAATGCCGCCATCACGCACCAGAAGGTTCGAGCCGACGCCGGTGACGATCAGCGGCACATCCTCCGGCACGAGCCTGAGGAAGGTGATGAGATCGTCTTCGTCATGCGGCTGGAACATCAGTTCGGCAAGGCCGCCGGCCCGGAACCAGGTGACGCGATCCATCGGCGCATCGGGCGTCAGCCGGCCGCGCAGCGCCTCAACGCCGGGACCGAGCTTTTCGAGGAGCTTTAGACCATCTACCTGTTTCATGCCGTCTTTCCTGCCAATGCCTCAAGGTCGCGTGGCAGAGCCTGCGCCCAATAGGTGATGCTACCTGCGCCCAACAGAACCACGAAGTCACCCGGTTGCGCAATGGAGGCGACGATTGGCGGGATGGCGTCCGGACCCTCGATGGTCCGTGCGTCCCGGTGGCCGCCGGCCTTCATGCGCGAGACCAGCTCTTCCGCGCTAGCACCCTCGATCGGCTCCTCGCCGGCGGCATAGACGGGGGAAATCAATACGGTATCGGCTTCGTTAAAGCAGGCGGCGAAGTCTTCGAAGAGGCTCGACAGACGCGAATAGCGGTGCGGCTGATGCACGGCAATGATGCGCCCGCTGCACGCCTCGCGCGCCGCCCGCAGCACGGCGCGGATTTCCACGGGATGGTGGCCGTAATCGTCATAGACGTTCACGCCGTTCCACTCGCCGGTGAAGGTGAAGCGCCGCTTCACGCCGCCGAACGCGCTGATTCCCTTGGCGATCGCTTCGGCGCTGATCCCGAGACGGTTGGCAACGGCAATCGCCGCCGTCGCATTGGAGACGTTGTGGCGGCCCGGCATCGGCAACTTCAGGTCCTTCAGCTGGATCACCTTGCCGGTGCGGCGGCGGCGGATTTCCACGTCGAAGGTCGAGGTGCCGCGGTCGATGCGCACATTGTGGAAACGCACGTCGGCCTGCGGGTTCTCGCCATAGGTGATGACCTTGCGGTCCTCGATCTTGGAGACCATCGTCTGCACCTCGGGATGATCGAGGCACATGACGCCGAAACCGTAGAACGGCACGTTTTCCACGAACTGGCGGAAGGCCGCCCGCACCGCGTCGAAATTGCCGTAATGGTCGAGATGCTCGGGGTCGATATTCGTGACGATGGCGACATCCGCCGGCAGCTTGAGGAAGGTGCCGTCCGATTCGTCGGCCTCCACCACCATCCACTCGCCCTCGCCCATGCGGGCATTGGTGCCGTAGGCATTGATGATGCCGCCATTGATGACGGTCGGGTCGAGACCACCGGCTTCGAGCAGCGTCGCCACCATCGAGGTCGTCGTCGTCTTGCCATGCGTGCCGCCGATCGCAATCGCATTGCGAAAGCGCATGAGTTCGGCAAGCATTTCGGCGCGGCGCACCACGGGCAGCAGTTTTTCACGCGCGGCGATCAGTTCGGGATTGTTCTTCTTGATGGCGGTGGACACGACCACGACTTCCGCCTCGCCGAGGTTCTCGGCCTGGTGACCGACGAAGACCTCGATGCCCTTGTCACGCAGGCGCTGCACGTTCGCGCTGTCGGCCTGGTCGGAGCCCTGCACGCGGTGGCCGAGATTGTGCAGCACCTCGGCGATACCGCTCATGCCGATGCCGCCGATGCCGATGAAGTGGACGAGGCCGATGCTCTGCGGCATTTTCATGGATGCGTTTCCTTGAATGACGAGACGGAAGCACCGCCGGCAATCGCTTCGACGAGGTCGGCGAGGCGCTTGGCCGCATCGGGCTTGCCGGAGGTCCGGGCGCTTGCCGCCATGCGGGCGAGCTTGTCGGGATCGCCGGAGGCTTCCGTCAGGATGGAAGTGAGACGCTCGACCGAAAGCTCGGCCTGCGCGATGACTTTCGCCCCGCCCGTCGCCGCCAGCGCGGCGGCATTGGCCGCTTGGTCATGGTCGAGCGCATAGGGATAAGGGACGAGCACGGCCGGACGGCCGATGACGGAGATTTCGGAAACCGTCGATGCGCCCGAGCGGCAGATCAGCAGATGAGCGGAGGCGATGCGCTCTGCCATGTCGGTGAAGAAGGGCGCGACATCGGCATGAAGACCGAGCTTGTCGTAGACGGCGACCACAGCATCCTTGTCCTCGGGCCGCGCCTGCTGCGTGATCGTCAGCCGCGAGCGGACGCTATCGTCGAGTCGGCAGATCGCCTGAGGGATCGATTTCGAGAAGAACTGCGCGCCCTGGCTGCCGCCGAAGACGACGAGATGGAAGGCTTCGCCCGCATGCGAGGCTTGGTAGGCCCGCTCGGCGGCCGCCAGCACGGCCGGACGGACGGGATTGCCCGTCACGACGGTCTTGTCCGGATAGGCGCCACCTTCGGGCGGCAGGAAGCCGCCGGCAATCGCCTTGACACGCTTGGCGAGCGCCTTGTTGGCGCGGCCCATCACCGCATTCTGCTCATGGATCACGGTGGGAAGGCCGAGCCCGCTCGCCGCCATCAGGGGCGGTACGGTCGGGTAGCCGCCGAAGCCGACGACGATGGCCGGCTTCTGCTTCAGCATCAACCGGCGCGCCGCGCGCATGCCGCTCCACAGGCGCCACAGCGCCTTGGTCACCGCGACGGGGTTCTTCGACCCGATCGTGGCCGAGGGCACGACATGGATCTCGTCGGCCGGGAAGGTGCCGGCATAACGCTCGGCCCGGCTGTCGGTGACGAGATGCACGACATGGCCGCGCGCCTTCAATTCGTGCGCCAGCGCCTCTGCCGGGAAAAGATGACCGCCGGTTCCGCCGGCGGCAAGAAAGATCGGTCGTTTCGCCATGGTCTACTCCGCGGGAACGCCGACGCCCGCCCGGAACAGGCTGCGCTCCGAGGCGCGTTTTTCCGGCCGGTGGCGGGTCAGCGCCAGGATGAAGCCCGCCGTCACGCAGATCGCCACCATGGACGAGCCGCCATAGGAGATCAGCGGCAGCGTCATGCCCTTGGCCGGCAGCAATTCGAGGTTCACGCCGACATTGATCATCGACTGGAAGCCGATCTGCAGCACAAGACCCGCGACGGCGAAGCGGCTGAAGTCGTTCTTCTCGCGGAAGGCGTGGCTCAAGCCACGCAGGACGAGCACGGCGAAGATCATCACCAGAACCATGCAGAAGATGATGCCGAACTCTTCGGCTGCCACTGAGAAGATGAAGTCCGTATGGCTGTCCGGAATGATGCGCTTGACGATGCCCTCGCCCGGCCCCTGCCCGAACCAGTCGCCGCGAATGATCGCCTCGCGCGCCGTATCCACCTGGAACGTATCGCCCTCGCCGGTGAGGAAGCGGTCGATACGCCCGGCCACGTGCGGCAGCAGCGTATAGGCGACGAAGAAGCCGCCGACCGCGAGGCTGGCGAGCACGATGATCCACAGCCACGGCATGCCGGCCATGAAGAACATGCCGCCCCAGACCGCCGTCGTCAGGATCGTCTGGCCAAGGTCGGGCTGCGCGACGAGCAGCGCCGCGACGATGCAATAGAGGAGGATCGCGAAGAGATTGCCGGGAATTTCCGGCTGGCGCTGATGCTCGGCAAAGAGCCAGGCGCAAACCACGACGAAGGCGGGCTTCATGAACTCCGACGGCTGAATGGATATGCCGGCAAGCGACACCCAGCGCCTGGAGCCCTTGACTTCTGCGCCGAAGAACAGCGCCAGCACCATGGCCCCGAGCGAGAGGACCAGCAGCACGATCGCCGTGCGTCGCACCTGGCGCGGCGTGAAGAAGGAAATGCCGATCATCACCACCAGCGACGGAATGATGAACAGCGCCTGCCGCTTGACGAAGTGGAAGCTGTCGAGACCGATGCGCTCTGCAACCGCCGGGCTTGCCGCGAACGACAGCATCAGGCCGATGCCCATGAGAAGGATGAAGATCGCCAGAAAGAACCGGTCGATCGTCCAGAACCAATCGGCCAAAGGCCCACGTTCGGCTCGGCTCACCATTGTCTGTCCCTCGTCAGGCGCAAGATGCGCGCCGCTTGTCGTTTCGTATGGACCGCCGTCCGCCCCGGCAGCCCGTTCCTGTCGCGCTGGCCGGTCAGACCAGCATGGTCACACCTTCGAGCGCCGCGACATGCCCGACAAAGGCATCGCCGCGCGCTTCGAAGTTCTTGTACTGGTCGAAGCTTGCGCAAGCCGGGGATAAAAGCACCGCCGCCGGACGCCCGTCTGCCTGCGCATCCGCCGCCGCATCGGCCACCGCCGCCTCCAGCGTGGCGGAAATGATGAAGGGAACGGCGTCCCCGAGCGTGGCGGCAAAATCCTCAGCCGCCTTGCCGATCAGATAGGCCTTGGCAATCTTCGGGAAGAAGTCGGAGAGGCTCTCGATGCCCCCCTCCTTGGCTACGCCACCAGCGATCCAATAGATGCGATCGAAGCTCGACAGCGCCGGTGCCGCCGCATCCGCATTCGTCGCCTTGCTGTCATTGACGAAAAGGGTGGCGCCGATACGGCCGACCGGCTGCATGCGGTGCTTGAGGCCCGGGAATGTTGCGAGGCCCGCAAGGATCTCGTCATCCGCAAGCCCGACGGCCCGGCAGGCCGAAATCGCCGCCGCCGCATTCTGCCCATTGTGGGCGCCCTTCAGCGTCGGATGCGCCGCGAGATCGACGAGGACGGATGTCGCCCCCTGATGGGCATCGATGAGCCGCGTGCCCTCGCGATAAAGCCCATCGGCGAGCACCAGGCCCTTGGAGATTCGCACGACGCGCACGCCGTCCCGTTCGATCCGGTCGGCAATGCCGGCGCTGTATCGGTCATCGACGCCGCAGACCGCCGTGTCGCTCGCCGCCACCAGCCGCTCCTTGACGGAGGCGTAGTGCTCCATCGAGCCGTGCCGGTCGAGATGGTCGGGCGTCAGGTTGAGAAGGATGCCGGCCGTCGGGTTCAGCGACGGGGCAAGATCGATCTGGTAGGAGGAGCATTCCACCACGAAGAAGCGCCCAGCCTTCGGCGGCTCCAGCGTCAGCACCGCCGTGCCGATATTGCCGCCGAGCTGCGTGTCGCGGCCGCTCTCTTTCAGAATGTGGGCGATCAGCGCCGTCGTCGTCGATTTGCCGTTGGTGCCGGTGATGGCGATGAAGGGGCAATCGGGCGCAAGGCGCCGGCGCTCGCGCACGAAGAGCTCGACATCGCCGATCACCTCGACGCCAGCCGCCCTGGCAAGGTCCACGGTCCAGTGCGGCTTCGGGTGCGTCAGCGGCACGCCAGGCGAGAGGACGAAGGCGGAAACGCCGGGCCAGTCGATGGTCCGAAGATCCGCCGTGCCGATCCCGGCCGCAGCGGCCTTTGCGACGCTGTCGGCATTGTCGTCCCAGGCCAGCACATCCGCACCGCCCGCCGCGAGCGCCTTGGCCGTGGCGAGGCCGGAGCCGCCGAGACCGAAAAGGGCAACCGTCTTGCCGCGAAAGCTTGTCACCGCAATCATCGGCTTATCGCAGCTTGAGGGTCGAGAGGCCGACCATGGCGAGGATGACGGCGACGATCCAGAAGCGGATCACGACCTGGCTTTCGGTCCAGCCCTTCTTTTCAAAATGGTGGTGGATCGGCGCCATGAGGAAAACGCGCTTGCCGGTGCGCTTGAACCAGAACACCTGGATGATGACCGACAGCGTCTCGATGACGAAGAGGCCGCCGATGATGACCATGACGATCTCGTGCTTGGTCGCAACGGCGATCGAGCCGATAAGACCGCCGAGCGCCAGTGATCCCGTATCGCCCATGAAGATGGCGGCCGGCGGCGCGTTGAACCACAGGAAGCCGAGCCCCGCCCCGATCACCGCGCCGAGGATGACGGCCAGCTCGCCCGTACCCGGCACGAAATGGATCTGCAGATAGTTCGCGAAGACCGCGTTGCCGGCGAGGTAGGCGATGAGCCCGAAGGCGGCCGAGGCGATCATGACGGGCACGATAGCGAGACCATCAAGGCCGTCCGTGAGGTTCACGGCATTGCCGGCGCCAACAATGACGAAACCGCCGAACAGCACGAAGAAATAGCCGAGATTGAGCACCAGATCCTTGAAGAAGGGGAAGGTGACGGACGTTCCGAAGGTCGGCCCGTGCGTGGTGCTGGCAAGCGACGTCTTCATCATGAAGTAGACGGCAATGGCCGCGATGAAGAATTCGATGCCGAGACGCGCCTTGCCGGAGAGGCCGAGATGCGACTGCTTGGTGACCTTCAGATAGTCATCGTAAAATCCGATGGCGCCGAAGCCGAGGGTGACGAGCAGCGTGCAGACCACATAGACGTTGGAAAGATCCGCCCACAGCAGCGAACTGCCGACGATGCCGGCGAGAATCATCAGCCCGCCCATGGTCGGCGTGCCCGCCTTCTTGAAATGCGTCTGTGGCCCGTCGGCGCGGATCGGCTGACCCTTGCCCTGACGGATGCGCAGGCTGTCGATGATGCGCGGCCCGAACAGGAAGACGATCATCAGCGAGGTGAAGAGCGCCGCTCCGGTGCGAAATGTGATGTAGCGGAACAGATTGAAGATTTGAATGTGGTCCGCCAGTTCGACAAGCCAGATCAGCATAAGGGACCTTTCCCCGGGAAGACGCCGCCTGACGGGCGGAGGTGAATGAGCAATGGCCGCAGCGGCCGGACCGGACGGGCGCGATCAGGCGCCGACGCTTCCGGCCCCGGCCGGGGCGGCCTCCGTGTCTGCAATCGGCGGGTACTTGTCAAGCAAGGCCGCCACGATGCGGCCCGATCCTGTGCCGTTCGAGGATTTGACCATCACCACATCGCCCGGCCGCATCGATTTGACGACCATCGGCAGCAGCGCGTCGACGGTTTCGGCATGCACGACGTCGAGATCGCCGGACAGCGAATCGCGCAGGTGCGCCATGTCGGGCCCGGCCAGCCAGATGCTGCGGATGCCGGCGGTCATCAGTGGCCCGGCAAGCGCCGCATGGGCCTCGGCCGAATGCACGCCCATTTCCAGCATGTCGCCCAGAACGGCAATCCGCCGCCCCTCGCCTTCAGGCGCCGTATCCCGCAAAAGCGCGATCGCGGCGCGCATGGAAGCCGGATTGGCATTGTAGCTTTCGTCGATCAATGTCGCCGTACCGCCGCCGACCGAGAGGCGATGGCGCCGGCCCCGCCCCTTTTCGGGCGCCAGGGTGGCCATGGCCTCGACCACCGCGGGCATGTTCGCACCGGCCAGATGCGCCGCACCGAGCGCGGCAACCGCATTCTCGGCGATATGCCGGCCCGGCGCACCGAGCGTCACTTCATAGGTATGGCCGGCAACGGAGGCCCACAGCTGCCCCGTCGCACCATCGGCAACATATTCCGCCAGCCGATAGTCGGCCCGCGCATCGCTACCAAATCCATGAATATGGGCAACGCCCGCCGCCTGCGCCGCCGCTTCGAGCAGCGGATATTTCTCATTGTCGAGATTGATGATGGCATGGCCGCCCGGAGACACGCCCTCGAAGATCTCCGCCTTGGCCGCTGCGATCTCGTCGAGATCGCGGAAATTGCCGAGATGGGCCGCCGCCACGGTGGTGACAATGGCAATGTGCGGGCGCACCATCTTCACCAGCGGACGGATTTCGTCCGGGTGGTTCATGCCGATCTCGAAAACGCCGAAATCGACGTTCTCCGGCATGCGTGCCAGCGTCAGCGGCACACCCCAGTGATTGTTGAAGGAGGCGGCAGAGGCGTGCACCGTGCCGCAGGCCGAGAGCACGTGGCGCAGCATCTCCTTCGTCGTCGTCTTGCCGACGGAGCCGGTGACGGCAATCACCTTGGCGCGCGAGCGATCCCGCGCCGCCATGCCGAGCCGCACCATGGCGGCCAGCACGTCGTCCACCACCAGCATCGGCGCGACGAGGCGGCCCATCGCCGGCAGCTTGCCCTCGGATACGACGAGCATCGACGCGCCGTTGGCGAGCGCGACGCTTGCATAGTCGTGGCCATCGACCCGGTCGCCCTTGATCGCGAAGAAGGCTTCGCCGCGCGAAATCGAGCGGCTGTCGATGGAAATGCCGGAAATGCCGGCGGGCAGATTGCCGATCGGCCGCGCATGCATCGCGGCGATCAGATCACCCATTGTCCAGAGCCAGGCCATCCTATTCTCCTCCCAGTGCCTTGCGCACCTCGTCATGGTCGGAGAAGGGCAGGGTCACCGCGCCAACCGTCTGGCCTTCCTCGTGTCCCTTGCCGGCCACGATCAGCGTATCGCCGGATTTCAGCATGGCGATGGCGGTGCGGATCGCCTCGGCGCGGTCGCCGATCTCCGTCGCACCCGGCGCGCCGGCCAGAACCTCGCTGCGGATCGTGGCGGGCACTTCCGAGCGCGGATTGTCGTCGGTGACGATCACGACGTCGGCGAGCTGGCTGGCGATGGTACCCATGATCGGGCGCTTGCCCTTGTCACGATCGCCGCCGCAGCCAAACACGACCACGACCCGGCCGGTCGTGAAGGGCCTGACGGCCGTCAGCACGTTCTCCAGCGCATCGGGCTTGTGCGCATAATCGACATACACGGGCGCCCCGTCCTTCGTCTGGCCGACGAGTTCGAGACGACCGGAGGCGCCCTTCAGCTTTTCGAGTGCACGGAAGGCTGCGGCCGGCGACACCCCGCAGGAAATCGCAAGACCTGCCGCCACCAGCGCATTGCCGACCTGGAAATCACCGGCAAGCGGCACCTCGATTTCGAAGATATCGCCTTCGCAATGCACTTCGGCGATCTGCTTGTGGCGGAAATGCTCGACACGCTTGAGCGCGATGAAATCGCCCTTGCGGCCGACGGTGCGCACTTCCTGGCCGGCCTTGCGGGCAATGCCCACCACCTTGTCGGACCAGATGTCATCGGCAAAGACGATGGCGGGCGACCCCTTTGGCAGGACACGCTCGAACAGCGCCATCTTCGCCTCGAAATAGTCCTCCACCGTCGGATGGTAGTCCATGTGATCGCGGCCGAGATTGGTGAAGCCGGCCGCCGAGAGGCGCACGCCGTCAAGACGGTACTGGTCGAGGCCGTGGCTGGAGGCTTCCATGGCCGCATGCGTCACCCCCTCTTCGGCAAGTTCCGCCAGCAGGCGATGCAGCGAAATCGGGTCAGGTGTCGTCAGCGAGCCGTAGTCGTTGCGCGTCGGCGAGACGACGCCCGTCGTGCCGATCATTGCGGCCGCAAAGCCGGCGGAGGCCCAGATCTGGCGGGTAAAGGATGCAACGGAGGTCTTGCCGGCCGTGCCGGTCACGGCGACCATGATATCAGGTTGGCGCCCGAAGAAGCGGGCGGCAGCTTCAGCAAGGAAGAGTCGCGGCTCATCGACCGTCAGGACCGGTACGCTGGCGACGGCGCCGGCGCCGGGCGTGGTGACGATGGCGCAGGCTCCGCGCGCCAAGGCATCGGCGACGAAGGACGCGCCGTCCGCCTTGGATCCTGCCAGCGCCACGAAGACGTTCCCCGGCTGCACCTTGCGGCTGTCGGAGGCCAGACCGCTGACATCGA
Source organism: Rhizobium sp. RU20A (assembly GCF_900155885.1). Taxonomy (GTDB): domain Bacteria; phylum Pseudomonadota; class Alphaproteobacteria; order Rhizobiales; family Rhizobiaceae; genus RU20A. The sequence goes on from NZ_FTMB01000001.1 coordinate 1,147,809, forward strand.
GATCGCCCACCGGGCCGCTCAACTGGCGTTCGAGGTCAGGAAAGCGATGGCCCGCGAGATCTCTGATTTTCATCGACTGTATTTCATCCAGATGGGGAACAACAAACCGGGCACCGAATCGCCCCGATTGTCATTCGACACTCAATAAGACACAAGCAAGGCGGAGCCATCAGGGCCGAATTTCGGTTTTACACCGAGAAGAGCGGCGGAACGGGCAATGATGTTTCCGACGATCGGGGCGGCATTGGCACCGGCCGTGTGACCACCGCCTTCACCCGTGCGCGGATCGTCGATGAAGCTCAGGACCAGGTACTTCGGATCGTCGATCGGGAAAGCCGACAGGAAGGCGTTGAAGTTGTGGTCGTTGGAGTAGCGGCCGTTGACGACCTTGTCGGCCGTGCCGGTCTTGCCGCCCACATTGAAGCCCTCGACCAGCGCGCGCTTGCCCGAACCCGCAACAGCGTTCCAGCGCAACAGGGAGCGCACTTCGTCGCTGGTCTGCTGGCGCACCACGACCTGGGCAAGGCTGTCGGCCTCCTCGCGGCTGCGCGGCAGGAAGGTCGGCTGGATCAGCTTGCCGCCATTGACGAGCGCAGCACCGGCGACGGCGGTCTGCAGCGGCGTCGTCGATACGCCGTGGCCGAAGGAGATGGTGATCGAGTTGATCTTCTTCCATTCGCGCGGCTGCGTCGGCGTCTTCACTTCCGGCAGTTCGGTCTGCATCTTGCTGAGCAGGCCCATGCGCGTCAGGAATTCCTTGTGGCCCTCGATGCCGACGATGTCGGCCATCTTGGCCGTGCCGATGTTGGAGGAATACTGGAAGATTTCCGGAACGGTCAGGACGCGGTGCTTGCCGTGGAAGTCCTTGATGGTGAAGCCACCGATGCGGATCGGGAAGCGCGCATCGAAGCTGTCGGTCATCCTCACCTTGCCGGAATCGAGCGCCATCGCGGTCGTGAAGGTCTTGAAGGTCGACCCCATCTCGAACGTGCCGTTCGTCATGCGGTTCATCCAGCCTTCCTGCGCGCCCTCGGCCGGACGGTTCGGGTCGTAGTCGGGCAGAGAGGCCATGGCCAGCACTTCGCCGGTGTTGACGTCGAGCACGACGGCGCCGGCCGCAATGGCTTCATAGTTCTTGACGGCATCGGCCAGCACGTCGCGCACGATGTTCTGGACGCGCAGATCGATCGAGAGCTTGACCGGCTCGAGCTTGGCATCGCTCGTCATGCCGATGGCGGCAAGATCGGCAAGGCCGATGCTGTCGATATAACGCTCCATGCCGGCAATGCCGCGGTTGTCGATATTGACGTGGCCGAGGATGTGCGAGGCGGTGGGGCCGCCCGGATAGAAGCGCCGCTTTTCCGGTCGAAAGCCGATGCCGGGAATGCCGAGCGCCAGAATGTCGTTCTGCTGCTTCGGGGTGAGCTGACGGCGCAGCCACTGGAAACGCGTGTTCGACTTCAGCTTCTGGTGCATCTCCTTCATGTTGAGATTGGGCAGCACCGTCGCCAGCTTTTCGACAGCCTCATCCGCATCCACGATCTTGTGCGGCTCGGCATAGAGCGAGACGGTGCGGATGTCGGTGGCGAGGATCTCGCCGTTGCGGTCGAGGATATCGGGGCGCGACGCCATGAGGTGGTCAGCCGGGCCGATGCTGGAGACCGTCTCTGGCTGATCGACCGCATATTGCACCAGACGGCCGCCGATGACGCCATAGGCCACGACGAAGCCGGCCATCAGGATGGCGACGCGGCTCTTTGCCTGGCTGCCGCTGCGCTTTCGCGTACCCTCGAAGGCCACTGCGCCGAACCGCGCCGGACCTGCGGAAAAATGCGCCCGGCTTTTCACACCCATGATTCGCGACAGAAAAGACATCAGCGGTCCACCGATCCGGTTGTCATGTTATCGGCCGCGTCCTCGGCAACGATCTCTTCGATCGTCTTTTCGGCAGACTTGGCAGCAACCTTGGTCTTGTCCTTGCCCTTGCCCGTTTCGGCAATCTCTTCCGGCGGCGGCAGATCCTTGCGCAGCATCGGCAGCTCGTTGTCCCGCGCCAGCTGCGTGGAAGCCGTCGGCAGGAGTTGAAGATCCTTTTCATAGACCTTCACCAGCGCCTCCAGGCGACTGGGCTGGGTCAGCAGCGCCCAGTCAGCCCGCAGAAGGTCGATCGTATCTTCCTCGAGCTTGATCGCCGCATCGAGCCGGCGGACCTCGCTCTCCATGATCTCGGCCTTGTGCTTGATCGTGTAGGTGACCGTGGCGGTCGCGGTCATCAGGAGAATGAGCAGGATATCGAATGTCTTGAGCACGGGTCTCAGCCTCCGAACTTTTCAAGGCTTGCAAGATCGGGAAGGTCGAAGATCGAAAAATCTGCACGCTCTGCGGGAGCGGTCGTGCGGATGCCGGCCCGCAGCTTTGCGGATCGGGCCCGCGGATTCTCATCCGCTTCCGCATCGCTCGCCCCGACCAGACCGCGCCCCTGCGGCTCGAAGGTGGCGGCGCGTACGGCCACCATCGGCATGTGCCGGGAGCCCGACGCCTTGCCGGCCCGATCCTGGAAGAAGCGCTTGACGATACGATCTTCCAGCGAATGGAAGGTGACGACGGTGAGAATACCGCCTGGCTTCAAAACACGCTCGGCGGCAAACAGCGCCTGCGCCAGTTCGCCGAGCTCGTCATTGACGAAGACGCGCAGTGCCTGGAACACGCGGGTCGCGGGATGGATCTTATCGGTCGCCTTGCGCGGCGTGACGATCTCGATGAGACCGGCGAGATCCCGCGTCGTGACGAAGGGATCACTCTCGCGGCGCTTCTCGATGGCGCGCGCGATGCGGCCTGCCTGCTTCTCTTCGCCGAGGAAGGAGAAGATGCGGATGAGATCGCCGACCTTGGCGCGGTTGACGACGTCGGCCGCCGACACGCCAGCCGCCGCCATGCGCATATCGAGAGGACCGTTCTTCTGGAAGGAAAAGCCGCGCTCGGCCTCGTCGATCTGCATGGAGGAGACGCCGATGTCGAGCACGACACCGTCGAGCCCCTCCTCCGGGGCATAGGCGGCAAGCTCTGAGAATTGCGCGTGATGCAGGGACAGGCGGCCATCGGCCTTCGCGACCACAGCCTGACCGGCCGCAATCGCCGTCGGATCGCGATCGAGCGCGATGACCCGCGCGCCGCGATCGACCAGCGCCATGCTGTAGCCGCCAGCACCAAAGGTCCCATCGAGGATCACCTTGCCCGCGGCGGGCTGAAGGCTGTCGAGCACCTCATGGAGAAGAACGGGAATGTGACGGACCGGTCCGCCACCGGCTTCAGTTGACCCTCCGCCGTGATCCGCCATCATCCCGTTTCTCCATTCTACCGGACGCCGAGGCCCCGCTGCCTCTGCGCCTCCCTGGCAGCCTTCTGCACCTCGTGAAAAGCAGACGGCTCCCAAAGCTGAAAGTGATCGGCCCGACCGACGAAGGTGACCTCCGTCGTGATCCCGGTGAAAGAACGGATGAACTCCGTGACCATCAGCCGGCCCTCGGTATCGGGCTTCATGAAGACCCCGCCCCCGTGAACCAGGAGCGACATCTCGTTGGCGACCGGCGAGAAGGGATCCTCCGCGGCGATCTGCCGTTCGAAACGGTCGAGCACATCCTGCCCGCCGACACTGATCGCCGGGAAGACGAAATCCTGGAAGCAGTAGAGCTCCACGATGCCGCACTGAGCAATGACCGTGCGAAAGGCGGAGGGGATTGAAACCCTGCCCTTGGCATCGATCCTGTTCGTCGCGTGCGAAAGGAAGCGGCTCACAACGCTCGACATCCGTTTCCCGACCAGTTGCAGACCCTATCCCGGACGGGAACGCAGGATACCCGAAAGCACAGACACGCCCTTCGCCACGACCGAGGTCGTGCCGTTTCCAGAACCTGAACGAGGCGGAAACTTCGGCGGAAGTGGGCTCTGATAGCCCGTGTGCAGTGCGATTTTGGGATAGCATGGGACCATATGGGCGTCAATGGGAAATGCTCTGCACCGAGGCTCGGTATCAGCCTTCGTTTATGACCCGTTAAGTTTAACAAATCGTTACGATGAGGGATTCAACACCTTGGAATCACTGGCAAACGCGGATCGGCTCGCAAGACGGCCGGCCGCGGCCCGGCCAACAAAAGACCAGTAAAATCAACCAGGCCGAACACCCGGAAATATCCCTGAAATTGGCGAGGAAATGCCCCGCGCGGCGGCGGCTGCAACCGCATCGCGCGCGATGGTGGAGAGATGGGGAAAAATGCCAGTCGGCCTGTAAGCCGGGTTCTGTATGGCCCCGCCCCGAAGAGCGGAACGTGGCAGCCATTCATCTGGGACGGCAGTTGCCTGCCGCCTCGCGCAACCCACCCGGACGACGGTCCCGGAAACAGGCTGGCAGGCTTGCGCCTGCCGTGTCGTCCCTATTCGGTCTTGCTCCCGGTGGGGTTTGCCATGCCGACCCTGTTGCCAGCGTCGCGGTGGGCTCTTACCCCACCCTTTCACCCTTACCCCGCCACCTCGGCGGCCATCAAGGGACCCAAGGGTCCGGCGGCCGTCGAGAAGGCGGGGCGGTTTGCTTTCTGTTGCACTTTCCCTGAGGTCGCCCTCGCCGGACGTTATCCGGCACCGTGTTTCCGTGGAGCCCGGACTTTCCTCACCCCGCGGCCTTTCGACCACATGCGGAGCGCGGCTGCCCGGCCGACTGGCAGGGCGTCAATAGACGAGTGGGCCCATGAAGGGAAGCCGGAAACGTCAGACCGGCGTCGTCTCGTCGGCAAAGACCGGGATGAACGCGTTCAGCGCCCGCTCCTCGGTCATCCCGTCGATCATCAGCGCCGCCAGACGCCCGATCTCGTCGGCGCTCTTGGCAGACGCCCCGCAACCGGCCGTCACCACGGCGACGCGCCCTTCGTCCATCCAGCCGATATAGGGATTGCCGTGCCGGCTGAAGGTGGTGACGCAAGGGGCGGAATGGGTGGAGACGGACGAAAAATCCGGCAGAACCGACCGTAGATGCTGCGCAAGATGCGCAACGGTCTCGGCGCGCCCCTCCCCGCGGAACCACGCCTTCACCGCCTCTTCGTTGCCGAGCGCGACATCATCCGGATCGCCGCCGATCTTGATGTAGTGTCGCCCGTCGGGATAGCGCACCGGCGGCAGCATGTAATAGTTGTCTGCCTGCTGCGGCGACCAGCGGATCAGCGATGGCATGCCCGCAAAACGCGCGAGATCGCGCTCGGACACCTCGGCAAAAAGGACCGTGCGGGCCTTGACCGTCAGTGCCAGCGGTCGAGCGAGCAAGCGACGCGACTGGCTGAAGCCGCCGGCCGCGACGAGGACGCGCCCGCAGGACAGCCGCCGGCCGGATTTGGTCTCGACCACCTGCCCTGCACCCTCACCGCCGACGGCGACAGCCTCTTCGTCAACCAGTGTCGCGCCGGCCATTTCGGCAAGCCTGACCTCGGCCGCAACAAAGGCACGGGGATCGATGACGCCGGCACCCTCCGGCTCGAAGACGCCGGAAAGACCCGCGTCAAACGCAAAGTAGGAAAAACGCGCGGCCATGGCCTGCCGATCGAAGAGCGGCGCATGCACATGCAGCGCATCACGCGCCTCCAGCACCCTGTCCAGACTGTCATCCGCCCCGCCCGGAGACCGACCGACGATGAGGCAGCCGACTTCGCTGTAGAACCGGATGCCGCTCCTTTCCTCGATCTCGCCGTAGCGCTCGATCGAGCGGCGCGCGAGGAAGGCCCAGATCCCGCTGCCATCAATGGTGCGGGTGATGCGGCCGCTATCGTAATGGCTGGCGAAGACGCCCTCATGCTGGCGGCGGTCGGCGGGTTCGCCCGGACCGACAAGGGCCACGGAATGTCCGCCCTCGGCGAGGTACCGGGCCGCCGCAGCGCCCATCATGCCCTTGCCGATCACCACCACGTCGAATGTTTCAGTCATCATGTCCTCGCTGGCGGCGACGCGTCCGTCGCCAGCCCTGTCGCTAAAGCCCATCCGCACATGCGGTGCATGGGCGCAGACGGATCAGTCGATGATCGCCTGCACCTTGCCGCAGTAGCGCTTGGAAGTGGGGTTCATGCGCGTTGCACCATGGCCGGCATTGTAGCGCAGGATGGTCCCGCAGGTCACCCCTCCGGAGAGCTCATGCGCCATGGCGAGGTACTTCATTCCAAAGCGAATGTTGGTCTCGGGATCGTACAGACCACGCGTGCTGCCGGAATAGCCGAGCATGCGGGCCGTGGCAGGCTTGATCTGCATCAGCCCGATTTCACCGGCCCGGCCGCGCGCCTTGGGATTGAAGTTGCTCTCGACCTTGATTACGGCGTGGGCAAGCTCGACGGGAACCCCGTACTGGCGGGCATAATTGGCGATGATAGGCGTATAACTCGTCTTCAGGGCGGGATTGACCAAGGGGAAACCGGCGTCGCGGGTACCGAAGCTGAGCTTGGTTTTTCCGAGCGTCTTGCCGTCTCCGTTGAGCTTGGTGTCGGAGGCGGGCGTTGCACCTCCGGAGGTGGCCGAACGATTATCGCCCTTTGCGGCGTAAAGGGGTCCCGTCCCGGCCACGAGCATGCCAAGGCATGCCGCAACCACGGTTGCAGCGGTTCGCTTCATTTGGTGTGACTACTCCGTCATTGGCATCCCGCCGGCGCGTCTGGCCGGCTGGCGATGCAGCGCTTGTCCTTGATCAGACGGTGCCGCGCGCCCCGATTGAACGGGCTCCGGCGATCGTCCGCGGGAAACGTCACCGCCGGCCGATACCGGCAGGCAACGCCCCGTGTCTGGCAGCAGGCCAGCATCATGCTGGGCCAACCGCCGCCGGCCGGGAAATGACGGGAGCAATTTGGTCATCCTGTGGCAGCGCAGCATTGCTGCACGCAAAGCGCGTCTATGAGTCGGACGAAAAATAACCTTAAGATGCAATCACGACCCGAGCCGTGGCAGGCTTGTCAGCAGCCTGTGCAGCGTGTCGATGGTCGAGCTGTCGGCGACGCCGTCGACCTTTTCTGGCCGGAAATGTCGCTGGAAGGCGGCAACGACACCCTCCGTACGAGCGTCGAATTCACCATGGATATCAAGTGCGTATCCATAATAGGCCAGCATCGACTGCAAGGCCTCGACCGGCTGGCCGCTGTCGCCGCGCTGGAAGAAGCGTCCGCCAGTGATCGGCGCCGGTTCCACCAGGTGCCCGACACCGGCGGCATGGAGCGCGGCCCAGGGGAAATTTTCTCCCGGATCGACCTTGCGAATGGGGGCAACATCACTGTGTGCCAGCACTCTTTCAGGGGCGATCTGCCACCGGGCGCCGCAGTCCTGACACAATTCGACGACCGCGGCGATCTGCTTTTCCGGAAAGGGCGGCAGCCCGCCGGGATGCCCGGGATTGGCGATCTCGATGCCGATCGAAGCCGAATTGATGTCGATCTCGCCCATCCAGCTGCTCTTGCCGGCATGCCAGGCACGCCGGCTTTCCGGCACGAGTTGCACGATGCGCCCGTCTTCATAGACCATGTAATGGCTCGAGACTTCGCTTTCGGGCCGGCACAGCCAGTCAAGCGCGGCATCCGCCGTCGGCATGCCCGTGTAATGGAGGACGATCATATCCGGCGAACGCCCTTCGCGCCGCCCGCCATGGTTGGGCGACGGCACGACATCGGCACCGGCAAAATCCGGATCGAACACGCTCACGCCGCCTTGCGCTCGCGGGCGATCGCCTCGTAGGCCGCATTCAGTGCCGCCATGCGGTCGCTGGCGACCCGATGCAGCGTGACTGGCACGCCACGCGCCGCCAGCCTGTCGGGATGGTTCTCCGAGGCGAGCGCCCGGTAGCGCTTGCGGATCTCGGCAAAGTCATCCTTGCGGGAGACGCCCAGCACCTCGTAGGGGTCCGCCTCGCCTAGATCGACGTGCCGGGCCATGATGCCGCGAAAGCGCTGCTCGCTCATGCCGAAGACATCGGCAACGCGCGTCAGGAACGCCAGCTCCTTCTCGTGCAATGCCCCATCGGCCTTGGCAATGTGGAAGAGGCCATCGACAATGTCCTCAAGCATGGAGCAATCGCCGTCGCAGGACACGCAAAGCCCCGCAAGCTTCTCCGCATAGGCCTCGTAGCCGGCTACATCCTGCCGCGCGAGATTGTAAAGCCGCGCCACATTGTGGGCCTGGTCGTCTGGATATTTGAAGATGTCGCGGAAAGCCTGCACCTCGGCCTCGCTCACGGCACCGTCGGCCTTCGCCATCTTGGCCGAAAGCGCGATCATCGAGACGGAGAAGGCAACCTGCCGCCGCGTTTCCGGATCACCTTCCAGAAGCGTGCGCACCGCCTCCACCACCGCGGCAAGCGCATTGCCGGTGGCACCGACGATCGAAACGAGGCTTTCCCAGATAGACATCCGTGATATTCCCTTAGCTCCGACGACCCGCCCCGACAGCATTCGCCGGAGAATGTGCGCCCGGCAAGCATGTGCGCTGCGACGGGTCGTCGCTGAGCCGCGATATTAACAAATTCCTGATGGCCCTCAATAGATGGTACGAAAATATTTCGGGACCCATTCGTTTGCCACCACACCCGTCCTTACGAACGCAGCAACACTTTGGTTCCATCCACGGCGCCGGCAATTTTCTGATAATGGGCGTGACGCTTATCGGAATTTTCGTATGCGCGCAGCAATTCCGTGACGGCTTCCCGGATGATGGCCTGGGCTTCGCGGGTCACGGCAGCGAGCGCTGCTTTCTTCACGGCCCGGTAGCTCCGTGACGCCTTGAAATTGGGATTGGCATTCGGCGCAGCCTTCAGCGGCTCGACCGACGAATCGAGATTGCGCGAGACAAGGCTCGACAGATCCGACGCCGCCCGACTGAGGATGGCGCGCGCCTGCTTGTAATCGCCGCTGGGTAGCCGCTGTGCGATCTGCTTCAGACCGATGGCAAGGCAATCGGTCCGATAAACAGGGTCGTACTGACGGCACTCTTTCGTCACCGAGGCGATCTGCGCCACGATGGCATTCGTCGCCTGCGGCCTTGCGTCCACCAGATGCAGGAGCGTCGCAGGCAGCGGCAGCACGTCACCACCAAACGATGGCATGGCTCCGGCCGGCAGCACACCCCCCGAAACCATCAGCGTCGAAGCGATGGCCAGTCCCGTCATCCGAAACCTTTTTGAAAACAAATCCCCTCTGCGCATGTCGTATCCCCCGAACATGGAAATCCCGGTGCCATCCTCCCCAGGACGGCACCACCGATGCGAGAATGATCGTGTCATGGAATCCGCCGGCAAATCAATCACAACCAAACCGATTTAGCCGCCGGCGCCGTCATTTCGCTGCCATTCGAATTGCGCTAGACAGGGCCCGCATTGCAGTCGAACCGTCCAAGGAGATCCCATGCCGAAGCAGAAAGTGGCCATGCTCACCGCCGGAGGGCTCGCGCCCTGCCTCTCGTCCGCGGTGGGCGGACTGATCGAGCGCTATACGGATGTTGCGCCCGATATCGAGCTTTTCGCCTATCGCTCCGGCTATCAGGGCCTGCTTCTCGGCGACCGGATCGAAATCACCAGCCAGATGCGCGAAAAGGCTTATCTGCTGCACCGCCACGGCGGCTCGCCGATCGGCAACAGCCGCGTCAAACTGACCAATGCGGCCGACTGCGCCAAGCGCGGCCTCGTCAAGGACGGTGAAAATCCGCTGCGCGTCGCCGCCGAGCGCCTCGCCAGTGACGGCGTCACCATTCTCCACACGATCGGCGGCGACGACACCAACACGACCGCGGCCGACCTTGCCGCCTATCTTGGCGCCAACGGCTACAACCTGACCGTCGTCGGCCTTCCCAAGACCGTCGACAACGATGTCGTGCCGATCCGCCAGACGCTCGGCGCCTGGACCGCCGCCGAGCACGGCGCCCGCTTCTTCGACCATGTGTCGAACGAACAGAGTGCCGCCCCGCGCACCCTCGTCGTTCACGAGGTCATGGGCCGCCATTGCGGCTGGCTGACCGCCGCCACCGCCCGCGCCTATCAGACGCTGTCCTCGGCGCATGCGTATGTCGACGGCTTCATGATGAACCGCGATCTGAAGAGCATCGACGGCCTCTACCTGCCCGAGACCGCCTTCGACCTTGAAGCCGAGGCAGAGCGCCTGCGCGGCGTGATGGAAAAGTCCGGCTTCGTCACCCTCTTCGTCTCGGAAGGCGCCTGCCTCGATGCCATCGTCGCCGAACGCGAGGCTGCCGGCGAGACCGTCAAGCGCGATGCCTTCGGGCATGTGAAGATCGACAGCATCAACGTCGGCAATTGGTTCACCAAGCAGTTCGCCGCCCTGCTCGGCGCCGAACGTTCCATGGTGCAGAAGTCCGGCTACTACGCCCGTTCTGCCCCGGCCAATGTCGACGATCTACGCCTGATCCAGAGCATGGTGGACCTCGCCGTCGAGGGCGCGCTTGCCGGCGTCTCCGGCGTCACCGGCCATGACGAGGACCAGAACGGCAAGCTGCGCATCATCGAATTTCCCCGCATCCGTGGCGGCAAGCATTTCGACACGTCCGTCGCCTGGTTCGGCGACATGATGGACGCGATCGGCCAGAGCTGGAAACCGGCGCACTGACCGCCGAAAGGCAACCGACGGACACCTCAAGACGCCGCCTTCGCACCCCGGAGGCGGCGTCTGATTTTTAACTGGACAGTCCTGATACACCCATGGCTTGCTGCCCTCCTGAACAATGAAGGAGTAGGTTGATGGATCTGATCTTCGCGCTTCCCGTTTCCCCCGAGCGCTGGCTTGCCTTCGTGGCGACCTCCGCGGTCATGCTCGCCATCCCCGGCCCGACCATCCTGCTCGTCATCTCCTACGCGCTTGGCCATGGCCGCCGGACCGCCGGCGCGACCGTTGCCGGCGTGGCACTCGGCGACTTCACCGCCATGACAGCCTCCATGCTCGGCCTCGGCGCCCTGCTGGCCACCTCGGCGGCCATCTTCACCGTTCTGAAGTGGGTGGGCGCAGCCTATCTGGTCTGGCTCGGGATCAAGCTGTGGCGCGCCCCCGTCGGGGAAGATGCCATGAATTCTGGCGATACGCGAACCGGCCGCTCCGCGACCGTTTTTCTGCACGCCTACGTGGTAACGGCCCTCAATCCCAAGAGCATCATCTTCTTCGTGGCCTTCCTGCCGCAGTTCCTCGACACGACACGTCCCATCCTCGGTCAGATGATTGTTTTCGAAATCACTTTCCTCGTTCTCGCAACCCTCAACGCCACGCTCTACGCCCTCATGGCCTCCGCCGCGCGCAGCACGATCCGCAAACCCTCGATACAACGCGTGGTCAACAGGACGGGCGGCTCGCTGCTGATTGCCGCAGGTGTCGTCACCGCCGGCCTGAAGCGGGCCCAGGCGAGCTGACGGGGTCGGCGGGTTGCGGTTCACGAAAGCTTGCGTTAAGAAATTCGCGAACCATGGCGGGTGGCGCCGCTGAATCGCCGGACGGTCCACGCCGTCTGGCTCGACAGCTTGAAGGCTTTCAACATGGCGAATGACACCCGCTTCCCGCTGAAAACAGCGCTCGCAGCGGCCACGGCGTCGGTTTGCGTCATCCTTGGCGGATGCTCCACGGCGAACCAGAAGCCCAAGAACACGCTTTCCTCGATCAACACGATTAAGCCCGCCGGCGCCCAGCAGCGGGCCGTCGAGACCGCCGCCGGCGTCCTTCCGGCCACATCGGGACAAGTCGCCTACGCCGCAGGTCAGGTCGCACCGGCCGGCACCACAGCCGCTGCTGCCAATGGCACCACGCCCGGCGTTGCCGCGCCCGTCTCGACCACAGCTCTTGCCGCCCAGACGGCAGCCGCACCGGTCCAGGTCGCAACCGTCATCAACGGGACCGCCGTTCCCGGCACCGACCCGCGCAAGGTCGCGCCGACCACCGCGACGATTGCCCCGCAGGCCCTTCAGAACGAAGCCTCCGCCGCAAGTCCGGCGATTGCCGCCGCCAACATGGCCGTCTCCGGCCAGCAGCCAGCGGCAGCGCCAGCCACAGCCGTTTCCGGCGAGATGGCGGCGACAGCCCCGGCCACCGGCAAGGAAGCGGTGCGGGGCCAGCGCCTTGCCGCCCTGCCGATCGCGGCCAGCTACAGCTTCGGCTCGGTGATGGAATCGACCTTCGACACCGGCGAGCCCGTCGGCCTCGAAACGCTGGTGACCTCGCAGATGATCGTGCCCATGGCGAGGCCGGACTACCGGTCGCGCAAGCCGCAGTCGGCACTGACCTTCTCCGCCGACGGTGCGCCGACGAGCTCGCGTCCGGAGCTCGACAAGCTGATCGCCTATTACGCCAAGCTCAACCAACTGCCGCTGGAACTCGTCCACCGCGTGGTCAAGCGCGAGTCGACCTACAATCCGCGCGCCTATGCCCGTGGCAATTACGGCCTCATGCAGATCCGCTACAACACCGCCCGCGGCCTTGGCTATGACGGTCCTCCGGAGGGTCTGTTCGACGCGGAAACCAACCTGAAATATGCAACGCGCTATCTGCGTGGCGCCTTCATCGTGGCCGACAACAGCCATGACAATGCCGTCAAGCTCTATGCGCGCGGCTACTACTACGATGCCAAGCGCAAGGGCCTGCTGGACCAGCTCGACATGCGCTGAGCTGAGCGCAGCCTATCGTTTTCCTCAAAAGCCCGGCCCGCATCGCAGCGCCGGGCTTTTTGTTGGAGCTGCAGGTGTTCCGGATCCCGCCGCATTGCCGCAGGACAGGCAAGCGAAGAACCGGCGGTTATGGCTGGGCCTGTTTCGTCTCGGCCGGTTGCGTCTCGGCGGGCGGCGCCAGGGCGGAAACGATCCGGGCATTCATGTCGCGCGGACTATAACCGGTCGATGACGGCGTCAGCCCCAGCCGGATAACGGCAAGATCGAGCGTCGGGGAGATCATGATCGACTGCCCGTCGTGACCGCGCATCCAGAAGGTTTCCGGCGGCAACGCGGGAGCGCCGGGATCGGGGACAGCGGCCTCGGTCCAGACCTGCCCGTGACCGTATCGTCCACCCGACGCCTCCGTCGGCTTGCGCATGTAAGCAACGAAGCCCTCCGGCAGCAGCGGCCGCCCCTGCCAGTTTCCATCGCGCAGCAGGAAGAGTGCGAACCGCGCCCAGTCGCGCGCTGTTGCATACATGTAGGACGAGCCGACGAAGGTCCCCCGCGCATCCGGCTCCAGGACGGCGCTCGTCATGCCCAGCGGGCGGAACAGAGCCCGGCGGGGATAGGCCAGCGCCTCGTCCTCGCTCTCGAAACTGTCCATCCAAAGGCGCGAAATCAGCGTCGTCGTACCGGAGGAATAGGAAAAATGCGTGCCGGGCGGGTGCTCGAGCGGCTTCGACGCCGTGAAGGCGGCCATGTCGCTTTCGAGGTAGAGCATGCGCGTCACGTCCGCCACCGAGCCGTAATCCTCGTTGAAGGTCAGCCCGCTCTGCATGGCCATGAGATCGGCAAGCGTAATGGCGGAGCGCCCGTCCGTCGACCAGCTAGGCAGCAGGTCTCTGCTTTCGAGCGTCATCGCGCCTTCTGCAATGCGCCGGCCGACCAGCGCTGCCGTGACCGTCTTGGTCATCGACCAGCCGAGCAGCGGCGTTTCGCGCGTAAAGCCCTTGCCATAGGTTTCGGCGATGATGCGGCCATCCTTGACGACGATGATCGCCCGCATGCCCGGGCCCTGCATCTCCGGCTTGACGATGATGTCCTGGATGGCGGCATTGCCGGCCGTGGTCGTGCCCTCTGGCCAGGGTTTGTCGGCGGGCGGGCGCAATCCGCTGAAATAATTGGGACTGTAGCGCGGCGCCACCGCCACCGTCCCATCCGGCAGCGAGGTGCAGCCTAGCCCCTCCCGGTAGACCGCCTCGGCCGGCGCGGCAAAGCCGAAGATATGCGCCGCCACGCTGCGCTGCTCGCGATCGACGGCAACGGAAACGAAGCGCAGCAGGGGATGGCCCGGCGCCTGCACGTCGAGTGCCAGCACCTCGTCCGGATCGCGCCCCGCGATGAAGACATTGGAGCACACGATTTTCGCGGCATAGCCGTCGCCGATGCGCAGAAGCTCCGGCGGCGCCAGATAGAGCCAGGCCGGAACACCGAGGGCAAGGGCAGCGACAAGAAGCGCCAAGCCGAACAGCGCCTTTCGGATCACCTGATGTCTCCTCATATGGCCATGCCTGTTGCCCGGCGCCTGACCACGCACCGAAACGTGGTCCAGACAGCCGCATGCCGCAGCCTCATGCTGGCGACCGGTTGTCGCTGAGGATGTGCGGCAGCGCGGCGTGGGTTGCAAGCCCGGGAGAAAGAAATGCCGTCGTTTTGATGGGGATGAGGAAGAGAGTCCCGGTCCGCGCGGGGGTCAGGCGGCGGAAGCGCATGCCCCGGGCGCCTTGAAGGCGGCAAGAAGCGCACCGACCTCTCCGGCCGGCACCGGCGGGGAAATCAGGTAGCCCTGCACCTCGCTGGCCCCGAGCGCCCGCACGACTTCCAATTGGCACTCCGTCTCGACCCCCTCGATGATTGCCGGGATCTTGAAGGAGGCGACAGTCTTGAGGATCAGATCGAGCAATTCACCGTCGCGGCGGCTTCGCATCATCGCATCGGTAAAGGAGCGGTCGATCTTGATCTGGTCGATGGGAAAAAGGCCGAGATTGCACACCGCCGAAAAGCCGACGCCGAAATCATCGAGAGCCACCCGCACGCCCATGCGCCGAAGGGCAGAAAAGACGGTGGCGATCCGCTTCGGATCCGGCGAAAAGACCGCATCCGTGACCTCGATCGTCAGACGCGACGGTTGGAGCCCGGCCTCGCGAAGGCAAAGCGCCACGAAATCGACGAAGCTCTCGGCGCCGATCTCATGCTTCGACACATTGACGGATACGCCGACATCCTCCGGCCAGCCCGCCGCCTCGCGACACGCGGTCTTCAGGATCCAGCGCCCGAGCGCGGGCATCGCGCCGGTGCGTTCCGCCTGTACGAGGAAGTCGTCCGGCTTGAGCGCGCCGTGTTCGGCGTCACGCCAGCGCACCAGTGCTTCCATGGCACGGATGCGTCCGCTTTCGACGCCGATCACCGGCTGGTATTCGAGGAAGAAGGCATCCTCATCGAGAGCCTGCTGGATATCCCTTCCCGCCGCACGCAGCGACTGGGTCTGGGTGGAAAGCCCTTCCTCGTGAAACGTCACGCTGTTGCCGACCATCTCCTTGGAACGGCGCAGCGCCAGATCGGCCCGTGACAGGATGTCGGACAGTTGCGTGTCATCGGCCTTCACGAAAGTCACGCCAAGGCTTCCGCCGATCCAGAGCTGGCCGCCGCTGAGCTCGAAGGGCTCGCGCAGCACACCGCCCACGATCCGCGCAATGTCCTCCAGCTTGCCGCGCGACGGCGTACCAGGCACGAGAACCACGAATTCGTTGCCACCGGGGCGGAAGAGCGAGGCGTGGGCGCCGAGCGCCTGGCGCAGACGCTGGGCAAGAATGAGGAGGATCTGGTCGCCTGCCGCTCGGCCGATTGTTTCGTTGACGTGGCCGAACCGGTCGAGATCAAGCAGGATCAGCCCGTCATTGCGGCCAACGGCGGTGTCGCCCGCAAGAATGGCATTGACAGCGCGCTCCAGCGCCTCGCGGTTCGCAAGACCCGTGAGCGGATCGATAAAGGCTTTGTCGGAGAGAAGAGCAGCATTTTGCGCGCGGCCGCGGCGCGCGGCCGCCACACGCCGGCGCAGCAGGCCGAGACGATAGCCGGAGGCCGTCGTAGCGAGCGGAAGAAGCCCGACGGTCAGGTCAAAGCCAAGCGCCAGCGGTGTATCGATCGCGCTCGGCCATAGCCCCGCGCCGATAAAAAACATGGGAACCGTCAGTCCGGCCATCGCACCCCGGACCGCCCATCGCCCTTCATGGCGCCGGTCGGTAATCCACTTCCATCCCATTGTCGCTCCGTGAGCCCTTTCGGCCGGCCGGAACCGCGCCTTCTGGCGGTTCAAAATCACCTCAAGCTTAAACCGCCAGACGTTACCAATCCCTTGCGGAGCAAGCACAATGAGCGCACGTCCGGCAGTTTCCCACTCTGTCCGTCATGAAACTGTAGCGGCCCGGCGTTATCACCCGCAAAACGCCACGGGGACGAGTGCCTGATGACCGAATTTGCGACCGATGTTGGCTACGGCAAACCGAATGAGAAGCTCAAGGATGCGCTTCTGCAACATGCGCCGCTGAGCAAGGCCGGCCTTTCGGAACGCCTGTTCGGGCTCCTCTTTTCAGGCCTCGTCTATCCGCAGATCTGGGAAGACCCGATCGTCGACATGGACGCCATGGAGCTTGCCTCCGGCGGCCATCGCATCGTCACCATCGGCTCCGGCGGCTGCAACATGCTGACCTACCTCTCGGCGCGCCCCGGGCGGATCGACGTCGTCGACCTCAACCCGCATCACATTGCGCTGAACCGGCTGAAGCTCGCCGCCATGCGCCACCTGCCTTCCCATGCAGATGCCGTGCGCTTCCTGTCGCGCGCCGGCCTCAGGAGCAACATCCAGGCCTTCGACCTGTTCCTCGCGCCGAAGCTGGATCAGGCGACACGCGACTACTGGAACGGCCGCCGCCTGACGGGCAAGCGCCGCATTTCCACCTTCGCGGGCAACATCTATCGCACCGGCCTGCTCGGCCGCTTCATCTGGGCAAGCCACCTCATCGCCCGTCTTCACGGCGTCAATCCGGCCGACTTCGTCGAGGCACGTTCCCTGCGCGAACAGCGCCAGTTCTTCGATCGGCAACTGGCGCCGCTCTTCGACACCCGCTCGATCCGATGGCTCACGGCCCGCAAGAGCTCGCTGTTTGGCCTCGGCATTCCCCCGCAGCAATATGATGCCCTCGCGGGCTCTGGCGAGAACCTCGCAGACGTGCTGCGCCAGCGTCTCGAAAAGCTGACCTGCCATTTCCCGCTGCGCGACAACTATTTCGCCTGGCAGGCCTTCGCCCGCCGCTATCCGCAGCCGCACGAAGGCAATCTGCCGGCCTATCTGATGGCCGAGAATTACGAGGCCGTGCGCAACGGGTCCGACAATGTGCGCGTCCATCACGCGAGCTTCACCGAGCTTCTGTCGGCCAAGGCGGCCGAGAGCGTCGATCGCTTCGTGCTGCTCGATGCACAGGACTGGATGAACGACCGCCAGCTCAACGATCTCTGGGCCGAGATGACCCGCACCGCAGCCCCCGGCGCGATCGTGATCTTCCGCACCGCCGCCGAGGAGAGCGTCATCGAAGGCCGCCTTCTGCCCGATATCGCCGACCAGTGGCACTACGACTGCGACCGCTCCCTCGAACTCGGCGTCAAGGATCGTTCAGCCATCTATGGTGGCTTCCACATCTACCGGAGAGCGGCATGAGCCTCGAAACGCTCGCCGATGCCGGCCATGCCGGCCGCATGGACCGCATGTACCGCTACCAGCGGCACATCTACGATCTGACGCGCAAATACTACCTCTTCGGCCGCGACACCATCATTGACGAGCTCGATGCAGGCTATGGCGCCCGGGTTCTGGAAGTCGGTTGCGGCACCGGGCGCAACATGGCGCGCATCGCCAAGCTCCACCCGCACGCCGCCCTCTACGGCCTCGACATCTCCGCGGAAATGCTGACCTCGGCCCGCGCCACGTTGCGCAAGGCCGGGCGCGCGGATGCGGTTCTGGCGGTTGCCGATGCGACGGATTTTTCGCCGCGCGCCTTCGGCACGGATGGGTTCGACCGCATCGTGATTTCCTATGCCCTGTCGATGATCCCGGACTGGGAAGCCGCCCTCGATGCGGCGATCGCCGCGCTCGCACCCGGCGGCTCCATCCACATCGCCGATTTTGGCCAGCAGGAACGGCTTCCATCCCTGGCGCGCCGCCTGCTGCGCGGCTGGCTGACCCGCTTCCATGTGACCCCGCGCGCTCCTCTTTTTGACGTGCTGGCTGAGCGCGCCCGCGCCAACGGCGCGCGCCTCGAGACCCGCACGCTCGGTGGCGGCTATGCCTGGCTCGCCGTCTACCGCGCCGCCTGACATCGACGTCACCATGGTGGAAAGCCTGTCGCAACCTTGCGGCGGGCTGCCCGCTTGTGCGGGCCAAAGACGCTTCCCCCCTTGAGCTAACCGAATATTTACGCTGTTATGGTTAATAGAGGGGGTAAGCCTCGGGGGATTCTCGCAAGGACCGATTTCTGCCATGGCCTGCCGCACGGCGGAGGCTGCAGCAGACGCCGCGTGAAAGACTCCGTCTTGAGGAAAACGCCGTCATCAGTTTCATTTCGCGGGTATTCCATGCGCAGGCTTTCCCTTGCCCTCCTTCCGGTTCTCGCGCTGATGCTCGGCGCTTGCAGCTCGACCGATTACGACCTGATGTCGACGGCCTCGATACCGCCGAAATTTGCCGACCGCGACCCGCAGGATTTCGGCGCGGTCACACCGCACCATCACGACATCCACGGCATTGACGTCTCCAAATGGAACGGCGACATCGACTGGCCGGCCGTCAAGCGCTCCGGCGTCTCCTTCGCCTTCATCAAGGCGACGGAAGGCAAGGACCGCCTGGATGCCAAGTTTAATGAACACTGGCAGGCCGCGCGCGCGGCCGGCATTCCCTACGCGCCCTACCATTTCTACTATTTCTGTTCGAGCGCCGACGAGCAGGCCGACTGGTTCATCGCCAATGTGCCGAAGGCAGCCGTCTTCCTGCCACCGGTGCTGGATGCCGAATGGAACGGCGAGTCGAAGACCTGCACCTACCGCCCCTCGCCGCTGACGGTCCAGACCGAACTGAAGCGCTTCATGAACCGCCTCGAAGCCCATTATGGCAAGCGGCCGATCATCTACACCTCCGTGGATTTCCATCGCGACAATCTCGTCGACCAGTTCAAGGAGCACCACTTCTGGGTCCGCTCGGTCGCCAAGCATCCGTCCGTCACCTATGTCGATCGCCGCTGGGCCTTCTGGCAGTATACGAGCACCGGCGAGATCCCCGGCATTTCCGGCACCACGGATATCAACGTCTTCGCCGGTTCCAAGGCCAACTGGCGCAAATGGGTGGCCGAGGTCAGCAAGCCGAAGTGACGGGCCCTTCGGTCGCGCGATGCGGGTCCTGATCGATACCAGGCGGCTGCCTTGCCGCCGCTTTCTTCTTTCGGTCATAATGCTCTGAAACAGCAGTGCGGAAAGTCCCGGATCCCTGGCCTTCAGGCATGGCCCCGAAAGGGTGCCATCAGCCTGTGCCCGTGTGGAAGACGTGCGGGGGCCGATCCGGGCCGTTCTTGAACGCCGCCGCAGACCGCGCGCGGCTCCGTTTCGACCTGTCCGCCTGAAAGGCGGCACCATCTGGAGAGGACCACCGATGTCATCCCGCCTGCCCCGCCTTGCCGCCTGCCTGACCCTCGGGCTTGCAGCTGCCCTGCCCGCCCATGCCCAGCAAGCCGTCGCTCCCGCGACGGCCAGCACGGCGTCCCCGGTTGCGTGCGGAGGCGATCTCACGAGCTTTCTGGCGGGCGTGAAGGCAGAGGCTGTCGCGGCCGGCGTTCCCGCCGAAGCGGCCGACCGCGCCTTGGCCGGTGCCCGCATCGATGAGAAGGTCCTTGCCCGTGACCGCGCCCAGGGCGTCTTCCGCCAGACCTTCCTCGAATTCTCCAAGCGCGTCGTCAGCCAGGCCCGGCTTGATATCGGCCGGCAGAAGATGAAGGAATACGCCGCCGTCTTTGCGCGCGCCGAGCAGGACTTTGGCGTGCCCGCCCCCGTCATCACCGCCTTCTGGGCACTGGAGACGGATTTCGGCGCCGTGCAGGGCGACTTCAACACCCGCAACGCGCTCGTCACCCTCGCCCATGACTGCCGCCGCCCCGAACTCTTCCGCCCGCAGCTGATCGCCGCCATGGAGATGGTCCAGCACGGCGACCTCGACCCGCAGACCGGCACGGGTGCATGGGCCGGCGAAATCGGCCAGGTCCAGATGCTGCCGCGCGACATCATCCGCTTCGGCACTGACGGCGATGGCGATGGCCATGTGACGCTGAAGTCCAGTGCGCCGGATGTGATCATGACCGCCGCCAAGTTCATCCAGAGCCTCGGCTTCACCCGCGGCCAGCCGTGGATCCAGGAAGTGACGATCTCCGATCGCATTCCCTTCGAAAAGACCGGCCTGCAGCCGGGCATGACGGCCGGCGACTGGTTCGCCGCCGGCGTCGAACCGCGCGATGGCGACAAGAGCTTTGCGGCGCTGCCCGCATCGCTCACCCTGCCGCAGGGTCGCAACGGTCCGGCCTTCATCACCTATCCGAATTTCAACATCTACCTCGAATGGAACAAGTCCTTCATCTACACGACCTCGGCCGCCTATTTCGCCACACGCCTTGCCGGTGCCCCGGTCTATCAGGCGGGCAGTCCCGAGCCGGGTCTCGATGTGGACGGCATGAAAGCGCTCCAGCAGAAGCTGGCCGCAAAGGGACATGATGTCGGCGAGATCGACGGCATTCTCGGCTCCGGGACCCGTGCCGCCATCCAGGTGGAACAGCAGCGCCTCGGCCTGCCCGCCGATGGCTGGCCGAATGCGGCCCTTCTCAACAGCCTCTGATCCCGCCTTTCGGCAAATCCGATGCCCGCGACCCGGTGCACCCCGCACCGGGTCGCAGCGTTTTCACCGGCCGGCGAGGCTGCCGCAAAATGCATCCCGACAAGTTCCGGGTGGCGCGCGTCGCGATGACCGGCTATGCCGCGCGCAGGTGATCCCGGCCGACACAGCCGGATCGCAAAGCGCAAGGGATCAGCATCATGAAGCAGCCGGTCAGCCGTCAGAACACCACCGCCGCGACCGGGCAGCCCGCGATGGCCCCCTCCATGACGCTCGGCACCTGGGCGCTGCTTGCCCTCCTCGGGCTGATCTGGGGCGGCTCGTTCTTCTTCGGCCGGATCGCGGTGCAGCAGGTGCCGCCGCTCACCATTGCGTTCCTGCGCCTCGGCATCGCCGCGCTTGCCCTGCATCTTTACCTGCGCGGGCGGGAGGGCCTCTATCCCGCGCTGAAGGCCCGCGCGCCGGCCTTCCTGATCCTCGGCCTGATGAACAATGCTGTTCCCCACAGCCTGATCCTGATGGGGCAGACGGAGATCGGCGCGGGTCTTGCCGCAATCCTTAACGCCACCACCCCGATCTGGACCGTCATCATTGCCAATATCTGGACGGCCGACGAGAAGCTGACCGCGGCGAAACTCACCGGCACCATTCTCGGCCTCATCGGCACCGTGCTCCTCGTCGGTCCCGCAGCCATTGCCGATCTCTTCGGGGCAGACCACCATGTCCCCTTCTGGGCCCTGCTTCTGCCGATCGGCGCCGCCATCAGCTACGGCATCGCCACCACCTATGGCCGGCGCTTCCGTGACCTGCCGCCAACGGTGACGGCCACCGGTCAGCTGACCGCTTCCAGCCTCATCGTCCTCCCGGTCGCCCTGGCCGTCGACCAGCCCTGGACAATCGCCATGCCGACGACCGCCGCGATCTCCGCCATTCTGGCGCTGGCGCTGATCTCGACGGCCTGGGGCTACATTCTCTTCTTTCGCATCATGGCGCGGGCCGGGGCCACCAACACATCGCTCGTCACGCTGCTGGTCCCGCCAAGCGCCATCCTGCTCGGCGTGCTCTTCCTCGGCGAGAGCCTCTCCCTGCTCGATGCCGCCGGCATGCTGGTCATCGCGCTCGGCCTCATCATGCTGGACGGACGCTTGCCGGGCCGGCTGACGCGCGCCCTGACGGGCAGGGACGCGTGACTGATTCGTGTCCAAAGGGACACATCCAAGCTTTGTCCACACGCTCCGTTAACCGGATAAGGCATTCCGTGAACAAAAAATTAGGGACGTTTTTTCATTGAGCTTCAAGGATTTGATCTGCGTGGAAGCGCCTTTGGGGGCGTCCGATGCCGCAGCGCAGCACAAGATTTCCTTTCAGATGTGACATTTTCGCCTTATCTTTGACACGTCAACATCAGGAGGGTAACACATGGGACTGACCCAGTCGTTCAACATGCTTCTGATCAGTGCAGCCTTCATCTTTGTCGGAACCATGCTCTTCATCTGAGCGAAGACCGAAAAAGACATGAGCAGTAAGGCGTAAAGACTCAACAAAAACAACAATGCGAAGCCGGGCGCAGGCGCGCCGCGGATTTTGCCAGGCGAACGCAAAGCGCCCGAGCCGTTCTGGCCGGGCGCTTTGTCGTTGCATCGTGCTTTCGGCAGGCTTCAGACAGCCATGCGCCGTGCCGGTGCAGGAATGGCGGCGACCGACGGATCCTGCCGGGCGAAGCCGACGAGATCGCAGACAGCGGTGACCAGCGGCGAGCGGTTCATCGTGTAGATGTGGAAATCCCGCACGCCGCGCCGCGCGAGATCGACGATCTGCTCGGCCGCGATATGCGTCGCCTCGTGGAAGCGCTCCTCCGCCTTGTCGTCGAGATGTTCGAGCCGCGCCCGGATCGCCTCCGGCACCCGCGCACCGCAGAGGCCCGCAAACCGCAGGACCTGCGCGAAATTGTTGATCGGCAGGATGCCCGGTACGATCGGGATAGAGATGCCCGCCGCGCGCACCCGCTCCAGATAGCGCTCGAAATCGTCATTGTCGAAGAAGAACTGGGTCAGCGCGCGGGTTGCGCCATTGTCCACCTTGCGCTTCAGCATGTCGATATCGGCGTTGACGTCCGCACTCTCGGGGTGCTTTTCCGGATAGGCCGAAACGGAAATCTCGAAGCCGCCACGCGATGCCAGCGCCTTGGTTAGGGCCGCCGCATTTTCGTAGCCGCCGGGATGCGGCCGATAGGCCGAGCCGATACCATCAGGCGGATCACCGCGCAGCGCCACGAAATGCTTCACGCCGCAGGCGGCGAAGTCGTCGATGACGCGGTCCACTTCATCGCGCGTCGCACCGACGCAGGT
Organism: Rhizobium sp. RU20A; assembly: GCF_900155885.1. Taxonomy (GTDB): domain Bacteria; phylum Pseudomonadota; class Alphaproteobacteria; order Rhizobiales; family Rhizobiaceae; genus RU20A. Next base: position 1,170,781 of record NZ_FTMB01000001.1, read on the forward strand.
CAGATGCGCTGCCGTATTGGAAACGCCGGCATCGCGGATCATGTGGCAGACCGCCGTCAGCGACCGCTCCCGCGTCGTGCCACCCGCCCCGTAGGTGACCGAGACGAAGCCCGGCTGGAAAACGTTGAGATCGGCCACCGTCCTGTGAAGCTGCGCCTCCGCCTCATCCGTCTTCGGCGGAAAATATTCGAAGGAGAGGGTCAGGTTGCCGCGCTCGGCCGGATAAAGCGTGTGGATCGCCATGGTCAAAGTCTCCGCTCTCCGGCCCGGCGCCGGCTCTGTCTTGCTTCCTGGGAAAAGGCGGCGCGCTGGTCGCGCGCAATCCAGATCGTCACGGTCAGCCCCGTGCTGTCTCCGGCCACCGGCGGCACATCCACCACCGTCTCGACAAGAAGGCCGGCCCGCGCCAGCCAGTCCGTCATGGTGGCGTGAGAAATGCCGAGGCGCTGATGGGCGTGCTCCTCGCGCAGGTAATCGAGCCCGTGCGGCGCGAGGTCAACAATGGCGAGCCGCCCGCCCGGCACCAGCACCCGCGCCGCCTCCGCAATCGCCGCCTCCGGCTGGTCGAGGAAGTGCAGCACCTGATGGATGGTCACGAGGTCGAATTCGCCGTCGAGCGGCAGGTTGAAAATGTCGCCATGGCGGATCTGCGCCTTGGAAACGCCGGCGCGATCGAGATTGGCCCGCGCCACTGTCAGCATGTCGCGGCTTGCATCGACCCCGACGCCGCGCCGGTAGGCGGGCGCCAGAAGCTGGAGAATTCGGCCCGTGCCCGTGCCGAGATCGAGCAGGGCATCGACCGGCTCGACGCCGATCGCCTCGACCAGAGCAGATTCCACGGCCGTCTCGCTGACATGAAGCTGGCGCAGCGCATCCCATTCGGCGGCATTGCGGCTGAAATAGGCCTGCGCCCGCTCCGCCCGCGCCGCCTTCAGCGCCGTCAGCCGCTCTGCATCGCGCGCCAGAACGGCATCGTCGCTGGCAGCCGCCGAGAGCACCTGCCGCACGACATGCGCCGCCCTGCCCTCCTGCCGCAGCCGGAAATAGGCCCAGGCGCCTTCCTGATAGCGATCGATGAGATCGACTTCGCCCAGCAGCTTCAGATGCCGGGAAATGCGCGGCTGCGACTGCCCGAGAATTTCGGTGAGATCCGTCACCGTCAGATCGCCGCCGGAAAGCAGCGCCAGCAGACGCAACCGCGTCGGCTCACCCGCCGCCTTCAGCACGTCCACCAGGGGATCAAGCCCCAACCACCGCATCTCCGCCATGACAACCCTCATTTACATATAAAGATATGTTTATGTGATTTTCGGAGGGGTGGCAAGGCTTAACTTAACGCAGGGCGGGACGATTGCCATGGCCCTGCTTGGAAAAACAAAATGGGCCGCATCTTGAGGGATACGGCCCATCATCATTCTGCCTAGAGCGGCCCGCAGGCCGCACCGATCACCGCGTCAGGCGCTTGTAGCTCATGCGGCTCGGGTTCAGCGCGTCAGGGCCGAGGCGACGGACCTTGTCCTTTTCGTAGTCTTCGAAGTTGCCTTCGAACCATTCCACATGGCCGTCGCCCTCATAGGCGAGGATGTGGGTGGCCAGACGGTCGAGGAACATGCGGTCGTGCGAGATGATGACGGCGCAGCCGGCGAAGTTTTCCAGCGCGTCTTCGAGAGCACCCAGCGTTTCCGTGTCGAGGTCGTTGGTCGGTTCGTCGAGCAGCAGCACGTTGTGGCCGCCCTTCAGCATCTTGGCGAGGTGCACGCGGTTGCGCTGGCCGCCCGAGAGATTGCCGACCTTCTGCTGCTGGTCGCCGCCCTTGAAGTTGAACGAGCCGCAATAGGCGCGCGAGTTCATCTCGAACTTGCCGAGCTTCAGGATGTCGTTGCCGTCGGAGATTTCCTCCCAAACGGTCTTGTTGGCGGCGAGCGTATCGCGGCTCTGGTCAACATAGCCGAGATCGACCGTGTCACCGATGGTGATCGTGCCGCTGTCAGGCGTTTCCTGGCCGGTGATCATGCGGAACAGCGTGGTCTTGCCCGCACCGTTCGGCCCGATGATGCCGACAATGCCGCCCGGCGGCAGCTTGAACGACAGGTTCTCGATGAGAACGCGATCGCCATAGGACTTGGTGATGTTGTCGGCCTCGATGACGACGCGGCCAAGACGCTCGCCGATCGGAATGGCGATCTGCGTGTCGGACGGACGACGCTCGGCGGCCGAATCGACCAGCTCGTTATAGGCGTTGATACGCGCCTTCGACTTGGCCTGACGGGCCTTGGGCGAGGAGGCGATCCACTCCTGCTCGCGGGAGATCGCCTTCTGGCGGCCGGCCTCTTCGCGCGCTTCCTGCTGCATGCGCTTGGCCTTGGCCAAGAGGTAGGCCGAGTAGTTGCCCTCATAGGGGATGCCGCGGCCACGGTCGATCTCGAGGATCCAGCCCGTGACATTGTCGAGGAAGTAGCGGTCGTGGGTGACCATCAGGATGGCGCCCGGATATTCGCGCAGGTGCTTTTCAAGCCAGGCGATCGTCTCGGCGTCGAGGTGGTTGGTCGGTTCGTCGAGGAGCAAGAGGTCCGGCTGGCGCAGAAGCAGCTGGCAGAGCGCCACGCGGCGCTTTTCACCGCCCGAAAGGCTCGTCACATCTGAATCGCCGGGCGGGCAGCGCAGCGCATCCATGGCCATCTCGACCTGGTTTTCGAGATCCCAGAGGTTCTGGCTGTCGATGACGTCCTGGAGTTTCGCGCCTTCGTCGGCGGTCTCGTCGGAATAGTTCATCATCAGTTCGTTGTAACGGTCAACGATCGCCTTCTTGTGGGCGACGCCTTCCATGACGTTTTCGAACACGGTCTTTTCCGGATCGAGCTTCGGCTCCTGCGCGAGGTAGCCGAGCGTCGCGCCCTCGGCGAGCCAGGCCTCGCCCGTCCACTCCTTGTCGAGGCCGGCCATGATCTTCAGGATGGTCGACTTACCCGCGCCGTTCGGGCCGAGAATACCGATCTTGGCATCCGGGTAGAAGGACAGGTGGATGTTCTCGAGGATCTTTTTGTGGCCGTAGGCCTTGTTGAGCCCCGACATATGATAGATGAACTGACGCGCCATGAAGAATGCTCCGCAACGGGAAAAGGCATGATTTGGGATGTGCCCGCTTCCTAAAGCAATTGCCCTGACGGAGCAACGCCGAAAGCCGGCCATCCCCGTCAAGACGGAGCGGGCCGGCCTTCAATCGAGAGAAGCGGTCAGGCGCCCCGGATCTCAGAGAGCGTGCGCGTCGGCGTGATCGCCTCCGGATCGAGCTTCACCTCGATGATCGCAGGCTTGCCGCTGGCCCGCGCCCTGAGGAACGCCTCGGCAAACTGGTCCGTCGCCTCCACCGTCTCGCCATGGCCGCCATAGGCGCGGGCAAGGGCCGCGAAATCCGGATTGGTGAGGTCCGTCGCGGAAACGCGGCCGGGATATTCCCGCTCCTGATGCATGCGGATCGTACCGTAAATGCCGTTGTTGACGACGACGGTGATGATCGGCAGCTGGTAGCGCACGGCAGTCGCAAATTCCTGCCCGTGCATCATGAAGCAGCCGTCACCGGCAAAGCAGACCACCTCGCGCGCGGGAAAAAGCTGCTTGGCCGCCACTGCCGCCGGCAGGCCGTAACCCATCGAGCCGGAGGCGGGCGCCGCCTGCGTTTCAAAGCGGCGGAAGCGGTGGAAGCGGTGCACCCAGGTGGCGTAGTTGCCGGCGCCATTGGTGAAGATCGTGTCGTCGGCCGTATTGGCCTCCAGCCATTCCATGATCGGCCCCATCTGCACTGGGCCGGGGCCCGTTGCCGGTGGCGTGGACCAGCCGAGATAGGCCGCATGCATGGCCGCGGTTCTGTCGGCCCAGACGGGCTCGGCCGTCGGCGCGACATCCCGAAGAGCCGCCGCAAAGGCATCGGGTGCCGCCGCAATGGGCAACGCCGCGGAATAGACGCGGCCGAGCTCGGAGGGATCGGGATGAACATGGACGAGCGTCTGCCTGGGATAGGGAATATCAAGCAGCGTATAGGACGACGACGGCATTTCCGACATGCGCCCGCCGACCAGAAGCACCAGATCGGCCTCCTTGATCTCCTTGGCAAGCGCCGGATTGATGCCGATGCCGACATCGCCAGCATAGCTCGGATGCAGGTGATCGAACAGCATCTGCCGGCGGAAGGAGCAGCCGACCGGCAGATGCCAGCGCTCGGCAAAGGCGGTGAAATCCGCAACCGCCCCGGCGCTCCAGCGCGTGCCGCCGAGAATGGCGACGGGACGCTTGGCATCCTTCAGGAGCGCGGTGAAGTCGGCGATCTGCGATGCGCCGGGATAGGCAGCAACCGGCACATAAGCGCGCGCGGCGGGCGCCTCGACCGTCTCCACCAGCATGTCCTCCGGCAGCGTCAGCACCACGGGGCCCGGCCGGCCGGAGGTGGCGATGGAAAAGGCGCGTGTCACGAATTCGGGAATGCGGCGCGCATCGTCGATCTCACCGACCCACTTGGCAAACTCGGTAAAGGCGCGGCGATATTCCACCTCCTGGAACGCCTCGCGCTCGCGCGCCTCGCGCTGCACCTGGCCGATGAAAAGGATCATCGGGATCGAATCCTGCCGCGCCACATGCAGCCCCGCCGAGGCATTGGTGGCGCCCGGCCCGCGCGTCACCATGCAGATGCCCGGCTCGCCCGTCAGTCGCCCCCAGCAATCCGCCATCATCGCGGCACCACCCTCCTGCCGGCAGACGAGCACGTCGATCTTAACGTCGTGCAGCGCATCGAGCACCGCCAGATAGCTCTCGCCGGGCACGCAGGCGACGCGCTTGACACCGTTGGCAACGAGCGCATCGACGATCAGCTGGCCGCCCGTGCGGGTCACGGTCGTGGGGGATGCGGTGGACATGGAGGCTTTCCTTTCAGGGTCGAGCGGCCGCGATCACGCGACCGGCGGCACGGGCGGCATGTCCGGCCGGCTCTCGCGCCGGCTGACGACGCGCTCGCGCCAGATGATGGTGAGGCCGGAGCCGATGATGATGGCGATGCCAAGCCATTTCAGCGCGTCCGGCAGATGATCGAAGACGAGGTAGCCGAAGAGCGTGCCGGAGACGATTTCGAGATATTGCAGCGGCGCCAGCACCGAGGCCGGCGCGGCCCGGTAGGCATAGACGCCGAGCACGCCCGCCACCGTCGCCGTCAGCCCGACGCCGATGAGATAGGCGATCGCCAGCCGGTCGGGCCAGACGGGATCGAAGAGGGCCGACCCCGAACCCGACCCGATCCACAGCGCGATCAGCGAGAAACCGAGCGCCCAGATACCGGCATGCAACTGCATGGCGAAGGGATCCTCGCTCTGCGCCAGCCGCCGGGTGATCAGCACGAAGATCGCCACGCAAAAGGCCGAGACCACCGGCAGCAGCGCCACCAGCCCGACATCTTCCAACGAGGGCCGGATAACCAGCATCGCCCCGCCGAACCCGACCGCGCAGGCGAGATAGCGTCGCCAGCCGATCTTCTCGCGCAGCACGAGGCCGCCGAGAATGGTCAGGATGATCGGCTCCACGAAGAAGATCGCCAGCGCATCGGCAATCTGCATGACGATCAGCGCCGTCATGAAGGAGAACATGCCGATGACGAGCAGGGCGCCGCGCACCGCGTTCAGCCCGATGGCCGACGCGCTCGTCGGCTTCAGCCGCCGCCCGGCAACCACGATCGGCAGCAGAAAGGCAACCTGCAGCACGAAGCGCGTCGCGACGATCTGGCCGGAGGGAATGGTGGCGAGCGCGAGCTTGCCGAAAACGTCGATCAGCGGCGAGACGAGCACGGACAGCACCATCAGCGTCAGCCCGGCCGGAATGTCGTTCAGCGCCGCAACCGGCGTCGGGCGCAGGGTCGCCGCCATGGATCAACGACCTCCCGCAGACACGCGTGCCGCAACGGAAAGCGCCCAGGCAGCAAAGGACTCGGTTGCCGCCTCGCGCCCGACCTCGTTGAGGGTTTCATGACGGAAGCCGTCGAGAATATTCAGGCTGACGTCGCGAAGCCCGGCCGCCTTGAGGCGCTCCGCCAGCCAGCGCGTCTCCCGCCCGCCATTGGTGGCCGGATCCTCGCTGCCGCCGACGAGATGGACGGGGAGATCCTTGGCTAACCGCGCCAGCCGCTCGGCCGAGGCCCCGCCATAGCAGAGCGAAAAGAGATCGCTCCACAGCGACACCGTCGCATCGAAGCCGCAGAGCGGATCGGCGACATAGGCATCCACCTCGACCGGATCCGTCGACAGCCAGTCGAATTCGGTCCGGGCATTCGCAATCTTCTTCTTCCAGGCACCGAACGTCAGCGCTGTCAGCGTCTCGCTCGGCACGTCCGACCCTTTCAGGGCACGCTCGACGGCGAGGATCGCCTGCCCTGCGCGCCCCGCCAGCCCGGCGTTGAAATTCGAGTTCCACACCGCCAGCCCATCGTAGCCTTCGGGCTCCTCCTCGGCCGCATTCAGCGCGATCAGCCCGCCCATGGAATGACCGAAAAGGATGAGCGGCAGACCGGGATGACGGTCACGCACCATGGCGCGCATCGCCGCGACATCGGCGAGCGCCTTCCGTGCCCCGCCCCGCGGCGCGAACTGGCCTTGAATGGCGTCCGGCGCGCGCGTCTCGCCATGGCCGCGATGGTCATGGGCATAGACGTGGAAACCGTGCGACGCCATGGCGGCGGCGAAGCGGGCGTAGCGGCGCGCATGTTCCGACAATCCGTGGCAGACGAGCAGCACGCCATGCTGGGACCCCTCCGCCGCGGCATGGTGCCAGGCAAGGTCCGCGCCCGTCGGGCTCGCCATGCGGCGGGTGTGCGAAAACATCGTCTCTCTCCCGAAACTGAGAGCGCCACTCAAAGCCATTCCGGACGGAAAGGCAATCCGCCTCTCTTGCTCGTTTTGCATGATGTCATCCACACGGGCGCAGCGGAGAATTTCCATCGGACTGCGAATCAAGGGTTGCATTTCTCCCGCTTTTGGCGATTATGTTCTTATATTGTTCTTTTCGGAGATGGTCCCATGAAGCGCATGCCTTTCCCGGCGGCAATGGCTGCCTGCGTCCTGCTGATCCTATCTCTGGCGCCGGGGACCACCCGCGCGGCCGAGCCGGAGCCGCCCGTGAAAACCGCGCTGATCCTCTCGGTCAGCTGGCAGCCGGGCTTTTGCGAAACGCGCCGCAGCCGCACCGAATGCCGCAGCGAGCAGGCGGAGAGCTTTGAAGCCACGCATTTCACCCTGCACGGCCTGTGGCCCATGCGGCAAAGCTATTGCGGGGTGGACGAGGCGACGAAAGCGCTGGACAAGACCGGCAAATGGACCGATCTCGCGCCGCTGACACTCACAGCCGCCAATGCCGCCACGCTTGATGCCCGCATGCCCGGCCGCCGCTCCGGTCTCGACCGCCACCAGTGGGTCAGAAGCGGAAGCTGCACGGGCCTGACGCCCGACGACTATTTTGCGCTGCAGGACACTTTTCTCGAAAAGCTGAATGCCTCGCCCGTGCTTGCGTTGTTTCGCAGCCGGAGCGGACAGATCGTCACCGCCGCCGAGGTGCGCAGCGCCTTCGATCAGGGCTTCGGCCCGGGCGCAGGTCAGCGCCTGCGCCTCACCTGCCGCAAGGCCGGGGATCGCCAACTCGTGACCGGCCTGACGATCGGCCTTGGCGCCCTTGCTCAGCCTGCGGCAGCGACACCGCTCGCAGACCTCGTCCTCAAGGCCGCCGCAACGTCGGAAAAATGCACGCAGGCAATCGTCGACGCTGCCGGGCTCCAAGCGCCGGCAACACGGTGACAGGGTTGGTTATCCCAAACGTGACCGAGCGAAGACAGATAGCGGCTGATGGGGACGAAGGATCAGCTGCGCAGATGCTCGGTCTGCTGGTAGATCGCAGTGGACCGGGCACCGGAACGGCAATAGCCGAGCATCGGACGCGGCAGCGTGTCGAGCGCGTCGACCATGGCATGGACCGCATCGGCAGTCACACCCATGGGTCCGACCGGGATGTGGGTGATTTCGAGGCCGAGGGCTCCCGCACGGGCGGCGATTTCGGAAAATTCCGGCTGGCCGGGCTGTTCGTGGTCCGGCCGGTGGCAGACCAGCGACTTGAAGCCGAGCGACTTGATCGTGTCGAGGTCCTCGGCCGTGATCTGGCCGGTAACGGAATAGTCGTCGTTGATCGCGCGAATGTCCATGTGTGCCCTTCCCGACGGTCGCCAATAAACAGAACCGGGCTGCGGCTCTTCCCCTGGGGTCCGCCAAAGCCTCGTGCTGGCGGAGATGTAAGGCCGCCAGCGCCCGCCGTCAATCACGCCGGCATGCGCCCGCCCGCCCGCCCCCGGGGGACCGCCGGCGCTTGCCGAAGGGATGCCGGCGTTCCCCTTGGCAGTGCGGCCGTCACCGTCCCCGTGGCAGGACTCACACCATCCGGAAGGCGATCGAATAGTGCCGGCTCTCTCCCGGCGCAAGCAAGGTCAGTTCGCCGCTCTCGATGAGGTCGGGACGTCCGGCGAGCCGATGCGACGCGGGCTCGATCGAGAAGACATGACCGCCCTTCAACTGCGAGCGCCACAGTTGCAACCAGGGAAGACCGTCGGCCGGGAAGCGGACGGCGAGCGTGCGCCCGGAGAGCATGCGGATCGGCCCGAGCGCGACAGTCACGAAACCGTCCGCAGCAAGGGTCGGCCTTGTATCGAGACACAGGTGCGCGCGCTCCCCCTCCCCAAATCGCCAGCCGCGGGGCTGCGCCCCGAGCGCTGCCGCCTCGACATGCGTTTCGTCGTCAAAGAGCCAGGAGCCGAGATTGAGGTGATACATCCACATCGGGCGAAAGGCACACTCGCCCGTATTGGTCAGCCGGTCGTCGATCGTCACGAAGCCATCGGCGGCGGTCCGGATGCACCGTTCCAGCGTCGCCTCGCCGCCCTCCGCCAGTGCGACCACCGTGGTGGCGCGGCAGATCGGCCCGTCCGGCCCCGCCTCGATCGCGGCCTCGGCAACCGCCGTGCCCGGCAGGGAGCCGTGCAGGGGATAGGCGCCTTCGCCGCGATCGAAGGGCTCGGGATGGCGAATGTGATCGGGCCCGCAGGTGAAGAGGAAACCCTTGAGCAGCCGGGCAATGCGCGGCTCCTCGCCGGCAGGAATGTCTTTGCCGGGTGCAATATCGATCCCGTCGACCAGGAAAGCGGCGATATCGAGGGTCGAATGACGGTTGAGGCGCACCTGCCCGCCGGGCGAAGAAGGGGCGTGCGCTGGCGCAGGCGCGTCCGTGTGACGTGGCGCCCGATCCTCATGCGACGGAGCGCCGCCGCCGTGCGAAACGGTGCGCGCCCCTTCGCACTGAGCCCTCTCCGCGGCAGCACCCCCAACCTCACGCGGCTGTTCACGCACCTGTGTACATCCCTTTGCGCATTCGACCCGCCTCTGCCTTTGCACGCCCGGTCGCGGCCTTTGCCCGACCGCGCAGCGCGTGGAGGCGCCCATCCGGTGGCGTCCGCAGCATGTTTTCGCCGGAGCCGGCAGGCCGCGAAAGGCGTCACCAGCCGGGTCCGCCTTCACCCGCAGACCATTCTTCGGTATAAGCCGCAACCAAGCGATTTAGCAAAGCGTTTACCGTGAGTTCAGCTTTTTCACATTAACGTCCAAATTCGCTTGTAGCGCAAGTTGTGAACCCGAGAGTACAGGTCCCGCCGTGACATCCATCCGACGCAAGAGCCTCATGCTTCTGACCGCCGCGAGCCTGCTCGCGCTTGGCGCCGGCGGCGCCGGTGCGCAATCGGCGACCGGTAACATGCTGCTGGTGACGCCGGATGGCGAGATTCTGGATTACGTCCCTGAAGGTCCCGACATCCAGGTCCAGCGCGACCGCCGCGGCCGCACCGTCTTCGTCGACAACTGGGGCAATGTGATTGCCACCGTCATGCCGAACCGGCAGGTTCGCCAGCCCGATATCTATGATGAGGGTGGTCGTCGCTACGGCTACGCGCAGCGCGACCCCTATTACGGTCCCGAAGCGACGGACGCCTATGGAGCCCCCATCTATGGCGAGCCTTCCTATCGCGAACCCGGCGCCGTCACCGGTTCCGTCCCTCGTTACCGCGAACCCGCGCCCGTTGCAGTCGAGCGCGAGCCGCTGCCTGCCTATGACGCGGACACGGCCGCGCTGGGCGGCGGCGCGCCGACCGATGACAGCAGCACCGACTTTTCTGACCCTTCCGGCTCCGGCGCGGTGATCGAACAGACGCAGCCTGGCCGAACCCTGTCCTTCCCGCCGGCCGCCGCCATCACCAAGAAGTCGAGCTTCGAGATCACGGCCCTGCAGGTCTTCCTCGACCGCGAGGGCTTTTCGCCCGGCGTGATCGACGGCAAGATGGGCTCGAACGTCACCAAGGCGATCGAAGCCTTCCAGCAGGCGACCGGCGAAACGCTCGATCCCAACAACACCGAAGCCATCCTGGAGCGGCTGCGCCTCAACGGCGGCATGCCGATCACCAGCTATACGATCACGGCGGCCGACGCGGCCGGCCCCTATGTGGCCTCGATCCCCGAGGATTACGCCCACAAGGCGGCGCTGCCGGCCCTTTCCTTCACCTCGACCTCGGAAATGCTCGCGGAGCGCTTCCACATGGACGAAGCCTTTCTGAAGGAACTCAATCCGGGCGTCGATTTCACCGTGCCCGGCACCACGATCAAGGTCATCAGCCCCGGCGCAAACCGCACCGGCAAGGTCGCCAAGATCCTTGCCGACAAGGGCCGTAAGCAGGTTCTGGCCTATGATGCCGAAGACCGGCTGATCGCCGCCTATCCGGCATCGATCGGCTCGGCCGACACGCCCTCCCCCTCCGGTACCGTGACGGTGGAGCGCATCGCCTTCAATCCGGGCTACACCTACAATCCGAAGATCAACTTCAAGCAGGGCAACAACGACAAGGTCCTCGCCATTCCGCCGGGCCCGAACGGCCCCGTCGGCACAGTCTGGATCGCGCTGTCGAAGCCGACCTACGGCATTCACGGCACGCCCGAACCTTCGAAGATCGGCAAGACCCAGAGCCACGGTTGCATCCGCCTCACCAACTGGGACGCCACCGAACTCGGCAAGATGGTCAGCCCCGGCGTCACCGTCGAATTCATCGACTGAGCCGGGCCAGGATTCGGATATTCCGGCGAAACCGGAATTCCGCATGCTCCTTCTTCTTGTGTGCGCCGGTCCTTGACGCAGGACCGCGCGCGCGCCTTTGCCAGGCAGGCTGTCCCGACGCCACGCCACACCGGTCCGCTTTGAAGGCAGCGAGGAGTGTGGTTGCGTGTTTTCGCGTTTCGGAGAGCGTCGGCGCAAGCAACCGATTGGCCCCGCACTCCGCAACGACCTTGCACGCACCCCGACAGGCGATAAACTCATGCCGAATTGTCATGAGCAGGACGCGCCCCGCCTGCGCTACAGCTTGTGACACGGCGTCATCCAAACCGAAGGAAGCGGCGGCGCGATGCGCAAATGCCGGACGGTTCCTTGATCAGCGGCTGGAAGAGGCGGCGACTGACGACATCAATTTCCCGCTGCGTCGTGCCGCGCCCGCGCCGCCGACCCGCCGCGCGGCATCATAAGGCACGGCTACCATGGCTCCCCCACGCGCCCAGCAGAATCTCTGGCAGGCGACCGCTCCCGCCGCCCCGACCACCCAGCCCTTGGCCGGGGACCTCACCGTGGATGTCGCCGTCATCGGCGGCGGCTATACCGGGCTTTCGGCTGCGCTGCACCTTGCGGAAAAAGGCGTCTCGGTCGCGCTCGCTGAGGCGATGACGATCGGCCACGGGGGCTCGGGCCGCAATGTCGGCCTCGTCAATGCCGGCATGTGGGTCAAGCCGAAGGACCTGATCGGAACGCTTGGCGAAAGCGAGGGGGATCGCCTGCTGACGGCGCTCGGAGACGGTCCCTCGCTGGTCTTCGACCTCATCGAGCGGCACGGCATCGATTGCGAGGCGGTGCGCAATGGCACGCTGCACATGGCAATCGGCAAGGAGGGGTTGAAGGACATCCGGGACCGCGAGGCGCAGTGGCAGGCCCGCGGCGCGCCGGTCAGCGTCGTCGGGGCCGATGAGGCGCAGCGACTGACGGGCGCCGAAGGTTTTGCCGGCGCCCTCCTCGACAAGCGCGCCGGCACGGTGCAGCCGCTCGCCTATGCCCGCGGTCTTGCCCACGCGGCGATTGCCGCCGGGGCAAAGCTCTTCACCAATACCCCGCTCACCGCAGCGACGCCGACAGGAACGGGCTGGTCGCTCAGCTTCCCGGGCGGGCGCATCACCGCCGCCAAGGTCATCCTTGCCACCAATGCCTATGGCAGCCTCGTCGCCTCCGCGCCATGGCAGGCCCATGTCAGCGAACTGACCCCGCTCGGCTATTTCCAGTTCGCGACCCAGCCGCTCTCCGGAAATCTCGCGGCAACGATCCTTCCGGAACGCCAGGGCTGCTGGGACACCGGCATGGTCATGACCTCCTTCCGGCTCGACAGACAGAACCGCATGATCTTCGGCAGCATCGGCAATCTCGATGCCATCGCCGAAGGCACGCACCGCGCCTTTGCGCAGCGTGCCCTCGCCAAGCTCTTCCCGCAGATCGGTCCCGTGCGCTTCGAATACTGGTGGGATGGACGCATCGGCATGACGACGACGAACCTGCCGCGCCTGCACGAACAGGCTCCGGGCGTCATCTCCGTGAGCGGTTACAATGGCCGCGGCATTTCACCGGGCTCCGTCTTCGGCAAGGCGCTGGCAGCCCATGTGACGGGTGAGACGAGCGCCATTCCGCTGGCGCCGACGCCGGTGGTGCCTGACCCCTGGAGACAGGCACGCGCCCTCGCCCTCGGCCTTGGCTCCAAGGCCAAGCACATGATCGACCATCGGTTCTGAGGCAGATTGCGCAACACGCGCCGCAGACATGCCCCCGGCGCCACAGCTAATGCGCTTGAAATGTCGAAGCGCCGTTCAGCGCCTCACGCCACCTGCCGGTAGCCCGGTGCAGACGCTGCGCCCGTGGTGCGGAACGCCCGCAGGCGAGTGGCGATCTGTTCGGATTCGCTCGTCAGCGCCTGGCTGGCAGCATTGGCCTGCTCCACCATGGCGGCGTTCTGCTGGGTGATCTGGTCCATCTGCCGCACGGCGCTGTTGACGGCCTGAAGGCCCGTCGCCTGCTCGGCGGTGGAGGCGCGGATCTGGCTGAAGACCGCGGACACTTCCACCACCTGCTGCACGATGCGATTAAGCGAATCGGCAACCTGGTTGACGGAACTGACGCCATCCTCGACCTGCTGCTGCGATTTTGCGATCAGCGCCTGGATGTCCTTGGCAGCGTCCGCGCAGCGCTGCGCCAGTGCCCGCACTTCGGCGGCAACGACGGCAAAGCCGCGGCCGGCCTCCCCGGCGCGCGCGGCCTCGATGCCGGCATTCAGCGCCAGAAGGTTGGTCTGGAAGGCGATTTCGTCGATCACGCCGACGATCTTGCCGATGCTGGCCGAGCTTTCCTGAATGTCGGTCATCACCTCGATGGCGTGCTCGACCACCGAACCGCTTTCCTCGGCATTGCCACGGGCGGCCATGACAAGCGAATTGGCCTGGTCGGCGCCTTCGGCCGTCTGGCGCACAGTGCGCGTCACCTGCTCGACGGCCGCTGCGGTTTCCTCAAGGCTTGCGGCCTGCCGCTCGGTGCGGCGCGCCAGATCGTCGGCGGCGGTGGCGATTTCCTTCGCGCCGATATGGATCTGGCTGGCGCCGGCGCCGATGCCGCCAATGGCGCGGGCAAGATCGGCGATCGCCGCGTTGAAATTGTCACGCAGTCCGGCATAGGCTGGCGGCAGATCGGCCGTAATGCGGGCCGTCAGGTCGCCTTCGGAGATGCGCTGGATGGCGGCGCCAAACCCTTCGGTCACCGTCTGGCGCTCGGCATCCTGAACCTGATCGGCCACCTTCTCCTGTAGCGAACTGTCCACCGCCTCGTTATAGACGGAAATGGCGATGTCCATGTCGAGCATCAGGCCCTTGATCACGGCCGCAAGCCGCTTCGCCATCACCTCCGGTCCCTCATCCTTGCCGGCGAAGAGGCCGCGCTTGGGCCAATGCGCCTTGAGGATCTCGGTCACGAGATGTTCGGCAATCATCGCATAGCCGCCAATGTACCAGCGCGGCTCGAGGCCGATGCGGGCATGGATGCGGCCGATCTTGCTCACCCGTTCCGCGTAGCTTGAATCGAACTGGCCGGTGGAGAGCGCTGCCCAGTGACCGACCTGGGCGGCCTTGGCGCCCGCCATATGCGTGTCGGAGGCAAAGAAATGCGAAACCTCGGGCGTCTCGCGGATCCGGCGGTAAAACAGGTCGAGCGCCGTCGGCATCGCTTTTTCAAGAACCGGACGGAGCGCGACGAGCGCATTGCGGGTCTCATCATCCAGACCCATGAAGGACAGTCGTCCCTGCATGTCGGTTGCCTTGCCGCGCGCGTTTGCCGTGTCCATTGCCATGCTGGTTTTCCCCGATGCCCTTCCCTCGGCCGCGGCTCCCCCAAGAGCCGGGCCGCGACGCCATGCCCGTGGCGCCTGATCTCTGAACGTTAGTCAAGCATGGTAAAGGAATGCTTAGTTTAAGTGGCGACTTTCCGATGTGAAAAGGCCGGCATTGCCCCCGCAACGCCGGCCTCACATATCGAATGACGCGAATGGATCACGCCGCGCGCGACGGGAGCCAGGTGCGGCGGGTGAAACTGCTGGCGGCCCGGACGGGCACGAGCCGCATCACTTCGGCCGCGAAGGCAGCGGCATTCTCGCGCGCCTTGGCAATGTTGCCAGACCCCTTCTCGTCCATCATCTGCAGCGTACCGCCGAGCTCGAATAGATCGCGATAGGCGGTGCGCTCGACAATCGCCGTGTCGAGGACATTGACGCCGCGGCTGGCCAGCAGGGACTTGATGACCTGCATGGCGCGGGTCGTGACGATCGAGTTGACGCGGGTCAGCACGACGGAATGGGCAATGGTGATGCCATCGCGCGCTTTCATCTGCTGCAGGATTTCCAGAACCTGCGCCGCACCGCGCGCGTCCATGGCGCAGCCCTGGACCGGGATGAGCACATGATCGGAAAGGCCGAGAGCCGTTGCCAACAACGTGTCGCGCTGGCCGGCGAGATCGATGATGAAGACATCCACCGCGTCCTTCATCTCGCGGATATGGGTTTGCAGCGACGATGGCGTGACATGCGAGATGACGGTGACGTTGGCCACTGCACCGGAGACCTCGGACCAGCTCGTGATCCACTTCTGCGGGTCGCCATCGAGAATGGCCACGCGCTTGCCCTGCCGCGCACAGTCCATTGCAAGAAGAAGTGCCGCCGTCGTCTTGCCGGCACCGCCCTTAGTGTTGGCGAAGGAGATAACCGCCATTTCAAATGCCTCGCTGCTTGGAGCCCCAGCCCGTCATTGCTGTTCCGGCACATCCTGTCCCTCATGGCGGCCGTTAACAAAGTCTTTCACGAGATGGTTAACAAAACGGAAAACCGGGCACCCGAGAAATGGTTAAGGGAACCCCCAAATCCTTGTATTTCGGCAAGAAATCGCCGCCTCGGCCTCCCGAACTCTAGGGAGGCGAGCAGCCTTATTGTCTGGTGGGGAAGATGGATGTTAACGAAGAGCGGCGTCGGCGAGATCCGGGCGCGACTGACGGAAACACAGCGAAGAGAAGGGTGCAGGCTTGCGTCCCTCTCCGCCCGCATCAAGCATGGCGAGCACATCATCGGCAAACTGGGCGGCGTTGCAGCGCGCATTGGCGATGTTGCCGCCGAGCGCGGCAGGAAGTGTGGCAAGGGCGCCGCCATGGTCGAACACGGCGCGGTAGGCTCCCCGTTCCACCAGGGGCGTATCAAGCACCTGCACCCTGGCGGCCCGCAGCGTCTCGATGGCATGGCGCAGCGACCGCGTCGCGGCGATGGGGCTGACACGGCTGAGAAGAATGGCCTGGCGCACCGGGGCCTGGGCGTTCTGGGCGACATACCGCACCAGTTCCAGCGCCCGCGAAGCGCCTCTGGCATCCATGGCAGAACCTTGAAGCGGCACAAGCACAAGATCGGAAAGGCCGAAACACATGGCCGCCAGAACATCGCTGGCACCCGAGAGATCGATGACCGTGACGCCGGTGTTCTCGCTGAGGCGGCGCAGGAGGTTGGGAAGCCCGGCGGTGGTGATGTTGCCAAAGACCGGCGGCTGATCGGCGGAACGCTCCAGCAGCCGCCATTGCGTCAGGTGGCCCTGCGGATCGCAGTCGAGCAGGGCAACCGTTTCTCCCCGCCCCGCAAGCTCTGTCGCCAGCAGCAGCGAGGCCGTCGTCTTGCCCGATCCACCCTTCATGTTGGCAATGCCAACAACGCGCATTGATTTCACTTTCCCGCCCGGAGCGACTTACCACCTAAGCCCGCCCGAGGCCCCTTCCCGAAGCAGTCGTCTATGGCGAACATGAGACGGAATTAATACGTATTTTGCAAGTCATAAAATTAGCCGGCAAAACTCTGTATCGTCAAAAGCCCCATCGGCAGCCTTGCCGCACAGGACATTGGCATGCCCCAATATAAAAATGCGCCGCGCAATCGGATGATTGCGCGGCGCCTTGATCGACGATTGCCAGAGGGGAAATGCCCTCGGCCGATCAGATCGTTTCGTGAAACAGTGCCTTGGCAGCATCGAGCGTCAGCTCGACGGGATTGCCGCCGGCCGTCGGATCGACGATCGCCATCGCGGCCATCTCGTCGATACGGTCGGTGCCGACACCGAGCGCCGAGAGCTTTTCGGGAATGCCAAGCTCGGCGCGCAGCGACACGACATAGTCCGCAAAGCCGTCAAAACCGCCGGAGATGCCGAGATACGCGGCCGCGGCCGCAATCTTCTCCTCGATCGCCGGGCGGTTGAAGGCAAGCACGGCCGGCATGACCACGGCATTGGTGGTGCCGTGATGCGTATTGTATAGCGCACCGACCGGGTGGGACAGCGAATGGATGGCGCCGAGCCCCTTCTGGAAGGCGACAGCGCCCATGGCGGCGGCCGACATCATGTTGGCGCGTGCCTCGATATCCGTGCCGTCCTTGAAGGCGCGCGGCAGGTATTCCTTCACCAGCCGCATGCCTTCCAGCGCGATGCCGGCCGACATCGGATGGTAGAAGGGCGAGGAATAGGCTTCGAGGCAATGGGCGAACGCATCCATGCCGGTGCCGGCGGTGATCGCCTTCGGCATGCCGACCGTGAGTTCCGGATCGCAGATCGTGACGGCGGGCAGGAACTTCGGGTGGAAGATCACCTTCTTCGTATGCGTCTCGGAATTGGTGATGACCGAGGCGCGGCCGACTTCGGAGCCGGTGCCGGCCGTGGTCGGAACCGCGATGATCGGGGCGATGCCCTCGACCGAAGCGCGGGTCCACCAGTCGCCGATATCCTCGAAGTCCCAGACCGGGCGCGTCTGGCCGGCCATGAAGGCGACGGCCTTGCCGAGATCGAGGCCGGAGCCGCCGCCGAACGCAATCACACCGTCATGGCCGCCGTCCTTGAAGGCCTTGACGCCCGCGGCGAGGTTCACATCGTTCGGGTTTGGATCGACATCGGCGAAGATCGCCCGGCCGAGGCCGGCCGCTTCGAGCACGTCGAGCGCCCCTTGCGTGATCGGCATCGACGCCAGGCCGCGATCGGTGACGAGCAGCGGCTTCTTCATGCCGACAGACTTGCAGTGATCGGCGAGTTCCTTGATGCGGCCCGCGCCGAACTTGATGGCAGTCGGGTAGCTCCAGTTTGCGGTAATGCTCATCAGAGTGCTTTCCTGAAGTGATAGGATTTCGGACGGGTCAGGTTGTGGAAGCCGATGACGGAGAGCGAGCCGCCGCGGCCCGTTTCCTTCACGCCGGTCCAGCAGAGCGCCGGATCGAGATAGTCGGCGCGGTTCATGAAGACGGTGCCGGTTTCGAGATCGGCAGCCAGACGGTCCGCGCGCTCGGCATCCTTTGTCCAGAGCGAAACCGTCAGGCCATATTTGCAGTCGTTCATCAGCGACAGAGCTTCTTGGTCGCTCTTGACCTTCATGATGCCAACGGCCGGGCCGAAGGTTTCCTCGGTCATGAAGTCCATGGAGTGATCGACATCGACGAGCACCTGCGGCGCGACATAGGCGCCGCCATCATCGGCCGGGAAAAGCTTGGGATCGACCAGAGCCTTCGCGCCCTTGGCGACGGCATCGGCGATCTGCTGACGCACGACAGCGGCAAAACGCTTGTGCGCCATCGGCCCCAGCGTCGTCTCCTGCTCCAGGGGATTGCCGAGCTTGTAGTTCGACACCCAGGCGACAGACTTTTCCACGAAGGCGTCGTAGAGGCTCTCATGCACGTAGACGCGCTCGATGCCGCAGCAGCACTGGCCGGAATTGTAGGTCGCACCATCCATCAGCGTATCGACGGCAGCGTCGAGATCGGCATCCTCCATCACATAGCCCGGATCCTTGCCGCCGAGCTCGAGGCCGAGCCCGGTGAACGTGCCGGCCGCTGCCCGCTCGATCGAGCGCCCGCCTTCGACCGAACCAGTGAAGTTGATGAAGTCGAAGCTCTTCTCGGCGATCAGCGCCGATGTCGTGGCGTGGTCGAGGAAGATGTTCTGGAACACGTCCTCGGGAACGCCGGCCTCGTTAAAGGCGCGCACCATGCGCTCGCCGACCAGCAGCGTCTGCGCCGCATGCTTGATGATGACGGTATTCCCAGCCATCAGCGCCGGCGCGATCGTGTTGATCGCGGTCATGTACGGGTAGTTCCAGGGCGCGATGACGAACACCACGCCATGCGCCTCGCGCACGATGCGGCGCTCGAAGCGGTCGCTCTCCTCCACCATGATGGGCGCCAGCGAAGACGCAGCGATGTCGGCGACATAGTTGGAGCGCTCGTTGAAGCCCTTGAACTCGCCGCCATAGCGCACCGGACGGCCCATCTGCCAGGCCAGCTCGGGCACGACCTCATCCACCATCTCGTTCAGGCGGGCGACGCCCTTCAGCACCAGCTGGACGCGCTCTTCCAGCGGCCGCTTCGCCCATGCCTTCTGCGCCTTGCGGGCGCGGGCGACCACGGCGCGGGCCGCCTCCGGGCTTGCAGCCGGCCGCTCGGCATAGACCGAGCCGTCCACCGGCGAAATGCATTGTATCATCGTCATCGTTCACTGCTCCAGTTCAACAGGCCAGAACCTTCACGTGGCCTGCCGCGCCATAGGCGAGAATTGCCCGGTCGCGGGTTATCAGGGTTAAGTCGTTTTCGCGCGCGGTTGCGACAAGAATGCGGTCAGCGGGATCGGCGTGTATCGGCGACGGCAGAAAGGAGGAGGCGACGAGGATGGATGGCGACGCCGCAAGCACGGCAATACCCTTCTCATCGACGAAGTTCCCAAACCAGTCGATGGGCGACCGCGTCAAATTCAGCCTCCCCTTCGCCACCAGCAGCCCGATTTCCCAGGCGCTGATCGCCGACACGAAATGCTCTGCCTCGTCCGTTTCCAGCGCCTGCCGCGCCTCTGCCGCGATCACGGCTTGAGGCTGAGAAAGATAGATCATGAAGCACGTGTCAAAAACGAAACGTTTTGTCATGGTCTTCATCATAAACCCGTGCCCAGTCCGGATCGGCCGGCTCCGTGAGATCGACACCCGGCATCACCGTAACCGTTCCTGCCATCTTGCTGCGGATACGCTCGAAAAAGCTCAAAGACGTATCGCTGCCCTGAGGAGAAGTCCGGCCACCTGACCGGTGCTCCGGCCGGATGGCGCGAACCATCTCCATCTCGCTTCCCATGGCAAAGGGCTCCTGCCCCGGCTCCGAAAAGCCTGTTGTCTCGCCCTTCCGGCGCGCCGCTACATCCGCCAGCGGCAGCCCGAAATACGCCGCAATGCCGTCCTGCTCCTCCGCGCTCATCTTCCGCTCGCCTCGCAACATGCGTGAGACCGAACTCGGATCAAGCTCCAGGAAGCGGGCAAGATCGCGCACCGAACCGCCCCTGGCTTCAAGCTGCCGATAGAACCAAGCACTGTCGATCATGAGATAATCTCCACAGACGCTGTGATTATATCATCAACCACATCACGGCCGCAACGCCGCGCTCACGCCCGCTCAAAGCCGCGCGCCACCTCCCAGTCCGTCACCCGGCGGTCATATTCTTCCTGCTCCCACTGCGCCGCGCGGGTGTAGTGATCGATCACCTCGTCGCCGAAGGCCGCGCGCAGCATGGCCGAGCCGGTCATGAAGTCGGTCGCGTGACGCAGCGTCTTTGGAATTTCGCGCACGCCCTTGCCGCCATAGGCATCGCCGACGAAGGCCGGCTCCAGTTCCAGCTTGCCCTCGATGCCGGCAATGCCGGCCGCCAGCAGCGCCGCCATGGCGAGGTAGGGATTGAGGTCGGAGCCGCCGACGCGGCACTCGACGCGGATGCCCTTGGTGTGCGCCCCACACAGGCGATAGCCGGCAGTGCGGTTATCCATGCTCCAGACGGCCTTGGTCGGCGCAAAGGTGCCGGCCATGAAGCGCTTGTAAGAGTTGATGTAGGGCGCCAGGAAATAGGTGATCTCGCTGGCATGGGTCAGAAGGCCGGCCACATAGGACTTCATCAAAGCCGACATGCCGTGTTCATCGTCCTTGTCGTAGAAGAGCGACTTGCCCTCCAGCGACCAGAGCGACTGATGGATGTGCGAGGAGGAGCCGGCGGCCGCGTAGTTCCATTTCGCAAGGAAGGTAATGGCCTTGCCGCGCGACCAGGCGATCTCCTTGCAGCCGTTCTTGATGATCGCGTGCCGGTCCGCCATGGTCAGCGCCTCGGCATAGCGCACGTTGATCTCCTCCTGCCCGGCAGAGGCCTCACCCTTGGAGTTTTCGACGGGAATGCCGGCGCCCTGCAGGCCGTTGCGGATCGCCCGCATCACATCCTCTTCCTTGGTGGTCTGGAAGATGTGGTAGTCCTCGTTATAGCCGCTGACGAGCTTCAGATCCCGGTAGCCGCTCTGGCGGGCCGCATCATAGGTCTGGTCGAAGAGGAAGAATTCGAGCTCGCTCGCCATGAAGGCCTTCATGCCCATGGCCTCGAGACGCTTCACCTGCTTCTTGAGAATGGCGCGCGGCGAATGCGGCACTTCCTCGTGGGTGTGGTGGTCCAGCACATCGCAGAGCACCAGCGCCGTGCCCTCCAGCCAGGGGATGCGCCTGAGCGTCGAAAGGTCCGGCTTCATCGTATAGTCGCCGTAGCCCGCCTCCCAGCTCGTCGACTTGTAACCGGAAACGGTCTCCATCTCCATGTCGGTGGCGAGCAGGTAGTTGCAGCTATGGGTCTCCTCATAGGCGGAGTCGACGAAATACTGCGCGTGAAAACGCTTGCCCATCAGGCGGCCCTGCATGTCGACCAGCACGGCCAGCACCGTGTCGATGCGCCCGTCGGCGACATCCTTCTTGAGGTCCTTGAATGTGTAATCTGCGCTCATGCTCAACCGTCCCTCGGGGTCATCGGTTCGAATGGTGGGAGGCCGCCGCTCGGGCGGCCTCGATGCGGCGGATCAGATCTTGGCGATAACCGGATCGTGATGGGGCTTCTTCTGCTTCTGTTCCATCGCGAACTCCTCCTCCGGCGACAGGATCAGGCGATGACGGCCGACCAGCGCGAAATAGGCGATGGCGACCCCGAACCAGACAGCGACCCACAGCACACCCTTCGAGAAGTTCGGGTCCTGGACCTGGTAGAAGAGCGTGACGATGGCGATCACGATCGTCAGCACGGCGCCGGGAATGCCGAGCGGCGAGCGGAAGGGACGATGGATGTGCGGCAGGTTGCGGCGCAGCAGGATGAAGGAGATCGCCTGCATGATGTAGGAGAACATCGCCCCGAAGACCGCCATGTTGAGCAGCACCGAGCCGATGATGCTGCCGCCCTGTTCGGCGCCCAGCGCAAACCAGATGATCAGCATGACCGCAAGCCCGACCAGCGCGCCGGCCATCATCGCCACATATGGCGTCTTGTACTTCGGATGGGTGACCGACAGGAAGGTCGGGAAATATCCGGCCCGCGAGAGCGAATAGACCTGGCGACCCTGTGCATAAAGGATCGTGTGGAACGACGCGATGAGTCCCGTCAGCGCCACGATGCCGAGCAGCACGACGCCGCTATCGCCATAGATTGCCTTGAAGCCGTCGAGCAGCGGCTCCAGCGCCGAGCCGAGGTGGAAGGAGCCGACGCCCGGCAGCGAGGGATTGAGAAGCACGATCATGAAGGCCGAGAACATCAGCGTCAGCATGCCGAGAATGATGCCCTTCGGCATGTCGCGCTGCGGATCGACTGATTCTTCGGCCGCCAGCGGCAACTGCTCGATGGCCAGGAACAGCCACACCGCAAAAGGCAGCGTCGCGAGAACACCGGAGAAGCCGAAGGGGAACATCGGACCATTGCCTTCAGGCAGTTCGACCGCCGCACCATCCGGCCCGACGCCGATATTGAGCGCCCAGCGCGAGAAATCGATGTGCGGGATGGCGCTCATCCAGAAGAAGGCGAGGACACCGAGCGAAATCAGGGTGATGACGAGGGTCACCTTGAACGACAGCTCAAGCCCGAAGACGTTCAGCGCAAAGAAGATCGCATAGAAGGCGATCCACACCAGCGGCGAATAGACCGGATCGAGCCCGAGGATGGAGTTCACATAGGCCGTGATGAACGTCACGATCACCGCCGGCGTGATCACGTATTCGACATTTTCACAAAGCCCGGTCAGGAACCCGCCCCAAGGACCCATGGCCGTGCGTGCAAAGGAATAGGCCGCTCCGGTATGCGGCAGCGCCGGGCTCATTTCGGCGATCGAGAAGGTGAGGCCGAGATACATGATGGCGATGATGATGCCGGCAACCAGCATGCCGCCCCAGCCACCGGTTGCAAATCCGAAGTTCCAGCCGGAGAAATGCCCGGAAATGACGGCGCCGACACCAAGCGCCCAAAGAGACCAGATACCGGCATAGCGGGAGAGCCCGCGCTTTTCGAAGTAACTGGCATCGGCCTTCTTGTAGCTGACGCCGGACGATGATTGATCCATGCCCTTCTCTCCTGTTTTTAAACGGCGGGACGGTTCAGGTCCGCCTGTTTCCCTCTGCTTTTGCCGCCGGTGGTTGGTCCTCCGGTCTGGCGCATTCTTCCGCGGACATGCCGCTCCCCCGGGTCGTTTTCTAGCGAAGGTCTGCAAGGCTTGGCGCCAGCAGCCCCATCAGAAAGCCGGCCACGACCCTGGCAGCGCTTTCCGTTCGAATAAGATCGTTGCGGACCTCGATCATGACATTGGCGAGGCCGTTCTTCACCCCATGCTGGATGAGGGTATGGGTGACGCCATCGGCCGGCCCGTAAGGCTCGTTGCGGCGCACGATATACGCGCTATCAGGACGGTCGGCCGCCATCAGCATGCGGTCGGCCAGCCGGCTGTCGCTATCATGCAGGATGCCGATTTCGACTGTCCGCGTGCGGCCGAAATAGACCGGCGTAAAGCTGTGCATGGTGACGAGAACGGGCGTGCGGCCCGCCTCCCGGCGCTCGGCGATGAGGTCGCGAAGCCCGCTTGTGAACGGAATGTAGATCTCTTCGATCCGCGCCTGTCGCTCCTCGGACGACATCGCCCGATTTCCAGGAATATCGTAGATCTCGCTCGCGACGGGCATGGCGCCCTCGGCCTGCGGCGGGCGATTGCAATCATAGGCAAGCCGCGAGAAGCGCTGGTGGATGAGCGTGGCATCGAGCCCGTCGGCCATGAAGCGGGCGACGTCGAGGGCGCCGGGATCCCAGGCGATGTGGCTTTCGAGGGCTGGGGAATCGAGACCGAGCGTCCCCAGTGCGGCCGGCAACCTGCGGGAGGCATGCTCGCACACGATGATCACGTCGGCCTTCGCCTCGGCATTTTCGATCGCCACGGCTGGCCCTTCGGCCTCTGTCAGAAGTCGCATGCTGGCCGGCTCCCCTCGCCGCTTTCTCGCTGAAGAGAATTCTTCACCGAATGTCGACTGTCAACAGGATTGTGAAACGATCTCTTCAGAGCGGGGGATTGACTCGAATTGTGACAGCGCGGATTAATCTGTCACAAAGCCAGCGCAGACCGGCATCAGGGGGACGATGTGATCGCCACAGGCAGCAGCATGACGGTGTCGGACGTCATCCATGCACGCTTCGATGCGTTAACGCGCGCCGAGCGGCAGCTGGCGGAGATGCTGCTGGAAAACTATCCCGTTTCCGGACTTGGCAGCATCACCACGGTCGCCGAAAACGCACGCGTTTCGACCCCCACCGTGGCGCGCATGGTGCAAAAACTCGGCTTTCGCGGCTTTCCCGATTTCCAGGCAAGGCTGCACCAGGAACTGGAAGCCACGATCTCCAACCCCATCGCCAAGCACGACCGCTGGGCCGCCAACGCGCCCGGCACCCATGTGCTGAACCGCTTTGCCGACGCCGTGATGGCCAATATGCGCGAGACGCTCGGCCAGATCGATCCCGCCGACTTCGATGCCGCCGCCGCTCTTCTCGCCGACCGGGCGCGGCACGTCTATATCGTCGGCGGGCGCATCACCCATTCGCTGGCGCAATACCTCTTCACGCATCTTCAGGTGGTGCGCCAGGACGTCACCCATCTCGCCAACTCGCCAAGCGCCTGGCCGCATACCATCATCGACATGCGCCCCGGCGACGTGCTCGTCGTCTTCGACATCCGCCGCTACGAGCAGGAAATGGAAACCTTTGCCCGCATCGCAAAGGCGCGCGGCGTCGAAATCCTGCTCTTCACCGACATCTGGGCCTCGCCGATCGCCAAGATCGCGGCGCGCAGTTTTCGCATCCACATCGAGGTGCCCTCGGCCTGGGATAGTTCCGTGGTCAGCCTCTTCATCATCGAAGCGCTTATCGAAGCCGTGCAAAGCTCGACCTGGGATGAAACCAGGGAGCGTATGAAAGGGCTGGAGGAACTATTCGAAACGAGCCGCCTCTTTCGCAAGTCGCGTCCCGAAACCACCATACCTGACGCGAAGCAGACGGCGAGAACCTGAAAAAGCCTGTCACATCAGCGTCATACAGCCTCACTATCAGCAATCCGAGTTTACCAACGGGCATTGAAAAAGGGAGAACCCGAAATGTCGAATATCCGCCGCATGCTGTCGCTGTCGACCGCCATGGTCGTGGCAAGCTCCGCGCTCGCTTTCGCCGAGCCGAGCGCCGAACTCATCGAGGCTGCCAAGAAGGAAGGCATGCTGACCACCATCGCCCTGCCCCACGACTGGTGCGGCTATGGCGACGTCATCGCTTCCTTCAAGGCCAAGTATCCGGAAATCCAGGTCAACGAACTGAACCCGGACGCCGGCTCGGCCGACGAAGTCGAAGCCGTCAAGGCCAACAAGGACAACAAGGGCCCGCAGGCGCCCGACGTTGTCGACGTCGGCCTCGCCTTCGGCCCGCAGATGAAGGCTGAAGGCCTGCTGCAGCCCTACAAGGTCTCGACCTGGGACGAAATTCCGGACAGCATCAAGGACGCCGAAGGCTACTGGTACGGCGACTATTACGGCGTCATGTCCTTCATCGTGAACAAGGACCTCGTCGCCAACACGCCGAAGGACTGGGCCGACCTCCTGAAGCCGGAATATTCCGGTCAGGTCGCTCTTGCCGGTGACCCGCGCGCCTCCAACCAGGCCATCCTCGGCGTTCTCGCCGCGGGCCTCGGCAAGGGCGCCAAGGCTGGCAAGGAAGCCGGCGAAGCCGGTCTTGCCTACTTTGCCGAAATGAACAAGGCCGGCAATTTCGTTCCCGTTATCGGCAAGTCCGGCACGCTCGCCCAGGGCTCGACCCCGATCGTCGTTGCCTGGGACTACAACGCCCTGTCCTGGGCCAAGACGCTGAACGGCAACCCGCCGACTGAAGTCGTCGTTCCAGCCTCGGGCGTTCTCGCCGGTGTCTACGTGCAGGGCATCTCCGCCTACGCCCCGCACCCGAACGCTGCCAAGCTGTGGATGGAACACCTTTATTCGGACGAAGGTCAGCTCGGCTGGCTGAAGGGCTTCTGCCACCCGGCCCGCTTCAACGCCATGGTCAAGGCCGGCAAGGTCCCGCAGGACCTGATCGACGCCCTGCCGCCGGCAGCCTCCTATGAAAAGGCCTACTTCCCGACGCTCGAGGAAGTGGACGCCAACAAGGCGGCCGTGACCGCCGAATGGGACAAGGTCGTGGGCGCCAACGTCCAGTAAGGCCGACAAAGACACCGCCCCGGCCCACGCCGGGGCGGTTCTGCATTGGGAGCGTCAGATAAGGGCTGGTTCTTAGGGGCGCCGGCTGTCACAACTAAAAGAACAAGACGAAGACCGGCAAACGGTCCTCCCGCCGATGATCAGGGGATAACTGGCATGTCAAACCATCAAACCGGCGCGATCGCGCCCGGTGGACGCAAGCTCGAGGGCGCGCCCGTCGCGCCGGCGCGCCGCTTGCCGCTCGCCTGGGTCGGTATTGTGCCCTTCGCGCTCTTTGCGCTGCTCTTTCTCATTCTGCCGACGGCCAAGATCGTCATCGGCGCCTTCCAGACGCCCGATGGCGGCTTCACGCTGGACAACATCCAGGGTCTTTTCACCGATTCCATCCTCAAGGCCTACTGGATCTCCATCCGCATCTCGCTCGCCTCGGCCGCTCTCGGCTGCCTGATCGGCTTCGGGATTGCCACGGCCTTTGTGCTCGGCGGCTTGCCGCAATGGATCCGCGGCCCCCTGATGACCTTTTCGGGCGTTGCCTCGAACTTCGCCGGCGTACCGCTCGCCTTTGCCTTCCTGGCAACACTCGGCCCCGTCGGCCTCATCACCCTCTTCCTGAAGACCAATTTCGGCGTTGACCTGCGTATGCTGGGCTTCAACCTTCTGTCCTTCTGGGGCCTGACGCTGACCTATCTCTTCTTCCAGATCCCCCTGATGATCCTCATCATCACCCCCGCGCTGGATGGGTTGAAGCGCGAATGGCGCGAAGCGGCTGAAATCCTCGGCGCCACCGGCGGCCAGTACTGGCGCATGGTCGCCTTCCCGATCCTGCTGCCGTCGATCCTCGGCACGCTGGCGCTGCTCTTTGCCAACGCCTTCGGCGCCGTCGCAACCGCCATCGCGCTCACTGGCTCCTCGCTCTCCATCGTGCCGATCCTGCTCTACGCGCAGATCCGCGGCGACGTGCTCGGCAATCCCCACCTCGGCTATGCGCTGGCCTTCGGCATGATCGTCGTCACCGGCATCGCCAATGCGCTCTACATCTGGCTGCGCGCCCGCAGCGAAAGGTGGCTGAAATGAAGCGGTTCTTCGCCTGGGGCGCCCTGATCTTCGGGCTGCTCTACTTCTTCCTGCCGCTGATCGGCATGACCAATTTTTCGCTGAAGATGCGGCGCGGCGTCTATTCCCTGGACGCCTACGCGGTCGTGCTGAGCGATCCCAACTTCCAGGCGACCTTCAGCTATTCCGTGATGATGGCCATCTTCACAATCATCTTCGGCGTCGTCCTTGTCGTGCCCACCGCCTACTGGGTGCGTCTGAAGCTGCCGGGCCTTCGCCCCTATATCGAGTTCATCACGCTGCTGCCGCTGGTCATTCCCGCAATCGTCATCGTCTTCGGCTATATCAGGCTCTACAACACGTCGAGCTGGCTGCCGCTGACGGGCACCGCCATGGGCACGAACATCCTGCTGATGTTCGGCTATACCATCCTCGCCCTGCCCTACATGTACCGCGCCGTCGATACGGGCCTGCGCACCATCGACGTGACGACGCTGACGGAGGCAGCCCAAAGCCTCGGCGCCGGCTGGGCGACCATTCTCGGCCGCATCATCCTGCCGAACGTGCTCGTTGCCGTGCTCTCCGGCGCCTTCCTCACCTTCGCCATCGTGCTTGGCGAATTCACCATGGCCGCGCTTTTGAACCGGCCCGCATTCGGACCCTACATGCAGCTTCTGGGCGCCAACCGCGCCTACGAGCCGGCCGCGCTCGCCGTGATCGCCTTCGCCATCACCTGGGGATGCCTCGGCCTGATCCAGCTCGTCTCCCGATTGCAGAAAAGCGCCCCTCCCAAGGCCTAAGGAAATCCCATGAGCTTCCTCACCCTCACCAGCATCCAGAAGTCCTTCGGTCCGACCCGCGTCGTGCACGACTTCAACATGGCCATCGAAAAGGGCGAGTTCGTCTCGTTCCTCGGCCCGTCCGGCTGCGGCAAGACCACGGTCCTGCGCATGATCGCCGGCTTCGAGACGCCGAGCGGCGGCTCGATCACCATCAACGGCAAGGACCAGACGGCGCTACGCCCCAACCAGCGCAACATCGGCATGGTGTTCCAGGCCTACGCGCTCTTCCCCAACATGAATGTCTTCGACAACGTCGCCTTCGGCCTGAAGGTTGCCGGCAAGCCCAGGGCCGAGATCGAGGCACGGGTCAAGGAGATGCTCGACCTCATCCATCTCGGCCACCTCGCCGACCGCTACCCCTACCAGATGTCGGGTGGCCAGCAGCAGCGCGTGGCGCTCGCCCGTGCCCTAGCCCCGAAGCCGGAAGTGCTGCTGCTCGACGAGCCGCTCTCGGCGCTCGATGCGAAGATCCGTGTGTCGCTGCGCGAGGAAATCCGCCAGATCCAGCAGCGCCTCGGCATCACCACCGTCTTCGTGACCCACGATCAGGAAGAGGCCCTGTCGATTTCCGACCGCATCGTCGTGATGAATGCCGGCCGCGCCGACCAGATCGGCACGCCCTCCGACATCTATAACCGCCCCGCCACCCGCTTCGTCGCCTCCTTCGTGGGCACGCTGAACCTCATCGAAGCCAAGGTGATCGACCCCTCCGGCAACCGCGTCGAGATCGGCGGCCAGGGAATCACCCTGCGCGAGCCGCTGGGCATGGTGAAGGCCGGCGATACCGTGTCGCTGGCGCTGCGCCCCGAAGCGGGCTCGATTGCCGAGGGCGCAAAGGGCGATACGGCCCTGACTGGCGAGATCATCTCCACCAACTTCCTCGGCTCGGTCATCCGCAGCCGCATGACGGTTGGCGCGACCGTCATCTCCTTCGACATGTTCAACGCACCGGGCCTCGCCGTGCCGCAGGTCGGCGAAACGGCGACGCTGCGCTTCACGGCGAGCGACCTGCTGATCATCCGCGACTGAGCACTGAGCATGGTTTTGCGCCGTCTCCCGTGGGCGGCGCAAAATTCTGTCGCGAAATCCTGCTGCAATGCCGCATCGACATTTGCCTCGCCCGAAATTCCCTTCTAAGATCGGTCTGTTCTCAGGGCGGGGCGGAATTCCCCACCGGCGGTATCGGGCATGTCTTCAAGCATCCCGGAGCCCGCGAGCGCCGCTGGCCGCAAGGCCGGCGGGTCAGCAGATCCGGTGCGATGCCGGAGCCGACGGTCAATAGTCCGGATGAAAGAGGACAGCATGGTGACGCGAGCGAACTGGCCCTCAACGGCCAGCGCGTTTGCCATGATGTTCGCCCAGGGTCCCAGTCGCCGGTCGAAAGCCGGCTACGTCAACGGCAAACCCTGAAAGGCCACTTGAAATGACCATTCTCTCCAACCCCTCCACCAAGATCGCCATCGTCCGTGCCCGCTGGCACACGGGCATCGTCGACCGCGCCGTCGACAGCTTTGTCGCCGAATGGAAGGCGCTCGGCGGCAACGAAGCCGATGTGAAGATCTTCGACGTGCCGGGCGCGCTCGAAATCCCCCTGCACGCCCAGACGCTGGCCCGCACCGGCCGCTTCTCCGCCGTGCTCGGCGTCGCCTTCGTGGTCGATGGCGGCATCTACCGGCACGATTTCGTCGCCGGCACCGTTCTCGACGGCCTGATGCGCGTGCAGCTCGACACCAACGTACCGGTGCTCTCGGCGGTGCTCACGCCACACAACTTCCAGGAATCGGAAGCCCATATCCGCTTCTTCGAAGACCACTTCGTCATCAAGGGCCAGGAAGCCGCCCGCGCCGCCTCGCAGATCCTGCAGGCCCGCGCCAACCTCGCCCTCGCCCACGTCTGAGACGAAGCGCCTCACCGTGCCTGAAACAGCAACGCCCGGCATCGCTGCCGGGCGTTTTCCGTTGGTCTTCCGGGAGGATCAGAAAACCCGCGGGTAAAAGGTGGGACATCTCGCCTCTCGCAAGGCTGCGGTCGGCGCGGCGCGCGACCGTTAAAGCCGCAACGCCGCGCCCGTCCTGGGAGATGGCGGTCTATTCCTTGCCGGCATCCAGCCGGTTGATGGCATCGACGTTTCCGGCCGACGACCCTTGAGGATCGAATTCCGACTCCAGCCACTTGTCGACGATCGCCTTGGCGAGTTCCGGTCCGATCACGCGCGCACCCATGGTGATGATCTGCGCATTGTTCGACTTGGCGGCCCGCTCGGCGGAATAGGTGTCGTGGGTCAGCGCCGCGCGAATGCCGGGCACCTTGTTGGCCGAAATGCATACGCCGATGCCCGTGCCGCAGATCAGGATGCCGCGCTCGTTTTCACCCGAGACGATCGTGTCAGCGAGACCCTTGGACAGATCGGCGTAGAAGCCGGACTGGCTGAGGTTCTTCACCTCAAGGCCGGCCTTGGTGGCGAGATGGGCCTCGATGACGTCGAGAAGCGGCTTGCCGGCACTGTCGGCTCCGATGGCGATTTTCATGGCTGTTTCCTTCCTATCGTTTTGATGGATGCGCCGTCTCAAAGAGCGGCCGCGCTTTTGTTCAGAATGTCGAGGTACCCGCTGACCTCCCAGGCCGAGCGGCCGATGAAGAGACCGTCAATATGCGGGCAGGCAATGAGTTCCGCGCAGTTGCCGGGATTGACGCTGCCGCCGTAGAGAACCGGAATGCGCCGGCCGAGCATGGCTTCCGCAACACCGGCGATCTTTGCGTGCCGCGCGTCGGCATAGTCGGATGTGGCGGGGATGCCGTTGACGCCGATCGCCCAGACGGGCTCGTAGGCGATGAGGATCGTCTTCGTCTTCGCATCCGCATCGAGGAAGGCGAGCGCGCCTTCCACCTGCCGCTTCAGAACGACATCCGCTTCGCCAGCCTGGCGCTCGGCCAGCGTCTCGCCGATGCAGATCAGCGGCACGAGGCCATGGCGCACGGCAGCCGCCGTCTTCTTTCCGACCGCCTCGTCGGTCTCGTTGAAGAACTCGCGCCGCTCGCTATGGCCGAGTTCCACGAGATCGAGATTGCAATCCGTCAGCATTGGGGCCGAAATCTCGCCCGTCCAGGCGCCGGCATCGTCCCAATGCATGTTTTGCGCACCGACCTTGACGCTGGTGCCAGCCAGCCGCTCCTTGACCGGACGGCAGGCAGTGAAGGGCGGAATGATGAAACGCTGGATGCGCGGATCGCGCTCGCCGTCCGCCGCCGCCAGCCCATCGGCAAAGGCCATGGCCTCGCTGAGCGTCTTGTTCATCTTCCAGCTCGTGCCGATCCACAAACCGTCCTTGCTCATGCCGCTTCCTCGTCCTTGATCGTCTTGTGTGCCGCCTCGCCGACGCGGATCAGGTTCACGCCCGCTTCGGTCAGTTGCTGGCCCTGCCGCTCGGAAAGCTCGGCGCCCGTCAGCACCGCATCGAAGGCGGCGAGCGGCGTATAGAGATGGATGGCCGAGCGGCCGAACTTGCCGTGATCCACCATTAGCACCGTGGTCGTCGCCGAGGCCATCATGCGGCGCTTGGCCTGCACCACTTCCTGATCCTGGTGAAACGCCGTCACGCCATGGATGGCGGAGGTGGACAGAAACGCGACATCGGCCCTGAGCGACGCCAGCGCCTCCTCGGTCACGATGCCGAAGAAGCCGTTGAATTTCTTGGAATATTGACCGCCGAGGCAGATGACCTCGATGCCCGGCGTGCCGCAGAGCGCATCGACCACGCCGAGATTGTTGGTGATCACGGTGAGCGGCCGGATGTCCTTCAAAAACGCCGCCACCCCGCCCGCCGTCGAGCCGTCGTCGATCAGCACGATCTGCCCTGGCTCCACCATCGACGCCGCATGCGCCGCCAGCCGCCGCTTCTCGGCGGTCGCGATCTTCTCGCGGTATCGGAAATCGCTTTCGAACTGCATGCTGGATTGCAGCGAGGCGCCGCCATGGACCTTGCGCAGGAAACCGCCCTGCTCCAGTTCGTCGAGATCGCGGTGGATGGTCATGCGGCTGACGGCAAAGCGCTGCGACAGGTCCTCGACCGTCGCCGCTCCCGTCTCCATCAGGACATCCATGATGCCCTGCCGCCGCTCCTCCGGCCTCATCCGCTGATCCTCCCGTCCCCTCTCCTCGGGCGACGGATGTGACATTACCGGAAATCACGTGATGATGAAACAGAAAAATGAGATTTTGTGACAGCTGGATGTGATATTTCTCACGTGGAGCGTGATGTTGCGTGGCGACGGCGGTTTGGCGATGTCACTGCCCTCCCCTCCACCGTCATCCTCGGGCTTGACCCGAGGATCCATTCCAGAACCGCAGCGCTTGTGGTTTGGATCCTCGGGTCAAGCCCGAGGATGACGACGGATGGGGTGATGGCCGTGCCCAACAGCGACCGCCTGCGCCTTCGCACCAGAGTTGATGACGATGAAGGCATACGTGGGTAAGCCGCGTGATCTTTCACACCGCTTCATCCCACACGAACCCCTCCGCCACGAAATCCGGCACCGCGCCGTGCTCGGCAAAGAGCGCCGCCCGGTCCGCGTCCGAGGCATCCGCGAGAATGCCGGTCGTGACCAGCAGCGAGGAGAGCCCTGCCCCGGCCGCGCCGGCGATGTCGTGCTCGATACTGTCGCCGATGCAGCAGATGCGCTTAGCCGGGGTGTCGCCCAGGAAGCCGCGGGCCACGGCATAGATGTCGGCGAAGGGCTTGCCGATCCAGCGCACGGTGCCGCCGAGTTCCTCGTAGAGTTCTGCGATCCGGCCGGCGCCAAAGGCGGTGCCGTCGGCCGTCAGCATGATCTTGTCGGGGTTCGTGCACAGGCACGGCACGCCGCGCTTCGCCGCCGGCGCCAGCAGTGTCTCGTAGTGAGATAGCGGGTAGCGATCGCCCTCGCTGGCGGCGAGCAGGATGACATCGGCCGATGCCCCGTCCTCGACCCGGTCGATCATCAGGCCGTCGATGGGCGATGTATCGCCGTCGCGGCTGATCAGCAGGCAGCGCTGCGGGCTCTCCCCGTTCCTGGCCCCCTGCTCGGCCTTCAGCAATTCATAGGCCACTTCGCCGGAGGTCAGGAACCAGTCCCAGCTGTCAGGGGCAAAGCCGAGCTTGGCGAGGCGCCGGTCGTTTTCGATCGAACGCTTGCCGGAATTGGAGAGGATGACGATGCGCTTGCCCGCCGCCTTCAGCCGCGACAGCGTTTCGGCCGCCAATGGATAGGGTCCGCGCCCATCGCGCAACACGCCGAACTGGTCGATCAGGAAGGCATCGAACCGGTCGGCCAGCGCGCCGACACCGGTGACGCGCTCGGGCTTCATGTCGGTCATGTCAGATTACTCCTGCTTCGCGCGCGCCCTTCAGCGCCAGTCGCGCCGTGCCGGCGGCAGCTTCCTGGCTTTCGGCGCCCGGCATCGGGCAGCCGAGCCGGCGTTCGCGGATGCGCGACCAGACCGGGTTCTTCGCGCCGCCGCCGACGCTGCGCACCGAGGCCAGCGCCGGGCTTCCGAGCGAAACGAGCCGTCCGTAGGCGAGCGTCTCGATGGCGGCGATGCCCTCGAAAATGGCCTTGAGGAAATCGGCATCATCCGCCGGGCGCGGCTCGAGACGGGGTTGAAGGGCGGGATCGTTGATCGGAAAGCGTTCGCCCGGCTTCACCAGCGGATAATAATCGAGCCCGCTGTCGGTTTCCGGGTCGATGCGGGCGGAAAGCGCGGCGAGATCGGCATCCTTCAGCAGCGTTGCGAGCACGATGCCGCCGGTGTTGGAGGCCCCGCCGGCCAGCCAGAGATCGCCGATCCGGTGGCTGTAGAGCCCGTATTCCGGCGCAAACAGCGGCTTGTCCGAAAGCATCTTGACCGTCAGCGTGGTGCCGAGCGCCGACACCCCGTCCCCCGGCCGATCGGCGCCGGTGGCGAGGAAGGAGGCGCAGCCATCCGTCGTGCCCGTCACGATCACCACATCGTCCGGCAGCCCGAAAGCCTCGGCGGCCTCGGGTGAAATCTGCGCGATCGGCGAGCCCGCCGGCAGCACGTCTGGCAGCAGATCGCGCGGTCCGCCGGCCGCATCGATCCAGTCCGGCCAGAGCCGCGCTACCGGGTCGTAGCCTGTCTTCAGCGCATTGTTCTCGTCGGAAACGTCGTAGAGGCCGGTGAAGTGGCCGGACAGCCAGTCCGCCTGATGGATAACGCGCGCCACGCCGTCGATCGCGGCGAAATGCATGGCCTTGGCGAGGCCCGACGTTGCGCCATGGGCGGCACTGTCCTTCGGCGCATGGGCGGCGATGCGCGCCAGGATCGCCTGGTCCTCGACGGGATCGTTGTACATCAGCGGCCGCGCCAGCGGCGCGCCATCTTCGGAGACCGGCAGCATGGTGCCCGACGTGCCGTCGATGGCGAGCGCCTTGACGCGGGCGGGATCGATGGCCGCGAGGACCGTGACAAGCGCCGTCTGCACGGCCTTCCACCAGGCGACGGGATCGCGGTGATCGTCTGAAAAATCGGCCATCTTCGCCGCACCTTCCGCCAAGATTGCGTGGTCGGACGTCATGGCAACGGCACGCGCGCCGGAGGTGCCGACATCGATGCCGATGACGAGAGGCTCGAGCGTCATCTCACTGCACCTGCGCCGTCTTGGCGGCATTCAGCTGCTGGCGATACTTTTCCGCATCCCAATTCAGCAGTTCGCCGTTCTCGGCATCGGTGAAGATGCGCAGCCGGGCGTTTTCGGGAATGCGCGACGTGACATCCGCGAGGCAGCGCGCCAGCGCCAAGGCGCCAGCGGAGATATCGCGCGCCACCAGCACGCCCTTGCCGGGGAAAAGGATCAGCGGCGTCGGCGGCTGGAGTTCCGTTTCGAGCCGTCCCGCAACGGCCGCGGCGGCCTCACCGGGTCCGGCGATCACCACGCCCTTGCCAAGGAAGATGACATGGTCGGGGTAAAGGCTGCCGCTCGCGGCGATGCGGCAGCTGCCAAGATCGGTCGCCACGCCATGCAGCGCCTCGTCATCCGGCAGGCGGAAGTTGCTGTCGACGGCAAGGCGCGAGAGTGCATCGAGATCCGGGGCCGGTGCGGGGCGACGTTCCTGCTTCAGCCGCGCGCAGACGTCGCGCAAGAGTGCCTCGGCCTCAGCAACCGTATCGGCGGCAACCGCAAGCCCGTGATTGCCGAGAATGAGCACGCTCGTGTCAGACTTGACCCGTGCGGCGATGGCGCGCGCCAGAGGAAGACCCGGCCGGGCATAGGGCACGAAGGCATAGGGAAGACCGGCGAGCTTTTCCGCGAGCACCGTCTCTGCATCGGCGCGCACCGCGATCGCGATCGTCTCCACGCAGTGGACGTGCACCACCACCTTCTGTGGCATCAGCCCGTGCACGGTCGTTTCGATGGACGGGCGAAGGCCCGACGGGTTGAGCTCGGAAATCACGTGCTCCTGAGCCTTCTCCGCACTCGGATGGTCCTCCGCCACCGCCTCGAGCAACGTCGAGAGCCGCACCGGCACCAGCATGTTGCCGGCCCGCGCATTCATGAGCCAGAGCCCGGAGGCCTTGATCCACAGCGTGTCGCCGTCCTTCAGCGAGGTATTGCCGCCGGCGCCCTGCACGAGGGCAGGATCCGCACCCACCCGGGCGGAGAGATCAAGGAGGGCGTCGAGTTCGGAAGACTGCATCGGGAAAACGCTCCGCTGGAAAGGAAGCCGAAAAGCTCAGGCCGCGAGGGACTGGTTTTCGCACCATTGTATGAAGGCCTGACGCTCGGCATCGCTCATGTGCAGGCCATGCTTGGTTCGCCGCTCCAGAATGTCGTCCGGCCGCCGCGCCCACTCCGTCGCCATCAGGAAGCGCGCCTCGCGTTCGGTCAGAAGCGGGCCGAAGAAGGTGCCGAGATCGGCAAGGCTTGATGCACCCTCGAGCAGCGCGTGCATGCGCGTGCCGTAAAGCCGCGCATAGTGCGTGGCAAGGGCCGGCGGAAGCCAGGGATACGCCCGACGCTGCGCGGCGAGGAATGTTTCGAAATCCGCCCCCGGCATCTCGCCGCCGGGCAGTGCCGCTTTAGAAGTCCACGCCGCGCCCATCTGCGGGAAGAACGGCTTCAGACGCTCGATGGCATGGTCGGCGAGCTTGCGGAAGGTGGTGATCTTGCCGCCGAAGACCGAGAGCAGCGGCGCCTGTCCTTCGGGCGCATCCACCTCGAAAATATAGTCGCGCGTCACGGCCGACGGATTGTCGGAATTGTCGTCGTAGAGAGGGCGCACGCCCGAAAAACTGTGCACGATGTCGGCAGGCGTCAGCTGCTTGTTGAAGTAGCGGTTCACCGCCTTCAGCAGGTAATCCACCTCGTTCTCGGCAATCTTCACGTCCTCGGGCTTGCCCTCATAGGGAATGTCGGTCGTGCCGATCAGCGCCATGTCGTTTTCATAGGGGTTGATGAAAATGACGCGCTTGTCGTTGTTCTGCACGAGATAGGCATTCGGCCCCTCCCAGAACTTCCGCACGATGATATGGCTGCCCTTGACGAGCCGCACGCTGCGGGACGAATTCAGCCCAGCGACCCGGCCGATGACCTCGTTGACCCAGGGGCCGGCCGTATTGGCGATGGCGCGCGCTCTCACCTGCCGCTTGGCGCCCGTCACCGTATCCGTCATCTCGATCTGCCAGAGCCCGTCCACCCGCCGCACCGATGTGCAGGCCGTGCGCGTATAGACCTCGGCGCCGCGCATGGAGGCATCGAGCGCATTCAGGAGCACGAGGCGGGCATCGTCCACCCAGCAATCGGAATATTCGAAGGCCTTGCGATATTGCGGTTTGATCGCCTTGCCCTCGGGCGCGGTGGCAAGGTTCAGCACCCGCGTGCCCGGAAGGCGCTTGCGCCCGCCAAGGTGATCGTAGAGGAAGAGCCCGAGGCGCACGAGCCAGGCCGGCCGGTCTTGCGGATTGTGCGGCAGCACGAAGCGCAGCGGCCAGATGATGTGCGAAGCGTTTTCGAGGAGCACCTCGCGCTCGATCAGCGCTTCGCGCACCAGCCGGAACTCGTAATATTCGAGATAGCGAAGCCCGCCATGCACGAGCTTGCCGGAGCGCGAACTGGTGCCCTGCGCCAGATCGTCCTTCTCGCACAGCACGACGGAGAGGCCGCGTCCCACGGCATCACGCGCAATGCCGGCTCCGTTCACGCCCCCGCCGATGACGAAGAGATCGACGATCTCGTTCTTCGTTGCGCTCATGGTCTCGTCTCTCCTTTCAGCCTGCTTGAAAGACCGGCGATCCGTCAGCACGGATTCACGGGCGGCAGGCCGGCGATATAGCGCCGGACTTCCTCGGCCGCCATCTCCGCCGCATAGGTGACAGTGCGCACCGAGGCACCGGCAATATGCGGGGTCAGCGTCACGTTCGGCAGTTGCAGCAGCGGCCAGTCGGCCGGAACGGGCTCGACCGCAAAGGTTTCCAGCATGGCGCTGTAGAGATGGCCGGAGGTCAGCGCTTCGTAGAGCGCATCATAATCGACCAGCGGCCCGCGCGCCGTGTTCACGAAGATAGCGCCCTTCTTCATCTTGGCGAAGGTCTCGGCATTCATCATCTGCCGCGTCTCTTCCGTCACACGCGGATGCAGCGTCACGACGTCGGAGCGCGACAGGAGATCATCGAGCGAGACATGCTCGACGCCGCCATTCCTGTCCTCGACCGAAAGCTGCACATAGGGGTCGTGCACCAGCACCTTGGTTCCGAAGGCGCGGAGCAGCCGGACAACCTTGGTGCCGATATTGCCGTAGCCGATGACGCCGACCGTCATTTCGCAAAGCTCGCGGCCCGTCACGTCGGCGCGGTAGAGATCGCCGCGCCACTCGCCCTTGCGCAGCGATTCGTGGCCGGAGCGGATGAGGCGTGTTTCGGCGAGAATGGCGCCGAGGGTGAATTCGGAGACGGCACCGGCGTTGCGGCCGGGCGTATTGACGACGAGAACGCCCGCCTCGCGCGCCGCCTTCATGTCGATGTTGACGGGCCCGCCGCGCGACACGGCAATGAGCTTGAGGTTCGGCAACTGCTCCAGAATACCCTTGGAAAAGGGTGCGAGCTGCGTGATGACGATCTCGGCATCGCCGACGAAACCGACGATCTCTTCCGCGGTGCCCATATATTCCTTGAGGCCATCCATGCCCTCGACCGCATAGCCGTGCTCCATCGGCTCGTCCGGCCAGGGCTGCTCGAGCATCCGGATGTCGTGGCCTTCGCCGCAGGCGGCAACGATCTTCTCTCGGAAGACTTCCGGCAGCATGAAACGGTCACCGATCACAGCGATCTTCTTCATTGGGCGTTTTCCTTCATTTCCGTGTGCACGCCTTGCAGCGCCGGCCAGACCTGGCTGAGTGCCTGCCGCGACTGGCGGTAGACGGGGTAAATATGGTTGAATCGCGCTTGCAACGCGGCATCGACGGGTTCGGCCGGACGCTGGTAGGGCGTCACCCACTCGGCAACGCAGGACGCCATGTCCGGATAGAGGCCGAGGCTGACGGCGGCGATCATCGCGGTACCGGCGGCACCCGCCTCCTCTCGCTCGCTGGTCTGCACGCTCGCGCCGAGCGCGCCGCCGAGAATGCGCCGCAGCGAGGCCGAACGCGCCGCTCCGCCGGTCAATCGCACGCGCGCCGGCAGCGGCCCCATGGCGGCGTAGCAGTCGCGCGCCGCCAGCACCAGCCCGTCGAACACGGCCCGCACCAGGTCGGCAAAGCCATGGCCGCTCGAAAGTCCGATGAAGGAGGCACGGGCCGAGGCATCCACGAAGGGGCCGCGTTCGCCTGCATCGGAAATATAGGGGTGGTAGAGGACCGGCGCCTCGCCCGCCTTGGAAAGCCAGCCTTCGACGTGGGCGAGCAGATCCGCCTTGCTTTTTTCGACGCCCATGTCCTTGAGGATGCCGCCGGCCAGCGACAGCAGCCAGTCGATGTTGAGCGTCGCCGCCATGTTCGACTGCATCTGCCCGTAAACGCCCGGGATCGGCATGCACATCGTATAGCCGGTCCGGTCATCGTTGAGCCGCACCTCGTCCGGCGTCGCGGCGAGCCGCATATGCATGCCGGTCGAACCGATGATCGAGCAGCCCGCAT
This sequence comes from Rhizobium sp. RU20A, assembly GCF_900155885.1. Lineage (GTDB taxonomy): Bacteria > Pseudomonadota > Alphaproteobacteria > Rhizobiales > Rhizobiaceae > RU20A. Next base: position 1,210,093 of record NZ_FTMB01000001.1, read on the forward strand.
CCGTGCCCGGCTCGTAAAGCCCTGCCCCGAGCGCCGTACAGGCGACGTCGACGTAGCCGAGGACGACGGGCGTGCCGGCCAACAGGCCGGTTGCCGCCGCTGCCGCCTCGGTCAGGACGTGATGCGTGGTCGACCCGTCGACGATTTCCGGCATCAGCCCGCGCTCGCCCTTGAGATCGAGGAAGTCGATGACATCGTCGCTATAGGCCCGGCGACGGAAATCGCCGAAGGTGAAACAGGCCTCGGACGGATCGGTGGCGCGCACGCCCGTCAGATTGAAATAGAGCCAGTCCTTGCAGTGAAAGGCGGTCGTCGCCCCCCGCAGCATCTCCGGCGCGTTCTCCTTCATCCACTTCAGCTGCGGCCCCTGCTGGCAGGCGGCAAGGCCCGACGCGGTGTTGGCAAAACGCTGGACATCGCCGCTTTCGGCCCTGAGGCGATCGACAATGTCGCCGGCGCGCGCATCGAGCCACAGCCAGCCGCCACCGACAGGATCGCCGTTGCGGTCGATCAGCCAGGTGCCGTCGCCCTGCGCGGTGACGGAGATGGCGATCACCCGGCTCTTCAGGTTCTCCACCTTGTCGGCAAGATCGGACAGCGTGCGGGCCGCATCCGCCCAGGTGCGTGCCAGATCCTGCACCACGCCGCCCCGCCCGACGCTCTCATAGCTGTTGGGGATCGCCGCCGAGGCGATCTGCCGTCCCGTGCGGTCGAACGCGACCGACTTGAGGACGGAAGTGCCGGCGTCGATGCCGATCAGCACGTCACGCATCCCGGAGGAGGTCATGTCAGGCCAGCTCCTGTCCATGGCTGATCGCCTTGCCGCTGGCACCATCAAAGACGTGCAGCGCCGCCGGATCAAGCCGTATGCCGACGGTCTCGCCTGCTGCAAGCCGGGTGCGGTCATGCTCGACCAGCACAAGCGTCGCGCCGGCAAAGTCGGTCGCGATATGCGTCTGGTCGCCGAGCCACTGGTTGACCGCAACGCGCGCCGGAACCCCGTCCTCGGTGCGCCGCACCGCATAGGGACGGATGCCGAGCACGACGTTCTTGCGGCCGGCCAGCGCCGTGCGCACCGCGGGCGAGAAATCGGAAGCGGCATAGGCGAGCTTCACGCCACCGGCAAGACCGAAGGAAACGGCGCTCTCGCTCGTTTCCACGCTGGCCTCGAAGACGTTCATCGGCGGCTCGCCGACGAAGGTTCCGGTGAAGAGATTGGCCGGACGCTCCTTGATCATCTGCGGTGTATCGAACTGCTGCAGCACGCCACCTTCCATCACCGCGATCCGGTCGGCGAGTGCGTTCGCCTCCGTCTGATCGTGGGTGACGAGGATGGCGGTCAGCCCGCGCTCCTTGATGAAGTGCTTGATGCGCCCGCGCAGCAGCGCACGCAGCTGCGGCTCCAGCTGGCCCATCGGTTCGTCGAGCAGATGCAGGTCGGCATCGCGGATCAGCGCGCGCCCCAGCGAGGCACGCTGCTGCTGACCGCCCGAAATCGAGCTCGGGTAACGGCCGAGAATATCCTCGATCTCCAGGAGCTTGGCGACATAGGCGACCTTCTTGTCCACCTCCGCCTGCGGCAGGCGCGAGGCCTTCAGCGCAAAGGCGATGTTCTCGCGCACCGTTAGCGGCGGATAGAGCGAGTAGCCCTCGAAGGCCATCGCGACATTGCGCTTGACCGGGGCGAGCATATGCACCTCGCGCCCGCCAAGCGAGATCGTGCCGCGCGAGACCGGCTCGAAACCGGCGATCATGCGCAGCGTCGAGGTCTTGCCGCAGCCGGAGGACCCGAGAAGCGCGATGATCTCGCCCTTCTGGATATCCATCGAAAGCGTCTTCACAGCATGCACGCCGTGGTCGATCGGCCCGTAGAACTTGTCGACGGCCTTGATGCTGAGGGCGGTCTGGCTCATGCCGCGGCTCCCTGTGTCTTTGCACTCTGGCCGGCGGCTGCCACGCGCTGGCCGGTCTCCTTGTCGAAGAGGAAGGTGGTGGCGCCATCCACGGCAATATGCGCCGTGCCGGCAACCGGCCCCGGCGTTCCGGCCGGCCGCGACACCAGCACTTCGCGCCCGCCCGACACCCGCACCAGCGTCACCGTCTTCTCGTTCAGCGGCGTTTCCGCTTCCACCTCGACGGGGATCGCGCCGGGGGTTCCTGCCTCCACGAAATGCAGCGTCTCCGGACGAATGCCGATGACGAGGCTGCGTCCCGCAAGGCTTGCCGGCAGATGCGGCAGCGCGACCTTCACGCCCGATAGCTCGACATCGATCCCGGCACCTGCCGCCTTCGGCGTGACGTCGAGCAGGTTGATGGTGGGATCGCCGAAAAGGCGGGCGATCTCGATATCGGCCGGCGCGTTGTAGATATCCTCCGGCGTGCCGATCTGGCGGATGCGGCCCTTGGCCATGACGGCGATGCGATCGCCAAGCGCCATCGCTTCCTTGTAGTCCTGCGTCACGTAGACGACCGTCGCGCCTTGCGCGGCGAGCAGGCGCGGCAGTTCCAGCCGCATCTCGAAGCGCAGCTTCGCATCGACGTTACGCAAGGGATCGTCGAGCAGCAGCACGGGCGGCGAACCGACCAGCGCACGCGCGAGCGCCGTGCGCTGCTTCTGGCCGTTCGACAGCGCCTTGGGATGATGCGAGAGCACATGGTCGATCTTGAGCAGCTTCGCAACCTTGCCGACACCGGCGACAATCGCCTCCTTGCTGGAGCGCGTGGCCGTCAGCGGGCTCGCAATGTTGTCGAAGGCGCTCATATGCGGGAAGAGCGCGAAGTTCTGGAAGGCCATGCCGATGCCGCGATGCTCGGCATCGACATCCGTCATGTCCTCGCCGCCGATGATGACGCGGCCCTCATCCGGCTCGATGACGCCGGCCACGAGACGCAGCAGCACGGTCTTGCCGGCGCCGGAGGGGCCGAAGAGGACGAGGGTTTCGCCATCGGCGACGTCGAGCGAGAGATTGTCGAGGACGACCTGGCTCTTGTAGCGCTTGACGATGTTCTGGAGCTGAAGTGTGGTCATGGTCCCTATCCTTTGACCGCGCCGAGCGACAGGCCTTCGACGAGGTAGCGCTGGGCGTAGAGAGCAAGGGCGAGCGTCGGCGTGATGGACAGCACGATGGCCGCCGCGATCTGCCCGTACTGGATGCCCGACGCCGTCACGAAGGCGAGCGCGCCCACCGTCACCGGCTGCTTGTCGGCGGACGCCAGCACCAGCGCGAAGACGAAGTTGTTCCAGGCGAAGATGAAGGCGAGCAGGCCGGCTGCCGCAATACCGGGACCGGCGAGCGGCAGAGCGATCTTGCGGAAGGTGGCGAACCAGGAATGACCGGCGATGCGGTAGGCATATTCGACGTCGGCCGAGATATCCTCGAAATAGCCGCGCACGATCCACAGGATCAGCGGCAGGCAGATCAGCTGGTAGACCCAGATGAGGCCGATATAGGTGTTGGAAAGCCCCATCCACTGGAAATACTGGGTGAGCGGCAAAAGCACGAGCAGCGGCGGTGCGAAACGGAAGGACAGCAGCGTGAAGGCGATGTCCTCCGAACCGCGGAACTTGTGGCGGGCAAACGCGTAAGCCGCGGGAACCCCGAGCACCAGCGCGATCGCGACCGAGGAGACCGACAGGAAAACCGAGTTCAGCAGGTTCTTCATGAAGGCGATGTCGAGCGTGCCCGACGCGGTCTGAAGCTTGCCCGTGATCAGGGCCTGATAGTTCTCCAGCGTCGGCGTGAAGATGACGGAAGGCGGAATGGAGAGGATCGTCTCGTTCGTCTGGAACGACATGAGGAAGATCCAGACGATCGGGAACATGAAGAACAGCACGACGAGTGTCAGGGCGACACCGCGCAGCACTTTTTCGAGCGCAGATGTGGTTTCCATGGCGGATCCCCCCCTCAGGCTTCGCCGCGTGCGCGTTCGCGCAGCCGCAGCCAGTGTTTGATGAAGACGTTGGACAGCGTGTAGGTGATGGCCCACAGGATGATCATCAGCGCCGCGGATCGGCCGACATTGGTCGACTGGAAGAAGTTGAGATAGGCCTCGACCTGGAAGACGGTCAGCGTATCGCCGGGCCCGCCCTGGGTCATGGCGTAGATGATGTCGAATTGCTGGATGCTGTCGAGCAGGCGGAAGAGCGTCGCCGTAAGGATATAGGGCGTCAGCATCGGAAGCGTGATGCGGAAGAATACGAAGCTGCGTGGCACGCCATCGAGCGCTGCCGCCTCGAAGGGCTGGGTCGGCAGCGAGCGCAGACCCGCGAGCAGCAGGATCATAATAAAGGGCGTATAGACCCAGATATCGACGAGCACGACCGTCAAAAGCGCCGTATCCGGAGAGGAGGCCCAGCGGAAATTGTCGATGCCGACGAGCGACAGGAGGTAGCTGAGGATGCCGAAGCCCGGATTGGTCATCAGCTTCCACATCAGCGCTGCCAGCGCCGGCGCCGTCATCAGCGGCAGAAGCAGCATGATCGAAACGAAATTGTTGATGGTCGAGCGGCGCTGCAACAGCAGTGCGATGCCGAGGCCGAGCAACAGTTCCAGCCCGACGGTTATCACCGCATAGCTCAGCGACACCTTCAGCGTGTTCCAGAAGCCGGGGTCGGTCAGGAAGGTCAGGTAATTCTCACCCCAGTTCCACTTGCGCGCATAGGGCTGCGACAGGCGGTAGCGCTGGAAGGAATAGACCACCGCCGTGAAGAACGGGATGAGGATGCCGATGCAGACCAGAAGCGCCGGCAGACTGAGCACGTAGGGAAGAGCGCGCTTCGAAATCTTGAAACCGGAGCCCGATCTGGCGGCTTTGGCGACCGTAGCCATGGGTGTCTCCATTGTGCTGGAGGTGTCGTTGCAACAGCCCTGCCCCGGCGCGGCGCTCGCCGCGGGCCTTGGGAAAGGCTGCATGAAAGGTTCGTACCGGGGCGCGCCGCCAGGGGCCTGCACCACCGCCAGTGTCGGGCCGCCGCGGCGGCCCTTCCGCCATCACCCCCCTGCCCGCAGGCAGAGGGGCGGCATGCCGAGGGAGATACCACGGCACGCCTTCCTCCTCAGGAAGCACTGTTCGCAAGGAGCGCGGAAGACGAAAGGGGTGCGGCCGGACGCAAGGGAGAGCGCGCCCGACCGCGGGGAGAGCCCTGATCAGCCGAGACCGGCTTCCTTGAGCTGGGTGTTGACGCTTTCGGCGAGCTGGTCGAGACCTTCGTCGACCGGCACTTCCTTCGCCACCATCTTCTGCAGCGTTGCCGCCCATTCGGTGGTGAGGTCGAAGAACAGCGGCTGGGGCGTGAACTTGATCGAGGCGCCCGGGGCGGAGGTGTCGTGCATCTCCACATAGCCCGGATAGCTCTTGTTCAGGCGCTCGCGGAACATCTCGTCCTTCCAGACCGACTTGCGGACGGGGTTGACGAAGTCCATCTTCGTGGCGCCGAAGATGGCGTGTTCCGGACCGGAAGCCCACTGCATGAAGTACCAGGTGGCGTCCTTGTCCTTCGAGAAGTTGGACATGGCGAGCGACCAGATCCAGATGTTCGGCGTCGGACCCTTGGCGGCCGGATTGGCGGCAAAGGGCGCGTAGGCCAGCTTGCCGGCCATCTTGTTGCCCGCGCCGTTCATGAAGTAGCCGAGAATGTCGGCGTCGTAGATCATGGCGGAGGCGCCAGCGCCGAGATCGGTCCCGACCTGATACCAGGTGTAGGTCGACCAGTCCTTCGGGCCGCTTTCCTGGATCATCTGCACCCACTTGGCGTGGTAGGCCTTCGATTCGGCCGTGTTCATGGCCGCCGAAAGCTTGCCGTCCTCGGCAACGTTGAGGTCCTTCTGGTCGAAGTTGGCATAGCCGGACAGGAAGCCGGGATGGATCGTCGCCCAGGAACGCGAGCCGCGAACGCCGATGCCGTAAACGCCGCCGCCGACATCCTTGGTGAGCTTGGCAGATGCCGCCACCAGCTCGTCGATGTTCTTGGGAACTTCGACGCCGGCCTTCGAGAACATTTCCTGGTTATAGGAGATGTTGTTCTGCTCGTAGCCCCACGGAATGCACCACTGCTTGGCGTCTTCCGAGCCGAGCTTGCCGCCGGGCACGCCGTTCCAGGCGCAGGAGCCCTTCACGCCTTCGATCATGTCGTCCCAGGCGTAGTTCGGGTTGGTCTTGGCCGGGTCCTTGATCCACTCGTTGAGGTCGGTGATCCAGCCGGCCGGACCATAGGTCCAGGTCATGTAGGCGCCGGTCATGAAGGCGTCGTACTCCGACGAGGAGGACGACAGCGCCGCCGTCACCTTGTCGAAGTAGACGTCTTCCGGGAACACGTCGTAAGTGACCTCGATGCCCGTCAGATCCTTGAAGGTCTGGAGGTTGGCGATCATCGCGTCGGCGTAGGGGTGCTTGTTGAGCAGAAGCTTCAGCTTCTTGCCCGAATGCGCCTTCCAGTCGAAATCGGCGGCCAGCGCCTGCGTCGACATCAGGTTGAACAGCGTACCGGCCGTTCCGGCCATCAGGCCGGCAGCACTCAGGCCCTTCAGCATGCCGCGACGGTCTACCTCACCGCGCAGGAACGCGCTGATCAGGTCTTTTTCCTTTTCATACATCGGTTCTCTCCTCCTTGATGGGTAACATTCGCTCTTCCGAGCATGCCGTCTACCCGACCGGCACCTTCCCGACGGAACCATCCTCCCCGGATGGTGTCCGCCGGCAAATTCTCAATCCTCGCCTTTCACCAGCGCCCGCGCCGTGCGCTCGTCGGTGATGAGGCCGTTCAGCGACCCGCTCTTCAGGACCGATAGCATCGCCGCCGCCTTCACCTTGCCGCCTGCAATCGCCACGGACCGGTTGCGGCGCAGATCTTCCCGCGCCAGCGTGAAGGTGCGGTCCGACAGCGTCGTTTCGATCGGCCGCCCCTCCGCATCAAAAAAGTGGCCAAGGAGTTCGCCGACAGCGCCGGCATCCATGACATCCTGGAACTCCGCCCGCTCGATCATGCCAGTGGCCACCAGCGAAGCCTCCCGCTCGACCGTGCCGATACCAACGAGCAGAAGATCGGCGGAAGCGGCAAGCTCGAAGACCTCGCGCACGCCGCGCTGGCTGAACAGAACGTCGCGATCCTCGACCGTATTGGCGAAGAACGGCACCGGCATCACATAGGCCTCGGCGCGCGTACGCTCGGCCAGACGATGGATCACGTCATGCGGATTGGCCGAAAACTTGCGGGTCAGGCCGCCGAGAAGCGAGACGAACTGCACGCCGTCGCGCGCCATGCGCGGCAGGTACTCGACCGCCGCTGCCAGCGTCCGCCCGTGGCCGACGCCGATCAGCTTGGCGTCGCCGCGCTCGATCTCGCGCTTCAAAAACTGCGCGCCGGCAATGCCGAGCGCCTTCAGCGGCAGGTCGTCCGCATCGAAATCCGGCACGACCTCGCAATAATCCAGCCCGAAACGATCGGCGATCTGCCGTTCCATCTCCACGCATTCGGAAACGTCGCCGTCAATATAAACCTTCACCAGACCGTCCTGGTTGGCCTTCATGATCAGGCGATGGGCCTTCAGCGAGGTGAGACCAAGCCGCTTGGCCACCTCCGCCTGCGTCAGGCCGCCGGCATAGTGAAGCCACGCCGCACGGGTTGCCATGCTGGTCTCATCGTCCCGCAGATTTCCTCCCAGACCGGCCATGCTCCCCATCCCGTCTGCATCCAGCTTGATAAATTTATCGAAGGCTGAAAATTCTTTCGTGCGAAAAATTTCATCGCCTGAAAATTTTGTCAAGCGAATTGCATGCGGCAGCGCATTCATTCCACAGTGCGATGCGGGAGGGATTGGTGTGTGGGCGTTACGGTTGCCGTCAGTCGGCAAGGCCTATCATCACCGAAAGCATGCCGTTGAGAGCCAGCATATCGGCACCGGAAAGATGACCGATCACCGGACCACACTTGGCACGCGGATAGGCCATAACCTTATCCACCATGACCTGTGACACCACCTTGAGACCGTTCTCGGCCGTTGGCTCGACAGTGAGCCGAAAAAAAGGGGCATCGGAAAGCGTACCGGTGATCAAAGCGACCAGCACACTGTCTGCCGCATTGAGAACATCAGATTGAACAATGACCGCCGGGCGCGGTTTTTCGTAATCGCCCTGCGCCGAGACCGTGACGAGATCACCTCTTTTCACGAGTCCGGCCACTCCGTGGCAGCCGCGATGGAATTCAGGGCTTCGGCTTCCTCGGGACGGCCGCGCAAGTGCAAACCTTGCCGCCTGGCTTCGGCGGCAAATTCAGGCCTGCGAGGATCAGGCACCCATATGCGCAGTTGTTTCATGCCCCGACGCTGCTGCTGTTGCCGGTAGCGTTGAAACTTTGTCAGGCCGTCATCGGCGCTGTTGGGCCTCGGCATGGCATTCTCCATCAGTCGCGCGCTACCCTAGCACATCGGTTGCGCGCAACCTAATGATTTCAGATCTGGCAACGAACGGCGCACGGCATTTCGGGCACCCTCCCGCCGCTCCTCGCCTTTACTCCGCCCGGATATGCCCGATCCCCGTGCGCGCGATCGTCTGGAACGATTCCTCATAGCCCGCATCCGCATAGCGGATGACGCCAAGCGCGGTGTCATTCGTCAGCGCATGCTCCAGGCGCTCGGCCGCAGCCTTAGTGCCGTCGGCAACCACGGTCACCCCGCAGCTCGTCATGAAGCCGGCATAGCCGCCGCCGCCGGAGTGCACCACGACGAGGTCGGCCATGGAGGAGGAGAGCAGCATGGCATCGAGGATGGGCCAGTCGGCAATGGCGTCGGACCCGTCCTTCATCCGCTCCGTCATGATGTTCGGATGCGCCATGGCGCCGGCATCGAGGTGATCGCGCGAAAAAGCGACCGGACCGGCGAGCGCTCCTTCTGCAACGAGCCGGTTGACCGCCAGCGCCAGTTCCGTCCGCTCCCCGTGGCCAAGCCAGGCGATGCGGGCCGGCAGTCCTTCGAAGGGCACATGGGCGCGGGCCAGCCGGATCCAGTTGGTGACGATGCGGTTGTCCGGAAACATGTCCAGCAGCAAGTCGTCGATGCGCGCGATGTCGCCCTCCTCACCCGACAGCGCCATCCAGCGGAACGGCCCGATCGCCTGCGCAAACAGCGGTCTCAAATAGGCCTCGGTAAAGATCGGGATATCGAAGGCATCCGCGACACCGCCCTCGCGTGCCTGGGTGCGGATCAGATTGCCATTGTCGAAGACCTCGGCGCCGGCCTTCTGAAAGCCCAGCATCGCCGTCACATGCTCAACGATCGAGGCGCGGCTGGCGGCCATCAACTGGCCCTGCCCGTCCTCGCGAAGACCCCGCACCGTTTCGAGGTTCATGCCCTTCGGCACGTAGCCGTAGACGAGATCATGCGCCGAGGTCTGGTCCGTGACGATGTCGGGAATGATGCCGCGCCGGAGGATCTCCGGATAGATCTCCGCCGCATTGCCGACGAGCCCGACCGACAGGGGCCGCTTCTCCTTCACCGCCTCGGCGATCATCGCGAGCGCCGAATTAAGGTCCGGCGCGATCGCCTCGAGATAGCCGATCGCCTTGCGTTTTTCGGCGCGCACGGGGTCGATGTCGACGCAGAGGATCGCAGCCCCCGCCATGCGGCCCGCCAGCGGCTGGGCCCCGCCCATGCCGCCGAGCCCGGCGGTGAGGATAAAACGTCCGGCAAGCTCGCCGCCGAAGCGTCGCTCGGCAATCCGCATGAAAATTTCGTAGGTGCCCTGGATGACGCCCTGGCTGCCGATATACTGCCATGCGCCTGCCGTCAGCCCGCCCCAGCAGATCAGCCCCTTGCGCTGGAGGTCGTAGAACACCTCCGCCTTGGCCCACTGCCCGACGATGTTGCAATTCGCCATGATCACCAGCGGCGCCTTCGCATGGGTCTTCAGGAGACCCACCGGCTTGCCGGACTGGATGATCAGCGTCTGGTCCTCGCCCATCTCGGTCAGCGCCTTGACGATCGCCCGGTGCGCCGCCCAGTTGCGCGCCGCCTTGCCCAGCGCAGCATAGACCACGAGATTGTCCGGGTCCTCGCCGACCGACAGCACGTTCTCGAGCAGCCGCAGCAGTGCCTCCTGCCGCCACCCCTTTGCACGCAGCTCCGGCCCGCCGGGAATGGGGAAATCGGGATGACGCGGATTGGGTTTCGGCATGCTCGTCTCCTTGTTGGTGCCGAGGGTGGCGCTTCACCCCCCGCTACACGCTCTCCGCCAGCGCATACCGCGCAATCTCGATTCCCATCGCCTTTTCCACCGGCGGATAGACGCTCGGATCGAGCACGCTGGAAGCGAGCGGAATGATCGTCTTCGGCACATGCAGTACGAGGATGCGCATCCCGACATGCAGCTCGCCAACGCTCAAAGGTTCACCCGCCGTCGAAAGCGTCGTGATGACATCGGGGAAGGTGGCGCGCCGTGTGCCGCCGGCATCTTCCACCGCCATGTACTCGTTCATCACATGCAGCACCGTGCGGCCATCGCCAGCGCCCAGCGTCACCATGCCGATGTCGAAGGCTTCCCTGGTGTAGACGACGTCCTTCGCCGTGATCTCGCCCTCGGCAAGGATCGCCCCGCCCGTGGTCTTGACGATGGCGTCGATGACGGCGCTCGCGCCTTTGCCCTCGGCAGCAAGGATCGCCTCACCAAGCGACAGCGCCAGCGAGATGCCGCCGAGTGCCGCGTTCTTGCGCACATAGGAGGCTCTCAGCGGATTGCGGCAGGAGGCGATGAAGCCGCCGGACATGTCGGAGGCCGTGCGCAGGATCGGCGAGACCTTGGCGGTCGCGCCGCGCACCACGAGTTCGATGTAGCGGTTCTCCGCCCGATTGCCGCCCACCGCCGTCTGGATCATGGGTTCGGGCGAGCCGGCCATGCCGATCGAGCCCATGTCGCCGGTCGGGTGCGCGCGGATGTCGCCGACGGCGTCCAGCACCTTCGTGCCGAGAATGGCCGAAGGCAGCCAGCCGTTCAGCGTCGACGACCGCCCGTTCTGCCCCACCATCAGCGCCGCAAGCGGTTCGCCAAGAGCCTCCTGCAGCAACTGCACGGCCTTCACGTAATCGACACCCTGCATTTCCCAGGCGGTCGTGGAGGCCGGAGCGCCGATCGCGGCCGCCGTCGCCACCCAGTCGTCATCGGAGAGTTCGTCGATATCGACCAGCTCCGGCCGGCCGATGGAGACGGCAGCATGGCCGAGCATGCGGCCGTGATCGGCCCAGCCCCCGCCGCCCGCCGCATAGATCGAACCGCCGCGCACGGCCGCCTCGACATCCGTCTCCTTAAGAATACGTCCCATCGGTTCCGATCTCCTGCAGGGTTTTGTCGAGACGCCGCACGGCCTCGTAGAGAACCGCGGCGCCGAGCGTGATGTCGTCCGTATCGGCCCACTCGTCCGGCGCATGGGACCGCCCGTCGCGGCAGGCGACGAAGATCATCGCGGAGCGCGTAATCCGCGCCATCCAGGCCGCATCGTGACCGGCGCCAGAGGCCATGCGCCGACGCTTGGCACCGAGCTGCATGCAAGCCGTGTCCAGCGCATCGATGAGGATGAGGTCCGATGGTGTCGGCGGATTGTCGGAGATCACCTTTGGGGCTGCGATCTCCGCGCCCGTCTCTGCCATCACCGCGCCGACAAGCGCGCGCACGGCGTCCAGAAAGCTGTCCATCCGCGCCCGGTCCTCGGCCCGCGCGTCGATCAGCAGCCGCGCCCGTGACGGCACGACATTGGCCGCATTCGGCTCGATCGAGAATTCACCCACCGTGGCGGTAAAATGTGTCGGCCCGTCCGAAAGCCGCCGCGCGATCGTCTCCACGCCCGTCACCAGCCGCGCGGCCGCGGCGAGCGCGTCGATCCGCCGGCCCATCGGCGTCGTGCCGGCATGGTCGGCCCGGCCCTCCACCACGATCTCGACGCGCGTGATACCGGCAATAGCGGTGACGAGGCCGATATCGCAGCGTTCCGCCTCCAGAACCGGCCCCTGCTCGATATGCAGTTCGAGAAAGGCGCGAATGTCCGTGCGCTTCGAGACGGCAAGCCGGGAGGGATCACCGCCCGCCTCGATGATGCCCTGCCGCAACGTCAGTTCGCCCGCCTGCCGGCTCAGCCACCCATCCGGCAGGACACCCGCCATGCCGCGGCTGCCGATGCAGGAGACGCCGAAGATCGAAACCTCTTCAGCGAGAAAATCGACGATCTCCAGGTCGTGATCCAGCCGGACACCGTTTTCCTCCAGCGCCCGCGCAACCGCCAGCGCCGCGGCAACGCCGGCAATGCCGTCGAATCGTCCGCCTTCCGGCACCGTATCGGAGTGCGAGCCGAGCATGATGGTGCCGAGGCCCGCCTTCTTGCCGCGCCGCCGGCCGATGAGATTGCCAGCCGCGTCGATGCGCGTTTCAAGCCCGGCAGCCCGGAAAGCCGCCGCTAGGAATGCGCGGCCTTCGAGAAAGAGCGGCGTGAAGGCGCGGCGCGTATAGGGCCTGTCCGGCTCCGAGATCCGGGCGAGGCCCATGATAAGATCGCCGATGGCCGCTGCACGCACCGGCAGATTGCCGTCGAGCGCCGCCATCATGCCCGCCACTCCGCCGCGATCGAGGCTGGTGGGCGCACGAATGCGCCGGTTCCCGGCTCCGCCACCACCTGACGGCCGTCGAACACCTGGTGCCCGCGCAGCCACGTGCCCGCCACCCGCCAGGGAAGCGTGATGCCATTATAGGGCGACCAGCCCACCACATTGTGCCCGCTCGCCGCCGCATCATAGGTGAAGGGCTCCGGCGTCAGCACGGCGATATCGGCATCCTTGCCGATCTCCAGCGCGCCCTTGCGGTCGTCGATGCGGAAATGCCGGGCCGGGTTCTTCGCCATCAGTTCGGCTGCCCGCGTCAAAGGAATGCCGCGTTGCAGCGCCGTTTTGATGAAGAGCGGCAGCATGACCTCCAGCCCCGGCACGCCCGACGCATTCTTCAGCATATCCGGATCGGTCTTGCGGTCCTCCGACCAGCTGACATGGTCGGTCGAAACCAGCGTGACATTGCCTGCTGCTACATGCCGCCACAGCGCTTCGACTTCGGCGCGCGGGCGGACCGGCGGGTTGATCTTCGCCTTGCCGCCAAGCCGCCGTACGTCGTTTTCCTCGTCCAGAACGAGATAGTGGATGCAGCATTCGATGGTCGCCGCGTGGCCACTCGCCCGATAGGCGGCGGCAAGCGCGTAGCCGCGCGACAGCGAGCAATGCACCACATGGGCGGGGCAGCCGGTCTCGGCGCCGGTCTCGTAGATCTGCGTCGTCGCAAGAAGCTCGGCAAGCGGCGGGCGTGACAGGGCGTGCGCCCGCCAATCTGTGATCCCGCTGGCCCGCACGGCGGCCATCGCCGCGCGCACCGTCTCGTCGTCCTCATTGTGCACGCCAGCCGCAAGGCCGGTCGGGGCGATGGCCCGGAAGCAATCGGCGAGAAGGTTCGGCGCGATGCGCGGAAACCGCTTCGGGTCCGTGCCGAAGGTCGAGAACTTGAAGGCGGCAACGCCCGCCTCCACCATCTCGCCGATCCGTGCCGGCCCCTCCTCCGGGTCGATCGTGCCATAGAGCGCAAAATCGACCCGCGCCTGAGCGCCCGCATGGGCGATCTTGCGGCGGACCGCATCGCCGGAGCAAACGAGGTCGCCCTCGTCGTAGGGCATGTCAACGATCGTCGTGACGCCACCCGCCGCCGCCGAGCGCGTCGACCAGACGAAGTCCTCCTGGTTTTTCTGCGACAGCGAATGCACCTGCGCATCGATGGCGCCGGGCAGGATCAGCGCACCACCCAGATCGTGCCGCTCGCGGGCGGCGGGCATGGCACCCTGGCCGATCAAGGCCACCTTGCCGTCGCGGACGGCCACGTGGCCCGCCTCGACGATGCGATCAGCGAGCACCACGGTGCCCTTCAAAACGAGATCGAAATCGCCCATCAGCCCGCCTCCCGGCCCGTTGAAACAGGAACCGCCCCGCTTCCCAGCGCAAAGCAGCCGTCGAACTGCGGCATCGGCGCCAGCGCAATGAGGTCGGCAAGGAAATCGTCCGCCGCAAAACTCCGGTCGAGCGCCTCGATTTCCAGCGACAGCGGCCGGTCCTCACAATAGGTCGGGCTCGTTGCCCGCACCCGCTCGTAAGCAAGCCGCGCCACGCCGTCCGGCGTATCGCCGGTCAGATCGATCGCCTGCGCCGACAGCATGGCCTCGATAGCGGCCATCTGGCGCAGGTCGCGCACCTGCGTCTCCATGCGCTCAACGATCAGCGGCAGGAAGGTCGCCTCCTCCTCCAGCCCGCCGGCCACGATGATCGACTGGGCCGAAAGCGGGACGGCGAGCGACTGCACGCGCATGTAAAGCTCCACCACCAGCTTCATCAGAGGCCCCATGCCGGTCGCCACCCTGTCGGGCATTACGAGATTGACCGGGAGATTGCGGCGCACGCCGTTGGTGAGCTGGATACAGCGGTTGAGAATGTTGCGGGCCACATGGGAAAAGGCGATCTGCGCCGTCTCGACATAAAGTGCGACGGTCAGCGGCAGGGAGGCGCCCGACGCCATCACACGCCCGTCCATGACCACCGGATTGTCGTCGGAAACATGCGTCGCCTCCACGATACGGCCGGCCGCGACCAGCAGAGTATCGACCGCCGCCCCGAAGACCTGCGCCGTCATGCGCAGCGACAGGGGGTCATGCACGGCCGACGGTTCCGGCCAGCCGTCCTCGCGCGCCTGATCGGCCAGCCACCCGGCCGCCAGCGCCTCGCCGCGCGTGCCAAGCGCTGCCGCAACGGTCCAGGGGTCGGCTGAAGCGCCAAGCGCCAGGGAAGAGAGCAAACCCGTCGAAAGCGCCACCCGCAGCGCCCCGGCCGCCTCGCGCAGGACGTCGGAGGTGGCGGCAAAGGCGATCGCATTGGTGCTGAGCGCTGCCAGAGCATCGCGTGGGCGAAGCCTGAGCGGCTGAAGCCCCGCCTGCCGCAGCGCCTCTCCGGCCGGCAGCAGCATGCCGTTGTAGAAGGCCTCGCCGCTGCCCGTCAGCGCCGCCGCAATCTGCCCCATCAGGCCGATATCGGCGCAGCCGATGGAACCGTGCCGACGCACCGCCGGGATGATCCCGCAACGGAAGAGATCGGCAAAGGCGAGGATCAATTGCGGGCTGCACCCGGTATGGCCGGTCAGCGCCGTGTTGATGCGGATCGCCAGCGCCTTGCGCACCGTCGGTGCGGAAAAGAAGGGGCCCGTGCCGAAATTGTGGGCGCGCACCAGCGCCGCATTGAAGGCCTCGATATCGTCGTCGCTCCACAGCCGGTCCTTCATAGAGCCGACGCCGGTGTTGGAACCGTAGACTGGAAGACCCGCCGCCATGCTCTCCAGCACGACATCATGCGCCGCAGCCGCCTTTGCCAGCCCGGCCTTTCCCGGCACAGGCACCAGCGCCCCGCGCCCGATGGCGTCGAGCGTGGCGAAGTCGAGCGGCTGGCCCATCAGCACGAGCGGAAAGGATGTCGGCATGCGCTTGCTGTCTCCGGCAATGCGCGCCTGAAAGATAAGGAACTCAGGGCTCCGGCGCATCGCGTGTGATGGCAATGCTATGCCCAAGGCGCGCCGGCATGCTATATCCCAAAATCGGTACACCCTATGTTGAACGGCGAACACGTCGAGAACGTGCCGCCCAAACCGGGAGGGCGAAGCGAACCGGCGCAAAACCACGCGAGAAGCGCCCGCCGCCTAACCACCGGGGCCCATGCCCCTGAATGGATCCATCATGGATATTGCCGCCATCGCCGTCTGCGTCGCCGTGATCGAAGCCGGTGGCATTCGTGCCGCCGCGCGTGTAACGGGCCGCCCGGCCGCCAGCGTCAGCGCCGCCATGCGCCGCGTCGAGGCAGCGCTCTCCCTTCCCCTCCTGCGACGCGAGGCGCAGGCGACCGTCCCGACCGTCGAGGCGCGACGCCGCCTGCCCGAATTGAGAGCCATCGCACGCGCCGCTGAGATGCTGGCACCGCGAGGCCGGGAAGGCGCTGACGGCGACGTGACCACCCTGACGATCAGCCTCACCGTCCTCTTCCGTTTCGTGGCGCTGGCCGATGGCGGCTCGATCCGCGCCACGGCCGCCCGCCTCGGCATCGGCCAGCCGCAACTGTCGCGCCAGATCGCGGCGCTGGAGGCGGATACCGGCCGCAAGCTCGTCGAGCGCCAGCGGGACGGCGTGCGCCTGACCGCCGAGGGCGCCGCCCTGCTGCCGGTGATGCGGGGGATCGTGGATCGCTGGCAAAGGCTCGCCGCCGGATCGGGGCTCCGGTTCCGCCACAGCGCCACCACCTGGCGGCTCGGCACCATCATGCCGCTCGGTCCGGAGAGCCGCATCGCCCGCCTGCTCGCCGCCCTTCTCGACCGCTGGCATCGCGAGCGACCGCGCCAGCCGCTCTACCTCTCCTCCACGACAGCCGACGAACTGATCGCAGGCCTGCGCCACCGCCGTTTCGACGCCGCACTTCTGGATGTGGCGGACCTGCCGACCGGCGTCGAAGGTCGCCCGGTGGCGAGCGCGGGCCTTGCCCTGATGGCCGCGCGGCGCCCCGGCGAAGACACCGCCGGGGCGCGCCCGCAAAGCCTTCTTGCCGGTCGGCCACTGGCCCTGCCGAGCCCGCAGAGCGGCCTGCGCCAGATCGCCAACCGCTATCTTGATGACACCTTCGACGGCGGGCAGCGGCAACGACTGCACCTGGCCGAGGTCGATTCCATCCCCGTCATCCTCAATCTCGTGCTGCATCACGGATACGCCGCCATCCTGCCCGAGACAGCCGTTGCCGCCCCACCCGGCAATCTCCTCGTGCTGCCGCTGCCGGATGAGTACCGTCAGACGCTCTCCCTCGTCTGGCTGCCCGAACCCGCCGCGCGGGACGGGGCGCAAGCCGTGCTGTCCATGCTGCACGACCTCTCCCGCGCAGCCATGCAGCCGGAATCGGATTGGCAGCCGGCCGGGACAAGGACCTGATCCGACTCACCTTTCCGGCCTCACTTGAATCAGTTTCTCAAAGACGTCACCCGGCCCTCTGGCCACCCGTGCGTCGCCGCGTTTCCGTCGGACTTTCGCGGTAGTGCGCCCGGTAGCTGCGCGAGAAGGCGGCGGCCGAATTGAAGCCGGCAAAAGCCGCGATATCGGCAAAGGCCTCCCGCGTTTCGATCACCCGCCGCCGCGCCGCATTCAGCCTCAGCGCCATGTAGTGGGCGTGCGGCGCCACCCCCATGGTCGCCTGGAAGAGATCCTGCAAATGCCGCGCGCTGACGCCGATTTTCCGGGCGAGCCGCGCCAGCGTCAGCGGCGCCTCGACGGAGGCTTCCATCAGCCGGATCGCTTCCGCCACCCGCTCGTCCTTGATCCGCATCGTGCCGAGTGGCGCCACCTGCAACAAGCGGTCCACCGGTTCCTGCTCGTAGATGAAGAGGCGCGACACTTCGAGCGCCAGCGAATAGCCCTGTCGCCGGCGGATGATTTCCAACATCAGGTCCAGCGTCGGTAGCGAACCGCCCGTGGTGATCCGTTTGCCGTCGATGACGAAGCGGTCGCCACCGACGGCGATTTGCGGATAAGTCGTCTCGAATTCCGTCCTGTCCTCCCAGTGCACCGTCACCCGGTGGCCGTCGAGCAGGCTCGATTCGGCCAGCAGCCAGCTCCCCGATTCGATGCCCGCCATCAGGCTGCGATGGCGCGCGGCCTGCGAGAGCTGCATGCGCAATTGCGCGGTGGCGCTGCGCTGCCAGTTGTAGCTGGAGAGAATGAAGAGCGGCCGTGTCTCCCGCTCCACCCGGAAAGCGCCGGCGACGGGGATGGGGATGCCTCCCTTGGTCTCGATCGGCGCGCCATCGGGCGAAAACACCCGCCAGTCATAAAGCGCCTGCCCGGAAATGCGGTTGGCGGCGCGCAACGGCTCGATGACCGAGGCGACGAGGATAAGATTGGTTTCCGGCAGCACGAGAAGGTCGATCTCCAGCCGCTCGTCCGTCCGCTCCAGCATCGTTCCCTCCCCACAAGCACTGAAACTGTAAAGAAGAGTTCCGAAAATGCAAAGCGGAGCGACAAAACCTGTACCTTAATGGGTTTAACGACAAAAGAGGGAACATCACATGCCGCTCGCCATGAACCGCGATGTCTTCATCACCTGCGCCGTCACCGGGGCCGGCGACACGACCGGAAAATCGGCGCATGTGCCGAAATCGCCGAAGGAAATCGCCGCCTCGGCCATCGACGCCGCCAAGGCCGGCGCCGCCATCGTGCATTGCCATGTGCGCGATCCCGAGACCGGTGCCGCCAGCCGCCGCAACGATCTTTACCGCGAAGTGACCGACCTCATCCGCGCTGCCGACGTGGACGTCGTGCTGAACCTGACGGCCGGCATGGGCGGCGACCTGATTTTCGGAAATGTCGAACAGCCCCTGCCGCTGAACCCCAATGGCACCGACATGGCCGGCGCCACCGAGCGCGTCAGCCACGTCGCCGAATGCCTGCCGGAAATCTGCACGCTCGACTGCGGCACGATGAACTTCTCGCTCGGCGACTACGTCATGACCAACACGCCCTCCATGCTGCGTGCCATGGCCAAGCTGATGACGGATCTTGGCGTGCGCCCGGAAATTGAAGCCTTCGACACCGGCCATCTCTGGTTCGCCAAGCAGCTTGTCGAGGAAGGCCTGATCGAGGACCCGGTCCTCATCCAGCTCTGCATGGGCATTCCGTGGGGCGCGCCCGACGATCTCAACACCTTCATGGCCATGGTCAACAACGTGCCGGCCAACTGGACTTTCTCGGCCTTCTCCATCGGCCGCAACGCCATGGCCTATCCGGCCGCCGCGATCCTGGCCGGTGGCAATGTCCGCGTCGGTCTCGAAGACAATCTCTATGTCGGCAAGGGCCAGCTCGCCACCAATGCGCAGCTCGTCGAAAAGGCCGCCAACGTCATCGAGAATATGGGTGCCCGCATCATCGGCCCGGCCGAGGTGCGCGAGAAGCTGAAGCTGACCAAGCGCGCACCCCGCTCCTGAGACAGACTGCGCTTGACCCCGCCCCTTTCCTCGACGCGAAAACGGAAACTCGGATCATGACCACCATCACCAAGGCCGCCTGCATCGGCGGCGGCGTCATCGGCGGGGCCTGGGCAGCGCGCTTCGCGCTCGCCGGCATCGACGTTGCGATATACGACCCCCACCCGGAAGCCGCCCGCATCGTCGGCGAAGTCATGGCGAATGCCGAGCGCGCCTACGGCCTTCTCACCATGGCGCCGCTGCCGCCGAAGGGCACGCTCACGTTCTGCAACAGCATTGCCGAAGCCGTCGAAGGTGCTGACTGGATTCAGGAAAGCGTGCCCGAGCGCCTCGAACTGAAGCGCGGCGTCATCAACCAGATCGATGCGGCCGCAAGCCCGACGGCGCTGATCGGCTCCTCCACCTCGGGCCTCCTGCCGAGCGATCTGCAGGCGGAAATGACGCATCCCGAGCGCCTTTTCGTCGCCCACCCCTACAACCCCGTCTACCTGCTACCGCTGGTGGAACTCGTCGGCGGCAACAAGACCTCCGCCGCGACCATCGAGAAGGCCAAGGCGGGCGTCGCCCAGATCGGCATGAAGGGCGTCGTCATCGCCAAGGAAATCGAGGCCTTCGTCGGCGACCGCCTGCTGGAAGCCCTCTGGCGCGAAGCCCTGTGGCTCATCAAGGACGACATCTGCGACACCGAGACGCTCGACGATGTCATGCGCTATTCCTTCGGCATGCGCTGGGCGCAGATGGGTCTTTTCGAAACCTATCGCATCGCGGGCGGCGAGGCAGGCATGCGCCACTTCCTCGCCCAGTTCGGCCCCTGCCTGCAATGGCCCTGGACGAAGTTCACCGACGTCGTCGATCTCGATGACGCGCTGGTGGAAAAAATCGGCGCACAGTCGGACGCCCAGGCCAAGGGCCGCTCGATCCGCGAACTCGAGCGTATCCGCGACGAAAACCTCGTCGGCATCATGCAGGCGCTGAAGGCGGGCAATGGCGGCGAAGGCTGGGGCGCCGGCAAGCTGCTCGCCGATTTCGAAAAGCGCCTCTGGGCCGAGGCCGGCAGCAAGGAAACCGCGCTCGACACCGCCGCACCCCTGCGCCTCCTCGACACCCGCGTCAACGCCGCCTGGGTCGATTACAACGGCCACATGACCGAGCACCGCTACCTCCAGCTCTTCGGCGACACCTCCGACGCCCTGCTGCGCCTGATCGGCGTCGATTTCGCCTATGTCGAGGCCGGCCACAGCTATTATACGGTCGAAACCCACATCCGCCATCTCGGCGAGGCCAAGCTCGGCCAGAGGCTCTTCACCACGCTGCAGATCCTCTCCCACGACGACAAGCGCCTGCACTTCTTCTCGACCGTCAACGACGCCGAGACCGGCGCGGTGCTGGCGACCGCCGAGCAGATCATGCTGCATGTCGATAGCGCCGCCGGCAAATCCGCGCCGGCCCCATCCGCCGTGCTGGAGAAGATCGCCGCGATCGCAGACGCCCATGCACGCCTGCCCGCCCCCGAGGGCGTCGGCCGGCATGTCGGCCAGAAGCGGGCGTGAGCTAGGGAGGACCGAGCCATGAATTTCGCCCTGACACCCGAACAGGAGATGATCGTCGACACGGTGCGCAGCTTCGTGGAGACGGAAATCTATCCGCATGAAAACGAGGTGGAGCGCACCGGCCACGTGCCGCCCGAACTCGGCAAGGAGATTGCCGACAAGTGCAAGGCGCTCGGCTTCTACGCCTGCAACTTCCCGGAAGAGGTCGGCGGCGCGGGCCTCGACCACACCTCCTTTACGCTGGTGGAGCGCGAGCTCGGCCGCGGCTCCATGGGCCTCACCGTCTTCTTCGGCCGCCCCTCCGGCATCCTGATGGCCTGCGAGGGCGAGCAGCGCGAACGGTATCTGCTGCCGGCCGTGCGCGGTGACCGCGTCGATGCGCTCGCCATGACCGAGCCGGATGCCGGCTCCGACGTGCGCGGCATGAAATGCATGGCGAAGAAGGATGGCGACGACTGGATCATCAACGGCTCCAAGCACTTCATCAGCCATGCCGATCTTGCCGATTTCGTCATCGTCTTCGTGGCGAGCGGCGAGGAAGACACGCCGCGCGGCAAGAAGAAGCTGATCACCTGCTTCCTCGTCGATCGCGGCACGCCGGGCTTCGAAATCCGCGAGGGCTACAGCTCCGTTTCGCATCGCGGCTACAAGAACTGCATCCTGACCTTCGACGACTGCCGCGTGCCGGCCTCGCAGGTTCTCGGCGAAGTGCACAAGGGCTTCGACATCGCCAACGACTGGCTCTACGCCACGCGCCTGACGGTCGCCGCCACGTCCGTCGGCCGGGCCCGCCGTGCCTTCGACTACGCACTTTCCTACGCCGCCGAGCGCAAGCAGTTCGGCAAGCCGATCGGCGCCAACCAGGGCGTCTCCTTCAAGCTCGCCGACATGATCACGGAAATCGACGCCGCCGATCTCCTGACGCTGTCGGCCGCCTGGCGCCTCGACAACAAGCTGCCGGCCAACCGCGAGATTGCGTCCGCCAAGCTCTACGCGACCGAAATGCTCGCCCGCGTCACCGACGAGGCGATCCAGATCCATGGCGGCATGGGCCTGATGGATGACCTGCCGCTCGCCCGCTTCTGGCGCGATGCCCGCGTCGAGCGCATCTGGGACGGCACCTCCGAAATCCAGCGGCACATCATCAGCCGCGATCTCTTGCGGCCTTTGGGGGCGTGAGGATGGTGGTGAGGCGACTGTGCTCGGGGCATACCCCCCTCTGCCCTGCCGGGCATCTCCCCCGCAAAGGGGGAGATCGGCTAGGGGCAGCCTCCGCACGACCATTTGGCCTAACCGGCCCTGACAACGCGCAGGGGAATGCGGAGCCCTCCCCCTGCGGACCTCCCCCCGTGTGGGGGAGATGGCCGGCAGGCCAGAGGGGGGTCCCCGCCACACTCGGGCAAGCACTCAGACACGCCAAGGCAAGCCCCAACAGACACGCACCCACCGGAGCCCGCCCGTGACCCTGCCCCATGACGCCCTCTCCCGCCTGATCCGTCCCCGGACCATCGCCGTCTTCGGCGGCAAGGAGGCGCGGCGCGTCATCGAGCAGTGCGACCGCATGGGCTTTTCCGGTGCCATCTGGCCGGTTCACCCGAAACTCGACGAGATCGCCGGCCGCCCCTGCTACCGCAGCGTTGCCGACCTGCCGGACGCGCCCGACGCCTCCTTCATCGGCGTCAACCGGGAACTCACCATCGACATCGTCACAAGCCTTGCCGCGCGCGGGGCTGGCGGCGGCGTGTGCTACGCCTCCGGCTTTCTTGAGGCCGCCGCCGAACTGCCGGATGGCCCGGCCTTGCAGCAGCGGCTCGTGGAAGCCGCCACCGGCATGGCCGTGCTCGGCCCCAACTGCTACGGCTTCATCAACATGCTCGATGGCGCCCTGCTGTGGCCCGACCAGCACGGCATGACCCGTGTGGAGCGCGGCGTCGCTATCCTCACCCAGTCCTCCAACATCGCGCTGAACCTGACCATGCAGCGCCGCGGCCTGCCGCTCGCCTATCTCATGACGGCCGGCAACCAGGCCCAGACGGGTCTCTGCGACCTCGCCATCGCGGCGCTCGAAGACCCGCGCGTCACCACCGTCGGCCTGCATGTCGAAGGCTTCGACAGCATCGCCTCCCTCGAACGGCTGGCGACACGCGCGCGCGAACTGAAGAAGCCGGTGATCGTGCTGAAGGTCGGCAAGTCCGAGGCCGCCCGCGCCGCGACGGTCTCGCACACGGCCTCGCTCGCCGGCAACGACGCCGTCTCCTCCGCGCTGCTTTCCCGCCTCGGCATCGGCCGCGTCGAGACCCTGCCGGAAATGCTGGAAACGTTGAAGCTCCTGCATGCCCACGGCGCGCTTGCCGGCCGTGCCGTCTCCTCCATGAGCTGTTCGGGCGGCGAGGCTTCGCTGGTCGCCGATGCCGGAGTGGGTCGCCGCATCGCATTCCGGGCCCTGAAGGACGAGCAGCGTCAACCACTGCGTACGGCTCTCGGGCCCATGGTGGCGCTCGCCAATCCGCTCGACTACCACACCTTCGTCTGGGGTGACCGCGACCGGCAGGCCGCCGCCTTCGGCGCGATGATGGCCGGCGGCTACGACCTCAACCTACTGGTGCTTGATTTCCCCCGCGCCGATCGCTGCAACGGCGCGGACTGGGACACGACCACGGATGCCGTCATGGATGCGGCCCGCGCCACCGGCGCCGTCGCCGGCATCGTCGCCAGCATGGCGGAGAACATGCCGGAAGAGGTCGCCGAACGCCTGATGGCGCAGCGCATCGTGCCCTTCTCTGGCATCGATGAAGCGCTCGCCGCAGTCGAGATCGCCGCCGACATCGGCGAGGCCTGGGCCGCCCCCGCGCCTGTCCCGCTGCTAACGACACCGCCCTCCTCCGGTGAGGCCGAGGTTCTGACTGAAGCCGAAGCCAAGGCCGAGCTTGCCGCCGCCGGCCTGCCGGTCCCCCAAGGCATTACCGCCGAAAGCCCCGAGGCCGCCGCAGCCGCCGCCGAGACCCTCGGCTTCCCCGTGGTCCTCAAGGGCCTCGGCGTCGCCCACAAGACCGAGGCCGGCGCCGTTATCCTCAACCTCGCCGATCCCACCGCCGTGCGGCAGGCGGCAGAGCGCATGGCCGGGGTGGCGGCAGGCTTCCTTGTCGAGCGCATGGTGGCAAAGCCGGTCGCCGAACTCATCATCGGGGCGCTGCGCGATCCCGTCGCCGGCCCCGTCCTGACCCTTGGCGCCGGCGGCATTCTCGTGGAACTGCTGGAAGACTCGGCGGTCCTGACCCTGCCCACCGACGAATCGACCATCCGCTCGGCGATTTCAGGCCTCAGGATATCCCGCCTGCTGGCCGGCTACCGTGGCGGCCCGCCCGGCGATATCGACGCCCTTGTCGCGACCGTCGCCGCGGCGGCGAATTACGTCACCGCAAAGGCTGCCGAACTGGAAGAACTCGACATCAACCCCGTGATGGTGCTGCCCGAAGGCCAAGGTGTCTTCGTGGCCGATGCGCTGATCAGCCGAAGGAGAGGCCCATGACCGACCCGATCCGCACCCGCCGCGAGGGCGGCATCCTCGAAGTCACCATCGACCGGCCCAAGGCCAACGCCATCGATCTGGTGACAAGCCGCATCATGGGTGGCATCTTCCAGGATTTTCGTGACGACGAGAGCCTGCGCGTCGCCATCATCACCGGCGCGGGGGAAAAATTCTTCTGCCCCGGCTGGGACCTGAAGGCGGCGGCCGCCGGCGACGCCGTGGATGGCGACTACGGTGTCGGCGGCTTCGGCGGCATGCAGGAGCTGCGCGATCTCAACAAGCCGATCATCGCCGCCATCAACGGCATCTGCTGTGGCGGCGGGCTGGAGATCGCGCTCTCCACCGACCTCATCCTCGCCGCCGAACACGCCACCTTCGCGCTTCCCGAGATCCGGTCCGGCACGGTCGCGGACGCCGCCTCCATAAAGCTGCCGAAGCGCATTCCCTACCACATCGCCATGGACATGCTGCTGACCGGCCGCTGGCTGGATGCGGCCGAAGCCCACCGCTGGGGCTTCGTCAATGAGATCCTGCCCGCCGACACGCTGATGGACCGTGCCTGGGCGCTCGCCCGCCTGCTCGAAAGCGGCCCGCCGCTCGTCTATGCCGCCATCAAGGAAGTGGTGCGCGAGGCCGAAGGCGAGGCCTTCCAGACGACGATGAACAAAGTCACCCGTCGGCAATTGCGCACCGTGGACGTGCTCTACGGCAGCGAAGACCAGCTGGAAGGCGCCCGCGCCTTTGCCGAGAAGCGCGACCCGGTCTGGAAGGGCCGGTAGACCGCACCCATGCCAACCACCCATCTTGCATAAGGAGAATTTATTCAACGACCAGACAATCAACAGGTTACATCCTTGGCCGCGAACGTTAAGCTCGGCACCGAAGATGAACGTTTGAGGCTGGAGGGCGGGGTCAGGCATCCCCTCCAAAGCCTGCAAGACCGGCAGGAAGACCGGCATGCATCGGATCAGAATCAAAGGCGGAAACGCCAAGCCAGAAGGGAACTGGAAATGAGCGATTACGAAAATTACCTCGCCCGGCAGGTCATGCTCGGCAAGATGAACCGCCGTGAATTCATCGGCCGCACGCTGGCAGCCGGCGTGGCGCTTTCCGCCGCCGGCACGCTGTTTGCAACCAGCGCCGCCGCCCAGGAACCGAAGCGCGGCGGCCACCTGAAGCTCGGCCTCGAAGGCGGCTCGGCGACCGACAGCAACGATCCTGCCAAGTTCCTCTCGCAGGTGATGTTCTGCATCGGCCGTTGCTGGGGCGACATGCTCGTCGAGAGCCACCCGACCACCGGCGCGCCCGTGCCGGCCCTTGCCGAAAGCTGGGAACCCTCCGCCGATGCGGCGACCTGGACCTTCACGATCCGCAAGGGCGTCAAGTTCCACGATGGCAAGGAACTGACGCTCGATGACGTCATCAAGACCCTGCAGCGCCATACGGACGAGAAGTCCGAATCCGGTGCTCTCGGCGTCATGAAGTCGATCAAGGAAATCAAGGCCGACGGCGACAAGCTGGTTCTGGTTCTGACGGAAGGCAATGCGGACCTGCCGCTGCTGCTCACCGACTACCACCTCGTCATCCAGCCGGGTGGCGGCTATGACAATCCGGCCGCCGGCATCGGCACCGGCCCCTATGTGCTCAAGAGCTTCGAGCCGGGCGTGCGCGCCACGCTGGAGCGCAACGCAGACGACTGGCGCACCGATCGCGGCTATGTGGACTCGGTCGAGATCATCAACATGAACGATGCGACCGCCCGCATCGCGGCGCTCTCATCCGGCCAGGTTCACTACATCAACCGCGTCGACCCGAAGACGGTGGACCTCCTGAAGCGCGCGCCCACCGTGGAGATCCTCTCCACCTCCGGCCGCGGCCACTACGTCTTCATCATGCACTGCAACACGGCGCCCTTCGACAACAACGACCTGCGTCTGGCACTGAAATACGCCATGGACCGCGAAACGATGGTCAAGACCATCCTCGGCGGCTACGGCAAGGTGGGCAACGACTTCCCAATCAACGACACCTATGCCCTCTTCCCCGAAGGCATCGAGCAGCGCGCCTATGATCCGGACAAGGCGGCCTTCCATTTCAAGAAGTCCGGCCATTCCGGTCCGGTCCTCCTGCGCACCTCGGACGTTGCCTTCCCCGGCGCGGTGGATGCCGCCGTTCTCTATCAGGAAACGGCAAAGAAGGCCGGCATCGAGATCGAGATCAAGCGCGAGCCCGGTGACGGCTACTGGTCGAACGTGTGGAATGTGCAGCCCTTCTCCACCTCCTACTGGGGCGGCCGCCCGACCCAGGACCAGATGTATTCCACCGCCTATCTGTCGACGGCGGACTGGAACGACACGCGCTTCCTGCGGCCCGACTTCGACAAGATCCTGCTGGAAGCCCGCTCGGAACTCGACGAGGCCAAGCGCAAGGACATGTATCGCACCATGGCGATGATGGTGCGCGACGAAGGCGGCCTGATCCTGCCGATGTTCAACGACTTCGTGAATGCATCGAGCAAAAAGGTGAAGGGCTACGTGCACGACATCGGCAACGACATGTCGAACGGTTACGTCGCCACGCGCGTCTGGCTCGAAGCGTGATGGCAGCGCCGGGCTCCGCAAGCGGCCCGGGACAGGCGAACGACACCGGCGCGGGTGGCCCCCACCCGCGCGATCGTTCCGTTTCCGGAAATGCATCCGCATCCCATCCGACAGCCGCTCCGGCCGCAGGCCTCGTTTCACCCGGCCCGTGGCGGCGCTTTGCGCGGCGGCAGCCGCTGGCGGCGCTGATCCTGAAACGCCTCGGCCTCAGCGTCGGCCTGCTGTTTGCCGTCTCGCTGATGATCTTTGGCGGCGTGGAGGCGCTGCCCGGCGATTTCGCGACGACCTATCTCGGCCAGTCCGCAACGCCCCAGGCCGTCGAGAACATCCGCAAAGACCTCGGCCTCGATCGACCCGTGACGGAACGCTATCTGTCCTGGCTCGGCGGCGCCCTGACGGGCGATTTCGGAACCTCCTGGGCCTCGCGCAATTCGGTCAGCGAACAGATCGGCAAGCGTCTCGGCAATTCGCTCTTCCTCGCCGCCTTCGCCGCCGCCATCTCCGTGCCACTGGCGATCGCGCTCGGCATGATCGCGGTGCAGTTCCGCAACCGATTGCCGGATCGCATCATCAACGTCGTCTCGCTGGCGGCCATCTCCCTGCCGGAATTTTTCGTGGGCTATCTGCTCATCCTGTTCTTCGGCGTGAAATTCGGCATCGCCACGTTTCCCGCCACGGTCTACGATGGCATGTCCTTTTCCGATCGCGTTTCGGCGATCGCGCTTCCGACAGCCACGCTGGTACTCGTCGTTCTCGCCCACATGATGCGCATGACGCGGGCCGCTATCCTCAACGTCATGTCCTCCCCCTATGTCGAGACGGCGGAACTGAAGGGCCTCGGCGCCTTCCGCATCATTGCACGCCATGCCGCACCGAACGCGGTTGCGCCGGTCGTCAACGTCGTGGCCTTGAACCTCGCCTACCTTGTGGTCGGCGTCGTCGTGGTCGAGGTGGTCTTCGTCTATCCCGGCATGGGCCAGTACATGGTGGATGCGGTGACGGTGCGCGACATGCCGGTCGTCCAGGCCTGCGGCCTCATCTTCGCGGCCTTCTACATCTTCCTCAACATGGCGGCCGACATCATCGCCATTCTCGCCAATCCCCGCCTCAGACATCCCCGGTGAGGAGAAGCCGATGCCCTTCAAGACCCAGCCCCGGAAGACCTTTAGCCTGAACGCCATCCCCTTGAGCGCCATGATCGGCCTTGCCGGCATCGCCATCGCGCTGATCTGCGCCCTCTTCGCCCCCTGGCTCGCGCCGCATGGCGAGACGGAGGTTGTCGGGCCGATCTGGCTGCCGATGAGCAGCGAATATCTGCTCGGCACGGACAATCTCGGCCGCGACCTGCTCTCGCGCCTCATCTTCGGCGCCCGCACCACGATCTTCGTGGCGCTCGCGGCCACCGTCATCTCCTTTTCGCTCGGCATGCTCCTGTCCTTCACCGCCGCGGTCACCGGCGGCTTCGTGGATCAGGGCCTGTCGCGCCTCAACGATCTCATGATGGCGATCCCGACACTGATCTTCGCGCTCGTCGTCCTCGCCGTCCTGCCGCAGAACATCTGGATCCTGATCATCGTGATGGCGATCCTCGACTCGACCCGCGTCTTTCGCATCGGCCGCGCCGTGGCGCTCGATGTCGCGGTGATGGAGTTCGTGGAAGCGGCCCGGTTGCGCGGCGAAGGTTCGGTCTGGATCATCTTCCGCGAAATCCTGCCCAACACGCTGTCGCCGCTGCTTGCGGAATTCGGCCTGCGCTTTGCCTTCTCCATCCTTTTCCTCTCCACCCTCTCCTTCCTCGGCCTTGGCATCCAGCCGCCGGCCGCCGACTGGGGCGGCATGGTGAAGGACAACAAGGACGGCATCATCTTCGGCATTTCCGCAGCCCTCATCCCCGGAACGGCGATTGCCACGCTTGCCATCTGCGTCAACCTCGTCGTGGACTGGCTGATGAAGAGAACCTCGAGCCTGAAGGGAGGACGCGGCGATGTCTGAGATCCTGTCCGTCCGCAACCTCAAGATCGAGGCGACCAGCTACCCGCCCGGCGAGCCACCGAAGACGGTGACGCTGGTCGAAGACGTCGGCTTCACGCTGGAAAAGGGCAAGGTGCTGGGTCTCATCGGCGAATCCGGCGCGGGCAAATCGACGATCGGCCTCTCCGCCATGGCCTATGGCCGCGGCGGCGTTCGCATCACCGGCGGCGAGGTGATGCTGGACGACAAGGACCTGCTGACGCTCGACCGGGCCGGCATCCGCGATATCAGGGGCCGCCGCGTCTGCTACGTCGCCCAGTCGGCCGCTGCTGCTTTCAACCCGGCCCACCGCCTCGGCGACCAGGTGATCGAGGCGACCGTGCGCCACGGCATCCTCAGCCGGCCGGAAGCAAGGAAACGGGCCCGCCATCTCTTCCGGGTGCTTGGCCTTCCCAGTCCCGAAACCTTCGGCGACCGTTTCCCGCACCAGGTTTCGGGTGGCCAGTTGCAGCGCGCCATGACCGCCATGGCGCTGTGCCCCAACCCCGAACTCATCGTTTTCGACGAGCCGACCACCGCGCTCGACGTGACGACGCAGATCGACGTGCTCGCCGCCATCAAGCACGCCATCGCCGAAACCGGCGTTGCCGCGCTTTATATCACCCACGACCTTGCCGTCGTGGCGCAGATTTCCGATCACATCATGGTGCTGCGCCATGGCCGCATGGTGGAATACGGCACGACGCAGCAGATCATCGAGGCGCCGAAGGAAGACTACACGCGGGCGCTGGTGAGCGTGCGCCAGACGCTGCGGGAGGAAGCCAAAGACCAGTCGGCCCGCTATCTTTCGATCGAAAACGTCACGGCCGGCTACTCGAACAGCTTGCGCGTGCTCCATGATGTGTCGCTGCATCTGCCGAAGGGTCAGACCCTGGCGGTCGTCGGGGAAAGCGGCTCCGGCAAATCGACGCTCGCGCGCGTCATCACCGGCCTTCTGCCGCCCATCGACGGCAAGATCGTCTTCGACGGGGAGACCCTGCCGGCCGCGTTGAAGAACAGGTCTAAGGATCAGTTGCGCCGCATCCAGATGATCTACCAGATGGCCGATACGGCCATGAACCCGCGCCAGACGGTGCGCGATATCATCGGCCGCCCCTTGAGCTTCTATTTTGGCCTTTCCGGCAAGGAAAAGACCGCCCGCGTCAAGGAACTGCTCGACCAGATCGAGATGGGAGCCCGCTTCCTCGACCGATACCCGGCCGAACTCTCCGGCGGCCAGAAGCAGCGTGTCGCCATCGCCCGGGCGCTCGCCGCCAAGCCCGACCTGATCCTCTGCGACGAACCGACCTCGGCACTCGACCCGCTGGTCGCCGAAGGCATTTTGACCCTGCTCGCCCGCCTGCAGGACGAAACCGCCGTCTCCTACCTCTTCATCACCCACGATATCGCCATCGTCCGCGCCATCGCCGACGCCGTCGCCGTCATGTATCGCGGCCGGCTCGTCCGCTTCGGTCCGAAATCCAAGGTCCTCTCGCCCCCCTTCGACGACTATACCGACCTCCTCTTGAAATCCGTGCCCGAGATGGAGATCGGCTGGCTGGAACGTGTGCTCTCGGAACGGCGCATGGAAAGCGGGGGATATTGACGGGCGCTGGAACCGCGGCTGGGTTGGCTTCTTGCGAATGCGCCCCTGAAGGCCGATGACGTGCCGATGCGAGGACCAGAGGCCGGCTTCGGTGGAGCTATCGAGTGACCTGCACCTCACGCCGATCCGAGCAGAAAATTATGCTTTCAACGCGTCTTGCACGCCACGTCCCCGAGCCGCGTCGCCGCCTTGCCTTCCAGCGTCACGGTCGCCTCGCTGCCCGCGCCGCAGGTGGTCGCGTCCGTCACGCCGGGTTTGAAGTATACCGCCGATTGGCCCTCGATGCGGATCGAGGGCAGGATGTCGTAGAGCGCCGGCGGGCAGTTGGCGACGTCGGAGAGGCGCAGCGCCGGCTGGCCGCCAATCATCACGCTTGCCGCGCCCGAAAGGGCGCAGGCCGGAATTTTGGCTGCATCTTCCGCCACCACTGGCGTGGACACGAAGATCAGGCCGACAAGACATGACGCCGGGCGCATCGGCGGTCCCTTTCCTTTTCCGTCGGCAGCGTCGCCGGACGGGCCAGCATGAACCAGAAGCAGCCGCGATGAAAAGCCCCTCCTCAAGCCGCCCCTTCACCGTCATCGAAAATGACTGGATCACCCTTGCCGACGGCACGCGGCTCGCCGCCCGCATCTGGATGCCGGATGGCGCCGAGGCCGATCCCGTGCCGGCCGTGCTGGAATTCCTGCCCTATCGCAAGCGCGACGGCACCAGCCCGCGCGACGAATCCACCTACCCGGTCTTTGCGAGCGCCGGCATAGCCGGCGTGCGCGTCGACATCAGGGGCTCGGGCGAATCGGACGGCGTGATCGATGGGGAATATACGCCGCGCGAACTTTCCGACGCCTGCGAGATCATCGACTGGATTGCACGCCAGCCGTGGTCGAACGGATCGGTCGGCATGATGGGCATCTCCTGGGGCGGCTTCAACTGCCTGCAGGTGGCGGCCCTGAAGCCGCCGGCGTTGAAAGCCGTCATCTCGATCGCCTCCACCGTCGATCGCTACAATGACGACATCCACTACAAGAACGGCTGCCATCTCTCGGCCCAGCTTTCCTGGGCCGCCACCATGCTCGGCTACCAGTCCCGCTCGCCCGATCCCGAACTCGTCGGCGAGCGCTGGCGCGAGATGTGGCTCGAGCGCCTTGAGGGCGAGCCTTTCTTCCTGGAAGAATGGCTGAGCCACCAGCGTCGCGACGGCTTCTGGAAACACGGCTCGATCTGCGAAGACTTCGATGGCTTCCCGGTCCCCGCTCTCGTCATTGCCGGCTGGGCGGATGGCTATCGCAACACGCCGGTCAAAGCGCTCGAAGGTCTCGGCGATCGCGCCCGCGCGCTGATCGGCCACTGGGTGCACAAATACCCGCATTTCGCCTGGCCGAAGCCGCGCATGGACTTCCACGCCGAGGCTATTGCCTGGTGGAAGCGCTGGCTTTCCGGCGAGGAGACCGGCGTCGAGGCCCTGCCGCCGATGCGCGCCTATATTCTCGACGGGCCAAAGCCGGCGCTGCGCCGGAACGCCGATCCCGGCATCTGGGTGGCGGTCAAGGACTGGTCCGACCGCCCGACCGCCACCTTTGCCGTTGCCGCCGACGGACGGCTCGCCCGCGATCCCGCCGACCGCGCGAAAGCCCGCGCCTTCATCCGTTCGCCGCTCGACACCGGCACGATGAGCGGCGAATATTTCACCCTGAAGCCCGACGCCGAAATGGCGCTCGACCAGCGCGGCGACGATGCGGGCTCGCTGGTCTACGAGACCGCGCCGCTGACCGATGCGGTCACCGTGCTCGGCATGCCCGATCTCGATCTCGTCCTCGCATGCACCGCGGAGCGCGCCAACATCGCCGTCCGCCTCGTCGATATCCACCCGGATGGGACCGCCACCCGCGTCGCCTTCGGCGTGCTGAACCTCACCCACCGCAACGGCAACGAGACGCCGGAGCCCCTGCCGCCGGGCAAAGACGTACCGGTGCGGGTGACGCTGGATGCCTGCGGCTACCGCTTCGCGCCCGGCCACCGCATCCGCCTCTCCATCTCCACAAGTTACTGGCCGATTATCCTGCCGCAGCCGGAAGACCCGGGCCTCACCATCGATGCCGGCTGGCTGACGCTCTCCCTACCGCTGCTCGGCGCGCATGAGCACATCACCGTGCCAGAGCCTGAGAACCCGAACCCGCTGCCGACCTATATCGAGCACGCCCCCGGCCGCACCAGCCGCCGCGTCGAGCGCGATCTGACCACCGGTCTTACCCACTACCGTATCCTTGAGGATACCGGCCTCTTCGAGCACCCCGGCACCGGCCTTTCAACCCGCGAGGTGCGCGAGGAGACGTGGTCAATCGACCCCGCCAATCCGCTCTCCATGACCGGCACCTCCACCTGGACCTGCGAGGCCAGCCGCCCCGGCTGGCAGGTGAGGACCGTCGCCACGGCCCGCCTCGCCTGCACCGCGACCGACTGGCTGACCTCAGCCGACGTGACCGCCTTTGAGGGCGAGACGCAGGTGTTCGAGAAGCACTTCGAGAAGGTGATCGCGCGCGACTTCATGTGAGGAGGATCACGGCTGGCGTGACTTGCCTCCGGACATGAGGGCAAGTCACGCCAACGAACGCTCCATCGTCCTCGGGCTTGACCGACGAATCATGCAGCCTTTTGCAACTCTGGCGGTAGAGATTCGGAGCCTGTGAGAACACGATCGCCGCCGTAACGTCGGCTGGCGCGCTTTGACGGCTTATGCACGTGGCAAGACGTCTCACCTTCCGTCATCCCGCACTCGATGCGGGATCCAGCCAGCCCAAGTCCTTGGGCTGAGAGACTTTTTTGACGTGCGGACGCACGTCATCTGGATGCCGGATCTAGTCCGGCATGACGGAGAAGATAGGAGTTTACCCTCGGTGTCATCAAGACTTGAAGCGGACAGCACCGGGAGAAGCTAAGGGAGGAGGTTTAAGTCCATGGAACAACGTAAGAGTGCTCCGGTCAAGCAGTCGAGCCGTCCTCCTGCCCCTCACCCCGCCCGCGCCATCCGCGCCACCGCCGCACACAGCGCGGCAAACCCAGCCGCCGCGCCTTCGCTCATGAATCGGGCCCGCAACCAGGCGTGGACCATCTGCGGCTCCTCGCGGAACCAGACCTCGACGCCCGCCATAGCCAGTCGCGCCGCATAGGCCCGGCCATCATCGCGCAAGGGATCGAAATAGGCGACCGTGATGAAGGTGGGCGGCAGGCCGGAGAGGTCGGCGGCGGCGAGCGGGAAAGCGTGTGGATGCCCCTCCGGCGCGGCATACACGTCGCGATAATAACGCACATCGGCTGTCGTCAGGCCCGGCGCTTCGGCCATCTCTGCGTAGGAGCCGGAGATGAGATCGCCGCCGAGCGCCGGATAGACAAGCGCCTGACCGGTCACGCCGACAAGCCTCGCATCCCGCGCTTTCAGCACCACGCCCGCCGCCAGATTGCCGCCGGCGCTGTCGCCGATCACGACGACCGTCCGGCCCTCGGAAATCAGGGAGGCGAGCACCGCAAAACTGTCGTCGAAGGCGGCAGGCCAGACATGCTCCGGCGCAAGCCGGTAGTCGACAGCGACCAGCACGGCCCCCACCGCGGCGGCAATCTCGCCGCAGATCGCGTGATGGCTTTCCAGCGACCCGACGACAAAGCCACCACCGTGCAGGTAAAGCAGCACGGTGTCGGTCGAGACGGCAACAGGCCGATACCACCGCACAGGAATGCGCGCCTCGACCATCCGGTCCTCCGTGCTCATCCCCTCGGGCAGTGGCGGCGAAAACTGCGCGCACAGCGCGTCGTAATATCCGCGCTGCTCGGTAATCGTCGCATTGACGGCGTCGGCGGGATAGAAGGCATCGCATGTCGCCAGAAAGGCGAGAATGCCGGCTTCGGTGGGGCTTTGGGCTTTGGTCATGGAGGTGTCGATGCTGTTCCTCTGTGACGCGTCAGGTGCGATGCAGCGCGAGATTGACGCCGAGCCCGACCAGCACCGCGCCGCCGAGCTTCTGCATCACCTGCTGCACCCGGCCGGAACGCTTCAACCGCTTCAGGATCAGGCCCGCCAGCAGCACGCAGCCGACATCGGCCAGCGAGAAGATCAGATTGACGATCGTGCCGAGGATGAGCAACTGCCCCCAGATTGGCAGAGACGCGGACGCATCGACGAACTGCGGCAGAAAAGCGAGGAAGAACAAGGCTGTCTTCGGGTTCAGCGCCTCGACCGATACGCTCTCGAAAAAGGCGCGGCGCCCATCCTTCGGCGGGATGGCGGTGGCGGCAGCCTCCCGCTCCGCGCGCTTGAAGAACAGCTTGAGGCCGAGAAAGACGAGATAGGCCGCGCCGGCAAATTTCGCCGCCGCATAGAGCACCGGCACCGCATGGAACAGCGCCGACAGACCGGCCGCCGCGGCGATCACATGCACATAGCCGCCGACCTGAATGCCGAGGGCCGCCATCAAGCCGGAACGCGTGCCGCGTGCCACGGTCTGCGCCGCCGTATAGAGCATCGCCGGCCCCGGCATGACGGCAAAGAGCATGGTGGTCGCCAGGAAGGCGATGAGAAGCTCGGTCGATGGCATCAGCGTTTCCCCGTTGCGAACCCCGCAAGCGGCCATCTTTCCTGCCGTCAGCCCGGGCTGGCAAGCACAATCATCATCCGGCCCCGGAGCGCACAGCTTTTCCTGCGACCCCTTGCCCGCTTTCGTGGGAGCGGCGTATCTAGGCCATGGCCTTCACGCTTCGCCAGTTGCAATATTTCGTCGCCGTCGCCGAGCAGGGCTCCGTGACGCGCGCCGCGCAGAATCTCTCCATTTCGCAATCCTCCATCACCGAGGCGATCAAGGAACTGGAAGGCGATCTCGGCGTCAGCCTGTTCGAGCGCCATCCGCGCGGCCTGTCCATCACCCATAACGGCCACCAGTTCCTGCGCCACGCCACCAAGATCCTCGCCGACGTTTCCGATGCCCGCCGCTCCTTTTCGCAGCCCGCCTCGGAACTGAAGGCGACACTCAACCTTGGCGTCACCTCCCTTGTCGCCGGCTATGTGCTCTCCGATCTGCTCGCGCGCTATCGCCGCGCCTGCCCGGGCGTCGAGGTCTCCGCCATCGAGGACAATGGCTCCTATCTCGAGCACCTCCTGGTAGGCGGCGAGCTCGACGTGGCGGTGATGGTCATCTCGAACCTGCGCGACCGCATGGCGCTGCAGGCCGAGATCATCGAGACCTCGCCCTATCGCCTCTGGCTGCCGCTCGGCCATCCCCTCGTGTCGGCCGACATCATCTCCGTCGCCGACATCGCGAAGGAGCCGCTGATCATGCTGACGGTGGACGAAATCGAGGAGAACACCGGCAAGCTGCTCTCGGCGCTCGGCGCCCGCCCGCATGTCGCCTTCCGCACCCGCTCGGTGGAGGCGGTCCGCAGCCTCGTCGCCACCGGCGCCGGCATCGCGCTCCTGCCCGACCTCGTCTACCGCCCCTGGTCGCTGGAAGGCGACCGCATCGAAAGCCGCGACGTCTCCGGCGCGTTGCCGGTCGTGCAGGTCGGCATGGTCTGGCGCAAGGGCTCGGGCCTTCCCCAGTCCGCGCGCGACTTCATCGGCGTGGCGGAAGCCTTGCGCAGCGGACGGATGCGCTGACCGCGCAGCCCATCTATCGGTATTTCCGATATCGCCATTCTGTTTAATGAATTTGCGAATGCGGCCAAAGGACGGCACCTTCATCTTCGGGAACAACGAGGCCGCCAAAGGCGGCTCACCAAACCGGGAGATCGACGATGAAGACCGTCCTCAAGTCCTGCACCGCACTTGCTCTTTCCTTGTCCTTCGCCACCGCCGCCATTGCCCAGGAGCCCCTGAAGGCGCTCGGTGCAGGCGAAGGCGAAGTCTCGATCGTCGCCTGGGCCGGCTATATCGAACGCGGCGAGACCGACAAGAATTACGACTGGGTCACCGATTTCGAAAAGCAGACGGGCTGCAAGGTCTCGGTCAAGACCGCCGCCACCTCGGACGAAATGGTGGCGCTGATGAACGAGGGCGGCTTCGACCTCGTCACCGCCTCCGGCGATGCTTCGCTCCGCCTCATCGCCGGCAAGCGCGTGCAGCCGATCAACACCGACCTGATCCCGAGCTGGAAGACGGTGGACGAGCGCCTGCAGAACGCGGCCTGGAACACGGTCAACGGCGTGCATTACGGCACCCCCTATCTCTGGGGCCCGAACGTGCTGATGTACAATACCGAGGCCTTCAAGGATAAGCCGCCGACCAGCTGGAGCGTCGTCTTCGAAGAGCAGACCCTGCCCGACGGCAAGTCCAACAAGGGCCGCATCCAGGCCTATGACGGCCCGATCCACGTGGCGGACGCCGCCAACTACCTGATGTTCCACAAGCCGGAACTCGGCATCAAGGACCCCTACGAGCTCAACGAAGAGCAGTACAAGGCCGCCCTCGATCTGCTGCGCACCCAGCGCACCCTCGTCAACCGCTACTGGCACGATGCCATGATCCAGATCGACGACTTCAAGAACGAAGGCGTCGTCGCCTCCGGCTCCTGGCCCTTCCAGGTCAATCTGATGGAAGCCGAAAAGCAGCCGATCGCCTCCACCTTCCCTGAGGAAGGCGTCACCGGCTGGTCGGATACGACGATGATGCATGCCGAGGCCGCCCATCCCAACTGCGCCTACATGTGGATGGAGCATTCGCTCTCGCCCAAGGTGCAGGGCGATGCCGCCGCCTGGTTCGGCGCCGTTCCCTCGGTTCCCGCCGCCTGCAAGGGCAATGCGCTCCTGACCGACGAAGGTTGCAAGACCAACGGTTTCGACGACTTCGAGAAGATCAAGTTCTGGAAGACGCCGACCTCCAAATGCGCCAGCCAGGGCGAGTGCGTTCCCTATCACCGCTGGGTGTCCGACTATATCGGTGTCATCGGCGGCCGCTGATCTCAACGTCATGAGGGGCGCGGTCCGCCAATGGCAGGTGGCCTGACCTCCGGCCTGTCCGGGTGCATGGACCGCGGTTTCCTTCTCCCCAATTGACCGACGGACCGGGGCCGGGAGAAACCCCTCATCCGCCCTTCGGGCACCTTCTCCCCAAGGGGAGAAGAGGCATCGGCAAACCTTCTGTGGCTGCACAGCAGCCGCGGTCAGGCGATGCGCCCACCCCACGACCCTTCTCCCCTCGGGGAGAAGGTGGCGGCAGCCGGATGAGGGGCCTTCCCATTCACCCGAGCGACGAAACATGCCCGCCGAAATCACACGCACCATCCACGGAGCCCCACGATGACCGCTGCCGTTTCCTTCGAAGCCGTCTCACGCCATTTCGGCGCCGTGAAAGCGGTCGACAATGTGGACCTGGCGATCGCCGAGGGTGAATTCTTCGCCATGCTCGGCCCCTCCGGTTCCGGCAAGACCACGTGCCTGCGCCTCATGGCCGGTTTCGAGCAGCCGACGGCCGGCCATATCGAGATTTTCGGGGAGACGGCCGAGGGCGTGCCGCCCTACAAGCGCAGCGTCAACACCGTCTTCCAGGACTATGCCCTTTTCCCGCACATGACGATCGTCGAGAACGTTGCCTATGGCCTGATGGTCAAGGGTGTCGGCAAGGCCGAGCGGCTGAAGGCGGCCGAAGAGGCGCTCGCCATGGTCAAGCTGCCGGGCTACGGCACGCGCCGTCCCGGCCAGCTCTCCGGCGGCCAGCGCCAGCGCGTGGCCCTCGCCCGAGCGCTGGTCAACAAGCCGCGTGTGCTGCTGCTCGACGAACCCCTCGGCGCGCTGGACCTCAAGCTGCGCGAGCAGATGCAGGAGGAACTGAAAGGCCTGCAGAAATCCCTTGGCATCACCTTCGTCTTCGTCACCCATGATCAGGGCGAAGCCCTCTCCATGGCCGACCGCATCGCCGTCTTCAATGATGGCCGCATCCAGCAGCTCGGCACGCCGGAAGAGGTCTACAAGCGGCCACGCACCCGCTTTGTCGCCGATTTCGTCGGCTCCTCCAATGTGCTGACGCCCGATGTCGCCGCCCGCCTCGGCGGCCCCCGCAAGGATGCGAGCCTGAGACCCGAAGCGATCCGTCTCGGTGCTGCGGCCTCCGGCGAAACCGCCGTGACCGGCTGCCTCCTCTCCAGCGCTTTCCTCGGCGCCACCCACCGCCTGACGGTGGATGTCGAAGGCGCGCGCCTTGCGGTCAGCGCGCCGGCTGGCAGTCCGGTGCCGGCGATCGGCGAGGCCGTCACCATATCTTTCTCGCCCGCCGACCTGCACCCGATGGAGGCCGCATGACCAGCGCCACCCTCCCCGCAAGCATCACGAGGCGGGACCGCGGCCTGACCGGCCGCCTCTCCGACACGCTGTGGCGCCATCCGCAGCTTTTTGTCGCCATTCTGCTCATTCCGCCGCTGCTCTGGCTCGGCATCATCTATGTCGGCTCGCTCTTTGCGCTGCTCGCCCAGAGCTTCTTCTCGATCGACGATTTCTCCGGCCTCGTCACCTACGAGCTGACGCTCTCCACCTATGGCCAGCTCTGGAGCGATGCGAATTTCGACATCATCGTCCGCACCGTGCTGATGGCGGCGCTGGTAACCCTGGCCTCCGCCGTCGTCGCCTTCCCCATCGCCTATTATGCCGCGCGCTACGCCAGGGGCCGCATGAAGGCCTTCTTCTACCTCGCCGTCATGCTGCCGCTCTGGTCGAGCTATCTCGTCAAGGTCTATGCCTGGAAGCTCATCCTCGCCAAGGAAGGCATCCTCACCTGGTTTGTCGGCAAACTGCACCTCACATGGCTGCTCGATGCCTGGCTGGCACTGCCGATCATCGGCGGCTCCTCGCTCTCGGTCAGCTACACTGGAACCTTCCTCGTCTTCCTCTACGTCTGGATGCCCTTCATGATCCTGCCGATCCAGGCGTCGCTGGAGCGCGTGCCGGGCAATCTCATCGAAGCCTCCGCCGATCTCGGCGCCACGCCCGGCCAGACCTTCCGCAGCGTCATCTTTCCGCTCGCCCTGCCCGGCATCGTCGCCGGTTCCATCTTCACCTTCTCGCTGACGCTCGGCGACTACATCATTCCGCAGATCGTCGGTTCCTCGCGCCTCTTCATCGGCCAGGCCGTCTATGCCCAGCAGGGCACGGCCGGCAACATTCCGCTCGCGGCCGCCTTCTCGGTCGTGCCCATCGTCATCATGGCGCTCTACCTCACCGCCGCCAAACGCATGGGGGCCTTCAATGCGCTCTGACCGCTCGACCTCCGCCCCCTTGCCGCTGAAGATCGCCGCCGGCGCAGGCCTTCTCTTCCTGCATGTGCCGATCCTCATCATCTTCCTCTACGCCTTCACCACGGAGGAAAAGAGCTACCAGTTTCCGCCGCCGGGCCTGACGCTGCAATGGTTTGCCGTCACCTGGAACCGGCCGGATGTCTGGGCGGCGCTGACGCTCTCCGTCAAGGTTGCATCCATCGCGACAGTGATCGCGCTGGTGCTGGGAACGCTGACGGCCGCCGCCGTCAGCCAGACGCGCTTCTTCGGCCGCGAGGCGGTCTCGCTGCTCGTCATCCTGCCCATCGCGCTGCCCGGCATCATCACCGGCATCGCATTGCGCTCGGCCTTCTCGATCCTCGACATTCCCTTCTCCACGTGGACCATCGTGCTGGGCCACGCGACCTTCTGCATCGTCGTGGTCTACAACAATGCGGTGGCCCGCTTCCGGCGCATATCCGGCTCGCTGGTGGAAGCCTCGATGGATCTTGGCGCCGATGGCTTCCAGACCTTCCGCTATGTGATCCTGCCCAATATCGGCACGGCGCTTCTGGCCGGCGGCATGCTCGCCTTTGCGCTGTCCTTCGACGAGGTCATCGTCACCACCTTCACCGGCGGCCAGCAGTCCACGCTGCCGATCTGGATGCTCGAAGAGCTGATCCGTCCGCGCCAGCGCCCTGTCACCAACGTGGTCGCCATGGTCGTGGTGCTTGTCACCTTCCTGCCGATCCTCGCCGCCTATTACCTCACCCGCGACGGCGATCAGGTCGCCGGCAGCGGCAAATGACGATTTGAGAAAAGGGAGATCTCTCATGGACACTGAACTCTTGATCGGTTCCCGCTTCGAGGCCGGCACGGAAGCGGAGGAAAAAATCCTCAACCCGAAAACGGGCGGCGAGATCATCGCGCTGCCCGAAGCCTCCCACGCGCAGGTGGAGGCCGCCGTCGATGCCGCCGAAGGCGCCTTCGTCGCCTGGTCGCAGACGACGCCCGCCGAGCGCGCCGGATACCTTCTGAAGATCGCCGACGCGATCGAAAAGGACGCCGACGCCTTCGCGGCGCTGGAATCGCTCAATTGCGGCAAGCCGATCAATGCCGTGAAGAACGACGAACTGCCAGCCATCGTCGATTGCTGGCGCTTCTTCGCCGGCGCGATCCGCAACCTCCATGCCCCGGTCTCCGGCGAATATCTGCCCGGCCATACCTCGATGATCCGCCGCGACGCTGTCGGCATCATCGGCTCCATCGCGCCGTGGAACTATCCGCTGATGATGATGGCGTGGAAGCTCGCCCCGGCGCTGGCCGGCGGCAACACGGTCGTCTTCAAGCCCTCCGAACAGACGCCGCTGACGGCGCTGAAGATGGCCAGGCTCCTCGCAGAAATCCTGCCGGAAGGCGTCGTCAACATCGTCCTCGGTCGCGGCGAGACGGTCGGCAACGCGCTGATCAACCACCCCAAGATCGCGATGGTCTCCATCACCGGCGACATCGCCACCGGCAAGAAGGTGCTGACCGCCGCCTCCAAGACGGTCAAGCGCACCCATCTCGAACTCGGTGGCAAGGCCCCCGTCATCGTCTATGACGATGCCGACCTCGAAGCCGTCGTCGCCGGCATTCGCACCTTCGGCTATTACAATGCAGGCCAGGATTGCACCGCCGCCTGCCGCATCTACGCCCAGGACGGCATTTACGAGAAGCTCGTCGCCGATCTCTCCGCCGCCGTCTCCACCATCCGCTACAATGAGGCCGACGACACCGAAAACGAAATCGGCCCGCTGATCTCCAAGCGCCAGCGCGACCGTGTGGCAAGCTTCGTCGAACGCGCCAGTGAGCAGAAGCACATCGAGATCACGGCCGGGGGCGCGCTCGGCTCAGAGCAGGGCTTCTTCTTCCAGCCGACGGTCGTGGCCGGCGCCACGCAGGACGACGAGATCGTGCGCCGCGAGGTCTTCGGCCCGGTCGTCTCCGTCACCCGCTTCTCCGATGCCGATCAGGCGGTCGTCTGGGCCAATGACAGCGACTACGGCCTCGCTTCCTCCGTCTGGACGAAGGATATCGGCCGCGCCATGAAGGCCGCCGCGCGGCTGCAATATGGCTGCACCTGGATCAACACCCACTTCATGCTGACGAACGAGATGCCGCATGGCGGCGTCAAGCAGTCCGGCTATGGCAAGGACATGTCGATCTACGCACTGGAGGACTACACGGCCGTCCGCCACATCATGATCGCTCACGGCTGATCCGCAGCGGGTCCCTTTCCGCCCTTATGGGTCACCGCCGGCTTTCCAATGAAGCCGGCGGAACTTTTCGCTCTTTCACGCGTCATCTTCACGCAAAACGTGGAGAACCAACATG
Organism: Rhizobium sp. RU20A; assembly: GCF_900155885.1. Classification (GTDB taxonomy): domain Bacteria; phylum Pseudomonadota; class Alphaproteobacteria; order Rhizobiales; family Rhizobiaceae; genus RU20A. Next base: position 1,252,047 of record NZ_FTMB01000001.1, read on the forward strand.
TTGAAATGGGCCCTTATTTTCTTCGTCGTCTCGCTGATCACCGGCTTCCTCGGATTTTCCGGCGTATCGGCCGCAACCGCCTCGATCGCCAAGATCCTCTTCTTCATCGCCGTCGCGATCTTCCTCGTCTTCCTGGTGCTGGCGCTGATGGCCGGCGCTGCCGTGACGTGATCCGACCACCGCTTGACTGCCCGAGACCCGGCTTGCCCCGCAAGCCGGGTCTTGTTGCATCGGAACAACGCAACAGCTTTAACGCCCAAAAATCATGATGGATTAAGTCAACTTAAACTCGACGGCGCAGGAAAAGATGATAATACGAGTCATCTTTTGACCTCAGTTCCGACGAGTTTCCGACATGAAGCCTCACTCCGCCATCACCCGCTCCCTTTTCCTTCTCGCGCTGACCGGCACGGCCCTGTCGCCGTTTTCCACCGGCCGGGCGCAGGAGAACGGGTCCGCGACGGCGCTTGAAGCCGTCATCGTCAATGGCGGCAGCGGCGGCGTGATCACCGGCGAGGGCTATGTCGGCACCAGCAGCGCAACGGGTGCCAAGACCGATACGCCCTTCATCAAGACGCCGCAGTCGATCTCCTCGGTCACGCAAAAGCAGCTTGAAGATCGCAATCCGCAGAGCCTCTCGGACGTGATTGCCTATACGCCCGGCACGCGCGTCGGCGCCTATGGCTTCGACCCGCGCTTCGACAGCTTCACCGTGCGCGGCTTCGACGTCACCTACACCGGCATCTTCCGCGACAATCTGCGCCAGCCCGCCGCCGGTTCCTCCATCTTCAAGACGGAACCCTACGGGCTGGAAGGCGTCTCCATCCTGCGCGGCCCGTCTTCCGCACTCTATGGCGCAACCGGTGCCGGCGGCCTCTACAACCTCATCAGCAAGCGGCCGACGGAAGAGCCTCTGCGCGAAGTCGGCGTGCAGCTCGGCACCAACAACCGGTACCAGGGCCAGTTCGATTTCTCCGGCCCGGTCAACGAGACGGACCCGCTCTATTATCGCATGACCGGCCTGCTGCGCTCGGCCGATACCGAACAGGTATCCGTTCCCGACGACCGCGCCTATCTGGCGCCGGCCTTCACCTGGAAGCCGGACGAGGATACGCGTCTCACCGTGCTCGGCGAATATTCCCGCACGGAGACCGGCGGCACGGCGGCCTACTACAATGACCCGACAGGCCGGGTGACCGACATCTTTGGCGGCAATCCCGCCTTCAACGAAAGCATCCAGAAGCAGGGCCGGATCGGCTACGAATTCGAGCACCGGCTGAACGAGACCTTCGTCATTCGCCAGAATGCGCGCCTCTCCACCCTGCACACCAACGCGGACTGGGCCTTTGCCTATCAGCCGAACGCCATCGATCCGCTCCTGCTCGATTCCAGTGCCGGCACCTTCGACGAGCGCATGACGGCCTTCGTCATCGACAACCAGTTGGAGGCGACCTTCGACACCGGCGGTCTCGACCATACGCTGCTGACCGGCATCGACCTCACGAAATTCCGCTGGACCAGCCTCAACGGCTACGGCGCGACACCGCCGCTCGATACGCGAAACCCAAACGCCGGCCGCCCGACCGCGCCGATCGCCTACCAGACGCGCGCGGTGCAGGATCAGCTTCAGGCCGGCATCTACATGCAGGACCAGATGCGCTATGACGCCTGGACCTTCACGCTGGGCGGTCGCTACGACGTGGTGCGCTCCGATTCCGATGCGACGACCCTGGCCACCGGCGTCACGACCACGACCAAGCAGACGGATCGTGCGTTTTCCTGGCGCGCCGGCGTGACCTACGAGACCGATTTCGGGCTCAATCCCTATGCCAGCTACTCCACCGCTTTCTCACCCAATGCCGGCATCAGCATCGAGACCGGACGTCCGTTCAAGGCGACGGAAAGCGAGCAGCAGGAAGTGGGCGTCAAATATCTCCTGCCCGATACCAACACGCTCTTGACCGCCGCTCTCTTCAACATCGAGCAGACGAACGGCCTCTATTACGAGGTGGTGAACCTGCCGAGCGGCCCCGCCAACATTCAGGTGCAGCGCGGCAAGCTGCGCTCGCGCGGGCTTGAGCTGGAGGCAGCGACCAGCCTCGACAACGGCCTCTCGCTGATCGCCTCCTACACTTATACCCAGATGAAGATCATCGAGGGACCGGCAGGCACGGTCGGCAACGACGTCTCCTCCGTTCCACGCCACATGGCGTCGCTGTGGGCGCATTACGCCCTGCCGGAAGATGGACCGCTCTCCGGTCTCGGCATCGGCGGCGGCGTGCGCTTCATCGGCGAAAGCTATGGCAGCGACCGGAACACCACGAAGAACGGGGCCCGCGCCCTCGTCGATGCTGCGGTCGATTTCGACTTTGGGGCAGTCGACAAGAAATATGAGGGCCTGAAGCTGCAGGTGAATGCGACGAACCTCTTCGATCGCCGCGACCCCGTCTGCTCGGCAGCCTTCTGCTACCGGGATCAGGGCCGCGCGGTCATCGGCACGCTGAAGTACAACTGGTGACCGGATGAGCGGAAGCATCGAAACCAGTCTTCTGTCGCGGGCCTTCACCGGCCCGCATGCCTGGTGCGGCGAAAAGGTCGTGGCCGCCGAATCCCTTTCCGATGCCATGCCGCTCCCCGATTTCTTCCTCGGGGGCCATTTCGATGCCGTCATCGATGCGCGGTGCGCGGAAACGGGATGCTCCGACCGCCGTGCCATGGCCTCGCTCTGGTCGCTCTACTATTTCTCCTGTCTCGGCATTCCCTATGTCCTGGCGCGGCGGCTGGAGGGCGAAATGCTGCCGGTCGCCTTCGAGGACACCGTGATTGCACTGACGCCGGATGGCCTGCCGCGCGCCTTCGGCCTCTCCGGTCCCGTGGAGCAGGCCGCCGGTGACATCGGGGATGGTGTGCTCGCCACCCTTAATCCGCTGGTCACGGATCACTTTCGCGAAGCCGTCCGGCTGATGAAGGCGCATGGCGGCATTGCGCCAAAACTGGCCTGGAACAATGCCGCGGTCTACCTCGACTATGCCCTGCGCACGACGCTGAACGTCGAGCGCCTGCCGGAAGCCGACACGCTGGTCGAGGAGACCCTCCTGCCGGATGGCTCGCCTAACCCCTTCTGCGGCGCGTTGCGTTATGAGGACGAATCCGGAGCGCGCGTCTGTCGCCGCAAGGTCTGCTGCCTGCGCTACCTCGTGCCGGGCGTGGAAAGCTGCGGCAGCCTGTGCGCCCTGCCCTCCCAGCGAAACGCCGCCAGCACGCACTGAACGATCAGGATATCGCTGATGCCACTCGCTCGCTTCTCCGCAAGGCCGCTGTGCCGCCTGCTGCTGGTGCTCGCCTCCATCCTCTTCCTCGCGCCGCAGGGGCGCGCCGAACCGGAGGGATGGCCGCGCACCGTAACGGATTCGGCTGGTCGCAGCGTCGTGATATCCGCCCCGCCCGAACACATTCTTCTCGGCTCCGGCTTCAACCTCGTCGCCCTGTCCCTGATCGATCCCGATCCGGTGGCGCGGCTTGCCGGCTGGTCGCAGGACATGAAGAACGACAATCCGGAAATCTATGCGCGCTTCGTGAAGCGTTTCCCGGACCTTGCCAGCGTGCCGGAGATCGGTGCAGGCGACGGGCCGGACCTGAATATCGAGACGATCCTGTCCCTGAAGGCCGACCTTGCCATTCTCGCCTCCTGGCAGGTCGGCAATGAAAGCGGCGACCGGGCGATGCAGTATCTTTCCGACATGGGCGTGCCCGTGATCGTCGCCGACTTCGGCCACGACCCGCTTCAAGGAACGCCTCAAACCATGCGCATGCTTGGTCAGGCGCTCGGGCAGGAGGAAAAGGCCGAGGACTTCGCTCGCTTTTACGAGGATCATATCGACCGCATTCGCGCAAGGGTCAGCGCTTCGGCGTCGAAGGGACCGGACGTGCTCTTCCTTGCCTTCCCGCGAACCGACACCTGCTGCTGGGCCTTCGGCAGGGACGGGCTCGGCGCCTTCATCGAACTGGCGGGTGCCCGAAACGTCGTGGCTGACGGATTGCAGCCGTTCGGCGGCACCATCGGCCCGGAAACCATTATTGCTGCCAATCCCGACACTCTGATTGTTTCGGGTTCGCCGGGGGCAGCTTACAGCAGCCTTTCCATCGGCCCGGGCGTTGCGATCGCCGAAGCCCGGCAATCGCTTGAGGCGACGGCGGCGATGCCGGCCCTCGCACACATCAAGGCGGTGAAAGACAGGAAGGTTCACGCCATCTGGAACTTCTTCAATGCCGTGCCGCTCAATGTCGTGCTCGCGGATGCCTTTGCCCACTGGCTAAGACCGGATCTCTTTTCGGATCAGGACCCGTCAGCCACGCTTGATGAGATCAATCGCCGCTTTGCAGCCGTGCCCTTCGAGGGCGCGTACTGGGTCGATCTCGCCAGCGACCCGGCACACAAGTGACCGGACGGGACGCAGCGCTCACTTTCCCGCTATCCCGTTGGTTTTCCGGCATGAGATCGTTATAGTCCGCGCCGGAGGCCATGTATGATCTGGTTGTTGTTTGCCATTCCCGCCGTCGTGATCGTGTATCTTGCGGCGCGCTTCTCGCGTTTTCGTCATATTGCCGAACCCGTCGTCACCGTGGTCGTTGCCCTCGGCTTGATCGTTGCCGCCATCGTCTGGTGGATCGATGAGGCCCGCAGGCCGGCGGCCGAGATCGCGCCGCCCTCCGTGAACCGCCTTGATGGAGCCGCCGAGCGCGCGAAACTGACGATTTCCGACCTGTCCGTCGTCGAAAGCCGCCCGGCCGGCGTCTACCAGGCCAAGGGCACGATCACCAACGGCACCGAGCGCATGACGGACTATATCCGGCTCTCCCTCGAGCTTGAGGACTGCGCCGACAAGCCCTGCCGCCGCATCGGCGCGGATACGCCTCTCCTGCTCCTCTCGATCCTGCCAGGAGAAAGCAAGCCGTTCGACACGTTCGTCACGGTGCGCCCCGGTCCCCGGCCGGTCGTCGATCCGCGCTGGACAGCTGGCATTACCGACGCGCGCCTCTCCGATCCCTGAGCTAGAGGTCGGCCTGCGGAAAGGTGCGGAAATCGAACCCGCGCCGCGCGCAGGGCTGCCCCGCAAATGCCGCCCTGTACTTTTCGCCCGGCGCATTGTAAGGGAGCGCGCATGTGAAGGTCGGCGCTTTGCCGGCCAGGACTTTGCTCCGTCTGGAAACGCGCCCTGCGCGCTGCCGCCGCAGCAGGGACTACAAGACCCCGAAAGACAATGGAATGACCGAATTCGAAGGCATGGCGCCGGCGATCGCCGCGGCGTTGACCAAACGCGGCTACACGCAGTTGACCCCGGTGCAGAAGGCCGTGATCGCCAGCGATCTGGAGGGACGCGATGCGCTCGTCTCCGCCCAGACCGGCTCCGGCAAGACCGTGGCCTTCGGCCTGGCGCTTGCCCCCGACCTGCTGTCGGGCCATGAGCGTTTCGAGCGCCCCGGCGCGCCGCTTGCCCTCATCGTCGCCCCGACGCGCGAACTCGCGTTGCAGGTCATGCGCGAACTCTCCTGGCTCTACGCGGAAGCCGGCGCCACCGTCGCCACCTGCGTCGGTGGCATGGACCCGCGCACCGAACGCCGCACGCTGGAGCGCGGCGCCCACATCGTCGTCGGCACGCCCGGCCGCCTGCGCGACCACATCACGCGCGGCGCCCTCGACATGTCGGAAATCCGCGCCGTGGTGCTGGACGAGGCCGACGAAATGCTCGACCTCGGCTTTCGCGAAGACCTCGAATTCATCCTCGAGGAAGCCCCGGATGACCGCCGCACCCTGATGTTCTCGGCCACCGTGCCGCGCGCCATCGAAACCATGGCGCAGAACTACCAGAAGAATGCCGTGCGCCTCGAAACGGCGTCCGAAAGCCGCCAGCATGGCGATATCGAGTACCGCGCCCTCGTCGTTGCCCCGGCCGACCGCGAGAACGCCATCGTCAACGTGCTGCGCTTTTATGAAGCGAAGAATGCCATCGTCTTCTGCTCGACCCGTGCGGCCGTCAACCACCTGACGGCCCGCTTCACCAATCGCGGCTTTGCGGTGGTGGCGCTTTCCGGCGAACTCAGCCAGAACGAGCGCACCCACGCGCTGCAGGCCATGCGCGATGGCCGCGCCCGCGTCTGCATCGCCACCGACGTCGCCGCCCGCGGCATCGACCTGCCCGGCCTAGAACTCGTCATTCACGCCGATCTGCCGACCAATTCCGAAACCCTGCTGCACCGCTCCGGCCGCACCGGCCGCGCCGGCAACAAGGGTGTGAGCGCCCTCATCGTGCCGCTGTCGGCCCGCCGCAAGGCCGAGCGCCTGCTGTCCGGCGCCAATGTCGTACCGAACTGGGCCCTGCCGCCGTCCGCCGACGAGGTGACGGCCCGCGACCACGAGCGCCTCGCCACCGACCCGGCCATTGCCGAACCGCTGCTGGACGACGAACGCGATGCCGTCGCGACGCTCGTTGCCAACCATACCGCCGAACAGCTCGCCACAGCGTTCCTGCGCCTGTGGAGCGCCGGCCATTCCGCGCCGGAAGACCTGATCGAAGTGCAGCTCGACGCCGGCGCCAAGCGCGTCCGCAAGGACGCAACCGACGGCCCGGTCGATTTCGGCCCGGCCCGTGCCCGCACCGATTTCGCCGGCAGCCTCTGGTTCTCGCTCTCGGTCGGCCGCAAGCAGCGCGCCGAGCCGCGCTGGCTGATCCCCATGCTCTGCCGCGCCGGCAAGATCTCCAAATCCTCGATCGGCGCGATCCGCATGCGCGAGGACGAAACCTTCGTGGAAATCGACGCCGCCTCCGAGGATGTCTTCCTCGGCGCCATCGGCCCGAAGATGACCATCGAAAAGGGAATCCGCCTGACGCAGATGGACGGCAAGCCGGACTTCGGCCCCGGCAGCCCGCGCGAGGCCTCCGACGGCGAGCGCCGCCCGGCCCGTGCCCCGCGTGACGACGCCCGCCCGGCAAAGCCGCGCGGCGAATGGACCGACAAGCCGCGGGGCGACTATGCCGACAAGCCCCGCAAGGCCGGCGGCTGGAAGCGCGATGGCGAAGGCGACGCCCGCCCCGCCAGCGCCCGCCCCTACGCCAAGCGCGATGGCGGCAACGAAAAGCCACGCGGTGAAAAATCCTTTGGCGAGAAGGCCTTTGGCGACAAGCGCCCGAAGCCGAAGGGCGAGTGGCAGGATTCCCCGGCCCGCAAGTCGGCTGCCAACGACCGGCCCCGCCACAGCGACGGCGAAGCCGCCATGCGCCGCGAGGACGACCGCGCCTGGAAGACCAATGACAGCGCGTCGGACCGTCCGGCCCGCAAGTTTGCAGACAAATTTGCAGACAAGGGCGACGGCAAGCCCGCCGGCGACCGCAGCTTCAAGCCCCGCGCCAAGCCGGGCGCCGCCCGCACCGACGGCAACGGCCCCTATGCCGGCAAGCCGAAGAAGGCCAAGCGCAAGGACGGCTGAGGAAGCACGGCGCTCTGCCTCAAGGCCGTGCGCTCCGGATGGACCGTGAGAGCGTGGTAGGGTGGTGAGGCCGCCCACCCCGAATCCCTCATGGTCGGGCCTGACCCGACCATCCCTATGTAACGGAAAACAGCTGAGAAATGGATCCTCGGGTCAAGCCCGAGGATGACGACGCCACGTTGGTACAGTGTGGTGCGCGAAAGATCCGAAGTTTCAAAGATGTGAGAAACGGCAACCCCAGACACCGTCATCCTCGGCCCCCGAGCCGAGGATCCACTGCCGCGCATGCCGTCAATTGCAGAGAAACTCGGTGAACGCCGAAGCTTTTCGCGTGTACGGGGTTCCTACCCCGACCCACCCGCCCCTCACCCCACCGGCGCAAACGCCGCCATCGCCCCCGCATAGGCCTTGGGCAACGGCGCCGCATACGACCCGCGTTTGCTGCTCGTCAGTCGCTGCGAGACCAGCGCCTCCGCCATCTTCACCGCCGCCGAGACACCATCGATGACGGGCACGCCATAGCGGGCCTGCAGCCGACCGGCGAGGTCGGCCATGCCGGCGCAGCCGAGCACGATGGCTTCGGCGCCATCCTCGGCGAGCGCCGCCTCGATCTCGGCCGTGAGCTTGTCGAGCGCGCCGGAGGCGGCATCTTCCAGTTCCAGCACGGGGATGTCGGCAGCCCGTACCTTGGCGCGCCCGCCCATGCCGTAATGGCGCGTCAGGTCTTCCAGAAGCACCCGCGAGCGCTCCAGCGTCGTCACCACCGTGAATCTGTGCGCGAGGAACGACGCCGTCGTCACCGCAGACTGGCAGAGGCCGAGCACGGGAACCGAGGCGAGCGCCCGCGCCGCATCGAGCCCCGTATCGTCGAAACAGGCGATGATCGCGGCATCGATGCCCTGCGCCTCCGCCGCGCGGATTTCGGCGAGCATGCCGGGCACCGCGATCGCCCCGTCATAATGCCCCTCGATCGAGGCAGGCCCCATGCGGGAGGTGGCGGCAAGGATGGTGGTGCCGGCCGCTGCGACGGCGCGGGCCGCCTCCGCCGCCTTCTCGGTCATGGAGGCGGTCGTGTTGGGATTGACGATCAGGATGCGCATCAGGAGACTTTCGCCTGCCGCCGCCTGAGCATCAGGATGATGCCGAGCGTGGCGAGGATCACAGTGAAGGAGAAGAGCGTGGTGACCGTGCCGAGCGCATAGAGCACCGGTGTCGTCACGTTGGTGGTCATGCCGTAGATTTCGAGCGGCAGCGTGTTATAGGTGCCGGACGTCATCAGCGTGCGCGCGAACTCGTCATAGGAGAGCGTGAAGCCGAAGAGTCCGACCCCGACGAGGCTCGGCGCGATCATCGGCAGCACCACATGCCGGAACGTCTGCCAGGAAGACGCCCCGAGATCGCGTGCTGCCTCCTCATAGGCCGGCGAGAAGCGGTTGAAGACCGCGAACATGATCAGCACGCCAAAGGGCAGCGTCCAGGTGAGATGCGCGCCGAAGCCGGAGGAATACCAGGCAGGCTTCAGGCCGAGCTGCTGGAAGACCACGCCGATGCCAAGCGAAATGATGATGGAGGGCACGACCAGGCTTGCAACCGTCAGGTAGAACAGCCCGTTGGAGCCGAGAAAGCGCCGCCTGAAGGCAAGACCGGCGAGCAGCGACACCAGCACGGTGACGACCATGACCATGGCGCCGAGCGCAAAGGAGCGCCGGAACGCCGCGCCGAAATCGCCGACCGCCTGCTTTTCGAAGAGATTGCCGAACCAGTGCAGCGAGACGCCGTTGAGCGGGAAGGTGAGCCCGCCTTCCGGCCCCTGGAAAGAGAGAATCAGCACTGCCGACAGCGGGCCGTAGAGAAACAGCACGAAGAGCGCGAAAAAGGCGGCGAGAATGTAGAATTCCAGCGGTCGCTTGTCATGGGCCATGGTTCAGAGCTCCTTGCGGATATCGACGACGCGCAGGATTGCGGCGACCATGAAGAGGACGAGGACGAGCAGCACCACGGCATTGGCGGCGGCGGCCGGATATTGCAGCAGCGACATCTGGTTCTTCATCATCAGCGCCACCGAGGCGCTCTGCCCGCCGGACATGACCTGCACGGTCGAAAAATCCGCCATGACCAGCGTCACGACGAAGATCGTGCCGATGGCGATGCCGGGTTTGGCAAGCGGGATGACGACGTTCCAGAGGATCTGCGCCGAAGAGGCCCCGGCATCGCGCGCCGCCTCGAACAGCGAGCGGTCGATGCGCATCAGCGTGTTGAAGATCGGTGTCACCATGAAGAGCGTGTAGAGATGCACCATGGCGAGCACCACGGCGAAATCCGAGTAGAGCAGCCATTCCACCGGCTGCGGCACGATGCCAAGTCCGACGAGCCCCTGATTGACCAGCCCGTTGCGCCCCAGAACCGGGATCCACGAGATCATGCGGATGATGTTGGAGGTCAGGAACGGCACGGTGCAGACGAGGAAGAGCACCATCTGCATGGTGGTGGTGCGGATGTGAAAGGCGAGGAAATAGGCGACCCAGAAGCCGATGACGAGCGTCAGAACCCAGACCATCGCCATGTATTTCAGCGTGTTGAGATAGGTCTTCCACGTCACCCAGGAGCCCAGCACCTCCTCGTAGTTGAGCATGATGAAATCCGGATAGAGCCCGGCGAAATCATAGTCCCAGAAACTGACGGTGACGATCATCAGGATCGGTAGCGCGAAGAAGAAGCCGAGGATCGCGGTCAGCGGCACCGCCTGGAGATAGGCAACGAGCGCCGGCGGAATGCGAAAGACGCGCTTGTCTTTCGTGCTTCCGGCGCCGATCAGGCGGACAGTTGTCATTCCGTGTCATCCTCTTCGCAAGGGTGGTCAGGGTTGCGGGACGGAGGGGGTGGAGGTCGGAACACCCTCCCCTCTGTCCTGCCGGACATCCCCCCACGGAGGGGAGATCGGCCGGCGGCTTGCGCATCGCTTCAAGGCAAACGCCTGCTTCCGGGCAGGCGGGTGCTCCATCGGATCTCCCCCCTTGTGGGGGAGATGCCCGGCAGGGCATAGGGGGGGGGTACCACGAATGCGCAGCAGCCCCCCAACCCGCATCAGGCTGCGATGAACTCGTTCCAGCGGCGGACCATGTAGCGGTCCTCGTCCATGACGGAGTTCCAGCAGGCGACCTTGCCCATGCGGTCCTCGAAGGAGCCGCCGTCGCGCACGGCGCCAGCCTTTTCCATCACCTTGCCTTCCGGAGACATGATGTCGCCGGCTGCCGGCTTGCCTTCGATCCAGTAACCCCACTCGTCGGCCGTCATGAAGTTCTTGGCCGTTTCCATGCAGGCCGAATAGTAGCCCTGGCGGTTCAGATAGCCGCCGACCCAGCCGGACGTGTACCAGTTGATGTACTCATACGCCGCATCGAGCTGCGCGCCCGAGAGGTGCGAGGCAAGACCAAGGCCACCGCCCCAGGAGCGATAGCCCTCCTTCAGCGGCTGGTACTTGCAGGCGATGCCCTTGGAGCGCACCGCAGCAACGGCCGGCGACCACATGGACTGGATGACCACTTCGCCCGACGCCATCAGGTTGACGCTTTCGTCGAAGGATTTCCAGAAGGCGCGGAACTGGCCGGCCTGCTTGGCCTTGATGAGGAATTCAATCGTCTTGTCGATCTCTTCCTTCGTCATGTTGCCCTTGTCGGCATATTTGATCTCGCCGGTGGCTTCCATGATCATCGCGGCATCCATGATGCCGATCGAGGGGATGTTGAGGATCGAGGTCTTGCCCTTGAAGGCCGGATCCATGATGTCGGCCCAGGTGGTGATCTCGCGCCCCACGAGGTCGGGGCGAATGCCGAGCGTATCGGCATTGTAGATCGTCGGCATCATCGTGAACCACTGGGTGGGTTCCTTGGCGAAGGTCTTGCTGTCCTGCGCTTCGACGAAGCCGACCGTGTGCGGCGCCGTGCCCTGCGCGATCACCGAATCCGGATTCAGCTTGCCGGTAATGAAGAGCGGCACGACCTTGTCGAAATATTTCAGCTTCGACGTGTCCATCGGCTGCAGCACGCCCGACGGGAAGACCTTCTTGAGGATCCAGTATTCGATGTCTGCGATGTCGTAGCTGTCGGGCTGCGTCACGGCGCGCTGGGCGGCGGCATCGGAGTCGGTTGCCGTCATCTCCAGCGTGATGCCGAGGTCGGCCTTGCACTTCTCGGCAATGGCGTTGATGTTCGAAACGCCCGTGCCGAACTGGCGCAGTGTGATCGGGTTCTGCGCCCAGATGGTCGGAAAGCCCGTGATGAGGCCGGAACCGGCAACGGCGCCAGCGGCCGCCGCACCCGTCTTCAGAAGCGTGCGGCGCGTGACCCCCGTCGCAGCCGCCTTCGTCGTCTTGCTCGTCTTCATCGTCATGTCGTTCCCCTTGTTGTGGTGATGATGATGGATCTGTGAAAGTGTAAGAAAATCAGTGGACGCGGCCGAGCAGCAGGGCCTCGCCGAAGGCCCAGCTGACGGGCACGGCATCGCCTGGCGAGAGCGGGCGGTCGAAGAAATCCTGGTCGCCGACAACAACGGTGAAATCGTCCGCGCCCGCGCCGATCAGCGTAATCTTCACGCTGGAACCGCGATACTCGACGTTGGAGACGATGCCGGTGAAGCCGGTGCCCGGCGTTTCGGGTTCCGCAAAGCGGATGCGGTCGATGCGCAGACCGATATCGGCGGGCGCACCGACCTCGGCTCCTTCCGCAGCCACCCGGAAGATCCCGCCATCGGGTACCTCCACCGTGGCAACACCCTCCTCGATGGCCGTGATCCGGCCGGAAATGACGTTATGGTCGCCCATGAACCGCGCGACGAAGGCCGTGGCCGGGCGTTCGAAGACAGCGCGCGGCGTGCCGGCCTGCTCGATGCGCCCGTCATTCATGATGACGATGAGATCGGCGAGCGCCTGCGCCTCCTCCTGGCTGTGGGTGACGTGCACGAAGCTGATGCCGAGCGTCTTCTGCAGCTTCTTGAGCTCGGCGCGCATCTTCACCTTGAGGAAGGGATCGAGCGCCGACAGCGGTTCGTCGAGCAGGAGCGCTTCCGGATTGGTGATAAGCGCGCGGGCGAGCGCCACGCGCTGCTGCTGGCCGCCCGAAAGCTGCGCCGGACGCCGGTTGGCATAGGCCTCCATCTGCATCAGCTTCAGCATCTCGAGCGCCTTGCCACGGCGTTCCTCGCGCTCGACACCCTTCATCTTCAGGCTGAAGGCGACATTGTCGATGAGGTCGAGATGCGGGAAAAGCGCATAGGACTGGAACATCATCGCCGTCCCGCGCCGGGCGGGCGGCAGATCGGTCACGACGGCATTCCCAAGGCGGATGTCGCCGGACGAAATGGTCTCGTGGCCCGCGATCATCCGAAGCGTCGAGGTCTTGCCGCAGCCAGAGGGGCCGAGGAAGCAGCAATAGGTTCCGGCGGGGATCTTCAGGCTGATCGCATGCACCGCCGTGGTCTGCCCATAGACCTTGGATACGGAAACGATATCGATCTCTGCTGCTTTGGACATGCGCGGCTCTCCGTTGTCGGGAGAAGCAATGCATCAAGCGTGCCAGTTTGGTGGAGCGCCGGTTTTGCACCGTCAAATCCACTCCGACCGAGCAGCCTGCCCGTTTCCGGTCCAGCCTGCCGCTTAATTTATGAGCGATCGTCTACATTCAATAAGCATATCGTATACAATTTACGCGTCGATTGCGATGCAAAGATCATTTCCAACGCCGGCGAAGCCGGTTAGGATAGGATAAGAACCTGCGGATCGACGATGCCATCCACCCTTCCCCAAACGCCAGATCAGGACTTCGACGCCCAGTCGATCCGCGACGCCTTGCGCGATGCGATCGTCGACCGGCGACTGGCGCCGGGCACGAAGCTGACAGAGGGGGATGTCGGCACCCTCTTCAAGGTCAGCCGCACGCTGGTGCGCGCCGCCCTGCAGGCGCTCTCCTATGAAGGTCTCGTTACCGTGGAGAAGAATCGCGGCGCCTTCGTCGCCAGCCCCTCCCCGGAGGAATCCCGGCAGATCTTCGCGACCCGCAAACTGATCGAGCCCGGCATCGTCATGGAGGCATGCCGCCTCATCGCCCCCTCGCAGATCCAGCTGCTCCGGCAATTGCTGCTGGAGGAAGGCCGCCTGACCGGGGAACGCGGCCCGACGGCGCGGCGTGCCGAGATCAAGGCGTCCGGCGATTTCCACCTGACCATCGCCCAGATTGCCGGCAATGCAATCCTGCTGCGCTTTATGGAGGAACTGGTCGCCCGTTCGTCCCTTGCGATCGCCGTCTACGGACAGTCGGTCGTCTCGAGTTGCGGCCACAGCGAGCATCAAGCGATCGTCGATGCGCTGGAGCGGCGGGATGCCGGGGCTGCTGCCGCCCTGATGGTCCACCATATCGATCATATCGAAGCCGATCTGGACCTGCGCGAGCGCGATCCGACCGATCTCAAGAACGCGCTGGGCGCTCTGGTCTGATCACCGGCACTGCCGCAACTGCACCGCATAGCGCTGCGCCTGCTGAGCCGTGCGCCGCGCACCGTTCATCGCCTCGGGACGGGCCCGATAGGCGCCGCGATTATAGCCTTCCTGACCGGAATGATAGGCGAGATAGAGCCGGTACGGATCGTTGAGCGCGATGCCGTTCTTCTGGTGGCTGAGACGGTGATACCAGGCGACGAAATGCACGGAATCGCTGAAATTCGTCCGGCTTGCCGTCCAGCGTCCGGTCGAACGTTTGTAGCTGTCCCAGGTACCGTCGAGGGCCTGCGCGAAGCCATAGGCGCTTGACGGCCTCTTCCAGGGAATGAAGCCGAGCAGCTTGGTGCGCGGCGGGCGCGCATAGGGCTTGAACCCCGACTCGGCATAGATCGTGGCCATCAGGATCGGCACCGGCACGCCAAATTCGCGCTCGGCCTTCACCGCCGCCCGTTTCCAGTTTCCGAACAAACCGCCCTTTTCCGAAAAGATCGCACAGGCATTCGTCACACGGCTCGGCGCCGTGGCACATCCCGCCAGCATCAGGAGGACGACGATCAAAACGCAACGCATCGCAGACCCTCTCATTTGCGGAGCATCGCACCGAAAGGCAACACACGCCTCCGGCTATCCCGATCCTCCCGCAAGGAGTTCGATCGACCCTTGCGCATCCATGGGAATGCCGGGCGATCCAAGACATTGATAAAGGGTAAACTTTAACGAAACGTTTTGATCGAACCAATCACTGCGGGCGGAAGAAATCCGGTCGTCCGGCCGCGATCCAAGCCTGCATCTCATCAATCCGTTCCTGCAATGGCAGGACGAGAGCTTCGCGCGGCGAATGGCCTTCGAAGATCTTTCGCTCGACCATCCAACCTTGGAAGGTCGCGTAGTCGGAGACAAGCCTGGAGGGACCCGGCACAACGCATTGCGCCTCCACGCGAAAAAAATCGCGGATCTTCTTGATAACCAGTTCGTAATCGTCCCGGTGAAACTCCACGTCTTGGCCGGCAAGATCGGACAATGAGCGCTTAAGGTCGTAGGGATCACGCTCGAAGATCAGGAATTTCTTGAGATCTGCACCCTGCATGCCGCTGCGGCGATATCCGAGATCAAGCCCAAGCTCAAACGGCATGTTCATGCGCGCCATCTCGCCCGCCTCCGCCGCGCGGGTGCGGGAAAGATCGTGGATGGAATAGCGCGACGCCTTGATCAGCCCGACAATCTTGTCGAGCCGGTTCTCACCGGCCTCCAGCCGTTCGCTGGCGAGGCGCGGCGTATAGCCAAAGGAGACGACACAGAAGACGGCCGCCTGCAACAGGTTCGCGTAGGCGTCATCGAAAGGGCAATTGATGAAGACGTTTCGATCGAAAGCCGCGTCCAAGCGCACTCAGCCCTTGGTGACAGAAGCGTCGGACGTATAAGAAAGGCGCTCGCGGATCAGGCCATTTTTGCCATGAATGTAGAGGACGCTGCCTCGCTGCTTCGCAATCTTCTGCGCCGCATCGACGGCTTCCTGCTGGCTGGAAAACACACGTGAGGCGCGCGACGAGCCCGCTTCGCGAAGCGTCCACTTCCCGCCGCTCGGCATCACATGCTGGCTCTTGCTCACAGCCTCGCTCCGTCTACACCACGTGAATTTCCGCAAGGAAATAATAAGCGAGCATCCCGGAAACGACAAGGCCCAGCGAGTGGCCGGGCCTTGTCATGCATGCCTTTCCGCCCGGCAAACGGTCAGCTGTCGAGGAACGAGCGCAGCTTCCGGCTGCGGCTCGGGTGCTTGAGCTTGCGCAGAGCCTTGGCTTCGATCTGGCGGATACGTTCGCGGGTGACCGAGAACTGCTGGCCGACTTCTTCGAGCGTATGGTCGGTGTTCATGCCGATGCCGAAGCGCATGCGCAGGACGCGCTCCTCGCGCGGCGTCAGTGACGCCAGAACGCGGGTGGTCGTCTCGCGCAGGTTCGCCTGAATGGCAGCGTCGATCGGCAGCAGCGCGTTCTTGTCCTCGATGAAGTCGCCGAGATGGCTGTCCTCTTCGTCGCCCACGGGGGTTTCGAGCGAGATCGGCTCCTTGGCGATCTTCAGCACCTTGCGCACCTTTTCGAGCGGCATGGCGAGCTTTTCGGCCAGTTCCTCCGGCGTCGGCTCGCGGCCGATCTCGTGCAGCATCTGGCGCGAGGTGCGCACGATCTTGTTGATCGTCTCGATCATGTGCACGGGAATGCGGATCGTGCGGGCCTGGTCGGCGATCGAGCGGGTGATCGCCTGCCGGATCCACCACGTCGCATAGGTCGAGAACTTGTAGCCGCGGCGATACTCGAACTTGTCGACCGCCTTCATCAGGCCGATATTGCCTTCCTGAATGAGGTCGAGGAACTGCAGGCCGCGGTTCGTGTACTTCTTGGCGATCGAGATCACCAGACGAAGGTTGGCTTCCACCATTTCCTTCTTGGCGATCCGGGCCTCGCGCTCGCCCTTCTGCACCATGTGCACGATGCGGCGGAATTCCGAGATCGAGATGCCGGTTTCGGTGGCGAGATTCTGGATTTCCTGACGGATGTCGCGGATCATCGTGGATTCGCTCTTTGCGAAATCCTTCCAGCCCTTGCCGGCCAGATTGGCGATCGACTTCATCCAATTCGGATCGAGTTCCGCGCCGGAATAGTGCTCGAGGAACGAGTCACGCTTCACGCCGTAGCTTTCGGCCAGACGCAGCAGGCGGCCTTCGTTCTGCACGAGGCGCTTGTTGATGTCGTAGAGCTGCTCGACGAGGCTGTCGATACGGTTCTGGTTGAGCGAGAGCGACTTGACTGCCTTGATCAGCTCGTCCTTTAGCTCCTTGTAGCGGCGCTCCTGGGCGGGTGACAGCGTGCCGGTGGCAGCAAGGCGCGCTTCCACCTGCTGGTCCTGCAGCTTGCGCAGCTTCTTGTAGGTGTCGGCGATGACGTCGAGCGTTTCCATGACCTGCGGGCGCAGTTCCGCTTCCATGGCCGCGAGCGAGAGGTTGGACTCGTCGTCGTCCTCTTCCTCTTCTTCCGGCATGGGCATGTCGCCGCCGACATTGGTGATGTCGTCGTCATTGGCCGGCATGCGAGACTTGCGGGTCTTTTCCTTCTCCTCGGCCGCCTTGCGGTCGGCCTCGATCTTCTCGGGGCTCTGGAACTGCGGGGCAGCCTTGGCCTCGGGACCGGAATAGGTCGTTTCGAGATCGATGATCTCGCGCAGCAGCGTCTGGCCTTCGTTGAGTTCGTCGCGCCAGATGATCAGCGCCTGGAACGTCAGCGGGCTTTCGCACAGGCCCGCGATCATCGTCTCGCGGCCGGCCTCGATGCGCTTGGCAATCGCGATTTCGCCCTCGCGCGACAGAAGCTCCACCGAGCCCATTTCGCGCAGATACATGCGCACCGGGTCATCGGTCCTGTCGGTCGGTTCCTTGCGCTTGGAGGTGGCGAGCGCAGTGCCGGCGGAGGGGGCAATCTCGCCACCTTCGCTCTCGCCGTCGCTATCGGCCTCTTCATCGTCGCCGCCGGCAGCCTCTTCGGCTTCCTCGTCCTCGACCACATTGATGCCCATGTCGGAGAGCATCGCCATCGTGTCCTCGATCTGCTCGGAGGTGACTTCCTCCGAGGGAAGAACCGAGTTGAGTTCGTCCATCGTCACATAGCCGCGCTTCTTGGCGGCCTTGATCATCTTCTTGACGGCATCATCCGAAAGATCGAGAAGCGGACCGTCCGGCGCACCATCGCGTTCGTTCTCGGCTTCTTCGTTTTCTTTGACTTTGGTTGCCATCTAAATCGTCGCTTTCCTTGGACAGCCCGCATTCCAATGATTGGTCCGCACCTCGGTGCGGGGCGGATGCGCGAAGCACCTCCGTCGAATCATTGCCCCTGACGTAACGGGATGATGTTTAAATCCTGATTAACCACCAGACGCGCTGCCTGTGACCAGACGGACATCGCCCGACCACCTCGGGGAACAGGTCTGTCATGATGCGCAGTCCGCCGATCCATTTCACCTTCACATCAGAAATGGTGATTCCCAGAAAAATCGGCCCCGTCAAGCGTTTCCGGGTAGAAAAGCGCAATTATGCTCTCCCGCCCCCGCTTCGCGGGCCGATTTCCCGTGCGGTTCATGGGGCTTATATGGGTCGGGGCCGGACGAAAACAAGTCTGGCGAAAATCCCCGCCCACGGGCCGCAACACCTGCCGTGACAGGGCCTGTGCCGGGTCAGCACAGGCCGGACCGCGACTCAGCGCGCGGGAAGCTTCGGCAAGAGCACCGTCAGGATGCCGAGCAGCGGCATGTAGGAGCAGAGCTGGAACACGAAGTTGATGCCTTGGTGATCGGCGACCACGCCGAGCAGCGCCGCGCCGAGCCCGCCCGCCCCGAAGGCGAAGCCGAAGAACACGCCGGCGATCAGCCCCACCCGCCCCGGCACCAGCTCCTGCGCGAAGACCACGATGGCCGAGAAGGCGGAGGAGAAGATGAAGCC
Organism: Rhizobium sp. RU20A; assembly: GCF_900155885.1. Classification (GTDB taxonomy): domain Bacteria; phylum Pseudomonadota; class Alphaproteobacteria; order Rhizobiales; family Rhizobiaceae; genus RU20A. Next base: position 1,270,512 of record NZ_FTMB01000001.1, read on the forward strand.
GATCAGCACCGTCAGCACACCGGTCCAGAAGAGATTGGCATAGGGCAGCATCAGTGCGAAGGGAATGACCCCGAGGATCGAGAACCAGATGACGAAGCGCCGGCCGTAACGGTCCCCGATCGGCCCGCCGAAGAAGACGCCGACGGCCGAGGCCCCGAGGAACAGGAACAGCATCATCTGCGCCGACTGCACGGAGAGGCCGAAACGCTCGATCGTGTAGAAGGTGAAGTAGCTGGAAAGGCTCGAGAGATAGACGTTCTTCGTCACCGTCAGCAAAACGAGCACCAGAAGTGTCGCCATCACCTTGCCGCGCGGCAGCGGCAGATCGCGGCTCGGCGCCGGACGTCCGGCGGCAAGGCGGCGATGGCCCTCATACCAGCGGCTCATATAGGTCAGGATCACCATGCCGACGACGGCAACGCTCGCAAACCAGGCAAGGCTTTCCTGGCCGAAGGGCAGCACGATGAAGGCGGCGAGAAGCGGCCCGATCGCCGTGCCGGCATTGCCGCCCACCTGGAAGAAGGACTGCGCCAGCCCATGACGGCCGCCGGAGGCTGCGCGCGCGATGCGCGAGGATTCCGGGTGGAAGACGGCCGAGCCGAAGCCGATCAGACAGGCGCCGATGACGAGCACCGGAAAGCTGTGCGCAAAGGCCAGCATGATCAGGCCGCAGAAGGTGCTGGCCATGCCGAAGGGCAGCGAGAAGGGAATGTGCCAGCGATCCGTCACCAGCCCGACGGCCGGCTGAAGCAGCGAGGCGGTGATCTGGAAGGCGGCCGTCAGGAGGCCGATCTGCACGAAGTCGAGCTGGTAATTGGCTTTCAGCAGCGGATAGATCGACGTCAGCAGCGACTGCATGATGTCGTTCAGCATGTGGCAGAGGCTGGCGGCCAGGATGATGGAAAAGGTCGTTGCGGTGCGTGTCGGTGTCGCCGGCATGGCAGTCGTCATTGAAGTCCTCCCGGCCGGTTTCCCGGCCCATGACGCCACCGCCCGCCACGGCCAACCGTATCCAGGTTGAACGTGGCAGGCGGTGATGGGTGTGAGTCGCATTGAACCATGCGGTTCAACGGGCACGCACCTCATAGGATGAAACCGACGGATGCACCATTCAAACTTTATGACCGACGCTTCACGGATCGCGATGGATCGGAAAGGCTATCCTTACCAGCCCCAGTCCATCACCACCTTGCCGGAATTCCCGGACCGCATCGCCTCGAAACCATCGCGGAAATCGTCGATGCCGATCCGGTGGGTGATGACGGGGGAGAGGTCGAGACCGCCCTGCACGAAAGCGATCATCTTGTACCAGGTCTCGAACATCTCGCGCCCGTAGATGCCCTTCAGCGTCAGCATCTTGAAGATGACCTTGTTCCAGTCGATGCCGAAACCCTCCGGCGCGATGCCGAGAATGGCGATCTTGCCGCCATTGTTCATCGTGTCGATCATCGAGCGGAAGGCCGGCGGCGCGCCGGACATTTCGAGCCCGACATCGAAGCCCTCGGTCATGCCGATCTCGGACATGACTTCGGAAAGATCCTGGCTGGAGGCATCGACGACATGGTCGATGCCAACCTTGCGGGCGAGGTCGAGGCGCACCGGGTTGATGTCGGTGATCACGACCTTGCGCGCGCCCGACCGCTTGGCGACCATCGCCCCCATGATGCCGATCGGCCCGGCCCCGGTCACCAGCACGTCCTCGCCGACGAGATCGAAGGAGAGCGCGGTGTGGACGGCATTGCCGAAGGGATCGAAGATCGCCGCCACCTCGTCCGGCACGTCGGCAGGGATCGGCACGACATTGTGCTCGGGAATGCAGACGAACTCACCGAACGAGCCGGGGCGGTTGACGCCCACCCCCTTCGTGTAGTGGCACAGATGTCCGCGCCCGGCGCGGCAGTTGCGGCACTTGCCGCAGACGATATGCCCCTCGCCCGAGACCCGCTCGCCGACCCGGTACTTGGTGACGGAGGAGCCGATCTCGGCGATCTCTCCGACGAATTCATGACCGACCACCATCGGCACCGGAATGGTCTTCTGCGCCCAGCTGTCCCAGTTCCAGATATGCACGTCGGTGCCGCAGATCGCCGATTTCTTCACGCGGATCAGCACGTCGTTCGGCCCGACCTCCGGCACCGGAACATGCTCCATCCAGAGGCCCACTTCAGGCTTTGCTTTAACGAGCGCGCGCATCATGTTCGACATGACAAAACCCTCCCAAGGGATTCAGAAGACTCGTGTGTTTGGCCCTAGATGACGCCCAGCTCGCGGCCGACCTCGGCGAAGACCTGAATCGCTGTGCGAACATCCGCCTCGCTGTGGGCGGCCGACATCTGGGTGCGGATGCGCGCCTGCCCGCGCGGCACGACGGGGAAGGAGAAGCCGACCACATAGACCCCCTTCTCCAGCATGCGCGCCGCCATCGCCTGCGCCAGCGCCGCGTCGCCCAGCATGACGGGAATGATCGGATGCCCCTCGCCCGCCAGCGTAAAGCCGAGCCTGGTCATTTCGCGCCGGAAGAGATCGGCATTGGCCGTGAGACGCTGGCGCAGATGATCGCCATTTTCGATGAGATCGAAGACCTTCAGCGAGGCGGCTGCAATTACCGGCGCCAGCGTGTTGGAGAAGAGGTAGGGCCGCGAGCGTTGCCTGAGCCACTCGACCACCTCCGCCTTGCCGGACGTATAGCCGCCGGAAGCGCCGCCGAGCGCCTTGCCGAGCGTGCCGGTGATGATATCGACGCGCCCCTCGACGCCGCAATGTTCGGCAGAGCCGCGCCCGTGTCTGCCCACGAAACCGACAGCGTGGCTGTCGTCCACCATCACCATCGCGCCATACTTCTCGGCAAGGTCGCAGACCCCTTGCAGATTGGCGATGATGCCATCCATGGAAAAGACGCCGTCGGTGGCGATCAGCTTGAAGCGCGCGCCTTCCGCCTTCCTAAGCTCCTCTTCCAGCGCCGCCATGTCGTTATTGGCATAGCGGAAGCGCTTGGCCTTGGAGAGCCGCACGCCATCGATGATCGAGGCATGGTTCAACGCATCGGAGATGATCGCATCCTCCTCCGACAGCAGCGTCTCGAAGAGGCCCCCATTGGCATCGAAACAGGAGGAATAGAGGATCGTATCCTCCAGCCCGAGAAAACTTGAGATGCGGGCTTCGAGCTGCTTGTGCTCCTCCTGCGTGCCGCAGATGAAGCGCACCGAGGCCATGCCATAGCCGTAGCGGTCGAGCGCCGCCTTGCCGGCTTCGGCCAGTTCCTCGTTGTCGGCGAGGCCGAGATAGTTGTTGGCGCAGAAATTCAACACGCGCGCACCGGAGGCGACCGCGATCTCGCCCGCCTGCTTGGAGGTGATCACCCGCTCCGCCTTGTAGAGCCCACCAGCCTTCAAGCCATCGATTTCGGAACGAAGATGGGAGAGAAAGGCATCGGTCATGATGGCAGCTCCTGGAGCGGGTAACGGCAGGCTTCGATGCCAAATCTATAGACCGAAACGCCGTGGCCTGCCCACCTGCACGCGTCAGCCACAGACGCAGATCCCCGGCAAAATGCGCCGCCCGCGACATGCTCTGTCGCAGATGCGTCAATCCTGCGCGCGGATCACCTCCAGAAAGGCCGCGCCATAGCGCTCCAGCTTGCTCTGGCCGATGCCGGAGATGTCCAGCATGGCGTCGAGGCTGTGGGGCCGCGCCTTGGCGAGCCCGATCAGCGTCGTATCAGGGAAGACCACATAGGGCGGCACGTTCGCCTCCTTGGCGATCTGGGCCCGCAGCTTGCGCAGCGCCTCGAACAGCACTGCCTCCTCGCCGCCGAGCGCGGCCCTTTCACGCGCCGCCGGCGTCCTGGCATTTTTGGCGGCGCGGGCCGAGGTCGGGCGGTCCTTGCGGAAGAACACCTTGCGTTCGTGCTTGAAGACGGCACGCGCCTCCGGCTCGAGCTTCAGCGCGCCGAAGGCGGCGTGATCGACGCTGACGAGGCCGGAGGCGAGAAGCTGGCGATAGACCGACTGCCAGGTGCGGGCCGGAAGATCGCTGCCCGCCCCGAAGACCGGCATCTCCGCATGGCCGAAGCGCTCGGTCTTCTCGTTGCGGTTTCCAAGGAGAACATCGACGAGGTGTCCGGCGCCGAAGCGCTCGCCGGTGCGGTAGATGGCGGCCAGCGCCTTGATCGCGGCCTCCGTCCCGTCCCAGGTCTCGACCGGGTTGAGGCAGGTGTCGCAATTGCCGCAATTGCCGGGATGGCTCTCGCCGAAATGCGCAAGGATCGCCTGCCGCCGGCACGACGCCGTCTCGCAGATGGCGAGCAGCGCCGTCAGCTTGCCGCGCTCGATGCGCTTGATCTCCTCGGCCGCGCCGCCTTCGTCGATCATCCGGCGACGCTGCACGACATCGGCCATGCCATAGGCCATCCAGACCTCCGACGGCAGGCCGTCACGCCCCGCGCGGCCCGTTTCCTGGTAATAGGCCTCCACCGAGCCCGGCAGGTCGAGATGCGCGACATAGCGTACGTCGGGCTTGTCGATGCCCATGCCGAAAGCGACGGTCGCGACCAGGCAGAGATTCTCCTCCTTCAGGAACGCATCCTGATGGGCGTCGCGCACGGCGCGGTCGAGACCGGCATGGTAGGGCAGCGCGCGGATGCCCTGCGTCTCCAGCCACTCGGCCGTATCCTCCACCTTGGCGCGGGAGAGGCAGTAGACGATGCCGCTCGCATCCTTGAAGCGCGACAGGAAGCGCAGGAGCTGCTGGCGCGGCTGGTCGCGCTCGACGATCTCGTAAGCGATGTTGGGGCGGTCGAAGCTCGTCGAAAACACCCGCGCACCCGTCAGCCCCAGCCGCTCGGCGATATCCTCGCGCGTGTGCGGATCGGCAGTAGCGGTCAGCGCAATGCGCGGCACGCCTGGCCAGCGCTCGCCAAGCTGGCCGAGCGCGCGATATTCCGGCCGGAAATCATGGCCCCACTGGGACACGCAATGCGCTTCGTCGATGGCAAACAGCGCGATCGGAACGCCCTGCAACAGTTCGGCAAAGCCATCCGTGACGATCCGCTCGGGCGTGACATAGAGCATGTCGAGCGCGCCGGCCCTGAGGCTGTCGCGCACTGCAAAGGCTTCCTCGCGCGTCAGGCCGGAATTCAGCGCCGCCGCGCGGATGCCGAGCGCCTTGAGCGCCTCCACCTGATCGCGCATCAGCGCGATAAGCGGCGAGACGACGATGCCGACGCCGCGCCGGCAAAGCGCCGGGATCTGGAAGCAGAGCGACTTGCCGGCCCCGGTCGGAAAAAGCACCAGCGCATCGCCGCCCTCGGTGACGTGGTTGATGACGGCTTCCTGCTTGCCGCGAAACGCCGGATAACCGTAGACGCGCTTCAACACCTCCAGCGGCCGCGGATCGGCCTTTGGAAACGGCACGGTCGAGACGGCGGAAGAATCGCTTGACGATCGGCTCATGGCTGCACTTTCAAACATGTCATGGTCTGTCGGAAAAAAGCGGCGTGCGCCTTACCGCGCCGCCGGCCCCTTCACCCGGCCGGAAAGAACGCCGAAGCCCTCGATGATGGCTTCCTGGTTTTCCAGCCGCTGGGTTTCGTTCTGCACTTCCTGGAGCGTGCGCAGGATGAGGCCGACGGTCTCGTCGTCACCGTCCTCCGTCGCCTGCGCCAGTTCGCGCTGCAATTCGCGGCGCTGCCAGAGGAGGTCCCGGGCCCGCTTGTGCAGGCCGATCGCCTGCTGATAGGCCTCGCGCGCATCTTCGGGCGCAGCCTCGGCCGTCGCGCTCCACAGGCGCGAATTGCGCACCTGCTGGTCGAGCGAAGCGACGAGCGCGCCATGCCCGGCCGCCGCCAGCGCCTCCATCAGCATCTCGTGGTTCAGCCGCGAGCCGATCGAGGCCGCCGCGCCGAGCACCGCCGACCAGAGCCGTTGCAGATCCCGATTGTCGAATTCCAGCGCGGCGATCTCGTCGTAATCCTCGAAAAGGATCTGCGGATGGTTGATGACGGTGATGGCCAGCACGGATTCGCGCAGCGCCGGCAAGGCATCGGCGCCGCGCACCAGCGCCGAGCGCGTCAGCCGGTCCGAGACGCTGCCCTGCGGCATGCCCCGGCCCTCTCCCGCGCCACCGCGCCCGCCAAAGCGGCCACCGCGCTTTGCGCCGCCGGCATTCTGGAAGCCCGAACCCTGGAAGCCGCCGCGCTCCTGCCGCGCGGCCTGCGGCGGGCGAAAGAGCGCGTTCAGCCGGTCGCGCATGTGCTGCTGGTAGTAGCGGCGTACGTTTTCGTCGGCGATCACATTGGTCGCCTGCTTCAGGCGTGCCTCCAGATCAGCCCGTGCCTCGGGCGTCTCGAAGGTGCCGCTGCCCACTTCCCGCGTCCAGACCATATCCGAAAGGCCCCGCGCGCCGGCCATCACCCGGTCAAAGGGCGCACGGCCCTCCTGCTTGACGAGGTCGTCGGGGTCCTTGCCATCCGGCAGCAGCGCAAACCGCACCGTGCGGTCGGGGCGGATATGCGGCAGCGCCAGATCGACCGCCCGGAAGGCGGCGCGAATGCCGGCATTGTCACCGTCGAAGCACAGGACCGGCTGCGGCGTCATCTTCCAGAGCAGTTCCAGCTGGTTTTCCGTCAGCGCCGTGCCGAGCGGAGCCACGGCGTTCTCGATGCCCGCCTGGTGCAAAGCGATGACGTCCATATAGCCTTCGACGGCGATCACGGTGGCGCCCGTGCCCTCGCCGCCGCCGCGGCTCCCCTCCTGCACGGCGCGTCGCGCGCGGGCAAAATTGTAGAGCACCTGACCCTTGTGGAAGAGTTCCGTCTCGTTGGAGTTCAGATACTTCGCCATCGCATCGGCCGCCATGGCGCGCCCCCCGAAGGCGATCACCCTCTCGCGGGACGACAGGATCGGAAACATGATGCGGTCGCGGAAGCGGTCGTAGGAGACGGGGATGTCGGGGCCGTGCACGACGAGCCCGCAGGCCTCGATCTGCTCCTTCGGCACGCCCTTGCCGGCCAGAAATTCCTTGAGCGCATTGCGGCTCTCCGGCGCATAGCCGAGGCGGAAGGTCTCGATGGTCCGCCCCGTCAGGCCACGGTCCCTCAGATAGGCGCGCGCCTTCGCCCCACCGGCCGCCTGCAACTGATCCTCGAAGAAGCGGGTGGCAAGCTCCATGACGTCGAGCAACGTGGTGCGCTGCTTCTCGCGCTCCTCCGCCTGCTTGTCGGGCGCGGGCATGGCGACCCCCGCCATGTCGGCAATCTGCTGCACCGCCTCGGGGAAAGGCAGCCCCTCGATTTCCATCAGGAATCGGAAGTGATCGCCGGAGACGCCGCAGCCGAAGCAGTGGTAGCGCCCCTTGCGGTCCTCGCAGTGAAAGCTCGGAGATTTTTCGCCGTGGAAGGGGCAGCAGGCCCAGTAGTCGCCGCGCGAGGTATTGGTCTTCTTGCGGTCCCAGGTCACGCGCCGACCGATCACGGCCGAAATCGGCACGCAGTCGCGGATCTCGTCGAGGAAGCTGGGTGAAAAGCGCATGCCGTTCTCGTAGTCCACACGGGGCATCAGGTAAAGGACAAGCGTGATCTGCGCCGCCATCATCCGGCCCACAATCGGCAGGACAAACAGATCAACGATGGGACACAAAGATTCACGGAACCAAACCATGGCTGTGCGCTTTTGGCACGGATTGCATCAACCATGTCCACACAAAGCATTTGACCGCAGCAACCACCTGACCTATCGCCATATTCCACCTTCGTGAAATGTGTTCCGATGAACGACCTTGACAGGCTTGCGCACGATTCGAAGTTCCTGCGCCTCGTGCTGCAACACGTGCAGCAGGTCGTGTCGCTCTATGGCGTCAATCCCCGGCTCTATTCGGTCTTTGCCTCACAACAACGCTGGCTGATGGCGCAGATCGGCTTTTCACTGCATCACAGCCGTGATCCGGCCGATCCGGCCACGGGCCTGACGGTGAGCGCCTTCACCGAAGTCGTCCAGACCAACGGTGTGGCAAGCCGCAACACGGCCGCATCCTTCTTGCACGAGATGCTGGCCTACAAGTTCCTGCGCCACCGGCCCGATCGGCCGGACCGGCGGTCCCGGCCGATAGAACCGACGCCGATCGCCGAGCACGGCATGTGGGAATGGCTCGCCGTGCATCTTGCAACCCTTGACCGCTATGACGGGGGCAAACGCTGCGACCTCCTCCCGCCGGGCGCGCCGCTCGTCGCAGCCGTCCAGCCGCGCATCTGCGACGCGATCCTCAAAAGCCGCCTCAGAGGCTCGATCGGCACCAGCTTCGACCTCTTCACCTGGGCGAACAATGGCGGCGTCGTCCTCGATCAGCTTTTCTCGCTCATTGAGGCTTTCGAACCCGGGCAGGATCGCTACACCATCGGCCGCATCTCGACCACGGAGATGGTCGAACGTTTCCTGATGTCGCGCACGCACTTCAAACGCCTGATCCTGAAGGCGGCGGAAGCCGGCAGCGTCGGCTGGGAGGGCGACGTCTGGCGCAGCCCGATGTGGATATCGGCCGCGTTCCTGCGTGAATACTGGGATTACCAGGCCGAAAAATTCGCGATCATCGACCAGGCCTTTGCCGCCGCGCTGGCCGAAGAGGCGCCGTTGCACACCGCCTCCCCGTCATCCGCGGCCTGAGCCCGGCCACGGAGAATGTCGCGCGGTCGCCGGGGCTCACGCGGCAGACGGCCTTACTTCAGCAAATCCTTGATGATCGCGGAAGCCTTGGCGAAATCCATCTGGCCGGGATAACGCTCCTTCAGCACGGCCATCACCTTGCCCATGTCGCGCAGGCCCTGCGCGCCGATTTCGGCGATCACGCCTTCACACAGCGCACGCACCTCGGCCTCCGACAGCTGCGCCGGCAGGAAGGAGGAGATGATGACGATTTCTTCCCGTTCCTGCTGGGCAAGCTCCGGACGACCGCCTTCATCGTAGATGCGCGCCGATTCCTCGCGCTGCTTGATCATCTTGGCGAGGATCTGCATGATCTCGTCATTGTTGACGGGATCCTTGCCGGTGCCGCGATTGGCAATGTCGCGGTCCTTGATCGCGGTCTGGATGAGGCGGATCGTCGAGATGCGCCGTGTGTCCTTCGCCTTCATGGCATCTTTCAGAACGGTGGCGAATTCGTCGCGCATGATAACTCCTGTCTTGGCGTCTGCCGGTGGCGCGTGCCGCGCCTTCTGGGTCCGCAGCCGGTCCATTTGGGCCGTCTCATAGACCAAGGCGGCCCTGTTTCGCAAACCCCGTCCCGCAAACCGCCCTTTTTCTTGGGTAAACCATCATTGTTGGTGCGGTGCGATTGACCGTGCGGGAGGCTTTCTCTATTTTCCCGCACCTGCACAACATCATCAGCGATGACATGGGAACCGCGGCCCTCTGGCGCGCCGGTCTCGCTCGACCACACACATGGCCATGTGCCCTGCGCCGTTCAAGGCGAGGGCAAACGGCCGCAACGGGAAAGATCCGATGACGTCAACCCCTGCATGGACCACTTCCAAGCCGACCGCGCTTCTCGTGCTCGCCGATGGCACCGTCATCGAAGGCAAGGGCATCGGCGCCACCGGCCGCGTGCAGGCGGAAGTCTGCTTCAACACGGCGCTCACCGGCTACGAGGAAATTCTGACCGATCCCTCCTATCTCGGCCAGATCGTCACCTTCACCTTCCCGCATATCGGCAATGTCGGTGCCAATGACGAGGACATCGAGGACCTGACACCCGCCGCCCGCCACGGCGCGGTCGGCGTCATCTTCAAGGCCGACATCACCGAGCCCAGCAACTATCGCTCGGCCAAGCACCTGGACCAGTGGCTGAAGGCCCGCGGCATCATCGGCATGAGCGGCATCGACACCCGCGCGCTGACCGCCTGGATCCGCGAAAACGGCATGCCGAATGCCGTGATCGCCCACGATCCGGACGGCAATTTCGACGTCGAGGCGCTGAAGGCCGAAGCCAAGGCCTGGAGCGGCCTTGTCGATCTCGACCTCGCCAAGGTCGCGACGTCAGGCCAGTCCGCCAAGTGGGACGAGCGTCCCTGGGTCTGGAACGAGGGCTTTGCAACGCTCGGCGAGAGCGATGCGGCCTACCACATCGTCGCCATCGATTTCGGCGTGAAGCGCAACATCCTGCGCCTCCTGACGGGTCTTGGCTGCCGCATCACCATCGTGCCCGCCAACACCTCGGCCGAAGACGTGCTGGCGCTGAAGCCCGATGGTGTGTTCCTCTCCAACGGCCCGGGTGACCCGGCCGCGACCGGGACCTACGCCGTGCCGGTCATCCGCGCCCTGATCAACGAAGACCTGCCGATGTTCGGCATCTGCCTCGGTCATCAAATGCTGGGCCTTGCGCTTGGCGGCAAGACCGAGAAGATGCATCAGGGTCACCACGGCGCCAACCATCCGGTGAAGGACCACACGACGGGCAAGGTCGAGATCGTCTCGATGAACCATGGCTTCGCGGTCGACTCGAAGTCGCTGCCGGAAGGCGTTGAAGAGACTCACGTCTCGCTTTTCGACGGCACCAATTGCGGCCTGCGCCTCGTCGGCAAGCCGGTCTTCTCCGTCCAGCACCATCCGGAAGCATCGCCGGGCCCGCAGGACAGCCACTACCTCTTCCGCCGCTTCGTCAACCTTGTGAAGGAACGCAAGGGCGAAACGCTGCTGGCCGAACGCGCCTGACAGCCAGCGAAGGAACGATGAACGACAAAGGCCCGGGCGGTGATCACCGCCCGGGCCTTTGTCATGGGATTGAGTGTTTCTCCCCCTAGGCCGTTGCCGTACGGACCGCCTGATAGGTGGCCGGATCGGTCTCCATGCGCTTGAGCGTCATGAAGAAGCGGCCGAGCAGCATGATGGACGCGGCAATGAGACCGAGCACGAAGCCGTACCAGACGCCATTGGCGCCGAGCCCCAGCGGCAGGGCGAAGATCCAGCCGGACAGGAAGCCGATCGGCCAATAGGCGATCATGGCAAGGATCATCGGCACGCGCGCATCCTTGAGGCCGCGCAACAGCCCCGCCCCGACCGCCTGCAGGCCATCGACCAGCTGGAAGGCGCCGGCGATGACGATCAGCGGTCCCGCCACAGCCACGACCGCCGCCGCATCCGGCCGCGCCGTATCCAGAAAGAGCGTCGCCAGCGTGTAGGGGATGACCGCAAACACCAGCGAGCCGATCAGCGACACCACGCCGGCAAGGCCAAGGATCGCGATGGCGGCCCTTCGCACGCCGAGAAGATCGCCACGCCCGAGTGCCAAGCCGACGCGCACCGTTCCGGCCTGGGCAAGGCCGAGCGGGATCATGAAGGCGATCGAGGCAAACTGCAGGGCAATGCCGTGCGCCGCCAGTTCCGTCGTGCCGATCGTTCCGATCAGCAGCGAGGCAGCCGTAAAGAGGGACACTTCAGCCAGGATCGTGACGGCGATCGGAAGGCCGAGCATCACCACTTCCCGGAACATGCCCCAGTCGGGTCGCCAGAACCGCACGAAGATATCGAGCCTGTGGAGCGCCGGCACGCAGCGGATATAGATGAGCAGCAGCACGACCCCGAGCGTGGCGACGCCGAGCGCCGCATAGGCGGCCCCCTCGATGCCGAGCGCCGGGAAGCCGAAATGGCCGTAGATCAGCACGTAGCACAGAACGATGTTGAGAAGCAGCGTCGCGATCGTCACCCACAGGATGATCCCCGCCCGCTCGTAGCCGGCGAGAAGCGCCCGGAGGACCATGATGATCAGGCTCGGGAACATGCTCCATTGGGCGATGTGCAGGTAGCGCCCGGCCAGCGCCGCGACGGCCGGCTGCTGGCCGAGCGCGGTGAGGATCGCCTCCGCCTTCCAGATGACCGGCATGGTAAGGGCGCCGTAAAGCAGCACGACCCAGATGCCCATGCGCACCGAACGGCGCACGGCAACCGTATCGCCACGTCCGACCGCCTGCGCCACCATCGGCACCACGGCATGGGTGAAGCCGCAGCCGAAGATGAACATGGTGAAGAACAGTTGCGTGCCCAGCACGATCGCCGCAAGTTCCGTCGGACCGAGTTTGCCGACCATCAGAACGTCGGTGGTGTGGATGGCAAGCTGGGCGAGCTGCGCGCCGACAAAGGGTATGCCGAGCACGAGGCCAGCGCGCAGATGCGTCGACCAGGAATTGTCAAAGCTGTGCGGCGCGGCGGCCGCGGCGGTGGTCTGCATGGCGGAAATCCCGTCCCTGAAAGGCTTGCCGCCGCGCCGGAACGACGCAAAATGGGCGGCCCGCGGTCAGCGAACTGGAAAGGCGACCGGTGATCCCTCCTAATCGCTTTGCGCGAAAGAGGCCAGTGCGGAACGCCCGCACCGCCTTCTTTTCATGCAACCATCACAAATTTTGATCACCGCTCGCACCGGAAACAAAACCGTCAGATATCGCCGGAAAACGTATCACAGGAGGATACGCGCCCGCTTTCAAAGCCGCGGGCAAACCATGTGCGGCGCTGCTCGGAGGTGCCGTGGTTGAAGCTGTCGGGCACGATATAGCCCTGGCTGCGGCGCTGCAGCGTATCGTCGCCGATCTGGGTCGCAGCGTTCAGGGCTTCCTCGAGATCTCCGGCCTCCAGCAGGCCCTTCTGCTTGGTGAAATGGCCCCAGACGCCCGCAAAGCAGTCGGCCTGCAGCTCGACACGCACCGACATCCTGTTGGCCTCGACCTCGCTCATGCCCTGCCGCATCTGGTTGAACTTCGGCAGAACGCCGAGCAGGTTCTGCACGTGGTGGCCGACCTCGTGGGCGATCACATAGGCCTGCGCAAAATCGCCGGACGCGTTGAAGTTGGTCTTCAACTCGTCGAAGAAGCCCATGTCGAGATAGACCTTCTGGTCGCTCGGGCAGTAGAAGGGTCCGGTCGCGGACGACGCTTGACCGCAGGCCGAGCGGATGCCGCCGCTGAAGAGAACCAGCTTCGGCTCCTGATAGGTCTCGCCATTCGACTGGAAGATACCGTTCCAGGTATCCTCGGTTTCGGCGAGCACGGTCGCGACGAAAGCCTTCATCTCCTCCTCGGCCGGGCTGCCCTGCCGCGGTGCATTCTCGGTCTGCTCATAGCCGGAGGACGGGCCGAGGCTGCCGCCATCCATCACCTGCAGAAGGTCGATGCCCATGGCCTTGAAGACGAAATAGATGACGACGAGCAGCACCAGCGTGCCGATACTCATGCGCCCGCCACCGCCACCGACCGGAATGCGCATGCCGCCGCGCCCGAGCGGACTTCTGCCGATACCGCTATCGCCGCGGCGATCCTCGATATTGTCCGACTGCCGGCGCCCTTTCCATTCCATCGGTCTGCTCCCTGCCTGTCACGGCCACGTGATCGTCTTTTGAGACTTATAGCGCGCCAGGACGAGAAAGACAGATGCGGGCGCCGATCAGACTGCACGCCGTCCCCGCCAGCGGCGCAAGGCAGGCAGAAGCAGAACGAGGATCGCAGCGACGAGCGTGATCACAAGCAGGCTCGATGCGCCACCGGCAAACAGCAGGCGGCCCATGACGCGTTCGGGAAGCAGCGTGAAGAGACCGGCGACCCCGATGCCCCACACATACATGCCGACCACCCCCGCACGATGCGCGCGGATATCCCCGCGCCGGGCCGCCTGAAAGGCTTGCCAGGACGCGTACAACACGAACAACGAAATGAGATGGATAGGGCTGAAACCGTAGAGAAGGTCGAAGCTGTGGATGAAGAAGGAGGACAAGGCCGTCATCACCATCAAGACAAACCAGATCCGCCCGATCAGCCGGTGGCGCGGCGTGCCCTTGGGGTTCGAAAGAAGGAAGGCGCCCAGCAGCGCAGCCGGAACAACGCTTGCCACATGGACCTGAACGGCGAGCGGCGCATCGAGCAACGGGGCGAAGGACATGGTTCTCTCCAGCGAAAGCGGGGTCAACGCAGTGGCCCATCGGACATGAACGCCGGAACGTCCATCCGCTTGAACCGTGCCGGTTTTTCAATGAGAGTGCACCGACATCAAACCTCAGATGCCCGGACCTGCCGGAGGACTTCGTGAAACGACCCGTCTTGCAATCCGCGCTTCGCGATTTGCATCAGTTTGCCAGCAACTGGCGCTACGGGGTCACGTTCCTCGTCATCGTTCTTCTGTTCACCCTGATAGGGCCCTTTGGCACGGACGCCTTTGCGCCGCTCGCCCGTTTCGGCTTCTGGCTTGCCATCCAGGGCTCGGCCTGGTTCTTCGCCACCACGCTCGCCGTCTTCGCTAATGCCGCGCTGCCGGCCGCCATCCGGCCGGAGTTCCTGCGCCTTGCCATCGGCTCCGTCCTGGCCTGTCCATTGATCGGCGCCTCGATCCTCTTCATTCGCATGGGCGCGACGGGCGCACCGGTCAGCCTTTCGGGCTGGGTGCACGAGAGCATCGGCGCCGTACCGCTCAGCCTCCTCTTCTGCCTACTCGCCTATACGGCCGCCGCCCCTTCGATCGATAGGCAAATGGCGCGGGGCGCAAGAACGGCACTGACGCCCGCCGAACACGAGAGCGGCGAGCCGCCAGGGCCAACACTGGCGCCTCGCGCAGCCGTCGACACTGCACCCACCTCCGGCCTGGACGCCCCTCCTCGGCTACTCGCCCGCCTGAAGCCGGCCAATCGCGCGCCGCTGCTCAGGCTCGCCGTCGAAGACCACTATACCCGCGTGGTGACCGCGCGCGGATCGGAGCTCGTCCTGCTGCGCTTCAGCGATGCCGTTCGGGAGGCGGGCGACATCGGTCTGCAGGTGCACCGCTCCCATTGGGTCGCCTTCGCCAACATCAAGGCTCTGTCCCGCGATGGCAGCCGCCTGACGCTGGAGACTGAAGATGGCACCCGCGTGCCGGTCAGCAGACCCTATGCGCCGGCCGTGCGCGAACGTCTTCGGGAAAACGCAAACAAGGCTTGACGTTTGCCACGAAAGCAGCACCCTACCGACGATCCGGCGCGCCAGAAGCCACGCCGCACCGGAAGCTGGCGCGCGGAGGACGTGCCGGTCGCCGGACCGGAAAACACAAGCCCGACAAGGGCCGCAGCACATCTTGCTTGGAGGAGCATCCCATGAAGGCCGTCCGCCTGACATCCGTTGGAAACCTGTCGGTTCAAGAGGTCGACAAGCCCGCCCCGGGACCGGGCGAACTTCTGGTGAAGATCGAGGCGTGCGGCGTGTGCGGCACCGACCGGCATATCCTCGCCGGCGAATTTCCCTCACGCCCGCCGGTCACCCTCGGCCACGAATTCTGCGGCATCGTCGAAGCCATCGGCAGCGGCGTATCGACCGTCGCGATCGGCGCGCGCATCACGGGCGATCCGAACATCTCCTGCGGCCTATGCCCCCAGTGCCGCAACGGCCGCGTCAACCTGTGCCATAACCTCAAAGCCATTGGCATCCAGCAGGATGGCGGCTTTGCCGAATATGCTATCGTGCCCGAAAGCCAGGCCTACGAGATCCCGCTCTCGCTGCACCCGCATCACGGCGCCTTCTGCGAGCCGCTGGCCTGCTGCCTGCACGGCGTCGACATGGCCGAGATCAAGCCCGGCTCCTCCGTGGTCATTCTCGGCGGCGGCGTCATCGGCATGCTGACGGTGCAGCTCTGCAAGATCGCCGGTGCCACCACCATCGTCATGTCGACACGCCAGGCCGACAAGCGCGAACTCGCCGAAGCGATCGGCGCCACCCACAGCATCGATCCCTCCGCCGGCAATGCCGTCGAGCTCCTGGCTGGCAAGAATGGCCTGTTGCCGGGCGGCGCCGATGTCGTCATCGAATGCGCGGGCGTGGCGGAAACGATGATGGAGGCCCCGAAGATGGCCAAAGCCGGCGGCACCGTCGTGATCCTCGGCGTCATGGCGGCCGGTGAAAAGATCGAAATCGAGCCCTTCGACATCCTCTTCCGCGAGCTTCGCGTGCTCGGCTCCTTCGTCAATCCCTTCACCCACCGCCGCGCCGCCGACATGATCGCCTCCGGCGCCGTCAAGGTCGACAAGCTGATCTCGCGCACCGTCGGCATCGATGAGGCCGTCGACGTCATCGCCAATCCGCCGCGACGCGGTGAAATCCGCGTGATGGTCTTGCCGAACGGTTAGTGCGAATTCACGCAAGAACAGATCAACCTTTATTTAAGTCACACCGTTTATTTCTCCGGTTTCGCTGGATCCTCAGGGTCCGGATGACTGGAACCGGTGTGACCGCATGAACCGCGTGGACGCCCGGAGAGACTGGGGGCGTCTGCATGCTTTTCAAATCCGCAACAAGTCGCAATATCTTTTCCATTGCAGCCATCGGCGTCGCCACGACGCTCGGCGCCTGCGCGGTGGTCTTCACGCTTGGTTATCAGTCGAGCAAGGAAGCCAGCATTGCCGAAATGGGTTTCGCAACAGAACGGGCAGCCGACGACATCAGCGAGTTGTTGACGACGGGTCTCGATGTCGCAACCGCGATCCGGACCGGCCTGGTCAGCGCGCGGCAGGCGAGCCAGTCCGACCGCTCTTCGGCGGATATCTTCCTGACGAACACTCTGAACGCAAGTCCGGCCATTCTTGGGGCCTGGACGGCGTGGGAGCCGAATGCCTTCGATGGCAAGGACAAGGATTTCGCCAGCAAAGCGGGGCACGATGCCACGGGCCGCTACGTCCCCTATATCGTGCGCGGCGGTGCCAATGGCGAGATCATCCATGAAGTCCTGGTCGACTATGACAAGCCGGGCGCGGGCGACTACTACCTCCTGGCCCGTGACAGCCAGAAGGCCGTTTTCATCGAGCCCTACTCCTATCCCGTCAACGGCCAGCAAGTGCTGATCACCTCGATCGTCCAGCCGATCGTCGAAAACGGCAAATCGGTCGGCGTTGCCGGTATCGACGTGTCGCTGGCTTCTGCCGATGAGAGTCTGGCAAGAATGAAACCGATGGGAACCGGTTATGCCGGCCTCGTCACCGGCGCCGGCAACATCATCCGTCATCCCGATGCAAGCCTTGCCGGCAAGTCTCTGACGGATGCCGGCGACAAGGCCGCCGGTTGGAGCACGCTTATTGCCTCCCCCGGCAAGGAAATCGCCTTCAAGGGGCCGGACGGCATCGACTATATCGGCATGGCGCGGCCGATCGACCTCACGGCGGACACGAAATGGTACGCCATCGTCGCCGTCCCGGCAGCCACCGTCTACGGCAATCTCGAAACGCAGATCCGCGGCGGCATTGCGACGATCGTTGGCGCCGTTCTGCTGCTGGGTCTCGTCGGCTGGATCATTTCGCGCCGCTTCACGCGTCGCGTTGAACGCGTCATCGCCCAGACCGGCGACATCGCTGCCGGCAAACTCGACGTCACGCTGACAGACGCCGAAAAGAATGATGAAATCGGCGATCTCTCCCGCTCGCTCAGCCTTCTCCTCGACGCCAACCGCCGCAAGGCGCAGCTCGAACAGGAAGCCGAAGCCCGCCTTGCGCAGGAGGAGGCCGACCGCGTCGAGCGCTCCTTGGGCCACAAGGCGCGTGAAGAGGAAATCCGTCTCGTCGTCGACGAAGTCGGCAACGGCCTGAAGCGTCTGGCCGCCGGGGACATGACCGTCCGTCTCGACAAGCCCTTCGCCCCCGCGCTGGACGCGATCCGCTCCGATTTCAACGCATCGGTCGAAACGCTGGAATCGGCGATGATCTCGTTCCGGGACAACGCCAGCACGATCGAAGCCGGCGCCACCGAAATCCGCAACGCCGCCGACGACCTTTCGCGACGCACCGAGCAGCAGGCGGCCTCCGTGGAGGAGACCTCCGCGGCGCTTGCTGAAATCACCCGCTCCGTGCGCGAATCGACCGAACGGGCCGAGGAAGCTGGTGCCCAGGTCAGCCGCACCCGTGCCAATGCCGAGCGCTCCGGCGCCGTCGTGCGCTCGGCGGTCGAGGCCATGGACGCGATCGAGCAGTCCTCGCAGTCGATCTCCAACATCATCGGCGTCATCGACGAAATCGCTTTCCAGACCAACCTTCTCGCCCTCAACGCCGGCGTCGAGGCCGCCCGCGCAGGCGACGCCGGCAAGGGCTTTGCCGTGGTGGCGCAGGAAGTGCGCGAACTCGCCCAGCGCTCGGCCAATGCAGCCAAGGAAATCAAGACGCTGATCTCCGCCTCCGGCGAACAGGTCCGCCAGGGCGTCACCCTGGTCGATCAGACGGGCGCGGTGCTGAACGACATCGCAACGGAAGTCGAGCAGATCAATGCCAACGTGCAGGGCATCGTCCAGGCTGCGAGGGAGCAGTCGACGAGCCTGCAGGAAATCAGTGCGGCCGTGAACATCATGGATCAGGGCACCCAGAAGAACGCGGCGATGGTGGAAGAAACCAATGCCGCCTCGCACACCCTCGCCACGGAAGTGGGACAGCTCTCGGAACGTCTCGACAGGTTCCGCCTGGGCGGCACCGGCTCGGGCCGCAGCACCTACCGTCCGGCAGCGGCGCCCGCCCAGCACCGCACCTTAGAGCCCGCCCCGGTGCGCAGCACGGCACCGCCCCGCGCGCCGGCAGCCGTCACCGAAACGGCACGGGCCGTCCCTTCGCCTGCCCGCGCCCTTGGCCAGCGTCTCGCAAAGGCCGTTGGCGCAGCCGCACCGGCAGCCCCCGCCGCGCAGGACAACTGGGAAGAGTTCTGAGCCGCGCTCCGTTGAATGGAAAGTTGACGATGGCGGGCCCGGCCCGCCATCTGTCGTTTGAGGATTGGTGAGGGTCTCAGGCCGGTTCGAACACCTGCACCTCTTCGAAGTGGTTCATGTCCTCGAAGGTACAGAAGGCCGGCGCCTTCAGCGCGAACACCGGTGCATGGCGCTTAAGCGCGGTCTCGGCCTCCGCGAGGAAAGCAATCCAGGCCGCCATTGTCTCCTCGTCGAAACGCTCGGTCATGTAGGCGAAGGTGATGTGGAAGACGTAAGTGTCGTGGTCGGGATGGCGGTAGCCGAGAAGATCCGCCAGCCGGTCTCGCCACTCCCTCAGCACCGTCTTGTCCGCCTCCGTCGCGCCTTCGAGCTGCAGGCCGAGCGGCGTCAGATGGCTCAGTACAACGTTGAAGGCCGGTCCCGGCGCAAACAGCGCGAGGCGGTCCGACATCAGCGCCGTCATGTCATCGACCGGCGTTTCGACCGGAACATCGGCGGGCCAGTAGGGATGCGCCCGCCGGCTCTCGATGATGCCCTGGAACAGCGTCATGTGCAGGCTGGACGCGGCCGTGAAGGCGAGCGTCTCGGCCCCCGGCATCGCCCCGTAACGTCCGCGCAGATCAAGAACCGCAGCCGCGCTGTCGGACCCCTCGACCAGATGGCAGACGATCGTGTTGCCCCGCTCGGTCAGGAAGGTACCGCTCGCATCATAGCGACGGCCAAGATGCGGGATTTCGCCGGGATTGAGCGCCTTTGCGGCAAAGCGCAGGTGATCGGGAACGGCGGGCGGCGTCATGGCGGCGGTCCTTTTCCAATGAGGGAACGCGGGAACGGTCCCGCACGACCGAAAGCGGTAGATCGCCCGTGCGAAGCGCATGTGACACGCGATTGTCAGCGCCGTGACGGCCTCGCCCCATGCGCTGTCGGCACACCCAACGCTCCCCAACTTTCATCGCCCCCGGGGCATTTATGGGGTTGGTTTAACGGCCAAGTTTCCCTATAAGCCGCTTCTAGCCTGAAATGACCATCCTCCTGCGCCCGGCCGGTGACCTCCCTCACCCAGGCCGGTTTTTCGCGCAGGCACGAGATACGGATAGAGCCCATGCCGAAGCGCCAAGATATCAAGTCCATCCTCATCATCGGCGCGGGACCGATCGTCATCGGCCAGGCCTGCGAGTTCGACTATTCCGGCACACAGGCCTGCAAGGCGCTGAAGGAAGAGGGTTTCCGGGTCATCCTGGTCAACTCCAACCCCGCCACGATCATGACCGACCCGGGCCTCGCGGACGCGACCTATGTCGAGCCGATCACGCCGGAAGTCGTCGCCAAGATCATCGCCAAGGAGCGCCCGGACGCGCTGCTGCCGACCATGGGCGGCCAGACGGCGCTCAACACCGCGCTGTCGCTCAAGCGCATGGGCGTGCTCGACCGCTACAATGTCGAGATGATCGGCGCCAAGCCCGCCGCCATCGACATGGCCGAAGACCGCGCCCTCTTCCGCGAAGCCATGGCCCGCATCGGCCTCGAAACGCCGAAGTCGATGCTTGCCAACGCCACCGAGATCAAGGACGCCGACCGCAAGACGCACGAGGCGGCCCGCGCCGAGCTCAAGGCGAAGCACTCCGGCGCCGAACTCGACAAGGCACTGGACGCCCTCGAAAACCAGTGGAACCTCGGCGAGAGCGACCGCAAGCAGCGCTACATGAGCCACGCCATGGCGGTCGCCGCCCAGGCGCTCGACCATGTCGGCCTGCCCGCCATCATCCGCCCCTCCTTCACGCTGGGCGGCACCGGCGGCGGCATTGCCTACAACCGCTCGGAATTCTTCGACATCGTCTCCGGCGGCCTCGATGCCTCGCCCACCACCGAAGTCCTCATCGAGGAAAGCGTGCTCGGCTGGAAGGAATACGAGATGGAAGTTGTCCGCGACAAGGCGGACAACTGCATCATCATCTGCTCGATCGAGAACATCGACCCGATGGGCGTCCACACGGGCGATTCCATCACGGTAGCCCCTGCCCTGACCCTGACGGACAAGGAATACCAGATCATGCGCAACGCCTCGATCGCGGTGCTGCGCGAGATCGGCGTGGAGACCGGCGGCTCCAACGTGCAGTTCGCCGTCAACCCCAAGGACGGCCGCCTCGTTGTCATCGAAATGAACCCGCGCGTCTCGCGCTCGTCCGCTCTGGCATCGAAGGCCACCGGCTTCCCCATCGCCAAGGTCGCCGCCAAGCTCGCCATCGGCTACACGCTGGACGAACTCGACAACGATATCACAGGCGGCGCGACGCCCGCCTCATTCGAACCGTCGATCGACTACGTCGTCACCAAGATCCCGCGTTTCGCCTTCGAGAAGTTCCCCGGCGCTTCCCCGGTCCTGACCACCGCCATGAAGTCGGTCGGCGAAGTCATGGCGATCGGCCGCACCTTCGCCGAATCGCTGCAGAAGGCTCTGCGCGGTCTCGAAACGGGCCTGACCGGCCTTGATGAAATCGAGATCCCCGGCCTCGGCGACAATGCCGACGACAAGAATGCCATCCGTGCCGCCATCGGCACCCCGACGCCGGACCGCCTGCGCATGGTCGCCCAGGCGCTGCGCCTCGGCATGTCGCCGGAAGAGGTGCATGAGGGCTGCAAGATCGACCCGTGGTTCATCGCCCAATTCAAGGCGATCGTCGACATGGAAGCCCGCATCCGCGAACACGGCCTGCCGCAGGATGCCGAAAACCTGCGCATGCTGAAGGCCATGGGCTTCTCAGACGCACGCCTCGCGAGTCTCACGAACGGCAAGCCGAAGGATGTCGCCGTCCTGCGCAACACGCTCGGCGTTCGCCCGGTCTTCAAGCGCATCGACACCTGCGCGGCTGAATTCGCTTCGCCCACCGCCTATATGTATTCGACCTACGAGACGCCCTTCGTCGGCGCCGCCCGCTCGGAAGCGGAGGTCTCCGACCGAAAGAAGGTCGTCATCCTCGGCGGCGGCCCGAACCGCATCGGCCAGGGCATCGAGTTCGACTATTGCTGCTGCCATGCCGCCTTCGCCCTGAAGGATGCCGGCTTCGAAGCGATCATGATCAACTGCAACCCGGAAACGGTTTCGACCGACTACGACACCTCCGACCGCCTCTATTTCGAGCCGCTGACGGCCGAAGACGTGATCGAGATCCTGCGCGCCGAGCAGGAAAAGGGCGAAGTCGTCGGCGTCATCGTGCAGTTCGGCGGCCAGACGCCGCTGAAGCTCGCCGAGGCGCTGGAAAAGAACGGCATCCCGATCCTCGGCACCGCACCCGACATGATCGATCTCGCCGAAGACCGCGACCGCTTCCAGAAGCTTCTCCAGAAGCTCGACCTCACCCAGCCCAACAACGGGATCGCCTATTCCGTCGAGCAGGCCCGCCTCGTTGCCGGCGAGATCGGCTTCCCGCTGGTCGTGCGCCCCTCCTACGTGCTGGGCGGTCGCGCCATGCAGATCATTCACAATGAGAGCATGCTGCAGACCTACCTGCTGGACACCGTGCCGGAACTCGTTCCGGAAGACATCAAGCAGCGCTACCCGAACGACAAGACCGGCCAGATCAACACGCTGCTCGGCAAGAACCCGCTGCTCTTCGACAGCTACTTGACCAATGCGATCGAAGTGGACGTCGATGCGCTCTGCGACGGCACGGATGTTTTCGTCTCCGGCATCATGGAGCACATCGAGGAAGCCGGCATCCACTCGGGCGACAGCGCCTGCTCGCTGCCGGTCCGCTCGCTCTCGACGGAGATCGTCGACGAGCTGGAACGCCAGACGACGGCGCTCGCCAAGGCGCTGAACGTCGGTGGCCTGATGAACGTGCAGTACGCCATCAAGGACGGCACGATCTACGTGCTCGAGGTCAACCCGCGCGCCTCACGCACCGTACCCTTCGTCGCCAAGACCATCGGCGCACCGATCGCCAAGATCGCCGCCCGCGTCATGACAGGCGAGAAGCTCGAGCCGGCGATCGCCGCCTATGGCCAGAAGCCGGACCCGCGCAACCTCAAGCACATCGCCGTCAAGGAAGCCGTCTTCCCCTTTGCCCGCTTCCCCGGCGTCGACATCCTGCTCGGACCGGAAATGCGCTCGACCGGCGAAGTCATCGGCCTCGACACGGATTTCGCGCTCGCTTTTGCCAAGAGCCAGCTCGGCGCCGGCGTGGAACTGCCGCGTGACGGCGCGGTCTTCGTTTCCGTGCGCGACGAGGACAAGGACCGTGTCCTGCCCGCCATCCGCATCCTGGTCGAGATCGGTTTCAAGGTGCTGGCAACCGGCGGCACGGCCCGTTTCCTCGCCGAACAGGGCATCGAGGCGACCAAGATCAACAAGGTTCTGGAAGGCCGACCGCACATCGAGGACGCCATCCGCAACCGCCAGGTCCAGCTCGTCATCAACACCACCGACGGCAACAAGGCGATCTCGGATTCGAAGTCGCTGCGCCGCGCCACGCTGATGCAGAAGGTGCCTTACTACACCACCATGGCCGGCGCCGAAGCCGCCGCCATGGCGATCCGGGCGCTCAAGCAGGGCCAGTTGGAAGTGCGCCCGCTGCAGAGCTATTTCTGATAGGGTGAAGATGAAGCCGCTCCGCTACACAACCCATTGCGAAACGGCGATGGCGGAGCGGCTGATCGACCCGGATTGGGTGTTGGCGACTGTGCATAAGCCCGACTGGGTCGTTTTTGACCCGTCAGGTCCGCCGCTTGAAAGGCGGTTCCGCGCTGTGGCGGAGCGTGAAAAACGGATTTTGCGTGTCGTCTGATTGGAAACACCGGACGAAATACGTATCATCACTGTATTCTTTGATCGCAAGGCGAGGCGACCGACATGAAGCCGAAGATCGAGTATGATGCAGCAGCCGACGCGGCCTACATCCGCTTTTCGCAAGAGCCGGTGCTGGAAACCGAGGAGGTATCAGCGGGCATTATGTTGGATTACGATAGGGATGGTCGCATTGTAGCCCTTGAGGTGCTAGACGCGCGCGCGCATCTACCGCCGGCCACGCTTGAAGATGCTGCCGAGAATTTGTTGAAACGGATAGCGCCTGTTGAAAACGAAGTATCCCGGCGTTCGGCATCGCAACATACGCGATAGGTGAGGGCCGATGTCCCCTCAAGACACCCTCGACATCGACACGGCCTGCACGCTGCCTTTCCCGCGCCAGACGGTCTTTGACGCCTTCGCAAGGCCCGGGCAACTCGCCCTGTGGTGGGGCCCCGACGGCTTTTCCAACGTCATTCACCGCTTTGAATTCGAGAACGGCGGCACCTGGGAAATCACCATGACCGCCTCCGACGGCACGGATTTCCTGAACCGCTCGACCTTTACCGAGATCGTGGCGCCCGAGCGCATCGTCTTCCGCCATCACGAGCCGATCCACCTCTTCGACATGGACATGCGCTTTGAGGAACTGGGGCCGCAGGAGACCCGTCTGTCCTGGCGCATGCGCATGCCGGCGACGGAGGAGAACCGGCTGATGGCGAAGTTCTTCGCGCTCGCCAACGAACAGAATTTCGCCCGCCTCGAGCGCGTTCTGGCCGGCCTGCGATAGCGGTTGCGATTTGGCAAGAACACAACCAGAATGCCCTTGTCCAAGCAGAGGGGGCATCGCATGTCGAAGAACATCGTCATCCTGTTTGACGGGACCTCCAACGAAATTTCCGCCGATCGCACCAATATTCTGCGTCTTTTCGGCTGCCTGAAACGCGACCACACACAGGTCGTCTACTATGATCCCGGCGTCGGCACCTTCGGCGCGGCGAACTCCTGGTCGCGGCTGCAGCGGCATGCGGTGGAAATCTGGGGTCTGGCGACCGGCTGGGGCCTCGACGAGAATGT
This sequence comes from Rhizobium sp. RU20A, assembly GCF_900155885.1. Lineage (GTDB taxonomy): Bacteria > Pseudomonadota > Alphaproteobacteria > Rhizobiales > Rhizobiaceae > RU20A. The sequence continues at coordinate 1,295,034 of NZ_FTMB01000001.1, forward strand.
CAAGGAAGCCTATCGCATGCTGGTCGAGACCTATGATGCCGGCCCGGTGGATGCGGATGGCAATTATCCGGATCGCGACCGCATCTACATCTTCGGCTTCAGCCGCGGCGCCTATAGCGCCCGCGTGCTCGCCGGCTTCATCCACGCCTTCGGCCTGACGACCAGAGTGCATCTCAACCTGCTGGATTACGCCTATCGCGCCTACAAGGGCATCACGCGGGAGGAACAGGCCCGTGTCGATGTCGAGGCGGAGGGCGATGCGCCCTCGGCGTTTCCCAGCATGCGGCTCTACGAAAAGGTTCTGCAGAACGACAGGCCGCCCATCCGCCTGCTCGGACTCTTCGATACGGTCTCCTCGGTCATCGAACCCGGCAAATGGCGCCCGCAGCTCAAGACGCATCCCTTCACCAACCGCAACACATCGGTGGAGATGGTGCGCCACGCCGTCGCCATCGACGAGCGCCGCACCATGTACCAGCCCGAACTCTGGAGCACAGGCCAGCACTATTGGGGCGGCCCATTCAAGCCGAAGGATACAGCTGGCCTGAAGCCGCAGGATGTCCGCGAAGTCTGGTTTGCCGGCGTGCACGCCGATGTCGGCGGCGGCTATCCTGAAGCCGAAAGCGGCCAGATCAAGATACCGCTGCGCTGGATGATCAAGGAAACGCGCGGCAGCGGGCTGGTCTATGAGCAGACCACGATCGACGAACTGGTTGAGGGCAAGGGCGACAACAAATATGTGGCGCCGGATGCACTTGCGCCGCTGCACAATTCCATGCGCAAAGCATGGCCCTTTGTCGAATGGGTCCCCCGGCTGGTGCCCGCCACGTCGTGGCGAAACGCCGACAAGGTCGGGGACCTCTACATTCCGCGTCAGGACCGCCGCCTCATCCCGCGCAACGCGCTGTTGCACACCTCCGTCAAGGAGCGGCTCGATGCCGGCGGCTATGCGCCGCCCAATCTGCCGCCACGCCCGGTTTTCACCGACTGATGGCGGGTCCGTCCTTTAACGCCCCGAACGCGTAAGGCCTCCCCCGCAGGGAAGGCCCTTGCAGTCGATCGCGATGACACCCGCAATCAGTTGGCCGAAGTCGTTGCCTTCTGCGCGTTCAACGGCGCCTTGGCGTCGGCTGTCTTCTGAGCCTTGGCCTTGTAGGGCTGGCCGTAGACATCGACAATGTTGAGCATTGCATGGTCTGTGGCGTCCTTCAGGAAGGCATTGGCCTCGAAATACTTGCCTTCATCGATCAGGCTCGCGGCCTTCGTCACATCGGCCATGGTCTGTTCGAGCGGCAGCACGGCCGAAACGAACTGCACATCGACATCCGCCACCGCGAGCTTTTCAAGCGCGCCCTTGCGGTCGGCCGTCTTCAGGCTCTGGTTGGCGTCGGAGATGGCGGCCATCTTTTCCGGCGTCGCCTTGAAGTCTTCCGCGAGCGTCAGCTGCGAGTCGACCGGAAGCCGGGCCACCGGCGTCGTCGACGGCGCCTTGGCATGCGCGACCTTTTCCGGCGTCGTCGCCTTGCCGGGCGCGGTCAGCTCAGACTCGGGCTTCATGAAGACCGCGTCATCCTTGGCTGCCTTCGCGAGCGCAACCTTGGCCTGATGGATCAGTGTCTTGGCCTGATCCGGCTGGGCGTTGAAAATCGCCAGGCGGGTGGCCTGGATATCGCTGAGCGCCTTGGCGCCATCCTTGGACAGGCGGCCGACATCCTGATCGATCTTCTTGTCCAGCATGGCCTGCTGGGCGATTTGCGATGGGGCAGCGGGCGTCGCAGCCTGATCGGATGCCTAGGCGACACCGCCGAGAACAGTTCCCGAAACGAGGACGATGGCCAGTGTTTTACGAATGGACATGACCAATCTCCTTCTTCGAATTTCTCGAACAACGTCAACGCTTTGTTCCATGATTCTGACAACACTATAACGCCGCCTCGCCCGCCTTGTTGCGTTACAAACAGCTCATGAAAGGAAATTAATATTCGAATCTTTGAGTGCTTTGGAGGCCAACCGGCCGGTCAAGGTTCAACCCATGGAGGAGACCACGGACCATCCTCAAATCCGCGGCAAAGGCCGCCTGCTCCTCCGCCTTCCGGGCCGCATCGGGAATGCGCAGGAGATAGGCCGGGTGCACGGTGACGAAGAGGGTGCGTCCCTCGGCCATCGGCAGCGGCCGGCCGCGCAGATCGCCAAGGCGCCCCGTCTCGCCGGTCAGCGACAGCAAGGCCGTCGCGCCCAGTGCCACGATCAGCTTCGGCTGCACCAGATCGATCTCGCGGCTCAGCCACCAGCGGCAGATCTCGACTTCGCCGCTGGTCGGCCTCTGGTGGATGCGGCGCTTGCCGCGCGGCTCGTATTTGAAGTGCTTGACGGCATTCGTCATGTAGATCCGGCTGCGATCGAGTCCCGCTTCCTGCATCGCCGCCGTCAGCACCTTGCCCGCCGGACCGATGAAGGGGCGACCGGCCAGATCCTCCTCGTCGCCCGGCTGCTCGCCGACGAACATCACATCCGCCCTTTCAGGCCCCTCGCCGAACACCGTCTGCGTGGCGCCGCAATGGATGGGACAACGCGTGCAAGTGGCGGCCTCAGCCCGCAGCGCCGGCAGCGTCGCGGCACCGCCCGCGCCGCCGGAGAGAACGGCGGCGTCTTCCTGCTCGCGCGCCGCCTCCATGGCACGGATGCGGGCATGGAAGGCGGGCGCCGCCGTCGGTGCGCGCGCCGCCATCTCGATGACGCGTCGTTCGGCCGAGGCGATGAGGTCCGGGATCAGCGCCGCCTCGGGCAGGTTCTTCCAGTATTTCTTCGGCATTTCCTTCTGCATCATCCCGACCTTCAGACGGGCCGGATTGAAGATCGCGGCATAATAGGTGCGCCACAGATCATCGGTCGCATCGTCGAGATCGGGCTTTTCCGCCGGCAAATCGGAAACGGAAAGCCGCTCGCCGTCCCAGGACGCCGAGCCCTTGGGTGTGACGATCACCCAGTCCATGTCGGCAAAGCGGCGGCGGAAAAACGGCGCCATGCGCGCCACGATGAAATGGTCCGGCTCGAACCACGCCAGAAACCGGCGGCGTCCGACCGTCTCCGGTGGCAGCGAAACCTCCTTGAACCGCACGAACGCCGTCATCTTGTGGCTGTCGCGCCGCACCGCCTTCGCCAGGCGATGGGCCAAGACCACATCCGCATCCGACGCGACCTGCAGCAGCCGGCGATCGGACTGCAGCCGCACGAGCAGGCGGTAAAGCAGGGCAAAGCCCTGCGGATCGCTGTGGCAGAGCACCGTTTCCGCAAGCGGCATGAAGGCGCCCGGCACGGTTACCGTGGCACCGGCGGCGGGGGCCGGCTCGTACGCCGCCGCAGCGCCCCTACCCTCGCCAAAGCCGCCCGCGAAGAGATCGTCGGCCGCCGCCGCGCTCAGCCATTCCACGTCCGACGGCGCGACCTTGCGGGCCAAAAGCCCCCGCGCCGCATCTCGCCATTCGGCCAGGTCTCCACGACCCTTCAGGACGATGCGGTGCATCACAGCAGCGACAATTGTTCCGGCGCCGGCGCAAAGCGGGCCCGCAGATCGGCGCGATCGGTCAGCACCGCGGGCGTATAGCCATCGGCGACGATGAAGGGCTGCACCTTGCGCAACGACACGCCGAGACGTTTCAGATCCTCAAGCCTGAGCCGCCGGAACCGGCGCGCCGACAGGATCGACGCGACCGTCTTCGTCCCGAAACCGGGCACCCGCAGCAGCATCTCTCGCTCCGCCCGGTTGATATCGATCGGGAAACGGCCGCGATTGACAAGCGCCCAGGCGAGCTTCGGATCGATGTCGAGATCGAGCATGCCACCCGCCTGCCCTCCCGTGATCTCGCCGATGTCGAACCCGTAGAAGCGATAGAGCCAGTCGGCCTGGTACAGCCGATGCTCGCGCATCAGCGGCGGCTTGACGAGCGGCAGGGAGCGCGAAGCGTCCGGGATCGGGCTGAAGGCGGAATAATAGACGCGCTTCAGCCGATAGCTGCCATAAAGCCGCGCACTGGTGCCGAGAATGGTGGCATCGTCCGCGCCGTCGGCTCCGACGATCATCTGCGTGCTCTGCCCGGCCGGCGCAAACGTGCGGCGCTTGCGGGTTCGCAACGTCGGCTCGGCCATCTCCTCCATCTTCAGCCGCAGATCCCCCATGGAGCGGCGAATGCCTTCCGGCTGTTTCTGCGGCGCATAGGCGCTGATGCCGCTGTCGGTCGGCAATTCGATGTTGATCGACAGGCGGTCGGCGTACAGCCCCGCCTCTTCGATCAGCCGCTGCGAAGCCTCGGGGATGGTCTTCAGATGGATGTAGCCGCGGAAATTGTGCGTAGTCCGCAATTCCCGCGCCACCTTCACCATCTGCTCCATCGTATCGTCGGAGGAACGGATGATGCCCGAGGACAGGAACAGACCCTCGATATAGTTGCGCCGGTAAAATTCCAGCGTCAGCCAGATCACCTCGTCCGGCGTAAATCGCGCCCGCTCGACATTGCTCGAGGAGCGGTTGATGCAGTAGGCGCAGTCATAGATGCAGAAATTGGTGAGAAGGATTTTCAGCAGCGAGATGCAGCGCCCGTCCGGCGCATAGGCATGACAGATGCCGGACCCCTCCGTCGACCCCAGCCCGCCGGAGGCCGCGGAGTTGCGCCGCGTCGTTCCGCTCGATGCGCAGGAGGCATCATATTTGGCGGCGTCGGAGAGAATGGCGAGGCGTTCCTGGAGCGACTTCTTCATAGCTTATGTTCACTATATGTTCTTTACTTTCGCGTCAAGACTTGACAATCTCCAGGTCGTCCGGCGGCGCCCTGGCGGATCAAATTTCCTAGCGTCGGCCTGATAAAATCTGATATAGAGCCCTATATCGTGATTTTGGGATGGTTCCGGAGTTCGCTTCGGAACCTGTTTCTTTTTGTGTTCGCGGTCCCCGCGGGCACGCAATGAGGACAATGGAAATGGTTGAAAAGGTGCCGATGACTCAGGACGGGTACGTGAAGCTCCAGGAAGAGCTTCGCTGGCGTCAGCAGGAAGAGCGTCCGCGCATCATCGAGGCGATTTCCGAAGCGCGCGCCCATGGCGACCTGTCGGAAAATGCCGAATATCACGCTGCCAAGGAAGCCCAGAGCCACAATGAAGGCCGCGTCAGCGAGCTGGAAGATCTGATCGCCCGTGCCGAGGTCATCGACCTCTCCAAGATGTCCGGTTCCAAGGTCAAGTTCGGCGCCCGCGTCAAGCTAGTCGACGAGGACACGGACGAAGAGCGCACCTACCAGATCGTCGGCGACCAGGAAGCCGATGTGAAAGCCGGCCGCATCTCCATCTCCTCGCCGATTGCCCGCGCGCTGATCGGCAAGGAAGTCGGTGACAGCATCGAGGTCAACGCGCCCGGCGGCTCGAAGGCCTACGAAATCCTCGCGGTCCAGTGGGGCTGATCGGCCGCCCGGCCGATCGTTGACATGAGGGGCGCTGGCCGCACCGGGGAACGGACTGTATGAGCGTTGTGGATATCCGCGAAACCGATGTCATCGCCCCCAATTTCAAGGTGAGGCTGTCGGGCGTTACCTCCACAATCATCCAGCTCGTTCCGGTTCAAAGGCGGCTTGGCCAGCGCGTTGCCGCCCTCGGCCCCGGCCTGCCGGACCATCTGCCGCATGTGCGTTTTCGCGACCTGTGGCAGCTCTGGCAGCCGACCGCCCATGGTGGCCGGCGCGTCTGGCATGCGCGGCGCAATGTGGAAATGCTGGCCGGCATCGTCATGCGCGATCTCCTGCGCATGCGGCTCTCCCTCGTCTTCACCTCGGCTTCGCAGCGCGCCCACACGAGCTGGACCCGCTTTCTCATCTCCAGGATGGATGGCGTGATCGCGACGTCCGACCGCACGGCGGCCTATCTCAAGGTGCCGAACGTGACGATCCTGCACGGCATCGACACGGCACGCTTTGCCCCGCCCGCCGACAAGGCCGCGGCGCGCGCCGCCGTCGGGCTGCGGGCAGACAAGCAGATCGTCGGCTGCTTCGGGCGCATCCGCCGGCAGAAGGGCACCGACCTCTTCGTTGACGCGATGATCGACCTTTTGCCGCAGCGGCCGGACTGGATCGCCATCATCGCCGGCCGCGCCACGGGCAAACACGCCGACTTCGAAGCCGACCTCAAGAAGCGCGTTGCGGCCGCCCACCTGTCGGACCGCATCCTCTTCGTCGGCGAGCACACCAACATTCCCGACTGGTACCGCGCCCTCGATCTATTCGTCGCGCCGCAGCGCTGGGAAGGCTTCGGCCTGACCCCGCTCGAAGCCATGGCCACCGGCGTGCCGGTCGTCGCCACCAATGTCGGCGCCTTCAGCGAACTGATCGCCGTCGGCAGCGACGAAACGGGCGTCATCATCCCCAGCGACGACCTCTCGGCCATGATTGCGAAGACCGGGGAACTGATGGACAATGCCATCCGCCGCGCACATGCCGCGGGCCGCGCCCTCGACCACGCAAGGCGCAACTTTTCCATCGAAGGTGAAGCAGAAGCGTTGGGCCGGGTCTATGCCGCTGCCGAAGCGGGCGATGCGGTCACGACCTGACGGACGCTGAGAGCGCGAGCACACCTGCGGGACTAAGGGGATCTGGCATCAGCCCCGTCCGCTCCTTAGCCGCTCGAAAAGGTCGAGATATTGATCGACCACCCGTGCTTCCGAGAAGCGCTCCGACAGACGCCGGTGCCCGCCCTCGACGAGCGCTGCACGCAAGGCTGGCGACGCCGCAAGCTCGCCAAGCGCTCCGGCAAAGCCGGCGACGTCGTCAATATCGACCATCAGCGCATTTTCCCGATCCGTCGCGGCCCAGGACGGCCCCTCCGTCCGGGTAGAGATGACCGGAACGCCCGCCATCCATCCTTCCAGCAGCACATTGCCGAGTGGCTCCTTGCGGCTCGGCACGCAATAGATATCCGCCGCCTTGGCATAGGCGGAAGGATCGGAAACCCACCCGATGAAGCGCGTGCGTGCCCGCAGGCCGAGCCCATCCACCAGCGCCTCGAGATCCGCCCGATCCGGCCCGTCGCCGGCCAGCCACAGCCAGAGGTCGGGCGTCCGGGCGACGGCGCGCACCAGCGTGTCGAAGCCCTTGGTCGACACGAACCGGCCCGGCGCAAAGACCAGCGTCGCATCCTCCGGCGTATCCAGCGCGCTGCGCGGCACGGCCTCGGACCCGCTCTCGGTCGCAAAATTGGAGATGATCTCGCGCCGTCCCGTCCAGCCGAGGTTTTCGCAATGGCTCAGCACATTTGGCGCATTGCCGACGATGCAGTCCACATGGCCGAAATGGCCCAGATGATGCGGATAATCCCCAAGCCGCACGATGCGCACCGCCGGCCCGGAAGAGGGCATCAGCCGCGCGGTCGGGGCCCGCCAGCCCATGACGACATCGGCCGGCCAGCGCCGCATCTCGCGCCGAAGCAACTGCGTGCGCAACCACCAGTTCGGCCAGCGGCGCAGGTAATGGCCCTCATGCACCCGTCCCATGCCGTCGAGCGCGCCGCGCCAGCTGGTGCCGGGACGGACGGCGAACTGCTGCTCGATCCCGCGCGCGTGAAACGCCTTGGTCAGCCGCAGGAAGAACCGCTCCGTGCCGCCGTCGGTGCCGAGCTGCATGTGGAAGATGCGCTGGATGGGCATGGCCATCACCCCTCGGTCCGGCGCCGGTCGCGAATCCGCGCGAGTGAGGCGATCAACTTGTCCACCAGAAGCCGGCGCTGTTTGCGCAGACCATAAAGCAAGGTCCGCCCCCGACGGCTGCGCTGCTGCGTGCCGGGATGGGTGATGTCGCTCTCGGCATCGGTGGTGGAGACAGGCCGTGGTTGGAAGGCATAGCCCCCGCCCGCCCGTGTGATCCAGTGCCGGAAATAATTGTCGACCGGTGCGAAGATCGTGCGATGCCCCTCGACAAAGGCCCGCGCACCGGCACGCGACCACAGGATCCCGCCCGTGGTCATCGGGAAATAATAGGCGGCGCACAGCCGGTAATCGCCCCGCGCACCGGGAAGCGTCAGCAGGGGCCGGAAGATCTTCATGCGCTCATTGCCGAGATTGACGATTTTCCAGTCGGGATCATGCCGGTCGAGAAAGGCGATCGCGCCCGCGACGATTGTCTTCAGCGCTGCGTCCGGCGCGGCATCGTCCTCGATGACGAGGCAATGGCTGAGATCGGTCTGAAGAAAGGCGCGCGCCGCATTCAGATGGCTGTAGTAGCAGCCGATCTCACCGCCGACGAGCTCGCGACCCATATAGCGTCGCGCCGCCTCGGCATCGTAATCGGCGACGTCTGCAAGGTTCAGCCGCCGCCCATCGAAGGCCGACAGGCGCTCGAACCTTATGCCGGTGCACCCGAGGCTCTCGGAAATCGAGGCCATGCGGGCCGTGCTGCCATCAAGGTTGATGACGAGGCACAGGAAATCCTGCGTGTCGGCCATGGTCGTCACGCCCCGACCGGGTCGGCGGCATCCGCCATAGAGGCGAGCCTTGCCTGCCCGGGTGCAACGCCTGTGCCGGTAAGATCGGCAACGTCGCCGGCCTTCACCCGCCGGAAGAGATCGAGATAGGCATCGACGACGGCATCGCGGCGGAAGTCCGCCTCCAGGCGGCGGCGGCCCGCGCCCTTCAGGCGTTCGGCAAGACCCGTGTCGGCACGCAGCCGGTTGATCGCGGCCCGCGTTCCCGCGACATCGTCGATCTCGCAGAACAGCGCATCCTCGCCATCGCGCACAAACCAGCTCGGCCCCTCCGAGCGCGTGGTGACCACGGGAACATCCGCCTGCCAGGCTTCGAGAATGACATTGCCGAGCGGCTCATGACGAGAGGGCATGACGAAGATATCGCCGGAGGCGACATAATTCATGGGCTCCTCCACCCAGCCGGTGAAGCGCGTGCGCCCCTCCATACCCTTCTCGCGCACCAGCGCTTCCAGTTCGGCGCGCTTTTCCCCCTCCCCGACGAGCCACAGCCAGGCATCCGGGATGTCGGCAACCGCCTTGATGAGGACGTCGAACCCCTTGCGGCCGACGAAACGGCCCGAACCAATCACGAGAAACACATCCTCGGGCGTATCGAGCGCGGCGCGCGGCACCGGCGTGATCGAGACCTCGCGCGCGAAGTTGGACACGATCGCCAGCGGCCGGGTCCAGCCGAGGGAGCGGCAGGCTTCGGCAATGCCGGGCGCATTGGCAACGATCAGGTCGTTGTTGCGGAAGTTCTTGAGGTGCCGCGGATAATCCCCGAGCCGTGTCAGTTTGACCGCGGACGCATCCTTCGGAAGCAGTTTGGAGGAGCGCGACATCCAGGCCATGACCACATCCGGCTGCCAGGTCCGGATCATCTGGTTGACCTTCCAGCGCATCCACAGGCCCTTCGGCGAAAAGGGCCGAAACTCGCTCTGCAGCATTGGGCCGAGCCCGCCGATCTCATCCATCCACACCCGGCCCGGACGCACGATGAAGCGCTGCTCGATGCCCCGCTCGCCAAAGGCGGTGGCGAGGTTGACGAAGAAGCGCTCCGCGCCACCCTCCTTGCCGAAATGCATGTGCAGAATTCTGGAGATCGTCATGCCACTCATCCCGATGCCGGCCCTTGTCGGGCGGACTTGATCGATTAAACCACCGGGTGCCCTAGGACCCGGACATCGTTTCCTGCCAGAAGATATCCGTGACCTTGGCCTTGCGGGTCAAAAGCGCGAAAAGCTGGCGATGCGCCTGGCTGATCTCGTAAAGACCGCGCTTGATCTTGCGCTTCTTCAGCTTCCAGCCGGTCGGCCGGGCCGCCTTGCCGAAGGAGGCAATGTCGGAATTGTATTCGTAGTGCCGCTGCGTCGCCATCGCGGGCTGCACGATCACCGGCTGAAGCCTGCGGAAGATCGGCGAAACCGTATCGTTGAAGAGCAGATGATCGACCGGCACATGCATGCGTCCGCGCGCGCCAAGCGCGATCTCGGCGCCTTCGCGCGACAGGATATAGGCGCCGCCGCCCACATGCCGCGACTGCATCCGGTGCAATTGACGGCCGGTGTCGCCGACCGTCCCGATGGCCGGCCCGAGTAGAACGCGCGAGACGCCTGACCCGAATTTCTCAAGCTTCACCGCTTTCGTCCCCTTGGGGATCCACGCATCCGAGACAAGCGCTGCCGCGATATCGGCGCTCAGATAAACGTCATCTTCGAGAAACAGCCCGTAGCGCGCATCCGTCGCCAGAAAGGCTTCCCACGCATAGGTGTGGCTGACCGTGCAGGCCCGGTCACCAAAACCGAGATCACCGAGCGGGCCGCCCGGCGTTATCACCCGGTCCAGCACCTCCGGCGTCACCGCCCGCGCATCGCAGGCTTCCACCCGCTGCCACGAAACGCCGCGCGCGGAGAGATGGTCGGCGACGCGCTCGAGCCGATCGGTGCGGCGCGCGAGATTAATGACGAAGACGGGAATGGCCTGGCTCATGATGGCGAAGCTTTAGGACGAAGGCGCGCCGGGCACAACCGGATTCAGGCTGGGCTCGCAAGCCTCCACCAGAGCGGCGCGACGCGGTTCGGGCATGGCCTCCACGCCGACCGGCGCGCACCTTTCGCGGGCGCGGACATACAGAGGTTTCAGACGCCCTCTCTCCCGATCCAGCCGCAGTGCCGCCAGAAGCCGCATCATCGGCTCCATTGGCGGCTTTACCGGCGCGATGAAGTGACGATAGAAAGCAGCCATGTAAGAGCGACAGCGCCCCTTGAAGTGATAGACGTGCACATCCGGCCGGCGGAGCAGATAGGGATGCTCCCGGCGGGGCGAAAAATTATAGGTTTCGCCGTCAATAATCCGGATTGTCAGCCCGTCGAGGCGATAGCGATCAGAGCCGAGAGCGACAGCTTTCTCCTCGATCAGATGGCGCAGCACCAATTGATCCGCATACCAGCCGGCATCGGCCATGAAGGCTTGCTCGATCGCGTCCACCTGCATCGACCAAAACCGGGCAGCTGCCTCCGGCTTGCGGTTGTTGACGAAAAAGATGCCGCTGTTGAAGGGCATGCGCCGACTGCCGGACCGCCGCGTGAAGGCAATGTCGAAATCATCTTCGAAGAGATCCGAAATCGGCTTGAAGAAAAGTAAGTCAGGATCGCAGACCAGAAAGGGCGTTTCCGGCGGCCGGGCGATGAAGAAATCCCGTTGCCGGCGCAGAATGTCCAGCGTAAGGGCGTGAGGGGCCGGCGCAAGGACGGCAATTGCGGTCATCCCCAGCACGTCGGCCGGGCTGTCGCCCATCAGCCACTGCGTTGCCAGTCGGTCGCAAGCGGCAAAAGACAGGCCCATCAACCGCGCCTGCTCGTACCCGGGCAGGATGCGATCGATGTCGTCGGTCGGCGTGCCGGGCTGCGGCCGAAAATAGGTGGACAGAAGCGAAACTTCACTCATGCGTAACCCAGGTCGCCTTTCCCGCTTTGTCGACCTTGGCAATCCGGCGTTCGGAACGCCAGTCGCGACCGATATCAGTGATGAGCGGCATGCCGCCGGCGCCATAGGCAACACGACAGCGCCAGGACTGATGGGCCCGCGAAAGCGGCTTGTTCTTGTTCTTGTAGACCTGCTTTTCCGGATCGAGCTTCGGCTTCAGCAGGTCGCCATACTGCCTGCACAGCAAGCCGCGAATGAAGCGCGGGCTGGTTCCGTAGGCGTTCACCTTCTTCGACCAGATCTCATAGCCGAGGATGCGCTTGCGCCGGGTGATGTAGAGATAATCGTCGCCATAACGCTCGCGCGTTTCGATGGCGAGCTGCACCATGCCCACATCCGGCGCGAAGAGCGACAGGATATCCTGCGCGTGCACGGGCTCGTTGACAGTCCAGTCATCCTCCATGTGCAGGACATGGGCATCCGATGTTGCCTGCCAGAGCCTCTTCACCGCCGCGCCGAAACTCGGCGTTTCCGGGGTAAAGATCACCGCATCGGGAAAGCGTTCGCGGATCATGCGCGCGCAGGCGTCGCGCTCCTCCGTTCCGCCGAAGATCGGATCGATATTGGCGAAGAAGGTGCGGATGTTGAAGAAAGGGAACAGTTTCTCCCCGAAGGACGCCAGCGTCTTTCCAAGAAGATCCGGCCGCGCGCCGGCCACGAGGGTGATATCGATCTGATCTGTCATGGACTGTGTCTAGCGAATGACAGGAAAAGAGAAAAGAGGACACGAAAGGGGTTTCACCTTTCCGGCCAGGAAGGCAGAACGTTCCTCAAATCTCCACAAGCCCCAGCTTCTTCACCTGCCGGATCGTCAGCATGGTGCGCACCGTATCCACATGCTCGTCGGCGGTCAGTTCCTCGATGACGAAATCTTGGAAGACGGTCAGGTTCTGGGCGGTGCAGCGTAGCAGGAAGTCGCTGTCGCCGTTGATCATCCAGGCCTCCCGCACGATCGGCCATTGCTGCACGCGGGCGGCGAAGGCCTTGAGGTTGACCTCGGACTGGTGCTTGAGCCCCACCATGCAAAAGGCGACGAGGTCGTAGCCGAGTGCCGGGGCGCTGATCAGCGCCGTGTAGCCCTCGATGATGCCCTCCTCCTCCAGCTTGCGCACGCGGCGCAGGCACGGCGGTGCAGAGATGCCGGCGCGGGCGGCCAGTTCCACATTCGTCATGCGCCCGTCCGCCTGCAATTCCTTCAAAATGCGCAGATCGATGGCATCGAGGACGGCTCGGAACATGAAACGAAAACCCTTGTTTGGCACCAACGCCTGCGGGCGAGTTATGCGCCCCTTGACGTTTATCCCTATCTTGCACCGCAAAACAGCGCTTCGGCAACGGGTAAGCATTTCCAGCCGAGGCGGCATCGCTTCGGTGTCGGAGAATGCGTGAAACCAAAAGACAGACCGTTTCCGGGGGCAATGACCACCGGAAACGGTCTAGCCTGTTGGCAAAAGCCGGGCCGGGCTTGAAAGTGACGGGTGTCCCCTCATAAATGGAGGGTGAACATTCCGCCGGCCGAGCGCCGGAGCCACTCCTGTCCGCGACCGGCCTTGAACGCCTCCCAGCTTTCGGCCGCAAAGGGACTGCCCCTGAAGGACGTACCATGACCGCCCGCCACACCAAGGTTCTCATCATCGGCTCCGGCCCGGCCGGCTACACCGCCGCCATCTACACCGCGCGCGCCATGCTCAGCCCGGTCCTCATTTCCGGCATGGAACAGGGCGGCCAGCTGATGATCACCACGGATGTGGAAAACTATCCGGGCTTTGCCGATCCGATCCAGGGCCCCTGGCTGATGGACCAGATGCGCCAGCAGGCAGAACATGTCGGCACGGAACTGGTGACCGACCTCGTCACGGACGTCGATTTCAATGCGCGCCCCTTTGTCGTCAAGACAGACAGCGGCACGGTCTGGACCGCCGACAGCGTCATCATCGCCACCGGCGCCAAGGCCAAGTGGCTGGGCATCGAGACCGAGCACAAGTTCATGGGCTTCGGCGTTTCGGCCTGCGCGACCTGCGACGGCTTCTTCTATCGCGGCAAGGACGTGATCGTGGTCGGCGGCGGCAACTCTGCGGTCGAAGAAGCGCTTTACCTTTCCAATCTCGCCAGGACCGTCACCGTCATCCACCGCCGCGACAGTTTCCGCGCCGAGCGCATCCTGCAGGAGCGCCTCTTTGCCAAGGAGAACGTCAAGGTCGTCTGGAACCACGAAGTCCTTGAATATCTTGGCGGCGCGCCGGTCGGGCCCATGCCGCCGGCCGTCAATGCGGTCAAGCTGCGCAACACCGCGACCGGCGAGGAAAGCACCATGCCGACCGACGGCGTCTTCGTCGCTATCGGCCATGCACCGGCGGTGGAGCTCTTCAAGGGCAAACTGAAGCTGAAGCCGAACGGCTACCTTTGGACGGCGCCCGATTCGACCGCCACCGACATTCCCGGCGTTTTCGCCGCCGGCGACGTGACGGATGACATCTACCGGCAGGCCGTGACGGCCGCCGGCATGGGCTGCATGGCGGCTCTGGAAGCCGAAAAGTATCTGGCGGGCCACATGCCTGTCGCAATTGCGGCCGAATAGAAGCCGCGAAATGCCGGGCGGCTTGCCGCCCGGTCGGGAACAGCTGAAGATGAAGGACCGTGTCGGCAGGGGCGTCGCCGCGGAACCCTTTTTCATTGGGGGACTGCATGCCGTTGGACTGGGACAAACTGCGCATTTTCCACGCGGCGGCGGAGGCTGGGTCCTTTACCCATGCGGCCGACAAGCTGCATTTGTCGCAGTCGGCCATCAGCCGTCAGGTCTCCTCGCTGGAGCAGGATGTCGGCATCAAGCTCTTCCACCGCCATGCGCGCGGCCTGATCCTCACCGAGCAGGGCGAAATCCTCTATCGCACCGCCCATGAAGTGCTGATGAAGCTGGAAAGCGTCAAGGTCCAGCTGACCGAGACCACCGACAAGCCGACCGGCAAGCTGCGTATCACCACTACCGTCGGCCTTGGCCAGGGATGGCTGACGGACAAGGTGCAGGAATTCATGTCGCTTTACCCCGACATGCAGGTCCAGCTCATCCTCGACAACGAGGAACTGGACGTGAACATGCGCCATGCCGACTGCGCCATCCGCCTGCGCAAGCCGCAGCAGTCCGACCTCATCCAGCGCAAGCTCTTCACCGTGCACATGCACATCTATGCGGCCCCGTCCTACATCAATCGCCATGGCGAGCCGCAGTCGATTGCCGATCTCGACAATCACCGCATCATCACCTTCGGCGAACCCGCACCGAATTATCTGCTGGACGTGAACTGGCTGGAAATTGCCGGGCGCGACAGCGACAATCCGCGCGTCTCGCAATTGCAGATCAACAGCCTCACCTCCATCAAACGCGCATGCCTGCTGGGAATCGGAATCGCGATGCTGCCCGACTATATCGTCGGGCGCGATCCGGGCCTGATTCAGCTGGTTCCGAATGCCAACATTCCCTCCTTCGACACCTATTTCTGCTACCCGGACGAGATGAAGAATGCTGCCAAGCTCAAGGTCTTCCGCGATTTCATCGTGGCAAAGGCGCGGAACTGGAATTTCTGAGTAGATTTCAAGATCTGCTCAGGAAAACGACACGGCAGACTGGCATCTGCAATTCTTTGTATTATATGACTTTTTCAAAGGCGCTCCTCAGGGGCGCCTTTGCCGTTTTGGCGATTCGCCTAGAATTTGCGCAGGGATGCGGCGCAAGCATAGCTGACATGCATAATCCCTGATTGCCCGCAGCCCAGAAAAGCATCATACCGCACCCAGCTGATGCACTTTTGGTGGCTTTCTCCTCCCAGTGCCACCGCAGCAGCTGTTCCCCTCTGGAGGTTTAGATACCTTCATAACTTACAAGGGCCCAAGTTTTTACTTGTGGCCCTCTTTTTTTGCCCATTGTGCAGCCGGTGCCAGATGCCGGACCGATGTTTCCCTGTCATTTAAAAAAGACATGTCGGGCGCCAATTTTTTCGCGCGCGCCGCTTGAAGTCTGCCCCTTGGGCTCCCATTTCTACTCCAGCGTTTGCCAAACACTCCTTCTCCTCCCCGGAGTTGGCAATCGCTGTTCCCCTCTGGAGGCTCTTTAGCCTTCATACCTTGCAGGGCCCGGTTCAACCGCGGCCCTCTTTTTTTTGCAAGATCCCCTTGAAGCGCGCCTTGTGAGACCAATATATCGAAATATCGAGTTTACTCGATTTATCGATATGCAACGTTGTGTAGAACGGTTGGAGATCATGGGCGAGACGGGTGATGTCGAAGATGTCAGCGAGATCCTGAAGGCGATCGCCCATCCGATGCGCCGTGAGCTTCTCGTCTGGCTCAAGGATCCCGACGCCCATTTCGAACCGGGCCATGCGATCGAGGGGCTCGGCGTGTGCGCCGGCCAGTTCGAGCGCTGTGGCCTGTCCCAGTCCACCGTCTCCTCCCACCTCGCCACCCTGCAGCGCGCCGGCCTCGTCACGGCCACGCGCCGCGGCCAATGGATCTATTACCAGCGGAACGAAGAGACCATCGCCCGCTTTCTGAAAAACCTCGGCCACGCGCTCTGAGGTAAAGACCCCTCAACCGAAACGATCTTTCACAGAAGGACTTTCCATGGCTACCCTTTTCGATCCGATCACCATCGGCGACATCACGCTGAAGAACCGCGTCGTCATGGCCCCGCTGACGCGCAACCGCTCGCCGAAGGCCGTGCCCAACACGCTGAACGTGACCTATTACGAGCAGCGCGCCACCGCAGGCCTCATCATCACGGAAGCAACCGCCATCACCCATCAGGGCCAGGGTTACGCTGACGTTCCCGGCCTCTACACGCCGGAAGCGCTGGATGGCTGGCGCAAGGTGACGGATGCCGTTCACGCCGAAGGCGGCAAGATCGTCGTGCAGATGTGGCATGTTGGCCGCATCTCCCACACCGATCTCCAGCCGGGCAATGGCAAGCCGGTCGCCCCCTCCGCGATCCGCGCCAAGTCCAAGACCTACCTCATCAACGAGGACGGCACCGGCGGCTTTGCCGACACCTCCGAGCCGCGCGCCCTGGAAACCGATGAACTGCCGGGCATCGTGGAAGACTACCGCAAGGCTGCGCGCGCCGCCATCGACGCCGGCTTTGATGGCGTCGAGGTGCATGCCGCCAACGGTTACCTGATCGACCAGTTCCTGCGCTCCAGTTCCAACCAGCGCACCGACGCCTACGGCGGCTCGATCGAAAACCGCGCCCGCCTGCTGTTCGAGGTCATGGATGCCGTGACGAAGGAGATCGGCGCCGGCCGCACCGGCATCCGCCTTTCGCCCGTCACACCCGCCAATGATGTCTTCGATGCCGAACCGCAGGCGCTGTTCAACCACGTGGTCGAAGGCCTCGCCAAGCACGATCTCGCCTATATCCACGTCATCGAAGGTGCTACCGGCGGCCCGCGTGACCACCAGCAGGGCGACAAGCCCTTCGACTTCGCCGCCCTGCGTGCGGCCTATGCGGCAGCCGGCGGCAAGGGTGCCTGGATGACCAACAACGGCTATGACCGCGACCTCGCCCTGAAGGCGGTGGAAAGCGGCGATGCTGACCTCGTCGCCTTCGGCAAGCTCTTCATCGCCAACCCCGATCTCGTCGAGCGCCTGCGCACCGACGCGCCCCTCAACGAGCCGCATCAGGAAACATTCTACGGCGGCGGCGCGGAAGGCTACACGGACTATCCGAGCCTCGATCAGGTCGCCTGATCGCATCCCCTGCATGACGGTCCCAGGAAAGCGCCCGCGGAAAACCTCCGCGGGCGTTCCCTTTTGCGTGATCCGGGCTAGATAGATGGTCACATCCCCTTGATCCGGATCCGCCCATGCTCGCCCGCCTTCTTCAGGAACGCTTTCTCCTCATCGGCCTTGCCGTCGCCATTGCGGCCTTCGTCGGGGAGGAGAGCATCGCCCATATGGGGCAGGCCATCGAACTCATTGGCGCCTTCGCGCTCGTTGCCGTCATCGTGCTTGTCTCGACGCGCATCGCCCACCATGCCGAAATCCTCGCCTCCAAGGTCGGCGATCCCTATGGGACGATGATCCTGACCCTTTCGGCCGTCATGGTCGAGGTCATCATCCTCGCCATCATGATGCAGGCAAACCCTGCGCCAACCCTGGTGCGTGACACGATCTACGCGGCCGTCATGCTGGATATCAACGGCATCCTCGGACTTGCCGCACTGCTGGGCGGCATTCGGCATGGCGAGCAGCCCTACAACGACAATTCCGGCAAGACCTATGGCGTGATGATCCTGACGGCCATGGGCATTTCCATGATCGTGCCGGAATTCGTTCCAAAGCAGCACTGGCAGGCCTATTCGGCCTTCACCATCGTCGCGATGATCGCGCTCTACGGCCTCTTCCTGCGCATGCAGGTCGGTGCCCACAGCTACTTCTTTAGCTATGCCTATCCCCGCGCCGAGCGGAAGGAAGGCAAGCCGAGCACGGGTGCGGCGAGCAAGGCGCCATCCGGCCACGCCGCTGCGGACGACGAGCCCGTCAGTCTCTCCATTGCCGTCATCATCATCGGCGTCATCCTGATCGGCGTCATGGCGGAGGTCATGTCCGTGCTGATGACGTCGGGCCTTGAAGGCACCGGCGCTCCCCCGGCCATGATGGCGGTCATCGTCGCCGCCATCTCCGCCGCGCCGGAAATCCTGACGGCCCTGCGCGCTGCGCTCGCCAACCGCATGCAATCCACCGTCAACATCGCCATGGGCGCCTCGCTGTCGACCGTGATCCTGACAGTGCCCGTCATGGAGGCGATCGCCCTCTACACCGGCCAGCCCTTCGTCATGGCGATGACGCCGACCCAGACGGCCATGGTGGCGATCACCCTGATTGCCGCCGCCATCAACCTCAATGACGGCGAGACCAACGCCATCGAGGGCATGACGCACTTCATCCTCTTCGCCACCTTCGTGATGCTGACGGCAATTGGTCTTTAGCGGCTTTTAACAGGCAACGGCCCTTGAAGCCGGCGGGCACCGCCCAAGCTTTCTCCTCTCAGCGTCCGCCCCTTGCGGGCGTGACCGGGAAGAAGGAAGCGACCCATGGACCAGCCTGTAGCGAACCCGGAATCGGAAGAGCCCGCCGGCGGCTGGGGGTCGCTGAAGTCGATCGCCCGCATGGTCAGCGAAAACCATCCACCCCTCGCCTTCCTCGAAGAACTCGGCCGCCAGAACAAGCCCGGCGGCGTCATGTGCGTTTCCTGCGCGTGGCCGAAGCCAAAAAACTACAGCGCCTTCGAATTTTGCGAGAACGGCGCCAAGGGTACGCTCTGGGACCTGACGGGCGACCGCTGCACCCCATCCTTCTTCGCTGAGAACAGCGTCACGAAACTGCGCACCTTCAGCGACCATGAGCTGGAAAAGACCGGCCGCCTGACCCATCCCCTGCGCTACGATGCCGGTACCGACCGCTATGTCGAAACCAGTTGGGCGGACGCCTTCGCCGCGATCGGCGCGACGTTGAAGGACCTGCCGCGCGATGACGTCGTCTTCTACGCCTCCGGCCATGCCGGCCTTGAAGCCTCCTACCTCTACGCCCTGCTCGCCCGCGCCTATGGCAACAACAACCTGCCGCAAAGCTCCAACATGTGCCACGAGACGACCTCCGTCGGCCTGAAGAAGGTCATCGGCTCGCCGGTCGGCACCATCGTCTGGGAGGATATGGAAAAGGCCGATGCCTTCTTCTTCTTCGGCCAGAACCCCGGATCGAACAGCCCCCGCTTCCTGCACCCGCTGCAGGAGGCCAAGAAGCGCGGCGCGCGGATCGTGACCTTCAACCCCGTCATCGAACAGGGCCTCGTCTCCTTCGTGAACCCGCAAAGCCCGGTCGACATGCTGACCGGCCATGAGACGGCGATCTCCGACCTTTATCTCCAGGTCCGCGCTGGCGGCGACATCGCGGCGATGATGGGCCTTTGCAAGGTGATCGTCGAAGCCGACGATCGGGCGCAGGCGCAGGGTGGCACGCGCGTTCTCGATACCGCCTTCATCGAAACGCATACGACCGGCTTTGACGACTTCCTCGACAGCGTCCACACGGCCTGCTGGAGCGACATCGAGCGGGAAAGCGGCCTGAAGGAAGCGGACCTCAGAGCTGCGGCCGACATCTACATTGGCGCCGAGCGCGTCATCGGCGTCTACGGCATGGGACTGACGCAGCATGTGCACGGCGCCCTCAACATCGCCATGATCGTCAACCTCCTGATGCTGCGCGGCAATATCGGTCGCGAAGGGGCCGGCTGCTGTCCCGTGCGCGGCCATTCCAACGTGCAGGGCCAGCGCACCGTCGGCATTGCCGAGAAGGCCGAACTCGTGCCGCTCGATACGCTGAAAGACCTCTTCGGCTTCGACCCGCCGACGCAGGACGGTGTCACCATCGTGGATGCGGTCAAGGGGCTGATCGACGGCCGCATCAAGGCGCACATCTCGCTCGGCGGAAACCTGCTGCGTGCCGTGCCGGATCAGGAGGCGATGGAGCATGCCTGGGCCCGGCAGGACCTGACGGTGATGATCTCCACCAAGCTCAACCGCAGCCACCTCTTCCCCGGCCGCACGGCGTATATCCTGCCCTGCCTGTCGCGGCTGGAGCGCGACGAGCAGGCCGGCGGCACGCAGTCCGTTTCCACCGAGGACAGCTTCTCCCACATTTCCGGTTCCACCGGCAAACGCTCGCCGGCGTCCCCGAACCTGAAGAGCGAACTCGCCATTATCGCCGGCATCGCAAAGGCGACCCTGCCGGCCAATCCGAAGCTGAAATGGGATGACTGGACCGGCAATTATGCGCTCGTGCGTGACCTGATCGAGGCCACCTACCCCGATCAGTTCCGGGACTACAATCAGCGCCTCTTCGAGCCCGGCGGCTTTTACCGGGGCAACGATGCACACCGGCGCGTGTGGAAGACGCCCTCCGGCAAGGCCGTCTTCACGACGCCGGACCGTCTCAACGCCCACGGCTTTGCCGATATGGACGGTCGCTACCGGCTGATGACCATTCGTTCCAACGACCAGTTCAACACCACCATCTACGGCTACTCGGATCGCTTCCGCGGCATCGAGGGCACGCGCAACGTGGTGCTGATCTCCTGGGGGGACATGGTGGAAGCAAGGCTCGTCGAGGGTCAGAAGGTCACGCTCGTCAGCGACTTCGGCGACGGCCGGGAGCGCCGCCTCGCCGGGCTCGAAGTCCGCGTCCACACCCTGCCGCGCGGCACGATCGCCAGCTATTATCCCGAAGCCAATGTGCTGAACGCCATCGACCACCACGACGAACTGTCGAAGACGCCAGCATCGAAAGCGATTCCGGTGCGAATCGAGGCATGATGCAGGGGCAATGCGTCGCCGCCCCGCTTCCGGCTGGCGGCGTCAGCCGCCTCAGCGCCGCTCGGTGCCCTGATAATATTCGCCGCGGTCATTGCGCATCGTGCGGTACTTCTCGGGATTGTTGAAGAAGTAATCGAAGACGCTCATCTGCGAGGGGCCTGCCGGCACGACGATGGCGCCCTCAGGCGGCAGTCGCTCGTCCTTGCGCACATCGTGCCCGGCGGCAAAGGCGACGGAAGCGGTGAGCGCGAGGCCGGCGGTGAGAAGAATGAGGCTTTTCGTCATGGAAGGTCTCCTGTCTTTCCACCTTCATATCGGTCGCAGCTTGCGGTTTTTCAGCGCCTGACACGAAAAAACCCGCCGTCGCCGGCGGGTTTCTTTCAAAGTGGGTCGATCACCACTCGCCGCGGTGAACCACCTCAAAGCCCGAAGCAAACTGAAGCGCCTCCACCGCCGTCATCCTCGGCCACCGAGCCGACGATCCACAGCCACGACCGCCAAGGTCGCATGGGTCCTCGGGTCAAGCCCGAGGACGACGGCGGAGAGGTTGCGTCACCAATCGAGACAGCGGCTTTCGCTTACTTGCAGGCGGCCGCGAAGCGCTGGATGCGCTTGCAGGCTTCTTCCAGCAGGGCTTCCGAGGTCGCGTAGGAGATGCGGAAGTTGGGGCCGAGGCCGAAGGCCGAGCCATGCACGACGGCGACGCCTTCGGTTTCCAGAAGTTCGGTCACGAAGTCCTCGTCGGTGTTGATGACCTTGCCCGAGGGTGCGGTCTTGCCGATCAGGCCCTTGCAGGACGGATAGACGTAGAAGGCGCCTTCCGGCGACGGGCATTCGATGCCGGTTGCCTGGTTCAGCATGGAGACGACGAGGTCGCGGCGGCCTTCGAAGATCGTCTTGTTGACCGGGATGAAGTCCTGCGTGCCGTTCAGCGCTTCCACGGCCGCCCACTGGGCGATCGAGCAGGCGCCCGAGGTCTGCTGGCCCTGCACCATGTCCATGGCCTTGATCAGCGCCAGCGGACCGGCGGCATAGCCGATGCGCCAGCCGGTCATCGCATAAGCCTTCGAGACGCCGTTCATCGTCAGCGTACGATCGTAAAGCGCCGGCTCCACCTCGACCGGGGTGGCGAACTTGAAGTCGCCATAGGTCAGGTGTTCGTACATGTCGTCGGTCAGCACGTGCACATGCGGATACTTGACCAGCACATCCGTCAGCGCCTTCAGTTCGGCGTGGCTGTAGGCGGCGCCCGAGGGGTTGGAGGGCGAGTTGAAGATGAACCACTTGGTCTTCGGCGTAATCGCCTTCTCAAGATCCTCGGCCTTCAGCTTGAAATTGTTGGCCTGGGTGGTTTCCACGAAGACCGGCGTGCCGCCGCACAGCGCCACCATTTCCGGGTAGGAGACCCAGTAGGGCGTCGGGATGACGACTTCATCGCCGGGGTTAAGCGTCGCCATGAAGGCGTTGAAGAGAATCTGCTTTCCGCCGGTGCCGACGATAACCTGCGCGGCCGAGTAGTCGAGATTGTTCTCGCGCTTGAACTTCTTGACGATGGCCTCGCGCAGTTCCGGAATGCCCGCCACGGGCGTGTACTTCGTCTCGCCGCGCTTGATCGCTTCGATGGCCGCCTGCTTGATATTGTCGGGCGTGTCGAAATCCGGTTCGCCGGCGCCGAGGCCGATCACGTCCATGCCTTTCGCTTTCAGCTCGCGCGCTTTCTGCGAAACGGCGATGGTGGCGGAGGGCTTTACACGGGAAAGGGCGTCGGCAAGGAAGGCCATGGAACAAAGGTCCTGTTGCGGTTTCGGATAGCCGGCCCGATCATCGGCCGGCGGCTAGCTGTATGTCGAAGAAGAGCCGGTGTTTCAAGCAGAAAGGCAGCTTTGATGGCCCGGGTGTCGCGCTTCTGCGTCATCGCGGCGAGCCGGTACGCTCAAGTCGGGCGCGTGGAGCGCCGCGCAGGGTCAAAGGACGGCTGAAAAGCTCAATCTATTCATGACCTCGCCAAGCGCATCCGAAAAAGGTGACTGCCACGATTTGGCCATCACAATTGCCGTGGGGTGCCGCAATTCAGTCTTTCAAGAGCCGACTTGCCATCGTCAATCTCGATCATCAGACATCGCATGGAAGGGGATATGCCATGTTTCTCGATGACCTCCTGACCGAGCGCGCCCAGCGGCGCCGCGCCTCGCACCGCATGGGTCTCGTCCTCGTCGCGCTTCTTGCCTGCATCGTCATGGTGGGCGGTCTTGCGACGAAGTCTCGCGCCGAGACCGCCGTACCGACCGTTGCGGAGACGACATCCGTGACCGAGCCGGCCGGCTATGTGCGCCCCAACGACATGGGCACCGGCGCCCTCCTCTTCCCCTCCCGCGAGCCCGGCTATTTCGTCGAGGCGCCGCGGCTGTCTACCGATGTCGCCATCGATGTCAGCGGCCCCGTCATCCGCACCCGCGTCACGCAGCGCTTCCTCAATCCGTCCAAGGGCTGGGTGGAAGGCACCTATGTCTTCCCGCTGCCGGAGGATTCGGCCGTCGATACGCTGAAGATGCAGATCGGCGAGCGCTTCATCGCCGGCGAGATCAAGCCGCGCGAAGAGGCGCGTCAGGTCTATGAGCAGGCAAAGGCCGAGGGCAAGAAGGCGGCGCTCCTCGAACAGCAGCGCCCCAACATCTTCACCAATCAGGTCGCCAATATCGGCCCCGGTGAGACGATTGTCGTGCAGATCGAATACCAGTCCGCGACGAAGCAGTCCGATGGCCTCTATTCACTGCGCTTCCCGATGGTCGTGGCGCCGCGCTACAATCCGGCGCCGGTGGTCCAGACCGTCGATATCGACCGCGCCTCCGGATACGCCGTTTCCGATCCCGTGCCGGACCGGGACAAGATTACCCCGCCCGTGCTCGACCCGAAGACCAACGCCAAGGTCAATCCCGTCACACTGACGGTGACGCTCGGCGCCGGTTTCCCCCTCGGTGAGGTAAAGTCCGCCTTCCACGAGGTCAATGTCGAGACCGTCGACCCCGCCACGCGCCGCATCACGCTGAAGGCCGAGAGCGTGCCCGCCGACAAGGATTTCGAGCTGACCTGGCGCGCCGAGGCCGGCAAGAGCCCCTATGCCGGCCTCTTCCGTGAAACCGTCGACGGCAAGACCTACCTCATGGCCTTCGTCACGCCGCCGGTCGGCACGGAAAGCCCGGTGAAGCCGAAGCGTGAAATCGTCTTCGTCATCGACAATTCCGGCTCCATGTCCGGCCCCTCCATCGAGCAGGCCCGCGACAGCCTCGCGCTTGCGATTTCGCGCCTGTCCCCGGAAGACCGTTTCAACGTCATCCGCTTCGACGACACGATGACCGTGCATTTCCCGCAACTGGTCGCGGCAACGCCCGACAATCGCGAAAACGCCATCGCCTTCGTGCGCAGCCTGACCGCCGAGGGCGGCACGGAAATGCTCCCGGCCCTGCAGGCAGCCCTGCGCACGCAAGGCCCGGTCGCCGCCGGAGCCCTGCGCCAGGTCGTCTTCCTCACCGATGGCGCCATCGGCAATGAGGAACAGCTCTTCACCGAAATCTCCGCCCATCGCGGCGATGCCCGCGTCTTCACCGTGGGTATCGGTTCGGCGCCGAACACATACTTCATGACCAAGGCCGCCGAAGTCGGCCGCGGCACCTTCACGCTGATCGGCTCGGAAAGTCAGGTGGCCGAGCGCATGGGTGCCCTGTTCCAGAAGCTCGAACAGCCCGCCATGACCGACATTGCCGCAACCTTCGACGGCGCGGCCGCCGGCGACATCACGCCGAACCCGATGCCCGACCTCTATCGCGGCGAACCGGTAACGCTGACGGCGGAACTCGCCTCCGCCGCGCCGACCGGCAAGCTGCAGATCACCGGCCGGGCCGGCGACCAGCCCTGGCGCGTCGAGATGGACATCGCGAAAGCTTCGGACGGCAGCGGGATCGCCAAGCTCTGGGCGCGCCGCAAGATCGACGATCTCGAAGCGAGCGCCTATGCGCTGCCGGATCCGGCCGTGCTCGACAAGAAGATCGAGACCGTCGCGCTTGCCCATCACCTCGTCTCGCGTGTCACCAGCCTCGTTGCGGTGGACATCACGCCCTCGCGCCCGGCCGGCGCTCCGATCACCAGCACCGACGTGCCGCTGAACCTCCCGGCCGGCTGGGATTTCGGCAAGGTGTACGGCGAACCCGGCTCGACCGGCACCGTGCCGATGCAGAAGGCGATGGCCCTGCCCGCGCCTGTGATCGAGATGGCCGAGGCCGTCGCCAGCAAGATGCAGGCGGCGCCAACGGCCCGTGCAGCAAGCCTGCTGGCCGAACAGTCCGCCGAAGTCGCGCTGCCCCAGACGGCAACGCTCGCCGACCGGCATATCCTCATGGGCCTGATGCTGATCGCCTTCGCCATCATGGTCGGCGCCGGCTATGCGTTCCTGCGTGACGATCTCGCCCGATACATTGGCGCCAACCGCACGGGAGGCCGCGCGTGAGCCTCGACAACCGCCTGCAGGAGCCGCGCCCCGGCCTGCTCTCCCGCCTCTCGGCCGGAGAAACCGTGCTCGGCGCGCTTCTCCTGCTCATTATCCTTGTCGGCCTCATGCTGGTCGGCAAGGGTGCCTACATGAAAGTGAAGGCGGAGCTCTCGCAGGTGCTGCTGGAGCGCGCCTTCGATGCCCGTCTTGCCGGCGATGGCCATGTGCGCCCATGGCCCTGGGCGGATTTCGATACGGAAGCACGCATATCCGCGCCCCGCCTCGGCCAGTCCGCCATCGTGCTGAAGGGCGCCAGCGGCGAGGCGCTCGCCTTTGGTCCCGCCTGGCTCGTCAACACGCCGCAGCCGGGCGACCCCGGCACCGCCGTCATTGCCGCCCATCGCGACACGCATTTCCGCTGGCTGAAGGACGTCAGGCCCGGCGACCTGCTGGAGGTTACGCGTGCCGATGGAGCGAAGCTGACTTTCCGGGCTGGCGAGGGCCGAGTCGCGCCCTGGGATCGCTCGGGCATCAACGCGCAGGCGATCGGCCGGCATTTGGTGCTCGCCACCTGCTTTCCCTTCGACGCCACCGAGCATGGACCGCTGCGCTACATCCTGAGCGCCGAACTCATCGGCGACACCGGGCCGGACGGCACGATTGCCCGTCTGTCGGGATCCGACGGGCTGACCACGCTTGCCGCGGCGGCGGCGGTAAAATCCTTTTGATGCGGCATTGATGGGCGCGCGGGCGGCCGCACCTTGAAGCCGGCGCCCTGCCGCGCCACCTCCCCGCCATCCCGATGACGGCAGATGGAGACCGACATGGCCAAAGCCGCCCACACCACACCCAGCCTTTCCGCGCGCTTGGCAGCGCTTGCCGGCGCGAGCGCGCTCTCGCTCACTGCCACTGCGGCCCTGGCGGAGACAAAGACCTACAACACGAAAACCGGCCCCGTGGCCGTCGAAAGCATCGCCTCCGGCCTCGCCCAGCCCTGGGCCGTCGATGTCCTGCCGGATGGCGGCTACATCGTGACGGAACTCGGCGGCAACCTGCGAACGGTCATGGACGGCAAGGTGTCCGAGCCGATCGCAGGCGTTCCGAAGGTCGCCGTGGTGGGCCAGGGCGGCCTCCTGGACGTGGCGCTTGCCCGCGATTTCGAAACATCGCGCCAGCTTTTCCTGTCCCACGCCGCCGGCGAGAACGGCGCCTATGGCACGGCGATCGTCAGCGCGCGCCTCAGTGAGGACGGCCGCACGCTGGAGGACGTCAAGGAAATCTTCCGCATGAACAAGCTGACCGACAAGGGTCAGCATTTCGGCTCGCGCATTTCGGTTGCCGAGGACGGCACCCTCTTCTTCAGCATCGGCGACCGCGGCGAGCGCAACCGTGCCCAGGATATGCGCGATCATGCCGGCGCCGTGCTGCGCATCAATGCCGACGGCACCATTCCCGCCGACAACCCCTATGCCGATGACAAGACCGGCCTGCCGGAACTCTGGTCGAAGGGCCACCGCAACATTCAGGGCATGGCGATCGACGCTGCCGATGAGAGGCTCGTGACCGTCGAGCACGGCGCGCGCGGTGGCGACGAGGTCAATTATCCCGAAGCCGGAAAGAACTTCGGCTGGCCGGTCATCACCTACGGCAAGGATTATTCCGGCGCCGAAATTGGCGAAGGCACCAGCAAGGCGGGCTACGAGCAGCCGGCCTTCTACTGGGATCCCTCGATCGCGCCGGGCGGCATGGTCGTCTATCGCGGCGAGATGTTCCCGGAATGGAAGGGCGACCTGCTGGTCGCAGCGCTGAAATACGAGCTGCTGTCGCGCCTCGACCGCGACGACAAGGGCGAAATCACTGCGGAAGAGCGCATGCTGGACGGCGAATACGGGCGCATCCGCGATGTGGCGGTCGCCGCCGACGGCTCCGTTCTGCTCGTGACCGACGACGAGAACGGCCAGTTGCTGCGCCTGACGCGCCCAACATCGAACTGACGGGGAAGTCCGGCACGTCAGCCGGGCCGATCAGTCTTTCCGGGCCGGCACGGGCCAGACGGCCGGCCAGTTTTCGATGCCACCACCATCATTGCCGTCGCACTCGCCCTTGAGGCGCTGTTCGGTCAGCACGATGCCGGTGGCTTCTTCGTCAAGACCGGGCAGTTTCCACACATACCAGGAGCCGCAATCGCCGATCCCGCGCCCCTTGAAGAAGGAGCTGAGCGTGCGCTTCTTCCAGTCGAGATCGAGATTGTAGGGGGACGGATCGATGCCAGGTCCGCGATCCGTCATGACGGGAACGCTGAGCAGGTCGAAATTGTCGCCCTGCCCTACATAAAGGGCGAAGGGCTGGTTATAGGCCCCACCCGGCGCGCAGGGCATGGCGATCAGATCGTCCCCGGTCTCGAAATGGATGGCAAAGGCACCGACGGCGGCAAGGTTTGCCTCGTCGAAGCCGCCGCATTCGGCATCCGGATCGGCAAAGAGCGGCCGCAACGCGGCGGGAACCTCGGCAAAGCTGGCAATCTCCCGGACCGGCACGATGGCGGGCGGTTGCCGATCGCCTTTGTCGACCAGCGCATCCGTGCGCTTCAGCCGGTCCTGCGCCTCATCCAGAAACAGCAGACTGGCGGCCATGCCGGACAGCGACACGCTGCGCTCCTTCCGGCCGGAGGCACCGGCTAGCGTCAGCACCAGTGTCTTGCCCGTCCGCATCGCCTCCAGCAGCGCCCGCACCTTGGTATCGTCGGTCAGCGCCACCGTGAGGTCATCCCGGCGGGCGACAAGCTGCGAAACGGGAATGGAAAACACGACCTTGCCATCGACCGATGCAGACAAGGACGCCGCGGGATCGCCGAGCCCCTCCGTCGGGACCGAAAGCGTCATCTCGACCGGCGCATTGGCATCGGAGCGGCGGGTAAAGTCGATCGAAGCAAACAGCGTCTGCTGCATGTCGCTGCTGGCGAGCCTGCAGGTCATGCCGTTGCTGCAGGACACCGACCAGTCGCCGAAGCTGCCATAGGTCTCCGCCGACGCAAGCCCCGGCAGGCTGAACACGCTGGAAAGGCAGACGAGAGCCGCACCGATCACCCTGTTTCGAACCGATCCCATCTTACAGTCTCCCTTTTGCAGCCTCGCCGGTCGAACCATCCGTCTTGCCTGCAAAAAAGGCAACTGTTAGAGCGGACTCCCCCAGAATAGGCAGACTGGCCGAGGCCGGCCGCCGCATCGGCAGGCTTCCGCATGACCCGTCTTCAGGCAAACCTTCTCCTCCTCGTCACCGGCGCCATCTGGGGAGCGGGCTTCGTGGCGCAGTCGACAGCCATGCAGGCCATCGGCCCCCTCTGGTTCATCGGCCTGCGCTTTGCCATTGCCAGCCTCGTCGCCCTGCCGCTGGCGCTGGTCGAGGCGCGACGCACGACGCGGCCGCTGGCGCGCGCCAACCTTCCGGGCTTTGCCGCCGTCGGCCTGTCGCTGTTCGGCGGCGCCGTGACCCAGCAGATCGGCATTCAGACGACGACCGTCACCAATTCCGGCTTCCTGACCGGCCTCTACATCATCTTCGTGCCGATCCTCTCCGTCCTCTTGTTCCGCCGCATGCCGCATTGGGTGGTCTGGCCTGCAGCGGCGATGTCGCTCTTCGGCATCTTCCTGCTGGGCGGGGGAAAATTGACGGCGCTGTCCTCCGGCGACTACCTCACCATCGTCTGCGCCGTGTTCTGGGCCCTGCAGATCATCTTCATCGGCATTGTCGGGCCGAAGGCCGACCGTCCCATGGCCCTGTCGCTGACCCAGTTTCTCATCTGCGCCATCGGCGGCATTGCGCTCGGCATGGCTTACGAGCCCATTTCCCTGGAGGCCTTGCAGCGGGCGGTGCCCGAAATCCTCTTTGCAGGCCTGTTTTCCAGCGGCATCGCCTTCATCTGCCAGATCGTCGCGCAACGTCACACCACGGCCGCGCAGGCCGCCATCTTCCTGTCCAGCGAGGCGCTGTTTGCGGCGCTCTTCGGCGTCCTCCTGCTGGGCGAAACCATCCCCCCGATCGGCTATGCCGGTTGCGCCATCCTGTTCCTGGCCATGCTCAGCGTCGAAATCGTGCCCGAACTGGGCAAGAAAGACCGCAGCGCTGCGACAGACAACCGGGGGTAACGTGCCCGATACTTGAAGCGCGAAGAAAAATTTACCGTTTGGTCAGTCTAACGGAGCGCGTTCCAAGCCGCCGGCAGCGAAGCGATGTCCTGCCTGCGACGCGAACGAATGCAGGCAGCGCCATTTGCTGCGTGACAGCCAAAATCCAGTTTCTTCAATCGCTTGCGATGCAAGCCGCGAAAGCGGGAAGAATCAGGCAGATGACCGTTTTTTGAACAATGTGAAAAGAGCGTTGCAGTTCAAAAAACTTTTGCTTGCCAAGTGAAGATAAACTCATCACTCTTACTGCGTTCGGGCAATCTGCGAGAACGGGAAGACCTTAAGGCAATGCGGACCGAAGACGCAAAAACTTCGGGCAGAGGGGCATGCAGGATCTCGGGATGGGGAGCCTTGCGGTCAGGATGCGATAACGGGGCCCTTTCCTCTTAGTCTAGAAGTGCCTGCTGCACGCCCCCTCGGGGAAACATCGTAATGCTGCCCCCCGAACGGGCAGAGTGAAAAGGACCTGACGCATGGCCGAAACTGGCATCGTAAAATTCTTCAACACCGACAAGGGCTTCGGCTTTATCAAGCCCGACAACGGTGGCGCAGATATCTTCGTACACATCTCCGCTGTCCAGGCTTCCGGCCTGACAGGCCTGACGGAAAATCAGAAGGTAAGCTTCGACACCGAACCGGATCGCCGCGGCAAGGGCCCGAAGGCGGTTAATCTGCAGGTCTCCGGCTGATCGCAAGAGACAGCAGCGTTTGACGTTGAAGCCCGGCATCATGCCGGGTTTTTTTGTTCAGCGACCGTTCAGCCAGCCGGACCTATGGTTTCATCATCATCATCAAGACCGGATGACCCGGTTTTCTAAGGACGAAATGGGAAGCTGACCATGAACAGGTTCGTCAAAGCAGCCGTACTCGCCATTGCCACGGCAGCCACCACGCTGACGGCTTTTGCTCCGGCCAATGCCGGCGACTGGGGCCGCCGCCACCACCACGACCGGGGCGATGCCATCGCGCTCGGCGCTCTCGGCCTTGCCACCGGCGTCATCGTCGGCGGCGCGCTCGCCAATCAGCAGCCGCGCGGCCGCGTCTACATCGATCCGCCCTATGACGATTACCAGCCGGCTCCCGTTTATCGCGAGCGCCGCGTCTATCGCGAAACCTATGACAGCGACTACAGCCCGGTCTACCGGCAGCCGCGCCCGGTGCAGGCCTATGGCGGCGCCTACCAGCCCTGGACGCCGTCCTGGTACCGCTACTGCGCCCAGCGCTACCGCTCCTTCAATCCGGACACCGGCACCTTCCGTGGCTATGACGGCCGCAACTATTTCTGCACGGCCGGCTGATCGCGCCGCCAGCGCCTGACATGCGAAAGCCCGCCCGCCTCCCGGCCGCGGGCTTTTTCTTTGGGGAAGACTGAGGTCACAGCCCGCGCAGATACGGGTTGCTGCGGCGCTCGTCTCCGATCCGCCCGCCCGGCCCATGGCCGCAGATGAAGCCGACATCGTCGCCGAGCGGCAGCACCTTGGTGCGGATCGAGTCCAGAAGCTGCTCGTGGTTGCCGCCATAAAGATCGGTGCGGCCGATCGAACCATGGAACAGCACGTCGCCGACATGGGCGAAGTTCTGGGCGCGATTGAAATAGATGACATGGCCGGGCGCATGGCCGGGGCAGTGATAAACCTCGAAGACATGCGCGCCGAAAGAAACGGTTTCGCCATCCGCAAGCCAGCGGTCGGGCAGGAGGTTGTCAACCTTCATGGCGAGGCCGTATTTTTCGGCCTGCGTTTCAAGGTTTTCCAAAAGCGGCTTGTCGTCGATATGCGGGCCGATAATGTCGACCTCAAGGTGCTGCTTGAGCTCCTTGGCGCCGCCGGCATGATCGATATGCCCGTGCGTCAGCCAGATAGCCTCGATGGTGATGCCGTTGTCCTTCAGCGTCTGAAGGATCACCTCGACGTCGCCGCCGGGATCGACAACCACGCCGCGCATCGTTTCCGTGTCGAAGAGCACGGTGCAGTTCTGCTGGAAATGGGTGACGGGAATAATACCGGCCTGCAACATCGCTTGCTCCTTCTCGCCGCGCCCGCCCCCGTCAGCGGGCGGCGGAGGGTCTGTCGGGCGCAGCGGTAAAGGCTCGGTGGCGCCAAGTCAAAGCTTTCGGCAATGCGTAAAAAGTCTCGGCGACGGTGGCCGCGCCTTCATGACTGTCAGCGGAGCTCTGCAATCTCAAGCGCCGGCGGGATCGGGCTTGCAAGATTGACGGTGGTCATCAACAGGCCGGCAACGGCGATCTTTGCGGCGATCACGACGATGAAGACCGACTTCATCGGGTTAGCGGCACCTTCGGCGCTTGTGTGGTCGCTGGAAAGGGCGGAGGACAGGGTCATCGTCTTCATGGGATCGGGCCTCTGATGCAGCTTGGGTTCGTGAGCCGACCGGCCTGCACCCTGCCGATCGGTTTATGCTGATATTCTGGGAGCTTGGTCACGCTCCCTCACGGAAATTTCAATGCCCTCACAAGTCCGCAGCGCCCCGGAAGTTCCCTTCCGTCGCGAAACGAAGGAGGCTGTCTTCAACTGCGTCCAATCTGCCACAGCCATCTCGGCCGGCGGGTCCCCCCGGGAACAGAATGCGGACTTGGCGGGTTGTTGCCGCGTTCACAACGGAGTGATTGCAATGAAACACCGTCCCCTTCTTTTGGCCCTCTCGGCAGGCGCCATGGCCCTCACCGTCTTCGCCCTTCCGGCCGAAGCAGCGATCTCTGCCACGGCGACGACAGACCTCAACATTCGCTCCGGCCCCGGCCCGCAATATCCCGCCGTCGGCCTTGCTGGTCGTGGCAGCGCGGTCTTGGTGGATGGCTGCATTGAAGGCAGCCGCTGGTGTCAGGTGGATGTGAACGGCACGCGCGGCTGGGCCTATTCGACATATCTTGCGGCCGATGAAGGCGGCACGACAGTGGTAATCGAAAACGAGCGCGCCGCGCTTGCGATTCCGACCGTCACCTATGAAGGACCGGCCGTTGAAACCACCGCTTCGATGCCGATGGGCGGCGAACTGATCGGCCCCGTTGAGGCTGTCGATGCCATCCAGCCGCCGGACACGGTGCGCACCTATATCGATGGCAACCCCTCCGACCCCGTCTATCTCGACGGTGAAGTGGTGCTCGGCGCAACCGTTCCGGAGACCGTGACATTCCGCGAAATCCCGGACTACGAATATCGCTACGTGCGCGTCAACGGCCAGCCGGTGCTCGTCGAGCCGCAGACCCGCCGCATCGTCTACGTCTACCGTTGAGCCCCGAGCTCGCTCTTTCCTGACGGGGCCGCGCCGACACCGGTGCGGCCCGTTTTTGCAGTACGTACCATCAGCATCGACTCCGCCCAGACGGATTGCAGTGGAAAGGCGCGCGTCCCCTTGGCGTCAAATCGCTTTTCGATTGGCGAGCCGGGAGCCAGCGCCTATCCTTGCGCCGGCGGGCGGCACTGGACCGGCCCATGGGATGGCGCTAGATGGGTCAGGATCACTGACTTGTTTGATGCGGCCGCCGCCGCGATGCGAGGGACCGGAAAGTGGCATTGCAGAGGGAGAGCAACGGTGCATCGCCGGCTGAAGCCGAGGCGGGCAGCATCGACTACGAGATCATCGAGCTCCTGTTCTTCGCCTATCGCGACTTCACCTCCGACCCCGATGCCATTCTGGAGCGCAGCGGTTTTGGTCGCGCCCATCACCGCGTCCTGCACTTCGTGGACCGCGAGCCCGGCATGACCGTTGCCGATCTTCTCGATACGCTGAACATCACCAAACAATCGCTTGCGCGTGTTTTGAAGCAGCTGATCGACAATGATTACATTCATCAGGTCGCCGGCCCCGAGGATCGCCGCCAGCGCAAGCTTTACACAACGAAAAGCGGTCGCCAGTTGGCGCGGGCGCTCGCCGAGCCACAGTCCCGCCGCATCGCGCAGGCATTGGCGAAATCAGGACCGGAGGCCCGCGCCACTGTGGCGCGGTTTCTGGAGGCGATGCGAAACGAACCGGACGGGACGTGACGGCGGGGCCGAAAGACCAGCCGGTTCGAGAGGGAGGGATCAGCGTGACGACCAAGCCGACCATTGCGGATGACGCCCCGCATCTTCTGGTGGTCGATGACGACCGGCGTATCCGCGACCTGCTCAACCGCTACCTCGTCGACCAGGGTTTTCGCGTCACGGCGGCGGCGGATGCCGCCGAAGCGCGGCGCAAGCTGGAAGGCCTCGACTTCGACCTCCTGATCATCGATGTGATGATGCCGGGCGAAACCGGCGTTTCGCTCACCAGGGACCTGCGCGCCATCAAGACGGTGCCGATCATCATGCTGACGGCGCTTGCCGAGACCCACGCCCGCATCGAGGGGCTGGAGGCGGGCGCCGACGACTATCTGCCCAAACCCTTCGAGCCGCGCGAACTGGTGCTGCGCATCAACAACATCCTGCGCCGCAACGCCACCGCCTCCACCTCCAAAGTCGATCAGGTCATCTTCGGCCCCTATACCTATTCGCTCGTCAAGCGCGAGTTGCGCAAGGGCGCCGAGCAAATCCGGCTCACCGACCGCGAGCAGGAAATCATGACGCTGTTTTCTGAGCGGGCCGGCGAGACGATCCCGCGTCACGAACTCATCAGCGACGATACGGAAGTCGGCGAACGCACCATCGACGTTCAGATCAACCGCCTGCGGCGCAAGATCGAGGAGGACCCGTCCAACCCGCTCTGGCTGCAGACGGTGCGCGGCATCGGCTACCGGCTGAGCACGGATTGAGGGTCGCGGCGTGGCGGACATCGGCACATCCATGCACACCGCCCGGCGCCACCTGAAGAAGGGCGGCGAGATATGGACCCGCTTCACCCGCTGGCTGCGCCGCCAGTTGCCGATGGGCCTTTACGCCCGCTCGCTGCTGATCGTCATCATCCCCATGGTGCTGTTGCAGTCGGTCGTCGCCTTCGTCTTCATGGAGCGCCACTGGCAGCTCGTCACCCAGCGGCTCTCCTCCGCCGTCACCAGCGACATCGCCGCCCTCATCGACCTCATCGATCTCTCGCCCGAGACGATCAGCGATGCCGACATCATCCGCGTTGCCCGTGACCGGCTGAACCTCAACCTCTCGATCGAACCGGGTGGCGAGCTGCCCGCCCCGCGCCCGAAACCCTTCTTCGAAATCCTCGACCAGATCCTCAGCGAAGAGATTTCCAAGCAGATCCGGCGCCCCTACTGGATCGACACGGTCGGCGACAGCGACATCGTCGAGATCCGCATCAAGATCGACGGCGACCGCATCCTGCGCATCTATGCCCGCCGCAACAGCGCCTATGCCTCCAACACCCACATCTTCATCGTCTGGATGGTCGGCGCATCGCTCGTGCTCTTGACCATCGCCATCCTCTTCCTGCGCGGCCAGATCCGCCCGATCCTCGCGCTGGCGCAGGCTGCGGAGAGTTTCGGCAAGGGACAGAAGATCGCCAGCTTCCAGCCGCGCGGTGCCGAGGAAATCCGCCGAGCCGGCCTTGCCTTCATCCTCATGCGCGAGCGCATCGAACGGCAGATCGAGCAGCGCACGGCGATGCTGACAGGCGTCTCGCACGACCTGCGCACCATTCTCACCCGCTTCAAGCTGCAACTGGCACTCGCCGGCAACGATCCCGACCTCGAAGGCCTCAACCAGGATGTCGAGGACATGCAGAGCATGCTGGAAGGTTACCTCGCCTTCGCCCGCAGCGAGGCGGAAGAGGACCTCGGCAATCTGAAACTCAGCGACCTCGTGACCCGCATGGAAGCCGAGGCCGAACTGATGGGGAAAACGCTGACGGCGACGGCGGAAGGGGACGACGATGTGCGCGTGCGCCCCAACGCCTTTACCCGCCTCGTCGGCAATATCATCTCCAACGCCTTCCGCTATGCCGACACCGTTGCCGTCGATATCCGCCACGGCGCCAAATGGCTGACGATCACCGTCGATGACGACGGCCCCGGCATTGCCGAAAAGGACCGGGAGGACGTCTTCAAGCCCTTCTACCGGCTGGACGAAGCCCGTAACCTCAACGCCTCAGGCACCGGCCTCGGCCTTGCGATTGCCCGCGACATCGCCCGAAGCCATGGCGGCAACGTCACGCTCGCCGACAGCCCGCTGGGTGGCCTGCGCGCCACGATCCGCGTCCCGGCGTGAGGCGGTTCTACCGATTGGAAGAAAAAGACAGACTCAGCAGAGCTTTGCGCCGTTCGGCGCGTCCTTGTCCGGCACGGCGAGCACGATCGCGCCGTCAGCATCGGCAAAGCCGAGGGTCAGCACCTCGGATCGGAACGGCCCGATCTGCCGTGGCGGGAAATTCACCACACCCATCACGCGCCGGCCGACCAGCGTCTCGGGCGTGTAATGCACGGTGATCTGTGCGGAGGACTTCTTGAGGCCGATGTCCGGGCCAAAATCGATCACCATCTTGATGGAAGGCTTGCGGGCTTCCGGAAAGGGCATGGCCTCGACGATGGTGCCGACACGAATGTCGACGCGCTCGAAATCGGCAAAGCTGATGGTGTCGGTCTGCGGTGCATCGGACATGGCTGGCCTCAACCGGCGAGTTCTTCGGCGCGGCGGCGGGCCGCCTCGATCGCCTTGTCGAACAGGGGCTGCATGCCGTCATCGGCCATGAGCACGGAGAGCGCCGCGGCCGTGGTGCCGCCGGGCGAGGTCACGTTCTTGCGCAGCGTTGCGGCGTCATCGGGGGACCGATGAAGAAGTTCACCAGCCCCCGATACCGTCTCCCGTGCGAGCCGCATGGCGAGGTCCGCCGGAAGCCCGGCCTTGCGACCGGCTTCCGCCATGCACTCCACGAGATGGAAGACATAGGCCGGCCCGCTGCCGGAAACAGCCGTGACGGCATCAATTTTTTCTTCCGCATCGACCCACTCCACGGGGCCGC
Source organism: Rhizobium sp. RU20A (assembly GCF_900155885.1). Taxonomy (GTDB): domain Bacteria; phylum Pseudomonadota; class Alphaproteobacteria; order Rhizobiales; family Rhizobiaceae; genus RU20A. The sequence continues at coordinate 1,331,447 of NZ_FTMB01000001.1, forward strand.
TGACGGCGAGCATGGCGTGAACGGCCGCACGAGCGTCATCCGTCACACGCGCATTGGCAAAGGCACCCGTCACGCCGCGCCCGATCATGGCCGGCGTGTTCGGCATGGCGCGCACCATGGCGCAAGCGCCGAGATGAGCTTCGAGGAAGGACAGCGTCTTGCCGGCGGCCACCGAAACGACCACGGCCTGCGGACCGACCAGGCTTTTGAGCGGCGGCAGGACGGCGTCCATGACCTGCGGCTTGACGGCGAGAAGGAGAATGGAGGCAATCGTGCCGGCCGGCGCCGCCGTCGCATGCTGAACACCGTGCTCGGCCATCAGGGCCGACATGGCGGGCGACGGACCGGGGTCGAGAACCAGAAAATCCGAACCGGCCATGCCGCTCTTCAGCCAGCCGGAGAGCATGGCGCCGCCCATATTGCCGGCGCCGACGAGAACGATCGGCCCCTTGCCTTCCGCAGCCACCATCACGCTTCCCCGACGGTCTCGAACAGGACGGCATCGACCGCGCGCTGCGCATCCATGCCCGACCAGACGACGAACTGGAACGCCTGGAAATAGCTCTCGCAGGCATCGATCGCGCTCGACAGCAGCACTTCCACCTGCTGGTTGGTCGGCTCGGCGCCGCCGGCCAGCAGCAGTGACTGGCGGAAGATCACGACTTCCTCCTGCCGCCACAGATCGAAGTGACCCATCAGCACCTGGCCGTTGATGTGCGACAGGAGGCGGATCACCTCGTTGACGCGGCTTTCCGGCACCTTGATGTCGAAGGCGCAGGCCAGATGCAGCGCCTCGAACTGCTCCATCCACGAGAAGGACACGTGGTAATCCGTCCAGCGCCCCTCGACCGTCATGGCGATTTCATCCTCGCCGGAACGCTCGAACGACCAGTCGTTGTTGGCGGCCACGAACTCGATCATGTCGACCGGGTTCGATTGCCGTTCAAGCTCCCATTCCATCAGGCTCATGCATCACCCCAAAGTCCGGTCGAACGCGCACTGCCCTGCCTTCACGAGGAGGACGGCACACACCAAACACCGGAACAGACTTCTGATTTGCGGACCTGCGGTCAACCTGGCGACACTACCCTGCCTGGAGCTTGCGTGGTCCGTTTCGAATCATCATTTAAAATCAGTGTATAACGGCGGAGTCAGCAAGAAAGCCCCCTCCCCGTAAATTCCCGCCTGCGACGGCCGATCAAGCCTTCGAGATTGAGTCAGCAGGGCGATTTAACCGACTCTGGCGTAAGGCTTTTTCAGGCATGTCCACAGGTGGAAAACTTTTCGCGGAAAAACCGTTTGGAATCAAAACGGGCCTGCGACGAGGGTCGAAGGCCCGCTGAAATGCGAGAAACTGTCGTGAAATGGAGCAGCCTGTCAGGCGCCCGTATTACCGGAAAGGCGCGCTTCGAGGGCCTCGATGCGCTTCAGCAAGGCATCGTTTTCCTCGCGCGCCCGAATCGCCATGTCGCGCACCGCTTCGAATTCCTCGCGCTTGACCACGTCCATGGAATTCATGAAGCGCTCCGCCTGCGCGCGGAAAGCCGTCTCAACTTCGGCCCGCACGCCCTGCGCGGCGCCGGCGGCATCGGTCATCAGCTTGGCGAAATCGTCGAAAATGCGGTTGGTGCCGGTCGTCATGGTCGAAGAACTCCCTGTCGTAAGGCCCTCGCGGCGGGCCGCCTCGCATGGAAATGAGGTAGGGTGCCGCAGGCGTCGTTGCAAGGAAAAATGCAGTTGAGGGAACGGGCCGATCCCCTTGCTCGCCTTGACCACACCGGATTCGGACGCCATGTTCCCGCCCATCAGGGACTGACCAGTCCCGACGCCCCTTCGCGAAGCGGATGAAAGCGCGCCGTGTACAGTCTCGAGACCTTTCTCGCCATCATGCCGTTTCCGGAAATCGATCCGGTTCTGGTCCGCATCGGCCCGCTGGCCATCCACTGGTACGGGCTTGCCTATGTGGCCGGCATCGTGCTCGGCTGGCGTTACGCCGTGGCCATGACCAAACGGCCGACCCTGTGGCGCAACAACACGCCGGCCGTCACGGCCGAACAGCTGGATGACTTTCTGCTCTGGGCCGCCGCCGGCATCGTGGGCGGCGGGCGCATCGGCTATATCCTGTTTTATGATTTCGCCGCCGTTGCCGCCAATCCGCTGCGCGCCCTCGAGATCTGGAATGGCGGCATGTCGTTCCATGGCGGCCTGATCGGCACGCTGATCGCCATGCTCCTCTTTGCCCGGAAGCGCGGTATTCTCCCCTGGAGCCTCTTCGACATCGTGTGCGCCGTGGTGCCGATCGGCCTGTTCTTCGGCCGTATCGCCAATTTCATCAATGGCGAGCTGTGGGGACGGCTCTCCTCGGCGCCATGGGCCGTGATCTTCCCGACGGGCGGTCCCTTCCCGCGCCACCCGAGCCAGCTCTATGAGGCGGGTCTCGAAGGCATCCTGCTCCTCGGCGTGATCGCCATTGCCATCTTCCGCTTCGGTGCCCTGAAGCGACCGGCGCTCGTCAGCGGCATTTTTGCCACCGGCTATGCCCTCTCCCGCATCGTCGTCGAGTTCTTCCGTGAACCGGACGCCCAGCTCGGCTACCTCGCCTTCGGCTGGCTGACCATGGGCATGCTCCTGTCGCTGCCCATGCTGGCGGCGGGCCTGTGGGCGCTCTACCGCGGCCTCTCCACCCCTGCCGAGCCGGCGCGAGCGGAGGCCGGAGCATGACAACGCCGCTCGCCGACAAGATCAAGTCCATCATTCGCCTCAACGGCCCGCTCAGCGTCACCGACTATTTCTCGCTGTGCCTAGCCGACCCCGACCATGGCTACTACCGCACCCGCGAGCCCTTCGGCCGTTCCGGCGACTTCGTGACGGCGCCGGAGATCAGCCAGCTGTTCGGCGAGATGATCGGCATCTTCCTCGTCAATGCGTGGGAGCGCCACGGCTCGCCCGCGCCCGTCATTCTGGCCGAGGTCGGTCCCGGCCGCGGCACGATGATGGCCGATATCCTGCGTGTCATCGAACGCGTCTCGCCCGGCCTTTACGAGCTGTGCGCCGTCCACCTCATCGAGACCAGCGAGCGCCTCCAGAAGGTGCAGAGCCAGACGCTGGTCGAGCACAAGCCCAAGATCAGCTGGCACACCAGCTTCGAGACGCTGCCGCCCGGCTTCCTGCTGCTCGTCGCCAACGAGCTCTTCGACGCCGTGCCGATCCGCCAGTTCGTCAAGACGGCGCAAGGTTTTCGCGAGCGGCTTGTGGGGCTCGACGCCGAGGATCACCTGACCTTCGTGCCCGGCATCGCCACCATCGATCCCGACCTCCTGCCGGTGCCGGCCCAGTCCGTACCGCCGGGGACAGTGTTTGAAGTCGCGCCGGCCCGCGACGCGGTGATGGCGGCGCTGTGCCAGCGCATCGCCGCCCATGACGGCACGGCGCTGATTATCGATTACGGCCACATGGCGACCGGTTTTGGCGATACGCTGCAGGCCGTGCGCGACCACACCTATGATCCGCCGCTTGCCAATCCCGGCCTTGCGGACCTGACAAGCCATGTCGATTTCGAGCAGCTGGCCCGCCGCGCCAAAGCCGAGGGGCTGCGCGTCAACGGCCTTGCCCATCAGGGCGATTTCCTCTTGGCGCTGGGCATTGCCGAGCGCGCCGGCGCGCTGGGTTCGGGCAAGGATCTCGAAACGCAGGAAGAAATCCGCACCGCCGTCGAGCGCCTTGCCGGCAGCGGTGAAGGCCGCATGGGCGAGCTCTTCAAGGTGCTGGCCGTCAGCCACCCGGACGTCGATATCGCCCCCTTCCAGAAGTGAGCGGAAACAGGATCGGACGCCCGCAATGCGATTTGCGGCGTTGACAGCCGCCGCTCGACCGGCCACCCTTGCGACCAATCACCCGCCGCGCGCCTGATCTGCGTGGCCAGACACCGTTGCAACGCGCAGGACGCGCGCTACGCCGATGATGCCGGAGCCGAACGAGACCATTCGACCCGAGCCCGCCCGTTCAACCTTGATACAACCCTCTTTGCGAGCGCACCACCTGCCGGACAGCTCCTCTGGCAGTGCCCGAACCAGCGGAGACCGCGATATCGTGACCCACAGCGCCCTGACCGAGACCGCCGATGCCGAGCGGACCGCCGACACCCCGGCAGAACCGGCGCCGATCCTTTCCAAGCGCCTTGCCGCGCTGGCCGACGCCGGCGTCGTGCATGGCTACTTTACCCGCGAAGGCGGCGTATCTGAGGGCCCGCTCTACCGCGGGCTCAATGTCGGCCTCGGCTCGCAGGACAGCCGCGAGGCCGTCCACGAGAACCGCCGCCGTGTCGCCGCCTGGTTCGGCGCCGCGCCCGGCCGGCTCGCAACGGTCCATCAGGTCCATTCGCCCGATGTCGTGACGGTTGACGAGACCTATGACGGCGCCCGTCCCGAGGCCGATGCGCTCGTCACCCGGACGCCCGGTCTCGTCCTCGGCGTCCTCACCGCCGATTGCGGACCGATTCTCTTCGCCGACCCCGAGGCCGGGGTGATCGGCGCGGCCCATGCCGGCTGGAAGGGAGCTTTCGGCGGCGTGCTGGAAGCGACCATCGACGCCATGGAAAGGCTGGGCGCCGATCGCACCCGCATCACTGCCAGCCTCGGCCCGTCGATCAGCCGCCGGAACTACGAAGTCGGCCAGGAGTTCTACGACCGTTTCCTCGCCCACGATCCGGAGTACGCCCTCTTCTTCACACCCGCCGCCCGCGACAGCCATTTCATGTTCGACCTGCCGGCCCTGACGGTGAAGCGACTGACCGATGCGGGCGTTGCCGCCGACAATCTCGACATCTGCACCTATGCGGACGAGGAGCGATTCTTCTCGTTCCGCCGCACCACCCACCGCGCCGAGCCCGATTACGGCCGGCAGATCTCCGCCATCATGATCCGGGAGCGCTAAGCCATGGCCCTGCACTTTGCCGAACAGGAATATGCCGCCCGCCTGACGCGGCTGACCGCCCGCATGCGCGAGGAGAAGCTCGATGCCGTGCTGCTTTTCGCGCAGGAAAGCATGTACTGGCTGACGGGCTACGACACCTTCGGCTACTGCTTCTTCCAGACGCTTGTGGTCAAGCTCGACGGCTCCATGGTGCTGCTGACGCGCTCGGCGGACCTGCGCCAGGCCCGCCACACCTCCAATATCGAGCGCATTCAGATCTGGGTTGACCGCGTCAACGCCGATCCGACCGCCGATCTCAAGAACCTTCTCTCCGATCTCGACCTGCTCGGCTGCCGCATCGGCGTCGAGTTTGATACGCACGGCATGACAGGCCTCGTCGCGCGCCGCCTTGACCATCAATTGACGAGTTTCGGCGAGGTTGTCGATGCCTCGGCGCTGGTCGGCAATCTGCGTCTCGTCAAGAGTGAGGCGGAAATCGCCCATGTGCTGCGGGCCGGGGAACTCGCCGATGCCGCGCTTGATGCGGCCCTGCCGCTGATCCGTCCCGGCGCCAGCGAGGCCGAAATCCTCGCCGCCATGCAGGGCGCGGTTCTGGCCGGCGGCGGCGATTATCCCGCCAACGAATTCGTCATCGGCTCGGGCACCGACGCACTGCTGTGCCGCTACAAGTCCGGCCGCCGCAAGCTCGATGCCGACGACCAGCTGACATTGGAATGGGCCGGCGTCAGCGCTCATTACCACGCGCCCATGATGCGCACCGTGATCATCGGCGAACCGAGCAACCGCCACCGTGAACTCTACAGCGCCTGCCGTGAAGCCATGCAGGCCATCGAGATGGTGCTGCGCCCCGGCAACACCTTCGGAACGGTCTTCGACGTCCATGCCCGCATCATGGACGAGCGGGGCCTTGCCAAACACCGGTTGAATGCCTGCGGCTATTCGGTCGGCGCCCGCTTCTCCCCGTCCTGGATGGAAAGCCAGATGTTCCATGTCGGCAATCCCCACCCCATCGAGCCGGACATGTCGCTCTTCGTGCACATGATCATCATGGACAGCGAAACCGGGACCGCCATGACGCTCGGACAAACCTATCTGACGACAGCGGGCGAGCCCCGTGCCCTGTCCCGCTACGGGCTGGATTTCATCTCTACTTAAGATTTGCTGGTCAGGATGGCTGATTGACAGGGCCGGACGGCCCTGCACATCATCGGATCGAAAGCGGAACGCCCGTTTGTCGACGCATATGGGTGTTTTCGATCCTTGAAACGCCACATCGTTCCGACCCTCTTCCGGATCGGTGCTGCCGGGAGTAGCGGATGAAGCCATTGTGCGACCTTGACCATCTCCACCCCCTCTTTGAAACACCAGCAGGCAATGCCTCCAACGGCACGCGTATATCAACAACCCCGCGCGCGCTCCCGGCGCTTGCCATCTCGGTCGCCCTCTCTCTTGTCCTTCTGTCCGGCTGCAACAGCACGGATGCGCTGACCCCGCAGGTCGATGTCGGCGCCGGTACCTTCAACTCGCCGCCTGTCACGGAGCGCGACCTCGACGGTATGGCAAGCCAGCCTCCCGTGACCACGGGACAGCAACAGGCGGCCAGCCAGCCCGTCCGCCAAAGCGAGCAACCGATCACCGGCCAGACGCTCGCACCGCCCTCCTCCACCACGACCACCGCGCTCCATGGAGGGACGGCTGCCGGAAACGGCACCTACCACGATCCGGCCGGTACGCTGGAGGGCCAGGCCGCAGCGCTGGGCAGCCAGCCGGCCGCCACGCAGCAGCAACCTGTCCAGCAGACCGTGAGCGAACCGGTTGCCGCGCAGCCGGCAACGGGACAGCAGGCAAACCAGCCGCCAACGCAGACCGCCGCTGTCAATCCGCAGGCCGGTGCCCTCTCGGTGCGCTTCCTTCCGATCATCGGCGCACCCGTACAGGCCGTCACCCCGCTGTCGCGTCAGCTCGGCGCCGACGCCCGCGCAAAGGGAATCACCATCAAGAGCGCGACGGATGCCTCCGCCCAGCATATGCTGAAAGGCTATTTCTCCGCCTTTGCGGACGGACCGAAGACCACGGTCACCTATGTATGGGACGTGCTCGATGCCTCCGGCAACCGGTTGAACCGCATTCAGGGTCAGGAAACCGCGCCGGGCGGCGGAGCCGATCCCTGGGCGACCGTTGCGCCCGAGACCATGCAGGCCATCGCCTCAAAGACCATCGAGAGCTATCTGAGCTGGCGCAATGGCCGTTAACCAGAAATGATTCCAACCCCTCACGACCCAAGCTCTTGCAGCCGCATGGCATTTCCACTTTTAAACCGATTGCGTCCCGACGAAATCCGCCCGGCCCCCTTGCAATCGGGCGGGGGGTGGTTATTAAGCGCGAAAACAAGGCCTCTTTCGGTGATGGGGCCGCGGAACAACGCGCGCGTGGCCTTCAGCCATGACGCGCCCAGACAGGCGGACCATCCATGAAGGTATTCGCAGGCAACTCGAACCGTCACCTTGCCGAAGCCATCTGCTCCTATCTCAATCTTCCCCTCGGCAAAGCCACGGTTCGCCGCTTCGCAGACCAGGAAATATTCGTCGAAATTCAGGAAAACGTCCGCGGCGAGGACATCTTCATCATCCAGTCCACCTCGTTCCCCACGAACGATCACCTGATGGAACTGCTGATCATGATCGATGCCATGCGCCGTTCCTCGGCCAAGCGCATCACCGCCGTGCTCCCCTATTTCGGCTATGCCCGCCAGGACCGCAAACCGGGTCCGCGCACGCCGATTTCCGCAAAGCTCGTCGCCAACCTGATCACCGAAGCCGGCGCCGACCGCGTGATGACGCTCGACCTGCATGCCGGCCAGATCCAGGGCTTCTTCGACATCCCCACCGACAATCTCTACGCCATCCCGATTCTGGCCCGCGACGTGAAGGACAATTACGACCTGAAGAACGTCATGGTCGTCTCGCCCGACGTCGGCGGCGTGGTGCGCGCCCGCTCGCTGGCCAAGCGTCTCGACTGTCTGCTCGCCATCGTCGACAAGCGCCGCGATCGTCCGGGTGAATCCGAAGTCATGAACGTCATCGGGGACGTCACCGGCAAGGACTGCCTGCTGATCGACGACATCGTCGATTCCGGGGGCACGCTCTGCAACGCCGCCGAGGCCCTGCTGAAGAACGGCGCGACCAGCGTCACCGCCTATATTACCCATGGCGTTCTTTCGGGCGGCGCCGTGGCGCGCGTCACGGCCTCCAAGCTCAAGGAACTCGTGATCACCGACTCGATCCAGCCGACCACGGCCGTCCAGTCGGCGCACAATATCCGCGTCATCTCGACCGCCAGCCTGCTTGGCGAGGCCATCAACCGCACGAGCATGGAATCGTCCGTCTCGAGCCTCTTCGACTGACCGGCATTCCCCGCCGTCACGGGCAGCCGCATGCAAACTATTAGCTGTTGATGACAATGGTGCCGGCGATCAGCAGCGCCGCGCCGATCAGTGTGCGTGCCGTCAGCACTTCGCCGAGAAAGACGCTGGCCAGCACCGGCACGAAGCAGAACGTCAGCGCCATGAAGGAATAGGCGAGCGTCAGCGGCACGCTGCGCAGCACGAAGATCCAGATGATCGTGCCGAGGCCATAAATGAAAAGCGCCGCAATCAGCGTCGGATTGAGGAACATCATCATCAGGCTGCGGGCGCCGGGCGCACCGACCTGAGCACTCGTCAGCTTGAAGAGCAACTGTCCGACCGCGATCAGGAGCGGCGTGCCGAGAAGCCCCGCCCAGATCAGCGGCGACTGCGACGCCCCGTTCACGCCGCCACCTTCGCCTGCTCGCCCCTCACCTCGCTGTAGAAGATGTCGCGGCCGATATCGACGCAGACATAATCAGCCGGCAGCGGATGCATCGCGCGCAGGAAGGAGTGCGTGTAGGGAAAGAAATTGAAGTGCGGATTGAAGCTGTAGCGATATTCGCGCTCGCGCGGCACGACGATGATGAGCCGGCGGCGCGCGATGCGGCGCAGCTCCGCAATCGCCTGGCGATAGTCCAGCACATGCTCGATCACATGGGTGCAGACCACCGTGTCGAACTCGCCATCCGCAAAGGGCAGATCCTCGATGCGCGCCGCGACATAGTCGATCCCGTCGAGCTGGGCGGCATCCTCCACCACGAAATCGACGCCCGTGAGGCGCTTGAGGCCCGGATTGCCAGCGCGGATATGGGTCAGCAGCGCGCCCGTGCCGCAGCCGACATCGCAGACGCTCTCCCCCTCGATGGCTCCGACGATGCGGTGGATGCAGGCATCGGAATTATCCGTACCGGCATGCACGCGCGGATGGTGACGATAGAGCGTCTCGTATTCCTCCGGCGTCAGCAGCGGCGCGCGCTCGCGAAACTTGGCGAGATGCACGATGTGCTCGCCCCATACGAGCTTGGCGAGCCCGCGGAACATGGCCGAATCGCGCAGGATCGGCGGCAGGACGTCCTCGATGACGAAGCGGATGCGGTTGGTGGTTTCGCGGTTCATCGGTTTGCTCCGGCCAGGGTGGCCGCTGCCGGCATTTCGCTCGGGGCGCGGGGAGTATCTGCGGCCGAACGGCCGTCCTGATGCACCGGCGCCGCCACCTGCGGCAGCGAGAGATAGTGGATGCGCAATTGCTCGGCGCGCGAGCGCGCCAGCGAATCGAGGATCAGCCCGACCGTTCCCATCAGGAAGGCGATCAGCATCAGGCTGACGGAAAGGACCCAGGTCGGCAGGCGCGGCACGAGGCCGGTGCGGAAATATTCGACCAGCACCGGCTCCATGAAAACGAGACTTGTCGCCATGAAAAGCAGGCCGAGCATGCCGAAGAAGGCGAAGGGCCGCGTCTCCTTCATGAGCAGCGCGAACATCCAGAGGATCTTCGCCCCATCCCGGAAGGTGGAGAGTTTGGAGGTGGACCCTTCCGGGCGCCGCCCATAGTCGAGCGCAAGTTCCGACACCGGCAGCTTGAGGCGCGAGGCATGCACGGACATTTCCGTCTCGATCTCGAAGCCGCCGGACAGTGCCGGGAAACTCTTGACGAAGCGGCGAGAGAAGACGCGGTAACCGGAAAAGATGTCGGTGAAATCGGCCCCGAAGGCATGGCGATAGAGCCGGTTGAACAGACGGTTGCCGAAGGCATGGCCATTGCGGCCGGCATCGGCCGTCACGCCGCGGCGGGTGCCCACCACCATGTCGGATCTTTCCGTCAGCAACGTCAGCACCAGTTGCGGCGCATCCTCAGGGCTGTAAGTGCCGTCGCCATCCGCCATGATGTAGATGTCGGCGTCGATATCGGCGAACATGCGCCGCACGACATTGCCCTTGCCCTGGCGCCGCTCGGTTCGCACGATGGCGCCGGCCAGCGCCGCCTTCAGCGCCGTGTCATCGGTGGAATTGTTGTCGTAGACATAGATGCGCGCCCGCGGCAGGGCCTGGCGAAAACCGCGCACGACATTGAGGATCGTCTTTTCCTCGTTGTAGCAGGGCAAAAGCACGGCAATGTCGAGATCGGCCAGCATGGAAACCTTCCTGGGTCGCGCAATCCTCCCGAGTGCCAATGCCTGTCGGATCGCCGGTTCCCGACCCTAGAGCGAACAGGGTTAATGCCGGGTTTCCGCAAGGCCGTGCGGCAAGCCTTTACCCTTCTTTTAAGGCCCTCAGGCTAGGTATGGGGAGCGCTGCATGCTCCGGGAAACCGGGGGGCATCCGCGCGCTCTTGCCCCGCCCGCGCCGCCTCAGCGGCGACCGCGCTACGGGGCCCCGCTCACGCAGGACGCCCACGCCGGATGATCGAACCCATGTCCACCGACGCCCTTGCCGACACCGTCCAGCGTAGGCCCGCGGCCTCAGGAGGCGTGTGGAAAGCCGTACTGATCGCGACAACCATCGTCATCGCCTTCCTGTTTGTCACCCACCTGAAGAATGCCACCGACTATATCGGTCCTGATAATGATGACGGCATGCGGCTGGTCGAAGTGCGCGACCTGGTCAACGGCCAGTCCTGGTTCGATACGACGCAATACCGCCTCGGCCTTGAGGGCGGAACGCTGATGCACTGGTCGCGCCTCGTCGACCTGCCGATGGCGACGATGATCCGCCTTTTCTCGACTGTGACGACGCCGGAGATAGCCGAGCGCCTGGCCGTGACGATATGGCCGCTCATCCTGATCATTCCGCTGTTTTACGGGATCGGCCGCGCAAGCCTCTGCCTCGGCGGACGACCAGGCATGATCGCCGGGCTGGTGCTGGCCTCCGTCATGGTGACAGCTGGCTATCGCTTTCGCCCGGGCGCCATCGATCACCACAATGTGCAGGTCAGCCTGATCGCCCTTGCCGTGGCGGGGCTGCTGGATCCGCTCCGCCGACCGGCGAGCTTAGCCCTGACGGGCGTTGCGGCGGGCCTTGCCATCGCCGTTGGCGTCGAGACGGTGCCACTGGTGGCGGCGATCTGCGTGGTCGCGGCCCTTCTGTGGTGCATTCTGGGGGATGGCGCCCGTCCCGGCGTCGTCGCCTTCGCGCTCACCTTGGCCGCCACCTTGTGCACCACCTTCGTGGCGACCATCGCACCCGCCGACTACGGCCGGGTCACCTGCGACAACTTCTCGCTCGGCTTCATGGCGCCCTCCCTCACCGGCGCCCTTAGCCTCGCCGCCGCCGCCCTTGTCCTGCGGTCGGCCAGACGACCGGTCCGCGTCGGGGCCCTTGCACTGGTGGCAGCCGGTGTGCTGGCTATCACGCTCAAGGTCGCGCCGCAGTGCCTTGCAAGCCCCTTTGCGACCATGGATCCGCTGCTGATCGAATTGTGGCTGAACGGGATCCAGGAAGCGCAGCCCTTCACCTCCGTCCTCGCCAACGAGCCGACAAACCTCGGCACCTTTTACGCGACGGGTACGCTCGCGCTCATCGTCTGCCTCTGGCGCATCGCGCTGAACGACCGCCGCGCGCAGTATCTCGTGCTGTTGCCGCTGCTTCTCACCGCCTATGGCGTGACCCTGTTCCAGATCCGCGGCACGCTCTTCCTCGATCTCTTGGCAATCATCACCCTCTCGGCCGCGATAGCCGATCTGAGGGCCCGCTCGCACGCCGAGCCCAAAAACATCGGCCGAAGCCTCGCCTTCGTCGGCATGACGCTGGCGAGCATCAGTCCGGTCTGGACCCTGCTCGCGCTCGTCATCCCCTCCGAGGTGAGAGATCAGCGCCTCACAGAACTGGAAAACACGTCCCTCGACAAACGGACGGCCTGCGGCAGTCCCCTCAGCGTTTCACAGCTTGCAACGCTTGCGCCGACCACGGTGCTCGCCCCCTCCGACATTGGTGTCAGCCTGCTGCGCTATACGCCGCATCGCGTGCTGACGGGTCCCTACCACCGCAATCAGGCGGGGATGCTGGCGGAGTTGCAGATTGGCATGGCACCGCCGCCCGAGGCGGCCACCCGGCTTGCCGCGCTCGGCGTCAGGCTCGTCGCCTTCTGCCCGCAGGAAACCCAGACATCCCTGCTGGCAAAGCGGGCGCCGGACGGGCTTTACGCCCATCTCGAGCGCGGCGACGTGCCGGCGTTCCTCACCCCGATTCCCCAGCCGGACGGTGCCAGCCTGAAGCTCTACCGCGTCACTCGCCCGTGAAGCACGGCGCAAGGCCTCGCGTCAGGCGGCTGGCATGCCCGGCCGGACAGCCGGGATCGCGCAGGCCTCGCCGCCGCCATTCAGCAGCCGCGAACGGGTGAGAAACCGGCGCTCGCGTCCATTGTCGAGCGAGAACATGCCGCCTCGCCCCGGCACCACGTCGAGGATGAGTTCGGTGTGCTTCCAAACCTCGAACTGCGAGGCCGAGATATAGACCGGCACGCCGTCGATCTCGCCGAGCTTCACATCGTGGTCGCCGACAATGTAATCGTCGGCCGGATAAAGCATGGGCGAGGAACCGTCGCAGCAGCCGCCCGACTGGTGAAACAGGACGTCCGGATGGTCCTGCCGGATCTCCGCCAGAAATGCCCGCGCCTCCGGCGTCGCGCTGACGCGCACCGTGTCCTCTGTCATGGAAGTCTCCTCCTTCAAAGCCGTTTCGGTCGGTCGCCTCGCCTCCCGCGAGCAACCCGCCAAACAGGAATGGGGGAGCGGCGCAGCGCCACTCCCCCGTCTCGTGCCGTCGGTGCGGGTTCCGGCTCAGAAGAAGCCCAGCGCCTTCGGCGAGTAGCTGACCAGCATGTTCTTGGTCTGCTGGTAGTGATCGAGCATCATCTTGTGCGTCTCGCGACCGATGCCCGACTGCTTGTAGCCACCGAAGGCCGCATGGGCCGGGTAGGCATGGTAGCAGTTGGTCCAGACGCGCCCGGCCTGGATGTTGCGGCCGAACTGGTAGCAGCGGTTCGCATCGCGGCTCCAGACGCCGGCACCGAGGCCGTAAAGCGTGTCGTTGGCGATTTCGAGCGCCTCGGCATCGTCCTTGAAGGTCGTGACCGATACCACCGGCCCGAAGATTTCCTCCTGGAAGATGCGCATCTTGTTGTGGCCTTCGAAGACCGTCGGCTTGACGTAGAAGCCACCGGAAAGGTCACCTTCAAGCTCGTTGCGCGCACCGCCGGTCAGCACCTTGGCGCCTTCCTGCTTGCCGATGTCGATATAGGCGAGGATCTTCTCGAGCTGTTCGGAGGAAGCCTGCGCCCCGATCATCGTGGCGACATCGAGCGGGTTGCCCTGCTTGATGGCTTCGACGCGCTTGATGGCGCGCTCCATGAAGCGGTCGTAGATCTTTTCATGCACCAGCGCGCGGCTCGGGCACGTGCAGACTTCGCCCTGGTTCAGCGCGAACATCGCGAAGCCTTCGAGCGCCTTGTCGAAATAGTCGTCGTCTTCGGCCATCACGTCGGCGAAGAAGATGTTCGGCGACTTGCCGCCCAGTTCCAGCGTCACCGGGATGAGGTTCTGCGACGCATACTGCATGATCAGGCGGCCGGTGGAGGTTTCACCGGTGAAGGCGATCTTGGCGATGCGCGGGTTGGAGGCGAGCGGCTTGCCGGCTTCCAGGCCGAAACCGTTGACGATGTTGAGAACACCCGGCGGCAGGAGATCGCCGACGAGCTCGGCAAAGACAAGGATCGAGGCCGGCGTCTGTTCGGCCGGCTTCAGCACCACGCAGTTGCCGGCAGCAAGCGCGGGCGCAAGCTTCCAGGCGGCCATCAGGATGGGGAAGTTCCACGGAATGATCTGGCCGACGACGCCGAGCGGCTCATGGAAATGGTAGGCGATCGTGTCGTGGTCGATCTCGCCGATCGAGCCTTCCTGGGCACGCACGCAGGAAGCGAAGTAGCGGAAGTGATCGATGGCGAGCGGAATGTCGGCGGCCATCGTCTCGCGCAGAGGCTTGCCGTTGTCCCAGGTCTCGGCCTTGGCGAGCAGTTCAAGATTGTCCTCCATGCGCTGCGCCATCTTCATGAGGATGTTGGCGCGTTCGGTGGTGGAGGTGCGGGCCCACTTGTCCTTGGCGGCGTGGGCGGCGTCGAGCGCGAGCTCGATGTCTTCGGCCTGCGAACGGGCAATCTGGCAAAGCACGCCGCCGGTCACCGGGGTGGTGTTGTCGAAATAGCGGCCGCCGACCGGCTCGCGCCATTCGCCGCCGATGAAGTTACCGTACTTCTGCTTGAAGGGGTTCTCGACGATCTTCTGATGCAACATGGCCATTCCTCCCGAATGTGTTGGCAAACTGTGAGGGCTCCTCCAGGGGCCGTCGGGAAGAAGGTGGGCTGCCTTGCGTCGCTTGACCAGCCCGTCGGCGTCGCGGACCTGTCACATCTGTCTCACATCTGCGACACAAAGAGGCAGAATGCCATGCTGCATTGCCGCAAAATCAGGCACTCAATCGAGCTGGAGACGACGCATCTTGCGGTAGAGCGTGGCGCGGCTGATGCCGAGCATCTCGGCCGCCTTGGAGACATTGCCGTCGGCGCGCGCGAGAACACGGCGAAGGGCGGAGCGCTCGGCATCCGGCAGTTCCGCCTCCTCGTCCACCCGGTCCCCGAGAAGATCGGCGGCAGGAACGCCCGCCGCAATCCGCTTGTCGTCGAGATCGAGCGCATGGCGTGCCGCCCTCGTCGCTCCGAGCACGAGGTCGTCCCGGTCGACGGCCAGAAGTGCCGGACCGGAACGCGCCGCCTGCGGCAGGAGCAGGATGCGGGCGCGGGAAAAGGCGCGGCGAAAGAGATTGGCCTCGATGCGGCCCGCCGCATCGCGCACGGCCTGCGACAGGATCGCCATGGACATGTCGGTCGCATCCTCCCGGCAGGTGGATACGTCGATCGCCGCGGCGATGCGCCCGAGGTGATCGCGCACCGGCGCGGTGGCGCAGGAAAGCCCGGTGTTCTGGGCCAGGAAATGCTGGTCGCGATGGATGATCACAGGGCGCTCGTCGGCCAGTGCCGTGCCGATGCCATTGGTGCCGGCGCTCGCCTCGCTCCAGACCGTCCCCGACCAAAGGCCGACGGATCGGAATTCCTTGTCGTCGCCGGTCGCGCCGCGCCGGTCGATGGCAACCCCCTGCCCGTCGGTCAGCAGCAAGCAGCAGCCCGAGCGCCCGACGATGGAGAACAGACGGTCGAGCTCGTCGGAGGCCTCCTCGATCAGCGGTGCCGCGCGTTCGCGGACGATCCGGAACTCCGCTTCTGAAAGCCGCTGTGGCCCCTTGGCCTCTTCCGGTGTCAGGTGATGAAGGCTCATGCAGCGCCGCCAGGAAGCGGCAATGGGCGAACTGGCCGCTGACGACTTTTCGGTCGCGACCTTGTACACACGTTCGCAATGATCGACGTGCTGGCTCATGTGGCGCTCCTCCCGGTGCGGCTTCCTCCAGACGCAACGTTATCGACCATGGTGGCAGCTTTCCGACCGGCCGTCCAGATCGCCCATGGTGGAAGGCGGGCCGCATCCGCGTTTTTCGCCGGCGCCAGTTGGCGAATGCCAATTGCGGCATCGCCAGGCATGATGGGGGCGGCAAGCCTTGCGTTCCCGGCATTTCTCCGCTAGAGACGCGCGTCCGCGTAGACACCCTTGGAGGCAACGCGGATGAGGCGACAAGCCTCGGCTTTCCCGGCTCAAGCCCGGAAAGCTCTCCATAACACTAGAAAGGTACTGCCATGAGCAAAGCTTCTTACGAGCTCAAGGCCGAGACGCGCGAACGGGTCGGTAAGGGGTCCTCCCGTGAACTTCGTCGCAACGGTCTTATTCCCGCTGTCATCTACGGTGACAAGCAGGCCCCCATTTCCATCGCGATCTCCACCAAGGACGTCACGCAGCGCATCCACGCTGGCGGCTTCATGACGACGGTTGCCGTCATCGACGTGAATGGCGAGAAGATCCGCGTCCTGCCGAAGGACTACCAGCTCGATCCGGTCCGCGACTTCACGATGCACGTCGACTTCCTGCGCGTGTCGAAGAACAGCACGGTCACCGTCGAAGTTCCGGTCCACTTCATCAATGAAGAGAAGGCACCGGGCATCAAGGAAGGTGGCGTTCTGAACGTCGTCCGCCACACGGTTGAGCTTCTCGTCGCTGCCGATGCCATCCCGGAATCCCTGACGGCCGACCTCGCCGGCCTGAAGATCGGCGACGGCATCCACATCTCCAACATCACGCTGCCGGCCGGTGCCGCGCCGACGATCACCGACCGTGATTTCACGATCGCCACGATCGCCGCTCCCGATGTTCTGGAAGACGAAGAAGCCGCTGCCGAAGAAGGCAGCGAAGGCTGATTTCAGCCACGCTATCTGCGGAACCATCAGACCCGTCCGGCTGCCCCAGCCGGGCGGGTTTTTGTTTGTCTCCAGCAGCAAGGTGCGTCGCTGCCGCATCCAGTGTCGGTTTTCAATAACATTTAAGCTTTTCGTGATGTCCTGCGGAGGGAATGGCCTTGATCTGGCCTGTTGTTCTGCGTCCCTGCGCTGTTGAGGCGGAAGATTTATGCACTCGGTCGAAAACCGCTTTCTTGCGATTGTCACGGGAACCGCCCTGCTGGTTGTGGTCCCCTTGCTCATCTTCTATTTCATGCTGACATCCGAGCGGGTGGTGCGCGAGCGCATGACGGCGGTCGACGTTCTCATGGGAACGGCAAGCGAATCGCTCGGCAAGCCGATGTGGGATCTCGACAGTCCGAGCGTGCGGCGGATCGCCAATTCGCTGCTGGTCAATGATGTCGTCACCGCCGTCGTCATCCGCGACACGTCCGGCACCATCAACATCAACGCCCGGGCAAGCGGCGGCAGCGACAAATCCAGCGGCGAAATCCGCACGACCAACATCAACTACCTCGACCGCGACGGATCGCATTACGTCGGCACGCTCAGCCTCACCATCGATCCCGGCGCCATGCATTCCGGCTTCCAGGAGGGCGAGGTCAGCATGCTCGCCATCCTGCTGCTGTCGGTCGGCGTGGTCTTTGCGGCGGCGATCATCGGCAACCGGCTGATCGTCATGCGCCCCCTGACGCGCCTGACCGCCGCCATCGAAGCCACCGACCAGCTCGGTTCGCGCCACCGCGTCGACTGGCACTCGCGCGACGAGATGGGCGCCCTTGCCGCAAGCTTCAACCGCATGCAGGACAAGCTGGAACGGGAAGAGCACGAACTGAAGCGCGCCCACGACCGCGCCGCCGAAATCTACAACGGCACGCCGGCCATGCTGTTCTCGCTCGACAGTCTCGATCGCATCACAGCCGTCAGCGATTACTGGCTGGCCGCGACCGGCTATCAGCGTGAAGAGGTGATCGGCCGTCCCTTCACCGAACTTCTCGATCCCGCCTCCCACGAGACTTACCGCGACCGCACCTCGGCCGAGAGCGGCGCGGACGCCTTCACCTGCGAGGTCACCCTGCCGCTGCGCAAGGCGGACGGCAGCTGGATGACGGTGCTGATCCTCGAAACCACCGAGCCGACCGGCGATACCGAGGCGAGCTCGCTCTCGGTGATGACCGATGTGACCGCGCTCAAGGCCGCCGAAAGCCGCAACCTGTCGCTGGCGATCACCGACCACCTGACCGGCCAGTTGAACCGCCAGGGCTTCGAAGCGGCGCTGGACGGCTCGATCCGCTCGGCGGACGAAACGGGCCAGCAACTCGCCTGCCTCTTCATCGACCTCGACCGCTTCAAGTGGATCAACGACAATCTCGGCCACGCCGCCGGCGATACGCTGCTGCGCAAGGTGGTGGCGCGATGCCGGGAGCATCTGCGCGGCAACGATATCATGGCGCGCCTCGGCGGCGATGAATTCGCCATCCTGATCTCGGCCATGAACGCCCAGACGATTTCAGTCGAGATCGGCGAGCGCATCTGCGCGGAACTGCGCGAGCCCTTCAACATCGCCGGCACCGACGTCTCGATCAGCGCCAGCATGGGCATGGCCGTCTACCCCGCCCAGGCCGATAGCGCCGCCGACCTGATCCTCAAGGCCGACATGGCGATGTATGACCGCAAGCGTGCCGGCAAGAACGGCCTGCGGGTCTTCGACAGCTCCATGTTCGACGACGCCCGCGAACGCCACGAAATCGAGCTCAGCATCGAAGCGGCCCTGCGCAACAACTGGCTTGAAACGCATCTGCAGCCGATCATCAGCCTGCGCAACGGGATGATCGTCGGCTTCGAAGCCCTGATGCGCATCAACCATCCCGATCGCGGACTCATCTCGCCCGCCAAGATCATTGCGATTGCCGAGGAAAACGGCTCGATCGGGCGCATCGGCGAACGCATCATGGAGCAGTCGATCGAGCATCTCGCACGCATTTCAACCCTTGAAGGCACCGATGGCACCTACGTCGCCATCAACTTCTCTCCGCTCCAGTTCGACATCAGCCTGCCGAGCCGGCTGGCGGCGCTGCTCCTCAAGCACCACATCGCTCCCAAGCGCGTGGTGATCGAGATCACCGAAGCCGTTTTGATGCTCGACAATCCCGATGTCCACGCCGTTCTCAGCCAGCTCAGCGAATTCGGCTGCCAGATCGCGCTCGACGATTTCGGCACGGGCTATTCCTCGCTGAGCTATCTCAGCCGCTTCCCGGTCGATATCGTCAAAGTGGACCAGTCCTTCACCCGCGCCCTGACCACCGGCAACAGCGATGCCCGTCGCAAGAGCCGCATGCTGATCAAGGGCATCCGCACCATCTCCCACCAGATGGGCTGCTCCGTCGTTGCCGAAGGAGTCGAGACGGGCGAACAGGCCGAACTGCTCGGCAAGCTCGGCATCGATTTCGGGCAGGGCTATCTCTTCAGCCGGCCGATGAACATCGACAAGACGATCGAGATGCTGGAAAGCGAATCGGAGGCCAAGGACAGCAGCCAGGAAGTGATGGCACTGCTGGAGAACAGCGCGTGAAGGCCCTCGCCGCCGCCCTCCTGCTTCTCGCAGCGCCCGGTTTTGCGGCCAAAGCCGAGGCCAGGGAAACCCTGACGTTTCTCACCGAGGATTACCGGCCCGTCTCCTTCGAGGAAGGCGGAGAAATCAAGGGCGTGGTCGTCGATCAGGCCCGCGAAATTGCTGCAAGTGCCGACGTCGATGTGTCGGTGCGGATGATGCCCTGGGCACGCGCCTACAAGCTTGCCCTCGTCAACAAGCAGACCTGCGTGCTTGGCGCTGCCCGCACGCCGCATCGCGACCGTCTCTTCAAATGGATCGAGCCCGTGGGCTACGGGACGACCAGCCTCGTGCGCCTGTCGGGCACGTCGGTCGTGCCGAAGATCATCGCAGAAGCCCGCGATCTCAGCGTTGGGGTGCAGCGCGGCGATGTGGTGGCGGAAGTGCTGGCGGCCGAAGGCTTCAGCCGCCTCGACATCTCCGCCGACTTCGACACCAGCCTGCGCAAACTGATGAGCGGCCGCGTCGCGCTGATCGGCCTTTCGGATAATCTTTTCGAGGCCTTGAAGGAAAAGTATCCACGCCTTGAGAAAGCCCTGCCGCTGACGACGATGCGCTATGGCATCGCCTGCAACAAGGCCGTCGATTCCGGAACCGTGGCACGCCTGAACGCGGCCCTTGCGAAGTTGATCGCGGCCGGCCGGCAGAACGAGATCTTCAACCACTACGGCATCGTTCTGTCGCGCTGACCGCATCGGACTTGACGTTTGCCACCTTCGCGATGCAAGTCTGGCAACGCCCTAAGGCGCCGATGCCGGCCGATCAGGCCAAAGAGCACCGCAGGGACTGAGGCGTGTGAGAAGAAGACCATGAAGATCATTGTAGGCCTCGGCAATCCCGGCCCCAAATATGCCGGCAACCGGCACAATATCGGCTTCATGGCCGTCGACGCGCTGCACCGGCGCCATGCGTTCGGCCCCTGGACCCGCAAGTTCAAGGCGGAGATTTCGGAAGGCGAACTGGCCGGCGAAAAGGTTCTGCTGCTCAAGCCGCAGACCTTCATGAACCTGTCGGGCGAAGCCGTCGGGGAGGCCGTGCGCTTCTACAAGCTCGCGCCGGGCGACATCATCGCCATCTATGACGAACTCGACCTTGCGCCCGGACGCGCCCGGCTGAAGACCGGCGGCGGCCATGGCGGACACAACGGCATCAAATCGCTCGACGCCCATTGCGGCAAGGACTACCGGCGCCTGCGCCTCGGCATCGGCCATCCCGGCGCGAAGGAACTGGTCAACAATCACGTTCTCGGCGATTTCGCCAAGGCCGACGCTGTCTGGCTGGAGCCTCTGCTCGACGCGCTCGCCGACAATGCCGAGATGCTGGTGAGGGCCGAGGATTCGCAGCTTCTCAACAAGCTGGCGCTGGCGACCGGCGCCCCGGCCGAGCCAGACGCGCCGGCGCGTCCGAAACCGCCAGCGCCACCGTCGGCACCCAAGCCGGCCGGCAAATCGCATATCCGGCAGGCAAGGCCGGATGTCCCGAAAATGCTGCCGACCACCGGCCCCATGGCCGACATGCTGAAACGGATGTTTGCAAAGAAGGACGGCGACTGAGACACCCGGGCGCGAAAGCCGCACCCTACTCCTCCGGCTCTGCCTTCAGCATCAGCGGAAAGCCGGCCTCCTTGGCGAGGTCCATCGCTTCCGCCACCTTGGTTTCGGCAATGTCCTTGGCGCAGACCACGACGACGGCCGAACCGAGCTTGTGGGCCGTCATCATCACCCGATAACCCGCCTCGTTCGACATGCGGAACACGACCTTCAGCACCACCGTGACGAATTCGCGCGGCGTGTAATCGTCATTATAGAGAATGACCTTGTAGAGCCGGGGACGGTCCAGCTTCGGTTTGGTCACGGTTTTCGGCTTGAGGGCGATGTCCTTGTCGCTCATGTCGGATGGCTCATCCTTGCGTCATCCCTTCCGGTCACATGCCACACGCGGCCGGAATGGCAGATGTCAGCTACCCCTCTGATATGGGCCATCGAAGTGCTGCGGGCAAGAAGGCGCACACGCCGCGCCCCTTCGCGAAAGACCCGCAAGGCTTGACCCGCCCGGCCGTTTCGACCATAGCGGGCCCAACCATTTCTTCAGGATCAAGAGGCCTCCCCCATGGGTTTCAAATGCGGTATCGTCGGCCTGCCCAATGTCGGCAAGTCGACCCTTTTCAACGCACTGACCAAGACGGCCGCCGCCCAGGCCGCCAACTACCCCTTCTGCACCATCGAGCCGAACACCGGCGAAGTGGCCGTGCCGGATGCGCGCATGCCCAAGCTCGCCGCCATCGCGGGCTCCAAGGAAATCATCCCGACCCGCATCTCCTTCGTCGATATCGCCGGCCTCGTGCGCGGCGCCTCGAAGGGTGAAGGCCTCGGCAACAAGTTCCTCGCCAATATCCGCGAAGTCGATGCCATCGTGCATGTGCTGCGCTGCTTCGAGGACACCGACATCACCCATGTCGAAGGGCGCATCGACCCCGTCGGCGACGCCGAAACCATCGAGACCGAGTTGATGCTCGCCGACCTCGAAAGCCTCGAGCGCCGCGTCGAACAGACCCGCAAGCGCGCCGCCAGCAAGGACAAGGAAAGCCTTGCCAACCTGCCGGTCATGGAAGCCGTCATCAAGCTCCTCACCGAAGGCAAGCCGGCTCGCCTGCTGCTGAAGACGCTTGCCGCCGAGGACATCGACATCCTCAAGGGCCTCAACCTCCTGACCTCTCATCCGGTGCTTTACGTCTGCAACGTCGCCGAAGGGGACGCGGCCACCGGCAACAAGCACACCGAAGCCGTCGCCGCCATGGCGGCGAGCCAGGGCGCCGAATGCGTGATCATCTCGGCCGCCATCGAATCCGAAGTCGCGCAGCTGCCGGAAGAGGAAGCGGCCGAATTCCTCTCGGCGCTCGGCCTTGAGGAAGCCGGTCTCGACCGCCTGATCCGCGCCGGCTACCACCTGCTCGACCTCATCACCTATTTCACCGTCGGCCCTAAGGAATGCCGTGCCTGGACGATCGTGCGCGGCACCAAGGCGCCCGCCGCCGCCGGCGTCATCCACTCCGATTTCGAACGCGGCTTCATCCGCGCCTTCACGATCGGCTATGACGACTACATCGCCTACAAGGGCGAGGTCGGCGCCAAGGAAGCCGGCAAAGGCCGTGACGAAGGCAAGGAATATGTCGTTGCTGATGGCGACGTCATCCACTTCCGCTTCAACACCTGAACAAGCGTCGGGCCGCACGGGAAAATTGCCGGTGGAGATCGGCATGCGCCGCTTGAATGCGCGGCGCGCCCTGCCATTCTTCCGGAAAATGACGGCAGCTTGAACAAGGGCCGCCTGACAGAGGGGAAACGGAAATGAGCGCCACGCTCATGTTCGAGGATTTCACGCCCGGCCGGCGCTTTGACTATGCGCCGCACGCCGTGACGGCTGACCAGATCGTCGCCTTCGCCATGGAGTTCGACCCGCAGCCGATGCATCTCGACGAAGAGGCCGGTCGCCGCTCGATTCTCGGCGGCCTCTCCGCCTCCGGCTGGCACACCTGCGCCATGGTCATGCGCATGATGTGCGACAGCTTCGTCGGCCGCTCCAGCTCGCAGGGCTCGCCCGGCATCGACACCATGCAGTGGCGCCGCCCGGTCCTCGCCGGCGACACGCTCTCCGGCTACAGCCATGTGCTGGAAGCGCGGCTGCTGCGCTCGCGCCCCGGCATCGGCATCGTCCGCTTCCGCAACACCGTGCTCAACCAGCATGGCGAGACGGTCGCCATTTCCGAAGGCCCGATCCTGTTCCGCAGCCAGGCCAAACCACAGGTGCACGAATGAGCGTCGAGGATATTTTCCCGCGCGGCGTGAAGGTAACGCTCGGTTCCCTCACCTATAGCGACGCCGATATCATGCGCTTTGCCAGCGCCTTCGATCCGCAGATCTTCCACCTCGATGCGGAAAAAGCGCAGGCGTCTCTCTTCGGTGGCCTTTGCGCCTCCGGCTGGCACACGACGGCCGGCTGGATGAAATGCTTCGTCCGCTTCTGCCAGGACGAAAGCCGGCGCCTCGCCGCCGAGGGCCGCGCCGTCCCCCGCCTTGGCCCCTCGCCCGGCTTTCGGGACCTGAAGTGGCTGAAGCCGGTTTACGCCGGCGACACGATCACCTTCTACCTCACCGCGCTCGACCCCGCCCCCCAAACCCGCCCCGACCGCCGCATCGCCTGCGGCATCGGCAGCGGCGAGAACCAGAACGGCGAAGAGGTGATGCGCTTCGAAAACCGGGTGATCGAGTTCGTGTGAGGGGTGAACGTCGAGGGTTGGGCGAGATTACCCCGATACCCCCCTCTGTCCTGCCGGACATCTCCCCCACAAGGGGGGAGATCAGATGGAGGCTCAGCCCCGCCTCCGAACAAGCGCTACGGAAGATATACGGGCTTTTCTCTGATGGCGTGCAAACGCCCGCCGGCCAATCTCCCCCCTTGTGGGGGAGATGTCACGAAGTGACAGAGGGGGGTGTTCCCGGCACATGCAAATGCCCGTGAGACCCATGGCCTCGCAAGTCTTCAATGCCCCGGAAACGCAATCAGCGTGCGCACATTGACGCCGAGCGCCTCGAGCTTGGCGCGCCCGCCAAGGTCCGGCAGGTCGATGACGAAGCAGGCGGCGACGATGTCTGCGCCCATCTGCTGCAAGAGCTTGACCGCCCCCTCGGCGGTACCGCCCGTGGCGATGAGGTCGTCGACGAGGATGACCTTTTCGCCCGGCACGATGGCGTCGCGGTGCATCTCCATCTCGTCGACGCCATATTCCAGGCTATAGGCGATGCGCACCGTATCATGCGGCAGCTTGCCCTTCTTGCGGATCGGCACGAAGCCGGCCGAGAGCTGGTGCGCCATGGCACCGCCCAAGATGAAGCCGCGTGCCTCCACGCCGGCGATCTTGTCGATCTTCGTGCCGGCATAAGGGTGCACCAACTCGTCCACGGCACGGCGGAAGGCTCTGGGATTGCCGAGAAGCGTGGTGATGTCGCGAAACAGGATGCCCGGCTTTGGATAGTCGGTAATCGTGCGGATCGCGGCGATCAGCTCGGCTTCGAGGGAAGAAGACGTCATGGGAACGCGGTGCCTCTGTTGCTCTGTCTCGGGACGGTCGGCCGCAAGCCATAGCACCGCTCCTCTGCTTTGCCCAACGCCTTTGTGTCCGCACGGGAACCTTTGACGCCCCATCCGTGTTCGACCGTTACGGTCGCAAGAGGAGCGGCCCGGCTCCGGTCCCGCAGGGAGGCGGGCGGCGCCGTGTCTCAACGTCAAGGAGGATGAAATGCGTCTTTTCGAATGCGGAACCCTCGTGCCCGGCTGCAACTGGCACACACGCGCCGACAGCGAAGCGGAAGTCGTGCGCCGCGCCGTCGAGCACATTCGCGCCGCCCATAACGAGCCGATGATTCGCGAGACGATGGTCGAGGCGATCAAGGCACGCGTGCGCGAGGAGCAGAAGGTGGCGTGAGTTTCCTTCCGGCCGCGTGTCATGCACACGGAAAGGCCTGAGAGCGGAAGGGTGATCATCGAGCAACGCGCTCCATCACGCTGATCGTCCGGAGGGGCTTCACCCAACCTCCGTCATCCTCGGCCGCAGAGCCGAGGATCCAGGCTTAGGTCGTCGAGGGCGGCATGGGTCCTCGGGTCGAGCCCGAGGACGACGGCGAGAATGGGTGTGCCACCTTAAACAGCTACTCGCTTCATCGCCCCGCAGCCGGCTCCGCCTGCCCCTCACCCCTTATCCCCGGCCTCTACCACGGCCGGCAACCGCGCCAGCAGCGCCGCGCGGTCGAGATGGAAATTGCCGTCCACCCAGATCCGCTCCAGTTCGCCAAGAGCCCGTCCGACGGCGGGGCCAGCCGCCACGCCAGTCTTCAACAGATCAGCCCCACTGAGCGGAAACTGCGGCTTCGACCAGCGCTCGGCACGCCTCAGATGCTCCAGGAGCCGGGCCGTTTCCGCCATTTTCTCCGTCTCGACCTCCGCCTTGGCGCGGGCAACGGCGAGCGCAAGCTTCAACCGGTCCACGATGCCCTCGCGGCCTTTCCGGTAGAGCAGCCTGTCGAGCGCCGTGCCCGCCATGTCGGGCTTGACCATCGGCGCCGCGGCAAAGGCCTGCAAGCGCCCGGCCTCGGCGCGCGACAGGCGCAGCCGCTCGGCAAGGCCGGCAAGCCGCTCCGCATCCGGCGGCACGATGGCCATCAGCCGAAGCATCGCATCCGGCGCCCAGCCATAGGCGGCCTCCGCTGCAATCAGGCCCGGAATGGCGTCGATGCCCCATTTTTCGGTCTCGGGCAGGATAACGGTCAACACACCGGAGGTTCGCATCCAAAGAAGCGCCCGGCCGGGATCCCTGGCACCCAGCAGCTTCTTCATCTCCGCCCAGATGCGCTCGGCCGAAAGCCGCGACAGCTCATCCTTCGCCCGCGCTGCGGCCCGCAGCCCCTCGGCATCCGGCCGACTGCTGCCATACTGGGCAAAGAAGCGGAAGAAGCGCAGCACGCGCAGATAATCCTCGGCCACGCGCTGGTGGGCATCGCCAATGAAACGGACGGTGCGGCTTGCGATATCGGCGAGACCGCCGACGAGGTCGATGACCCGCCCCTCGCGATCGGCATAAAGCGCGTTCATGGTCAGGTCCCGGCGCTCTGCATCCACCTGCCAGTCCGTCCCGAAGGCGACCTCCGCATGGCGCCCGTCGGTGGCGACATCACGGCGCAGCGTCGTCACCTCGAAGCCGCGACCGTTGAGAACCAGCGTCACCGTGCCGTGGGCAATCCCCGTCGGCACCACCTTGATGCCATCGGCGGCGGCCCGTTCGCTGACCGCCTGAGGTACCAGCGTCGTCGCCAGATCCACATCGGCGACCGGCACGCCCATCAGGCTGTTGCGCACCGCGCCGCCCACCACACGCGTTTCCCCGCCATCGCCATTGAGGAGCGAGAGGATGCGCGTCAGGGCCGCATCGCGAAACCAGGCCTCCCGGGCAACAGAAGGCGCCGTATCAGCGGTCATGCGTAAAGCCTTTCATAGAGCGTGCGAACAATGCCCGCCGTGATACCCCAGATGTTCCGCTCGCCATAGGGCATGCGATAGTAGTGTCGCTCGCGCCCCTGCCAGACGCTGCTGCCGACGATATGATTGTCGGGGTTCATCAAAAACGAAAGCGGCACCTCGAAGACGGCATCCACCTCGTCCGGATTGGGCACGATGGAAAAGCCGCGCCGGACGACGGCAAGCACCGGCGTGATACGGAAGCCGGACATGGCCATGTAGTAAGGCAGCCGCCCGACCGTTTCCACGAAGCTGCGGTGAAGGCCGATCTCTTCCTCCGTTTCGCGCAGCGCCGCAACCTCGGGCGTCCGGTCCTCTGCATCCATGCCGCCGCCGGGAAAGGCGATCTGGCCAGAATGCTTGCGCAGCTTGGCGGTACGCTGCGTGAAGATGACCTTTGCGCCATCGGCATCATCGATGACGGGCACCAGCACCGCCGCATCCTTCAGCGTGAGGCCCTCCAGCATGGGGATTACGCCGGGATTGAGAAGGATGTCGCCATGCTCGCGCCAGGCCTCTTCGACAGGGGCGGCGCCATGCGCCACCGCCCGGCGGCGAAAATCGGTGGCGGAAAAGGGCATGGTGCTCATTGGGAGAGGCGATCGAGCTCGGCAGCCGGCATGACGGGGAAAACGACGCCGCCCGAGCGCAGGCAGAACATCTTGATACCCTCGACCTCCAGCCGCTCGCCAAGCGCCACGAGATCATACATGACGGCCCGCGACACCAGCGCCTCCAGTCGCCCGCGCACATGCAAATAGGGCTTCAGTTCGCCATCGTTGCCGCCGGTCTCGAAACGCAGGCCATGCTCCGGCCCGGCCGCAACGACATCGCCAACATTGGTGCGGAAGGTCAGCACCTGCGCTGCCCCCTCACCCTCTACGCTCATTTCCACGGCAAGGAAGGGCGCATCGACGACGCGGATGCCGACTTTTTCGACGGGCGTGACGAGGTAGGTCTTGCCGTCCTCATCCTTGCGCAGCACGGTGGAAAAGAGCCGCACCAACGGCTGCCGGCCGATCGGCGTTCCCAGATAGAACCAGGTGCCGTCGGCGCGGATTTCCATGTCGATATCGCCGCAGAAGGGCGGGTTCCAGCGCTCCACCGGCGGCAGGCCTCGGCCTTCGCCACCGGCATCGCCCTGCGCCCGCGCAATCATCGCGGCAAGCCCGGATGCATCCGCACTCGCCGCAATCCCGGTCGCGCCCCTCGTCTGTGTGCGTGTCATTCCGCCGTCCTCTGCCATCGTTCCGTCCCGTTTGGTCCTATTCTTGCGCTTGCTTGAAGACTTTGCGTGGATGACGCGCTTCGTCACGAGATAGTGCGGCGCGGCCGGCTTGTCAGCCGATCAGCCGGGCTTAAATTGAATTTATCGGTCGGCACGGGTCTTGCCTCGATTCGGAAAAGGCCGTCGCCGGCATGGCCAGAGCCGCAAGATGACCAGAGCCTCAAGGGAGTGCATGGATGAGCATGATGAAGACCGCCAGCCCCGCGCTCGATGACAAGGCGATCATCGCCGCCGCCGAAAGCGCGCTGGAAGAGATCGCCGCCATCCGCGCCGAAGTCGGCAAGGTCATTTTCGGCCAGGAAACGGTGGTTGAGCAGGTGCTGCTTGCCGTTCTCTCCGGCGGCCATGCCCTGCTCGTCGGCGTGCCCGGCCTTGCCAAGACCAAGCTCGTCACCACGCTCGGCTCCGTGCTTGGCCTCAATGCGAGCCGCATCCAGTTCACGCCCGACCTGATGCCCTCCGACATTCTCGGCGCCGAAGTCATGGACCAGGACGAGAGCGGCCGCCGCTCCTTCCGCTTCGTGCCCGGCCCGATCTTCACCCAGCTCCTGATGGCCGATGAAATCAACCGCGCCAGCCCGCGCACCCAGTCGGCCCTGCTGCAGGCCATGCAGGAATATCACGTCACCGTCGCCGGCCAGCGCAACGACCTGCCGGCGCCCTTCCACGTGCTCGCCACCCAGAACCCGCTGGAGCAGGAAGGCACCTATCCCCTGCCGGAAGCCCAGCTCGACCGCTTCCTGCTGGAGGTGGACGTGCACTATCCCGAATACGAGGCCGAACGCCGCATTCTGCTCGAAACCACCGGCGTTGCGGAATCGGGCGCCCGCGCGGTCATCGATGCCGAGCGTCTCTCGGCCATCCAGCAGTTGGTGCGCCAGATGCCGGTGCCGGATACGGTGGTGGACATGATCCTCAAGCTCGTCAGGTCCGCCCGCCCCGGCAATGGCCACGGGCTGACCGACAAGACGGTGGCCTGGGGGCCCGGCCCACGCGCCGGCCAGGCCTTGATGCTCTGCGCCCGCGCCCGCGCCCTTTATGACGGGCGTCTCGCGCCCTCGATCGACGATGTCTTCGCGCTCGCTGAACCCGTGCTGCAGCATCGCATGGCGCTGAACTTCTCGGCCCGCGCCGAGGGCATGGGCGTGCGCGACGTCATCGCCACGCTCGTGAAGGACGCGCGCGGCTAAGGCCGCCGGTCGTTCGCGGCTCGCATGAGGCGGGTCGCGGCCGGCATGTTTGAGAGCAATTCCCGCAGACGTGTGAAGTGGTTCTGCGTCCGGAATTGTGGAAATGCTCGAGGAGGCGGCGGCGCGATTGGTGCGACTGGCTGCTTCAGCGCTGAAGGAGCGCCTGGATAACGCATGGCATCCATCGGACAGATCGTCGAACGCACATCGTCGGGAGAGGTGCTGGCCCGCGCCCAGATCCGCGCCCGGCTCATTCCCGATTGCCTCGTCGAGGCCCGCCGCGTCGCCAACACGGTGATTGCCGGCTGGCACGGACGGCGCAAGCGCGGCATCGGCGAAAACTTCTGGCAGTTCCGTCCCTACAGCGTCGGCGAAAGCCTCTCTCGCATCGACTGGCGCCGCTCGGCTCGCGACGACCACACCTATGTGCGCGACCGCGAATGGGAAGCGGCGCACACGATCTGGCTGTGGGCCGACCTCTCACCGTCCATGATGTTCAAGTCCACCCTCGGCACCGTTTCCAAGGAAAGCCGCGCGCTGGTGCTGATGCTGGCGCTGGCCGAAATTCTCGCGCGCTCGGGCGAGCGCATTGGCTGCCCCGGCGTCATGGAGCCGGTCTCGGCCCGCAACGCCGCTGAACGGCTGGCCGCAGCCCTCACCCACCGTCCGCCGAATGCCGGCCTGCCGGACACCGGCATGATCCGCGGCGCGAGCGATCTCGTGCTGATCGGCGACTTCCTCGATCCATCCGATGCGATCATGACGCGGCTGACGCCGCTCTCGCGGCGCGGCATGCGCGGCCATGTGGTGGAGATCGCCGATCCCGCCGAAGAAGTCTTCCCCTATGCCGGCCGCACCGAATTCACCGATCCGGAGACGGGCGAGAAGCTGACCGCGGGCCGCGCCGAGATTGTGGCGGAGGATTACCGCCGCGCCTATCTCGGCCGGCGCGAGGCACTCGGCGCCAGCCTTCGACATCTCGGCTGGAGCTTCACGCCGCACCGCACCGATCACCTCGCCTCCGAAGCGCTGGTGGCCGTGCACATGTATCTCTCCGGCGCGCCCGGCCGCGCCAACCATGGAGGACAGCTGTGAGCGGCCTGCCCTTCCTCTTCACCAATCCCGCCCTGCTGGCCGCCCTCGTGGCGCTGCCGGCGATCTGGTGGCTGCTGCGCATGACGCCGCCGCGCCCGCAGGCAGAAGTCTTTCCGCCGCTGCGCATTCTCGCCCGCGTGCTGAAGCGGGAGGAGACGCCCTCGAAAAGCCCGTGGTGGCTGACGCTGCTGCGCATGCTGATGGCCGCGCTCGTCATCCTCGCCATCTCCGATCCCGTCATGAACCCGCGCCTCAACACGCTCGCCACCGGCGGACCTCTGGTGCTCGTCGTCGACAATGGCTGGGCGAGCGCCGAAGACTGGGAGCGCCGTGTTGAAACTGCCGCCGGTCTGATCGCCGATGCCGCAAGCCGCGATCTGCCGGTCTCCATCGCCTTTACCGCCGATCGCGACCACAACGCCGCCCCGACCAGCGCGGATGAGGCCGACCGGCGTCTGGCGGCGGCCCGACCGCAGCCCCTTGCGACGGACCACCCGGCGACGGTCGCCGCCATCCGCGCCGCGCTGGGCGACACGCGGCCCGGCACGGTCGCCTTCGTCAGCGACGGCATCGAAGGCGCGGGCGATCCTGTGATGGCCGATCTTGCAGCCCTCGGGCCGGCAGACCTTCGCCTGATCGGCGCGGATGCCGCCCGCCCCGTGGCACTCTCCGCCGCCTCCAACGACGCCAACGGGCTCGCCGTTACAGCCACCCGTCTCGTGACCACCGGCCCAGAAAGCCTCGGTGTCACCGCCTATGATGCGCGCGGCCGCGCCATCGGCGAGGGGCAGTTCGATTTCGCGCCCGGGGAATCGGTGGCACGCGCCACCGTCACCGCCCCCTTCGAGCTGCGCAATGATTTCGCGCGGCTTGGCCTGACAGGCCTTGCCAATGCCGGCGCCACCTATTTGCTCGACGACGGCTTCCGCCGCCGCCGCGTGGCGCTGCTCAGCGGCGAAGCCCGTGACATGGCGCAGCCGCTGCTCTCGCCGCTCTACTACATCAACCGCGCGCTTGCCCCCTATGCGGACCTCGTGGCGCCCGAGGAACCGGACCTCGCCAAGGCCGTCCCGGCGCTGCTGGAACAGAAGCCCTCCGTGCTGATCATGGCCGATATTGGCCGCCTGCCGGAGGAGGTCTATGGCCCCTTGCAAAGCTGGATCGACAATGGCGGCACGCTGATCCGCTTTGCCGGCCCACGCCTTGCCGCCGCCCCGGCTGAAGACCCGCTCGTGCCCGTCATCCTGCGCCAGGGCGAACGCGCCCTTGGCGGCGCCCTCTCCTGGGCAGAACCGCAACCGCTGGCCGATTATCCCGCCAACAGCCCCTTTGCCGGCATGCCGAGGCCGGCCGATATACTCGTCAAGCGTCAGGTTCTGGCACAGCCAACGGCCGATCTGGCCGAGCGCACCTGGGCCAGCCTTGCCGATGGCACGCCGCTCGTCACCACGCGCGTCGAGGGCCAGGGCCGCATCGTGCTCTTCCACGTCTCGGCCGAAGCCACCTGGTCGAACCTGCCGATTTCCGGAAGCTTCGTCGAAATGCTGCGCCGCACCGTGCAACTCGCCCGCGGCGGCGGAGTTGCGGCCAGCGGCGCGGAAGCGGCCCGCACGCTGCCTCCCTACCGCCTGCTGAATGCCGATGGCGTGTTGACCGGCGAGACCGGCGGCGCCCGCCCGCTGGAAATCGCAGCCGGCGTGACCCCCAAGGCCACCTCCGACAATCCGCCCGGCCTCTACGGCTCGGAAGACGGATTTTCGGCCCTGAACCTGATGGAGCGTGATGCCGTGCTTCAGCCGCTGGCGCTGACCGGCCTTCCGACCGCCTATCAGACCGCGCCGCTTGCCGGCGCCGAGACCTGGTCGCTTAAACCCGCCCTCCTGACCGCCGCCATGCTGCTCCTCATCCTCGACGGCCTCGTCGTCCTCTTCATGGGCGGCGCCTTCGCGCGGCTGCGCGCCTCCGCACGCCCCGCAGCCCGCGCCGCGACGATCCTTGCGGTTGCCGTGCTCGGCACCGGGCTCGTCGTCGCCCCCGGCATCGGCCATGCCGATGACAGCAAGCCGGGCGACGACGCGATCCTGCAACATCTCGACACCACCCACCTTGCCTATGTCGTCACCGGCGAAGCGGAGGTCGACCGCATTTCCCAACGCGGCCTTGAGGGACTGACGCAGTTCCTGACCTACCGCACGACGCTGGAGCCCGGCGCGCCTGTGGGCGTCGATATTTCAAAGGACGAGTTGTCCTTCTACCCCATCATCTACTGGCCGGTTTCGGCAAGTGCGCCCATGCCGAGCGCCCAGTCCGTCAGCCGCATCGACGCCTATATGCGCGCCGGCGGCACCGTACTCTTCGATACGCGCGATCAGATCTCAGCGCTTGGCAGCGCCTCTGGCGACAGCCCGAACACGCAGCGCCTGCAGGCGATCCTCGCCAATCTGGACATTCCACCGCTCGAGCCGGTACCCACGGATCACGTGCTAACCAAGTCCTTCTATCTGCTGACGAGCTTTCCGGGCCGCTATTCCGGAAGCCCGCTGTGGATCGAATCGCAGTTGGACAGGCAGGACGGCGCTGCCGACCGCCCGGCGCGTTCGGCCGATGGCGTCAGCCCCATCATGATCACCGGCAACGATATGGCCGGCGCCTGGGCCATTGACGACGCCGGCAATCCGCTGTTGCCGACTGTACCGGCCGACGAAAACCAGCGCGAATACGCCTACCGCTCTGGCGTCAACATCATGATGTATATGCTCACCGGCAACTACAAGGCCGACCAGGTGCACATTCCCGCCCTGCTCGAACGCCTCGGCCAGTAAGGAACCGGCATGACCGTCGATCTCTCGCCCCTCATTCCGCTTCCCCTGCTCGCGGTCCTCATCGTTGCGGCGGCACTGCTCTCGGCGCTTGGCCTCTGGCGTGGTGTACGCGGCGTCTGGCTGCGCACGCTGGCCGGCATCCTCGTGATCCTCGCGCTTGCCAATCCCGTCATCCGGCAGGAGGAGCGCGAACCGCTCTCCACCGTGGTCGCCGTCATCGTCGATCGCAGCCAGAGCCAGGACTACGACGCGCGCAAGGCGCAGACGGATGCGGCGCTGGCGCAGCTGCGCGAACGCCTCGCCGCCTTCCCGCAGATCGAGGCCCGCATCGTCGAGGCGCGCGACGACGGCGAATCCGAAGCTCCGTCCACGCGCCTCTTCGAAAGCCTGCGCACAGCGCTGGCCGACGTGCCGCCCGCCCGGGTCGGCGGCGCCATCTTCATCACCGATGGCCGCATCCACGACGTGCCCGACGTCAAC
The DNA here is from genome assembly GCF_900155885.1 of Rhizobium sp. RU20A. Lineage (GTDB taxonomy): Bacteria > Pseudomonadota > Alphaproteobacteria > Rhizobiales > Rhizobiaceae > RU20A. Next base: position 1,364,728 of record NZ_FTMB01000001.1, read on the forward strand.
CAGCCGCTCGGCTTCGACGCCCCGGTGCACGCCCTCATCACCGGCCGCGACAGTGAATTCGACCGCCGCATCGAGGTGGTGCGCGGACCCCGCTTCGGCATTGTCGGCGAGGACCAGACGGTCACCTTCCGCGTCGTGGATGACGGTCCATCGCCAGGCGACGAGGCCGAGGTAACGATCCGGCTCAACGGCAACGAGATCGCCCGGCAGGGTGCGACCGCCGGCACGGAGATCCCTTTTACCTTCAAGGTGCCGCGCGGCGGCAACAACATCCTCGAATTTGCCGTGGCACCGCTTGCCGGCGAAGTCACGGACGCCAACAACCGCGCCATCCACATCATCGACGGCATTCGCGAAAACCTGCGCGTTCTGCTGGTCTCCGGCGAGCCGCATGCGGGCGAGCGCGCCTGGCGCAACCTCTTGAAATCCGATGCCTCCGTCGATCTCGTCCACTTCACCATCCTGCGGCCGCCGGAAAAGCAGGACGGCACGCCGATCAACGAACTCTCGCTGATCGCCTTCCCGACCCGCGAACTCTTCGTCGACAAGATCGACGAGTTCGACCTGATCATCTTCGACCGCTACCAGCACCGCGGCGTGCTGCCGATCCTCTATTACGACAACATCGCGCAATACGTGGAAAAGGGCGGCGCCCTGCTGATCGCGGCCGGTCCCGAACATGCAGGCGAGGATTCCATCGCACTGACGCCGTTGCAGGCCGTGCTGCCCGCCAATCCCACCGGCACGATGAACGAGAAGGGCTTTTTTCCCCGCCTGTCCGACGAGGGCAAGAAGCACCCGGTGACGCGCGGCCTTGAAGGCGCCGGCAACGAACCGCCCGCCTGGGGCCGCTGGTTCCGCACGGTCGATGTCGATCGCCCGCAGGGCGAGACGGTCATGCAGGCCGCCGACGGAAAGCCGCTGCTGGTGCTCAACCGCGTCGGCGAAGGCCGCGTTGCCATGCTGCTCTCCGACCAGGGCTGGCTCTGGGCCCGTGGCTTCGAGGGTGGTGGTCCGAGCGCCTCGCTCTACCGCCGCACCGCCCACTGGCTGATGAAGGAACCGGCGCTGGAGGAAGAGGCGCTGACCGCCCGCGCCCTTGGTCGCTCCATCGAGGTCAGCCGCCAGACGCTCGGGACCGATCCCGGCCCGGCCGAGATCCTGCTGCCTTCCGGCGCGCGCCAGCCCCTGACACTCGCGGAAGCCGAGCCCGGCCTCTTCCGCGCCACGCTGCGCACCACCGAGACCGGTCTCTTCGAGGTCAAGAACGGCGACCTCTCGACCCTCGTCCACGTCGGCACCGTCGATGCGCCGGAATTCAAGGCGACGACCTCGACCCCAGACATCGTCGCCCCCGTGGTGGAAAAGACCAAGGGCCTCGTCACCCGCATTGCCGCGAATGACAGCGTCAGCGTACCGGCCATCCTGCCGCTCTCCGGTACGATCCGCACGGCCGACCCGACGCGCCTCACCCTCCAGATGACCGATGAAACGGTGCTGAAGGGGATCCTGTCGCTGCCGCTCTTTACCGGACTTCTCGGCCTCGCCGCCCTCATCCTCGCCTTCTCGGCCATGTGGTATCGCGAGGGGCGTTGAGCCCCTCCTGATCCGCAAGGGCGCTGGCTCGCTGTCAGCTACCGATGAAGCGTTCGATCGCGTCGAGATACTGGCGCGGGTTCTGGTAGAGCGCGCCGTGGCTGACATTGGCGAGCACCACGAGCTTCGCGCCCGGAATGGTCTCCGCCATGTAGCGGGAATGGGACGGCTTGATGAACTCGTCATGGTCGCCGACGACGATCGCCGTCGGCACGCGGATCGAGCGGAGCTCGGCCGCCGTATAGTTCGGCTGGGTCGCCCACATGGTTTCGATGGCCGCCTGCAGGCCCGGCATGCCGTCGCCCTTTGTCACACCCTCCTGGGCGTCGTTCATCGCCGACGTCACCGTTTCCGGAAACAGGCCGGACGGGCTGACATTGGCAGCCTGGGCAAAGAGCTTCGTCAGCCGCTCGGGATGATGGATGGCAATGTCGATGCCAATGATCCCGCCATCGCTGAAGCCGACCAGCGCCACCTTGGCGATGCCGAGATAATCGAGCAGCGCGACATAGTCCTCGGCCATCAGATGGTAGGTGAAGGGGATATTCGTGCGCGTCGAGCGCCCCTGCCCCCGGCTGTCGGCGACGATCACTTCATGGGTGCGCGAAAGTTCCGGAACCTCGTAGCCCCACACATCCCCGCTGCCCATGCCGCCATGCACGAGCAGGATCGGCGCGCCGTGGCCCTTTCCGAAAACGGCATAGTGCATCTGAATGCCGCGGATCGGCGCAAAACCGCTCTCGTCGGCCACCGGCAGCGGCGGCGGCCCGCTCGCGTGGCGCCAGGGCTGTTGAAGCGAGGTTTCGCCGCTGGCCGGAAGCAACAGTAGCAGGAGCGTGGCAGCGAGTCGGTGTGCGAATGCCATGGTCGTGCCCTCGCAATCTTGACGACAACAAGAAAAGCAAGTCCGTCGCATGAGCGCAAGGCAAAATATGGGCGTCAGCCGCGCCGCCAGCCGATCTCGCCCTTGAGGCGCGCATGGATATCGGCCGCCATCGGCACGACGAGAACGCGCGCCGGATCGACCGGGCCCGGAAAGGTCAGCGCGTTCATCGCCACGCGCTCGAAGCCGAGCGGCATGTAATAGGGCCCGTCGCCGACGAGGATGACGGCCTCGGAGCCCTTGCGCCGCGCCGCCTCGACGGCGATCCGCACCAGTTCGCGGCCGATGCCCCTGTTCTTGTGGGATGGGCGCACGGCAAGCGGCCCGAGAAGATGGCCTTTCACATCGCCGGCCCGCACCGGCGTCATCCGCACCGAGGCGATCGTCTCGCCATCGTCGGCGCAGATGAAGGAGAGCGCGCGATCATGCGGCCCCTGCTCGCGAATGCGCGCGGCGGCGCGGGCAAACCGGCCGGGGCCGAAGGCTTCTTCGTTGATGAGTTCGATGGCGGCGTCGTGCGAGGGATCTTCCGTCAGGTAGACGAGGTCGTGCTTGTGCATCATGAGCATGGATCAGGAACCGGAAAGACAGGACGATAGGGTGCGGACATGCGATCGCCCGAATGGGCGTTGGCAGGGTCAGCGTCGTCGCAGGCTTCCGGCAATGATCATGGCGCGATCGTTTTCCTGAAGAACGCGGCCAGGGCGGCCGCCGTCACAAAGATGGTGAAAGGCCCGATATCAGAAATCTGACGCTCGTCAAAGCAAAAACGCATCGTTCACCGAAAGCGCCCTATGCCCCGCCGCCTGAGCGTCTATCTTCCAACGCGACAGAGGAAACAACGGGAAACGATCATGGGTAAGCTTGTCGACGGCGTCTGGCACGACGTCTGGTATGATACCGCCGCCACCAAGGGCCGCTTCGAGCGGTCGAAATCGCAGTTCCGCAACTTCGTCACTGCCGACGGCAGCGCCGGGCCGACCGGCGAGGCCGGCTTCAAGGCCGAGGCCGGGCGCTATCACCTCTATGTCTCGCTCGCCTGTCCCTGGGCGCACCGCACGCTGATCTTCCGGGCACTGAAGGGCCTCGAAGACCTCATCGACGTCTCCATCGTCGATCCCCTGATGCTGGAGAATGGCTGGGAGTTCAAGAACCGCGACGGCGGCACCACCGACCATCTCTTCGGCTCCGACTATCTCTGGCAGGTCTATACGAAAGCCGATCCGTCCTATTCCGGCCGCGTCACCGTGCCTGTGCTCTGGGACAAGCAGCGCCAGACCATCGTATCGAATGAATCGGCCGAAATCATCCGCATGTTCAACACCGCCTTTAACGGCCTCACCGGCAACACGCTCGATTTCTACCCGGAGGCGCTGAGCGCCGAGATCGATGCGCTGAACGATCGCATCTACGACGACGTCAACAACGGCGTCTACAAGGCCGGCTTCGCCACCGCGCAGGACGCCTATGAGGAAGCGGCCGGCACGCTCTTCGAAACGCTGGACTGGCTGGAAGAACGCCTTGCGACCCAACGCTACCTGACGGGCTCGACGATCACCGAGGCCGACTGGCGCCTCTTCACCACGCTGGTGCGCTTCGACCCTGTTTATGTCGGCCACTTCAAGTGCAACATTCGCCGCATCGCGGATTATCCAAACCTTTCCAGTTACTTGCGTGAGCTTTACCAGGTCGAGGGCGTCGCGGCGACGGTCAACATGCGCCACATCAAGCACCACTACTATCGCAGCCACAAGACCATCAACCCGACCGGAATCGTGCCCGTCGGACCGGCGCTCGACCTCACCGCGCCGCATGGGCGCGACGCCATGGGCGGCTGAACCGGCCTACCAGATGTCCTCCGGCGGCGCTGCGCCCTCGACCTCGGCAAGGCGCCGCCGGGTAGCCGGCGTCGTCCCCTCCGGCAACGCATCGAGCGCGAAGAAGCCGGCCTCGACGATCTCGGCGTCGCGCAAACGCGGATGCGTCTGGGTGACACCGTCACAGCGATAGAAAAGCACATGGTCGCGAATGGCCGACCGGCTGTTGTGGTAGACGTGGAAGAGAACGGGCGCGGCGCCGACCTCAAGATTGCCCTCCTCGCGCAACTCCTTCAGCAAGGCCTGCATGGCCGTCTCGCCGCGTTCCACACCGCCGCCCGGCATATGCCAGCCCGGCACGTAGCTGTGCCGCACCAGAAAAACCCGGCCCTTCGCATCGAAACAGGCGGCGCGCACGCCCAGCGTCATGCCGCGTCTGAGCGCGAAATAGACGTGCATTGCCCGCGTCAGAAGGCGCGCCCTGAACGTGCTGAGCTCGGGCGGTATTTCCTTGGTCACGCTGTGATCCCCTGTGCGCCGGAAGCCGGCCGTGATTCTCCCGTGGGAAGTGTGGCGCAGGCGCCGCCGCCGCGCCACCCCGTCCGGAGCTTCTCCGCCACCGCCTGTCCATGGTTGCCGGGAAGGCAAACCTTCACCTTTTGCCCCTAGCGTCGGCCTGAAGGTCCGGCAACGGATGACGTGACATGTCCCTTGACGGCTTTTTAAAGGCGGCGGCCGATTTCCCTCTCGGTTTCCGCACCGCGTGCGCTAGGTAGGTCTGATGTTCAAGCTCGCCCATATTTCCGACGTCCATCTCGGCCCCCTCCCGCGCCTGACGATCCGCGAACTCGCCTCCAAGCGCATCACCGGCTTCTTCAACTGGCATCGCAACCGCCGCCGACAGATGTTCGGCGATACCCTGGCCAGCGTCCTCGCCGATATCGACACCAAGGACCCCGATCACCTCGTCATCACCGGCGACCTCGTCAACCTCGCGTCCGGCCGCGAGATCACCGCCGTCAGCGACTGGCTGGCTGCGGCCGGCAAGCCGGACATGATCTCGCTGGTGCCGGGTAACCACGATGCCTACGTTCCCGGCGCCTACGAGCGCTCCACCGCCGCCTGGTATCCCTATATGCGCGGCGATATTGCGCCCGAGAGCGCTGCGGACATCGAGCATTGTTTTCCGTATCTGCGCGTGCGCGGGCAGGTCGCCATCATCGGCTGCTCCACCGCTGTGGCAACGCCCCCCTTTGCGGCAAGCGGCTATTTCGGCCGCCGCCAGGCGCGCGAAACGGTCAACATGCTGCGGGCAGCGGGCGAAGCCGGCCTCTTCCGCGTCGTGCTGATCCACCATCCGCCGATCCGCGGCGCGACCTCCATGCACAAGCGCATGCTGGGCATCCGCCGTTTTGCCGCCACGGTGCGGGCCGGCGGCGCAGAACTCGTGCTGCACGGCCACACCCACCTCAACACCGTCTATGCGCTGAAGGGCCAGACAAACAGCATCCCTGTCGTCGGCATCGCCTCGGCGTCACAGAGTCCGGGCGGCCACAAACCACCGGCCGGCTACAACCTCTTCACCATCACCGGAAGCCCCGGCCACTGGCAGATCCTGCGCGAACGCCACGAACTGACGGGCGACGGAACGAAGCTGCGGCTTGCGGAAACCACCCGCTTCGGCAGCGCGGGCGCGGTCATGGCGCCCTTCGTCGAGCGCCACGCCGTCGATGTGTGACGGTCAAAGGAGGTCGCGACAAAAATTGGGGCAATTCGACGAATAATTGCCGGTTCCTGTCCGTTTCCCGAAAGCCGGCGCTAGACTGCGGCCGGGATGCCTGCCCCGCAGACCCCTGCACCGAACCACGCATCGGGCTGCGCCGCTTCAACAGAGGGAACTGCCATGCTGACAACCCGTATCCTGAGCGCTGCCCTTTTGGCCGGTGCCGCCGCCCTCACCTTTGCCGGCTCTTCCTTCGCCGCCGGCGAAGACACCTCCACGCCACCCGAAACGACGAAGACGACCACGGAATGCAAGGACGGCAAGGTCTGGGACGAAGCCAAGAAGGAATGTGTCGATCCCAAGAAGAGCGATCTCAGCGACGACATCCTTTTCAAGGCTGCGCGCGAACTGGCCTATGCCGGCCAGTATGAAAATTCCCTGACGGTGCTCGACGCCGTGCGCGACCAGAGCAGCGCCCGCGTCCTGAACTATCGCGGCTACGCCAACCGCAAGGCCGGCCGCATGGAACTCGGCATGGACTATTACCGCAAGGCACTGGCCGTTGATGCCAACTACATCCTCGCACGATCCTACATGGGCCAGGCGCTTGTCGAGCAGGGCCGCATCGAGGAAGCCAAGGCACAGCTGATCGAGATCCGCGATCGGGGCGGCGAAAACACCTGGGCTTACCGCGCCCTGTTCGAAACGCTGGGCGGCGAACGCACCTACTGAGGCGAGAACCGGATACCACCGGTAGAAGGGGCCGCGTTCTGGCGCGGCCCCAAACGGCGCATGTTTTCCGCTTCGGACGGGGTGGTGAAAACTGCGGACGCTGCCACGCTCACGTCTTGCGAAGCAGGAACGAACGTTTCATAACGCTTCAAGCCGCCTTGTCGATGACGTCGGACCGGATCGCAAACCCTTTGGTGGCCCGCCTTCTGGCGGCAGGCACCAACGATGAGCCGGTCTCATGGGTCGCCTTCGGACACGGCGAATAAGACGGCCTCCCGGCCCGTTCCTGTGGAAGAGCAATGCGTTCAGCGGTGGAACAGAACGACTTCAGACGTGACCTGGTCAGCCTGCTGCCCAAGTTGCGCCGATTTGCCCTGTCACTGACACGCAATGCCGCCGATGCGGACGATCTGGTGCAGGAGGCCTGCGAGCGCGCCCTGACGCGCCATCACCTGTGGAATGGCGAAGGGCGGCTGGAAAGCTGGGTCTACGCCCTGACCCGGAACCTGTGGGTGGACGAGGTGCGCAAGCGCAAGGTCCGCACCGGCGCCGGTCTCGTGGATGCCGGAGAACATGACGAACTGGTCGTGGATGCATCGGGCGAAAAGGCCGTCTTCGCCAGCCAGGTACAGGCGATGATCCTGTCGATGCCTGAAGGCCTCGCCAGCGTCTTCGTTCTGGTGAATGTGGAAGGCCACAGCTACCGGGAAGCGGCCGACATTCTCGGCATCCCGATCGGCACCGTGATGAGCCGCCTGTCGGCTGCCCGTATCCGGCTGGCCGCAATGATGAATCGAACCTCGGAAAGGAGGGCTTGAGCGTTGCTGAATACAAGGGGCCTCGCCCTCGAAGTGCGCCTGTCCGCCTATCTGGACGGCGAGCTTGGCGATCAAGAACGCAAGGAACTGGACGACCTTCTGACGCGCAGCGACGAAGCCCGCCACATTCTCGATACGCTGAAAAGCGGTAGCGCCTTCGGCAATACGGCCTTTGACGATTTCCTGAAGGATCCCGTACCCCTCAATGTGGTGCGCCGCATCAAGCAGGGCAGTGCCAGCGTTTCTCCTGCGACCGAGCGTGTCGTCGAGGCCCGCACGTCCGCGGCGCGCACCAAGATCTGGCCGCGCGCGCTTGCTGCCTCGCTTGCGCTGCTGCTTGTCGGCGGCACCGCTGGCTACATCATCGGCAGCAAGCAGGTCATCGACATCGCGCCCGCGCAAACCGCCACCGCCGTCTCGCGCGGCTGGCTGGACGAGATTGCCGATTACCACCGCATCTATGCCAGCCAGCGCGACCACATGGTCGAACTCGATTCCGATGAAAAGCCACAGATCGAGAGCTGGCTGAATGCCAGCGTCGGCGTGCCCTTCCGCATTCCGGACCTTGCCAATCGCGGCCTTGCCTTCCAGGGCGCCCGCCTGCTCGTCGTTCAGGGCAAGCCCGTCGCGCAGTTGATGTACCGCGACCAGGAGGGTGACGTGATCGGCTTCTGCTTCCTGCGCAACACCGAGAATACGACAGTGACCGATCCCAAAGAAGATATCCGCGATGACCTCGCACTGATCTCTTGGAAGAAGCCTGGCGCGTCCTTCGTGATCGTCGGCCCCTCTTCCGATGCGTCGCTGCAAACCATCGCCGCCGATATCGCGCAGGACATCTGACGCCCGCCTTTCCCATTTGGCATGGCCGCATAAAAATCCCCGGCCTTTCGGACCGGGGATCTGATGTGATGTTTTGCCTTGCAGAGGCCGAAGGTCACGCCTTGCGGGCGTGCTCCTCCAGAACCCGGTTGGCCGCCGAGACGATCGCCTCCAGCGAGGCGGCGACGATGTTGGTGTTGATGCCGACACCGAAGAGCTTGCCGCTGGCATGCTCGACCTCGACATAGGCGATGGCCGCCGCATTCGAGCCATGCTGCAACGAGTGTTCGGAATAGTCCGCCACCGACAGCTCGATGCCGAGATAGATCGACAGCGCATTGATGAACCCGTCGATCGGACCGGTCCCCTTGCCTTCGATGCGCTTTGCCTCGCCATTGTCCGTAATCTCGGCCGCCACCACGCGCACACCCCTGTGGTCCTTGTCGGAAGGATAGGTGTGGTGATCGACGAATTTCAGCCGGGCCGCGGGCTGCTCCACATAGCGCTCGATGAAGCGGGCATGGATGCGCTTGGACGGCAGCTCGACGCCCTCCTCGTCCGTGATGCGCTGGATGTCCTCGCGGAACTCCACCTGCAGGTTGCGCGGCAGGTTGATGCCGTAATCCTCCTGCAGGATATAGGCGATGCCGCCCTTGCCGGACTGCGAGTTGATGCGGATGATCGCCTCGTAGGAACGGCCGACATCCTGCGGGTCGATCGGCAGATAGGGCACTTCCCACAACGGCTTGTTGGCCTTGCGCAGCGCCTTCATGCCCTTGTTGATGGCATCCTGGTGCGAGCCGGAAAACGCGGTGTAGACGAGTTCGCCGACGTAAGGATGACGCTCGGGAATGGTCATCTCGTTGGAATACTCGTAGACGGCCTTGATGCGCTCGATGTCGGAGCAGTCCAGCCCCGGATCGACGCCTTGCGTGTACATGTTCAGCGCCAGCGTCACCACATCCACATTGCCGGTGCGCTCGCCATTGCCGAACAGCGTGCCCTCGACGCGGTCTGCGCCGGCCATCAGGCCGAGTTCGGTCGCGGCAATGCCGGTGCCGCGGTCATTGTGCGGGTGGAGCGAGACGATTACGTTTTCGCGGTTGTCGAGGTTGCGGCACATCCACTCGATCTGGTCGGCATGAATATTCGGCGTCGACATCTCGACGGTGGAGGGCAGGTTGAGGATCAACTTGTTGTCGGCCGTCGGCTTGACGATCTCGGTGACCGCATTGCAGATCTCCAGCGCCACTTCCAGCTCGGTGCCCGTAAAGCTCTCCGGCGAATACTGGAAACGGTATTCCCCGCCGGCCTTGGCGGCCATCTCCATGATCATCTTGGCGGCGTCGGTGGCGATCTGCTTGATACCGGCCACATCCTTGCCGAACACCACGCGGCGCTGCAATTCGCTGGTGGAATTGTAGAAATGGATGATCGGGCGGCGCGCGCCTTCCAAAGCCTCGAAGGTGCGGGTGATCAACTCGGGCCGGCACTGCACCAGCACCTGCAGCGAGACGTCGTCGGGCACATTGCCCTCCTCCACGCACCAGCGGGCAAAGTCGAAATCGGTCTGCGAGGCCGAGGGGAAGCCGATCTCGATTTCCTTGAAGCCCATGTCGAGGAGCAGCTGGAACATGCGGGCCTTGCGGTCGTGGCCCATCGGGTTGACCAGCGCCTGGTTGCCGTCGCGCAGGTCCACCGAGCACCAGATCGGCGCCTTGTCGATGATCTTCGACGGCCACTGGCGGTCCGGCAGATTGATCTGCGGATAGGGCTGATACTTGGTGGCAGCTTCGGGCATGCCCTGCCTGGGGGTATGGCTCTTCTGGATCATGGTTCTCACGTCTCTTCAGTCTCGACCGCCGGGCTGAGATAGCCGATACGACTGGCTTTTGCGATGGAAATCGGCCGCGGGCGGAAAGGGTTTTGATCGGGTGTCTTCAAGGAGCGATTGCCGGCTGGCTCTATCGGCCGCCGGGCGCTCCTCAGGAAACCCGGCAACCGCGCGTAAGGCCGAGAAGAAGAAGCGAGGAAACCGCACGCGCGCCGACGCCCATGCCGGAAACGGCAGGCGAAAAGCAGATCGCAATGGTCGGTGCGGTGATCATGGCCACCGATATATCGGCTGATTCGCAAAAGCGCAAGCGCGTCCCCTCACCGCTTCAGCACGCGGCCAAGACCGAGCACCAGAAGCCCGCAGATCAGCCCCCAGAAGGCGGCCGAAACGCCGCCGAAGGGAATGCCGGCGGCAGAGACGAGGAAGGTGACGGCCGCCGCTTCCCGCGTTTCCACATCCTTGAAGGCCGCGAGCGCCGAGGCGGAGAAGGCGCCGACCAGCGCCAGTCCCGCCACCGCCTCAATGAGGATCGGCGGCGCCAGCGAGACGAGCGCCGTGACGGCACCCGCCAGCAGGCCAAAGAGAATATAGCCGATGCCGGCGATCATGCCGGCCCAGTAGCGCCGGGCCGGATCATGATGGGCATCCTCGCCCGCGCACATGGCCGCCGTGATCGCCGCCAGATTGATGGACAGCGCACCGAAGGGGGCAGCCAGCAGCGAGCCGACGCCCGTCGCGGTAAAGAGCGGGCCCGGCTCCGGGGTGTAGCCATTGACCTTCAGCACCGCGATCCCCGGAATGTTCTGCGAGGCCATGGTGACGATGAAGAGCGGCAGGGCGATGCTGACGAAACTCGCGGCCGTGAAGACCGGCCAGATGACATGCGGCTCCGGCACGAGCTTGCCCGACAGCTGCGAAAGCGCGCCGGAGGGCACGTCCACCCCGAAGATCAGCACCAGCACGAAGGCGGCCAGCGCGGCCGGAACGGCGAGCAGCCGGTTGAAGCGCCCGGCGATCAGCCAGGCCAGCACGATGGGAAGCCCGAGCAACGGGCTCTGCCCCACGGCCTTGACCGGCGCAAAACACAGCGTGATCAGCACACCGGCCAGCATGGCGTTGGCCACGGCGGAGGGAATGGCGGCGATCGCCCGGCCGATCGGGCGGAAGAGCCCGGCTGCGATCAGGAGCACCGCCGTCATGAGAAAGGCGCCGACCGCTGCCGGAAAACCGCCATCCGGCACGCCCGCCGTCACCAGCAGCGCGGCACCTGGCGTTGACCAGGCGACGCTGAGCGGCTTGCGTGTGACGAGGCTGAGGAGAAGACCGCAAAGGCCCATGGCAATCGACAACGCCATCAGCCCAGATGCCGCCTGCGCCTCCGTTGCCCCCACCCCCATCAGCCCGTGCAGCACGACGGCAAAGGTGCTGGCAAAGCCCACGAATGCAACGAGGCAGCCCATGAAGAGGCTTTGAACGGAGAAATCCTTGAGCATGTGAGACTTCCAGACGACGAGACTTCGAAAAGACCATACGGACCGGGCGATCCGCTGGCCGGGCTGGCGGCGACTTCAGAGAGATGAGTAGAATTTTCTCATCTGCCTCATTTTTTCGCTCTTTTCTATCCTGCGGCGCGCGCCACATTCTGCCATTGAGAACATAATTGCACTTTTCGCAAGATCACTGCGCGCCCCAAGCGGGTGCCGAAGGAGACACGACATGAACTGGCTCAAGACCGTCGCGGCCGCCGCCGCCCTCACCACCCTCGCCGCCGCCCCCGTGCTGGCCGGCGAAAACCTCGACCAGATCAAGTCGGCCGGTGTCATCAAGATCGGTACCGAAGGCACCTACGCGCCCTTCACCTTCCACGACAAGAGCGGCAAGCTCGTCGGCTTCGACGTGGAGATCGGCGAAGCCGTCGCTGCCAAGCTCGGCGTGAAGCCGGAATTCATCGAAGGCAAGTGGGACGGCCTCATCGCCGGCCTCGACGCCAACCGTTACGACGCCGTCATCAACCAGGTCGGCATCACCGAGGCGCGCAAGCAGAAGTACGACTTCTCCGAGCCCTATATCGCCTCCAAGGCCGTGCTGATCGTCAAAGACGGCAATGAGGACATCAAGAGCTTCGAGGACCTGAAGGGCAAGAAGTCGGCCCAGTCGCTCTCGAGCAACTTCGGCAAGATCGCCGAAGCGGCCGGCGCCGAACTGGTCGGCACGGACGGTTTCGACCAGTCGATCCAGCTCGTGCTGACCGGCCGTGCGGATGCGACGATCAATGACAGCCTCTCCTTCCTCGATTTCAAGAAGCAGCAGCCTGAGGCCCCCGTGAAGGTCGTGGCCGAAAAGCCGGACGCCGATTATTCGGGCATCATCGTGCGCAAGGGCGACGCCGACCTCGTTGCCGCCATCAACAAGGCCCTTGCCGACATCAAGGCCGACGGTACCTATAAGACCATCTCGGACAAGTATTTCGGCGAGGACGTCTCGAAGTAACCCGTCGCGACGACCGCATAGGAACGATTGCAAACCCGCCTCTGGCGAGATGCAATTGCCAACCGACCCCGCGTCCGGCCCTTGTGCCGGACGCTCTGTTTTTCAAAGGTGACCCGTGCCGCACTGGCTCCAACTGATGATCGACTCGCTGCCGACGCTGCTCTGGGCCGGCATCAAGTTCACCATTCCCCTCACCCTGCTCTCCTTCGCCTTCGGCATCGTGCTGGGGCTGATCACGGCCGTGACGCGGCTCTTCGCTCCGGCGCCGCTCGCCTGGATCGCGCGTTTCTACGTCTGGGTCATTAGGGGCACGCCGCTCCTCGTGCAGCTCTTCGTCATCTTCTACGGCCTGCCGAGCATCGGCATTCTCCTTGACGCCTTCCCGGCGGCGCTGATTGGCTTCACGCTGAACATCGGCGCCTATACCTCCGAGATCATCCGCGCCACCATTTCCTCCGTGCCGAAGGGCCAGTGGGAAGCGGCCTATTCGACCGGCATGAGCTGGAGCCAGGCCATGCAGCGCACCATCTTGCCACAGGCCGCGCGTGTGGCGGTGCCGCCGCTCTCCAACACCTTCATTTCGCTCGTGAAAGACACCTCGCTCGCCGCCGCCATCACCGTGCCGGAACTCTTCCAGTCCGCCCAGCGCATCGTCGCCACCACCTACGAGCCACTGATCCTCTATATCGAGGCGGCGCTGATCTATCTCGCGCTCTCCTCCGTGCTCTCGACCCTGCAGGGCCGTCTGGAAAAACGCTTCGCCCGCTATGGCGGCATGGTGGAGGCCAACCGATGATCGACCTTTCCCACATCGAAAAGCGCTTTGGCGACGCCGTCATCCTCAAGGACATCTCGGCAAGCTTTCCCGAAGGCAGCGTCACGGCCCTCGTCGGCCCCTCCGGCGGCGGCAAGAGCACGCTGCTGCGCTGCATCAACCTCCTCGAAGTGCCCTCGAAGGGCACCGTTCGGATCGGCGCTGAAAGCCTTTCCTTCGACGGCACCCGCAAACCCGCCTGGAAGGATATCCAGAAGATCCGCCGCCAGACCGGCATGGTGTTCCAGAACTTCCAGCTCTTCCCGCATCGTACCGCGATCGAGAACGTGATGGAGGGCCTGCGCATCGTGCAGAAATGGCCGGAGGACAAGGCCCGCGACCGCGCCATGGAATTGCTGACGAAGGTCGGCATGGCCCACAAGGCCGATGCCTGGCCAGCCAACCTCTCCGGCGGGCAGCAGCAGCGCGTCGCCATCGCCCGCGCGCTCGCCCCCTCTCCGAAAGTCCTGCTCTGCGACGAGCCGACCTCGGCGCTTGACCCGGAGCTCTCGGCCGAAGTGGTGGACGTTCTCGGCGATCTCGCCAAGGAGGGCACAACCATGGTGATGGCCACCCATGACCTCCGCCTCGCCTCCCGCATCGCGAACCTCGTCGTCTTCCTCGAAGCCGGCGAAATCGTCGAAACCGGCTCCTCCACCGACATCTTCCGTAACCCCAAACAGGCCCGCACCGGCCGCTTCGTGGCGTCGATCAACGCGGCGCAGGGGTTGTGAAGGCGGCCGGCCGTCACATGAACGCCCCGTTTCTCCATTTCTTCTGTCGCCGACATTGAAGACCAGCGGCGATCAACCGATCCGCCAGCGGATCAGGAGAAGCAAATGAAGATGAAAAGTGCAGCCGCACTGTGCCTAGCCGCCACAATCGGCATGGCGACGACCGCACGGGCCGATGATCTGTCTGCAAAGGCCGCAGCCGCCTTTCAGCCGATCGTCAAACAGTACGACATTCCCGGCCTCGTTATCGGCGTCACCCGCAATGGAGAACATGCATTTTACGCGACGGGTCTGGCATCTCGGGCCGACAAGCGACCGGCCACGCCGGATACGCTTTTCGAACTGGGATCGGTCAGCAAGATCTTCAACGTCACCCTCGCGGCGCTCGCGGAACAGCGCGGCGCACTCAGGCTGGAGCACACGGTGGCGCAGCATGTCTGCGACACTCCATGCACGATCGCCGGCGGTCTGACGCTGATGGACCTCGCCACGCACCACACCGGCGGCATGCCCCTGCAGGTTCCTGATGATATCAAGGACACGACGGATCTGGTCGGGTGGCTGAAGGCGTGGAAGCCCCAACAACCCGGCTCGCGCAGCTACTCCAACATCAGCATCGGCCTGCTTGGCCATATTACCGGCCAGGCGATGGGCATGAGCTACCGAAAGGCCTTCGCAACCGTGCTACGCCCTGCGATCGGCCTTGAGAACACGTGGATCGACGTCCCGAAGACCGCCATGGCCGACTACGCCTATGGCTATCATCGGACCACCAACAAGCCGATCCGAGTCGGCACGGGCGTGCTTGATGCGGAAGCCTATGGTGTGAAATCCAGCGCGCGCGACATGCTGAAGCTTCTCGACCTCGAGCTTGGCGTCGGCGCGGCGCCGGAGGACCTGCGCAAGGCCATCGCCCGCACGCAGGAAGGGCAGCTCAGAACGGCAAATTTCGTTCAGGACATGATCTGGGAACAATATCCCTGGCCAGTCCCGCTGCAGGAGATGCTGGCCGGCAACAGCGCGGATTTCATCCTCAAGCCGCAGCCGGCGACGCCGATCGTGCCAGCGCTGCCGCAGCAAAAGGATGTCATTCTCAGCAAGACCGGTTCCACCAACGGCTTTGGTGCCTATGTCGCCATTCTGCCCGGCGAGAAGCTTGGCGTCGTGGTTCTCGCCAACCGCAACTATCCGAACGAGGAACGCATCAAGGCCACCCACGCACTGATCCGCGAGGTGCTTGGCAGCCAGTGACCCGCTTGAACCGCGGGGCAAATGCAGATCCCGAAACAAAAAATCCCTCGCGTCGAAAGCGAGGGATTTTTTGTTCGGTCAGACGAGATAAGGTCGCGTCGTTCAGCCGATATCGGCCTGCGAGGTGATGACCTTCGAGACGAGGCCGTAGCCGACGGCGTCTTCGGCAGACAGCCAGTAGTCGCGGTCGATGTCCTTGGCGATCTTTTCTTCCGACTGGCCGGTGGCCTTGGAGAAGATCTTGATCAGGCGCTGGTTCATCTTGATGATTTCGCGGGCCTGGATCTCGATGTCGGAGGCCATGCCGCGGGTGCCGCCGGACGGTTGGTGCAGCAGGAAACGAGTGTTTTCGAGGCACAGACGCTGTTCCTTGGGAACGGCGACGTAGATGAGCGCGCCGGCCGAGGCGACCCAGCCCGTGCCGATCATCCAGACCTTCGGCTTGATGAACTTGATCATGTCATGGATAGAATCGCCCGATTCCACATGGCCCCCCGGCGAATTGACGAAGATGCGGATGTCTTCGTCGCTGGCCGCGGCCAAGGCCACGAGCTGCGAGCAGACCTTCTGGGCCAGTTCCTGGTTGATCGGGCCGTAGATGAAGATCGAGCGCGACTTGAAGAGGTTCGCCTCTGTTTCCTTGCCGAGCGGCAGTTCCGTCTTCTTGTCTTCCTCGTCGCTCATCGGCGATTCTCCATTTTCATCCGTTCTGTCTGTCGAGTGAGATAATGCGACTCGACCCCGAAAACAATGCAACAAAAGCCCGCCGCTTCGAAAGGGCGCCGATGCGCCCACCTTCCAAGATGGTAAAGGCGGGCCTTCACACCGGGCAAACGAAGGGGCCAACCGTCATTTGCCGTATGGACAGCGCCGCCGGCCGGCTTAAGATCACTTCCTGCATGACGATACGGCCGCCGGCACCGTGACCTCCCACACGGCCCGGCGCAGCCCATGAGAGGGAACCATTCCATGAAAAAACTGCCGCTCACCGCAGCCGCCGCGCTGATGCTTTCCGCCGCCCCCGCCTTCGCCCATCTCAATCCCGATGAGCACGGCTCGCTGATGGCCGGCCTGTCGCATCCGGTCTTCGGCGTGGACCACGTGCTCGCCATGGTCGCGGTCGGCCTCTGGGCGGCGCAGATCGGCGGCCGGGCGATTCTCGCCGTTCCCGCCACCTTCGTGACAGTGATGATGCTCGGCTTTGGCCTCGCACTGGCCGGCATGCCCCTGCCCTTCGTCGAACCGGCGATCCTTGCCTCCGTCGTGGCACTCGGCCTGCTCGTCGCCATGGCGGTGAAGCTCGACACGCGCCTTGCCATGGGTCTTGTCGGCCTCTTCGCCCTTTTCCATGGCCATGCCCATGGCGCCGAACTCGGCAGCGCCGGCGCGCTCTCATTCGGCATTGGCTTTGCCATCTCCACCGCCCTGCTGCACGCCGCCGGCATCGGGCTTGGCCTTGGACTTGCGCGCATCGGCCATGGCCGCATCATCGCCCGCCTCGCTGGCGCCGCGACGGCGCTGGCCGGCGTCGCGCTGATGGCGGGCTGATCCCGCAGCGACATTAAAATTTTGTCATGGATTCCGGCGTTGATTTGCCGGAATCCGCGCCCACATGCTTCCGTGACAGACTGACTCGAGACGCGCCCAAGGAGGCCGCCATGTCACCGGAAGAACGCCAGCTCCTCACCGCCCTTTTCGACCGCGTGCGCACCGCAAGCGCCACCCCGCGCGACCGCGAAGCCGAAGCCCTGATCGCCGACGAGATCCGCACCGAACCGGCCGCACCCTACTATCTCGCCCAGGCCGTGATCGTGCAGGAAAAGGGCCTTGAAGCGGCCGGCAACCACATTCGCGAGCTGGAAGCGCGGATCCGCGACCTCGAAGCCGCCCAGGCGGAAACACCCGCTCCCGCCAGTCAAGGCGGCTTCCTCGCCTCCATCTTCGGCAGCCGCCGCGAGCCCGACACCGACCGCTCTCCGCGCCAGCCGGACCCCTACGGGCAAAACGTCCGACCGCAGCAGCCCGGCACCTGGGGCAACGGCGCCGATCGTCCCGGTGCGGCAGCCCCCGCCTGGGCCGCGCAACAACGCCACCCCGATCCGAACGCCTATGGCGGCAATGCCGGTCCCGCCGTGTCCGGCCCCTTCGCCGGCGGCCCCTGGAGCCGCCAGCAGGCCGCACCTTCGGCGGGTTCCAGCTTTCTCTCGGGCGCTGCGACCACGGCGGCCGGTGTCGCCGGCGGCATGCTCCTCGCCAATGGCCTGTCACACATTTTCGGCAGCCAGTTCGGCGGTCTCGGCTGGGGCAACCCGGCCGCGATGGGCCAGCCCATTGTTGAGGAAACCGTGGTCAACAACTACTACGACAAGGATCCGAACCAGCAGGATGCTACCCAGCAAAACGATCCGCAGCAGGACGATGGCGGCTGGCAGACGGCCGAAGCCGATCCCGGCGATTCGGGCTATGACACAGCCGATTACGGCGGCGGCGATTTCGGCAGCGACAGCTTCGACGTCTGAGCGCCGCGAGCTGTCGCCAGTAAAAACCTCAGCCGCGCCCGCGATAGGGCGCGACGCCCTGATCCGGCAGCCACACGCCGGCAGGCGCGGCTCCTGTCTGCCAGAACACGTCGATCGGAATGCCGCCGCGCGGATACCAGTAGGCGCCGATGCGCAACCACTTGGGCGCGAGCAGATCGACCAGCCGCTTGGCGATGTCGATCGTGCAGTCCTCATGGAAGGCGCCGTGATTGCGGAAGGAATGCAGGAAGAGCTTCAGCGACTTCGATTCCACCAGCCAGCCGTCGGGGATGTAGTCTATCACGATATGGGCGAAATCCGGCTGCCCCGTCATCGGGCAGAGCGAGGTGAATTCCGGCGCCGTGAAGCGCACCACGAAATAGGTACCGGCATGCCCGCTCGGCACTCTCTCCAGCACGGCCGCCTCCGGACTGTCCGGCAGCCCCACCTTCTCGCCGAGCTGCGTCAGCCCCGAAACATCCGTCGCCGTCATTCTGCCGCCCTTTCCACTCTGACCTTCACCCCGTGCGCCCGCTCGCTTTCGGGCTCCACATGGATCGCCACGCGCGATCCCGGCTGCGCGGCATGGATCGCCGCCTCCAGCCGGTCGCAGATATCATGCGCCTCGCTGACCGTCATGGTCGAGGGGACCACGAGGTCGAAGCCGACGAAGGTCGCCGATCCCGCACGGCGCGTGCGCAGGAAATGCACGCCGAGCGAACCCCTCGCCTGCGATGCGATCGCCGCCTTGATCGCATCTTCCTCGCCCGGTTCCACCGCCTTGTCCATCAGGCCGTCAATGGAATGGGAGATGACCTTCCAGCCCTGCCAGATGATGTTGCAGGCAACGATGATGGCGAGCGCGGGATCGAGCACCGCATAGCCCGTGAAGATGACGAGCACGAGTCCGACGAGAACACCCGCTGACGTCACCACATCCGACATGATGTGATGACCGTCGGCAAGAAGCGCGGGCGAGCGATGCGAAGCGCCGACCCGGATCAGCACCCGCGCCCAGACGAAATTGATGACGGCCGCCACCGCATTGATGGCAAGACCCAGCACCGGCGCCTCCATCGGCTGCGGCGCAAGCAGCGCCGGCACAGCCTCGCGGATGATCAGCAGCGCCGCGACCACGATCAGCACGCCTTCCAGAACCGCCGAGAGGTACTCCGCCTTGTGGTGACCGTAGGGATGGTCGTCATCGGCCGGCTTCTGCGCATAGCGGATGACGAAATAGGCGATGAAGGCCGCGATGACGTTGACGGTCGATTCAAGTCCGTCCGACAGCAGCGCCACAGACCCCGTCACCCACCAGGCCACGAGCTTCAGCCCCATCACCCCGAAGGCAAGCGGAATGCCCCAGAAGGCGAGACGCCGGACAAAGGCGTTCTGAGAAGCGTCCATCGGAAGTCCCCTGCGGATGCGAACGAGTTGCAAGAAATGCCGCCCTGAAACGGCATGACCGCCCGGCCCCGGTAGGGGATCGGACGGTCAATGGGCGGCTATATCGGCGAAGTCGGCGGGGATGTCAAAGGGGAAAGCGTGCAGTACAGAAATGTAAAAGCGGCATGGCAGTCGCCGGTCTGCTGGTCTTTCGCCGTGCTAAAGAACGGCCCGTTCCAGCGCCGTCGTCACCCACTTGTTGAGGCTGACCCCGGCGCGGCGGGCAGCCGTCGTCAGCGCACGATGCAAAGCCGGATCCGCGCGCACGATAAACTGCCCGGAAAACGGCTTCTCCGGCTCCTCACCACGTTCCCGGCACAAAGCAATGTAGTCTTCGATCGACTCGGCAAATGCCTGCTTCAGTTCGTCCGCCGAGCGCCCCTGAAAGGTGATGATATCGCGCAGATTCATCACCTCTCCATGGAAAAGGTTGGCTTCCTCATCGAATTCGACGACGGCCTCGTAGCCTTGGTGGTGCATCACTGTCATGGTTTGATCCCTGCTTCCGTCAGAAATCGTCGCATCGACTTGACCGCTCCCTTGTGCGTTTCCTTTTGCGGATGCGGACGATGGAAGACGGACCGCACACCGTTCAGCGCGACCCGCACACGCGAGCCCTGCCCTTCGGAAAGCTCAGCACCCAGCGAAACGAGAGGGGCCTCGATGTCACGCCATGCGATACCTGCCGGGACAGGCTCGGCAGATATCTGCGTCAGCGTGGCATGGTGGCGACGGTTCATGGCTGGCGACGATATCAAAAAATGATATCGTCACTATATGCTGATTTCAGCGCTGTGCAAGCAGACGCAGGGGCTCCTTCTGCCCCCGCGATCCGCTGCATTTCATCTCACGCCACCCGCGTCTTCGCATCCGCCCGCTTCGACAGCTTCGAAACCACGTTTTCGATCATGCGCATGCCGGCGTCGCCGCCGAGCGTCATGATGGATTCGGGGTGGAACTGCACCGCCGCCACCGGCTCCTTCATGTGCTCGATGCCCATGATGGTGCCGTCCTCGCTTTCGGCCGTGATCATAAACTCGGCGGGAAGCGTCGAGGGATCGGCGAAGATCGAGTGGTAGCGGCCGACCGTCACCTCGCGGCCAAGGCCGGAGAAGACGATGCCGGGTTCCAGCACGCGGATGCGCGAGGGCTTGCCGTGCATGGGGACGGCGAGTTGGCGCAGGTCCCCGCCATAGGCTTCGGCCAGTGCCTGCAGGCCGAGGCACACGCCGAAGATCGGCAGGTTGCGGGCCCGCGCCTTCTTGATCGTCGCCTTGCAGTCGAAATCCTTCGGGCTGCCGGGGCCGGGCGAGAGCACCACGAGATCCGGGTTGACGCTGTCGAACACCGCCTCCGGCACCGGCGTGCGCACGGTCACGACCTCGGCGCCCGTCTGGCGGAAATAGTTGGCAAGCGTATGCACGAAGCTGTCCTCGTGGTCGACGAGCAGGATCTTCACGCCGTCCCCGACGGCCTGCACATCCCGCGCGCCCTTGGCCGCGGAGTTCGACTTTGCATCACGGATCGCGGCGATCATGGCGGAGGCCTTCAGTTCGGTTTCGGCTTCTTCCTCTTCCGGCACGGAATCGTAGAGCAGCGTGGCGCCGGCCCTCACTTCCGCAATGCCATCCTTGATACGGATGGTGCGCAGCGTCAGACCGGTGTTCATGTCGCCATTGAAGCCGACC
This sequence comes from Rhizobium sp. RU20A, assembly GCF_900155885.1. Taxonomy (GTDB): domain Bacteria; phylum Pseudomonadota; class Alphaproteobacteria; order Rhizobiales; family Rhizobiaceae; genus RU20A. Next base: position 1,385,898 of record NZ_FTMB01000001.1, read on the forward strand.
CAGCCCACAGCCCCGCCATACCAGGCGCGCGGGCTCTTCTCATGCGCTTCGATGAAGCGCATGGCCCACAATTTCGGCGCGCCGGTCACCGTCACGGCCCAGGCATGGCTGAGGAAACCATCAAAGGCGTCCATGTCGTCGCGAAGCCGGCCCTCGATATGGTCCACCGTGTGGATCAGGCGCGAATACATCTCGATCTGGCGGCGGCCGATGACCTTGACGGAGCCGGGCTCGCACACCCGGCTCTTGTCGTTCCGGTCCACGTCCGAGCACATGGTCAGCTCGGACTCGTCCTTCTTGGAATTCAGCAGCTTGAGGATCTGTTCGCTATCGGCAATCGGATCGTCGCCGCGCTTGATGGTACCGGAGATCGGGCAGGTCTCGATGCGCCGGCCCGACACGCGCACGAACATTTCCGGCGAGGCGCCGACCAGATATTCCTGATGGCCGAGATTGATGAAGAAGGAATAGGGCGAGGGATTGATCGCCTTCAGGCGGCGGGAAATCTCGGACGGCTTGCTCTCGCAGCGCTCGTAGAATTTCTGCCCCGGCACCACTTCGAAGAGATCGCCACGGCGGAAGCTTTCCTTCGCCTTGACGACGAGCTCGGCGTATTCGCCCGGACGATGGTCGCCATGCGGGGGAATGCTGTCGACGGTGCGGAAGGGTTCCGGCGCGATCGTCTCGGCCTTGCCCTCGGTCGTGAGGCTGCCCTTGGAAAAATCATAGCGGTTGATCCAGGCACGGGCCGAATAGTGGTCCACGACGAGGATTTCGTCCGGCAGGAACAGCACCATGTCGCGCTGGTCGTCGGGACGCGTCAGCTTGAGGTCGATGGCGTCGAACTGGAAGGCGAGATCGTAGCCGAAGGCGCCGTAAAGGCCGATGCTCGCATCCTCTTCCGAATGGAAAAGCTGGGTGATGGCGCGCAGAACCGTGAAGACGGTCGGCATCTTCGAGCGCTCTTCCTCGGTGAAGACGCGGTCGGGCAGGTTGACGGTGAGGTCGAGGCGCGTCGTGGTATGGGCGCCGAGCGTCAGGTCGGATACACCCTTCAGATGCGCCGCGATGATCTCCAGCAGCACCTCGCCGCGGCCATTATAGGCCTCGATCCACAGCGCTCGACCGAAGGAGGAAATGCCGAGCGGAGGGTCGACCACGGCTGTGTCCCAGCGCGTGTAGCGGCCCGGATATTCGTAGTTGGAGGAAAACACTGCGCCGCGGCGCTCGTCCATCCGGTCGATATAGGAAGAGATCGCCTCGGCATAATCGGCCTCGCGACGCTGGCGACGTACGGTGATACCGCCCTTCGTCCCGTAGCTTTCCGATCCATCCGCAAGAAGTGTGGTCGCCATTCTCAATCGCTCCGTCTCAGGCCCGACGTTCGCTGCGGCCCGGATACGAAAAAGCCGCCTCGAAATTCGGGCGGCTCTGGTTCCATTCACGCATGACTGGTCGAGGCCGCTTCAGCGAGCCCACCACCAACCGGAGATGTTGCGTGCCTGTGTCATGGGAAAACTGTTATCGCGAGTGGGGTGACCGCGCAAGCGGGGGCGCAGCCGATTTTTCGTGATCGGCTGCCCGTCATGGAAACGGCCCCGGACGGTGCCCGGGGCCGGCACGGCATCAGAACTTCTGCGAAAGCGAGATTTTGAACGTCCGGCCCGGCTCCGAATAGAATTCCGACGGCATCGACCCGCCGTTGCGCACGGACGAATAGTCGTAATAGGTCTTGTCGAGCACGTTGAAGATGCCGGCATTGACCTTCAGCCCCTTGAACTGCTCCGGCTCCCACCAGGCCGAGAGATCGACGATGCCATAGCCCGGCGTCTTGAAGTAGGTGACGTTCGAGCCGCTGCTCACCGTCTGTCCACGTGCCGCCGCAACGCCGATCCAGTCGAGACCGACGCCCCACTCACCCGCATCGTAATCGATGCCCAGCACGACCTTTGTGGGCGCGACGGAGGCAAGGAAGGTGTCGTTGGTCAGGTCGTTGCCACGGGCATAGGCCACCGCGCCGCGCAGCGTGATGCCGTTGTCGAAGCGCTTGTGGGCCGAAAGCTCCGCACCGTAGATCTCCGCCTTGGCGATGTTGGAATACTGCGTGATGCCGCCCTGCGGATAGGCCGCCAGCGTATAGCCGGCCGCAGCCGCCTCGGCCGCATTCAGGGCACGTGGGTCGATGAAGTTGCGGTAGCGGTTGTAGAAGGCGGACACACGGGCGCCGAGATCGTCATCGCCGATATTGGCGCCGAGTTCGATGCCGTTGCTGGTCTCGGACTGGAGCGCGGGGTTGCCGAGTCTCAGATAGGTGCCTGGACCGCCGAAGACGGCGTAGAGTTCACCCGCCGTCGGGGCACGGAAGCCCATGGCCCACTGGGCGTAGAGCTCCACCGTCTCGCTCGGCTGGTAGCCAAGACGCAGCTTGGGCGAAATCGCGGTGTCGTCGAAGCCGGCGGGAAGTGCCGGGCGGTTGGCATTGTTGGCGTAACCCTCGGTCATGACGGGTGAATGCTCGATCCAGTCGAAGCGCGCACCGGGCGTCAGCGTGAAGCCGGAGGTGCCGAGCGCAATGCGGTCTTCCAGCGAAAGACCGATCCTGTTGCTCTCCACCTTCGGCGTATCGGCCTGGTTGGTATGGAGATTGGCGCAGGCCGTGAAGGCGCCGGTGTAAGGCAGGCGGCAATTGTCAGCACCGGCGGAATATTGTTCGCTGCTCGACGTCGCGAGGTCCCAGCCGAAGGAGAAGCGGTGCTCGAGGCCGCCAAGCTCCAGCGCCTTCTCCGCCGTGCCGACCGCACCCCAGGTCTTCTCGTCATAGGTATTGTCGCGCACGATCGGGCCGATGACCGAGGTGGAGCGGTACCCGATGTAACCGTTGCCGCGCAGTTGGTTCATCCAGTAGACGGAGGCGGCCACGCGGTCGAACAGCGTGCCCTCTTCCTCCGCCTCGAAGGCGTAGTCGAGCGAGAGGCGGTCGCGGTCACTATCGTCCGTCGTCGTGTAATTGCCGGGCCGATAGTTGCCCGTCAGCGACTGGCTGGTGCGCGCATCCGTATCGCGGTCCTTGCGATAGCGTTCGGCGGTGACGCCGAACATATGGCCACCTTCGGCGTGGTGGCGCAGCTTCACCAGCACGTTGTTCTGGTCGTAATCCGACGGGTTCGCCTCGGTGCGGGTCGTGCCGTAGGTGTCGATCGTGCCCTGGTTCTTGCGCTCGTGGCCGCGCCGATAGCCGCCCTGGACGAGGATCGCGGTATCGCCGAAGGACTTCGCGAAGGCCGCCGTCGGGCTGAAGCTCGTGTCGGCGCTGTCATAGGTAAAGCTCCAGGCCCCGCCCCAGTCCTTGCCGTCGCGGATCAGGTCTTCCGGCTCCAGCGTGGAGAGGGCGAGGATGCCGCCGAGTGCGCCCGAACCGCCACGGCTCGAATCGGCGCCGCGCACCACGCTGACGGAGGCGAGCGAGGAAAAATCGAAACTGTCGACACCGCCATCGGCATCGCGGGTCGCATCCTGCAGATAGGGCACCGGAATGCCGTCGATCGTCGTCAGCACGCGCACGCCTTCAAGGCCGCGGATATTCACCGCGCCGGTGGTGCGGTTGAAGTTGACGCCCGGCTCCAGCGTGCGGCCGAGATCGTTGATGTCGGTCACCTGCCGGTCGGCGATCGCCTCGGCCTCGACAGTGGTCGCAACCGGCGTGTCGGTCACGCCGATCCGCTTGCCCTTGACGGAAATCTTCTTCAGCGGCGTCGCGGTCCCCTGCTGCGCAGCCTCCTGCGCCAATGCCGGTGCGGCACACGAAACGGAAACGAGCGCAATCGCCGTGCAGGCGCGCAGCATCGAGCGGGAAAGCCGGAGCATCATAACCAATCCTTTGAGACGACAGGACCGGGCTGGCGAGGCGCGTAAGAACGCTCATGGCTGGCTGGGTCGAAGGGCGCGGGTGCGGCCAGACGGCCGCCCGATTTCTGTCACTTAAAAAACATGATTGCGTTAGTCAAGAAATAAAAAGGCTGTCCCCGCTCGTGCTCTTGCGCCTGTCCACAACCCCGGCCGGGCGGCAGGGCGGACATTGCCTGGCGAACGAATGCCGCGCACCCGCGTTCCTCTTCCGCATCGATCGCAAGGAGCCAGACATGATGGCACATCTGACGAGAGCCCTCCTGGTCACCGCCGCGCTGTTTTGCGCGCAGGCAAGCGTGGCTGCCGAACTGCCGCCGAAAGGCCCCCTGCCCGATCCAAAGCCGGTGACGGATGAGGCCAAGACGCCGGAGAACGCCGCCACTCCGCTGCCTGTCGAGAAGCCCGCGCAGGACAAGCCGGATGCAACCCCGGCCGATGCAACCAGCGGGGCGACACCCGAGAAAAAGTCCGGCGAGCAAACCAAGCAGGCAGCGCCGGACAGGCCGGGGGAAACCGCGCCCGAGGCGGAGAAGAATACCGAACCCGACAAATCCGAGGACGCCGAGTCATCCGCAGCCATCATTCCCCCGACCCCGGCCGATGACGCGGCCTGCCGCGCCGAGCTGCAAGCGCTCGGCACCCGGTTCGCTACCGCCAAGCCGATCGACGATGGCGAGGGCTGTGGCATCGCCGCACCGATCACGGTGACGGAAATCCTGCCGGGCATAACCTTGGCACCGGAGGGGGTGATGGGCTGCCACGCCGCCCGCGCGCTCGCCCGCTGGACGAAGGAAACGGTGATCCCGACCGCCAGCCTCGCCGGTGAAACCGCCACCGTGACGTCGATCGAGCAGGCCTCGGCCTATGTGTGCAAACGCCGCAACGGTGCGGCGACGGGCAAGATGTCCGAGCATGCCCACGGCAATGCCGTCGACATCGCTGCCATTGTCTTTTCCGACGGCAAAAGGCTGGAGATGAAGCCGCGAGAGGAAGACGGAACCATGGAGGGCGCCCTGCAGCGCAGCCTCACGGCGGCTGCCTGCCTGCATTTTTCCACCGTGCTCTCCCCCGGCAGCGACGCCACGCACGAAACGCATCTGCATCTCGACACGCTGGAGCGCCAGGGCGGCTTTCGCTATTGCCGCTGATCGGCCACCAGCGGCGGCGACCGAAACCGGTCAGCGGGCAAGAACGTCGCGCATTTCCACGAGGTTGGAGCGGGCGCGCAGGATGTAGAAGCCCATGGTGGAGAGGTGGTTCGGCATGATCCAGCCGTCTTCGGCGCCATTGGAGATGATCAGCGGCTGAATGCGCAGGGCAGCCCTGAGTTGCTTCAGCGTCTCGGTATAGAGCGGCCCGATATTGCGCTGCTGGATCACCGTCTGGAAGTCGGCCCGGGCGGCGCTGAGGATGCCGTAATAGCCGTAGAGCTGGCCATAGGCGAACCAAAAGCGGTCGTCGGCCCGTGTATCGAACCAGCCGGCGCTGTGCAGTTCCGAACGTTCGCGCAGGATCGACGAGGTGTCGCCGATATCGCTGGTGATGCGGTCGATGAACTCAACCAGATTGTCGGCGCGCGCATCGAAGATCGCCGCGCAGCTCGCCAGCGTGTTGTCGAAGAGGCGCAGATCCCGCGCCGCAGCCCGGTAATAGCTCGGGCTCGGCGTCTTCGGGCCGAACGGGTTGAGGCCGAAATACCAGCTCTCCTCGTCGAACTGCATGTTGCCGCGCGCCGCCTGGAGATTGGTGTTGATGCCCGACGTGCCACGCATGCGGCCGAGCGAATCGACCAGCTCCACCGTCGTGCGGCGGATCGCCTGGTTCACGCCGCGCTGGAACGAGGCCTTGTTGTCGAGAAAGGGCGTGTGATCCCAGTCGATGCCGAAGAGGCCGAGCTTGTAGAGCAGCATGGAGGAAACCCACGCATTCTCGTCCACATTGAAGTCGATGAGGCCGGCCGTGACATTCACGATCGCCGAGCGCTGGCAGGTCTGGGCCGCAGGTTGGGCCGGAGCGGCCGTTGTCGTGCCCGTCTCGGCGGATGAGGTCGAAGGTGCCGGCGCGGCCGTCGCCGGCAGCGTGGTGCCGGCATCGACCGTCTGTTCGGACAGCCGGTAGGCATCGACATAATCAGGATTGAAATTCGTCCAGGACTGGGTCTGGACGATGAAATAGCCGTAGCCGATGACGATGGCGAGCGCGATGACCGCGATCGGCCCCTTGACGACCCAGCGCCGTGCCGAAAACCACCGGCCGGCCGCCACGAAGGGTCGGCCGATCAGATAGGCGATGCGCTGGAAGAAGGCGACGACGGGTTCAAGCATCGCGAGCTCTATCCTTTTGTAAGGGCGTCCGTCCGGCAGTCTGTTTTTAGCGGCGGGCGCCTGTGGGTCTGGCGCTTCAGATATGGCCTCGACCGCGCGGCGACAACACGCACCGCGCGGTTATTTTGCCACGGGACGATGAGGCCCAGTCTCCGGCACCGCGCCGAAGCGCTGCTGTTACTTCACCGGCGCCTTGAGATAGGCGATGACATTGGCGACATCTTCGGGCGTCTTGAGGCCGACGAAAGCCATCTTGGTTTTCGGGACCACGCCCTTCGGCGAAAGAAGGTACTGCGCCAATGTCGCCTCGTCCCAGACCTTGCCGCCGGCACCGAAGCTCGTCATCGCCTCGGAATATTTGTAACCCTCGACGGTCGCGATGGGGCGTCCGACAATGCCCATCAGGCTCGGGCCGACCTTGTTCTTCGGTTCGACAGCCGTGTGACAGGCGGCACATTTGGCGAACACCGTCTTGCCCGCGGCGGCGTCGCCATCGGCCCATGCGGATTGGGCAACGAGACCGGCGGCAGCCAGTGAGAGAGCAAAGACGAGGGATGATTTCATGGACATGCGCGGCGGTCTCCTTGGAGGTCGGGAAGAGCACGTGGAAATGTGCTCATTCTGCCGTTAGCGCCCGGCCGCGTCACCTGCCTTGCGCCAGATCAATGGCCGTTCATCTTGTCTTCCCAGTGCCGCCGGCAGAAGGGCACGTATTTCTCGTTGCCACCCACCTCGACCTGCGCGCCCTCGCGCACCACCGACCCATCCGGTGACAGCCGCACGACCATGGTGGCCTTGCGCCCGCAATGGCAGATGCTGCGCACCTCGCGCATCTCGTCGGCAATGGCGAGCAGTGCCTGCGAGCCGGGAAACAGCTTGCCCTGGAAATCGGTTCTGAGCCCATAGCACATGACGGGAATGCCGACCCGGTCGGCGATCCGCGCCAACTGCCAGGCCTGCGCCTCGGAGAGAAACTGCGCTTCATCGACGAAGACGCAGGCGACCTCGGCCTCGGCGTGGAGATGGACGATCATCTCGAACAGATTGTCGTCCGTCTCGAATGCCAGCGCGTCGGAGGAAAGGCCGATCCGCGAGGAGATCCGGCCGCGTCCGGCGCGGTCGTCGAAGCCGGCAATCAGGATCACCGTGCGCATGCCGCGCTCCTGGTAATTGTAGGAGGCCTGCAGCAGCATGGTGGATTTGCCGGCATTCATGGTGGCATAATTGAAATAGAGCTTGGCCATACGCGGTCTCCGTCGTCATCCGACCCCATGGCGAAGTGGCGCAAAGAACACCAGCGCCCCGGCGAAGAGACCACAGAATTTTCGCTCCCGGCTGGCAATTAATTGAGCCATGCGACATTTTGCGTCGCATGTCGGAACCGACGCGCGACACACTGGCCATACACTTGCCGCCGATCAAGGTGCTTGAAACAGGGCGCCATTGGTGATTGGCTAAAAGAAGAAACACAGGGGAATGATGTGATGACTACCGCCACCAAAATGCTCTTTGCCGCTGCCGTCTCCGTCGCGGCCCTTTCGACCAATGCGGCTTTCGCCGCCGACGCCGAAAGCTGCAAGACCGTCCGCTTCTCCGACGTCGGCTGGACCGACATCACCGCAACGACCGCAACGACGGCCGTCGTGCTGAAGGCCCTCGGATACGAGCCGACCATCACCGTTCTCTCCGTACCGGTCACCTACCAGTCCCTGAAGAACAAGGACATCGACGTCTTCCTCGGCAACTGGATGCCGGCCCAGGAAAAGGACGTCACGCCCTACCTTGAGGAAAAGACCGTCGTTTCCATCGGCGCGAATCTCGAAGGCGCCAAGTACACGCTCGCCACCAACGCCAAGGGCGCCGAACTCGGCATCAAGGACTTCGCCGACATCGGCAAGCACAAGGATGCGCTGGACGGCAAGATCTACGGCATCGAGCCCGGCAATGACGGCAACCGCCTCGTCATGGGCCTGATCGAAAAGAACGAGATGGGCATGGGTGGCCTGGAGCTCGTCGAGTCTTCGGAGCAGGGCATGCTGGCGCAGGTCGCCCGCGCCGAAAAGGACGGCAAGCCGGTCGTCTTCCTCGGCTGGGCACCGCACCCGATGAACAACACCTTCCAGATGACCTACCTCACCGGCGGCGACAGCACCTTCGGCCCGAATTTCGGCGGCGCGACGGTCTACACCAACACCCGCGCCGGCTTTGTCGAGGACTGCCCGAACGTGGGCAAGTTCATCACCAACCTCAAGTTCTCCCTCGACATGGAGAACGCCATCATGGGCAAGATCCTCAATGACGGGGAAGACCCGGAAGTAGCCGCCACCGAATGGCTGAAGGCAAACGGCGCTGCCGTTGAGCCGTGGCTTGCCGGTGTCACCACCTTCGACGGCAAACCGGCAGGCGAGGCTGTGAAAGCCGCCCTTGGCCTCTGATGGGTGCATGTGCGGGTCGCTTCGGCGGCCCGCTTCGCTTCTCCCCCGTTCTCTTTGATCTGGCAGGTGTCACCCCGTGAACTTCCTCCCCGAATGGATGGTCGATTCCAGCGGCAAGCTGAAAATCGGCGTTTTTGCCAAGAACTTCGTGGATTGGCTGACCGCCAATGCCAGCTGGTTCTTCGACTGGCTCTCCGCTGTCCTCTCCCGCGCGATCGACGGCATCCTCTTCGTGCTGCAATGGCCACACGCCTTTGTCCTGATCGCGCTGTTCACGGCCCTTTCATGGTATCTGCGGCGCTCCATCGGCGCGGCGCTCTTCACCTGTCTCGGGCTCCTGCTCATCTATAATCAGGGCTACTGGAAGGAAACGACCGAGACGCTGGCGCTCGTCGGTGCCTCGGCCGGCGTCAGCATGCTGATCGGGGTACCGCTCGGCATCGCCGCGGCCCGTCGCCCCTGGTTCTACGCCTTCCTGAGGCCGGTGCTCGACCTCATGCAGACGATCCCGACCTTCGTCTACCTGATCCCGGCCCTCATCCTTTTTGGCCTCGGCATGGTGCCCGGCCTCATTGCCACCGTCATCTTCGCAATTCCCGCGCCGATCCGCATGACCCGTCTCGGCGTCGTCTCAACCCCGCCGTCGCTGGTGGAAGCTGCAGTTGCCTTCGGCGCAACGCCCATGCAGGTGCTGCGCAAGGTGGAACTGCCCTATGCCACCCCGCAGATCATGGCCGGCCTGACCCAGACCATCATGCTCTCGCTGTCGATGGTGGTCATTGCCGCCCTCGTCGGCGCCAGCGGCCTCGGTGTGCCCGTCGTACGCGCGCTCAACACCGTCAACATCGCCCGCGGTTTCGAGGCAGGCCTCTGCATCGTCATCCTCGCCATCATCCTTGACCGAATGTTCCGGACGGAAAGCGCGGAGGACCCAGCATGAGCGACGCCGTCATCTTTGGAAATGTGGATATCATCTTCGGCGACAATCCGGCCAAGGCGCTGGAAATGGTCGATCAGGGCAAGACCCGCGACGAGATCGGTGCCGCCACCGGCCTGGTGCTCGGCGTCGCCGGCGCCTCGCTGACGGTCCGGGAGGGCGAGATCCTCGTGCTCATGGGCCTGTCCGGCTCCGGCAAGTCGACCCTGCTGCGCGCCGTCAACGGTCTTGCGCCGGTCGTGCGCGGCAATGTCAGCGTCAAGACGGCCAACGGCAATGTCGATCCCTACAAGGCCAGCGCCAAGGTCCTGCGCGACCTTCGCATGAACACCGTCTCGATGGTGTTCCAGCAATTCGCGCTGCTGCCCTGGCGCACCGTTGCCGAAAACGTCGGCTTCGGCCTGGAACTTGCCGGCGTGCCGGATGCCGAACGTCATCGCCGGGTCAAGACGCAGCTGGAGCTCGTCAACCTCGCCAAATGGGCCGATCGGCGCGTCGGCGAACTCTCCGGCGGCATGCAGCAGCGCGTGGGCCTTGCCCGCGCCTTTGCGACGGAAGCACCGATCCTGCTGATGGACGAGCCCTTCTCGGCGCTTGATCCGCTGATCCGCAGCCGTTTGCAGGACGAGTTGCTCGAATTCCAGTCGCGCCTCAAGAAGACAATCCTCTTCGTCAGCCACGACCTCGACGAAGCCTTCCGCATCGGCAATCGCATCGCCATCATGGAAGGCGGGCGCATCATCCAGTGCGGCACGCCGCAGGAGATCGTCAAGAACCCGGCCAACCAATATGTCGCCGACTTCGTCCAGCACATGAACCCGATCACCATGCTGACCGCCAAGGATGTGATGCAGGCCGGAGCGGTGCGCAGCGAAGCCGGCGGGGTGACGGCAACGGCAAAGCCGAACACGCCTTTGATCGATGTGCTCGATGCCATGTCCCGCCAGCCGGGCGCGATCGGCGTTGTCGACAATGGCGCCGTCATCGGCACGATCACGGCCCAGAACGTCGTGGAGGGGCTGACGCGCCATCGCGGCCGCGAGGCCGGATAAGGCCTCCCCTCACGCCGATACCGCCAAAAATTGTGACGCCTCATCAGACAACCTCTGGGATTATTCACGAATTCGTGAGCAGGAAAACTCTGACTTGGTTTTACAGGCCGCACTTGTCATACCAGTGGTATGACCAATCCAGAACCGGCCGACAGACCTTCCGTGCTCCGGGACACGGATGACGAGGCGCGCAAGCTTGCGCGTCTTCTGCTACAGGAAGCCCGAAGTGTCGCGCTTGCGACGGTGGAGCCGGCAACGACCGGATTTCCCTTCGTCAGCCGTGTCCTGATGGGCCTCGACTGCGACGGCCGCCCGACCCTGCTCGTCTCGGGCCTGTCGGCCCATACGCGCGCGCTCGACGCCGACCCGCGGTGCTCGCTGCTGGCCGGAGATCCGGGCAAGGGCGATCCCCTCGCCTATCCGCGCCTGACGTTGCAATGCCGGGCCGTTCCGGTGGCGCGCGACAGCGACGACCATGTCCGCATCCGGGCCCGTTTCCTGCGTCGCCATCCGAAGGCGAAGCTCTACGCTGATTTCCCCGACTTTCGCTTTTTCCGGCTCGAGCCCGAGCGCGCCAGCCTCAACGGTGGATTCGGGCGCGCCTATGTGCTGGATGGCGGCGATTTCCTCTACGACAGTCCGGCTATTGTGGCGCTCTCCGCCCTGGAGGCTGAGGCTATTGACCATATGAATACGGACCATCGGGAAACAATCGCGGCCTATGCGCGTCTTTACCTGCAGGATGAGACCCAGGATTGGCAGATCGTCGGGATTGATATCACAGGCATTGATCTGGCAAGCGGAGACCAGTTGCGCCACATCAACTTCGAAGAACCGGTACGTGACGTAACAACATTACGGAATGCTTTCAAATATCTTCGAACTGAAGAGAAAAAGCCCCCCAAAAATTAGCCATCGACGGTTGTCCTTTGTCGAGCGGGGCTTAAATATCGTTTGGCCGAATCCGTAAGTGTGGGACAACGGATTCGGCATGGAGATAAAAATGTACGAAATTACACCTGAACAGAACGAGTTTGCGGAGGCTGCGGCGAACTTTCTGTCTGCCATGGCGAATCCGAAGAGATTGCTGATCCTGTCGTCTTTGATGGAGACCGAGATGCCGGTCGGCGCGCTGGCCATGCGGGTCGGCCTCAGCCAGTCGGCTTTGTCGCAGCATCTCTCGAAGTTGCGCGCGCAGAACCTCGTCTCGACCCGTCGTGATGCACAGACGATCTATTATTCGACGTCGTCGGAGGCCGTTGCGAAGGTGCTGCACACGATCACCGACATTTTCGGTGAAGGCCTGCCCCATGGCAGGCAGAAAACCGCAGCCGAGACGGCTGGTTTGCGCGCTGCGAAGGCGTGAACCGAAATCCGGCCGGCGCACGAGAGGCGCCCGGACCGTTGATGTAAAAAACCAATGCGGAAACCTTCGACCTGCTGAATTTGGTCCGGAGGCTCCGCAAAATACATTCACCTGAACATTGACGACGACGTAAGATGCGCGACGGATCGTGCCAGTCGCGCCGCCTCACGCGGCGCTCCACCGGGACGTCCGCTTACAATGCCGCGCGTGACCGCAGCGACGGCATCCTCAGCGTGCATCGGCGAGGAACGAAGCCACGGCAAATAAGGGCGCGTTCCAGTTGATGGCCATCTCGTTGGTGCCCCAGGACATGATGTCGTCGATGTAGCAGGCCTGCGGCGCGCAGCCTTGGAGCTTTTCCTTGGCGACGTCGTCGAGCAGCGTGCCGTTCGGTCCGCCGGCAAGCGTGCCCGGCGGCGGAGGCGGCAGATCATCGTCCAACTGACGGGCATACCAGCGGCTATGCTGGTTCTGCGAATAATGCGCCCCATAGCCCGTGATGTAGGACAGGCCGAGAATATTGCGGCCGAGAATGTAATCCATCCCCTCGCGCACCGCCGCAAGATAGCCGGCCTGGCCGGTCAGGTCGTAGGCGGCGGCGAGCACTGTCATGTTCTGCAGCATCGCATGGTTGGAGCCCCAGCTGTAGCCGTCGGCGCCCGGACGATAGACCTGGCCGAACGGATCGAGATCCTGAACCTCGATCATGGCGCGGGCAGCGGAGACCACGCTTGCCGTCACGGCCCGGCGATCGGCGGCTGGAAGCTGCTCGCCATGGGCCGCCAGTTGCAGGCGCGCGAAGCCGGCGACATTGGCCCAGTCATAGGCCCCCTGCGGTGCAAACACCGCGCTTCCCCAGAAGGGCGAGCGCTTCGCCTCCTCGAGGAAACCGGCCTCGCCGGTGGTCAGAAACAGCTCCGTGGCGGCCCAGTAAGCCTCGTCGCCGGCATTGTCGTCCGAATAGTCGCCGCCCCCCTGCATACCATCCGACGACGGCGCGTTGAGGCCCGGATTGGCGATTGCCGCCGCATGGGCTGTCAGCGCCGCCTGCCGCAGGCGTCCGGCAAAATCGGCATCGATATCGGCAAAGAGGCGCGCGCCCATGGCTGCGGCAGCGGCAAAGCCGTAGGTCGCGGCCGTGGACGGGCGATGCAGCGCACGCGGCTTGGGATCGTCGGCCGGCAGCATGGGCAGCCCCGTCCAGGCGGTGTCATGCACCTTGTGATGCACCATGCCGGCCAGCGGGGCGCCATCCGGTACCTGCATCTTGAGGAGAAACTCCAGCTCCCAGCGTGCCTCGTCGAGAATGTCTGGCACGCTGTTGCCGTTTTCGGGCAGGCGGCCCAGCGTATCGCTGACGACGGGGGATGCGCCGCCGCCATGCGCGATGCCGCGCTCATAGGCCGACATCAGTTGTGCCACCGAGAGCGCCCCGGTGACGACATATTTGCCGTGGTCACCAGCATCGTACCAGCCGCCGGAGACATCCAGCCGGTAGTCGCAGCGCCAGTCGCCGTAAAGGCTGCGCGCCACTGCACCGTCGAGGCAGCCGACATCGGTATCGCCCTCATTCGGCGAGAGCCCCAGATGCCCCGCCGCCCGCTGATAGGCGGGATCGGCAAAGCCGGGCTCGATGGCGATGCCGCTGCGCTGCAGGGTGAACCAGGAGAGCGCATCGACCCGCAGCCGCCCATAGGTGGCAAGGCCGATCGGGAAGGTCTCGCTGGTCGCGCCGCCGGCCGTCAGTCGGAAACCCTCGCCTCTGACCTCCGCATCCGAAAAATCCGCCACATGCACCGCAACGCCCGCATTCGGATCGAGGCCGACCGGCCGCGTGCGCCCTTCGGCAACCACGGCGCCGTCCGCATCGACAAGCTGGAAATCCAGCGGCTCGGCGGCGTCCGAGACGATCGTCGCGCGCTTCGGCCCATCGCGGAAATAGCCGGACTGATTGACGAGCACGGCACTGGCCGTCGTGCTGGTGGTTACCGTTCCGGCCGGCGCCGCCGCTGTTAGTGACACATCATCGATGCAGACCGTCCGGTCCAGATCCTGACCGCCGAGCTGGAGGAGAAGCTGCGCCGGCTGCCGCTCGACGGCGCGGAACGTCTTGTCGACGGTGCTTGCAACCGGCTTGGCCTCGATGGTTTCGTCAGCATGCGCCGAATAGGGCTCGCCGTCGCGCTGCACGCGCACCGTCACCGGCCCCGCCGGTCGGGAGGACAGCGACAGCCCGAGGCGATAGCTTTGCCCCGGCGTCAGGCGAAGCCCGTTCATGCCGGCAAGCCGGTCCCAAGGCTCGCCGCCGGCCGGCACGGTGAGGCACAGGCGCCCGTCATCGCGCCGCGCCGTGACGCCGTCACTCGCCCAGAAGGCGTCGCTGCCCTCGGAAAATCCGCCATCCGCCACCATCTCGCCCGGCCCGGCGGCCAGAAGCGGCGAAGCGATCGCCACAATGGCGGTGGAAAACAGCAGGCAGGCGGGCAGGCGAAGGGCCATGACGATGTCCTGTTTCAAGGGTGCCGCATGCCGGCAGGGCTGGCGCCGCATCCGCAACGAACCATGAGCGGCCTGCGTCGCGCCGCGCCATTCAGCCACAAGAATCTGTAGAGACCCTAAACGCCGCCGATCGGCCCGCGCGCACCGGCAAGCCAGCTTGACGCCGATAGGCGCCCTGATAATTTGACCAATCAGTAAAGCGCCGGCAAATCATCCGCCCGCGCCGCTTTTGCCGTCCGGGAAGGACGGGCCACGGAGAAAACCAATGTCGAACCGCCTCAATGCCACGCCCAACGACCTGCGCGCCTTCTGGATGCCGTTCACCGCGAACCGGCAATTCAAGAAGGAGCCGCGCATGTTCGTCGGCGCCAAGGACATGTATTACACGACCCATGACGGTCGGCAGGTCCTTGATGGCACAGCGGGCCTGTGGTGCGTCAATGCCGGTCACTGCCGCCCGCAGATTACCGAAGCGATCCAGCAGCAGGCCGGCGAACTCGACTACGCGCCCGCCTTCCAGCTCGGCCATCCCAAGGCCTTCGAACTCGCCAACCGGCTGATCGACATTGCCCCCGACAATATGGCCCATGTGCTCTACACCAATTCCGGTTCGGAATCGGTCGACACCGCGCTCAAAGTCGCCCTCGCCTACCAGCGCGTGAAGGGCCAGGGCTCGCGCACCCGCCTCATCGGCCGCGAGCGCGGCTATCATGGCGTGAACTTCGGCGGCATCTCCGTCGGTGGCATCGTCGCCAACCGCAAGATGTTCGGCACGCTGCTCACCGGCGTCGACCACATGCCGCACACCCACCAGCTGTCGAAGAACGCCTTCACCAAGGGCCAGCCGGAGCATGGCGCCGACCTCGCCGAGGAACTGGAGCGCATCGTCACGCTGCATGACGCCTCCACCGTCGCCGCTGTCATCGTCGAGCCCGTCGCCGGCTCCACCGGCGTCCTGATCCCGCCGAAGGGCTATCTCCAGAAGCTGCGCGACATCTGTACGAAACACGGCATCCTGCTGATCTTCGACGAAGTGATCACCGGTTACGGCCGCCTCGGTGCGCCCTTCGCGGCCCAGTTCTTCGACGTCAAGCCGGATATCATCGTCACCGCCAAGGGCCTCACCAACGGCGTCATCCCCATGGGCGCCGTCTTCGTGACGTCGGAAATCCACGACGCCTTCATGAACGGCCCGGAACACATGATCGAGTTCTTCCACGGCTACACCTATTCCGGCAACCCGATCGCGTCCGCCGCAGCCCTCGGCACGCTCGACACCTACCGCGACGAGGGCCTGCTGACCCGCGCCGGCGAGATGGCCGCCTATTGGGAAGAAAAGCTTCATGCGATGGCCGACTGCCCGAATGTCATCGACATCAGGAACATCGGCCTGATCGGCGCCATCGAACTGAAGCCCATCGACGGCGAGCCCACCAAGCGTGCCTTCAACGCCTTCCTCAACGCCTATAATGACGGCCTCCTGATCCGGACCACCGGCGACATCATCGCGCTCTCGCCGCCGCTGATCATCTCGAAGGACGAGATCGACGAACTCTTCGACAAACTGCGCAAGGTGCTGGTCAACAACATCTGAGGATGGGTTTTTCGGGGCGGAACGTTGCCGAATGATACGGCGCGCTCGCCCCTCATCCGTCCTTCGGGCACCTACTCCCCGTCGGGGAGAAGGGTCCTTGGCGCAGAACCTCACCCCACCCGCTCTTCTCCCCGCCGGGGAGAAGATGCCGGCAGGCAGATGAGGGGGGCGTGCCCTCCGTATCGCGACACAATAGCCCCGCGCGCATCCGCTGGCCCCCCTGAACGCCCCGTGCATAGCGTCGGCCGCACGCCGCCAACCCCTTCCGGCGCCAGCTTTTACCCGCTAGACTCATGCTGGCCGCACGAGACCCGTGCGTGCCGGGAGGAAGACAGATCGTGCCGAAAAAGCCTGTGATCGCGGATTTCAACCGCGAGATTTTCGACCTGCGCCTGAAGCGCAGCCATGATGATCTCTTCGAGATGCTGGAGCGGCTCTACAGCCGCGACCGCCATTACGAGCAGTTCCTGACGGCGCTGGATGGCGTCATGCGCAAGGCCTTTGCCGAGCGTGCGGATGACCTCAAGCGGCTGGACCTGAAGCGCGATCTCGAGCCCGACTGGTTCCAGCGCTCCGACGTCAACGGCTATGTCTTCTACATCGATCGCTTCGCGGGCAATCTGAAGGGCATTGCGCAGAAACTTCCCTATCTCAAGGATCTCGCGATCAGCTACGTGCACTTCATGCCCTGCCTGAAGCCGCGCCCCGGCGACAGCGATGGCGGCTATTCGGTGATGGACTACCGGGCCGTGAACCCCGCCTACGGCACCATGGCCGATCTGGAAGCCGCAACGAAGCTGCTGCGCGACAACGGCATCAGCGTCTGCATCGATCTTGTCCTGAACCACACCGCCAAGGAACACGAATGGGCCGTGAAGGCAGCCGCCGGCGAGAAGGCCTATCAGGACTACTACCTGATGTTCGACGACGCCGCCGAACCCAAGGCCTACGAGCGCGACCTGATCGAGATCTTCCCCGAACACGCGCCGGGCAGCTTCACCCATTATCCCGCCTTCGGCAAATGGGTCTGGACCACCTTCAACGAGCACCAGTGGGATCTCAACTGGGCCAATCCGCAGGTCTTCTTGGAGATGGCCGAGGTCATGCTCTTCCTTGCCAACAAGGGCGTCGATGTGCTGCGCTTCGATGCCGTCGCCTTCATGTGGAAGCGCATGGGAACGCGCTGCCAGTCCGAGCCGGAAGTGCATATGCTGCTGCAGGCCCTGCGCGCCGTCTGCCGCATCGTCGCCCCGGCCGTCATCCATCTGGAAGAGGCGATCGTCTCGCCCTCGGAAATGCTGCCCTATCTCGGCCGCGGCGCGCATGACGGCAAGGAAGGCAATCTTGCCTACCACAATTCATTGATGGTGCAGTTCTGGTCCGCACTCGCCGCGCGCGATACGCGGCTGATGACGCATGTGATGAAGACGCATTTCCCGCCCGTCGTCACCAATGCCACCTATGCCACCTATCTGCGCTGCCATGACGATATCGGCTGGGCGGTGACCGACGAGGATGCCTCCGCCATCGGTATCGGTGGACGCGCCCACCGCGCCTTCCTGTCGGATTTCTACGAGGGCACCTTCCCCGGCTCCTTTTCGCGCGGCGCACTCTTCCAGGAAAATTCTGACACCGGCGACAAGCGCATCACGGGCGCTCTCGCCTCGCTCGCCGGCCTCGAACAGGCCGAGGAGGACGGCGATGCCGGCAAGATCGACCGCGCCATCGATCGCATCCTCATGGGCCATGCGCTGATTGCGAGCTATGGCGGCGTGCCGCTGATCTACATGGGCGACGAAATCGCCCTCACCAACGACTACGGCTACACGGCCGTGCCCGAGCACGCCCATGACAGCCGCTGGCTGAACCGGCCGATGATGGACTGGGCCCGCACCGAGGCCGCCAGCGACACGCCCGCCGGGCGGGTGCGGGACGGCGTGCGCCACATCCTGCATCGCCGCCGGGCGGTCAAAGCCCTGCACGGCGCCAATCCGACCATCGTCATCGACACCGGTAATCCCCGCCTTTTCGCCTTCCTGCGCAAGGCACCGGCCGGCCCGCTCCTCTGCCTTTTCAATTTTTCGGAGGAGTGGACGTCGATCGATTCGGGCCTTGCCGCCCATCACGGCGTCACCCGCTTCCACGACCTGCTGTCCGATGCCGATCTGCAGCTCCATGACGGCGTGATCGCGCTGCCGCCCTACGCCCGCGTCTGGCTGGCTTGAGGGCCGTCGGCGTCCGCAAGTCCCACGTCTCCCCTTGGGGAGAACAGAACACAGGCAACATCCGTTGCGCGCCTTGTTGTCTGCGATTGCCCGAGGTCAATAACGCACCGCCTTGATCGGCGGCACGCTCTGCGGCATGGTCCGGTTGCGCCGCACAAGGGCGCGCCGGAGACCCGCCATGACCGACACGCCCGAGACGCCCGTCATCGACAGCATCGCCAACGAGCACCTGACCGTCGCGGTCTCCCGCCTCGGCGCCGAACTGCACAGCATCCGGAGCGCCGATGGCCGCGACTGGCTGTGGAACGGGGACGCCGCCTGGTGGGTTGGACGCGCGCCGATCCTCTTCCCCATCGTCGGCCGCGCCCCCGACAACATGATCACCATCGATGGCGAAGCCTTCCCGATGGCGCAGCACGGTTTTGCCCGCAAGCGCGTCTTTACCCGCGCCGGCGACGCCAGCGACCGTATCGCCCACACGCTGGCCGCCGATGACGAGAGCCGTGCCATCTATCCCTATGACTTCCTGCTGACGCTGGAGCATCGCCTCGAAGGGCCGGTGCTCGTCATCACCGCGACCGTCACCAACACCGACAGCCGCCCGATCCTCTACGGCTTCGGTTTCCACCCCGCCTTCAGCTGGCCGCTGCCGGGCGGCGAAGGCAAGCCGCACGTCGTCACGCTCGGCAATGGCGCGAGCCCGCCGCTGGTCGGGCTTGAGGGCGGCCTGATCGGGCCTACGAGCCTGCCGACACCCTTCGTGGACGGGCGGCTGGCGCTCGAACACGACCTTTTCCTCAACGATGCGCTCATCATGCCGGAAGGCGCCGGCGACAGCCTGACCTTTGCGGCCGAAGGCGGCCCGGCGCTCTCCTTCCACTTTGAGAACCTGCCGGCCGTCGCGCTCTGGCAGAAGCCCGGCGCCCCCTATCTGTGCGTCGAGCCCTGGCACGGCATGGCAGCGCTTGCCGGCGCCGGCAGCGAGCTTGCCGCCCGCCCCTTCACCGTGACGCTGCCGCCGGGCGAAAGCGCCCGCTATGCCATGACGGTGGATTTCTCGGCGGCCCTCTGACCCGCCAGCCGATGATCGCGGCCGGCGCCCGGATGCGCCGGCGTCGCACACCCGGCCGACAGGCCCAAAACGGGGAACCCGCCCATGACGACCGACCTTGCCCGCCGAATCGACCAGGGAACGGGACGCGAGCCCGCCGACATCGTGCTGAAGGGCGGCCGTTTCTTCGATCTCGTTACGGGTGAACTGGTCGCTTCCGACATCGCCATCTGCGGCGAGACCATCGTCGGCACCTGCGGCACCTATGCCGGCCGGCAGGAGATCGACATTTCCGGCCTCACCGTCGTGCCGGGCTTCATCGACACGCATCTGCATATCGAATCCTCGCTGGTGACACCGCATGAATTCGACCGCTGCGTGCTGCCTTATGGCGTGACGACGGTGATCTGCGATCCGCACGAGATCGCCAACGTGCTCGGTACCGAGGGCATCCGCTTCTTCCTCGACTCGGCCGAACGCACCATCATGGACATCCGCGTCCAACTGTCCTCCTGCGTGCCCGCCACGCATCTCGAAACCTCCGGCGCCTCGCTGCCCATCGAAGCCCTGCTGCCCTTCCGCGATCATCCCAAGGTCATCGGCCTTGCCGAATTCATGAATTTCCCCGGCGTGATCCACAAGGATCCCGTCTGCATGGCAAAGCTCGAAGCCTTCCAGGACAGCCATATTGACGGCCATGCGCCCCTGCTGCGTGGCCTTGATCTCAACGGCTACCTCTCCGCCCGCATCCGCACCGACCACGAATGCACGAGCGCCGAGGAAGCGCTCGAAAAGATTCGCAAGGGCATGCACATTCTGGTCCGCGAAGGCTCGGTCTCCAAGGACCTGCACGCCCTTCTGCCGATCCTCACCGAACGTCTCTCGCCCTTCCTGGCGCTGTGCACCGATGACCGCAATCCGCTCGATATCGCCGAGGAAGGTCACCTCGACTACATGATCCGCGAAGCGATCAAAAACGGCGTCGAGCCGCTTGCCGTCTACCGCGCCGCCTCCATCTCGGCCGCCCGCGCCTTCGGCCTTCGCGACCGCGGCCTCGTGGCGCCCGGCTGGCGCGCCGATCTTGTCGTCATCGACAGCCTCGAAAGCTGCCGCGCGGCACATGTCTTTTCCGCCGGCCGCCGCGTCGATGCGGCCCTCTTCGCCACGCGCGAAGCCGTGGCGCCCGTCGGCCTGGAAAGCGTCAAGGCCGGCCACGTCGCCGCCGCCGATTTCGGCGTACCCTATCGCGAGGAAGAGACCTCCGTCATCGGCGTCCTGCCCGGCAAGATCATCACCGAGCACCGCCGTTACCGCCTGCCGGCCGACGGAAACCGCACCGGGCTCGATCTCGGCCGGGACATCATCAAGGTCGCCGTCATCGAGCGCCACGGCATCAACGGCAACCACGCCAACGGCTTCGTGCAGGGCTTCGGCCTGAAGAAGGGCGCCATCGCCTCCACCGTCGGCCATGACAGCCACAATATCTGCGTCGTCGGCGTCAATGAGGACGATATGGCGACGGCCGCCAACCGCCTCGGCGAAATCGGCGGCGGCTTCGTGGTCGTGGAGGATGGCAAGGTCACCGGCGAGATCGCCCTGCCCGTGGCCGGCCTGATGAGCCTTGAACCCTATGAAAGCGTGCGCGACACGCTGCACCACCTGCGGCAGGCTGCCTTCGCGCTCGGCGCCACGCTGCAGGAACCGTTCCTGCAACTCGCCTTCCTGCCCCTTCCCGTCATCCCCCATTTGAAGATCTCCGACAGGGGCATGGTGGACGTCGACAGGTTCGAGCTGATCGGCTGACGGTCAGAGGAAGAGCAGGTCGAACCTCTCGGTCGACGTCAGAAAAGCCTTGAGCGGCCTCACGCCCTCGATCGTCATGGCAACAAGCCGCAGGCCCGCGACGCACCGGGTTGCTGACGAACCGGGCCGGCCGGTTGCTTTTCGCCGCGGAACATGGTCTCGCATCGCAAGCCATCCCACTCCCGCGCCGAAAAGCCGCCCATGAAATCCGTCGTCCTCGCCCAGGTCCGCAATCCCAATGCCCATCTGCCGGCCTTTCTGGCCCATCACCTGAAACTCTGCGACCGCGTCATCCTGCTCGATCACAACTCGGATGTGGATCTGCGGCGCCTTCGCCAGCCCCGTGTCGATGTTTTCAGAATCGAGGCGGCGCGTTTCGCCAAGGACCTCTTCGTCGCCTATTTCCTGAAATCGCTGGAGCTTTGGCGCGACCATGATTTTCTCTTCCTGCTGGATGTAGACGAATTCCTGCCCTTTTCCACGCGACAGGAGACGCAGGCCTTCATGCAGGAACAACGCAAGACGGCGGTCCTCTCCTTCCACTGGCGCAACGGCTTTTCCAGCGCCGAAGGCCCGCTCGACGGAAGCGAGACGCTGCGCTTCACGCCCTGGCTGACCCCGACACGCAAGCTGGTCTATAATCTCAAGAAAACCGGCGACATCCTGCCGATCGAGGGCAATCACAATGCCCGCTATCCCCTCTTCGACAGCCTTCTCGTACAGATCCGCCCGAAGCGCCGTGACAGCGGGCTCGGCCTTTTCCACCTGCCGTTCATCGGCCTTGCTGGCCTGCGCGACAAGCTGGCGAGCTTTCCTGAGGCCGAGTTTCGCAGCAAGCTGATGAAGGACATGCGCGCCGTCGGCATTGCCGAAGAGCGCGCCGCCTCGCTCGACCTCACCGATGAAGACCTCATGGCCTTCATCGCCAATTACCGCAGTGAGCCCGGCGGCATCCGTCCCGGCATCACGGCTGCAGATTTCGAGCCTGTGCCCCTCTTGGCCGGCTTGCAGGACGACATCGCAGCGCAGGCCGATCGCCTTGCCGCCTGCCCGCCCATCGCCACCATCTGCGATGACGGCCGCGAGGCGGCCCTCATCGACCGCCTGCGCCGCAACCGCGTCTTTTTCAACCGCCGCCTTGCGAAGGCCTTCGGCCCGAAGCCTGGCGGGGTCTACGGCTTCCGGACCTAGACTGCCGCGCAGAACACGTCGAAGGCGTCGAGCTTCACCGTGCGGCCATCGAGATGCGCCGAGCCGAAGCCGGGCATGGCGCAGGTTTCGCGGATGGTGATGCCATCGGGCAGCAGCACTTCCTGCGGGCCGCGATGCAGGTTGAAAATGAAGAGCAGCGTATCGCCCGCCTTTTCGCGCAGGAAGGCCAGGACATCGGCATTGGTGTCGAGGAAGCGCATGCCGCCATCGAGGAGCGCCGCATGGCTGCGGCGGAAGGCGAGTGTGTCGCGATAATGCTGAAGCACGCTGGCCGCATCGTCTTGTCGATCGACGGCGAGCGGCAGATGATCGGCCGGCACCGGCAGCCAGGGCTTGCCATCGCTGAAGCCGGCCTGCGGGGCGTCCGCCTCCCAGACCATTGGCGTGCGGCATCCGTCGCGACCCTTGAAGGCGGGCCAGAAGCGGATGCCGTAGGGATCGCGCAGATCCTCGAAGGCAAGCTCCGCTTCCGTCAGCCCAAGCTCCTCGCCCTGATAGAGGCAGATGGAACCGCGCAGGGCAGCAAGCACGCTGATCGCAAGCTTCGCCACCCGCGCCCGCTCCTCCGGCGACCAGATGAAGCGGCTGACATGGCGGATGACATCGTGGTTGGAAAAGGCCCAGCAGACCCAGCCATCGGTGACGGCCGCCTGGAAGGCGGTCACGCATTTGCGGATGTGGCTGGCCGTGAAATCCGGGCTCAGCAAGTCGAAGGTGTAGCACATGTGCAGCTTGTCGCCGCCGGACGTATAGGCCGCCACCGTCTTCAGCGAGCGCGCTCCATCGCCGACTTCGCCGACCGAGGTCCGGTCGCCATATTCGTCCAGCAAGGCACGGAACCGCTGCAGGAAACCGATATTCTCGGGCTGCGTCTTGTCATAGAGGTGATTCTGCATTCCGTACGGATTGACGTCGGGTGCATCGAGACCCGTTGCGTCCGGATCGGGGATCAGCGGCGGGTTGTCGCGCAGTTCCTCGTCATGGAAGTAGAAATTGACGGTGTCGAGCCGGAAGCCATCGACGCCGCGCTCCAGCCAGAAGCGCACCGTCTCCAGCACGGCATCCTGCACCTTCGGATTGTGGAAATTCAGATCCGGCTGCGATGTCAGGAAATTGTGCATGTAATATTGCTTGCGCACGCCGTCCCATTCCCAGGCCGGACCACCGAAGATCGACAGCCAGTTGTTGGGCGCCGTGCCGTCCTTCTTGGGATCGGCCCAGACGTACCAGTCGGCCTTCTCGTTGCTGCGGCTGGAGCGGCTTTCGACAAACCACGGATGTTTGTCGGCCGTATGCGAAATCACCTGGTCGATGATGACCTTGAGACCCAGCCGGTGCGCCTCCTCCATCATCGCATCGAAATCGGCGAGCGTGCCGAACATCGGATCGACGTCGCAGTAATCGGAGACGTCATAGCCCATATCGGCCTGCGGAGAGGTGAAGAAGGGTGACAGCCAGATCGCGTCGACCCCGAGCGAGGCGATATGCGGCAGGCGCTGCGTGACGCCCTTGAGATCGCCGATGCCATCGCCGTTGGTGTCCTGGAAGGATCGCGGATAGACCTGATAGATGACTGCGCCGCGCCACCATTCCGATTGCGATGCCATGTGGTATCCCCTCGCTCGCGTGTCTCACCCCCCATAGGTAGCGGCCACCCCCCTCGGAGTAAACGCCCAGACAAACACCAATCCAAGCAATCGAGATCACGCTTGCGCCACATCGCGCATTGACCTCGCGGCCCCCGCCCCCGAAGATTGCGGCTCGCATCGCCCCACATCCGAAGGAGAGCCGGTGGAGACGCCAACGACTGCTCGCAGCGACAGACCGGTGAAACTGCCGCTCGCCGAAGCCTTCGAACTGGCCGAGGCCGCGCTTTTGGCCGCCGGCGCCGGCCGCGACATGGCAAGGGCGCTCGCCGCCGCCACGGTGGATGCGGAGGCCCATGGCCAGCCCTCGGTCGGCTTCGCCCATCTTCTGGACTACCTGGAAAGCCTCAAAGCCGGCCGCATCAACGGCAAGGCCGAACCAATTCGCGACGATCCGGCTCCCGCCATTATCCGCATCGACGCTGCCGGCGGCATCGCCCAGCATGGATTCGCGCTCGCCTTCAACGATCTCGTCGCCCGCGCCGGCAGCTTCGGCATCGCGCTCTTCAGTCTCTCGGGCTCCTACACAACAGGCGAACTCGGCTATTACACGCGCCGCATCGCGCAGGCCGGTCTCGTCGCCTTCGCTGCGACCAACGGCCCGGCGATCATGAGCGTGCCGGGCGCGACGGGACCTGTCTACTGCACGAACCCCCTCTCCTTCGCCGCACCGGCAGCCGATAGCGACGTGATCTTCTTCGACCAGTCCTCGAGCGCCACCGCCTTCGTCAACATCCGCGCGGCGGCCGAGAAGGGCGAGCGCCTTGCAGAGGGAATCGCCGTCGATGTCAGCGGCCAGCCGACCACCGATCCGGCCGCGGCGCTGCGCGGCGCGCTCCTGACCTTCGGCGCCGAACGCGGCGCCAATATCGCGCTGATGGTGGAAATCCTCGCGGCCGGCCTGACGGGGGCCAATTGGTCACTCGATGCCGGCTCCTTCACCGAGGGCAAGGCTTCGCCCGGCGCTGGCCTTCTGATCGTCGCCATCGCCCCAGCCGTGCTCGACAGGGACTTCCCCGCCCGCCTTGCCGCCCAGGCGAAGCGGCTGGAACGCATCCACGGGGTCCACATTCCCGGCCGTCGCAAGCTTGCCGCCCGCCGCCGCGCAGAACGCGACGGGATCACCTTGCCGAAAACGCTGCATGACCGTATCACCGCCTGGCTGACGAAGGACGCGAGGGATACGCATGGCTGGACATATTCTGTCGATCGGTGAGTGCATGGTGGAACTCATGCAGGCCGAAGGTGGCCTCCTGAAGAAGGGCTATGCCGGCGACACCTTCAACACCGCCTACTATGCCCGCCTTTTCTCGCCGGAAAGCATCACCGTCGATTACTTCACCGCCGTCGGCGACGAGATCGTTTCGGACGAGATGCTGGCCTTCATGGCCGGCACCGGCGTCGGCACGGGCCACATCCGCCGGATTCCCGGCCGCATGCCGGGCCTTTACATGATCCACCTGAAGGACGGGGAACGCAGCTTCTCCTACTGGCGCTCCACCTCCGCCGCCAGATGCCTTGCCGACGACGCCGACGCCCTGCGCTCCGCCATCGAAACCGCCGATACGATCATCGTCACCGGCGTGACGCTGGCGATCCTCGACGAGACCGCCGTCGAAACCCTCCTCTCCGAAATGCGCCGCGCCAAGGCCGCCGGCCGGACGGTGGTCTTCGACCCCAACATCCGCCCGCGCCTGTGGAGCGACAAGGCCCGCATGCTGGCAACAATCTCCGACGGCGCCCGCGCCGCCACCATCGCCATGCCGAGCTTCGATGACGAAGCCACCCATTTCGGCGATGCGAGCGTGGCCGACACCATCGCGCGCTACCGCGCGCTCGGCGTCGAGAACATCGTCGTCAAGGACGGCGCAAATGGCGCGACTGTAGCCTTCGGGGCCGCAGCCCCGGTTCTGGTGCCCGCCGCAAAGCCGGCCGCCATCGTGGACACGACCAGCGCCGGCGACAGCTTCAACGGCGCCTTCCTTGCGCATCTCACCCAGCATGGCGACCCCGAGGCCGCTGCCGCCTTCGCCGCCCGCATCGCCGCCGGCGTCATTGCCCACCACGGCGCGCTGATCGACAAGGCGCTGTTGCCGGCCTGACCTGCGCAAAACCTTGAAAATCCGTGCCGGACAGCGTATCCTTGGTCAGACTTGACCAAGGAGGCAGCCATGCCCGTCGTCAACATGTTGGAAGCCAAGACCCGCCTCTCCCAGCTCGTCGCTGCCGTTGAAGACGGCAGCGAGAGCGAGATCATCATCGCCCGCAACGGCAAGCCGGCGGCAAAGCTGGTGCCGATGGATGCCAAGGAAAAGCACGTGCGCAAGCTTGGCCAGTTTGAAGGCATGTTTCCGAGCATGACGTTGGAAGAGTTCGACGCCGACAATGACGAAATCGCCAAGATGTTTTACGGCGAATGAGGTACTTGCTCGACACCCATGTTGCGATCTGGACGATCAGCGATCGCACGCAAATTCCAAGGCGAATCCTTGACCTTATCGCAGACCCGGACCACGACGTTTTCGTATCCGCGGCCAGTATATGGGAGATCGCGATCAAGCATGGCCTCAAGCGGGCCAATGCACCGCCGCTGAACAGTGAAGATTCGATCAAGGCGTTTCTTTATGCCGATTTTACGCTTCTCGACATTACGACGAAGCACGCCGCTGCTGTAGAATCGATTTCAACGCCGCACGCCGACCCCTTCGACCGTCTGCTGATCGCGCAGGCCATCACCGAGCCGTTGGCTCTCATTACACGCGACAGCAAGATTGCGACCTACAGCCCGACCTTCATCACCTGGTGAGGCCAGAGCAATTCCAGCAAAACTGTGCAGCGGTTTTGCGTCCGGAATTGCGTGAAAATGCAGGAACGCTATCGCTTCTTGGCCCGGTTTTCGAACGGGTTGTCGGCGGCGCGCAGGTGGATGCGGATAGGCACGCCCGGAAGCTCGAAATCGTTGCGCAGGCCGTTGGTGAGGTAGCGCAGGTAGGATTCCGGCACGGCATCGGGACGCGTGCAGGAGATCATGAAGCCCGGTGGGCGGGCCTTGATCTGCGTCATGTATTTCAGCTTCAGCCGGCGACCTGAAACGGCCGGTGGCGGATGCTGCACCTGCTGGGTTTCGAGCCAGCGATTGAGCCGTGCGGTGGAGATACGGCGGTTCCACACCTTGTCCGTATCGACGATCGACTGCATCAGCTTGTCGAGTCCGTAACCCGTCTGTCCCGAGATCGGCACGGCGCGGATGCCGCGCGCCTGCGGCAGCAGACGCTCGGTCTTTTCCCGCAGGTCCGCAAGCACCGCCTGCGGATCGTCGATCATGTCCCACTTGTTGAAGGCGAGCACGGCGGCGCGTCCTTCGCGGATCACGAGGTCGACGAGCTGCAGGTCCTGCTTCTCGAAGGGGATCGTCGCGTCGAAGACGATGACGACCGTCTCGGCAAAGCGGATCGAGCGCAGGCTGTCGGCGACGGAGAGCTTTTCGAGCTTCTCCTGCACGCGGGCCTTGCGGCGCATGCCGGCCGTATCGAACATCTTGATGCTGCGTCCGCGCCACTCCCACTCCACCGAGATGGAATCGCGCGTAATACCGGCTTCCGGCCCCGTCAGCAGCCGATCTTCACCAAGGAAGCGGTTGATGAGCGTGGACTTGCCGGCATTCGGGCGACCGATGATCGCCACGCGCAACGGCTTGGTCTCGTCATAGACCGGCTCCACCTCGTCATCCGCAACGTCATCGGAGGTCGGCGCAAGATCAATATTGGTCTCGGCCTCGTCCACTTCCGGCGGAAAGGCTCGCTCCTCGCCGAGTGCGGCAACGATCGCATCGCGCAGATCGATCATGCCCTGGCCATGCTCGGCAGAGATCGGGCAGGGTTCGCCGAGCCCGAGCGTGAAGGCGTCGTAGAAGCCGGCATCGGAGCCGCGCGCCTCGGACTTGTTGGCCACGAGCACGACGGGCTTGCCGCGCCGGCGCAGCATTTCGGCGAGCGTCTGGTCGGCGGGCGTCAGGCCCGCCTTGGCGTCGACGAGGAAGAGCGAGAGATCGGCTTCCTCGATCGCCGCTTCCGTCTGCGCCCACATGCGGCCCTGCAGCGTATCGGGGCCGGATTGTTCGAGGCCGGCGGTGTCGATGATCGTGAAGCGCAGGTCGATGAGCTTGGCATCGCCCGGGCGCCGGTCACGCGTCACGCCCGGCGTATCGTCCACCAGCGCCAGCTTCTTGCCGACGAGCCGGTTGAAGAGCGTCGATTTGCCGACATTCGGGCGTCCGACGATGGCCACGGTGAAATTCATGGTGTCTCTCCTGCCGATGCCGGGGCGCACACCTCCCGGACAACCGGGAGACAGACGATCAGGCGGCCTTGCCGCTCGACGCGATCAGGTCGAGCATGATCTGCGCACGATTGGAAACGTTGGACGGCGCCTGGGTGTCGTTGGTGATTTCCTGGAACCAATCGCGCGCCTTGGCAAAATCGCCGGCCTTGTAGGCAGCAAGCCCCAGCACTTCGCGTGCCGAATGGCGCATGCCATTTTCCGGAACGGCGAAGGCTTCAACCTCGGCCGAAACATCCGCATAGGAGCCGGTATCGACGAGAATATAGGCCGCGCGGAGCTTGGCCGCGTCGCGCACCGCCTCGTTTACCGAGCTGTCCTTGCCGATGTCGGAAAAGGCGCGGGCCGCACCTGCCGCATCACCCTTCTGCTGCAGGATGGTGGCAGCACGCATGCGGGCCAGCAGCGGATAGGCGCCGTAGCCGTCCTTCTCCAGCGCCGTCAGCTGCGCCAGCGCCTCATCCGGCTTGTTTTCGCCGGCAAGGCGCATGGCCGTCAGGAACTGGTCGCCCGAAGCAGACGCCGAGCTTTCGTCCCAGTAGTCGTAGCCGACCTTGCCGATCGTGCCGAGCACGATGAGCACGGCAATGCCGATGATGACGCCGCGAAACCGCGACCAGACCAGTTTCGCCTGATCGGAGCGGAGCTCGTCATTGACCTCGCGGATGAAGCTGTCGTCCTGCTGTACCATTGCCTGCCCGGATGTCCGGCCCTTTTGCATATTGCCCGAAGTGGCGCCTTCTAGCCGATTTCTCGCCGATTGTAAGGAAAAAAGCGAAAGAGCCGCCCGCTCATCCCATCACAACGGGGGAAACGCCGATCAGCCACAGATGCAGCCGCCAGACGAAAAGCCCGTAAAGCGCCGCGCCGCCGATCAGCGCCAGAAGATCGAAGCGGTAGGAGACGAAGGGCGGATAGGTGATGAGGCCGGCCCGCGCCTGCCGCTTCCTGCGGATGCGCACGATGACCGCCCAGGCGAGGAAGGTGGCAAAGAGCAGCACCGAATTCGTCTCGCCATTCGCCAGAAGATGCGAGAAGGCCCAGATCTTGATGGCGACGAGACCCGGATGCTTGAGGACGGAGCGGATCTTGCCCGGCGGCAGGAAGGCCGCCACGAGACAGATGCAGGCGATCAGCATCAGCGTCAGCGTGATATGCGACAGGAACATCGGCGGCGTGTAGAGCATGCCTGTCGTTGCGCGCGACTGGTCGAAACCATAGGCGATCAGCAGCACGCCGAGTACCGAACCGGCGCCATGCAGCCCATACCAGACGCCCTTGCCCTGATTGGCGATCACGCGGTCGCGCAACCCCGGCCCAAAGGCTGGCACGAGATGCGTGAGGAGAAAGATGACGATGCCGAGAATGAGAAGGGCCATGGGTGCTTCGCTCCGAAAACTGTGCCTGACGCAATAGCCTTTGCCGCGTGCGAATGCCAGTCGCATCACATCCGCGCCGCATTCCTGCGGCAACCCGTCCCGCCCTGCGATCTTTCCGGAAGTCCTGCCAATGCTGCGTCCCCTGCTTGCCGCCACCCTGTGCACCCTGCCGCTTACGGCGGCGGCTGAAGAGACGGCAAAGCCGCGCCAGCTCGTCATCGTCTCCTTCGACGGCGCCCACGACAACCGGCTGTGGGTCAAAAGTCTCGACATGGCAAAGCGTACGGGCGCGCATTTCACCTACTTCCTCTCCTGCACCTTCCTGATGACCAAGGCCGGTGACGGCAGGCAGTACAAGGCCCCCGGCAAGGCGGCCGGCCGCTCCAATGTCGGCTTCGCGCAGAGCGAAGAGGAGATTGCCGAGCGTGCCGGCCACATCTGGCAGGCCCATCTGGATGGCCACGACATCGGCAGCCATGCCTGCGGCCATTTCGATGGCAGCGGCTGGTCGAAGGCGGACTGGCAGGGCGAGTTTTCCGTCTTCCGCACCGCGCTCGAAAATGCGTGGAAGACGGGCAAGGTCGCGGACAAGGAACCCGCCGGCTGGCAGGATTTCGTGAAGACCGACATTCTCGGCTTCCGCGCACCCTATCTCGCCACCAGTCCGGGCCTTGTGCCGGCGTTGAAGGCGGCGGGCTTCACCTATGATGCCAGCCTCGTCTCCAAGGGCCCGGCCGAGCCCGACGGGCGCGACGGCCTGCCGCGCTTTGCCCTGCCGCTGGTGCCGGAGGGGCCGACCGGGCGGCCGGTGATCGCCATGGACTACAACCTCTTCGTCCGCCACTCCATGGGCGTCGAAAACCGCCGCGACAGCGCCGCCTTCGAAGACCGTGCCCTCACCGCCTACCGGCAGGCCTTCGAGGCCCAATATGGCGGCCAGCGCATCCCCCTCGAACTCGGCTTCCACTTCGTGGAGATGAACGGCGGCGCCTACTGGCGCGCGCTCGATCGCTTCCTCACCGAGACCTGCAAACGCCCGGACGTCGCCTGCGTCAGCTATGCCGAAGCGCTGCAGATGCCGGAGTTGCAGCGGAAAGAGCTGAAACAGAAGAAGGCGGCCGGAGCCGCCCTCTGAAGTCTCGTCTTGAGACGAACGCGGCAGACGCCGCGCCCTCAGTCTTCCGTCTGCCGCGCCAGATAGCGCTGGTCGATTTCCGGCAGGGGCTCGTCCTCGATCGCCGCTTCGAAGGCCCGAAGACGCTTGTAGATCGACAGGAGTTCGACGATCGTCGGCCAGGACGAGACGAGGTACTGGAAGGACGACGTCACCTGCCCGAAGGCACCGGAGATCTGGTTGAGAGCACCCAGCGTGATCTTGCCGGCGATGATGGACGGCGCAAGGATCACCAGCGAAAAGATGTTGTTGATCTGCAAATAGAAAATGCGGGCAACGTTGAAATAGAGATAGTGGAAATAAAGGCGGAAGTAGTTGCTGCGCACGTCCGCGAAGAGATCGGCGACCGTCGGCGGCTGGGCGCGGGCGGCATCGTCTTCGCCATAGACCAGTTCCTTACGATAGGCAGCCTCCACACGCTGGTTGCGGAACTCCAGACCCGGCAGCTTGATCCCGACGAGCGCCAGAAACACCGTACCGAACAGCGACCACAGCACTGCAGCGACGACCAGCGGGTAGGGAATGGCACCGACGATCGGCAGTTCCGTGACATTGGCCGACAGGCGGATCAGCACGGGCGTAAAGGCGATCAGCGTCATGACGCTGTCGATCAGGCTGACGCCGAGGCCCTCTACCGTCGTCGAAAAGCGCATCGTGTCTTCCTGCACGCGCTGCGAGGCACCTTCGATGTGCCGGAGCTTCGGCCAGTGATGCATGTAATATTCGTTCATCGCCGTGCGCCAGCGGAAGATGTAGTGGCTGACGAAGAAGCGCGTCATGACCGCGACAGTCACCGCAACGAGTGCTATGCCGAGGAATACGGCGATCTGTCCGTAGAACTGTTCCGCCGTCACGACCTGCGACTTCGAGACGGCCGCCTGGATCAGATCCCAGAACGGGCCGTACCAATTGTTGATCGCCACGCTCACCTGCACCTGGAAATAGGTGACGAACAGGATGAGCGCGGAGCCGAGGATCGACCAGTTCTGCCAGCGGTGCGGCGAAAACCAGTACCAGAAACCGGCGAACAGAAAGACCGTGATGCCGAAATAGATGTAGAACCACAAAAATGCCGGCGACCAGAAAGTGGACACGCCGACAACCGGCGGGGCGTCGCTCGAAACGGGCGGCATGCCGAAATAGGCTCCGGCCTGTTCACCGAAAGCGTACCAGATCGCAATGGAGACGAGCGACCAGAGAACGACCGACGAGAAGAACAGTTTGGGATGTGGGAAGAAGGACTTGAACACGGGTGGGGCACTCGCTTTCTTCTGGGCGCGCAATCAATCTGTTCGACGGCCCGGCTGAAGCGGGAACCTAGGACAAATTGCGCGCCGCAACAATCGCGGTCCACTGACCTTACGGAGATTTAACGCTTTTCCGCTCCGGGCTGTTTTCGCCTGGCCCTCACACGCCCGCCGCCAGCCGGATGGCGCGGGCATTCAGCATCGTCACAACGGCAGCGATCACCAGCACGCCGGCAGCAATCAGCGTCGGAAGACCATAGCCCCCGGTTTCCGCGGCCAGCGTGCCGCCGACGGCCGGGCCGACGATCTGGCCGACGCCGAAGGCGGCCGTCAGGGAGGCGAGCGCCCGTCGCGGGCTTTCCGGCGCCAGCTTGCGGCCGATCTCCAGCCCGAAGGCGGTGATCATGATGAAGGTGGCTCCGAGCAACAGGCCGCCGATAATGGGAGCGATCCCGCCACTGAGCACCACGGCGAGCACGAGACCCACGGCCTCGACCAGCATGCCGGCCGCATAGGCGCCAACGAGACCGATCCGCGGCACGGCCGCGCGCCAGACATGCACGGAGAGCGCGGCGGCGATGCCCGTGACGAACCAGGTGAGGAATTCCACGCCCGGACCATTGCCGCCATCGCGCGCCATGGCGACGATAAAGGTGGCCGAAACGACATAGCCGAAGCCGAAGAGACCATAGGTGAGCGTCATGACCGTCAGGGGCCGGCTCCACAGGAGCCTCGGTTCCGGCGGCTTTGCCTGCCCCTGCCCGGCGGACGCCTTCGGCAAAAGACGGGCGACGAGGAGCGTCGCCAGCACGGCAAAGACACCGCCGGCAAACCAGTCCGCGCGCCAGCCCGCGCCCGTCAAGGCGAGGACATAGACTATCAGCGACGAGAGCGCGATGCCGAGACCGACCCCGCCGAAATGGAAGGACGCGACACGATGGCTTCCATGGCGAAGGCCGACGCCAAGCACGATGCCGGACATGAAGATCATCGCAAAGGCGCTGGAAAGCCCCGCCAGGAAGCGGATCACGGAGAAGACCAGCACGCCGGAAGCCCCGCCCGTCCCCAGCCCCATTGCGATGAGCAGGGCCGCCGTTGCGGCAAGGGCGAGAAGAGCAAGCCTGCGCTCGCGCCCTTCCGCCCAGCCGAGCGAGGCGAGAACGGCGCCGGCGAGGTAGCCCGCGAAATTCGCCGCCGCGATCACGCCCGCTTCCGCCGGGGTCAGGCCGAGGTCGGCCATCATGCCCGGCAGAATCGGCGTGAAGGAAAACCGGCCAAAGCCCATGGCCGTCGCCATGCCGATACCACCGGCAACGGAGGCCGCGATGACCGCGGCACGGCCGGAGGGGGCGGGCGTATGAGGTGGGGACTGTCGCATGGCGCACTCTCTTGACTGCGCGCGTTATCGCACCGCTTTTGCACCGCAACAAATGCATTGCTGTGATGCATCGATCACCCGCGGACCAGCGGTCAGTCCGGAAGCGTGACGATCAGCGGCCCGTTGCGCGTGACGACCAGCGTGTGCTCGAACTGTACGGTCGGCGCGCGGGGCTCGCTGTAGAGCGTCCAGTCATCCTCTTCCCCGCTTTCGGCCCAGTGGGCGCCGGTGGAGAGGAACGGCTCGATGGTGAAGACCATGCCGTCCCTCATGACGCGCCGCTCGGACGGATCCGGCCAGGTCGCGATCTCGCCGGGCTCCTCGTGCAGGGAGTAGCCGACGCCGTGGCTGGCGAGGTTGGTGATCAGCGTATAGCGGTTCTTGCGGGCGAATTCGCCGATCGCATTGCCGATGGCGGCCAGCGACTGGCCGGGCTTGACCGTCTTCACGCCGACGAAGAGTGCCCGGCGCCCGTCCCGCACCAGTCGCTCGATATCGGGCCGGACCGGCGGTACCGCAAAGGAGGCACCCGTATCGGCAAACAGCCCCGCCTTTTCGGCGGAGACGTCGATATTGACGAGATCGCCGGCCTTGATGACGCGCCCGCCCGGGATGCCGTGCGCCACTTCCTCGTTGACGCTGATGCAGGTGGCGCCCGGAAAGCGGTAGCAGAGCTCCGGCGCCGATTGCGCCCCATGCTCCTCCAGATACCGCCGCCCGATCGCATCGAGCTCGCCCGTGGTGATGCCCGGTTCCAGCGAGGCGCCCATCAGCCTGAGGGCACGCGCACAGATCCGGCCGATCTCTTTCAGCTTTTCGAGGTCGCCCTCGTCCTTGAGTGTCATATCCGTCTCGCTTTCGCCGGGTGATCTAGCGTGATCGGGGCCATGAATCGAGACAGGAAGGCACGAAATCTGTGCCCAATTACCTATGTCAGGCCTCGACGGGCGCATCCGCCGCCAGCATCTCGCGCACCATCGGC
Organism: Rhizobium sp. RU20A; assembly: GCF_900155885.1. Lineage (GTDB taxonomy): Bacteria > Pseudomonadota > Alphaproteobacteria > Rhizobiales > Rhizobiaceae > RU20A. Next base: position 1,420,446 of record NZ_FTMB01000001.1, read on the forward strand.
GCGACCTTGGTACCGTAAAGCTCGATGCCGCGCAGGATGGCATCGTGCGGCATCAGGCCGATCGCCATCTGCAGCAGGAAGCGGTCGTTCCTGAAGAGCTTCTGATGGCGCGCGATCTTTTCCGCCACCAGTTCCGGGCTGCCAACAAAGAGATTGCCGTCGGGCCCGCGCGCCTGATCGAAATGCGCCCGGCTCGTCGGCCCCCAGCCACGCTCGCGGCCGATGCGGTTCATCACCTCGGCCTGCGGGCCATAGAAGATGTCGGCGGCGCGCTCGGTCGTCGTGTCGATGAAGCCGTGCACATTGATGCTGGTCTTCAGCCGCGTCGCCAACTGCCCCGCCCGGCGCGCCGCCTCCCGGTAAAGATCGAAGAGCGGGGCAAACCGGCGCGGCTCGCCGCCGATGATGGCGAGTGCCATGGGAAGCCCGAGCGCACCGGCCCGCGCCACCGACTGCGGCGTGCCGCCAACGGCGATCCACAACGGCAGTTCCTGTTGCAGCGGCCGCGGATAGACGCCGCGCCCCTGGATCGGCGGGCGCATTGTGCCGGACCATGTCACCTTCTCCTGATGGCGCAGCGCCATCAGGAGATCCAGCTTCTCGGAGAAGAGATCGCCGTAATCGTCAAGCGACTGACCGAAGAGCGGGAAGGATTCGATGAAGGACCCCCGCCCCGCCATCACCTCGGCCCGCCCGCCGGAAATGAGGTCCAGCGTCGCATATTGCTGGAAGACCCGCACCGGATCTTCCGAGGAGAGCACGGTCACGGCGCTCGACAACTTGATGCGCGCTGTCCTTGCCGCCGCTGCCGCCAGGACGACGGCAGGCGCCGAAACGGCGTAGTCGGGGCGGTGATGCTCGCCAAGACCGAAGACATCGAGCCCGACCCTGTCCGCCAGTTCGATTTCCTCCAGCAGGTTCTTCAGCCGCCGCTCGCCTTCGCGGCCCTTGTCGGCAGCGTTCGGATCGACATCGGCAAAGGTATAGAGCCCGAATTCCATGGCAGCATCTCCCATATCTGCCCCACACATAAGCGCGACGGGCACGCCTGCCTACGCGAAAAGCGCGAACGCACTGTTCAATCGGAAGAGGGCGTCTCAAAGGGGTCGAGAAGCGAAACGCCGGTGCTGCGGAAATCGCGGGTATTGCGAGTGACGAGCGTCAGGCCGTGGACGAGGGCGGTTGCGGCGATGAGGGCGTCAAGCAGGGGACGCGGGTCCGGGACGTGAAGTTCCGCGGCCTTGAGGGCCGCTTCTTCATTGAGGCCGACGATACGGCCCTCGAAGGCCGGTCGAACCCAATCGATTAGCCAGATCTGGATCTGCCGCGCCTGTACGGCGTCCCGGCGAGCCTTCAACAGCATGCCTTTTTGAATTTCGAAGAGCGTCAGCACGGAGATGTGGAGATCGACTTCGGAGACCATCGAGAACCAGGAAACGACCCGTGGATCGGCTCGCCCGGATTCGATCTTTCGCGCCTCCGAGAGGACATTCGTATCGAGCAGATACATCAGTCCCCCGCGAACGGATTGGGGCGGCCCTCCTCATGGAGGCGCGGCGGGATATCGAGCTCGATGTCCTCGATTCCGGGCATGGCAAGACGACTTGCAAAGCTCTTCGGCGGTTCGGCCTCAGGCGCTTCACCCTCCTCCCCCTTCAGCCGCCGGTATTCCGCCATAGGCATCATCACATAGGCGGGCGCGCCTGCCTCGGTGATGATCACAGGGCCGCCATCGGCCGCTTTCAGCGCGCGGCCGCCCTCCGCATCGAAGCGGGTCGAGGGAATGGTAACGGGCTTGTTGAAGGTCATGATGGCGGCACCTCCGGTGTGCCGCCAGCCTACACCATGCGCAGCGCCGGCTCAAACACCGGCCACCGGCTGCTCATCCCAAGGTGCGCTCCACGGCCTTGTGCCAGCCCTTGAGTTTCGCCTTGCGGGTCTTCTCGTCCATGGAGGGTTCGAAACAGCGGTCGCGCTTCCAGGTGGCGGCAAAGCCCTTGCGGTCCGGCCAGACACCGGCACGGCTGCCGGCAAGCCAGGCGACGCCGAGCGCGGTCGTCTCCAGGATAACGGGCCGGTCGACCGGCGCATCGAGAAGGTCGGCAAGCCGCTGCATCGTCCAGTCGGAGGCCACCATCCCGCCATCGACGCGCAGCACCGTTTCCTTCTCGCCCTTCCCGCCCTTCTTCTTCCAGTCCTTGTGCATGGCGTCCAGGAGGTCCCGGGTCTGGTAACAGACGGCCTCGAGCGCCGCGCGGGCGAATTCCGCCGGCCCGGTATTGCGCGTCATGCCATAGACGGCGCCGCGCGCCTCGGGATCCCAGTGCGGTGCACCAAGGCCGGTAAAGGCGGGCACCAGATAGACCTCCTGCGTCGGATCGGCCTTTTCGGCGAGCGCACCCGTTTCGGAGGCGGACTTGATGATCCCCAGCCCGTCGCGCAGCCATTGAACGGCCGCGCCGGCGATGAAGATCGAGCCCTCCAGCGCATAGGTGGTCTTGCCGTCAAGACGGTAGGCGATGGTGGTCAGAAGCCGGTTCTTGGACGGCACCATGTCGGCACCCGTGTTCAGAATGGCGAAGCAGCCCGTGCCATAGGTCGATTTCATCATGCCCGGCTCGAAACAGGCCTGGCCGATGGTCGCCGCCTGCTGGTCGCCGGCAACGCCCAGGATCGGGATCTCGGCGCCGAACAGCGCAGGGTCGGTCACGCCGAAATCGGCGGCGCAATCCAGCACCTCCGGCAGGATCTCGGCGGGCACGTCGAGGATCATCATCAGATCCTCGTCCCATTTGTTCTTGGCGATATTGTAAAGCAGCGTGCGCGAAGCGTTGGTGGCGTCGGTCACGAAGGACTTGCCGCCGGTCAGCCGCCAGATCAGGAAGGTATCGATGGTGCCGAAGCAGAGTTCGCCCTTCTCCGCCCGCTTGCGCGCCCCCTTCACATTGTCGAGCAGCCAGGCGATCTTGGTGCCGGAAAAATAAGGGTCGAGCAAAAGACCGGTCTTCTTGGTGAAGGTCGCTTCGAGATCGGCCTTCTTCAGCTTGTCGCAATGGCCAGCAGTGCGGCGGTCCTGCCAGACGATGGCGCGGTGCACGGGCTCGCCGGTCGCGCGATCCCACAACACGACCGTTTCGCGCTGATTGGTGATGCCGATGGCGGAAATGTCCGAGGCCGAGAGCTTCGCCTTCTCCAGCGCCTGCTTCACGGTCGTCACCACCGTGTCCCAGATCTCTTCGGGATCATGCTCCACCCAGCCGGATTTCGGATAATGCTGGGTGAATTCCTTCTGCCCGACGCCCACCACCTTCTGATCCGCATCGAAGATGATGGCGCGGCTCGATGTGGTGCCCTGGTCGATGGCGAGAACGTAGCCTGCCATGGTCTTCTCCTCCCGTGGGCAGGCCCTCCCCGGCGCGCCCGATGATTTCGCTGGATTTCAATACAAGCCAAAAACGAATGTCAAACGAAAACAAACGCGCCCTTCGAACGCCTGCCATCGGTTGAAAACCGGCATGGACAGTCACCCCGGTTTGGGCATAGTCTGGTCTCTGTTGCGATGCAAAAACAAGATCAAATCCGCAATCCGCATCGCTTCCGGGAGAGAGACGAAATGACGAGAACAGCGGTTGTCACGGGGTCCACGAGCGGTATCGGCCTTGCGGTGGCGCTGGGCTTTGCCGCGGAAGGCGCAAATGTCGTGCTGAACGGCTTTGGCTCGACCGACGAGATCGCCGCCTGCATCGACAAGGTGAAGGCCGCCGGTGCGGCACAGGTTGTCCACAACCCCGCCGATATGACGAAGCCGGCCGAGATTGCCGCGATGATCGAGGAGGCTGCCAGCCGCTTCGGCAGCGTCGATGTGCTCGTCAACAATGCCGGCATTCAATATGTCGAGAAGATCGAGGATTTCCCGATCGAGAAGTGGGATGCGATCATCGCGATCAACCTCTCCTCGGCCTTCCACACGATTCGCGCCGCCGTGCCGCACATGAAGAAGGCCGGCACCGGCCGCATCATCAACATCGCCTCGGCCCACGGCCTCGTCGCCTCGCCCTTCAAGTCCGCTTACGTCGCTGCCAAGCACGGCATTCTCGGCCTGACGAAGACGGTCGCGCTGGAAGTTGCCGAGGCCGGCATCACCGTCAACGCCATCTGCCCCGGCTATGTGCTGACGCCGCTCGTTCAGCGCCAGATCCCCGATCAGGCCAAGACGCGCGGCATCACAGAAGAGCAGGTCATCAACGACGTGATGCTGAAGGCGCAGCCGACCAAGGCATTCGTGACGGTCGAGCAGGTGGCGGCGCTGGCGACCTTCCTCGCCTCCGATGCCGCCGCCCAGATCACCGGCACGCACCAGTCCATCGACGGCGGCTGGACAGCGCAGTAGACTCTGCCGAGCCGGCCGCGGGAGAACGGCCGGCGACGCGCTGAAGACGAGATGCCGGATCAACCGGCCAGTGTGACGAAGGGGTTCGATGAGCGAGACCGCCAACACCATCCGCTTTCTGCTGAACGACACCGAAGTGGCGCTGTCGGAGGTGCATCCGACCGAAACGTTGCTGGATTATCTGAGGCTGAACCGACGGCTGACCGGCACCAAGGAAGGCTGCGCTGAGGGCGATTGCGGCGCCTGCACGGTGCTCGTCGGCCGCATCGTGGATGGCGCGCTCGCCTACGAAGGCGTCAATGCCTGCATCCGCTTCGTCGGCTCGCTCAACGCCACCCATGTGGTCACGGTCGAGCATCTCGCCGGCAAGGATGGCGCGCTGCATCCGGTGCAGCAGGCGATGGTCGATTATCACGGCTCGCAATGCGGCTTCTGCACGCCGGGTTTCGTCATGTCACTCTACGGCCTGTGGCTTTCCAACGACAACCCGTCGCGCGCCGCGATCGAAAAAGCCCTGCAAGGCAATCTCTGTCGCTGCACGGGCTACGAGCCGATCGTCAAGGCGGCGGAAGCGGCGGCAAAAGCGCGGCCCGCCGACGTCTTCGACCCCATTGAAAAGACACGCGAAATGGTGCGCAAGCGTCTCGCCGAAATGAAGGGCGACCAGACCATCGTCACCGGCAAGGGCGACCAGCGCCTCATGGTGCCGCAGACCCCGGCAGCGCTCGCCGACATTCTCTCCGAGCACCACACCGCCACCATCGTTGCCGGCTCCACCGATGTCGGCCTCTGGGTGACGAAGCAGATGCGGGCGCTGAACCCCGTCGTCTTCATCACCGGCATCGATGCGCTTCAGACGATCACTGAAACGCCGGACGGCATCACCATCGGCGCGGGCGTCAGCTATTCACGCGCCTTCGCGGCCCTTTCCAGTCTGCACCCCGCGCTCGGCCGGCTCATTGACCGCATCGGCGGCGATCAGGTGCGCAACATGGGCACGATCGGCGGCAACATCGCAAACGGTTCCCCGATCGGCGATACGCCGCCTGCCCTCATCGCCCTCGGCGCATCCGTCAAACTGACGGCCCGTACCGGCAGCCGGGCACTGGCGCTCGAAGATTTCTTCATCGAATACGGCCGGCAGGATCGCCGCAAGGACGAGTTCGTGGAAAGTGTCTTCGTGCCCGCGCCGAAGCGGGGCGAACATTACGCCGTCTACAAAATCTCCAAGCGTCGCGACGAGGATATCTCGGCACTCTGCGGCGCCTTCCGCATTGCCCTTGCCGGCGACGGCACTGTCACATCCGCCACCATCGCTTTCGGGGGCATGGCCGGCACGCCGAAGCGGGCAAAGGCGGTCGAAGCCGCCCTGATCGGCAAGCGCTGGACGGAAGAGACGGTCAGTGCCGCCCGCGCCGGCTTCGAAGCCGATTACCAGCCGCTGACCGACTGGCGCGCGACAGCTGCCTACCGCCTGCTGACGGCGAAAAACCTGGTGACGCGCTTCTACCTGGAAACGACGGGCGAGCGCGCCGAACTCGTCCGCTATGAGGGAGTGGCCTGATGGACGGATCGACCTTCGAGGACCGCAAGGCCGTCAACGGCCGCATGCACACCAAGCTGCGCCACGACAGCGCCCACAAGCATGTGGCCGGCACCGCCGACTACATCGACGACATCCCGGAACCCGCAGGCACGCTGCATGGCGCGCTCGGCATGACCGACCGGGCCCATGCCGAAATCGTCGCCATGGATCTTTCCGCCGTCATCGCGACGCCGGGCGTCGTTGCCGTGCTCACGGCCCGCGACATGCCGCATTCCAACGACATCTCGCCGAGCCACCTGCATGACGAACCCGTGCTGGCCGATGGCCTCGTCCAGTTCCACGGCCAGCCTGCCTTTGCCGTCATCGCCGAGACGCGCGACATCGCGCGGCGCGCCGCCCGCAAGGCGAAGATCGAATACACCGATCTGCCGCACGCCACCGACATCCTCGACGCCCGCGCCGCTGGCGGCACGCTGGTCACCAAGCCGCTGACGCTGCGCCGCGGCGAGGCCGATGCGGAACTGGAAAACGCCGCGCTGCGCCTTCAGGGCAGCATGCGCATTGGTGGGCAGGAGCATTTCTACCTCGAAAGCCACATCGCCTTCGCCATTCCCGGCGAGGATGACGAGGTGACAGTCTGGTCCTCCACCCAGCACCCGAGCGAGGTGCAGCACATGGTGGCCCATGTGCTCGGCGTGCCCTCCAATGCCGTCACCGTGCAGGTGCGCCGCATGGGCGGCGGCTTCGGCGGCAAGGAAACGCAGGGCAACCAGTTTGCCGTGCTCGCCGCCGTCGCGGCCAAGAAGCTGAAGCGCCCGGTAAAATTCCGCCCCGACCGCGACGAGGACATGAGCGCCACCGGCAAGCGCCACGATTTCCTCGTCGAATACGATGTCGGCTTCGATACCGAGGGCCGCATTCAGGCCGTTAAGGCGAACTACGCGGCCCGCTGCGGCTATTCCTCGGACCTTTCCGGCCCGGTCACCGACCGCGCTCTCTTCCACGCCGACAATGCCTACTTCTATCCGCATGTCACGCTGACCTCGGAGCCCTTAAAGACGAACACCGTCTCCAACACCGCCTATCGCGGTTTCGGCGGCCCCCAGGGCATGGTCGGCGGCGAGCGCATCATAGAAGAGATCGCCTACAGGCTCGGCGTCGATCCGCTCGAGATCCGCAAGCGCAATTTCTACGGCGAGGTCGGATCCGGCCGGGACCTGACGCCCTACCACCAGACGGTGGAGGACAATATCGCCCCGCGCATCGTCGCGGAACTGGAAGAGACGAGCCACTACCAGGCCCGCCGCGCCGCGATCCTCGCCTTCAACAGGACAAGCCGCGTCATCCGCAAGGGCATCGCGCTGACGCCGGTGAAATTCGGCATCTCCTTCACCATGACCGCCTTCAACCAGGCGGGCGCGCTGGTGCATGTCTATCAGGATGGATCGATCCACCTGAACCATGGCGGCACGGAAATGGGCCAGGGCCTCTACACCAAGGTCGCGCAGGTGCTGGCCGATGCCTTCCAGGTCGATATCGACCGGGTCAAGATCACCGCCACGACCACCGGCAAGGTGCCGAACACCTCCGCCACCGCCGCCTCCTCCGGCTCCGACCTCAACGGCATGGCCGCCTTCGATGCGGCCCGGCAGATCAAGGAGCGGCTCGTGGCCTTCGCCGCCGAGCGCTTTGAGGTCGCGCCGGAGCAGATCCGCTTCGTGCCCAACCACCTGAAGGTCGGCGACGAGCTGATCCCCTTCCCGGATTTGATCAAGCTTGCCTATTTCGCCCGCGTGCAGCTTTCGGCCGCCGGCTTCTACAAGACGCCGAAGATCCACTGGGACCGCACCACGGGACGCGGCACGCCCTTCTATTACTACGCCTATGGCGCTTCCGTCTCCGAAGTCTCGATCGACACGCTGACCGGTGAATATATGGTGGACCGGGTGGACGTGCTGCATGATGTCGGCAAGTCGCTGAACCCGGCCATCGATATCGGCCAGATCGAAGGCGCCTTCGTGCAGGGCATGGGCTGGCTGACGACGGAGGAACTGTGGTGGGACGGCAAGGGCCGGCTGCGCACCCACGCGCCCTCCACCTACAAGATCCCGCTCGCCTCCGATCGCCCCAAGGTCTTCAACGTCAAGCTCGCCGACTGGTCGGAAAATGCCGAGCCGACCATCGGCCGCTCCAAGGCGGTCGGCGAGCCGCCCTTCATGCTGCCGATCTCGGTGCTGGAAGCGCTCTCCATGGCGGTGGCGAGTGTCGCCGATTACCGACAATGCCCGCGGCTCGACGCCCCAGCGACGCCCGAGCGCGTGCTGATGGCCGTCGAACGGCTGAAGGCCGGCGCATGATCGGTCGCGGCGGCCCCGGCGATCGCAGCGGCCGGCGCCCGGGCGCCGGCGGTCCATCCGGTGCTGGTTCGGGAACCGGTTCGGGCATGGGCATTGCCGGCTCCCGCGAAAGCCGCGAAACGGAGGAGAAGCTGCGCCTCTGGCATGACCTGCGCGACGGCCAGCTAGAGGGTCACCGCTTCGTGCGCCAGGCCCCTTTCGGCCCCTATGTGATCGACTATCTCTGCCGCGAGGCCAAGCTCGCGGTGCAGATCGACAGCCTGCGCCAGACCCGCGACCCGCGCGACCGCCAGCTCGACAACTGGCTCGCCATGCAGGGCTTTGGCGTGCTGCGCTTCTGGGCGCAGGACATCGGCGCCAACCGCCGGGATATCCTCGCCATCATCCTCGACGCCCTCGAAGGCCGCCTCGACCCCGTCGCCCATCCGGGCCTGCGCTACCAGCCGCCCCGCCCGCCCGTGGGTGACGGCGAAGGCTGCTGAGGTGCCGGTGTGACGGACATGGGGCGAATGATGATCGCGGGACCGAACGTCTGTCATGGAAAGGAGCCGCCCCCTCATCCGACCCTTCGGGCCACCTTCTCTCCGCCGGGGAGAAGGGCATGCGGCACCGTTACCGCTCCTCTCTCTGGCCGTGATCTTCTTTGGCCGCCCTTCCTCCAAGTCCTCGAACCAGGGGCAAGCGCTATCGCCCAGCGCCCTTCTCCCCACCGGGGAGAAGGTGCCGGCAGGCGGATGAGGGGGGCGAAGCCAAACAGCCCATGTCGTCATGCCTGACCCCGTGACCCCGCTCGCCACCTTCCTCGCCACCCACACCGCCCTCGTGCACGTGACCATCGCCGTCGCGAAAGGCTCCACGCCGCGCGAGGCCGGCGCCTTCATGCTCGTCTCCAAGACCGCCACTTTCGGCACGATCGGCGGCGGGCAGCTCGAATTCATGGCCATCGACCACGCCCGCCGGATGCTCTCCGGCGAGATCCTTGCCGATCGGCTTGACATTCCCCTTGGCCCCGAGATCGGCCAATGCTGCGGGGGGCGGACCGAGCTCGCCTTCACCGACTGCGACAGCGCCCTGCGCGAAACGCTCGTGATGCAAGAAAGCGAGGAGCGCGCCGTCTGCCCGCAAGCGTGGCTCTTCGGCGCAGGCCATGTCGGCAAGGCGCTCGCCGCAGCCCTTGCGCCCCTGCCCCTCTCCGTCATGGTCGTCGAAACCCGGCCGGAGGAACTGAAAGACCTTCCGCCGGGGACAACCGCCATCGCCACCCCGCTGCCGGAAGCTGAGATCGACCGCGCCGCACCGGGCGCGGCCATCGTCATCCTCACCCACGATCACGCGCTTGATTTCATGATCGCCACCCGCGCGCTGTCCCGCACCGACCTCGCCTATGTCGGCATGATCGGCTCCAAGTCGAAACGCGCCACCTTCGCCCACGCCTTCACCGCCGAGGGCGGCGATCCAGCGGCCTTTCAGCGCCTGACGCTGCCGATCGGCGGCACCGTCGTGCGCGACAAGCGCCCTGCCGTCATTGCCGCGCTCACGGCAGCGGAAATCCTGACGGCGTTTGCCGCTTACCCGCGCGGCACATTGTCCGGCCGATAGTCTTCCTCTGCCCCGCCCGCATCACCCGTGGATGCCGCCCGTGGCCCCTTCCCTCAGCCGCGAATTTTGCGCAATGTGCAGTGCGGAATAACAAGAAGGGGACCCGCATGTATGAATTCGCCATCGCCTGGGAATGGCTGCACTTTGCCGTCCGCTGGCTGCATGTGGTGACGGCCGTCGCGTGGATCGGCTCGTCCTTCTACTTCATCGCGCTGGATCTCGGACTGGTCAAACGCCCGCATCTTCCCGCCGGCGTCTATGGCGAGGAATGGCAGGTCCATGGCGGCGGCTTCTACCACATCCAGAAATACCTCGTGGCGCCGGCGGCCATGCCCGAGCACCTGACCTGGTTCAAGTGGGAAAGCTACATGACCTGGCTTTCCGGCTTCCTGCTGCTCTGTCTCGTTTATTACGGCGGCGCCGATCTCTTTCTCATCGACCGCCACGTGCTCGACGTCTCCGCCCCGGTCGCGATCCTCATCTCGCTCGCCTCGCTCTCGGTCGGCTGGATCTGCTACGACCTGCTCTGCAAGTCGCCGATCGGCAGGAATACCTGGGGGCTGATGGCGCTGCTCTATGTCGTGCTGGTCGCCATGGCCTGGGGCTATACGCAGCTCTTCACCGGCCGCGCCGCCTTCCTGCATCTGGGGGCGTTTACGGCGACCATCATGTCGGCCAACGTCTTCTTCATCATCATCCCCAACCAGAAGATCGTGGTGGCGGACCTGAAAGCCGGCAAGACGCCGGATCCGAAGCTCGGCGCGCAGGCCAAGCAGCGCTCGCTGCACAACAACTATCTGACGCTGCCGGTCATCTTCTTCATGCTGTCGAACCACTATCCGCTGGCCTTCGGCACCGCCTTCAACTGGGTAATCGCGGCGCTGGTCTTCCTGATGGGCGTCACCATCCGCCACTGGTTCAACACCACCCACGCCCGCAAGGGAAAGCCGACCTGGACCTGGATCGTCACGCTGATCCTCTTCATCCTCATCATGTGGCTGTCCACCGTGCCGAAGGTGCTGACCGGCGAGGACGAGACGGCGGCAGTGCCCGCGCCGATCTTCCAGCGCTTTGCCGACAATGCGCATTTCCCGGCAGTCAGGGACGCCGTCTCCACCCGGTGCTCCATGTGCCATGCGGCCGAGCCCGTCTATGAGGGCGTGGTGCGCCCGCCCAAGGCGGTAAAGCTGGAGACGGATGCCGAGATCGCCTCGCATGCGCGGGAGATCTACCTGCAGGCCGGCCGCAGCCACGCCATGCCGCCCGGCAATGTCTCGGACATGACGCCCGAGGAACGCCGGCTCGTGACCGCCTGGTATGAAAGCGCCGTCTCCGGCGAGGCCACCCGATGAGCGCCCGCCTGCTGCGGGGCCGCACCCTGACCTTCCACCGCGCGCCGCGCGCCATCGATGATACCGGCGCCTGGACCTATGAAGAGGACGGCGGCCTGCTGATGGTCGATGGCCTCATCGCCGCCGCCGGTCCCTACGCGACGGTCAAGGCGGCAGCGCCCGGCGATATCGAGGAGGTGGACCACCGCCCGCATCTTCTCCTGCCCGGCCTCATCGACACGCACCTGCATTTCCCGCAGATGCAGGTCATCGGCTCCTATGCCGCCAATCTTCTCGAATGGCTGAACACCTACACCTTCCCGGAGGAATGCCGTTTCGTGGAAAGCGCCCATGCGGCGCGCATCGCCACGCATTTCTTCGATGAGATGATCCGCCACGGCACGACGACGGCAGTGGCATACTGCTCCGTCCACAAGGCCTCCGCCGACGCCTTCTTTTCGGAAGCCATGCGCCGCAACATGCGCATGGTGGCCGGCAAGGTGATGATGGACCGCAACGCCCCGCAAGGCCTCCTCGATACGCCGCAGATGGGCTATGATGAGACCCGCGCCGTGATCGAGGAATGGCACGGCAAGGGCCGCAACCATGTGGCCATCACGCCGCGCTTCGCCATCACCTCCACGCCCGAGCAGATGTCGGCGGCGCAGGCACTGGCCGCCGAATTCCCGGACCTGCACATCCAGACGCACCTGTCGGAAAACCGCGACGAGATCGACTTCACCTGCTCGCTCTACCCGGATGCCGCCGACTACACCGACATCTACGCCCGCTATGGCCTGATGGGGCGCAAGACGCTGTTCGGCCACGCCATCCATCTCTCCGAGCGCGAGCGCGATGCCATGAGCGAGACGGGCTCGGTCGCCGTCCACTGCCCGACCTCCAACCTCTTCCTCGGCTCCGGCCTCTTTCCGCTGAAGGAACTGGCGCGGCGTGACAAGCCGGTGCGCATCGGCGTCGCCACCGATATCGGCGGCGGTTCCAGCTATTCCATGCTGCGCTCCATGGACGAGGCCTACAAAATCCAGCAATTGCTGGGCGAGCGGCTGAACCCGATGGAGAGCTTCTACCTGATGACATGCGGCAATGCCGAGGCCCTGTCGCTGGCTGACCGCATCGGCACGCTGGAGCCCGGCAGCGACGCCGACATTGTCGTCCTGTCGATGCGATCCACACCGGCCATGGCGCTGAAGGCCGAGGTGGTGACGACGCTCGCCGAGGAACTCTTCCTGATGCAGACCATGGGCGACGACCGCACCATCGTCGAAACCTACGTCGCCGGCGAACCGCTGAAGGCGGGGCTCTGAGATCGGCCCGACTGGTCAATCCTCTTGACCAGTCGCCACTTTCCCCCGCTGGTTGACGGTGCGAAGTGCTAAATCGCTCGTAGCCAAACAACGCATCCGGAAACCGCCATGTCCCTGCCCCTCGATATCCGCGACATGAAGGCCCTCGCCAAACGTCGCGTGCCAAAAATGTTCTTCGACTATGCCGATAGCGGCGCCTGGACGGAGAGCACCTACCGCGCCAACGAGGAGGATTTCGCAAGGCTCAAGTTGCGCCAGCGCGTTCTGGTCGACATGACCGACCGCAGCCTCGAAACCACCATGCTTGGCGAAAAGGTCTCCATGCCCGTCGCGCTGGCACCGACCGGCATGACCGGCATGCAGCACGCCGATGGCGAGATGCTGGCGGCGAAGGCAGCCGAGGAATTCGGCGTGCCCTTCACACTGTCCACCATGAGCATCTGCTCGATCGAGGACGTAGCGTCGGCGACGACGAAACCCTTCTGGTTCCAGCTCTATGTGATGCGCGATCGCAGCTTCGTCGAAAACCTGATCGCCCGCGCCAAGGCGGCCAACTGCTCGGCGCTGGTGCTGACACTCGACCTGCAGATCCTTGGCCAGCGCCACAAGGACCTGCGCAACGGCCTCTCCGCGCCGCCAAAATTCACGCCGAAGCACATCTGGCAGGTGGCGACCCGGCCGGGCTGGGCCCTGAAAATGCTGGGCACGAAGCGTCGCACCTTCGGCAACATCATCGGCCACGCCCAGAATGTCGAGAGCATCGCCTCGATGGCGGTATGGACGCATGAGCAGTTCGATCCGCGCCTGTCCTGGGACAATGTCGAGGAGATCAGGCGCCTGTGGGGCGGGCCGCTGATCCTCAAGGGCATTCTCGATGTCGAGGACGCGAAGATGGCAGCCCGCACCGGCGCCGACGCAATCATCGTCTCCAACCATGGCGGCCGGCAGCTTGATGGCGCCCGCTCTTCCATCTCGGCCCTGCCGCGCATCGTGGACGCCGTCGGCAAGCAGATCGAGGTGCACCTGGATGGCGGCATCCGCTCCGGCCAGGATGTCTTGAAGGCGATCGCGCTCGGCGCCAGGGGCACCTATATCGGCCGCCCCTTCCTGTATGGCCTCGGCGCCATGGGAAAACCGGGCGTCACCCGCGTCCTTGAGATCATCCGCCGCGAGCTCGACCTGACCATGGCGCTGTGCGGACGCCGCGACATCAACAGCGTCGATGCCTCGATCCTCGATACGGATTGACGGCATGGCTGAGCGCAGCCGTGCCGAGACCGGACGGCTTCGGTCATGCCATCAAGGGGCACAGGCAGGCCTTTTTGCGCCGTCAAAGACGAATCAGCTGCCCCGATAGGTGGAATAGCTGTAAGGCGAAAGAAGCAGCGGCACATGGTAGTGCGCACCGGCATCGGCAATGCCGAACCGCAGCGGAATCTCGTCGAGGAAGGCAGGTTCGGGCAGGCTGGTCCCGGCCCCGCGCAGATAGTCCCCGGCGTGGAACAGGAGCTCGTAGACCCCTGCCGTCAGTTCGTCACCGGCGAGCACCGGTCCATCGACCCGCCCATCGGCATTGGTCGTGACCGTCTTGACGAGCGTGCGGGCCGTGCCGTCGATCCGATAGAGATCGATGCAAAGCCCCTCGGCCGGCGTGCCCCGCGCCGCGTCGAGAACATGCGTGGTCAGGCGTCCCTGCCTGACGGTTGTATCCGCGCCCATGGCTTTCCCCGTCACTCCGGTGTTTCGATGAGGAAGGGCACGGCATAGACATGCTCTTCCAGATTGGCGCCAGGCCCGGCCCGGTCCACCACGATGAAATCCTGCAGCGCGCCGTAGGTCATCAGGGGATGGTGCCAGACATTGGCGCGGTAGTTGATGCCCTGCCGCCCGCTGGCACGGAAGACGCGCGGCACGCCCGGCCGCCCGCCCTCGTCCGCCGCGACGATCACCAGCCAGGGGCGATCATCGATGGGCGAGAAACTCTGCGATCCCTCCGGATGCCGCTCCATCATGCCGACATGATAGGGAAAGCTGCGCGGCCTGCCGCGAAACAGGCTGACGATGACCCTTGCGCCATCACCCAGCGCCTCGGCCTCGGCCAGCGCATGGTAGCGCTCCGTCGTCCCGCCATTGATGAGCCGCATCGATCCCGGATCGGCCTCGATGACCGTGCCGAAAGGCCGGAAGGCTTCGGCCGTCAGCGGCTCGATCGCCAGAAGTTCCGGCGCACGCCCGATGGCCGGTGCGGCGATGACTGGCGCGGACGCGTCGGGCGTCTGGCTGTCCGTCGACACGAAGCTGCCAACCGGTCCGTTCATCGCGCATCCTCCGCAAACATCGCCGCAAGCCGAAGCCCTGCGATCTTCTCGACCTGCCCGCAGGCCGTCTCGAACTCCGCCCCCGCTTCATTGTCGATGCGTCGCTCAAAGGCTTGGAGGATATCGTCCTTGCCAAGACCCTTGACGGCGATGATGAAGGGAAAGCCGAACTTCTCGACATAGGCGGCATTGAGCGCGGTGAAGCGCGCATGCTCCTCCGGCGAGAGACGATCAAGCCCGGCGCCGGCCTGCTCCTTGCGGCTGTCCTCGGTCAGCCCGCCGGCGATCGCCAGCTTGCCGGCGAGATCGGGATGGGCGTTGAGAACGCCGAGCCTTTCCGCCTCGGATGCAGTCCTGAAACGCGCAGTCAGCGCCGCATGCACCGTTTCCGCCGTCAGGCCGCCACCACCGTCCACGCCACCGGCGTCGAATGCCCGCTCGGCAATCCAGGGGGAATGTTCGAAAACGCCGCCAAAGCGGGCGACGAAATCCTCACGAGTCATCTGGCCGTCCTTGTTTGTCTCGGGAAGGACCATAGAAGCCGAACCGGCCGCAAGACAAGGGCTGCGACCTCTACATCCCTCAGCCGACGGCTGCAGACGGCATCAGGCCCGCGCCATGGCGCCCTGATAGACCACGATGCGGGCATGGTACGGTACGCGCTCATAGAGGTCGACGATGTCGTGATTGACGAGCCGCACGCATCCGGAGGAGACGGCCTTGCCGATCGAGTTCCATTCCGGCGTGCCATGCAGGCGGTAGAGCGTGTCCTGCCCATTTTTGAAGATGTAGAGCGCGCGGGCACCGAGCGGATTTTTCACACCCGGTTCCATGCCGCCGTTTTCGACGGAATACTGGGCGAGCTGCGGCTGGCGCGCGATCATTTCCGCCGGCGGCTTCCAGCGCGGCCACTTCTGCCGCCAATGGATAACGCCCTCGCCTTCCCAGGCAAAGCCTTCGCGGCCGAGGCCGACGCCATAGCGCATCGCCGTGCCGCCGGGCTCGACGAGATAGAGGAAGCGGTCGGGCGTGTCGACGACGACGGTGCCGGGTGCCTCGCCGGTCGGGTCCTGCACGCGCTGGCGGTAGTATTTCGGGTCCATCCGCTCGAAGGGCACGGCCGGCACCAGATGTCCCCCATCCTCGAAGGCGGCGTAACGGGCCTGCAACTCGCCTTCGGTGGCGCTGACGATGGGGCGGCGCGCAACCACGGGCGTGGCCACGGGACGGGCCGTCGGCGCCGTGCCGGCGGTGCTGGCACAGCCTGCAAGGATGGCCGGGGCGGACAGGGCCCCAAAAACGAAGATACGGCGGGAAATCGGTGACATCTGAAACTCTTCTTCCTGGGCCGGCCGGAAGGATGCGGGCCCCTTTTCGCCAGAGAGATACCGCCACGCGACGCCCTGTCCACCCCGCGACGAGCGGGCGACGCCACGCCACCTGATGGTGACGCAAGCGTGCAACAGCGCCTGATCGCCCAGAGGTGAATCGAAGCCGGAGGAAAACCGGTCAGGTCATTGAAAAAGCGAAACGAACCGAAAAACCCATGAGCGGCCCCCGCACGCAGGCCTCACAAAAACGTGCAAGGCCCGCCGCTGTGGACAAGCCGTCGGTTTGCGCGCTCAGACGGGCTTGTGGTGCTCGTACCAGTGGTCGGCAATATCGATGCGCCGCGTCACCCAGACCTTTTCCTTCGCCTGCACATAGTCGAGGAAACGGGCAAGCGCGGCGGCGCGGCCGGGTCGGCCGACGAGGCGGCAGTGCAGGCCGATATTCATCATCTTCGGGCTGCCCGCCTCGCCTTCCTGCCAGAGCACGTCGAACGTATCCTTGAGGTAGGTGAAGAACTGGTCGCCCGAATTGAAGCCTTGGTTGGTGGCAAAACGCATGTCGTTGGCATCGAGCGTATAGGGAATGATGAGATGCGGCGCGTCTGCCGTCAGCCCCGGCACCCAGAAGGGCAGCTCGTCCGCATAGCTGTCGGAGGAATAGCGGAAGCCGCCCTCTTCGAGCAGCAGGCGCAGCGTGTTGGCCGAAGGCTTGCCCTGATAGAGGCCGCGGGGATGCGAGCCCGTCAGCTCCGTGTGCAGCCGGACGGCCTCATGAATGTGCCAGCGCTCGACGTCCTCGGGGAAATCCTTGTATTCCAGCCAGCGATAGCCGTGGCTGGCGATCTCCCAACCGGCTTCCTTCATGGCGGCCACCGCTTCCGGATTGCGCGCCATGGCAAGCGTCACGCCATAGACCGTAACCGGCATGTTGCGCTGCGTGAACATGCGCCAGAGGCGCCAGAAACCGGCGCGGGAACCATATTCGTAGATCGACTCCATGTTGAGATTGCGCTGCCCGGCCCAGGGCTGCGCGCCGACGATCTCCGACAGCAGGCATTCCGAAGCCGGATCGCCATCCAGAACGCAGCTCTCGCCGCCCTCCTCGTAATTGACGACGAACTGCACCGCGATATTGGCCCCGCCCGGCCAGCGCACCTCGGGAAGATGGCGCCCGTAACCGATGAGATCGCGCGGATAGGTCGTGTCTGTCATGTGCTGTCACCCTCTCGTCTTTCGCCTGACGGTAGCACCGGCCTTGCGAAAGTCGAGATGGAAATGCTGCACATGCACAGCCCATGAAAGACCAAAAGCCTAGGCGGCCGAGGCCGGGCGCTTCACGCCGATGCGGCCGAGCGGGTGCTGGGAATGGACGCGAAACGGGGCGCCCGGCTCCGGCTCCACGAAGAGCGCAAGGCTCGTCACCCTCAAAGGTTCGGCCAGATGCGGCTCGAAGACCTGCCGCAGCACCGGCTCGAGCCGCGTGGCGAGGGTCCGGTCCACCGGGCCGGTGAGCGCCATGTGGAAACGGTACTCGTCCATCACGTAAGGATAGCCCCAGCGGTGCAGATTGGCGAACTGCGCCGCCGACAGGCGATAGGGATCGCGCCGCTCGATCTCCGCTTCCGTCAGCGGCGCGCGGTACTGGTCGAATTCCTGCACGGTGCGCGCCGCCAGATACGTGGCCGCCTCGCAGGGCACCTGCGGCAGCAGCCCCATGAACTCGCCGAGACGGGCCACTTCGAGCTGTTCGATGACGATGGGCTCGATCTTCCCGGCAAAACGCATCAGCGCCTTCAGAAGGTCGCCCTCGCTCACGTCAGGCGCAAGCCGGAACGGCGCCTTCATCGTCGCGTGGAAGCCATCGCGGCGCGGCAGGGCCGTGTGAAAGGCAATTTCCCGCTGCGTGAAGCCGGGCACCGGCGGATGGTCCACCGCATCGCCGGAATACACATTGCGACCGAGCCAGCCGGCCGCGGCGATCGCCAGCGGATGGTGGATCGGCGGTGTGAAGTGAATCGCATACCGCATCGGAAACTCCGTAAGGCGGCGCACGATCTCGGCGCTCACCGGCTCTTGTGGCCGCTAGCTAAGTGATTTGCGTGACAGCTTGACGAAATGACGGGTGGCAAACCGGAAGAAGAAAGGAACTATCGCAGTGACTTTCGCATTAGGGAGGTACAAACACGAAAGGGAGAAACACCATGACCTATCAAGATACTGTCACAAATCGTGATGTTCGCGACGCATCGGTGCGTGAAACCCATGATCTCATTGCCAGCGACAAGGTCGAAGGCACGAAGGTCTATGGCAGCGATGGAAAGCACATCGGTTCCATCGAGCGTGTGATCATCGAAAAGCGCTCGGGCCGCGTTGCCTACGCCGTCCTCGCCTTCGGCGGTTTCCTCGGCATCGGCCATGACCACTATCCGCTGCCCTGGTCGAAGCTGACCTATGATGAAAACCTCGGCGGCTACCGGACGGATGTGACGCGCGATCAGGTCGAAAACGCCCCGCGCTATGACAACGAAGACGACTATTCCTGGAACGCCGATAATGGTCGCAAGATCTACGATTACTACGGCGTACCGCCCTACTGGATGTAAAATCCAAGCAAAAACATATGCTTGTCGTCTTGACCTGACTCTGATTCAGAACGTCAAGATCAGGCTTGCCGCATGAGCCGGACATGCTCCCCGACATCGAAAGATGCGGGGAGCTTTCGTTTGGCCGGACGCCCGACAATGTCGTCCACCACCGCTTCGGCCAGCAGATGGGCGAGGCCGAAACTGACCTTGAAGCCTCCGGCCAGCACGTGGACGCCCGAATGCTCGGCAAGCCGCCCCACCATCGGCTCACGGCCGATCGCCCGCGGCCTGAGGCCCGCCCAGCGTTCGACAACGCGTCCGCCGGCCAAGGCCGGGGCAAGCGCGAGGGCACGGGCAAGGAGGTCATCCAGCTGACTGTCGGTCGTCGCCGGATCGACAAATTCGTCTTCGCTGGTACTCCCGATGGCGACGGTCCCATTGTCATGGGGCACGATGTACAGCCCGTCCTGAAACAGCACCAAACGCTCCTTCGCCTCAACGCCATCCAGAAGCGCCGCCTGCCCTTTCACCGGCCGGCCGCTGCCAGCGGAAGCGCCTTGCACAAGTCCGTCGATCAAGGGAAAGGCGCCTGGCCCGGCCGCGATCACCAGATCGCCGAAGCCGATCCGCTCCCCGCCTTCAAGCATCACCTGCCGCGCCGCGCCATCGACCGAGACGACACGCGCCCCGCGCCGGATCGCAGCATTCGGCGCGCGCTCGATGAATGCGCAGAGCATGGCGATCGTGGCCCGTGGCGAGAGCCGTCCCGCCAGCGTCTCGACCACCACGCCAGCCGCCGAGGCTTGCGACGAGGGCCAGCCCTCGACATCCGGGCGATCCGCCACCTTCCACGAAAAACTGCGCCCTCCGACCCGCCACCGCGTCTCGGCCTCCGTCGCCCGCGCCTCGGCCAGCGCGCGGTGATGCGGCTTGGCGAGCGGCAGGATACGTCCCGTCCGGGCATAGCCGGCAGAAAGCCCGGTGGCCGCTTCCAGGGCCGCGATCTCGTCTTCGAGACTCGCGAGCGCTTCCAGCTGGAGCTGCTTCTTCTCGTTCCAGCGCTCCGGCAGGTGCGGCATGAGGGCACCGAGCAGCCCGCCGCTGGCGCCGGCTCCCGGCCAGCTGGCATCGAGCACCAGCGTCTCCATGCCGGCGCGAACGGCGTGCACGCCCGCCCACAGGCCCATGATCCCGCCGCCGACGATCACCAGTTCCGCCATGCCTCATCCTTTAAGAAAACATCAACGCCCCGGCGCAAACTGCGGTTTCGACTCACGGATCGGCTTTCGCCGCCGGCCATTTTGCGCTATCGCCGCGCCCATGCAGGACACCGAAAGCCCCACAGCCGAGCCGACCGTCGAAACCCATGCGCCGCTCACCTGGCACGCGGGCGATATGCCCTATTCGCCTGCCTTTAGCGACCACTTTTATTGCCGCGAGGACGGCCGCGCCGAATGCGGCCATGTCTTCCTCGCCGGCAATGGTCTCCCGGAGCGCTGGCAGGCCCCGCGCCCCTTTGCCATCGGTGAACTCGGCTTCGGCACCGGGTTGAACTTCTGCGAAACGCTGCGCCAGTGGCGGCTGACGAAGGTGACCGGCGCCAGCCTCTCCTTCACCTCCTTCGAACGCTATCCGATGACCACGGAAGAAATCGGCCGGGCGCTTTCCCGTTGGCCGGAAATCGACCGGGAGCGACAAGAGCTCGTGGCCTGCTGGCCCGCCACGCCGTCCGGACATGTCACGCTGACGTTTGCAGACGACGTGACCCTGACCGTCGTCTGCGGTGACGTGCTGGAAACCCTGCCGGCCTGGCAGGCGCCGATGGACGCCTGGTATCTCGATGGCTTCGCGCCGTCGCGCAATCCGGCCATGTGGTCGATCGAAACGCTGACCCGCGTCCATGACCGCACCCGCCGCGGCGGTCGCTTCGGAACCTATGCCGCCGCCGGATTCGTGCGGCGCAATCTTCAGGCCGCCGGCTTCGCGGTCGAGCGTCGCAAAGGCTATGCCGGAAAACGCGAAATGCTGTGCGGCGAACGGCCCTCCAGCCCGCCACTTGTCGTGGACTGACACGCAAACGGCGCAAAGCGCACAGAAATCACCCCTGCTGTCGAACTGGCTTGTCGCATTTGGCAGAGCTTGTGTCGGAAAAATCTGCGAGCTTCCCGTCATCGGAATCGAGGACGGGGACATCACCATGGATGAGCACGACGGCGCAGCAATGGAAACGGGCGGAACGCCGGTCGAACGGCGCCGGCGAACGGGCGGACGCGGCGGCGATCGCGGTCGCAAGCTTGGCCCCGGCGCCAAATATCTCAACCTGATCAACACGATCGAGAAATCGACTGTGCTGTCACCCGAAGCGCTTGAATCGATCCATGAGGCGTCGCTGACCATCCTCGAGGAAATCGGCATGGACGTCATCCTGCCGGAAGCCCGCCAGCGCATGAAGGCGGCCGGCGCGGATGTGACGCCCGGCACCGATCGCGTCCGCTTCGACCGCGGCCTCATCATGGAGATGATGGCGAGCGTCCCCGAGCAATTTACCATGCATGCCCGCAATCCGCTGCGCAATGTGCGGATCGGCGGCAACAACCTCGTCTTCGCGCAAATCGCCTCGGCGCCCTTCGTGGCGGACCGAGATGGCGGCCGGCGAACCGGCAACCAGGCGGACTTCCGCAAGCTGGTAAAGCTCGCGCAGATGTATGACGTCATCCACACCACCGGCGGCTATCCCGTCGAGCCGGTCGACATCCACGCCTCCGTGCGCCATCTCGACTGCCTCTCGGATCTCGTCAAACTCACCGACAAGGTCTTCCACGTCTATTCGCTGGGCCAGCAGCGCAACACGGACGGCATCGAGATCGCCCGCATCGGCCGTGGCATTTCCATGGAGCAGATGGAGCGCGAACCCTCGCTCTTCACCATCATCAACACCTCCTCGCCACTGCGCCTTGATGGCCCCATGCTGCAGGGCATCATCGAAATGTCCTCGCGCGGCCAGGTCGTCGTCATCACGCCCTTCACGCTGGCTGGCGCCATGGCGCCCGTGACGATCGCCGGCGCGCTGGTGCAGCAGAACGCCGAGGCGCTCTGCGGCATCGCCTTCACGCAGATGGTCAGGAAGGGCGCGCCGGTCGTCTATGGTGGCTTCACCTCCAACGTCGACATGAAGACGGGCGCCCCCGCCTTCGGCACGCCGGAATACATGAAGGCGGTCGTCGCCGGCGGCCAGCTCGCCCGCAAATACAAGATCCCCTACCGCACCTCCAACACCAATGCCGCCAACACGCTGGACGCGCAGGCGGCGTATGAATCGGCCCTGTCGCTGTGGGCCGTCACGCAGGGCGGCGGCAATTTCGTCATGCATTCGGCCGGCTGGACGGAAGGCGGCCTGACGGCCTCCTTCGAGAAGTTCATCCTCGATGTCGATATGCTGCAGATGGTGGCGGAGTACCTCACGCCGCTCGATGTGAGCACCGATGCGCTCGGGCTCGACGCCGTGCGCGACGTCGGCCCCGGCGGCCACTATTTCGGCACGCCGCACACGCTCGCCCGCTACGAGACAGCCTTCTATTCGCCGATCCTCTCCGACTGGCGCAATTTCGAGACCTGGACCGAAGCCGGCCGCCCCACCACCTACGACCACGCCAACCGTGTCTTCAAGGACAAGCTCAACCAGTACGAACGCCCCCCGCTCGACCCGGCCATCGAGGAGGAACTCGATGCCTTCGTGGCCAAGCGGAAGGCGGAAGGCGGCGTGGCGACGGATTTTTGAGGGGATAAAAAGCCTGTGCTGCCGTGGCCTCCCACCCGCCCCTTGAGGGGGCGGGTCGCCGCAAAGCGGCGGGGTGGGGTGACCCTGGGGCACGCCCACGGAACCAGAGAAGACGACGAGCGTGCGTTCAATGGCACGGACCGGCATTCACGAAAGCCACCGTCGTTACGCTAGACCTGCGCATTCTCTTCAACGCCGCGGATCACCCACCCGCTGCTGCGCAGCGAACTCCCCCTCAAGGGGAGGTGGGAGCCCACACCCCTCAGTGAAACACCACCGACCGCACGGAGTTGATGATCTGCTCCGTCGGCAGGTTGGTGTAATTCTTGTCGATCTCGGCCACCGTCTTTTCGCGCACCTTCGCGCCCATCACGGTGCGCAGCGTGCCGAGCGTCTGCGGGGCGGCGCAAACCACCAGACCGTCAAACGCACCATCGGCGGCATAGGCATCCAGCTTGGCCGCAAGATCGGCAACGAAGCGCTCCTGCTCGACCTGAACCGGATCGGACGAATATTCCATCGCCGAGCGGCCGGGGCCGACGGAGGAGTGGCTGCGACCGGGCTTGTCGGCCATGATGTCCTTTGCCTGCTTCGTCTCGATCTCGAAGACCTCCTGCTCCGGCATGGAACCATTGTCCTTCACGAGATTGACGCCCTTGAGCAACCGGGCGCTGTTGCCATCGGCGGCGAGAATCCAGGTATTCGTCATGGTCATCAGGTGGTCCTTTCGTCGTTATATCGCGCCCTGCGCGCACACGCGCTCCAAGGCCCGAAGTCCCAACGCCGGTGCCCCCGCGCGTTTCCATCACGATCACGTGATCGTGGCGCAGTCGGGTGACCGGCGAAGACCACGGCATCAGAGTGTCCGTGCCATCATCGTCACACGGATCGGAACCTGCCAGACCATCGACAAGCTGCCAGCGATGCGGCATGTCACGTCAACCAACCCTTCCGCCTGCTCCCGGGACGATCCATGGCCGAACCGCTGAAGAACCTCATCGATCCCGCACTGGTCGCGACCATGACCACCGCCCTCACCGCCTCATCGCCCGACTTTGACGCCGCGCGCTTCACGTCCATCGCGCTTGCGGACCTCGACAGGCTCGAACTGATGCAGCGCGCTCAGCAGGTTCGGGCCGCTCTGGAAGCATCGCTGCCGGCCGACTTCGCCGCTGCTGCCGATAGTCTTGAGAGGGCGCTGCCATCGGGTGAGCGTCCGGGACTGAAGGGCTGGGCCTTGCTGCCGGTCAACCAGTTCGTGGCGCTGCACGGACTTGATCATTTCGACCGGTCGCTCGCCCTTTTGAAAGCGCTCACGCCGCATTTCACGGCCGAATTCGGCATTCGCGCATTCATCGCCGCCGACCAGAAGCGCGCGCTCGCCACCATAGCCGGCTGGGTCGACGATCCCGATCCGCATGTGCGCCGCCTCGCCAGCGAGGGCACCCGCCCGCGCCTGCCCTGGGCCTTGCAGTTGAAGGCGCTGATCGCGGAGCCACGCCCGATCCTGCCGATCCTCTCCGCGCTCATCGACGATCCCTCCGACTATGTCCGCCGCTCGGTTGCCAACAGCCTGAACGACATCGCCAAGGATCATCCGGATGTGGTGGCAGAGGTGGTCGCGACGCACCTGCCGGGTGCCTCGCGCGAAAGACGCCAGTTGCTGCGCCACGCCTGCCGCACGCTGCTGAAGCGGGGCGAGGCGGCGATCCTTGGCCATTTCGGCTTCGCGCAAACCGAGGCGATCACCGCCACCTTGACGCTCGGCGCCAACCGCGTGCGCTTCGGAGACAGCCTGCCGCTGACGCTCACCGTCGAAAACCGCGGACCGGTAGCCAGCGAGCTGATGATCGACTACGCCGTGCACCATGTGAAGGCCGATGGGAGCCTGTCTCCGAAGGTCTTCAAGTGGACCGCAGTCAGCCTTGCGCCCGGCGAGACGCGAAGACTGGAACGTCGCCACGCGCTGCGCCCCATCACCACGCGCCGCTATTACCCCGGCCGCCACGCGGTCGATATTCGCGTCAACGGGGCGATCCTTGCTGATGCGGAATTCGACCTGGACATGGACGGCTGAGGCAAAGCTCATTTTGCACTGCGGGAAAATCGCTTGACTTTCTCGGCGAAAACACCGACATGCAGGCCAGCGTACCTTCCGGCTGCCGCGTGAGCGCCGTGCAGAGAGACTGTTCTGCGAGGAAGGCGGGCGCGACATACCTGTTGCCGCACTCCGTGGCCAGCCGCCTGACGCCAACTCAATCAACCCACAAGTTCCCAATCACGCGGGGTTCTTGACGCCAGAGACACCGGATCGGCATGCGGCCGCCCCGGGGATTGTGCTTTGGCGCCCCCGAAAGGCAAAGATATTGACCACGTTCTCCGACCTCGGCCTGTCGCCGCAACTGCTTTCCATGCTCGCGACCGCCGGTTATGAGACCCCCACCCCCATCCAGGAAAAGGCGATCCCGATCGTGCTCGAAGGCCGTGACGTGATCGGCCTCGCCCAGACCGGCACCGGCAAGACGGCCGCCTTCGGCCTGCCGATGATCCAGAACCTGACGGCCGAAAACCGCCGCGCCGATCCGCGCAACGTGCGCGCCCTCGTGCTGGCCCCGACCCGCGAACTCGTCAACCAGATCGCCGCGAACCTGAAGACCTTCGTCGCCAAGTCGCCGATCCGCATCACCACGGTCGTCGGCGGCGTCTCCATCAACCGCCAGATCGAAACGCTGGCCCGCGGCACCGACATTCTCGTCGCCACGCCCGGCCGCCTGCTCGACCTCATCAACCGCAAGGCCGTGACGCTGACAACCGCGCGCTTCCTCGTGCTCGATGAAGCCGACCAGATGCTCGACCTTGGCTTCATCCACGACCTGCGCAAGATCTCCAAGCTCGTGCCGAAAAAGCGCCAGACGCTGCTCTTCTCCGCCACCATGCCGAAGGCGATCGCGGAACTGGCCGGCGACTACCTGACCGACCCGCTGCGCGTCGAAGTCACCCCGCCCGGCAAGGCTGCCGACAAGGTCGAGCAGTATGTGCACTTCGTGGCCGGCAAGGAGCAGAAGACCGACATCCTGCGCAAGACGCTGGCCGACAATCCGGATGGCCGCTCCATCGTCTTCTCGCGCACCAAGCATGGCGCCGAGAAGCTGTCGAAGCACCTCGAAACCATCGGCTTCAAGGTCGCCTCCATCCATGGCAACAAGAGCCAGGGCCAGCGCGAGCGTGCGCTTGCCGGCTTCAAGGACGGCACGATCAAGGTGCTGGTCGCCACCGACGTTGCCGCCCGTGGCATCGATATCCCGGCCGTCACCCACGTCTTCAACTACGACCTGCCGGAAGTGCCGGACGCCTATGTGCACCGCATCGGTCGCACGGCCCGCGCCGGCCGCGACGGCATCGCCATCGCCTTCTGCGCGCCGGATGAAGTGCGCCTGCTGCGCGACATCGAAAAGCTGATGAAGATCGAGATCGCCGTT
The DNA here is from genome assembly GCF_900155885.1 of Rhizobium sp. RU20A. Lineage (GTDB taxonomy): Bacteria > Pseudomonadota > Alphaproteobacteria > Rhizobiales > Rhizobiaceae > RU20A. The sequence goes on from NZ_FTMB01000001.1 coordinate 1,446,485, forward strand.
GCCAGCGGCGAGCCGCCGGTCCGCACCCAGGGCGCCCCGGCCGGCCAGCAGCCGAAGCGCAAGCAGAGCCAGCACCGCAAGGGCCAGGGCCCGGCCGCCCAGGCCGCCCACGAAAACGCCCAGGCCAAGCGCAACCGCCGCAACAACCGCCCGGCCCGCCCGAGCGGCGGCCAGAACAATGGCGGCAATGCCGGCCAGAACGCCGGCGGCCAGAACCGCGGCAACGGCCAGCGCCGCCGCGAAACCGCGTAACGCGCCACAGGGCTCCGCTTGAGCCCCTGCAAAATGAAGAAGACCGGCGCAGCCCCCAAAGGCCGCGCCGGTCTTTTCACGTCAGGGCCACGATCGCCGTCATTCCGCCGGCGTCACCTCGACCGGCTGCGCCTTGGCCTTGCGGTTCGTCAGCCAGACACCGGTGACGGCGATCACCGTGCCCAGAATCATCGGGCCCGTCAGCGCCTCACCGAAGACGATGGCCGCCTGCACGGCGGCAAGCGGGGGGACCAGATAAATGAGGGAGGCTGCCCGCGAGACCTGGCCGCGCCGGATGAGATAGAGCAGCAACCCCACAGCCCCCATCGACAGAACCACGACCGACCAGAACAGGATGAAGACCAGCGGCCAGCCGAACACAAGCCGGTGTTCGGGCTCGAAGACCAGCGCCAGCGGCAGCGTCACCATCAGGGCTCCGACATATTGGAGGGTGGCGACGGCGCGCAGATCCCCATGCGGAAGAAACTTCTTCTGGTAGAGCGTTCCAAGCGTGACCGAGGCCATGCCGAGGACGTTCACTCCCACCGCAACGAGGCTGATCGGCGTCACGCCGGGGTCGATGGCGAGCACGCGGGGCAGCACGGCGATCGAAATGCCGACAAAACCGAGGAAAATACCGAGGACCTGCAACCGGCTGACCCGCTCGCCGATCATCAGCGGCGCGGCCGCCACCGTCATCAGCGGCTGCAGCCCGGCAATGATGCCGGACAGGGCCGCCGGCACGCCATGGCGCACCGCCCACCAGACGCCGGCAAGGTAAAGGCCGTGCAGGAAGACGCCGGTGACCAGCGCATGCACGATATCGCGCGGCCGCCGGAGCCAGGACGCGCCAGCGAAGCCAACAATGGCCGCAAAGGCTACGGCCGTCAGGAAATTGCGCAGGGCCAGCAGGGTGAAGGGATCGGCATAGGGTCCCACATATTTTGCCAGCACCCAGCCGCTCGACCACAACAGCACGAAAATGGCCGGCGCCAGCCTGTCGAGCGTCATGCAAGGCCCCTGTCGTCACGCGCGTTCGTCATGGTCTCACGCCTTTCCGTTGGCGTGTGGGTAGGCCGCACCGGCGCGGGGGTCAAAGCAATTTTCTTGATGGCAACGATCAAGCAGCCGGTTGCCGGCAATACGCACGAGCGATGCCCTAAAAAGCGGCCGACCGCCCAAGTTTAAAGCAGGTCCTGGCCTTTCAGGCCGGATAAAATCCGCAAGGCCCGGGCGACATCATAAGTTGCGAAGAGACCTTGCAAAATCAAACGGCAGAAGCACCTATTTAAGGCATAAAAAGACGGTCTTCGCTCCTGCAAAATTCCTGCGCGCGAATTGTGCATGCTTCTTGCATTGTGAATTTCGTTGTACTCAAATGCTTAAAAATGAATGGGGACCGCTGCTTTGGCATTCGATGAAATGATGAACGCGGACGACACGCCGCGACAACCGTACCAGACCTACTATGACTGGTATGCAAGCCAGGACCGGTCCCGGTTAATCTCCAAGTCCAAGGATGCCGAGAACATCTTTCGCAAGACCGGCATCACCTTCGCCGTTTACGGCCACGCCGATTCCTCTGAAAAGCTCATCCCCTTCGACCTCATCCCGCGCATCATTTCCGGCCGCGAATGGCGCAAGCTGGCGCAGGGCATCGAACAGCGCGTCATCGCCCTCAACGCCTTCCTCGACGACATCTACCACAAGCAGGAAATCATCCGCGCCGGTCGCATTCCCCGCGAACTCATCGAGAGAAACGTTGCCTTCCTGCCGCAGATGATCGGCTTCCGCCCGCCGGGCGGTGTCTACACCCACATCGTCGGTACCGATATCGTGCGCACCGGCGAGGACCAGTTCTACGTTCTCGAGGACAATGCCCGCACGCCCTCCGGCGTCTCCTACATGCTGGAGAACCGCGAGACGATGATGCAGATGTTCCCCGAGCTCTTCCACGAGAACCGTGTGCGCCCCGTGGAAAACTACCCCTACCTGCTGCGCCAGAGCCTTGCCTCGCTCGCCCCGCCCGGCTGCAAGGGCAAGCCCCGCGTTGCCGTCCTCACCCCCGGCATCTACAACTCCGCCTTCTACGAACACGCCTTCCTCGCCGACATGATGGGCGTGGAACTGGTGGAGGGTTCCGACCTCAAGGTCATGGACGGCAAGGTGAAGATGCGCACGACGCGCGGCTACGAGGCAATCGACGTGCTCTACCGCCGCGTCGACGACGACTACCTCGATCCGCTGACCTTCAAGCCGGAATCCTGTCTCGGCGTTCCCGGCATCATGGACGTCTACCGCGCCGGCAACATCACGATTGCCAATGCGCCCGGCACCGGCATTTCCGACGACAAGGCGATCTATTCCTACATGCCGGAGATCGTCGAGTTCTACACTGGCCGCAAGCCGCTGCTGGAAAATGTGCCCACCTGGCGCTGCTCCGAGCCGGACAGCCTGAAATACGTGCTTGAAAACCTCGCCGACCTCGTCGTCAAGGAAGTCCACGGGTCCGGCGGCTACGGCATGCTGGTCGGCCCGACGGCGACGAAGAAGGAGCGCCAGCTCTTCGCCGAAAAGCTTGCCGCCAAGCCCAACAACTACATTGCGCAGCCGACGCTGTCGCTCTCCACCGTCCCGATCCTCGTCAACAAGGGCATCGCGCCCCGCCACGTGGATCTGCGACCCTATGTGCTTGTCTCCGACAAGGTGCAGATCATTCCCGGCGGGCTCACCCGCGTGGCGTTGAAGGCGGGCTCGCTCGTCGTCAATTCCAGCCAGGGTGGCGGCACCAAGGACACATGGGTTCTGGAGGACTGATCGATGCTCGGAAGAACGGCCAACGGCCTTTACTGGATGTTCCGCTATATCGAGCGGGCCGAAAACACCGCCCGCCTCGTCGATGCCGGCCTGCGCATGTCGCTGACCCGCTCGCAAGGGGTGGAGGACGACTGGGACGGCGTGCTGCAGAGCGCCGACGTGCGCGCCCTCTATAACGAGACGCATGAGACGCTGACGAGCCAGGACGCGGTCGATTTCCTGCTGCGCGAACGCGCCAACCCCTCCAGCGTCATGTCCTCGATCGAGGCGGCCCGCAACAATGCCCGCATGGTGCGCACGGCCTTGACCCGCGAAACCTGGGAAGCCGTCAATGAATGCTGGATCGAGCTGAAGGCGCTGCTCGCCAAGCGCGTCAAGCCCACCGACCTTCCCGGCGTGATCGATACGATCAAGCGCCGCGCCGGTCTGATCCGCGGCGCCTTTCACGGTACCATGCTCCGCAACGAGCTCTACAACTTCTCCCGCATCGGCACCTTTATCGAACGCGCCGACAACACCGCTCGCATTCTCGACGTGAAATATTACGTCCTGCTGCCGGCGGTGACGCAGGTCGGCTCCTCCATGGACAATGTGCAGTGGGAATCGATCCTGCGCTCCGTCTCGGCCCATCGCTCCTACGGATGGGTCTATGACGCCGAACTGAAGCCCGCCAACATTGCTGACTTCCTGATCCTCAACGGCCGCCAGCCCCGCTCGCTGGCCTACAGCTACGAGAAGATCGTCAGCAATCTCAACTATCTCGGGCTGGAATACGGCGAAAAGCTCGCGGCACACCGCACGGCGGAAGATACGCTCGCTTCGCTCACCACCGGCTCCATTGCCGACATCATGAATGGCGGCCTTCACGAGTTCATCGAGGATTTCGTCTCCAGCAACAACCGGCTGGGGCAGGAAATCGCCGATGGCTATCGGTTCTACCAGTAAGACGGAGGCGGTATGCGACTGTCCATCCATCACCGCACCGAGTATCGCTATGACGAGCCGGTGCAGTTCGCCCTCCAGCGCCTGCGCCTGACGCCCGTCACCGGGCCCGGCCAGACCGTCGTGGAATGGACCGTCCAGGTGGACGGCGCCACGGTGGAGGTGAGCTACGCCGACCAGTTTCTCAACCAGGTGCATCTGGTGAGCGTGGCCGGCGGGCGCGACTCGATTATCGTCACCGCCGTCGGCGAGATCGAAACGGAAGACCGCGCCGGCGTTTTCGGTCCTCACACCGCCCATACCCCGCTCTGGCTCTTCCTGCGCGAGACGCCGCTGACCAAGCCCGGCAAGCTGGTGCGCGAGATTGCCCGCAGTTCCACCGGCGAAAGCGATCTGGCGCGCATGCATGCGCTGATGGAACTGATCAACACCACCGTGTCCTACACGCCCGGCGCCACCGACAGCTTGACGACCGCCGAACAGGCGCTGGAAGCCAAGGCGGGCGTGTGCCAGGACCACGCCCACATCTTCATCGCCGCCGCCCGCACCCTCTCGCTCCCGGCACGCTACATCTCCGGTTACCTGCTGATGGACGAGGTCGAGCAGCAGACGGCGACCCACGCCTGGGCCGAAGTCTTCCTCACCGGCCTCGGCTGGGTCGGCTTTGATGCTGCCAACAAGATCTGCCCGGACGCGCGCTACGTGCGCATTGCCACCGGCCTCGACTACACCGACGCCGCCCCCATCTCCGGCCTCGTCAACGGCGCGGTCAACGAGACGCTGGATGTCACGCTGACGGTCCAAGAGGGCGGTCAGAGCCAGAGCCAGTCGCAGGGTTGAGTGGATGAGGCCGGGTTGCGGCACCCCGCTCCCCGGTCTGACTGACCTTGGTTTTCCGAAGCAGAAGCAGTCGATCGTCAGCTCTCAGCGTCGATGGTTTCAACGTGTCCCAAATGCGAATAGGCAAGGATCGCCCTATCGGCGGTCATAAGCGGGCATCGGAGAGTGCGGGCCGTGGCGACGATCATGCGATCAGCCGGATCCGGGTGAAAGGAGCCTGGAAGGCGCACGCTCTCAATCGCAATGCGCGCATCCAGTGGCACAAGACGCAAACTTGGAAGTGCGATAACGCGCTCGAACCATCGATCAATCGCTTCATCAAGCAGCAGCCTGCCGTTTTCGACGAGCATGGCTATTTCCCATAGGCTGATCGCAGCGAGGAGCACGGATCCGGCATCCGTGCTGTCTTCCAGTCGGCGGAGAGCGGTCCGACCAAGGCGCGGATTTCCCTCGACCGCCCAAACAAGCACGTGCGTATCGACGATGATCACCGGGCGGCGTCCCAGTCACCGTCCGCGACCGGTGAAAAGGGATCATCAAAGCGCAGCACGGTCCCCCGCAGAGCACCGACGATCGAAGGGCTCGGCTGCGACGGCGGCAAGGGAGTGAGAGCCGCAACGGCCTTGCCACGTTTGGTGACAATCACCGGCTCGCGCGTCTCGGCGACCTCGTCAATCAGCGACAGGCACTTTGCCTTGAACTCTGCCGCACCAATGACCTTCCCTGACATGACCATATCTCCTGACCACATCGAATGTAGTCTGCCCCCTCTCCTCAAGCAACACTCCCAAACGCAAAAGGGCGACGCTCGCGCGCCGCCCCTTGTCGATCCCGTCGGATGCAACTGTTCAGTGGCTGTCCTTGCCGACCGCACTGCCGCGACATCCCTTGAGGAAGTCGAGGTCGGCGCCGGTGTCGGCGCCCTCAACGTGCTGCTGGTGCAGCCAGGCATAGCCGGAGGTCGGCAGGTCGTGCTGCGGCTTCCATTCGGCCAGACGCGCCGCCAGCTCTTCTTCGGAAATGTCGAGGTGCAGGCGCCGGTTCGGCACGTCGAGCTCGATCATGTCGCCGTTCTTGACGACCGCCAGCGGGCCGCCGACGGCGGCTTCGGGCGAGGTGTGGAGAACGACGGTGCCATAGGCCGTGCCGGACATGCGGGCGTCCGAGATGCGCACCATGTCGGTGATGCCCTTGCGCAGAACCTTGGGCGGAAGGCCCATATTGCCGACCTCGGCCATGCCCGGATAGCCCTTCGGGCCGCAGTTCTTCATGACCATGACACAGGTCTCGTCAATATCGAGCGCCTCGTCGTTGATCTTTGCCTTGTAGTCGTCGATGTCCTCGAAGACCACGGCGCGGCCGCGATGCACCATCAGATGCGGCGAGGCGGCGGACGGCTTCAGAACGGCACCCTTGGGGGCAAGATTGCCGCGCAGAACGACGATACCGCCCGACTGGGTCAGCGCCTTCTCGGCCGGCAGGATGACGTCCTCGTTCCAGTTGACGACGTCCTTGACCTCGTCCCAGATCGTATCGCCCGACACGGTGATGGCATCCTTGTGCAGGAGGCCGGCTTCGCCGAGGCGCTTCAGCACCACCGGCAGGCCGCCGGCATAGAAGAACTCTTCCATCAGATACTTGCCCGACGGCATGAGGTTGACGATCGTCGGCACGTCGCGGCCGCAACGGTCCCAATCGTCAAGCGTCAGGTCGATGCCGGCACGGCCGGCCATGGCCAGCAGGTGGATGACGGCATTGGTCGAGCCGCCGATAGCCGCATTGGTGCGGATGGCGTTTTCGAAGGCCTGCTTGGTCATGATGTCGGAGGGCTTGAGGTCGTCCTTGACCATCTGCACGATGCGGCGGCCGGAAAGCTGCGCCATCACCTTGCGGCGGCTGTCGACGGCCGGGATGGCGGCATTGCCGGAGAGCGCCATACCCAGAGCCTCGGCCATGGAGGCCATGGTGGAGGCGGTACCCATCGTGTTGCAGGTGCCGGAGGAGCGGCTCATCGAGGCCTCGGCCTCGAGGAATTCGGCCTGCGTCATCTCGCCGGCCTTCACCATTTCCGAGAACTTCCACAGATGCGTGCCGGAGCCGACCCGCTCGCCGCGGAAATAGCCGTTCAGCATCGGCCCGCCGGTGACGACGATCGACGGCAGGTCGCAGGAGGCCGCACCCATGATCAGCGAAGGCGTGGTCTTGTCACAGCCCACCAGCAGCACGCAGCCGTCGATCGGCTGGCCGCGGATCGCTTCCTCGACGGCGAGCGCCGCAAGGTTGCGATACATCATCGCTGTCGGGCGGAAGGTGTTTTCCGACGCCGAGAAGACGGGAACCTCGACCGGGAAGCCACCGGCCTCCCAGATGCCGGCCTTCACCTTTTCGGCCAGTTCGCGCAGATGCCCGTTACAGGGCGTCAGGTCCGACCAGGTGTTCATGATGCCGATCACGGGACGCCCGTCGAAGAGATCGTGCGGGTGTCCCTGGTTCTTCAGCCAGCCGCGGTGATAGATCACGTCGCGGCTGGTTCCGCCATACCATTCCTGCGAGCGCAGCTTGCGCGGCCATTGGGCTTTCTTAGTCATCTTTCAATCCTCAATTCCGTCCTCGGTCCCGGCCGGGAGCAGCCGGTCCGTGCGGCGCGGGATCCTGGAGCCTCAAAGGCCATGGATCTCGACGGTTTCAGTCTCAGCAATGGCGAGCCGGTTGCGCAGCGGCGCCCCGAAGCCCTCGGCCTCGATCTCGAAGAGATCGCCGGCCCTGGTCTCGATACCGTCGCCGAAGGAGAGCGTGGCCGTGCCGAACATATGCACATGCACGTCGCCGGGCTGGCGGAAGAGACCGTACTTGAAGTGGTGGTATTCGAGGTTGGCGAAGCTGTGGGACATGTTCGTCTCGCCCGACAGGAAAGGCTTTTCCCAAAGGACCGCGCCGTCACGCCAGATGCGCGAGGTGCCGCGAATGTCGGCCGGCGGTTCGCCGACCCGGATTTCCGGGCCGAAGCTCGCCGGTCGCAGCTTGGAATGGGCGAGGTAGAGATAGTTGACCCGCTCCGTCACGTGGTCGGAGAACTCGTTGGCGACGGCAAAACCGAGGCGGAACACATCACCCTTGGAAGAGATGACATAGATGCCGGCCATTTCCGGCTCCTCGCCGCCATCCTTCGCAAAGGAAGGGGAGACGAGATCGGCGCCGGGCGCGACAGACTGGGTGCCGTTGCCCTTGTAGAACCACTCCGGCTGCACACCGGTCTCGCCAGCCGCCGGCTTGCCGCCTTCAAGGCCCATCTTGAACATCTTCATGGTGTCGGTGGCGCCCTCCTCCACCTTGGAGGCGGCGGCATGCATGGCATCGCGCGTGGCGGCAGAGCCGAGATGTGTCAGGCCCGTGCCGGTCAGGTGCAGATGCGCCGGATCCGGATGGGTGATCGGCGGCAGGAAACGACCGGCCTCGGCAATGGCCGCAAGATCGACGCTCTCGCCATAGCCCTTGGCTTCGATGGTAGCGGCAAGGCTCTTGCCGCTGTCGGCTGCCTCGAGCGCCAGCGCATAGACGCTGGCCGCGCCGGCAACCACGCGGGCCGGTTCGCCCGCTGCGGTACGTACCGCAACCGAGATCGAACCATCAGGATTGGAAAACTGCGAAATCAGCACGGGGCATTCCCTTTCATCGTTCCGTCGAAGAGGGCGGAGGGGGCCGCCGGTCTTCTGATAAGTCGCGCCTTGATCGGGCCGCCATCAGCGGCGACCCGGGGACCAGCGCGGCGGGCTGATTGCGATCAGCCCTTGTTCTTGTTGTAGACGTCGAAGAACACGGCCGCGAGCAGCACCAGGCCCTTGACGAGCTGCTGGTAGTCGATGCCGAGGCCGACGATCGACATGCCGTTGTTCATCACGCCCATGATGAAGGCGCCGATGACGGCACCCGTGATCTTGCCGACACCGCCGGACGCCGAGGCGCCGCCGATGAAGCAGGCCGCGATCACGTCCAGCTCGAAGCCCACGCCGGCCTTCGGCGTTGCCGAGTTGAGGCGCGCTGCGATGATCATGCCGGCCAGCGAGGCCAGAACGCCCATGTTGACGAAGGTGTAGAAGGTCAACCGTTCGGTATTGATACCGGAAAGCTTGGCGGCCTTCTCGTTACCGCCCATGGCGTAGATCCGGCGGCCGATGGTGGAGCGGTTGGTGAGGAAGGTGTAGAGCGCAATCAAAAGCGCCATCACCACCAGCACGTTGGGGAAACCCTTGTAGGTCGCCAGCTGGTAGCCGAGGAAGATCGCGACGATCGCGGTGACGGCCATCTGCAGGACGAAGAAGACGAAGGGCTCGTTCTCAGTGCCGTGCTTCTCGTTGATCGCCCGGTTCTTCAGGCCGAAGTAAACGGCGAGCGCGACGAGAACGAGGACGACCACGAGTGAAAAGAAGTTGGCAATCGTCTCCGGCGCGGGATTGACGAAGTAGAGCAGGTCCGGAACGAAGCCCGTCGACAAGGACTGGAAGTCCTTGGGGAAGGGTCCGATCGGGCGGTTCTGCAGCACGAGGTAGGTCAGCCCGCGGAAGACGAGCATGCCGGCGAGCGTGACGATGAAGGATGGAATTTTCTGGTAGGCGACCCAGTATCCCTGCGCGGCGCCGACGATACCGCCGAGCACCAGGCAGATCGGCACGACGATCGAATAATGGATGCCCCATTTCACCAGCATGATCGCGGAAAGGCCGCCGGTGAAGGCGACGATCGAGCCGACCGACAGGTCAATATGACCCGCCACGATGATGAGCAGCATCCCGAGCGCCATGATGACGATGAAGGAGTTCTGCAGGATCAGGTTGGTGATGTTGACCGGACGGAAGAGAACGCCCTGCGTGATGATCTGGAAGAACACCATGATGACCACGAGCGCGACCAGAAGGCCGTATTCGCGGATGTTGTTCTTCAGGTATGCCCCGATCGAGGTCTGGTTGCTTGCGCTGGTTTGACCGGCCATTAGTGTTTCTCCCCGGAGCGCATGATGGCGCGCATGATGGTTTCCTGGCTTGCCTCCGCCTTCGAGAGCTCGGCGACGATGCGCCCTTCGTTCATGACGTAGATGCGGTCGCAGGTGCCGAGCAGTTCCGGCATCTCCGAAGAGATCATCAGGATGCCCTTACCTTCGGCTGCAAGCTGGTTGATGATGGAATAGATCTCGAACTTGGCCCCGACGTCGATGCCGCGCGTCGGCTCGTCGAGAATGAGCACTTCCGGATTGGTGAAGAGCCACTTCGACAGCACAACCTTCTGCTGGTTGCCGCCGGAGAGGTTCACCGTCTCCTGATAGATCGAATGCGAGCGGATGCGCAGCAGCGAACGGTAATCGGTCGCAACCTTGGTTTCCTTCCGGTCGTCGATGACGCCGGAGCGCGACACGCCCTCGAGATTGGCAAGCGTGGTGTTTTCCTTGATGTTGTTGATCAGCACGAGGCCCAGATGCTTGCGGTCTTCCGTGACATAGGCAAGGCCCGCATCGATCGCCTTCGGGATCGTCGAGACGTCCACGGGCTTGCCGCGCATCGTCACCTCACCGGTGATCTTGTGGCCCCAGGACCGGCCGAAGATGCTCATCGCCGTCTCGGTGCGCCCGGCGCCCATCAGGCCGGCGATACCGACGACTTCCCCGGCCCGCACGGTGAAGTTCACGTCATGCAGGAATTGCCGGTCGCGGTGATGCTGGTGGAAGACGTTCCAGTTCTTCACCTCCAGCAGCGTCTCGCCGACCTTCGGTTCGCGCGACGGATAGCGGTCTTCCATGTCGCGGCCGACCATGCCCTTGATGATGCGGTCTTCGCTGATGTCTTCCTTGTGACAGTCGAGCGTTTCCACCGTGCCGCCATCGCGCAGGATCGTGATGTTGTCGGCGACCTTCTTGATCTCGTTCAGCTTGTGCGAAATGATGATCGAGGTCATGCCCTGCGCGCGGAACTCCATGAGGAGGCGCAGCAGAGCATCCGAATCGGTCTCGTTCAGCGAGGCGGTCGGCTCGTCGAGGATCAGTAGGCGCACCTTCTTCGACAGCGCCTTGGCGATTTCCACCAGCTGCTGCTTGCCGACGCCGATGTCGGTGATGAGCGTGGCCGGCGCTTCCTTCAGGCCCACTTTGGCCAGAAGCTCGCGCGTGCGCGAAAAGGTCTCGCGCCAGTCGATGACGCCGCCGGAGGCGATTTCATTGCCGAGGAAGATGTTTTCCGCAATCGACAGGAGCGGCACGAGCGCCAGTTCCTGGTGAATGATGATGATGCCGAGATGTTCGCTGTCGGCAATGGTGGAGAAGCGGCGCACCTCGCCGTCATAGACGATGTCGCCCTCGTAGGTCCCGGCCGGATAGACGCCCGAAAGCACCTTCATCAGCGTCGACTTGCCGGCGCCGTTTTCGCCGACGAGGGCATGGATTTCGCCTTCGCGCACCTTGATATTGACGTTGTTCAGGGCCTTGACGCCAGGAAACGTCTTGGTGATGCCCCTCATTTCAAGAATGATCTTGTCCATCTTGCGCATTCCAGATCCGGATGCCGGGCAACGTCGGGCCTGGCGTCCAACCGTGAAGTGGAAAGGGCCCGCTTGTGAAGCGGGCCCCGGATGACTGATCCGGTTAGGGGATCAATTGTCGATCTGCTGTTCGGTGTAGTAGCCCGAGCCGACCAGGACTTCCTTGGCATTGGCCTTCGTCACGGCAACCGGCTTCAGCAGGTAGGACGGGATGACCTTGACGCCGTTGTCGTAGGTCTTCGTGTCGTTCACCTCCGGCTCCTTGCCTTCCATGATCGCGTTGACCATGGAAACGGTGACCTTGGCGAGTTCGCGGGTGTCCTTGAAGATCGTCGAGTACTGCTCGTCGGCGAGCATCGACTTGACCGACGGAAGTTCTGCGTCCTGGCCGGTGACGACCGGGATCTTCAGGTCGCCAGAGCCGTAGCCGACGCCCTTGAGGGCCGAGAGGATGCCGATGGAGAGGCCGTCATAGGGCGACAGAACGCCGTTGACCTGGGCATCGGTGTAGGTCGAGGACAGCAGGTTTTCCATGCGGGCCTGGGCAACGGCACCGTCCCAGCGCAGCGTGCCGACGGTTTCCATGCCGGTCTGGCCGGACTTGATCACGATCTCGCCGCTGTCGATCATCGGCTGCAGGACGGACATTGCGCCATCGTAGAAGAAGAAGGCGTTGTTGTCGTCCGGGGAGCCGCCGAACAGTTCGACGTTCCACGGCTTGACGTCCGGGAACTTGGCCTTCAGGCCCTCGACCAGCGTGTTGGCCTGGAGAACGCCGACCTGGAAGTTGTCGAAGGTGGCGTAGTAGTTGACGTTGCCCGAGTCGCGGATCAGGCGGTCATAGGCGATGACCTTCACGCCAGCGTCGGCAGCCTTCTGCAGGATGTCGGAGAGCGTCGTGCCGTCGATGGCGCCGATGACGAGAACCTTGGCACCCTTGGTGACCATGTTTTCGATCTGGGCGAGCTGGTTCGGAATGTCGTCGTCGGCAAACTGCAGGTCCGGCGTATAACCGGCTTCCTTGAACAGCTTTTCCATCGTCTCGCCGTCCGAGATCCAGCGCGTGGACGTCTTGGTCGGCATGGAGATGCCAACGACGCCCTTGTCCTGCGCAACGGCCGGGGCAATGAACGAGGCTACGCTCATCGCGGCTGCTGCAAGAAGCGAAGTGATAAATTTCATACGTCTCTCCCTGAGTGTTGGTGCCCTGCCTGATGAGCAGGGCGACATGCGCAAGGCGTCGTGCGTCCGGAAGTTTCCGGCGGAGGTCCAAGGTGAAAAGAAGTCCTCCCGGCCTGACACGCTCCCACGTGCACTGGCGCAATGGGCGCAAACTGGAATCAATCAGCATAACTGTCAAATTCATTATTTGGCTATTCACATACCAGATTTGTTATGTTGAATATAAACAGTGTGATTTTTCGCAAATCTGAACGATTGGCGAGCCACCATCGGTAAAAAGAACCTTAACGGGAAACCTGCCATGCCCCCGCGTCCGCCGACTGCCAGCACCGATATGTCCGAAGTCGCCATTCTGCGCGCCGGCCTGAAGATCAGCCATCTCCGGCTGATTCTGGCACTGGAGGAACACCGCCAGATCAGTGCTGCCGGCGAAGCGCTCAACATGTCCCAGCCCGCGGCCTCCCGCATGCTGGGCGAAATCGAGGCGATCCTCAAGGCACCCTTGTGTGAACGGGTCGCGCGCGGCATCGAACTGACCGAATTCGGGCGGGCGCTGGCGCGCCGGGCCCGCGCCGTTCTGCTGGAACTTCGGGAGGCGGCCCGCGAGATTTCCGAGCTGAAGAGCGGCAGCGGCGGCTCGGTCTCCCTCGGCTCGGTCACCGGCCCGGCGCTCAGCCTTGCCGTGCCTGCCATACGGCAGATCTCGGCCGCCTATCCCGGCATCTACATCAACGTGCAGATCGAAAACAGCAACGTCCTGACCCGTGAATTGCTCGCGGCCCGCCACGATTTCGTGGTCGGCCGCGTGCCCGACGATGTCGATCCGCGGCTTTTCGATCTGGTGGAGATCGGCGAGGAGGATGTCTGCCTCATCGTGCGCGAAGGTCATCCCCTGCTTGAGCATCCTGGCGCACGGCTGGCCGACATGACGGAGTTCGACTGGGTGTTCCAGCCGCGCGGCACGCTGCTGCGCAGGGCCGTCGAGGACAGTTTTGCCGCCTCTGGCGTGCGCCTGCCCTCCACCGTCATCAACACCTCCTCGATCATCATGACCCTGTCGATCGTGCGCCACTCCAATGCTATCGCCCCCGTTGCCCGCGATGTCGCGACCATGATTGCCGGCAACGGCACCGCGATCGGGGAAATCCGGGTTCTGCCGGTCGATGTCCTCATCCGCATCCGCCCCTACAGCCTCATCACCGCCCACGGCCGCGCGCTCCCGCCAAGCGCGAAGCTCCTCTACGACCTCATCCTCAAACAGGCCCGCGCCCTGCCCGACATCAGCCTCGCGTAACCGCGCCATGCTGTTCTTCCCGCCCGGAGAAACCCTTGCATGTTCGCACGATCGGTATTCCAGTCGGTTCTGGAACGGCTGAAGGAAGAGGCTGAAACCACGGAGGACCGGGTGTCACCCGCCTTCGGTGCGCAGCCGCGCGGCCTCGGCGCAGGCTTCGTGGTCGGCGGCGCCGATGGGGCGGGATCGGCCGGCGCCGACATGGTCCGCCGCGCCTATGATGCCTTCGCCCTGGACGAGGCGGCGACGCCACCTCTCTGCGAGACGGCGGTGGGAAAGGCAGACCCACCTGTCATGCCCGCACATCTCCTTCGCCAGTCCCCGGAAGAGATCGCCGCCGATCTCGGCATTGCCGAACAGGAAACGCCGGACAGCCTTGCCGCCCGGCGCAGGGCCTTCGCGGCCCTCAACCATCCCGACCGTCACCCTGTGGACTTCCACGCCGAAGCGACACGGCGGATGATGATCGCCAACATGCTGATCGATGAAGCGCTTCGTCGCCTGAAACGCCGCGCGGCAGGCTGAGACGGATCAGGCGTCCTTCTTCTCGACCGCAACCGGCTCGGCGGCGCCTGTCGTGGACGACGCCTCGTCCGCCGTCATGGCGCCCGCCTCCGATTCGGCTGCCGGCTCCGGATCCTTCGGCTTGTAGAACAAGAGCAGCGAAGCGCCCGTATAGGCCGCCATGGCGAGGAACAGGTAGCCCCACATCTCGTTGCCGTTCATGAACTCGACCGCCGTCCAGCCGGAGGTGAAACCGACGATCAAGAGGCGCACCCACAACGGACGATAAAAGGGGTGGTCCGGGTCGATGAATTTCAGCATCATGGCAGCGGGCCTTTCTGGGCAAGGGGATACCGCCCGGAAGCGGCGACGCTCCCCTCGACGGCTCGGACGGCCGCACTTTGCAAGGCCGCCATCATCAGGACATGTGGGCGGTCTTTTAGGGTGTCGCCAGTGCGCAGGCAAGCTTGACGCCGCCATCGGTTATGGAATAAAAATTCCGCAACGGAGGAAATGTTTCATTCATTCCATTGCGAACGGTTGAGACGCGATCTCGACCGCCCCTCCCCCCAATTCTGCGACGGTCCCCGTCGTGCGCCTTTGCGATCGTGGGCGGTGAGCACGAACGCGTCCCGCCGGGCAGGCCCGGCCTTTGAAAAGAGACGATCATGACTGTGAGATTCGGCCTTCTCGGCGCAGGGCGCATCGGCAAGGTTCACGCCAAAGCCGTCACGGGCGATCCCGATGCCATCCTCGTTGCCGTTGCCGACGCCATGCCGGCGGCGGCCGAGGCGATTGCCAAGCAGTATGGCTGCGCGGTCCGCACCATCGAGGCGATCGAGGCGGCCGACGATATCGACGCCGTCGTCATCTGCACCCCGACCGACACCCATGCCGACCTGATCGAGCGTTTCGCGCGCGCCGGCAAGGCGATCTTCTGCGAAAAGCCCGTCGATCTCGATGCCCAGCGCGTGCGCGATTGCCTCAGGGTCGTCAAGGACACCGGCGCCAAGCTGATGGTCGGCTTCAACCGCCGCTTCGACCCGCATTTCATGGCCGTCCGCCAGGCGATCACCGACGGCGCCATCGGCGATGTCGAGATGGTGACGATCACCTCGCGCGATCCCGGCGCTCCGCCGGCCGAATATGTCAAGCGCTCCGGCGGCATCTTCCGCGACATGACCATCCATGATTTCGACATGGCCCGCTTTCTGCTCGGCGAAGAGCCGGTCAGCGTCACGGCCCATGCGTCTGTGCTGGTGGACCCGGAGATCGGCAAGGCCGGCGATTTCGACAGCGTTTCCGTCATTCTGGAAACAGCCTCCGGCCGTCAGGCGATCATCTCCAACTCGCGCCGCGCCACCTATGGCTACGACCAGCGTATCGAGGTTCACGGCTCGAAGGGCCTCGTCTCGGCGGAAAACCAGCGCCCCGTGTCGATCGAAATCGCCAATGGCAGCGGCTACACCCGCCCGCCGCTCTATGATTTCTTCATGACGCGCTACACCGAGGCCTATGCCAACGAGATCGCCGCCTTCATCTCCGCCATCGAAAAGGGCACGCCCATTTCCCCGACCGGTGACGATGGCCTTGCGGCCCTGATCCTGGCCGATGCCGCTGTCCAGTCCGTCGCCGAAAAGCGCCGCATCACGGTCGGTTGATCCGCCAAGGGCACCATCAAGAACGAAAACGCCGGCCTTCGCGCCGGCGTTTGCATGTCATGGGTCGATCATCCGGTCTCAGGCAGCGGACCGGAATGACGAAGCGGCACGGCCACCCGACTGACCAGTGCCCGACACGGCCAGCTGGCGATTGAGCTTGAAGCGGGCGACGAGCGCGGCGAGCGTCATCGAGCCGTCAGCAAGCGACTGACTGATGGCGCTCGTTTCCTCCACCATCGCCGCATTCTGCTGCGTCATCTGGTCGATGTGATTGACCGCCGTGCTGATTTCCTGAAGGCCAGCGGATTGTTCGGCCGTGGCCGTCGCGATTGCATCGACATTTTCGTCGATGGCGGCAACGAAGCGTTCGATCCGCTGAAGGGCCTCACCCGCCTCTGCGACCAGTTTCGCGCCGGCCGACACCTCGGTGCCGGAATGGCCGATCAGCGCCTTGATCTCCCGCGCCGCGCTCGCGGAACGCTGGGCAAGCTCGCGCACCTCCTGCGCCACAACAGCAAACCCCTTGCCGCTCTCGCCCGCGCGTGCGGCCTCGACACCGGCATTGAGCGCCAGAAGGTTGGTCTGGAAAGCGATCTCGTCGATGACGCCGATGATCTGGGTGATCTCCGACGACGCCTTCTGGATGCGCTCCATGGCACCCACTGCGCCTTGAACGACGCTGCCGGACTGGCGGGTACAGTCGCGGGCTTCGCGCGCCAGCGTGCGGGTCGTCTGGGTGCGCTCCGCCGACGACCGGATCGTCGACGTCACCTCTTCGAGCGCCGCGGCGGTTTCTTCAAGCGCCGAAGCCTGCTGCTCGGTGCGCTTGGCAAGGTTGCCGGAGGCGTCGCGCATCTCCTGGCTTTTTCCCTGCATCGCGCTGGTTTCCTGCAGAACCTGCTCCAGCGCCGTCTGGAACGTGGCGATCGACGTATTGAAGTCCGAGCGCAACTGCTCGAACGGACCCACAAACCCCTCGTCCAGGCTCCGGGAAATATCGCACTGCGCCAAGCGCCCGAGGCCTGCTCCAAGCTGGGCGATCACGAAGCGGACATTCTCCGCCTCTTGCAGCGCGGTGGCCTGGCGGGCCTTGCGCTCGTCCTCATCCTTCAGGCGTGCCGCTTCGGCCTCGGCCTCAAGGCGGATCTTTTCAAGCGCCGACTGACGGAACACGCCGAGCGCAGCCGCCATGCTGCCGATCTCGTCGGTGCGCGTGGCGTAGGGAACGTCGCTGGCAAGGTCGCCGGCCGCAAGGCTGCTCATGCGGTCCGTCATGCCGACGACGGGGCGGATGGCGCGGCGGTGCAGATAGACGACCCCGGCGAGGAAAAGCAGAAGCGACGCGATGCCGGCCGCAAGCGCCAGCGCGCTGCCCCACCAGATCTCCGCCTTCGCCTCCGCCTCGCGGGCCACCATGTAACGATCCGTCATGCCGACGAGCTTCAAAACTGCCGCTTCGTGCTCCTTGAAGCGGGTGCGCAGGGTCGCAAGGGCAGCGTGCCGCGCCTCGGCGTCGCCGCCCCTGAGCGCCGGCAGAAAGACCTGCTGCAGTTGCGTCCAGAAGGCATCGCCCTCTTTCAGCACACGGCCGTAAAGTTCCGCAGTCAAATCGGCCGGAAGCGTGGAGGATCGCCAGTAGGCCGTCCGCGCGTCGTACTGTGCCTTCAGATTCTGGATACGCTCCGCATTTTCGCCACCGAGCTCCGGGCGGATATCCGCCTCGTTGGCAAGCATATAGGCTTCGACGAGGTAGAGCGGCGGCGGCAGGATGTCGGCCACCAGATCCTTCCCGTCAACGATCTGCTGGTAGACGGGACCGCTGACTTTCAGCTGCTCCAGCGTCTGCCGTTGCAGGCCGATGGCCAGGGCAAGACCGAGAGTGACAAAGGCGGCAAAGGCAATCAAGGTCTTCGAAATGGTGAGCTTCACCGGTCACTCCATGCACCGCAAATCGACTGCATGGTGGCGGCCCCGGCTCTGGCCATGACGTGAGCGAACCACCCGCATGCTTCTGCGAGACAGTGAAGACGCATGATTGATTAATCGTTAAATTACGAATGTTTGCCAGTTCTGAAATCGGAAATAGGTCAACAGGCTGCGTATCTCTACGACGTCAAGCAACCGCCGGCAGGCGCTCGAGGAATGCACGCCAAGCGTGGGTGGCAACGCGTACCGAGGGCGAAAGAGACGGCGACCGCACTTATACCAAAGATCATTGATGATGAGCCATTCGACCGGATCGATTTTGACGTCCGGCCAGGAGAAAGCCGCAGTCGGACCACAAGGTCCGGCGAGGATTTTCGACACCGTCGGACGCCAAAAGCGACCGGCCCCGAAGGGGTGGCCTCGAAAACGGCCACCGGTGGGCGTCGAAATGCTCGACCGATGCCAAAGCATCGCTCTGCGGTTTCTCCGACCCGGATGTCCGTTTCCAGGCCATCGAATGGGTCATCATCCTTGATCTTTGGTATTAAAGCCGGGCCGACAGGATGCTGGCATCCACCACCTGCAAGGCAAGCTCCAGATGGCCGGAAAACACCAGCCCGGGCTCATCCTGCACCACATGGATCGCCGGCATACCGCCAATGCGGACCGCGTGCGAAAGCGCCAGCGCCTCTTCCATGGATTGGTGCATCAAATCGAAGTAGCGCAGGCCAAGCCCCGTGACATGGATCGGCATGGCGCCATAGAGGCTGATCAGGCGCGCCAGCCCGTGTCCGAGCGCCGCGCCGGCCTCGCGAAACGCGTAGCCCGCCATGCGGTTTTGCTGGCGCGCCGAAACCGCGATCTTGTCCATTTCCGCCAACGGCACGAATTTGGCGGGAATGGTGTCGGAAGGCACCTGAAAGGCCTTGCGCAGGATGCCGTAGAAGCCGGCCGCCGCCTCCACGCAGCCGCGCGCGCCGCAACGGCAGAGCCCGGCATCCGGTGTGTGCAGCATGTGGCCGAAATTCGGGGCGCTCGCCTCCGTTTCCCCGCCTCGTCCCTGCCGTGCGATGCCAAGGCCGATGCTGTGCCCGAGCGAGAGAGCGGCAAGCGCAGGCGGCGTCTCGGCCCCGCGTCCCGCCGCGGCCATCAGCGCCTGCGCCACCAGCAGCGTTTCGTTGCTCAGAACAACCGTCGCATCCCAGCCGGCCCCCGCCAGCAGCGCCGCGAAATCAATCTCCGCCGTGCCGAAGATCGGGGACCAGATGAGGCGCGCCGCATCGCGGTCCACAAGGCCCTTGCTGCTGATCGAAACCGCCACCACCTGCCGGCGCTCCAGGCGCGAGCGCTGCGCCAGCCGGTCGAGCGCCGCCACGACGGCCGCGCAAAACGCTTTCGGATCACTCGCGGCTGCGCTTCCCGCTCCGGAGGATGTACCGCGCGCTTCCTCGAAACGGTCCATCAGCGTGCCGCTATAATCGGCCAGCGAATATTGCACCGTATCGGAGGAAATGCGCACCACGATGATGTAGCCGCTGTCGCGCCGCTGCGAGAACAGGACTCGCGGCCGCCCCCGCCCCGTCGGCGGCTTCTGTTCGAGGCGCTCGAGAATACCCACCCGCTCCAGATCCGCCGTGATCGCAGACACGGTCGCGGACGACAGCCCCGTCAAGACGGAGAGATCCGTATGGGCAAGCGGCCCACCGCGCCTGAGGGCAGACAGAACCAGGCTGCTGTTCTGTTGCCGCACGAGTTCTGTGCTGGATTTCGTGAGCATGGCAACAACGCGCGGGAGGACATCTTAGCGAAAGCGTATGCTCCTCCCAAAGCATCGTTTCCGCCGCCGTGCAAGCACTCGATGAGCGTGTTGACAGGCTTAAAAATCTCTGACATCTATTTTCTCGACTGTCGAGAAAAAAGTCCTGAACCTTTGATCCTGGGGCTTTTGACGGCGGTATCCGGGCTGATCGGTTTGTCATGCGGGAGGTCGCATGCGGTCAGCCAACTCTTTGGGAGGAACATCATGAATTCCGTTATGAAGCTGATGGCAGGCGCTGCCATCATCGTTTCCATGCATTCTGCCGCCATCGCCAAGGACCTGGTGGTGGGCGTCTCCTGGTCCAACTTCCAGGAAGAACGCTGGAAGACCGACGAAGCCGCGATCAAGGCTGCGCTGGAAGCCTCCGGCGACAAGTACATTTCCGCCGACGCCCAGTCTTCCGCCGCAAAGCAGCTGACCGACGTCGAAAGCCTGATCGCCCAGGGCGCCAATGCGCTGATCGTTCTCGCACAGGATAGCGAAGCCATCGGCCCCGCCATTGAAAAGGCTGCGGCAGAAGGCATTCCGGTCGTCGGCTATGACCGCCTGATCGAAAACCCGGCCGCTTTCTACATCACCTTCGACAACAAGGAAGTCGGCCGCATGCAGGCCCGCGAAGTGTTCAAGGTGAAGCCGGAAGGCAACTATGTCTTCATCAAGGGCTCCTCGTCCGACCCGAATGCCGACTTCCTTTTCTCCGGTCAGATGGAAGTGCTGAAGGAGGCCATCGACGCCGGCAAGATCAAGAATGTCGGCGAAGCCTATACCGATGGCTGGAAGCCGGAAAATGCCCAGAAGAACATGGAGCAGTTCCTGACCGCCAATGACAACAAGGTTGACGCCGTCGTCGCCTCCAACGACGGCACCGCCGGCGGTGTTGTCGCGGCGCTGACCGCCCAGGGCCTTGCCGGCTCCGTTCCGGTTTCCGGCCAGGACGGCGACCAGGCGGCGCTGAACCGCGTGGCGCTCGGCACCCAGACGGTTTCGGTTTGGAAGGACGCCCGCGAACTCGGCAAGCGCGCCGCTGAAATCGCCGCCGAACTGGCCGCCGGCAAGAAGATGGAAGAGATCAAGGACGTACAGACCTTCTCCGGCGGCCCGAAGGGCGTTGCCATGCAGTCGGTCTTCCTCGCTCCGCTGCCGATCACCAAGGACAACCTCAACCTCGTCATCGACGCCGGCTGGGTCACCAAGGACACGGTCTGCCAGGGCGTAGCCGCCGGCTCCGTCGAGGCCTGCAAGTAAGGCTCGCCGTCACCCGTCCCGAAGCGCCGCAGCGATCGCGTTGCGGCGCTTCTTCGGATGAGGAGAACGGACCAGCAAAGGACCGGCGCTGACGCGACGCCGGCCTGGCGCGCAACTGTGCGCACCGATTTTGCCGCGATGGCCGCGTGCGAAAACCGCCTCCACGGAAGAGGCCCCGCGCATCGCAGGTGACAACGATTTTTGACCAGTGGGGGACCGGCAGAATCATGGCCGATACGACGAATACCACGCATGCAAACCGCGCGCGCGCCGCGACGGAAAACCCGGTGAAGCGCTTCTTCCGCGCCACCGAGATCGATACGCGCCTGCTCGGCATGATCGGCGCCATGCTCATCATCTGGATCGGCTTCGACCTTCTGTCGAACGGCCTCTTCCTCACCCCGCGCAACCTGTGGAACCTGTCGGTCCAGACGGCCTCCGTCGCCGTCATGGCGACCGGCATGGTGCTCGTCATCGTTACCCGCAACATCGATCTCTCCGTCGGCTCCATTCTCGGCTTCGTCGGCATGATCATGGGCGTTCTGCAGGCCGAGGTGCTGCCGCAGTTCCTCGGCTTCGAGCATCCGGCCATCTGGATCGTCACGCTCCTGTGCGGCATCGCGCTTGGCGGCGCCATCGGCGCGCTGCATGGCTCGATCATCGCCTTCCTGAACGTGCCCTCCTTCATCGTCACGCTCGGCGGCCTGCTCGTCTGGCGCGGCGCGACCTGGTTCGTGACCTCGGGCCGCACCGTGGCGCCGATGGACTCCACCTTCCGCCTGATGGGCGGCGGCACGGAGGGCTCGATCGGCGCGACGGCAAGCTGGATCGTCGGGGCCATCGCCTGCATCGCCATCGTCTTCGCCATCATCAATTCCCGCAAGCAGCGCCAGCGCTTCGGCTTTCCGCAGCGGCCCATGTGGGCGGAATATTTCCTCGTCGGCGTCAGCTGCCTCATCGTTCTCGGCGCCATCGCCATCGTCAATTCCTACGCCTGGCCGGTCGCCATCGCCCGCAAATATGCGGATGCGAACGGCATCGCCTGGCCGGATGGCGGGCTCTTCATCGCCCATGGCATCGCCATTCCCGTGCTGATCGCCATCGGCGTCGGCATCCTCATGACCTTCATCTCGACGCGCCTGCGCTTCGGCCGCTACGTCTTCGCCATCGGCGGCAACCCGGAAGCGGCAGAACTCGCCGGCATCAAGACCCGCTGGGTTACGGTGCGCATCTTCGCGCTGATGGGCATGCTCTGCGCCGTCGCAGCCGCCATCTCCACCGCTCGCCTCAACGCCGCCACCAATGCGCAGGGCGAGCTCGACGAACTCTACACGATCGCCGCGGCCGTCATCGGCGGCACCTCGCTCGCCGGCGGCATGGGCACGATTGCCGGCGCCATGCTCGGAGCGCTGGTCATGCAGTCGCTGCAATCGGGCATGGTGCTGCTCGGCATCGACAGCCCGCTGCAGCGTATCGTGGTCGGCATGGTCCTCGTTGTCGCCGTCTGGCTCGACACCGTCTACCGCGCCCGCGCCAAGTAAGAAGGAAGACGACAATGACAGAACAACGCACGCCGCTCGTCGAAATGCGCAACATCTCGATTTCCTTCGGCGGTATCCACGCGGTCGACAATGCCTCGATCGACCTTTACCCCGGCGAGGTCGTGGCGCTTCTCGGCCATAACGGCGCCGGCAAGTCGACGCTGATCAAGATCCTCTCCGGCGCCTACAAGCGCGATGCCGGCGACATCCTCATCAACGGCGAGGCGGCCGATATCGGCAACCCGCGCGACGCCAAGAAATACGGCATCGAGACCATCTACCAGACGCTTGCCGTCGCCGATAACGTCGATGCCGCCGCCAACCTCTATCTCGGCCGCGAACTGCGCACCCCCTGGGGCACGCTGGACGACGTCGCGATGGAAGCGAAAGCCCGCGAGGTCATGGGCCGCCTCAACCCCAACTTCCAGCGCTTCAAGGAGCCGGTAAAGGCGCTCTCCGGCGGCCAGCGTCAGTCGGTGGCGATCGCGAGAGCCATCCTCTTCAACGCCCGCATCCTCATCATGGACGAACCGACGGCGGCGCTGGGACCGCAGGAGACCGCCCAGGTCGGCGAACTCATCAAGCAGCTGAAGCGCGAAGGCATCGGCATCTTCCTGATCAGCCACGACATCCACGACGTCTTCGACCTTGCCGACCGCGTCTCGGTGATGAAGAACGGCCAGGTGGTGGGCCACGCCCGCACCGAAGACGTCACCAAGGACGAAGTGCTGGGCATGATCATCCTCGGCAAGGTGCCGCCAAAAGCCATCCCCGGCCCGGGGGCGATGCAGACGGCGTAAGGAAACACTGGAAGGGGCCGGCGACGGCCCCTTCTTCATTCCCCATACCGCGGAAGTGCATCCAGCCCTTTCAAAAACACCGCCGCACTCTCCCGATACGCCGCCTTCTGCGTCTCCTTCATCCGCCCCCAGGAGGCATAGACCGTCGCGAGCCGCTGGTTGCCCTTGAGCCTCGCCGCATTGCGATCCAGAAAATCCCAGTAGAGCGCGTTGAACGGGCAGGCGCCCTCGCCCGTCTTTTTCTTCACATCGTAGCGGCAGTCGCCGCAGTAGTCCGACATGCGGTCGATATAGGCGCCGCCGGCCGCGTAAGGCTTCGAGCCCAGCTTGCCGCCATCGGCAAACTGGCTCATGCCGAGCGTATTGGGCAGCTCCACCCATTCGAAGGCATCGGCATAGACTTCCAGATACCAGCGATGCACCTGCTTGGGGTCCGCGCCGATCAGCAGCGCGAAATTCCCCGTGATCATCAGGCGCTGGATATGGTGGGCATAGGCATTGTCGCGCGTATCGGTGATGACATGCTTCAGGCACGCCATCTCCGTCTCGCCGCTCCAGTAGAAGGCCGGCAGGTCGCGGGTCGCCTCCAGCTCGTTCATTTCGAGATAGTCGGGCATGAAGAGCCAATAGACGCCGCGCACATATTCCCGCCAGCCGATGATCTGGCGGATGAAGCCCTCCGCCGAATTCAGCGGCACATCGCCTTCGTGATAGGCCCGCTCCACGCGCCGGCAGAGGTCGATCGGATCGATCAGCCCGACATTGATATAGAAGGAGAGCAGCGAATGATGGCCGTAGGGATCGCCCGCCACCATCTGGTCCTGCGTGCGGCCGAAATCCTTCAAGCGATGCGCGAGGAAATCCGCCACATGCTTTTCGGCCTGATCGGCTGTCACGGCGAAATGGAACCCCTCCAGAGACCCGAAATGATCGGCAAAGCGTTTGCCGACGAGTTCGAGCACCTCTTTCGTGATCGCATCGATGCGCGTCCTGGGGGGCTTTGGCGTGAAAAGCCCGCCGGATGGCGGCTCGCGGTTCTCGGCGTCGTAATTCCACTTCCCGCCTTCGGGCTCGTCGCCGCGCATCAAAAGCCCGGTCTTGCGCCGCATCTCGCGGTAGAAGAACTCCATGCGCAGCTGCTTGCGCCCCTTGGCCCAGTCGGCAAATTCGTCCCGTGAACAGAGAAAGCGACTGTCCGGCAGCACCGTCACCGGCACGCCAAGCGCCTTCTCCCAACCCTTGATCATCTCAAGGACGCGCCATTCGCCAGGCTCTGTGATCCTGACGGCCTCCGGCTTCAGCCGCTTCGCGGCCCGCTTCAGCTCATCGGTGAAGGACCCGCTGTTGCCGCGCGCGTCCAGTTCAACATAGTCGACGCAAAAGCCTTTCGTTTCGAGTGCCTTGGCAAAATGGCGCATGGCGGAGAAGATGAAGGCGATCTTCTTCGGGTGGTGGCGCACATAGGTCGCCTCCTCCATTACCTCGACCATGAGAACGCGGTCCTTGCCGGCATCGAAGCCTTCAAGGCTCGAGAGGCCCTCGGAGAGCTGGTCGCCGAGAATGAAAACCAGATTGCGACAGCCGCTCAATAGCCGATCCTCTCGCCGTCATAGGCGACAAAGGCCCCGCTTTCCGCCGCGCTGACCCCGTCCAGCGCCAAAAGCAGATGTCTCGCCGCCTCGGCCGGGGACAGCTTTGCGTGATTGACCGTGTAGCCGGAGGAGAGCGCCGTATCGACCGTTCCGGGATGCAGCGTCGCCAGCACCGCCTGCGGATGGGTGCGCGCGATTTCGACGGCCGCGGTGCGCACGATCTGGTTCAGAGCCGCCTTGGAGGCGCGGTAGGAGATCCACCCGCCGAGCCGGTTGTCGGAGATGGAGCCGACCCGCGCTGAGAGCGTCGCCAGCACCGCCCGCCGGTCGCGCGGCAGGAGCGGCGAAAAATGCTTGATGATCAGCGCCGGCCCGATGGCGTTCAGCGCGAACTGCTTCATCATGACGGCCGGATCCAGCGCCTTCACCGTCTTTTCCGGCCCGGCGCCGTCGATGATCAGCGCCCCGGTCGCATCGAAAACGAGATCGAGGGGCCCCTGCTCCTTCAGCCGCTGCGCCGCATCCTTGACCGCCGATTCATCCGTCACCTCGAGCCCGTCCACCGAACGCGACAGGCCGATCACCGCGCCGGCCCGGCCATCGCTTTCAAGCGCCGCCACGACCGCCGCCCCGATCCCGCCGCTCGCCCCGATGACCACAGCCCGAAACCCATCCCGAAGCGTCCGCATCGCCCTTTGCTCCCATTCCACGCATCGAACGGCACCCTCTACGGGGCGCCGCCCGCAGCGGATCGCCAGAAACAAGAGACAAGAGGCGCTGAGTGCCATTATCCCATTGAAGGCAGCCCCATCCTGAGCTATGAACCCCTCACAGCCTGCTTCGGCGGCCAGAGCGCCGCCACCGGATGCACCCGTAGCTCAGCTGGATAGAGTGTTGGATTCCGATTCCAAAGGTCACAGGTTCGAATCCTGTCGGGTGCGCCATTAACCATATGTTTCGATGAAACAAAAAGCCCTCCGCCCGGTTGCCGGAGAAGGAAGCGGCTCGGCCTGCCGGATGAAGGGTCGCGGGCAGGCCGAGATATCTGGACCATCACACAGTCTTACGATGGCGTGCTGAGCGTTTTCCGGTAGTCAGCGACCGGAAGTCCGCCGACGCCCCAGTCTTCCATGGCGACCTCGTCGATGACGACGAATGTGGTTGCGGGATTTTTGTCCAGCACGGTCACCAGAAGGTCGGTCACGCCCTTGATAAGGCTGGCCTTTTGGTCCGTCGTCGCGCCTTCGCGCGTGATCTTGATGTTCACGTATGGCATGTGCGTCACTCCTGCGAGCGATGGTCGATAATCTGGAAGACCTTGGCGATGATCTGCCACTGCCCCTCGACGCGCACCAGGGTCAGGAAATCGACAAAATCGCGCTGGCCAATGGAGCAGCGCACGCGGGCAAGGGCCGTGTTGTCACCCGCAAGGTCGATCGCATCGATGTGGTCGCGCCGCTGATGGCCGAGCGAAGCGGGCGATTGCCGCGCCGCGACGACCGGAACGTAGTCGTCCATGGTCCGGTAGAGGAATGGCACCTCGTCGGCAGTCGCGTAGATCGCCCTCGGGTGGAAGACAGTCTGCAGTTTCTCGACATCGCAGAAATACAGCGCATCGAAGTAGTCCTGCAGAACGCCACAGATGTCCTGGATCGCCGCGCTCATGCCGCAGCCTCCCCGGCAAGAAGCCCTTCCGCGCGCAGGGCCTCGCGAACCGACGGCCGCTCCGCGATGCGCGCCACGTAAGCCCCGACCCGCGGCCACCGCGTCAGGTCGAAGCCGATGGCATGCGACCAGTTAAGAACGACGAACAGATAGGCGTCCGCCACCGTGAAGGCGTTGCCGAGGATGAAGGACCGGCCATCGGCAAGGCCGTGCGCCACATCGCCGACGCGCCGGGCCAGACGGTCCGCGGCCTGCTGCCCTTCGGTGGCATCGAGCGGATGTCCACGGAAATAGGGGCTGAAGGCCTTGTGCAGCTCGGACGCGGTGAAGTTGAGCCATTCCTGCAGCCGTGCACGCTCCAGGATCGCGACTGGCGGCGCGAGGGCCGCCGCGGGATGGGTATCGGCAAGGAATTGAAGGATCGCCGGGTTCTCGGTCAGGACGGTGCCGTCGTCGAGTTCAAGGGCCGGCACGTAGCCCTTGGGATTGACGCGGCGGTAATCGGCGTCGGTCTCGGTCAGCCCGGCCTGCGTATCGACCTGCTCGGCATCGAAGGTCGCACCGAGTTCGGTGAGCACGATCCGCGATGATAAAGAACACGCGCCTGGTTTGAGGTAGAGCCGCATGGAAAATCTCCTGGTTCATGGGGACGGTCAGACCCTATTGGTGCCGGTTACCATTGCCAACCAGGTTTCCATTGGTTACTTCATATTCAGGTTTCCACCCAGTAACCGGTCGCGACGATGAGCCTGAAAATCCGCAAGAACCGCAGTGCGCCGCCGCCGAGCCGGTGCGCCTTGACCGAATGCATGTCGATCATCGCCGGGGCATGGGCCCCGAATGTGATCTGGCATCTTCGGGCGGGTCCGCGGCGGTTCAGTGAATTGCGTCTCGATATTCCGCCCATTTCCGCAAAGGTGCTATCCCAGCGGCTTCGTGAACTGGAAGGCCGGGGCGTCGTGACACGCACGATCCAGCAGACGACGCCGCCATCGGTGGAATACGCCCTGACATCGCTCGGTCAGGAGTTGATCCCGGCGCTGGATGCGATCGTTGCTGTCGGCCACAAACTCAAGGGAAGTCCATCGTCGCAAGGATGAGCAGAAAGCGGAACTATTGCGGATCCATCGCGTCCAGCAGCCGCCCGAGCGTCAGGACCATTTTCCGATCAAAAAGATGGCCGCGATCAAACATCCAGTGGATGGCCTGCTCCTGCGTCCAGGCGCGCTTGTAGGGGCGCACGGTGGTGAGCGCGTCGAACACGTCGCAGACAGTGGACAGGCGGACAAAAGGGCCGATCTCATCGCCGGAAAGGCCGAGCGGATAGCCGCTGCCATCAAGCGCTTCGTGGTGCAGGCGGCACACGTCGAGGACCACCTGCGGCACGCCGGGATAGCGCTTCAGGATATCGAAACCGATCTGGGGATGGGTGCGGATGATGCGCCGCTCGGCATCGGTCAGCTCACCCTGCTTTTTCAGGATGGCATCGGGGATGAAGAGCTTGCCGAGATCGTGCAGCAGGCCGGCGGTGGTCAGAAGCTGGACCGTATCGGAATCGGAACCCGTCTCGTCGGCGAGCCGTGCCATGAGGCCGGCAACCGCAATGCAGTGGACGAAGGTGCCCTGATCCTTGCTCTTCAGCCGCGTCATCTGCAACAGCACGGCCGGCGCTTCCGTCACGCTGTCGACGAGCGAGGCCGCAGCCGGCTGCAGGGCATCGAAGTCGAACGCCTCGCCCTGCCGTATCATATCCAGCGTGTCGCCGAGCGCATTGATATTGTTTGTGATCGCGGTGCGCGTGCGCGTTGCGACGACCGGATCGACGGATTTTTGCGCCTTGCCGGCGTCAGCGCCGTCCACGGCCACCTGACTGCGCGCCGTATTGACGAGCACGGTTTCTGCGGAGGATGCGACAATGGCACGCAAATCCTGCTCCGACGTCAGCAGGAAGCGCCGCTTGGCAAATTCCGTCTCCGGGCACATCACCGCTTCGACGAACATTCCCTTGCGCAGGGAATTCTTCGGAACATCAACGAGCACACCCCAACCCCAAATTTCCGCTGTTCAGACCAACGTGCAGAGGTCGGAATGCCCTCCTCAGCCGTTGACCCGATGCGAGCAGGCAATCCGGATCCGAAGACGGCGCGCATCGACCGGCGCGTCCAGGCGATATTGCACGACTGTTCCTTAACTTAGAATAAAAGAATTTATAAAATCAACCGATGATGGTTCAAAATGGTGCAAGCCGTGATGGGTTCAGGCACCTTCAGCCGCGCCGGAAGTCCCTTTGCGATTTGGTTTAGAAAAGCATGCCACTCGCCACCGACAGCAAAAAAGCATGATTTTCATGCAAAACAGGATTCTACTGAAGAAAAATGCAGCTGAAGATTTATGATCTTCATGGTTATGACAAGAATACCACGTCAAAATTCGACGGCAATCGAAAATCAGCAATCTGAGCATGGGCATGCCCGATTCTGCGCAGAGTTGTATTCTTCCGCGCAGTCGAGATGAAGATTTCCGCGCAAGCGAGATGAAAATGCCCTGTCAAGCGTGGATGTCAGGCGTGAATGTCAGGCGTGGATGCCGGGCGCTTCCTGGCCGGTGCGGGCCACATATTCGTGATACCCGCCATCGTAGCGCAGGACACCGTCGGCTGTCAGTTCCAGCACGCGGTTGGAAAGGGCGCCGAGGAAGTGGCGGTCGTGCGAGACGAAGATCATCGTGCCCTCGAAGGTCGAGAGCGCCTTGACCAGCATGTCCTTGGTGTCCATGTCGAGGTGGTTGGTCGGCTCGTCGAGGACCAGAAGGTTCGGCGGATCGAAGAGCATCATGGCCATGACGAGGCGCGCCTTCTCCCCGCCCGACAGGACGCGGCAGCGCTTCTCGATATCGTCGCCGGAAAAGCCGAAGCAACCGGCAAGCGCCCGCAGCGGCCCCTGCCCCGCCCGCGGAAAGGCATTCTCCAGCGCTTCGAAGATCGTTTCCTCGCCATCGAGCATTTCCATGGCGTGCTGGGCGAAATAGCCCATTTTCACGCTGGCGCCGAGATTGACAGTGCCCTCGTCCGGCGCGCTGGCACCGGCAATGAGCTTCAGCAGCGTCGACTTGCCGGCACCGTTGATGCCGAGGATCGACCAGCGCTCGCGCCGGCGGATGGTGAAGTCGAGCCCGTCATAAATGACCCGGTCGCCATAGGCCTTGCGCACATTCTTGATGACAACGACGTCTTCGCCGGAGCGCGGCGCCGGCAGGAAGTCGAAGGCCACGACTTGGCGCCGGCGCGGCGGCTCGACACGGTCGATCTTGTCGAGCTTCTTCACCCGGCTCTGCACCTGCGCGGCATGGGAGGCGCGCGCCTTGAAGCGCTCGATGAACTTGATCTCCTTGGCGAGCATGGCCTGCTGGCGTTCGAACTGGGCCTGCTGCTGCTTTTCCGCCTGCGCCCGCTGCTCTTCGTAAAAGCCGTAGTCACCATTGTAGGTCGTGAGCCCGCCCCCGTCGATCTCGAGGATCTTGTCGACGATGCGGTTCATGAAGGCCCGGTCGTGCGAGGTCATCATCAGCGCGCCGTCATAGCCGCGCAGGAAGTTCTCCAGCCAGATCAGGCTTTCAAGGTCGAGGTGGTTGGAGGGCTCGTCCAGCAGCATCACGTCGGGCCGCATCAGAAGGATGCGGGCCAGCGCCACGCGCATCTTCCAGCCGCCGGAAAGCGCGCCGACATCGCCGTCCATCATCGACTGGCTGAAGGAAAGGCCAGCCAGCACCTCGCGGGCGCGCCCTTCGAGCGCATAACCGTCCAGCTCCTCATAGCGCGCCTGCACCTCGCCGTACCGCTCGATGATCTCGTCCATGCGGTCCATCTGGTCCGGATCGCTCATCGCGGCCTCAAGGCCTGCAAGTTCGGCCGCGACCTCGCTCACCGGACCCGCGCCGTTCATCACCTCCTGCACGGCGCTGCGGCCCGCCATTTCGCCGACATCCTGGTCGAAATAGCCGATCGATACGCCGCGATCGACGGAGATCTGCCCCTCATCCGGCTGCTCCTGCCCGGTGATCATCCGGAACAGCGAGGACTTGCCGGCGCCGTTCGGACCGACGAGGCCGATCTTCTCGCCCTTGTTCAGCGCGGCCGACGCCTCGATGAAGAGAATGCGATGGCTGAGCTGCTTGCTGATATTGTCGATGCGGATCATGGGTCGTCGGGCCTGAAAGGGGCGGCCGCTGTGGCCGATAACAATGGTTGGCCGGGCTTTGCCACGCGCGCCGCCCAAAGGAAAGGGTGGCCCAAGGCTTTTGCCGCCCGCCCCCGTTCAAACGGCGCCAGCCTTGCGCTATCGTGTCGGCAGCGCAACAGGCAGCGGTCCGCCGGGAGGAGAAAAGCCATGCGAGGAACGTCGGGGAACGGAAAGGTGGTTCGCGGCACGCTCGTCGCCCTCGGCATCGCCTCGGCGGCGATCGCCCCGCCGCAGCCGCTTGCCGCCGCGCAAAAGACGGGGCCGGCCTTCGACTGCAAGAGAGTGGAGACGGGGTCGATTGCCGAGCGCGTCTGCCGCGATCCGAAGCTGTCTGCCGCCGATCGCAGGCTGGACAAGGTCTACAAACAGGCGACCCTGAAGGCAAAGAACGAGCACCCGCCGACGCTCGCGGCCGAGCAGCGCGGCTGGATCAAGGGTCGTGACGACTGCTGGAAGGCCAAGGATGTCGGCGACTGCATCGGCTTTGCCTATGAAACGCGCATTGCCGAACTGGAAGCGCGCTACCGGCTGGTCAAAGCCCTTGGCCCCTTCCGCTGGCGCTGCAACGATGCGCCGCACAGCGAGGTCGTCACCACCTTCTTCGAAACCGAGCCCGCCACGCTGATCGCCGAACGCGGCGACGAGACGTCGCTGATGTTTTCCCAGCCCGCCGCCAGCGGCACCCGCTATGCCGGCCGCAACGAGACCTATTGGGAGCATCAGGGCGAAGCGACCATCACTTGGGGCTATCAGGCGCCGGAAATGACCTGCAAACAGGTGAAATAGCCTTCACCTGACGGCGCAATGCCACCACCCGTGAGGGGTCGGCACCCGGCCCGGCGTCCCTCAGGCGGTCTCGCCGAAGGCACCGGCCAAAACGCGCAGCCAGTTCTCCCGCGTCAGCTTCGCGAGATCGTCGTCGCCGTAACCGGCGTCGCGCAGCGCATCGACCAGCACCTGCGTGCCGGCCGCATCGCCGATTTCGGCCGGAATGGTCGCGCCATCATAATCCGAGCCGAGCGCCACGCAGTCGATGCCCATGCGCTCGACCATATAGTCGATATGGCGCACCATGGCGGAAACCGGTGTCAGCGCATTTTCCAGCCCGTCCTCGCGCAGCATCGTCGTTGCGAAATTCAGGCCGGCAACGCCCTTGCGCTCGGCAATGGCATCCATCTGCCGATCCGTCAGGTTGCGCGCCACCGGCGTCAGAGCGTGCACGTTCGAATGACTGTGGATCAGCGGCCGGTCGGAAACGCGGGCCACATCCCAGAAGCCCTTCTCGGTGATGTGGGCGCAATCGACGAGAATGCCGAGCCGATCGCAGGCCTTCACCAGCGCCTCGCCGGCCTCGGTCAGGCCCGGCCCCATATCCGGCGTGCGGGGAAAGGCAAAGGGTACGCCATGGCCGAAGATGTTGTTGCGGCTCCACACCGGCCCCAGAGAGCGAAGGCCGGCGGCATGAAACACCTCCAGCTCGGAAAGATCGGCGCTGATCGCCTCGCAGCCCTCCATGTGCAGGACGGCCGCGAAGATGCCATCGGCCATCGCAGCACGAATATCGGCCACGGACCGGCACAGGCGCCAGGCACCGGCGCGGTGCAGTTGAAGCGCGATGGCCGCCATCTCCATGGCGATGTCGAGTGAGGAATGCCGCTCGAGCGGCGGCGACATCGGCGTATCATAGTGACCGTTCTCATCGGGCTGACGCAGGATGATCCCGTCAGAGGGGATGTAGATGGCGGAAATGCCGCCTGCCAATCCGCCTTCCCGTGCCCGCGGCCCGTCAATATGGCCGTTCGGGGCTCCGTCGATAAATTCGGCGATCGGATCGCCGCCGCGTCGCTGGTGCGACCAGAGGCGCAGCAATACGTCGTTGTGACCGTCGAATACCGCCTGCATGTCATGCCTTTCAAGAGGCAGGGCCGGCACCGGGGTTCGATGCGGGAATCGCTGCCTGTCGCCTGCAAACGGTACGTGAGCACCCCGCCTGCATCAATGGGCACCGCATAAACCGGCGGCTGCCCGCCTGGTTCCACGGCGCCGCGCCTTCGTCATCACGCGGATTTCATGCCTTGCGAAGGAGTTGATTTGTGGCAAAGGTAGCGCCGCGGCATTCGGGCGGCATCGGAAAGATCGGCGCCACGCCAGCGGAACGGGAGAGCCATGACGGCGACAGGAATGGTTTTCACATGGCTGGCAGCGTCTTCGCGTCTGCGCGGCACAGCTCCCGCACCGCGTCTGCTGAGCCGCGACAACCGGCTGCGGAGAGCGGCGCTGCTCTTCGTCGGCGCCTTGGTGCTCACCGCCTGCGCCGGCCGCCCGGAGGGCGTACTGGTTCCCGGCGGAACGGCACCCGGTGCCAGCGAGGTCGATATCTTCGTCGCAACGACGCGCGCCCCGTCGGAAAACCCGGGCGTGCTGTTTGGCGGCGATCGTAGCCAGCAGATCTCGGCCGCCTCCATCGTCGTCTCGATACCGCCGGATGCGGCGCGCGAGGTCGGGCAGGTGCAGTGGCCAAAACGCCTGCCGGCCGATCCGCGCAAGGAATTCTCCACCGTCAGCGTCACTCCGCTCGACGGCGAAGCGAGCGTCAAGGCCTGGGCGCAGTCCAACATTCCCGCCAGCGGCCGCCTGATGATCTTCGTCCACGGCTTCAACAACCGGTATGAGGACGCCGTCTATCGTTTCGCGCAGATCGTTCATGATTCGAAGGCGGATGTGGCGCCGGTGCTCTTCACCTGGCCCTCCCGCGCCAGCGTGTTCGACTATGTCTACGACCGCGAGAGCACCAACTACTCCCGCGATGCGCTGGAAGAGCTGATGCGCAGGGCCGCGGAAAACCCGAAGGTCAAGGAAATCACCATCATGGCCCATTCCATGGGTACATGGCTTGCCATGGAGTCGCTCCGCCAGATGGCCATTCGCGATGGGCGCGTGGCGCCGAAGATCCGCAATGTCATCCTGGCCTCGCCTGATATCGACGTGGATGTCTTCGGCAAGCAGTGGGAACAGATGGGGAAAAACAAGCCCAACTTCACACTCTTCGTCTCGCAGGACGACCGGGCGCTCACCGTTTCGCGCCGCATCGCCGGCAATATCGACCGCCTCGGCCAGATCGACCCAAGCGTCGAGCCCTATCGCAGCCAGTTGGAAAGCGAGGGCATCACCGTGCTCGATCTCACCGCGCTGAAGGTCAATGACCGGCTGAACCATGGCAAATTCGCCGAAAGCCCCGAGGTGGTGAAGCTGATCGGCAACCGCCTGATCGAGGGACAGACGATCACCGACAGCGAGGTCGGCATCGGCGACCGTCTGGGCGCCGTCGCGCTTGGCACGGCGCAGACCGTCGGCACGGCCGCGAGCGTCGCGGTCTCGACACCCATTCTGATCTTCGATCCGAAAACGCGGGAAAGCTACGACGACCAATGGCGACGCCTCGGCCGTTCGGTCGAAAACACCGTCGGCTCGGCGGTCGGGCAGTGAGCGGAGTCGAAGGACAGCCATGAACCTCAAGGAGTTCGCCAGCCATCTCGGCCTGTCGCAGACAACCGTCAGCCGGGCCTTGAGCGGCTATCCGGAGGTGCGAACCGAGACCCGCGAGCGGGTGATGCGTGCCGCCCGCGAACTCGGCTACCGGCCGAACACGGCCGCGCTCGGCCTTGCCACCGGCCGGGCCGGCGCCATCGGCATCGTGCTGCGCGGCGCCGGCTTCGGTCCCCACGCCACCGAGTTTCTCGGCGGCCTTGGCGGGCGCCTGCAGGCCGAGGATATCGACATGCTGATCTCGACGGTGGAGAGCGAGGAGGCGGAACTGTCGATCTACCGGCGTCTCGCCGCCAGCAAGCGCGTCGACGGTTTCGTGCTGCATTCCCCGCGCCTTGGCGATCCGCGCGTTGCGCTTCTCGAAGAGCTCGGCCTGCCCTTCATCGTGCACGGACGTCCCGAACAGCCGGGGGGCTGCTCCTGGGTCGATATCGACAATCGCGGAGCGACGCGCCAGGCGACCCGGCTGCTCATCGATTTCGGCCACCGCCGCATTGCCCTGCTCAATGGCCATCGCGGCATGATCTTTGCCGAACACCGCCACGAGGGCTATTGCGAGGCGCTCGGCGATGCCGGCATCGCCATCGATCCGTCCCTGACCGGCAATGGCGACTTCACCGACGAGATGGGCTTTCGCCTGACGCAGTCCTTCCTCGCGGGCGCCAACCCGCCAACCGCCATCATCGCGGGATCCATGATGTCGGCGCTCGGCGCCATGCGCGCCATCCGCGTCGCGGGCCTGACGGCCGGCGAGGACGTCTCCCTCATCGCCCATGACGACGTCTTCGCCTATCTCAGCCCCGAAAACCTCATACCGACGCTGACGACCACCCGCTCCTCCATCCGCGCCGCCGGCACGCGGATTGCCGAACTGCTGCTGCAACGGATGAAAGGCCGGCCGGCCGAGGACCTGCGCGAGGTCTGGCCGGTGGAACTCGTCATTCGCCGCTCGACGGGCCAGCCGAGAGTGAAGGGGTGAGATGCCGGCGATGATTTGTGGTGGCTGCAGAGGTGGTGCCCAAGGGACGCATTGTCCCAACTGCTATCATCGCGCCCCCAGCCATCATCCTCGGGCTTGACCCGAGGATCCACCCGCAAGGCACCGAGTCCGCCGCATGGATGCTCGGGTCAGGGTCGAGCATGACGCAGGAGAGGGCCTTCCCGCCGTAGACGGGCAGGCGCAACCTCGTCTCACACCTTCATTTCCCGCCGCTCGGTTTCCGTCGCGAAGGAGAGGTCCAGCACGCGCTGCAGATTGGCGGCGCGGCGGAAGTCGGGTTCCTGCTTCTGGCCGGTCGTGACGGCGTCCACGAAGCGCTGGTAGTTGGTCGGCACCGTGCCGGCGTCGATGTCGCGCCAAGTGCCGGTCTCGATGTCCTCGCCAAGGCAGCCCTTGAGCGTCGAGCCCTGCGGTGTGTGGATGACCTCCAGCGCGCCGCGGTCCCCGTGCAGCTTCAGGCGCAGTTCGTTGAGATGGCCCGTCGCCCACCGGCTGGAATGCACGACGCCCATGGCACCGTTCGAAAACTCCACCGTCATGGCAAAGCTGTCATTGGCGTCGAGGTCGTAGTCGCCGATGCGGTTTTCCGGTGCCTTGTCGAAGGTCTTGAGCCGCGTGAAAATGCGCTCCACATCCGCCGCACTGCCATAGCTGGCAAAATCGAGAATGTGGATGCCGACATCGCCGAGCACGCCGTTCGAGCCGTGCTTGCGCGACAGGCGCCAGAGCCATTGCGCTTCCTTGGCCCAGTCGCCCCAGGCCTTGGAGACCAGCCAGCTCTGGAGATAGGAAGCCTCGATGTGGCGCACGCGCCCAATCGTGCCGTCCAGCACCATCTGCCGCGCCACCTGCAGCGGCGCGACATTGCGATAGGTGAGGTTGACCATGCCGATCAGCCCGGCCGTTTCGGCCGCAGCGGCCATTTCGTCGGCCTCTGCATAGGTCTCGGCAAGCGGCTTTTCGCACAGCACATGCTTGCCGGCGGCAATCAGTTGCAGAGTCGTGCGATAGTGGATGCGATCCGGCGTGACATTGGTGGCGGCGTCGAATTCGCCCCAGGCGATCGCCTCTTCAAGCGAAGAGAAGGTGCGGGGAATGGAATGACGCTCGGCAAAGGTGGCCGCGCGCGTCGCATCCACATCCACGCAGGCGACCATCTCCACGCCGTCGATGGTCGAAAAGGCGGCGGCGTGGCTGTTCGCCATGCCGCCCGTGCCCAGCACGAGAAGACGGATCGTCATCAGCGATACCCCGCCTCGCCGGCTTCGTGCAGCTTGGGCCCGCGCTCCTCGATCGGCTCCAGCGCCTGTTCCACCGGCACGTTCGGCGCATCGTGAATGGCCTTGTAGGTGCCTTGCGGATTGTGGGCCCACTTCACCGAATTCGTCAGCACGCGGTGCACGTTGGCATCGTGATAGGTCGGATAGGTCTCGTGACCCGGGCGGAAGTAGAAGATGTTGCCCGCCCCGCGGCGCCAGGTGAGGCCGGAGCGGAAGACTTCGCCGCCCTGGAACCACGAGATGAAGACGGTTTCCAACGGCTCCGGCACGGAGAACTGTTCGCCATACATCTCCTCGTTTTCCAGCACGAAATTCTCGTCCAGGCCTTCGGCGATCGGGTGGCGCGGATTGATGACCCAGATGCGCTCGCGCTCGCCCGCCTCCCGCCATTTGAGCGCGCAGGGGGTGCCCATCAATCGCTTGAACGGCTTGGAGAAATGGCCCGAATGCAGGACGATGAGGCCCATGCCCTCCCAGACCCGCGCCGCGACGCGCTCGACGATGGCATCGTCCACCGCGCCGTGATCCTTGTGGCCCCACCAGAGCAAGACGTCGGTCTCGGCCAGCCGCTCGACCGAAAGGCCGTGCTCCGGCTCCTGCAGCGTGGCCGTCGTCGCCTCGATGGCGGGGTCCGCATTCAGCGCCCGCGCAATCGTCGTGTGCATGCCCTCGGGATAGATGCTGCGGAC
Organism: Rhizobium sp. RU20A; assembly: GCF_900155885.1. GTDB lineage: Bacteria > Pseudomonadota > Alphaproteobacteria > Rhizobiales > Rhizobiaceae > RU20A. Next base: position 1,483,840 of record NZ_FTMB01000001.1, read on the forward strand.
CACATCATTGGTCTGCTCGTGAATGTTCTCGCCCCAAACGACCGCCTTGATCGCCATGACGTCACACCTTTCCGGCCCGCTTCCGGGCCTCCGTTTGCTGGAATTTGAAACCGCTTTCAAATGAAGCGTTACAACGCCCCGATGCGTCCCGCAAGGTCGGATAAAAGCGGTCTGCGAAGAAAATTAGCCTTTGCGGATCAGGCCCTTCCCCGCCGGTTCATCCGTGGAGAGGGCCCGGGTTGCATGATGATCGGTCGCCGCCCGAATGCGACACCCGCCTAGTGAAATGTAGACGACGACAAAAGGTTCAAGACCAGAACACCGGCAATGATGAGGCCAAGCCCGACGACGGCGGCCAAATCCAGCTTCTGGCCGAACACCACGAAGCCGACGATGGAAATGAGGACGATGCCGAGCCCGCTCCACACCGCATAGGCAATCCCGACGGGGATGGTGCGCAGCGTCAGCGACAGGAAATAGAAGGCGATGGCGTAGCAGACCACCATCATCGCCGTCGGCCAGGGCCGCGTGAAGTGCTGGGCCGCCTGCATGGCGGAGGTGCCCAGCACCTCGAAGATGATGGCGATGACGAGAAGGGAATAGACGGCGACAGGGCTCATGATACGGCTCCGGAAACGGCGGCAAGACTTGCAGGGCGACAAAGGGATGGCGTGCGCCATTGGGAAGGCGCACCGTGGGGATGGCGTGCGCCACTGGGACGGCGCACCGGGAAAGCAGGAGGCCACCGTCCGATGACGACAGCAGCACCCCTCACGCGGTGGTGAGGGCCATCAGGCGCGCCTTTAGCGCTTGCCGTTCCGGTGGCTCCAGCCGGTGGCTGCCTAGCATGTCGGCCAGCCAGAGACCGTCTGCCGCAAACCGCGCCGCAAGACAGCCGGCGCTCCCATCCGTTTCCGCATGTCGCTCGGCCTTTTTTGTAACGAAGGCCTGCCAGCGGCCCTTAAGCGCGGGTTCGGCCAGGAGCGCGATGGTCAGAACCCGCCAGCCGGCGCCGGCCGCATCCTGATCGAGATCGAAACAGACGGCGACATAGGCGCGCGAATAACGACCGACCGGCTCGACGTCGCAAGCCATGGCGGCCTCGACCGCCGCCTCGAATTCGGAAAGAAGCCGCGCGAACAAGCCGTCGATCAGCGCCGCCTTGTTCGGAAAATGGTGCAGCAGGCCGCCCTTGCTGACCCCTGCCGCCGCCGCCACCGCATCCAGCGTCAGGCCGGCAAGCCCCGCCTCGGCCGCGAGCGCCCCCGTCACCGCCAGCAATTGCTGGCGGACCTGTTCGGGCTGCTTGGATCTGCGGTGCGCGTTCATCATGCACGCGCTCTAACATACCGTCCGGACGGTTTGCAACAAGAATGCGCGAAGCCTTGGGAACCACGCGACGCGCCATTTGCCGCAGGGCAACGCGCACGGGGCCAGGTGGCATTTTGATCCACCGCATTGCGTCTGACCGCCGCCCTGTCCTATCTGGTGCTGATGACGGGAGACGGATATGGCGGAAGGCGAGACCACAACGCTCTATGAGGCGATCGGCGGCGACGCGACGGTCAAGGCGCTGACGGCGCGCTTCTACGACCTGATGGACACGCTGCCCGAGGCGGCACGCTGCCGGGCCTTGCATCCCGACGATCTCTCCGGCAGCCGCGAAAAGCTCACTCTCTACCTCACCGGCTGGCTCGGCGGCCCGCCCGTCTATGTCGAGCGCTTCGGTCACCCCATGCTGCGGCGGCGCCATTTCGGTGCGGCCATCGGTCCGGCGGAGGTGGAGGAATGGCTGCTCTGCTTCGATCGCGCCCTCAACGAGACGGTCGCCCATCCCAAGCTGCGCGACATCATCCGCGAGCCGATCACGCGCCTTGCCCATCACATGCGCAACGTCGAGTGACGATGGCAGCCACGCCACGCCGACCGGCCATTCCCAAAGAATTTTGCCCGATACCAAGGACCAGATGATGACCTTAGATGCCCCGCTTGCCCTCGCCCAGCGCGCCTTCATCGCCGTCGCCGGCCTGATAGGCGCCGCCGGTGTGGCCCTTGCCGCGGCGGCCGCCCATGGCGGCGATGCCCGCGAGCTTGGCGCCGCCTCCGCCATCTGCCTCGCCCATGCCCCGGCCCTTCTCGCACTCGGCCTCGGCGGACGGGGGCTGCGCCTTGCGGGGCTTTCGGCGATCCTGCTCTTTGCTGGTGCCGGCCTCTTCTCGCTGGATATGGTCTCGCGCCATTTTGCCGGCGCACCGGTCTTCCCGATGGCGGCGCCGACCGGCGGCACCACGGCGATCCTCGGCTGGGTACTCCTCGCCATCGGCGCCCTGCTGCCGCAGCGGCGCTAGAAGCGAGCCGTCAGCGTTCCGGCAGCGGCAAGCGGCGGCCGAACCGCAGCAGATTGCCGTGCGGATCGTGGATATAGAATTCCTGCATGCCCCAGTCGCGATCCATCAGCGGCGACAGGCGCTGGATGTCGCCGCGCGCCTGATATTCGGCGTAGAGTTCGACGATGCCGTCGCCCCTCAGATAGACGGAGGTGTTTTCGCAAAGCGTGCGGTCGCCCGCTCGCCAGAAGTGAAGTTCGGCGATGCCGCGGCGCAGGATGAGATAGGTGTCGTCTCGATACGTCGTGGTGAAACCGAGCTTGGCGCCATAAAAGGCCTCGGTCTCGCCCATGTCGAGGGATGGCAGAACCGGCAGCGCTTCCACGCCGGCCTCGGTTTCGGAAGCGCTCATGCGCCCTCCACCACCGTGTAACCCTCGAACTGCGGCGGTCCGACATACATGGCGCGGTTGTCGCCGGCATTGCGGTGGGCGGCCCGGAAGTTCTCGGAGGTCGTCCAGGCGGCAAAGGCCTCTCGGCTTTCCCACAGCGAGTTGGAGATGAAAGGCGTGTATCCTTCATCGGCCTTTGTCTCACCCCGCAACAGGCGGAATTCGATGAAGCCGGGATTGTCCGCAAGCGTCGAATCGCGGTTCTTCCATACGGCCTCGAAAGCCTCCTCGTGACCGGCAACGATCTTGAAGCGGTTCATGGCAATGAACATCGGTCGTCTCCCATACTGAAATGCAGCTTGAAGATGGGCCGGATAGGAGCCGTGGGCAAGTGCATGAGGCAAGGCGCGCCCGCGCGCCGTCAGGGACGGCGCGATGCCGGGGGCCGGAACAGGATGACCTCGCCACCAGCGGCAAGTGCCCGGCCAAGACGCTGTCCCTGTCGTCGCACGAAGGGCAAAATCTGCGCCGCAGGCCGCGGGAGATCGGCCAAGTCAGGCACCTCTTCGACATCCGGATACGGCAGGCGCGAGAGCGCCGCATGCAGTTCCGGCACCATTGTGTCGCCCTGTGTCTCAGCCAGCTTGTGAAGGCCGATCAGGTGGTAGGGATCCACTCGCTCGTCAGTCATGGGTCACTCCTTGCAAACGGCGTGAAAACCGTCAGGCATCGCGGGCGGTCTTCAGGTCCTGCAAGGCCCGCTCGAGGCTGGACTTGCTGCCGTTGCGCAGCGGCACGAAAGCCTTGCCCCACTTTTTGCAGCCCGTCTTCACGCGCAGACACGCATCATGGCTGATGCAGTCGATAGGGCAGAACACGCAATCGACCGATGGCAGCACGCGGTCGATGCGCGAGACGGCCTCGCGCAGCCCGCCATCATGGTGGATCAGTTCGGCGCCGAAGGAACTGGCGATCTCGCGCAGATGCGCGACCTGGCAATCCCGCCCGCCGACATAGAGAAAGCTGCGCCCGGCAAGTGGATCGCCGGCACGCGCCGTTTCCTCGACACGGGAAGCCCCTGCCTTGCCCTGCTTCTGGTCCTTTTTCCGGCGCTTGTCGGCCATCGCACGACGCTCCCTTTTCCCCTGGCCGCATCGCACGGCCGACGCTCTTCGAATCCGCCGTCGCGGCGGGAATGAGCGGACCCTACAAAACATGAGTATTCCGGTAAAGTATAATCTTGACGAAGATACTCATATTTTTAAGCCGTGGGAAAAAGGCTGTAAAAACAAAAGGCGCCGCCCCGCATACGCGGCAAGCGACGCCCCGATCCTTGGAAGGCAGAGGATTAGCGGTGGAAACCGAGGGGAATGGTGAAGGCCCAGCTGTCTCGGCCGGCCCCCTCGGGGATTTTCGGAAACGGTGCAGCCCGCCGCACAGCAGCCAGGGCAGCCTCATCGAGAATGGGCGACCCGGTGCTGCGCGCAAGACTGATGCTCGCCACCTGCCCGTCGGCCCTGACGGTGAAGCGCACCTGCGCATCGCCCTTGATGCCGCCACGGGCGGCGCCGGGCGGATAGCGCAGCGCCCGCGTCAGACGTGCGCGCACCTTGCCGGGATAGTTCGAAACGGCCGCATTGCCGGCCGCCTGCTGGCGCTGGCCACGCTGCCCGCCGCCGACATCGGCAGCTTTCGCCTGATTCTGTCCGTCCGCCACGCCGCGCTTCTTTGTCTCGGCCGCCTTGCCGTCATCGCCCGCCTGCCGTCGCTCCACCACCTTGCGCGGTGGTTCCTTCTTTTCGATGCGCTTCTTTTCCGGCGCCTTGGGCGTCGGCTTCTCGACAACCTTTTCGGGTTCCGGCCGCGGCATCGGCGTCACCACGTCCTCGATCTCCGGCATCAGCTCTTCGGCAGGCTGAAGGGACGCCGTGACCAACGGATCGTCGGCCGTCACCGGCGGCTCGGCATCGGCGGGCAGCACCACATCCGCCGCAACGGGCGGCGTGATCTCCTCCGGCACGACGTCGCTGACCTCAGGCGTCACCTCGGGCACAACCGGCGTCGGCTCCGCAGGCGCAACGATCGGCTCGCTCTGCAAATCCGGCGAAAGGGCCGCAACCTCATCGGGCGCCACCTCTTCCGGTGTCACCGTCTCGGATATCTCGCCCGCCTGGATCGCATCCTCGAAGGCATTGCCGAGCAGCGCAACCTCCATCGGCTCGCCGCCGGCGACCTGCGCTTCCTCCGGCTCCACGGCGGAGAGATAGGCCGCCGCTCCCGCATGGGCTGCGAGCGAAAAGGCAATTGCCAGGCCCCATTTCACTGTCGTCTTCATTCTGCCTGTCCTGTCGGGACCTCATGCCCGCATTGATCTGTTCTGGCTGCTCAGTGAGGGCCTTCACCCCTTCAGGGAAACGCCATCCACCTTCGATCCCGCCTTCAGCCCCTTCATGCAGGCATCGGCGGAAAGCCCGGCACCGGTGCAGGCCGGGCTGTCATTGAGGAGAAGACCGCCGACATCCTCACAGCGCGTACCGCTGAGATCGAACTGCCGCACCTTGGTCTTGCCTTCCGGAAGGTCGCGGAAATCCAGCACGGCCATACGCTCAACAAGCCCCTTGCGATCGAAGAGCACGACCTCGAAGGAAACTTTGTCGATCGACTGCGGCAGCGTGTTCTCGGTAACGAAGGTCAGCTTGCAGCCCTTCTGCGAGGTCGCGAGATCATTGAGCTCGACCGAGAGCTGACCCGCACTGGAAGCCACCGGCGGCGCATCCTGCGCCACGGCCGGCAGCACGCCCGCAGGGCCGAGCAGCCCCGAAACAACAAGCAGACCCCGCCCCAATGACCGCCTTGCCATATCGCCCAACCCCCACAGCCAAAAACTTGAATCTAAAAATCCGGTATTGCAGGCTTACAAAAAGATGAGTTATGAAGTCAACAAATAATCCAGCCATGCGCGGCGCGCCAGCCGCACCGAAGGGGCCATTGCGCCGTGATCGCCGAGGACAGAAAATTGCCGGAAACCGCCGTCGCGACCGACCGCAAAACCGCACCGAAGGTGGTCGAAAGCCGCGAGCTCTTTGCCGGCCGCAGTGAAATCCTGATCAGCCATGACGGTGCGCTCTACCGCATGAAGATCACCCGCCAGAACAAGCTCATTCTCAACAAATAGGCATGCACAGATGATTGACCGTCGCCCGACCCCCGCCGAAATCCGCGCCTTCCGCACCGAAAATCCCAAGATGCGCGAGCGTGACGCCGCCGAGCGCCTCGGCATCAGCGAAGCCGCGCTGGTTGCCGCCGAATGTGGCCTGTCCGTCGTGCGCATCGACGGCGACGCCAACCGCTTTCTCGCCCGCGTCGGCGAACTGGGCGAGGTCATGGCGCTGACCCGCAACGAAAGCGCCGTGCATGAAAAGATCGGCCCCTTCGAGAAGGTGCAGGCCGGCAAGCAGGCAACGCTCGTGCTCGGCACCGAGATCGATCTGCGCGTCTTCCCCTCCGCCTGGGCCCACGGCTTTGCCGTGACGAAGACGGATGGCGACACGGTCCGCCGCAGCTTCCAGTTCTTCGACCGCGCCGGTATCGCCGTGCACAAGGTGCACCTGCGCCCCGCGTCCAACCTTGAGGCCTATCAGGCAATCCTCGATGATTTGCGCCTTGAGGATCAGGCCCAGACCTTCACCGAAGAGGCAATCCCCGCCGACAAGCCGACGGGCGATGTGGATGCGCTGGAACTGCGGGCCCGCTGGAGCCGCATGACCGATACGCACCAGTTCCACGGCATGCTGCGCAGCCTCAACGTTTCGCGCCGCGACGCCCTGCACAATGCCGGCGCCGACTATGCCGAGGCGCTGGAGCCTTCCGCCGTCGAGGCCATGTTCCGCGGCGCGGCCGGCACCGATCTGCCGCTGATGTGCTTTGTCGGCAATCGCGGCGTCATCCAGATCCATTCCGGCCCCGTGGCCAATGTGCAGACCATGGGACCGTGGCTGAACGTCATGGACCCGACCTTCCACCTGCATCTGCGCACCGACCACATTGCCGAAGCCTGGCTGGTGCGCAAGCCGACCAGCGACGGCCATGTCACCTCCGTCGAGGTGCTGGACGCGCGCGGCGAACTGATCATCCAGTTCTTCGGCAAGCGCAAGGAAGGCAAGATGGAGCGCGACGACTGGCGCGACCTTGCCGAAGGCCTGCCGCGCCTCGCGCGCACCGTCGCGGCCTGATCGCACGGCTGAGCAACTTGCGGGGCGCATCGCGAAAGCCGTCGCCCCGCAGATAAACATCACCCGGCAAAGACTCCGCGGACATCGTGCCGCCGCGCTTTGCCGTGCCCGCCCCTCGGGAGAAAGAGTTCGCCATGATCCGCCCGGCTTTCCGCCTTTTGTCCCGCCCGGCTCGTCTGACCGCCGCGTTTGGCCTCGCCTTGCTGACCGGCCTTCCCGCCCTTGCGGACGACGCCAAGCCCGCCCCCGATGCCAGCCGAATCGTGTCCATCGGCGGCGCCGTCACCGAGATCGTCTACGCGTTGGGCGAAGAAAAGCGGCTTGTCGGACGTGATTCCACCAGCATCTACCCGGCCGCGGCGGGCTCGGTTCCCGATGTCGGCTACATGCGCCAACTCTCGGCCGAAGGCGTGCTTGCCACCAATCCAACGGCCATCCTCGCCGTCGAAGGCAGTGGCCCGCCGGAGGCCGTCGCCCTCCTGGAGAAATCCGGCATCGCCTTCCTCACCGTGCCGGAAACCTTCGACATCGAGGGCATCGCCGCCAAGGTGCGCGCCGTCGGCCATTTTCTCGGCGTGGATGCGAAGGCTGAACCGCTCGCGACAAGGATCGAGGCCGATGTGACGGCAGCAGTGGAGGATGCGGCCAAACGGCCGGAGGCGGAGCGCCGGCGTGTGCTCTTCATCCTCAGCACGCAGGGTGGCCGCGTCATGGCTTCCGGCACCGGCACCGCGGCCGATGCCATCATCACCCTTGCCGGCGCCGTCAATGCCACACCCGACTTTCCCGGTTACAAGCCGCTCTCCGACGAGGCGATCATTACCGCAAAACCGGACGTCATCCTGATGATGGACCGCGGCGGCGACCATGGCGCTTCCAATGCAGAGCTTCTCGCCCATCCCGCCATCAAGCTCACGCCGGCCGGCGACAAAGCGGCGATCATCCGCATGGACGGCCTGCACCTGCTCGGCTTCGGCCCCCGCACCGCCAGCGCCGTGCGTGATCTCAACGCCGCGATCTATGAAGGGCAGAACCATGTCGCACAGTGAGGTGCCGCTGGGGCGCGGGTCGGTGTTGCAGGCGAACGGACGGCAGGGCCTTGCAGCCGCCTGGCGGCTTGGAGATCGCTCCGGCCTCGCCATGCTCGTCATCATCGGTCTCGTCATCGCGACCGGCGCCATGTTCGCCCTCTCGGTCACGGTCGGCGCTTCCGATGCCTCGGTGACGAGTCTCATCGCCACGCTGCTGGGGTTCGGCGATGCGGATGCCGCGCTTTCGGCGCGTGACCGCATCATCATCCTCGACATCCGCCTGCCGCGCGCCGTGCTCGGCCTGATGATCGGCGCCTCGCTCGCCGTCTCCGGCGTCGTGCTGCAGGGCCTCTTCCGCAATCCGCTGGCCGATCCCGGCCTCGTCGGCGTTTCCGCCGGTGCCAGCCTCGGCGCCGTCGGCGTCATCGTGCTCGGCGGCACGGTGCTTGCCCCGCTGTTTGCCTTAGCCGGCATCTACACCCTGCCGCTCGCCGCCTTCTTCGGCGGCCTTGCAACCACCTTCCTTCTCTACCGCATCGCCACGCGCGGCGGACAGACATCGGTCGCGACCCTGCTGCTCGCCGGTATCGCGCTCGCTGCCCTCACCGGCGCGGTCACCGGCGTGCTGGTCTATATGGCCGATGACAAGCAATTGCGGGACCTCACCTTCTGGGGTCTCGGCTCGCTTGCGGGTGCGACCTGGTCGAAGGTCGTCGCCATCGCCCCGATCATCCTCGTCTCCTTCCTCGTCATCCCGTTCCTCGCCCGTGGCCTCAATGCCATCACGCTTGGCGAGGCCGCCGCCTTTCACATGGGCGTGCCGGTGGAACGGTTGAAGCGCATCGCCATCGTCGCCGTCGCCGCGGCCACCGGTGCTTCCGTTGCCGTCAGCGGCGGCATCGGCTTCGTCGGCATCGTCGTGCCGCATCTCCTGCGCCTCGTCATCGGCCCGGATCATCGCACCCTGCTGCCGGCCTCCGCGCTGCTCGGCGGCGCGCTGCTGCTCTTTGCCGACATGATCGCCCGCACCATCGTTGCGCCCGCCGAACTGCCGATCGGCATCATCACGGCGCTGGCCGGCGGGCCCTTCTTCCTCTGGCTGCTACTGCGCGGCCGCGCCCAGCTTGGCCTCTGACACGAGACGACATTGGAAACCCCATGACCCTCCACGCCCGCAATCTCACCTTGAGCCTCGGCAGCAAACGCGTGCTGGATGGCGTGAGCTTCACCGCCCGCACGGGCGAACTTACCGCCATTATCGGCCCGAATGGCTGCGGCAAGACGACGACACTGAAGGTGATCTCCGGCGAGATCCGCAAGGCCGGCAGCGTCACGCTCTTCGGACGCCCGCTGGAAGCCTACAAACCCTGGGAGCTTGCGCTGCGCCGGGGCGTGCTCGCCCAGCACACCACCATCGCCTTTCCCTTCACCGTCCGTGAAATCGTCGGCATGGGCGTCACCGCCGGCACCGGCGCCACATCTGCCTCGGCCGAGGAGCAGGCCATCGAACGCGCGCTCGCGGCCGTCGATCTCGAAGGCTTTGCCGGTCGCTTCTACCAGGACCTGTCGGGCGGCGAACAGCAGCGCGTGCAGCTTGCCCGCGTTCTCTGCCAGGTCTCGGCGCCGGTGCGCGATGGCGAGCCGGCCTTCCTCTTCCTCGACGAGCCGGTCTCCAGCCTCGATATCCGCCACCAGTTGTCGATCATGGCGCTTGCCCGCCGTTTTGCCGATGCCGGCGGCGGCGTCATCGCGATCCTCCACGATCTGAACCTGACGGCCATGTATGCCGACCACGTCGTGATGATGCGCGCCGGCACGGTGGCTGCGGGTGGCGCGCCTCAAGCGGTCTTCACCGACGATACGCTCCAGTCCGTTTTCGGTTGCACCATGCGCGTCGGCGTTGCCCCGCCAATCGGCACGCCCTTTATCCTGCCGCAGACCGCGATCCATTAGAAAAACGGGAACAAAAGCCCGGTCAACGCGTTTTGAGGGCGAACCCGGCCGCGCCTGCGGCCTCGAAATTTGTCCTGATGAAGGAGTTGAACCAATGGCAACCGGTCTTTTTTCCAGCAACAGCAAGAAGCACAACGGCGCCCACCTGCAGGCCTCCATCGAAGAGCGTATCGAAGCCCTGCGTGCGGAGCTTTCGTCCCTGACGGACGAACTGTCCGACCGCGGCCAGGATGCCGGCAAGTCGATCCGGGCCAAGGCCCACGTCGCGCGCGAACGCGCCCAGGAAGGCGTCGAGGATCTTCTCGAAACGAGCGAAGCCGTGCTGCGCGAACTCCGCCGCGCCTCCGCCCGCACCGGCCGCGAAGTCACCAAGACCGTGCGCGAGAACCCGCTGATCGCCGTCGGTGCCGCGGCCGCATTCGGCCTCGTGATCGCCTCGCTGCTCAGCAGCCGCCGCTAAGCCGCCCCATCATGGGTTCGCTCGGGGCACTTCTTTCCGCTGCGGCGTCCTTCGATGCCACAGCGACCACCCACAGGCTGAAGCGAAACGCGCTGGTCTACGGCATCGCCGCCCTCCTCGGCGTCACAGCCTATATCACGCTCATCGTCGCACTCGCGCTCTACCTGGCCACCCGCATGCCGGCCCACCTTGCCGTCGCCACGGTGGCAGCTATTGCGATCGCGCTGATCCTTGTGGTGGTCGTGATCGCAGTCATTCTCAACGCGCGCGACCGCCGGCTGCGCGAAATCAAGCGGCAGCGGTCAATGGCGCGCACGAACCTGATCGTTGCCACGACCCTTGCTCTGGCGCGCAAGAAGCCGGTGCTGGCAGCCGGCGCGGCCATCGCACTCACGGCCGCATTGGCAATGATGCGCGGCGACGATGATGACGCCGACGCATAGGTGACCAGAGCCTTAAAACGACATGAAGCCCCGCGAGCCATTGAACCGGCCGCGGGGTTTTTCGTGCGATCCTGGATGAAGCCCGGTCAGCAACGGCCGCGATCTGCCCTCGTTCAGCCGGATGCTCTCACAGCGGCAACCGGATCAGGGCCGTGAGCCCCGACGGCAGATAGGACACGGAAACGGCGCTGCCGAGAACCTTGTCGAGGCTGCGCTCGATCAGGATGGACCCGAAGCCACGCTTCTCCGGCTCGGTAACCAATGGCCCGCCGATTTCGGTCCAGGTCAGGTTCAGCACCTCGGCCCCCTCCTCCTGGATGCGGCGCGCGGTAATCACGACCTTCCCGGTCGGCACGGAAAGGGAGCCGTATTTGGTCGCATTGGTGGCCAGTTCATGCAGCACGAGACCGAGACCGAGCGCCTGATCCGGTCCGAGCTCGATCTCATCCTTGTGGATTTCGATCTGTGCCGCATAGTCGCGCACATGCGGCATGAGTTGCTTGCTCAGCAAGGCCGCGAGCCGGATCGAGCCCCATTCGTGGTCGGAAAGAAGTCCATGGGATTCGGAGATCGCCTGCAGGCGTCCGGCAAAGGCCGTCATGAACTGTTCGGGGTCGCTGGTGCGCCGCAACGTCTGTCGCGCCAGGGATTGCAGCATGGCAAGCGTGTTCTTGACGCGGTGATTGAGCTCGCGCAGCAAAAGCCGCGTCCGCCGGGCCGATGTCTGCTGCTCGGTCACGTCGATCGTCACGCCCAGCAGATGCGTGGGCTTGCCGTTCGCATCCCGCTCGTGAACCCTGCCCCGTCCCATCACGAAACGGTTCTTGGCGGGGATCCGGAAGGTGCCGTCATAGTCTTCGGTGCCGCGTGCCGCTGCCTTCAACTGGCGTAGCATGGCGGGCCGGTCGGCCGGATCAATGGCGGAGAACATGGTCTCGGCCGAAATCTCGCCGGACTGCGGCAGGCCGAACATGCAGGCGAGCGGCCTGTTGCCCTGCACCGTGCCTTTTCGGATGTCCCACAGCCAGCTTCCGACCTGGGCCGCTTCAAGCGCTGCCGCATGGCGCTGCTCGTCGCGCGCCACCGCAGCTTCCGCCGCCTGATGGCGCCGCGCCACCGCCTTCATCTGGAAAAGCTTGCCCGCCAGACGCGCCAGCCTCAGCAATTGCCCCGCCTGCTGGTCCGTCACCCCGGGGCGCGCAGCGACATCGAAAACGCAGACCGTTCCGATCGGCTGGCCGTCGACCGTGATGGCGGCGCCAGCGTAAAAGCGCAGATGAGGTTCGCCAGCCACCTGGGGATGGGTAGCGAAACGGGGATCATCGCCGGCATCGAGAACAGAAAAGACGTTGCCCTCCCCCATGGTGAGCGTGTGGATGCAAAAGGAGATATCGGCCGGCGCCTCGCTCTGCTTTGTCCCTTCGGCCGCGGTAAACCACTGGATGCGCTGTCCGACGAGGGTGACAAGGCCGACCGGCGCCGCAAAGGCGCTTGCGGCCAGTTTTGCAAGGTCGGAAAAGTCGGCGTCGGGCCGCTCGGGGTTGGGCACGGTTGCACGGAGCACGTCGAGGCGGCCTGGGGCAACCATCAGATCCTGCGCCGTCCCTAACGTGCCCATCTCGGCGTCACTCCTTTGCGTACCCATAGAAAGACCGGCGGGCATGCCCACCGGTCCTTAGTCCCGCTGCCGAGGCGCGGAACACACGTCCTGCTCCCCTGTTGCTGCCTCACGATACGAAGGCGCGGGATGTCAAGGGCGCGGACGTTGCATCCGGCCCGTATTCATGCTCGCCGTTCACCTTCAGGAGATCCTGAAGCCTCTGGCGCGCGCGATTGACACGGCTCTTGATCGTACCCAGCGCGCAGCCGCAGATTTCGGCTGCCTCCTCATACGAAAAACCGGAGGCACCCACAAGAATGATGGCTTCCCGCTGGTCGGGCGGCAGCATGTCCAGCGCCTTGCGGAAATCCTGCATGTCGAGAGATCCGTATTGCGAGGGGTGCTGCGCAAGCGACTCGGTAAAATAGCCGTCGCTATCCTGCACTTCGCGGCCACGCTTGCGCAGCTGGCTGTAAAGCTCGTTGCGCAGGATGGTGAAAAGCCAGGCCTTCATATTCGTGCCCATCTCGAAGTGATCCTGCTTGGCCCAGGCCTTCATGATGGTGTCTTGCACGAGGTCGTCAGCCTTGTCGTGACGTCCGATCAGGGACATCGCGAACGCACGCAGGCTCGGCAGCGCTGCGAGCATTTCACGCTTGAAGCTCGTCTTTTCGGGTTCCATGCTCACGCTCACTCGCTGGCGCTCTTCTTCGATACCTGCTCGACGGCGTCGAGTTGCTCGAGCAAGTCCAGAAAGCGATCGGGAATCGCCTCCTCCTGGACAGAAAGATAAAGCGATCGCAGGCGCGTCGCGATCTGCGCGTTGGGGTCGTCGGTCGCGACCGTCCGGACCGGCGGACGCCCCTCCCCGTGCTGATGTTTCATAGTCGGATGCCATCCTGTGCACAATTTCCTGACCAGAAATGCATCAGAGGTTTTTTTGTTCCAGTAGCAGGAACCTTTTTTTAACATTCGCGTTGTGGCACCATTGGGGAAGCATACGCCCCGCATGAGGGAGTTTCTTGAATGTCATTGTCTACCCGGATCGCGCCTTACCTGCCGTATCTGCGTCGTTACTCGCGTGCCCTGACCGGTTCCCAGACATCTGGCGACGCCTATGTGGCCGCCGTGCTTGAGGCGCTCATTGCCGATATTTCCATCTTCCCGGAAAACGACAACGATCGCGTCGCGCTGTTCCGCCTGTTCACCAAGCTCTACGGCCAGACGTCGCTGGATATTCCCGAGCCCGTTTCTCCCTTTGCCTGGGAGCAGCGCGCCTCGCTCAATCTCGCCAGCGTTTCCCCGCTGGCACGCCAGGCCTTCCTGCTGGTTGCCGTCGAAGGTTTTCAGCCGGCAGAAGCGGCTGAGATCCTCGACATCGACGCCCGCCAGATCTCGACGGTCCTAGATCGTGCCTCGCACGAAATTTCGCGTCAGGTCGCGACCGATATCATGATCATCGAAGATGAGCCGCTCATCGCCATCGATATCGAGCAAATGGTGGAAAGCCTCGGCCACCGCGTCGTCGGCATTGCCCGCACCCATGAGGAGGCGGTGACGCTCTACAAGAACACCCGTCCGAGCATGGTGCTCGCCGACATCCAGCTCGCCGATGGCTCTTCCGGCATCGACGCCGTGAACGACATCCTCAAGACCGCCGCCATTCCGGTGATCTTCATCACCGCCTTCCCGGAGCGGCTGCTGACGGGCGAACGCCCCGAGCCGACCTTCCTGGTGACCAAGCCCTTCAACCCGGACATGGTCAAGGCGCTGATCAGCCAGGCGCTGTTCTTCAACGAATCCACCAAGGCTGCGGCCTGATGGTCGCGAGCCGCACTTGCTGCGGCTCGTATTTCCCCTAGTTTAGCATTGATAGACACGGCGCGCCGCCCTGAACCCGTCCGGCGTCGCGCCCCGTCCGCGCAGTGTCTTCTGCTGGCATGCGGACGACAACAATGAGGCAGACCGTGACACAGGCGGCGGACGGAACAGAGACTGCAGACAATGAACACCCGGTCGAGCGAGTCCTGCGCACCGTTCTTGCCCGCAGCGGTACCGCGTTTCGCTTCCAGCGCGACGATGGCGGGCTGATTACCGCCCATAATCTGTCAGGCCCGCTCGCATCGTTGACGGAAGAATTCGGCGATGCCCGCCTGCTGTTTCAGGCCGAAGCCGGAGAAAGCTTCCGCTCGGCCCTCGGCGCCACGCTGCCGGGAACAGATCCCCGATCCCTTGAACTCGACATGGCCGCCAGTGACGGCACGCGAAGTTACCGCGTTGATCTGGAATGGCTGGAAGCGGGGGACCACAAGGGCGTGCTGCTCGTCTTCACCGACATTTCCGACACGCGGCACCGCGAGAAGGTTCTGAAAACGCTGCTGCGCGAACTCAGCCACCGCTCGAAAAACCTGATGGCGATCATCCAGGGAATCGCGACACAGACCGCACGGCAGGCCCAGTCACTGGAAATCTTTCTCACCCAGTTTCGCGGCCGGCTGCACTCCTTGTCCCGCTCGCAGGACCTCGTGACCGATTCGAGCTGGCGGGGGGCCGATCTCTTCGAACTCGTGGATCAACAGATGACCGCCTATGCCGGCGATGCGTCCACTGTCCTGCGGCGCGACGGCCGCGACATCCGACTGAGTCCGAATGCCGCGCTCCATGTCGGCCTCGCCCTGCACGAACTCATCGTCAATTCCGCCAGTGAAGGAGCGCTCGCCGCCGGCACTCCGCCTGTGCGACTTTCCACCCGACCATCGACGCTGCGCGATCTTCCGGCGATGGACATCGTCTGGCACGAGGAGCGGGGCAAGGCAGAAGGCGCAGATGTCGCCGAAGCGCGCGGTTTCGCCCGCACCGTCCTGGAGCGCGTGGTGCCGACCGCAGTCGGCGGCACGGCCACCTATGGCGCCGATAGCGATCTCGTCGAGTACCGGCTCACCATCCCCGGCAATGAATACGAGGAATTGCCAGGCTGAGCCAACCGCTTTGGGGGCCGGCGTCGATCGACATCGGCTCGGTGGAAGCCCGGTTGGCGCAAGGCTGAAAAAAGAACAGCCAGTGCCGAGGGGGGGGCACTGGCTGATTTTTCGCAACTCACCGGGGGGCGTGAGTTGGATGTTCCTGAGTATCGGATGTGCAGTTGGGGGCATGCACACATCAGGAACACCCCTGAAACGGCCCGACCATGAAGAAGGTTCCAGCCGCATCGGAGTTTTTTTGAAGCGACTTTCCATTTTATTAGGAATGGCGATCCGCGCTCATGCTGAGATGAGAGCTTCCAGTTCGGCGCGCTGGCGTTGCAGCAGCAGAAAAGCCGCATAATCGCGTTCGTAGTGCGCCGCACGCTCCGGCGATGGCAGTATCGTCTCTCCCTCCGGCTGCATCGCGACCCCTGCCGCCTGAAGGTCGGGATGGAGCCCTGCGGCGACGCTCGCGCCCATCGCCGTGCCGAGCAGCACCGCATCCGGCGTGCGCGGCACCACGACCCGGCACCCGGTCACGTCGGCATAGAGCTCGACCAGCAGCGAATTGCGCACCTGGCCGCCCGTCACATGCAGCGTCTCGGCGGGGTACCCTGCCTTTGCCATGAGGTCCAGAATTTGGCGGATACCCAGCGCGAGCGACACCAGCGTGCGCCAGTAGAGCCGGCACAGCGCATCGAAGGAACTGTCGAGCGGCAGGCCGGAGATGACGCCCAGCGCATCGGGCGTCGCGTGCGGGGAGCGATTGCCGTGAAAGTCGGGCAGCACGTGAAGGCGGACGGCGAAGGCCGCACCTTCCGCATCCCGCAACGCCCGGATGCGGTCGATGATACGCCTGTGGCCCGCGGCATCCGGCAGCATCCCGCCGCCATGACTGCGGACAATGTGGTCCAAAAGCCCGCCCGCCGCCGACTGACCGCCTTCGATCAGGAAGAGACCGGGAAAGACGGCTTCATGATAGGGTCCCCACAGACCCCGCGCCGGCCGCGCGGTGGCGGAAAAGGCAACGAGGCAGGCCGATGTTCCGCCGATCAGCGCCATCTGCCGGCCAAGAGCCCCGACATCGCCGGCCTGCCCGCCCAGAACGCCAAGCGCCCCGGCATAGGCATCGATGAGCCCGGCCGCGACCCGCGTCTCGGGATCAAGACCGAGATCGGCGGCTGCCTCCGGCGTCAAGGACCCGATACTCGCCCCGACCGGCAGAACCCCGGCGGAAAGACCGCACCGCTCTTCAAGGTCTTCGAGCCCGATGGCCGCGAGAAAATCGCGATCCCAACCCGATCCCGCCGCCGGCCCGTAATGCCATTTGGCCGCCAGCGTGCAGCGCGAACGCGCCGCCGAGCCGGTCGCCCGCCAGGTCATGAAATCCGCAAGGTCAAAGATGAGGCCCGCCCGGGCCCAGCGCGCCGGCAGGTGCCGCTTCAGCCACATCAGCTTCGGCATCTGCATTTCCGGCGACATCACGGTTCCCGACGCAACCATCACCGGATGGCCGGTCGCCGTGCAGGCCTCTGCCTCCTCCGCCGCGCGATGGTCGAGCCAGACGATCGTGTCCCAGCGCGGCCCAGCCGCTTCCTCTTCCCCTTGCGCCTCGCTGATGCAGAGCGGCTGCCCTTCGCAATCGCGCACGACCAGCGAGCAGGTCGCATCAAAGCCGATGGCGCCGATCCGATCCGCACCGACACGCGCTGCCATCCGGGCGGCGCGAACCGCCGTGCAGGCCGCACGCCAGATATCCTCCGAATCCTGCTCGGCCCGCCCCTCGGCCGGGCGATGCATCGCGATCGGATGGTCTGCGCGCGCCAGAAGCGCGCCTGCGCCGTCAAAGACGCCGGCACGCGCACTGCCCGTCCCGATATCCACGGCTATGACATGGTCACGCTCGGCATTTACGGGGTCACGCTTCAAAGGGATGTTCCGTCGACCTGTTTCTCGCGCACAAGGTGGACCAGCGCGCGCATGTCGTCAAACAGGAGGTCGGGCTGAAGCTCGGCCAGCGCCGAGCGATGCCGGTCATTGCGCGAGTGGCCGGCGCCGGCAAAGGCAAAAACCCGCATGCCCGCCGCCTGCGCCGCGGCGATGCCGGCCGGACTGTCCTCGATGACCACGCAGTCCGCCGGCGCAACGCCCATGCGGTTGCTTGCATGCAGGAAAAGATCCGGTGCGGGCTTGCCGTTGGCGACCATGGTCGCACTGAAGATGTTGGGCTCGAAGCGGTCGAGAAGCCCGGTGACACCGAGCGAGAGGCGAATGCGCTCCGGCTGGCTGGAGGAGGCCACGCAATGCGGCACGGGCAGCCCGTCAATCGCCTCGGCGATGCCCTCCACCGGCTGCAGCTCGGCGCGGAAGCGGTCGTAGAGCCGCGCCCGCATGGCTTCCAGCATCGCCTCGTCGGCCTTGAGACCGAAATCCTGATGAAGAATCTCGATGATCGTCTTCATGCTGCGTCCGAGGAAGCGGTGCGTTGCCTCCTCGGTCGTCATCGCGACACCGGCCTCGGCCAGCACGCTGAGCATCACGCCCATGGAGATCGGCTCGCTGTCCACGAGTACACCGTCACAGTCGAAAATCACCAGCTGTGGCGGCGTCCAGTCCATGTCGATCACGTCTCCGTCGTCATTCGGGTGCAACCCGCCGCCTTACTCGGCCAGCTTGCCCTCGATATAGAGCCTGAGCGTCTGGCGCGTGCCCTTCTCCCAGAGCGTTTTCAGCGCATGGGCAAAGCGCCGACGGAAAAGGTCGGAGCGCCCAACATCGCCGAAGATGTCGGAAAGCGCAAGGAAGGCGTCCGGATCGGTCTTGGCAGCGAGCGCCGCCGCCTGCAGCCGCTCGGCGCTGGCATCGTTGAAGACAATGGTCTTGCCGCTGTCGGAGGTCCCGGCGAAATACCGGCACCACAGCGCCGACACCAGCGACAGCCCGACGACGTCCTCGCCGCGCGCCAGCCGGTCGGCCGCCGAGGGGAGGATAAACTTCGGCTGGCGGTTGGAACCGTCCTGCGCAAGGCGCGGGATCGTATCGCCGATCTTCGGGTTCAGGAAGCGCGTCTCGATCAGCTTGAAATAGTCGTTGAGATCGGTGTCCGGCACCGGCGGCACGACGGCGATGATCTCGTCATGCTCGAGCTTTGCGAGGAAGGCGCGGATGTCGTCATCTTCCATCGCCTCGTGCACGAAATGGATATCCAGCAGCGAGGCCGGATAGGCGATCGCCGCATGGCCACCGTTGAGGATGCGGATCTTCATGTGCTCGTAGGGCGCAACATCCGGCACGAACTGCACGCCAACCTTTTCGAGCGCCGGACGGCCGAGCGGAAACTTGTCTTCGAGAACCCACTGCTTGAATTCTTCGCAGAACACCGGCCAGGCATCGTCGATGCCATAGTCCGAGGCCGCAATGCCGATCTCGCGCGGACCGGTGGCGGGCGTGATGCGGTCCACCATGCCGTTCGGGAAGGCGACGTTCGCATCGATCCAGTCGGCAAAGGCCGCATCCGACAGCCGCGCCAGACCGGAAACGGCCGCGTGGGTGACTTCGCCATTGCCGGGAATGTTGTCGCAGGACATCACGGTGAAGGGCGCGAGGCCGGCCGCCTTGCGCGCCTTGAGGCCGGCGACGATCAGGCCGAAAACGGTCTTCGGCGCATCGGGATTGGCACCGTCCGTGGCGATAGCCGGGTGCTCGGGATCGAAGTGGCCCGACGCCGGATTGATGAAATAGCCGCCTTCGGTGATCGTCAGCGAGACGATGCGGATGGCGGGATCGGCGAGGCGCGCAACGATGGCGGCGGGATCGCCGGGCGTGACAAAATCGATCATGGCGCCGGTGACGCGCGCGCCGCTCTTGTTGTTGTCCTGCTCGACCACGGTCGTCAGGTAATCCTGCGCCGCGAGCTTGTCCTTCATCGCGGCGTCGGAGGCCAGCACGCCGGCGCCGACGATCGCCCAGTCATGGTCGAGGCCGAGATTGAAAAGATCGTCCAGATAGACCGCCTGGTGGGCGCGATGGAAATTGCCGACGCCGAAATGCAGGATGCCGGCCGACAGCTGATCGCGCCGGTAGGCGGGCACCGTCGCCGTCTTGCTGATGGCATCGAGCGTGCCGAGCGAAAGTCTGGTCGTCATGGTCATGTCCTCACAAGCGGCCGTGCGCCGGTCATCATCCGTCAGGCCGCGCCCATTCCTTGCGCGCGGCTTTGGCAAAGACAACCGACATCGTTGCCTTTGCCTGCAAATTTCATGAGCCGAAGCTCATACGTCAACTCATCCAGTTGCCGCCATCGACATTGTAGGTCTGGGCGACGATGTAGTCGGCCTCCGCCGAGGCCAGGAAGACGGCCATGCCGGCGAGATCTTCCGGCGTCCCCATGCGCCCGAGCGGCACGGCTTCGCCGACAAGGCGCTTCTTCTCGCCGAGCGGCCGGTTCTCGTATTTGGCAAACAGCGCGTCCACCTCGTCCCACATCTCGCTGCCGACCACGCCCGGCGCGATGCCATTGACGCGGATGCCGTGCTTGATGAGATCGAGACCGGCCGACTGGGTCAGGGAAATCACCGCCGCCTTGGAGGCGCAGTAGACGCCGACCAGCGCCTCGCCGCGACGGCCGGCCTGGCTCGCCATGTTGATGATCTTGCCGCCGCGTCCCTGCGCGATCATCTGCTTTGCCACGGCCTGCAGCGTGAACAGCGTGCCGGCAACGTTGATGTCGAAGATGCGCTGGTAGCTCTTGCGGGTGATCTCGACGATCGGTGCCAGATCGAAGATCGCGGCATTGTTGACGAGGATGTCGATGCCACCGGCCCGCTCCACGCAGGCGCCGACGGCCGCGTCGATGGAATCCTGACTGGAAACGTCGATCTTCACCGCATAGGCCTGCGGGCCGATCTCGGCGGCCGTGGCGCTGGCGCGCTCCATGTCGATATCGGCGACCGCAACCGTCGCGCCCTCGCGCACATAGGCTTCGGCAAACGCCCGGCCAATGCCGCGCGCAGCACCCGTGATGATGGCGCTCTTGCCGTCCAGTCTCTTCATCGGATTGCAACTCCCTTGTCATTGAAACGGTGCAGGCGCCCGGCCTCAGGCGTCAGGTAGACGGTATCGCCATGCGAGACCGGAACTTCGCCGCCGGCGCGCACCGTCATCGTGCCGATGCCATCGACATTGACATGCAGGAACGTGTCGGCGCCCAGATGTTCGGCCACGCCAACGGTCCCTCGGAAGGTGCCGGCCTCACCGCTGATGCGGATATGTTCGGGACGGATACCCACCGTATGAGCGTCCGAAATGCCGGCCTTGGCGGCCGGAATGAAATTCATGCGCGGCGAGCCGATGAAGCCGGCGACGAAGAGATTGTCGGGCTTGTTGTAAAGATCGAGCGGTGAGCCAACCTGCTCGATCCGGCCGGCATTCAGCACGACGATCTTGTCTGCCATGGTCATGGCCTCCACCTGGTCGTGCGTCACGTAGATCATCGTGGTCTTGAGCGTCTGGTGCAGCTCGGAAATTTCGAGCCGCATCGTGCCGCGCAGCGCCGCGTCAAGGTTCGACAGCGGCTCGTCGAAGAGGAAGGCCGAGGGCTCGCGCACGATGGCCCGGCCGATGGCGACGCGCTGGCGCTGGCCGCCCGACAATTGGCCCGGCCGGCGATCGAGATAAGCCGTGAGGTTCAGGATTCGGGCGGCATCCGTCACCTTCTTTTCGATGATGGCAGGATCGGTCTTCGCCATCTTCAGGGGAAAGGCGATGTTGTTGCGCACGCTCATATGCGGATAGAGCGCGTAGGACTGGAAGACCATGGCAAGCCCGCGCTTTGCCGGCGCCTCAGCCGTCACGTCGCGCCCGTCGATCTCGATGACGCCGCTCGACGTATCCTCGAGGCCGGCGATGAGACGCAGCAGCGTGGACTTGCCGCAGCCGGAGGGACCGACGAAGACGACGAACTCGCCGTCATCGATCGTCAGGTTGATGTCCGGAATGACGGTCGTCGCGCCGAAGGACTTGGTGACGTTCTTGAGAATGATCTTGCCCATAAACCCGCTCCCCGCGGTGACAGTGTTTTACTTGACGGCGCCGAAGGTCAGGCCGCGCACCAGTTGCTTCTGGCTGAACCAGCCCATGATCAGGATCGGCGCGATCGCCATGGTCGAGGCGGCCGAAAGCTTCGCCCAGAACAACCCTTGAGGACTGGAGAAGGAGGCGATGAAGGCCGTCAGCGGCGCGGCATTGGTCGTCGTCAGGCGGATCGTCCAGAAGGCCTCGTTCCAGGCGAGGATGATGTTGAGCAGCATGGTCGAGGCAATGCCCGGCACCGCCATCGGCGTCAGCACGTAGACGATCTCGCCCCAGAGCGATGCCCCGTCCATGCGCGCCGCCTCCAGGATCTCGCCCGGAATTTCGCGAAAGTAGGTGTAGAGCATCCACACCACGATCGGCAGGTTGATCATCGTCAGCATGACGGTGAGGCCGATGCGGGTGTCGAGCAGGCCAAAATCGCGGAACATCAGGTAGAACGGCACGAGAACCGCCACCGCCGGCATCATCTTGGTGGAGAGCATCCACATCAGGATGTCCTTGGTGCGCTTCGTCGGCGAAAAGGCCATGGCCCAGGCAGCCGGCACGGCAATGACGAGCGCCAGCAGCGTGGAGCCGACCGCCAGCACCACCGAATTCATGAAGGGTTTGAAATAGTCCTTCTGCGACTGGACGGTGAAATAGTTCTCCAGCGTGAAGGACGGGATCAGGCTGAAGCCGGAGATCGCTTCCCCTTCGGTCTTGATGGAGGTGATGACCGTGTAGAGGATCGGGAAGAAGATCACCAGCGCGACAGCCCAGGCGGCAACGGTGGCGGCGAGCTTGCGGCGGCTTGAAACGGCGCGGGCCATGGTGTGCTCCCTTAACGATCGAGGTTCTTGCCGACGGCGCGCATCAGGAAGATGGCGACGATATTGGCGAGGATGACGGCGATGATGCCGCCGGCCGAGGCGCCGCCGACGTCGTAGCCGAGAAGCGCGGTGCGATAGATGAGGAAGGCGAGATTGGTCGAGGCATAGCCCGGCCCGCCATTGGTGGTGACGAGGATTTCCGCGTAGACGCCGAGCAGGAAGATCGTCTGGATGAGGATGACGACCGTCATGGCGCGGGCCAGATGCGGCAGCGTCAGATAGATGAAGCGCGAAACGAAGCCGGCGCCGTCCATCTCGGCCGCTTCCTTCTGCTCGCCATCCAGCGATTGCAACGCGGTCAACAGGATGAGCGTCGCAAACGGCAGCCACTGCCAGGCAACGATGATGACGATGGAAAGCAGCGGATATTGCGCGAACCAGTCGACCGGCTGGAAGCCGAGGGAGCGGTTGA
This sequence comes from Rhizobium sp. RU20A, assembly GCF_900155885.1. Classification (GTDB taxonomy): domain Bacteria; phylum Pseudomonadota; class Alphaproteobacteria; order Rhizobiales; family Rhizobiaceae; genus RU20A. The sequence continues at coordinate 1,506,614 of NZ_FTMB01000001.1, forward strand.
TGTCGGCCAGAACCCCGTATTCGGGATGCATGATCATGTTCTTCCAGATCAGCGCCGCCACCGGCGGCATGACGAAGAAGGGCGAGATGATCATGATGCGCACGATGCCCTGTCCGAACATCGGCTGATCGAGGAGGAGCGCGATCGCCGTGCCTCCGATCAGCGTGATCAGGAGAACGCCGACGACAATGACGAGCGTGTTCCAGACCGACTGGAAGAAGGCGGGGTCCGTATAGAAATACTGGTAATTGAAGAGCCCGGCGAAGCTGACATTGGCCGGGTTGAGGAGATTGTAGTTCTGGAACGAGAACCACAGCGTCATGGCCAGCGGTACGATCATCCAGATAAGCAGCAGGACGACGGACGGCGCCATCATGGCTCTGGCCAGTCCCTGCGTGTTGCGGGTCGACATGATGAAATCTCCTCCCCCGTGAAGCGCCCCGCTGCCATCAGTGCGGGGAGGCCTTCCGCATAACGTTCCTGTGAGGCCGAACATCTCCTCGACGTCATCCTCGGGCTTGACCCGAGGATCCACTTTTTCAAGCGCTGACGGGTGTGGCCATGGATCCTCGGGTCGAGCCCTAGGATGACGGATGGTAGATTTCGCCTGTATCTCAAGATGCTCAGGCGCATCGTGAGGCTCGACTTTAGCGTCGCGCAAACCCTGTCCGCCCGGCTGAACGCCCTGCGGAAGGACCGGCCTCCCCCTGTCGGAAGAGGCCGGCTTGGCTGGTCCGGCGGTTGCCGGGCGAGCCGTCCTTTGGAGCCAGTCTGCTTACTTGATGTAGCCGGCGCGGGTCATTTCGCGCTCGGTCACCTGCTGGGCCTGGGCCAGCGCATCATCCACGCTCGACTGTCCGGCAAGGGCTGCCGAGAAAAGCTGGCCGACGGTCGTGCCGAGGCTCTGGAACTCCGGAATGGCCACGAACTGCACGCCGACATAGGGAACCGGCTTGACGGTCGGGTTCTTCGGGTCGGCCGCGTTGATCGAGTCGATCGTCATCTTCGCGAAGGGTGCCGCCTTCTGGTATTCCGGGTTTTCATAGAGCGAGGTGCGCGTGCCCGGAGGAACGTTGGCCCAGCCTTCCTTGGACGCGACGAGTTCGCCGTAGGCCTTGCCCGTTGCCCAGGAGATGAACTTCTCGGCCGATTCCGACTTCTGCGAGCCGGCGGGGATGGCAAGGCTCCAGGCCCACAGCCAATTGCCGCGCTTGCCGAGGCCGTTGTCGGGAGCGAGCGCGAAGCCCACCTTGTCGGCGACGGTGGAGTCCTTCGGGTTCGTCACGAAGGATGCCGCCACGGTGGCGTCGATCCACATGCCGCACTTGCCCTGCTGGAAGAGCGCAAGGTTCTCGTTGAAGCCGTTCGAGGAAGCGCCCTGCGGGCCGGCGTCGTTCATCAGCTTGACGTAGAAGTCCAGCGTGTTCTTCCATTCCGGCTGGTCGAACTGCGGCTTCCAGTTTTCATCGAACCAGCGCGCGCCGAAGGAGTTGGAGGTGGCCGTCAGGAAGGCCATGTTCTCGCCCCAGCCGGCCTTGCCACGCAGGCAGATGCCGTTGATGCCGGCATTGCGATCGGTCATCTTGCGGGCGGCATCGGCAATGAACTCCCAGGTCGGCGCGTCGGGCATGGTCAGCCCCGCCTTCTCCATCAGGTCCTTGCGGTACATGACGAAGGAGCTTTCGCCGTAGAAGGGCGCGGCATAGAGCTTGCCGTCTTCGCCGGTGAGGCCCGAGCGGATGGCCGGCAGCAGGTCGTCGACGTCATAATCGGCGCCGAGATTGTCGAGCGGCAGCAGCCAGCCCTGCTTGGCCCAGATCGGAACCTCGTAGGTGCCGATCGTCATGATGTCGTACTGACCGCCCTTGGTGGCGATGTCGGTGGTGACGCGCTCACGCAGCACGTTTTCTTCCAGCGTGACCCACTCGATCTGGATGTCGGGGTTCTTAGCGGTGAATTCGGATGTGAGTCCCTGCATGCGGATCATGTCGCCATTGTTGACGGTCGCGATGGTCAGGGTTTCGGCCTGCGCAAAAGAGCACAGAACGACAGCCGAGCAGGTGCCCAGCAGCAGCGCTTTCAAATTCATGGTCTTCCTCCCAGAAGCAATAATGAGCATTTGCTTCGCTCGTGAGCAATTACCCACAAATTCCCGCAAACTGTCAACTGCATTCGTCGCTGCAGTGCCGAAAAGCAGAGGCCGCCTTTTGTTTTAAAAGGAAAATTTCTGAAAATCAGTGGCGAACTGACCTGTGGATCAGGCGGAAAGTACGGCCCGCGCAGTCGCCTCATCCGTGATGATGCCGTTGACGACACGACCTTTGAGGGCAGCCGCGAGCGCCGGCAGCTTGCGCGGCCCCATGGCGATCCCGATCACCGAGGCGCTCTCGCGCGACGGCAGCGGCACGGACGCAACGCGCGCGTTGACCCCCCGCTCGATCAGCCTCCCTTCGCCATCGAACATCCAGCCGCAGATTTCCCCGCAGGCTCCCTCCGCAATCAGCCGCATCATCTCCTCGCGCTCGAGGAAGCCGTCGAGCACCAGCGGCGCGTCCGGCCCGAGCTCGCCGACGCCGACGAAGGCGACATCGGCGGCGCGGCCAAGCTCCAGCGCCGACTGCACGAGCTGCTGCTTGTGGAGAATGTCACGTTCTTCCGGCGAGGAGGCCAGCACCGGCAGCGGCATGGGAAAATGCCGCGCCTTCACCGCATCAGCCATGGAAAAGATGACGTTGTAATAGGCCGCCGATCCGTCCCGGCCGATATTGCCGGTGAGCGACACGATGCGGTGTTGCGGGCATTCCATCGGCGCCAGCTGGTCCACGGCGGCCTTCAACGTGCGGCCCGTGCCGAGCGCCATGATGATCGGTCGCTCCGTCTTCAGCCAGCGGCTGATTTCCTCCGCCGCCGCCTCCGCAATGCCGATCGTGGTGGAGGCCGATTGCCGGTCGCTCGGCACCACCTCGACATGGCCGAGGTCGAACCGCGCCTTCAGCGCCGCCGCAAGCTCCAGACAGGCGGCGATGGGATGGTCGAGCCGGACCTTGATCAGCCGCTCGGACATGGCGAGCGACACCAGGCGCTGCGCCGACTGGCGCGAAATGCCCATCTGGCTGGCGATCTCGTCCTGCGTGCGGCCGGCGACGTAGTAAAGCCAGCCGGCGCGGGCGGCATCATCCAGTTTGGTCGTGCTTTCGGGTCGGCGGGCCATCGGCTTTCCTCCATCCGACTTTGCTGCCATTTTTTTCCGCATGCTGTCAAACAGCCTGCAAAAGGGAGCGACAGAAGGGAAAAATACGACAATATTTCAATACCTTGAGAAAATCTGCGAACCAATATTTTACCGTTTGATAAAAATATTTTCCGTGTTACCGTTTTGGCATCCTGAGACAACATTGGGAGCCGATAATGGGAACGAACCAGACTGGGATTGCGGCAGGGCGCCTTGCGCCGGCCGATTACGCGGCGAATTTCGCCGATCTCCATCCGCCACTCGACAAACATGAGGCGCTCGTCGCCTCCGACCGCTGCTATTTCTGCCACGACGCGCCCTGCATGACGGCCTGTCCGACCGAAATCGACATTCCGCTCTTCATCCGCCAGATCTCGACGGGCAACCCGATCGGCTCTGCCAAGACGATTTTCGACCAGAACATTCTGGGCGGCATGTGCGCCCGCGTCTGTCCGACCGAAACCCTGTGCGAGCAGGCCTGCGTGCGCAATACGGCCGAGGAGCGTCCGGTCGAGATCGGCCGCCTGCAGCGTTATGCGACCGACACCGCCATGGCCGCCGGCCGTCAGTTCTACACGCGCGCCGCCGCGACCGGCAAGACGATCGCTGTCGTCGGCGCCGGGCCGGCCGGCCTTGCCTGTGCCCACAGACTCGCCCTGCACGGCCATGACGTCGTGATCTACGACGCGCGCCCCAAGGCCGGCGGCCTCAACGAATACGGCATTGCCGCCTACAAGGCGCCCGGCGATTTCGCCCAGGCCGAAGTCGACTACGTGCTTGCCATTGGCGGCATCGAGGTCGTCAACGGCAAGGCGCTCGGCCGTGATTTCACGCTTGCCGATCTCTCCGCCCGCTACGACGCCGTCTTCCTCGGCTTCGGCCTTGCCGGCGTCAACACGCTGGGAGTTCCCGGCGAAATGCTCGAAGGCGTCGAGGATGCCGTCGATTTCATCGAGCGTCTGCGCAGCGCCGACGACAAGGCCACTCTGCCCGTCGGCCGCCGCGTCGTCGTCATCGGCGGCGGCATGACCGCCATCGACGCGGCCGTGCAGGCCAAACTGCTCGGCGCGGAGGAAGTGACGATCTGCTACCGCCGCGGCAAGGAGCAGATGAACGCTTCCGTCTACGAACAGGAACTCGCCGCCTCCAAGGGCGTCTTCATCCGCCACTGGCTGGCGCCGAAGCAGATCATCGAGAAGGATGGCAAGGTCGCCGGCATCGAGGTCGAATATACCGCCCTCGTGGACGGCCGCCTTGCCGGCACCGGCGAGACCGGCGCCATTGCCGCCGACCAGATCCTCGTCGCCATCGGCCAGAAACTCGACAATCCCGCGCTCGACGGCCTTGCCCTTGAGGGCGGCAAGATCGCCGTGGACGGCGAAGGCCGCACCTCGCTTTCCGGCGTCTGGGCCGGCGGCGACTGCGCCTTCGGCGGCCAGGACCTGACAGTCTCCGGCGTCGCCATGGGCCGCGACGCGGCCGAGAGCATCAACCACGTCCTGATGAGCGCAGCCGCGCCCGTCACGGCCGTTGCCTGAGAACGGGGAGGATTGAACCATGGCTGATATCAGAAACACTTTCGTCGGCATCAAATCGCCCAACCCGTTCTGGCTGGCCTCCGCGCCCCCGACCGACAAGGCCTACAATGTCGAGCGTGCCTTTAAGGCCGGCTGGGGCGGCGTCGTCTGGAAGACGCTCGGCTCGGAAGGGCCGCCGGTGGTCAACGTCAACGGCCCGCGCTACGGCGCGATCTGGGGCGCCGACCGCCGCCTGCTCGGCCTCAACAACATCGAGCTCATCACCGACCGCGATCTCTACGTGAACCTGCGCGAGATGAAGCAGGTGAAGATGAACTGGCCGGACCGCGCCCTCATCGCCTCCATCATGGTGCCGTGCGTGGAGGAAGAGTGGAAGGCGATCCTGCCGCTGGTGGAAGAGACCGGCGCCGATGGCATCGAACTCAACTTCGGCTGTCCGCACGGCATGTCCGAGCGCGGCATGGGCTCTGCCGTCGGCCAGGTGCCGGAATATATCGAAATGGTCGTGCGCTGGTGCAAGCAGTACACCCGCATGCCCGTCATCACCAAGCTGACGCCCAACATCACCGATATCCGCCACCCCGCCCGCGCCGCCAAGCGTGGCGGTACGGATGCCGTGTCGCTGATCAACACGATCAACTCGATCGTCTCCGTCGATCTCGACAATTTTGCCCCCGTGCCGAGCATCGGCGGCAAGGGCAGCCATGGCGGCTATTGCGGCCCGGCCGTCAAGCCGATCGCGCTCAACATGGTCTCCGAAATCGCCCGCGACGAGGAAACCTACGGCCTGCCGATCTCCGGCATCGGCGGCGTGACCACCTGGCGCGACGCGGCCGAATTCCTGGCGCTCGGCGCCGGCAACGTGCAGGTCTGCACGGCGGCCATGACCTACGGCTTCAAGATCGTTCAGGAAATGATCACGGGTCTTTCCGACTGGATGGACGCCAAGGGCCACCGTACGCTGGACGATATCTGCGGCCGCGCCGTACCAAATGTCACGGACTGGAAGTACCTCAACCTCAACTATGTGGCCAAGGCCCATATCGACCAGGACGCCTGCATCAAGTGCGGCCGCTGCCACATCGCCTGCGAGGACACGTCCCACCAGGCCATCACGTCGCTGGTGGACGGCGTCAGGCACTTCGAGGTCATCGAGGAAGAGTGCGTCGGCTGCAATCTCTGCGTCAACGTCTGTCCCGTCGAGAACTGCATCACCATGCAGCCCCTCGACCCCGGCGCCATCGACAAGCGCACCGGCAAGATCGTCGATCCCACCTATGCCAATTGGACGACACACCCCAACAACCCGATGTCCACGCAGGCGGCGGAATAGTCGGTCCCACCCGCCCCTTGAGGGGGCGGGTCGGCGCTTGCGCCGGGGTGGGGTGACGCTGGGCAGGCGACACCGAAGGTGAAAGGGTTTCGAAACGGTCGGCTCGGCGGCGTACGAAAACGCGCACTGTCGGGCTACCTCTTCTCCCCCTGGGGAGAAGTGCCGAACGCAGTGAGGCGATGAGGGGTTCCCCCTTGATCAGGCGGCCGGAACCCCTCATCCGACCCTTCGGGCCACCTTCTCCCCGAGGGGAGAAGAGGAAGAGAACCACATCACCCGCCCAGCACACTCTGCCCGGCCGACACCGCCAGCCAGGCCAGCACGGCGAAATAGACGAGCGTCAGCGCGATCATCAGATAGCCGCCGGCCACCACCAGCCCGTCGCGCTGGGAAATGCCGGCCGAGAGCAGGAGGATCGCGACGCCCGGAAGCGTGTTCGAGAAGGGAATGATCGAGAGCGGCATCATCAGGAGAACGCCCGCACCGGTCAGCGCCATGCCGTTCACCCGGTTCACCACCCGGCCATCCGTCAGCGCGTGCATCCTGACCCGGAAGAAGCGGTCGAAGCGGCGCAGGATACCGAGACCCTTTTCCAGCACCGGCACCAGCTTTTCCGCATCGAGCGGCTTGTCGGCAAGGCGCGAGGGTAGCCAGGGCAGCCGGTTGAGGGTGATGGCGATGCCGATCAGCACGATGCCGATGCCGAAGACGGTGGAGACCCCGGGAATGGAGACCGGAACGAGAAAGGGCAGGCTCAAAAGACCGCAGAGCAGCAGCAGGCCGCTCTCGCCCATCTGGGCGAGGATGTCGCGCAACGTCACGCGCTCGCCCTTGATGGTGGCGATCACCTCTGCAAGCGCATCGCTGCTGCGCCGTTCCGTATCCTGAAATTCGATCGTCATCTTTATCCTTCAAACGTCAGACCATCCCGCCGGTCGATCCGGCGTCGGCACAGGTCATCATCAAAATACCTGCCGCACCGAAGGGGCAATTCCCAAGCGCGATCCTGGCAGGAGAGCTTCAATATTTTCTGCCGGGTCATACGCATCCCGGCCCGATATGCAGTAGGGAAGACGACAAACGTGCGACCCCGCCTGAAATACGCAAACCGCGTTCCAGTTGACAACTGCCGGGCAAGGCAACGCGTGCAGAGAGAGCCGCATTCGAAGAATGCGTCACGCCCTGCACCGCGGCGACCCGGCGCTTCCAACCACGATCCGGCGCATGCATGCCGTGACACGAGACCAGACCTGATGCCGCTCGAAAAACCCGCCCAAACCGCCAATATCCACGCCAAGGGCCGGGAAAAGCTGATGGCGCATGCCGCCATGTTGCTCTTTGCAGCCCTGGTCGCCGGCTCCTTCTCCTTCGGCGGGCTGGCGTCCCGCGCACTCGGCGCGGCCCCCGTTACACTTTTGCGTTACCTGATGACGGTCGTGGTCATGGGCGTCGTCGCCTTCGGCGTTTTCCGGGCGCCGCGCGTCTTTCCGCGCCAGCCCTGGCGCTTTGCCATACTTGGCGGCCTCATCGCCGTGTACATGCTGACCATGTTCACGGCGCTGGAAATCACCAGCCCCGTCGCGACCGGCGCCGTCTTCACGCTGATGCCGCTCATCAGCGCCGGCCTTGCTTTCGTGCTGATGGGCCAGAAGACAAGGGGCGGCGTCATCATCTCCCTCGTGATTGCCGCAATGGGCGCCGTCTGGGTGATCTTCCGCGGCAATGTCGACGCCATCCTTGCCTTCGATATCGGTCGCGGCGAACTGATGTATCTCGTCGGCGTCGCGGCGCATGCCGCCTATGTTCCGTTGATCCGCAAGTTCGAGCGCGGCGAACATCCGGTCGCCTTCGGCTTCTGGGTCGTGGTCTTCACGGTGCCCTGGCTGCTGCCCTTCGGGCTGCGTCCCGTGCTTCAAATCGACTTCCCCGCAGTGCCGGCAGCGATCTGGCTCATCCTCGCCTATCTCGCCGTCGTCACGACGGCCATCACCTTCCTGCTCCTGCAGTTTGCCTCGCTGCGCCTGCCGGCCTCCAAGATGCTGGGCTACAACTACCTGACGCCGAGCTTCATCATCCTGCTGGAAGGCCTGCTCGGCCATGGCTGGACAACGATGACCGTGGTGATGGGCGCGATCGCCACGGCACTCGGCCTTCTGGTCGTCGCCCTCCTGCCGGATTGAGGGGCCTCAGGCCTCGCGCATCCTGAGGCCGTTGACGAACAGCGTCTCGAGAAACCGCGCCGCATCCTCGAAGCGGCCCTCGCCGTCATTTTCCTGCCCCAGGACGGCGCGCACCTGCACGTCGAAGTCGGCATAATGCTGCGTCGTGGACCAGATGGAGAAGATCAGGTGATAGGGATCGCATTTGGCGATCTTGCCGGCCTTGGACCAGGCGCGGATCACCTGCGCCTTTTCGTCCACCAGGCTTTTCAGCGAGCCTTTCAGCATATCCTCGATATGTGGCGCGCCCTGCAGGACCTCGTTGGCGAAGAGCCGCGATTCGCGCGGAAAATCCCGCGCCATTTCCAGCTTGCGGCGGATGTAGCTGCGGATCTCGCTTTCGGGATTGCCGGTGGCATCGAAGGCTTTCAGCGGGTCGAGCCAGGTCTCCAGCACCCGGTCGATCAGCGCCCGGTGCATCGCCTCCTTGGTGCGGAAATAATAGAGAAGGTTCGGCTTCGACATGCCCGCGACCTCGGCGATCTGGTCGATCGTCGCGCCGCGAAAGCCGTGCAACGAAAAGACCTCCAGCGCGGCCTCGAGGATCTGCTCTTCCTTCTCCTCCTGGATACGGGTGCGGCGCTGGGTTTTCGCTGCCCTCGGAAGTGCCATTGCGTCCTCTGCCCCCTGCCCGTCACGATCCCGCCATCAAGGCACATGCTCAAATTTAAGGCCAGCCAAAAATTTGAGCACACATCCCACTTTCCCGCAAATTTCGTCTTGAGTGCCGCACCGGAAAGAGTAATGTTTACCAACCGGTCAAATTATCAATCAGTTTGCCACGAAGAGCAACGGTTGATGCGAGGGCAGCGCAAGAATGCACCGATTGGTCCGGCGGGAACAAGAGGGAGCCGCAAAGGCTCCACGACAAAAATGGGAGTATCGCCGTGGCCGCACCGGGCGAAAACATGCGCGTGAACGCCGACCGTCTGTGGGATTGCCTGATGGAGATGGCGAAGATCGGCCCCGGCATTGCCGGCGGCAACAATCGCCAGACGCTGACTGATGCCGATGCCGCGGGGCGCCGCCTCTTCCAGTCCTGGTGCGAGGCCGCCGGCCTCACCATGGGCGTCGACACCATGGGCAACATGTTCATGACGCGCCCCGGCACCGATCCCGATGCCCTGCCCGTCTATATCGGCTCCCACCTCGACACCCAGCCGACCGGCGGCAAATATGACGGCGTGCTCGGCGTGCTCGCCGGCCTCGAAGTCGTCCGCTCGCTCAACGACCTGAATATCAAGACCAAGCACCCGATCGTCGTCACCAACTGGACCAACGAGGAAGGCGCGCGCTTTGCCCCCGCCATGCTCGCCTCCGGCGTCTTTGCCGGCGTGCTGACGCAGGATTACGCCTATGGCCGCAAGGACATGGACGGCAAGAGCTTCGGCGAGGAACTGGCCCGCATCGGCTGGGTCGGCGACGAAACGGTGGGCGCGCGAAAGATGCACGCCTATTTCGAGTATCACATCGAGCAGGGCCCGATCCTCGAAGCCGAAGACAAGCAGATCGGTGTCGTCACCCACTGTCAGGGCCTCTGGTGGCTGGAATTCACACTCACCGGCCGCGAAGCGCACACCGGCTCGACGCCGATGACCATGCGCGTCAATGCCGGCCTCGCCATGGCCCGGATCATGGAAATGGTGCAGACCGTCGCCATGGAAAACCAGCCGGGCTGCGTCGGCGGCGTCGGCCAGGTGAAGTTCTCGCCGAACTCCCGCAACGTGCTGCCCGGCACAGTCGTCTTCACCGTCGACATCCGTTCGCCCGACCAGGGCAAGCTCGACGCCATGCGCGCCCGCATCGAGACGGAAGCCGCCGACATCTGTTCCGCCCTCGGCGTCGGCTGCGCCGTCGAGGCCGTCGGCCATTTCGACCCCGTCACCTTCGACCCGACGCTGGTCGCCTCCGTGCGCAAGGCGGCCGAAGAACTCGGCTACTCCCACATGAACCTCATCTCCGGCGCCGGCCACGACGCCTGCTGGACAGCGAAGGTCGCCCCCTCCACCATGATCATGTGCCCCTGCGTCGGCGGTCTCTCCCACAATGAGGCGGAGGAGATCTCCAAGGAATGGGCCAGCGCCGGCTGCGACGTGCTGCTGCGCGCCGTGGTGGAGACGGCGGAGATTGCGGGGTGATGACTTTCAGCCTATCTTCTAATTCGAGAGAGGTGATGTCATGTCAGACAAGGTCACGAACGAACTCATATACGAGACTCTCAAACGGATGCAGGAAACGTTGGCTCTGCACACGCAATACCATCTTAAAACCAAGGAGCGCATCGGGCTTCTCGAGTATCAGTCCGGGGGACTCACGGCTCAGTACGCCAGCCTCTCCAAGCGTCTCGACCGCGTGGACGAACGACTGTCACGGATCGAAAAGCGGCTGGATCTGGTCGAGGCTTAGGTACGGAACCGCCTGGAATACCCCCTCATCCGACCCTTCGGGCCACCTTCTCCCCGTGGGGGAGAAGGATGGGAGATTGCCTCGCCGCAACGATGCCAAAGCCGTTGACGACGGCGGCACCACGCGGGAAACTCCCTTCTCCCCAGCGGGGAGAAGGTGGCCCGAAGGGTCGGATGAGGGGGCTTTCCGGATGTCGCCCAACACGATTACCAAGCGCCGGCCGGGCAAGACGATGCAAGCCCGCCGACTGCGCCGCGCGGGAACCCTGGACGAACACGACCTCTGCAACGCCCTGCGGAACCGCCACCTGAACGGCTACAAATTCGCGCGGCAAGTGCCTCTCGGCCCCTACATCGTCGATTTCCTCTGCCGGGAGCACCGGTTGGTGATTGAACTGGACGGCTACCAGCATGCCGACAGCAAAGCCGATCTGCAGCGAACCGAATGGCTGAACGCAAACGGCTACAGCGTCCTGCGCTTCTGGAACCACGAATTCGGCCGCGACCGCGCGTCCGTGCTCGATACGATCTTGGCGACCCTGACCGGTGCGCTGACAGACGGCGCCGACAATGACCGCTTTCACCCATCGCAAACAGGCCAATGACGAACGGGAACATCATCATGACCACCACAGTCATCAAAAACGGCACCGTCGTGACTGCCGATCTCACCTACAGGGCGGATGTGAAGGTCGAGGGCGGGAAGATCGTGGAGATCGGGCCGAACCTTGCCGGTGATACCGTGCTGGATGCGACCGGCTGCTATGTCATGCCGGGCGGCATCGATCCGCATGTGCATCTGGAAATGCCCTTCATGGGCACCTATTCGGCCGACGATTTCGAGAGCGGCACGCGGGCGGCGCTTGCCGGCGGCACGACGATGGTGGTGGATTTCTGCCTGCCCGATCCCGGCCAGTCGCTCCTCGATGCGCTGAAGCGCTGGGACAACAAGTCGACGCGGGCGACCTGCGACTATTCCTTCCACATGTCCGTCACCTGGTGGGGCGAACAGGTCTTCAACGACATGAAGACCATCGTGGAAGACAAGGGCATCAACACCTTCAAGCACTTCATGGCCTACAAGGGCGCGCTGATGGTGAACGACGACGAGATGTTCGCCTCCTTCCAGCGCTGCGCGGCGCTCGGGGCGCTGCCGCTGGTGCATGCCGAAAACGGCGACATCGTCGCCTCCATGCAGGCAAAGCTGATGGACGAGGGCAATAACGGCCCCGAAGCGCATGCCTATTCGCGCCCGGCTTCGGTCGAGGGCGAGGCCACCAACCGTGCCATCATCATCGCCGACATGGCCGGCGCGCCGCTCTATGTCGTGCACACCTCCTGCGAACAGGCCCACGAAGCCATCCGCCGCGCCCGGCAGAACGGCATGCGCGTCTATGGCGAGCCGCTGATCCAGCACCTGACGCTGGATGAAAGCGAATATGCAAACCCGGACTGGGATCACGCCGCCCGCCGCGTCATGAGCCCGCCCTTCCGCAACAAGCAGCATCAGGATTCGCTGTGGGCCGGCCTTGCCAGCGGCTCGCTGCAGGTGGTCGCCACAGACCACTGCGCCTTCACCACCGAGCAGAAGCGCTTCGGCATCGGCGATTTCCGCAAGATCCCGAACGGAACGGGCGGCCTTGAAGACCGCATGCCAATGCTGTGGACCTACGGTGTGGCGACCGGCCGCCTGACGATGAACGAATTCGTCGCCGTCACCTCCACCAACATCGCCAAGATCCTCAACGTCTATCCGAGGAAGGGCGCGATCCTGGTGGGCGCCGATGCCGATATCGTGGTCTGGGACCCCACGAAGGAAAAGACCATCACCGCGAAAAGCCAGCAGTCGGCCATCGACTACAATGTCTTCGAGGGCAAGACCGTGAAGGGCCTGCCGCGCTACACGCTGACCCGCGGCGTGGTGGCGATCGACGACGGCGCGGTGAAGACGCGCGAGGGCCACGGCCAGTTCGTGGCCCGCGAGCCCTTCCCCGCCGTCTCCAAGGCGCTGTCGACCTGGAAGGAGATCACGGCGCCGCGCAAGGTCGAGCGCACGGGCATCCCGGCGAGTGGGGTGTGATGCGCGACGGGCATGCGATGATGGCGGCATGTGGGGCGAAATGACCGCGCCGCGCGGTCTCTTCTCCCCTTGGGGAGAAGGTGGCCCGAAGGGTCGGATGAGGGGTCTTGCGATGGCAGAGACGAGTTCAGCCTGGATCAGAAGGGATGGTGCGACAGGACGCGCCCGTTCGCTCCGACGCGACGAAACGGAAGCCGAGTATCGCCTCCGGTTCGACCTTAAAAATCGGAACCTCAACGGTTTCAAATTCTCTCGCCAGATTCCGCTCGGGCCGTTTTTTGCCGATTTCGTCTGCAGACAAGAGAAGCTGGTCGTCGAGATCGATGGGTCGCAACATGCCGACAGTCTCTCGGACGCAAGGCGCACCGACTGGCTGAATGCGCAGGGTTACAATGTCTTGCGGTTCTGGAACCACGAGATTCTGGAGCATCGTCGGGATGTGCTCGAAACGATCGTTGCGGCTCTGGAAGGTCGTCTTTGCAAGAGATCAGAAGCGACGCGGTTTTATCCGGCCGCGAGCGGATGTGGCGAGGGAACAAGGTGATCATCAACGAGAGACTGTGCCGCGCGGGCCCCTCACCCGGCGCTGTCGCGCCACCCTCTCCCCAAGGGGAGAGAAGAAACCGCTTTTCACACCGCCAGCGCGTCCAGTTCCGGCATCAGCACCACGCTCTCCTGCTCGTTCGGGTCCGTGCGGGCAATGACCGCGCAGGCCGGCTGGTCGGAGAGGTTGGCGGGCAGGTGCGGCACGCCGGCCGGGATGTAGAAGAGTTCGCCGGCCTTGACGATCACATGGTGCTCCAGCCGGTCGCCGTACCAAGTGTGGGCCTCGCCGGAGAGCATGTAGATCGCCGTCTCGTGGCTTTCGTGCCGGTGGGCCTTCGCCCGGCCGCCCGGCGGGATGGTCAAAAGATGCATGCAGATGCCCTTCGATCCCACCGTCTCGGCGGCGATGCCGGCGAAGTAGCTGAGGCCCTGCTTGCCGTCATAGGTGCTCTCCGGCCGCACGATGTGGCAGGTCGGCTTCGTCGTCTCGTCCATCCCCGGTCCTCCTGTTCCGTTTTGCAAAAGAAGCATGATTTCCGCCGCCCGCGCAACGTGGCACAAGGGCTGCGGAAAACCTCCAGTCACGAAAGCCAGTCAGCATGACGTCGTCCCACGCCTCCGTCGTCTCCGCCCGCGATCTCGGGCTCACCTTTAACACCGGCGACGGACCGGTGCATGCGCTGACCGGCGTCAATCTGGAGGTGAAGAAGGGCGATTTCGTCTCCTTCATCGGCCCCTCCGGCTGCGGCAAGACGACCTTCCTGCGCGTCATCGCAGATCTCGAAAAACCGACCTCCGGCACCATCACCGTCAACGGCACGACGCCCGAGGATGCGCGCAAGAACCGCTCCTACGGCTACGTCTTCCAGGCGGCCGCGCTTTATCCCTGGCGCACCATCGAGAAGAACATCGCGCTGCCGCTGGAAATCATGGGCTATTCGAAGGCGGAGCAGCAGGCGCGCATCGCCCGCACGCTGGACCTCGTCAACCTCACCGGCTTCGGCAAGAAGTTTCCCTGGCAGCTCTCGGGCGGCATGCAGCAGCGCGCCTCGATCGCCCGCGCGCTCGCCTTCGATGCCGACCTGCTGTTGATGGACGAACCCTTCGGCGCACTGGACGAGATCGTGCGCGACCACCTCAACGAACAACTGCTGAAGCTCTGGGCGGCGACGGAAAAAACCATCTGTTTCGTCACCCACTCCATTCCGGAAGCCGTCTATCTTTCCACCAAGATCGTGGTCATGAGCCCGCGCCCGGGCCGCGTCACCGACGTCATCGACAGTCCGCTGCCGAAGGAGCGCCCGCTCGACATCCGCGAGACGCCGGAATTCCTCGAAATCGCCCACCGTGTGCGCGAGGGCCTGCGCGCCGGACACAGCTACGAGGAGCATGTCTAGGATGTCCCCGACCTTCCTCACGGTCCTCGCCGCTTCCATGGCGACATTCCTGGCTGCCGCGACCGCTTCGCGCGCCTACGTCTCCAGCAACCAGATCTGGATGCTGCTGCTCTCGCTCGCCCTTTACTGCGCCGGCAATCTCATGATGGTGAAGCTGATGCGCGAGGGCGGGCTTGGCCTTGCCATCTCGCTCTCGGCCGTCGTCCAGCTCGTCGCCATCAACGTCATCGCCTTCCTCGTCTTCGGCGAGCGGCTGACCACGATCCAGATGGCCGGCGTCGGCATTGGAATTGTCGCGATGGCGCTGATGATGCTGCCAACCGGCGGGAGGGCGTGACCATGAGGACCGATAGTTTCCTGCGCGACCGTCTCATCCCCGTCGGCACGGTCATCGCGATCCTGATTGCCGTCTGGTACGTCGCCGCCGTCTTCCTCAACGCGCCCTTCGAGCGCGATACGGCCGCCCGAGCCGGCACGGAGGTCACTTTTGCCGAGATCCTGCCGAGAACGATGGCGCAGGAGCGTCCCGTTCTGCCCGCGCCCCATCAGGTGATCGCCGAGATCTGGGACACGACCGTCAACAAGGCGGTCACCTCCAAGCGCAGCCTCGTCTACCACGCCTGGATCACGCTGTCCGCCACCCTGCTCGGCTTCGGCATCGGCGCCGCGCTCGGCATCGTGCTTGCCGTCGGCATCGTCCATAACAGGGCCATGGACCGCTCCTTCATGCCCTGGGTCATCGCCAGCCAGACGATCCCGATCCTGGCGGTCGCGCCGATGATCATCGTGGTGCTGAATGCCATCGGCATTTCCGGCCTGCTGCCGAAGGCGCTGATTTCCACTTACCTGTCCTTCTTCCCCGTCGTGGTGGGCATGGTGAAGGGCCTGCGCAGCCCCGAGGCCATCCAGCTCGACCTCATGCACACCTACAATGCCACGCCGGCGCAAACGTTCTGGAAGCTGCGCTGGCCGGCCTCCATGCCCTACCTCTTCACCTCGCTGAAGGTCGCCGTAGCCATTTCGCTGGTCGGCGCCATCGTCGGCGAACTGCCGACCGGTGCGGTCGCAGGCCTCGGCGCGCGGCTGCTCGCCGGCTCCTATTACGGCCAGACGGTGCAGATCTGGTCGGCGCTCTTCATGGCGGCGGCGCTTGCCGCCATCCTCGTCGCCATCGTCGGCATAGCGCACACCGCCGTGCTGCGCCGCATGGGAGCACGCCCATGAGCGGAGAAAACAACTGGGGCCTCATCCTCGGCACGCTCGTCTTCTGGGCCGCCGCCTGGGCGCTGAACGAATGGCTGGTGCGCCGGGATTTTGCCGCGCCGCTCGCCCGCAGGGCTGCGCGTCTTGCCGTGCCGCTGATCTTCGGCATCACCATTCTCGTGCTGTGGGAAGGGCTGGTGCGCGGCTTCAACGTACCCTCGGTGCTGCTGCCGCCGCCCTCGATGATCGGCGTGCGGCTCGTCAATTCGCTGCCCATCCTCGCCGCCGATTTCCGCCAGACCTTCCTCAAATCGGTGCTGACGGGCTATGCCATGGGTTGCGGCCTCGGCTTTCTCGTCGCCATCCTTATCGATCGCTCGCCCTTCCTGCAGAAGGGCCTGCTGCCGCTCGGCAATTTCGTCTCGGCGCTTCCGGTCATCGGCGTCGCGCCGATCATGGTCATGTGGTTCGGCTTCGACTGGCAGTCCAAGGTCGCCGTCGTCATCATCATGACCTTCTTCCCCATGCTGGTGAACACGGTTGAGGGCCTTGGCGCCGCCAGCCATATGGAACGCGACCTGATGCGCACCTATGCCGCCAGCTGGTGGCAGACGCTGATCAAGCTGCGCCTTCCGGCCGCATGGCCCTTCATCTTCAACGCGCTGAAGATCAACTCGACGCTCGCCCTCATCGGCGCCATCGTCGCGGAGTTCTTCGGCACGCCGATCGTCGGCATGGGCTTCCGCATCTCCACCGAAGTGGGGCGGATGAATGTCGACATGGTCTGGGCCGAGATCGCGGTCGCCGCGCTCGCCGGCTCGGCGTTTTACGGGGCCGTGGCGCTCATCGAGCGCATGGTCACCTTCTGGCATCCGTCTGTCCGTGGTGGGCAGGCCTAACAAGAAGAGGGAACGACAATGAAGACCACCATCGCATCGCTGATCGCCGGCACCGCGCTGGCGCTGACGGCCTTTTCCGCGCACGCGGCCGACAAGGTCACGCTGCAGCTGAAGTGGGTGACGCAGGCCCAGTTCGCCGGCTACTACGTCGCCAAGGAAAAGGGTTACTACGAGGAGGAAGGCCTTGATGTCGAGATCAAGCCGGGCGGCCCGGACATTGCCCCGGCCCAGGTGATCGCCGGCGGCGGCGCCGATGTCATCGTCGACTGGATGCCCTCGGCGCTGGCCACCCGCGAAAAGGGCGTGCCCCTCGTCAACATCGCCCAGCCCTTCAAGAAATCCGGCATGATGCTGACCTGTCTGAAGGAAAGCGGCGTCGCGACGCCCGCCGACTTCAAGGGCAAGACGCTCGGCGTCTGGTTCTTCGGCAACGAATATCCGTTCCTGTCCTGGATGAGCCAGCTGAAGCTGAAGACCGATGGCGGCCCGGATGGCGTGACGGTGCTGAAGCAGGGCTTCAACGTCGATCCGCTGATCCAGAAGCAGGCCGCCTGCATCTCCACCATGACCTATAACGAATACTGGCAGGTGATCGACGCCGGCATCAAGCCGGAAGACCTCGTCACCTTCAAGTACGAGGACCAGGGCGTGGCGACGCTGGAAGACGGTCTCTACGTGCTGGAAGACAAGCTGAAGGACCCGGCCTTCAAGGAGAAGATGGTCAAGTTCGTCCGCGCCTCCATGAAGGGCTGGAAATACGCCGAGGCCAATTCGGACGAAGCCGCCGAGATCGTGCTCGAAAACGATTCCACCGGCGCCCAGACGGAAGCCCACCAGAAGCGCATGATGGGCGAAGTCGCCAAGCTGACGGCCGGCTCGAACGGCGCGCTGGATGAAGCCGACTACAAACGCACCGTCGCCTCGCTTCTGGCCGGCGGTTCCGACCCCGTGATCTCCAAGGAGCCGGAAGGCGCCTGGACGCATGACGTGACCAATGAGGCGCTGAAGTAATCCGCAGCGCGCGGCTCAGAGTAGAAGGGGGCGTGCGACAAGCTGTTGCGCGCCCCTTTTGCGTTGGCGACTCTTCTCGTGTTGCAGTGCAGTGCAAAGCAGGCTAAAAATTATTGAGGCACCACAAGATTTGCAATCTTGTAAGCATTTCGGGCGCTGATTACATTCGCCTGCGCCCGCAGGTTCGAAAAACCTACGAGAAGCCGTTGGTTTTGCGGTGTCTCCGGCAAGCAATGACGCCCGCAAGACTCCGGGCAGAGCGGAATGACGGCGAATGCCACAGGCGGTAAGGCCGCACGCAGGCGCAAAGTCCATGGTTTTGAAAGTATATGAGATGGCCGACACGTTGAACCCCCTCCTGGCCGGCGCCCTTCTTGCAGGGCTTTCGCTGGCCGCTGCGGCCCCCTTGCAGGCTCTGGCGCAGGACACTGCCACACCTGCCGCTGAGACCAGCGCGCAGCCGTCTGCCGAGCAGGCGCTGCCCGCCATCGTCGTCAGCGCCGTGACAAGCCGCAAGATGACGGACCGCGTTCTGACCTCCGGCACGATCCGCGCCATCGAGGAAGTTTTCGTCGCGCCGCTCGTCGAAGGCCTGTCGATCCGCTCGCTTCAGGCCGATGTCGGCGATACCGTTGCCGCCGATCAGGTTCTTGCCACCCTCAATGACGACCAGCTCGTGTTGCAGAAGAGCCAGCTGGAGGCAACGCTTGCGAAGGCCGAGGCGGGCCTCGCCCAGTATCAGGCAGCGCTCGCCGAAGCTCAGGCCAATGCCGAAGAGGCCGTGCGCACCCGAGACCGCAATGCCGCGCTCGTGAAGAACGGCATCGTCTCAACGGCCATCGCCGACCAGACACGCGCCGCCGCGACGGCCGCCCTCGCCCGGGTCAACTCCGCCGAGCAGGCGATCGCCGTCTCCAAGGCCGACATCAAGGTCGCCGAAACCCAGATTTCCGATATCGACCTTCGGCTTGCCCGCACCGCCGTCAAGGCGCCGGTCGCCGGCGTGATCTCCGCTCGCACCGCCAAGGTGGGGGCGATCGCCAGCGGCGCCGGCCAGCCCCTCTTCACGCTCATTCGCGACAATGCCATCGAGCTCGTCGCCGACCTTTCCGAAACCGACATCCAGAAGATCAAGGTCGGCCAGCCGGCCACTGTGACAGTGGCGGGCGGAACGACGGCAATCGAAGGCAAGGTGCGGCTCGTTTCGCCCACCGTCGATCCCGTCACGCGCCTCGGCGCCGTGCACATCGTCGTCAGCGGAGATCAGGGCGCGCGCGCCGGCATGTATGCGAGCGCCGAGATCGTCATCCGCGAGGAAGAGGGCCTTGCTTTGCCGCTGTCGGCCATCACCAGCGGCCGGGACGGCTCCTTCGCCCGCGCGGTGGAGAACGGCGTCGTCAAGCAGGTGAAAATCGAAACCGGCATCCAGGATGGCGGCTTCATCGAAATCGTCAGCGGCCTGAAGGCTGGTGACCTTGTGGTGGCGAAGGCGGGGGCTTTCGTGCGGGATGGCGACAAGATCAAGCCGATCCGTAGCGAAGAGACCCAGGCCGCGTCCAACTGAGGGTAGGACATGAACTTTTCCGCCTGGTCGATCCGCAATCCCATTGCGCCGCTGCTCGGCTTTGCCCTGCTTCTCTTCATGGGGATCCAGGCGTTCTACGCCCTGCCGATCACCCGCTTCCCGAACATCGACGTCCCCGTCATCGCGGTCAGCGTCCAGCAGAGCGGCGCATCACCCGCCGAGCTGGAAGTGCAGGTGACCAAGGAAATCGAGGACGCGGTGGCGTCCATCAGCGGCGTCGATGAGGTCCAGTCTACCGTCACCGACGGCAATTCGCAGACCGCCGTCGTCTTCCGCATCGAAAAGCCGACGGCCGAAGCGCTGCAGGAAACCAAGGACGCCATCGACAAGATCCGCGGCGACCTGCCGGCCGGCATCGAGGAACCCGTCATCACCAAGGTGGACGTGGAAGGTCAGGCCATCCAGACCTTCGCGGTGACCGCACCGAACATGACGCTGGAAGAGCTTTCCTGGTTCGTGGACGATACCGTCAAGCGCGCCCTTCAGGGCCAGCCCGGTGTCGGCCGCATCGACCGCTACGGCGGGGCGGACCGCGAGGTGCGCATTGCGCTGAACCCGGACAAGCTCGCCGCCTACGGCATCACCGCGCCAGACGTCAACGCGCAGCTGCGCGGCACCAACGTCGATCTCGGTTCGGGCCGCGGCCAGGTGGCCGGCAACGAGCAGACGATCCGCACGCTCGGTGACGCCCGCAGCGTCGCCCAGCTCGCCAACACCACCATCGCCCTGCCGACAGGGACCTTCGTCAAGCTCTCCGAACTCGGCACCATCACCGACACCTATCAGGAACAGAAGTCCTTCTCGCGCTTCAACGGCGCGCCGACGGTGACCTTCGCCGTGTTCCGCGCCAAGGGCGCCAGTGAAGTCTCGGTCTCCGACACCGTCGCCGAAAGCCTTGCGGCCGTGCGCAAGACCCATCCCGAAGTCTCCATCGCCATGGTGGATGACAGCGTCTACTTCACCTACGGCAATTACGAGGCGGCCCTGCACACGCTGATGGAGGGAGCCCTGCTCGCCGTCATCGTGGTCTTCCTCTTCCTGATGAACTGGCGCGCCACGCTCATTGCCGCCGTCGCCCTGCCGCTGTCCGCGATCCCGACCTTCTGGATCATGGACCTCATGGGCTTCTCGCTGAACCTCGTCAGCTTCCTCGCACTGACGCTGGCGACGGGTATTCTCGTCGACGACGCCATCGTCGAGATCGAGAACATCGCCCGCCACATCAAGATGGGCAAGACGCCCTATCGTGCCGCGCTGGAAGCCGCCGACGAAATCGGCCTCGCCGTCATCGCGACGAGCTTCACCATCATCGCCGTCTTCGTACCGGTGTCGTTCATGCCGGGCATTCCCGGCCAGTACTTCATCCAGTTCGGCCTGACGGTCGCCTTCTCCGTGTTCTTCTCGCTGATGGTGGCGCGTCTCATCACGCCGCTGATGGCCGCCTATCTGATGCGCTCCGGCGACGGCATGGACGAACACCACGACAAGGACGGCCTGATCATGCGCGGCTACACCCGGCTGGTGTCCGGGACGACCCGCAAATGGTACTGGCGCTACACCACCCTGCTCGGCGCCATCGCCTTCCTGATCGGCTCCGTCATGCTGCTCGCGCAGGTGCCCGGCAGCTTCCTGCCGCCGGAAGACAATTCCCGCGTCGTTCTCTCGGTGGAACTGCCGCCGAACGCAACGCTGGATGAAACCAGCGCCTCGACCAACCAGATCTATGCGGCGATACGCGACATCCCCGGCGTCGAGAGCGTCTTCGTCCTTGGCGGCGCCTCGCCGAAGGGCGATCTCGAAATGCGCCGCGCCACCGTGCGCGTCATCCTCGAACATATCGACCACTCGCTGCTGAAGACGCTCGTCAACAAGGGTCTCGGAAATCTGCCGCTGATCGGCCACCTCATGCCCAAGGTGGAAGACAATGGCCGCACGCGCCCGCAATGGGATATCGAGCGGGAGATCTTCCAGGCGGTGCGATCGATCCCGGACGTGCGTATTTCCAAGGTCAACGACCGCGCCGAGCGTGACCTGACCTTCAACTTCCTCTCGACCAACGAGCAGGATCTGAACGAGGCGATCGGTACGCTGGAATCGCGCCTGCGCGCCTCCTCGGTGCTCGCCAACGTCTCGTCCGAGGGCGCCCTGCCCCGGCCGGAATTGCAGATCCGCCCCCGCACGGCGGAAGCGGCCCGCCTCGGCATCACGCCGCAGCAGATCGCCCAGACAGTGCGCGTCGCCACCATCGGCGACGTGGACGCCAACCTCGCGAAGATCTCGCTGGACGACCGGCAGATCCCGATCCGCGTGCAGATGTCGCTGGATGTGCGCCGCGATCTCCAGGCGATTCGCAACCTGAAGATCAAGACCGCGAGCGGCGCCAGCGTGCCGCTCTATACGGTCGCCGACATCGACTATGCGGAGGGCCCGAGCTCGATCAAGCGCAACAACCGCAACCGCGTCGTCGCCATCGGCTCCGACGTGCCTTTCGGCACCGCGCTCGATACGGCAACGGCCGAATTCAAGAAGATCGTGGCCGAAACCCAGCTGCCGCCGACGGTGCAACTGGCCGAAAGCGGCGACGCCAAGGTGCAGGCGGAGATGACGCAGAGCTTCGGCAACGCCATGCTGCTCGGCCTCCTGATGGTGCTCGTGGTGCTGATCCTGCTCTTCAAGGACGTGATCCAGCCCTTCACCATCCTCTTCTCGCTGCCGCTGGCCATTGGCGGCGTGGCGATGGGGCTCATCCTCACCGGCAACTCGCTCTCCATGCCCGTCCTCATCGGCATCCTCATGCTGATGGGCATCGTGACGAAGAACGCCATCCTGCTGGTGGATTTCGCCATCGAGATGAAGCGGCACGGCATGGAGCGGGTGGAAGCCATGATCGAAGCCGGCCGCAAGCGTGCGCGCCCGATCATCATGACCTCCATCGCCATGTCCGCCGGCATGCTGCCCTCGGCGCTCGGCGTCGGCGAAGGCGGCTCCTTCCGCGCACCCATGGCGATCGCCGTGATCGGCGGCATCATCGTCTCGACGGTGCTCAGCCTCGTCGTCGTGCCCTCCTTCTTCCTGATCATGGATGATCTGTCGCGCCTGCTCGGCCGCATCTTCGGCCGCTTCGTCGGCAAGAAGGACGAGGAAAGCCCGCCGATGGACAACGAGGCGCTGACGGAAACGGTGATCGACCAGAGCCGCGTCATCAATGCGCTGCAGACGCGCCTTGCCAAGCTGGAGGCCGAGGAAAACGGCCCGCCCGCCAAGTCGAACGTGATCAACCATCCGGCGCTCGCCGCCGAATAGCGGCCACGACATCCGATCGGCTGACAGGCCCCCGGCATCCGTGCCGGGGGCTTTCTTGTTTTTGAGCCGTCTTCCAGACCTGCGCCAGCGCCTCAACGAAGCGAAAACGGGTCTGGTCAGAAATCACCCTCTGCCTGCAAATGCTCCCGCTTGCTGCGGCCGCCGATTGATCAAGATCAAGGCCGGTCTTGCCCTTTGCTGCGATTGTCTTCCCAGAACGAACCATGTGCCACCGAAGGCCTGAACCCGCGCAAGCCGGTTCAGCGCGCTGTCAGCATGCCTCGCCCAATGGTCCTGCTTCCTTGCGGGAGACGGCGCGGCGGCCGGGCCATGGGGCTGGGGCGCGTCACGACGGGCGCAAAGAACGGGGGCGGCGACCAGACCTTGCCGCACCCGGAAAGGGGATGACGGTGAAAACCTTGAGATTGAACACGAGAGACCGCGAAACGATCATGAAATGCCAGCTCTTTGGCGGCGTGCGTCCGGAAACGGCGGCGCGCCTGCTGGATGGCGCGCTGGTCTCGAGCCATGAGGCCGGCGACATTCTCTTTCGCGAAGGCGAAGGCATCGACAGCCTGATGGTGGTGCTGAACGGCCTGGTGCGCGTTTACCGCAGCGGCCGCGAAGGCCGGGAAGCCGACCTCGGCGTCTTCACCGCCGGCGACGTTTTCGGTGAATGCGCCATCCTCTCGCGCGGCCGCGTGGCCGGCGCCCATGGCCAGGCGCTGGAACCGAGCCTGATCGCCCACATCGACATGCACCGCGCCCGGCAGATGCTCGCCGAAGACCCGAGCTTTGCCAGCGCCGTCATGACGCTGCTCTGCCAACGCCTGCACGATCTGCAGGACAGCCTGGCCGAAGACCGCCTGCTGACGGCCCACCAGCGCGTCGCCCACTATCTGCTGCGCCACTGCCCGGAAGGCCAGGCCCCGGTCAGCTTCCGCCTGCCCTTCCAGAAAAGCGTCCTCGCCGGCAAGCTCGGCCTTGCGCCGGAAGCCCTCTCCCGCGCCTTCTCCCACCTTCGCCAACGCGGCGTGGTGGTGCGCGGCCGGGTGATCGAGGTGCACGACAAGGATGCGCTGCGCGAGGCGTGAGGGGTGCAGCGGGTGTGAGTGGCGGTTGGGGGTCTTGGCGGCAGGCTCAGGGCTGTCGTCGGCTTTTTGCCCGAAGCAGACCTACTTATCTGGAATTCTGACGGCGGCTTTGCACCCTCAATTCGGACGTTTGGATAGCTTCCAGTTTTACCCAAATCCCGTCGTTCGCATTCGTATATCGAGGTGACTTATCGTGCGGAGATTGGGAAATGAGACTCGTTGGTGAAGTCTAGATGCGAACCTTTTTCGGCGTGTGAGGCAGAGGCTTATCGGTGTCTGTTTTGGGTTAACGGGAGCGTTCAAGCGATGTTTCTACAAGAAACATCGCCATGGCACCTGCTAAATTAACCGCAAGTGCCGCGTGGCGTTCGGTTGCACGCGCGGGTTTGGAGCCTCGTCCATGGGCATCGCTTAGTTTGTTCCGGATCGCGCCCAACCCTTCAACAACAGCTTGGCAGCTACCGAGTATACGTTTGAAAATATCTTCGGTGTGCTGATCTGGAGCAAGATTCAGGCATTCGGCAGCGCTGCGATATAGGCGCGGCAGTTCATCTTTTTCATTATAGGCCGCGCCTGCTCCTTCGATAATATGCTTGCAGACCGTCTCTAGTAGCGTGCGGGCCAGGGTAATTGCGCCCTCCGGATCGGTTTGCCTGCGTTCAAGAGCACGTTGCCAAACCGTGTGAACGCCTACTTCGTCGAAAGAGGCTAAGGCGTCGGACACAATGCTGTCGGCAGGCTGCCTTTGCGTTGCGCGTTGGACCGCTTTAAAAAGTTCCGGAGTAGGGTATTTGTCGAAGGTCCGGCGGGCCACCTCTAACACTTGTTCACGCGACAGCTTGAGCAGACGGATCGAAACATAACGCTGTTTGCTTGAGAATGCTTGGTCACGCGTGCCTGGCTCCAGACCAAGTGCCTCGCAGACATCTGCGAGCATGTTGGCGCTGATCGGGTATAACGCTTGTACTATGGCAGCTCGGAGTGCCGCGGTGCTAGACTGTTGCATAACTTATTCTGACATATTGCAAAGCCGCATCACCTTACGTTGC
Source organism: Rhizobium sp. RU20A (assembly GCF_900155885.1). Taxonomy (GTDB): domain Bacteria; phylum Pseudomonadota; class Alphaproteobacteria; order Rhizobiales; family Rhizobiaceae; genus RU20A. The sequence continues at coordinate 1,531,508 of NZ_FTMB01000001.1, forward strand.
ACTTGCGGTTAGTGCTAGATTAAACTGGAATCGAATGATTGAGATCGGCTGATTTGTAGCCGAATGGCAGCTCACCCAACTTGTCATGCGAAACTCGCCGTTACCCTCTCGGCATACCTAAATATAAAGCGGGCGCTGTTTTTATAACTCATCCCAGATATTTTTTGAACACCTGCACAACGGTGCCGTGATTGCTGCGGGGCCAGCACACGGGGTGACCATCACGCGGGAGGTAGTGTATGTCGTAAGCGCAGCAAGCTGCGGCTTTTCCGCCAAGTTCAAGATGTATTTATAGCAGTTGATGACCGCATTTTGATGGCTGGTGCCAAACAGGCGGCTCCTAATCAAGTAGTAAAACTCACCTGCTTGAACGACTGCGTTCCATAATCGAACCTTAAAACCGCCAGTCCGGTCCCGGCCCCATGGCAGCCTGCACCCTCGAATTGGTCCATGTCTCCTATCGCCGCTTCCCATCCGATGAACCTCGCGCCCCGGAAATGCCCCCGCCCCTCAGGCCAGAAACGACGACGGCACCAGGCGGTAGCCCTCGCCATCGCGCATCACCAACCGGAAGCCGTCAATGTGCCCGCCGCTGATGACGAGTTTCTCTTCGGCGGCGAGCGCCAGCGCCTTGCGGCGGCTCTCGCGGGCGGTCTCCGGATCGAGGTCGAAGGTGAAGCCGAGAGCGGGGTCCTGCGGTTGCAGCGCCTCGGCATGCACGACATCGCCCCACAGCAGCAGGCCCCAGTCACCGGCGCCGATGCGGTAGCCGCTGTGCCCCGGCGTATGGCCGGGCAGCGCGAGGCAGCACAGTTCCTCGGCCACGTTGCCGGGCTCGATGGTGCGCAGCCGCAGGCCGGGCGTCGCAAGAAGCCGGGCGGCGACATCGAAGGCGCCGCGCCGGCCCTCCGGCACATGCGCGCGCGCCGCTGCATCCGTGTAGAAGGCGAGTTCGGATGCCGGCACCAGCACCTCCGCATTCGGAAAATAGGCGCTCTCCCCATCGACCAGCCCATAGGCGTGATCGCCATGCAGATGGGTGAGGTAGATCCGGTTGATGTCGCCGGGTTCCACGCCCTGCACGTCGAGCGCGCGGCGCAGGGATCCGTAGGTGTCGCCCCAGACCGTGCCGCAGCCGACATCGACGAGGCTGAGGCCATCCGGCCCCTCGAGGAGAAAACCGTTGACGGGCATGGGGATGGTATCGGCGCTTTCCCCGAGCAGGTCGGCGATACGGCCTGCCCCCTCCGGATGCATCAGCGCGGAGACAGGCGCCTTGAAGATCCCGTCGACCAGCCGGGTGATCGTATAGACGCCAGCCCTGACCGGATGTGCCCGCATGTCAAAGCCCGCCGTTCACCGTGAGAAAATCGACGATCTCGTCCACGCCCGCGCCGCGCTTCATGTCGGAAAAGACGAAGGGCCGCGCCGCACGCATCCGGCCCGCGTCGGCCTCCATGACGGAAAGATCGGCGCCGACGAAGGGCGCAAGATCGGTCTTGTTGATGACGAGGAGGTCCGAGCGCGTGATGGCCGGCCCGCCCTTGCGCGGGATTTCCTCGCCCTGGCACACGGAGATGACGTAGATCGTCAGATCCGCGAGATCCGGCGAAAAGGTCGCGGCCAGATTGTCGCCGCCCGATTCGATGAAGATGACGTCAAGATCGGGAATGCGCCGGTTGAGATCGGCAATGGCCTGCAGATTGATCGTCGCATCCTCGCGGATCGCCGTGTGCGGGCAGCCGCCGGTCTCAACGCCCACGATGCGCTCGGACGGCAGCGCCTGCATGCGCACCAGCGCCTCGGCATCTTCGCGCGTGTAGATGTCGTTGGTGACAACGGCGACGGAATAGCGCTCGCGCATCGCCTTGCACAGCTTGTCGGTCAGCGCCGTCTTGCCCGAGCCCACCGGCCCGCCAATGCCCACACGAAGCGGTCCGTTTCTCGATGCCATGTCCTGTCCTCGTCCTTGCCTTCGGTTTGCGCGGCCGCTCACGAGCGGAACAGCCGGGGCTCCATCGTCTCATGCTGCAACACCATCACATCTGCAACAAGAGTGGATGACCAGAGATCATCTAAACTGGAAATATCCGCACGTCTCGCAACCTGAAGTGTATTATCTTCGATTCCGGCCAGAATGGCCACCCCGCCCGTCTGCCCCGTGACACCGAGGCGGATCGCCGCCGAAACGGCATTGGCGGCCCCTGCATGGAGATAGGCCGCGATGGCATCGACCCGCGACACGCCATGGGCGCCGGCGACGGCCCCGACCGCCACGGCATAGGGAACCTCGGCCGGCAGCCGATCGAAAACCGCATGCGGCCAGCTCAGCGCCGCCGTCAGGAAAGCCTCGCCCTGCAACAGCGCTTCCATCTGCCGCTCCCGCCCGCCGAACATGGCGACCGCAAGCGCGCAGATCTCGCCGAGGCGATCGGCATCGTCGTTGGCACGGTGAGCCGCGGCCAGCAACACGCAATCGGCCCAACCGCTGCCCGACACGAACAGGCTCTCCAGCCAGCCACGCAGCGTGGCGGCATCGGTCACCAGCCCACCCTTCACCGCCTGTTCCAGCCCGCCCGAATAGGCAAAGGCCCCGACCGGAAAGGCGGGCGATAGCCAGGTGACGAGACGGATCAGGCCGCGCGTCCCCGCGCCGCCCTCCTCAACCCGCGCCCCGGCCACCGCCGCGTCAGTCATGGTGGTGATGCCCGTGATCATGGCTGTGATCGTGGGAATGCCCATGGCTATGCGAATGACCATGCGAATGCCCGCCGCCGGCCTGGTGGTAAGCGCCGCGCACGGGATGGAACGGCTCGCTCGCCTCCCTCAGACTTGCGCCCAGCCCCTCCAGCATGGTCCGGATGACGGGATCCCTGAGGATCACGATCCGCTCTTCCTCGATCTGCGCCGGCAGATGGCGATTGCCGAGATGCCAGGCAAGCTCGATCAAGTGCAGCCGGTCGCGGCCGCGGATATCGTAGACCTTCTCCTCCGCCGCGATCACCTCGACCACGGTGCCGTCATCCAGCGCCAGCAGGTCGCCATGCGCCAGCATCACCGCTTCCTTGAGATCGAGCATGACCATCTCGCCATGCTGGAGATGCAGGAGCTTGCGGCGCAGGTGCCGCTGGTCATGCGCGAGAACGACGACATCGACCGGCACCGGATGCTCGGCGTCCGCCGGCAGGATGCGCGTGCAACGCTGCGTCATCTCAGAGCACCTCGACCTTGTCCGAATGCACCACTTCCAGATTGCGCCAGGCCACCATGCCGTCGATGGAATCGAGGAAGGTCTTCACATGCGGCTGGCCGAAATGCGCCTGAAGGTGATCGCGGCTTTCCCAGCGCTCCACGAAGACGATGAAGTTCTCGTCCTCCACATCCACATTGACCGTGTAGTGGATGCACCCCGCTTCCTTGCGCGTCGCCGCGGCCACGATCTTGGCGGCCTCGATGAAGGCGGCGGTCTTGTCGGGATGGATGCGGTGTTCGGCCAGCACGTAGATCATGGTGTCTCCTCGGTATGGGTTTCGGGTGCCCGTTGATCGGACATCCCGCATCATTGCGGCAGATATCAGAACAGGAAGTAGCGCTGCGCCATCGGCAGCACGGTTGCGGGTTCGCAGGTCAGCAGCACGCCGTCGGCCCGTACCTCGTAGGTCTCGGGGTCCACCTCGATATGCGGCGTCAGGCTGTTGTGGATCATTGAGGCCTTGGAGATGCCGCCGCGGGTGTTCTTGACCGCGACAAGTTGCTTGGCAACGCCGAGCCGGCCGGCGAGGCCGCCGTCGAGGGCGGCCTGGCTCACGAAGGTGACCGAGGAATTGGTGCGGGCCTTGCCGTAGGAGCCGAACATGGGGCGGTAGTGCACCGGCTGCGGCGTCGGGATCGAGGCATTCGGATCGCCCATGGGTGCTGCCGCGATCATGCCGCCGAGCAGCACCATGTCGGGCTTCACGCCGAAGAAGGCCGGGTTCCAGATCACAAGATCGGCGCGCTTGCCGACTTCCACCGAGCCGATCTCGTGCGACAGGCCATGGGCGATGGCCGGGTTGATCGTGTATTTGGCGATGTAGCGCTTGACGCGCACATTGTCGTTGTTACCAGTCTCTTCCGTCAAGGCGCCACGCTGGCGCTTCATCTTGTCGGCCGTCTGCCAGGTACGGATCGCAACCTCGCCGACGCGGCCCATGGCCTGGCTGTCGGAGGAGATGATCGAGAAGGCGCCGATATCGTGCAGGATGTCTTCCGCCGCGATGGTTTCCTTGCGGATGCGGCTTTCGGCAAAGGCGATGTCTTCGGGGATCGACGGCGACAGGTGATGGCAGACCATCAGCATGTCCAGGTGCTCGGCGAGCGTATTGACCGTGTAGGGCCGCGTCGGATTGGTGGACGATGGAATGACGTTCGGCTGGCCGCAGATCTTGATGATATCAGGCGCATGGCCGCCGCCAGCCCCTTCGGTGTGGAACGCGTGGATGGTGCGGCCCTTGATGGCCGAGATCGTGTCTTCCACGAAGCCGCTCTCGTTCAGCGTATCCGTGTGGATCATCACTTGCACGTCGTATTGGTCGGCAACGGACAGGCAGCAGTCGATGGCGCCGGGCGTCGTGCCCCAGTCCTCGTGCAGCTTCAACGAGGTGGCACCGCCGAGCACCATCTCCTCCAGTGCGCCCGGCAGCGAGGCATTGCCCTTGCCGGCAAAGGCAAGGTTCATCGGAAAGGCGTCCGCCGCCTCGATCATCCGGGCGATATGCCAGGGGCCGGGCGTGCAGGTGGTGGCGAGCGTGCCATGCGCCGGTCCCGTGCCGCCGCCCAGCATGCAGGTGAGCCCGCTCATCAACGCTTCCTCGATCTGCTGCGGGCAGATGAAGTGGATATGCGCATCCATGCCGCCGGCGGTGACGATCTTGCCCTCACCCGCGATCGCCTCGGTACCCGGGCCGACGATGATATCGACGCCCGGCTGCGTATCCGGGTTGCCGGCCTTGCCGATGGCGACGATGCGCCCGTCCTTCAGCCCGATATCGGCCTTCACGATGCCCCAGTGGTCGACGATCAGCGCGTTGGTGATGACGGTATCGACCGCGCCCGCCGCCCGCGTCACCTGGCTCTGGCCCATGCCGTCGCGGATCACCTTGCCGCCGCCGAACTTCACCTCCTCGCCATAGGTGGTGAAATCCTTCTCCACCTCGACAAAGAGTTCCGTATCGGCCAACCGCACCTTGTCGCCCGTGGTGGGGCCGAACATGGAGGCATAGGCGGCACGCGGCATTTTGTAGGACATGGGTTCATCCCTCTCGTCTGTTCGGTCACGTCAGTCTGGCTCTGCCTTGCGGCGGACACCACGGCATTGACGGGGCCGGCCCGGGGAAGCCTTGCGCTTCCCGCGATCATCGTCGGCCTATCCGGCCAGTTCTGCCGGCTCAGCGACAAGCCGGGATAGCCGGCCGGCGGCGACGTGAGCCTCCACCCACAGCCGCTCGGCCTCCCACGGGTGCCATTCCCAGCCCTGATGCCCGAAACCGGCGAGCAGGATGGCATCCCCCTCAACCGCATGGTTCCACAGCACCTCGGCAATCACGATGAGGCCGGTGGAGGGCACCACGAAGGGCGTGCTGTCCAGCGCCGCCAGTTCAAGGGCAAGCCGCTGATGCGTTCCGGCCGGCAGCACGGTGTGTCGCTTGCCGGCCTCCGCACAGATCGCCGCAAAGCCATCGGTGTAGTCGTCGCAGAAATCGTCGAGTTCAGGATGCGTCAGCGAAAGCGGCGCGCGCATCGCGGCAAACATTTCGGGATCGCGGATCGACCAGATCTCGCCCGCCGCCATCACCGCCGGATTGAGCCGCCACGCCACGCCTTCCGTCATCGCCTTGCCGGGCCGACCCGTGTTGCAGACGGCGACGATATCGGTGCGATGGGCCTGGCCGCCGGCAGAGCGGCAGTCATTGAAGCGGATCACGCAATCGGCGGCAAGGATCGCGGCTTCAGCCTCCGCCGCCACCGGTCCGTTCCCCACGATCGCAAAGCGCCGTCCGCCCACCAAGGCTCTCCTCAATACATCTGCAGCAGGGCATCGAGCTCCTGCGTGCGCTTGCGCGTCAGTTCCGCCCTGCAGCTTTCGATCAAGAGCGGCTCCATCGATCCGCCATGGGCCGAAAAGCCTTCCGCCTCGCACTGGCCGTCGCGATAGTCGATCCAGGCGCGCTGCGCCTTGAGGAGCGCCGCTTCCGCGCCGGTTGTGAGCGCGCTCTCCGCCACCGTCTTGTCCCAGTCGGCCATCGCCTTGCGGACCTTGGGCCAAAGCGCGTTCAGCGCCTCATCCGCCTTCTGGAAATCCTCGGCCGCGCATGCGTTCATGTCGGCCTGCGTCATGGCATTGTTGCAATCGATCTCCGGCGTCTCCTCGGCGAAAGCCGGGAGCGCGAGGAAAAGCAGACCGATCGCCACCGCAGCACGCATCACAGGCTTCCCATCACCTGCTGGCGGAAACCGTACACTTCGCGCTTGCCGGAAAGCGGGATCAGCGACACCGTCCGCGTCTGGCCTGGCTCGAAGCGCACCGCCGTGCCCGCGGGAATGTCGAGCCGCCGGCCGCGCGCTGCGTCGCGATCGAAGACGAGGCCCGCATTGGTTTCGGCGAAGTGGTAGTGGCTGCCGACCTGCACCGGCCGGTCGCCCGTATTGGACACCTCGATCGTCACGACATCGAGGCCGGCATTCAGCTCGATGTCGCCGGGGGCTGCGATGATTTCACCTGGGATCATGGGCATCGTCCTTTGGTCGAGCGGGGTTCAGGCAGCCTTGACGGGCGCGCAGCCCTCGGCCTTGAGAATACGCGTTGTGGAAGCCGGGTACTTCGCCAGCATGGCCGCCGGCCGCACGGGGCGGCGCACCAGCTCGCCGCCGCAGTTCGGGCAACTGCCGGCCAGCACACCCTCCGCACAATCGGCGCAGAAGGTGCACTCGAAGGTGCAGATGCGGGCGTTGTCGCTTTCCGGCGGCAGGTCCGCGTCGCAGCATTCGCAGTTTGGGCGCAGCGCCAGCATCGGAAGACCTCAGCGGATCGGTTCGTGAACGGTCACCAGCTTCGTTCCATCCGGGAACGTCGCCTCGATCTGGATGTCGTGGATCATCTCCGGGATGCCCTCCATCACCTGATCGCGGGTCAGAACATGGGCGCCGGCCTCCATCAGGTCCGGCACCGAGCGGCCGTCGCGCGCGCCTTCGACCACGAAGTCGGTGATGAGCGCGATCGCTTCGGGATGATTGAGCTTCACGCCGCGCTCCAGGCGCCGCCGGGCGACCATGGCCGCCATGGAAATCAATAGCTTGTCTTTTTCTCTCGGCGTCAGGTTCATGCGTCGTCACCAATGGTTGGAGCAAATCCAGCGAAAATGGGAACCGATTTCGCGTCAGGCGTTTGCGTCATCACACAGAAGTCGAAGGGTCAGAGTGACCAGACTTTCGGCACTGGCGCGTCTTTGCGCAAGTGCGAAATGACCGGCACGAGGATTTTTCTCAAGGCAAAACCATCGGCGGCGACGAGCCGCGCGACCAGCTTCTCGCCGGCCGCGCTTCTGATAAGGCTGACCCCGCCAAGCGCCGGCCCGAGCAGCGCGCGCAGCCGCTCGACCTGCGCCTCCGCATCCGCCCCGACATAGAGAAGGGTGGCAAAAGCGACGTTCCCGCCAAGCACCGCCGGCTGCCCGGTGAGCGCGGTAATATCGCCGTCGAACTTCAGGTTTTCCGCATGCAGAAGGTGGCCCGCACGGCGAATGCGCCAGCGATCCATGAACAGCCCGCGCCGCATCGCCTCGCCCATCGCCTTGCGCCCCAGCAGCACGGCCTCGACGGCGAGGAAGGCGGCATCCGCGGCGAGATCGACTTCCAGCCGCCGTGACAGGGTCGAGCCATCAAAGAGGATCGTTTCCTGCGGCAGCCAGGCAAGCCTGGCGCCTTCGCCCACCGTGATCTTCGTCTCGACCTCGGCAACCCCGCCGGAGGCGCGGTAGATGCGCTCGCAGGCCTGCGTCGTCAGCGTCAGATCCGTTCCGGCCTTCGCCTCGAAGCGCCAGGCAAGATCGTCCCCGCCCGTCAGCCCGCCGGAGGAGTTGATGAGGATCGCCTCCATGCGCCCGTCGAAGCTTTCGGGCACGCGGATTTTGGCGCAGCCTTCCTGATAGAAGGTGTCGAGCCGCGTGCGACCGCCGGCGGGCTTGGCCGTCAGCCGGCCCCGCCCCCACGCCCGTTGGGGCACTATTGTCGCACTCTCACCCATCTGCCCTGCCATTCCCGTATCCGCGTCCTCAAACCGTCAGGTGCCGGCGGGCCTCCGCCGTATCCAGCGTCTCGGCCGACCCCTCATGCACGATCTCGCCACGGTCCATGATATAGACGTGGTCCGCAAGCTCGCGGCAGAAATCGAGATACTGTTCCACAAGCAGGATCGCCATTCCCGTGGAATCCCGCAGATATTTCAGCGCCCGGCCGATATCCTTGATGATCGACGGCTGGATGCCCTCTGTCGGCTCGTCCAGCACCAGAATGCGCGGCCGTGTCACCAGCGCCCGGCCGATGGCGAGCTGCTGCTGCTGCCCGCCGGACAGATCCCCGCCCCGGCGCGACAGCATGGTGTTCAGCACCGGAAACAGCGAGAAGATGTCGTCTGGAATGAAGCGATCCTTTCGCGCGAGCGGCGCATAACCGGTCTCCAGGTTCTCCTTCACGGTGAGAAGGGGAAATATCTCCCGCCCCTGCGGCACGAAACCGACGCCCATCTTCGCTCGATTGTAGGCCGCGACCCCATCCAGCGGCTTGCCATCGAAGGCGATCGCCCCGCCACTCAGCGGATGCCGCCCGGTGATGGCGCGCAGCAGGCTCGTCTTCCCCACCCCGTTGCGCCCCAGCACACAGGTGATCTTCCCCATCTCCGCCCGGATGGTAATGCCCCTGAGCGCCTGCGCGGCGCCGTAGTGGAGGTTTGCGTTGTCGACGGTCAGCATGTGATGCCCCATGGTTGGCGTGTCGTTGCGGGGATACCCCCCTCTGCCCTGCCGGGCATCTCACCCACGTGGGGGGGAGATCGGCAGGCGGCTTGCACATCTCTTCAAAGGAGACGTCTGTTTTCGGGCAGGCGGTTGCTCCACCGGATCTCCCCCCTTGTGGGGGAGATGCCCGGCAGGGCAGAGGGGGGTGCATCGCCCTCAGCCTCCGCATCCCCCCTCACCGCCCCAGATAATTCTCGATCACCTTCGGATCGTTCGAGACGAAATCGATCGATCCTTCGGCCAGCACCGAGCCTTCCGCAAGGCAGGTCACCTTCACGCCGAGGTCGCGGATGAAGCCCATGTCGTGTTCGACGACGACGACCGAGCGAGTCTTGGCGATTTCCTTCAGCAGGATCGCGGTCTCCGCCGTCTCCGCGTCGGTCATGCCGGCGACGGGTTCGTCGACGAGAAGCAGCTTCGGCTCCTGCGCCAGCAGCATGCCGATTTCCAGCCACTGCTTCTGGCCGTGGGAAAGGTTGGCGGCGAGGTCGTCCTTGCGGTGCGAGAGGCGTACGGTCGCGAGGATCTCCTCGATGCGCGCCTTGTCGGCGGGCGAGAGCGTGTAGAACAGCGTGGCGAAGACGCCGCGTTTGCGGTTCAGCGCCAGCTCGATATTGTCCCACACCGTATGGCTTTCGAAGACGGTCGGCTTCTGGAACTTGCGGCCGATGCCGAGCTGGGCGATGTCGGCCTCGTCCTTCGTCGTGAGGTCGATCGCGCCTTGAAAGAACACCTCGCCGCTGTCGGGCCGGGTCTTGCCGGTGATGATGTCCATCATCGTGGTCTTGCCGGCCCCGTTCGGGCCGATGATGGCCCGAAGCTCGCCAGGCTCGACGACGAAGGAGAGCGAATTCAACGCCTTGAAGCCGTCGAAGGCGACGGAGACGCCGTCGAGATAAAGCAGGCTACGGGGTTTGGCATCGGGATTGACGACGGTCATGGTCTCACTCCGCGGCTTGGGGGTTGGCGGGCGTGGCGGCATCGGCGCCGGGCGGCGGAGTGGCCGAGGTGTCTTTCGCCGTGGCCGCGGCCCGCTCGCGGCGGCTCGCAAGTGCCTGCTGCACCGTCCCGACGATACCCTTCGGCAGGAACAGCGTGGTGGCGATGAAGAGGCCGCCGAGCGCGAAGAGCCAGAGCTCGGGGAAAGCGCCTGTGAAGAAGCTCTTGCCGAAATTGACGAGGATGGCCCCGACGATCGGCCCGATCAGCGTGCCGCGCCCGCCGACCGCCGTCCAGATCACGACTTCGATGGAGTTGGCCGGGGCAAATTCGCCGGGATTGATGATGCCGACCTGCGGCACGAACAGCGCACCGGCAATGCCCGCCATCATGGCCGAAACGACGAAGGCGAAGAGCTTCACGTTTTCGACGCGGTAGCCGAGGAAACGCGTGCGGCTCTCCGCATCGCGCACGCCGACCAGCACCTTGCCGTATTTGGACCGCACGATGGCCGAGGCGAGCACCAGGCACAGCGCCAGCATTGCGGCCGAGAGGGCAAAGAGCACGGCGCGCGTGCCATCCGCCTGGACGGAATAGCCGAGGATGTCCTTGAAGTCGGTCAGGCCGTTATTGCCGCCGAAGCCCATGTCGTTGCGGAAGAAGGCGAGCAGCAGCGCATAGGTCATGGCCTGCGTGATGATCGAGAGATAGACGCCGTTGACGCGGGAGCGGAAGGCGAACCAGCCGAAGACGAAGGCGAGCAGGCCGGGCACGAAGAGCACCATCAGCATGGCGAACCAGAACATGTCCATGCCGTGCCAGAACCAGGGCAGTTCCTTCCAGTTGAGGAACACCATGAAGTCCGGCAGCACGGGATCGCCGTAGACGCCGCGCGGGCCGATCTGGCGCATCAGATACATGCCCATCGCATACCCGCCGAGCGCGAAGAAGGCGCCGTGGCCGAGCGAGAGGATGCCGCAATAGCCCCAGACGAGATCGAGCGCCAGCGCCAGCAGGGCGTAGCAGAGATACTTGCCCGTCAGCGACATGATGTAGGTCGGCACGTGCAGCGGGCTGCCGGCGGGTACGAGGAGATTGAGGGCCGGCACGAGGATGGCGACGGCCATCAGGATCGAGGCGGCGATGACGATGCGGCCTTCCAGCGCGCGCAGGATGAAGCTCGTGATCATGCTTCCACCGCCCTTCCCTTGAGCGCGAAGAGGCCGCGCGGACGTTTCTGGATGAAGAGGATGATGAGGACGAGCACGAGGATCTTGCCGAGCACGGCGCCGACCCAGGGCTCGAGGAACTTGTTGAGCACGCCGAGCGTCAGCGCCCCGACGAAGGTGCCCCAGAGATTGCCGACCCCGCCGAAGACCACGACCATGAAGCTGTCGATGATGTAGGCCTGCCCGAGGTTCGGCGAGACATTGTCGATCTGGCTGAGCGCCACGCCCGCAATGCCGGCAATGCCCGAGCCCAGCGCAAAGGTGAAGGCATCGACCCAGGGCGTGCGAATGCCCATGGAGGCCGCCATCTTGCGGTTCTGCGTCACCGCGCGCATCTGCAGGCCGAAGGGCGTACGCTTCAGGAGCACCAGAAGCGCCACGAAGACGGACAGCGAGAAGGCGATGATCCACATGCGGTTATAGGTGATCGTCATGCCGCCGAGCGGGAAGGAACCGGACATCCAGGAGGGGTTGCCGACTTCCTGGTTGGTAGGGCCGAAGAGCGTGCGGATCGCCTGCTGCAGGATGAGCGATATGCCCCAGGTGGCGAGCAGCGTTTCGAGCGGCCGGCCGTAGAGGAACCGGATGACGCCGCGCTCGATGACGAGGCCGACCGCGCCGGTGACGAGGAAGGCAAGCGGCAGCGCGATCATCAGCGACCAGTCGAAAAGGCCGGGGAAGGAGGTGCGGATCACCTCCTGCACCACGAAGGTCGTGTAGGCCCCCAGCATGACCATTTCGCCATGCGCCATGTTGATGATGCCCATGACGCCGAAGGTGATGGCAAGGCCGATGGCGGCGAGCAGCAGCACCGAGCCGAGCGAGAGCCCGTACCAGACATTCTGCGCGACGTCCCAGAGCTCCTGCTCGCTCTGGATGGAGGCGATGGCGGAATTGATGTCGTCGGCCAGCGCCGGATCGGCATTGGCGGCGGCACCGCTGAGGATCGAGATCGCCTCGCGCCCGCCGAAATTCTTGATGGTGGCGACAGCCTGGCGCTTGTCCTCGACGGACCGGTCGGAAATCAGCACGGAAACGGCACGTGCCTCTTCCATGCGGATCTTCACGGCAGGATCGGTCTCCTTCGCGAGCGCCGTTTCCACCAGCGCAAGATTGTCTGCCGACGGCGATTTCAGCACGGACTCGGCAGCTGCAAGGCGCACGTCGCGGTCAGGCGAGAGCAGCGTCAGACCGCCCAGCGCCGAGCGGATGGCGCGGCGCAGCGTATTGTTGACCTTGATCTTCGTCATCTCGGCCTTCGCCGCCGTTCCCGCGCTCTCGCCCGTCAGCGGGTCGACTAGATCAAAACCGCCCGAGGCGGACCTGGCGATGAAGACCGCATTGTCGGCCTTGCGCAGATAAAGATCGCCCTCGGCAAACGCCTCCAGCGCCGGCACCACGCGGGTGTCGCCGGTCGCGGCGATCTGGCCGAGAATGTCTTCCGCCTGCTTGAAATTGGCCGAGCCGAGCTGGTCGATGAGCGGCTTGGGATCGGCGCCCCCTTGCGCAAAGGCCGGGGTGGCCAGCACCAGCATGAGCCAGATGACCTGGAAAAGACGTTGGATCACGATGCGTGCCCCCTGTTGGCGCTGATCTGGGCGGGCATCGGACGGGGATACCCCCCTCTGCCCTGCCGGGCATCTCCCCCGCAAGGGGGGAGATCGGTTGGAGCCGCCGCATACCCCTTTTCGGGCGTCATCGGCCGCAGCCCCATCTTCGGCTTCAGCCCGGACTTCGGCTTCAGCCCCGTCATCCTTCCTACCTCTGCTGCGTCATCCTCGGACTGGACCCGAGGATCCACGCCGCATGGCGCAAGGTGAGAAGAATGCAGAAGCCTCAAGAATGGATCCTCGGGTCCAGCCCGAGGATGACGTCGCGTGTGTGGAACCGAACCGGGCATACGGTTTGAAAGCCGATCCGCTGCAGCCTGCGGATCTCCCCCCTTGCGGGCGAGATGCCCGGCAGGGCAGAGGGGGGTGAGCGACCCTGCATCAGACCGCCGCACACCCCCTCGCGCTATCAGCTGCCCTTGCCGCCGCACTTGCCCGTGGCAACGTTGAAGTTGCCGCAGGACATCGGCTTGCGCCAATCGGAGATCAGGTCCTTGGAGTCCGGCAGGTAGTCGGACCATTCGTCGCCGACGACCTGCGCGGTCTGCTGGACGATTTCGAACTGGCCGTCTGCCTGGATTTCACCGATCAGCACCGGCTTGGTGATGTGGTGGTTCGGCATGACGGTGGAGTAGCCGCCCGACAGGTTCGGAACCGAGACGCCGATGATCGAGTCCAGCACTTCGTCGGTTTCGGTCGTGCCGGCGGCCTCGACGGCCTTTACCCAGGCGTTGAAGCCGATATAGGCGGCTTCCATCGGGTCGTTGGTGACGCGCTTGTCGTTCTTGATGAAGGCGTGCCATTCCTTGATGAACTCGGCATTGACCTCAGTATCGACAGACTGGAAGTAGTTCCAGGCCGCGAGGTGGCCGACGAGCGGGCCCGTGTCGAGGCCGGCGAGTTCTTCTTCACCCACCGAGAAGGCGACGACCGGGATGTCCTCGGCCTTGATGCCCTGGTTGGCGAGTTCCTTGTAGAAGGGAACGTTCGCGTCGCCGTTGATGGTGGAGACGACGGCGGTCTTCTTGCCGGCAGAGCCGAACTTCTTGATGTCGGAAACGATCGTCTGCCAGTCGGAATGACCGAAGGGCGTGTAGTTGATCATGATGTCCTCTTCCTTGACGCCCTTCGACATCAGGTAGGCCTTCAGGATCTTGTTGGTCGTCTGCGGATAGACGTAGTCGGTACCGGCGAGAACCCAGCGCTCCACGCCTTCGTTCTCGGCGAGGTAATCGACGGCCGGAATGGCCTGCTGGTTCGGAGCCGCACCCGTGTAGAAGATGTTGCGCGAGGATTCTTCACCCTCGTACTGCACCGGGTAGAAGAGGATCGAGTTCAGCTCTTCGAAGACCGGCAGGACCGACTTGCGCGAGGAAGAGGTCCAGCAGCCGAACACGGCAGCGACCTTGTCCTTTTCGATCAGTTCGCGCGCCTTTTCGGCAAACAGCGGCCAGTCGGAGGCCGGGTCGACGACGACCGCCTCGAGCTTCTTGCCGAGAACGCCGCCCTTCTTGTTCTGCTCCTCAATGAGGAAGAGCATCGTGTCCTTCAGCGTCGTTTCCGAAATGGCCATGGTGCCGGACAGGGAATGCAGAACGCCGACCTTGATCGTGTCTTCCGCAAAGGCGGTCGTCATGGCCGTGGTAGCCAGAGCGCCGGCCAGAAACGCGCTGATCAAATGCGCCTTGAATGTCATGGTGAACCCCTCTCGTTCGTTTGGCGAAGCCCGTTTCCGTCCTTGGGAGCCGTTAACCGTTCGCAAACGAACTATCCGATGCTGCGCCGCAAAACCGTATACGTAGTTTGACGTAGACGCCGGGGGGAAAGCGGCGCAGGGCGCTCGTCTCGCCCGCCGGTTTACCTGTCTTCTGTCACACACCCGTGCTAGGGTGACCCAATCGCAAAGGCCGGCAGCACCGCGGGCCACGCCTCCTCCCACGATCGGACACTCCATGCACCCCTTGAGCGAAGACGGCCGTCGCATCCTGACGGAGCTTGCCGCGCGCCATGGCATCAGCCTCGACGCCGCCACCCACATGCTGATGGCGGTTGCCAATGGCGGCGGCACGCAGGCACAGTTCAACCATCCGGAAGTCGGCGGCATGGGCCAGTGGTCGCGCGGTGGCATGATCATGATCGGCGACATGTTCAACAACGGCCTGAAGGCGAAGGTGGACTGGCTCTGCCAGGAACTCTCCGACCTCCTCGGCAGCCAGCCGGCGCC
Organism: Rhizobium sp. RU20A; assembly: GCF_900155885.1. Taxonomy (GTDB): domain Bacteria; phylum Pseudomonadota; class Alphaproteobacteria; order Rhizobiales; family Rhizobiaceae; genus RU20A. The sequence goes on from NZ_FTMB01000001.1 coordinate 1,546,560, forward strand.
CGCCCCGGTGCCGCAACAGATGCAGTCGCAGAACCAGTGGCCCAATCAAGGCCAAGGCCAGAGCCAGGGCTACGGCCAGTCCCAGCAGCAGGGCGGCGGTTACGGCCAGTTCCAGGGCCAGTCCTCCGGCCAGCAGGGCGGCGGCACCTCCAGCCTTTTCGTCTCCGGCGGCACCTCCATGTCCTCGGGCGGCTGGCCGGGCGAGTTCGGCCACCCCTCGGCCGTCGGCTCGCAGAACAATCTGCGCTACGCCTTCTTCCCCTCCTCCCGCCGCCTCGTCATCGAGATCAACGGCCAGCAGACCACCTATGACACCGGCGACCACCAGATTTCCGGCTTCGGCCAGCAGCAGTCGGGCGATCAGTCGCTGACCTTCACCTCGCAGTTCGGCCTGGTGCGCGTCGCCGACCTGCCGCAACTGACCGCCTCCACCGACCGGCAGAACGGCTCGCAGCAGACCCACGCCCCGGCGAACGGGCAGCCGGCCGAGATGCCCGCACCTGCGCCCATGACAACAGAACCCGTCGCGCAGGAACCCTTCGTGACGCAGTCCTACACCCCCACGCGTCCCGCGGACATCAGCCAGCCAACACCCGCCGCCCAGCCGGCGCAGACCGCGCCGCTCTCCGACGACGAGATCTTCGCCAAGATCGAACGCCTCGCCGCCCTCCACGCCAAGGGCGTTCTGACGGACGAGGAATATTCTTCGAAGAAGGCCGACCTGCTCGGCCGGCTCTGAAAGTCCGGATAGAGAATGGGGGCGGCCGTTTCCGCCCCCATCGCCCTTGCCTTTATGCGCATCCTGTCCAAAAGTGCCCACACAGTAAGCACTCCCATACAGGCGCCAGAAAACAGGCATGACCGCCCGCCAACGCATCATCCCCGTCCGGCGCGACTACAATCGCTGGGTGGCCGACCAGACGCTGGAAGACTATGCGCTGCGCTTTACGGCGAAAAGCGCGCGGCGTTTTTCCTCCGAGCGCATTTCCCAGACCGCCATCGGCGCCATCTCCTTCCTGGCGCTGGAGGCGATCGGCGGGACGATTACCCTGGCCTACGGCACCACCAACGCCTTCTTCGCCATCCTCGTCGCCTCGGTGCTGATGCTCGCCGTCGGCGTGCCCATCAGCCGCTACGCGATCCGCCATGGCGTCGACATCGACCTGCTGACACGCGGCGCGAGCTTCGGCTATATCGGCTCCACGGTGACCTCGCTGATCTATGCCAGCTTCACCTTCATGCTCTTTGCCATCGAGGCGTCGATCATGACCGGCGCCCTGCAGCTCGCCTTCGGCATTCCGCTCTGGCTCGGCTACATCATCTCCGCCGTCGTCGTCATTCCGCTCGTCACCTACGGCATCCGGCTCATCTCGCGCTTCCAGATCCTCACCCAGCCCTTCTGGATCGTGCTGAACATCCTGCCCTTCGTGTTCATTGCCTTCCTGGATTGGGAGAAGATCGACCTCTGGCGCGCCTTTGCCGGCATCGGCCATTCGAATGCCGAGGTTGGCGGCGCCGCTCCCTTCGATCTCATCGAGTTCGGCGCCGCCTCCGCCGTCATCCTCGCGCTGATGCCGCAGATCGGCGAGCAGGTGGACTTCCTGCGCTTCCTGCCGCCCGAGGGCAGCCGCAAGCTGCGCCACCGCATCGCCGTTTTCCTCGCCGGCTCCGGCTGGGTGGTGCTGGGCGTGCCGAAGCTGCTCGCCGGCTCCTTCCTGGCCGTCCTGACGCTCTCGACCGGCGTGCCGGCCCGGGAGGCGGCCGATCCCGCCCACATGTATCTCGCCGCCTTTGGCTACATGATCCCGAACGACACGGCAGCCCTCCTGCTGATGGCCGCCTTCGTGGTCATCTCGCAGCTGAAGATCAACGTGATGAACGCCTATGCCGGCTCGCTCGCCTGGTCGAACTTCTTCTCCCGCCTCACCCACAGCCATCCCGGCCGTGTCGTCTGGCTGGTCTTCAACGTGGCGATCGCTCTCCTCCTGATGGAGCTTGGCATCTACCGCCTGCTGGAAGCGACGCTCGGCATCTTCTCCATCATCGCCATGTCGTGGCTGGCGGCCATATCGGCCGATCTCTTCATCAACAAGCCGCTCGGCCTTGCACCGCCCGGCATCGAGTTCAAGCGCGCCCACCTCTACGACATCAATCCGGTCGGCGTCGGCGCCATGGGGCTCTCGGCCGGCATTGCGTTGGCCGCCCATTTCGGCGTCTTCGGCGAAATCGCGGCCTCGCTGGCGCCCTACATCACGCTGATCGTCGCCTTCATCGCCTCCCCCGCCATCGCGTCGGCGACGAAGGGCCGCTACTACCTCGCCCGCAAGCCGCGCGCTGCGTGGCACAACCAGACCAGCATCGCCTGCTCCATATGCGAACACCCCTTCGAGCCCGAGGACATGGCCTGGTGCCCGGCCTATGCCGCGCCGATCTGTTCGCTGTGCTGCTCGCTGGACAGCCGCTGCCACGACATGTGCAAGCCGCATGCGCGCCTGAACGCGCAGGCCGTCACGGTCGCGCGCAGGCTCCTGCCGGAATGGGTCATCGAGAAGCTTGGAACCCGCCTGGGCCGCTACGCGCTGAGCGCATGCCTCTCGATCGGCGTCATCGGCGCCATCCTCGCCCTTATCGGCCATCAGGCCGGCGAAGCCTCGCCGGAAACCGCCGAGGTGGTGAACGGCACGATCGCCGTCGTCTTCTTCGTCTTCGCCGTCGCCGCCGGCGTCGTCTGCTGGTTCTACGTGCTCGCCCATGACAGCCGCGTCGTCGCCGAGGAGGAATCCTCCCGCCAGAACACGCTGCTTTTGAAGGAAATCGCCGCCCACAAGAAGACCGACGCCGCCCTGCAACAGGCCAAGGAAACGGCCGAAGCCGCCAACCGCGCCAAGAGCCGCTATGTCGTCGGCCTCTCTCACGAGCTGCGCACGCCGCTGAACGCCGTGCTCGGCTATGCCCAGATTCTCGAGCGTGACGAGACGATCCCCGCCCCGCGCCAGTCCGCCATCAAGGTCATCCGCCGCTCGGCCGACCATCTGTCGGGCCTTATCGACGGTCTGCTGGATATCTCGAAGATCGAGGCCGGGCGGCTGCAGGTCTATTCGAACGAGATCAACATCGCCGATTTCCTCGACCAGATCGCCGACATGTTCCGCCCGCAGGCCGAGGCCAAGGGCCTTGCCTTCGTGCACAGGCGCGCAGCCAACCTGCCGCGCTACGTGAAGACCGACGAAAAGCGCCTGCGCCAGATCCTCGTGAACCTCCTCTCCAACGCCATGAAATTCACCGAGCAAGGCACGATCCGCTTCGAGGTGGAGTATCGCAGCCAGGTCGCGACCTTTACCGTCGCCGACACTGGTCGGGGCATATCCGAAAGCGACCTGCCGCGCATCTTCGAGCCCTTCCAGCGTGGCGAGGCGGAGCATATCCGCCCCATGCCGGGCCTCGGCCTCGGCCTCACCATCACGCGGCTGCTGACCCAGACGCTCGGCGGCGAAATCGCCGTCACCAGCGAGCGCGGCGCCGGTTCCACTTTCCGTGTCCGGCTGCTGCTCTCGGCCGTCGATCGTCCCGCCCCGCCCCCTTCGCAGCGCAAGATCGCCACCTACAAGGGCCCGCGCCGGACCATCGTGGTGGTGGACGACAACGAGGACCACCGGGACCTCATGGGCGAGATCCTCAAGCCCATGGATTTCATCGTGCTGACGGCGGCGAGCGGTCCGGAATGTCTGGCGCTGATCGAGGGTGTGAAGGCCGACCTCTTCTTCGTGGATATTTCGATGCCCGGCATGAATGGCTGGCAACTCGTCACGCGCCTGCGCGAAACCGGACAGATGGCGCCCATTGTCATGGTCTCAGCCAATATCGGCGACGTCTCCGCCGCCGAGGGCAAGAGCGGCCACAATGATGCGCTTGCCAAGCCCTTCGACATCCGCCGCCTTCAGGACAAGCTCGCCATCCATCTTAGCCTCGAATGGGTCTACGACACCGGCGAAAGCCCCGCGACGAAGACCGTGGCGCCGGGCGTCATCGTCAACCCCGGCAAGGCGCATCTGGAAGAGCTGATCCGGCTCGGCGAGATCGGCTATGTCAGGGGCATTGAGGCCAAGCTTGCGGATCTCGCCAAAACCGACGAAAACGGCCCCTTCGTCGCGCAGGCGCGCGCCTTCGTGCAGGCCTTCGACCTCGCTGGCTACACCGATTTCCTGCACGAGATCACCACCAAGGAGCAGACCCGTGGCCCCTCCTGATGCGGCAGCCCATCCGCGCGACATTGTGCTGATCGTCGATGACAGCCCCGAAACGCTGGGCTTCCTCACCGATGCGCTCGAACAGTCCGGCTTTTCCGTGTTGATCGCCACCTCCGGCAAGGCGGCGCTGAACGTGGTCGATCGCATCACGCCGGACGTGGTGCTGATGGATGCCGTCATGCCCGGGATGGACGGGTTCGAGACCTGCCTGCAACTGAAGACCCGCGCCGCCGTCACCGATGTCCCGGTCATCTTCATGACCGGGCTGACGGAAACCGAGCACATCGTGCATGCACTGGAATCGGGCGGCGTCGATTATCTCACCAAGCCCATCAACATCGACGAACTGCGCGCCCGCATCCGCGTCCATCTCGCCAATGCCCGCTCCGCCCAGAGCGCCCGCGCCGCGCTGGATGCAGCCGGCCGGCATCTGATGGCGGTCGATGGCGCAGGCGCGGTGCGCTGGGCCACCCCGCAGGCCGCCCGGCTCGTCGATGCCGCCACCGGCACCGGCGAGGGCCTGGGCGCCATTGCCGCCGACATCCGCGCCTTCATGGGCGAACGCGCCGCCGGCCGCGGCGGCGACACGCTGGTCATCGCCATTGGCGGGACCCCTGCCCTCAACCTCGCCTTCGTCGGCGCCATCGGCGCGGACGAATTCCTCTTCCGCCTGACGAGCGCCACCCGTGCCGCCGGCGATTCGCTGCTGCGCCAGACCTTCGGCCTGACGGAGCGGGAGGCCGAAGTGCTGCTGTGGATCGCCCATGGAAAGTCCAACCGCGACATCGGCGAGATCCTGGGCCTCAGCCCCCGCACGGTCAACAAGCACCTCGAGCAGATCTATGTGAAGCTCGGCGTCGAAAACCGCGCCTCCGCCGCCGTGCGCGCCGCCAACGTGCTGCACGAGACGTAAGCGGCATCGTCTGGTTTCCAACAGGCCTCTAAACGCGAAAACGCCCGGCACGATGGCCGGGCGTTCCGCAGAAGCGATCCTCTCGCCACGCCCCGCCGGACGGCAGGGCGCGGCTTTGAACCTTTAGGGGTTCTGCACGTAGTCGTACTTGCCTTCGGCGTTCTTCTTCCAGGTGTACATGACGTAGTCCGGACGCGTGATGTCGCCCTTTTCGTCAAAGCTGAGCTCGCCGATGGCGGTTGCGAACGGGCCCTTGGCCTTGATGGCTTCGGCAACAGCCTGGCCGTCGGTGCTGCCGGCAGCCTTGGCAGCTTCGGCAATAACCTGGAGAGCGGCGTAGGAGTAGAGCGTGTAGGCTTCCGGTTCGAAGCCGGCAGCACGGAACTTCTCGACGAGTTCCTTGGCAGCCGGGTTCTTGCGCGGATCGGGAGCAAACGTCATCAGCGTGCCGTCGACGGCGTCGCCGGCGATGGAAGCCAGTTCGTTCGATACGATGCCGTCACCCGACATGAAGGTAGCCTTCAGGCCCTGGTCGGCAGCCTGGCGCTCGAGCAGACCGAATTCGGTGTGCAGGCCGCCGTAGTAGATCATGCTGACGCCGGCATCCTTCATCTTGGCGATGAGGGCGGAGAAGTCCTTGTCGCCGGCATTGATGCCTTCGTAGACGGATTCCGTCACGCCGGCAGCGTTGAGAGCCTTCTTGGTTTCGTCGGCAAGGCCCTGACCATAGGGGGTCTTGTCGTGAATGACGGCAACCTTGGCGTCCTTGAAGTTCGCAGCGATATAGGCACCGGCAACGGCGCCCTGCTGGTCGTCACGGCCGCAGGTACGGAAGGTGTTCCACAGGCCGCGCTCGGTGTAGTTCGGGTTCGTGGAAGCCGGGGTGATCTGCACGATGCCGTTTTCGGCATAGACTTCCGAAGCCGGGATGGAAACGCCCGAGTTGAAGTGACCGACAACGAACTTCACGCCGTCAGCAACGAACTTGTTGGCGACGGAAACGCCCTGCTTCGGGTCCGACACGTCGTCGCCGAGAACGATCTTGATCTGCTCACCGTTGATGCCACCGGCAGCGTTGATGTCTGCGGCAGCCTGCTCGGCGCCCTTCTGGAGCTGTGCACCGAAGGCAGCGTTCGGACCCGTGAGGGGACCGGCGACGCCGACCAGGATGTCAGCCCAGGCAGTGCCGCTGAAAGCGACCATTGCCGAAAGCGCGACGGCCGACAAAAGAGACTTCTTCATCTTGTAACTCCCAATAGCCAAGCGGGTGTGTGTTTGACCGGTCGCAATAACCCACCACAACTGCGCCGGTATTTATGATGCGAGGGGGAGATGAGGCCACCCCCGCATTGTTCCCTTTATGATCTGGACTTCCACGAAAAGGGCGAGGCCTTCTCGTAGAGCCAGTAGTAGTTGTTGGTCATCTGCTTCGTCCGGTAGAAGCGGAATCCGGCGACAGAAAACAACAAAAGGATGGCGGTGTCCACGACATAGTACTGCGCCGTCAGCATCGTGCCGTTGAACAGCGCGTGATGGATGAAGCGGATCGCGACACCGAGCAGCAGCGTGTAGATGACGAGCGTTTGCATGCCCTGCCAGCTCTCCGCAACGCTCCTTCCGGTGCGCCATGCGGTCCAGCCGCCCATGAGGATGGTGATGAAGAAGAACTGCAGGATGGACGGTTCTTCGTGCAGAATACCCTGTAACATAGCCTCGTTCCCCCTCAGTGACGGCCGCCCTCGAGATACGCGGCGCGCACCTCGGGATTGGCAAGCAGTTCGCGGCCCGAACCTGTCATGGTCACCTTGCCGTTGACCATCACATAGGCGCGGTGCGAGAGCTTGAGGGCAGCAAAAGCGTTTTGCTCGACGAGGAAGACGGTCAGGCCTTCGGTTTCGTTGAGCTTCTTGATCGCCTCGAAGATGCCCTTGACGATCAGCGGTGCGAGGCCGAGCGAGGGCTCGTCGAGCAGCAGAAGCTTCGGACGCGCCATCAGCGCGCGGCCGATGGAGAGCATCTGCTGCTCGCCACCCGACAGCGTGCCGCCGCGCTGGCTCTGCCGCTCCTTGAGCCGCGGGAAGAGCGTGAAGATCTTCTCGACGTCCTCGTTGAAATATTTCAGGTTGTCGAGGCTCGCGCCCATCTGCAGGTTTTCATAGACGGTCATGCGCGGGAAGATGCGGCGCCCTTCCGGCGACTGCGCGATGCGAAGACGAGCAATCTCGTGGGTCGGCATGCGCGTGATGTCGCGACCCTCGAAAATGACCGAGCCGGTGCGCGCCTGCGGGCTGCCGCAGATGGTCATCATCAGCGTCGACTTGCCGGCACCATTGGCGCCGATCAGGCAGACGATTTCGCCCTTCTTGACTTCCACATCGACGCCGCCAAGCGCGCGGATATTGCCGTAGTAGGTCTCGACAGCCTTTACGTTCAGAAGAGTCTCGCTCATCAGTGCTTGCCCTCCTCGACCGTCTCGACAACGTCCTCGATCTCTTCGATCACCTCTTCGACCTCTTCGTCTTCCACGCCCAGATAGGCCGCGATGACCTTCGGATCGTTCTTCACATGCTCGGGCGTGCCGTCCGAAATCTTCTGGCCATATTCCAGCACCACCACATGGTCGGAGATTTCCATGACCACGGACATGTCGTGTTCGATGAGCAGGATCGACGTGCCCGTCTCGTCGCGGATGGCGCGCAAAAGTGTGTTGAGCGCCAGCGATTCACGCGGGTTGAGGCCGGCCGCCGGCTCGTCGAGGCACAGGAATTCCGGACCCGTGCACATGGCGCGGGCAATCTCCAGACGGCGCTGGGCGCCATAGGGCAGATCGCCCGCTGGATCGTCGGCGCGGTCGATGAGATCGGCCTTTTCGAGCCAGAACCGCGCCTTCTCGATCGAGGCAGCCGCCGCCTTCTTGTAGGCGGGAAGGCCGAGCAGGCCGAGAACCGTGTAGCCCGACGCCTTCATCAGCGTGTTGTGCTGCGCGACAAGAAGGTTTTCCAGAACCGTCAGGCCTGAGAACAGGCGAATGTTCTGGAAGGTGCGCGCGACCTTGGCTTCGCGCGTCACCATGAAGTCCGGCAGGCGCTCCAGCATGTAGGACTTGCCGGACTTCTGGGTCATGGTGATCATGCCCATGGTCGGCTTGTAAAAGCCCGTGATGCAGTTGAACACCGTGGTCTTGCCGGCGCCGTTGGGGCCGATCAGCGCGGTGATATCGCCGCGCCTGGCCTCGAAGGAGAGGTCGTTGATGGCCATCAGGCCACCAAAGCGCATCGACAGATGCTCGACCTTGAGAATGCTGTCCTTGGTCATTGTCGTACCCGTCGAAGCCATCAGCCGTGACCTTCCTTGGTGAAGCTGCCGGAGACGGCCTTGCGCTCGAAGAGGAAGGCGGTGGGTTCACGCGATCCGACGAAGCCGCGCGGCTTCCAGACCATGACGACCACCATGGCGATGCCGAAGATCAACATGCGGTAGAGTTCCGGCGTGAAGTCCGGCCCGAAGACGGCCTTGAGGAAAGTCATTTCACGCAGGAGTTCCGTGCCCCCGATCATCAGCGCCGCCGCCACCGCAATCCCGATCAGCGAGCCCATGCCGCCGAGAACGACGATGGCGAGGATGATCGCGGATTCGAGGAAGACGAAGGATTCCGGTGAGACGAAGCCCTGGCGGACCGCGAAGAACGAGCCGGCGAACCCGCCGAACATGGCGCCGATCGAGAAAGCCGTCAGCTTGGTCGTCACCGTGTTGATGCCGAGCGAGCGGCAGGCGATCTCGTCCTCACGCAGCGCTTCCCAGGCACGTCCGATCGGCATGCGACGCAGCTTGATCGTCACATAGGCCGTCAGCAGGGCAAGGGCCAGGATGAGGTAGTAGAGGAAAATCTTGTAATAGGCCGACGACATCGGCAGGTCGAAGGCCTTGGCAAAGTTGTTGGGCGCAGAGACATCGAACGACCAGATGCCGAAGAAGGTGGCTTTGGGAATGCCCGAGACGCCGAAGGTGCCGCGGGTGACCTCTGTCCAGTTGATCAGCACCAGTCGTATGATCTCCCCGAAGGCGAGCGTCACGATGGCGAGATAGTCGCCCTTCAGCCTCAGCACCGGAAAGCCGAGGATCATGCCCCAGAAGGCGGCCAGAATGCCGGCGAGCGGCAGCAGGATCCAGAAGGACAGGCCAAAGGTGGAGGCCAGCAGCGCATAGGAATAGGCGCCGACCGCGTAGAAGGCGACGTAGCCAAGGTCGAGCAGGCCGGCAAGGCCCACCACGATGTTGAGGCCCCAGCCGAGCATCACATAGATCAGGATCTGGATGCCGAAATTGTCCACCCACTTCAGCGAGCCCTGAACGCCCGAGAGGGCGATGACGACGGGCGGGAAGAGAACGAGGGCAAGGACGGCGAGCTTCGAGAAGTTGCGCTTCACGAAGCCGTCTTCGGTGTCGGCGACCTGCGCGTCCCGGCTCGCCTTGCGGGCGGCGAGGTAGGGGCGAAGATAGGCGACGGTGATGAAGCGGCCGACCATGGCCACGCCGATGAAGATCGCAAGCAGACCCCAGCGCTGCACCAGGATCAGTTCGTTGCGGATGTTCTGGTCGGTTTTCAGACCGACGAACAGGACGAAGAGGCCAAGCGAGACGAGACCGGCATAGAAGGCTTCGCGCAAGGCCTGCGCCGTCAGAGAATTTCCGGCGGCGGGCGTGTTGGATTGAGGATTTGCCATGGGATCAAACCTTCTCGACTTCCGGTCGTCCGAGAATGCCGGACGGCTTGAAGATCAGAACGATGGCGAGGATCGAGAACGCCGCCACATCCTTGTAGTCGATGCTGAAATAGGCCGACCACAGCGATTCGATGAGGCCGATCAGGATACCGCCGATCACGGCGCCCGGCAGCGAGCCGATGCCACCCAGAACGGCCGCGGTGAAGGCCTTGACCCCCGGCACGAAACCATCGGTGAAGACGACCACCCCGTAATACATCAGGTACATCGTACCGGCGACGGCGGCGAGCGCGGCGCCCATGATGAAGGTCACGGAAATGGTGCGGTCAACGTCGATGCCGAGCAGGGCCGCCATCTTGCGATCCTGTTCCGTCGCGCGCTGGGCACGGCCGAGCGGCGTGTGATTGACGATGTACCAGAAGGCCGTCAGCAGCACCGCGGTGATCACGACGATCAGGATCTGCTTCAGCGAGATCGAGATGCCGAAGACATCATAGACCGAGGTGACCAACGGCGGGATTGGCTTGTTGCGCGGACCCTGGGTCACCTGGATGAAGTTCGACAGCGCGATCGACATGCCGATCGCGGTGATCAGCGGCGCCAGGCGGAAGGAGCCGCGCAGCGGACGATAGGCCACCCGCTCGATCGTCCAGTTCCACAGGCTGACCATCAACATGGCGACGATCATCATGATGAGCAGCGCCAGCGCCACCGGAATGCCGGCGAAGAACGACGTGAGCAGGAGGAAGACGATGAGCGCGGCAAAGCCGCCGAGCATGAAGATATCGCCATGGGCAAAGTTGACCATGCCGATAATGCCGTAGACCATCGTGTAACCGATGGCGATCAGGCCATAGATCGAGCCAAGAGTCAGCCCGTTTACGAGCTGCTGGATGAAATATTCCATACCAATCCCCCGGATATGATCCCTGAACGGTCATATCTCTTGTTTTCGCACCCTTTGCGGGTTTCTTCTGCGGATCAGGATTCCATAGCGGTTTGGATCGAAATTGAAAGTCAAAAATCACATTAAAGACAGGATCTTTTAACCCTTGCACGATTCCGCCGATTTTTCGGCCGAATGGCGTCAAAATGCGGCATCAATCTGTGGAACAGCCGGGCATTTTCGAATTTTCCACGAAAATGGGCGCAGCCACCGCTGCGCCCCTATCTGCCTCTTCACGCAACTGTGCGAAATTCCTGACGAAGATCAGGAGCGCATGCGCGATCCGTTCGCATCGAAGAGCGGCTGCGGCTGCAGCCGGGCGCCGAGAACCGCGCCCAGCAGCTCGACAGACCAGCCGTCGGCCTCGTCGGCGATTTCCTTCGGCACATAGCCCATCGCCACCGAAAGGCCGGCCGCATGGGCATAACCGCCCGACGTCACCCAGCCGCGCACCTCGCCGTTGAAATAGATCGGCTCGTCGCCGATGACGTCGGCGTCCGTGGCCTCGATGATGAAGGTGCGCAGCCGAAGCGTGCCGCCCTCGGCCTTCTCGGTCGCGGCTGCCGCCTTGCCGATGAAGTCCGCCGGCTTGGAGAGCGCCACGAAGCGGCCAAGGCCCGCTTCCAGCGGCCCGTAGAGCGGGCGATACTCGCGCGACCAGCTGCCGAAGGATTTCTCGAGGCGCAGCGCATTCAGCGCCCTGAGGCCAAAGAGGCGGATGCCATGCGGCGCGCCTGCCTCCATGATCGAGTCGAAGAGGTAGCGCTGGTACTCCGGCTTCATCCAGATCTCGTAGCCGAGATCGCCGGTATAGCTGACGCGGCCGACGATGGCGGGCGCCATGCCGAGATCCATGCGACGGATGTCCATGAAGGGAAAGGCCGCGTCGGAGAGATCGAGATGCGTGAGCGCCTGCAGCACGTCCCGCGCCTTCGGCCCGGCGACGGAGAGGCCGACAAGCCCGAGGTTCAGCGCCTCGATCGTCACGGAACCGTCCTTCGGCAGATGCTGTTCGAACCAGCGCATGTGGTAGTCTTCGGCAATGCCCGATCCGATGACGAGGAAGTCCCCCTCGCCCAGCTTGGCGAGCGTGAAATCGCCGATCAGCTTGCCGTCCTCTTTCAGCATCGGCGCCAGCGCCATGCGACCGGCGGCGGGGATGCGGCAGGTCAGCATCCGGTCGAGCCAGGCTTCTGCGCCCGGACCCTTCACCGCATATTTGGCAAAGCCGGAGGTTTCCATCAGGCCGACGCTCTCGCGCACCGCCTTCGTCTCGGCGCCGACCGTGTCGAAGTCGGTGGAGCGGCGCCAGGAGAAATGATCCTCGACACCTTCCGGCGCAAACCAGAGCGGCGCTTCGAGGCCGTAGGAAGCGCCGAACACGGCACCGGCGTCCTTCAGGCGGTCGTAGATCGGCGTCGTGAGGAACGGGCGGGCTGCCGGCAATTCCTCGTTGGGATAGCGGATCGAGAAGCGGCGGGAATAATTCTCGCGCACCTTCTTGTTGGTATAGGCAAGCGTTGCAAAGTTGCCGTAGCGGGCAACGTCCATGGCAAAGACGTCGAAGCCCGGGTCGCCGTGGATCATCCAGTTGGCAAGCGCGAGGCCGACGCCGCCGCCCTGGCTGAAGCCGGCCATGACCGCGCAGGCCGACCAGAAGCCCGTCATGCCGCGCACGGGACCGACGAGCGGATTGCCGTCCGGCGAGAAGGTGAAGGGGCCATTGATGATCTTGCGGATGCCGGCCTTGTTGAAGGCCGGGAAGTGGCGGAAACCGACTTCGAGCTCCGGCGTGATACGCTCGAGATCTTCCGCCAGCAGCTCATGACCGAAATCCCAGGGCGTATTGACGGGCGACCAGGGCCGGCAGGCCTTTTCGTAGGTGCCCATCAGCATGCCGTTGCGCTCCTGGCGCAGGTAGATCTCGCCATCGAAGTCCACGCAGTGCATCAGCTCCTTGCCGCGCGTCTGGTTGAATTCGATGACTTCCGGCATGTCCTCGGTGATAAGGTACATGTGCTCCATGGCGAGCACCGGCAGCTCCAGCCCCACCATGCGACCGACTTCGCGCGCCCATAGGCCCCCGCAGTTCACGACATGCTCGGCGATGATCTCGCCCTTGTTGGTGATGACACGCCAGTGGCCGTCCTCGCGCTGCACGAGATCCTCGACCTTGGTGTGGAGATAGATGTCCGCGCCGTTCTTCTTGGCGGATTTGGCATAGGCATGGGTGGTGCCGTAGGGATCGAGGTGACCTTCGACGGGATCGAAGACGGCGCCGACGAACTGGTCGGGATCGATCAGCGGCATCAGGTCATGCGCTTCCTTCGGCGTCAGCAGATGTGCGTCGAGCCCCATGTAGCGGCCCTTGGCAAGGATCGACTTCATCCAGTCGAACCGTTCCTTCGTGGCCGCCAGCATCATGCCGGAGGTCATGTGCAGGCCGATATCCTGGCCGGAGTAGTCCTGGATCTCCTTGTAGAGTTCCACCGTGTATTTCTGCAGCTTGGCGACGTTCGGATCGCCGTTGATCGTGTGCATGCCGCCGGCCGCATGCCAGGTGGAGCCGGAAGTCAGCTCCGAGCGTTCCACGAGGACGACATCCGTCCACCCGAATTTCGTCAGGTGATAGAGAACGGAACAGCCGACGACGCCTCCACCGATGACGACGACCCTGGCATGGCTTTTCATGAAGATTTCTCCGGGATGGGATGGGCGCTCTGGCGCAATGCCACCCGGAAACAGCGACCGGCAGGCACCGCGATTTGCCTCACGCTACCCAGAATCCACGCGCCGCAAAAGCCATCCCGACGAAGACGATTGGCGCGATTGCGCCATTTTCTAGCCGATAAGCGTCTTGTTTGCGTCACGCCATGACGCATTCCGTCGTCAGTCGGAAAAGCCCACGGAAAGCCCGAATTCACGACCCATCAGCAGGAGATCGTCGAGCAGCGAAACGGCAAAGCTGCGGGTCACAGCGATCTCAAAACGATCCGGCTGACAGGCGCAGAGATTGGCCGCGACATGACCGATCAGGACGTTGGCGGAGGCGCCGGGCGGGAAGGCATCGGGCCGAAGATCAACACCGGCACCCTTGGCCAGGATCGTGCGTGCTGCGGGGCCGGAGAGGTCGAGCAGCACCCGCGCATCCGACTGATCGACGACATCGGCCATGCCGGCCAGCGTCACCGACAGGCGGGCGACGAGCCCTTCCGGCATGTCCTCGCGCGAGACGGCCAGCCATTCGCCGGGCGCCACGAAGCGCAGGCCATCGCCGAGCGCGGCCGAGAGTACGGCCTTCACCTCCGCCTCGAAGGCCGGCGCTACCAGCACGCTCGCCATGGCGACCGAGCGGATGACGGCCAGATGATCCGGGGCCGGAAGGCCGAGCCGGATGGCGGCATGGGCGTCGAGCGGATGCACCTTGCGGAAGGTGCCCGCGGGGGAAGAGGTGGAAGCGGTCATGGTCGTACTCATCGCGCTGGTGTCACCCGTTGATCTTCAGATTGTCGGGATCGACGAAGACCGGCCGCACCACTTCGGCGACCACCTCTTCGCCATGCATGCGATCCCAGACGACGATGCGCTCGCCATAGCGTTCACGCCCGGATTTGAGGAAGGCGAGCGCGATATGGCGGCCGACCACGGGAGAATAGCAGGCCGAACTCACCCAGCCCTGATCGTTGAGCGTGGAGGGCTTGGCGCCCTCGCGCAGCAGGTGCGCCCCGGCCCGCACCGGCTTGTCGCGGTCCACGGGCAGGAGGCCGATCATCTGCATGCGGTCGGCCGCCGTCAGGCCATAGCGCGAGGAGAGCCGCTTGCCGATAAAATCGGGCTTCTGCGTCGAGAGCATCTTGCCAAGGCCGAGGTCGTCTGGCGTCGATCGCCCATCGATTTCGGCATGGGTGACGAAGCCCTTCTCGATGCGCAGCACGTTCAGCGCCTCGAGCCCGTAGGCGGTGATGCCATGGGCGCGGCCGGCCTGCATGATGGCTTCCGCCACAGCCTCGCCATAGCTTGCCGGCACCGCCAGTTCGTAGGCGAGTTCCCCGGAGAAGGAGATGCGGAAAAGGCGGGCCCTGAGGCCACCCTTCAGCGTCACCGCACCCGCGGCGAGCGCCGGGAAGGCCGTGTCGGAAAGATCGGCTTCCACGAATTGCGCCAGCACCGCGCGCGCCTTCGGCCCGGCGATCGACATCTGCGCCCACTGGTCGCTGACCGAGACGAAGCGCACGTCGAGATCCGGCCAAAGCACCTGCGCGGCATATTCCATGTGCGACAGCACGCCGGCGGCGAGCGCCGTTGTGGTTGTCACGAGGTAGTGCGTCTCACCGAGCCGGCTGACGGTGCCGTCATCATAGACGATGCCGTCCTCGCGCAGCATCAGCCCGTAGCGCGCCCGCCCGACCGGCAGCTTCAGCACAGCATTCGAATAGAGACGGTTGAGGAACTCGGCTGCATCCGCGCCGAACACCTCGATCTTGCCGAGCGTCGAGACATCGCAGATGCCGACGGCAGCGCGCACCGCCAGCACCTCGCGATTGACCGTCTCGGCCAGACCCTTCTCCCCGGCCCGCGGGAAATGCGAGGAGCGATACCAGGGCCCTGCCTCCACGAAGCGGGCGCCTTCGCCTTCCGCCCAGCCATGCAGCGGCGAGCGGCGGATGGGGCTTGCATGCATGTCGCGCGCCGTTCCCGCCAGCGCGCCGAAGGAGACCGGCGTGTAGAAGGGCCGGAAGGTGGTGGTGCCGACCTGCGCCGGACTGACGCCCTGCATGCCCGCGAGAATGCCGATGGCGTTGATGTTGGACAGCTTGCCCTGGTCCGTCGCCATGCCGTTGGTGGTGTAGCGCTTGGCATGCTCGATGTGGCCGAAGCCCTCGCGCAGCGCCAGCCCCAGATCATCCGCCGTCACGTCGTTCTGGAAATCCACGAAGGCCTTGGACCGCGCGCCCGGCACGTACCAGAGCGGCGCGGCCGCGCTTCCCTCGCGCGCATCCGTTTCCGGCAGGGGCGCAGGCGCAGCGCGCCGGCCGAGATCGGCCATGGCCGCCAGCGCCTTCGAGACGCCATCCGCCAGCGCCGCGGCGAGCGCGCCGTGGCCGGCCGCCGCGCCGGCGACGGTCAGGTGCGGGCCGGTCTCCGGTGCGAGAAAGGCCGAATGGGCCTCCGACCAGAAGGGCTTCAGCCCGCGTTGGCAGGCAAGGTGAATGACCGGGCTGACGCCGCCGGACATGGCAACGGCGTCGCAGGCGATCGTCTCGCGAAAACCGGCCCGCTCCACGGTCACCCCGTCGACCCTGAGCCCGCCCGACGTATCCACGATACCGGCGCCGGCAATCACCCTGACGCCTTTCGGCGCGGGATCACCGGCCTCTGTCCGGCTGTCGACGATGGCGGGAACGGAAACGCCGACCCGCACCAGATCGGCCGCCGTCTGGTAGCCCTGCGGCCCATTGGTGAAGACAACGACGGCGCGGCCCGGCGCCACGGCATAACGGTTGATATAGGTGCTGACGGCCCGCGCCGTCATGATGCCCGGCCGATCATTGCCGCCAAACACCAGCGGGCGCTCCTCTGCCCCGGAGGCAAGGATGGCCCGCGCCGCGGCAATGCGCCAGACACGCTCGACGGGCCGCGTCGAGACCGGTTCCGCCACATGCTTCTGGACCCGCTCGACCGCGCCGAACACATTGTCGTCGTACCAGCCGAAAACCGTCGTGCGGGTCAGGATGCGCACATTCGGCAGCGATTTCAGCTCGTCCACGACATGCGTCGCAAAGACCGGAGCGGCCTGGTTGTCGATAAGGGCCGTCTCGCCGAGCAGCCCGCCGCCCGGGCGGAACCCTTCGTCGGCAAGGATGACATCGAGCCCGGCGCGCGCGGCCGTCACCGCGGCCATCAGCCCGGCGGCACCGGCGCCGATGACGAGCAGATCGCAATGCGCCCAGCTCTTTTCGTAGGTGTCGGGATCGCGCTCCAGCACGGCCTTGCCGAGGCCCGCGGCGCGGCGGATGATCGGCTCGTAGACCTTCTCCCAGAACGCCGCCGGCCACATGAAGGTCTTGTAGTAGAAGCCGGCCGAAATCATCGGCGAGAGCAGACCGTTGACCGCGCCGATGTCGAAGGAGAGCGAGGGCCAGCGGTTCTGGCTCTTCGCCGTCAGCCCGTCATGGAGCTCGGCCACCGTGGCGCGCGTGTTCGGCTCGCTGCGTGCGCCCGTGCCGATCGTCACCAGCGCATTCGGCTCCGACGCTCCCGCCGTCACGATGCCGCGCGGGCGGTGATATTTGAAGGAGCGGCCGACGAGCGTGATGCCGTTCGCCAGGAGCGCCGAGGCCAGCGTGTCGCCGGCAAGGCCGCGCATGCGCCGCCCGTCGAAGGAAAAGTCGAGGCTCTGGCCGCGATCGACGAGACCGCCATTGTCGAGACGATGCGGGCTCATGCCATTCTCCCCCGCGAAAAGGCTGCGCCATCCGTGACCGAATAGACCTCATGGGTCACCGTATCGCGCTCCACCACCAGGAAGCGGCGGCATCCCGCCACATGCTGCCAATGCTCGAAGGTGCGCCCGCGCGGATTGGCGCGCACGAAGACATAGTCGGCCCAGGCCTCGTCCGAGGCGGCGGGATCGGGCCTCAAGGGCGTCGCATCGCCGCGCACGGCAAATTCTTCCTTGGGACGGGTGCCGCAATGCGGGCAGGTGATCAGGCTTGCCATCTGTGCAGTCTTCTCAGTGAAGGTTCGGTTGCGGCCCGGCGCCGTGCTCGTCGATCTCGTAGCCGCGCTCGAAGCGGTCGAGACGCAGCGCCCGCGCCACCGGATGCGGATCGTTCTTGGCGATCAGATGCGCGAAGCAGAAGCCGGAGGCGGGCGTCGCCTTGAAGCCGCCGTAGCACCAGCCGCAATTGAGGTAGAGGTTGTCGATCGGCGTGCGGTCGATGATCGGCGAGCCGTCCATGCTCATGTCCATGACGCCGCCCCAGGCGCGCAGCACGCGCACCCGCGACAGGCCGGGGATCATCGTCACCCCCTCCTCCATTACATGCTCGGCGGTCGCGAGATTACCGCGCTGAGCATAGGAGGTGAAGCCGTCGATCTCCGCCCCGAAGACGAGGCCGCCCTTGTCGGATTGCGAGATGTAGAAATGTCCCCCGCCATAGGTGATGACATGGTGGATGGCCGGCTTGATGCCTTCCGTCACGAAGGCCTGAAGGACATGGCTTTCGATCGGCAGTTTCAGCCCCGCCATCTCGCCGACCACGCTCGTGTTGCCCGCTGCCGCCAGCGCCAGCTTGCCGCAGCCGATGAAGCCCTTCGAGGTCTCCACGCCGGTGACGACGCCGTTCTCGCGACGGATGCCCGTCACCTCGCAGTGCTGGATGATATCGACGCCGTGCCGGTCCGCCCCGCGCGCATAGCCCCAGGCCACCGCATCGTGGCGCGCCGTGCCGGCCCGCTTCTGCAAGAGGCCGCCGAGGATCGGGTAGCGGGCATGGTCGAAATTGAGGAAGGGCAGCATGGATTTCAGCTGCGCCCGCGTCAGGTTCTCCGCCGCAACGCCCTCCATCCACATGGCATTGCCGCGCCTCAGATAATCGTCCCGCTGGCCGTCGGAGTGGTAGAGATTGATGATGCCGCGCTGCGAGAGCATGACGTTGTAATTGAGGTCCTGCTCCAGCCCCTCCCACAGCTTCAGCGAAAACTCGTAGAAGGGCTCGTTGCCGGGCAGGAGATAATTGGACCGCACGATGGTGGTGTTGCGCCCGACATTGCCCGAGCCGAGATAGCCCTTTTCCAAAACGGCAATGTTGCGAACGCCGAATTCCTTGGCGAGGTAATAGGCGGTTGAAAGGCCGTGGCCGCCCCCGCCGACGATGATCACGTCGTAATGCGGTTTCGGCTCCGGCTGGCGCCAGGCCGGTGTCCAGCCGAGATTTCCCTTGAAAGCATTGCGAAGAATGGAAAGAGCCGAATAGCGCATGCAGCAACCTGTCTGTTTCGCCCGTACACTGGCATAGGCGGCACACGCTTCAAAGCGCCCGATTGTCACGCCGGACATTTGCCGCGCAAGTGTGGCAGGGCTGGCACGTTGCGACCGGCGGCGCTTGAAAAGGCCGTGTGCGCGCCGGATTCTAGGATAAGATTGCGAAGCATGATTCCCCGGATGCGTCGTCAGACGCCGAAAGGCAGACAGGACACCCGATGCTGGACATCCTCAGGCACACGGCCATCGAGGCCGGTCAGGCGATCCTCGTCATCTATCGCAAGGGCGCGGAGATCGGCTGGAAGGCGGATTGCTCGCCCGTCACGGATGCCGATTGCGAGGCCGAGCGGATCATCCTGGCCGCGCTGACGACGGCCTTTCCGGATATCCCCGTGATTGCGGAGGAATCGGTCGCGGCCGGTTGCATTCCCGACATTTCCGGCGGCACATTCTTCCTTGTCGATCCCCTCGACGGCACCCGCGAATTCATCGGCCGCCACGACGATTTCACCGTCAACATCGCCCTGATCGAGAATGGGAAGCCGGTGCTGGGCGTCATCTATGCGCCCGCCCTCGGCCTTCTTTATACCGGTGCCGGTGGGCGCGCGGAAAAGATGCTGGTCGGCGAGGACGGGCAGGAAAAGCCCGCCATTCTCATCGGCTGCCGCAATCGGGGCGATCGCATCGTGGCGGTGGCGAGCCGCTCCCACAACAGCGAAGCGACGGTCGCCTATCTCCATGAGCATGGCCTGCAGGACTTCCAGGCGGTCGGCTCTTCCCTGAAGTTCTGCCTGCTGGCCGAAGGCGTCGCCGACATCTATCCGCGCTTTTCCCGGACCATGGAATGGGACACCGCCGCGGGCGATGCGATTTTGCGGGCGGCGGGCGGCGAGACACTCACCATGGAAGGGGTGCCGCTGACCTACGGCAAGCGCGGTCTGCCGCACGACGCCGATTTCGCCAACCCCTTCTTCGTCTCACGCGGCCGGTCCTGACGGCACGCGGCCCCTGCTGATGGCAGGGCATCCCGGCGCAGAAAAACCAAGTTTCCACGGCCCTTTTCCTGCCCCTTCGTCCCCGCCGCCCCACCGGCTCCTAGGCTCGCATCCGGATGCTGCCCCTTGAAGGAGACCAGACGGATGAGCGACACCACTCCCAACCTTGCCATGCCCTACATCCTGCCCTCGCAGGCGTTGAAGCATGTCACGCACAATGAGGCTCTGCAGATCATCGACGGGCTCGCGCAGCTTGCCGTCCTCGCAACCCTGACCGCACCGCCCTCGGACCCAGAGGACGGCGCCTGCTTTGCCATTGATGACGCCGCGACGGGTCTTTGGGCCGGACGCAGCGGCAAGCTGGCGCTCAGGCAGGACGGAGACTGGATCTACCTCTCGCCGCGCGCCGGCTGGCGTGGCTGGTTCCTGGCGGAAGACAGGCTGAAGGTGCATGACGGCGTCGGCTGGGAGGTCTTTGACCCGATCGGCACCCCGCCCCGCTTCGGCATCAACACCACCGCCGACGACACCAATCGCCTTGCCGTCGCCGGCCCCGCCAGCCTCTTCACCCACAGCGGCAACGGCCATCGCATGGCGCTCAACAAGGCGGCGGCCGCAGAAACGGCCAGCCTGCTCTTCCAGACGGGCTTTTCAGGACGCGCCGAGATCGGGCTTGCGGGAAGCGACCAGTTGACCGTGAAGACCAGCGCCAACGGCTCGACCTGGACAACGGCGCTGACGCTGACGGCCGGTGGCACGGTGCTGACACCGCAGCGGCCGCTCGCCCGCGCCACGCTCGGCGGCGGTGTGCAGACACCGGCCAACAACAGCCTGACGGGGTTTCAGACGCTGTCGCTGTCGCAGGGCGATGTCACGCTCGGTGCGGCCGTGCCCGGCGGCACCGGAAACCGGCTGGTGGTGCCCGTAACAGGTCCCTACCTCGTGGCGCTGGCCGTCGATGCCAACCCAAACGGCGCTTTTTCGGTAACGGTCGAAGTCAATGGCACGACCGCCCTTGCCCGCATCGCCGACAACGACGCCGCCACCGCCGCCTATCAACGCAGCGCCGCAGGCATCGCCATGCTGACGGCCGGCGACTGGCTGGCGCTGCGCCACACCGGCTCGACGCCGATCGATTTCGGCCTCAACAAGACCGAACTGATGCTGGTTATGCTCTGAGGCGGGCGCTCAGCCGGCCGCCTGGAACAGGCTGAACAGGCTGTCGGACGTGAAGGGCTTCAGCGTGCGCGGCGAGGAACGGAATTCCGACGGGAAGACCTCGTCCTCGCCGTAACCGCTGACGAAGCCGAAGGCGATGCCGCGTGCCTTTAGCACGCTGGCAAATTCGAAACTCGTCTGCTGGCCGAGATTGACGTCGAGCAGGGCAAAATCAAAAGCGCCGGCGTCGATCGCGGCATGGGCCTCCTCGAGGGTCGCGGCAATCACGACTTTCCGGCATCCGAGGGTCAGGAGGATATCTTCGGCCTCCATGGCAATGATGAAGTTGTCCTCGAGCACGAGGACGGATTCGGGCAGGGCCATGGTGCGCGCGGTTACCTCAGTCATGTCGAAGCCTCCTCAATGATAACCCACGCCGCACGACGGGCTTCGGGGCTACCGCCACCGGCGGCTTCCGGATCGATTCTCGATCACATCCATAGGGTTATCTGACTTAATCGGCATTTAACTTTGACATAGCGCCGCACCATTCCCTTCAGACCGCATGCCATGCGGAACAATCAGCCGGGCGAAGCGTTCCCAGACCGGAGCATATCGCAACCGAATTTTCCGAAAAGACAGAACCCGTCGACCCCCGAAAAGGAGCCTTCCCATGGCCGTTGCCGCCACCCTGAAGCCCAAGGCACATTCCGAGACGATGAACATCGGCCTTGCCGCCACCTATCGCCGCGAGATGGCAAAGTCGCTCTCCGACATCCTTGCCGACAGCTACCGCCTGCTCATCAAGAACCATGTCTATCACTGGAACGTGGTCGGTCCGCTCTTCAAGCCGCTGCACGAACTGACGGAAGAACACTACACGACGCTCTTCGGCGCCATCGATATCATCGCAGAACGCATCCGTGCCCTCGGCCACCTCGCTCCGGCCAGCATGGGCGATGCCGCGCGCTTTGCTCCGAAGAACGGCGATGTCGAAAACCTTTCGGCTGCCGGCATGATCGAGGATCTCATCGCCGAGCATGAAAGCGCCGTGCAGGCGATGCGCAAGGCAGCAACGAAGGCCGACGAGAACGAGGACGTGGTGACGGCGGACATGCTGACCGACCGTCTGACCTTCCACGAAAAGGCGCTCTGGATGCTGCGCGCCATCGTTGCCGAATAAGCGGGACGCAAAGACAAAACCGGATGACGGCGCGCCTTCAGATGAAGGGGCGCCGTTTTTCCTTGTAACCCTCGAAATGCGCGATTTCCATCAGCGCTTCTTCATCAAGCACTTCGTAGCCGCGCTCGGCCCAGCGCACGAGGCCGCGTTGTGCCAGCTTGCGCAGGGTCTTATTGGTGTGGACGATCGACAGTCCCAGCGTATCGGCAACGTGCTGCTGGGTAATGGTCACGATATTGTTGGCACCGCCGAAAAGGCGCACCGCCCGGCCTCTCTGGTAGAGGAAGACCAGCAGATAGGCAGCGCGTTCGAGGGCCGTTCGCCGGCCGATCGACAGGAGATTCTCGTCGAGAATGCGCTCCTCGCGCGAAGCGATCCAGGTCAGGTCGTAGGCAAGATCCGAATAGTTCTCGAAAATCTCGTGCAACCGCGTACGCTCGAAAACGCACAGGGACATCGGCGACAACGCCTCGACCGAATGCTGCATCTCGCCCATCAAAGACCCTTGCAGACCGACGAGATCGCCGGGCATCAGGAAGTTGAGGATCTGCCGGCGCCCGTCCTCCAGCGTCTTGTAGCGGAACCCCCAGCCATCCAGAACCGTATAGAGATGCGCGGCACGGGTGCCCTCGGCGAGAACAGTCGTGCCGGGATCGACGGCCAGTTCGCCCATCTTGAAGGTCGAGACGAAATCCAGTTC
Organism: Rhizobium sp. RU20A; assembly: GCF_900155885.1. Lineage (GTDB taxonomy): Bacteria > Pseudomonadota > Alphaproteobacteria > Rhizobiales > Rhizobiaceae > RU20A. The sequence continues at coordinate 1,569,413 of NZ_FTMB01000001.1, forward strand.
CGGCTGGGAAAATGGCCGGAAATGATCCAGCATGCGCAGCGGACAGAGTTCGCATGGCGTGCGCCCCGCCGTGCGCCGCGTCTTGGCGTCGCCGCTCGCGCCAACGCCGTGGCCGGCCTCGCCGGAACCCTTGCCGTTCCCGTTGCGCGGCGCGCTCTTTTCACCGTCACCTGATGCCATCCGGCACATCCGTCCTGTCTTGCATACCCCGGAGACGGAATCTAACGCCTGGCCGCCCGCGCGCAAGGGCTAGACACTGCGCAAGCCTCACGAATTTCAGCGAGGCTGGCGGCAGAAAGACTAAGGATTTTGCGGACATGCCGCATCGCACCTGCCTTTGCCTCGGCGCCCGCCTGCCCTATGTCTCACCCATCAGAACCTCACCTGCGGCGCCAACGCCCGTTGCTTCGAAAGGCCTCTCTCATGTCTGAAACGTCGCCTGCCACCTCCGTCATCGCGCCCGGCAAGACCGCCGTCGTCACCGGCGCCGCCTCTGGCATCGGCCTTGCCGCCGCGCGCCGATTCGCTGCCGCCGGCATGAATGTCGTGCTTGTCGACCGCCCCGGCGAGCGGCTGGATGCGGCGACGCGCGAGCTGGTGGAGCTGGCAAAGGGCGGGACCATCCTCGATCTTGCCTGCGACGTCGCGAGCCTTGCCGCGCTCGAAACGCTGGCGGGCGAAGTGCGCGGCCAGCTCGGCCCCGTGCATCTGCTGATAAACAATGCCGGCGTGCAGCCGGGCAGCAGCATCTTCGGCCCGCAGGACGAATGGGACCAGGTGCTCGCCGTCAATCTCTTCGGCATCGTCAACGGCACCCGCGTCTTCGGCCCCGGCATGATCGAGCACGGCGAGCCGGCCATGATCATCAACACCGGCTCGAAGCAGGGCATCACCACGCCGCCCGGCGACCCCGCCTACAATGTCTCCAAGGCCGGCGTGAAAGCCTTCACCGAAGCGCTCGAACACGACCTGCGCAACCGGGATCCGCGCACCGTCACCGCCCATCTCCTCATTCCCGGCTTCGTCTTCACCCCGCTCGCCGCCGGTGGCCGGACGGAAAAGCCGGACGCCGCCTGGACGGCAGACCAGACCATCGCTTTCATGCTGGAAAGCCTGGAACGCGGCGATTTCTACATTCTGTGCCCCGACAATGACGTGCCGCGGACGCTGGACGAAAAGCGCATCCTCTGGGCCGCCGGCGATATCGTCGAGAACCGCCCGCCTTTGTCGCGCTGGCACCCTGATTACGCCGAGAAATTCAAGGCGCATGTGGAGAAGAAGGACTGATAAGGTCGCGTTCCGTTGACAGTGCATCGACCATGCGCGGTCTATCGTGAACAATCGAGATGATGTCTGGTGGCGGCAGAAAGGAGAGACCACCATGTCTTCCGCCATCGACACCACCTTCAAGAGCGCCGGCCTGCATCACGTCACGCTGATCACCCGCAAGGTGCAGCCGAACGTCGATTTCTACGCAGGCTTCCTCGGCCTCAAGCTCGTCAAGCGCACTGCCGGCTTCGAGGATGCGCAGCAGTTGCACCTCTTCTACGGCGACGCCGAAGGGCGCCCCGGTTCGCTCGTCTCCTTCCTTGTCTGGCAGGATGGCGCGCCCGGCCGCGTCGGCCACGGCCAACCACTGGAGATCGCGTTTGCCATCCAGCCCGAAGCGATCGGCTTCTGGCTGACCCGCGCCCTGCGGTTCCAGGTACCCGTTACCGGCCCCGCGCAGGAATTCGGCGAACCGGTGCTGCGGCTGAAGGACCCCGACGGCGTGATCGTCAAGCTTGTCGGCACGACCGCAATCGACCGTCAGCCACTCGCCTCGCCCGTCCGCGACATCCCCGACGCGGATGCGATCCTCGGCCTTCGCGCCGCGACCGTGCTTTCCGAAAAGCCGGAGAAGACGGCCGCCTTCCTGATGCGCCATTTCGGCCTGACGGAAACGGCGCGCGAGGGCACGACGACGCGGCTTGCCGGCCGCGACGGCGATGCCGTCGACGTGCGCGATGCCGGCGGCTTCTGGACGTCTGCCCCCGGTACCGGCACCATCGACCACATTGCGCTGCGCGCCCCCGACGTCGCCACCCTCGACGCCGTCGAGGCCCGGCTGAAGTCTGCGGATGCGGGCGCGACCAACGCCCACGACCGCACCTATTTCCATTCGCTCTATGTCCGCGAACCGCAGGGCACGCTCTTCGAGCTTGCCACCGATGGGCCGGGCATGGCGATCGACGAGCCGGAAGGCCGGCTTGGCGAAACCTTGTTCATTCCACCCCATGCCGAGGGCAAGGCTACGGACCTCAAAGCCGTCCTGCCGCAATTTGCCCTCCCCGGAGATCCCCGCATGACCGAAAGAGAGCTTCCCTTCATCCACCGTATCGTGGAGCCTGAAACCGCCAATGGCCGCACGCTGGTGCTGCTGCACGGCACCGGCGGCAACGAGACCAGCCTGCTGCCGCTCGGCCGCGAGCTCGATGCGAACGCGCTGATGCTGAGCCTGCGCGGCCGGAGCCTCGACGAGGGCTTCCCGCGCTTCTTCCGCCGCCTGACCGCCGTCACCTTCGACCAGAAGGACATTGCCGGTGAGAGCGCGGCACTGGCGGCTTTCATCGAAGGCGCGCGCGATGCCTATGGCGTCGATCTCGCCCGCACCGTTTTCGTAGGCTACTCCAACGGCGCCAACATCCTCGGCGCGATGATGCTCGCCCATCCCGGCCTCATCCGCCACGCCGTGCTGATCAGGGCGATGAACGTGCTGGAGACGATCCCGGCCGCCGATCTTTCCGGCACCAGCGTGCTGATGACGACCGGGGAGCACGACCCCTACGGTCGCTATGCGGCATCGCTGGAAACGGCCCTCGCCAGGGCCGGCGCTAAAGTCGAAAACCGGCTTCTCTCCGCCGGCCACGAGTTGACGATGGAAGACGTGCGACTCGCCCGCACCTTTATCGCCAACATCTGAAGCCGGTTACCGGACGCTGGCCGGCAGCCACAGGCGGCGCTGATCCTCGGTGAGGTTGGCGCCGCACAGCATGGTCGCGACCCGCTGTCCGCGAAAATCGCCGCGCCGCGTTATCAGCCCCGCCAGCCCCGCAGCCCCCGCCGGCTCCACCAGCCGGTGGAAGGCGGCATGGGCAAAGCGCATCGCCTCGATAATATCGGTGTCATCCACCAGCATCACCTCATCGACCGTATCGGCCAGCCAGCCAACCGCCGCCGGGACGGGATCACGCACGGCAATGCCATCCGCGATGGTCAACGCTTCCGGCGTCGGGACCGGTGCCTTGGCGGCAAAGGAAAGGGCCATGCAGGGCGCCCCGCGTGCCGCGACCGCAATCACCCGCGTCTTTGGAAAGGCATGCCGGAACCAGCAGCCGATGCCGGCCGCAAGGGCACCATTGCCGAGCGGCACGAAGACGGCATCGAGATCGCCCGCCGCATCCGTCAGTTCCGCTGCCATCGTGCCCGCCCCTTCCGCGATCGCGGCGCTTGCCCCGTCCTCCACGAAGGTCAGGCCATGACCTTCGGCATAGGCGCGCGCCGCAGCCTTCGCGGCATCGAAATCCTCGCCCTCCAGCACGACATCCGCCCCGAGGCCGCGCATGGCCGCGATCTTGACCGGGTTGGCGGACACGCTCGCAAAGACCGTCACCGCCCGGCCGGCGCGGGTCGCGGCATAGGCAAGCCCCTGCCCGAAATTCCCCGCCGACGCCGTCACCAGCGAGCCGCGGCCGCCCTCGCCCGAGGCGATGTACCAGCCCGTGCCGCGCCCCTTGAAGCTGCGGATCGGATTGTCGGTCTCGTCCTTCACGAAGGCCGTCAGCCCGAGGCTGTGGCTTTCGAGAAGCGGGGAGTTGAGGAAGATCGGGTCGATGGCATTGCAGGCGTCAAGGATACGGGCGGCGGAGGGAGGAACTTGCTGGGTCATGGCCGGGATGATAGCCAGACGCGACGCGGGAGAACGGCGCCGGATGAAAGACAGGCGCCGATGATCTGCGCTCAGTTGGGGGAAGCCGCCGCATGGACGCAATCGACCGCACGCTTCTGGAGCTGCTGCAGGACAATGCCGACCGCCCCGCCAAGGCGCTGGCCGAGCATGTCGGCCTTTCCGCGAGCGCCGTCGAGCGCCGCATCGCCCGACTGAAACGCGACGGCATCATCGAGCGGACGGTGGCGGTGGTCTCGCCGAAGGCCGTTGGCCAGGCGCTCACCATCCTTGTCGAACTCGAAATCCAGAACGAGCACCGCCACAGCATCGAGCAGTTTCAGCGCTGGATCGACAAGGCGCCGGAGGTGCAGTCCTGCTTCTACGTGACGGGGGACATGGATTTCGTTCTCATCGTCACCGTCCGCGATCTCGACGCCTACAATGCCTTCATCGCGCGGATGATGGAGGATCAGCAGGGGCTGGTGCGCAAATACAAGAGCCTCATCACGCTGAAGACGGTCAAGCACGGGCTGACGGTGTTTCTGGATGAAGGTGGGGATTAGCCGGCGTGAACGGCGCCGCAGGCCGCATGGGTCCTCGGGTCAAGCCCGAGGACGACGACGCAGAGGTCGGTGACGAGCCGATCAGCGAAGTTCTTCACGCTACCGCAAACCGTCTGCCGCCTCGCTTTGGGCAAGACGGGCCACTCCACACTCCGTCATCCTCGGCCTCGAGCCGAGGATCCACAGCCAAGCACGCGGATGGTCGCATGGGTCCTCGGGTCAAGCCCGAGGACGACGGCTGGAATAGAGGGTGACGCGTCACCCCTTCACGCTTACATACGCCCCGAACGCGGCCAGAAACTGCACCACCTTGTCGCGGTTTTCCTCGTCCGCAATCCGTCCGTCGTCACCGAACAGCTTGCCGGCATGGGCGAGCATCAGCCGCTTGCCGGAGAAGATGTCGGCGCCGAGCGTGTGGAGGACCGGCAGCCAGGCATTCTGGGAGAGGATCGTGCCGAAGCCGCCCGGCGTGGTGCCGGCGAGCGCCACCGGCTTGCCGGAGAGCACCTTGCCGCCGCCGGACGGGTTGGAGGTGATCCAGTCGATGGCGTTCTTGAAGACGCCCGGCAGCGAATTGTTGTATTCGGGCGAAAAGAGGATCAGCCCGTCGGCCGAGGTGATGGCGGTGCGCAGCCGCGCCACGGCCTCCGGCACACCCTCCTCCTTTTCCACATCGGCATTGTAAAGCGGCACGCCCTCAATGCCGTGCGGCTCGATCTCGACGCCTTCGGGCGCAAGACGCACGGCCTCCTTGAGAAGCGACCGGTTGAACGAGTTGCGGCGCAGGCTGCCGGAAAGGCCGACGAGGCGGGTCATCTGTCACTCCTGATGGAACGGGTCGAGGCATAAAATGACGCCCCCGGAGAACATCTCAAGGGGCGTCGCTCATGAAAGGCTTACGTCAGCGGCTTCAACCGCGCTTCGATCTGGGCGCGCTTGGGCTCCAGGAAGGGCGGCAGCGACAGGCTTTCGCCGAGCGTTTCCATCGGCTCGTCCACGTCGAAGCCGGGCGTATCCGTGGCGATCTCGAAGAGGATACCATTCGGCTCGCGGAAATAGAGCGAGCGGAAATAGTAGCGCTCCACTTCGCCGCTGGAGGGCACGCGCATGCCGTTCAGCCGGTTGGCCCACTGGCTGAGCGCGGCATTGTCCGGCACGCGGAAGGCGACGTGGTGCACGGAACCGGCACCCTGGCGCGCCGGCGCAAGGCTCGGCTGGACCGCCACGTGCAGTTCCGCCGCCGGGCCGCCCTCACCCATCGAGAACACATGCACCTCGCCGACGCCATCCGGCGAGGCATAGGCGCGCACCTTCTCCATGTTCATCAGCTGTGTCAGCACAATCTCGGTATTGGTGATGTCGGGCACGCTCATGACGATGGGGCCGAGGCCCTTGATCTGGAAGTCTGCCGGCACCGGGCTCTTCTCCCAGGGATGGCCGGGCGTCGTGCCGCCATCATCGACGAGCCGCAGGCGCTGGCCCTCGCGATCCTCGAAATCGATCGAGGCGCGCCCGTCGATCTCGGCGATCTCGCCGGCCTTGATGCCGAGTTCGGCAAAGCGGGCCTTCCAGTAGGCAAGCGCTTCGGCACCGGCGACGCGAAGGCCGGTGCGCACGATGGAATGCGTGCCCCGCTTTTCCGGCGCGACGGGCCAGTCGAAGAAGGTGATATCGGAACCCGGCGACGCCAGACCGTCGGCGTAGAACAGGTGATAGGCCGTCGTGTCGTCCTGGTTCACCGTCTTCTTGACGAGGCGCAGGCCAAGCACGTTGGTGTAGAAATCGAGATTGCCGGGCGCATTGCCGGTGACGGCGGTCAGATGGTGGATGCCGGTCAGGTGCAGGGTCATGGACAGATCCTCCTCGGCCCGGATGCCGCGCTTTTCCGGCATCCTCTCGGGCACTTGGTTCGTTCGATGGGTGGAATATCGGACGTTCCGAGCGTTTGATAAAGATGCCCGACAAGCACGTAGTGTTCACTATCTGTGAACAAAGAAAGCGCGATCAGCGACGGAAATGGACGGACACGAAGGCAACGGGAAAGCCGTATTTCGTCACCGTCGCGGTGTTTTCCATCGTCCTGCCACCCTTCTGAAGCGTCAGGCGATCATGAAAACGCACGATGTTTTCGCCCGGCCCGGAATCGAGATCGACGAGATAGGTGAAGGTGGCGCTGTTGCCGGAAACGGTCAGCACCGTCTCGCCGATCACATCCTCCCGCGTGCCGACATAGGTGTTGGCGCCGGTGCGGGTAAAACGCCAGGTCTTGGTATCGCGCTCACCATCATTATAGACGAAGTCCTCGCGAAGGATCAGCGTCTTGCCGCGCACGGTGCCCGTCAGCTTGACGTCGAACTGCCGCTTCACGCCGTTGATGGCTGCAAAGGAGCCAGTCGCCGTCGTCTTGCCGCGAAAGAAGGTTTCCATGAACGTGTCGGCGGCCCGCGCCGGCGCGCTGGCGGTCACGAGCCCGGCGGCAAGGATGAGCGAGGTGGAAAGCGTGCGAAACATGGGGTCTCTCCCGTTTGCTGTTTCGCTCCTCTACGAGGAAAACGCGCACCCGGTTTCATCCCCGGTCAAGCGGGCGCACGCACCAGATCGCGCAGATAGGCATTCTCGGCCCGCGAGACGGCATAGTCGGCGGGATCATAATCGAAGACCATCAGGGATTCGCCAGACGCCGGCCCCTTGGCAAGGATCGTCCCGTCGGGCGCAGCAACGCGCGACTGGCCGGCGAAAGTGAAGAGCGGGTCGGCGCCGCAATGGTTGACATAGGCGACCAGCACCTGGTTTTCGAAGGCGCGCGTCGCGATCATCACATCGGCGATCACGCTGCCCGACCAGCCCGCCGGCAGGGCGGTCGGCACCAGCACGGCATCGACGCCCGCCTCTGCCAGCCGGCGCACGTTTTCCGGAAACTCCACGTCGTAGCAGATCAGCATGCCGCAGGAGAGGCCGCGATGGGAGAAGACGATCGCCGCCGGCTGTCCCGGCACGAAATGGCCGCGCTCGTAATCCCCATAGAGATGCGACTTGCGATAGACGGTCGCCGGCCCGTCGCCATCGACATAAACCGCGCTGTTGTAGACCGTTTCACCATCCCGCTCCGCGAAACCCGCGATGATCGCAACGCCCGTCTCCCGCGAGATGGCGCGCAGCCGCGTCACCTGCGGCCCGTCCACCGGCTCGGCCATGCCGGCGAGCGCCGCATCGGCGCCGTAGCCGGTGAGCGCGAGTTCCGGCAGGACGAGGAGGTCGGCACCGGCCGCCTTCGCCTCCGCCGCCGCCGTCGCAATGCGCGCGAGATTGGCCGCGACATCGCCGCAGGCCACCTTCATCTGCAAGGCTGCAATCCGTGCCATCATCCACTCCCTATTTGTCGTCGCCAGCCATCGCGCCGAGCAGCTTCGGCAGGTCGCCGAAGCGGGCGATCAGACCGAAAACCACAGCCGCCGTCGCCACGAAGAGGATCGTGACCGAGGCCATGGTCGGCGTATAGCCGTAGCGCAGCGCATTGAAAATCTTGATCGGCAAGGTTTCCATGGTGAAGCCGACCGTCATGTAGGCGACGATATATTCGTTCAGCGACAGGACGAAGGCAAAGGCATAGCCGGAAACGATATAGGGCAGGATGAGCGGCAGGATCACCGTTCGGAAGATCGTCCGGTCGTCGGCCCCCATCGTTGCCGCCGCTTCCACCAGCGATCGGTCGATCGAGGAAAAGCCGAGCGAGAGCGTCACGAGCGGCAGCGTCACGAAGAAGATGCCGTGGCTGACGGCCGCCGTCCAGGGCTGGCCGTAAAAGCCGGCCGTTGCCCAGAAGGTCAGAAGTCCGAGCGCCGTGATGACCGGCGGCAGCGTGAAGGGCGCGATGCCGAGCAGCTGGAAGAAATTCGCCCAGGGCGCGATGCGCCGCCAGAGGAACCAGGCCAGCGGCAGCGCGATCGCAACCGCCACCGCCGCCGAGGTGAGCGCGAGTGTCAGCGAGGCAAAGAGCGCGTTGCGCCATTCGGGATTGGCGAAAATCTCGCCGTACCAGCCGAGCGAAAAGCCTTGCGGCGGGAAGGTCAGCGATTGCTTCTGGTTCACCGAAACGCCGGCGACGACGAGGATCGGCAGGGCGAGGAAGAGCCCGATGGCGCCGAAGAAGAGCTTGCGGAAAATGCTGTCCATCATGCCTCTCCCTTGCGCCCGATCAGCACCGTCATGGCCACCAGCCCCAGCGTGACGAGCACGAGGAAGACGGCCATGGCAGCGGCGAAGGGCATGTTCGACTGATAGATGGCCTGATCCGTGATCAGCACCGAGAGCGTCCAGTGCTGCGGACGGCCGAGCAGTTGCGGTAAAAGGTAGGAGCCGAGCGCGAAGATGAAGACCATGACGACCGTCGCGACCAGCGTGTTCCTGAGCGCCGGCACGACGACGGTGAAGAAGGCCTTCAGCGGCGAGGCACCGAGCGTGCGCGCCGCTTCCGTCAGCGTCGGATCGAGCCGGACGATGGCGGGGTAGAGCACAAGAACCGTATAGGGAAAGGCCTGATAGACCATGCCCGTCAGCACTGCCCCGAAGGAGGGCGTCAGCGCCTGCGCCTGTTCCATGATGCCGAGCCAGACGAAGAGATTGGTAATGCCGGCCGTGCGCGACAGGAGCGTCGACCAGGCAAAGCCGATGATGACCTCCGACAACGACAGGACCGACAACAGCGCCACCAGCCAGACGACCTGCGCCTTACGCGGCAGGCGCGCCAGCATATGGGTGAAGGGCAGCGCCAGCGCCACCGAGACGATCGCGACCGTCATGGCGAGGAACAGCGAGAACCCCAGCACATTGGCAAAGAACAGGCTGAGGAAGCGGGCGTAATTGTCGAACACGAAGTCCGGCGCATAAAAGCCGGCCGGATCGCGCCGGAAGAAGGAGACGGCGATCATCGTGCCGAAGGGCACGACGAAGAAGACGACCAGCATCAGGCCGGGAAAGGCGATCGGCAGATAGTCGAGCGGATGGCGGGGCGCTTCGCGTCTCATGATTTCAGCACCACGCAGTCTTCGGCCGTCAGCTGAATGCCGACCGCCTGGCCGACCGAAACCTCCGGCCGCTCGCGCGGCGTGGAGACGGCGACGACCTGCCGGCCGCCGGCATCGAGGAAGGTCTCGATCGTGCCGCCGAGATCGCGCACGAAGGTGACGGTGGCGGGAACGGCCGAGCCGCCCGGGGCCGTCAGGTGCACGTCTTCCGGCCGCACCGAGAGCAGCGCCTTCCCGCCCGCCGGCAGCGTCAGCCCCGGCACGGCGACACCGAGCACGCTTGCCACACCGCCGGTGGCTTCGGCCTCGATGAGGTTTGTCTGGCCGATGAAGTCGGCGACGAAACTGTCGGCCGGGCGGCGGTAGATCTCGATCGGCGAGGCCGCCTGCCGGATCTCGCCCGCCTGCATGACGACGACCGTATCGGCCATGGTCATCGCCTCGCGCTGGTCATGGGTCACGACGATGGTCGTGATGCCAAGGCTCTGCTGCAATTGGCGCAGTTCCACCTGCATGGCCTCGCGCAGCTTCGCATCGAGCGCCGACAGCGGCTCGTCGAGCAGGAAGAGTTTCGGCGAAATGGCGAGCGCCCGGGCAATCGCCACGCGCTGCCGCTGGCCGCCGGAGAGCTTGGAGACGGGCCGGTCGGCATAGCCCTTCAGATGGATCATCGCCAGGAGCTCCTCGACCCGGCGCGCCTGCGCCGCCTTGTCGATGCCGCGAATGCGCAAGGGGTAGGCGATGTTCTCGCCGACTGTCAGATGCGGGAAGAGCGCCAGCGACTGGAACACCATGCCGAGATTGCGCTTGTGCGTCGGCACCGCCGTAATGTCTTCGCCGCCGAGCCGGATCGCGCCGCGCGTCGGCAGATCGAGCCCGGCGATCATCCGGAGCAAGGTGGTCTTGCCGCAGCCGGATGGCCCCAGCAGGCAGACGAAGGTGCCGTTCGGCACCTCAAGGTCCACGCCCTTCACGGCCGTGAACGATCCAAATTCCTTGACGACATTCTGAAGGGCAAGACCTGACATGGGAGGTTCCCGAAACAGAGAAGAGAAATGGCAGCGGATGAGGGGGGACGAGCGCGGCTGGCTGCGCCGCCCCCCCTCATCCGCCTGCCGGCACCTTCTCCCCGCTGGGGAGAAGGGACAACCATCATCCATCGCAGCCGCATGACCGGACACATCAACATCCCCAAAGCTGACCCCTCGCCGCCTCGATCCTTCTCCCCAGCGGGGAGAAGGTGCCGGCAGGCGGATGAGGGGGACGCAGGGACGTAGGATCTGCCGCCTTACCCGACGATCAGCTCCGTCCACTTCTGGTTCAGCCAGTCCGACTTGGTCTGGTAGAGGTCGTAGCGCGGGATGACCGGATCGATATCGGAGGAGACGGCGGCGAATTCTTCCGGCGTAAGGTCCAGCAGCTCGCGCTTGACGGTGGGCGACGTGCCGACCTTGCGCGACAGGGTCGCCTGAACGGCTGGCTGCGACATGTAGTCGATGAAGACATGCGCTTCCTCGCCCTTCTGAGAAGCGCGCGAGACGGCCCAGCTGCCGCTGTCGAGAATGCCGCCTTCCTTCGGGAAGGTGGAGCGCACCGGATTGCCGTCGGCAGCAGCAAGGCCCGTCACGTCGTGATAATACTGGCCCATCGGGATTTCGCCCGACTTCAGGGACTGCTCGAACTGGGCTTCGTCGCGATACCACAGGCGCACATTCGGCTTCACTTCGGCAAGCTTTTCGAAGGCCTTCAGAATACCCTCTTCCGTGTCGAGCGCGTTGGTGCCGCCCATGAAGGACTTGGCGGTCACTTCGAGCAGGAAGGAGTTGGAGACGAGCGCCAAGAGGCCGAGCTTGTCGGCGTTGGCCGGATCCCACAGCGCCTGCCAGCTCGTCGGTGCCTCCTTGAAGACATCGGTGTTGGTGACAAGCGTGATGTACCAGGAGACGGCGCCGATGCCGGCGATGCGTCCATCCGGATACTTGTTGATGAAGGTTTCCTTCAGGTTCGCCATGTTTTTCAGCTTTGCAGCATCCAGCGGCGCCCAAAGCTCCGTCGTCTGCCCCTTGAGCATGGCGACCTGGGAGATCATCGACACGTCGGCCGGCGCCTGGCCGGCCCTGGCGGCCTGCTCTAGCTGCACCAGCCATGCTTCGCCCGTCGGCTCGGCGACACTTTCGACGGCAATGCCGGTCGCCTTGGTGAATTCGGGGAAGATGTGCTTGTCGAAACTGTCCTTGAAGTAGCCGCCGTAAACGCCGACCTTCAGCGACTTGTCCTGCGCGCGCAGCATGGAGGGCATGGCCAGCATGGAAACGCCGGCAAGGCCGGTGCCGAGCACGGCGCGGCGGCTGACGGATGTCTTCAGAATATCCTTCATTGTCTTCTCCTGTTTTGGGCGGCCGCCGCTTTCGGCGTGCCGGTCCCGTTCCCGTTTCTGTATCCGTTCTGTCAGGCCTGGCCGATCACCGAAGGGCTGAAGGCCATGAGGCTGAGGATTTCGAACAGCACCTGCGCACCGGCATGGGCCGTATTGGTCGTTGAATCATACTGCGGCGCGACCTCGACGACATCCCCGCCGACGAGATTGACACCCTTGAGCCCACGGATGAGTTCCAGCACCTCGCGGGTCGTCAGGCCGCCGATCTCCGGCGTGCCGGTGCCCGGCGCAAAGCTCGGATCGAGGCTGTCGATGTCGAAGGACAGGTAGGTCGGACCGTCGCCGACGATCGCCCTGGCCTTTTCGATGATGGCGGGAATACCCATGCCTGTCACCTCCTCCGCATGGATGACGGTCATGCCGGATTCATAGGAGAACTCCCACAGATATTCGGCCGAGCCGCGAATGCCGATCTGGATCGTACGGGTCGGGTCGAGCACGCCGTCCAGCACCGCATTGCGGAAGGGGCCGCCATGGTGGAACTTGGTGAGGTCATAGGCGCCGCCCGTGTCGCAGTGGGCGTCGATGTGGATCATGCCGACCGGACGATCCTTGCCGACGGCGCGCATGATCGGATGGGTGATGGAATGATCGCCGCCCACCGACAGCGGGATGACGCCGGCCGAAACGATCTTGGCGATATGCGCCTCGATGTCCTCGTGGCACATTTCCAGCCGGTAGCGGCTGCGAAACGGCACGTCGCCGATATCGGCAACCCTGAGATCGAAGACCGGTGCGCACCCGAGAACATGATTGTAGGGGCCGATCCGCTCGATGCTGCGCATGGCGCGCGGTCCGAAGCGCGAACCGGGACGATTGGTGACACCGAGATCCATGGGCACGCCGACCAGCGCCACCTGAAGATTGCCAAAATCCGGCTCGCCCGCAGAGATGGGCATGTGGGGCGCCGAAAGCAGCGTCGGAACGCCGGAATAGGGCGCAAGACGCGTCCCGCTTTTCGAGAAGATCTTGTCCGCGACCTTGCGGAAGTCGGGATCGAACATCTCGCCGCCATGCGCCTCGCCGTACTTCTCGCGCAGTGCCTTGAGCGTCGTTTCGTCGATGGCCATGTCGGTCTCGCCCTTCTGTCTCGGAAGGGGCCCGCATGCCGGTCGATCCGGACGATGCGCGTGGGAGAGCTTACGTGGAACGGCAGCCGCCGATCCCCCGCATCTCCCTTCGTGTTCCCCTTCGGTCTTTTCTGATCGTTGCGAGAACTAGAGCGGAAATGTCTTTGAAAATCAATTGACATTGTTATAGGATCATAGGTGAGAAAAACTCACAGAACATCATTCGGAGAGCGCCCCTGCCCGCCCGTCTGCCACCGCTCAATCCGCTGCGAGCCTTCGAGGCGACGGCCCGGCGTGGGTCGGTGTCGGCTGCCGCCCGCGAGCTCAACGTCACGCACGGCGCCATCAGCCACCAGATCCGCGCCCTCGAACTGTCCGTCAATACGCCGTTGTTCGAGCGCGGCGGCAAGCGGCTCAAGCTGACGCCGCAGGGTGCGCTGCTGTTGCCCGCCGTCACCCGCGCCTTCGACGACATTGCCGCCGCCACCGCCGCCATGACGAGGCCGGCGACCAGCGGCGAACTGACGATTACCTGCGTGCCCGCCCTCCTCTCCCTGTGGCTGATCCCGCGCCTCCATCTTTTCACCGAGCAGTATCCCGATGTGCGCCTGACCCTGACGGCTTCGAACGACACGGCAAATCTCTTCGATCCACGGGTCGACCTCGCCATTCTCTACGGCGACGGCAACTGGGGGGACGTGTGGACACGGCTGTGGAGCCGCCTGTCGCTGTTTCCCGTGGTCAGCCCCGCGCTTGTCGCCAGCCGGCCGCTGCGCTCCATCCGCGACCTGTCCGATCATACGCTGCTGCACGGCGATGACGGGCGTGAGTGGAGCACCTGGCTCGCCGCCGCCGATGCCGCCGACGTGCAGCGCGGGCGCCGGCATTTCATGAGCGACGCAAGACTGTCGACGGAAGCCGCCCTGCACGGCCAGGGCGTCGCGCTCGGTGATACCATCACCGCCGGCAGCCTCATCGCGCGCGGCGAACTGATTGCGCCCTTCGACCTCTCCGTTCCCGCCAACGATGCCTTCTACGTTGCCTGCCGCTCGGAGAACCGCGCCGCGCCGATCGTCAAGGTCTTCATCGACTGGCTGTTTGCCGCCCTCGAGGCCGATCCGCTGCCGGAACCGCAGGCGTCCGGCCGCACGGTGCTGCGCACCCGTCACGGAAAAATGAGCGCCGGCCATGGCGCCAGCGCCGCCGCCCCCTCGGAGAAACGCTCAAAGCCTCCCATATCCCGTCGCAAGACCCGGCCAGATCCGGCAGCGCCCAAAACCCGAACGTCACGATGACGAACCGGTCCAACCACGGAAGTCCGACAATGCCCCGCTTCAATCCCCGCGTCGCAACCCTTGCCCCGCCGCCGATTCCGTCCGTCTTTGCCTGGGCGCGGGATTACGACGGCAGCCAGGGCCCGCTGATCGATCTGTCGCAGGCCGTGCCGGGCTATCCCGCCCATCCGGACATGCTCGCCTGGCTCGGCGAGGCCGCCGCCTCCACCGCCTCGACCGGCTATGGCCCGATCGAGGGCGAGCCGGGCCTTCGCGCCGCCTATGCCCGCCATGCCGGCGCCGTCTATGGCGCAGCGCTCGAGGCCGGCAACATCCACATCACCGCCGGCTGCAACCAGGCCTTCATCGTCACGATGATGGCGCTGGCCGGCGCAGGCGACACCGTGCTCGTCACCAACCCCTTCTATTTCAACCACGAAACGACGCTGACCATGCTTGGCATCGGCGTGGACCTCGTGCCCTGCGACCCGGTGACCGGCTTCCTGCCGGACGTTGGCGCCCTCAAGGACGCGCTGACACCGAAGGTCCGCGCCCTTGCACTCGTGTCGCCCAACAACCCGACCGGCGCCATCTATCCGCCCGAACTGCTGAGCGAGATTTTCGCGCTGTGCAAGGCGAACGGGACCTGGCTGGTGCTCGACGAAACCTACCGCGACTTCCTGCCGGGCGATGCCGCACCGCATGCGCTGTTTTCGCAAGAGGGCTGGGAGGACACGCTGATCGGCCTCTATTCGTTCTCGAAATCCTTCTGCATTCCCGGCCACCGGCTCGGCGCCATCACGGCAAGTCCGGCCGTTGTCGCCGAAATCGCCAAGGTGATGGACAATGTGCAGATCTGCGCGCCCCGCGCGGGCCAGATCGCGCTGGAAAAGGCACTGCCGGCGCTCGACGCCTGGCGGGCCGGCAACCGCGCCGAGATCCTGCGCCGTGCCGAGGCGCTGAAAGCGGTCATGGAGGACGTGCCGGACTGGTCGATCCAGGCGATCGGTGCCTATTTCGCCTATATCCGCCACCCCTACCCGGATATCGACAGCGCCTTCGTGGCCGAAAAGCTCGCCAAGGGCGCCGGCATCATCTGCCTGCCCGGCGATTTCTTCGGCGCGGGTCAGGATGGCTTCCTGCGCTTTGCCTTCGCCAATGCCGGCGTGGATGTCATCGGGCAGGTGCGGGAGCGGCTGCGCCGCTTCGTGCTGCCCGGCATCTGAACGGGGAGGCACGGCAGATCCCCAATAGAAAAGGCCGCCACGGTCAATCGTGGCGGCCTTCTCACGTCAAGGAGGTGGAGTGGCGTCAGAGGGCGCCGAAGACGATCGCGCAGACGAAGCCGAAGGCTGCGAGGCAGACGACACCGGGCACAATCTGCTGGACCCGCACCTTGCGGGCCGGAAGCGCGGCGCAATTCGAATAGGGAACCGACAAAGCCTGACGATGTACCTGCATGGGACCTCCTGCCAATCTTGCAGCCGGAACGACTGCCTTGGAATTGTCACAATGTTTATCGCCTAATCACGACCCAATTGATAGAGATTATTTTGCGTTGTGGGCCGTCGGCATGAAAAATCCGTGCAAAGTCGATTGTTCCAGCCCAGGACGCCCGGCCTGCAAAAAGCCCATCGCCGTTGGGCGCCGTTAACCTGTCAGGCGTAAACGGGGCGGGCGCCTACAGAAATTTGGTCGGACGCACCCTGACTTTCCAGCGTCGAAACCTATATCGTGTGCCGGATATCGCTTTTCCGCTGCGCAGGTCGGACCCAACCCGTGCACAGTCATCGGCGAAAGCGACATCCGCCCCGGGCGGCAGGCCAGCCGCGCCGACCCTGCGGTCGAAGAGTGGTGTAGATGAACGATCCCTTGTTTCCCGCCCCGGCGACGGGACCCTCCGGCAGGCTCGCAGACAGCGAGATGCGGCGCCTCATCGCCGAGCACCCCTGGGAAACGACAGAGCTCGGGCCGATCGCCGACTGGCCGATGACGCTCGTCGTCATGATCCGCACCATTCTCGCCTCGCCAATTCCGATGGCGCTGCTGGTCGGCGAGCGCGGCGCTCTGATCTACAATGATGGCTATGCCCAGATCGCCGCGCGCAAGCACCCCGGCTGCCTCGGTCGCTCCGCCCTCGACGTCTGGCCGGAAGTCGAACCCTTCAATCGCAGTGTCATCGAGGCCGTCGCCCGCTACGAAACGGTGAGCTTCGAGGATCAGAAAATGATCCTCCACCGCAATGGCGTTCCGGAAGAGGTCTGGTTCGATCTCGATTACAGCCCTGTGGTGGACGAGACCGGCAAGGTGCTGGCCGTCCTTGCCATCGTCGGCGAGACAACCAAGCGCGTCGAGGCCGAACGGGCGCTGGCCGCCAGCCGGGAGCAGATGGAACTGGCGCTCGGCTCCTCCTCCATTGTCGGCACCTGGGACTGGCTGGTTGTCGAGGACCGTGTGGAGGCCGACCCGCGCTTCGCCGCGATCTTCGGCATTGAAGTCAACGCGCCGGGACAGCCGATCGAACGCTTCCTGAACGCCATCCATCCCGACGATCTCGACCGTGTGAAGACGGCGATGACCGAAGCCATGGAGACCGGCGACACCTATTCGCAGGAATACCGCATCCGCCAGAGCGATGGCTCCAGTCGCTGGATCCTCGCCGAAGGACGCCCCCTCCTCGATGAGGACGGAAAGGTCGTGCGTTTTCCGGGCGTGGCCGTCGACATCACCAAGCAGCGTAAGGCGCTGGATGACCACGCCCGCGCCGAAACGGCTTTCCGCACCTTGGCCGATGCGATGCCCCAGATGGTCTGGTCCACCCGGCCGGACGGCTTTCACGACTATTACAATGCCCGCTGGTACGAATTCACCGGCGTTCCCGACGGCACCACCGATGGCGAAGGCTGGAACGGCATGTTCCACGAGGAAGATCAGGAGCGCGCCTGGGCCCTCTGGCGTCATTCGCTGGAGACCGGCGAGCCCTACCAGATCGAATACCGTCTGCGGCATCGCTCCGGCGCCTATCGATGGGTGCTCGGCCGTGCACTTGCCGTGCGCGACGGGGCCGGTCGCATCACCCGCTGGTACGGCACCTGCACCGATATTCACGATGCCAAGATTGCAGCAGCCGAGCGCGAGATCGTCGCCCACGAACTCTCCCACCGCATCAAGAACATCTTTTCCGTCATCAACGGCATCATCAGCCTGCAGGCCCGCCAGATGCCAGACATCCGGCCCTTTGCCGAGCAACTGCGGCGCCGTCTCGACGCCATGGGCCGCGCCCATGATTTCGTGCGTCCCCACAGCCGCGATTCCAGGCCCGTCGATATCGACAAGACGCTGATGGGCCTGATGAACGAGCTCCTGGCGCCCTTCTCGGAAGCACGCGAGCGCATCCTGATCGAAGGAGACGACATCGAGATCGGCGACAGCGTGGCAACACCGCTCGCCCTCCTCTTCCACGAGCTCGCCACCAATTCGGCCAAATACGGCGCCCTCTCCACAGACGATGGTCGCCTGATCATCCGCACCCGGCGCGATTCCAACGCCTATGTGGTCTCATGGATCGAGGCGAACGGTCCGCCGATCACCGGTGAGCCGTCCGCGCAAGGCTTCGGCTCCCGCCTGATGGCAATCAGCGTCGAAGGCCAGCTCGGCGGGAGGATCGAGCGTCAATGGGGCGCCGATGGCCTCACGGCAACCATCAGCCTGCCGGTGGAAGCGCTGGTGCGCAGCGGCACGCTACGAAGCGGAGAGCGATAGGGCAGCGGCGCTCCCCTCTGGCTTTTATGGCATCCGGGCGCAGCACCGCTGCCGTCGTTCGCTGCTCCTGTCCTATCCCGCCAGTGAGCGGTGGTGTTGTCCATTGCCGTTTTCGCGCGCGGCTGCATCAGCTTCCCACCAGCCATGGAAATGATGCACCGGCCCGTGACCGCTGCCAACAGACAGATGCCGACCAGCCTCCAGCGCCGCCTGCAGATAGGTTTTCGCCTGCCGGACCGCCTCCGTCAGGCAAAGCCCGCGTGCCAGCCCGGCAGTGATCGCCGCCGCCAGCGTGCAGCCCGTGCCGTGATCGTTGAGCGTATCGACCCGCGGCGCCGTCAAGGTGAGGATGCCGTCCTGCTCTACAAGATAATCGACGCAGAGCGGCCCGTGCCCGTGCCCGCCCTTCATCAAGACGCTCGCAGCGCCGGCCGCCAGCAAGTGCGCGGCCTGGGCCCGCACGGCCTCGGGCGTTGCCGCGACGGACTGTCCCGTCAGGAGCGCGGCCTCCGGCAGGTTGGGCGTCACGACAGCCGCGCGCGGCAAGAGACGATCGATGAGGACGGCAATGGCATCTGGCCTCAGCAGCCGGTCGCCCGAGGTCGCGACCATGACGGGATCCACCACCACCGGCCCGGTGAAATCGCGCAGTCCGTCCGCGATCGCCTCGATCGTCTCGACGCGGGAAACCATGCCGATCTTCACGGCGCCGACATCGAGATCGGAAAACACCGCCTGCATCTGCGCCGCCACCATGTCAGGTGCGATATCGGCGACCGCGCTCACCCCGCGCGTATTCTGCGCGGTCACAGCCGTGATGACGCTGGCGCCGTAGACGCCGAGCGCCGAGAAGGTCTTGAGATCGGCCTGGATGCCGGCACCGCCGCCGCTGTCCGAGCCCGCAATGGTCAAGGCAATCGCCGTCATGCCGCTTCTCCCTTCAACGCATCATCCACCGCACCGCGCAGGGCCCGTGCCGCACCCGCCACATCCGCCGCGCCGAAAACCGCGGAAATCGCCGCAATGCCATCGGCACCGGCCAGCACCAGCGGCGGCACCCGTGCAGCCGTGATGCCGGCAATGGCCCCGACCGGAAGCTCCGGCCGCGCCGCGCGAATCATCGCCCGCATCTGCCGGAAGCCGTCGAGACCGACCGGCGGATCCGGATTGTGCTTGGAAAGCGTCTCGAACACGCCGCCAATGCAGGCATAGTCGACCGGCAACTGCCCGGCCGCGCGCGCCTCCGCCTCGCGCTTAACCGTCATGCCGATGATGGCGGAAGGGCCCAACAGGCGTCGTGCCGTCTCGATCTCCATGTCGTCAGCGCCGAGATGCACGCCATGGGCACCGGCCGCCAGCGCCACGTCCACACGGTCGTTGACGACGAGCGGCACGCCGGAGGCGGCGATGGCCCAGAGAATGGCCCGCGCATTGTCCACCATGCGCCGCGTCGACCCCGTCTTGTCGCGATACTGGAGGATGGTCGCCCCGCCGCTGACGGCGCGGGCCGCGAGCGCCGCAAGCCGCGCGCCACCCGCCTCGCCTTCTGCCTCGACGAGCCCGGCATCGAGAATGGGGTTCAGCCGGTAGTCGACGCGCCGGTTGCCAAAGCGTGCGTCTCGGTAGGCGCCAGCGTGATCATGTCCTGTCATCGAAAATCCTCGCATGGGTCAGAAGCTCGTCCGGCGAAAGCGTCGCCAGAACATCCAGAAAGGCGATGCCGAAGCTCGCCGGTCCGCGCACCCCCGGTGCGGCAAGCTCGGCGGCAACGCCGGTGGTCGAGAGCGCCGCGGCTGCGGCAAGCTGCGCATCCGGCTCGACGGCGAGGAAGGCCGCGATCACCGCGCCGGCAAGGCAGCCCGTGCCCGTCACCCCCGCCATGAGGCGATCGCCGTTTTCGATCCGCAGCGACCGGCGCGCCGTCACCAGCCGGTCCACCGGCCCGGTGGTGATCACGAGACCCGGCGCACAGGGGGCGCCCGCCTGAAGCCCGAGCGCCATCATTTCCGCCGCATTGCCGCGCACGGCGGCGGGGCCGAGCGCTGCCAGCGTTTGCGCGAAAGCGAGTCGCGACGGCGAGTAATCGCAGTGAACGGGATCGACGATCCACGGCTTGCTCTCCGTCCCGGCCACCTCGACCGCCAGCCCGATGGCGCGGCGGCGCGCGGCATCAAGCGTACCGAGATTGACGGCGAGGCTGTCGGCCCGCCGCACGAAGGCACCGACCTCCTCCTCCGACGCGGTCATGGAGGGAATGCCGCCAACGGCGGTCACGCCATCGGCAACGAATTTCTGCACCACCGTGTTCATCAGGCAATGCACGCGCGGCCGGCGCGTGCGCACCCGCTCGAGCAGCGTCGCCGCAACCATGGGATCGACGGGCACATCGACAGGGGCAAGCGCGATCGTCACCGGCCCACCTCCACGGCGATCTCCTCGACCGCCGGGGCAAGGTCGATCAGCCCGCTTTCCGCCATGAAGGCCCCGAAGCGGCGGTAGCGCGCCGTATCGAGTGCCGCCGGGCGCTTGGCAAAGCGCGGCAAAGTATCGGCAAAGGCCTGCCGGTTCAGCCTGTCATCGAGGTCGGGATAGGCCTTGAGGAAGGTGGCAAGCCCTTCCTCGGGGTGGTTGGTGAGGTCGATCGTCGCCTTTTCCACCGCCGCCAGGAAGCGCGGCAGGCGCGGATCGGAAAGCTTTGTTTTGTCGACGACATAGATCAGCTCGTCATAGGCGGGCACGCCGTGCTCTTCGGGATAGAAGGCCCGGCCCTCATGCCCCTCGATCGCCATCTGCGTCAGCTCGAAATTGCGAAAGCCGCCGACCGTGGCGTCCACCTTGCCGGCAATCAGCGAGGGGCTCAGCGCGAAATTGACGTTGACCATCGTCACGTCATCCGCCGTCAGCCCCTGATTGGCCAGCATGCGGCCCAGCAGCGCCGTCTCGAAGCCCGCGACGGAGTAGCCGACCGTCTTGCCCTTGAGGTCGGCGAGCGATTTGATCGGGCCATCTTTCAGAACCGTCAGCGTATTCAGCGGCGTTTCCACCAGCGTCCCGATCCGCATCAGCGGCAGGCCGGCGGCATGGTCGAGGTAAAGGTTTGGCTGGTAGTGGATGCCGATATCGGCCTCTCCGGCCGCCACGAGACGCGGCACCGAAGACGGGTCGGCCGGCGGCACGAGCGTCACATCGAGACCCTCGGCGGCGAAATAGCCCTTCTCTTTCGCGATCACCAGCGGTGCATGGTCGGGGTTCACGAACCATTCCAGCATCACCGTCAGTTTGTCGGCCGGCTTGTCGCTCGCATGCGCGCTCGCGGTAAGGGTGGAGAAAAGGGTCAGGGCGGCAGCAAGGGCGGTCGAGAGGCGGCGTGTCATGCGGTTTCCAGTCGGTGGGTTGGGGGATGGTGGGGTACCGGGCGTTGGGGTGCCGGACGGTGAACTGAAGGGGTGGAAAGCGTGTCGTCGCGCGCCCAGGGCGTCAGCCCGGCCGTCAGACGGTCCACGAGAAGACGAAGCGCCACGCTCATGGCGGCAACGAGGATGAGCGCGGCAAAGAGGGTCGCCGTCTGCATGCGGGCATTGGCCTGCACCATCAGGAAGCCGAGGCCGGAGGAGGCCCCGACCCATTCGCCGACAACGGCGGCGAGCGGGGCAAGCGGCGCGGCGATGCGAAGGCCGGAAACGAGCGCCGGAAGCGCCAGCGGCACCCGCAGCCGCAGCAGGACCTGCAGAGGCGAGGCAGGCGTCAGCGCGGCTGCATCGAGAAGCACGGGGTCGGTGCGCCTCAACCCATCGGCAAAGGCAGAGGCGACGGGGAAGAAGATGACGAGCGTCGCCATGGCGATCTTCGAGGCCAGACCGAAACCGAACCAGATGACGAGCAGCGGCGCGAGCGCGAAGACGGGCACCGCCTGCACCACCATCAGCACCGGCCAGGCAAAGCGCCCGAAGGCCGGAAATGCCGCAACGGCGAAGGCGGCGCCGGCGCCAAGCAGGCTGCCGATCACGAAACCCGCCACGGCCTCCAGCCCCGTCGCCCCGGCATGGGCAGCGAGCGACCCGCCCATGCGCGCAAAGACGGCGGCAACCTCGGCGGGCGCGGGCAACAGATAGGAGGGCGGCGCGGCGAGCGACACGACGGCCTGCCACAGGGCAAGCACGAGCGCGAGGCCGCCGAGGGCATCGGCCGGGCGCATGGCTCAGCGTGCCGTGAGGCTTCGCCGAGGGGTGTGGACGCACGCAGGCGCGGCGCAGAGGGCGCCCGGCGGTGCGCCAAAGGTGGAAACGTCAGCCATGGTCGATCTCCCGATTGTCATCACGGAGATCCAGGTGAAGCGGGGAATGGGAGAGGAGCAGCGCAAGCCGCCTTTTTCCGTTCCTACGCCGGTATGACCCGGATCAGGTTCAAGGGTCCGGCTCACCGCCATCTCAGCATCGTACGATGCCCCCCTCGGAATGACCGAAAGCATCGCGGCATTTTCGCCCCCTGTCAACACTCTCCGTCATGGCCTCTTGACCTTCCCATGATGGGAAGCCCTATCTCTGGAACACCGCCACCACAGATCGGGTTCGGATTGACGATTGCCAGCCGACCCGACGCGGGCAAGGAGACGACGATGGACGCGCACAACGCACACAGGCCGCAAACCGGCCCCACCGGAACACCGGGCCCGACGCTCGCGACCGATATTCCCGTTGAAGGCATGCACTGCGCCTCCTGCGCCGGCCGGGTGGAAAAGGCGATCCGGGCCGTGCCGGGTGTCGCGGATGCTGCCGTCAATATCGCCACCCACCGCGCCACGGTCCGCTTCGAGGAGGCGTCGGCCCTGCCCCTGGCCATGCCGGCCGTCATCACCGCCATTCAGTCCACCGGCTTCAAACCCGTGCTGGAAGAGCGCCGCTTTGCCGTCACCGGCCTGCATTGCGCCTCCTGCGTCGGTCGCACGGAAAAGGCCCTGCTCGCCGTGCCCGGCGTTGCCGCAGCCAGCGTCAATCTCGCCGCCGGCACCGCCTCGGTGTCCACGACGCCGGCGACGCCGCAGTCGGCCCTCGACGCCGCCGTCACGGCTGCCGGCTTCGGCACGCTGGCGCTGGAGAGCACGGCCGGCAAACCAGCGCCCGACCTCGATGCGCTGCGCCGCGCAGAAACGGCGGCACTCGGGCGCGATGTGGCGCTCGCCGCCCTTTTGACCCTGCCACTCTTCATCGTCGAAATGGGGGGGCACCTCTTCCCCACCTTCCACCACGCCCTTGCCGGATTGGTCGGCAATACGCCGTTGCGGATCGGCGAGTTCGTGCTGGCCACGCTGGTGCTCGCCCTTCCCGGCCGCGGCATTCTGATGCTTGGGCTGAAAAGCCTGCTGCGCCGTGCGCCGGAGATGAATGCGCTCGTTCTGCTCGGCGCCGGTTCCGCCTGGCTCTATTCGACCATCGCCACCTTCCTGCCGGGCCTGTTGCCCGAGGGCCGCGCCGATATCTATTTCGAGGCGGCGGCCGTGATCGTCACCCTCATTCTCGCCGGCCGCTATCTCGAGGCCCGCGCCCGGGGCCGGGCCGGCGACGCCATCCGTAAGCTCGCCGGCCTTGCCCCGAAGACCGCGCGCCTTCGCCGCGACGGCGCCGAGATCGACGTCGGCATCGAGACGGTGCGTCCCGGCGATATCGTCCTCATCCGCCCCGGTGAGCGCATCCCGGTCGATGGCACCGTCATCGAGGGACGCTCGCATGTGGACGAGGCCATGGTGACCGGCGAGCCCATGCCGACGGAGAAGACGCCCGAAAGCCCGGTGCTGGCTGGCACCGTCAATGGCACCGGCTCCTTCGCCTTCGAAGCGACGAAGGTGGGCGCCGATACGCTGCTGGCACAGATCGTCCGGCTGGTGGAAACGGCGCAGGGCGCCAAGCTGCCCATCCAGGCACTCGTCGATCGCATCACGGCCCGCTTCGTGCCGGCCGTGATGATGGCGGCGCTCGTCACCCTCGTCGCCTGGCTGGTGCTGGATCCGGCGGCCGGGCTGGGCGGCGCGCTCGTCAATGCCGTCGCCGTCCTCATCATTGCCTGTCCCTGCGCCATGGGGCTTGCCACACCCACCTCCATCATGGTCGCCACCGGCCGGGCCGCCGAACTCGGTATCCTCTTCCGCAAGGGCGATGCGCTGCAGCGCCTGCGCGATGTCGATGTCATCGCCTTCGACAAGACCGGCACGCTGACGGAGGGCCGCCCGGAACTGACCGACCTGTGGACGGTGCCCGGTTATGACCGCGCCAGCGTACTCGCCCTCGCCGCAAGCCTCGAAAGCGCCTCGGAACACCCCGTCGGCGCCGCCATCGTCGCCGCAGCGAAAGCGGAGGGCCTCGCCCTGTCACCGGCGTCAAACGTCACCACCGAGCCCGGCGCCGGGATCACCGGCACCGTCGAAGGCCATCAGCTCCGCGTCGGCACGGCAAGGGGGCTGGAAGCCCATGGCATCGACCTTTCTTCCGTCGCGCTGCAGGCCGAGGGCCTGGCGGGTGCCGGCCGCGCGCCGCTCTTCATCGCCCTTGACGGGCAGTTGGCTGCCATTGGCGCGGTCGCCGATCGCATCAAGCCGACGACCCCAGCCGCGCTGGCGGCGCTTCGCCATGCCGGCGTCAGGCTCGCCATGATCACCGGCGACAATCCGCAGACAGCCGCCAGGATCGCGGCCGATCTTCAGATCGAGCATGTCGTTGCCGGCGTGCTGCCCGGCGGCAAGGTGGACGCGCTGAAAGAATTGCGGGCAAAGCTCGGCGGTGACGGCCGCCCGAGCAACGGCAGGGGCGGCCGCATTGCCTTTGTCGGCGACGGCATCAACGATGCCCCGGCACTGGCCGCCGCCGACGTCGGTATCGCGCTTGGCACCGGCACCGACATTGCCATCGAAAGCGCCGATGTCGTGCTGATGGCCGGCGACCTCACTGCCGTCGTGCGGGCGCTGAAGCTGTCGCGTGCCACGATCCGTAACATTTGGGAAAACCTGTTCTGGGCCTTCGCCTACAATGTCGGGCTGATCCCCGTGGCCGCCGGTGCACTCTATCCTGTGACGGGTACGCTGCTGTCGCCCATGCTGGCCGCCGGCGCCATGGCACTCTCCAGCGCCTTTGTGGTGGGAAATGCCCTGCGCCTGCGCAGCTTCGGCACCGGAAATGATGAGATGGGTGCATGAACATCGGCGAAGCGGCACGGTTGAGCGGCCTCTCGGCCAAGATGATCCGCTATTACGAGGAGATCGGCCTGATCGTGCCGGATCGCACGCCGGGCTCCCAGTATCGGGTCTACGGCACGCATGATCTGCACCGCCTCGGCTTCATCCGTCGCGCCCGCGACCTCGGCTTTTCCGTCGAGCAGATGCGCACCCTGCTGGCGCTCTGGCAGGACCGCGACCGCGCCAGCGCCGACGTAAAGGCCGTCGCGCTCGCCCATATCGCCGAGCTCGAACGCAAACAGGCTGCCATTGCCGCCATGACGAAGACCTTGAAGGACCTCGTGTCCGCCTGCCATGGTGATGCACGCCCGGATTGTCCGATCATCGAAGACTTCGCCGCCGGGCCGTAGACGAAAAATCAAATCGTTTCGCATGTGCACAAAGTGAATTTTTCATCTAAAATGTAAGGTTAACAATTGGTTGATATTGCACTCACGCAAGTTTGTGACATGCTGCGCCGCATCACAAAACGCGCACGCTTCGGCAGAACCCGCCGGAAGGGAAGCGGCACACACAGGAGACGTAGAGATGCAGACGCAGTACGTGATTCTCGATCCGCTCGGCCCGCTCGCCGCCGATCCCACCGCGCTGGAAGGCCAGTTGATGGAATTCGGCATGGACCGTGAAGCCTTCTCGATCTCCCGCCGCAAGGACGGTCGTACGCGCCTGGAATTCTGGGAGCCCGATGGCAGCGAGGCTGAGCGTCTTCTCTCCCGCCTCGGCGGCCTGCCGGCCTGAGAGGCAGATGCTGCACACTTTCCGGTCGCGTCACACGTGAGGCCGCGCATCGCTTGGTCCGTTCGCGCACCAGCGCGGCCCGATCGGAGCGCATCGGGCGAGAGCTCCTACCGCAGCGTGCCGCTGACCAGCGCGCTGCGGATATAGGCCCGTTCCGCTTCACTGACCACTGTACCGGCAAGATGCGCCCGGCCCGCCGCCGTTAGCCTCAACACGCTTTCGCGCTGACGAACCTCGCGCACCGCCGCCCAGACAGAATAGGCCGTGCGCCGCTCCAGAACCACATATCCCCTGCGGATCAGCAGCCTCAGATCCGGCGTCAGGGGCGGTGAATCCTCGGCATTGACGACATAGCCATCCGGCCAGCGTGCGATGTTCCACAATAGCGCCACCAGCCGGCGGCTTTCGGGTGGCTGGGTATGGGGTGCGCGTTCACGTTTCTGCGGGCCGCGCCCTTCCCGCTTCGCCTCGCGCTCTGCGGCGACCCTCGCCTTCCACGTTTCCCGCGCCTGCTGCGCGATCGATATCCCCGCCAGACGTCCCATGCTTGCATCCCTTGCGTGTCATCCGGACACCTGGCCCGCAACGAGGATTGCTGCGGTATCCGGTAGCTTTAAAATCAGGGCGTTAACCCGACGTTCCAGACGCGCTGGCATCGAGAGACCCCTCTTGCCCCACAATGAGCCAGTCATTTCCGCGACGCTGTGACGTCGGGAACAGGGCCGGCACAGGGAAGAATGCAATCACAGACTGCGCGCCCTCAGGATTTATATAGCTGCGGAAAATCAACCTTTAGAAGAAAATAAACCAGCTATCTATCAGTAACAATTATTTAATCAGAAATATAAAAAATAAAAGAAATGAACATTTTCGCATGGCAGGAGGATCTATGCTGCGGCACATTCGTCTCGTTCCCAAAATTGTTGGCATGCTTGCCTTGCTGGGTGCTTGTGGCGTCGGCGGCGCCGTGGTCAGCGGCTTCCAGCTACAAGAGATCGATGCCAATTACTCGCACATGCTGGGGTCCAATCAGGAGAGCGTTCTCTATACCGTTCGCTCGAACCGGGCGACTCAGACCTTCCGCGCCACCGTGGCCGAGATGATCTTCACGAAGGATCAGGAACAGATCAACGATCTTCAGGCGCAGCAGGATTCTACACTTGCAGACATCGACAAATTCTTCACGAAGGCACTGGCGGCACTGCCGGATGACGCCGGCCTGAAGCAGTTGAAGACCGAAGCCCATCGCGTCGTGCACGACGTCTGTCTGCCGATCTCCAAGCGCGGAGGCGAAGCCACAACGGAGGCCGCGATCGCCGCCGTTGCCGCGGACTACTACAGCCAGTGTCAGCCGCAACTGGTGACCCTGACGAAGCTCTACGCAACGGAAACCAACCGGCTGGTCGAAGGTGCCAAGGCGCAGTCTGCCATTCTCACGGCCTCGGCCCGCTCGGCAACGATCTGGCTCGTGTCCTTCATGACCCTCGTCTCTGCCGCCTTTGTCACTCTGGCTGCTCTTCTGGTCAAGAAGGGCGTTACCGGTCCGATCGCCAACCTCAGGGAAACCATGAGCCGTCTGGCGGGCGGTGACCTGAGCGCGCCCGTCACGGATGCCGACCGTCGCGATGAAATCGGCGACATGGCCAAGACCGTGCAGATCTTCAAGGACAACGCCCTGCGCGCCGAAGAGCTGGAGGCGCAGGCCCGCCGCGAGCGCGACATGAGCGAAAGCGAACGTGCCCGCAACCGCGAACTGGAGCGCGACCGCGCCGAGAAGATGGCGACCGCCACCGGTGGCATCGACGAGGCGCTGAAGCATCTCGCCCGCGGCGACCTCACCTATCGCCTCGAACGCCCCTTCTCGGAGGAATTCGAGGGACTGCGCCAGAACTTCAACGCCGCCATCGCCCAGCTTACGGAAACGCTGCGCGCCGTCAGCACCGCCGCCGCCACCATCGACAGCGGCACGCAGGAGCTTTCCGTCTCCGCCAACGACCTGTCCAAGCGTACCGAACAGCAGGCCGCTGCCCTTGAGGAAACCGCCGCCGCGCTGGACGAGATCACCTCCAACGTCGCCTCCTCCACCAAGCGCACTGAGGAGGCCCGTCACAAGGCCGAGCAGGCCAACGAATCGGCCCGCCGCTCCGGCGCGATCATGACGGATGCCGTCAACGCCATGCAGCGCATCGAGAAGTCCTCCTCCGAGATCGGCAACATCATTTCGGTCATCGATGAGATCGCCTTCCAGACCAACCTGCTCGCCCTCAATGCCGGTGTCGAGGCCGCCCGCGCCGGCGAGGCCGGCAAGGGCTTTGCCGTGGTCGCCCAGGAAGTGCGCGAACTCGCCCAGCGCTCGGCCAAGGCTGCCAAGGAGATCAAGGACCTCATCAAGACCTCCGCCGACGAAGTGGCAACAGGCGTGCGCCTCGTCACCGAGACCGGCTCGGCCCTGCAGGTCATCGAAAGCCACGTCGTCGATATCAACGAGCAGCTGAACGCCATCGCCACGGCCGCCAAGGAACAGTCGGTCGGCCTCCTGCAGGTCAACACCGCCGTCAACCAGATGGACCAGTCGACCCAGCAGAACGCCGCCATGGTCGAGCAATCCACTGCCGCGAGCAGCGCGCTCGCGAACGAGGCGGATCGCCTGCGCAACCTTATCGGCCAGTTCCGCACCGACACCGGCGCAAGCGCCGGCCGCCCTGCGGCGACGGCGCCCACCTCCGCCGCGCGCCAGATGGTCACCCGCGTCGCGGAGGCCTTCACCCCGAAGAAACGTGCTGCCGGCGGCGGCAGCGCCGGCGGCTGGGACGAATTCTGATCTCGCCCACCGACTTTACTTCACGCAAAAGCGCGTCATCCGCAAAGGATGGCGCGCTTTGCTTTTGGAAAGTCGAAACAGCGCGCTCCCCTCTACGCAAGACGACATGAACGGGATGTAACGAAACGGACATGTCGGCGTAGGCTTGAGAGGCGCAATCTCCTCTCCTTGGCCCGTACGGCACGTGATCTTCCCCCGCCGACCGGCCTTTCAAGGAGCAGGACGATGTGGATCAACAGGAACAGCTTTGTCACCGCTGGTCTGGTTGTTTTGACAATTGCGGGTACCACAATTGCCGCGACCGGCCAGGCAGAAGCACGCAACAATTTCGGCCGCGGACTGGCCGCCGGCATCGCCGGCACGATCCTCGGCGGCGCCCTCATCGCCGGCGCCTCGCAACCGGCCTACGCGGCACCCCGCCCCGTCTACGGGCCACCGGTGGTGTACGAGCCCGCCTATCCCGTCTGCCACGTCGTCTGGCGGCAGGACGGCTACGGCGACATGTACCGCGCCCGCGTCTGCAATTGACGGGCGCCCGGCCGCACGGGAGAGGGTCTGGTTGCCCCGGTCCACGCTGGGGCTCTTGCTTGGAAGAAATCGGGTGGTGCCCCATGCCGGGATCGAACCAGCACTCCTTTCGGAACTCGATTTTGAGTCGAGCGCGTCTACCAGTTCCGCCAATGGGGCACGGAGGTAGCCGGGCTCGTTTACACGGGCGGCCAAAGGGCGGTCAACGGGATTTTTGGCCTGCGGGGTGCGATCAGCGTTGTCGCATTGCAGCAACGACCTTCGCATCCGCGTTAACGCCGTCGCGAAATTCCGGGGCCGCGGCCTTTTCGTCCGGGGCGTGGATGCAGTAGAACCAGCACATCTGCACCGCCTCTACCGGTGGTGCGCCCTTCCGGAAGCCTTTGCCATGCTGCGCCGCCTCTATGACTGGACCCTCTCGCTCGCCGCCAAGAAATCGGCGGAAGTCTGGCTGGCGGTCATCGCTTTCGTCGAAAGCTCGATCTTTCTCGTTCCGGCCGACGTGCTTTTTCTGCCGATGGCGCTGGCGCGACCGGGGCGCATCTGGCGCTATGCCCTCATCGCCACGGTCAGCTCCGTGCTGGGCGGCATTGCCGGCTGGTATCTCGGCCACTACGCCTATGAGGCCGTCGCCAAGCCGGTCCTTGCCTTCTACGGCAAGCTCGATGCCTTCGAGCAGCTGAAGAACTCGGTCGACTACGAAACGATCGTGCTTTTGCTGATCACCTCGGGCCTTGCGCATCTGCCGCCGATCAAGGTGGTCACGATCCTCTCCGGCGCGGTCAACATCAATCTCTGGCTCTTCGTTGCCACGGCCATCGTGGCGCGCGGCGCGCGCTTCTATCTTCTCGCCTGGCTGCTGCGCCGCTATGGGGAGAACATCCGCCACTTCATCGAAAAGCGGCTGGGCCTGATCGCCGGCCTCGTTTCCGCCGCACTCATCCTCCTCTTCGTCGGTTACCGCCTCGTCCAGTGACGGACGCGGCATGCTGAACGAGACCTACCGACGAGACGTGATCGAAAGCTCCTCACCATGATCGCCACCCGCCCCAGCGCCCCGGCCCTACTGCCCACCCTTCTCCTGACCCTCGGCATGGCCGTCACCGTCGGCACGGCATTGGGCTTCGAGCATCTCGGCGGATACATACCCTGTGCGCTCTGCCTCCTGCAGCGCGAGCCCTATTATTATGGCATCGGGGTTGGCATCGCGGCGCTGGCCGCCATCGGCTTCGGGGCGCCGCGCTGGATCGTGCGCCTGCTTCTCGCCGTGCTCGTCATCATGATGCTGGTCGGGGCCGGCATGGGCGTCTATCACGCGGGCGTCGAATGGGGCTTCTGGGAGGGACCCTCGAGCTGCGCCACGGGCGCCCAGGGTGTCTCCAGCAACGTCAACGATCTCCTTGGCGACCTCGACAGCAAGCACGGGCCTTCCTGCACGCAGGCGGCCTTGCGCGTGCTCGGCCTCTCCTTCGCCGGCTGGAACGTGATTGCAAGCGTCATCCTCGCCGCAATCGGTGGATATGCGCTGCGCAAGGCGTAAGCGCCCGGACGCTGCCGGCAAGCCTTACGGCTGCAGTTCCACATCCCAATAGAGATAGTCCATCCAGCTTTCGTGCAGATGGTTCGGCGGGAAGAGCCGGCCATTGTTGTGGAGGTCCTGCACCGTCGGCGGATAAGGCTTCTGGTTGGGGAACATGCCGGCCTGCTTCGGCAACTTGCCGCCCTTGCGCAGATTGCACGGCGAGCAGGCGGCAACGACATTCTCCCACGTCGTTTCGCCGCCGCAGCAGCGGGGGATGACGTGATCGAAGGTCAGGTCCTCCGTCGCGCCGCAATACTGGCACTCGAACTTGTCGCGCAGGAAGACGTTGAAGCGGGTGAAGGCCGGGTGGCGAGAGGGTTGCACGTAGCTCTTGAGGCACACGACACTCGGCAGGCGCATGGAAAAGCTTGGCGACGACACGGCCTGATCGTATTCGGCCAGGATTGTCACACGGTCAAGGAAGACCGCCTTGATCGCGTCCTGCCAGGACCACAGCGACAAGGGGTAATAACTCAGCGGCCGGAAGTCAGCGTTCAGAACGAGCGCCGGCAAGGCCTGCGGTGAGACTGCAATCGTCAAGCAACTTCTCCTGATCGATTCGGCATCTGCCCTTCTATATTAGGCGCGTCACGACAGGATTGTGAAGCGGAAACAAAAAGGGGTGCCTCACGCCTGTCCGCCGGCCGCCGCCCCCTCGCCTGCCGCGATGCCGCCGTGGCGCGCATAATAGGCCCAGAACAGCCGGGCCGCCACACTGCGAAACGGCGCCCAGAGCGCAGACTGCGCGCGGGTCGCGGCAATATCCGGGCGGGGGTCAAGACAGAAGGCGCGGCCAAGCGCCGCACGCAGCGCCACATCGCCAGCCGGGAAAATGTCGGGGTGGCCGACATGGACGAGGAGATAGACCTCCGCCGTCCAGGCACCTATCCCCGGCAGCGCCGTCAGAGTCGCGATGGCCGATTCGCCCGGAAGATGCCCGACAGCCTGAAGATCGAGCGCGCCGGAAAGGCAGGCCGCCGCCGCGCCCCTCAGCGCCCGCGCCTTCGCGTGCGAAAGGCCGGCGGCCCGGCAGGCAACGTCGTCCAGGCCGGCCATGACCTCCGGCGTAAGGTCTTGGGCCGGCGGGGCGAGACGCGCCCAGATGGCCGCCGCACTCGCCTTCGACACCATCTGCCCGACGATCACCTCCGCCAGCCCCGCAAAGCCCGGCGGCCCGCGCCGCAGCGGCACCGGCCCTGTCGCGGCGATGATCGGCACGAGGCGTGGATCGAGGCCGCCAAGCGCCGTCAGCCCCGCGGCGATGTCGCCCTCGGTCTCGATCGGCCGCAAGCCGCTCCAGTCGTGCTCTGCCATGCGTTCTTCCCCACCGTCCAGGGCGCGATGGCGCCCGGCCCGAATTCATGGCAGAAGGCCAACAGGATCGCCATGACACAGCAACCCGTTTTCCGTTTCGCGCCGAGCCCGAATGGCCGGCTGCACCTCGGCCACGCCCTCTCCGCCCTCCTCAATGACGAGATGGCGCGAAGGGTCGGCGGCGCCTTTCTGCTGCGCATCGAGGATATCGACCAGACCCGCGCCCGGCCGGAATTCGAGGCTGGGATCATCGAGGATCTCGACTGGCTTGGCCTCACCTTTCCCGAACGACCGCGCCGCCAGTCCGAGCATCTGCCGGCCTACCGCAACGCGCTCGACCGCCTCGCGGCGATGGGCCTCGTCTACCCCTCCACCCTCAGCCGCGCCGAAATACGCGCCGCCGTCGCCGCAGCGGAGACGAAGACCGGCCAGCCCTGGCCGCGCGACCCGGACGGCGCACCGCTCTACCCCGGCACCGAGCGGGACTTTTCCACTGCTGCCCGCGCCGAGATCGTGCAGGCAGACAAGCCCTTCTCCTGGCGGCTCGACATGGCGCGCGCTATCGCCGCCACCGCCCGTCCGCTGACCTGGCTGGAGACGGGCGCCGGTCATGCAGGGGAAACCGGCGTGGTCACGGCCGATCCCGCCGCCTGGGGCGATGTCATCCTCTCCCGCTCGGATGCGCCGTCGAGCTACCATCTGTCGGTGACCGTCGACGACGCCGAGCAGGGCGTCACGCATGTGGTGCGTGGCCGCGACCTCTTTCACGCAACAAGCGTGCATCGCCTCATCCAGACGCTGCTCGGCCTGCCGGTGCCCGTCTACCACCACCACCGCCTTATCCTCGGTCCCGACGGCCGGAAGCTCTCCAAGAGCAACGGCGATACGGCGATTGCAGCCTATCGGGAAGCCGGCATGGAAGCGCAGGCGTTACGTGCGCTGGTTCTGGGCGATCAGGGCTGACGCCTCCGCATCGCTGACGGCGCTTTCATCCACATGCCCCGCCTCCCGGCGATTGCGCCAGTGCTGGATCACCATGCGCTTGACCTTGTACTTCATGATCGCCGCATTGATCTCCGCACCGATGATGAACATGGCACCGATCATGTAGAGGAAGACCAGCGCGATCATGATCGAGGCCAGCCCCGCATAGGTGGAGGCGTAGGTCGCGAAACTCGAGAGATAGACGGCAAAGCCATAGGCACCGACCGTCCAGAAGATCATCGTCAGCAGGATGCCCGGCAGGACGTCGGCGATCTTGCGCCGTCCGGCGGGCAGGTAGAGATGGCAGATGGCGAGCGCCATCAGCAGGATCACCAGCACGCCGAGAAAACCCCAGTCGTCGATGATCGCCAGCACGCCGCTGAGGAAGGGAAGCCACTCGCCGGCAAAGCGCAGGGCGAGCGGAACGGCGACGAGGAGGATGCTGATCAGGGCGAGCGCCACGACGCCGGCGAGCACGAAACCGATGCTGACGACGCGGGTGCGATACCAGGGCCGTTCCTCCGTCACGCGATAGGCGCGGTTGAGCGAGACGCGCAGCGCCTCGACGCCGTTGGACGCAAAATAGGCGGCGGCCAGCACCGAGATCGTCAAGAGCCCGCCGCGCGGCGTCGTCAGCACCGCCACCACCTCGCGGGAGATGGGCGCCGCGATCGATTCCGGCCAGGTGTCGAAAATCACGTGAACGGCGGTTTGCGCGAACTGGTCGGCGCCGAGGAAAGAGCCGAGCGCGGTGCCGAAGATGAGAAACGGAAAGAGCGCGAGAAGGCTTGAGAGCGCCACATGGCTCGCCATGGCCCAGCCGTCGTCCTCGGAAAAGTGCCAGACGGCGTCGAAGACCACCTTCCATGCCACGCCGAGCGCGTTGCGCATCCTCTTTCGCCCCGTCTTAGCTCCGCCCACGATGCTGCGGAGCAATTGTAACCTTGGCTGGAATATGGGAAACGGGACCGGAAATTCCACCGGCACCGCCGAGATTCCCTCCTCACGACGCTGTCAGAAAGGCACGGCCATGGCCGAGACGAGCGCGCCGCCGAAGGCCGGCAACGGCGCACCGAGCATCCTCATCACCGGCTGCTCCACCGGCATTGGCGCCTACTGCGCCCGGGCGCTGAAGGCCGAAGGATGGCAGGTTTTCGCGACCGTGCGCCGCGAGGAAGATCGCGCCGGCCTTGAGGCCGACGGCATCGAAACCCATATCATGGACTACACGCAGCACGACACGATCGCCGCGTTGGTTAAGGCCGTGCTTGAAAAGACCGGTGGGCGGCTCGACGCACTCTTCAACAACGGTGCCTATGGCCAGGCTGGCGCCGTCGAAGACCTGCCGACAGAGGCACTGCGGCTGCAGCTCGAGACCAACGTCATCGGCTGGCACGACCTGACACGGCGTATCATCCCCGTCATGCGCCGGCAGGGACACGGCCGCATCGTACAATGCTCATCCATCCTCGGCATCGTGCCGTATAGGTGGAGAGGCGCCTACAACGCCTCGAAATTCGCCCTTGAAGGACTGACATTGACCATGCGCATGGAGCTTGCCGGCACCGGCATCGAGGTGAGCCTCATCGAGCCCGGACCGATCGAGTCCCGCTTCATGGCCAATGCGCTTGTCCATATCGAGCGGCACATCGACATCAAGGGCTCGGTGCACGCCGCCGAATACGACCGCCAGCTTCGCAGGCTGAAGGGCACAAGCGGCCCCGCGACGGGCAAGCTCGGGCCGGAAGCGGTGCATGCGGTGCTGAAGAAGGCGCTGACGGCACCCCGCCCGAAGGCACACTACATCGTCACGACGCCCGCACGCCAGGGCGCCCTCCTGAAGAAGCTGCTGCCGGCAGACCTCTTCTATCGCTTCATCGGCCGGCTCGGCTGATCGTCTGAAAGGGAAGTCCCATGTCCAGTTTTCTCACAGGCCTCACGCTGCTCGTCATGGGCCTCGTGGTCATCGTGCTCGTGCGCGGCCTCGTCAACATGGCCAAGGGCGGCAGCGGCAACACCTCGAACAAGCTGATGCAGGCCCGCGTCGCCCTTCAGGCCCTCGCCATCGTGCTCATCATGCTGGTCCTGTGGATCACCGGCGGCGGACGCCCGGCATAATCGCCGGCATAATCGAGAGACATCAGGAACGACACAGGCATGGTCAAGCTCAACAAGATCTACACCCGCACCGGCGATGACGGCACCACAGGCCTCGTTTCCGGGCCGCGCCGGCGCAAGGACGACCTGCGCATCGAGGCCTACGGCACCGTCGACGAACTGAACAGCGTCATCGGCATGGCCCGGCTGTCGACGGCAGATCATCCCGAGATCGAGGCGATGCTGTCGGCGATCCAGAACGACCTCTTCGATCTCGGCGCCGACCTCGCGACCCCCGACACGGATGAACCGCCGGCCTGGGAACCGCTGCGCATCGTCCAGCCGCAGGTGGACCGCCTCGAGGCGGAGATCGACCGGCTCAACGCCGAGTTGGAACCGCTCACCTCCTTCGTCCTGCCGGCCGGCAACCCGCTCTCGACCGCGCTGCATCTGGCCCGCACCATCGCGCGGCGCGCCGAGCGGCACATGGTGGCGCTCGCCGCGCACGAAACGGTGGGCGCACCCGCCATTGCCTATGTCAACCGCCTCTCCGACCTGCTCTTCGTCGCCGCCCGCACCGCCAATGACCGGGGGCGCACCGACGTGCTATGGGTGCCCGGCAAGAACCGCTGAGCAACCGCATGGAGGCGGAGCAGACGGGCCCGGAGGACGGATGTTCATACCCCTGCACGATGCCAACGATCTGAAGCATATCGACCGGCAATATGTGACGATCATCCTGATCGTCATCAACGTGCTGATCTGGCTGGTGACGGGGCCGATGGCGAGCGATCAGACCGCGGAAGCCGCCGTTCTCGGCCTTGGCTACATCCCTGCCGTGGCCTTCCAGTATGCCGACCTCGACCCCGCCTTCGTTCTCGTGCCGGAACAGGCAACCTACCTGACCTACGCCTTCCTGCACGGCGATTTCTGGCATCTGGCCGGCAACATGCTGTTCCTCTGGGTCTTCGGCGACAATATCGAGGATGCGTTGGGGCATCTGCGCTTCCTCGTCTTCTACCTCGCCTGCGCCGCCGCCGGCGCCCTTGCCCATGGCCTTGTGAACACGGGATCGGAAGCGCCGCTGATCGGTGCGTCCGGCGCCGTCTCCGGCGTCGTTGCCGCCTATCTGATGCTGCATCCCAGGGTGCGCGTCTGGGTGCTGGTGCTGATGCGCATTCCGCTGCCGCTGCCGGCCGCCATTCCGCTGGTGCTCTGGGTGGGCCAGCAATTCCTCATGCTGGCGGTCGACACGGAAGGCACGACCTCCTGGGGCGCCCATGTCGGCGGTATCCTCGCCGGCCTCGTGCTGGTGGTCTTTTTGCGACGTCCGGGCGTACCGCTCTTTGATCGCACGCTGGTCACCCCGCGCGCCGTGCATCCCCGCTCCGTCCCCGTGGTCAGCGCGACGGCCCCGCAGCCCGGCGCGGACGGTCCCGGCCCCTGGGGCAAGCCCCGCTGAGCACCTGGACCGCGCGAAACCGCGGCAAACGCTGGCTTCGACGAACCGTGCAGCGGCAGTGCACCGAAGACGATCCGCCGTACACTTCCCGTCACCGGCATGTCGCCCGGCCCCTTGATCCCGTCAATATTTACGTGTACGTAAACGTCGCTCAATTCTGTGGGAGGAAGCCGCAGGGCCACGGGCAAAGATTGAATTTGGACAAAAATCGCGTATCGATGTCGCCAATCGACAATCGGCCAAACGGCCGAAGATGCATTTTGCGCGCAACGTGTTCTCAGGAAGGGTTCCCATGAAAATCCTCGTCACAGTCAAGCGAGTGGTGGACTACAACGTCAAGATCCGCGTCAAGCCGGATGGCTCGGGCGTTGAGCTTGCCAACGTCAAGATGTCGATGAACCCCTTCGACGAAATCTCCGTCGAGGAGGCGCTGCGCCTCAAGGAAGCCGGCAAGGCGAGCGAAGTGGTTGTCGTCTCGATCGGTCCGGCCAAGGCCGAGGAAACGTTGCGCACCGCGCTCGCCATGGGCGCCGACCGCGCCATCCTCGTTGAAACCGAAGATGCCGTCGAGCCGCTCGCCGTCGCCAAGATCGTCAAGGGCGTCGTCGAAGCCGAACAACCCGGCCTCGTCATCGTCGGCAAGCAGGCGATCGACGACGATTCGAACCAGACCGGCCAGATGCTCGCCGCCCTGCTCGGCTGGGCCCAGGGCACCTTCGCCTCCAAGGTCGAGATCGTCGATGAGAGCA
This sequence comes from Rhizobium sp. RU20A, assembly GCF_900155885.1. Lineage (GTDB taxonomy): Bacteria > Pseudomonadota > Alphaproteobacteria > Rhizobiales > Rhizobiaceae > RU20A. The sequence goes on from NZ_FTMB01000001.1 coordinate 1,606,968, forward strand.
AGGCCAATGTGACGCGCGAAGTCGATGGCGGTCTGCAGACCATCGAAGTCAAGCTTCCGGCGATCGTGACGACGGACCTTCGCCTTAACGAGCCGCGCTATGCCTCGCTGCCGAACATCATGAAGGCCAAGAAGAAGCCGCTCGACAAGAAGAGCCCGGCCGACTTCGGCGTCGATACCGCCCCGCGCCTCAAGGTCCTCAAGACCGAGGAACCGGCAGGCCGCAAGGCCGGCATCAAGGTGAAGACCGTTGCCGAGCTGGTCGAAAAGCTCAAGACCGAAGCCGGCGTACTCTGATCAGCCAGACAAAGGGAGACTAAGACCATGGCCATTCTTCTTCTGGCTGACCACGACAACAAGACGCTTTCCGACCAGACCGCCAAGACGCTGACGGCTGCCACCCAGATCGGCGGCGATGTCCACGTCCTCGTCGCCGGTGCCGGCGCCTCCGCCGTTGCCGAGGAGGCTGCCAAGCTCTCGGGCGTGTCGAAGGTGCTCGTCGCCGATGACGCGGCGCTCGGCCACAGCCTTGCCGAACCGCTCGCCGCCCTGATCGTCTCGCTCGCCGGCTCCTACGACGTCATCCTCGCCGCCGCGACCTCGGTCGGCAAGAACGTCATGCCGCGTGTTGCCGCCCTGCTCGACGTCGCGCAGGTCTCCGAGATCATCGAAGTCGTCTCGGCCGATACGTTCAAGCGCCCGATCTATGCCGGCAACGCCATCCAGACGGTGCAGTCGAGCGAGGCCAAGAAGGTCATCACCGTGCGCACGGCCTCCTTCGCCGCCGCCGCGGCCGGTGGCTCGGCTGCCGTCGAGACCATCTCGGCTGCCGCGAACCCGGGCGTTTCCGCCCATGTGGCCGACGCCCTCTCCTCCTCGGACCGTCCGGAACTGACCTCGGCGAAGATCATCGTCTCCGGTGGCCGCGCCCTTGGCTCGTCCGACAAGTTCAAGGAAGTCATCCTGCCCGTCGCCGACAAGCTCGGCGCTGCCGTCGGTGCCTCGCGCGCCGCGGTCGATGCCGGCTACGCGCCGAACGACTGGCAGGTCGGCCAGACCGGCAAGGTCGTGGCACCGCAGCTCTACATCGCCTGCGGCATTTCCGGTGCCATCCAGCACCTCGCCGGCATGAAGGATTCGAAGGTCATCGTCGCCATCAACAAGGACGAGGAAGCCCCGATCTTCCAGGTCGCCGACTACGGCCTCGTCGGCGACATCTTCGATGTCCTGCCGGAACTCGAAAAAGCGCTCTGAGACGAATGGCCGCAGGGGCGAATCCGCTGGAAAAACATCCCCCATCGCTTTAACAATCAGACCGGGCCGTTCCCCAAGGACGGCCCGGTTTTTCGTTTCGGATGCCGGAGCGCCCGGCCGATCACAATGGAAGCGGGATCGATGATCAAGAACGTCGGAATTATCGGTGCAGGCCAGATGGGATGCGGCATCGCCCACGTCTCGGCCTCAGCCGGCTACAACGTCCACATCTACGATATCTCCGCCGAGCGGATAGAGGCCGGCCTCGCCACGATCAACGGCCAGCTCGCCCGCCAGGTCTCGTCCGGCAAGATGACCGACGAGGACCGCAAGCGCGCCCTGTCCCACATCAAGGGCTCCGCAGACGCCCATGACCTCTCCTCCATGGACCTCGTCATCGAGGCCGCCACGGAAGACGAGCAGGTCAAGCGCAAGATCTACGGCCAGATCTGCCCGGTGCTGAAGCCGGAGGCGCTTCTGGCAACCAACACGTCCTCGCTCTCCATCACCCGCCTTGCCTCCGCCACCGACCGCCCGGAACGCTTCATGGGCATCCATTTCATGAACCCCGTGCCGGTCATGAAGCTCGTGGAACTCGTGCGCGGCATCGCCACCGAGGAATCGACCTTCGCGACCGCCCGCGCCTTCGTCTCCTCGCTCGACAAGACCATCACGGTCGCCGAAGACTTCCCCGCCTTCATCGTCAACCGCATCCTGCTGCCGATGATCAACGAGGCGATCTACACGCTCTATGAAGGCGTCGGCTCGGTCGAAGCCATCGACACCGCCATGAAACTCGGCGCAAACCACCCGATGGGCCCGCTGCAACTCGCCGACTTCATCGGCCTCGACACCTGCCTCTCCATCATGCAGGTCCTGCACGACGGCCTCGCCGATTCCAAGTACCGCCCCTGTCCGCTGCTGGTGAAATATGTCGAAGCCGGCTGGCTCGGCCGCAAATCCGGCCGCGGCTTCTATGACTATCGCGGGGATGTGCCGATTCCGACGCGGTGATCGTGGCGGCACCCACGCGGTCGTCGGACCGACGAGAGGAAGCCCCCTCATCCGCCCTTACGGGCACCTTCTCCCCGCCGGGGAGAAGGAGGATTTGCCACCGGCATCGCCACAACGGCCTTCTCCCTTCGGGGAGAAGGTGGCGGCAGCCGGATGAGGGGGCCACGCCCCCTCCATTCAACCGCCCTCAATCAGCTTCCCACCGCCGCTTTCACCAGCGCCTTGGCATCCTCGCTGTCCCACACCGCCGGGCCGTTCATGGCGCCGACGAGGCAGCCCTTGCCGTCGATGAGGAGGGTCGCCGGCAGGCCGAAGGCGAGGCCTTCTTTTTTCAGGACGTTGAAGACGCCCATGCTGGCGTCGCGGTAAAGGCCGAGCGCATCGACGCCGGTCTCCGTCAGGAAGGTCTTCGGCTTCTCGTCGTCGCCGACATCGATGTTGATGGCGAGAACCTGGAAACGGTCGGAGCCCTCAGCCTTTTCCAGATTGTTCAGCGCCGGCATTTCTTCGCGGCAGGGCACGCACCAGGTAGCCCAGAGATTGACCAGCAAGGTCTTGCCGGAGAAGTCGGCAAGCGTCATGTCCTTGCCCGTGGCGTCCTTGAAGGTCATGGGCGGCAGGGCGTGCGGCGTATCGACGGCGGTCATGGCCGCAACCTGTCCCTTGAGGAAGGGCTTGATCGCCGCGAGCGTGCCGCTGGCCGCTGCGCAATCGCCCTGAACGGCGGCCGTTTCGGTCCCGGCGCCATTGCCAGCACCCGTTTCCCTGACGTATACGGCAGCCGCACCGGCCACGATGCCCGCAAGGGCGGCGAGCGCAAGATAGCGCATGGGCGGCAGCATCGATTTTCTGTCGTTCAAGTCCTGTTTCTCCAAGGCGGAACCGGGGGCGCGGGCGGCACTTTTGAAGGCGGGTTTCCTATGGCTGATGGTACATCCGAAAATGCTTCCTCCAACCAGATGTGGGGCGGCCGCTTCGCCTCCGGTCCGGATGCGATCATGGAGGAGATAAACGCCTCGATCGGCTTCGACAAGAAGCTCTATGCCCAGGACATCCGCGGCTCCATCGCACATGCGACCATGCTCGCCCATCAAGGCATCATTTCGGCCGAGGACAAAGACAAGATCGTTCACGGGCTGAACACGATCCTGTCGGAGATCGAGGCCGGCGGTTTCGAATTCTCCCGCAAGCTCGAAGACATCCACATGAATGTGGAAGCGCGCCTCGCCACTCTCATCGGCCCGGCCGCCGGCCGGTTGCACACCGCCCGCTCGCGCAATGACCAGGTGGCGCTCGATTTCCGCCTCTGGGTGAAGGAAGAGCTGCAGAAGACGGAAAAGGCGCTCTCGGCGCTTATCGCCGCCTTCCTCGACCGCGCTGAAGAGCACGCCGAAACGGTGATGCCCGGCTTCACCCACCTCCAGACCGCCCAGCCGGTCACCTTCGGCCACCACTGCATGGCCTATGTCGAAATGTTCGGTCGCGACCGCTCGCGGGTGCGCGACGCGATCGTGCGGCTTGACGAATGCCCGATCGGCGCCGCCGCGCTCGCCGGCACCGGCTACCCCATCGACCGCCACATGACCGCTGCAGCCCTCGGCTTCCGCGAGCCCACCCGCAACTCCATCGACACGGTCTCCGACCGCGATTTCGCGCTGGAATTCCTGTCGATCGCCTCCATCGCCGCCACGCACCTGTCGCGGCTTGCCGAAGAGATCGTCATCTGGTCGACGCCGCAATTCGGCTTCATCCGCCTGTCGGACGCCTTCTCCACCGGCTCCTCCATCATGCCGCAGAAGAAGAACCCGGATGCGGCCGAGCTGGTGCGCGCCAAGACCGGCCGGATCAACGGCTCGCTGATCGCGCTCCTGACCGTCATGAAGGGCTTGCCGCTCGCCTATTCCAAGGACATGCAGGAAGACAAGGAACAGGTCTTCGACGCCGCCGAGAGCATCGAACTGGCGATCGCCGCGATGACCGGCATGGTGCGCGACATGACGATCCGCGCAGATCGCATGAAGGCCGCCGCCGGCTCCGGCTATTCGACCGCGACCGACCTTGCCGACTGGCTGGTGCGGGCCGTCGGCCTGCCCTTCCGCGACGCCCACCATGTGACGGGCCGCGCCGTGGCGCTCGCCGAACAGAAGGGCTGCGACCTCTCCGAGCTCTCGCTGACCGAGCTGCAGGCAATCAACCCGGCGATCACCGAAGCGGTCTACGACGTCGTGACGGTGGAAGCCTCCGTGGCAAGCCGCAAGAGCTTCGGCGGCACGGCACCGGTGGAAGTACGCCGGCAGATCGCCTGGTGGCGCGAGCGCGTCTGAGCGCTCCGCCCAAAGCTGGAAACAGGCCCTCTACAAGCGGCGCCAAACCGGCTATGAGAAACGTCAAATGGCTTCCGCGCGGAAGCATCCGGAAGGACGACGGACAGATGAGAGCATTGAAGATCGGGCGTCTGGCGCTTCTCGCCGCGGCACTCGCCGTTGCCGCAAGCGGTTGCGGCCGCAAGGGCGACCTCGACCCGCCCGGCACACCCGCGGACCAGATCAACCGGAACGCATCCAAGGACGACAAGAAGACGGCGCCGGAAGATCGCCCGTTCCTGCTGGATCCGCTGCTCTGATCCCTGGCTGACCGAGACCGCCGGCGCATGAAGCGCCCGTGGGACAACGCATTCAACGAGACCTGATCCCGTGAACCACTTCGACTATCGCGATGGCATTCTCTACGCCGAGGATGTGGCCGTTTCCGACATTGCCCGGGCCGTCGGCACGCCCTTTTACTGCTATTCGACGGCAACGCTTGAGCGCCACTACACGGTGTTTGCGAAGGCCTTCGCCGATGTCGATGCCCTCGTCTGCTATGCGATGAAGGCCAATTCGAACCAGGCCGTGCTGAAGACGCTGGCCGCCCTTGGTGCCGGCGTCGATGTCGTCTCCGAAGGCGAACTGCGCCGCGCCGTTGCGGCCGGCGTTCCGGCCAACCGCATCATGTTCTCCGGCGTCGGCAAGACGGTGCGCGAGCTGGATTATGCCCTCGAGGTCGGCATCTACTGCTTCAACGTCGAAAGCGAGCCGGAGCTGGAAGTGCTCAACGCCCGCGCCGTTCGTCTTGGCAAGCGCGCGCCGGTCTCCTTCCGCATCAATCCCGATGTCGATGCCCGCACCCATGCCAAGATCTCGACGGGCAAGAAGGAAAACAAGTTCGGCATTTCCTACGACCGTGCCCGCCACGTCTATGCCCATGCCGCCACGCTTCCCGGCATCGAAGTCACCGGCATCGACATGCATATCGGCAGCCAGATCACCGAGTTGCAGCCCTTCGACGATGCCTTCCGGCTGCTGCGCGAACTGGTGGACCTGCTGCGCACCGACGGCCACACGATCGAGCACGTCGATATCGGTGGCGGCCTCGGCATTCCCTACAAGGATGACAACAATCCGCCGCCGCTGCCCGATGCCTATGCGGACATCGTCAAGAACCAGCTGCGCGGCCTCAACTGCCGAATCGTCACCGAACCCGGCCGCCTGATCGTCGGCAATGCCGGTATTCTGGTGACAGAAGTCATCTATGTGAAGGATGGCGGCGACAAGACCTTCGTCATCGTCGATGCCGCCATGAACGACCTCATCCGCCCGACGCTCTATGAGGCCTGGCACGAGGTGCGTCCGGTAAAGATCCAGGCCGCCAGCGCGCCGCGCATCCGCGCCGATGTCGTCGGTCCGGTCTGCGAGACCGGCGATTATCTGGCGCTGGACCGCGAAATGGCGACGCCGCGCCCCGGCGACCTGATGGCGATCAGCTCCGCCGGTGCCTATGGCGCCGTTCAGGCCGGCACCTACAACAGCCGCCTTCTCGTGCCGGAGGTTCTGGTCAAGGGCGACCGCTTCCACGTGATACGCCCGCGCCTCACCTATGACGACCTGATCGGCCTCGACAGCGTTCCGGACTGGCTCGCCTGAAGGCCTGGCCCTCCCGAAAGGCACCCCCAATCAAGTGCGCCTTTGCGCTTCATTGCGATCACAAGGGCGTCAACGGGCGGTTGTTCAATCCGAGTGCCTCTCCACTTCCCTCCGGTCATCAATGATCGAAGGACATGACATGAACATGCGAAACGCTCTCGTTCCCACGCTTGCGGCCCTGATGGTCTGCGCGCCCCTCACCGCCGCGCGCGCCGACCGGGATCCCACACCGGACGAACGCGGCAGGATCGAATCGGTGCTCAAAACGGCCGGCTATGTCAGCTGGGGCGACATGGAATGGGACGACGACCGCTGGGAGATCGACGATGCCCGCGACGCAGCCGGCAAGAAGTTCGACCTGAAGCTCGACGACGCCCTGACCATCACCCAGACCGAGCCAGACGACTGAGTCGTCGAGCGCTGATCGCCCCTTGTAGCCTCCCGTCGCGAAATGGGAGGCTGCTTTCCCTTCACATTTGCGTTCGCGCCCTCGTCTTCGCCACAAAGACTGGTATCCTCCTCCAATGAGCGGGTGGCTTTGCCGGACCTGTCCACCGCCTGCCCGACCGACGAGGAAAACGCCGGATGACGACTGCCCCGCCGCCAACCCCTGAAAAGGCCCTGCCGCTGAAGCGCCTGCTGGCCGGCAAGCGACTTGCCGCGCGCGCCGTGCTGCTGGCGGAGGCCGTCGCGCCGAGGCTGCTGCTACCGATTTCGATTCTCCTCCTCTTTGCCGCGACCGCGTGGTTCGGCCTCTTCCGCCTCGCACCTTTCTGGCTGCATGTCGCCACGCTCAGCCTCTTCGTCATCGCTTTCCTCGCCTCACTCGTGCCGCTCGCGCGCCTTCGCCTGGCGGCACCGGAGGCGGCCGATCGTATGCTGGAGGCCCGCAATGGCCTGCGCCATCAGGCGATCCGCATCCAGAACGAAACCGTCTCGACCGGCGGGCCAGCCGCCGACGCGCTGTGGCGGGAGCATCAGGCCCGCATGGCGCGCACCATCGGCACGCTCTCGGCCGGCGCACCACAGCCGGATTTGCCGCGCCACGACCCCTTCGCGCTGCGTGCCGCGCCGGTGCTCATCGCCGCGCTCGCCTTTGCCTATTCCTATTCCAACCGCGCCGGCTTCCTCTCCGACGCCTTTCACCTGCCCGAACCTGCGGTGGTGAAGCCGGACCTGCGCATCGACGCCTGGGTGACCCCGCCCGCCTATACCGGCAAGGCCCCGCTGTTCCTGACCGGCGAACAGGCCGGTCCGACACCCGCGCCCGAAGGACAGGCGCTGCTCACCGTTCCGCAGTTTTCCGAAGCCACCGTTCGCCTGTCCGGCGGCGGCAGCGCGCCCGTCAGCTTCGAACCCGAGGCCGGTGGCCCGGCGATCGCGATTGCCGCCGAGGGCAGCGCTGAAAAAGATGGCGAAGCGGCGGGAACACAGACCCCGACACCCGCGGCCCCGCCCGTGCAGGAGGCGGCGGCAACGCCATCCGCGACCGGTGCACAAACCCATCTCTTCAAGATCGACCAGGCCGGCACGCTTGTCGTCGGCGACGAGCGCTGGCGCTTTGCGATCACGCCGGACACCGCGCCCGACATCGCCTTCGACGGCCAGCCGAAGACGACGGTTGCGGCGGCGCTGGAGATCGGTTTCCTTGGCAAGGACGATTACGGCATCACCGAAGCCTGGGCCGAGATCGTGCCGATCGAGACCCAGGCCGCCAATGCCCGCCCGCTCTATCCCGCGCCGGAATACCGGCTGGACCTGCCGCGCCGCAACACCAAGGACATCAAGGGCCTGACGAGCCGCAACCTCAGCGAACATCCCCTCTCCGGCAAGCCCGTGCGCATCACGCTTGTGGCCAAGGACGCCGCCGGACAGGAAGGCCGCAGCCAGCCGCAGGAGATGATCCTGCCCGCCAAGCGCTTCTTCGAGCCGCTTGCGGGCGCGATTGCCGAGCAACGGCAGATCTTCGCCCTCGACGCAAACAAGGTGCCGCGCGCGCTGGAACTGAACGACGCGCTCGCCATCCGCGCCGACGAGACGATCCCCAACGTCACCCATTTCCTCGCCATGCGCTCGGCGCGCAACCGGCTGGCGCTTGCCTATAATGACGACATGCTGCGCGAGGCCGCCGACTATTTCTGGGAGGTGGCGCTCGGCATCGAGGACGGTAATCTCTCGCTCGCCGAACGGCGCCTGCGCGATGCGCAGCAGGCCCTGCAGGATGCACTTCAGAACAATGCCTCGGACGCGGAGATCGCGCGCCTGATGCAGGAGTTGCGCGAGGCCATGCAGGAGTTCATGCAGGCGCTGGCGGAACAGGCCGCGAAGAACCCGCAGAGCGCGATGAACAATCCGCAGATGAACAACATGCTGCGCCAGCAGGACCTGGAGCGCATGATGGACCAGATCGAGAATCTCGCCCGCTCCGGCGCGCGTGATCAGGCCCAGCAGATGCTCTCCGAACTGCAGCGCATGATGAACAATCTGCAGGCCGGCCGACCCCAGCAGGGGCAGCAGGGCGAACAGAACAACGCCATGCGCGAGCAGATGGACAAGCTCGGCCGCCTCATGCAGGAACAGCAGCGCCTGATGGACGAAACCTTCCGCATGGATCAGGCCCTGCGGGACCGCCAGCAGCGCGGCGATCCGCTGGAGGGCGAGAATGAGGAGCTCTTCGGCCAGGAACCGCCAGATCCGCAGCCGGGTGACAATGGCCAGCAACAGCAGGGTGAGAACGGCGAGCAGCAGAACCCGCTCGACAACATGACGGCCGAACAGCTGCGAGAGGCCTTGAAGCAGCTGCGCGCGCAGCAGGAAGGCCTCGGCAAGCAGCTCGGCGAGTTGCAGAAGAGTCTGGAAGGCATGGGCATGCAACCCGGCGAAGGCTTCGGCAAGGCGCAGAGCGAAATGGGCAGCGCGGCCGATGCGCTGGGTCGCAGCCGCGGCGAACAGGCCCTCGGCAGCCAGGGCCGCGCCATGGAAGCGCTGCGCCAGGGCGCGCAGGATATGATGAACCAGATGCAGGCCCAGCAGGGGCAAGGTCAGGGCCAGGGCCAGGGCATGCCGCAAATGGGCCGCAACGGCCGTGACCCGCTCGGCCGCGAGCCGCAGGGCCGCGGTCCGGATTTCGGCGAGCAGGTCAAGGTTCCTGACGAGATCGACACCCAGCGCGCCCGCGAAATCCTCGAGGAAATCCGCCGCAAGCTCGGCGACAACGCCTCACCGGAACTGGAGCGGCAGTATCTGGAACGGTTGCTGGATATTCGGTGAGGTGCGGGTGAATGCCGCCGCGGCTCGCGAGCGTTCCATCATCGCACGCCTCGGCCGCGCACGAGGCGGCAGGATTGCGAAAGCGCTCCCGTCACCCACCGTCATCCTCGGGCTTGACCCGAGGATCCACAGCCACGGGCGCAGCGGGCGGCATGGATGCTCGGGTCAAGCCCGAGCATGACGAGGACCGAGGCGCCCATTGGGGAATAAAACCCGTGAGTTTTGGCCGGAGCCGAAAATCTCGCCGAAAACGCCACCTTGCGACAGACCGCAATCCATCGCTTGACGCCACTCAGGCCGCCAGCGCCACGGCCACCGCCTTGCGGATATCCGGCAGGCTGAACGGCTTGTCCACCACGTCGATGATGCGCGTGGCGAGGTTTTCGCAGCGTTCGCGCTGGTCGGCGTAGCCGGTCATCAGCAGGATCTTCATGCCGGGCCGCGTGTCGGATGCCTTCCAGGCGAGTTCGATGCCATCCATGGCCGGCATGCGGATATCGGACAGCAGGAGATCGAAGGTTTCGGCGGTCACGCGCTCCAGGCCCTCAAGCCCGTCCGCAGCTTCCACCACCTCGTGTCCATCCAGCTTCAGGGCGCGCGCAACAAAGGAACGCAGCGCATCCTCATCTTCGGCGATCAGAATTCTGGCCATCATGGTCTCCATGTCTTGAAGGCTGACCTCGGGCCGGGCGCTTCCGGCATCATGCCGCAAAACCTCCGACCGGGGCTGCTCTTGCCGGCAGCAAAGCCCAGCGCACAGGATCGTGCCGCCCTAAAACATCACCGAAACCTTGTCGTTCGGTAAAGGAGACGGGGTGACATCCAGCGGAACAAGAAGGAGAGGAAGACGTGACGGCAGGCCTCAGGCGTCGCCCGTCACCACGCCCACGAAAGGCAATTCGCGGAAGGCATAGGCGACATCCATGCCGTAGCCGACGACGAAATGGTCGGGGCATTCAAAGCCGACGTAATCCGCCACGAGGTCCACCTGGCGCTTTTCGGTCTTGTCGAGCAGCACGGCGATCGTGACGTTGCGGGCGCCGCGCTCATACATGAGTTCCTTGGCAAAACGCAGCGTGCGGCCCGATTCGAGGATATCGTCGATCAGCAGCACGTCGCGGTCCTTCACGTCGCTGTCGATGTCCTTGATGATCTTGACGCCGCGCGAGACCGTGCCCGTGCCGTAGCTGGAGAGCGTGATGAACTCGACCTCCGGTGCAAGGCCGGCATGATGCAGGGCACGGATGAGATCGGCCGCGAAGATGAAGGAGCCCTTCAGCACCGAGATCACCAGGAGGTCTTCCGTCGGTCCGCGCATGATGTCCTGGGCCAGCGACAGATTGCGCTCGGCAATCACTTCAGCCGTGAACAGGGGTTCGATATTTTTTCCGCGGACGACGGGCATCGGCTCACTCCGGTTTCAAAGCGGTGCGATTAGCACGGTTCACCGGGCCGCAACACCCTGCCCCGCAACGGAAAGGGCAAGGTCAGACACTTTTCCACCTGCATGTGGCAAGCGTGCCGAAAAGCGCTGCGCTGCCCCCGGCGCGATCATCCCATCGCCCGGCGGCACGTCGCCAAGAACCACCCTGCGCCCGGCCGAGATCATCTCCACCCGGACACCGGGAACGGCGAGCGGCTGTGTGGTGGTATTCTCGATCGACCCGTAGACGGACAAGACCTTCAGCCCGCCGCGATCTTCGATCATATGGCCATGGCTGATGATGGTCAGCGGCGCGCGCTGGACCGGCGCCGTCGCGACGGGCCCTGCCGCTGTTGCGAGCGCCAGCGTGAAGGTCCCTGCCCCGCACAGCGCGACGACCGTCGTGAACATCCAGCCGGAAAGGCTCCGCAGCCTGCCTTCCGCGCGCAGCACGGCTTCACTCGCCGCGCCATGGCCGGCAGTTCCCGCCGGCCGCGCGCCCAGCGCATCGGCGGCGCGGGCATTGTCATTGCCGACTGCAAAGGCGGGGCGGCGTTGGGACGGCGCTTCAACGATCGTTTCGAAACTGACATCGACGACATCCATCGAACGCGCCCTTGGCCCGGAACGGGCAGAGCGCGGGGTCTGGTCCGGCGGAAGGAGTTCGGCACGGGGAAAGGTCTGGCGGCGGTCGCGGAAGCTTTGCATGGCACTCTCCCCGCCCGCAATGCCGGCGCAAGGAAACGCAGCGCATGATGCGGGCATTGAAACCAATCTTTCCAAGACGTAAACGGAATTGGTTAATGCTTTGCAAACCCGCCTTCAAAGCGGCCGGATTTGCTGGAAGAAGATGAGTTTGGTCCCGGCGGGGCCCCGCGGCCCGGAAGGGCATGACACGAAGCTGCCGGCACGAAGTCTGGAACGAGGCGTTGATACAATTTGAAAATGTCGGGCTGCGCTATGGCATGGGGCCGGAGATTCTCCGCGACCTCACCTTTTCCATTCCCGGTCGCTCCTTCCAGTTTTTGACCGGCCCGTCCGGCGCCGGCAAGACCACGCTGCTCAAGCTGCTTTTCCTGTCGCTGAAGCCGACGCGTGGCCTGATCCGCATGTTCGACCGCAACATCTCCTCCATCCCGAATGACGAACTGCCCATGCTGCGCCGGCGCGTCGGCATCGTCTTCCAGGATTTCCGCCTGCTCGAACATCTCACCACCTATGAGAACGTGGCGCTGCCGCTGCGCGTGCGCGGCAAGGACGAGGCGACCTACCGTTCCGACGTCATCGAACTCCTGAAATGGGTCGGGCTCGGCGAGCGAATCAATGTGCTGCCGCCGGTCCTCTCCGGCGGGGAAAAGCAGCGCGCGGCCATTGCCCGCGCCCTGATCGACCAGCCCGAAATCCTGCTGGCGGACGAGCCGACCGGCAATGTCGACCCGCCCATGGCGCGCCGCCTGCTGAATCTCTTTCTGGAACTGAACCGTCTCGGCACCGCCGTCGTTATCGCCACCCACGATTTTTCCCTGATGGATCAGGTGGATGCGCGCCGTCTCATCCTCTCCGAAGGGCGGCTCGACATTTATGAGTGAGCACAGGCAAGCCGACACCCGCCCCGGCGCGCCGGCCGAGCGTCGCATCGAGATGAAGGTGCGTCCGACCGGACCGATCGTGCCCTCCACCAATGTCTCCGGCAAGGCGCTGATGGCGGTCATCGCCATCATGTCCTTCCTCGCCTGCCTGACGCTTGGCGCCGTCGGCATGGTGCGCGCGACCGCCCAGAGCTGGCAGAGCCAGATTTCCCGCGAAGTCACCATCCAGATCAAGCCGGCCGAGGGACTCGACATGGAAAAGGCGCTGGCCGACGCGCGCGATCTGGCGCTGACCTTCAGCGGCGCGCTCACCGGCACGATCATGGACCGCGATTCGACCGCGCGCCTCCTCGAGCCCTGGCTCGGCGAAGGCCTCGATATCAGCGAATTGCCGGTGCCGCGCCTTGTCATCATCACCATTGACGAAAACAATCCGCCCGACTTCAACGCCATGCGCACGGCGCTGAAGGAAACCATTCCGCAATCCTTCCTCGACGACCACCGCACCTGGGTGGATCGGCTGGTGGCCATGGCCAACACCACGGCGCTCATCGGCACCGGCGTGCTGGTGCTCGTCTGCTCGGCCATGGTGCTGACCGTGATCTTCGCCACGCGCGGCGCGCTCTCGGGCAACCGGCATATCGTTGAAGTGCTGCATTTCGTCGGGGCGGAGGCAAGCTTCGTGGCAGCCGAGTTCCAGAAGCATTTCCTGAAGATCAGCCTGAAGGGCGCCGGTGCCGGCGGGCTTGCCGCGGCGCTCGCCTTCATCGGCGCCAGCTACTGGCAATCCTCGCGCCTTGCTACGCCCGAAAGCGACCAGACCAATGCGCTCTTCGGCTCCTTCACCATCGGCTGGACAGGCTATGCCGGCATCTTCGCCATCATGCTCGTCATTGCCCTTCTGACCACCGTGACGGCACGCATCACCGTGATGCGCACCATCCGCGAGATCGACCAGATCCGCTCTGACCCGGCCCGCACCGATGGGCTGCCGCCCGCATGACGCCGGTGGCGCGCCGTGTCATGGAACTGGCAAATAGGCAAGGAATAATGGGTTGGCATCCATCCCGCCGTCGCCGCAATGTCGGGCTAGATGCGAATCGGCCTTCGAGGCGCCCGCGGGCGGGCTCCCGAAACGATCACACATTTGGGTGATGCGGATGGACAGGGACAGGGGTTCAAGCGAGGGAACGGGAGGAACGCGCCGCCGGCGTGGGCCACTGCGCCGTTTCGTGCGCTTCGCCTTCTATGCTCTCCTGATCACCGCCGCCATCTTCCTCGCCGGCTTCCTCTACTTTGCCGATGTCGTCGCCTCGCTGCAGCCGCCGGACCGGCCGAAGGCGGATGCGATCGTGGTACTGACCGGCGGCTTCCAGCGTATCGACCAGGCTGTCGAACTGCTGAAAGCCGGAGCCGGTGAGCGACTGTTGATCTCCGGCGTCAACCCTTCCACCAGCGGCAGCCAGATCCGCCGCAATACGCAGACCCCGCGTGACCTCTTCGAATGCTGCGTCGATATCGGCCGGCAGGCGATCGACACGATCGGCAACGCCAACGAGACGGCCCAGTGGGCACGCGGCAAGGGCTATCTTCGCGTGCTTGTCGTGACCAACAACTACCACATGCCGCGCAGCCTGCTGGAACTGCGCCGCGCCGCGCCGGACATCGAGTTCATCGCCTTCCCCGTCGTCAATTCCGACCTCAAGACCAGCAACTGGCTGAGCAATCCGATGGCGCTGCGCACGATCCTGCTCGAATACATCAAGACGATGGCTGCGAGCCTGCGCGATGCGCTCGGCGCCGGACGCTCCAGCGGCCTCAGGGCCGATCTCGGCGGCACGGGCAGCTAACGACTGAGGCCGCCACGAAATCTGCTCGCCACGGGCGCGGCAAGCGAACCGCACCAAATCCGGGTTAGCGCGGCAGCGGAAGCGCGCATGGAGTTTTCGCCGCGCCGATAATCGTGTAGGCAGCGATGCCAAGACCATCCGCCCGGCCCGGCCGCCTTCTGACGAAAGCCCCCTGATGATCCGCCTGCGTTCGATCGCCTTCAACACGCTCTTCTACATGAACCTGATCATCCGCATGATCGTGTTGACCCCGATCTACTTCCTCGTGCCGCGCAAGACCGCCTGGTTCGTGCCGAAAGGCTGGGCCCGCTCCAACAACTGGCTCTTCAAGACCGTCGTTGGCACCACCTTCGAAATCGAGGGGCTGGAGAATATTCCGAAGGACGGCAACTACATCTTTTCCCCCAAGCACCAGTCCTTCTGGGATGTCTATGCCCTGCTGCCCTGGCTGTCGGACCCGTTCTACATCCTCAAGCGCGAACTAATGTGGATCCCGCTCTTCGGCCAGTACGTCATGAAGCAGCGCATGGTGCCGGTAAACCGTGCCGCGCGCGGGAGGGAAATGGCCGCCGTCATGGCCCGTGCCCGCCAGGAGATGGCCTCGGGTCGCCAGCTCATCATCTATCCCGAAGGCACCCGCAAGCAGCCGGGCGCGGCGCCGGACTACAAATACGGGATCGCCCGCCTCTACCGGGACCTCCAGTCCCCCGTCGTCCCCGTCGTCATGCACCCCGGCCTTTTCTGGCCGCGCCGCTCGACGATGCGCTATCCCGGCCACTTCAAGGTGCGCATCCTGCCGCCGATCCCGCCGGGGCTCGATCCGGACGTGTTCTTCGCGCAGTTGATCGAAACCATGGAGCGCGAAAGCGACCGGCTGCTGCTGGAGACGGTGGATGCCAATCCGCATGTGCCGCTGCCGCCCGTCACGGCCGAGCGCGTGCGCACCTTGCGCGCCCTGCAGGCCGAGGGCGCCATGAGCCAGGCGAGCGCCTGAACCGGCCGTCGCCCCATCAGCCGGACGGGCCGGCGATCTGCCGGGCTCGCGCCGCGACGTCTTCCAGCCAGCGATCGCGAATGCCCATCTCGCGCATATGGCTGACGGTGTTCAAGACATAGTCGATGTTCGGTCCGGAGCGGCCGACGGCGCTAGCCACCACATGCGCCGCCTCTTCCACCGCCAGCGCCCCCGCATACTGCACATGCGCGCGGTCGATGACGTAGGAAAGTGCCGACACACGACGCCTGTCCGCCAGCACGACGCTCAGCTGGCGTTCCTTGTAGACATGCGTTACGAGTTCGCGCTCGCGCAGATAGGCCACCACCGCCTCGCGATTATCCGGCGCAATGCGGAAGGCGGCGCCAAGGCAGGAGCCGCCATGATCGAGCCCCAGCACGAGGCCGGGCGAGGCTTCCGTGCCGCGATGCACCCAGGAGCGCACGCACAGCGCCCGGCGATAGCCATGGGACCGGGCGAGCTGCCGCTCCTCATAGGGGAAACCGGGGTTCCACATCAGCGAGCCGTAGCCAAAGACCCAAAATTCGTCCATATCCGGCACCACATGTCGATCCGGCACCGTTGGCCTGCCTTGCCGCCCCGTTCGGGGAAGCGATGCAGCCCCGCAGCGCCGGGATTGAAGGGACACCTGCCCCTCCAGTTCTTCCATCCACCTCTTCTACTGCAAAAGCGCGGCGGCCGGAACGACGGACTGCACGAAAATGCCAGAAGATTGAACGCGTTACACCCTGCACGGTCGCAGCCGGAAACGAACCCGGCCAAAACCCCGCATCGACCGCCCTGACGGTCGCCCGCCCGGAGTCCGCATGTCCCTCTCCACACAGCCAAGCTCCCCTTCCGTCAGCCGCAAGATGGCCCGCCTTGCGATCGGCATTCTCATCTTCATCGCGCTCTATACGGGTCTGTGGTTCTACGCGGCCCGCCAGGCGGAGAGCTACGTGACACGGCTCCTCGCCGTCCCCGGCGTCGATGGCCTCTCGGGGGAATGCGCCGGCCTTGATGTGTCCGGTTATCCCTTCCGCATCGGCCTCTTTTGCGACAGCGTGAAGCTCGACGATGTCAGCATCGGCGCCTCCTTCACCTCGGGCGCCCTGCGCAGCGCATCACAGATCTACAATCCCGGCCACGCCGTCATCGAGCTTGATTCGCCCGCCGAATTCCGCATGACACCGGATCTGGCGGCCGCCGCTACCTGGGACACGCTGCGGGCCAGCCTGCGCGCGGGCTTGAGCGGCCTTTCCCGCTTCTCCAGCGTCAGCGACAATCTTGCCGTCAATTTGAGCCTGCTGTCGATCGGCGAGACAGGCCGGCTGACGGCCCGCCACGGCGAACTCCATGCCCGCCAGAACGGCACCGCACTGGATGTGGCCGCGAGCCTCGAAAACCCTGTTCTAACCATCGGCGGCCAGCCGCTCGCGGCAAGCGCCGTTGCCGTCGACATGACGCTCGCCGACAAGGCCGGGCTGATGGACTATGACATGCGCCTGCCAGGTGGCGCTGACACCGATGCCGGCACGCTGAACCGCGTCTCCATCGACCTTGGAAACGGCATGACCGGCGATCTCTCAGGTCCCTTCACCATCGATGCCGACGGGCTCGTCTCCGGCGACTTCACCCTCGCCATGACCAACCTCGAGGGATGGCGCCAGGCGCTCGGCGCCCTGCTGCCGGAGGACCGCGACACCGTCGACAACATCGTCAATGCCATCACCGCCCTCTCCGGCCAGAACGACCGTGCCAGCGTGAAGCTGACCGCACGCAAGGGGACGGTGTTCCTGACGCTGATCCCGCTGTTTGTGATTCCGCCGCTGTGAAGCGTCGGGCCTGAATTGGTAAGGGCGGATGAGGGTGCCTCACGCGGCCACCGAGCTCGACCCTAGGCCGTCTCCTCCGCCGCCATGCGGCCGAAGTCGGGCTTGGCGGTGTCCTGCCCAGCCTCGATAATCGAGCGGCGGATGGCGCGGGTGCGGGCAAAGAGGTCGAAGAGCTTGTCGCCATCGCCCCAGCGGATCGCCCGCTGCAGATAGGCAAGGTCTTCTGAAAACCGTGCCAGCATTTCAAGGATCGCATCCTTGTTGTGCAGGCACACGTCCCGCCACATGGTGGGATCGGAGGCTGCCAGACGCGTGAAGTCGCGGAAACCCGAGGCGGAATATTTGATGACTTCCGATTCCGTCACCGTCTCCAAATCATCCGCCGTGCCGACGATGTTGTAGGCGATGATATGCGGCAGGTGCGAGACGATGGCCAGCACCTTGTCATGGTGCGCGGCATCCATCTCGTCCACGCGCGAGCCCATGGCTTCCCACAGGGCGCGCAGCCGGGCGACCGCGCCCGCATCGCTGCCTTCCGGCGGCGTCAGGATGCACCAGCGCCCCTTAAAGAGCCCGACGAAGCCGGCGTCCGGGCCGGAATGCTCGGTGCCGGCGATGGGGTGGCCGGGAATGAAATGCACGCCGTCAGGCATGTGCGGCTGCATCTGTGCGATGACCGAGGCTTTGGTGGAGCCGACATCGGTGATGATGGCGCCGGCCTTCAGATGCGGCGCGATCGCCTGCGCCACTGCGCCGGAGGCACCGACCGGCACCGAGACGATGACGAGATCGGCATCGCGCACGGCATCGCCGGCCGATACCGTATAGCTGTCGCCAAGCCCCAGCTCTTCCGCCCGCTTCAGCGTCTCGGCGCTGCGGGTGGAGACGGCGACATGCCCGGCAAGCATGAGGTGCTTGAGTTCGCGCGCAATGGACGAGCCGATGAGGCCGATGCCGACAAGCGCGACGCGATCGAAAAAGACGCTCATCGCCCCTGCTCCACAAAGGCCTTGAGAGCTGCGACGACACCGAGATTGGCCTCTTCGTCGCCGATCGTCAGGCGCAGGGCGTTCGGGAAGCCGTAGCCACGCACCGCCCTGAGGATGAAGCCGCGCGCCATCAGGAACGCATCGGCATCCGCGGCGCGACGTCCCTCTTCATCCGGGAAATGAATGAGAACGAAATTGGCAACGGACGGCGTCACGGTAAGGCCAAGCGCCTCGATCTCCGCCGTCACGCGGGTGCGCCAGATCTCGTTATGCTGGACGGCGGCGGCCATGAAGGCCTGGTCGCGGATCGACTCGGCGCCGGCGGCAATGGCCGGGGCGCTGAGGTTGAACGGGCCGCGCACGCGGTTCAGCGCATCGACGATCTCGGCCGGACCATACAACCAGCCGATGCGCAGCGCCGCAAGCCCGTGCACCTTCGAGAAGGTCCGCGTCATCACCACGTTGTGATTGGCAGAGACGAACTCGATGCCGGCCTCGTAATCGTTGCGGCGCACATATTCGGCATAGGCCGCATCCAGCACCAGCAGCACCGATGGCGGCAGGCCCGCATGGAGGCGACGGATTTCCGCGATCGGCACGTAGGTTCCGGTCGGATTGGCCGGATTGGCGATGAAGACGATGCGCGTGCGCTCGGTAACGGCCGCAAGGATCGCGTCCACGTCCACCCGGCAATTCCGCTCCTTCACGGTCACGGGCGTGCCGCCAGCCGCCAGGATCTCGATCTTGTAGACGAGGAAACCGTGCTCGGTGATGATCCCTTCGTCGCCGGGACCGAGATAGATGCGGGCGAGAAGGGCCAGCAACTCGTCCGAGCCATTGCCGCAGACGATGTTGGCGGGATTGAGCCCGTGGGAGGCGCCGATCGCCTCGCGCAGCGCGAGCGCCTGTCCGTCCGGATAACGCTCCAGCTTTTCGGCGGCGGCCCGGAAAGCTTCGATCGCCTTCGGGCTGGGGCCGAGCGGCGTCTCGTTGGCCGAGAGCTTGTAGACCTTGGCAACCCCCGGCGCATGTTCCTTGCCCGGCACGTAGGCAGCAATGTCGAGAATGCCGGAACGCGGGATGGGACGATCAGGGCAAGCGGGCGTCTGGGCGGTCATGGGAAGCGCTTTCGGGTATGTCCTGTGGGGCGGTTTCAGTCCCACTGCCATTAGACCCAAGCTCCGGCAATGTCGAGACTTTCAAGGGTCGCAGCCGGTGCACGCCCTCAGCCGCCGGCATCGTCCCGCCGCTGCGTCGGCACCCGCGTCGTCGGCACGCCCTGCGGCGCCAGCACCGGCACGAAGACGCGGCGCGAGGCGCGCGAGGCGACCGGCAGGCCCTGGTAGAGCCGCTTCTGCGCCTCGACGATGATGACGCCGCCAAAGGCCGGCCAGAGCGCCCGGCCAATGCGCTCGAAAGGGGTGCGCAGCCGCAGCATGGTGCGCAGCGTGGAGGGCGGGAAGAACAGCGCTTCGGCACTCGCGCCCGGCGTGAAATTCGTCTCGCGCAGCAGCGCCGTCAGCTGCCGCCGCGAATAGGGCCGGCCCGACCCGAAGGGCGTGTGCTCCATGCGCGCCCACACGCCGCGCCGGTTGGGAACGACGATGACGAGCCGCCCGCCGGGCGCCAGCACCCGCCAGATCTCCTTCAGGGTCTCACGCGGGTTTTCGGCAAACTCCAGCGAATGCACCATCAGCACCCGGTCGATCGAGGCATCCGGCAGCGGCAGTTCCTCGTCGAAGACGAGCGCGGTGGAGGAGCGCTCGGCGATCGGCCAGTTCACCGCCCCCTGCCCCGCCGGCATGAAAGCGAAGGTGCGCTCCGTATCGGAGCGGAACTTGTCGAGATAGGGCACGCAATAGCCGAGCCCCACCAGCCGCTCGTCCGGCAGCCGGGCCCAGAGCGATGACAGCGTCATGCCGATCGCGGCCTCGGCGGCACGGCCGAGGGTGGAATGGTAGAACTGGCGGAGATCGACTATATCGGCGTGCATGCCGGGATGTTAGCAGCGCAAGGGTGGACTTCAAGGCGAAGGGGGGTAGATTCCGGCAAAACACAGGTCCGGGAGACACCACCGTGAGCGCCTTAGACATCGAACTCTTTCTCTGCCGCAGCGACAATTTCGGCGTGCTGCTGCACGATCCGAAAACCGGGCTGACCGCCGCGATCGATGCGCCCGAGGAAGCGGCCATCCTGGCGGCACTCGAGCGCCGCGGCTGGACGCTGACCCACATCCTGACCACCCACCACCATGGCGACCACGTGGAGGCGAACCTCGCCCTCAAGGAAAAATTCGGCGCCACCATCATCGGCCCGAAGAACGAAGCCGCCAAGATCCCCGGCCTCGATCGCCCGGTCGGCGATGGCGACACCTTCGAACTGGCCGGCCACCGCGTCAGGGTGATCGAGACCCCCGGTCACACCGCCGGCCACATCTGCTTCCATTTTCCGGACGAAAAGCTGCTCTTTGCCGCCGATACGCTGTTTGCACTCGGCTGCGGCCGGCTGTTCGAACGACCGGCGGCGGACATGTGGACCTCGCTGCAGAAGCTGCTGGCGCTGCCGGACGAGACCGTCATCTATTTCGGCCATGAGTACACGCTGTCCAATGCGCGCTTTGCCGTCACGGTCGATCCCGAAAACATCGAACTGGCCGATCGCGTCAAGGAGATCATCGCCTTGCGTGAGGATGGCCGCTTCACCGCGCCGACGACCATGGCCGCAGAGCGCCGCACCAACCCCTTCCTGCGGCCGGACGCCCCAGGCATTCGCGACACGCTCGCAATGGCGGACGCCACCGACGCCGAAGTGTTTGCCGAAATCCGCAAACGCAAGGACAGTTTTTGATGACGCCATCCACGCCCCAGCTTACCGCCGGCGAGATCATTGCCACGCTCGGCATGGACCGCCACCCCGAAGGCGGCTGGTATGTGCAGACCTTTCGCGACGAGGAAGGCGGCCTGCGCGGCCATTCCACCGCGATCTATTATCTGCTGGAGGCCGGCGAGCGCTCGCACTGGCACCGGGTGCGCGATGCGGCGGAGGTGTGGCACCACTATGCAGGCGCAACGCTGGCGCTCTCCATCGCCCCGCCGGAGGAAGGCCCGGTCGTCCATCGGCTCGGCATGGAGCTTGCCGCCGGCGAACGCCCGCAGGTGATTGTGCCGGCCGGCTGGTGGCAGTCGGCCTTTTCCATGGGCGCCTGGTCGCTGGTCGGCTGCACGGTCGCGCCAGGCTTTGATTTCTCCGCCTTCGAGATGGCCCCGCCCGGCTGGGAGCCGCCGGGCGCCTGACTGAGAAGCCCTCAGGCCGCCTTGCGCTTGACGATCACGTCCTTGGCCGCCAGCACGGCCCCGCCGGTGACGAGCAGGCAGGCCAGCGCAATGCGCCAGGACGGCTCGGCGAAGCCGAAGAGAATGAGCACCAGCGTGGAAAGAACCGGCGCGGCATAGCTCGCGACGCCCAGAAACTGGATGTCGCCATTCTTCACCCCGTAATCCCAGGCATAGAAGGCGGCGCCGACCGGCAGCAGGCCGAGGCCGACGATGGCCAGCCACTGGCTGGTCGCTTCCGGCCAGACCGTCGTCTCAAGCCCGAGATGGCAGACGAGCGAGAGGATCGACGTGGCAAGGCAGAAGCCCGTGACCACATCCGTCGAGACGGCCTCGAAACGGCGCGTCACCAGCGAATAGGTCGACCATGTGAAGGCGCACAAGAGCGCCGCGCCGTAGCCCAGCGCGTAGCCGCTCTCGAAGGCGATACCGTTGCGCGCCACGATCAGCACCGTCCCGGCAAGGCCGAGCACGGCGCCGGCCAGGTGATGGAGCTTCAGCCTCTCGCCCGGCAGCAGCGCCGAACCGACGACGATCAGCAGCGGCCAGAGATAGGCAATCAGCCCGGCCTCGACGGCCGGCGCATTCCTGAGCGCCGTGAAATAGAGGAAGTGATAGCCGAAGAGGCCGGCAATGCCGGTGATCCACACCTTGGCAGGTTGTCTCAGCAGCGCCATGCGCTCAGGCTTCAGCACGAGCACCACGAGGCCAGGCAGGGCGCCGATGAAGAAGCAGATGGCCGAGAGCTGGAAGGGCGGCATGGTGCCCGATGCCGCCGTCATGAGCGCCAGAAGCGCCCACATGAGAATGGCGGTAAAGCCGATGATCGTCGCCTTGAGCTTCATGCCGGGCCCCTCTTCAAAGGAGCCTGCCCGGCGCAGTCTCAGCCGCCGAAGCGCGTGGCCGACACCGTCACCGCCCCAAGGCTCGTTGGAATGCGTACATAGACGGGAGCGTATACATTGACCGCCTCCGCCTTGGCAAACCAGATCTCCATGGTTTTCAGCTTGGCGAGATAGTCGATATCCTTGCGGCCCTTCCTGTAGCCGGACTTCGGTGTGAAGGCGAGGCCGCAGACAATCGCCTCCCCTTCGAAGCCTTCGGTCTTGAAGGGCCGCGTGCCCTTCGGCGACAGCCGGATATCGAGCCGCGATTCGCCGTCGAAGATCGGCAGCGTCTTCGGGCAGACCCGGTTGCGCGCGGGAATGATGAGGCCGGAAAGCGGATCGAAGACATTGCGCATGTCGGCCGCCGAGACCGGCACCCAGTTGTCCGGCAAGTTCGAGCGCTTCGGCGTCATGGTCGCCGAGGTGACGGTGCCATTGCGCAGCGTCATCTCGATCGACCGCTGCTTGGACCCACTCTTGTAGGACATGGAATAGCGCGAAGCCCGCAGCCGATCACGCATCAGCGTTCCCGTCACCTCGGTGCGCCCCGTGGTGCTGCTGAGAATATCGGCAAGCCCGGCCGATTTCATCGTGCCCGAGATCGTGTAGCGGTTGTTGACGAGTTCGGTATCGAAGGAGGCCCGCGCCACCGGCAGGCCCGCCAGTGCAATCGCATAATCGGTGCGATGGCGGATTTCCTCTGCCCGGGCACCAACGCCCGCGACCACGACCGAAAACACGGCGGCCGCCGCCAGAATTGCACGCACCATCATGAAGGCCATCCTTGAGGGAAAGGGGGTAACGAGCCCCTATGGCCAAGATTTTAGGTTTTTCTTGGGTGGCCGCAAGATTTTGTTAACACAACCATCAAGGGATGTTGACGTTTATGCACTTTAAAATAGCATTCACCTGTCCTTGAAACCACAAACCACAGGGGAGTGCCATGCAGGTTGCAGCCGTGTTAGCCCGCGCCGAGTCGGCAACAGATCTCGGAATCCACTACAAGCTTGGAAAGGGAGGGATGAATCCGGGGTTGCCCACGCCGGCCGCAGGTGGTTTCTGCGATTGCTCCGGTTTTGTCGCCTGGTGCTTGTTCATGAGCCGGAAGCTCAACGAAAATTTCTACAAGCACTTCAACGGTGGCTGGCTGGAAACCACCGCCGCCTGGACCGACGTCGGCAACAGCGTCGGCATATTTTCGCAGCTCCCTGGACCAAAGGCCGGCGCCATCGTGGTCTATCCCGACGCCAACGGAAAGCAGGGGCATATCGGGATCATGGTGGATGAGAAAAAGGTCGTTCATTGCTCCGGCGGAAACGACAAGCACCATGGCAATGCGATTCTCATCACCGGCCCCGATGTCTTCCTGGCCCGCAAGGACGTGCGTTTCGGCTGGCTGAACGGCCTGCACTAGAATAGAAGCACGTGGAAAGCCCCGGATCTGCGGGGTTTTCCACGCCTTGCGGCAGGTTTGGCTTGACGCGCCGGGTGAGTCTGACTATAGAACCGCCACTTCCAATAACGGCCAGTCGGGAATGCGGCCTGGGCTCAGGCCCTCAAGATGCGTTTCGATGTGGCGGAAAAACAAAAAATAGGTGCATCATGTCCCGTGTTTGTGAATTGACCGGCAAAGGGGTCCAGACGGGCCACAATGTAAGCCACGCCAACAACAAGACCAAGCGCCGGTTCCTGCCGAACCTGTGCCAGGTCACGCTGATCTCCGACGCCCTCGGCCAGCGCTACCGTCTGCGCGTTTCCGCGCACGCCCTGCGCTCCGTCGAGCATCGCGGTGGCCTCGATGCCTTCCTGCTGAAGGCCAACGAGACCGAACTGTCGATGCGCGCCCGCCTGCTGCGTCGCCAGATCGTCAAGAAGACCGCCGAAGCCGCCTGATACGCGCCGCATCGCGGAGAGTTCGAGGGCTTGCCGGTCCACCGGCGAGCCCTTTTCGCGTGCGGACACCTGACGTAACGTCGTGTCTCGCGCTCCAGTCCACGCCCTGCCCTGTCCGACCGGTCAAAGGCAGCGGCAATCCGAAACGCCAGCTGGTGGCATACCCCAGGATAAAAAAATGCTCTCCTACCGCATGTTTGCCGTCTACACGGCCCTGATGGCCCTCGTCGTCATCGCCTCCAACATTCTCGTCCAGTACCCGCTGCCTGGCTCCATCGCCGGCATGGCGCTCGGCGATCTCCTGACCTGGGGCGCCTTCAGCTATCCCATCGCCTTCCTTGTGACAGACCTTACCAACCGCCAGTTCGGCCCGGCCATTGCGCGCCGCGTCGTCGTTGCCGGTTTCGTCGTCGCCGTCACGCTCTCGATCTGGCTCGCCACGCCGCGCCTCGCCATTGCGTCGGGGTCGGCCTTCCTGATCGGCCAGATGCTCGACATCTCCGTCTTCAACCGCCTGCGTCGGCAGACCTGGTGGCATGCCCCGCTCGCAGGCTCGCTGTTCGGCTCGGTGCTGGATACGGCGATCTTCTTCTCCTTCGCCTTCGCGCCAGCCTTCGCCGTCTTCGGTCCGAACGACGCCTTCGCAATCGAGAACGCACCGTTGCTCGGCCTCTTCTCCGCCGAACTGCCGCGCTGGATCTCCTGGGCTGCCGGCGACCTCTCGGTGAAAATTCTCGTCGGCCTCGTGATGCTGCTGCCCTACGGCGCCCTGATGAGCGTCATTCGTCCCATGCCCGGCGTCGAAGCCAAGGCGTAGGGCGAAAGCGTGAGATCAGTCGCGCAACCTGAACTCCAGCATCAGGTTGCGCTGCAGGATCGAGTGGTTGTCGTCGGAAACGAGGATGACGTGCACCGCGCCATCCGGCATGGTCACGACCTCCAGCCCTTCCATATTGTCGATCTGCGATCGCATGTCGGCTGACAGGATCACCTCGCCATCGACCACGGCGCCGGGCCTGATGCTGTCGCCGGGAATGCGCCGGATTTCCATTCCGACACCTTCGGCAAAGGAAAAGCGGCGCTCCAGGATCAGGAGATCGCCGTTCGGCAGGAAGGCGCCATCGGTGATGGCAAAGGGTTTCCGCTCCTTGACCGCGAAGACACCCTTTCGCGGCCCATCCAGAACCTCGGCAATCAGATTGCCCTTCGCATCGCGCGCAAGCTCGGTGATCGCAACCAGCGCGCCGGCCAGCGGGCTCGAGGCCGGCGCAACAGCCAGCGTCTCCAGCCCGCGATTGGCGGGCAGGCTTTTTGCCGGCATGGACAGCGACAGGCGGCGAAGGGGTTTGGACTGTTCGAAACCGGGATCGGGATAGACATCGACCCGGGCCCACCCTTCATAGCTCGCCAGCACCTCGCCCGGTCTCAGCGCCAGCCCCTCGGCGTCCATGACCCGCTTCGGCACGTTTTCCCGTCCCTTATCGTCGAGCATCGCGGTCGCCTTGAGGTCGGCGATTCCCGAAAGACGCCCGGCAGCATCCCGCGTCACCCGGCCCGTGAGCCAGTGCCCGGTATCCATGATCGCGACGAATTGCTCCCTATCAGGACGAAAGCGAATGGCAGAGACGGCGCCAAACAGCATCTGGCTGGAGGTCATCTCCAGCCCGCCCACAAACTCCAGCGATCCGAATGTCGTCTGGTCGCTGCCGATCCTGAAACTCTCGATCACGCGGCTTTTCACCGGCAGATCGACGACCTCCGCCGCGCGGGTCGGAAGGACAGTGGCAAGGCCGAGCGCCAGGGCGAGCGCGGGAACGAGGCGGGATGATCGCAGCAACGCGTAAGATCCTTCCGGAAGTGATGTGTCGAGGCTTGGCTGGCGATTGTGTCGGAACGAGGGGGCGATGAAGTGGATAATTCGCAGGGGGTGGCTGTACCCCCCTCTGCCCCCGTGACAGGCCAATCTCACATGACAGGCACAGATCGCCTTGCACCCTCTTCTCCCCTTGGGAAGAAGTGCCGAACGCAGTGAGGCGATGAGGGGTTCCCATAGCCTGGTGTCGCGGGGCAACCCCTCATCCGGCCCGTCGGGCCACCTTCTGCCCAAGGGGAGAAGAGGGGTAAGCGCCGCCAACCCCTACCGTCCCCGCCTGCGTCCGCGCGCACTGCCCTCGTCGTCGAACAACGCCGCCAGTTGCTCCGTCATCGCCCCGGCAAGTTCGTCCGCATCGACGATCGTCACGGCGCGGCGATAATAGCGCGTCACATCATGGCCGATGCCGATGGCGAGCAGTTCGACCGGCGAGCGCGTCTCGATCTGCTCGATGACGGCGCGCAGGTGCCGCTCGAGGTAATTGCCGGGATTGACCGACAGGGTGGAATCATCGACCGGCGCACCGTCCGAGATCATCATCAGGATGCGCCGCTGCTCAGGCCGCGCCATCAGGCGGTCATGCGCCCACATAAGCGCCTCGCCGTCGATGTTTTCCTTCAAAAGCCCCTCACGCATCATCAGGCCAAGATTGCGACGCGCGCGCCGCCATGGCGCATCCGCGGACTTGTAGATGATGTGGCGCAGGTCGTTGAGGCGACCGGGCGTTGCGGGCTTGCCCGACGCCAGCCACTTTTCGCGCGATTGCCCGCCCTTCCACGCCTTGGTGGTGAAGCCGAGCAGCTCGACCTTGACGCCGCAGCGCTCCAGCGTGCGGGCGAGAATGTCCGCGCAGGTCGCCGCCACCGTGATCGGCCGTCCGCGCATCGAGCCGGAATTGTCGATCAGCAGCGTCACCACCGTGTCGCGGAAATTCGTATCCTTTTCCCGCTTGAAGGAGAGCGGCTGCATGGGATCGATGACGAGGCGCGTCAGCCGCGCCGTGTCGAGATAGCCCTCTTCGAGGTCGAACTCCCAGGAACGGTTCTGCTGCGCCATCAGGCGGCGCTGCAGCCGGTTGGCGAGACGCCCCACGGCACCCTGCAGATGGGCAAGCTGCTTGTCGAGGAAGGCGCGCAGCCGGTCGAGCTCGGCCTCGTCGCACAGTTCCTCGGCCGTGATCGTCTCGTCGAATTCCTCGCTGAAAACGTGGTAGTCGACCTTCTCGTTGAAGTCGGAGAAGGGCTGGGCCGGTCGCTTGACCTCGCCGGGCGTTTCGCTGTCGTCGTCGCCCTCGTCCTGGAGATCGTCGTCGGAGATCTCCGCCCCGTCCATCTCCCCTTCTTCCATCTGCTCTTCGGCAGATTCGTTTTCGTCCGAAGGCGCGGCATCCTGGCCGGCATCCTCTTCGGAGGAGCTCTGCTCCTCTTCCTGGCTGCGCGGCTGCTCTTCCTCGCTGGTGTCCTCGGCCTCTTCCGGCTCGTCCTCGTCGCCGTAGCGTTCGGCAACGTCCATGGCCGAGAGCATGTTGCGCACGACGCGCGCAAAGGCCTGCTGGTCATTCAGGGCAGACGACAGCCCGTCCATGTCGCCGGCCGCTTTCTCCTCGATGAAGGAGCGCCAGAGATCGACCACCTTGCCTGCGGAGGCCGGCGGCTTCTGACCGGTCAGCTTCTCGCGCACGACGAGCGCGACAGCCTCGGACAGCGGCGCATCCGCCTGCCGTTCGATGGCGCCGAAATTCGCCTTGGCGTATTTCTCGTCCAGCATGCCGGTGATGTTGTCGGCAACGCCCGCCATGCGCAGCGAGCCGATCGCCTCGACGCGGGCCTGCTCGACCGCGTCGAAGATGGCGCGGGCATCCGCCCCCTGCGGCGACATGGTCGCGTGGATGCGGGCATTGTGGCAGGCCTTGCGCAGCGCCATGCTGTCGCCGAGCCCACGCGTGACGGTGACCTCCCGCGCCGTCGGACGCTTGGAAAGCTCCGGCAGGCGGATGCGCTCGCCCGTCATGCCGGGGCGCTCGTTGGCGAAGACGACCTCGACCTCGCCGTCGCCGGCAATCGAGCGCACGCAGCCGCTGAGCGCCCGCCGGAACGGCTCCACGTCGATGACGCCCGTGGGCCTCGGTTTGGAATTGTCGCCGCGGCCTGCCATGGGTTAAGCGGTCGCCTCCAGAACGATATTCGCCGCGCTTTCCTTCAGCTCGACGCCGAAGGCACGCTGGTAATGCTCGGCCACCAGCGCGCGTTCCAGTTCGTCGCACTTGTTGAGGAAAGTGACGCGGAAGGCGAAGGCGACATCGCCGAAGATATGCGCGTTCTCGGCCCAGGTGATGACGGTACGCGGGCTCATCACGGTCGAGAGGTCGCCGTTGATGAAAGCGGCGCGGGTGAGGTCGGCAACACGCACCATCTTCGACACCGTGTCGCGACCGCGCTGCTTGGTGAAATCCTTCACCTTGGAGGCGACGATATCGACTTCTTTGTCGTGCGGCAGATAGTTCAGCGTCGTGACGATCGACCAGCGGTCCATCTGCGCCTGGTTGATCTGCTGCGTGCCGTGGTAGAGGCCGGTCGTATCGCCGAGGCCGACCGTGTTGGCGGTGGCGAACAGGCGGAAGGCGGGGTGCGGCCGGATGACGCGGCTCTGGTCGAGCAGCGTCAGGCGACCCGAGGATTCCAGCACGCGCTGGATGACGAACATCACATCCGGGCGGCCGGCATCGTATTCGTCGAAGACGAGGGCGACATTGTGCTGATAGGCCCAGGGCAGGATGCCGTCCTTGAATTCGGTGACCTGCATGCCTTCCTTGACGACGATGGCGTCCTTGCCGACGAGGTCGATACGGCTGACATGGCTGTCGAGGTTGACGCGCACGCAGGGCCAGTTGAGACGGGCAGCGACCTGCTCGATATGGGTGGACTTGCCCGTGCCGTGGTAGCCCGAGACCATCACCCGGCGGTTATGGGCAAAGCCGGCGAGAATGGCGAGCGTCGTTTCGCGGTCGAAGAGATAGTCGGGGTCGGCGTCCGGCACGTAGGGATCGGCCTTGGAATAGGCCGGCACGCGCAGGTCCGAGTCGATGCCGAAGACCTCGCGAACGGAAATCGTCGTATCGGGAAGATTGGAAATGTCGAGGTCTACCTTGCTCATGATGTCTCCAGGCCGCTGGCTGACCAGCCAGCGGGCATTCCGCTTGAATCTGCATGCAGTCCGCAACGGTTCTAGAGCAAGCCCGCCCCATTGAAAACCGTTTTGCGGCGCTGAAAGACGCCATGGTGACAAGCTTTTCGCCGCACCGCAACGCCCAGGCGCGCTGCGCAGCACAAAGCTGATCCGTCTATCCGGTAAAGCCTGCCTGCTTGAGCAGCTGGTAGGCCTGGATGACGGCGCGGAAGCGCTCTTCCGAGCCGCGATCGCCGCCATTGGCATCGGGATGGTGTTTCTTGACCAGTTCCTTGTAGGCCGCCTTGATGTCGGCCGCCGTCGCGTTTGCGCCAAGCCCCAGCGTTTCGAAAGCCTTGGCCTCCAGCGTCTTCAGCTTGCGCTGGCGTGGCTCGGGACGCGCACCGGCGCGAGCCTGATCGACGAAGCCGAAGGGATCGCGCATCCGGGCCTGGGCGCCGGCCGAGCCGGAACGCGTGTTGGACATGGTCGGGGCGTTCTTGGCATTCTTGTTCACCCCCACCGTCCAGGTCGGACGATGGCCCGTCAGCGCTTCCTTCTGGTAGCGCGCGATCTCGGTGTCGGAGAGGCCGGAGAAGTAGTTGTAGCCCTTGTTATATTCCTTCACATGCTCAAAGCAGAACATGAAGTACTCACCCTCGGCATTGCGGCCGACCGGGGCGCGATGGGCACCCTTCTCCTGGCAGCCGTCCCACTGGCACATGGGCACGACCGTCTCCTGCCGCGGCTCCTTGCGCCGGGGCCGCGTGCGGATCCCATCGAAGTATTTTGAATCGAGTTTCATGGGCCAAAGTATGGGGCGCGCGCGGCGCCACAACAAGAATTGACAAAGCTGATTGTTGCTGGCTTTGTCGAACCATTTTCCTGCGTTTGGCAGGAGGCAGGCGAAAGGCGGGCACCATGTCGGTACGGCAGACGATCGAAGACAGGCTGGCGGCGCATTTCCAGCCGGAACGCCTCGCCGTGATCGACGAAAGCCACCATCATGCCGGCCACCAGCCGGGCTTCGACGGCAGCGGCGAATCCCACCTGCGCGTGCGCATCGTTGCCAAGGCCTTCGCCGGCCTCTCTCGCGTCGCCCGCCACCGCGCCATCAACGATCTCGTCAAACCCGAACTCGATGCAGGCCTGCATGCGCTGGCCGTGGAAGCCGCGGCCCCCGGCGAACCGACGCGCTGGTAGCCGGACCTCGGAACGTGGCGGCGCAGATGCACCGCCAGATTACACGTCCGTGCCCTCGGCCGTGCGGATGCGCAGCTTGACGATCCGGTTCTTCACCCGCTTCATCACCGTGAAACGCTTGCCGTAGAAGGTGAAGGCCTGCCGCTCCTCGGGGATCATCTTTGATTCGTGGATCACGAGGCCGGCGATCGTTGTCGCTTCCTCGTCCGGTAGCGTCCAGTCCAGCGCGCGGTTGAGGTCGCGGATCGGCACGGAGCCGTCGACCACGATCGAGCCATCGGCCTCCGGGCGTACGCCCTGGATGTCGATGTCGTGCTCGTCGGTGATGTCGCCGACGATCTCTTCCAGAATGTCCTCGAGCGTCACCAGCCCCTGCACCTCGCCATACTCGTCCACGACGATGGCGAAGTGGGCGCGGCGGCGCAGGAAGGCGTTCAGCTGTTCCTTGAGGTTGGTGGTATCGGGCACGAACCACGGCTTCTGCGCGATCTTGGTCATGTCGAGATCCGAGGGTTCGCGGTCGGGTTCGGCGAGCGCGCGCAGGAGGTCCTTGGCATGCACGACGCCGATGATGTTGTCGGCGGCGCCGCGCCAGAGCGGCATGCGCGTATAGGGGCTTTCGAGCACGGTGCGCACCAGCACCTCCGGCGGCTCGTCCGCATTCAGCGCCCGCATCGAGGTCCGGTGCACCATCACGTCGGAGACTTCGAGCTCGTCGAGATCGAGCACGCCGCCCAGGCGGTCACGGTCGGCTTTCACCACCGAACCCTCGCGATGCAAAAGGTCCACCGCCCCGCGCAGTTCCTCATGCGCCGTCAGCATGGATTGGTCGGAGGCAAGGCTGACACCGAACCAGGACAGGAGAACGCGGACCATCGCGTTGATCGCGCTGGAAATCGGGCCTGCAACGGCCACGAAAAACCGCACGAAGGGCGCGACGGTGAGCGCGAAGCGATCCGGCGAGGCAATGGCCCAGCTCTTCGGCAGGACTTCGGAGAAGACGACGAGCAGCACCGTCATGCCGAGCGTTGCCACCGCAACGCCCGACTGGCCGAAGAGGCCGATCAACAGGCTTGTCGTCAGGGACGAGGCGAGAATGTTGACGAGGTTGTTGCCGATCAGCAGGGCGCCGATCAGGCGGTCGCGCCGGGCGATCAGCCGGTTGACGATGCCGGCGCGAGGATCGCCATTGGCCTCCAGCGTGTGCATGCGCGAGCGCGACGTCGCCGTCAGCGCCGTCTCCGAGCCGGAGAAAAACGCTGATAACATCAGCAGAAGGATGACAGCGACGAGTGCCGGCCAGTATTCGGCAAAGAAGGCCACGATGGCATCGACTGTCATGATCAGGTCTTCTCCCCGAGGAAGCGCTCGACTTCGGATGCCGGCACATCGTCGGCGATGAAGGACTGGCCGATGTCGCGCGTGAGGATGAAGGTGAGCTGCCCCGACTTCACCTTCTTGTCCTGCGCAATCGCTTCCATGAGCCGTGCGGTGGGAAGTGCCGGCCCCGGAATGTCGCTGATCGCCGTCGGCAGGCCGACCGCTTTCAGATGCGCCTCGACGCGGGCCGCCGCATCAGGGCTCGCCAGGTTCATGCGAGCCGAAAACTGATGCGCCAGCACCATGCCGATCGAAACGGCTTCGCCATGCACCAGGCGGCTGCCATCATACTCGGTGGCCGCCTCCAGCGCATGGCCGAAGGTGTGGCCGAGGTTCAGCAGCGCGCGCCGCCCGTTCTCCCGCTCGTCGGCGGCCACGACATCGGCCTTGGCCTGGCACGACACCGCAATCGCCTCGATCCGCGCTTGCCCCCCGGCAAACACGGCCTGCCAGTTCTTCTCCAGCCAGGCGAAGAAGTCAGGCTTGTCGATCAGTCCGTATTTCGCGACCTCTGCATAGCCGGCGCGGAATTCGCGCGGCGAGAGCGTGTCGAGCACGTCGGTGTCGGCGAGCACCAGATCCGGCTGGTGGAAGACGCCGATGAGGTTCTTGCCATGGCGCGAGTTGATGCCCGTCTTGCCGCCTACGGAACTGTCGACCTGGGCGAGTAGCGAGGTCGGGATCTGGATGAAGCGCGAGCCGCGCCGGGCAATGCCGGCCGCAAAACCCGTGAGGTCACCGATGACCCCGCCGCCGAGCGCGATGACCGCATCGTTGCGCTCGATACGAGCCGCAAGGATCGTATCGCAGGCGGTGATCAGATGCTCGAAGCTCTTGGTCTTCTCCCCGGCCGGCAGGGTCAGCGTTGCCGTCTCGATGCCGGCAGTGCGGAGGTTTTCCACAAGCGGGGACAGATAATGCGCGCCGACATGCTCGTCGGTGATGACGGCCATGCGCCGGCCCTTCAGGCGGCTGGCGATCTCGGCGGCAGCCTCCGCAATCAGGCCGGGCCCGATGAGGATATCATAGGAACGCTCGCCGAGATCGACGCGCACCGTGCGCCGGGCGGAAAGGACATCGGGAGCGGCGGTCATGGTCATCCTGTTCGGTCTTTCGTTGTCTGGACCCCAGCGGCGATCGCGGCCAGCACCTCGTCCACCATCACATCCTTGCTGACGTCGCGGGACATGACGCTGAGATCGGCTTCGGCATAGATCGGGTAGCGCGCATCCATCAGATTGGCGAGCGTCTGCTTGGGGTTTTCGGTCTTCAGCAACGGCCGGGTATCGCGCTTGTTGACGCGCTCCCAGAGAACGTCGAGATCGGCGTTCATCCACACCGAAAGCCCGGATTTCTTGATGTGCCGGCGGGTGTTCTCGTTGATATAGGCGCCCCCGCCGGTCGAGACGACACGCGGGCCGGACCGCAGCAGCCGCTTGATGACGCGGGTCTCCAACTGGCGGAACTCCGCCTCGCCATAGGCGGCGAAGAGCTCCGTGATCGTCATGCGCGAGACGCGCTCGATCTCGTGGTCGGAATCGACGAAGGGAATGGTCATCGCCTGCGCCACCAGCCGGCCGATGGCGGACTTGCCGGCCCCCATCAGGCCCACGAACACGAGATTGCGCCGCCCGAGCACGGCTTTCGCCTCGGCGGCCAGCCTTTGGCGGTCCGTCGTCTTGAGCTGCTCCAGAATCTCGGTCATTGCAGTATCCCCTTTGACATCCGGTATCGACAAATCGCCCGCAAGCGTCAAGCACGGGAACGAGCGAGCCTCGGCACCGGACCTTGCATGGCGGGGGATGCATCCTCATATTGGCGCAGGTGGCGACCGGCCCCTGCGGGCGCCAGCGGAGTAGCGATGCCGACACTCTTCCGATTCCTGTTCTTCTGCGGCATGATCGCCGGCAGCATCTACGCGGTGATGTTCGCACTCGCCACCTTCGTGGAGCCGCGCGAGCGCGAGGTGACGATCCGCATCCCCTCGGAGCGCCTGAACCCGCAACCTGCGACCCCCGCCACCACGGGCGCCATTCCCGCGACGACGAAGCCATGACCGCCGAGGCCGAAGAGGATGCGCGCCCGCGCGCCGCCCTGGATCTCTCCGCTGCGCAGGTGGAATCCTTTCTCGAGATGATGAGCGCCGAGCGCGGCGCTGCCCCCAATACGCTCGCCTCCTACAGTCGCGACCTCGAGGACGTGCGCGCCTTTCTCAAGGGCCGGCGCGTGGCGCTGACGGCCGCGACGAGCGACGACCTGCGCGCCTATCTCTCCCACCTCTCCGACGAGGGCTTCAAGGCGAGCTCGCAGGCCCGCCGCCTCTCCGCCCTGCGGCAATTCTTCAAGTTTCTCTACGCCGAGGGCCTGCGCACCGACGATCCCACCGGCGTGCTCGATGCGCCGCGAAAGGGCCGGCCGCTGCCCAAGACCATGGGCATCGATGCGGTCACCCGGCTTCTGACGCGCGCCGAAACGGAAGCGAGGGAAGAGGGCGAAGGCCGGCTGCAGCGCCTCAGAATGCATGCCCTCGTCGAACTGCTTTATGCGACCGGCATGCGCGTCAGCGAACTCGTCAGCCTGCCGGTCACCGTGCTCGCCCGCGACGGCCGCTTCCTCGTCATCCGGGGCAAGGGCGGCAAGGAGCGGCTGGTGCCGCTCTCGCGCACCGCCGAGGCCGCTGTCGCCACCTATGGCAAGGCCCTCACCGAGGCCAAGGAAGCCGGCCGCGAAGATCCCGACAGCACCTTTCTCTTCCCCTCCGCCGGCAAGGAAGGCTATCTGCCCCGCCAGGTCTTTGCCCGCGACCTCAAGGGCCTTGCCGCCCGCGCCGGCCTTTCCACGGCCACGCTCTCGCCGCATGTGATGCGCCACGCCTTTGCTAGCCACCTTCTGGCCAATGGCGCCGACCTTCGCGCCGTGCAGGAACTGCTCGGCCATTCCGACATATCCACGACGCAAATCTATACGCATGTGCTGGAGGAACGGCTGCATAGCCTGGTGCAAACCCACCACCCTCTTGCCAAACAGGCCAAAAACAAGGATTAGGACGCCCGAGCCCCTGTGGAGTCTGTTTGGAAACTCTGCGGGACAATCCCGGGACAGCGTCTCGCAAACGACCGGAACCGTTTTGATGCACAATTATCTCGACTTCGAAAAACCGATCTCCGACCTTGAGGGCAAGATCCACGAGCTCAAGAAGCTCGCCGGCGAGGACGAGAGCATCGACACGAGCGAGGAAGTCTCGCGGCTGGAGACCCGCACCCGCGAGGCCATGGCCGACATCTATTCCAAGCTGACTCCCTGGCAGAAGACGCAGGTCGCGCGCCATCCGCAGCGTCCGCATTTCGTCGACTACGCCAAGGCGCTCTTCACCGAATTCACGCCGCTTGCCGGCGACCGCAAATTTGCCAATGACGATGCGATCCAGGCCGGCCTCGCCCGCTTCAACGGCATGCCCGTCGCCATCATCGGCCAGGAAAAGGGCAACGACACCAAGTCGCGCATCAAGCACAATTTCGGCAGCCCGCGGCCGGAAGGCTATCGCAAGGCGATCCGCATCATGGAACTCGCCGATCGCTTTTCGCTGCCGCTTATCACCCTCATCGACACGGCAGGCGCCTATCCCGGCGTCGGCGCCGAAGAGCGCGGCCAGGCCGAAGCCATCGCCCGCTCCACCGAAATGTGCCTTAACCTCAAGGTCCCCATCGTCTCCGTCGTCATCGGCGAAGGCGGCTCGGGCGGCGCCATCGCGATTGCCACGGGTAACCGGGTCTACATGCTCGAGCATTCTATCTATTCGGTCATCTCGCCGGAAGGCGCGGCCTCGATCCTGTGGCGCGACAGCACGCGCGCCAAGGAAGCGGCCAGCAACATGAAGATCACCGCCGAGGACCTGAAGTCCTTCGGCATCATCGACGGCATCATCCCCGAGCCCGTTGGCGGCGCACACCGCGATCCCGATTTCGTGATCAGCAGGACTGGCACCGTCATTTCCGATGCGCTGAAGGACCTGACGGCGCTGAAGGGCGAAGACCTGCGCAAGGATCGCCGTCAGAAATACCTCTCCATCGGTCGCACCCTCTAGGCCGACACAGCCGAAACGGGATTGCCTTGACGTGGAACAGTGTGGGAAAACAAAGGCATAAAGCCGAAATCGCTGCAAGGCCCTGCGGCGCCGCAACTTGGCCACACTGTTCCGCTTTTGACGGGAGTTGGGGGCCAGGCCGCTGATGGGGATGCCGGTGGGGCATGGGCGCTTCACGACAGGCCGGAACCAGTTTGGTCTGGTTAAGAATTTGTGAAGTTTCGCTTCGTAAAGATGACGGCGAATGCCTCCGCTGCTAAAACGGCTTTGGTTTCTTGACCGTTTTGGCATTCGAAACGACTTGCAGGACAGGCTGTGCCGATGCGCTTGACACTTCTCGCTGCCGTTTCCGTGACCGTGCTCGCCCTTTCCGGCTGCACGAACGAAACGCTTGACAGCGTCGATATCTCCAAGGTCTCCAACAAGACCGCCTACGAGCTGTCGCCGAAGCTTGTCTCGAAGATGACGGCCATGGGCATCCAGAAGACCGCCCCGGTCGCGCTGCGCATCTTCAAGGAAGAGGGCAAGCTGGAAGTCTGGAAGGCCAACACCGCGGGCCGTTTCCAGCTCGTCAAGAGCTACGACATCTGCGCCTGGTCCGGCAAACTCGGCCCCAAGACCAAGGAAGGCGACCGTCAGGCGCCTGAGGGCTTCTACCCGCTCTCTCCGGCCCAGATGAACCCGAATTCCAGCTATTATCTCGCCATCAATACCGGCTATCCCAATCAGTACGACCGCGCCAATGGCCGCGGCGGCACGCATCTGATGATTCATGGTGCCTGCTCTTCGTCCGGTTGCTATTCGATGACCGACGAGCAGATGATCGAGATCTTCGCCTTTGCCCGCGACGCCTTCAAGGGCGGGCAGAAGACCATCCAGCTTCAGGCCTTCCCCTTCCGCATGACCGCCGAAAACATGGCGCGCCACCGCGACAATCCGCACATGGATTTCTGGAAAATGCTGAAGGTCGGCTACGACCAGTTCGAGGTGACGAAGCGCCCGCCGGAAGTTGCGGTCTGCGAGAGAAAATACGTCTTCAACCAGGAGACCGGCGGCAAGGCGCTGAGCCCGGCCGGCCAGTGCCCCCCCAACATGTCGACGCCGCCGGCCCTCATGGCCGCCATGTCCACCTATGAGAAGGACTATGCGCGCGACTACGACAAAGCGCTGAGAAAATATGACGGGCTCGTCTGGTACGAGCCGAGCGAAGCCGAGCGCAAGGCGATCGTTGCCGACAAGCGCAAGGGCCGCGAACTCGCCTATGCGCCGACCGGCACGTCGCTCGACGCCGGCAAGCTGATGAAGGTATCCGAACTCCAGGCGCGCATCGATGCGCAGAAGGCGGCCGAGGAAGCCCGCGAGGCCGCCAAGGTTCAGCAGGCGGCACTGGCCAAGGCGACCGCGACAGGCTCCGTACCGGTGCCGCGCGAAAACCCGGTCGCTGAGGCCGCTCCCACCGTCCAACAGACCGCCGCCGTGGAAAAGAGCAGCCGCCGCAGCCTCTTCTCGCTGTTCTCCAGCGACGAACCGGCCGCAGCGCCGCTCGCGCAGCCGCAGCCCGCCCAGACGACCGCCACCGTGCCGGTCGCCCAGGCAGCCGCTGCCGGCAACCGGATCGCAACGCCCGCCACCCCGCCGGCAACCGCCACGCAGACCCGCACCGCCGCGACCAACGCCGCGGTCCCCGTCCCCGCAGCCAACCCGACCGAGGCACAGGCTCAGCCGACAACGGTCGCCGAACAGGCCAGCGAGCCGAAGAAGCGTCCCTTCTGGAAGCTCTGGGGCAATTGATGCCCCGGACAGACGCCGAAACTGGCGCGCCGGACGAAGTCGCCAGCAGCGAGACGATCCTCACCTACGATCTGCGCGGGCTGAAATGCCCTCTGCCCGTGCTGCGAACCCGCAAGCGCATGGCAACGCTGTCCCCCGGCACCCGCCTTTGCGTGGAAACCACCGACCCCATGTCGGTGATCGACATTCCGCACTTCTGCCGGGAAGACGGGCATGTGCTGGAAGAGACGGTGAAGACGGAAACGGGCCACCGCTTCGTGATCCGGCGGGTGTGAGAGGCGTTAAGCGCTATCGGTGCTCGAAGGCTTCCGGCCATTGACTGGAGCGAGTTCGCGTCAGTGAAGAGTTACAAAAAACGCATTTGAAATGGTGCTTCTGACCGTGCAGTCTTGTGCTCGACACAGCAAGCGATGCCCATGGTGCATCGGCTCGAACGTTCTATGACATATCTGTCGGATTATGGCTCGATCAGCGCGCTGATAGACCGCGAACACCTCTCCTCCGTCATCCTCGGGCTTGACCCGAGGATCCATCTTTTGAACCACTGACGGCTTGGTCCATGGATGGTCGGGTCAAGCCCGACCATGACGATCGGGAGGTGGTCGCCCTTGATGACAGGATTGTCCAAACCATCATTCCAGGACGCCAGCGCGGCGCTGCGAGGCCAGAAAATCAGATGCGCCGTATCGTGTGTACGGTAAAATCAGGTTGAACGGTACGTGTTGAGAAGTCTCATCATTTCCCCGGCCGACGCAAACGCCCCTTGCTCAGCATCGGCGAGACCGGGATTGACCTTGTCGATAAAGGCTTCCTGCCAGTCGAGGGAATGGCCCCTCTCCAGGGCATCCGCAACGACATCCGTTTCCGCACGCCGCGCCTTGGCGGCGATCCGCTGAACGCGTTCTTTGAGTTCCGGCGAGATATCGAGATGGGTGTCCATGAACGGATTATGCCGAAGACGATGCGGGATGAAAAGCGAAATGGCTCGACATCATTGTGCGGACGGCATCAGCGAGCCAACCGCGGCACGAAGGTGCTCATACTGACGTCTCGTTGTATCAGCGAAGGCATCGTCTCTGCTTGCGGGGCCATCCTGATAATCCGCAGGCGTCACGAATTGGGTTTCGGTGAAATCGATCCGTCGGCCGCCCACTCGATTATAGAAGTGCCAAGAGTCATCAAGCTTGGTCTTGAGAATGTCTCCACCCAAAATATCCTGCACGACCAATGCCGTGACGCCGCACTGCCCGCATGCGGGATTGTCGAGCCGCCACAGCGACGACGTCTCGATAGACCAAGCGCGGAGTAGAATGCTGCGCATCTCCTCGATCGTCACAGCATGGTCAGACATGGCTCAAAACCGCACCCCCGGCACCGCCAGCGGATTGTCGGTGACCGCCGTATGATCGGGCCGGTCCAGCCGTGGCTTGCCGGTGAAGGCATCAAAGAGGTCGCGGACGAAGGCTTCTTCCAGACCCTTGGTGATCAGCACCATGCGGGTCTGGCGCTCCGACCCTTCCGGCCAGGACGGCAGACGGCGCGGCGGGTGGAAGATCGACTGCACCCCGTGCAGGATCAGCGGGCGGTCCGGGTTGTCGGAGAGCTTCACGATCGCCTTCATGCGCAGCAGCTTTTCGCCATGGGCGGATCGCAGCAGGTCGATGAACATATCGACCGCCATCGGGCTGATCGCCTGATCCTCGATGATCGCGAAGGAGCGGATGTCGCGGCCGTGCCGGCTGTGGTCGTGGTGATGCCCGTGATGATCGTGATGGCCGTGATGATGCCCATGATCGCAATCCGGCCCGCATACGTGGCCGTGGCCGTCATGGTCGTGGTCGTGGTCGTGGTCGTGGTCGTGATGATCGTGCCCATGGCCCGCCGCATCGGCCATGGCCTCCGCCTGCAGCCAGCGGCGCACATCCGGCGTCTTGCTGTCGGCATCGTAGAGGCCGCAGGCAAAAAGATCGGCCGAAGCCGCTTCCGGCTGGTCGGCGAAGATCACCGCCGCACCCGGATTGAGCGCCTTCAACTCCGCCAGCAGCCGATCGACAACGCCCGGGCCGGCAAGATCGGCCTTGGTGATGACGATCCGGTCGGCCACCGCAGCCTGCTTCACCGCTTCCTCATGGGCCGCAAGCGTCGCCGTGCCGTTGACGGCATCGACGGCGGTCACGACGCCGTCGAGGCGGTAGCTCTGTGCCAGCACGGGGTGGCCGATGACGGACTGCATGACGGGTGCAGGATCGGCAAGGCCGGTCGTCTCCACCACGACGCGTTTCAGCGGCCGGATGCGGCCCGTCTGCATGCGATCCATGAGGTCGGCCAGTGTGTCGATCAGCTCGCCGCGCACCGTGCAGCACAGGCACCCGTCGGATAGCTCGATCACGCCGTCATTCGAGGTCTCGACGAGGAGATGGTCGATCGCGACTTCGCCGAACTCGTTGATGATCACGGCCGTATCGGTGAGATCAGGATCCTTGAGGAGCCGGTTGAGCAGCGTCGTCTTGCCCGCGCCCAGAAAGCCGGTGAGAATGGTGACGGGCACCGGGTCGAAGGCAGCGATCATGGATGGATTCCGATCAGTTGACGGGACGCGGCACCGGCACGGGAATGTTGCCGATATCGCCCTGGCTCATCGCCTGCTTGCCATCGGCCTTGCCGGCCACCTTCTCCGTACCGGGGATGAGGCCCGCGAAGACCACCTTCGGCTCGCGCGTCATTTCGTGGATATAGGGAGACAGCAGTTTCTGGCGCCCGACCTCGTCACGCCCTTCGCTGCGGACCTTCGCGGCTTCCTTCGAGCAGATCTCTTTGCTGATATCGGCGACATCTGCGAATTCGGCGCCTTCCGGCGGCAATTGCATCAACTGCAGCTGGCCGGCACCGGGATCGGTCAGGCCTGCCTGCAGCAGCCGGGCCGATTCGTCGGCGCGCGCGCCAAGACTGTCGGCCCCGAGCACGACGGACACGACGGCACGGCCGTTGCGCGTCGCCGAGGAGACCTGGTTGAAGCCTGAGGCACAGATGAAGCCGGTCTTCATGCCATCGGCACCGTCGAACCGGCCGATCAGCAGATTGTAGTTCGGATAGATCTTCTTGCCGGTGGTGAAGCCTTCCAAAGCGAAATAGCCCGCATATTCGGGAAACTCGCGCTTCAGCGTGATGGCGAGAATGGCAAGGTCGCGGGCGGTCGTATACTGGCCGAGCTTGGGTAGCCCATGTGGATTGACGAAGCGGGAGTTGCGCATGCCAAGGCGCTGGGCCTCCGCATTCATGCGTGCAATGAACGCCTCTTCGCTGCCGCCAACGGTCTCGGCGATTGCCACCGCCACGTCGTTCGCGGACTTGACGAGCAGGATCTTCATCGCGCTATCGAGCGTGAGCGCCTGTCCGGGCTTGTAGAACATCTTGCTCGGCGGCTCGGCGGCGGCGTTCTTGGTCATTACCACCGGCGTCTCAAGCGAGACCTGCCCGGCGCGGATGGCGCGAAACACGGTGTAGGCCGTCATCAGCTTGGTCAGCGATGCCGGATACCATTTGCGGTCGATATCCTGGTGCTCGACGACCTTCAGCGTCTTCACATCGACGACGAGCCGCGGATTGGCCAGCACATCGGCGCTCATCGTCTGCAGCGCGATCGCGCTTGCGGCGATC
The DNA here is from genome assembly GCF_900155885.1 of Rhizobium sp. RU20A. GTDB lineage: Bacteria > Pseudomonadota > Alphaproteobacteria > Rhizobiales > Rhizobiaceae > RU20A. The sequence continues at coordinate 1,648,412 of NZ_FTMB01000001.1, forward strand.
AGCGCAGGAAGCCGAAGCGCATGCGCGCGAAGCGAACGGCCAAGGGGTCGGTTGGTTGCCACGTCTGAAACCTCGATTTTCCGGTTTTGCCTCGTCACGAGGCCGTATTTAGCCTATATGGCAGGGGGATGGCAAAGCCATTCCCGCCCCGAAATGCGGCACACCTGCCGCGCATACGACCAGACGCCGCAAGCCCGGACCAGGACATAAGACGATGCCGATCTTGAACAGAGCCGCCGAACTTCAGGAAGAAGTCACGCAGTGGCGCCGCCATATCCACCAGCGGCCCGAGCTCCTGTTCGACGTGGAAAATACCGCCGCCTTCGTCGAAACGAAACTGAAAGAGTTCGGGGTTGACGAGATCGTGACCGGCCTCGGCCGTACCGGCGTCGTCGGCCTCATCCGCGGCACGAAGGGCGATGGCCCGACGGTTGGCCTGCGCGCCGACATGGATGCGCTGCCGATCACCGAGGTTACCGGCAAGCCCTGGGCCTCCACCACAGCCGGCAAGATGCACGCCTGCGGCCATGACGGCCACACGGCCATGCTCTTGGGTGCGGCGCGCTACCTTGCCGAAACCCGCAACTTCAAGGGCGCAGTCGCGGTCATCTTCCAGCCGGCCGAAGAAGGCGGCGGCGGCGGCAATCTCATGGTCAAGGACGGCATGATGGAGCGCTTCGGCATCACCGAAGTCTACGGCATGCACAATATGCCTGGCATGCCGGTCGGCCATTTCGCCATCCGCAAGGGCCCGATCATGGCCTCCACCGACGAATTTTCCATCACCATCACCGGCCGCGGCGGCCACGCCGCCCAGCCGCACCGCACCATTGATCCCATTGTCGTCGGCGCCCAGATCGTCACGGCCCTGCAGACCATCGCCTCGCGCACCGTCGATCCCCTGGAATCGGTGGTCGTCTCCGTCACCAAGTTCAATGCGGGCTTTGCCCACAACGTCATTCCCGACGTCGCCAAGATCGCCGGCACGGTGCGCACGCTGAAGGCCGAGATGCGCGATCTCGCCGAAAAGCGCCTCGACGAAGTCGCCACCGGCATTGCTTCCGCCTGGGGCGCGACCGTCGCGGTGCGCTATGCCCGCAACTACCCGGTGACCGTGAACCACGCCCGCGAGACGGAATACGCCGCCGAGATCGCCGCGGCGATTGCCGGCACGGAGAACGTCAATGCCGAGGTGGAACCCATGATGGGTGGGGAGGATTTCTCCTACATGCTCAACGCCCGCCCCGGCGCCTTCATCTTCATCGGCAATGGCGAGACGGCTGGCCTGCACAATCCCAATTACGACTTTAATGACGAGGTCATCCCGCACGGCATCTCCTACTGGGTGAAGCTTGCCGAAACCCGGCTGGCGGCGGCCTGAGGCGGCCATGGCGCGCAAGCCGGGAGACCGTCCCGTGGACCGCACCCGCTCGACGCCGGCGAAAGATGCGGCCGACGCAACCCCGGAGCTCGACCGCACCGACCGGCGCATCCTCGATATCCTCCAGGCGGACGGGCGCATCACCAATCTGGAGCTCGCCGACCGCATCGGCCTTTCCCCGACCGCCACCAGCGACCGGCTGCGCCGCCTTTTGAAAGACGGCTACGTCTCCGGCTTCGGCGCACGGCTCGATCCGCACAAGCTCGGCTTCGGCCTGCTGGTCTTCATCGAGGTCATGCTGGACAAGACGACGCCCGAGGTCTTCGACCAGTTCGCCGAGGGCATTCGCCGCGCGCCGGCGGTGCTCGAATGCCACATGGTCGCCGGCGGCTTCGACTATCTCGTCAAAACCCGCTTCCGCGACATGAACGCCTACCGCACTTTCCTCGGCCAGGTGCTGTGGACGCTGCCGGGCGTGAAGGAAACGCGCACCTATGCCGTGATGGAAGAGATCAAGAATGACGGGCCACTTCCGCTGACGTGATGTGGCTCAGACGGCCGTGGTTCATGACGCCATGAATTGTAAGCAATATCTTCCATCATCCGAGCTGGAGACGACAGCTTCCACCTGATGTTCCGATGGGATCGTCCCTATTCCATACGTCATCCTCGGGCTTGACCCGAGGATCCATGCGGCAAACGCTGCGCCAAAATTGTGGATCCTCGGGTCAAGCCCGAGGATGACGGCAGAGTGTGGGACTTCGCTCACAGACCTGTCCCGACCTTCACCCCGACGCACTTGGCGGGCTCGAGGAGGCAAGCAATCAGACCAGTCCCGTGCTGTTCAGCCGGACAAGACGCCGCCGATCAGCCCCAGCAACTCCGCCCGATCCCGTGGCGCCGCATCGGCCGGTATCACACCCGCCGCCTTCAGCCGCTCCGCAATCTCATAGACGATCGGCGGCTTCAGTCCGGCATCCGCCAGCAGCGCGGCATCGGCAAACACTGCCTCCGGAATGCCTTCACGCGCCACGCGCAGCCCCGCCACCACGGCAACGCGATCGGCAAAGCCGTAGGCCGCTTCCATGTCGTGGGTGGCGATGACGATCGCCGTGCCCTGCTCGGAAAGCCGCGTCAGCACTGCCATCAACTCCTCCACGCCGGCCGGATCGAGACCGGCGGTCGGTTCGTCGAGCAAGAGCACGGAGGGCTGCATGGCGATCAGTCCGGCAATCGCCACCCGCTTCTTCTGCCCGAAGCTGAGCATGTGCGTCGGCCGCGCAGCGAGCGCCGTGATGCCCAGCGCCGCCAGCGCCTGCTCGACACGGATCCGCACCTCGCTGGTGGAAAGGCCGAGGTTCATCGGTCCGAAGGAGACATCCTCGGCCACCGTTGCCGCAAACAACTGGTCGTCCGGATCCTGCATGACAAGCCCGACGCGGCTGCGAAGCCGTTTGAGATCGGCTCGTGTCGTCCCCGCCGGTGCGCCGTCGAGGAGGATCGTGCCGCTATCCGGTTTCAGCGTGCCATTCAGCGTGAGGAGCAGCGTGGATTTGCCCGCCCCGTTCGACCCCAGCAGCGCCAGCCTTTCGCCGCGCGCGACCGAGAGCGATGCGCCATCGAGCGCCGCCCCGCCGCCCGGATAGGCGTAACCGATATCGATCGCCTGAAGGATCACAGCAGCACACCGCAGACAAGACCGGCAAGCACCAGCCCCGCCGCAATGGCGCCGAGCCGCTGAGGTCTTGCCGCCGCTTCTGTCGAGAGGAATACAAGCTGTCCGTCATAGCCGCGCGCCGCAAGCCCCCGGTCCAGCCGTCCGGCCCGATCCAGCACGCGCGGCAGCAGCGCCGCCAGCAGCAGGCCGCCGCTGCGGATGCGACGGCGCGCGCCGACATCGCCGAGCCGGCCGGCAAGCGAGCGCTGCCCGCTTTGCAGACAGTCGAGCGCCAGCCAGATGATGCGGAACATGACGAGAGCGATATCGCTGATGTCGCGGTTGAGGCCGAGGCGCTGCAGGAAGTGCAGGATCGCCGTCAGCGGCGTCGTCAGCGCCAGGAACAGGAGCGCCGAAACGCAGGTTGCGCTGCGCAGCGCCGCGAAGCCGGCCGCCGCAAGCGCCTCCGGCGGCGCAAGCGCGAGGTAGGATGGCCCGGTCGACAGGGAAACAGCCTGCGCGAGCGTTCCAACGAGGATGAAGAGCGCCGGTACCCGCGCCGCGCCGATGAACTCACCGACCCGGACACGGGCACCAGCGAACGTCACGCTAAGAACCGTTGCCAGCAGCACGCCCTGCGCCGCGACACCATGAAAGGCGAGCGACAGGCCCATGCAGCCGATCGAGAACAGAAGCTTCTCCCCGGCCGCCACGCCGCGCCAGCGGCCGGTTTGCGCAATGCGGTCGATGTCACGCATCGCCCGGCGTCAGGACTTGTCGGCGGCACGGGCGGGCGCGGTGCGCCGCCCGAAATAAAAGCCGACGAGGCCTGCGCCGATCGCGGCCTGCAAGGCAAAGAGCAGGCTTTCGATCTCGCCGCTCGGCGGTTCCCAGAGCGGCGCCGCCCAGGGCTTGTAGTCCGGCCGGATCTCGCCGATCAGCGCCTCGGCCTCACCGTCGGCTCCGGCAAATTCCGCGTTCCCGCCGTGATGGATGACGAGCGGGAGAATGGCGAGGCCGACGACGCCGGCCAGCATCAGAAGATTGCGCTTCAGCATGGGCATCAGGCCTTTCCGGAGATGATGTTGAGGGCAGAGAGTTCGCCGCGGCTATAGCGCTGCAACAGGTTGAAGACGACGACGGTCAGAAGACCTTCGCTGATGGCGAGCGGCACCTGTGTCGGCGCAAAGACCGCGAGGAATTTCACGGCGGCGCCCGCAACGCCCGTGGCCGGATCCGGGAAGGCGGCAGCCAGTTGCAGCGCGGTGACGCAATAGGTGGCGAGACCGCCGAGCGCGGCAGCAAAGAAGATAGCAAGTGCGGCGGAAGCCCCGACCTTTTGCAATCCATGGAACAGGCCATAGGCGACGAAGGGGCCGACGATCGCCATGGAAAAGACATTGGCCCCCAGCGTCGTCAGACCGCCATGGGCGAGAAGCAGGGCCTGGAACAGAAGCACGATCGTGCCGAGCACCGTCGTCACGGTGGGCCCGAAGAGGCTGGCGGCAAGGCCCGTGCCGGTCGGATGCGAGCAGCTGCCCGTCACCGACGGGATCTTCAGCGCCGAGAGTACGAAGACATAGGCGCCGGACGCCGCCATCAGCATCTTGGTTTCGGGCTTTTCGCGCACAAGCGTGATGATTCGCCGGGCGCCATAAACGACGAAGGGTGCCGAGGCCGCACCCCAGAACAGGGCGTGCGAGGCCGGCAGAAAGCCTTCCATGATATGCATGTCACTCTCCCTCTCCGCGCCCACCGCGCGGGACAAGCTGGTGCCGCAGGATGCGGCGATCTTCGAGGGCAGGTCTCCTGGCTTGCGGGTCCTGGCCGGTCATCCGCCTTATCAGCCCGGATGCGCGGGATTGCGCGGGGCCAATGGCATGTCGGATGGGGCTCGCCGCTTACAGTTGCGGGGGCAGCTGCGGTTTCGGTCCCTGATGGGTAGTCCTCACCGCATTCCCTTTTCATCCGCCCTCCCGTTCGGGTCAGGCGGAACCTTCGAAAACATGACGTGCCGGACAACCGGCACAGGTGAAGTCGTAGGACGAAGTTGGCGTGAAAGCAATCGCGATCTACACCGGGTCGCGTCGCAAAACGATGACCGATTCACCGGCCGCGGCAGACGGCCCTCAGCGCCGCGACGATCGCATGGTCGAGGGCAAGATCGCTCGGCATGTCCTGGCTCGAGAGCTTGACGGCGACGGACCCGGATTGCCGGTCCACCCAGATCCACTGGCCGTGAATACCGATCGCAGCGAGTTCCCCCTCGCCCGTCTCATACCAGTAGTTCCGATAGCTGCCGCCGGGGAAAAGCGGGGCCTGATCGCCGCTTGCCCAGGCGGATCGGCTGCCGCCGGTGGCGAGATCGTCGATGAAGGCAGAGGGAACGATGCCGCGCCCGCCCTCCAGCACCAGTTGCCCCATCCGGGCGAGATCGCGGGCGGTCGCCGACATACCGCCGGCCGCCCGCGCCGTGCCGAGCGGATCGACGGTGACGGTCGCATCGCTTGTTGCCCCGAGCGGCTTCCACAGCGCCTGCGACAGGAAATCCGCCCAGCGCCTGCCCGCCGCCCGCTCTACCGCGACGCCCGCGAGGTCCGTGTTGGGCGAGCGATAGGCATGGATCTCGCCGTGATTGCCGGGCTTGCGCGGCAGGGTGACGAGGAAGGAGAGAAGATCCTCGACCGCTTCCCCTTCCTTTTGCGGGGCCCAGCCCATGGAACGGCGATAGCGGATGAAAGCGCCCTTGGTATCGAGATAGTCCTCCACGAAATCGAGGCTGATCGTCATGTCGAAGAGCTGTTGCAAGGTCGCATCCGCATAGGCGGAGCCTGCCGCTTCAGGGATCAGCGAAAGGATCGGTTGCGCAAGATCGAGACGCTCCTGCCCGACCAGCACCCCCGCCATCAGCGCATTCACCGATTTCGTCACCGAGAACATCAGATGCGGCAGACCGGGATCGGCATGGGGCGCCGCCCATTCCGACACGATCCGCCCGCCGCGCATCAGCACGAAGAGATCGGTGTTGCTCTGCGCCAGGAAGGTCTCGAACGTCGCCGCCCGGCCATCCGTGCCGGCGACCGCGATATCGGCGGCTGGACCCAGCGGAACGGCCGGCGCCTCCGCCTGCCGGTTGCCGCGGATCAGCGCCACCGGCACGAATTCGCTGACATGCTGATAGGTAAAGCGCGTCGCCGGAAAGGTCCGCCAGTTGGCGAGCGTGACGGTGCGCCGGTCGAAAGTGTCGGTCATGATGGTGTCTCCCAGGGAGTGTGTGGCGCGCCTTCTCCCGGAGGCGCGGATGCGGGGCGGCCTTAAGTTAAACGCTCGTCAGCAGGCGCCATCGACGCAAGCCCTCTCCTCCGTCATGCTCGGGCTTGACCCGAGCATCCACGCGCCAACCGCTGTGGACGAGGTGTGGATCCTCGGGTCGAGCCCGAGGATGACGGCAGTGGGTGAGGCAGCCATCCGGGTCGCGGCAGGGCAGGTCATTGGCGCTTGCTGCCCGAGACGCGGTCAAACCCAACCTTGACGGTCGTGGACTGGAAACCGCCCCCTCACGCCCCCTCGAACCCCGTGAGAACGCCGACCGCATTCACCCCGATCTCCGCCACCGCATAGCCGCCTTCCATGACGAAGAGCGTCGGCAGGCCGAGCTTGCGGATGCGGGCGCCGATCTTCGGGAAGTCCTCGGTCTTCAGCTTGAACTTGGAGATCGGGTCCTTCTCGAACGTATCGACGCCGAGCGAGACCAGAACCACCTCCGGCTGATAGGCCAGAAGCTTGTGGCAGGCATCGTCGAGCGCCGCCGACCAGGTGTCGAAACTCGTGCCGAAGGGCATGGGATAGTTGAGGTTGAAGCCCTCTCCCTCTCCTGTCCCCCGCTCGTCGGCATGGCCGAGGAAATAAGGATATTCCTGCATCGGGTCGGCATGCAGGTTAATGACCTGTACATCGGCGCGGCCGTAGAAGATTTCCTGCGTGCCGTTGCCGTGGTGATAGTCGACATCGAGGATGGAGACGCGTTTGGCGCCCTTGTCGATGAAGGACTGGGCGGCGACAGCGGCATTGTTGATGTAGCAGTAGCCACCCATGAATCCGGCGCCCGCATGGTGGCCCGGGGGACGGCAGAGCGCGAAGGCGGCGCTTTCGCCTGACTGGATGAGGCCGGCCGCCGTCAGCGCCACGTCATGGGAGGACTTGATCGCATCCCAGGTGCCGGCCACCATGCCGCAGCCGCCATCGAAGGAATAATAGCCGAGCTTGCCGTCGATGAAGTCAGGGCAGACATCGCCCCGCAGCCCGCGCGTCGGCCAGGTGAAGGGCAGCGCGGTGCCGGTGCGCCCGGCCGCCGTCCACAGGTCCCAGACGGTGGGCAGGAAATCGAGGTAGTCCTGCCGGTGCACCCGCGCGGCGATCGAAAGATCGAAATCTTCCGGCTCCAGCACCGGCCCCAGCCCTTCGGATGTCAGGCGTTCCAGAACATAGTCGGCCCGCGACGGCATCTCGAAGGCTGGCACGATGGCGCCGGCGACGAGCTCCAGATTGTTGGCATGGCCGGCATGGCGCGGCGAAAAAACGGTCTTCATGATGTGTCTCCTCCGGGATGGCAGAACGGATCGCGCGGGGCGCGGGGGCTGTGCGATTGGCGTAAATCGCCCCCCGCTCCGTCATCCTCGGGCCTCTGCCACCATCATCTGCGTGCGCCTCACGCCGTCAGCCTCCCGGCCTTCGCGCTGTCATCCTCGGGCTTGACCCGAGGATCCACAGCCAGGGACGCAGGGGCCGCATGGATCCTCGGGTCAAGCCCGAGGATGACGTCTGCGGATGGAGATGCCGTCGAAGCACAACCTGACGCGACGACGGGCCGGAGGATGGCTGCGCACGAAGCGGTTTGCCAACAGCACGAGCCCCGCGCTGTTGCACGGGGCCGTTCTTTCATGCGGTCGTTACTTCTGCAGTTCGGTCCAGATCTTCGTGTAGAGCGCCTGTACGTCCGGCGGGCAGGTCTGCGAGGGTACGCCGACCGACTTGAACTCGTCGGGGATCTTGATCTCCGGCGCGTCCTTCATGTCGGCGGGCATGAAGGCGTCCGAGCCGGCAATGCCATTGGCATAGCGGTGGAAGGCGGAGTTCATGCCGGCGTTTTCCGGATCCATCATGAAGTTCTGGAAGAGCTTGGCGTTCTCGACATTCTTGGCATCCTTGAGGACGACGAGATTGTCGGACCAGTTGACATAGCCTTCCTTGGGATAGCCGAACTTGACCTTGGGATTGGCGAGGCGCTGGCGGAAAGCCGAGCCGTTCCAGTCGCTGGAGGCCATGATGTCGCCGGAGCCCATCTTCTCGATGGTGCCGTATTCCATCGCCACCCAATTGGGCTTGGCCTTCAGCAGCGTGTCACGCACCTTCTTCAAAATCTCGAGGTCGCCGGTGCACTTGGTGCCGCCGTTGTAAAGCACGGCGGCGTCGATGACGTCGGTCATTTCGGGCACGACGTTGACCTTGCCCTTCAGCGCGTCCGGCGTGTCGAAGATGATGCCCCAGGTGTTGATGTCGCCATCATAGGCGGCCGTGTTCACGACCACGCCGACAATGCCCATGGCCCACGGAACCGAATATTTGCGGCCGGGATCGAAGTCCGGATTGGCCCATTCGGGGGCAATGTTCTTGGCATTTTCCATCTTGCCGGGATCGGTCTCGAGCAGCAGCCCTTCGGAGATCCAGATCGGCATGTAATTCTGCGAGGGCACGACCATGTCGAAGCCGGAGCCGCCCTGACGCACCTTGGCGAGCGCCGTGTCGTTCGAATCATAGTCGGTGATCGTCACCTTGACGTTGTACTTGTCCTCGAACTTCTTGATCATCTCGGGGCTGGTGTAATTGCCCCAGTTGTAGATGTTGAGCTCGCCCTCGGCATGCGCGATGCCGGTGCTTGCCATCAGCGCGAAGGTCAGCGCCATAAGGCCGGCCTTCAGTCCTCCAGTTTTCGCGGTCATGGTCGTTCCCTTTCTGCGGTGCGCGTTCAGGCGCGCTTACGGTTGACGAAGAAGAAGACGGTGACGATGGCGATCGAGATCAGCAGGAAGACCGCCGAGATCGCGTTCATCTCCGGGGTAATGGCGCGGCGCATCTGGCCGAGCATATAGGTGGGCAAGGTGTCCTGCCCGCCGGATTTTACGAAATTGGTGATGACGACATCGTCGAGCGAGATCACGAAGGCCAGCATGAAGCCGGCGAGAATGCCGGGCCACAGCAGCGGCAGCGTCACATAGCGAAACGTGTTCCAGGGCGTCGCATAGAGATCGGCCGCCGCCCGCTCCAGCGTCAGATCCATGCTTTCGAGGCGCGCCCGGATCGGCAGATAGGCGAAGGGCACGCAGAACGCCGTATGCGCGACGATGAGATAGGCAAGTCCGTCATAACCGGTCCAGATCTTGATGCGCGAGAAAAAGATCAGCAGCGCCACGGCCGTCACGATTTCCGGGATCATCAGCGGCTGGTTGATGAAGGCATATTTGAAGGTGAGGCCCGGGTAGGGCTCGGTGCGCGTCGTCGCCAGCGCCGCCATGGTCGCCGCGATCGTCGCCACCACGGCCGCCACGCCGGCGATCTGGAGCGACCGCAGCGAGGCATCGATGACCGCGCCGTTCTCCATCGCCCTTTCGAACCAGTGCAGCGAGAAGCCTTCCCAGACGCTGAGGCTGTCGCCAGCATTGAAGGCGAAGACCACCAGCACGGCGATCGGCAGGTAGAGCGCGAAAAACACGATCATCGCGATCGTCGTGAAGCCGGTCTGGCGGCGGATGTCGAAGCGCCTAGCCATGCTTGACCCCCGAGGAGCCGGCGTTGCGGACATAGGCCAGCAGCGCCACCATGACGATCAGCATGAGCGCGATGGAGAGCGCCGAGCCGAGCGGCCAGTTGCGCCCCGCGCCGAACTGCAATTCGATCAGGTTGCCGATCATCAGGTTCTTGCCGCCGCCGAGAATGGAGGGCGTCACATAGGCGCCGAGCGAGGGAATGAAGACCAGGATGGAGCCGGCGATCATGCCCGGCTTGACCAGCGGGATGATGATCCTGGTGAGCACCCGGAACGGCGTCGCATAGAGATCGTAGCCTGCCTCGATCAGCCGGAAATCGAGCTTTTCCATGCTGGCATAGAGCGGCAGAACCATGAGCGGAAGATAGACATAGACCATGCCGGCAAGGATCGCTCCGTCGGTGAACAGCATCTGCAGGGGCTGGTCGATGAGGCCGAACCGGATCAGCATCGTGTTGATCAGCCCCTCGTTGCGGATCACGACGAGCATGGCGAGCGTGCGGATGAGGAGGTTGGTCCAGAAGGGGATGGTGATCAGGAACAGCCAGAGTTCACGCGTGCGCTCCGAGCGCGTGGCAATGAAATAGGCCGTCGGAAAGCCGACGATCAGCGTCACCACCGTCGTCATCAGCGAGAGTTTGATCGATCGCCAGAAGATCGTCAGATGCGCATCCGCGATCGTCAGCGTGTCGTCGAAAATGTCGCGCTGCAGGAAGACGCTGACCCAACCCTCGGTCGAAAAGGTCCATTTCACGTCGCCATAATCACCGGGCGTCAGGAAGGAATAGACGAGGACGATGAAGAGCGGGCCAAGTGCCGCGAAGAGAATGATGAGCAAAGCAGGCGTCGAGAGCAGCCAGCGTGAGCGGATGTCCCGCCGGCGCTCGGCCTCGATCAGGGAAAGGGCGTCGCGCTCGGCCATGTCAGGTCCTCAGCACCCGGGCGGCACCCGGCTCGAAGACGACCTTGACCGGATCGCCGGTCTCGAAGGGATCATGCCGCATCACCCGGTTCTGGCTGCGCACGATGAAGGTTTCGCCTCCGTCGAGATGCACGTGGTAATGGGTATCCGTGCCGAAATAGACCACGTTCGACACCGCGCCGGACAGCGCCGGCAGCACGATGGCGGCATCCGGCCTCGAGAGGCTCGCATGTTCCGGCCGGACAACCACTGTGGCGGCATCCCCGGCAGACAGTCCAGGCCCCGCCGACGCGTTGAGCGTCAACCCGCTGGCAAGCTCCACCGTCGCGTTCCCCTCGCCGGGTGCGATCACCTTGGCGGCGAGGAAATTCGTCTCGCCGATGAAGTCGGCGACGAAACGATCGGCCGGCGTGTCGTAGATGTCGTGCGGCGAGCCGATCTGCAGGATCTTGCCCGACGACATGACTGCGATGCGGTCCGACATGGTCAGCGCTTCTTCCTGATCGTGCGTCACGAAAATGAAGGTGATGCCGGTCTCGGCCTGCAGGCGCTTCAGCTCGATCTGCATTTCCTTGCGCAGCTTGTAATCCAGCGCCGAGAGCGGCTCGTCGAGCAAAAGCACCTTCGGCTGCGGGGCGAGCGCGCGGGCAAGCGCCACACGCTGCTGCTGGCCGCCGGAAATCTGGCTGGTGCGGCGCCCCGCCAGATGCTCCATGCGCACGAGCTTCAGCATCTCCGATACGCGGGCGGAAATCTCAGCCTTCGGACGGCCGAGCATCTGCAGGCCGAAACCGATATTCTCGGCCACTGTCATGTGCGGGAAGAGCGCGTAATTCTGGAAAACAGTGTTGATCGGCCGCTTGTAGGGCGGCATGGCGGCGATGTTCTCGCCCGCCAGAACGATCTCGCCGCGGCTTGGAAACTCGAAGCCGGCGATCAGTCTCAAAAGCGTCGTCTTCCCGCAGCCAGATGGCCCGAGAAGCGTGAAGAACTCGTTCTCGCGGATGGAGACGCTGACATGGTCGACAGCGGCGACGGCGTATTCCCCAAAGCCGAAGACCTTGGAAACACTCTTGATTTCAACTGAATTGCGTTCCGGCATGATGCCCGTCTGCTTTATGGTTCCCCGCCCGGCTGGGGCCGGATCTTGCACCTAGGGGAGCACAGCCCCTTGTCATTGACAATGGGGCTGCGTGCAAAATCGAGCAAGAATTTTCACTGTTTGGAAAATGTCGTGCGCCCGCCGCAGATCGTCATCGCCGGCTTGACAGAGCCGAGACGAGCCGGATCGATGGCCTCGACATCCTGATCGAGGATGACGATATCGGCGAAGAAGCCGGGCTTCAGCCGGCCGTTGCGATCCTCGGTGAAACCGGCATAGGCGCCCTCGGCCGTATAGGCTTCGATGGCCTCCTGGAGCGAGAAGCTCTGGTCGGGATTGTCGGCGGCCCAGGGCGTGCGCGTCACCGCCGTTTCGATGCCGAGCATGGGATCGATGGGGGAAACGGGCCAGTCGGAAGCAAAGCAGATGCGCGCACCCGCAGTCTTCAAGGTCCGCCAGGCATAGCTGAACGGCCAGCGCTTTTCGCCGATCATGTCGACGGTCGGCTTCAGCGGCACGCCTGTGAAGCCCGGAACATGCGGAGGTTGCATGGAAGCGATAACGCCGAGCGCGGCGAACCGCTCGATATCGTCGGGGTGAACGACCTCGATATGCTCGACCCGGTGGCGGCTGTCACGCGCGCCATTGGCGTCACGCGCAGCTTCATACCCGTCCAGAACCGCCTTCACGGCCCCGTCGCCAATGGCATGGACGGCGATTTGCAGGCCGCGCCTGTCGGCCTCGATAGCAAGTTCCTTGAAGCGTTCGGGCCGAAACAGCGGCTCGACGGTGGCGTCCGGATTGTCGGCGAAGGGCTCGACCATCACCGCCGTCCAGCTGTCGAGCACGCCGTCATAGAAGAATTTCACCGTCCCCGATTTCAACCAGTCGCTGTTGTAGCGCTCGCGCATCGTCACTGCCTTGTCGAGCATGGCCGTGTCCATGAAATTCTTGAAATGGAAGGGCACCATGACCCGGCAGGGCAGCCCGCCATCGGCCTTTTCCACAGCCGCGAGAAGTTCGAGCTGGTAGAGATTGCCGTCCATGCACTGGATGGTCGTGATGCCGTGGGCGGCGCAGTAGGTCAGGCCGCGGCGCATGACATCCATGTCGATGGCGAATTCCGCCTCGCTCGGATAGGGCTCCGGCTCGCCGCCCGTGGCAAGGCCGAGCCGGTAACGGCTGAAGCCGCCGGCGATCTGCACGGGATCGAAGGCCTGCATTTCGCGCAGCTCCCCCGTCGCCAGTCCATCCTCGCCCATGACGATCTCGTTGCCCGGACCGACGTCGCGGCCCTGGAGAATGCCGGCGAGTTCCAGCGCCTTGGTATTGGCCCAGCCGGTATGATGGTCGGGCGCAAAGAGCGCGATGGGACGGTCGGGCAGGATCGCGTCGAGGTGATGGCGCGTCAGGCGCTCCTTCTCGCCAAGGATCGGATAATCCGTACCCTGGCCAAAAATCATGCTGTCGCCCGGCCGCTCGGCCGCATATTCGAGGACGGCTTTCTTCAGCGCCTCGAAGCCGCGAAGGCCCGAGAGCTGGAGGTGGTCCAGTTCGGCGGCACCGGAGAAGAGGTGCATGTGGTTTTCCGAAAAGCCGGGCAGCACGGAGCCGCCGGCCGCATCGATGCGCCGCGTTTCCGGCCCTGCCAGTGCTTCGATCTCCGCCGTCGTGCCGACCGCAAGGATGCGTCCGCCCGAAAGCGCGATCGCCTCGGCGCGCGGCCTGTCGGGATCCATGGTCAAAAGCTTGCCGTTCAGAATGATCGTATCGGCCTGCGTGCTCATCACTGCTCCAGATATCTGTGAAAATGGAAGAATTGCGGGGCGTCTACCAGCCTTCGGCCAGCACGCGCTCCAGCATGTCGACGAAGAAATCGGCGCTTTCCTTCGCAAGGCAGAGCGGCGGCTTGATCTTCAGGACATTGAGATAATCGCCGGTCGGCTGCATGATGACGCCGAGGTCGAGCAGCCGGTCGCAAATCGCCGCCGTCTCTTCCGTTGCCGGCTCCAGCGTGTCGCGGTCGCGGACGAATTCGAGTCCGAGATAAAGCCCCATGCCGTGGACGGCGCCGACGAGCGGGAACCGCTGGCCGAGCGCCTCGAGCCGCGCCTTCAGATAATCGCCCACCTCGCGCGCATTGTCGATCAGCCGCTCGTCGCGCAGGACATCGAGCACGGTCATGCCGACGACGGCGGAAACCGGGCTGCCCCCGGAGGAGGAGAAGAAGTAGCCTTCCCGCTCCAGCGCATCGGCGATCTTGCGGCTCGTGATGACCGCGCCCAGCGGCTGGCCGTTGCCCATGCCCTTGGCGACGGTGATGATGTCGGGCACGACGCCCTGCTGCTCGAAGCCCCAGAACGAGTGGCCGAGCCGGCCGTAGCCAACCTGCACCTCATCGGCGATGCACACCCCGCCCCTTGCACGCACCGCCTCGTAGATAGCGGTCAGATAGCCATCGGGCAGTGAGATTCCGCCAGCATTGCCGTAGACAGGCTCGCAGATGAAGCCCGCCAGCCGGTCTCCCAGCGCTTCGATCTTCGCCAGTGCATCCTCAGTGTAGCGCCGGCCGGCATCGGCCCCGCGATACGTGCCGCGATAGAGGTTGGGCGAGGTGACGGGATGCACCCAGTCCGGCCGCGTCGTCAGCGCCTGCGGATTGTCGGCAATCGAGGTGGAGACGGCGTCGCTCGCCACGGTCCAGCCGTGATAGGCCTCAAGCAGCGAGACGATGTTGCGCTGGCCCGATGCCGCCCAGGCGAGACGAACGGCGAGATCGACGGCTTCCGAGCCGCTGTTGACGAGGAAGACCGTGTCGAGCCCGTCCGGTGCCAGACCCGCCAGCCGCTCGGAAAATTCCGCCACGGCCGCGTAGTGGAAGCGCGAATTGGTGTTGAGCATCGACCATTGCCGCCCGACCGCCGCGGCAAGGCGCGGATGGCCATGGCCGATCATCGTGACATTGTTGACCATGTCGAGGAAGCTGCGGCCCTCGACATCGAACATGTGCTCGCGCAGGCCCCGTTCGATCTGCGGCGGCTTGCGATAGTAGTTCTTCTGCGGCCGGGCGAAATGCCGTTGCCGCCGCTCCATCAGGCTTTCGGTTTCGAGGGTCGGCGCATCACAGTCAAAGCCGAGCACCAGCGAAGGCGATGGCGCCAGACGCTGCCAGGCGGCGGCCCGGGACGGGCGCGTCATCAGCGGCGGCACGATATCAGCCTCGCGCGACAGCGCCACCAGCACCAGCCCCTGCCCGTCTCCATCATCCTCCGTCGCCGCAATCGCCGCACCGGCCGCAACCGGCCCTTCGGCAGCCGTGCGCATGCGCCCCGCCAGATGCAGCGTCAGATCCGCCCCCGTCAGCACGATCCCGTCATCGCGAAAGGAGATTGTGCCGTCGAAGGGCGCGACGAACAGCGTATCGACCGGCAGCGATAGCATGACATGCAGCGCGAAGGTCTCCGGTGCATGCGGCAGGATCGGCGCCGTGCGCGTCAGGCGGTACTCGCCGTAGCGGGTCGCGGCATGGCCGGTGCGGCGCGCGGCCAGCTCCAAGAGACGTTCCTCAATGCGCGGGGCGAGAAAATCCGCGGCCTCGAAGGCGGTCGAGGTCGTGGTGAGATCGACGCGATGGACCAGCGCCGGATCGAGCCCGGGGATCAAAAGGCCCATCTCGGGCAGCGGCTGCGGCGCAAAGCCCGCAACCTCCAGGATCGCCGCCTCCATCAACGCCATCGGAACGGAATTGGCGACGTCGAAGATCAGCCGTTCATGGTCGATATTGCCGGCCACATAGTCATTCCCGGGGTCGACGGCCAGTTGCCGCTCGCTGGAGGCGACCAGCACCGTGGCGCGCGCCACGATCAGCGGCCACAGGGCCTTCAACTCCTCTTCCGTCAGCGGCAGGCGAGCATGATAGGCGGCGACCGCCGGAAGGATGGCGAAGGGATCGCCATCGGCATGATGCAGCAGCGCCGCACAGGTGACGGCAAGATCGGCCACCAGCCAGCCGTTCAGGATATCGCCGAAATCGATAACGCCTTCGGGCACCAGCCGTCCCGACCGTTCCTCCCGCGCCACCACATTGTCGTCGGTGACATCGTGATGGACGGCCTGGACGCGCAGCGCGCCGCTCAGCGGCTGGAGCCGCCGCATGGCCGCCACCAGCGGATCGGCCAGCCGGCGCTTGCGCTGCGGATCGGTCAGCGACGACAGAAGATGCAGCGCCACCGGCCCGGCACGCCTCAGATCCCATTGCAGAGCACGATCGAGACCGGGATGGGCAAAATCGGCCAGCGCCAGCGACAGCTCCGCCGCCATCGCACCGAGACCGGCAATCGTTTCGGCGCCAAGATGCGTGCGCCGCGTCAGGGGCTGGCCGTCGAGATAGGTCAAAAGCCGCAGCAGGCAGAGCTCGCCGCGAATGTCGAGCTCGACGATATCGCGCCCATCCACCGATTGCAGCGGCGTCGGCACCATCGGCGCGCCGGCGCGCGCGCCAATATGGCGCATGGCGGCATTTTGTGCATCGAGCGCCTGAAATCCGTAGTCGGCATGGCAGACCTTCAGCACGAATCGGCGCCCGTCTTCGGTTTCCAACCGAAAATTGCGATCCTGCTGGCTGCCGAGTTCGACGATCCGACCGCGCACCCCGAACACGCCGTCCAGAATGACGGCAGCGTCTTCCACCGTCACCGCCGGGCGCGCGCGCTCCGCCTGATCGAGAAAACCCTGTTCCGCCATCATGAAGTCCCCAAGAATCGCCTGACCACCAGTCTAAAGCATGCCGCGCGAAAGTGTCCTGTGGTTTTCCCGCCACCACATCCACCAAAACAAGGGCTTATACCAAAGATCATTGATGATGACCCATTCGACCGGATCGATTTTGACGTCCGGCTAGGAGAAAGCCGCAGTCGGACCACAAGGTCCGGCGAGGGTTTTCGACACCGACCGGACGCCAAAAGCGACCGGCCTCGAAGGGATGGCCTGGAAATCGGTCACCGGAGGGCGTCGAAATCCTCGACCGATGCGAAACATCGCTCTGCGGTTTCTCCTGCCCGGATGTCCGTTTCCAGGCCATCGAATGGGTCATCATCCGTGATCTTTGGTATGAAACCAAAGATCGCCGCCGCTCTTGCCGGTCGCAACGGATGTCTACCCCATGGCAGGCGGGCCGGGAAGGCGCGGGCACCCGGAATGGTGGGAGCGATGAGGGGTCAGGTCTCGATGGACTCTCCTCGAAATCCTCACATCGTCATCAAGTCGTTGTGATCGCCGACGATAAGGGCCGAATATCCAAGAGGCCGGCCCGACCATGCTTCAAAACCTGCAGTTTCCCCAAACCGCCCCGCCACGGCTGTCCGTGGTCATCCCCGCCCGCAACGAGGCGGAGAACATTGTCGGCCTTGTCGAGGCGATCGATGCGGCCCTGCGGCCGGAAGGCCTCTTCGAGATCATTGTCGTGGACGATGCCTCCACCGATGACAGCCTGGCCCGCCTGGCAGCCCTGGCCGCGCGCATGCCGCATCTCGTCATTCTCGCCCACGACAGGCGGGGTGGCCAGAGCGCCGCCGTGCATAGCGGCACCCATGCGGCGCGTGCGCCGATCATCCTGACGCTCGACGGCGACGGCCAGAACCCGCCGGCCGAACTGCCGAAGCTGGCCGCTCCTCTCCTCAACGATCCCGCCGGCACGATCGGTCTTGTCGCCGGCCAGCGGGTCGGGCGGCAGGATACGCTGTCGAAGCGCCTCGCCTCGCGCCTTGCCAACGGCATCCGCGCCCGGGTGTTGTCCGACGGCACGCGCGACACGGGCTGCGGCCTCAAGGGCTTTCGCCGCGACGCCTTTCTGGCGCTTCCCTATTTCGATCACATGCACCGCTATCTGCCGGCACTCTTTGCGCGCGATGGCTGGCAGGTGGTGCATGTCGATGTCAGCCACCGTCCCCGCATCGCGGGCCGCTCCAACTATTCCAACCTGCAGCGCGGCCTTGTCGGCATTGTCGATCTCGCCGCTGTCGCCTGGCTGATCCGCCGGCGCAAGAAGGCACGCGGCCAGCCGATTGTCGTCGATCCCGCGCCTTTGCTGGCCCCCGCGCCGGCGAGCCGAGAGGAGCCGGCCCCGTGATGCAGACGCTGATGTCCTGGCTGCATGTCACCTCCCGCAGCGAACTCCTGTGGGTCGTCTTCGGCTTTGCGGCACAGCTGATGTTCACGGGACGCTTTCTCGTCCAGTGGCTGGCATCGGAAAAGGCACAGAAGTCGGTCATGCCGGTGGCCTTCTGGTACTTTTCCATGGCCGGCGGCACCATGCTCCTCGCCTACGCCATCAAGCGGGGCGATCCGGTCTTCATCTTCGGTCAGGCGCTTGGCGTCTTCATCTATGCGCGCAACCTGTGGCTCATTCATCGCGACCGGTTTCGCCGCCCCGCGACGCTCTCCTCCATGGCCGTTTCCATGACGGTGCCGACAGAGCGCGCCGGTGCCGGCTGGCTGCCGGCCGCCCTCGGCATCGTCGGCGCCATCACGCTGGTGCGCGTCCTCGTTCTTGCCATGGACGGGCGCGACCTCTTTGTGGACGAAGCGCAGTACTGGCTCTGGAGCCAGCATATGGAGCTCGGCTATTACTCCAAGCCCCCGCTGATAGCCTGGGCGATCGCCGCCTCCACGGCGCTTGGCGGCAGCGATGCGCCCTTCTGGGTTCGCCTGCCCGGCCCGCTCTGTCATGGCGTCACGGCGCTTCTTCTTGCCGCGCTTGCCGCTCGCCATGGCGGGCGAATGGCGGCGCTGCGGACAGCGCTTGCCTATGCCACCCTGCCGATGGTTGGGCTCGGCAGCCTTGTCATCTCCACCGATACGATCATGGCGCCCTTCTTCGCCGCCGCCCTGCTCTTCCATGACCGGCTGCTCAGCGAAGGCCGCGCCCGCGACGCGGTCCTGACCGGGCTGATGATCGGCCTTGCCTGCCTTGCCAAATATGCCGGGCTCTATGTGCTCCTCGGCATCGCAATGGCCGCCATTGCCGACCGACGCGCCCGCCCCACCGCCGTCAACGGCCTCCTGATCGCCGCCGCCCTGCTTCTTGTCCTCTCGCCCAATCTCGCCTGGAACGCCCTGAACCATGGCGAAACCCTCTCTCATACGGCCGACAATATCGGCTGGGTCCGTCAGGCCTCGCCCTTTGCCGGCTTCGGCCTCGATGGCCTTGCCGAGTTCCTCGCCAGCCAGTTCGGCGTCTTCGGTCCCGGCCTGATGGTCGCGCTCATCGTTTCCCTCCTCCGCGGTCTCGGCCGTAAGGGCGATGCGGCGCAGGCCGCAGCAATGGCCCCGCGCCAGTTCGTCTGGTTCGTCTGGCCCATCCTTGCCGTCGTGTCCGTACAGGCGCTGATGGACAAGGCCTATGCCAACTGGGCCGCCGGCGCCTATCTCGCCGGCACGCTGATTGCGCTGTCGGTTCTGGCCGCCTGGCCGCGCCTCAGAACCATCGCGATCGGCATCAATGCCGCCACCTGCCTCGTGCTTCTGGTGATGACGGCGCTGCCGACGGTCGGCGCGGCGGGCAATGTCTTCACCGCCCGCTATCTCGGCCGGGCTGCCATGAGCAAGACGCTGATGGATCTCGCCCGCCGCGAGGGGACCGCCGCCATCGTCTCCGACAACCGCGATATCCTGGCCGACCTGTTCTACACCGGCCGCAATGCCAGCGACCTTGCCTTCTACGCCCGCCCAAGCGGGGCCGGTGCAAGGAACCATTACGAGATGCGATACCCCCTGCCGCAGACTTTCGCGGGCGCCGTCCTGCTCGTCACCGAGCATCCCCCGGCCTGTGCCGGACGGCCTCTGGCCATCGACACGGCCGGCGGCGCCTATGCCCGCCGCACCATCGCCGCCTACCGGACCGATGCAGGCTGCGCCGGGCGCAAATGAAGCGCGAGGACGGACGGCGTTCAAGCAGAGCCGGAACATGATCCAGTGCCCCGGATGGGGTCCTCTCTCGAAACGGGCCGAAAGCAGGCCTCAGGACCGGCTTGCGTTCAGCCTGCTGTCAGCCAGCGGCGCGATGACACCATGGCGAAGACGGGAGAGACCGAAAGACGGTCGTTGCAGGCGCGGTGCGCACCGTGACGATCGGCCTTTGTCCAATCGTCATGCGCATTTCATCACCATGTCACCAAGTGACGTCAAACGTCACATTCTCGATTTCTGATATGACACGGCACCCCATGACCTTTCAGACACCGACCTTCGGCCCGCACCGCAATCCGCGCGCAACTATGGCAACCCCCACGCCCATCCTGACCTGCCTTGCGGTCACCACGTGCCTGTCGCTTCTGTTCATCGCGCTGCCATCACTGGATCGCACCGTCACCAGCCTGTTTTTCGTGGCCGGCCTCGGCTTTCCGGCCCGGAGCGTCCACATGCTGCAGCAGTTGCGCGCCGTCGGCCAGTACGTGCCCATGGCCTTTGCGATCGCGATGGTGCTGGGCACGATCATGAAGATCGCCTACCCGTCGCGGCCCAGCCTTTTCCCGCCGCGCTTCATGGTGTTCTTTGCCAGCCTCTATCTTCTCGGCCCCGGCCTGATCATCAACTGCATCCTGAAGCCCTTCTGGGATCGCCCGCGCCCGATCGACACGATCGATTTCGGCGGCCGCTTCACCTTCGTCGATGCCTGGAGCATGGGCGAGACGATCTTCTCCAACCGCTCCTTCGCCTCGGGTGAAGCCGCCGCCGTCGTCTGCCTCCTGCCGCTTGCGCTCTTCGTGCACCCGGCCTGGCGCCGCAGCGTCACCACGCTCCTCGTCACCTTCGCCATCGCCGTCAGCGCCAACCGCATCGTCTTCGGCGCCCACTTCCTCTCCGACGTCCTCATCGCCAGCGCCCTCATGGCCACCCTCACCGCCATCCTCTGGCACGCCTTCTTCGGCCGCAACGCCCCGACGGACGAGGATGTCGACCAGGCACTGAGCGCCATCGGGTTTGGCATTGCCGCGCGGGTGAAGGCTGTGGGGCGGCGCTTGTGGAATCTTGCCGGGATGATCAGAGGCGTGAGGGCGTAATTGACGCTCTGTCCGCCGATCAGATCTGCCTCACCCGCGTAGACGACATGGGAAGCTCAAAAGTTGCCCCACCCTGAACAAGGGCGGACTGGGTCTCGATAGTGGCCCACAGCGCAAGGATGCGCTCCATCTGCTTCAGCAATGGCGCCTTCTGTAAACCACTGGAAAGAAAGAAGCCGACGAGAAGCGACGCCCGGAAGGCGTTGTATTCAGCTTTGTTGCGCGTGATACGCCTGTCGCCTGAAATGACAACCCAGCGGCCGTCCCGGCTCAATTCGGCAATCCATTGAAGATCGGTCGTCCCCGGACCAAACCGGTCGCGAATATGAAGGATCTCGTGCTTTCCAGCAAAAAGAGCGCTCAGGGAGCGAGCCAGGGCGGGAGGAAGATTCTCGTCAATCAGGACCTTCAAGCCGCTCTCTTTAGGTCATTTTCGAAGTCGACCGCGTCGCGAAGAACGGCAGGTGGAACGTCAAAGATACGAGCCGCCTCTTCGACCGAGCCTTCCGCCACAACGGCGTCTGCCAGTACGACGGTCGGAACACCAAATTCGGTTGCGATCGGCTGCCCAAAGGAACGGCGCGGATCAATGACGATCGATTGTTTTCCATGATGCGGCCGCCAGCGGACGACGGCCTCGCCCTCGATATCGAGATCCTTGAAGGTGCGCTCCACGATATCTTTGAAGACGAATTGCTTTTTCTTCAAATCCAGCAGCGTGGATACCGGCATTTTGTCGGCATTCTGCTCAACGCTATCAAGGAAAATGGTGCGCCCGTCTGTCCGAAACTTTCGCGTCGAAAACGGGCGCTCATCGCGCGCGCATTCACAGGCGTAAGCAAGGCAGTTCCGTATCGCTTGCAGTCCGACGCCCGCATCGAGAAAAGCTTTCACGAAACGAAGTTCGATCAGGTCGCGAAAACCGATCTCAAGATGCCCCTCCTCGATCCCCGCATGCTCACTGCGCCAAAGCGGCGGCATGGTGATGGGCTTACCCGCGTTGCTGTAAGTGTAACCACCAAGCCAGCGCCTAAGATTACGCGGCTTCATTCGCAAGAGACGCGCAGCCTCGGGAGCAGTGTAGGATCCCACACCGATTGTATCGGAAACCAAATCTCGAGCCTGGGCATTCACCATAAACGCGAGCCTACCTGTAAATCAGACGTTCGCAAGAGCTTAATGCTCGCATCGCAACGCGTTTAATATGACCCGGAAGACCACAATTGCTATCAGCCAAATGCAATGCATCGAGCAAGGGTCGCATCAAAAAAATAATCAGCGGAATGGTAGCGGAGGAGGGATTCGAACCCCCGACACAAGGATTATGATTCCTCTGCTCTAACCTACTGAGCTACTCCGCCGGGCGGTCACGGGAAAAGCCGTGCCAGCGGGGCGGTGTATAGGTCGGCGGATTGGCTGGTGTCAACATCGCGGCGACACTTTTTTGAGGATCGGCTGACGCTTCCTGCGCCGCCGGGAAGACAGCCGATTCGCCGGCCAGGCGACATGGTCGCGCACAGCCGGCCGAATGCACCGGAAACGCCCCGGAATGGGCGCTGCAGCGCGCGCCGCGCGGCGATGGTCAGGCGGCTGCCGGTTGGGCGAGGATGGCCTTCAGGGCGTCCTCCGCGCCCTTCTCGCGCTCGGAGCGGCGGATGAAGCCGCCGCCATAGACGCGGGCGTCTTCGCCGATGCCGGAATAGAGGACGCAGGCCTGGCCGGCCGCGATTCCCGCCTCGCCCTCGGCGAGCTCCACATAGAGGCCTTCGCCATCGCGCGCCAGCACGGCCGGGGCCGGCTGGCGGGTGGAGCGTACCTTGGCGAAACAGGGAAAGCCACCGGCCGCCGCATCGTCGATCGTGCCGTCGCCCAGCCAGTTGATGTCGCGCAGATAGACACGGCGCGTTTCCAGCGCCTCCTTCGGCCCGACGATCACCCGGCGCGAGCGCGCATCGAGATAGACGACATAGAGCGGCTCGCCCGTGGCGATGCCGATGCCGCGCCGCTGGCCGATCGTGTAGTGCAAGATGCCCTCGTGCCGGCCAAGCACGCGCCCGTCGAGATGCACGATCTCGCCGGAGAGCGAGGCATCCGGCTTCAGCTTGGCGACGATGTCGCTGTACTTGCCCTGCGGCACGAAGCAGATGTCCTGGCTGTCGGCCTTGGCAGCGACGACGAGGCCCATCTCGTCGGCGAGCGCGCGCGTTTCGGCCTTGGTCAGGTGCCCCAGCGGAAAGCGCAGGTAATCCACCTGCTCCTGCGTGGTGGCGAAGAGGAAATAGCTTTGGTCGCGCTCGGCATCGGCAGGGCGATAGAGTGCGCGGCGCCCCGGTACGGCGCTGTCCGGGCTCGGCCGCGAGCGGATATAATGGCCGGTCGCCAGCGCGTCGGCACCGAGATCGCGCGCGGTCGCCAGAAGATCGGCAAACTTGACCGTCTGGTTGCAGGCAATGCAGGGCACCGGGGTTTCGCCGGCCACATAGCTTTCGGCGAAGGGATTGATCACCTGCTCGCGGAAGCGCTGCTCGTAGTCGAGCACGTAATGGGGAATGCCGAGCGTTTCGCACACGCGCCGGGCATCGTCGATGTCCTGGCCCGCGCAGCACGAGCCGGCCCGGTGCACCGCGGCACCGTGGTCATAAAGCTGCAGCGTGATGCCGAGCACGTCATAGCCCTCGCGCTTCAGCAGGCCGGCGACGACGGAGGAATCGACACCCCCGGACATGGCGACGACGACGCGCGTGTCCTCGGGCTTCCGGTCGAAATCGAGACTGTTCACGGCGTTGTTCCGCTTCCTTCGCCGCCCGGCTGATCGTCTCAGGCACGGCGGGCTTGAACCTTCAAAATGGGCGAGAGGCGCAGATCCGCGCCATCACCGACCGGCCGGTCGGCACCGAAGGCCGAAAGGCACCGCGCCGGCTCCGGGGTCCGCCCGCGGCAGTCCCCTCGCCCATATAGAAAGTTGCGCGGCGGCGGACAAGCCCGCAGCCGCGCAACGCCCGCCCCCGCAGGATCAGAGAAGCTTGAGCCGGATGGCCCGGGCAATGGCCTGCATCCGGTTGACGGCGCCGAGCTTGCGCGTTGCCGTCTTGAAATAGCTGGAGACCGTGTAGGCGGAAATGCCGAGGATGATGGCGATTTCATCGCTGCTCTTGCCCGCCGCCGCCCAGCGCAGACATTCGACCTCGCGCATCGACAGGCGCTCCGTCGCGGTCACACGGCTTGCCATGGCGCGCTCGTAGCGGTCCATGATCTGCAACAGCGAGAAATAGAGCCGCGGCACCTCATCGGCATCCGGCAGCGCGCGGCTTCCGGCAAGGGTCAGCACCACGCCCTGCTCGTCGCCCGTCAGCATCATCACGGCGAAGATCGAGACCATGCCAAGGCCGGTAAAGGCGGCGTGCAGGCCGTGATCCTGCCGCCGGTCGGCCGACAGCATGAGGGCAATGTCGCCATAGACAGGCAGGCGCGTCTGCCGCACGCGATCGACGAGGAGACTTGCCGCAAACACGTCGGCCTGATCGTACTGGCGCACCAGATCGGCCGGCCAGTTGGACAGGATCAGACGATCCTGGAACCGCTGCACGTCGCTGGAAGGCGGACGCGCGACCATGAAATGCGAAAAACCCGCATCCGTCGTCATCTGACGCAGGAGCCGGAGGATTTCGTAGTCCGTCTGGACCGCGCCCTTGCCGTCGCCCGCCACCGGTGAAGTGCTCCCCGACAACGGGGGCAGCATGTCATTTTTCATAGCCCAACCCAACATCCGGCGCGAAGGCCGGCAAATGCAATTTGTTTCCTGCCCTCGAGAATCCGCACAGACACGAAGCCTCGCAAATATCCCGCGTCCTTTTGCCAATGAAGCGCAGGATATCGTCAGTAGCATCGCCGACCAGATGAGACCCTGGCACAGCATCGCCGCCTGACGGCACCGGGATGTAAGGCAGCTCGCCCATTTTCCGTTTTGCGTTTCATAGCATCATCTTTGCACCGCTCCCATTCCGTAGGATTGGGGAGGTAAATGCCTTGCAAAGCAACAAACTCCTCGGCAGCGACCGGTTGCAACCGGCAGAAGCCGCTTATTCGTTTAGGCAAATGTTAAAGGTGGGGCCCTAGAGTGGCGCCAATGGTCTTGTGTGTATGTAGAGAGTCCAATGACCGAAATGATTAGACCCCGCGTAAAGTATGTCATCGGCCCCGATGGCAGCCCCCTGACGATTGCCGATCTACCGCCGGCCAATACACGGCGCTGGGTGATCCGTCGAAAGGCTGAAGTCGTCGCCGCTGTCCGCGGGGGCCTCCTGAGCCTGGAAGAAGCGTGCGAACGCTACACGCTGACCGTGGAAGAGTTTCTGTCCTGGCAGTCCTCCATCAACGATCACGGCCTTGCAGGCCTGCGCACGACCCGCATCCAGCAGTATCGCCACTGACGACGACAGCCAGCGACTGCTCCGCCCGGACCGGCGATCGCGCCGCGCCCGGACATGCGCGCAGGTGAGCTGAAGGCGCTGACCATTCGCCTCCCGCCCTCACCTGCCCGCGTCCCTCGGCCGCCTTTCCCCTCCTCCCCTGCCTGCATTCGCGTCTCCGTGACAGGCCGTAACCTTGGCACATCCCCGCGCCGGACCTACATTCCCCTCATGGCCACGACCAGGGAGATTGGCGCGATGGAAATCCTGACAAGCGAAGAGGGCGCCCACGGGCGCTACAGCGTGACGGTCGATGGCCACGAGGCCGCGATGACCTATTCGCGCACCTCACCCGAACTCATCATCATCGATCACACCGCCGTTCCCGATGCGCTGCGCGGCAAGGGTGTCGGCCAGGCGCTTGCCGAACATGCGGTGCATGCCGCTCGCGCCGGTGGCTGGAAAATCATGCCGCTCTGCCCCTTCATGCGTGCGCAGATGCAGCGCCATGCCGATTGGCAGGATGTGGCCAAGAGCTAGATCTGACCGGGCGAGATGCGACGAGGGCGGCTGATACCCCCGCCCCCGCAAGACGGCGCCTTCGGCGCAAATCCAGCGCAAACGCAGGCATCCACCGCACGGATCCGGTCGGGTCCGTGCGGTGGATGCCTTTGAAAGGCGCCCGCTTCAGCGATCAGTCGGCCGGGCGCTCACGCGCGCAGACGAACCGAGCTGTCGCGCTCTTCGAGGGCCGCAGCCTTCTGGAATTCGGCCTTGACCTCTTCCAGGGCGATTTCGGCCGCGTCCTGCTGCACCTTCAACTCGCGGATCGACACCTGCAGATTGTCGGCACGCTGGCGCGCCGCCTTTGCAAAGGTCGGATAGGCGAAATGAGAGGGATCGGAAATGCCCGACTTCTTCTCTTCGATGGCGATCTGGCTTTCCAGATCCTTCGCCATCCGTTCGAACTCGGCCATCATCATCTGAAGCTGGTTCAGCTGACGCTGCTTTTCCTTGACCTGAAATTCCTTCAGGCGCGTAAGGCTCTCACGTGACTTCATACGCAATACTCCGTGGATAGCGAGACCCCGGTTTCTAGAAGCCGTGCCGGAATTCATCCCCGCGCGGACCCTTAACGATTTTTTTCCACCGGCCTTAATCAAATCCTACCGGCGGTAACCTTTCGTTTACGGGCATCGTTAATCATAGGGGTGATGATTTAAGGCTCAGTAAATCACGGACCGAATTTATCGGGGGCGTCGATTTGATGAGTCGGCTGAATCACTTAATCGCATCTGCTCACGTCGAACATGAAGGTCGGCAATTCGGATTCCTGTTTGTTTTCAGAGGACTGCGAAAAAAAATTAACATTCTCGATACACCTTGCCAGAGGGAATCAGAATTTGTTAACCATTTCGTGGCAGCCTCCAAATCAGGACATAACTGGATCCGTATCGCGTTGTGGGCGAGCTCGACCTTGCGGCGGCGGAATAGGGGATAATTATGCGGGTTCTACTGATCGAAGACGATAGCGCGACGGCACAGAGCATCGAACTGATGCTGAAGTCGGAGAGCTTCAACGTCTACACCACCGATCTGGGTGAGGAAGGCGTCGATCTCGGGAAGCTCTATGATTACGACATCATCCTTCTCGATCTCAATCTTCCGGATATGTCGGGCTACGAGGTGCTGCGCACGCTGCGTCTTTCCAAGGTGAAGACGCCAATCCTCATCCTCTCCGGCATGGCCGGCATCGAGGACAAGGTTCGCGGCCTCGGCTTCGGCGCCGACGATTACATGACGAAGCCCTTCCACAAGGACGAGCTGGTGGCCCGCATCCACGCGATCGTTCGCCGGTCCAAGGGTCACGCCCAGTCGGTCATCGCCACGGGCGATCTCGTGGTGAACCTTGATGCCAAGACCGTCGAAGTCGGCGGCCAGCGCGTTCACCTGACGGGCAAGGAATACCAGATGCTCGAGCTGCTCTCGCTGCGCAAGGGCACGACGCTCACCAAGGAAATGTTCCTCAACCACCTCTATGGCGGCATGGACGAACCCGAACTGAAGATCATCGACGTCTTCATCTGCAAGCTGCGCAAGAAGCTGGCCAACGCCGCCGGCGGTGCCAACTACATCGAAACCGTCTGGGGCCGCGGCTATGTGCTGCGCGAGCCCGACAGCAACGAATATCAGGAAACGGCCTGATCATTTTGCCGCGTTCCTCGCGCGCGGCCAAGGCCATCCCACCGAGACTGAACGCGCACCCGCCGGAAACGGCGGGTTTTGCGTTTTCGGGGACACGCCACCCGCCTTGCCTGACCTGAACGCACGACGGAAAAGGCGCCGCATTTCGGCTGCGGCGCCTTTCGAAAAGTCGGGAGGGATTGAAATCAGGCCGCGATCGCCTGGCTGGCAAAAACGCTGGTCAGGATCTTGCGATCGAAGGGCTTGAGAAGGAAGTCGTCCGCCCCGGCACGCTTGCCGGCCATCATCTTCTTCAGATCGGCCTCGATGACGCAGTAATAGATCTTCACGCTTTTGCCGCCTTCCATGAGGCGGACATTGGCGATCAGGTCGAGCGCGCCTTCGAGCGCGGCATCGACGATGAGAATATCCGGCATTTCGGCTTCGCAGCGCGCCAGAGCTTCAAGACCGCTCTGCGATTCGGCGACCAGGAAACCGATCCCGGTCAGAATGCGCCTGCCCACCTTGCGAACCACATCCGATTCATCAGCAATCATCAACCGTCGCATACGCACTCCTTCTCCATCCGCAGGTCTGCGAAGGGACTGTTACAGGAATTCAGCATACTGCCGGTTTGACAAACAAAGCGTTACCAGACGCGCAAATCACGCTGCCATCTTGGCAGTGAAGACGATCGCCTCGCCGGTGGAGACGACGTCGATCTCCATACCGGCCTCTTCGGCCAAAAGCACGGTGTAATAGGGCTGGATCGAGTGGGCATCGATGGCTTCTTCCACCGTGCCGGTCAGAAGTTCCACCAGCTTCGGCGGCACGCGCATCATCTTGCCGGTCGCCGTCAGCGTGAAATGCGCCGCGTTCTCAGGATCTTCGAGCGCCACGGCAATCTGGCCGCCGCGCGGGATCGCGCCATAGGCAATGAGGAAGAGGTTCAGCAAGAGCTTGACCCGGTTCTTGGCGACGATGGCGCGCGGACCGGTCCAGATGACCTCGGTCTTCTTTTCGGCGCCGGCGAAATCCTTGGCCGCCTTTTCCGCTTCGCCCGTATCGATGGAGGCGCCGACGGACCCCGAAGCGCCGAAGGCAAGCCGGGCGAATTTCAGCCGCGCAGAGGCGTTCGTGGCGCTGGCCTTGATGAGTTCCATGGCCTCGACATCCGCGCCGCCTTCTTCCAGAAGCTCCAGCCCGTTGTTGATGGCCCCGACCGGCGAAATGATATCATGGCATACGCGGCTGCACAGCAGCGATGCGAGATCCGGGCCGGTCAGCGTCAGGTTGGCATTCTTCATCATCATCATGTCCTCGATTGGAGCTGCGCATCGGCGCCCGGCCACCCGGTCCGCGATGGCCCTTGCGGGCTCAGGCGGGCGCGGCACAACAGGATTCCCGTCCCGGAACCCTACGCTTTCAGCAGTCATAATGACACCACATTTGGTAAACCGATTGTTAAGACGATGGGTTCAAAGTGCGCGAAATGACGCGAACCGCCCCATGGAGGAAACGATGCGCGCCCTTTCAAACGTCCTGAGGACGGCCACCCCTGTCATCGCCCTTGTGATCGGGGCGACACTCGCAATCCTTGGCCTGACGCTTGCGCCCGCCGCCGCCCAGAGCCGCAGCAGTGGCACCCAGTATTCGATGCAGGAAATCGTCGATGCCGGCCACGGCTTCTTCGGCTCCACCTCCGGCGGCCTCGCCAAGGTCGTGGAGCGCGCCTTCCAGCAGTATGGCCTGCCGAACGGCTATATTCTCGGCCAGGAAGGCTCCGGAGCCTTCGTCGCGGGCCTCACCTATGGCGAAGGACAGCTCTACACCAAGAACGCCGGCCAGCACGATGTCTACTGGCAGGGCCCCTCCCTCGGCCTCGACGTGGGCGGACAGGGCAGCCGCGCCATGATGCTCGTCTACAACCTGCCGAGCGTGCCGGCCCTCTACAAGCGCTTCGGCGGCGTCAACGGCTCGGCCTATGTGGTCGCCGGTGTCGGCATGACGGTGCTGACCGACGACAACATCGTCGTCGTGCCGATCCGCACCGGCATAGGCGCCCGCCTTGGGGTCAGCGTCGGCTACTTGAAGCTGACCCAGCAGCCGACCTGGAATCCCTTCTGACAACGCAAGGTCCGCCGTTTTGCGCGGACAGCAGGGAACAGACGCTCTCCTTCCCGGTTGGAACTCGACCGGGACTGTTCATTCCCGGCGCCGCGGCTCATGTCAGGCGGCGACGGATCGCAAAGGTGTGTTGCACACGGGTTGCGGATGCGTGACGGGCGAATAATTCGCCCCTATAATGCGTATAAGACCCATGATGGGACCCAGAAAGTACGGATCGGCCGACGCCCGTGATCGAATTTGTTCTGTTGTATTCGCTGGGATTTCTGTCGGCAGGTCTTTTGGCCCTGCTGGTGGCGCCGATCATCCAGCGGCGCGTCGTGCGCTTTGCCGAAGATCGCCTCAAGGCCACCATGCCGATTTCGCCCGCGGAAGTCCGCGCCCAGAAGGATGCGGTGCGCGCCGCCGCCGCCGCAGAACAGGCCAAGACCCTCATCGACCTGCGCAAGGAGCGTGACCGCGGCGTGGCGCTGATGGTCAAGAGCGAGACGCTTGCCACCGATCTCCGGCGCACCAGCGAGGAAAATCGCGAATTGCAGGCCCAGATCGCCCGCATGAGCGAGGAGGCCGCCGATATGCGCGTGGCCCTGCGCGACCAGGAAAAGCGCGTCGACCGGCTGAAGGAAGCGCTCGACAAGGCAGAGGCCGATGGTGCGGCAAAGGCGGAAGAGGTGCGCACCCTGCTGCGACAGATCGACCTCATCTCCGCCGACATCGACCGTCTGCGCGAGGACATCGGCGCGCGCGACAACGAGATCGACAGCCTGCGCAGCCGCAATGCCGGGCTGCGGGACGAACGCGAGACGATCCGCGAGGAATTGAAGACCGAGACGGCGAAAGCTCGCGCCATCGAATTGCAGCTGGCCCGCGACGAAACACGCCTGCGGCAGATGGAAAGCCGGCTGGAACAGGAGACGAGTTCCCGAACGGACAAGGACGTGCTGCTGGAACGCCGCGGCAAGGAAATCGACCGCCTGAAGGCCAAGCTGAAGGATGCCAATGGCGAGGTCCGCGAGGCCATGCGGGCCCTGCGCCTCGCCGGCATCAAGATGGACCGCCCGGCCACGACAACCGTCGCCGAAGACGCGAAGGACAGGGACAGCCGCCCCGTCGCCAGCCGGTCTGCAAGGAACGCGCGAAGCGCAGAAGCGGAGGCGGCCTTGCCCGCCCCTGTTCTCGATCCTGTTGCCCTCACCGAAGAGACGCGCAACCGCGCCACAGCGCTCGCCGAGCGGCTGGCCAGCGCCCGCAAGCCGAACGGCCACGACGAGGCTCTCAGGATGGAGCTGGCCGACGTCGCCGCCGCCATGGTCGCGATCACCGCCACCCGCGAGGGACCGACCTCGCCCATCCAGCCGTTCATCGCGGCTGGGCGCGCCGAAAAGCCCTCTCCCCGCCGCAGCCTCGCCCGCCGCGTCGCCGATATCCTGCCGCCGGAAAAGTAGGCTTCAGATGAGCCCGTTGAGCGCGGCCGCGTGATGCAGCGCGATGCCGGCGGCGGTTGCCACATTGAGACTGTCGAGGCCGGGACGCTGGCGGATGCGCAGCGTCGGCAGCGCCGCCATCAAATGCGGCGGCAGCCCCTCCCCTTCCGTTCCCATGACCAGCGCCGTGCGCGCCGCAGGCTTCAGATCCTGCAACGCCAACTCGCCGCGCGGCGAAAGACCGAACAGGCTGAAGCCGGCCGCCGTCAAGGCCGAGAGCATGTCGCTCGCCGATCCGCCCCTGACCTGCGGCACCGTCAGCACGGATCCGACCGACACGCGCAGCGCCTTGCGGTAGAAGGGATCGCACGAGGTCTCGTCGATCAGCACCGCCTCCGCCCCGAAGGCGGCGGCATTGCGGAACAGCGCGCCCATATTGTCGTGGTTGGAAATGCCGATGGCGGTGAGCACCAGCGCACGCTCCGGCAGACGCGCGATCACCGTCTCCAGCGACGGCATCTGACCGCGACGGCCGATCGCCATCACGCCGCGATGCATGTCGAAACCGGCAATCGCGTTGAACACGGCCCGATCCGCCACATAGACCGGAACCTCCGGCCCGAAACGCTCGAGGATCGGTTCAACCCCGTTCAGACGGTTTTCGAGCAGCAGCACCGCTTCCGCCACGATGCCATCGCCCCGCCCATGGGCGGCGGCGAGCAGCGAGAGCACCACCGTGCCCTCCGCGATGAAGCGCCCCTCGCGGCCTGCCAGATCCCGCTCCTTCACCGAAACGAAGGCCGCAATCCGCGGGTCGGCGGGATCGGTGATGCGGATCGCACGTCCAGCCATGGCAGGCGTGCCCGTCAGTTCGTGGTGACCCTGACGTCGGCAACGACGCGGCCGGCAGCGATGTCGTAGACCACGGCCTTGCGCTCGCCCTCGGTGGTACGGCCCCAGAAGAGAAGCTGGCCGTTGGCGAGGCTGACGCTCTCGATGGTGAAGCCGACCGGCAGCGCCGCGACGGCCGAGACCGGCGCTTCGCTCGGCACCAGCCCTTGGCCGGCAACGGCCCGCTCCGCGGGCTTGCCCTGCGTGACCTTGTAGACAATCGTTGCCAGCACGGCCATAAGCATCAGAAGCATGATGCCGCCCGAGGCGAGTTGAAGCTTCACCATCTTGCGGCGCACATTTTCCATGGCCGGATCGAGCGGCTTATCTTCCTGGTCCTGGGGTTCGACGGCGGACATCAACAGACCTTCCAAGCGTGAATGAGTACGGTACGAATGAACGACCCGTTTA
This sequence comes from Rhizobium sp. RU20A, assembly GCF_900155885.1. Taxonomy (GTDB): domain Bacteria; phylum Pseudomonadota; class Alphaproteobacteria; order Rhizobiales; family Rhizobiaceae; genus RU20A. The sequence continues at coordinate 1,680,802 of NZ_FTMB01000001.1, forward strand.
ACCAAGAGCCGACAGATAGGAAAGTCCTTATCGCCGGGGAGGACGCCGAAGGCCGCCTCGATGCGTGGCTTGCGGCCCATCTGGACGGCGCCTATTCGCGCAGCCGCATCAAGGCACTGATCGAAGACGGCGCCGTCACCGTGGGCGGCCAGCCCACCACGGAGCCGAAACGCAAGGTCAAACCGGGCGACGAGATCGCCATCATCGTGCCGCCGCCGGAAGACCCGGAGCCGAAGGGGGAAGATATCCCCCTCGACGTGCTCTACGAGGACGATGACCTGATCGTGATCGCCAAGCCGCCCGGTCTCGTCGTGCATCCGGCCGCCGGCAACTGGACAGGAACGCTGGTCAATGCGCTGATTTACCACTGCGGAGACAGCCTGTCGGGCATCGGCGGCGTCAAGCGCCCGGGGATCGTCCACCGCCTCGACAAGGATACGAGCGGCGTGATGGTGGTGGCCAAAAACGACCACGCCCACCGCCACCTCTCCGACCAGTTCGCCGACCACGGCCGCACCGGCCCGCTGGAGCGCGCCTACATGGCGCTCGTTTGGGGCCGTCCGAAGACGTTGCGTGGCACGATCGACGCGCCGCTCGGCCGTGCCTCCAGCGACCGCACCAAGCGCGCCGTGGTGCGCGAGACCAATGACGACGCCCGCGAGGCGATCACCCATTACGAGGTGATCGAGCGGTTCCTGGAGCAGCCGGACGCCACCGCCATGGCCTCGCTTGTGGAGTGCCGGCTGGAGACGGGGCGCACCCACCAGATCCGCGTCCACATGGCCCATCTCGGCCATCCCCTGATCGGCGACCCCGATTACGGCGCGGCCTTCAAGACCAAGGCCAACCGCCTGCCGGATGACAGCCGCAAAGCCGTGGAGCGCTTCCGCCGGCAGGCGCTGCACGCCTACCTGCTCGCCTTCGAACACCCCGTCACGGGCGAAGCCTTGCATTTCGAGGCGCCGATCCCGGAGGATTTCGAAAGGCTGCTGGACGCCTTTCGCCAGGCCGAATGAGGGCGCCCTCGCTAATCCTGGCGGTGCGCTGCCTTCATAACCTTGAAACTGTCCCGCCAACTCCCGATCTGAGATCCATCAGAAGATGAACAATTTGTAAGGTCGTTTTGCCCTGACAGGCAAAGTGGGCGCCTTGAATCATGTTTGTTGCCTCCTTATCTCTGGTGTCGGGCGGAGTCTGAGAACCGCCCGGACCCGGGCTTGCCGAATGGAAGCCGGGACAGGAGAAAGGGGTGCTTCATGGCCCGCAATACATTGCCCAGCATTACCGCCGGTGAAGGCGGTCTCAACCGGTATCTCGACGAGATCCGCAAGTTTCCCATGCTCGAACCGCAGGAAGAGTACATGCTCGCCAAGCGGTATCAGGAGCATGATGACCGCAAGGCTGCCCACAAGCTGGTGACAAGCCACCTGCGCCTCGTGGCGAAGATCGCCATGGGTTATCGCGGCTATGGCCTGCCGATCGGCGAAGTCGTTTCCGAAGGCAATGTCGGCCTGATGCAGGCCGTCAAGAAGTTCGAGCCCGACCGCGGCTTCCGTCTTGCGACCTACGCCATGTGGTGGATCAAGGCCGCCATCCAGGAATATATCCTGCGGTCATGGTCGCTGGTCAAAATGGGCACGACTGCAAACCAGAAGCGCCTGTTCTTCAACCTGCGCCGCCTCAAGGGCAAGATCCAGGCGCTGGACGAAGGCGACCTGAAGCCCGAGCACGTCAAGGAAATCGCCACGACCCTCAAGGTGTCCGAGGAGGAAGTGATTTCCATGAACCGCCGCCTGTCCGGCGATGCCTCGCTCAACGCGCCCATCAAGGCAAGCGAAGGCGAGAGCGGCCAGTGGCAGGATTGGCTTGTCGACGACCACGACAACCAGGAAGCCATGCTCATCGAGCAGGACGAGTTGGAGAACCGTCGCGGCATGCTCGGCAACGCGCTGAAGGTTCTGAACGACCGCGAACGCCGCATTTTCGAAGCCCGCCGCCTGCGCGAAGATCCGGTGACGCTGGAGGACCTTTCGAGCGAGTTCGACATCAGCCGCGAGCGCGTGCGCCAGATCGAGGTCCGCGCCTTCGAAAAGGTGCAGGAGGCGGTTCAGAAGGCTGCCCTTGCCCAGGCGCAGGCGCTGCGGGTGGTCGAAGAGGACGCCTGAGCCGATCCGCCACGCAGCAAGCCAATCGACCTCAAAAAACAAGCCCTCCGGCAGGACCGTGCCGGAGGGCTTTTTGTTGGTGTCAGCGGCGCGCTCGTTACTGGCCGTTGGCAGGCGCGGTGGATGGAAGCTTCGCCCACGCCTGCAGCGCCGTGTTGAAGGCCTGCCGACCCGTCTGGCCCTTTTCCAGCGTCAGCAAGGCGCGGCGACCGTTGCGGTAGGTGATCGGAATATCGATCCAGGAACGGCTTTCCAGCAGTTGCAGGTTGGTCGTCACCGCTTCCGGGAAGTCGTTGAGCGCGATCATGTAGAAGTCGTCGGTGATCTTGGCCGGCACAGCGATCAGGGCGTCGCCGCGATCCTGCTCGGTGCGCTTCATCGCCACGCGCTGCACCGCATCGATCGAGCCGCCCTCGAAATTGTCGGGAACGGAGAAGACGAATTCGATGACATGGCTTGCCGGCAACGAACTATCGGTATTGCGCTTGATGGTCATCAGTGCAGTCAGGCCACGATCGGGAACTGTGATCTGCGCCTGTATGACCGGCTCCGGCTTGGCATCGCCGCCGGGCGATTCCTCCTTGACGGACCAGACGGCCGTGCCCGGAATGGCGGTCGGCGAAGTCTGGCCGAGCCGCTCTTCGTAAAGGAACATCTTCTCGCCCGGCAGGGCGCTCGCCGCTTCGCCAGCGGCAGGTGTCGTCTGCACCGGCGTGGTCGTCGTCTGCGCAGCATCAGCCGGCGGGGTGCCGGTCGTTGCATCGCTGGCCCCGGCGGCCAAGCCTGGCGCTGTATCCGTCTTCTCGGCCACCGACTTGCCTTCGCTGACCGTCGGATCCGCGCTGGCCAGCGCCGCCGGCCCGGCATCGATTTCCGTTCCATCGGCCTGGAGGCGCTGGGTAAACTTCTGCGGGCCGGGGTCGATCGCAGCCACTTCGGTCTGGCCGGACGCCGTTGGCGGTACGGAACCGGCACCCGGCTCTCCCGAACCGCTCGCCGAAAGTTCCCCCGCCGGCGCCGTCGTCGCACCGTTTGCTGGCGTGTCCGAAGGCGGCGCTGTCTGCGCTGTGCCGCCATTGGAGGTGACGGAGGCGACCAGCGACTTGGCCCAGTCGTTCACCGTCTGCTGGTTCGTGTAATAGGCGTAACCGCCGCCGCCAAGCGCGAGAACGGCCACGACGAGAACGGCCACGAGCGGTGACATCCGCCGCTTCGGCTGCACGCGATAGGAGAGCGGCTTTCCGGCGGGAATGACGGGATCGCGCTCCGGCAAGGCATCGGGATCGGCATAGGCCGACGAGGGCGCACCCCCATAGCCCGCACCGCCAACGCCTGCACCGCCCGCATTGGCCATACCGCCAAGGGCGATGCCTGCGCCGGCAACAGCGGCACCCGCTGGTGCATTGCCACGCGCTTCGTCCGCAAGGATCTGGTCGAGCTCGCGTGCGGCCCAATTGTCAGCGTCTGTGTTGCGCGCGGTCGATCCCGCTGCGTCTTGCTCAACCGCAAACCTGTCTTCCGGTTTGTCGTCCGGCCAGGACCAGTCGGCCATCGGGTCACGGGCGGAGGGATCGAGGGAAACAGGGTCCTCTGCCAGCGTTGGTGCACGGGGGGCGGGCGTGAGCAGATCGTGCGGGTTACCGGAAAGATCGTAGCGTGCGCCCGTATCCAGCGGATGGGTCTCGACCGGGACCTCGCCATGCGCATCGGCCGGTGGCGTCACCGTCCAGGCGGGCACGGCATCCCATGGCGTCGCCTGCGGCTCAGGCGCGGGAACCGAGACGGGTTCGATCTCGGCGCGATCCGGCCAAAAACCGAGCGGTGCGGCTTCCGCCGCCGCTTCGGCCGGGCCGGCTGCGGCGAAAGGCTCATCCTGCTCGTGGGAATGCACATCAGGGATGTGCTCGCTCTCGTAGGGCGCCGACACGCTGGCCTCGACAGCAACCGGCTCATCATGATCGGCGGCCAGCACAGCATCGCGCAGCGTATCAGGCGTGGGGGACACGCTGCTATCAGGGCCTGATACCGAACTGAAGAAGGCGTCGAGATCCGCTTCGGCCGTGCGCGCATCGATCGCAAAGGCTGCGGGTCCACCGCCTTCCGTCACCGGCTCCTCGTCACGCGCGGGCTCGACCGTCCAGGCGGCCTCTTCCTGTTCCGCCACCGGCTCGATCGCGAGCTCGGGAGCCGCAGGCTCCTCCCCTTGCTGTGCCGCTGCTGCGGCGGCGTCCGCCTCCGATTGCGGCGGCCATGCCGCCAGCACGTCATCCTGCGAGACGGGGCTTGCGGCGGGTGCTTCGACCGCGTCGTCGCGTTCCTCGCTCCAGGCAGCAACCGGCTCGACCGGCGGCTCTTCCTCAAACGGAGCGGCGGGTTGCGATTCAGCAGCCGCTTCGGACAAAACTTCAGGTTCAGGCTGGGCTGTATCGATCTCAGGCTCGATAGGAGCCGCCTCTACAACCTCCGCCGCTTCAGACTGACCGGATGCAGCAGGCTCCCCGCCCCCGTCACCCGTTTCGGCCGCCGGTTCGGTGGCCGAACGCTCTGCCGGCTCTGCCTGCGGCCAGGGTGCGGTTGCCTCAGCTGCCCAGGCATCCACGGGAGCCGCAGGCTCTTCCTGCGGGGGAACATCCGGCGCTTCCTCGGATGGCGCGGGTTCGGCAGCCTCAGCCGTTGCAGCAGGTTCATCGTCGCGAACCGGGTCGTCAGCGGCATCCGCAACACCGACCTGCGCGGCGACAGGCCCCTGCTCGGGCGCGGCCGGATGGGCCGGCGCCGGCGTCTCGGTTTCCTCAGGCGCAGCGTGCGACCCGCTGGCGGCTGCAACGTCTTCCGCACCCGCAGTGTCGGCATCCAGCGGCGGCAGCGCTTCGGCATTTTCGCCTTCCACCAGCGCGATCGCCTGTTCGAGCTTGGCCATCTGCCGGCCGATCATCTCGTCCGACGGGCGCGGCGTCATGTTCTCCAGCTGCCGTCGCACGGCACCACGCGCCTTGTCGTAGACTTTCGCGCGCATATCGGGGACATTCTCGGAGAGGCCGTCCACGGTCCTGCGGATCACTGCGACGAAATCAGCCATAAGAACTTTCTCGAACTCGTATCTACACGGACAGCGCCGTACATCGAAAATGACGTGCGGCGCTGAACAATGTCTTCAGGTCTGCACCATAAATTTGACGACAGCACGGGCGCTTGTCACAAATTATGGCCCAGGTTGGCGGCCCTGCCGCAGATCAGCGGCAGTGAAAGCTTAGTCCTCAAACGGATCGGTCACAAGTATCGTGTCGTCGCGCTCGGGGCTAGTGGACAGCAGCGCCACCGGCGCGCCGATCAGTTCCTCGACCTGACGCACATACTTGATCGCCTGCGCCGGCAGATCCGCCCAGCTGCGCGCACCCACGGTCGATTCCTTCCAGCCTTCGAGCGTGATGTAGATCGGCTCGACGCGGGCCTGCTGCGACTGGCTGGCCGGCAGATATTCGATCTCCACGCCATCCAGCTTGTAACCGACGCAGATCTTCAGCTCTTCAAGACCATCGAGAACGTCGAGCTTGGTCAGCGCGATGCCGGTAATGCCGTTGGTGGCCACCGACTGGCGCACCAGCGCGGCATCGAACCAGCCGCAGCGGCGCGGACGGCCGGTATTGACGCCGACTTCCCGGCCGACCGATGCGAGGTGCTTGCCGATCGCATCGTCGAGCTCGCAGGGGAACGGACCTTCGCCGACGCGCGTCGTATAGGCCTTGGTGATCCCGAGCACATAATCGATTGCCGTCGGACCGAGGCCCGAACCGGCGGCAGCTTGGCCGGCCACCGTGTTCGACGAGGTGACGAAGGGATAGGTGCCGTGGTCGTTGTCGAGCAGCGATCCCTGCGCGCCTTCGAACAGGATGCGCGCGCCGGCGCGGCGCTTCTTGTCCAGCAGGTCCCAGACCCGGTCGATATAGGGCAGGATGTGCCCGGCAACCGAGGTCAGCTCTTCCTCGAGCGACTCGACGGAGATTTCCGCAAGACCCATGCCGCGGCGCAGCGCATTGTGATGCGTCAGCAGGCGCTCGATCTTCGGGCGCAGCGTGGCGGGCTCGGCGAGATCCACCACGCGAATGGCGCGGCGGCCGACCTTGTCCTCATAGGCCGGGCCGATGCCGCGGCGCGTCGTCCCGATCTTCGTGCCGTTCGCCGAAGCGGCGTCTTCGCGCAGCGCATCGAGATCGCGGTGAAGCGACAGAATGAGCGGTGCATTGTCGGCGATGCGCAGCACCTCGGGCGTGACGTCCACGCCCTGGGCGCGCAGCTTCTCGACTTCGCCGACGAAGTGGTGCGGATCGACCACGACGCCATTGCCGATCACGCTCAGCTTGCCGCGCACCAGGCCGGACGGCAGCAGCGCCAGCTTGTAGCTGACCCCGTTGATGACGAGCGTATGGCCGGCATTGTGACCACCCTGATAGCGGACGATGACCTCAGCCCGCTCCGAAAGCCAGTCGACAATCTTACCCTTGCCCTCGTCTCCCCACTGGGAGCCGACCACCACGACATTCGCCATAACAATCCGATCCTGAACGATGCACCAGCGCACCTCGGCTGGCTCAAACCCGCGCATCTATACTGTGTTGTCCGGATGATTGCGACCCCGATCTGAGGGGCCAAAAGGCTTTTTGCGTGGCGCCGGGCGCGCCAAGCGCGTATCACAGGGCCGGCCGCAACCCGCTTCGGCCCAAAAGTCTCCGCATGAAAGCCGATTCCCGTGAACATCAAGGCCTATCTCTTCCTCACCATCGCAACGCTGTTCTGGGGCGGCAATGCCGTGGCAGGCAAGATGGCCGTCGGCCATGTCAGCCCGCTGCTCCTCACCTCCATGCGCTGGGCGGTGGCGCTCGCGATTATCCTCGCCGTCATGACGCCGCAGATCCGGCGCGACTGGCCGAAGGTGAAGGAAAGCTGGAAGCTGCTGATGGGCCTTGGCGTCGTCGGCTTCACGCTCTTCAACGTGCTGCTCTATACGGCGCTGAACTTTACGACGGCCATCAACGTCTCCATCGAACAGGCCGGCATTCCCGTCGTCATCTTCCTCTTCAATTTCATTCTGTTCCGCATCAAGGCAAGCCCCGCCCAGATGCTGGGCTTCACGGTGACACTGATCGGCATCATCACGACCGCCACCCACGGCAACATCACGGCCATCGGCAGCCTGAGCCTCAATTTCGGCGACCTGCTGATGCTGGGCGCGGTGCTGTGTTATTCGGTCTATACGATCATGCTGCGCTGGAAGCCTGCAGTACACTGGCAGACGCTGATCGCTGCCTCCGCGTTTGGCGCCCTCGTAAGCGCCCTGCCGCTTCTCGCCTTCGAATTTGCAAGTGGCGCAATGATCGCGCCGGACGTCACGGGCTGGAGCGTCATTCTCTACACCGCGATCTTTCCCTCCCTCGCCTCGCAGGTGCTCTATGTGCGCGGGGTGGAACTGATCGGCGCCAACCGCGCCGGCCTTTTCATCAACGCTATCCCCATTTTCGGCACGCTGCTGTCCCTGCTCTTCCTTGGCGAGGCGCTGCAGACCTTCCATGTCGTCGCCCTTCTCCTCGTCCTCGCCGGCATCGCCATCGCCGAGCGCGGCGCGCCGAAGAGGATCGCCTGAGAAAGAAAAGGAAGAGGCCGCCCGCGGCGAACCGGGGCGGCCTCTTTTCATCGGGGTGTCGTGGCCCGATCAGTCGACGTTGAAGACCAGCGGCTTCACCTGCCGGATCGCCGGATTGGCGGTGAGCTTGGCCACCACGTCATCGTTCAGCGGACCATCCACGTAGAGCAGCGCGATCGCATCGCCGCCCTGCGTGTCACGGCCGAGCTGGAAGTTGGCGATGTTGACGCCGGCTTCGCCGAGCGTCGTGCCGATGAAGCCGATCATGCCGGGAACGTCGGTGTTGGAGATGTAGACCATGTGGTTGCCCACGTCGGCATCGAGGTTGATGCCCTTGATCTGGATGAAGCGCGGCTTGCCATCGGAGAACACCGTGCCGGCGATGGCGCGGGTCTGCGTGTCCGTCTTCACCGTCAGGCGGATATAGCCGTCGAAAACGCCGGACTTGTCGCGCTTGACCTCGGACAGGATGATGCCCTTTTCCTTGATCATCACCGGGGCGGAGACCATGTTGACGTCGGCCACCTGCGGACGGATAAGACCGGCAAGAACGGCGCTCGTCAGGGCCTTGGTGTTCATTGCCGCCGTCGAGCCGTCATAGAGGATCTCGATTTCCTTGATGGCGTTTTCCGTGACCTGGCCGACAAAGGCGCCGAGAACATCGGCAAGCCGGATGAAGGGCTTCAGGATCGGCGCTTCCTCGGCGGTGATCGAGGGCATGTTGATGGCGTTGGAAACGGCGCCCTTCACCAGATAGTCCGACATCTGCTCGGCAACCTGAAGGGCGACGTTTTCCTGCGCTTCCGTGGTGGAGGCGCCGAGATGCGGCGTGCAGACCACGTTCGGCAGACCGAAGAGCGGGCTTTCGGTGGCGGGCTCGACCTCGAAGACGTCGAAGCCTGCGCCGGCGACATGGCCGGACTTGATGGCGTCGGCCAGCGCCGCCTCGTCCACCAGACCGCCGCGGGCGCAGTTGATGATGCGCACGCCGGGCTTGGTCTTGGCGAGCGCTTCCCGGTTCAGGATGCCGCGCGTCTTGTCGGTCATCGGCACATGCAGGGTGATGAAATCGGCCTGGGCCAGAAGCTCGTCGAGCTCGACCTTGGTGACGCCCATTTCCTGGGCCCGCTCGGCCGACAGGAACGGATCGTAGGCGATCACGCGCATGCCAAGGCCGATCGCCTTCTTGCAGACGATGCCGCCAATATTGCCGGCGCCGATGACACCGAGCGTCTTGCCGGTGATCTCGACACCCATGAACTTCGACTTTTCCCACTTGCCGGCCTGCGTGGAGGTGTCGGCAGCCGGAAGCTGGCGGGCGACGGCGAACATCAGCGCGATGGCATGTTCGGCCGTCGTGATCGAGTTGCCGAAGGGCGTGTTCATGACGATGATGCCGCGGCGCGAGGCGGCCGGGATATCGACATTGTCGACGCCGATGCCGGCGCGGCCGATGACCTTGAGATTGGTCGCGGCGGCGATCAGCTTTTCGGTCGCCTTGGTGGCGGAGCGGATGGCGAGACCATCATAATTGCCGATGATCTCGGCCAGCTTTTCCTTGTCCTTGCCGAGCTTCGGCTGGAAATCAACCTCGACGCCACGGTCGCGGAAGATCTGGACGGCAGTTTCGGAAAGTTCATCGGATACGAGGACGCGCGGTGCCATGGAGGCCTCCTGGGTTAGAAGCGTTCTGCGGTAAAATGGAAAAGGAGCGGAAGGGCTGCGCCGCATCGGGCGCAGCCGGAAGGATCAGGCCGCGGCCTGCGAGAGCGTCGCCTTCTGCGTCGCGAAGGCCCAGTCGAGCCAGGGCAGCAAGGCTTCGATATCGGCCGTGTCGATCGTCGCGCCGGTCCAGATGCGAAGGCCGGACGGCGCATCGCGATAGGCACCGATGTCATGGGCAACGCCCGCCTTTTCGAGCGCGGCAACGATGCCCTTGGCGAAAGCGGCCTGCGCATCGGCATCGAGCGCCTTGACGGCGGGATCGACGATTGTGAGGCACACCGAGGTGTTCGAGCGCGTGGCCGGATCGACGGCGAGGTTGGCGAGCCAGGTGGACTTGTCCGTGAAGGCGTTCAGCACCGCCGCATTGGCGTCAGCCCGGGCCATCAGGGCGTTCAGGCCACCGAGCGACTTCGCCCACTTCAGCGCGTCGATATAGTCCTCGACGCAGAGCATGGAGGGCGTGTTGATGGTCTCGCCGACGAAGATGCCCTCGATCAGCTTGCCGCCCTTGGTCATGCGGAAGATCTTCGGCAGCGGCCAGGCAGGTGTGTAGCTTTCGAGACGCTGAACGGCGCGCGGCGACAGGATGATGACGCCATGGCTGCCCTCGCCGCCCAGCACCTTCTGCCAGGAGAAGGTCACGACATCGAGCTTGGCAAAGTCGAGGTTCTGCGCAAACGCCGCCGAGGTGGCGTCGCAGATCGTCAGTCCCTCGCGGTCAGCAGGGATGAAATCGGCATTCGGAACGCGAACGCCCGACGTCGTACCGTTCCAGGTGAAGACCACATCGCGGTTGAAATCGATCGCGGAAAGGTCGGGCAGCTTGCCGTAATCGGCGGTCAGCTTGCGCACGTCGGGAAGCTTGAGTTCCTTGACGACATCCGAGACCCAGCCCGAACCGAAGCTTTCCCAGGCGACCATGTCGACGCCGCGCGCGCCGAGCAGCGACCAGAGCGCCATTTCGACGGCGCCGGTATCGGAAGCCGGAACGATGCCGATGCGGTAATCCGCAGGCACTTCCAGAACGTCACGGGTGAGATCGATAGCTTCCTTGAGCTTCGCCTTGCCGACCTTGGCACGGTGCGAACGACCGAGCGGGGCATCAGCGAGCGCATCGAGCGACCAACCGGGACGCTTCGAGCAAGGGCCAGAAGAGAAATGGGTGTTGTTCGGACGTACGTCCGGCTTTGCGAGATCCGCCATATGGCTATCCTTCCAGATAGAAAGCCTCTCGTTGGGGAGAGGTGTCCCGCCGGCGCTTGTAAGGGAGAGCGCATGAAAGCGCAAGAGGAAAAGCGAGGGTGTTTTGTGAAGATTGCGTGTCGATGCGCGACATAGAGGGAATGGAATGCGACGCCTTCGTCGGATCCCACTCTCTGATCAGGGCGTCACGCCGCGCGCGGCTGGATGCGGGACAGCGCCGGCGCGATCTCCCGGCGCCTCTCCATGAGGTCGAAATCGGCCTGAAGCCCCAGAAACATGCCCTCGGAGACGCCGAAATAGCGTGCCAATCTCAGGTCCGTGTCGGCAGTGACGGCGCGCTTGCCAAGCACGATTTCGTTGATTCGGCGGGGCGGTACATCGATCGCCCGCGCCAGCGCGTTCTGACTGACGCCCATCGGCTTCAGGAAGTCTTCGAGAAGAATCTCGCCGGGATGCGGGTTGGGAAGAAAGTCAGCCGTGGTCGTCGACGATTCCGACATGCGTCGGCCCTCCCTCGCGCCAGATGAAACAGATGCGCCATTGATCGTTGATGCGAATGCTGTGCATGCCCGACCGATCGCCCTTCAGTGCCTCCAGCCGATTGCCGGGTGGCACGCGCAGATCTTCGAGCCGCTGAGCCTGATTGAGAACACGAAGTTTGCGCAGCGCCACCGCCTGAATGTCGGAGGGCAGCTTCCGGCTTCTTCGGCCGGACCAGATCATCTCCGTCTCGGCGTCAGCAAAGCTCTGGATCATGTGGCAAAGCTAAGGGGCAGCAGCCTATAACGCAATACGTTATGGGGCGGATTTCACCACAGGCTGACCCGCACCCCCGCCCGGAATTCGTGCCGGCCGAAGCCGTCGTCGCTGCTCTTTGCGCCATTGCCGCCGGCCGGTTCGCTGGCGCCGAAGCGGAAGGTGTCGCCGGAGGTGATCTGCTGGAAGCGATAGCCGAGGTCGAGCTTGACCCGGTCGGTGATGTCGTAGGAAAGGCCAGCCATCAGGGCATAGCTGAAGCGCCAGCTATCGATGCCGGACAGCGTTTCGCTGCTCCCAAGCGGCGCCGCGCAGGCCACACTGCCCGCCACGCAGGCAGACGATGCGGAGAAGCCGCCGAAGTCGAGCCGCGTCACGCCGAGGCCGGCGCCGAGATAGGGCGTGACGCCGGCGAGCGTGGCGAGATCGACATAGGCATTCGCCATGACGCTCGTACCTGTCACGTCGCCCTTGAAGCTCTGAGCGCAGGCCGTGCTGGCCGCCTGGCCCGCGCAGGGGCTCGCCACCGAAGCATGGCCGGCAAAATCGCTCGTGAATCGCTCGGCCGTAAGATCGGCGCGGAACGTGTCGGTGAACTGAACACCGATGCCGACGCCGCCGGAACGGGCATGGCCGAATCGCTCGCTGTCGAAAGGCGTGGTCAGGACTTGGCCACCGATCGCGGTGCGCAGCGTCGGATCGCCCTCGCCCGTCCACCCGGTATAGCCGAGATCGCCGCGCAGGTAGACGCCGGACGTCGGCGTGGAGCCGGTGATGGTGACCTCCGGCGCATCGATCTGCACCTCCGGCGGATCCTGCTCCTCGGCACGGGCGGCAGCGCCGACGGTCAGTGTTGCAAGGCCAAGCGCGGTCGTCGCCGCAAGCGTCGCGATCAGGCGCATGGCCCGCTCTCCCATTTGAAGACGTGTCCCGCGGGACGCGGTCAAGCCGCGCCGGGGCATTGGCCGGACTATGCCAGCGGTGGGTTAAGCGGTCGTTAACCACGTCCGTTAAGGAGGCAGAAAGATCTGGCTGGCGGACAAACGAAAAGGGCGGCCCGCAAGGACCGCCCCTTTTCAAGACTGGACCTTATGGGCCCGTCAATTACATGCCGGCGCCACCGAGAACCGTGACGGCGCGGCGGTTCTGCGACCAGCAGGAAATGTCGTCGCAGACGGCGACCGGCTTTTCCTTGCCGTAGGAGATGGTGCGCAGGCGGTTGCCGGGAATACCGCGCGAAACGAGGTAATCCTTCGTGGCCGCCGCGCGGCGGGCGCCGAGCGCGAGGTTGTATTCACGCGTGCCGCGTTCGTCGGCATGGCCTTCGATGGTGATGGCGTAGTTGCTGTAGCGCTGCAGCCACTGGGCCTGACGATCAAGCGTTGCCTGGGCATCGGCACGGATCGATGAGCTGTCCGTGTCGAAGAAGATGCGGTCGCCGACATTGACCGTGAAGTCCTGCTGCGAGCCCGGCGTGGCATTGGCGCCATTGGCACCGTTCAGGCCGAGTTCCGAAGCATTGTTCGGCAGGTTATTCTTCTTGGATGCGCAGCCGGCAAGGGCAATGCCCAGGACGAGCGCGATCACGGCGGGGTTGCGGGCGAGGGACTGCATGCGGCCTGCGGCCGGGGCTGCGATACGGCTCATGGCCGAACTCCTATGGACTGTCTTCATTCAGGGTTGCCAGACTGTAACCGGGACCGGTTAATCCGGTTTCAACGGTCATGGTTAATGTCTGGTTAAAAGAGCATCAACAGCCGCTAGATCAGCACTTTACGGCGAGAAAGCGGCAGCCTGCCACAATTAGGGAGAGGCCGGAGACACGAACGGCGCCCGAAAGGCGCCGTTTGCATGTGGATTTCCTGCCACAGATGCGGCACCCGCCCGCCCTATTCGAGAAGCGGCGACCAGGCCGGGTCGGAGGCGAAGCTCTTCGTGGGGATCATCTGCTCGTTATAGCCGGTCAGGTCGATCGAATAGAGCTGCGGACCGCCGGCACCGGCGGCCTGGCGGAAGAACATCAGCACGCGGCCGTTCGGCGCCCAGGTCGGGCCCTCATTGTGGAAGCCGGTCGTCAGGATGCGCTCGCCCGAACCGTCCGGCTTCATCACGCCGATCGAGAACTTGCCACCCGACTGCTTGGTGAAGGCAATGAGGTCGCCGCGCGGCGACCAGACCGGCGTCGAATAGGCGCCGTCGCCAAAGGAGATGCGCGTCTGGCCCGAACCATCGGCACCCATCACGTAAAGCTGCTGGCGCCCGCCGCGGTCGCTTTCGAAGACGACGCGGTTGCCATCGGGCGAATAGGAGGGCGAGGTGTCGATGGCGGCCGTATTGGTCAGGCGCGTCGTGGTGCGCGAGCGAAGGTCCATCGTGTAGATGTTGGAATTGCCGTCCTGCTGAAGGCTCATGATGACCTTCTGGCCATCGGGCGAAAAGCGCGGCGAAAACGTCATGCCGGGGAAATTGCCGACCACTTCGCGCTGTCCGGTTTCCAGCTGCAGCAGATAGACGCGCGGCTGGTTGCCTTCGAACGACATATACGTGATTTCCTGACGGTTCGGCGAAAAGCGCGGCGTCAGCACGATGTCGTTGGAATTGGTGAGCGCGCGCGCATTGAACCCGTCCTGGTCCATGATGGCGAGCTGGCGCTTGCGGGCCGTCTTCGGGCCGCTTTCGGCGACATAGACGACGCGGGTGTCGAAATACCCCTTCTCGCCGGTGATGCGCTCATAGATCGCGTCGGCGATGATATGGGCCACGCGACGCCAATTTTCCGGCTGCGTGAAGAACTGCTGTCCCGTCATCTGCTGGCCGGCAAAGGTATCCCACAGGCGGAATTCGGCGCGCAGGCGGCCATCGCCTTCCTGCGTCACGCGGCCCGTCACGAGCGCCTGGGCGTTGATGACGCGCCAGTCTTCAAAACGCGGCGCGGCATCGGGATTGGACACCTTCTCGATGAAGGCGCTCTTGTTGACCGGCGCGAAGAGACCGGAGCGCTTCAGGTCGGCGGCGATCACTTCCGAGATCTTCTGCCCCAGTTCGCCCTGCAGGAAGTCCGTGACGGCGATCGGCAGGGGCTCGACATTGCCCTTGTTGATGTTGATTTCCACGACAGCGTGCGCAGGCGAGGCAGCCAGCGGCACAATCGCCGCGAGCGCGATCAAAATGCGTGTGAACGTGCGTCTCAGCATGGTTTCAAAGCCTTTCAGCCGATTTCGGCATTTTCCTGAAGCACCGTTTCGATGGAATCGAAGCGGCGCTTCAGGATCTAATGTTTGTTTGGCGCATTTCCGGACGCAAAACCGCTGCACACTTTTGCTGGAAATGCTTCAGAGCATGGAGCTGGGATCGAAATTCACGACCACCTCGCTCCAGGAATCGTATTTGTCGGCGGGCAGACCCTTGAACGGCGAGGATTTCAGCACCGCACGCCGGGCACCGCCCGACAGCGCCCGCCGCGCCGCATCCGTGCCGCCGGTCGCCTCGACCTCCGGCTCGCCGATGATGGCGCCGCTCTCGTCGAGCTTGATGGTCACCTTGATGCGCACGTCGGAGGCATCGGCCATGCCGGGAATGATCGACCAGTTGTTCTGGATCTGGCCACGCAGGGCATCCATCTCGCTCATCGACAGCGTATTGCCGCCCGTCGTCTTCTTGCCGCCGAGCGAAGCCTGTTCGGTGGCGCGTTTGGCACCGCCGCCGGACGGGTCCTGTTTGTTGAGAAGCGCGGCGATTTCGTCGGCATTGAAGTCGCTCTCCTTGGCGGAGGCGGCCTTCTTCTGCTCCTTTTTCTTCTGCTCGGCCGTCTTGGTGTCGGCCTTGGCGGTCTCCGTCTCCGGCTTCTTCTCCACCGGCTTCTCGACGGGCTTTTCCGCCGCCTTTTCCACCTTCGGCTTCATCTGTGGCGTCGGCACATTGTCCGGCAGCGCTTCGGCCTCGGGGCTTTCGGCCGGCTTCGTCTCGGCCGGCACAGGCTCGGGCTTGGTCTCCGGCTTCACCTCCGGCTTGCTTTCCGGCAGCGCCGCAACTTCCTGCGGCACCGGCTCGGGGGCCGGCGCCTGCTCCTCGCTGGCCTTGATCTCTTCCTGCACGGGGTCCGGCGTCGGCGGCGCCTTTTCGGTCTTCTCCGGCGCGGCGGCGCTTTCCGTTTCCTTCGGCTTCACATTCGGCGTCGGCGTGTTTTTCAGATCAACGGTGTTCTCGCCGACATTTTCGGCGTTCTCCACGATATCCGGTCGCTTCGTCGGCACGGGCGAGGATTTCTCCGCCTTCGGCGCCGTCTTGTCGCCCTGCTGAATCTGGGTGATCGATTCCACCGGCACGATATCGACCGGCAGCGACTCGACGTCCATGACCTCGAAAGGTTCCGGACTGCCGAACGAAGCCAGCGCCAGGGTCAGCACCATGGCGTGCACAACGGAAGATGTGATGAGGCTTGCCTTCATCTCCGGTCGATCACTTGTCCGTTTCCTGCAGCGTCACCAGGCCGAGGTTCTTGAAGCCGGCCGCCGAGATGCGGGCCATGACCTTCATCACGGTGCCGTAATCGGCATTGGTGTCGCCACGCACATAAATGCGCTCATTGTATCCGGTGGTCGCGATCGCCTCGAGCTTCGGGACGACCTCGTCGAGGGCAATCGGCGTTTCCTGCAGGAAGATCTCGCCATTCGGGTTGACCGAGACGGTGATCGGCTGCGTGTCGGAATTCAGCGCCTTCGCCTGCGTTTCCGGCAGATCGATCGGCACGCCGACCGTCATCATCGGCGCAGCGACCATGAAGATGATCAGGAGCACCAGCATGACGTCCACGAAGGGCGTCACGTTGATTTCGCTCATCACGGCCTTGCCGCCGCGTCCACCGCGCCGACGACGACCGCCCGAACCCTTGGCACCGCCAACTGACATACCCATCGCGTGTCTCCTTGCCCGCCCTTGTCCAGCGCCGCTTTACTGTGCGGCCTGGCGGGTCTGCAGCTTCTCGTCGATCTGGCGCGACAGGATGGCGGAAAACTCGTCGGCAAAGCCCTCCATGCGGGCCGAAAGCTTAGCCGCATCGGCGGAAAACTTGTTGTAGGCGATAACGGCGGGAATGGCCGCCAGAAGGCCGATCGCCGTGGCCAGAAGCGCCTCGGCGATACCGGGCGCGACGACGGCAAGGTTGGTGGACTTCGAACCCGCGATGGCCTGGAACGAGGTCATGATACCGACGACGGTGCCGAAGAGGCCGACGAAGGGGCCGGCCGAACCGATCGTGGCGAGCGAGCCGAGCCGCGCCTCGAAGCTCTCGGCCTCCCGCGCCAGCGTCACGTCCATGGCGCGATCGATCCGCATCTGCAGGCCGATCGGCGAACGGGCGCCGCGCTCAAAGCTCTTCTTCCATTCGCGCATGGCGGCCACGAAGATGGCGCCCATGCCCGATGTCTGGCGGTCCGAGAGTGTGCGGTAAAGCTCTTCCAGCGACTGGCCGGACCAGAAGACCTGTTCGAAATTGTCGAACTGCCGGCGTGCCTTGTTGAAGGCGATGGTCTTGTCGACCATGATCGCCCATGTCCAGACCGAGGCTGCGAGCAGGCCGATCATGACCAGCTTGACCACGAGGCCCGCTTGCATGAACAGCGACCAGAGGGTCACGTCTGCCGTTGCGGCCAATCCTACCTGTTCCATCCTGTCAGTCCCCGAAATCGGAATGCCCGGCAAGAGCATCAGCCGCTCACCGCCGGGTGGCAAAAACTTGGGTTCGTACAAGAGGGGCCCGGCCGGTGCCGCTGATCGTCGAGGCCGGCGATCATGAAGCGTCGTATTGGGCCTTCTTGCCTTCAAATTTGGTCAAAGGATGACGTGGCACTGCACAAAATCCTAACGGTCGCAGTAAGACATCATTATCGTTAATAGAGGGTTACCGCGCCCGCTGCACGGCCCCTGCAAAAGGGGCCAGAGGCCTGTTCCCGGGGGGACAGCGCGGGACGGGCAAAAGGGCGATTGTCCGTCTCAACGGATGAGGCGGTCTCATCCAGCAGCGACAGCCAGAACCGACAATCAAATCTGCACCAAGGAGCCCTCCCCATGCGCAAGCTCATCCTCTCCGCCACGCTGACCACCCTCGCCGCCCTCTCCTTCGCCGCCCCGTCCATGGCCGGCGGCTGGGACGATGGCTGCAACGACGACGCCCGCAGCTACCGGCCGACGCACCATGCCAGCTACGCCTGGAGCGCGCCGCGCCGCGAGTACCAGGAAGAACCGACCTGCTACGTCCGGGTCGTCAAGGACTGGGACAGCTACGGCGACGTCATCATCCGCAAGGTCCGCGTCTGCGAGTAAGGCCGACGTTGGAAGACCGAAGACAGGGCGGCGCGTCGGCAACGGCGCGCCGCCTTCGTCCGTGCGAACAGCGTTGGTAACGGGATGTAATGAATTCTGATGGCAGCATGGATGCCGGCATGATCCGTTTTGTGGCAGAACGGGTCCAGAATCACCGTTTGCAGCGCACGAGCGCGCATCCGAGACCGGCCCCGCACGCGATCGAGCACCCGCGCCCATCGCAACAGCACCGGCCGGTGAGCATGATGGAGACACTATGAAGCGCAAGTATTTCGGCACCGACGGCATTCGCGGCCAGTCGAACATGTTCCCGATGACGCCCGACCTCGCCATGCGCGTCGGCATTGCCGTGGGCACCATCTTCCGCCGTGGCGCCCACCGCCACCGCGTGGTCATCGGCAAGGACACCCGCCTGTCCGGCTACATGCTGGAAAACGCGATGGTCGCCGGCTTCACCGCCGCCGGTGTCGATGCCTTCGTTCTCGGCCCGATCCCGACGCCGGCCGTCGCCATGCTGACGCGCTCGCTGCGCGCCGATATCGGCGTGATGATCTCCGCCTCGCACAACCCCTATGAGGACAACGGCATCAAGCTCTTCGGCCCCGACGGCTACAAGCTCTCCGACGAGATCGAAAGCCAGATCGAGGAATTGCTCGACCAGGATCTCTCCAACCAGCTCGCCCGCGCCGGCGACATCGGCCGCGCCAAGCGCATCGACGGCGTGCATGACCGCTACATCGAGCATGCCAAGCGCACCCTGCCCCGCGACGTGACGCTGAAGGGCCTGCGCGTCGCCATCGACTGCGCCAATGGCGCCGCCTACAAGGTGGCCCCCGCCGTGCTGTGGGAACTTGGCGCCGACGTCGTCACCATCGGCGCGGAGCCGAACGGCAAGAACATCAATCTCGAATGCGGCTCGACCCACCCCGAGACCCTGTCACGAAAGGTGCATGAAGTGCGTGCCGACATCGGCATTGCGCTCGATGGCGACGCCGACCGCGTGCAGCTCGTCGACGAGCGCGGCACCATCATCGACGGCGACCAGCTGATGGCCGTCATCGCCGACACCTGGGCGGCCGACGGTCTGCTGCGCGGCAAGGGCATCGTTGCCACCGTCATGTCGAACCTCGGCCTCGAGCGCTACCTGAAGGCCCGCAAGCTCTCCCTGCAGCGCACCAAGGTCGGCGACCGCTACGTTGTCGAGCACATGCGCGAACATGACTTCAACGTCGGCGGCGAACAGTCCGGCCACATCGTGCTCTCCGATTTCGGCACCACCGGCGACGGCCTCGTCGCCGCCCTCCAGGTGCTCGCCGCCGTCAAGCGTTCCGGCAAGACCGTCAGCGACGTCTGCCACCGCTTCGAGCCGGTGCCGCAGATCCTGAAGAACGTGCGCGTCATGACCGGCAAGCCGCTGGAGGACCCGCAGGTTCGCCAGGCGATCGCCGATGCGGAAGCTGCGCTGGCCAAATCCGGTCGCCTCCTGATCCGCCCCTCCGGCACCGAGCCGCTGATCCGCGTCATGGCGGAAGGCGACGACCGCGGCCAGATCGAGCGCATCGTCGACGAACTCATCAACGTCATCGGCAGCGCCCGCAACGCGGCGTGAGCCACACAGAGCCCCGCACGAAGACCGGCTTACGCCCTTTCTCTGTCATCCCGGCCACCGAGCCGGGATCCAGCCGCCGCGCGTGTGCGCGGCGAAAGACGTCTTTCAGACCAAAGACTTGGTCTGGCTGGATGCCGGAGTGAATCCGGTATGACCTCGGCCTTGCCCCACCCTTCAAAAACATCCGCAAAACACGGTGTACTCGCCCTTAACGTTAAGTCGCGTTTAACCATTCTTCTTCATCATACACACCAATTCCGACAGAAGGCCTCGGCTCGCCGCGGCGTCGAGAAAGATATTGGAGTGAGACCATGAAGTACGGATTGATGGGTGTTGCTGTCCTTCTCGCCAGCAGCACCGCGGCTCTCGCAGCCGACTTTTACCAGCCCCCCGTCGAACAGCCGATCATCGAGCAGCCGGTCATCGAGCAGCCTGTTGCCTCCGCCGGCGGATGGTACCTGCGCGGCGACGTCGGCTACTCCTACACGAAGATGCGCGGCGCGCACTTCTTCCAGGGCTCGAACGCCAATGTGGCCCATTTCGCCTCGGCCAAGGTCGACAACACCTGGACCGGCGGCATCGGCGTCGGCTACCAGGCCACCCAGTATCTGCGCGGCGATCTGACGCTCGACTATTTCGGCAAGAGCGACTTCCGCGGCTCCACGATCGGCGGCTGCGGCGTCGCGACGGCCTGCACCTCGCGTGACATCACCTCCTTCTCGGCCCTCAGCCTGATGGCCAATGCCTATGTCGATCTCGGCACCTACTACTCGGTCACGCCCTATGTCGGCGCCGGTATCGGTGGCACGCGCGTCAAGTGGGACAAGCTGCGCAACACGAGCTGCGAGACGGGCAACCCGGCCAACTGCGACCCCACCGTGGAGCATGGCGGCGGCGAAAACTGGCGCTTCACCTACGCCCTCATGGCCGGCGCTTCCGTCGACATCACCTGCGACCTGAAGGCCGATGTCGGCTACCGCTACCGCCGCGTGCTTGGCGGCAACATGTTCGGCTATGCCCAGAACGGTGGCCCCGGCTACGACAAGGGCTTCAACATGCACGAAGTGCGCGCCGGCCTGCGCTACTCGCTCGGCGGCTGCGCCGAGCAGGTCGCCTACGAGCCGCCGCCGGTGTCCTACGAGCCGCCCCCGGTCTTCAAGTAAGCCGGGACGTGACCATAATGTTCGCGAAGGGCCGTCCCGTGAAGGGGCGGCCTTTTGCGTCAAAAGGACAGCCATCGTCCCCCTCGGGCAAAAGGACCCTCGCCATGCCTTAAGATTTCCCTATTTTTCCGTGAGCCTTCTGCCAATCCCCTCGCACATGTGCTTGGCTTGGCAACGTCTTCAACGACCGCCCCCCGGGCGGGAACCCACTCAGACAGGAAAACGAGATGAAGCAATTCGTCGTGGCAACGATGATCGCGCTTTCTGCCTGCTGCGCCACCGCCGGACCCTCGTCCGCCGGTCCGCTCACCGCCTTCATGACGCCCCCGGTCGCCAGCCAGTCCAACCTGCCCGTCGTGCGCGTCCAGGCCGAAGCCGGCCGCATCACCCAGCTTGAGGAACAGATCCGCCAGTTGAACGGACGGATCGAGGAAATGAGCTTCCAGCTGCTGCAGATGCAGGAGCAGATCCGCAAGTTCCAGGAGGATAACGAGTTCCGCTTCCAGGACCTCGAAAAGGGTGCCGGTGGCAACAGGAAACAGGGCGCCGTCACACCTCCGCCATCCGCAGAGCAACAGGCCTCCGTCACGCCCGGCGTGACGGATGGGTCCGCAACCGCCGTCGATCCCTCGACGGCGGGCGCCGACCAGCAGGCATTGAACAGCGCGACCGGCGCCCCGGCGGAGACCCTCGGCCAGATCGTCTTCGACGAGAACGGCAATCCGGTCGCCGCCAACCGGCAGCAACAGCCGCTTGAGCAGCAGTCCAGCCTTCCCGGCGTCAGCACGACCACCCCGCCGGCCACGCAAGGGGCGACCCAAGGTCAGACCCAGCAGAGCGCCTCGCTCGACAATCCTTCCGATCTCTACCAGGTGGCCTATGGCCATGTCCTGGCCGGCGACTATGCCCAGGCCGAGCAGGAATTCCGCGACTACCTCGATATCTTCCCCAAGGGTGAAAAGGCCGCCGACGCCAATTTCTGGATGGGCGAGGCCCAGTATTCGCAGGGCAAGTTCTCCGAATCGGCCAAGACCTTCCTCAACGCCCACCAGGCCTTCTCGTCCTCTCCGAAGGCGCCGGAAATGCTGCTGAAGCTCGGCATGTCGCTCGCCCAGCTCGACAACAAGGAAACCGCCTGCGCCACCCTGCGCGAAGTCGGCAAGCGCTACCCCAATGCCTCCTCTGCCGTGAAGGGCAAGGTCAAGAGCGAGCAGAACCGCCTTGCCTGCTGAGGCAACGACGATTGCCACGAGCGAAGACGCTGGCGAGGCGATGGCCGTGACCCCGCCGAATGACGATCAGGCCCCCGGCCTCACCGGGACGCGCGCTGCGCACCCCCATCCCCACGATACTCTGCACGTTACTCCGCCCGACAGCTCATCCCCGACCAATGCCATGAACGCCGGTACCGCGCTGCCCGCTCCCGCACGGCCGAAAGCCTGCGCATCGCCCGTCGAGATGGCCGCAGCCTTCCTTGCCACCCTCACCCGTCCCGGCCCGCTTCTCGTCGCCATTTCCGGCGGCAGCGATTCCCGCGCCCTTCTCCTCGCGCTGCATGCCGCCGGCGGCCGCAACCTCGTTGCCGCAACCGTCGACCATCGCCTCAGGGCCGAATCGGCAGCGGAAGCCGACGAGGTTGCTGCGCTGGCCGCCACGCTTTCCATTCCCCACGAGACGCTCCCCTGGCACGCCGACAAGCCGCGCTCAGGCCTGATGGCCGCGGCCCGCATGGCGCGGTATGACCTCCTGTGCGATGCCGCCCGCCGCCATGGCGCCGTCGCGGTCGTCACGGGCCACACCGCTACCGACCAGGCCGAAACGCGGACGATGCGACGATTGCGCTCCGGTGACGAGACCGAGGCCGGAATGGCCGATGCCGTGCTGCACATGCCGAGCGGCGTGTGGATCCTGCGGCCTTTCCTCTCCCTTGAGCGCGATACGCTGCGCGCCTATCTCCGGGCCGCCGGCCACGGCTGGATCGACGACCCCTCCAACAGCGATCCGCGCTTCGAGCGCGCACGCCTGCGCCGAGCCGGCGCGGTCCCCGATCCTGTGGACGCTTTCCCGTTGGCTGGCGATCGAGATCTCATACGCCACCGCGCAGCCGAAAGCGGAGAAGCCGCGGCCTTCCTGCGCATCCACCTGCAGATGCCGACGCCGCGCATCGCGCGCCTCTCGCCCGGTTTTCTCGCCGAACTCCCCGGCCCCGCCGCCCGCCGGGCGCTCTTCACCCTGGCGCGCATCCTCGGCGGGCGCCAGCATGGGCCCGGTCGTCTGGCGGAAGATCGTCTCCTCGCCTTTCTCGCCGCGGGGACACCGGGGCGCCGGACGGCATCGCGCACCGTTTTTGACCGGCGCCGCGACGGTCTCTGGCTCTACCGCGAAAGCCGCGACCTCCCGTCGGTCACGGTTCCCGCCGGAGAGACCACCGTCTGGGACAACCGCCTGCGGATCATCAATCCCGGTCCGCAGGCGCTGACCGTCGGTCCGAGCCGCGATCCGCACGCTGTCGCGGCCCGGCTCACCGCCATCGGCCTACCGTCAGCCATCGCGCGCCGCGCCGCACCCGGCGAGCCGGACCTGCCGCCAACGAGCGCTGACGCCAATCCCGGCCTCGTTCCCCTTCTTGCCCCCTGGGACACCTTTTTGCCGCGTTTCGACCTGACAATTGCGTCTCTTGTCGCAGAGCGTGTCGGGCTTCCCGCCATAGCGCCGCCACCCGTCGCGACAAATTAACGGTTTTGCCGGCATGGCCGGCGGTTTGCCTTGGCAAGCGGGCACCGCGACCCTATGTTAGGCGCAAGTGGAAAGCGCTTCCTGCGCGTGTCCTGACATGAGGTTCCGGGGAGTTCGATGAACCCTAATTTCCGTAATTTCGCCCTCTGGGCGATCATAGCGCTCCTGCTGATCGCGCTGTTCAGCATGTTCCAGCAGCCCACCGAGCGCAGCGCCTCGCGCGAGATTCCCTTCTCCCAGTTCCTGAAGGATGCCGACGCCAGCCGAATCAAGGATGTGGTGATCACCGGCAACAGGATCGTCGGCAGCTACACGGAAAATGGCACGACCTTCCAGACCTATGCGCCGAGCGTCGATACGGCCCTGACCGAGCGTCTGGAAGCCAAGGACGTCACCGTGACGGTTCGCCCGGAAACGGACGGCTCGTCCGGCTTCCTCTCCTACATCGGCACACTGCTGCCCATGCTGCTGATCCTCGGCGTGTGGCTCTTCTTCATGCGCCAGATGCAGGGCGGCTCGCGCGGCGCCATGGGCTTTGGCAAGTCCAAGGCCAAGCTGCTCACCGAAGCGCATGGCCGCGTGACCTTCGCCGACGTCGCCGGCGTCGATGAGGCCAAGCAGGACCTTGAGGAAATCGTCGAATTCCTGCGCGACCCGCAGAAGTTCCAGCGTCTTGGCGGTCGCATCCCGCGCGGCGTGCTGCTCGTCGGCCCGCCCGGTACGGGTAAGACCTTGCTCGCCCGCTCCGTGGCCGGCGAAGCCAACGTGCCCTTCTTCACCATTTCGGGCTCCGACTTCGTGGAAATGTTTGTCGGCGTCGGCGCCTCGCGCGTCCGCGACATGTTCGAACAGGCCAAGAAGAATGCGCCCTGCATCATCTTCATCGACGAAATCGACGCCGTCGGCCGCCATCGTGGCGCCGGCCTTGGCGGCGGCAATGACGAGCGCGAACAGACGCTCAACCAGTTGCTGGTCGAGATGGACGGCTTCGAGGCGAATGAGGGCATCATCCTGATTGCCGCCACCAACCGCCCCGACGTTCTCGACCCGGCCCTTTTGCGTCCCGGCCGTTTCGACCGCCAGGTCGTCGTGCCGAACCCTGACATCAACGGCCGCGAACGCATCCTCAAGGTTCACGTGCGCAACGTGCCGCTCGCGCCGAACGTCGATTTGAAGACGCTCGCCCGTGGCACCCCCGGCTTCTCGGGCGCCGACCTGATGAACCTCGTCAACGAAGCCGCCCTGATGGCCGCGCGCCGCAACAAGCGCCTCGTGACCATGCAGGAATTCGAGGACGCCAAGGACAAGATCATGATGGGTGCGGAACGCCGCTCCTCCGCCATGACCGAAGCCGAAAAGAAGCTGACCGCCTACCACGAGGCCGGCCACGCGATCACCGCGCTCTACGTTCCCGCTGCCGATCCGCTGCACAAGGCAACGATCATTCCGCGCGGCCGCGCGCTCGGCATGGTCATGCAGTTGCCGGAAGGCGACCGCTACTCCATGAGCTACAAGTGGATGGTTTCGCGCCTCGTGATCATGATGGGCGGCCGCGTGGCGGAAGAACTGACCTTCGGCAAGGAGAACATCACCTCCGGCGCTTCCTCGGACATCGAACAGGCCACGAAGCTCGCCCGCGCCATGGTCACCCAGTGGGGCTTCTCCGACCAGCTCGGCCAGGTCGCCTATGGCGAAAACCAGCAGGAGGTCTTCCTCGGCCACTCCGTTTCGCAGCAGAAGAACGTTTCGGAAGCGACCGCCCAGAAGATCGACAACGAGGTGCGCCGCCTGATCGACGAGGCCTATACGGAAGCCCGCCGGATCCTCACCGAAAAGAACCACGAATTCGTGGCACTGGCCGAAGGCCTGCTCGAATACGAGACGCTGACCGGGGAAGAGATCAAGGCGCTCATCCGCGGCGACAAGCCGGCCCGCGATCTCGGCGACGATACGCCTCCCTCGCGCGGCTCCGCCGTTCCCTCGGCCGGGCACAAGAAGGACGCGAAGGGTGAAGAGCCAGAAGGCGGCCTGGAACCTCAGCCCCACTGAGGACGGCGCATGACCGATATGAAAAACGCGGCTCCGGGCCGCGTTTTTTGTTTCTGCAGACGGGGTCCGCGTCATGCCATGCCGGTGAACCGTTCAGCCAACGTTTCCGGCAGCCGGCGCGGCCGGCCCTTGCCGTTGATGACGGCGATAATGACGCGGGCTGCGATCAGCGGCATGTCGTCGCGGCGGATGGTCTGTCGCAGGATCATCTTCGCGCCCCCCGCTTTTTCCGTTTGGGTCTCGATGGTCAGGATGTCGTCCATACGGGCCGGGCCCTTGAAGTCGATCTCCATCCGGTGGACGACGAAGACCAGCCCCTCCGTGTCGCCGGCAACGGCCATGGCGGCCTGCTCGACCCCCAGAAGACGCAGATAATCCGTGCGGGCCCGCTCCATGAAATGGAGGTAGCGGGCGTGATAGACGACACCGGAAAAATCGGTGTCTTCGTAATAGACACGCTGCACGAGCCGGTGGCCCTCGCCGGTCAGTTCGCCGGAAAGCGGGATCTGCATGGTCTGCCTCTCAGTCGCTCCGGCCCGCGGATCGGCCCGCCCGGTCAAGGTCGCCATCGTCGAAGACGAGGTGCTCCGTGACGATCGGCAGGTTCTCGATGCGATCCTTGAAGAAATAGGGGGGAATATCGAGTGCCGTCAGCGCTGCGCGGGTGGCGGGCACCCATTTGAACTCCAGTTCGTTGCCGCCATCTTCCAGCCGGTGGACGATGCCGCCCTCCGGGTCGAAGGGGAAATCGACGGGGATCTCCATGCGGTAGTAGAAGCCGAGCTCGTGCCAGCGGCGTTTTTCATAATGGAAGAAATTCTCGACCACAAAGAGGAGCGGGCCGATGCTCACCTCGACCCCGAGTTCCTCGATCATCTCCCGGTAGAGCGTTTCGGCCGAGCTCTCGCCGATTTCCGCCCGCCCGCCGGGAAAGGTCCAGAAGGGCTCGTGCACGGCCCGGTGCACGAGCACGTGGCCCTCACGCAGCCCGAGACCGGCAATGCGATAGTTGAAGCGCGACGGCTTGGCATCGATGCGGATCATGCGGCGTTTGGCCATGTGCTATCCCAGTTCCACGACGACGATTTCAGGCGGCATGCCGACCCGAAGCGGCAGGCCCGTGCAGCCGAGACCGCCCGACACGATCAGGTTTTTCCCCTCCTCCACAATATGGCCGTAGCGGTAGCGCTGGCCGTATGCGGAAGGCACGAAGGGCGCATAGTTGAACATCTGCACCTGGCCCCCATGGGTGTGGCCGCACAAGGTCAAAGCGACGCGATCGGGCATATGGGCGAAAATGTCGGGCTCGTGCGCCATCATCACCACCGGCGCATCATCGGTGATCGCGGCCATGGTTTTCGGAACATCCGCAAGGCTGGTCATGTCGAAGGACCTGCCGGGGACCGCTTGGCGCAGCGCGCGCTGGTCTTCGAGGCCGGCAATCCAGAGGCCATGCCCGTCCTTTTCCAGCCGCTGCGCCGTGTTGGAATAGACGGGAATACCGTGATCGCGCATCATTCGGTGCAGGAAGGTTTCCGGCAGCCGCTCACGCTGCGCATCCATGTCCTCCCACCAGTCATGATTGCCCATCACGGCGTGAACGCCGAGCGGGGCGGAAAGCCGCGTGAGCGGCTGCAGCCAGGCAGCGGGCGCCAGCGGTTCAGCCACATGGCGGATCCCGATCACGTAATCGCCAAGGAGCACGATCATGTCGCCGCCGAGCCCGTTGGCGACATCGACGATGGAACGGATCCTGTCGGCATCCATCCAGGGGCGGCACGCATGGATGTCGGCGAGCGCGACAATCCGAAGCCTCAGCCCCGCCGGCCAGTTGGGCGGTGTCAGGCGATAGGTTGTGATGACCGGTTGGCGC
This sequence comes from Rhizobium sp. RU20A, assembly GCF_900155885.1. Taxonomy (GTDB): domain Bacteria; phylum Pseudomonadota; class Alphaproteobacteria; order Rhizobiales; family Rhizobiaceae; genus RU20A. The sequence goes on from NZ_FTMB01000001.1 coordinate 1,708,040, forward strand.
ATTGGCTCAAAGCCCACCGCATAGCCACCGGAAGCAAGACCGAGCGCACCGAGGCCCGCAACGGACCCGAGAAACTGGCGACGCGTCAGCATCTCACTCGTCCTCGGTAAAGAGGCGGAACTGCGCGGCTTCCAGCTCCTTCGGTGGCTGGAGGCCGAGATGCCGCCAGGCATTCGCCGTCAGAACCCGCCCGCGCGGCGTACGCTGGATGAAACCCTGCTGGATGAGGTAGGGCTCGATGATGTCCTCGATCGCATCGCGCGGCTCGGAGAGGCCAGCCGCGATCGTTTCGATGCCGACGGGCCCGCCGCCGAAATTGACGGCGATCATGTTGAGATAGCGCCGATCGAGCTGGTCGAGGCCGAGACTGTCGACATGAAGCCGCGTCAACGCCTCGTCGGCGATCTCCTTCGTCACCGCCTCGGCCCGCGCCACTTCCGCAAAATCGCGCACCCGGCGAAGGAGCCGCCCGGCGATGCGCGGCGTGCCGCGGGCGCGGCGGGCAATTTCGCGCGCGCCGGCATCGGTCATGCCGAGCCCCATCAGCCGCGCCCCGCGCCGCACGATCAGTTCCAGTTCCTCGACGGTGTAGAAGTTCAGCCGCACCGGAATGCCGAAACGGTCGCGCAGCGGCGTCGTCAGGAGGCCGAGGCGGGTGGTGGCCGCCACCAGCGTGAACTTCGAAAGGTCGATCTTCACCGAGCGGGCCGCCGGCCCCTCGCCGATGATGAGGTCGAGCTGGAAATCCTCCATGGCGGGATAGAGGATTTCCTCCACCGCCGGATTGAGCCGATGGATTTCGTCGATGAAGAGCACGTCACGCTCTTCTAGATTGGTGAGGAGAGCCGCGAGATCGCCCGCCTTGGCGATGACGGGACCGGACGTGGAGCGGAAATTGACCCCAAGTTCCTTCGCCATGATCTGCGCCAGCGTCGTCTTGCCAAGGCCCGGTGGCCCGACGAAGAGCACATGGTCAAGCGCCTCGCCGCGGTTCTTCGCCGCCTCGATGAAGATCTTCAGGTTGGCGCGCGCCTCGGCCTGCCCGGTAAACTCGTCCAGCGTCTGCGGGCGAAGCGCGGTGTCCACGTCCTCGCCGCGTTTATCGGGCGCCAGCAGCCGGGAAGGGTCGTTCATGCGAAAGGTCCAGTTCGTGCGGCGGGACGCGCGTCCCCTTGACGTTACAAGTTGACATTACAAGCGTGATCTCACCGGCCCAGGGCCGCGAAACGGTGTGCGGGCTAACGTTCCTCATTGCCGAAATCATGGCGATGCAATCGTTCAAGCCTCACCCCTTGCTTATGCGCGAAGCAAGCTGATTTGCAAACCACGTCCCGGCGATTGTCGGTCGCGCTTATCGTGCCAGTTCTTTCAGCCCAAGGCGGATCAATTTGGCGCTGTCGGCCCCCTCCCCGCCATTCTTCAGCGCCGCCGCAATGGCATTGGCGGCCTGATCGCGCGAATAGCCGAGATTGGTCAGGGCCGAGACGGCATCGGCCACCGGCGCACTCGCCACACCTTCGCCGATCTCCTGCTTGAAGCCGATGCTGGCGGCTGCCTCGCCGGAAAAGGCGGGTGCACGCGTCTTCAGCTCCGTGAGAATGCGGACAGCGACCTTTGGCCCGACGCCGGGTGCGCGCGAGATGGTCGTCTTGTCCTGCAACGCGATCGCATTGGCCAGTTCGCCCGGCGTCAACGTGGACAGAACCGCCAGCGCCACCTTCGAGCCAACCCCCTGCACGCTCTGGAGCAGGCGGAACCATTCGCGCTCCAGCGCACTGAGGAAGCCGAAGAGCCGCAGTTGGTCTTCGCGCACATAGGTCTCGATGAAGAGCACCGCCGCCTCCCCGGCCGAACCGAGTTTGCCGAGCGTGCGCGCCGAACAATAGGCGACATAGCCGACGCCGTGCACATCGAGCACCACATGATCCTCGGCGATCTCGTCGATGGTGCCTTTGAGTTTGCCGATCATGGGTGGGTCTCCGGTGTAATCAGATCGACCGTCGGGAAATAGCGGCGATAGCCGGCCGGGTCGCGGGTAAGCAGTCTGTAGCCCCTGATTGCCGCATGGGCACCGATCAGGAAATCCGGCAGCACGCGCGCCTTGCGACCGCCGGCGCCGCGATAGATGCGAAAAGCGCGCGCTGCCAGAAAGGCGGCAGGCCACGGAATGTCTTCGCGCTGGAACGTATCGCCCGGCAGCACCCGGTCGACCTCGTCGATCGTCTCGTAGCGAAAGCAAAACTCCGAATAGACAATAGGATTGATGACCATGCCGCCAACCATCGCCGCCTGCGCCAGCCAGCGGCGCGACCAGTCGCTCCAGGCCGGATCGCGCACGGCGACATCGACGAGAACATTCGTGTCAATGAGCGTCGTCATCGCCGCGCTCCCGCGTTATGCGCGCCAAAGCGTCCGCATCCACATGGGGATCGCCCGTGCCGCCCAGCGCATCGAGAGCAGCAAGGATCCGCGCCATCCGCACCCGCTCGGCTTCATCGCTGGCCCCGAGCTTCGGCGTGATGACGACGCGTCCATTCTCGAAGGAAAACACGACGTCAGTGTTTGGCTGGATACCAGCGAGATCCCTGAGATCACGGGGGATGGTGACCTGGCCCTTGGATGTCACACGCATGGCGCTCTCCTTTGTCGTAAGAATTATTCTTACGAAGAGAACAAGTCAAGAACAAATCACCCCGCCAGCGCCGCCAGCCGGCTGGCCATGCCCTGCCGGTTATGAGCGTGGCAGATGGCGATGGCCAGCGCGTCGGCGGCGTCATTGCCCTTGAAGATGGCTTTCGGCATCAGCACCTTCAGCATCAGGTGGATCTGCTGCTTTTCGCCATGGCCCACGCCGATGACGGCCTTCTTGACGGCGTTGGGCGCGTATTCGGCCACTTTCAGCCCGGCTCGGGCCGGGACCAGCATGGCAATGCCACGGGCCTGGCCGAGCTTGAGTGTCGCCGTGGCGTCCTTGTTGACGAAGGTCTGTTCCACCGCCGCCTCATCCGGCTGATAGCTGTGCACGATCTCGGCTAGGCCGTCATGCAACTGGCAGAGCCGCGAGGCGAGATCCATCTCGCCATCGGAGGTCACGGTGCCCGATGCCACGAAGCGCAGGGAATTACCGAGCGTTTCGATGACGCCCCAGCCGGTGCGACGAAGACCGGGGTCAATGCCAATGATGCGAATCGTCTCTTTCATGCGCCAGATCCTATGCTCACCGGCCGGACGCTGCCAGCCAAATGTGAACAAAACAAAAACATGACGGCCAGATCTGGCCTGCCGGGTGGGATTTTCCGGTCAGACTTCCTACATGGCAGAGAACACCGATCTGAAAGGCACCCGATATGACCGACCTCTCCATCCTCGATCTGTCGCCGATCAACCAGGGATCGACGGTGGCGCAGTCGCTGGAAAATTCGCGCCAGCTGGCCATCAAGGCCGAGAGCCTTGGCTACAGGCGGTTCTGGCTGGCGGAGCATCATGGCATGCCGGGTATTGCAAGCGCTGCCACCGCGCTCGTCATCCAGCACGTCGCCGCGGCGACGAAGACGATTCGCGTCGGATCCGGCGGCATCATGCTGCCGAACCATTCGCCGCTCGTCATCGCCGAACAGTTCGGCACGCTGGAAGCGCTGTTTCCCGGCCGCATCGATCTCGGCCTTGGCCGGGCACCCGGCACGGACATGAAGACGGCCCGGGCGCTGCGCCGCAACCTCGATGCCGCCGCGGAAAATTTCCCGCAGGACGTGATCGAACTGATGCGGCTTCTTGGTCCCGCCGACCAGACGGGCAGCCATCATATCCTCGCCGTGCCGGGCGCCGGCGCCAAAGTGCCCGTTTGGCTGCTTGGCTCGAGCCATTACTCCGCACATCTTGCCGGCATTCTCGGCCTGCCCTTTGCCTTCGCCTCGCATTTTGCGCCGGACATGCTGCTCTCGGCGCTGGAGATCTACCGCGAGCGCTTCGAACCGTCGGGCGTGCTCGACAAGCCGCATGTGATGGTGGGCGCCATGGCGGTCGCGGCCGATACGGCGACAGAGGCCGCCTACCATTTCACCTCCATGCAGCAGTCCTTCCTGCGGCTGCGGCGCGGCACGCCGGGCGCCTTTCCGGCACCGGTGGAGACGATGGACGGGCACTGGAGCGATCAGGAACGCATCATGGTGGAGCACACGTTGCAATATGCTATGGTCGGCGACCAGCCCACCGTGCGACGCCGGCTTGCCGAGTTCCAGGTGCTGACGGGTGCCGACGAGATCATCCTCTCCATGCCGGTCTACGACATGGCGGCCAAGCTTCGATCGCTGGAGATTTTTGCCGACGCGCGCGAGACGCTGAAGACCGCAGCTTAGAGACTGCCCGGCAAAAGGGCGTCTGCGCCCTTGCACAAACACGACTCGAAGGTCAACGAGATCCGGACATATCGGCGTTACCGGAGCGAGGCAGGGCGACCACGCCAGGTGGTCGCCCGGGGTACAGTTTCGCTATCAGCCGAGAATATCGACGCCCGGCAGCGGCTTGCCTTCCATCCATTCCAGGAAGGCGCCGCCGGCGGTGGAGACATAGGTGAAGTCGTCGGCGACGTCGGCGTGGTTGAGGGCCGCTACCGTATCGCCGCCACCGGCGACGGAGACGAGCTTGCCGGACTTGGTTTCAGCCGCCGCATGGCGGGCGACGGAGACGGTGGCCTTGTCGAACGGGGCGATCTCGAAGGCGCCGAGCGGACCGTTCCAGACCAGCGTGGAGGCCTTGGAAATCCATTCGTTGACCGTTGCGATCGACTTCGGCCCGACGTCGAGCACCATGGCATCGGCGGGGATGGCCGAGATGTCGACGACTTCGTTGTCGGCACCGGCCTTGAACTCGCGGGCAATCACGCCGTCGACGGGGAGCACGATGGCGCAGCCGGAGGTTTCGGCTTCGGCCATGATGGCGCGGGCGGTGTCGGCGAGGTCATGTTCGCACAGCGACTTGCCGACATCGATGCCCTGCGCCGCGATGAAGGTGTTGGCCATGCCGCCGCCGATGACCAGCGCATCCACCTTCTTTACGAGGTTCTGCAAAAGGTCGATCTTGGTGGAAACCTTGGCGCCGCCGACGATGGCAACGACCGGGCGGTTTGGGTTGCCGAGACCCTTTTCCAGCGCCTCCAGTTCGGCCTGCATGGTGCGGCCGGCATAGGCCGGCAGGTGCCGGGCGAGGCCTTCCGTGGAGGCATGGGCGCGGTGCGCGGCGGAGAAGGCGTCGTTGACGAAGATGTCGCCATTGGCGGCGAGCTTTTCGGTGAAGCCGGCGTCGTTCTTCTCTTCACCCTTGTGGAAGCGGGTGTTTTCCAGCAGCAGCACGTCGCCATCCTTCAGGCCGGCGATGGCGCTGGCAGCCTTGTCGCCGATGCAGTCGGCGGCGAAATAGACGCGCTGGTCGAGGATTTCCTCGACGGCGGCGGCGATCGGCTCCAGCGACATGTCGGCGACCGGCTCACCCTTCGGACGGCCGAAGTGAGCAAGCAGGATGACCTTGGCGCCCTTTTCAGAAAGTTCGCGGATGGTCGGCAGCACGCGCTCGATGCGTGTGGCGTCGGTGACCTTGCCGTCCTTGACGGGCACGTTGAGGTCGACGCGCACCAGAACGCGCTTGCCGGCGATGTCGGTGAGGTCGTCGAGGGTCTTGAAGCTCATGATGGGTCTCCGCTTAAAGTCTTCGGAAAAGTTCGGGATAGTCGAGGACGAGGCCATCCGCGTCCACGGGAAGATCGGCCGCGAAGCTGCCGTCGGCGACCTCAAAGCGATAGAGGCGCCCGTCTTTCAGGCAGGTGTAGCGTTGATGGTGCGCATGGGGCCGGAGGGTGTCGAAGGGAATGTAGAGGACTGCGATGTCCGACGCCGGCATTCCCGTCGTCAATCCCAGCCGCCGGATTGGCAAAGTATTGGTAAAGGGCGTGGCGGACAGGTCAATGTCGATAAGGCCGTCGAAATCCGGGCATGGGTGGCCATGCTCATCTGTCCAGCGGCCAGGCTGGTCGGAGCGAAGGCTTAGGCGATGACCAGCAGTATTTTCGACGCAGAGCGCGCTGACCGTCCAGTCCGCTCGTCCTTCGACCATGTAGCGGGCGCCGTAGGCAACGCCGTCAGCGGCGCCGATGACGACGCTTTCTGCCCGAAAGGCCGGGGAGTTCGTATCACTCCCCGGAACCAATGTCAGATGTTCGAGCCCTTCACCCTGGACCGGACGCCAGCGCACCGTTCTATGGGCAAGGGGCGGAAACATGCGAATGTCAGATCAGCTTGGCGAAGGCGACGGCCGTGTCGGCCATGCGGTTCGAGAAGCCCCATTCGTTGTCGTACCAGGACAGGATGCGCACGAAATTGCCTTCCAGAACCTTGGTCTGGTCGTTGGCAAAGATCGAAGAGTGGCTGTCGTGGTTGAAGTCGCGCGAGACGAGCGGCTCGTCGGTATACCCGAGGATGCCCTTCAGCGGGCCATCGGCGGCAGCCTTGATCGCGGCGTTGATCTCGGCAACGCTCGTGTCGCGCTTGGCGACGAACTTGAAGTCGACGACCGAGACGTTCGGGGTGGGAACGCGGATCGAGGTGCCGTCGAGCTTGCCCTTGAGGTGCGGCATGACGAGGCCGACGGCCTTGGCGGCGCCGGTCGAGGTCGGGATCATCGAGAGCGCCGCGGCGCGGGCGCGGTAAAGGTCCTTGTGCATCGTGTCGAGCGTCGGCTGGTCGCCCGTGTAGGAGTGGATCGTGGTCATGAAGCCATGATCAATGCCGACGGCGTCATCGAGCGCCTTGACGACGGGAACCAGGCAGTTCGTCGTGCACGAGGCGTTGGAGATGACGAGGTGGTCCTTGGTCAGCTTGTCGTGGTTGACGCCGAAGACGACCGTCAGGTCAGCGCCATCGGCCGGGGCCGAAACGATGACGCGCTTGGCGCCGGCCGTCAGGTGGGCGGCAGCCTTGTCGCGGGCGGTGAAGATGCCCGTGCATTCCAGTGCGATGTCGACGCCCATTTCGCCATGCGGCAGGGTGGCGGGATCCTTGATGGCGGTGACCTTGATCGGCTTGCCGCCGGCTACGATGATCGTGTCGCCCTGCACTTCGACGGTTGCGGGGAACTTGCCATGGATGGAATCGTAACGCAGCAGATGCGCGTTGGTCTCGACCGGGCCGAGATCGTTGATCGCGACGACTTCGATGTCGGTGCGGCCGGATTCGACGATCGCGCGCAGCACGTTGCGGCCGATGCGGCCGAAGCCGTTGATGGCGACTTTCACTGTCATGTCAGGTTTCTCCCTGTGAAATGCGCTTGGGATTTAAGCGACTTAAGAAAAAGGCGGCCGGGGGTACCGGCCGCCCGGAAGCGGTATCAGGAAAGCTTGGCCTCGGCAGCGGAGACTACGGCTTCCGGCGTGATGCCGAAGTGCTTGTAGAGCTCCTTGTAGGGGCCCGAAGCGCCGAAACCATGCATGCCGATGAAGATGCCGTCGGAGCCGATGAAGGCGTCCCAGCCCTGGCGGATGGCAGCTTCGACCGCGATCTTGACCGGAGCATCGCCGATGACGGCGCGCTTGTAGTCTTCCGGCTGGTCTTCGAAGAGCTCGAAGCAGGGCACGGAAACGACGCGGGTGGAGACACCCTTCTCGTTCAGCGTACCGGCGGCCTTGACGGCGATTTCGACTTCGGAGCCCGAAGCGAAGATCGTCACCTTGGCGTCGCTGTTGGAGACGACCTCGTAGGCGCCCTTGGCGCAGAGGTTGTCTTCCTCGAACTCGGTGCGGATCGGCATCAGGTTCTGGCGGGTCAGCGCCAGGCCCGACGGACGGTGCTTGTTCTCAAGCGCCAGCTGCCAGCACTCCACCGTTTCCGTGGCATCGGCCGGGCGGAACATCAGGAGGTTCGGGATGGCGCGCAGCGCGGCCATCTGCTCGACCGGCTGGTGCGTCGGGCCGTCTTCGCCAAGACCGATGGAATCATGCGTCAGCACGTGGATGACGCGGATGCCCATCAGCGCGGCAAGGCGGATCGACGGGCGGCAATAGTCCGAGAAGATCAGGAAGCCGCCGGAATAGGGGATGAGACCCCCATGCAGCGCGATCCCGTTCATCGCGGCGGCCATGCCGTGTTCGCGAATGCCGTAGTGCAGGTAGCGGCCAGTAAAGTCGGTCGGGGTGATCGACTTGGTCTGGCTGGTCTTGGTGTTGTTGGAGCCGGTGAGGTCGGCCGAACCGCCAATCGTCTCGGTCAGCACGCCGTTGATGACCTCGAGCGCATCCTCCGACGCCTTGCGGGTCGCCGGGTTGGGCTTGGTCTCGGCCAGCTTCTTCTTGTAGGCGGAAATCGCCGGGGCAAGGCCACTTTCCAGCTCGCCGGCAAAGCGACGGGTGAACTGCGCCTTCTTTTCTGCCTCGGTCTTTTCGAGACGAGCCTGCCATTCCTTGTGCGTCTTGGTGGCGCGAAGACCGGCCAGACGCCAGGCATCGAGAACGTCGGCCGGAACCACGAAGGCTTCCGATTCCCAGTTCAGCGCCTTGCGGGTGGCGGCGATTTCTTCCGCCCCGAGCGGCGAGCCGTGCACCTTGTGGGTGCCGGCCTTGTGCGGGGCACCGAAGCCGATGATCGTCTTGCAGGCGATCATCGTCGGCTTGTCGGACTTCTGGGCCGTTTCAATGGCGGCCGAGATGGCGTCCGGATCATGGCCGTCGACGGCGATCGTGTTCCAGCCGGATGCCTTGAAACGGGCGTGCTGGTCGGTCGAGTCGGCGATCGAAATCGGGCCGTCGATGGAGATGTTGTTGTCGTCCCAGAAGACGATCAGCTTGTTGAGCTTGAGGTGGCCTGCCAGCGAAATCGCTTCCTGGCTGATGCCCTCCATCAGGCAGCCGTCGCCGGCGATGACGTAGGTATAGTGGTCGATGAGATCGCCGCCGAACTCGTCGTTCAGCTTCTTTTCGGCGATTGCCATGCCAACGGCGGTGGCAATGCCCTGGCCGAGCGGACCAGTGGTCGTCTCGATGCCTGCGGCATGGCCGTATTCCGGGTGGCCGGCCGTCTTGGAGCCGAGCTGACGGAAGTTCTTGATCTCGTCGATGGTGATGTCCTCGTAGCCCGTCAGATAGAGCAGCGAGTAGATCAGCATCGAGCCGTGGCCGGCCGACAGGACGAACCGGTCACGGTTCGGCCACTGCGGGGCCTTGGGATCGAAGTTCAGGTATTTGGTGAAGAGGACGGTGGCCACATCGGCCGCTCCCATCGGCAGTCCAGGGTGGCCCGAGTTGGCTTTCTCGACGGCATCCATGGAAAGGAATCGGATCGCATTCGCCATCCGGTCGTGTTTTTCGCGAGAGTTCATGACTGTTCCGCTCAAAAATCGGTGGTCAGGGAACGGTCTCTATCCTCCAAAGACCGCGCAAGAAGCGCCCGACACATAGCAGGTGATACGCCCAAGTCAACAAAGACAAAGCCTTGGAACCCATGGCCAGAAGGGCGCCAGCGCGGCTTTTAAATCGTTTTGATCCACAGCTTCCCGACAAAGACTGTCTTTGAAACGGTTGTTCCCCCGACACGAATGGGTTTATGACGATTCCATAGCTTTTTAAGCCATGTCCGTCCGGATTCGGGCGGGTCTTTGCAAGGGACGCGGGCAGCATGCCATCGAAATCGGTCAGAGCGGCGATCGACGAGTTGAGGACTGCGCTTTCGGCCCTCGAAAAGGCGATCGATGGCAGGGTCGAGCGCGAGCGCGACATGGGCGAGGCGGAGAACGAGGTCCGGCGGGTGAATGTCGATCGGGCCCGCCTGGCCCAGGAACTCGACCAGTCACAGTTTCGCGCCAACCGGCTCGAAGAGGTCAACCGCGAGGTCTCGCGTCGCCTTGTGACGGCGATGGAGACGATCCGCGCGGTTCTCGACCGGTGACGGTCGGCAAGGGCAGGATAAAGGGCTGAGATGGCACAGGTCACGGTCAATATTGATGGGAAAGCCTATCGCATGGCCTGCGAGGAAGGCCAGGAAGAGCACCTGACCGAGCTTGCGGCGCGTTTCGACCGCTATGTCGGCCACCTCAAGCAGCAATTCGGCGAGATCGGCGATCTGCGCATCACCGTCATGGCCGGCATCATGGTCATGGACGAACTCTCCGAGGTCAGTCGTCGGCTGAAGACTCTGGAAACCGAAGTGGAAAACATCCGCGGCGTCAGGGACGCGGCGCTGGCCGAACAGGCCAAGGGCGACGAGGCGATCGCCGGTGCGCTGTCGGACGTCACCGCACAGATTCTCGGCATCACCGCCAAGCTCTCCGGCCGGGCGCCATCGGCCGCGGAGTAGGCGGCGCCGAATTGTTGGCGTCTGCAAGGTTCGCCACTGGCAACGGGACGCGATCCGCTCTATATCTTGTTTGCGGTCTGCGCTTCCCGACAGGATCCACAATCCCCGGGGCCATACTCGATCTCAAGGGAGCTGTCCCTGGCCGGACCCGTGGGTCCGGACATATGGCGCCCACCTACTTTGTAGGCACCCGGGATCGTAAAATATCCATCGGTCGTCGTGGATCGCACTCTCCTCCTCCCCCCATCCCACATGCATGCGCCTCCGGCTGGCGGCAGGCTGCGTCGTTTCCGGCGTGGCACCGGCCCTTTGCGGCTGGCATGGTGTGACATGGACTGACTTGACGGAGGAACGGATGGACGAAACTGTCATAACCCAACGCGACGAGAAGAAGGCGATCCGCGCCGAGCGGCTGGCGCTTCGCGATGCCTTGGCGCCGCAGGCGCGGGCGGCCGCGGGTGCCGCGATGCTGGCGCATGGCGGCGAGGCCATTTCCCTTGTCCCGGGCGAGGTGGTGGCCGGCTTCTGGCCGATCCGTTCTGAGGCCGATATCCGCCCGCTGATGGCGCGGCTCGCAGCGCGTGGTGCCCGTCTTTGCCTGCCGGTGGTGCTTGATCGCGAGACGATCGTTTTCCGCGCATATGCGGAAGGCGCGCCGGTGATCTCGACGGGCTTCGGGACGACGGGACCGGGCCCGGAGGCGGCGGTGCTGGAGCCGGACTTGCTGCTGGTGCCGCTCTCGGCCTTCGATGCGGCGGGCAACCGGATCGGCTACGGCGCCGGCCACTACGACCGCGCCATCGACCGTTTGCGGGGCATGGGCCGTCGTCCGCGGCTGATCGGGATTGCATTCGACTGCCAGGAAGTGGCATCAGTGCCCGCTGAACCGCATGATGTCGCGCTCGATGCAGTGCTGACGGAAAGCGGGCTTCGGGTCATCAAGACAGCATAGGTGGGACGATCGGCATGCGGCTTCTGTTTCTGGGTGACATGGTGGGCAAGACCGGGCGGGTGGCCGTCTGGAACCGTCTGCCGGGTCTGATCGCCGATCTGAAGCTCGACTTCGTCATCGTCAACGGCGAGAATGCGGCCGGCGGCTTCGGCATCACCGAGGACATCTTCCTCGAAACCATCAATGCCGGCGCCGATGTCGTGACGACTGGCAACCATGTCTGGGACCAGAAGGAGACCGTCACCTTCGCCGGCCGGCATGACCAGTTCCTCAGGCCCGCCAACTATCCGCCCGGCACGCCTGGGCGCGGCTCAAACCTCTACATCGCCCGCAACGGCGCGCGTGTTCTGGTCGCCAACATCATGGGCCGGGTCTTCATGCATCCCGAACTCGACGATCCCTTCAAGGCGGGCGAAGCCATCCTTGCCGCCTGCCCGCTCGGAGAACAGGCCGATGCCATCGTCTTCGACTTTCATGCGGAGGCGACCAGCGAGAAGCAGTGCTTCGGCCATTTCGTCGATGGGCGTGCCAGCCTCGTCGTCGGCACCCACACCCATGTGCCGACCGCCGATCACCAGATCCTGAACGGGGGTACCGCCTACATGTCGGATGCGGGCATGTGCGGCGACTATGATTCCTCGCTCGGCATGGACAAGGAAGAGCCGCTGAACCGGTTCATTTCCAAGATGCCGAAGGGCAGATTCGAGGCGGCGAGCGGCGCCGCCACCATCTGCGGCCTCGGTGTCGAGATTTCCGACCGCACGGGCCTTGCCGAAAAGATCGCGCCGCTGCGCCTCGGCCCGCGTCTGTCCGAGACAATCCCCGACTTCTGGGCCTGACACGCGAAAAGCGGCCGGGGTGACCCAGCCGCTTTCACGCCATTCATGGGTAATCAAATCATCTGAGGGCGAAGGGGATCGAGAGCCGCGGCGCCGCGCTGCGAGTCGTTGAAGACGACATGGGTCTTCACGCCGACATCGGGCTCGCTGTCGGTAAGATTGGCCTTGGCGATTTCCCAGCCGAACTTCAGCGACGAGCCTGTGGAGGCCCAGATCTCGGCATCTTCCATGCGCAGGGCCAGCATCGTCAGCTCCGGGTCGTTCTTGCCGCCGTCGAACCAGGCCTCGACGACCGAGTTCCAGAACTGGTCGATCCGCGCCGGATCCTTCGTGACGGTGATGCGGCCGGCGACGCAGGCATGGTAATCGTGGTCCTTGCCGACGACGCAGAAATGCGCGTGGCCACCCGAGCCGATGGCGCTGACAATCTCGGCGCTGGTCTTGGTGTAGAACCACACGGTGGCCGTCTGTTCGTCGAGGAACGGCGCCATAGGCTGCATGTGGAGGCCGGAGCCTTCGACGCCGAGCATGCCGGCATGGATGCTGTGGATCTGGTCGAAAAGCTGCTGACGCGGGTTTTCGCGGGCCTTGCTGAGATTGCTCACGGGTTTCTCCCTTAGTTGTCTGCCGAATGGCTTGGGTACGGGGCGGGTTTGACAAGCGAACGCGTCTGGCGGCGGCTTGTTCCCTTCACCGTCCGGAGCGTCACGCGTTTGAGACCTCTTCACGCATTTATGAGCGATGCCGGCCGGCTTGCCGCTTTACGGCGGCCTGCTTCTCGCTGATCCTTCGGGCACTGATGATGGGTGGCTGGTTCACCGGTTCTTTGCCGGTCGGATAGGAGAGAACCGTGATGATCCGCTATCTCGGCTATGTTTTTCTCGCGATCGTTTTCCTGCATCTTCTGTCCACCGACCGCGCCTTCGCGCAGGCGCGCACGGAAAGCCGCCCCGTCAGCCAGTGCCAGGCAATTGCCGGGACGGTGCCGGGCGTGATCTTCGCTACGCTGGCGCCAGGACAATGGCCGGTGATCCCGGCCCAGGCGCGCGCCAACGAGGCGGTAACGATCAGCTATATCGGCCACTCCACCTTTCTCATCGAAACGCCGGGCGGCATCTCCATCGCCACCGACTTCAACGGCTACCATCGCCCGGCGGCGGCCCCCACCGTCGCCACCATGAACAAGGCGCATTCCAGCCACTACACGCTGACACCGGATCCGGCGATCCGGCATGTGCTGCACGGCTGGGGCGAGGCGGGCAAGGCGGCGGAGCACCATCTGATGGTGGGCGACACCTATGTGCGCAATGTGCCCACCGACATTCGCTCGGGTTACGGCGCGATGGAGGCGAATGGCAATTCGATCTTCATTTTCGAAGTTGCGGGCCTGTGCATCGGCCATCTCGGCCATCTGCATCACGAACTGACCGACAGCCACTATGCCGCGATCGGCCGTCTTGACGTCGTCATGGTGCCGGTCGATGGCGGCCTGACCATGGGCGCTGACAGCATGAGCCGTGTGGTGACCCGGCTGCGCTCGGCGCTCATTTTGCCGATGCATCGGCGCGGACCGCCGATCGACCGGTTCCTCGACATGTTCGGCTCTGGCTTCGATCACCGCTTCGCCGACAGCGCCACCATCACGGTGTCCCTGCGAACCTTGCCAGAGAAGCCGCTGATTTATATCCTGAAGGGCGTGTGAGCGGCACTTGGCCGCGCAGCGCCCGAGGGATGACGGCATGACGATGACTGTGCGGCGGCTGGCGATGGGCCTGATCGTTCTTGGCATGTTTGCCGGTGTGGCCGAGGCTGCGAGTACGCCCGCCCCACGCCAGCCGACGGCCGACGGGATGGGCACGGCGCCTGAGGGCGAGACGAAGACACCCGCCGGCAATGGCGCGGCAAACGATACCGGCGCCGGACAGGTGACGCGAACGGCAAGGCCGCTGCCCGATCCCGAGGCCTTCCAGACGCCCACCGGCAATATTGGCTGCGTCTATACGCCGGCCGGCGGCAGCCGCGTCTATATGCCGGCCGATGGCGGTCCGGAGCTTTCCTGCGACATCGTCCAGCCACGTTATATCCGGGCCACGCTGTCGGCGCGCGGACCGGGCGTCCTGTCCCGCAATGTCTCCGATCAAGGGTGCTGCGGCGGTTTCGTGCTGCAGTATGGAGAGACGTGGACGGCCGGCCCCTTCCGCTGCACATCGGAGCGGACCGGGCTTTCCTGCGAGCGGCACGATGGCCATGGCATGTTCCTGTCGCGCAGGCGCATCGAAGCACAGTGAGCCGTCTTCCATGCCTTACCGGGCCGCAAAGCGCTGAAAAAGCGGGCATCGGCTGGACGAATGGCGGCAAGGGTCCTATAAGGCCCGCCACACTCCACACAGGGCAGGCATAGCAGAGGGCGTCATGGCCGGTCATTCACAGTTCAAGAACATCATGCACCGCAAGGGCCGTCAGGACGCGGTGCGCTCGAAAATGTTTTCCAAGCTGGCGCGCGAAATCACCGTCGCTGCCAAGGCGGGTCTTCCGGACCCCGCCATGAATGCGCGCCTGCGTCTGGCGATCCAGAACGCCAAGGCCCAGTCCATGCCGAAGGACAATATCGACCGCGCCATCAAGAAGGCGTCGGGCGCGGACGGCGAGAGCTATGACGAAGTGCGCTACGAGGGCTACGGCCCGGGCGGCGTCGCCGTCATCGTGGAAGCGCTGACCGACAACCGCAACCGCACCGCCTCCTCCGTGCGCTCGACCTTCTCCAAGGCCGGCGGCGCGCTCGGCGAAACCGGCTCGGTCTCCTTCTCCTTCGATCACGTCGGTGAAATCGTCTACAAGCTGTCGGCCGGCGACGCCGACACCGTCATGGAAGCCGCCATCGAGGCCGGCGCCGACGACGTGACGACCGACGAGGATGGCCACACGATCATCTGCGGTTTCGAAGCCCTTGGCGAAGTCTCCAAGGCGCTCGAAGCGACGCTCGGCGAAGCCGAGACCGTCAAGATCATCTGGAAGGCGCAGAACACCGTTCCCGTCGACGAGGAAAAGGCGCAGTCGCTGATGAAGCTCATCGACACGCTCGAGGACGATGACGACGTGCAGAACGTCTATTCGAACTTCGAAGTCTCCGATGAAGTGATGGCCAAGCTCTCGGCCTGAGGGCGCCGGATCTCGCCAGAGAAGCAAGTCCCGTCGACCGACCTGCATCATCCCCGGGCTATACACGAGCCTCGGGGATGCCTTGCCCAAAGCGCGGCCATTCTTGTCATACTGACAAGTTTTCCCGTTCCGGCGGGCCCGATCACGGCACTACAAAAGGCCCTTGCAATGAAAGGAGCCGCCCGTGCCCAAGATCCCCTTCGTGACCCTTGATGTCTTTACCACCACCCGCTTCGGCGGCAATCCGCTGGCGGTCATCACCGATGCGAGCGGGCTCGACACCGCGACGATGCAGGCAATCGCCGCAGAGTTCGGCTATTCCGAAACGACCTTCATCCTGCCTCCGAAAGACCCTGCCAATACGGCCGAGGTGCGGATCTTCACGCCGACCATGGAAATCGACTTTGCCGGCCATCCCAATGTCGGCACGGCACAGGTCGTCGCCGAGCGCATCGCGGCCGAGACCGGAACCCTCCCCGATACGCTGCGCTTCGAGGAACGCGCCGGCCTCGTCGTCGTTGAGATCCTCAAGCGGGACGATGGCGCGCTCATCGGTACGCGCATCACAGCGCCGCAGCCGCTGACGCTCGGCAGCGCGATTGCCGTCGATACGTTCGCGGCGGCCGCCGGTCTGGACCCGGCCGCGATCCGCACCGTGAACCACGCCCCGGTCTTCGCTTCGGTCGGCCTCAAATTCGCTGTGGCTGAACTGGAGAGCCTCGACTCGCTGGCCGCCGCCGTGCCGGATACGGCCGCCTCCCGTTCGGCACAGGCCGCCTATTCCGAGGATACCGATCATTTCCCCGTCTTTCTCTATGTGCGCGAGGAGAAGCCGGCCAGCGCGTCCCTGTCGATCCGCGCCCGCATGTTCGCCCCGCTCGACAATATTCCGGAAGATCCCGCCACGGGCAGCGCCTCCGGCGCGCTCGGCGCCCTTCTCGCCAGCCTCGACCCGCGCCCGGATGCGACGCTGGAGATCACCATCCGCCAGGGTGTGGAAATGGGCCGGGAAAGCATCATCCACGTGACAGCCGACAAGCGGGATGGAAAGGTTGGCGCCATCACCATTGCCGGCAGCAGCGTTGCCGTCATGGAGGGTTTCATCACCGTTTAGGCACTGCTGCGGGTGGTGACCGTTCCGGGCTACGGCCGGATCAGCACCGTCAGCATCATCGCAACGATGGCGGCAACGGCAATCTTCCAGAAATCGCTGCGCCGCTTCAGACCGGGCAGGCCGATCGGCCGCACGAGATGCAGTGCCATCACCAGAAGCAGCAGGAGCGGCATGACTTTGTGCATGGTCGAATCGCATTTCGCAAAGGTTGATCCTACTGTCATAGCCCTGCCGGTGGCCTTGAGATAGGGGCCGCGCGAAGACGCCATGGCGTCAATGCCACGGCTTTCCCTCGACTTGACCGCCAGCGACGCAAAGTGGATTCCGCTCACGGCGAAGATGCGCTAGGTAACCCTTGCCCCATCCGGAAACGAGGCGGACCAGATATGAAAAACAACCTGTTGCCCGTCGCCGCGCTTCTGCTCGGCACCCTCTTCCTCTTTCTCGGCAACGGCCTGCACGGACTGTTGCTGCCGGTTCGCGGCACGACGGAAGGCTATTCCACCACGCTGCTCGGCCTGCTCGGCACATCCTGGGCCACCGGCTTCGTGGCGGGCTGCCTGCTGGCGCCGACCCTCGTCAAGCGCATCGGCCATGTCAGGGCCTTTTCCGGCTTCACCTCGCTGATCGCGATCATCGCGCTGTTGACCGGCCTGCTCGTCGATCCTGTCTGGTGGGTCGTGCTGCGTGCCGTCACGGGCTTCTCCACCGCCGGCACCTCAATGATCATCGAGAGCTGGCTGAACGAGCGCGCCACCAATGAAAGCCGCGGCGCGATCTTCTCCCTCTACATCGCCATCACCCTCTTCGGCGTCGTCGGTGGACAGATGATGATCCCCTTCGGCGATACCAGCGCCGCCACCTTCTTCATGATCTGCGGCATTCTCTACTGCCTCGCCATGATGCCGACGCTCTTGTCGAACGCCCAGTCGCCGCAGCCGCTGAAACAGGTGAAGCTCGACCTTCGCGCCCTCTACCGCAATTCGCCGGTCTCCTTCCTCGGCATCCTCATGGTCGGCATCGCCAACGGCGCCTTCGGTACGCTCGGCGCCGTCTTCGGTCGCCAGGCCGGCCTGTCGGACAGCACCGTCGCGCTGATGATGAGCGTGACCATCTTCGCCGGCGCCGCCATGCAGTTTCCGGCCGGCCGCCTCTCCGACATGACGGACCGGCGCTATGTGCTCTCCGCACTTGCGGCCATTGGAGCCGTCGCCGGCCTGCTGATCTTCCTCGTCGAGCCCGCGAACGTCACGCTGCTCCTGACGCTCATCGCCATCTACGGCGCCATGGCGAACGCGCTCTATCCGATCGCCGTCTCCCACGCCAACGACTTCGCCGAGCCCGAGGACTTTGTGAAGGTTTCCGGCGGCCTGCTGCTGCTCTACGGCATCGGCACGATTATCGGCCCCACCATCGGCGGCCCGGTGATGACGGCGGCCGGACCCTACGGCCTCTTCATGATCACCGCCGCCTCCCATCTCGTCGTGGCCGCCTATGCCATCTTCCGCAGCCGTCGCCGCGCGCCGATCCCGGCCGCAGAACGCGACGCCTATTCCGCCGTCAACCCCGGCATGATGACGACGCCGGAAAGCCTGCAACTCTCGCCTCGCGCTGCGCCCTTCAGCGAGGAGCACGATGCCCAGGCGATGGCCGAACCGAGCGGACCAAGCGACAAGGCCGCCGCAGGCGAGATGGGCGCGCCGCCCGCATCGCAGGCGCCGGCTGCCATGCCCGACGAGTTGCCGGCGCATGTCAGCACCGACGCGCCCGACGATCCGGCCGCGGGCACGACGCCGTCCAACGATCCGAACCGATCCTGAGAACACGACACGACGACAGGAAGGGAGAGAAGCCATGGGTCTTTTTGACGAGGAAGCGACCAAACCGAAACGTCCCGGTCACGAGATCGGCGCCGACCTCTCGCTCATATCCGCCGACGAACTTCAAGAGCGCATCGGCCTGCTGAAAGCGGAGATCGAGCGGCTGGAGGCCGAGATGGCGAAAAAGCGCGCCTCCCGCTCTGCCGCCGAAGGCCTGTTTCGCTGAGTCTGCGCTGAACCAAGGATCGGCGACGCAGGAAAAGCGAATCAGTCAGCCGTTAACATTAAGAAGCTTTCCCGAAACAGCACGGGCATGACGCTTTGTTTACCAAATATTAAGCGTCATCACCGATAGTTGTGAACATCCGGTCTTTACCGGGTTCAGACAATTTCACCTTCTGGCGAGTGGTCTGATTTTTCTCCCTGTTTTACCTTGAGAGCCGCTTTTCGCGGCTCTTTTTTTGTTCACGCAAGCGTGTGGCCTGTGCCATCATTTCGCCTTCAGGTAAGGGAATTGTGGAGATTAACCTTCTATTAAGAATGTCCTTGCGTGAAATCCGTTAAGTGATCATTCTCCACCCACAAGCGAGACGGAAACCTTTAAGGCTTTCGTCCGTTAGGTTTGGTGAGTGATGCGTGATAACCGAGGAAGTCAAAGCATGTCGGAACGAGGATTGAACACCGTGAGCTTTGCCGGGCACGTGGCATCGTCCGCGCAGTTCCGTGCACTCTATGCAGAGGGCATGGGTCTGGTGGAGGAAACCGCGAGCTATCTGGACGGCCCGGGCCGTGCCGCCTCGAAGGTGCTTCCGCGCATGGCTTCCGTGCTTTACGCAGCAGAATCGATGCGTCTCACCACGCGTCTGATGCAGATGGCCTCCTGGCTGCTTCTGCAGCGTGCCGTGAACAATGGCGAAATGAGCCGCGACCAGGTGCTGTCGGAAAAAAACAAGGTTCGCCTCGACAGCTTCAATGTCGATCGCAATGCGCCCGGCTGGGCCGACCTACCGGAGGCGTTTCGCGATCTCATCGAACGCTCCCTCCGTCTGCAAAACCGCGTTGCCATTCTCGACCGCGAGATCTACCGCCCCAATGAGGAGGCGGAGATCGTCGCCGACAACGAGAACGCCGTGAAGGCGCAACTCAACCTGCTCCAGACGGCCTTCAGCCGTAGCTGAGCACGCACCGCATCGCTCTGACGAGAGCCGCCGGGATCCAACGATCCGGCGGCTTTTTCGTATGGGGCGGCCGCCAGGGCGGTTCGGGTCGGCAGCAAACAAAAAGCCCGGCGCGAAGGCCGGGCTTTTCGAAAGGTCTTGCAGTCGCAGGCGGATCAGAGGCCGAGGCCGCCGAAGCGCTTGTTGAACTTGGAAACGCGACCGCCGCGGTCCAGCATCTGCTGGTTGCCACCGGTCCAGGCCGGATGCGAGGTCGGGTCGATTTCGAGGTTCATGGTGGCGCCTTCAGAACCCCAGGTCGAGCGGGTCTGGTATTCGGTGCCATCGGTCATGACGACCTTGATCATGTGGTAGTCGGGATGGATATTCGCCTTCATCGCACTCTTCCTGCAGCTCTGGGGGCCAATTGTCGCAAGCCATTGCGACGGACGGGCCAAACACGTAATGAAGCCGCAGACCGCCATCGGCGACGGCTTCCCAATTTGATGCCGTGCCTATACATGATGGTCTGTGGGATAACAAGTGCCGCGTATCAAGAGTTTCAGGGCTCTTTGCGGCTGAGACGCCGAGGATTGCCGTGGCCGAAAGAGAAGCAAGACCGAGCGGCCAGCGGTCGATCCGACCGCTCGCCAACCTGCTGCCCTATATCGGCCGCTACCGCCTGCTGGCCATCGGCGCACTCGTGTCGCTGACGCTCGCCGCGATCACCACGCTGACGCTGCCCATGGCCGTGCGCCGCATGATCGACCACGGCTTCTCCCAGTCCGACTCAGGCTTCATCAACACCTATTTCGCCATGCTGATGGTTCTGGCCATCGTTCTGGCACTGGCGAGCGCGGCGCGTTACTTCTTCGTTATCACGCTTGGCGAGCGCATCGTGGCTGACCTCCGGCGCGATGTCTTCGACCACGTCACGCGCCTTTCCCCCGGCTTCTTCGACATGAACCAGTCCGGAGAGATCGTCTCGCGGCTGACGGCGGATACCACGCAGCTGAAATCGGCCGTCGGCGCCACCGCCTCGCTCGCCCTGCGCAATCTCATCCTCTGTCTCGGCGCCATCGCCATGATGGTCTATACGAGCCCGAAACTGTCGAGCCTCGTGCTGGTGGCGATCCCGCTCATCGTCTTCCCGCTGGTCGGCTTCGGCCGCTCCGTGCGCCGCCGCTCCCGCGCCGCGCAGGATACGCTGGCATCGGCCTCCGCCTATGCGGGCGAAGCGATTGCCGCCGCCCGCACCGTGCAGGCTTTCAACGCCGAAGCCGCAGCCCGCGCCCGGTACGGCGGCGCCGTCGAACAATCCTTTGCCGCGGCCCGCGACGCCATCAGCGCCCGCGCCGTGCTGACGGCCTTCGCCATCACCATGATCTTCGGCAGCGTCGTGGCGGTGCTCTGGTTCGGCGCGCATGACGTGCTGGCCGGCACCATGACGGCCGGCAATCTCGGCCAGTTCCTGCTCTATTCCGTTTTTGCCGCCGGCGGTCTCGGCGCGCTCTCGGAAGTCTGGGGGGAACTCGCCCAGGCGGCCGGCGCCTCCGAGCGTCTTGGCGAACTCCTGCGCGAGGAGCCGGCCATCGCCGCGCCCGCCAGCCCCGCCACCCTGCCTGAACCGGCCACCGGCGCGCTCGCCTTCGACGCCGTCACCTTCCACTATCCGAGCCGGCCGGATGCGCCGAGCCTCAAAGGCATGAGCTTTGCCGTTCGCCCGGGGGAAACCGTGGCCATCGTCGGTCCCTCCGGCGCGGGCAAGAGCACGCTCTTTGCGCTGCTGATGCGCTTTTACGATCCCACATCCGGCGTCATCACGATCGACGGGCTCGATATTCGCGAGACCGACCCCGAGGCGCTGCGCCGCCGCATTGCCATCGTACCGCAGGACGTGACGATCTTTGCCGCCAGCATCCGCGACAACATTGCCTTCGGCCGCCCCGGCGCCAGCGATGCCGAGGTGGAAGCCGCCGCACGCGCTGCCCAGGCCGAAGAGTTCATCGCCCGCCTTCCGGAGGGTTACGACACCTCCGTCGGCGAACGCGGCGTGACGCTGTCCGGCGGCCAGCGCCAGCGCATTGCCATTGCCCGCGCCATCCTGAAGGACGCACCCGTGCTGCTGCTCGATGAGGCCACGTCGGCCCTCGATGCCGAAAGCGAAGTGCTGGTGCAGCGCGCGCTGGATGGCCTCATCCGCCAGCGCACCACCCTCGTCATCGCCCACCGGCTCGCAACGGTGCTGAAGGCCGACCGGATCCTCGTCATGGACAATGGACGGATCGTCGAGGAAGGCACCCATGCCTCCCTGTCGCGGCAGGGCGGCCTCTATGCCAAGCTCGCCCGCCTGCAATTCGACCATCAGGCGGACCTCCGGGAAATTCCCGCCGCGCAGTGAGGCCCGTTTATACCGAACGGCCGACGACGCGGCCGGAAAACAGGCAGCCGCCGAGGAAGGTGCCCTCGAGCGCCGCGTAACCATGCATGCCGCCACCGCCAAAGCCGGCGGCCTCTCCGACCGCGTAAAGTCCCGGCACTGGCTCGCCCGAGAGTTCCAGCACACGGCCCGTCAGATCCGTCTGGAGCCCACCGAGCGTCTTTCGCGTGAGAATGTTGAGACGCACGGCAATGAGGGGACCCGCCTTTGGATCGAGGATCCGGTGCGGACGGGCGGTACGCATCAGCCGGTCGCCAAGATAGCCGCGCGCGCCATGGATGGCCGTGACCTGCGCATCCTTGGAGAAGCGGTTGGCGATCTCCCGGTCGCGCGCCTCGATCTGACCGCGCAGGCGGCGCAGGTCGATCCTCGCCTCCCCCGTCAGCGCATTCATGCCGACCACGAGGTCTTCCAGCCGCTCGCGCACGACGAAATCCTCGCCCTTGTCGAGGAAGGCCTGAACCGGTCCGGGCAGTCCCCGACCGAGACGTTTCAAGAGAAGGCCAATATTCTTGCCGGTCAGGTCCGGGTTCTGCTCCGAGCCGGAAAGCGCAAATTCCTTCTTGATGATGTCGCGCGTCAGGATGAACCAGCTGTGGTCGTGGCCGCGACGGCAGATTTCGCGCAGGGTCGCCAGCGAATCGAAACCCGGCATGGCGGGCGCGTCGAAGCGGTTTCCGTCCGCATCGCACCAGAAGGATGAAGGACCCGGCAGGATGCGGATCCCGTGGTTCGGCCAGATCGGATCGTGGTTCCGCAAGCCTTCCGAATAGTGCCACATGCGATCGGCATTGATCAGCGAGCCACGCGCCCGCGAAGCGATCTCCACCATGCGCCCGTCAACATGGTGGGGAACGCCGCTGACCATGCGGCGCGGCGCGGGCCCGAGCCGCGCCGTGGGCCAGTGACGGCGCACCGCCTCGTGATTGCCGCCGATGCCGCCGGAGGCGACGACGATGGCGCCTGCCGTGATTTCGAAATCGCCCTCGATGTCGCGATTGCTGCGCACCCCGCGCGGCGCCGCGTCCTGCCGCAGCACCGCCCCGCGCACCCCGAGCACGGTGCGATCGAAGGTCAGGAGTTCATCCACCCGGTGGCGGAAGCGAAAACGGATCTGTCCACGGCTTTCCGCCTCGCGGGCACGGCGGATGAAGGGCTCGACGACGGCCGGCCCGGCGCCCCAGGCCAGATGGAAACGCGGCACGGAATTGCCATGGCCATGGGCCAGCCCGCCGCCCCGCTCGGCCCAGCCGACGACGGGAAAGAAGCCGACGCCCATGCCGTTCAGCCAGGCCCGCTTCTCGTTCGTGGCAAAGTCGAGATAGGCCTCGGCCCAAAGGCGCGGCCAGTAATCCTCCTCGCGGTCGAAGCCCGCCGTTCCCATCCAGTCCTGATAGGCGAGTTCATGGCTGTCACGGATGCCCATGCGCCGCTGCTCGGGCGAATTCACGAGGAAGAGCCCGCCGAGCGACCAGTGGGCCTGCCCGCCCAGCGATTGCTCGCCTTCCTGATCGACCACGATGACCTTGCGTCCACGTTCGGCCGCGACGGTCGCGGTCACGAGACCGGCCAGCCCGGCGCCAATGACAAGCACGTCACACATCATGGCTAAAAGCCCTCCCGCCGGCTCCGCCCGTGATGGCGGATCCGTTATTTTTCCGTCAGCTTCAGCTCGATGCGGCGGTTCTGTGCCCGCGCCTCCGGCGTATCGCCGGGCGCGATCGGCTGGAACTCGCCAAATCCGGCGGCGACAAGCCGGTCGGCCGGAACGCCCTTCGAGATGAGGAACTTCACGACCGATGTCGCGCGCGCCGACGACAGCTCCCAGTTATCGGCATATTTGCCGGTTCCCGACAGCGGCACGTTGTCCGTGTGGCCATCGACGCGCAGCACCCAATTGATTTCGGACGGAATTTCCTTGGCAAGATCGAGGATGGCGGTGGCGAGCTTTTCCATCTCGACCTGGCCAGCCGGGTTCAGTTCGTTGCCGCCGGAGGGAAACAGGACTTCGGACTGGAAGACGAAGCGATCGCCGACGATGCGGATATTCTCGCGATCCGACAGGATTTCCCTGAGTCGGCCGAAGAAGTCGGAGCGGTAACGATTGAGCTCCTGCACGCGCTGGGCCAGCGCCACATTCAGGCGGCGGCCGAGATCGGCGATTTTCGCCTGCGAGGCATCGTCCTTGGCTTCGGACGCCTGCAAGGCGCTTTCGACGGCCGCGATCTGGCTGCGCAGGGCCGCGATCTGCTGGTTGAGCAGCTCGATCTGGCTCATGGCCCGTGCCGAAGCCTGCTTTTCCGTATCGAGCTGGCCCGTCAGGTCGCCGATCCGCTTCTCGGCGGCGGAGTTGCTGCCGGCCCCCTGGTCAAGCAGCGCCTGCAGCCGCGACCGTTCCGTCTCTGAGGTGGTGAGGGACGCCTGCAGATTGGCCAGCGTATCCTCAATATCCTGCCGACCGCTCTTTTCGAGGGCGAGAAGCTGGGTCAGTTCGTTGATCTGGCTGTTGAGCCGCGTCAGCACCTCGTCCTTGTCATTGATCTCCCGGCCCAGCAGAAACTGCGCCATGACGAAGACCGACAGGAGGAACATGATGGACAGGAGGAGAGTCGACAGAGCATCGACGAAGCCCGGCCAGTAATCGACCCCGCGTTCGCGTCGGCCCCGGCGTGAGAGCGCCATCGGCTCAATCCTTCTTCGGATCGTCGCCGCGACGGCGGCCGGTTTCCGGCTCGCCGATGCGGGCCGCCAGCTTGTCGAGCGTCTTGCGCATGGCGCGGGATTCCTCCTGCTGCGCCTCGATCCAGTCGCGCAGCATCTGCTGTTCGCTGCGCATGTTCTTCACCAGCCCCTGAATGCCCTCGGCAAGGCTCGCCATGGCGGCCGTGGTGCGCATGTTGGTGGCCCCATCCTGGTTCATGCGCGTCAACTGGTCGGTGAGCCGCTCCAGCGATTCATGCGGCGGCAGGCGGGTCGTATCGATGGCCGGCGCATGGTCCGAGCCGACATCCGTCACCGAGGAGAGCCAGTTTTCCAGCTCGGTATAAAAGCGGCTCTGCGCGCGACCGGCCTGCAGATCGAGAAAGCCGAGAACCAGCGAGCTGGAAAGACCGAAGAGCGAAGTGGAGAAAGCTGTGCCCATGCCCGTCAGCGGTGCGGAAAGGCCGGTCTTCAGGGCCGCAAGCACATCCTCCGTGCTGCCCGAGCCGATATCGAGGGACTGAATGACCGTGTTGATCGAGCCGATGGTGCCAAGCAGACCCCAGAAGGTGCCGAGCAGGCCGAGGAAGACGAGAAGGCCGATGAGATAGCGGGACGTATCGCGCGATTCGTCGAGGCGGGTCGCGATCGAATCGAGAATGGAACGCAGCGCGGCGGTGGAGATCGCCATGGCATGGCGCCGGCCGATCAACGCTCGCATCGGCGCCAGCAGCACCGGATCACGGCCCACCTTGTCGGCGCTTCCGGCCGCGCGAAAGGAATTGAACCAGCGCACTTCGGGGCGCAGATTGAGGACATGGCTGAAGACCAGCAGCACGCCGATCAGCAGCACGCCGAGAATGAGGCCATTGAGCCCGGGATTGCTGAGAAACGCTGTCTGCGCCTGACGAAACAGGATGGCCGCCACGAAGCCGACGATGATCAGGAAGATCACCATCGTCCAGAAAAACGGCATGGGACTGGACAGTTTGTGGATATCTGACGGAACCGTTTCTGCGCTGTCCGCCGCCGCAACCCGCATTCTTGCCATAGGCCCATCGTCTCCACTGCGCACCGGCATGCTGCCCGCCATTCCGGCAGAATGGCGCGAAGGGGCAAAGCCCCTTCCCCGCACCAGCACGAAGACAATGCCGCAAAGCACCGTGCGCCCCGTCCCGGAACTGCCGGGACACTAGATCAACTTCGCGTCGAATTGAAGGGAAAAGCGTGGCCGCAAAAGGTGCTTGCACCGGAAGATGCACGGAGCGTGCGCGTCGCCCCGAACGCGTCCTGCCCGCATGGGAGAGGGCGCTGGGAGGTCGGATGAGGCCGTGAGGACAGCCATCGGACGCCCTCACCCCCCTCTCTTTCCCGGATTACCGGGTCGGCAGCGGACGGTGCAGAACGTCCCGCAGCGCCTTCACGATAGCCTCGTTGCCGGCGATGACGGAGCCGGTGTCGATCGGGCGGGCACCGCCATCCATGTCCATCGAAAGACCGCCGGCCTCGCGCACCAGCAAGAGGCCGGCCGCCATGTCGCCCGCCGTGATCTGCCGCTCCCAGAAGCCGTCGAACCGGCCGGCGGCAACGCTGGCAAGGTCGAGCGAGGCCGCGCCGAAGGAGCGCACGCCGGCCACTTCGCCCATGACGTGGCGAAGCTCGATCAGGAAATTGCCGTGGTGGCCGCGGCCGAGATGGGGCGTGTGCACGCCGATGACGGCATCCGACAGCGCCTTGCGGGCGGCGACGCGGATACGGCGATCATTGAGGAAGGCGCCGCCGCCTTTTTCCGCGGTGTAAAGATCATCCGTGGCCGGATTGAAGATGACGGCACCGACGATCTCGCCCTGGCGCTCGAGCGCGATCGAGGTGGCGATGTAGGGAATGCCGTGCAGGAAGTTGGTGGTGCCGTCGAGCGGATTGACGAGCCACCGGTGCGAGCCGTCGGTGCCCTGTATATCCTCGCCCTTGCCGCCTTCGAGGCCGTAGGTCGGGCGGGCCTTCAGAAGTTCTTCGCGGATGATCTTCTCCGCCTTGCGTTCGGCGGTGGCGACATAGTCGCCGGGGCCCTTCATGGAAACCTGCAGCGCCTGGACCTCGCCGAAATCGCGCGCGAGCGACTTGCCTGCCTTGAAGGCGGCCTGGACCATGACGTTGAGAAGGGCTGAGCGTGCCATTTCATCTTTCCTTGTTCGTGCCTCCGGCCGTGGCGCCGGGATCATCCTGACTTGGCTGCCGCAGGAAAATGGCCGGGGTCCGGCATCGGACCCGCGAACAAAAGACGACGGCAGCTTCAAAAATCGCCGGCGCGGGGCGAGAGGGTCGCTGCGCCGGAAAACCGATGCCGGGCACTATGGCGCCGCCATCCGGACCGAAATCACCCGATCATAGGCTTGCGCAGGCCATGGAGCGTGCATCCCTGCCGACGAGGATTTTCGGAAGTGGCGCTTCAGACCACAAAATCTGCGGCAATTCAAGTCCGGACGCGCGCTACCCGGGCGCGCACGTCCTTTCAGGTGCCTCTTTCGGCCAAGAAGGTGAACGCGCAAGGATCGACAAAGACAGTCAGCTGCGCCGGAACCGGTTCGCCGCCATCAGCGCCTTTTTCTGCACCTCGTCGCTGACGCCGAGATAGAAATCTTCGAGCTGGGGATCCTGCAGGCCGGCGCGGCGCGAGAGCACATACCACTTCGCCGCCTCGACCGGATCCTGACGGGTGCCGATGGCATTGATGTAGAGATGCGAAAGCTTGTTCTGCGCCACCACATTCCCGCCCTCGGCGGCCCGGCGCATCCAGCGGAACCCCGCCTCCAGATTGCGCTCGCCGGCAATGCCGTCGATCATCCAGAGCGCCAGATCAAGCTCCGCAGTGTCGTAGCCGGCCATGGCTGCCCGAGCGAGCCAGTCACGCGCCGTGGCCCTCTCGTCTTCGGGAATGCCGTCGACATTGATGAGGATCTGCGAGAGCGCATATTGCGCATCCGCAATGCCTTGCTCGGCCGCCTTGCGATAATAGGGCAGCGCCGCCTTCAGGCCCTTTTCGCCGGGCATGTCGGCCGTCAGGGTCTGGGCATGGTTGAACTGCGCAGAAGCATTGCCGAGATCGGCCGCCTTCTTCATCAGTTCGTCAGCACGCTTGGGATCGCGCGGCACGACGCGTCCCTCCATCAGCAACACCGCAAACTTGAACATGGCGGAGGGATCGCCGGCATTGGCGGCCTGCTCGTACCAAAAGGCCGCGGCCTTCGGGTCCCGCTTCACGCCGAGACCGGAATCGAGGATTTCCGCGACCAAAGTCTGCGCTGCCCGGTCGCCGAGTTGCGCCCGTGGCAGGGCAAGGCCCATGGCCGTCAGGTAATAGCCGCGCTGGAAGGCGCCGTAGGCATCGTCCGGCTTGCCCTCAAAGGGTTTTTCCGCCGGCAGAGGCGGAAGTTCCGCGCCCATGCGTTCGAAGACCGTGACGCCTTCGGACGGGGCCGCACCATCCACCGGCGCGCCCGTCTCACCCTTCGCCATCGGCTGGAGTTCGCCGGCCGGCAATTGCCCGGAATCGCCGCTGCCCGCCTTGCCCGTCTCAAGCGGCGCCGCGCCGTTGAAGGGGGTGATACGGCCGCGCTTTTCAACGGGCTGGAACTCCTGCAGCGGATCTTCGGCACGTGCAACGCCTGCTGCGCCCGCCAGGACGGCAGACAGAATCATCAGGGACAGCAGTCGCAAATGACGGACGTGGCGGTTCGACATGTCCCGACTAATCTTCAAACCGTGGCGCTTTTTCGTCAAGCAAGGCATTAACCTCCGCAACGACGCTCGCGGCCCGCCCCGGCTCGCCGAACACCGCCTCGCGCAGCGCCACGAATTCCGCCCCGCTCTCGGCCACCGCCAGCGCGCTCTCGATCGAGGTACCGCCCATGACAATGCAGGGAATTTCGATCATCGCCGCCCACCATTCAGCGAGCGCGAGGTTCTTGGAATGCGCCTCCGGCTTTATGTCGCCGTCGAGCCTGCCGAAGAACACGTAGTCCGGCTGGGCATCGCCGATTTCCAGCGCATCATGCCGGGTCTGGGCATTGCCGCCACCGACGATCAGCTTCGGCGCGTGCTTTTCGACCGCTTCGGCCAGCACCTCGGCGCGCTCGGCCAGATGCAGCCCGTCGGCGCGGGCCCGCCCCGCGATCCGGCTGTCGCCCTCCACCAGCGCCGCGGCACCGGCCGCCTGCACCACGGGAACGATGGCCTCGGCGTGGGCCTGGAAATCGCTGTCATTCAACCCGAGCCGCGGAATGATCACCGAGGCGACGTCACCACCGCGCAACGCATCCGCCACGCGCTGCGCGCGCTCCGCCGCGCTCTCTCCGCCAGGAGCGATCAGCACCAGCCGGCACCGCGTGTCTGAAGCCATGTCTTTCCGTCCTGCTCTGGCCTATGCCGTTGCGACCGGCGGGAAAACAACCACACGCCGCTCGCGCCCTTCCTTCGGGCAATCTATTCCCGGGCCAGCAAGCACGCCGCTCGCCACCGGGCGGGAAAAGCGATAGACCGAGCGCAGCCAAGGATCAACACCGCCCATGTCGAACGACCTCACCTTCTACCTCGTCGCCGCCATCGCGGTGCTGTTTGTGGGAATGGCGAAAGGCGGCATGGGCGAGGCGCTGGCCCTGATGGGCGTTCCCATCCTCTCCCTCGTCACCTCGCCGGTCGAGGCCGCAGCGCTCCTCCTGCCGATCCTCATCGTTATGGATGGCGTGTCGCTCTGGGCCTGGCGCCGCGACAATGACCGGCGCACGCTGCTGATGATGCTACCGGGCGCGCTTGTCGGCATCGCCATCGGCTGGATAACCGCCGCACAGGTGCCGCGCGATGCGCTGCGGCTCATCATCGGCGCCATCACCGTCGGTTTCGTGCTGCGCTACGCCTTCACCCTCTGGCGGGCCCGGCAAGGGGTGCAGGCGAAGGCACGTGGTCACAGCTGGCCACTGGCCGCCCTGCTCGGTCTCGGCGCCGGCTATGGCAGCTTCGTCGCCCATTCCGGCGGGCCGTTCTTTCAGATTTACGGCCTACCACTGCGCCTGCCGCCGCGCGCCTATACCGGAGCCATTGTCCGCTTCTTCGCGATCCTGAATGTCGTGAAAATCTTACCCTATGCGGCGCTCGGCCAGCTCAACACCACCAACCTCACCACGTCCGTCACACTCTTCCCGCTTGCCGCCCTCGCAACCTTCACGGGCTCCCTTATCGTCAAGCGCATGAAGCCAAGTATCTTTTATCCGTTCATGTACATCATGGCCTTCATCGCCGGGTTGAAACTGCTCATGGACGGCTTTCTTGCGATGACCCTTATTTCGGGCACTTGACGAACGTCCGCGAAGAAGCTCTTTTAGCATAAACGAAAGTTCCATTGTACCGTAAAATATTTCTGATAACGAAATTACAAGGAGATGACCTCGCGTCACCCCATGTCCGCTCCCACTCAATTTGACGCCATTGCCGATCCCAATCGCCGCCATCTTCTGGAAGAGCTTCGCCGTTCGCCTCGAACGGTGAATGAGCTTGCCGATGGCTTGCCCATCAGCCGTCCGGCCGTATCGCAGCACCTCAAGACCCTGCTCGACTGCAATCTGGTCTCGGTCACCGCCGAGGGCACGCGCCGGATCTATGCGATCAACAAGGACGGCTTCAAGCCGCTGACCCTGTGGCTGGACCAATTCTGGTAGGGTCGCCCCTCGCCAATCCCTGTAAACGCAAACGCCGGTACCAAAAGGCACCGGCGCTCGGGGACAAGGCCAAACTCTGTTACGCAATCCCGGTTTTTGGGGTCCGGCCGCCATCTTCACCGGAAACGCTTTGCTTTGATGACCGGCGACTGGCCGATCAGGTCTCATGCGTTCCCTTTCGGGCGGCCTCCTCATCCCTTTGAGGTCAGGCGTCGATCAGTGGACCGAGCTACGGATCTTCTCGATCTCGTCCTTGATGCGCAGCTTCCGCCGCTTGAGGGTCGCGATGTCGCGGTCGCTGGAAGACGGATGGGCGAGGGCCTCGTTCAGTTCCCTCTCCAGAGCGCCGTGCTTCCGTTCAAGCGTTGCAAGATGAGCCTCAATGGTCATGAGCAATCCCTTCCTTTGTTTTGCATCCGGCAATTTTCAAAGGCCGGATGTTCCGGTTTATGGCACTGAAAGAGTGCCACGCTATTTTTCATTTGTCGAAGGCGATTTCGTGGCAACGGATAACTTCCCGTTACCACGCCTTCATGTTAGAGCGGCTCATGAATGGACGTCGGATGGCGGGCCAACCGCCACCGGTTGTATGACGGGGAATACGCATGCCGGATCAGGATCAGGCCGAAC
This sequence comes from Rhizobium sp. RU20A, assembly GCF_900155885.1. Classification (GTDB taxonomy): domain Bacteria; phylum Pseudomonadota; class Alphaproteobacteria; order Rhizobiales; family Rhizobiaceae; genus RU20A. The sequence goes on from NZ_FTMB01000001.1 coordinate 1,738,893, forward strand.
TCAGACTGACAGCCGCTCGTCTTCGCCAGGAGCACGAAGATTACGATGCGGCCATCAATGCGATGATCCAGGTCGGCTGTGACGCCTTGCGCATCCAGCGCATGAAGAAGAAGAAGCTGATTCTGAAGGACAAGATCATCAAGATCGAGGACCAGATCATCCCCGACATCATCGCCTGACGAGGAGCTGCCCATCGTGCAAGACCGCCTCACGCCGCCCGTCGCCATCATTATGGGAAGCCAGTCCGACTGGGAAACCATGAAGAATGCAGCCGACACGCTGGAAGCCCTCGACATCGAATATGAGGCGCGCATCGTTTCGGCACATCGCACGCCAGACCGCCTCGTGGCCTTTGCCAAGGGCGCCAAGACCGAGGGCTTCAAGGTGGTGATCGCAGGCGCCGGCGGCGCAGCCCACCTGCCCGGCATGTGCGCCTCCATGACGCCGCTGCCGGTCTTCGGCGTTCCCGTTCAGTCGAAAGCGCTCTCGGGCCAGGACAGCCTTCTGTCCATCGTGCAGATGCCCGCCGGCATTCCCGTCGGCACGCTCGCCATCGGCAAGGCCGGGGCCGTCAATGCCGCGCTGCTGGCCGCCGCGGTCCTCGCACTGACGGACGAGGATCTTGCCGAGCGTCTCGACGACTGGCGCAGCGCGCAGACCGACAGCGTGGCCGAATTTCCGGTAGACGGCTGAGATATCAGGATTGACCACATGAAGACCATCGGGATCATCGGCGGCGGCCAGCTGGGCCGCATGCTCGCCATTGCGGCCGCCCGGCTGAATTTCAGGACGATCATTCTGGAGCCGCAGGCCGATTGCCCCGCCGCCCAGGTCGCCAATGCGCAGATCACCGCCGCCTATGACGATCCGGCCGCTCTCGATCGGCTGGCCGCCGAATGCGACATCGTCACCTATGAATTCGAGAACGTGCCCGTCAGCGCCGCCGAACGGCTGGCCGCGACCCGCCCCGTCTATCCGCCGGCAAAGGCGCTGGCGGTCGCGCAGGACCGCGTCACCGAAAAGCGCTTCATCAACGACTGCGGCATCGCCACCGCCGACTTCCGCGAAGTGGACGATCAGGCCGGCCTCGAAGCCGCCCTTGCGGCCTTCGGCGGACAGGGCGTCCTGAAGACCCGCCGGCTCGGCTATGACGGCAAGGGGCAGAAGGTCTTTCGCTCCGCAGCCGACAGCGCCACCGGCGCCTTTACGAGCCTCGGCAGCGTGCCTCTCATTCTCGAGAGCTTCGTGCCCTTCGAACGCGAGATCTCGATCATCGCGGCCCGCTCGGTTGATGGCGCGATCGTCGCCTACGATCCGGCCGAGAACGAACACCGCAACGGCATTCTCTACCGCTCGACCCTGCCCGCAACGCTTGGCCCCGACACCGCCGACAAGGCCAAGGCGGCCGCGGCGGCGATTCTCGCTGCCCTCGACTATGTCGGCGTCATCGGCGTCGAGTTCTTCGTGCTGGCCAGCGGCGAGCCGATCGTCAACGAGATTGCCCCGCGCGTCCACAATTCCGGTCACTGGACGGAAGCGGCCTGCGTGGTCTCGCAGTTCGAACAGCACATCCGCGCCGTCGCCGGGCTGCCGCTCGGCAACGGGGCGCGCCATTCGGACTGCGTGATGCAGAACCTCATCGGCGACGAAATCGACGATGTGCCGATCTGGCTTTCCCGCCCGGACGCGCTCGTCCACCTCTACGGCAAGGCCGAAGCCCGCCCCGGCCGCAAGATGGGCCACGTCACGTGGCTCACGGCGAGCACATCCGGGCAGCGCTGAACCTGTTGCAACACAGGGGGTTTTAGCCGAAAAGCCGGTTCACATGGTTGACACACGAAAACCGCCGGGTTATCAGCCTGCCCAACCTGGAAGCGTGCGTGAGGTGCGCTTTTGAATGTCAGACATGAAGGCCCCGCGTCGCAGACGACGTTAGGCCCCACGAATACGCGGACCAGACCAATGAAGATCAAGAATTCGCTGAAGTCGCTGAAGACCCGCCACCGCGCGAACCGCCTGGTCCGCCGCAAGGGTCGCATCTACATCATCAACAAGGAAAACCCGCGCTTCAAGGCCCGCCAGGGCTGAGGTTGCGTCTGGCGGTTCATTGAAATCGCCGTCCGAAAAGATTTTGTGAATTGCCTTCGGCGCATGGCGCGGTACCCTACCGACCATGCGCCGAAGCTTTTTGTCGATTCTCGCTTTTTCTCTGGCCCTCACGGCCACCCCTCTTCTCGCCCAGACGGCTGGGGAGACACCTGCGGTCGCCGCGCTGACCTCGCCCAAGGAGAAGCTTGACGGGCTGTTCGCCGAGTTGAAGCGCGCGCGCGACGACACCAAGGCCACCGCGATCGCCAACCGCATTCGTATGGAGTGGGCCGATTCGGGCAGCGCCTCGATCAATCTGCTTATGCAATGGGCCGAGAAGGCCGTGTCGGAAAAGCGCAACGGCGCCGCCCTTGACCTGTTCGATCAGGTCGTGATCCTTGACCCAGACTATGTGGAGGGCTGGAACCGCCGCGCCACGCTGCATTATCAGATGGGCAATTTCCGCAAGTCCATGTCCGACATCAACCGCGTTCTCGCCCTTGAGCCGCGCCACTTCGGCGCTCTCGCCGGCATGGCCGCAATCCTTTCCGACGCCGGCAAGGACGAACTGGCGCTGAAGGCCTGGGAACAGTTCCTCGCCGTCTATCCCTCCGAACGCAACGCACAGAAGCAGGTCGGCGACCTCGAGGAGAAACTGGCCGGCAGTCGCACCTGAAGCGATGCTATTCGAAGCGCCGTTTCCACGAACAGCTTGCATGCATCGCTGCGGCTTGCGAAAGGTCCAAATGGTGACCTCCCGCGTAGAGACCCCATGCTCAAGATCCTCGCCATTACCCTTTTCGTCATCGCGCTTGCCGTCGGTACCGCCATTCTCTTCAGCCAGTGGGAGGCGCGCCAGCTGACCGCATCGGCCCCTGATCCCGGTCAGCGCATCGACGTCGGCGGCTTCAACATGAACAGCGTGCTGGTGCCTGCCGGCCCCGCTGCCGACCTGCCGCCGATCGTCTTCATCCACGGCGCCAGCGGCAACATGCTGGACCAGATGACGCCCTTCCGCCCGGCGCTCGAGGGCCGCGCCGAGATGCTCTTCGTCGACCGTCCCGGCCACGGCTTTTCCGAGCGCGGCGGGCCGGAAAATGCCCGGCCGGACGGACAGGCCGATGCCATCGCGCGGCTGATGGAAAAGCGCGGTATCGAGAAGGCGATCATCGTCGGCCACTCCTTTGCCGGCGCCGTCGTCGCCAGTTTCGCGCTGCGCCATCCGGAGCGGGTGGAAGGCCTCGTCTTCCTCTCACCCGCTACCCATCCCTGGCCAGGCGGCATCACCTGGTATTATCAGGTCGCCAGCACCCCCGTGATCGGCTGGCTCTTTACCAATGCGATCGCAACGCCGGCCGGCCTGGCGCTGCTCGACACGATTTCCAGCGCGGTCTTTTCTCCCAACACGCCGCCGGCCGATTACGTCGCCAAGACCGCCCCGCAACTGGTGCTGCGACCCGATACCTTCCGCAACAATGCGACCGACATCGCCAATCTGCTGGATTATGTCACCCGCGTTGCCCCGCAATATCCCGCGATCACAGCGCCGACCGTCATCATCACCGGTGACAGCGACGACGTGGTTCTCGCCGACATCCATTCGCGCGGTCTCGCCCGCGACATCAAGGGTTCGGAACTGGTGTGGATTGCCCATCTCGGCCACAAGCCGGATTACATGGCAACCGACGTGGCGGTCGCCGCCATCGAGAAGGTGGCGGGCAAGGATCGCGACCTCCAGATGCTGGCAAGGCGGGCCGGAGCCCGCCTTGCCGATGAGACCGCGACGGCCTCGATTGGACAATGATGCTGAAGCGCCTCAGACGCCGCTGATGCCGTCCGAGCCGATATAGGCGATGCGCAGCATGTTCGTCGCGCCGGGCGTGCGCAGCGGCACGCCAGCGGAGATGATGATGCGGTCGCCCGGCTGGCCGAAACCCTCGGTGGAGACGATGCGGCAGGCGCGGTTGACCATGTCGTCGAGGTCCGAGGCATCCTCCGTGACCACGCAATGCGTGCCCCAGACCACCGACAGGCGGCGCGCCGTCTGGATGACCGGCGACAGCGCAATGATCGGCACCTGCGGACGCTCACGCGCGGTGCGAAGGCCCGTATTGCCCGACGCCGTGTAGCAGACGATGGCCGACAGCTTCAGCGTCTCGGCGATCTGGTGGGCCGCAAGCGAGATGGCGTCCGCACCAGTGGCTTCCGGCGGCGTGCGCTGGGCGTAGATGATGCCCGGATAGTGCGGGTCGCGTTCCACCTTCTCGGCGATCGACGCCATGGTGGAGACAGCCTCGACCGGATATTCGCCGGAAGCCGATTCGGCAGAGAGCATCACGGCATCGGCGCCTTCGAAAACGGCGGTCGCGACGTCGGAAACTTCGGCGCGGGTCGGAACGGGCGCCGAGATCATCGATTCGAGCATCTGGGTCGCGACGACCACGGGCTTGCCGGCACGGCGGCAGGCGCGGATCAGCTGCTTCTGCAGGCCTGGAACCGCTTCCAGCGGCATTTCCACGCCAAGGTCACCGCGCGCCACCATCAGTGCGTCCGAGAGTTCGATGATCTCGTCGATACGCTCGATGGCCTGGGGCTTTTCGATCTTCGACATCAGGCCGACGCGACCGCGCGCCACCTTGCGCACTTCCGAAAGGTCTTCCGGGCGCTGGATGAAGGAGAGTGCCACCCAGTCCACCTGGTCGGTTTCGAGAACGGCGTCGAGGTCGGCGCGGTCCTTCTCCGTCAGCGCACCGACGGGCAGCAGCGTATCGGGAAGGCTGACGCCCTTGCGATCGGAGATCTTGGTGCCGGAGACGACGGTGCAGACGATGCTCTTGCCATCGGCCTCTTCGGCCCTGAGGTGCAGCTTGCCGTCATCGATCAGCAGGCGGTGACCAGCCTTCACCGCCTGGAGAATTTCCGGATGCGGCAGGAAAACGCGGGTGGCGTCGCCGAGCGCTTCGTTGCTGTCGAGCGTGAAGGTCTGGCCGGGTTTCAGCTCCACCTTGCCCTCGGCAAACTTGCCGACGCGCAGCTTGGGACCCTGCAGGTCGGCGAGAATGCCGATCGGACGGCCACAGCGGGCCTCGACGGCGCGAATGCGCTGGATCAGCGTGCGCATGAGATCATGGCTGGCATGGCTCATATTGATGCGGAAGAGATCCGCACCCGCCTCATGCAGCTTCTGGATCATGGCTTCCTCGCTGGAGGCGGGCCCGAGCGTGGCGAGGATCTTGGCTTTCCTGTTGCGTCTCATCAGTTGCTTTCCTGCGTGCTGCCGGGGGTATCGGAGAGCTGAACCATCCAGCTGCCCTGCCGCCCCGTGTCATATTCCTTGAAGCCCATGCGCTGGAAGCCGCGGGCAAAGCAGTCCTGGACCCCGGTGATCTTGAACTCGTTTTCTGCCACGCACATCTGCACGTCGCCGGTCCAGCGCCCGCCGCGCGCGGCATCCTCCGCATAGAGGTAGTAGTAGCGCGACTGCAGCTCGCCCTCGATGAGGGTCGCGCAGGTCGTCGCCGGTACCTGCCACCAGCCTTCCGTCACCCAGCCTTCCTTGGCGCGATAGCCGATCGCCACACCGACGAGGTTCTGCGTGCCGTTGCAAACCCTGAAATCGGCCCGCGCCGGGCTGGCGGCAAAGAGCGGGGCGGCCAGCGCAAAAACCGAAAGAATCATGCAGCCGAAGGACAGGCCGCGCATGCGCATCGTGAAGGACGTCTTGATAGTCACGGCTTTCAAGGGGGCTCCGCTCCGATTTGCCCAGGACGTTTTGCGACGCGCCGCCCCGAATGTCAACGTGAAATCTAATCGATTTATATGACAGGAAACCAGTCGCGCCGCCCTCGTTTCCCGCCCAGTCTTGCGGTCTGACCTGACGCATGCGATCAGACCGCGTCAGCATCATGGCACAGATGACAGCAGGATCGAAGGGAATGGTTAACGACACGGCGGCCTATGAGGCAATCGAGGGCGATAAAGCGCGTGGCCTATTGATTCTGGCCGATCACGCCACGAATCATGTACCGAAAGACTATGACAGTCTCGGCCTGCCCCGGGAGGCTTTCGCCCGCCACATCGCCTACGACATCGGCGTCGAGCCGCTGACCCGGCGTCTGGCCGCCCGACTCGGCGTTCCGGCCGTGCTCTCGCGTTTCTCGCGCCTCCTGATCGACCCCAATCGCGGCGAGGACGATCCGACTCTCATCATGCGAATCTCCGACGGCGCCATCATTCCCGGCAACCACCCGCTGCCGGCCGGCGAGCGCGAGCGACGGCTCGAGCGTTTCCACCGCCCCTATCACCACGCCGTCGCCGTCATGATTGCAGAGGTTGCGGCGGCGTCGGGCACGGCGCCGCTCGTCATTTCGCTCCATTCCTTCACGCCGCACTGGAAGGGTGTTGCCCGCCCTTGGCATGTCAGCGTGCTCTGGGACACGGATGCCCGCGCCGTCGCGCCCCTGATCGAGGCGCTCGCCGCACCGGGTGACGTGATGGTCGGCGACAACGAGCCCTATGACGGGGCGCTGCGCGGGGATACGCTCTACCGCCACTGCATGGTACCTGGCCTTGCCCATGCGCTCATCGAAGTCCGGCAGGACCTGATTGCCGACGAGGACGGCGTCGCCGCCTGGGAAGCCCGCCTTGCCCCGGTGCTTCAGGCCCTGAACGAACGCCCGGAGTGCCATATCTATCAGCAGCACCCATCCCGCACCGGCCCCTATGAGAGGCCCGCCTGACGGAGAACCGCGATGACCGACCCGAAGACCGAGACGATCCCAGACATCAGAACCGCAAGCATGGCCATGAGCCCCGACGACATCCGCAATGCCGAAGCCGCCGCCTTCCGCCGCCTGCTGTCCCACCTTGCGGCACGGCCGGACGTGCAGAATATCGAGCTGATGAACCTTGCCGGCTTCTGCCGCAACTGCCTCGCCAACTGGTACCGCGATGCGGCCACGGAAGCCGGCCACCCCATCGACAAGGACGCCGCCCGCCTGCACGTCTACGGCATGCCCTATGAGGAATGGCGCGCCCTCAACCAGCGCGAGGCGACCGACGACCAGAAGCAGGCCTTCGAGCGCAATCGCCCGCAGGAGTGATCGCACCCGTTCTGCACACCCCGCCCACAGGCGCGCGCAGCCGAAATTCAGCCATGCTTTCAAGCGACGAGCCCGCTTTGGGACGTGCAGCCTCGCCAAAGCGCGCCCTTCTCCCTTGACCGGCGGGCGCCAAAGCGGCAGATGACGGGCCCGGACAAGAAGACGCGGACAGGAGCGATCAATGGAAGAAACCGCAGCAGTCGAAAACGTGGCCGCCGCCGAACTGCGCCAGTTCATCGAGCGCATCGAGCGCCTGGAAGAAGAAAAGGCCTCGATCTCCGACGACATCAAGGACGTCTTCGGCGAAGCCAAGGGCCGCGGTTACGACACCAAGGCCATGAAGACCATCATCCGCCTGCGCAAGAAGGACGCCAACGAGCGCATCGAGGAGGAGACGATCCTGCAGACCTACATGGCCGCGCTGGGCATGGAATGACGGGAGGGCGCCACGGGCGCCCTTTTATTATGGGTGACGACTATAGACCATGCCGAAATTGCACGCATTCCGCGAGAAAATTGCCTAAGGTGAGAGGATAAGCATCCATCTTTCTTCAGGCGCTACTGGCGAATGCAGCACGAAAACTTCTACCATCACGGCAGTCTGATTGACGTGAGCCATCTTCGTCAGACAAGTGCAGACTTTACCTGACTGACAGCGTCCGACAGCCAGACCCACAGAGTCTGGCTACGCTATTCCAATCACTGCTATTCCAGGGAACTCAAGACTGGCGAGACGTTGGCATCACACGACCACATTATCGGGCCCGCTCCCAAGCTGAGGGTTTACTGCCCGGAGAGATACGCCCACACCAAGAAACTCACGGCCATGATGGCGGCCCTTTTCGCGAAGCCGACATCAAGAGTGTCACTCACCCACGACCATAACTGGACATCGTTCGCGATTCATCTGCCTCCCGAAGGCGGTGATCAACAGCGATACTGCGCTTTCTTCAGGGTAAAGAATTCCGCACAGCAGCCGGAAGCGCCGGACCTCCACTTTCTCGACATGCATGTGGAAAGTGCCTATGTGCGAACCAACATGGTCCGAACGTTGCGGTCATGCCCTTTCGGCATGGTCGCACACATGACAAGGAATGGATTACCCTACTTTTAAAAGGAAATGTGGAACCGTTTCCGATCCCCCATTGATATCCTCGACGCAGCCAAGCCCGAAGACCCACAGCCATAAGCAAGTGATCAGCATAAGCTGATGGCAACGGCGCTATTAGTCCCCATGGACCTCAGTCGATCTACGCCGTTGACCTAAAGATAAGGCAGAGCGACCGGCGGGTCAAGGCAACGCCGGTCGTGTGGTAGTAAAGCCCCTGCCAAGCTTGATGGACCAAGCAACTCCCCAGCCAGGCGAACCCTCAACAGTCCATTGCCGCAACAGGCAGCCACCCACACGACAAGACGTACAGTGGTTCACATGCCCCTCACCGCAACAACCTCAGCGCATTCGTCGTCACCAGCACCGTCGCGCCCGTATCCGCGAGGATCGCCGGCCAGAGACCGGTGATGCCCATCACCGTGGTCACGAGGAACACCGCCTTCAGCCCGAGCGCGATGGTGATGTTCTGCTGAATGTTGCCCATGGTGCGGCGGGAGAGGGTGACCATGCGGGCGATGTCGGTGACGCGGGCGTGGAGGATGGCGGCGTCGGCGGTTTCGAGGGCGACGTCGGTACCACCGCCCATGGCGATGCCGATATCGGCGGCGGCAAGGGCCGGAGCGTCATTGATGCCATCGCCGACCTTGCCAACCACCAGGCCTTCTGCCTTCAGTTCCCGCACGATGCGCTGCTTGTCCTCCGGCAGCAGTTCGGCGCGCACATCGTCCATGCCGAGAAGAGTGCCGATCGCCTTTGCCGTGCGGCGGTTGTCGCCGGTCAGCATCACCGTGCGGATGCCGAGCGCCTTCAGCGCCCGCAACCCTTCCACTGCATCGGCGCGCGGCTCGTCGCGCATTGCCAGCGTGCCGGCGACGGAACCGCCAACCAGCAGGACCGACACGGTCTTGCCGGCGTCGTTGAGCGTCTGGATGTGCTGGGCGAGATCGGCCGGAAGCGTCACGCGCTCTGAAGCGGCCTGCGGGGCGCCGAGGAAGACCTCTTCGCCCTTCACCGTGGCGCTGACGCCCTTGCCGCCGATGGCGCGGGCATTGATGGCAGGCGGGACCATCACACCATCGGCGCCGGCGCGCGCGAGGATCGCCAGCGCCAGCGGATGGCTGGAGCCGGTTTCCAGCGCGGCGGCGAGCGCCAGCACATCCGCTTCCGTACGGCCGCGGGCAATGATGTCGGTCACCGCGGGCCGCCCTTGCGTCAAGGTCCCCGTCTTGTCGAGGGCGACCGCGCTCAACCGGCCCATGCCCTCCAGCACAGCCCCGCCCTTCATCAACAGGCCGCGCCGCGCGCCGGCCGAGAGGGAAGCCGCGATGGCGGCGGGCGTGGAGATGACGAGGGCGCAGGGGCAGCCGATCAAGAGCACCGCCAGACCCTTGTAGATCCATGCCGACCAGTCGGCCCCCGTGAGAAGCGGCGGCAGCACGGCCACCAGCGCCCCGGCCGCCAGCACGACGGGCGTATAAAAGCGGGAAAAGCGGTCGATGAAGCGTTCCGTCGGGCTCTTGGCCTCCTGCGCCTCCTCCACCAGCCGCACGACGCGGGCAATCGTATTGTCAGCTGCCGTCGCGGTGACGCGCACCGTCAGCACGGCTTCGCCATTGATCGTCCCGGCAAAGACGGCATCGCCCACCGCCTTGCGCACCGGCACGCTTTCGCCTGTGACCGGCGCCTCGTCGATAGCGCTTTCGCCGGAAATGATCAGGCCATCGGCCGGGACGCGATCGCCGGGACGGATGAGGATAACGGCGTCAAGGATCAGCGTTTCGGCCGGCACCTCCCGGGTCGACTCACCCTCGACAAGCCGTGCCGTCTTCGGCACCAACTTGCCAAGTGCCTGGATGCTGGCCCGCGCCCGGCCGGTCGCAATGCCTTCCAGGAGTTCTCCGACCAGAAAGAGAAAGACGACCGCCGCCGCTTCTTCCCCCGCATCGATGATGACGGCGCCGACAGCCGCAATCGTCATCAGCGTCTCGATGGTGAAGGGAATGCCGGCCCGCGCGGCCGCCAGCGCCCGCCGCGCGATGGGCACCAGCCCCACCAGCATGGCCGCCACGAAGGCGTAGGTCGAGGCCGCCGGGACAAGATGGCCAAGACCATAGGCCAGCACCAGCGCCGCGCCGCTCAAAAGCGTCAGTTGCGCCTTGCGCGACGCCCACCAGGGCCCGTCCGATGGCCTATGATCGTGACCGTGCAGGCCGTGGGGCGCGGCACCTGCCGTCGCAACATCCGGCTGATCGTGGTGGTGGTCGTGGCCGTTATGATCGTGATCGCAGGCAGCCGGCTCGTGCGCGACCGGTGCGGGATGCCCTCCATCCCGCGAAGCAACGCCGTAGCCGAGCTTGCGCACGGCCGTTTCCACCGCCGGCAGTTGCGCGGCATTTTCGAAGGCAAGGCTCATGCTGCCCGTGGTCGCCGATACCGATACGTCAGAGATGCCCGGCAGCCGGCCGACCGCCATCGCGATCTTGCTCGCGCAACTGCCGCAATCCATGCCCTCGACCTGATAGCGCTGGCGTCCCGTTTCCTTGCCCATCACACGGCTCCTTTCATTCTTTCTTCCGGCCTACATCCTCCAGCCGCTAGAGGAGCAAGAGGTTATTTCCGGCCGGGCTGAGAAAATGCGAGGCAGGGCGAGAGGCTTGAAAACGGCGCACGGAAGCGCCATCCTCCAGTGACTGGAGCATCTCGGCTCTGCGAAAGGACCGTCCATGAAGCCGCTGTCGATCAAGGATGCCGCCCGCGAGAGCGGTGTGAAGATACCAACGATCCGCTACTACGAGGAGATCGGCCTCTTGCCGGCGCCGGCGCGCGATGCCGGCAACCGCCGTGTCTTCAGCGCAAGCGAGCTTCGCCGCCTCGCCTTCATCCGCCATGCCCGCGCGCTCGGCTTCGAGGTGGAGGCGATCCGCACCCTGCTGGCGCTGCAGGACCGGCCGGACCAGCCCTGCGATACGGCCGACGCCATCGCGAAGGCCCGCCTTGCGGAGGTCAACCAGCGCATTGCCAGCCTGCTGGCGCTGAAAAGCGAGCTCGAAAGCATGGTCGAAGGCTGCCGCCATGGCCAGGTCTGCGAATGCCGGGTGATCGAAGTGCTCGCCGACCATGCCGAGTGCCTGCACGATCATCACTAGGCGCGCATGCGAGAGGGCAACCAAGACATAGCGCGGGTCTCTCCGCATCCCGAAACACAAAAGGGCCGCCCCGGGGGACGGCCCTTGAAGGATGTGACGATCGCAAACGCGATCGACGTCAGTTTGTGCCGAAACGCTTCACTTCCATGAAGTTGACGGCGGTGCCGCTGAAGCGGCCCGTATCGACGCGTACCGGTTCGTCGCTGGTAAAGCCGGCGGCATAGACGGTGGTCGGGGCGGCCCGCAGCGAACGGCTGACAAAACGCGGTGCCTTGACCGGCTTGGAGAGCGTCGCCATGCGGCCCGTCGACAGGGCCCACTCGGCAATGATCTTGTCCGTCAGCTTCGGCTCGGTGCGCTTCGCGCTGCGCGTTGCCGCCTCGGCATCGGTCTTCTTCGGGCGGGCACGCTTCTGCGGCTGCGTCTCGTCAACGTTGAGCGCCTTGTCGAAGGCGCCGCTGGCGGCCGGCGTCGCGCCGACGGGAGCGAAGGCGGCAAGGTCAGCCGGCTGCTGGTCCATGACCGAGCTCGGCGCGGCCAGCGCCACCTGCGTCTCGGCCTGGCTCGGCAGCTCGCGCGGACCGGCGGCAGAGGCCTGCTGGGCAAGGATCGCCTGCTGGGCAGGGCTCGTTCCGGCAACCGGCGCCATGGCAGCCACGGTCGCGGCCGCAACGGTGGACCGGTCAGCGGTCGCAGGTACCGCTACATTCATTTCGGCGACGCTCTGCAGCAGGGTCTCGTCCGCCGGACGCAAGCTCGGCACCGGCACGGAGGCGAGTTCCAAACCATCTTCCGTCTCCGCATCCGCCGCCGCAGCCAGTTGGCCGGCGAGGATGGCGCGGGCCTGCGGCACCGGCACCTTGTATTCGTTCAGATCGGCAAATTCGCTGCCGGCGGTTGCCGCCGGGGGCACGGCCTCGGCTGTGACGGCGGCAATCGCGGCCTGGCTCGCGGCCTGCTGTTCGTTGACAAGCGCGACAGCAACGCCGGGCTCTTCGACAGGCTGCTGGCGGAACGCCGGACGGTTGAGCGGTACGGGCGCATTCAGCGCTTCGGCGGTCTCGGTCTGCGGCTCGACAGCCGGCTGGGTCGCCGTAATGCCGGGCAGTGCCTCGTTGCGCGCGACGGCGGTCTGCGGCGCGGGCTTGGCGCGGGCTGCGGGTGCTTCCTCGTCATCACCGCCGGCACCGGGGCCTGCCGCGATCGCATCGGGTTCCTCATCCTCGTCGCCGCCGCCAAACAGCATGGCGAAGAGGTTTCCGGGACGCTTCTTCTGCACGTCGCCTTCGCCGGTCGCGCCGCCGCCAGCCACCTGGATGGCATTGGCTCCGACGCGCTTCTTGTAGTCGGCCACCGCCTGCGCGTAGCCCGGCAGCGGCTTGCCGTCGGAGGGAATGTGCATGGTCTTGCCATCGGGGAAGACGCGCGTGAGTTCCTGGCGCGTCATGCGCGGCCAGGCGCGCACGCCGCCGACATCCATATGCACGAAGGGCGAGCCGGAGGTCGGGTAGTAGCCGACGCCGCCCACCTGGAAGCGGATGCCGAGTTCACGCAACTTGGCGAGCTTGACGCCTGGAATGTAGAAATCCATCGCCTTGCCAAGCATGTGCTGGCTTTTCTTTGCGACGCCGCGCGAGCGGCTGCGCAGCATGTTGTTGGTGGCGGGAGAGCGATAGGCGGAAACGACGTGGATGTAGTCCTTGGCGCCGGCTGCCTGGTACACTTCCCAGACAAGATCGAAGAGGCGCGGATCCATGTTCGTCGGCTCGTTGCGACGCCAGTCGCGCAGGAACCGGTTGATCTGCTGCAGGCCCTTGCGATCGTAGCGACCATTGCGCTTGAAGGTAATGGCGGCCTTTTCGCCCGTATGCACGAAATAGAGCTTCAGCGTACGGGTCTGACCGGCGGCCTCGACCGGCGGGGCAAAACCCGGCGACACCATCGAAGCGGCCAGCACCAACGCCAGGGCAAAACGCGAAGCACGCTCCAGCAATGCTCCGCACGCGCTTTTCAGCGCCTGGCCCGCAGGCGTCATCAATCCGACTAAATTTGGCAAACTCAATCCCCGTCCGCAGGACAAACGCGCCGACCTGTCCCCTTTGACCGTGAAATAAGGTGACACAATGGCACTTTTGCAACAGTCGTCACCTATTCTTATAATATAGTGAACAGGTGCCTAACAAGGTCTAAACGACCTCAGGATTGAGGTAAGCCAAGTCAACCCTTGGAAAAATCGATTGTTTCGTGATCGGGCGCGGCCGAACCGTCCATCAGATGGGGCGCTCGACGGTCCGGAGAGGGCGCCAGCGCAGAATCAGGCGGCTTGCTCGACCGGATTGTCGGGATCGATTCCGTAATCCTTCAGTTTTCTGTAGAGCGTGGAGCGGCCGATGCCGAGCTTGCGCGCCACCTGGCTCATCTGCCCGCGATAGTATTTGAGGGCGAAGCGGATCAGTTCCTCCTCCACATCCGCGAGCTTGCGCACGTCGCCACCGTCATCGAGGGTAACGATCGCGTTGGCCGAGCGCATTTCCGCCGCCGCGGAGCGCAGGGCCGTCAGGTCCGGCTGGCCGAAATCGGGGAAGACGGTGGGACGCTGGGTGATCTCGACAGGCGCCGGCGGCGCAAGCGGGGCCTCTCCGAGATTGAGGCTGCCCATTTCCGTGACCACGAAGCCGGGGATCTGCGTGGCGATCTGCGGGAAATCGCGAACCGTCAGTTCCGGCCCCTCCGCCAGCACCACGGCGCGGAAGATGACGTTTTCGAGCTGGCGGATATTGCCCGGCCAGTCATAGGCCGTCAGCAGCGCCATCGCGCCGCGCGAAATGCCGAGCGTGGTCGTCAGGCGCTGTTCGTTGCTGAACCGCTCCACGAAGGCGCGCACGAGAACCGGAATGTCTTCCTTGCGCTTGCGCAGGGCCGGAATCGAGATCGGGAACACGTTCAGACGGTAATAAAGATCCTCGCGGAAGCGACCTTCGCGCACCTCTTCGATCAGGTCCTTGTTGGTGGCCGAGATCAGCCTGACATTCACCTTGCGCGGCTGGCTGGCGCCCACCGTCTCGATTTCGCCCTGCTGCACGGCGCGCAGCAGCTTGACCTGCACGTCGAGCGGCAGATCGCCGATCTCGTCGAGGAACAGTGTCCCGCCATCGGCTTCCACGAACTTGCCCGCATGGCGCTCGCTGGCGCCGGTGAAGGCGCCCTTCTCGTGGCCAAACAGGATGCTCTCGACCAGATTGTGCGGGATGGCACCGCAATTGACGGTAACGAAGGGGCGATTGGAGCGTTCGCTGGCGGTCTGAATGGCGCGGGCGACCATTTCCTTGCCGACGCCGGACTCCCCTTCCAGCACGACCGGAATGTTGGACTGCGCGGCGCGACGGCCAAGATCAAGCACGCGCAGCATCGCCGGGCTCGCGGACACGATGTCATCGAAGGAGAGATGCTGGCCGCGCGGGCGCCGCGCCGCGCTCTTGCGCGTCGAGCCTTCGGCCTCCAGCTTCAGGGCATTGCTTATCGCCACCGCGACACGCTCCGGCGTCAGCGGCTTGACCACGAAATCGAAGGCGCCGGCCTGCATGGCCTTGACGACGGTATCGATGCCGCCCTGCCCGGTTTGCACGATGATCGGCACCGTATAGCCATACTGGCGCGCCGTTTCGAGGAAGGTCTGGCCATCCATCTCCGGCATCATCAGGTCCAGCAACACCGCGCGAACGGGCGCACCCTTGCGCGAGAGCATGTCCAGCCCCAGGAGACCATTGTCCGCCTGCAGCGCCTCATAGCCGAGCCGCTCGACGATATTGACCAGCAGGCGACGCTGGATCGGATCGTCCTCAACAATGAGAATCCTGGTCATCAAAGCTCTCCTCACGCGAAATGGCGCGAAACGGGACGTCATGTGCCGTTCCATGACGCTATTGCTGCCAGAAAGGACTGAAGATCGGCTTTGGAGAAAGGCTCGCATTTTAACGGTTGCGCGCTTGCTCCCTCCGGCCCATATCCTGTCCACAAGCCATGGTCCTCTTTCGGGACCGGGCCTGCCTTGCCGCCGCCAACCCTGCGAGATGCCTCATGCCTGTCCAGCACCGTCCAGCCGCCCATTTCGACCGCCTCGCCATTCCCGCCGATGCCGGCGCAGCCAGAGCGAGCGAGAGCCTTGGCGAGCTTCCGGTCTGGAAGCTGACCGACCTCTATCCCTCGTCAACGTCACCGGAATTCACCAGTGACCTGAAAGCGGTGCGAAACGAGACGCTTGCCTTCGAGGCCCGATGGAAGGGCCATCTCGAAGCCGCGGCGGCCAAGACGGGCGACGAGGGGCTCGGCGCCGCCATCCGCGCCTTCGAGGCCATCGAAGAGCGCATGGGCCGCCTCGCCTCCTATGCTGGCCTCACCTATTTCTCCGACACGAGCGACCCGAAAAACGGCAAGCTCTACGGCGACGTGCAGGCGACGCTGACGGACCTCGGTTCGCACCTCGTCTTCTTCTCACTGGAGTTGAACCGCATCGATGACGCTGTGATCAACGCCGCTTTCGGTACCGATGCGCTGCTCGCCCACTACAAGCCTTGGGTGCTGGACCTGCGCCAGGACAAGCCCTTCCAGTTGGACGACAGGATTGAGCAGCTCTTCCTCGAAAAATCGATGACGGGCGCGGGTGCCTTCAACCGACTGTTCGACGAGACCATGGCGGCCCTGCGCTACACGATCGACGGCGAGGAGTTGCCCCTTGAAGTGGCGCTGAACCAGCTGCAGGATCCGGACCCGGAGGCTCGCCGCAAGGCCGCCGAGGCGCTTGCCAAAACCTTCCGCGACAATATCCGCACCTTCACGCTGATCACCAACACGCTCGCCAAGGACAAGGAAATTTCCGACCGCTGGCGTGGTTTCGAGGACATTGCCGACAGCCGGCACCTTGCCAACCGGGTCGAGCGCGAAGTGGTCGATGCGCTGGCAGCGGCCGTACGCGAGGCCTATCCGCGCCTTTCGCACCGCTACTATGCGATGAAGGCCCGCTGGCTCGGCATGGAGAGAATGGACTACTGGGACCGCAACGCGCCGCTCCCGGAAACGCCGAACGCGCTGATCGCCTGGCCGGAGGCGAAGAAGACCGTGCTCGACGCCTATAGCGGCTTCGCCCCCGAGATGGCCGCCATTGCGGGCCGGTTCTTCGAGGAAGGCTGGATCGATGCGCCGGTACGCCCCGGCAAGGCGCCCGGCGCCTTCGCCCACCCGACCGTGCCCTCCGCCCACCCCTATGTTCTGCTCAACTATATGGGCAAGCCGCGCGACGTGATGACGCTTGCCCACGAACTCGGCCATGGCGTGCATCAGGTTCTGGCCGGCGCGCAGGGCGCGCTGATGGCCTCCACGCCATTGACGCTCGCCGAAACGGCCTCCGTCTTCGGCGAGATGCTGACCTTCCGCGCCCTTCTCGACCGCACCACGGACAAGCGCGAGCGCAAGGCCATGCTTGCCCAGAAGGTGGAGGACATGATCAACACGGTCGTGCGCCAGATCGCCTTCTATGAATTCGAGCGCAAGGTACACACGGCCCGCCGGGAGGGCGAACTGACGGCCGACGATATCGGTCAGCTCTGGCTCTCCGTGCAGGAGGAAAGCCTCGGACCGGCCATTCGCATTTCCGAGGGGTACGAGACCTACTGGGCCTACATCCCCCACTTCATCCACTCGCCCTTCTACGTCTATGCCTATGCCTTCGGCGACTGCCTCGTGAACTCGCTCTACGCCGTCTACCAGAAGGCCGAGAGCGGCTTCCAGGACAAGTATTTCGACCTCTTGAAGGCCGGCGGCACCAAGCACCATTCCGAGCTTCTGGCTCCCTTTGGCCTTGACGCCACCGATCCGTCGTTCTGGGCCAAGGGATTGTCGATGATCGAAGGGCTCATCGACGAGCTGGAAGCGCTAGATAAGGCAGCCTGAACAGAGTTACATTTCGATGGGTGACCATGCCCCTTACGCGCTTTTCCGCGACGACCGCGCGGGAAAGAGCCTTGTCTTTGCCGATCCCGACGATCTCGTCATCGCCCGGACGGCGGCTGCGGTGCGCCCGGCGCTCGCCCGCATCGAAGCGGCGCGGCAGGCCGGCAAGTGGGTGGCGGGTTACATGTCCTACGAGGCCGGCTTCGTCTTCGAGGAGAAGCTCTCCCCGCTGATCGAGGACGAACGGCAAACACCCCTGATCGCCATGGGCATCTTCGATGCGCCGGCCAAAGACGATCATCCGCATGCAGCCGCCCCCTCGAACATCCCCAACGCACCCTTCCTGACACAGGCCCGCGCGGCCTGGGACCTCGACACCTACCGCGACCGCTTCGAGCGGCTGCACCAGCATCTGCGCAAGGGCGATTGCTATCAGGCCAACCTCACCATGCCCATCGAAGCCGAATGGAGCGGTGACCCGCGCGCTGCCTTCTGGTCGCTGGTCGGGCGCCAGCCGGTGCATTACGGCGCGCTGATCGATCTCGGCGGCCCGGTCATCCTGTCGCGTTCGCCGGAACTGTTCTTCTCCGTCGATGCCGACGGCTGGCTGGAAACGCGGCCGATGAAGGGCACCGCCCCACGCGGCGCTTCCCCGCAGGAGGATGAGGCGATCATCGCCGCCATGCTGGGCGATGAAAAGACGCAGGCCGAGAACCGCATGATCGTTGATCTCCTGCGCAACGATGTCTCCGTCATTTCGCAGGTCGGCACGCTCTCCGTCCCGAAGCTCTTCGCCATCGAGACCTATCCGACCGTGCACCAGATGGTGAGCTACGTGCGCGCCAAGCTGAGACGCGAGATCGGTCTTCCGGAAATTCTGGCCGCGCTGTTCCCCTGCGGTTCCGTCACCGGCGCGCCGAAAATGTGGGCCATGCGCATCCTGCACGGCCTCGAGGCCGGCCCGCGCGACGTCTATTGCGGCGCCATCGGCTGGTGCGATCCGGCCGGGCCGATGCGTTTTTCCGTTGCCATCCGCACCATCTCCCTGTTCAATCACGGCCGCGCGGTCTTCAATGTCGGCGGCGGCATCGTCTTCGATTCGAAGGCGGAGGACGAGTATGAGGAATGCCTGCTGAAGGCGCGGTTTGCCGTGGGTGATCAATGGATTTCTCGCTGATCGAGACGATGCGCTGGCAGCCGGGCGACGGGTTCGTGCGTCTCGACCAGCATCTGCGACGCCTGACGCGTTCGGCCGATGCGCTGGGCTTCCGCCAGCCAAAGGATCCGAAGAAGCAGCTTGCCGAGGCCGTCTCCGGCGAGACGCCGCTGCGCGTGCGGCTGGTCTCCAGCTTCCGCGGCAAGGTGGAGATCTCGACCACGCCCTTCGAGCCGCTGGCCGAGGAGACGGTCTGGCGCCTGAAAGTCGCCAAGACCCGCATGCCCTCCGAAGACGCGCTCTACCGCCACAAGACCTCGCGCCGTGATCTTTACGAGGCCGCCCGCGCCGAATTCACCAAGGAGGAGGCCGACGAGGTCATCCTGCTCAACGAGCGCGACGAGGTCTGCGAAGGCACGATCACCAACATCTTCGCCGAGGATACCGACGGCATGCTGGTAACCCCGCCCCTGACCAGCGGCCTGCTGCCCGGCGTGTTGCGTGCCGACCTCATCCGCGAGCGCAAGGCCCGCAGCGGCGTGCTCTCGCTCGCCAAGCTGAAGAGCCGGCCGCTCTACGTCGGCAATTCCCTGCGCGGCCTCATCCGCGCCGAACTGGTGGATTGACGCGGTGGAGGACGCCGCGCAAGGCGCGCGCCATCGCCCCACCCACACGCCCTATGACGGACGCTCGCAGGCCTTCACCATAGGGCTGCGGCAGATCGAGCCAGAGGCATGGCTCACGCCGGACGCGGAACTCTCCGCCTACCTTGCCGAAAAGCGCCGCCTGCTCGCCACTTGTCGCGAGACGGTGCTGCTGGTCGAGGAGGCCAGCTTGCCGGCCCAGCGCGAGCTTCTGGATTGGCTGGCAAGCCATCTCGAAGCCCACCATGGCGGCACACATCGCCGCGAGGGCGACCGTATCCACGTGGCCGGAGAGACGGTCGATCTCGGCACCGATCCGCCGATCCTCGCGGCCGGCCTGCTGGTCCAGGAAGACTTCGCCATCATGAGCCCCTCGCCGGAGGGCTGGCGGCTGACGGCGGCCTTCATCGCCTTCCCCTCGTCCTGGTCGCTGCCGGAAAAATTCGGCCGCACCATGGACGAGATCCACGAACCCGTGCCCGGCTTCGGTGCCGGCACGCGCAATGCCGACCTCGTCAACCGCATGTTCGACCGCCTGCCCGCCGACCGCATCGTCGAGCGCTTCAACTGGAGCATCAACGAGACGGGCGCGCTCCACACGCCAAAGACCAAGGCCGAGAGCGAGGCGGCCCTGCCGAGACCCTTCGAGCGCGACCGCACCTTCATCCGCATCGAGCGCCAGACACTGCGCCGCCTGCCGCGATCGGGCGCCCTGGTCTTTTCCATCCGCATCCACGCCGACCCGTTCGACATTCTGGAGCGCGCGCCGGACGCACCGGCGCTGGCCTTGAGCTTCATGCGCGAACTGGAAGGTCTGAGCCTGCCGGAAGCCGCCTACAAGGGGCTGGCCAGCCGTCGCGCGGGTCTGGTCGACGCACTGAAAAGAATAGCCGGCGAATAAAACGGACGCTTCCGGACGCCGCTTTTCAGGGGGCCTTGACCCCCGGCCTCTTTCTTGTGACATAAAACTGTGCTCTAGGGCCTGCAATTTCGCGGGCAACCGGATAGGGCTATGCCACCGGCTGGCGGAAAAAATTTCAGGAGAGAAGGCAAAATGTCAGACAGCAATTACCCGGTTTACGGCCAAATCACCGGCCCGATCGTCATGATCGGTTTCGGTTCGATCGGTCGCGGCACTCTGCCGCTGATCGACCGCCATTTCTCGTATGACCGGAACCGGCTGATCGTCATCGAGCCGCGTGAAGACGCTGCCAATGCCGAAATCTTCGCAAAGTATGGCGTGCGCCACATCAAGTCGCATGTCACGAAGGAAAACTACAAGGAACTGCTGAAGCCGCTCCTGAAGGAAGGCGGCGGCCAGGCCTTCTGCGTCAACCTGTCGGTCGATACCGGCTCGGTCGACCTGATGAAGCTGTGCCGCAAGCATGACGCCCTCTACATCGACACGGTCGTCGAACCCTGGCTCGGCTTCTATTTCGACAAGAACATGAAGAACTCCGAGCGCACCAACTACGCGCTGCGCGAAACCCTGCGCAAGGAGAAGGAAAAGAACCCGGGCGGCGCAACGGCCGTTTCGACCTGCGGCGCAAACCCCGGCATGGTCTCCTGGTTCGTCAAGCAGGCGCTCGTCAACCTTGCCAAAGACACCGGCCTCGAGATCGAGACCCCCGCGCAGGAAGACCGCGAAGCCTGGGCCAAGCTGATGAAGAAGCTTGGCGTCAAGGGTGTCCACATTGCCGAGCGCGACACCCAGCGCACCAAGAACCCGAAGCCGTTCAACGTCTTCTGGAACACCTGGTCCGTCGAAGGCTTCATCTCCGAAGGTCTGCAGCCGGCCGAACTCGGCTGGGGCACCCATGAAAAGTGGATGCCGAAGAACGCCAAGAAGCACAAGAAGGGCTGCCAAGCCGCCATCTACCTCGAACAGCCGGGCGCCAACACGCGCGTTCGCACCTGGTGCCCGACCCCTGGTCCGCAGTACGGCTTCCTCGTCACGCACAATGAATCGATCTCGATCGCCGACTACTTCACGGTCCGCGACAAGGACGGCGACGTGACCTTCCGTCCGACCTGCCACTACGCCTACCATCCCGCCAACGACGCCGTGCTTTCGCTGCACGAAATGTTCGGCAATGGCGGCACGCCGCAGCCGGTGCTGCACGTTCTGGATGAGCATGAACTGGTCGACGGCATCGACGAACTCGGCGTGCTGCTCTACGGCCACGACAAGAACGCCTACTGGTACGGCTCGCGCCTGTCGCTCGAAGAAACCCGCCGCATCGCGCCCTACCAGAACGCGACCGGTCTGCAGGTAACCTCGGCCGTTCTCGCCGGCATGGTCTGGGCCTTCGAAAACCCGACGGCCGGCATCGTCGAGGCAGACGAGATGGACTTCCAGCGCTGCCTGGAAGTGCAGTCGCCCTACCTCGGCCCGATCGAAGGCCACTACACTGACTGGACGCCGCTCGACGGCCGCCCGGGCCTTTTCCCGGAAGACCTGGACGAAAGCGATCCCTGGCAGTTCCGCAACATCCTCGTTCGCTGATCCGCGAACATCGAAAAGAGGGGCCCGGTCGCAAGCCGGGCCTTTTTCATGCCGTGTCATGGAAGCCGCAGGGGCGCGAAAACGACGTGGCACCGGCTGCCATCGCGACGGCCAAGCGCTTGCCTTGCCTCAGGAATCCGGGCATGCTGACGTCCAAGTCAATGCTCATCCCCGCGGGAGACACACCATGCACATCCGCACGCCCCTCATTCTTGCAGCGATCGCCGCAACCCTGTCGGCCTGCCAGTCCGAGCCGCGGGAAAGCTACCGTCCCATGCCGGTGGCACAGCAGCGCATCGGCGTCGACGGCGCCTGGAGCGATCCGAACGGCATCGTCTCGACCTTCACCGCAGGCACCTTCTCGACCCGCACGACGGACACCAACCAGCTTCTGGCGACCGGCACCTACATCAACGTGACCGACAAACTCGTCGAGATCAGCATGACCTCGCTGGTGCGCAACACGCAGCAGAAGGTCAATTGCGCGCTGGTGACCCCAAGCCAGCTCAACTGCACGACGGACAAGGGCGCGCAGTTCTCGCTTCAGCGCCGCGCCTGAGGGTGCACGCAGACGGAAAGGCATCGGAAACGACTGACCGCAGCGCAACGCGGCCTGTTCTCGTTAAAAGCTGCATGCAGGCGGCGTCTTTTCCCTTGAAGTTGTCGTAGCGGAATGGAAACATCCAGCGTGTCTGACGGCTTACGCGATGTCTTTTGCAGGACATCGCGACACTTTCACTGGAGAAGATGGATGAACCGACCTTTTCGCGCAGGCCTCTTTAGCGCTCTCCTGCTGGCTCTTTCCAGTGGAACCGCACTTGCCAATTATGAACTCAACATCCTGCACATCAACGATGTTCATTCGCGCATCGAGGCCATCAACCGCTTCGATTCCACCTGCACGCCGGAGGAAGCGAGCAAGAACGAGTGCTTTGGCGGCCTGGCACGCGTGAAGAGTGCCATCGATGCGGCCCGCAAGGCGATCCTTGATGCCAACGGCAACGTGCTGGTTCTGAATGCCGGCGACGAATTCCAGGGCTCGCTTTTCTACACGACCTACAAGAGCGGCCCGATCGCCGAATTTGCCAACGCAATCGGCTACGATGCCATGGCTGTCGGCAACCACGAGTTTGATGACGGCCAGCCCGAGCTCGTCAAGTTCCTCAATGCGCTGAAGATACCGCTTTTGTCCGGCAATACGATTGCTGCAGCCGACACGCCGATCGCCGGCCGCATCCCCGGATACATCGTCAAGGAAATCGGCGGCCAGAAGATCGGCATCGTTTCCGTCCTCGCCACCGATACGGGCGAAACATCTTCGCCGGGCAAAGGCGTGACCTTCGAGGACGAGATCAAGTACCTTAAGGAAACCGTTCCGAAAATCGAGGCGGAAGGCGTCAACAAGATCGTACTCCTTTCCCATGTCGGCTACCCGCGCGACAAGGAAATCGCCCCTGCGGTTGACGGCATCGACGTCATCGTCGGCGGCCACAGCCACACGCTGCTCTCCTCCACGGACGAGAAAGCCGCCGGCCCCTATCCGACACTCGTCAAGAACCCCTCGGGCACCGATGTTCCGATCGTCCAGGCCTATGCCTATTCCAAATACCTTGGCGAGTTGAAGGTCACCTTCGACGATGCCGGCAAGGTCATCTCCGCCGAAGGCGCACCGAAGCTGCTCGACAGTTCCGTTCCGGAAGATGCAAGTTTCAAGGCCCGCATCGCCGAACTCGGCGCGCCGATCGAAGAGCTGAAACAGAAGGAAATCTCCGAGGCGACCGACATCATCGACGGCAATCGCGATACCTGCCGCGTCAAGGAATGCTCGATGGGCAATCTGGTTGCCGATGCGCTCGTCGATCGCGTCAAGGACCAGGGCATCACCATCGCCATCCAGAATGGCGGCGGCCTGCGTGCCTCCATCGACAAGGGCGTCATCACCATGGGGGAAGTGCTGACGGTTCTGCCGTTCCAGAACTCCGTCGCCACCTTCCAGCTCAAGGGTTCGGATGTCGTCGCCGCACTCGAAAACGGCCTCAGCAAGATCGAGGAAGCGGCCGGGCGTTTCCCGCAGGTTTCCGGCCTGAAATACACCTTCGACCCGTCCAGGCCCGCCGGCAGCCGCATTGTCTCCGTCGAGGTCAAGGAAGGCCGCGCCTTCGTGGCGCTCGACCCGGAGAAGACCTACGGCGTCGTCTCCAACAACTACATGCGCGCGGGCGGCGACGGCTACAAGGTCTTCGCGACCAACGGCCTGAACGCCTACGACTTCGGTCCGAGCCTCGAAGATACGGTTGCCGCCTATCTTGAGAAGAACCGCCCCTACACGCCCTTCACCGATGGCCGCATTACCGAGGTGGCCGCGCCGGCAACGGAAACCGCGCCTGCAGCAACGGAAGGTGCTGCCAAGGCCGTAGAACCGACCCCGGCACCGGCCGCCACCGAGACGGCTGCCACGCCGGCGGAGACGGTTCCGGCTGCCACGACGACGACGGAGCCGGCCGCTGCGCCCGTCACCGGGAGCCACCGCATCGTTCCCGGCGACACGCTGTGGGATCTCGCTGCCAAGGCCTATGGCGATGCCCTCGAGTGGAAGACGATCTCCGAAGCCAACGGCAATCCGCACCCGCGCGCGTTGACCATTGGCAAGGAACTGGTCATCCCCGCCAAGTAAGCGGATCGACCAACCGCGACCGATTGGCCGCAGGGCATTGCGGCGGCCCGGACTTTCTCCGGGCCGCCGTTTATTTTATGGATGGGCCGTGAACCGTGCCGAGCGGATGCCGTATAGGCCCGCAGTGGACTGAAGATGCAGGGCCGGCAAGACGGCCGAGACAGGACTGATGATGAACCCGATGGATGCCGAGAACGCGGCGCAGATTGCTGCCATGACCGCCGTGAACCACCCGCCCGTGAAATTTGGCAAGGTCGGTGTGCTCATCGTCAATCTCGGCACGCCTGACGGCACGGACTATACCTCCATGCGTCGCTACCTGAAGGAATTCCTGATGGACCGACGCGTGATCGAGTGGTCGCCCTTCTACTGGTATCCGATCCTGTTCGGCATCGTCCTCAACCGCCGTCCGCAGAAGGTCGGCAAGGCCTACGAGGAGATCTGGAACCACGATCTCGACGAAAGCTACCTGCGCACCTACACGCGCAGCCAGTCCGACAAGCTCGCGGCCGCCTTTGCCGATCATCCCAAGGTGCGCGTCGACTGGGCCATGCGCTACGGCCAGCCCTCGATCCGCTCGAAGATGGACGAGTTGCAGAAGGACGGCTGCGAGAAGATCCTGCTTTTCCCGCTCTATCCCCAATATGCTGCCGCCACGACCGCGACCGTCAATGACGAGGCCTTCAAGGCGCTGCTCAAGATGCGCTGGCAGCCGGCGCTGCGGACCGTGCCGCGCTACCATGACGACCCCGTCTATATCGACGCGCTTGCCGTCTCCATCGAGAAGCACCTCGCCACCCTCGACTGGGAGCCGGAGGTCGTGCTGACCTCCTATCACGGCATTCCGAAGTCCTATTTCATGAAGGGTGATCCCTATCACTGCCAGTGCTACAAGACGACGCGCCTCCTGCGCGACCGTCTCGGCTGGTCGAAGGAAAAGCTGATGGTCACCTTCCAGTCCCGCTTCGGGCCGGAGGAATGGCTGCAGCCCTATACGGACAAGACAGTGGAGGAACTGGCGCAGCGCGGAATCAAGCGCATCGCCGTCCTCAATCCGGGCTTTGTGTCCGACTGCCTGGAAACGCTTGAGGAAATCGCGGGCGAAGCCGGCGAGAGCTTCCTGCACAATGGCGGCGAGAAGTTCGCCCATATCCCCTGCCTCAACGACAGCGCGGAAGGCATGAACGTCCTCGAACACATCGTGCGCCGCGAATTGCAGGGCTGGATCTGACCCAGCCTTTTCGCATGCCTTGCAAATAGAACCGCCACCTGCCACGTCTTAAAGGGAACGGGCCGTGCGACGCACGACCCTCCCGCGGTGCGGCACCCTCTGCGCCGCATGTCCCGCGCACGCGACGAGCCCTCGTGCGCCCTGGCAGGAGAGACCTATGGACATCCTCGATCTCGGCATCCTTTCCGGCACTGACATCGTCGTCATCGCCTTCGTCGTGCTCGTCATTCTCGTGCTCTTTGCCGGGATCAAGACGGTGCCGCAGGGCTATCGCTACACGGTCGAGCGCTTCGGCCGCTATACCCGCACGCTCGAACCCGGCCTCAACCTCATCGTGCCCTTCATCGACAAGATCGGCGCCCGCATGAACATCATGGAACAGGTGCTGGACGTTCCGACCCAAGAGGTCATCACCCGCGACAATGCCAGCTGCTCGGCCGATGCCGTCGCCTTCTATCAGGTGCTGAACGCCGCCCAGGCGGCCTATCAGGTTGCCGATCTCGAAAACGCCATCCTCAACCTCACCATGACCAACATCCGCTCCGTCATGGGCTCGATGGACCTCGACGAGCTCCTGTCGAACCGCGACACGATCAACGAGAAGCTGCTGAAGGTCGTGGACGAGGCCGCCAATCCCTGGGGCATCAAGATCACCCGCGTCGAGATCAAGGACATCCAGCCACCGAAGGACCTCGTCGATGCCATGGCGCGGCAGATGAAGGCGGAACGTGAAAAGCGCGCCCTGGTGCTCGAAGCCGAAGGCGCCCGCAATGCGCAGATCTTGAGGGCCGAAGGCGCCAAGCAGTCGGCGATCCTGCAGGCCGAAGGCCAGCGCGAAGCCGCCTTCCGCGATGCCGAGGCGCGCGAGCGTCTGGCCGAAGCCGAGGCCAAGGCGACGCGTGTCGTCTCCGAGGCCATTGCCTCCGGCGACGTACAGGCCATCAACTACTTCGTGGCGCAGAAATATACCGAGGCACTGGGCGCCATCGGCTCGGCGCCGAACTCCAAGGTCGTGCTGATGCCGGTCGAAGCCTCCGCGCTGATCGGCTCGCTCGGCGGCATCGGCGCCATCGCGCGCGAGGTCTTCGGCGATGGCGCGGCGCCCCCGACCCGCCCGGCCCCGCGCGCCCGCACCTCGACGCCCCAGACCGGCGCGACACCGCAGCCGACCAACGTCTTCCTCCCGCCGCAGCCGCAGAACGGGGACCCGGCATGATCGCCCGGATCATCACCGAACTCGGGCCCTGGGTCTGGTGGGTGGCAGGCTTCGTGCTGCTCGCCGCCGAAGTGGTGGTGCCCGGCGTCTTCCTGGTGTGGATCGGCCTTGCCGCCCTCATCACCGGGCTTGCCTCGCTTCTTCTCTGGGAGAGCGCCTGGTGGAGCTGGCATGTCCAGCTTGTCATCTTCGCGCTTCTGGCGATTGCTGTCACGCTGGCCGGTCGCCGCCTGCTTTCGGCGAGCGACAAGGGTTCGGACGAACCGCTGCTCAACCAGCGCACCGCAAGCCTTGTCGGCCGCACCGCCGTCCTCGAACAGCCGATCCGCGAGGGCCGTGGCCGCATCCGGCTGGACGACACGATCTGGTCGGTGGAAGGGCCGGATCTGCCCGCAGGCAGCCGGGTGCGCGTCGCCGGCGCCCATGGCGGCCAATTGCGCGTCGAGGCGCAATGAGAGGTTTGTAAAAGCATTTGGGTTCAAAGCCCTGAGCCAGTGTGAAAGCCGGCCTTTTAACGCCGCGTTAACCACGCCCGTTTACGATTGCGCAAGATTTGGTTTCGCCAGCATGGCGGGAACCGTTCAGGCTTGGCAATTGGAATCGGCGGCATGGCGTCAACGGGGCAGCATCGCGATCGCAAACGCAGGCGCGTGGCCGCTGCGCTCTCGGCCTGCGCCTTCACCTGCGCCATCACCGGCACCGCCCTGGCCCAGTCTGCGCCGCAAAGCCAGAGCCAGACGCAGGCGACCAGCGCTCTCGCCCTTGCCGCCGCCGCCAGCGTGACGTCGTCGCCCACGGCGACACCCGCGACCGGGACTGCAAGCGCAACGACGGCGAACCCTTCGGCGACGGTCGATCCGCAGGCCACCGGCTCGCTTGGCCGTGAGCCTCGCCTCGTCAGCGATCCCGATTTTGCCGCTGATGTCGGCCGCCTCAATGCGCGCGAAACCACGATTGACGGCCTTTCCAGGCGCACGCGACCGGATGACGGCACCGCCCCCGGCATCCGCCTCGGGAGTTTCATCCTCAAACCCTCGCTGACGACAAGCTACAACACCGAGACGACCCGCACCGGCGCGCGTCGCCAGACGCGCGGCTTCCTGGAAACCGGCCTCAAGGGCTCGCTGACCTCCGACTGGTCGCGCCATGAACTGGCGATCACCGGCGACGGAATCTTCCAGCGCAATCTGAGCGGCACGGGCGACGAAAAGCCCCGCCAGACGATCGACGCACGCCTGCGCCTCGACATCACCCGCGATACGGTCGCCACCCTCTCGGCCGGCTACGGTTTCGAACGGGAAAGCACGACCGATCCGAACGCAGTTGCCAACGCCCTCGAACAGGCCGGCATCAACACGTTCCGCGCCGGCGCAGGGATCACCCATGATTTCGGCCTGATCCGCGGCTCCATCAACACCAGTTTCAACCGCCGCACCTATGGCAATGTTGCCCTCGACAACGGTACGACGCTGACGCTGAAGGACCGCGACCGCAATGCGGTGACGCTGACGGGCCGTCTCGGCTACGAGCTCTCGCCCGCCCTTATTCCCTTCCTTGAGGCCTCGGTCGGCCGCACCCTTTATGATCTGCGGACCGACAGCCTCGGCTATGAACGTTCGGCCACCAGCTATGCCGGCCGCGCCGGGGTGCAGGTGGATCTCGGGGAAAAGCTGCGCGGCGAAATCGGCGCCGGCTACGAGACCGTGCGTTTCGACGACGGGCGTCTCGCCGCCATCGACGCCATCACCTTCGACGGTTTGATGAACTGGTCGCCACAGCGCGGCACCGATGTCGCCCTGCGCCTTGCGACCACGGTGGAGCCTTCCACCACCGCCGGCCAGAGCGGCTATGTCGCCTACCAGCTCTCGAGCGAGATCACCCATGCGCTGCGCGACAACCTCGTGGCCCGGCTCGCCGGCGGCGTCACCTTCCGCAATTATCCCTCCGGGTCGACTGGGACGGATGAGCGTGTCCTGACAGCGGGCGCGGGCCTGACCTGGGACTTCACCCGCTATCTCGCCCTGTCAGGCGATATCGGCTATGAGCGCACCACGCCCGCCGTCGGAAGCTCCACCGATGTCGCCCGCATCGGCGTTGGTCTGACACTGCGCCGATAGGGTCGTTCCTCAAACGGGCGGGAGGCGTCTCAGCCCGAGACGTCCAAGACGTCGCCGCTATGACAAAGGGCGCCCCGAGGAGCGCCCTTCAGTGTAACCAGATCCCGGTGAAGCAATCAGCGCGCGAGAAGCGCCTTCAACTGCTCCTCGACCGAGGGGCGGATATCCGCCCGGGCAAGCGCAAAGGCGACGTTCGCGAGGATGAAGCCATCCTTGGCGCCGCAGTCGTAGGTTTCGCCGCGGAAGTGGTAGGCCGCAAAGGCCTGCTTTTCGAGCAGCTTCAGCATGCCATCGGTCAGCTGGATCTCGTTGCCGGCGCCGCGCTCCTGGGTTTCCAGAATGTTGAAAATGTCCGGCTGGAGGATGTAGCGGCCGTTGATGAAGAAGTTGGAAGGCGCCGTACCCTTGGCCGGCTTTTCGACCATCTTTGTAATTTCGTAGCCGCCACCGACTTCCTTGCCGACACCGACGATGCCGTATTTGTGGGCCTGGTCCGGATGGCACTCCTCGACAGCCAGGACGTTGCCGCCGGTCTGCTCGTAGACTTCCATCATGCCCTTCAGGCAACCCTTTTCGCCGCGCATGATCATGTCGGGCAGAAGAACGGCAAAGGGTTCGTTCCCAACGATGTCGCGGGCGCACCAGACGGCGTGACCAAGGCCAAGCGGCGCCTGCTGGCGCGTAAAGCTCGTCATGCCGGCAGCGGGCAGAATGCCTTCCAGAAGCTCGATTTCGACCTTCTTGTTGCGTTCGCGCAGCGTCTGCTCGAGTTCAACCTGAATGTCGAAATAGTCCTCGATGACCGCCTTTCCGCGGCCCGTAACGAAGACGAGGTGCTCGATGCCGGCCTCGATGGCCTCATCGACGACATACTGGATGACGGGCTTGTCGACGACCGTCAGCATTTCCTTCGGCACGGCCTTCGTGGCGGGAAGGAAACGGGTGCCGAGCCCTGCGACAGGGAAAACGGCTTTGCGAACTTTATTCCTGGCACTCATTGACATCTCCGGTTCATGAGATTTGATCGTTTGGCCTAAGCTTCCCGGACGGCATAAGTTCCATTTGCTATTTTTTTAAGAATGGCCTCTGCCGAATGGGAGCATGGTAAAGAGTTTGTTGACTTCGTTTTCGTAATTTTGTCCGACCGGCGCCGAGGCGGCACCGGGCATTCCGAACGGCACGAGGCTCCAATCACGAGCAGTGCCGCAAACGTTAAAAACGCATGGTTGCGCGATCAACGCCATGTGCATGAGTACGGGAGCGACAAGCGATGTTCAAGCCGGCCAAGACCCTCCTTGCAAGGATCTCCGTTGCCACCTTCCTCCTCGTCGGCGCACCTTTCTCCTCGGGCGTCGCCCATGCCGATGCCGGCTTCCAGCAATGGATCCAGGATTTTTACAAGACGGCTGCCAAAAGCGGCATCACGGCCCAGACCTATCGCCAGGCCTTTGCCGGCGTGAAGACGCCGGACCCGACGGTGCTCGAAAAAGCACGCTACCAGCCAGAGTTCAAGCACAAGATCTGGGAGTATGTCGATTCACGCGTCAATCCTTACACGCGGGGCGTCGGTCAGGAAATGGCTGCCAAGCACGAGCGCACGCTGAACGCCATCGAGAAGCATTTCGGGGTCGACCGTACCATTCTGCTCGCCATCTGGTCGATGGAGTCCAACTACGGCGCGATCCTCGAAAAGGAAGACCGTCTGCACTATGTGCCGCGGGCGCTGGCGACACTCGCCTATGCCGATGACCGCCGCGCCAAGTTCGCCCGCACGCAGCTGATTGCCGCCCTGAAGATCCTGCAGTCGGGCGATATCACGCCGCGCGAGCTCACCGGCTCCTGGGCCGGCGCGATGGGCCACACCCAGTTCATCCCGACGAGCTACCTGCTCTACGCCATCGATGCGGACGGCAATGGCCATCGCGACATCTGGAACTCCGTACCGGACGCCCTTGCCACCGCCGCAAACCTTCTGAAGAAGAACGGTTGGCGCACCGGCGAGACCTGGGGCTACGAGGTCGTGGTTCCCGCCTCCGCCGCGCGCTATTCCGGCCAGTCGAAGACGCTCGCCCAATGGCAGAAGCTCGGTCTTGCCCGCCCCAACGGCAAAGGCTTCCGCAACCCGGACCAGCGGGCCGAACTGAAGATGCCGGCGGGGGGCAATGGGCCGGGCTTCCTGATGACGCGCAATTTCTTCGTCATCAAGCGCTACAATGCCTCCGATTCCTACGCGCTCGGCGTCGGCCTTCTTGCCGACCAGATCGCCGGCTACGGCGGCATGCAGCAGCGCTGGCCGCGTCCGGACGGATCGCTGGACGTCAGCGAAAAGTTCGAGCTGCAGAGCAGGCTGAAGCAGATGGGCTACTATGACGGCGAAGTGGACGGCAATTTCGGCTCCGGCTCCAAGGCCGCGATCCAGGCCTTCCAGCAGCGCAACGGCATGACGCCGGATGGCCAGCCCACCCAGCATCTCCTGAACCTTCTGCGCAAGTAACAGACGGCAGATCGCCGCGGCCCATAGGGGGCGCGCGGCGGCTCCCGCCCGAGGCATCATGACCGGGTCGATATCGAATGGACAGCGGCAGGCGAAACGCGCACGGATGCGATCGCTGCTGCGCGCGCTGCTGGCGTTCATCTGCCTTTCGCTTGGCTTCACGATCGCTGACACGGCCGGGGCGCAGGAACGCCGCCGCACGCTCTTCGACATGTTCTTCGGTCGTGAACGCATCGAGCAGGCGCCGCGCCGATTCGATGCCGGGCGAGGTGCCGACGCATTCCCCGAGCGGCCTGACGCGCGGCCACAGCGCAAGCGGCGCCCGGCAGCAGCGGCAGCCGGCAATGCCGTGCCCAAGGCGGCGCCGGCCGCTGAGAAGGCCGCCGATGCGAAGAAAGTTCTCGTGATAGGCGACTTCATCGCTGCCGGCCTCGGCGACGGGCTGAAGGAAGCCTTTGCGCAGGCGCCGGACATCGTCATCGAAACACGGGCGAACACCGCCTCCGGCCTCGTGCGCGACGACTATTACAACTGGCCTGAAAAGCTTGCCAGCGCCATCGCGCAGGTCAAGCCCGACGCCGTCGTCATCATGATCGGCGCCAACGACCGCCAGCAAATCCGCCTTGCGAATGGCACGCGCGAGAAATTCCGCACCGATGCCTGGCTTGCCGAATACGAGCGGCGTGTCTCCGCCTTCGCCGCCATCGGGCGGCAGACGGGCGCTCCGCTGATCTGGGTCGGCATGCCGCCATTCCAGACATCGTCGATGATGGCCGATATGGCGAGCTTCAATACGCTCTATCGCGAGGCAACCGAGACGGTGAAGGGCGATTTCATCGACATCTGGGATGGCTTTGTCGACGCCGACGGGAAGTTCATGGTGACAGGCCCGGATCTGAACGGCCAGCAGGTTCGCCTTCGCGGTTCCGACGGCATCAACATGACGCGCGCCGGCAAACGCAAGATGGCCTTCTATGTCGAAAAGGACATTCGTCGCATCCTCGGCGTCGGCATCGACCCCGGCCTGCCGCAGGCGACAGAGCAAGGACCCACGGACCTCAAGCCGACCCTCGCCCCGCCCTCCGAGATCACCCGCACGCCACCCATTGCGCTCACCGATCCCGCGCTGGACGGCGGCGATACACTGCTCGGCGCCGGCCCGACACCCGTCGCGGCCGACAAGAGCCCGATCGCCCGGCTGCTGGAAGGCGGCGAGACCGGCGAGGCCCCGAACGGCCGCGTCGATGATTTTCGCCTCGCCAAGCCGGCCAACGTCATCAGCAATCCCGTCATCCGGAACTGAACACCGGCGCCTTGCGGATCGCAAACAAAATGAAGGGCCGCGACGGCTGAACCGTCGCGGCCCTTCATGGTGATCCGGCAAATTGCGATCAGCGCGGCAGAACGCTGGCGCCCATCAGCGCTTCGTCGATCGCACGGGCAGCCTGGCGGCCCTCGCGGATGGCCCAGACGACCAGCGACTGGCCACGGCGCACGTCGCCGGCAGCCCAGACCTTGTCGACCGAGGTGCGGTAGTCGCGGTCGTTGGCGACCACGTTCGAGGAGCCGCGCTTGTCCGTGTAGATCGTCAGTTCGTCACCGAGGTCCTTCAGCACGCTCGAGGTGAACGGGCCGCGGAAACCGATGGCGATGAAGGCGAGGTCGGCCTTGATGATGAACTCCGTGCCCGGTATCGGCTTGCGGCGGTCATCGACCTGACAGCACTTCACGCCGGTCAGCAGACCGTCTTCGCCGACGAATTCGAGCGTGGCGACCTGAAACTCGCGCACGGCGCCTTCGGCCTGCGAGGAAGAGGTGCGCATCTTCGTCGCCCAGAAGGGCCAGACCGAAAGCTTGTCTTCCTTTTCCGGCGGCTGCGGACGGATGTCGAGCTGGGTGACCTTGACGGCGCCCTGCCGGAAAGCTGTGCCGACGCAGTCGGACGCGGTATCGCCACCACCGACCACGACGACATGCTTGCCACCGGCCAGGATCGGATCGGACGGCCAGCCGACGCTGTCGATCGTCTCGCGCCCGACGCGGCGGTTCTGCTGCACGAGATAGGGCATGGCATCGTGAACGCCGGTGAATTCGACGCCTGGAATGCCGGCATCGCGCGGCGTTTCGGAGCCGCCGCAGTAGAGCACGGCGTCGTGCTCGGCGATGAGGTCCGCCACCGGCTTGTCCACGCCGACATTGACGCCGTAGTGGAAGGTGACACCCTCGCCCTTCATCTGGTCGACGCGGCGATCGATGAAGTTCTTTTCCATCTTGAAGTCCGGAATGCCGTAGCGCAGGAGGCCGCCGGCCTTCGACTCGCGCTCGAAGACGTGAACCTCATGACCGGCGCGCGCCAGTTGCTGGGCAGCAGCCATGCCGGCGGGGCCCGAACCTATGATCGCAACCTTCTTGCCGGTCTTCACGACGGCCGGCTGCGGCACGATATAGCCCATCTCATAGGCCTTGTCGGCAATCGCCTGCTCTACCGTCTTGATGGTAACGGGCGCATCCTCGAGGTTCAGCGTGCAGGCTTCCTCGCAAGGCGCGGGGCAGACACGGCCGGTAAACTCCGGGAAGTTGTTTGTCGAGTGCAGGTTGCGGATCGCCTCTTCCCAGTTGCCGCTGTAGACGAGATCGTTCCAATCCGGGATCTGGTTGTGCACCGGGCAGCCGGTCGGGCCGTGGCAATAGGGCACGCCACAGTCCATGCAGCGCGCCGCCTGCTTCTGCACCTCGGCTTCCGACATCGGAATGGTGAATTCGCGGAAGTGACGGATACGATCCGACGCCGGCTGATACTTGGCGACCTGCCGGTCGATTTCCAGAAAACCTGTTACCTTGCCCATCTTCTTCCCACCTGTTTACCGGACCACGACAGCGGTGCCGGACGCCGAAACCATCAGCATCGACCCGCTGGAACCGGTCGAAATCGTCTCATAATCGATGTCGATGCCGACAATCGCATTGGCGCCGAGTGCGCGGGCTTCCGCCTGCAACTCGGCAATTGCCGTCTCGCGCGCATCGCGCAGAACCCGCTCGTAGGACCCCGAACGCCCGCCGACGATGTCGCGGATGCTGGCGAAGAAATCGCGGAACACATTGGTGCCGAGGATCGCCTCGCCCGTGACGATGCCCTTGTAGTCGACGATCTCGCGTCCCTCGATCGTGTTCGTCGTCGTGACGATCATGTCCATCCCTCCAGCGCGACGGCCTTACGCCATCCAGTTCTCGACCCTCAGCCCCGGCACCCGGGAAAATTCGCGTTCGTTGGCGGTCACGACAATCGCATCGGTCGCAACAGCATGCGTGGCGATCAGCATGTCCATCGTGCCGATCAGTTTTCCCTTCCGCTCCATCTCCGCGCGAAGCTCGGCGTAGACGTGGTCGAATGGCCTCTCCCAGTTTTCGACGACGATGCCGCCCAGAAACCGGTCGTAGGCCTCCTTGAGCCGCTTCGACGAGACCTTCGTGTAACCAAAGCGAAGCTCCGACACGACGATGATGCTCGTGAAGACATTCCCTGCCATGACTTCGGTCCGTACGCGCCGGGCAACCTTGCCCAGCGGATGGGCAATGACATTGGATATGATGTTCGTGTCGAGAAGATATCTCATCACGACCATCACAGATCGACGGGTTCCGGCAGCGGATCGTCTATCTCGGGAAACTCTTCCTCGAAAGGCTCCTGTGTTTCGAGCCAGTCCAGAACTTCCAGCAAGGACATCTTCTTCTCTTTGGGCGAGATGTGAATGATGCCCTTCTCGTCCTGGGACATCATCACGCTATCGCCCTCAATTTCGAAATCCGAGGGAATTCGAACCGCACGGCTGCGGCCGTTCCGGAAAATGCTGACTTCTCTTTCCTTCGTTGCACCCATCGCAGCCTCCGCCTTCGCCCTGACCTTGTCATATGCCAATGTCATATCACGAAGGCGGCGCTGCAACAAATCACTCGGCCGCGTCGGCCATCTTCATGCGCTCCATGTCTTCCAGCGCGCGGCGATATTCGACCGGCATCACCTTGCGGAACTTCGGGCGGAATTCAGTCCAGTTGTCCAGGATCTGCTTGGCGCGCGGCGAACCGGTGTAGTGCAGGTGGTTGGAGACCAGCTGGTAGAGCCGCTCCTCGTCGTGACGCGTCATGTCGCCGCTGACATCCACCATGCCCTTGTGCATGAGATCGCCGCCGTGGTGGTGCAGCTTCTCCAGCATGTCGTCTTCTTCCGGCAGCGGCTGCAACTCGACCATGGCCATGTTGCAGCGCTTGGCGAAGTCGCCGCTCTCGTCCAGCACATAGGCGACACCGCCCGACATGCCGGCCGCGAAGTTGCGCCCCGTCTCGCCGATGACCACGACGACGCCGCCCGTCATGTATTCGCAGCCGTGGTCGCCCACGCCCTCGACGACGGCGATGGCGCCGGAGTTGCGCACAGCGAAGCGTTCGCCGGCCACGCCGTTGAAGTAGCACTCACCGGCGATCGCGCCGTAGAGCACCGTGTTGCCGACGATGATCGACTGTTCCGGCACGATCTTGGAGTCAGACGGCGGGCGTACGATGATGCGGCCACCCGACAGACCCTTGCCGACATAGTCGTTGCCGT
This sequence comes from Rhizobium sp. RU20A, assembly GCF_900155885.1. Taxonomy (GTDB): domain Bacteria; phylum Pseudomonadota; class Alphaproteobacteria; order Rhizobiales; family Rhizobiaceae; genus RU20A. Next base: position 1,774,924 of record NZ_FTMB01000001.1, read on the forward strand.
CGCCAATGAGGTCGAAGGTCACGCCCCGCGCGAGGAAGGCGGCAAAGGACTGGCCCGCCGTACCCTTCAGCGTCACATGGATCGTGTCGTCCTTCAGCCCCTTGTGGCCGTAGCGCTTGGCGACTTCGCCCGACAGCATGGCACCGGCGGAGCGATCGACGTTCTTGATCTCGACCTCGAAGGCGGTCGGGGTCTTGCTCTCGAGCGCGGGCTTCGCATGGGCGATCAGCGTGCGGTCGAGCACGTCGTCGATCGGATGCTTCTGCCGCTCGGTCCAGTAGGTTGCCTCCTTCGGCGCATCGACCTTGTGGAAGATACGGGAGAAGTCGAGGCCGTTCGCCTTCCAGTGGTTGATGAGGCGATCCTTGTCGAGAAGGTCGGTCGCGCCGATGATCTCGTCCAGCTTGGTGACGCCAAGCGAAGCCAGGATTTCGCGCACTTCCTCAGCAACGAAGAAGAAGTAGTTGATGACATGCTCGGGCGTGCCCTTGAAGCGCTTGCGCAGAACCGGATCCTGTGTCGCCACGCCCACCGGACAGGTGTTGAGGTGGCACTTGCGCATCATGATGCAGCCGGCCGCGATCAGCGGCGCGGTGGCAAAGCCGAACTCGTCCGCACCGAGCAGAGCCCCGATGATAACGTCTCGGCCGGTCTTCAGGCCGCCATCGACCTGAAGCGCGATGCGCGAACGAAGGCCGTTCAGCACCAGCGTCTGCTGGGTCTCGGCAAGGCCGATTTCCCAGGGGCTGCCGGCATGCTTCAACGACGTCAGCGGCGAGGCTCCCGTGCCGCCATCGAAGCCGGCGACGATGATGTGATCGGCGCGCGCCTTGGCGACACCGGCCGCAACCGTGCCGACGCCCACTTCCGACACCAGCTTGACCGAGATGTCGGCCTCCGGGTTGACGTTTTTCAGGTCGTAGATCAGCTGCGCCAGATCTTCGATCGAATAGATGTCGTGGTGCGGCGGCGGCGAGATGAGGCCGACGCCGGGCGTGGAGTGACGGGTCTTGGCGATCGTTGCATCGACCTTGTGGCCGGGCAGCTGGCCGCCCTCGCCGGGCTTGGCACCCTGCGCCACCTTGATCTGCAGCACGTCGGCATTGACGAGATATTCCGTCGTCACGCCGAAGCGGCCGGACGCCACCTGCTTGATGGCCGAGCGCTCGGGGTTCGGCTGGCCGTTGAGAAGCGGCAGATAGCGATCGCTCTCCTCGCCGCCCTCGCCCGTGTTCGACTTGCCGCCGATCCGGTTCATCGCCACGGCAAGCGTCGAATGTGCCTCGCGGCTGATCGAACCGAAGGACATCGCGCCGGTGGAGAAGCGCTTGACGATCTCGCTTGCCGGCTCGACGTCGTCGATCGAGACGGGCTTGCGCCCCCACTCCTCGGCCGCCTTGATACGGAACAGGCCGCGGATCGTGTTCATGCGCAGCGCCGACTCGTTGACGAGTTCGGCGAACTCCTTGTAGCGGTCGGCCGCATTGCCACGCACGGCATGCTGGAGCGAGGCGACGACGTCGGGCGTCCAGGCATGGCCTTCGCCGCGCATGCGGTAGGCATATTCGCCGCCGATGTCGAGCGTGTTGGTCAAAACCGGATCCGGACCGAAGGCTGCCTGATGGCGGGCAAAGGTTTCCCCGGCGATCTGGTCGAGGCCGATGCCCTCGATGGTCGTCGCGGTGCCGAAGAAGTACTTGTCGACGAGCTCCGACGAGAGACCGATCGCATCGAAGATCTGCGCGCCGCAATAGGACTGGTAGGTCGAGATGCCCATCTTGGACATGACCTTCAGAATGCCCTTACCGACTGCCTTGATGTAGCGGTAGACCACTTCCTCGCCATCGACTTCCTTCGGGAACTCGCCGCGCTTGTGCATGTCCGTGAGTGTGTCGAAGGCCAGGTACGGGTTGATGGCTTCCGCGCCGTAGCCGGCGAGGCAGCAGAAGTGGTGGATTTCGCGCGCTTCACCGGTTTCGACCACGAGACCGACCGAGGTGCGCAGACCCTTGCGGATGAGGTGATGGTGCACGGCCGCCGTTGCGAGCAGCGCCGGCAGCGCGACGCGGTCCGGGCCGATCTGGCGGTCGGAGAGCACGATGATGTTGTAGCCGCCCTTGACGGCCGCTTCGGCGCGCTCGCACAGGCGATCGAGGATTTCCGGCAGACCTTGAGCGCCACGCTCGACATCATAGGTGAAGTCGAGCGTCTTGGTGTCGAAACGGTCTTCGGTGTGGCCGATGGAGCGGATCTTTTCGAGATCGCCATTGGTCAGGATCGGCTGGCGCACTTCCAGACGCTTGGCATGGGCCGCGCCCTCATGGTCCAGAATGTTTGGGCGCGGACCGATGAAGGAGACGAGGCTCATTACCAGCTCTTCGCGGATCGGGTCGATCGGCGGGTTGGTGACCTGCGCGAAGTTCTGCTTGAAATAGGTATAGAGCAGCTTCGGCTTGTCAGACATCGCCGAAATCGGCGTGTCCGTCCCCATGGAGCCGATCGCTTCCTGGCCGGTCGTGGCCATCGGCGACATCAAAAGCTTCGTGTCTTCCTGCGTGTAGCCGAAGGCCTGCTGGCGATCGAGCAGCGACACGTCGCGGCGCAGCGCGCGCGGCTCGACGGGCTTCAGGTCTTCGAGGATGAGCTGGGTGTTTTCCAGCCACTTGCTGTAGGGATGGCGGGTGGCGAGCTGCGTCTTCACATCCTCGTCGGAAATGATCGCGCCCTTTTCCATGTCGATCAGCAGCATCTTGCCGGGTTGCAGGCGCCACTTCTTGACGATGCGGCTTTCCTCCACCGGCAGCGTGCCGGCTTCGGAGGCGAGAATGATGCGATCGTCGTCGGTGACGAGGTAGCGGGCCGGACGCAGGCCGTTGCGGTCAAGCGTCGCGCCGATCTGCTTGCCATCGGTAAAGCAGACCGCGGCCGGGCCGTCCCACGGCTCCATCAGGGCGGCGTGATACTCGTAGAAGGCCTTCCGCTCGGCGCCCATCAGCTGGTTGCCGGCCCAGGCTTCCGGGATCAGCATCATCACGGCATGCGCCAGCGAATAGCCGCCCTGCACGAGGAATTCGAGCGCGTTGTCGAAGCAGGCCGTGTCCGACTGACCCTCATAGGAGATCGGCCAGAGCTTGGAGATGTCGTCGCCGAAGAGCGGCGAGGAAACCGACGCCTGACGCGCCGCCATCCAGTTGACGTTGCCGCGCAGCGTGTTGATCTCGCCGTTATGGGCCACCATGCGGTAGGGATGCGCAAGCTTCCACGACGGGAACGTGTTGGTGGAGAAACGCTGATGCACGAGCGCGACGGCGCTCTCGAAGCGCGGATCGGTGAGGTCCTTGTAATAGGCGCCGACCTGATAGGCGAGGAACATGCCCTTGTAGACGATCGTCGAGGACGACAGCGACACGGGATAGAAATTGCTCTCCTTGCCCTCGTATTCCGCATAGATGCGGTTCGAGATCACCTTTCGGAGCGTGAAGAGACGGCGCTCGAATTCGGCGTTGGTCGCAGCGTTACGACCGGCACCGATGAAGATCTGCACGTGGCGCGGCTCGGTGGCGACGATGTCCGGCGCCTTCGACAGCGAGGAATTGTCGACCGGCACGTCGCGGAAACCGAGGAGGATCTGACCTTCTTCGGTCACGACATCGCGGATGACGGACTTGAAGTGTTCGACGAGGGCTTCGTCCTGCGGCATGAAGACATGGCCGACGGCATATTCGCCGGCCTTCGGCAGAACGACGCCCTGCGCCGCCATCTCTTCGCGAAAGAAGCGATCCGGAATCTGCACCAGAATGCCCGCGCCGTCGCCCATCAGCGGATCGGCACCGACCGCGCCGCGATGCGTGAGGTTTTCGAGGATGAAGAGGCCATCCTTGACGATCTGGTGCGACTTCTGGCCCTTCATATGGGCGACGAAGCCAACGCCGCAGGCATCATGCTCGTTGCGGGGATCGTAAAGGCCCTGCCGGTCCGGCAGGCCGGAGGGACGGGCGGCCGTTTTGACCACCGTCGCCTCATTGGCACGTCTTGCCTGAGACTCGAAAGATGGCGCAAATTCCGTCATCGTCTTCCCTCCTTGGTGCCCGGCTTGCCGGGGGGTTATCCTTCCACTCCACTTCCATCTGCGGCCATGAGTGTGCACCGCACGAAAGCGAATTCCAAATAAATCGTAAACCTGATCGGGTCGTGACAAAGTGTCCCGCGGCAGGCGCCTTCGAGACCGCAGGGCAAGATCGGCACCCGCAACAGGGTGTCCCGATCAGCCTGAAAGGTCGGCGCGCAGGATGCGACGGCCGACCCACTCGGTCAGAAGACCGAAATAGGACAGTCATGCTGTCCTATTTCATAGGCTCTATGCCAGAAACGTGACACCACCGCAAGGGAGCGGGCCAAAAATATTCGGGACAAGTGGTTCGAACATTTCGCAAAATTTCCGTTTCGCGCACGAAAATTACGCAAGGTGCGTATAATCTTTTCTTTGGTTTCAAAGTCCACCGGTTTTGGCACGAAGAGCCGCCGTCCGATTGCATCGCAACATCCAGCCGCTAATCTCCCCACGGCCCAACTCCCGGCCCATGACATCCCAGGTATCTTTCAATGATTTTCAGTTCGGACAATTGGGCTGGCGCCCATCCTGCCATTTCCGATGCGCTCGCTGCTGCCGCCAGCGGATATTCCCCCGCCTATGGCGCAGGCGAAATCGACCGGCGCGTGACGGCACGGTTTTCGGAAATTTTCGAGCGTGATGCCGCCGTCTTTTTCGTGTCGACCGGCACCGCCGCCAATTCGCTCGCCATGGCGGCGGTCAACCGGCCGGGTGGCCACATCCTGTGCCACCCCGAGGCGCATCTGGCCGTCGATGAGTGCAGCGCCCCGCAATTCTTCGCTCACGGAAGCAGGGTCACGGCCATTGGCGGCGCCTTTGGCCGAATGAACCCTGCCCCCCTCGAAACAACGCTCGCCACCCTTGCCGCGGGCAGGATTCCTGCCGGCCAGGCCATGGCGGTGACGATCACCCAAGGCACCGAAGCCGGTACGCTCTATGGCCTTGATGACATCGCCGCCATCGGCGACATCTGCCAGCGATACGCCCTGCCCTTCCATATGGATGGCGCCCGCTTTGCCAATGCGCTCGTCTCGCTCGGCACGACCCCGGCAGAGATGACCTGGAAGCGCGGTGTCACGCACCTCTCCTTCGGCGGCACGAAGAACGGCTGCTGGTGCGCCGAAGCGCTGATCGTGTTCGATCCGGGCAAGGCGCACGACCTGCCCTTCATCCACAAGCAGTCAGCGCAGGTGATCTCGAAGTCGCGCTTCGTCTCGGCCCAGTTCGAGGCCTATTTCAGGGATGATCTCTGGCTTGGCCTTGCGCGCACGGCCAATGCCGCCGCGGCGCGGCTCGCCGACGGCATCCGCCGCTCCCGTACAGCCCGCCTGGCCTGGGAGCCCGCCATCAATGAAGTCTTCGCCATCCTGCCGACGGCAACGGCCGCGGCGCTGCGCGCACGTGGCGCCGCCTTCTACGAATGGCCCGTTCCGACCGACCTTGCGCTCGGCGAAGGCGCGGAACTCTACCGCTTCGTCACATCCTTTGCGACAACCGATGCGGAGGTCGACGCCTTTCTCGCGGCCATCTGATGACGCCGCGGGCACAGATAGGCGGCACGAAGAAGGGCGGCGCCCTGCCGGACGCCGCCCCTGACAACACCTGACGAAATCCGTCAGCGAAAAAGAGGCTTTAGTGCGCCTGGGCCTCGATCTGCTTGGCCTGCGAAGTGGCCGACACGATCTCGATGCGGCGCGGCTTGGCGGCTTCCGGGATCTCGCGCACGAGGTCAATGTGCAGAAGGCCGTTCTTCAGCGAAGCGGCACGGATCTCCACATGGTCTGCGAGCTGGAAGCGGCGCTCGAAAGCGCGCTTGGCGATACCGCGATAAAGGAACTGGCCTTCATCGGCCTTGTCCTCGGCCTTCTCGCCCTTCACCGTCAGCGTGTGCTCACGTGCCTCGATCGAAAGTTCGGTTTCGTCGAAGCCGGCAACGGCCATTGTGATGCGGTAGGCGTTTTCGCCGGTACGCTCGATATTGTAGGGCGGGTAGCTCTGGGCCTGATCCGGCTGGCCGAGACTGTCCAGCATGGTGAACAGGCGGTCAAAGCCAACGGTGGAGCGATAGAGCGGCGAAAAATCAACGTGACGCATGGTGTCCTCCTTGGAGCAACGATTGCGGTTTCGATCCTCAACCTCCCGGTCAGCGGCGAGGCGGATCTTTGGAGCGCAGGCCCGTGAGGCACCTGCCATGCTCATTTGGGAATGCCGCTTTCGCGGTTCAAGAGGGTGGCGGCGCGAGATGCGGCATCGCTGAACGCGGCATGAACGCGCCGTTCCACCGGCATTCAGCCGCAGGCCGCTATCCCTTGCCGCATCGGAACATCGTTCCGGCGCTGAAGTGCAATGTCCCTTCTCCTTCAGCCGGGCGGCCGGCCCATTCACGTTCAAGGGGATCGCGTCTCCCCCGTCGCGATCGATCCGGACGAAAAGGCTGGCCGCCCCTTTTTTCTTCCGCAACCTCTCGCCTTTATGCTTCAAGGGCAGAAGCGGACCAACACCATGCGTGGCACAGAGCGATGAGCGACATCCTGTTCGAGACGGCAGACAATCCGGCACCTGGCGACGGGACGGCCGGCTTTTTGGATGGCGCGGGTGGCGCGAAAATCCGCTATGCGATCTTTCGCAGCGAAGGCAGCGCCCGCGGCACGGTGATCCTGCTGCAGGGGCGCAATGAGAGCATTGAAAAATATTTCGAGACGATCCGCGAGCTGAACGCCGCTGGCCTGTGGGTTGCCACCTTCGACTGGCGCGGCCAGGGTGGGTCGTCCCGCCTCCTGCGCAACGCCCCGCGCCGCGGCCATGTGCGCCGCTTCGCCGATTATGAATCGGACCTTCAGCTCTTTCTCGAGCGTATCGTTCTGCCCGACACGCGCATGCCGTTTTTCCTGCTCGCCCATTCCACCGGCGGCCTTGTCGCCCTGTCCATGGCGCCGAAGCTTTCCGGCCGGATCGATCGCATGGTGCTGTCGGCGCCGTTTCTGGCGCTCGGCGCCCAGGCGGTTGGCGAAGGTGCCATCGCGCGGCTCGCGTCCATTGCCTGCATGCTGGGGCTCGGCAGCCGCGCGCTGAACCGCGACCGTGGAAACAGGCCTTTCGAGACCAATCTGCTGACCTCCGATCCCATCCGGTTCCAGCGCAATGCGGCCCTTCTGGCCGCCCATCCCGACCTTGGCCTTGGCCCTCCCAGCGCCCGCTGGCTGCATGAGGCCTTCATCACCATCCGGCGGGTCGCGCGCCATGAACACCTGACGCGCATTACCATTCCAACGCTCGTGCTCGCCCCGACCGCCGACAGGCTCGTGCCTCATCTTGCGGTCGAAAATCTCTGCAGCATCTTCCGCGCCAGCCATATGGTGCCGATCGACGGCGCGCGCCATGAATTGTTTCAGGAAGCCGACCGCTATCGCAGCCAGGCCATGGCGGCCATCCTCGCTTTCATCCCCGGCAGCGTGGAGGAGGGTCCAGCCTCAATGGTCGGCAAGACGACCATCGCAGCCGGCTGAGCTCAGCCCTGAAGGACGGCAAGCGCTGCGGCGTGTAGCTCGGCGCTGCCGGCCGCGATGATCTCGCCGCCCATTTCGGCAGGTCCGCCATCCCAGGTCGTGATCACGCCGCCAGCCTGTTCGATGAGCGGAATGAGCCCCCCGACGTCATAGGGCTTCAAGCCGGCCTCGATGACAAGGTCCACATGGCCTGCAGCCAGCAGCGCAAAAGCGTAGCAATCGCATCCGTAGCGAAACAGCCGCACCTTGCCCTGCAGGGTTTCGAACGGCTTGAGCGCGCTGCCGGTAAACAGATGCGGCGAGGTGGTGAAGAGGATGGCATCGGCAAGGCCGACCCCCGTGCGGCTCTTCAGCCCGCTTTCACCGCCGGGGCCGCGATAGGTGGCAACGCCATCGGCGGCAAAGAAGCGCTCACCCGTAAAGGGCTGGTCCATCAGTCCCATGATCGCTTCGCCCTTGTGATAAAGACCGATCAGCGTACCCCAGACTGGGAGACCGGAGATGAAGGCCCGCGTGCCATCGATGGGATCGATGACCCAGACATAGTCCCGGTCAAGACCGACATTGCCGTGCTCCTCGCCCAGAATGCCGTGTTCTGGAAAATGCGTCTCGATCAGCGCGCGAATCGCCGTCTCGGCGGCGCGGTCGCCCTCCGTCACGGGGTCGAACCCGCCATCGAGCTTGTTGACGACGCCGGTGCCGGTGCGGAACCGCGGCAGGGTTTCGGCGCGGGCAGCATCGGCAAGGCGGTCGAAGAAGGCGCGGTCGGGCAGCATGGCAACACTCTATGGAGGAAGACGGAGGGATACGGACGCGAACCTAGCCGCTCGAACAGCGGACGGGAAGAGCCTCCAGCTGCATGAAATTCGGGCACGTCGCTGCCGGCTTCTTCAGCGACCGACGCTCCGACGCCAATTCGCGCAACGACTCCAAAGGACGACGAACGCGTCAATGTCTAAATTTTAAGCACGAATTGCAGACGTCTATTTTTTACACATTTTCCTTGACAATTGTGCGGCGCAATATTAGCGTATGGGTACAGTCACTTGTGGCTGTAAATACCCTCCTTGGGTGTTTCCTCCCTAGACTTGCCGCGCCAACAGGCGCGGTTTTTTTTGCCCGCACACCGGACGTCGACGCCGGATCTCCCGGCCACATCGGGAATAAAGCCAAGAATCGAGAGTAAAAGAGCGACCTATTCGGCCGCCAGCGGCAAATAGGCCGCCGCATCGTCCACATGGGCGGCAAGCGCGTCCACGAAGACCTGCAGGTCGGACGCCAGGGCAGCAAAGCCATGCTTCTTCTGCAGCGTCGCCTCGTCGATATAAAGACCGCGATTGATCTCGATCTGCAGCGCATGGAGGCCGCGCACCGGGCGCCCGTAATGCTCCGTGATGAAGCCGCCCGCATAGGGCTTGTTGCGCGACACGGTGTAACCGAGATCTTCGAGGAGCCCGACCGCGACCCGCGACAGTTCTGCCGCCGCGCTGGTGCCATAGCGATCGCCGACGATGAAATCGGGACGCTGGCTCGATCCTGCCACCCGGATATTGGCCGGCATCGAATGGCAGTCGATCAGGATGGCCATGCCGAAGGCGACATGGGTGCGCGCGATCAGCCGGCGAAGGCAGGCATGATAGGGCTTGTAGATCTCCTCGATCCGCCCCAGCGCATCGGCGACCGGCATACGGCTCCGGTAGATTTCCATGTTCTCCGCCACGAGCCGGGGAACGGTGCCAAGACCGCCAGCGACCCGGACAGAGCCCGTATTGGCATGCGGCGGCAGCGCGCCCTCGAACATGCGCGGATCGAGTTCGTAGGGTTCGCGGTTCACATCCAGAAAGGCACGCGGAAAATGCGCAAGAAGCAGCGGTGCGCCAAAACGCGGCACGAAACCGAAAAGCTCGTCCACATAGTGATCTTCCGACCGACGGATCGCCTGCCCGTCCAGCCGCGACTGATCGAGGAACGACTGTGGATAGACACGCCCGCTGTGCGGCGAGTTGAACACGAATGGCACACGCTGCGAAACGGGTTCGATCACCTCGAACGGCTTGCCATCGAAGGGCTTGCCGTCAGGGAGCCCGGTCTGGTCGTGTGTTCCCGCCATCGCTCCCCTTTACCATGTCCGCAAATCGGCCGTGCCGGTCATGTTGCCAGTCGCCCCCACCTGTGTCCATACTCTTTCACCACGGGAAGGGACCTTGATACGGCCCATTCACTGCATATTTACACTTGAGGTGGCTTAGTGATGCACACACCTCATCCCACATTGACGGACAGATGGCAGACCCCATGAGCCAGAAGATTCTTCTCGCCGAAGACGATAACGACATGCGACGCTTTCTCGTGAAGGCCCTCGAAAAGGCCGGCTACGAGGTTACCTCCTATGACAATGGCGCAAGCGCCTATGATCGCCTGCGGGAAGAGCCCTTCTCTCTGCTGCTGACCGACATCGTCATGCCCGAAATGGACGGCATCGAACTGGCGCGCCGCGCCACGGAGCTCGACCCCGACCTCAAGGTCATGTTCATCACCGGCTTCGCCGCCGTGGCGCTCAACCCGGATTCCAAGGCCCCCAAGGACGCGAAGGTCCTGTCCAAGCCCTTCCACCTGCGCGACCTCGTCGACGAGGTCAACAAGATGCTGGCCGCCGCCTGAAAACGGCACGGCTGCGGCTTCTCCACAGCCCCGTAAAAAATCCGTCACATGCCTATTGACGCGATTACGGGTTCTGTGGTGTAAGCCGCCCATCGAATGGGCGTGTAGCTCAGCGGGAGAGCACTACGTTGACATCGTAGGGGTCACAGGTTCAATCCCTGTCACGCCCACCATTCGATCAAAAATCCTACAGTATGGCGCGGCGCCTGAAGTGGCGGAATAGACGACAAGTTTTCGCCAGCTTGGCGACGGCTTGCGGGAAAGCACGACACTCGTGCGTCTTTCGGCAAGCCCATAGGCAAGCCCCGCCGAAGACCAGCCTGACCGGCGCGAACATTGTCGAAATTCAGATAACCCACCACCGCATCTGGTCGCCTTTGCGGACGTCAGGCAAACTCATCGAATGTCCGTTTCGTTGCCGCCACGATCGCGAAGACCAAAGCAAACGGCATTGTGCCTGCTCCACACCCTTTCATCATAGACGCCATTTCCCGCCGGGCTGTCGAGAAGCGGTGCCTCGCCGGCCTATTAACACCGCCGGACCGGCTGACCGTTATCCATGAGGCTGATGGCCGTTAACGTCGATCACAGATACGCCCACCCCGCCCTTGACGCCATCAACAGCCTCGGCAAACTTCCGACAAGGGTCGACGCCACTCGGCGGCACCATCGGCAGTAGACTCGACGGGTATTTATCGACTATCCAAGAAAGCAAATGCACCCCTCGAGAAGTCTCGCAACGAAAATCACGCGAATATTTGATAGCTAAATTACCTAATGTAGAATTTTAATTCCAAAATTACTTGACAACCGTTCAGTTTATTAAGAATCGGAAATTAAAAGTGAAAAATTCTGGCGTAGAATTACTGAGAATTTTTGCCATTTTTGCGGTTGTGATCATTCATGCAAAGGCTTATCCCGTTCGCACAGGTGTTAACCACATCTAGCGCTCACGCATGACGTGTCTCCCCTGCTCGGCTATACGAGCAGGATGAGCGAAAGCCTGTTTCCAACCCGTTGGGCCGAGGATCGGCCTCCATCGCTGGAGAAGTTCACATCGGACTTCGCCGACGACTACGCGTGTGCGGAATACCTGGCCAAGAAACGGTGGCGCAGCGGCTTCAAATGCCCGAAGTGTGGCGGCAACCGGGCCTGGCGGCTTGAGGCACGGCCATGGGTCTGGGAATGTCAGGGCGTTCGGGAGGATGCCAAGGGTCAACGGACGAGGACCGGCTGCCGTCATCAGACCTCGCTGATCGCGGGAACGGTCATGCACGGAACACATCTTCCGTTGCGCAAGTGGTTCCTGGCCGCCTACCTCATGGCGACCCATTCAAACGGTATGTCAGCCCTCCAACTTCAGGCCAAGCTCGGCATCGTCAGCTACAAGGCGGCCTGGCTCCTCCTCCACAAGCTCCGTCGCGCCATGGTCAATCCGGAGCGGCGACCGTTGAGCGGCGTCGTCGAGATGGACGAGACCAACGTGCCGTACCGCAAGAAGACGGACCCCGTCACAGGAGGACAAGGCCGTAGCCGCATAGGGAAGATGGTGCTCGTCGGCGCGGTCGAGATTGTCGATAAACACTATCCAGGCCGCATGCGGTTGCAGCGTGTCCAGGTCGCGGATCGCGAGACGCTGCAGCGGTTCATCGCCCAGAACACCGTTCGCGGGACACAGATCATCACCGACGGCTACAGCGCCTACGAACGGCCGCCTGAGCGGAAACACAAGGCGCATAACCTGAGTGCTAAGAATGCGATGCCAGCCCATATCGTGCTGAAGTGGGTTCATCGCATCTTCTCCAACTTCAAGCGCTGGGCCATGGGTACGTATCATGGCCTTCGTGAGAAACACGTCGACATCTACTGCAACGAATTCGTCTTCCGATGGAACCGCCGCCGAAGCTTCCAGACATCCATCGACACCCTTCTATGCCTTGGCCAGAAGATCGGCCCCATCACATGGCGCGGCATCGTCGGGGACACCCGCAAGTGGAAACAAGAGCACCGTACGCAGGTGCTGAAGATGGTTGATCCCAAGCGGCTGAAACGCGCCCAGGAATACGCCTTCGAGAACGGCATGGACATCTTCGACGCTCTGGACGACATCCGACGTGACGAGGAACGGCATAAGTATTTCCGTCGCGAGCCAATGCGCCCAGCGCTACCGCCACGGAGACCAGGCGAGGAACACAACACCCGCCGATATATTCATCCGCCGAGCCTGGCACCGGCGGAGATCGCCGCTGGGTATCTGCGCCACATCCCCGTCGGCTCCAAACTCACGTCACCGCGATTGAAGTCGCCTGTGGACGGAAGAGCCAAAGCCTCGGCCTAGCCACCTCTCCGATCGACGCACCGCAGCGAATCTGTCCATGTCCCTAGTGAAGCTGGGGGCCGAAGGACTTCTTTGCACTTTGTGCAAAGAACGCGGCATCTCGAATAGCAGACCTTCGACCTTGTTTTGCTACCAATGATAGAGATCGCCTCCTGAATTTAAGAGGTGCCTAATTCTCAATTAGTAGTGTGAACCTGTGCGAACGGGATAAGCCTTTTCATGCAAATGGCCTCGGCATGTTCTCTGAGAACAAGACAGCCGGATTTATTTTGGATGAGGCGTCGCGGTTTGCGGTTCCGTGCTTCTTTATCATATCCGGCTTTTTCTGGAGACCGGACCGGATCAGCGATGTCATACCGGCCTCTCTTTCAATTCTGAGAAAGATCGGCTTCTTCTTTGTTATCTGGACCATTTTCTACTTTGCGGTCGAGTTCAGCGGCATCTACCAGCCGGTCTTCACTGCAAAGCTCCGGAATTTCATCATTGCACTCGGAACAGGTGGGCCGGGATACCATCTCTGGTTCCTGCCAGCCCTTATCATGGGGTCCATATTGGTCTGGACTTCGCTGCGTATGCTCGGCACGAAATACACGGTCATTGCGTGCGCAGCCCTGTATTCAATCGGCGTTGCCATCGGAGCCTACGGGCCGCTGATCGGGGTCAAAGTGCCCACGTTCGTCTATCGCAACGGCATTTTCGAAGCGCCTTTGCTGCTCCTGTGCGGATACCTCATGCAGGCGAAGGCAACCTATGTCAGCCGACTGTGGTTCTTCTTGCTCGCCGTTGCAGGCATGATCCTGCATCTGCTGGAGGGTGGATTGACGGGAAAATTCCCGTCGGGCCACGATTATTCGTTCGGGACCCTGTTCTTCGCCATCGGTCTTTTCGGCCTGTTCAGGACATTGTCGGCTCCGGTCGGGCGATGGGGCGCAGACGTGCTCGGCGCCTACCTGATCCACCTCTTCCTCATCCGCATCGTGAACGAGACCTTCAGTTTCTCGAACATCGGCAGCGCCTTGTTTGCAACGCTCTGCGCGGCAGTCCTGTCGCTTCTCATTTCACGGGCCATGAAGATGACGGCCGTGACGCGGCGGCTAGTCACCCCTTGATCCATCGACGAATTGAACCATGGCCGGCTTGACGAAAACCGCGCGCAGAACGGCGCGAGACAAGACGATATCCGCGCGCCCGCAGGGCCTTCTCGCGAGGTCTTCTGGAAAAACCGGCCGCGGCCGCGGTTAACCACACCGCCTGACGCCCTGCGGCCATAATGAGAAATGCCTTGCACAGGAGGTGATTTGCGGTATCTTCCCGGCTGATTTTGAACGTTTTATATTTTGTTAATTGTTGAGGCCGTTATGATTTTAGACGGATTTAATCTCACCAATATTGGTGGCATGAATATCACGACCCTTTCACGGAAAGGGATTACCAAGGCTCTGGTCGAGGATTGCCTGGCACGAAACGCGGAGACGGACGGTTCCAAGCCGAAAGTTCTCTTCGACGTGAATGGCCAGGGGCTTTCGCTTTATCACACCAACGCATCCTTTCGCTCTGCGATGCAGCAAGCGGACATGATCCATGCCGATGGCGGCTTCCTCGTCACGCTTTCAAAGTTCTTCAAGGGGCCGGCCATCGAAGAGCGCAGCGCGACGACGGATTTGATTCACGACATCGCTGCGGAATGCGTCGCCAAGGGCCTATCCTTCTACCTGCTCGGTGGGGAGGAGGAACTCAACAGGGATTGCGCGATCATCCTTCAGAAGATGTATCCTTCCCTGCGCATCGTTGGGCGTCGGAACGGATACTTCACGGCCGCAGAGGAAGCGGACGTCGTTGCGGACATTAACCGCGCAAATCCCGATTTTCTTTGGGTCGGCATGGGCAAGCCTCGCGAGCAGACCATCTCGATACGCTGGAAGACCATGGTCAATGCCCGCTGGATCGTGACATGCGGCGGCTGCTACAACTTCATCACGGGTGGATACACGCGCGCGCCCCTGTGGATGCAGAACGCGAATCTGGAATTTGTCTATCGCGCTGCAACGAACCCGAGAACACATCTCTGGCGATATCTGGTGACCTCGCCGCATGCTCTGTGGATTGCCCTCACGGTCCGCGACAAGAACAACTCTCGGAACGATTTCAGCAAATGACAGACAAGATCCTTTTTCTGTGCACCCAGAAAGAAGCGGGCGGCGTCCAGACGCGCGCCACGCAGATGCAGGCCTCCATGGCGCAATTGGGATATGACACGGATGTCGTCTTCCTTTACGCAAAGCGTGAGCCGTTCCCGCCGAATGTGAACCACATTTCGCTGCTGCCGCATCCACCCCGCGGCGTTGCGGATATGATCCGGATTTTCTGGCGCCTCTTCAAGTACATGCTCTCGAACAGGCCCAAAGCGGTCGTGGGCTTCGCACACTACGCCTCACCCATCGCGGCCATTTTCGGCTTCATGACCGGCGCCAGGACCCGCATTGCCACCCAGACCAATCCGATCTCGTCCGTTCCGAAAATCGGCCGGGTCCTTGACTACATCTGCGGCATGACCGGCCTTTTCACGTCAAATATTTCGGCCTCGAAAGCGGTCCTCAACGGCTTCGCCGACTATCCCGCACGCTACAAGTCGCGGCTGAAGCTGATCTATAACGGCGTCCAGTCGCGCGTATCGCCTTTGAGCAAGGCAGAAAGCCGTCAAACATTCGGCCTCAGCGACACGATCAAGCTGATGGTGTGTTGCGGCAGGTTGTCCCAGCAGAAGAACCACGTGTTTCTGCTGCAGATTCTTGCAGAGTTGCCGGATGTCCATCTCGCAATCCTCGGCGATGGCGAACTGCGCCAGACAATCGAAGACGAGGCGACACGGCTGGGTGTGCGTGACCGCCTGCATCTCGTTGGTGAACTGCCGGCAAAGGAAGTGGGACGCTTTCTCAGGGCGGGCGACGTCTTCGTGTTTCCATCGCGGTTCGAGGCCTTCGGCTTGGCGCTTGCAGAAGCCATGCTTGAGGGCCTGCCCGTTGTAACGTCAAACCATCCAGCCCTCATGGAAGTGGTCGGCGAGGCAGGGTTCGTTTTGCCGCTTGAGAAGGAAGAGTGGAAATCGGCTGTTGAGCGCCTGACCAGCGATGCTGACCTGCGCGAGGAGATGGGACTGAAGGCCCGCGCGCAAGCCAAGAAATTCACTTACGAGGCGATGTTCGCAGGCTATCTGAACGAAATCGTGGGCTCGAACGGCAAGGGTTGACAATGCACCCGTTGATCAGAAAACTCGTCCGCGCGCCCAAGACGGCCTTTGAACAGATCTCCGCCGCCGCACTGCAGAGGTCGGTTGCAAAAACAGATCTTTCGAAGATAAAGGCACGCCCGCACCGCCTTCCTGGCAGGCTGATTGTATCGCTGACATCGTACCCGCCGCGCTACAAGCACCTCTATTACACGCTGATGTGTCTTCTTTCCCAGACGGTCAAGGCCGACGACCTGATCCTGTGGGTTTCAGAGAGCGATGAAAAGCAGCTCACTCCGGAAATCCGGTCGTTGCAGGCCCATGGACTGACAATCGGCATCTGCAAGGATTACAAGTCCTACAACAAGATCGTCCATACGCTGGAGGCCTATCCGGATGCCTTCATCGTGACCGTGGACGACGACCTGTACTACCGCCCGACTCTGCTGGAAGAGCTTCTGCAGCATTACAAGGGTGATCCCCACACGATCATTTGCCATCGCTGCCATCGCGTGAAGCTCGGGCCTGACGGCACGCCGGAACCCTATGCCGCCTGGGACTATAACATTTCCGCCTCTGCACCGAACTGGGATGTCTTTCCCACCGGGGTCGGGGGCATTCTCTATCCTCCGGGCTCCCTTCCAAAGGAAACCCTGGATAGTCAGACCTTCACCAAAATCTGTGCCAGTGCGGACGATGTCTGGCTTTACTGGATGGCGCTGCGCAATGGGAGCCTGTTCACGAAAGTCGGCCCCCCCAGACCGGTCCGGGCATGGCCGAGTTCACAGAAGATCGGCTTGCACCGGCTCAATACGCTTGGCGTGAACCAGAACGATACCAATATCGCGCGCATGCTCGAACATTTCGGTAAGCCGTTTTGACCGGGTCGCTCAGAGATCGCTCCTTCGTCGCCGTTCGATGGTCCGCGCTGTCGATGCTGGGAAAGGCAATCATTGCGTTTTTGCAGTTGATGCTTCTGGCTCGAATCCTCACGCCGGCCCAGATCGGCCTTCTCGCGCTGACGCTGACCGTGACGAACACGGCGCAGATGATCTCGGACATCGGCATCAGCAATGCCCTCATCCACTTTTCAGACCAGACCGAAAACGAGTTGCGGAGTCTTTACTGGCTGAATCTGCTGACCGGCTTCATCATCACCGTCATCGTCGCGCTGCTGTCCGAACCGATCGCAGCATTCTACCGAGCGCCCGAAATCGTTCCTCTTCTTCTGCTGGCGAGCATCTACTTTGTGGTCTGGGCCTCAGCGCAGCAGTTCAGGGTTCTGGCGGAACGCGATCTGGATATCTCGACACTGGCGAAGATCGAGCTGCTGTCGTTCTTCCTCGGCTTCTGCATCACCATCAGCCTGGCTCACCGTCTCGGCCCGATGGCTGTCGTGCTGGGTTTCATTGCCAATGCCGTCATCAATTCCGGCCTGGTCTGGGTTTTCCTTCGGAAAAACTTCTCCTTTGCTCCCCGGCTCCGCTTCAACGAGGTTTCTCGATACGTTCTTTACGGCGTGAAAATTCTGCTGACGAACGTTGTGAATACGTTCTCGCTACAGTCCGATGTCATCGTCGTCGGCCGCGTCTTCGGCAGTTCGACTCTCGGCCTGTATTCACAGCCCCGCGAATTCGGCCTCAGAATCATGTTTGTGATCAACCCGATCATCACACGTGTCGCATTCCCGCTGATGGCCAAGGCAAAGGACGATCGCGGCCACATCCAGCGGATCTATCACAAGACGCTCAGAATGACGGCGTCCATCAACTTCCCGATCTATTTCTTCATTGCAGTCTTTGCTGAAGATGTGACGGCGATCGTCCTCGGGCCTCAGTGGCAGCAGGCTGCCGGCTTGATGAGGCTGTTTGCCATATGGTGCGCCTTCCGCTCCGTCGGAAATCCAAGCAGCAGCCTCCTGTTCTCGACCGGCCACACGACACGCGCCCTGATGTCGGCAACCCTGGTCATGCTTTCGCTGTTCGGACTTGCCTGGATCGGTTCGTCCTTCAGCCATGAAGCCGTCATCTATCTCATGATTGGGTTCTACATCTTCCTGATCCCGGCGTTTTGGGCCGGCCTCGTCAGACCCGTCTGTGGAAGCTCGTTCTGGAATTATCACAAGCAAGTGATCATCCCCGCGGTTTGTGCCTCCTGTGCCGCGGTTGTCGCATTCTTTGCGACGCGGTATCTTGACCCCGGTTTCATAAGGCTCGGTGTGGGTGGCTCCGTCGGGGGGCTCGTCTATCTGGCTTCGAGCTACATCATCAATCGCGAATGGCTCGACGAAATGGTCGAATTCGCATTGAAGCGAAAACGCCGTCGCGGCGACGCAAGCTAAGGCTTTTTTCCAAGAATTTTAAAGTGTTAAGCCTTTTATCGACTGCATTTTAACGAAGAGGAAAAGACAATGACCTTGTCTCTGAACCGTCCATTCGTCAGACTGACCATTGCAACCGCAATCGCATTCGGTCTCCAGGCAGGATTGGCTAACGCACAGGCTCCCTCACCTCAGATTGAAGCGCTGCAGTCTGCCGCGGACAAGGGAGACGCTGAGGCCCTGCTCCGCCTCGGCTATGCCTATGAAGGCGGTAATGGCGTTGAAAAGAGCCCTGAAAAGGCATTTGACCTCTACACACGGGCCGTCGCAGCCGGGAATGCGGCTGCAAAGGTTGCCCTCGCAAAGGCGTATATTGCAGGGGTCGGGACAACGCCCGATGCCGCCAAGGGCGTCGCCCTGCTTCGGGAGGCGGATGAGGCCGGTCAGAGCGAAGCAGCTTTGCAACTCGGTTATCTCTACAGCGGAGGCAAGGCTGTACCGCAGGATATGCCCCTTGCGGCAAGCTACTATGAGAAGGCCGCAAAGAGCGGCAATGCGTCCGCTCAGGTTGCGCTTGGTCAGCTGTATTATAACGGCCAGGGCGTTACGATGGACCCTCAGAAGGGGTTTGCCCTGTTCAAGCAGGCAGCCGACGCCGGAAATGTGCGCGGCCTCGTCGCGGCCGGCAAGGCCTATGCAAGCGGCTCGGGTACCACTCAGGATCTCACGGCAAGCATAGACCTGTACAGGCAGGCCGCCGAAAAGAACGATCCCGAGGCTCTGCTCCTCCTGGGCTATGCCTATGGGGACGGCAAGGGCGTTGCGGCAAACCCGGAAGTTCCAAGGGGCGCGCGACATTCGCCCTGCTTCTTTGCTACGCCATCTTCGGCTTTTTCGAGGTGTCGGGGGGAGCACTCCCCAGCATCGGACTCTTGACGACGTTGATTTTCGTCATGGCTCTTCAAAGGCAACAAGTCGTGGCGGCAGAGCCTGAGCCGATTGCAGGGAAGGACCTGGAGCCGGCGAAGGCGCATGCGGGCTTCTCCAGCAGAAGCGTGAGGGCTTCGGTTTTGGACCATGGCGCAAAAACAAGAGAATAGGGCCTATCATGCGGCTGTGTGCGGGGCTTCGTGATCGCGATCTGCCCCACATAACCCCATTGACGGGCTTGAGCCACCGGCTCAACATATCGTATGTAATCCAACGACTTGCAATCGCGCGCCGCCTCCCGCGCACGCTTCTCGCTTAAAGGCAATCAGATGCAAAAAACAGTCCTCGTCGTCGGCGGCGCCGGATACATCGGCTCGCACACCTGCATGATGCTGGCCAAGCGCGGCTATATCCCGGTCGTCTTCGACAATCTCTACAATGGCCACGAGGAATTCGTACGCTGGGGCATCCTCGAGCGCGGCGACATCCGCGATCGTGCCCGCATTGCCGAGGTGATCGCCACGCACAAGCCGGACGCCATCCTGCATTTTGCGGCCCTCATCGAGGTAGGTGAATCCGTCAAAAACCCGCTTGCCTTCTACGAAAACAACGTCATCGGCTCACTGAACCTGCTGCAGTCGGCGATTGATGGCGGCGTGAAGCACATCGTCTTTTCCTCGACCTGCGCGACCTACGGACTTCCGGAAACGGAGACGCTGGACGAAACCCACGGACAGAAGCCGATCAATCCCTATGGCCGCACCAAATGGATCGTGGAACAGGCGATCCGCGACTATAGCGACCTTCTGGGACTGAGCGCCGTGATCCTGCGCTATTTCAATGCTGCCGGCGCGGATTTCGAAGGCCGCATCGGCGAGTGGCACAAGCCTGAGACCCATGCCGTGCCGCTGGCGATCGAGGCGGCCATGGGACGCCGACAGGGCTTCAAGATCTTCGGTACGGATTACCCGACCCGCGACGGCACCTGCGTACGCGACTACATACACGTGCTCGACCTCGCCGATGCCCATGTGCGCGCTGTCGATTACCTGCTGGCAGGCGGCAAGACCGAAGCCATCAATCTCGGCACCGGTGTCGGCACAACGGTCCGCGAACTGCTCGACACCATCCGAGCCGTTTCTGGACGGGATTTCACGGTGGAAGAGGCTCCACGGCGCGAGGGGGATTCCACACTGCTGGTGGCCGACAACAAGAAGGCGGCCGCCCTTCTGGGCTGGGCGCCGCGCTACGGCATCGAGGATATCGTCCGCTCCGCCTGGAACTGGCACTCGAAGCACAACGCGCCGCATTGATGCGTCGAGATATGGGATTTCTGGCGCGGCAGGCCCTTTTTGCAGGCGGCACCGGACATCCCGGTCCCGGCTGTGTTAACAATAGTTTGAAGATTGGGATGGGCCGTCATGACAGTGCCGCGCCCCACCTGTAAAAGCATGGGATGAGGGTTGCACATCCGTCCCGCATCTCACACCCGAACCCGTTTTGAATCGACATTTTATATTTTTGAAGATCATTAAGAAGGCTCGTTTTCCCATGAAGATTGCCGTGATCGGTCTGGGCTATGTTGGCATTTCCAACGCAGTCCTGCTTGCGCAGAACCACGACGTCGTCGCCCACGATATTTCCGAGGCGCGTGTCGATATGGTCAACCGGGGCATTTCGCCCGTCGAGGATGCGGATGTCAGCACCTTCCTCGCCACCAGGCCGCTGAAGCTGACGGCGACGAGCGACAAGGCGACGGCCTACAGTGGTGCCGACTACACCATCATCGCCACACCCACCAATTACGATCCAAACGCCAACTTCTTCGACACGTCCTCCGTCGAAGCGGCCATTCGCGACGCGCTGGCCTTCAATCCGGAAGGCACCATCGTCGTCAAGTCGACGATCCCCGTGGGCTTCACAGAGCGCATGCGTGCCGAATTTGACACCGACACCATCCTCTTCTCGCCGGAGTTCCTGCGCGAAGGCCGGGCGCTGCATGACAACCTGCACCCGTCGCGCATCATCGTCGGCGACCGCACCGATCGCGGCCGCATTTTTGCGGAGCTGCTGCATGAAGGCGCAGTCACGAAGGCGGTCGAGGTCCTGCTGACCGGCTCCAGCGAAGCCGAGGCGATCAAGCTGTTCTCCAACACCTATCTCGCCATGCGCGTCGCTTTCTTCAACGAACTCGACACCTACGCGGCCACCCGCGGCATGGACAGCCGGGAGATCATCACCGGCGTCTCCCTCGACCCGCGCATCGGCAATTATTACAACAATCCCTCTTTCGGCTATGGCGGCTACTGCCTGCCGAAGGACACCAAGCAGCTTCTGGCCAATTACGACAATGTTCCCCAGAACCTGATCCGCGCCATCGTCGATTCCAACTCGACCCGCAAGGATTTCATCGCCGCCGACATCATCCGCCGCAACCCGAAGACGGTCGGCATCTATCGTCTGACCATGAAGGCCGGCTCCGACAATTTCCGCGACAGCTCGATCCAGGGCGTCATGAAGCGGCTACGTGCCAAAGGCATCGAGGTGGTGCTGTTTGAACCGATGCTGAAGGAAGACACCTTCTTCCGGGCCCGTGTCCTGCGGGATGTCGAGACGTTCAAGGCCGAATCCGACGTCATCATTGCCAACCGCATGAGCGACGACATTCGCGATGTCAGCGAAAAGGTCTACACCCGGGACCTCTTCAGCAAGGATTGATCGAGGCACCGACCTAGCGAGCACGATGGCCCGATCATCCGCAAGGGTGGCCGGGCCTTGTCGTCAGCGCGACAGGATAACCGACGGGGCGCCGTCCTTGATGCGCACACCGGCCAGTCGCCCTGTCTGGTAGGCGCACAGGTCCACATTGATGCGCTTGCCGGAAAGGTCGATCCGCTCCACCGGGGTGTGGCCATGCACGATCGTGTGGGTCCCCTTGTAGAGGCTCCAGTCGAAGATGTGCGGCCGGCTGGTCATCAGCACCATGTCGTCCTGCTCTTCGAGCGGCAGTCGCGGATCGATGCCCGCATGCGCAAAACAGAATGTGCCCACGGTCGCCATCACCGGCAGGCGGCGCAGGAAGTCGATATGTTCGTCCGGGATATAGGCTTGCAATTTGGTCGCCAGACCACGGGCCGCGGTGTCGGGATAGATGCCGTAGGAGGCCAGCGTTTCCCAACCACCCAGTTGCAGCCAGGCGGCGTCCTTGCTGGGCGCAGCAAGGAAATCGAGGAACATCTGGTCGTGATTGCCGGTGAGGCAAAGGCGACGGAACCCGGCCGGTAAAGGCGTCAGCAGCCTGTCGATCACGCCGGCGGAAGCCGGGCCGCGATCGATGTAATCACCCAGAAAAATCACCAGCTTGTCGCCGGCAAGATCGGAGCCGTCGGCAAGGATCACGTCCTCCATCCGCTCCAGTTCTTCTTCGCACCCATGCACGTCACCGACCGCATAGATTGCGCTGAACGTGTCTTCCATTTTAAGCCGCGGGCGCGGCGGAACCTCGGGAACCACGACCGGCTCGCGCCGCGCAAAAAGGGAGGAAAGAAAGCCGCTCATGATGTGGAATCCCGAAAACTGTTTCCTTGGCCGCGGCGCTTGTCTTTACCGGATCTCTCCAGCCCTCGGCCGACACGATTGACCGGCGGCCATCAGCAAGGGAGATGACGCCAGGGTACCGGAGCGCATCCCGGACTATGCAAGCCGCATGCTTCTGAAAGGGTAAATGCTGTCAAGCGCGAATGCCATCTGGCGTTCATTTCGTAAAAATTCCAGGCAGCGTCGCCGGTGCGCTTGGGAAGGCTTGGGAGCCGGGATCAGCCCGTATGTCCCGCACGGGCTGCGGCCGCATGCGCGCATCGTTGGCGAATGCCGGTCTATTCCGTGCCCCTTTTTCCCCCCTCGCCATTTTGACTTTAGCCTAATTTGCAGTCAAATGGAGTGCGATCAATGAAACGGCATCACCGGTTACAATGGACGACAAAGAGGGTTTACTTAAGGACGCGGCGGCGTCAGGTCATGGCTTCCTGGTCATCAACAGAAGGGGGCTTCTGATGCTTGGTCTTGGCGCAGGCATTATCGGGCTTTCAGCCGGCATTCTTGCACACCACCCCTCCACCCAGCTCCTTCCGGAACTCCCGCAAGGCTTTGCCTATGTCGTTGCCGACGGTCAATTCGTGACCTATGACGGCGCCTATCTCATCTTGGAGCTGTAACATGGTCAACACGCTCGATCTCAAGGATATCGGCGCCGGTCAGGCGCGTCTGTACGGCCTGCTTTCGGCAGAGTATCCCCTGCCGGCCAATGCGAGCCAGTTTCCGCTCGCTGCAGGCCAGTTCTATGGCCAGGTGGCGACCAACTGCCGCCTGAGCGATTCCAAGGCCGCCTCCAACAAGTCCTTCATGGCGCGCTCCTACCACGTGGCACGCAGCGATATCACGGAACTCGCCATTGTCCTGCCGAACTGGTACTGGGACATCGGCCCGACCAAATTCGAGCTTCCCAACGGTGCCGGTGTGCAGTTTACCTGCTCCGTCGAATATCCGGCGGGCACTTACACCCGGCTGCGCTTCGACGACCAGACGCGCGGGTTCTGCCGTGATTTCGAGCAGCTCGTCTCCGACTTCGCAGCCGTGACGATTCCCGCTGGCCAAGGTTTCTGGGTCAATGTTTGGTGCCTTCATACTCTCGGGACGCTGATTTTCCAGACATCTGCCCAGAACGCCTCTGTCGGCGAAAAGATGCACCTGAGTACGTCGAGCACGACCGATCTCACCATGACGGCGCACAACGGAAACGCGCAGCAGACAGCCGGCTTCTGGCCGACGGCGGTTATCGGAAGGACGAGCGGCAATCCGGTCCTGATCGTGGGTGACAGCCTCCAGCGCGGCATCGGCGACGCGCCCGACGCAGCCAACGCCGTCGGCATCATTCCGCGCGCCATCGCGCCGCAACTGCCCTACATCAACATCGGCAGCTCCGGCGACCGGATCCATCTCTTCCTGGAAACCTACAAGAGGCGGCTTCTGGCTGCCAACTACACCAGAACCATCATCGCCGCCCACGGCACCAACGATATTCGTCTCGGCCGCAGCGCGGCCCAGATCAAGGCCGACCTGCTGACCTACTGGACTCTGCTGAGGTCCAGGCTGCTCTTCGGAGGCAAGCTCTTCCAGTGCACCCTGACGCACACGACCACGTCGACAGACAACTGGGCAACGACCGAAAACCAGACGAAGGCGCAATATTTCGACACGGGCGTGCGCGAGGAGATCAACGACTGGATGCGTGACGGCGCACCGCTTGTTTCGGACACGGCTGCCGCGACAGGGACCGAGGGTGCAACGCGCGCAGGTTCCGGAACACATCCGCTCAGCGGCATCTTCGACGTGGCTGTGGCGCTTGAGACCGCGCGCAATTCCGGGATCTGGAAGGTGGATGGAACGGCCGGGAAGTGGACGGCAGACGGCGTGCATCCCAGTCCGTTCGGCTATATCGAGGCCGCCGCCTCCGGCAAGATCGATCTTGCCCGGTTGACCGTGGCCTGATCACGGCACCGGACACCATCAAGACCGCCCAAAAAGAAAGAGCCTGCCCGAAGACCATCGCGTCATCCGGGCAGGCGCTTTCGTTTTCATCGGAACGGGTCGCTGCCTTGGCGCCTCGGCTGAAAGCCAGGCCCGGCCGGCAGCACCGGATTTGAAAAAGACAGCGGGCGGCCTGCGCCGCCCGTCATCCCGTCAACTGTTGTAATATTCCGAATACACGTTGCTCTTCGAGAAGCTTGCCATGTCCTGCTGGTTAAGCACCGTGTAAATCTGCGTGTTGCTGCCAATGTTGTCCTTCAGCGCTTCCAGCGAGCGCTTGGCGACGGTCTGTGGCGTGGTCGCCCACTTCACCACGAAGAACACCACGTCGGCATTGCGTGCGAGGTAGAGACCATCCACCACCGGATCGATCGGCGGCGTATCGAGGATGATATAGTCGAAGTGCTTGCGCGCCGTGGCGAGAACACGGGCGAGACGCTCGTCCATGAAGAACTCATCTGTGCCGATGTCGCTGCTGCGGCCGCCGAGCATCAGAATGAGATCCGAGAGCGGATCGTTCACCAGAACGTTCGGCATCGAGGCGTTGCTCTCGGTGTCGTGGTGACGCAGGAAGTCGATAAAGCCGGCATTCGGCTGGAGGCCGACATGCTTGTGCAGGGTCGGTTTGCGCAGGTCGCAGTCGATCAGCAGGGTCTTGCGGCCTGACAGCGCATACATGCGGGCCAGAGCGAGTGCCAGCGTCGACTTGCCTTCGCCCGG
>NZ_FTMB01000002.1 GCF_900155885.1 Rhizobium sp. RU20A
TCTGTTCGTCCGTAAAACGGTTGCGCTTCATTCTCTGGTCCTCTCGATGGGCCAGAGCTTACTTCAAAATGGATTAGTTCAGCGGGGCAAGGTCACAGACAAAGCGTCGGAAGGTCAGGTGCAATTCGATAATCCGAGAATAGCGACTATGAATACGGGTCGTGCCGCATTCGGGACACCTGCAACCTCGGGACTGACCATGTGCGGTGACGACGATCACATCGGGTCTGTGATACACTGCCTCCACGTTCAACTCGGTTTAAATCGGAAGGCTGAAAATAGGCTCGCATGGCGCTGATTCTCCTTCAAGAGCCAGGCCAGTAGAATCCGAAACATCATCGAGAATGAGTCAGAGCCCTTATTCCAGCCTAATCAAAGATTTCTGTTTGAGAAGGTGATGCGATGACGCTTCGGCTAGCCTTCCAGACGCGCCCAGAGCGACATTTCGCCGGGGTAGTCCAGCGTGGCTGAC
Source organism: Rhizobium sp. RU20A (assembly GCF_900155885.1). Taxonomy (GTDB): domain Bacteria; phylum Pseudomonadota; class Alphaproteobacteria; order Rhizobiales; family Rhizobiaceae; genus RU20A. Next base: position 473 of record NZ_FTMB01000002.1, read on the forward strand.
GTCCCCTGCCGTGGCGCTGCGGGTTTGGCCTCTGACGCCGCCGCATCGGCATCGGCGGCGCAAAATACCTGCATCAACATCTTCATGACCGCCAGAACGCGATCATCGGCGATCGAGTAGTAGATTTGCCGCGAGGCGCGACGGGTCTGCACGACGCCGGCCTGGCGCAGTTCGGCGAGTTGCTGCGACAGGGCCGGCTGCTTGAAATCGAGCGCTTCCTGTATTTCCCCGACGGAGCGCTCCTTGTCGGCGATATGGCACAGCAGAATGAGCCGGCTTGGCGTGCTGAAGAGGCGCATGAAATCGGCGGCCTCAGCCGCTTTTTCCTGCATCGCGTCAAGGGATGGGGGCTTTTGTGTCATGCCTTGCGCTCCCGGTAATACCACGACGGCCCACCATCCCTCTCATCCGCCTCCTGTATCGAGGTGGCTGCGGGCTCGATCAGCGCGTCGCCAGGCTGCCATCCTTCCGGCGTCAGGGCCTGTGCGGCTTGCGATGCCTGAAGGGCGGCCACGAGGCGCAACAGTTCTGCAACCGACCGCCCGACATTCATCGGGTACCAGGCAATGGCACGGATCACGCCCTCGGGGTCGATGACGTAGGTGGCCCGCACCGTCCCGCTGTTTTGCGCGGCCGCATCCAGCATTCCGTAGGCGCGCGCGATGATCATCGCGGAATCCTCGATCAGCGGAAAGCCGACCTTCACACCGAAGCTGCGCTCGATGTCGCGAAGCCAGGCGACGTGCGCGTAGAGGCTGTCGACGGACAGGCCGAGCAGATCGCAATCAAGTCTTGCAAAATCCGGCTGCGCCTTCGCAAAGGCGATGAATTCGCTCGTGCAGACGGAGGTAAAGTCTGCTGGATGCGAGAAAAACACCAGCCAGCGTCCGCGATAGTCCGACAGCGCGATGTCGCCGGCGGTGGAGCGCGCCCTGAAACCTGGCGCCCTGTCGTGAAGGCGCAGTGCCGGCGATGGCGAATGCTGGTTCGAGCCCGATCCATCCATGTTCGAAATACCTCATTGACGCGTGCCTGCATGGCTTAGCGCCATCCCCTCCATTTGTCATCAGAAATTCACTATTGCATTATTAATATAACTATGCATTATTTGCACATGGACAGGAGTGAAATCAATGACCGAGAGCGCAGATATCCATCTCACCCATGCATCGCAGATCGTCCGGGAGGCGCTGGCCGAGGCCGCCAAGCGTCCGCACGTCGAATCCTTCTTTGACCCCGCGACATTCACCGTCAGCCACGTCGTTCGCGATCCGCAGTCGAAGGCCTGCGCGATCATCGACAGCGTCCTCGACTATGATGCTGCATCCGGAAGGACGGTGAGCGCCTCCGCGCAATCCCTCATTGATTACGTCAAATCCGAAAGTCTCGAGGTCCAGTGGCTTCTGGAGACGCATGCCCATGCCGACCATCTGTCGGCCGCGCCCTTCCTTCAGAAGGAGATCGGCGGCCAATTGGCGATTGGGCGTGAGATCATCCGCGTGCAGGAAGTGTTCGGCAAGATTTTCAACGCCGGCACCGAGTTCCAGCGCGACGGCAGCCAGTTCGACCAGTTGTTCCAGGATGGCGACCGCTTCAAGATCGGAAACCTCGACGCCACGGTCCTGCATGTGCCCGGCCATACCCCGGCCTGCCTTGCCTATGTCATCGGCGACGCGGTGTTCCCCGGCGACACGCTGTTCATGCCGGATTTCGGCACGGCGCGCTGTGACTTTCCGGGGGGCGACGCCCGCACGCTTTACCGTTCGATCAAACGGCTGACGCAATTGCCGGACGAGGGCCGCATGTTCATGTGCCACGACTACAAGGCACCCGGCCGCGATACCTATGCCTGGGAAACGACCGTCGGCGCCGAGCGCACTGGCAATATCCATACGCATGACGGCGTCAGCGAAGACGAATTCGTCGCGATGCGCACGGCACGCGACGCGACGCTTGCCATGCCCAAACTGATCCTGCCGTCGGTGCAGGTGAACATGCGGGGCGGGCAAATGCCCCCGGCGGAAGAAAACGGTGTCCAGTACCTGAAGATTCCCGTCAACGCCCTCTAACGACCCGGTCTTAGCCATGTCCAGTTTCAATTTTCTGTGGCCGCTCGCCGGGGGCCTTCTCATCGGCCTGTCGGCGGCGCTCTACCTGCTGCTGAACGGGCGCGTTGCCGGCATATCCGGCCTGACCGCAAGCGCGGTCGGCCTGTCCGGCGGGCGCCCAGGCCTTCTCGGCCTCGGGTTCCTCGGCGGCATCCTTGCAGGCGCGGCAGCGGCGTTTGCCTTCATCCGGGAACCGAACCTGACCATCACGGCGTCACCGCTTCTTCTGGTCGCCGGCGGATTGCTGGTCGGTTTTGGAACGCGGCTCGGATCGGGATGCACCAGCGGCCACGGTGTCTGCGGACTGGCACGCCTGTCGCCCCGCTCGATCGTTTCGACGCTCACCTTCATGGCCGTTGCGGCTGTGACGGTCACTGTCATGCGCCATCTGGCAGGCGGTGCGTGATGGTGCCCCGGCTTCTCGCATCGATCCTCTCCGGCCTCCTGTTCGGCGCCGGCCTCGTCATCTCCGATATGGTCAATCCGGCCCGCGTCCTTGCCTTTCTCGACGTGACCGGCGCCTGGGATCCATCGCTGGCTTTCGTGATGGGGGGAGCGCTCATTCCCTCATCCATTGCCTATGCGATCAAGCGCAACCGGACCCGTCCGGTCTTCGACACCACCTTTCACGTTCCGACCAGCCGCGTCATTGACCGCCCGCTGGTTGGCGGCGCCATCCTTTTCGGTCTTGGCTGGGGGCTTGTGGGCCTCTGCCCCGGCCCCGCGATTGCATCTCTCGCTACAGGCCGCTGGGAGGCGGTCCTGTTCACGGCCGCCATGCTCGCCGGCATGGCTGCCTACCGGATGGCCACGTCGCGCGGGAGCGCCCGGGCCCAGGCATCTTGAGGAGGAACTGCCATGGACATCAGAAGGCTTGATACCAGCATCAGCGTCTCGCCCCAGATCGGGCTCGACGACATCAATGAATTTGCCCGCCTCGGCTTCCGGTCGATCCTGTCAGCACGGCCCGATGGCGAAGAGGAGGCCCAGCCGTCTGCGGACAGCGTCTGTCTTGCCGCGGAAGGGGCAGGCCTTGAATTCCGGCACGTGCCCGTCGTCGCGTCCAGCATTTCCGAGCGCGATGTCGTGCTCTTCCAGAAGGCGGTTGAAGACCTGCCCAAGCCGATTCTGGCATTCTGCCGGTCCGGAACGCGGGTGGCGATGCTCTGGGCATTGTCGCAGGCCCCGGAGCTTGGCGCGGACGCCGCGCTGAAGGCGACGCAGCAAGCCGGATATGATCTCTCGAACCTGCGACCCCGCCTTGCCGAGCGCAGCCATACGTCGGATGCACCCTCCAGCGCAGCCTGCGACGTCCTGATCGTCGGGGCCGGCGCGGCCGGCATCGCCACGGCGGCAAGTCTTCTAAAGCGTCGCCGCTGCCTCAACATCATCCTGGTAGACCCGGCAGAACGCCACGCCTATCAGCCCGGCTGGACCATGGTTGGCGGCGGTATTTTCAAGCCGGAGGACACGGTTCGTCCCATGCGTGACCTCATACCGCAGGGCGCAAAATGGGAAAGGGCGTCTGTCGCCGCATTCGAGCCCGATCATGACCGCGTTGTCCTGACCGATGGCCGGCGTATCGGTTACCGGATGCTCGTTGCGGCACCCGGCGTCATGCTCAACTGGTCGGCGATCGAAGGTCTCGAAGACGCACTCGGGCGCAACGGGGTCACCTCGAACTACCGGTTCGATACGGCGCCCTACACCTGGTCCCTCGTCCAGAACCTGAAAGGCGGGCGCGCGCTTTTTACCCAGCCGCCAATGCCCATCAAATGCGCCGGCGCGCCGCAGAAGGCCATGTACCTGTCGGGGGACCACTGGTACCGGCAGGGCCGGATCAACGACATCGATATCGAATTCCACACCGCCGGACCCGTGCTGTTCGGCGTGAAGGACTATGTGCCGGCGCTGATGGAATATGTGAAGAAATACCGGGCGAACCTGAATTTCGGCTCCCGACTGCTGGCCGTCGACGGACAGAAAAAGGAGGCCCGTTTTGCCCGGACGGCGGCCGACGGCACCGTCACGGAGGAGACGCTCGGCTTTGACATGATCCATGTCTGCCCGCCGCAGATCGCGCCCGACTTCGTTCGCAACAGCCCACTCGCGAACCAGGGCGGGTGGATCGATGTCGACGAGGCGACCCTCCAGCACAAGCGCTATCCGAACGTGTTTTCGCTCGGCGATGCCGCCGCGACATCCAACGCCAAGACGGCCGCAGCCGCCCGCAAGCAGGCGCCGATCGTCGCCGAGAACGTTCTTTCTGTGCTCGACGGCCGGGACATGCCGGCAGCCTACGACGGTTATGGTTCATGCCCGCTGACCGTGGAGCGCGGCAAGATCGTGCTTGCCGAATTCGGCTATGGCGGAAAGCTGATGCCGACCTTTCCGACCTGGGTCATCGACGGCACGAAGCCCTCCAGCCTTGCATGGTACCTGAAGGCCGAAGCCCTGCCGCCGATCTACTGGCACGCCATGCTGAAGGGCCGTGAATGGCTGGTCAGCCCCGACCTCAAGAAAACGGCCGCGTGAACGCGACAGGAGGCGATGATCATGATGCTCGAACCGCTGCAATATGGCCTTGGCGCCGTCTCCGGAGGACTGGTGGGTTTCACGCTCGGTCTCTTCGGCGGTGGCGGTTCGATCCTGGCCGTGCCGTTGATGGTGTATCTGGTGGGCGTGCCGAGCCCGCACATGGCGATCGGGACAAGCGCCTTTGCCGTCGCGGCCAATGCCTTTACCAATCTCGTCGGCCATGCGCGGCTCGGGAACGTCAAGTGGCGCTGCGCCGGCATCTATAGCGTCGCGGGTATCGTCGGCGCCTTTATCGGCTCCACCTTCGGAAAGATGATCGACGGGCAGAAGCTGCTGATCCTCTTTGCCCTGCTCATGCTGCTCGTCGGGGTTCTCATGCTGCGTGGCCGCGGCGCGCAGGGCAATCCCGGCGCCCAGTGTTCGCGCGAGAACGTTCACAAGGTGGCCGGCTTCGGCGGGCTGACCGGCGTCTTCTCCGGCTTTTTCGGCATCGGCGGCGGCTTCCTGATCGTGCCGGGCCTCATTGCCTCGACCAACATGCCGATCCTCTTTGCGATCGGCTCCTCGCTCGTTGCGGTCACGGCCTTCGGGCTGACCACGGCCCTCAACTACGCCTTTTCCGGCTATGTCGACTGGCTGCTGGCGGCAATCTTCATCGCCGGTGGCACATTTGGCGGTTTTGCAGGTTCGGCTCTTGCCAAGCACCTGTCGGCGCGCAAGGGCACGCTGAACAGCCTTTTTGCCACACTGATCTTCGCCGTCGCAGCCTATATGCTGTATCGTAGCCTTGGTCAGGCTTCGCACGCCTGATCGTCCGACACATGAGGGTCCCATGTTCGAGAATTTCGACGCGGTCGTCCTTGCCCGTATCCAGTTTGCCTTTACGGTCTCGGCCCATATCATCTTTCCGGCTTTCTCGATCGGCCTGGCGAGCTACCTCTTCGTGCTCGAAGCGCTGCACCTGAAGACCAAACGCGTGGTCTATCTGGAACTCTTCAATTTCTGGAAGACAATCTTCGCCGTCGCCTTCGGCATGGGCGTCGTGTCGGGCATCGTCATGTCCTACCAGTTCGGCACCAACTGGGCGGTCTTCTCCGACAAGGCGGGGCCGGTCATCGGCCCGCTGATGGGCTATGAGGTCCTGACCGCCTTCTTCCTCGAAGCCGGCTTCCTCGGCGTCATGCTGTTCGGGCGCGAGCGGGTCGGTCCCGGCCTGCATTTCCTCGCCACCGGCATGGTGGCGTTCGGCACGCTGATATCCGCGACGTGGATCCTCGCCGTCAATTCCTGGATGCAGACGCCGGCCGGCTTCGGCTTCAATGACCAGGGCCAGTTCATCCCGCTCGACTGGTGGGCGGTGATCTTCAACCCGTCCTTCCCCTATCGGCTCGTCCACATGGTTCTGGCCGCCTACCTCACCACCGCCTTCGTGGTCGGTGCGGTCGGGGCCTGGCACCTGCTGAAGCGCACGGCGCCGCTGCGCGCCTCCACCATGTTCTCGATGGCCATGTGGATGGCCGCCATCGTCGCGCCGATCCAGATCCTTGCCGGCGACGCCCACGGCCTCAACACGCTGGAACACCAGCCCGCCAAGGTGATGGCGATGGAAGGGCATTTCGACAGCCACCCCGACGGCGCACCGCTCATCCTCTTCGGGCTGCCGAACGAGGCCGAAAAGCGCGTCGACTACGCCATCGAAATTCCCAAGCTCTCCAGCCTGATCCTGAAGCATGGTCTCAACGAACCGCTCGCGGGTCTCGATACGATCGACGACGACAAGGAGCCGCCGGTGGCGATCGTCTTCTGGTCGTTCCGCGTCATGGTCGCCATTGGCTTTGCCATGCTCGGCATCGGCCTGTGGTCGCTGGTCTGCCGCTGGCGTGGCACGCTGACCAAGAGCGTCTGGCTGCACCGCACCGCCGTCGCCATGGGACCGGCCGGTTTCCTGGCGGTTCTCGCCGGCTGGATCACCACCGAGGTCGGACGCCAGCCCTATACGGTCTATGGCCATCTTTTGACGGCACAGTCGCATTCGCCCATTGCCGCACCTGCGGTGGCGGCCTCGCTGATCGCCTTCATCATCGTCTATTTCTTCGTCTTCGGTGCCGGCACCTTCTATATCCTCCGGCTGATGGCGCGGCTGCCGCGTGATCCGACGCCTGACCTGCAGGAGGGTCCGATCCGCACCCAGGGCATCACGCCCGGTCCAAGCCTTGGAGGCTCGCATGCCCATTGATCTCGCCTTCATCTGGGCCGCCATCATTGCCTTCGGCGTGCTCGCCTATGTCGTGATGGACGGCTTCGACCTTGGCGTCGGCATCCTCTTTCCCCTCTTCCGGGCAAAGCACGACCGCGACGTGATGATGAATTCCGTCGCGCCCGTCTGGGACGGCAACGAGACCTGGCTGGTGCTGGGCGGTGGCGGCCTTCTGGCCGTCTTCCCGCTCGCCTATGCAACGATCCTGCCGGCCCTTTACATGCCGCTCATCCTCATGCTGCTCGGGCTGATCTTCCGGGGCGTTGCCTTCGAATATCGCTGGCGCACGAAACGCTGGGAGCGCGTCTGGGATGTGGCCTTTGCGGGCGGCTCGCTGGTCGCGGCCTTCTGCCAGGGCATCGCGCTCGGTGCGCTGGTGCAGGGCATCACCGTCGTCGATCGCGCCTATGCGGGCGGCTGGTGGGACTGGCTGACGCCGTTTTCGATCGCCACCGGCCTTGCGCTCGTCATCGGCTATGGCCTGCTCGGCGCGACCTGGCTGGTGATGAAGACGGAGGGTGACCTCGCCCTGCGCGCACGCCGGCTGGCTCTGCCCTTCGCCGTCGCAACCGTTCTGGCCATGGGCGTCTTCAGTCTCTGGACGCCCTGGCTTCGGCCCCTCTACCTCGACCGCTGGTTCGGTTTCCCGACCGCCATCTTCAGCGTCATCGTGCCGCTGCTGGTGCTCGGCTGCCTTTACCTGATCGTCAAGGGGCTGAGGACCGGCCGCGATGCGCTGCCCTTCCTCGCCTCGCTCGGGCTGTTCGTGCTCGGCTATATCGGCATCGGCATCAGCTTCTATCCCTATATCGTGCCGACATCGCTGACCATCTGGGACGCCGCAGCGCCGCCGGAGAGCCTCTCCTTCCTTCTGGTCGGCGCCGTCGTCCTTGTACCGATCATTCTTGCCTATACCGCCTATTCCTACTGGGTCTTTCGCGGCAAGGTCCGGCACGGGGAAGGATATCACTGATGACCGCCAAGACGACCTGGGCAAAACGTCTGGCCTGGTTCGTGGCGCTCTGGGCACTCGGGGTGCTCGCAACCGGTGCGGTCGCCTTCGGCATCCGGATCTGGCTGCGGGCGTGAGAAAAGCCCAGCGCTCCTCTCGGCCCGGAACAGCAAAGAGCGCCCCGCTCCATCCCGACCTCAGGCGGTCGGGACCGTTCCTCCGTCAATGATGTGCTCCGTGCCGGTGATGGAGGAGGCACGGTCCGAGGCGAGGAAGGCGATGAGGTCCGCCACCTCCCCCGGCGCGGCGGGGCGGCCGAGCGGTATGCCGCCGAGCGAATTCATGATGACCTCCAGCGCCGCCTCGTAGCTGATGCCGGCCTCCTTCGCGATCCGCAGGGCAAGGCCGTTCGAGGTGCGATCGGCGATCCAGCCCGGAGAGACCCTCACCACCCGCACGCCCTTCGGAGACACTTCCTTGGAGATGCTCTTGCTGTAGGTGTTGAGCGCCGCCTTTGCCGCAGCATAGCCGGTCGTTGCTTCCGGCAGCGGCAGGCTTCTCTGGATCGAGGTGACGTGGATGACGACGCCCTTGCCTTCAGCGATCATGCCGGGGATCAGGGCCCGGTCGAGCCGGATCGCGGGGAAGAGGTTGAGGTTGAACTCCTTCTCCCACTCCTCGTCCGTGAGGGCGGCAAAGCCGCCCGAAGGCGCCGAGGAGCCGCCCAGCATGTTGACGAGGATGTCGAGACCGCCGAAGTCGCGTCGCACCGCCTCTGCCACGGTCTCAACGCCAGCCTTCGTGGTCAGGTCGGCCTCGACGAAGGCCGCGCCGGAAAAACCGGCAGGCCGGGTGCGCGCCGTCGTCATCACCCGCGCGCCGAGCGCCTTGAAGAGCGAAACGGTGGCGGCGCCGGCGCCGGACGTGCCGCCGGTGATGAGGGCGCGGCGGCCCTCCAGCGTGAGGAAGGGCGTCATACCGTGACCTCCAGTTCGGCAACCTTGTCGCCTTCGAGAACGAACATATACCGAAGATCGATCGGGCTGCCCGGGAAGGTGCCGACGACGTGGCAGGTCACCTGTGTCCGGCCGTTCTCGCTGGCGATGAAGAACGGCTCCGTCGTGTAGCTGTACTGCTTCAGTTCCGCGGCCATGAAGGCGCGGATGGCGGCGCGCCCCCGGTGGGTCTCGCCCCGATCCTTCATAATGCCAGTCTCGATGAAGGCTTCGGCGATCGCGTCGGGGTCGGCGATCCGGTCAGCGGCGAAAAAGGCTTCGATGGCCTTGGGAAGTTGGATGGTCATGGCGGTTCTCCGTCCGTTTCCAGGCTTGGCGTCTGGCGGCCTCGCCTTCGTCGTGAAGGTCGATAGGTGCAATCTAAGGCCGGACGGTTGACACGATAAGCGGGACAAACAAGGATAAGGAATTTCGGAAAACGGGATAATGACGCGATCTGTTCTTGTCGATCTGGATGCCGTTCTGACCATTGCGCGCCTCGGCTCGTTTCGCGCGGCGGCGGTGGAGCTTGGCCTCTCCACGACGGCGCTCAGCAATGCCGTGGCCAAGCTGGAACAGCGCCTCGGCATCCGGCTGTTCAACCGCACGACGCGCAGTGTCTCGCTCACCGATGCGGGCCGAACCTTCGTCGAGCGGGTGGGGCCGGCGATGACCGACATTCACGACGCGCTGCTCGCCGTGCAATCGCTGCAGGCGGTGCCGACCGGCACGCTGCGGATCAACGCCTTTGCCTCGGCGGCACGCGAGGTCATGGAGCCGATCATCCTGCCTTTCCTGCAGCGCTATCCGCAGGTGCATATCGACCTCGTCACGGAGGGCCGGATCGTCGATATCGTCGCGGCGGGCTTCGATCTGGGCCTAAGGCCAGCCCATCTGGTGCCGAACGACATGATCGCCGTGCCGCTTGGCCGGGCGCGCAGCAATGCGGTCGTCGCCTCGCCCGCATTTCTGGCCGCCCACGGCGTCCCGATCGTTCCCGCCGACCTCTACCGCTTCCGCTGCATCCGGGCGCGGCTTCCGAACAACGCCCTGTTTCGCTGGCAGTTCGAAAAGGATGGGGAGGCCGTGCAGATCGATGTTCAGGGGTCGATCACCCTCGACGAATCGAGCCTTGTCAGCATCGCCGCGCGCAGCGGCCTCGGCCTTGGCTATGTGATGGAGGCGGATGTGCGCGGGGATATTGCCGCCGGGCGGCTGGTGCGGGTACTTGAGGACTGGACGCCGACCCTTCCGCCGCTCGCGCTCTACTATCCCGGCCGGAAAAACCCGCCCGCCGCCTTCACGGCCTTCATGCAGGCGGTCCGCGATGTCACGGCGGGCCGTGCGATCGATGCCGGCCCTGTACAGGCGGGATAAGGGTGCGGGCCGGGTGCGCGCGCTTACACCACGAGGGCGGCGTCCTTCCACAGGCGAAAGCCACCCTCGAAGGCGAGGGCATTGTCGCCGCGCCGGCATTTTTCGGGAAGCGTGTCGAGCTTTTCGACATTGCCGCCACCGATGACCACCTCATCGGGTTGAAGGGCCGCCGTCAGGCGCTCGACCACATCGAAGACGCGCTTTCGCCAGACCTTGTTGCCCTTCTTTTCGCGGTAGGCCTCGCCGACATAGTGCTCGTAGGTCTTGCCCTTGCGGTAGGGCAGATGGGCGATCTCCATGGGCTGCGCGACGTTTTCCACGATCATGGCGGCACCAAGCCCGGTGCCGAGACCGAGGAAGAGCATGCGGCCACCATTATAAGAGCCGATGGCCTGCATCAGCGCATCATTGACAATGCGGACGGGGCAGCCGAAGGCGCCGGCATAGTCGAAGCCGACCCAGCCTTCGCCGAGATTGACGGGCTCGCGCAGCGGCCTGTTGTGAACGACGGGGCCGGGATAGCCCATGGCGATCACGTCATAGGAGAGACCGGCCGCCATGGCCTTGACGGCCTCGACCATCCCCTCCCCGGTCATCGCCTTGCCACTTTCGACCTTCTTTTCCTCCCCGCCTGCGCTGGAGCGGATCTTCACGTGGCTCCCGCCAATATCGATCGAGAGGACGGCGCGGTCGCTCTTGTCCGGCATCGGGTCAGTCATTGCGCTCTCCATGTCGTTCAGGCCGGATCGACCCAGCCCCCGGGCGGTGCAAAACCGGCCATTTCGTCAGGCCCCCAGGTGCCGGGCCGGTAGAGTGGCGGCGTTGAGGGATCATCGAGGATGGGCTCCACAATCTTCCAGGCAAGTTCCGCCGCATCCTGACGGGTGAAGAGCTGGCGCTCTCCGGCCATCGCATCGCCGATCAGCCGCTCGTAGGGGGCCATGTCGCCGACGCCGTCGTCGAGGGCGGAAAGTTCCACCGCCTCGCCCTGCATGCCGTCGCCGGCCGCCTTGCGCCGGGCGCCAAGGCCGATGGCGATGTCAGGGCCGAGGCGGAAGCGAACATAGTTCGGCGCGGCGGTCTTCATGTCGTCGAAGAGCGCGACCGGTGGCTGCTTGAAGCGCACCACCACCTCGGTGGCATGGGCCGGCAGGTTCTTTCCGGCCCGGATGAAGAAGGGAACGCCGTTCCAGCGCCAGGTCGTGATGCGAAAGCGCACGGCGGCGAAGGTCTCGCGCGTCGAGCCCGGTGCGACGCCCGGCTCGTCGAGATAGCCATCGAACTGGCCACGCACCACGTCGTCGCGCGTCAATGGCGGCATGGCCTTGAGGATCTGCACCTTTTCGTCGACCAGATCGTCCGAGGCGCTGGTTGCCGGCGGCTCCATGGCGAGCAACAGGAGCACGTTGACGAGATGGTTCTGGATGACATCGCGGATGCAGCCGACCTCATCATAGAATTTGCCGCGCCCCTTGATGCCGAAATCCTCCGCCATGGTGATCTGCACGCTGTCGATGTGATTGCGGTTCCAGACCGGCTCGAGAAAGGCGTTGGCGAAGCGGAAATAGAGAATGTTCTGAATCGCTTCCTTGCCGAGGAAATGGTCGATCCGGAAGATGGCATCCTCATCGAACACGCCATGCAGCGCCGTGTTCAGCGCCTTGGCGGAAGCGAGGTCGTGGCCGAAGGGCTTTTCGACCATCAGCCGGGCCGTTGCGGCGATGTCGGCCGTTTCGAGCCCCGATACGACCGTCTGGAACAGCGAGGGCGGGATGGCGAGGTAGTAGAGGGGGTGGGTGTGCTCACCGAGCGCAACCCGCAACCGGTCGAAGGTCGCCTGGCTGCGGTAGTCGCCGGAGACGTAGTCGAGCTGGGCCGCGAGCCGCCCGAAAACGGCCTCGTCGATCGCCTTGACATGGGTCACGACGGCATCGCGGGCCCGGGCGATCAGTTGCTCGCGCGTCCAGTCCTCGAAGGCGACGCCGATGATCGGCGTGGTGAGGGTGCCGCGTTTGACCATCGCGTAGAGGGAGGGAAAGATCATCTTGTGGGCAAGATCGCCCGTGGCGCCGAACACCACCAGCACATCGGATCGCTGTTTTGCCATCGCCCTTCCCTTACCGTGCCTTTTCCAGATGGCCGCCAAAGGCAAAGCGCATGGCCGAGAGAACCTTGCCGGCAAACTCCGCTTCGCCGCGCGAGGAAAACCGCTCGAACAGCGCCGAGGCGAGCACCGGGGCCGGCACGCCGGTCTCGACGGCCGCCTGCAGTGTCCAGCGTCCCTCGCCGGAATCCGAAACGCGCCCGTCATAGCGCTCCAGATGCTGATCCTGCTTCAGCGCCTCGGCCGTCAGGTCCAGAAGCCAGGAACCGATGACGGAACCATGCCGCCAGACTTCGGTGACGGCAGGAAGGTCGATGTCGAACTGGTAGTATTGCGGATGGGTCAGCGGCGCGGTCTCGGCATCTGCCGTGCGCGGCTGCGTTCCGAGATTGGCGGCCTTCAGGATGTTGAGGCCCTCGGCATAGGCGGCCATCACGCCGTATTCGATGCCGTTGTGCACCATCTTGACGAAGTGGCCGGCACCGGAGGGACCGCAATGCAGATAGCCGCGCGGGGCCGTGCCGGTTGCGGGGTCGCTCGCGATATCCTGCCCGGCGCCCGGCGCCAGAGACGCAAAGATAGGGTCCAGCCGCTCGACGGCGGGTTTTGGGCCGCCGATCATCAGCGAATAACCGCGATCGAGGCCCCACACGCCCCCGGAGGTGCCGGTGTCGATGACGTCGATGCCGCGGGGCGAAAACTCCGCCGCCAGATCGATCGCCTCGCGGTAGAAGGAATTGCCGCCGTCGATGATGGCGTCGCCGCTCTCCAAAAGGGCGGCGAAGTCGCGAGCGATCTTCGGCGTGATGGCGGCCGGCAGCATCAGCCAGACGGCACGCGGCGGCGTCAGCTTCGCCACGAGGTCTTCCGGCGAGTTCGCGCCCGTCGCGCCTTCCCGCACGAGCGCCTCGACATTGGCCGGATTGACGTCGAAGACGACGCAGTCGTGGCCGTATTTCAAAAGCCGCCGCACCATGTTGGCGCCCATGCGTCCCAGTCCAACCATCGCAATCTGCATCTCATCACTCCTTGTCTGGCGATCTCCGAGATCGCGTCATTCGCCGGGGCGAACGGTGAAACGGGTTTGCGGGGCGCACGGTGGAGGCCCGCGCTGCTGGCGTCACGCCGCGGATCCTCCTGACCTGACGATCTCTGCGTGTTGGGGAAAGCACGGGACGGCAATCGGGGCGGGGTTCAGGTGGGGCATTGCGTAGACCTTGGCAATCGTCTGGCCGGCCATCGACGGGCGGCGAAACCAAAGTCTTGCAAAGACTGATGCTTCAGGACCGCCGATCATACAGGCTTGCTGTACAAGCTAGGCCACGTAGCCCCGTCGGCAACTTACGATTTGGTAATTTCTTGAGCGGGAAGAAGCAGGCGCGCCGCGCTCATCTCTATAGGTCCGCGTCGCCTGCAGAAGGGCGGGGCGCGACAGTGGGTCCGGCATCCCGGCCAGGCGGTCCTGCGGTCCGGCGGCCGCGCCTGTCGCTTTTGCAGCCGCTCATGACGAGCGTACAGGAACGGCCACGCCGGGCTGGCATGGCCGTTCTCCTTTCAGGGGGCGATCGACGGCTGCGCTCTACCAGAGCGCCGGATGGCGGTTGACGTCCTTGTAGAGCAGGTAGCGGAAGCGCCCCGGGCCGCCCGCATAGCAGGCCTGCGGGCAGAAGGCGCGCAGCCACATATAGTCGCCCGCCTCGACCTCCACCCAATCCTCGTTGAGACGGTAGACGGCCTTGCCCTCCAGCACATAGAGGCCGTGCTCCATGATGTGGGTTTCCATGAAGGGAATGATGGCGCCCGGCTGGAAGGTGACGATGTTGAGGTGCATGTCGTAGCGCACGTCGGCGGGGTCGATGAAGCGGGTGGTCGCCCAGCGGCCGTCCGTATCGGGCATGGCGTGCATGGCGCAGTCATCTTCATGGGTGAAGATGGCCGGCGGCGGCGCGAGGCCATCCACGACCTTGAAGGCCTTGCGCACCCAGTGAAAGCGGATCGGGGCGGCGCTGTCGTTGCGCAGGGACCACATGCTACCCGCGGGCAGGTACGCGAAGGAGCCGGCGCGCAAGGCATGATCCTTGCCCGCATGGGTGATGGTCCCCTCGCCTTCGACGACGAAAATTGCCGCCGATGCGCGGGCATCGGGCTCGGGCTTCTCGCTGCCACCGCCCGGCTTCACCTCCATGATGTACTGGGCGAAGGTTTCGGAAAAACCGGTCATGGGACGGGCGATGATCCAGGCGCGCGTCTCGGTCCAGTGGGGCAGGACGCTGGTGACGATGTCGCTCATCACCGTCTTCGGGATCACCGCATAGGCCGTCTTGAAGACCGCCTTGCTGGAGAGGGTCTGCGTCTGCGGCGGAAGGCCGCCGACATCTGAAAAATACGAAGTGCTGCTCATTTTCTTCCCGCCGTCCCGGCCACTCTTGACCGGTCCATTCCTGCGGCGTCTCTCACCCGATGTCAAACCGATCGCGCAGGAGGGGTCGGAGGGCGGCCGGGAATGCACAGCAAAGGGGCGCGCTGAAACGAAAAGCCCGGCGGACACGCTTGGCGCCAGCCGGGCTTTCTGTCGAGGTTTCCGGCGGGCCGCTGCCGGCCCGCCGTGTCGGTGATCCTTACCGCGCGTCGTCGGCGAAGATGTCCTTCTTGTGGGTGCCGCCGGGCACGAAGAGCACGCCGATGACCACGGTCGCGGCTGCGATGATGATCGGATACCACAGGCCGCCATAGACGTTGCCGGTCTGCGCGGAGATGGCGAAGGCGGTGGCCGGCATCAAGCCGCCGAACCAGCCGTTGCCGATATGGTAGGGCAGCGACAGGCCAGAGTAGCGGATGCGGGTCGGGAAGAGCTCGACCAGCATGGCGGCAATCGGGCCGTAGACCATCGTTACCAGCAGGATGAGGTAGGTCAGGATCAGGATGACCATGATCTTCTGGCCGGTGAAGATGTCGAAGAAGTTGCTGGCCTTGATGACGCTGGTATTGGCTTCCGCATTCAGCGGATAACCGGCAGCCGTCAGGGCATCGTTGACCGACTTCGTAAAGGCGGCCGGCGTTGCCTTGACCTCGTCGCCCGTCAGGGCAGCGGCATTGTAGGCGGGGATAACGGTGTCGCCGATCTTGACCTGCGCCGTCGTGGCCGCGGCATCTTCGACCGTCTCATAGTTCACCGAGGTCTTGGCGAGCGTCGACTTTGCGATGTCGCAGGACGAGGTGAACTTGGCGGTGCCCGTCGGGTTGAACTGGAACGAGCAGTCGCCGGGTGCCGCGGTGACGATGACCGGGGTCTGGTGAGCAGCGTAGAGCGCCGGGTTCGCCGTCTTCGTCAGAAGCGGGAAGACGAAGTGGTAGGTGAGCGCGGCGATCAGGCAGCCGGCAAGGATGATCGGCTTGCGGCCGATGCGGTCGGACAGCGAGCCGAAGAACAGGAAGCCGCCGGTGCCGAGGATCAGCGACCAGGCCACCATGACGTTGGCGGTGAAGCTGTCGACCTTGACGACGTTCTGGATGAAGAACAGGGCGTAGAACTGACCGGAATACCAGA
The DNA here is from genome assembly GCF_900155885.1 of Rhizobium sp. RU20A. Classification (GTDB taxonomy): domain Bacteria; phylum Pseudomonadota; class Alphaproteobacteria; order Rhizobiales; family Rhizobiaceae; genus RU20A. Next base: position 16,351 of record NZ_FTMB01000002.1, read on the forward strand.
CCACGGCCTGGCCGGCGACGAGGCCGAAGAGGGCGATCAGCGCGAACTTGCCGTTCTTCCAGGTGCCGAAGGCTTCGCGCAGCGGCGCCTTCGATGCAGTGCCCTCGGCCTTCATCTTCTTGAAGGCGGGGGATTCATGCATCTGCATGCGGATGTAGAGCGAGACGAGCAGCAGGATGATCGAGCCGAGGAACGGGATGCGCCAGCCCCACAGATCGAAAGCCTTGATCATCTTCGGCGTGCCGTCGGGGTTCATGACGGCGGCACCGGCCGCATCGAGAACCGGGGTCGGATCCCAGTTGCCGTTCACGTAGCTCTGCACCGAGAGGATGACGACGAGCGAGAGCAGGAGCCCGAGCGTTGCCGTCGTCTGGATGAAGGCCGTGAAATAGCCGCGCTGGTTGGCGGGCGCATGTTCGGCCACATAGACCGCGGCGCCGCCATATTCACCGCCGAGCGCCAGGCCCTGCAGCATGCGCAGGATGATGAGGATGATCGGCGCGGCTGCACCCCAGCTGTTGTAGGTCGGCAGAAGACCGACGAGGAAGGTGGAAAAGCCCATGATGAGAATGGTCATCAGGAAGGTGTATTTGCGGCCGACGAGGTCGCCGAGCGCACCGAACACCAGGGCGCCGAAGGGGCGCACGATAAAGCCGGCGGCAAAGGCCAGCAGCGCGAACACGTTGCGCGTCGCTTCCGGGAAGGCCGTGAAGAACTGCGCGCCGATGATCGCCGCCAGTGAGCCGTAAAGGTAGAAGTCGTACCACTCGAAGACCGTGCCCGCGGAGGAGGCCAGAATGACCTTCTTTTCCTCCGCCGTCATGGGACGCGAACGATCCCCGGCGTTGCTGATATCCGTCGCTGCCATTTTAAAAAGTCCTCCTCCAGTGTGGGCCGCGCCTTTCAAGGCCGGCCCCATGGGTTCCCATGTGTTCATCGCGCCGACCCCTGACGAACCTGCCACAAACCTCCCGTGGCAAGACCCGCCCCCTTGAGGGACCGGCAAAGCGAAAGACCCGCGCCGTTCCCGCGGCGGGGCTGCCGCCTGATAGAAGTCAGACAAGACTTCATCAGGCGTCATGATGCTTTGTAACACGGGCCGAAGGCGCGGTTCAGGACGACTTTGGTTGAAGACGACGGGTGAGCTGGGGAAAAGATGCGGGGCTCGCGATCCAGAAAGTAAGCCAGTACTTTCCTTTTGCCGAACCGCTCACCGCCGGCGGGAAACAGGCAATGAAGCGCCTCTAGCGCCGCGCCTTCTGCCAGCCGAACCAGCCGGCGAGAAGCACGGCGAGCAGCATGGCATTGGCCAGCACACCGACCGCCATGGCGGTGAGGCGCGTGGCGTTGTCAGGCGCCGCGGCGGCGCCGGTCGTCAGCGGGATCAGCACTGCCACGAAGAGGATGCCAACGGCCAGCGGAGCCCAGAGGCCCGTCGCAGCACGGGTGCGGATGGCGGTGACGAGCAGGAAGACGACAAGCCCGATGCGGAACGGGTCCGTGAGTTGAGAGATCAACAGTTCCAACATATTAGCGCTCCTCCTGAAGTGGCGGATCGTGCGGACGATGCCAAGACATCGCTGGCTTCCCCCCTCATCCGCCTGCCGGCACCTTCTCCCCGAGGGGGAGAAGAGACCAAGATGCGAGCACCGCGCCACCCAGCGACCCAACGAGCCATTCGCGGCTTTTCATGGCGAGACGCCGCGCTGAAGACCCTTCTCCCCGGCGGGGAGAAGGTGGCCCGAAGGGTCAGATGAGGGGGTGCGAAGCCAACAATCCGTAACGTCGCATATCACCGTTTGGGCATCGTTCCACACTGCACGGGATGGAGCAAGCGCGGCGTTACCATCCACCCGTCTCAGGGGTCCCCCGTTCACGCCTCCGGAAGATAGGGGGCGATCAGGCTGAGGTCGGCTTCGCCGAGGCGGTCATTGGCGGTGTTGCGCTGGTGCCAGTAGGGATATTGCAGCCAGGGCTGGCTGACCTGATCGAGGCGGCGGCGCTCCTCGTCCGACAGCTTGAGATCGGCAGCGGCGAGGTTGTCGCGGAACTGGGCCTCGGTGCGGCCGCCGACGATGACGGAGGTGACGCCCTTGCGGCCGAGAAGCCAGGCGAGCGCCACCTGCGCGGCCGAAACGCCGCGTTCTTCGGCAACGGCAACCAGCGTATCGACAATGTCCCAGAGGCGGTTTTCATCGCGGATCGGCGGCTCGGTCCAGCCGGCGAACTGACGGGTCCCTTCGGGCGCGGCCTGATTGCGGCGGTGCTTGCCGGACAGAAGACCGCCGGCGAGCGGGCTCCAGACGAGGATGCCGAGGCCCTGGTCAACGCTGATGGGCACCAGCTCGTTTTCGGCGTCGCGGCTTTCCAGCGTATAGTGGATCTGCTGGCTGACGAAGCGCTGGTAACGGTCGCGTTCGGCGACGCCGAGCGCCTTCATGATGTGCCAGCCGGAGAAGTTGGAGCAGCCGATATAGCGTACCTTGCCCTGGCGCACGAGCGTGTCGAGGGCCTCCATGGTCTCTTCGACCGGGGTCAGGCCGTCCCATTCATGCACCTGGTAGAGGTCGATGACATCGGTCTTCATGCGCTTCAGGCTGGCCTCGCAGGCGGCGATGAGATGCTGGCGCGACAGGCCGCGATCGTTCGGTCCCTCGCCCATCGGGAAACGCGCCTTGGTGGCGATCAGCACGCCGCTCTTGCTGGTGCCGCCGAGGATCTCGCCAATGATCTCCTCGCAGACGCCGGCGGAATAGGCGTCCGCCGTGTCGATGAGATTGACGCCGTGGTCGAGGCAAAGGTCCACCATGCGGCGGGCATCGGCAACGCCGAGATCGCCCACGGTCTTGGCCCAGCCCACGCCGCCGAAGGTCATGGTGCCCATGGTGATGGTGGAAACCTTGAGGCCGGAACGGCCGAGCAGTCTGTATTCCATCGTTTTCTCCTCCCTGGAAGCACGACGGCCCGCCTCTTGAAGCAGACGGGCCGATCGATCTTTAGTTTTCCTGCATCACGTTGCGCCACAGGTCGATGCCGCCGTCGCTGGCGTGGCGATCGATCTCCTTCAGCTCCTCATCGGTGAAAGCGAGGTTGTTCAGCGCATCGAGGCTGTCGTCGAGCTGCTGGACATTGCGCGCGCCGATCAGGGCGGAGGTGATGCGCCGGTCGCGCAGGACCCAGGCAATGGCCATCTGCGCCAGCGACTGGCCGCGACGAGCGGCGATGTCGTTCAGCGCCCGCACGCGGGCGATGTTGTCGTCCGTCAGGAGGCTTTCATCGAAGGAGCCGGCGCGGGCCGCACGGCTGTCGGCGGAAACGCCGTTCAGGTACTTGTTCGTGAGCAGCCCCTGCGCCAGCGGCGAAAAGGCGATGCAGCCCGTGCCGAGCGCATCGAGCGTGCCCAGAAGCTCCTCCTCCACCCAACGGTTCAGCATGGAGTAGGAGGGCTGGTGGATGAGGAGCGGCACGCCTTCGGCGCGCAGGATCGCTTCGGCCTGGCGGGTGCGCTCGGCGCCGTAGGAGGAAATGCCGACATAGAGCGCTTTGCCCTGGCGCACCATCTGCACCAGCGCGCCCATGGTCTCTTCCAGCGGCACATCGGCAGTCGGACGGTGCGAATAGAAGATATCGACGTAATCGAGGCCCATGCGCTTCAGGCTCTGGTCGAGCGAGGCCATCAGATACTTGCGCGAACCGCCGATGCCATAGGGACCCGGCCACATGTCCCAGCCGGCCTTGGAGGAAATGACCAGCTCATCGCGCAGGTTTGCGAAATCCTTGCTGAGAATCTGGCCGAAGTTTTCTTCCGCCGAGCCGTAGGGCGGGCCGTAATTGTTGGCGAGATCGAAATGGGTCACGCCGCGGTCGAAGGCGCGGCGGACCACGGCGCGGCCGGTCTCGAACACATCGGTGCCGCCAAAATTGTGCCACAGGCCGAGCGAGATCGGCGGCAGGCGCAGGCCCCACTTGCCGACGGGGCGGTAGTCCCTGTTCTCGTAACGATCGGCCGCGGGAACATATTGTGTCTGCATTGGGTGTCTCCCTTGCTGTGCGCCATGGCGGCGCCGGCCGGCCCTTGGCAGCCTGCCCTTTGCCTATGAGTAGGCGAGCGGCATGGTTTCGGCAATCGCGGGCAACTCAATGGATCGTTTCGCCAGGCTCAACGATCGCTCACGCCGTGGGGCGCAGTTCGCGGATCGTCTTGATCAGCACCTGCAGGCCATGCGGCAACTGCCGACGGCTGGAATAGTAGAAGGCAAGCGGCGGGCCGGGCGAGGCCCAATCCGGCAAGAGGATTTCCAGCCGGCCGGCCTCGACATGCGGACGGGCCAGCCGCTCCAGGCAATAGACGACGGCCGTGCCGGAGAGCGCCGCCGAGAGCGCGATGTCGGTGGAGCCGGAAATGAGCGAGCCCGGCGCGTCGATTTCCAGATGCTCCTCGCCGCGGTCGAAATCCCAGCGCACGATCTGGCCGCGGCCGGTGCGCAGCCGAACGCAATTGTGGCGCAGCAGATCGCTCGGGTGCTGCGGCCGGCCCATGCGCTCCAGATAGGCCGGAGAAGCGACGGCGACCCACATCAGCGGTTCGGTGACGGTGACGGCGATCATGTCTTCGGGGATGGAGCCGGCATACCGAAGGCCGGCATCGAAGCCTTCCGCGGTGACGTCGAGGAAGTGGTCGTCGGCAGCAATCTCGAGCTCTATCGTCGGATAGCGCTCGCGAAACACCGGCAGCACCGGCGCGAGCAGCAGCGGCACCGCATCGCGCAGCACATTGATGCGCACGCTGCCGGAAATGCCGCCGAAACGGCCCTGCAATTCCTCGATGCCCTCATGGATGATGTCGAGGCCGGCGGCGACCTTTTCGGCGAGCGCCGCGCCGGCGGCCGTGGGGGCGACGCTGCGGCTGGTGCGATTGAGAAGCCTGACGCCGAGGCGCGCCTCCAGCGCCTTCATGCGGTGGCTGAGGGCCGAGACGGAAAGACCCAACTGATCGGCGGCCTTGCGGAACGAGCGGTGGCGCACGATCAGCAGGAAGACCGAGAGGTCGGACAGCTCATTCCTCATGGAGATCATCGCAAACCCATTCTCTTTCGCCGCGAAACGTGGGAAACCCTATCCGCGCCGGAGACGGAGCGGGAGGAGCGGATGTCGTGCGGGACCGGAAACCATCCGGCATCGCGGACTGTTCGGCACCGCCGCTTCGCACGGCGCCATGCCGGAGCCCTTGAGACCCCAGCCCGGCAAGACCGACCGATTCGACCGCACCCTTGCGACACGGAGATACATGCAATGAGCTTCACCCCCAATGGCAAACACCTCGTGGCCGGCGAATGGCTTGAGGGCAACGGCACCTTTGCCTCGACGCCCGCCCACGGCCCCTCGCACGATTTTGCCGTCGGCACCGTCGAGATCGTCAACAAGGCGGCGGAAGCGGCCGAAGAGGCGTTCCTGTCCTACGGCTACTCATCGCGGGCGGACCGCGCCGCCTTCATCCGCGCCATTGCCGACGAGATCGAGGCCCGTGCGGACACCATCACCGAGATCGGCACGCAGGAAACCGGCCTGCCCGTCGCCCGCCTGCAGGGCGAGCGCGGCCGCACCACCGGTCAGCTCCGGCTTTTTGCCGATCACATCGAGAAGGGTGACTATCTCGACCGCCGCGTCGATGCGGCGCTCCCCGACCGCCAGCCGCTGCCGCGCCCGGAAATCCGCCTGATCCAGCGCCCCATCGGCCCGGTCGCCGTTTTCGGCGCGTCGAACTTCCCGCTCGCCTTCTCCACCGCCGGCGGTGACACGGCGGCCGCGCTCGCCGCCGGTTGCCCCGTCGTCGTCAAGGGTCACTCGGCCCATCCGGGCACGGGCGAGATCATCGCCGATGCCATCCTCGCCGCCATCAAGAAGACCGGCGTGCATCCGGGCGTCTTCTCGCTGATCCAGGGCGGCAACCGCCAGGTGGGCGAGGCCGTGGTCCAGCATCCGCTGATCAAGGCCGTCGGCTTCACCGGTTCGCTCGCCGGGGGCCGCGCGCTCTTCAACCTGTGCGCCGCCCGCCCCGAGCCGATCCCCTTCTTCGGCGAACTCGGCTCGGTCAACCCGATGTTCCTGCTGCCGGAAGCCATGAAGGCGCGCGCCGAAACGCTCGGCCAGGGCTGGGCGGGCTCGCTGACCATGGGTGCCGGCCAGTTCTGCACCAATCCCGGCATCGCCATCGTTACCGACGGGCCGGACGCCGACCGCTTCACCAAGGCGACCGTCGAGGCGCTGGAGAAGGTGCAGGCCCAGACCATGCTGACGGACGGCATTGCCAAGGCCTATCGTGACGGGCAGGAGCGTTTCCAGAGCCGCAATTCGGTCAAGCCGCTGCTGACGACGGACTCGGCGGAACGGCAAGCTTCGCCGAACCTCTTCGAAATCTCCGGCGACCAGTTCATGGCCGATCACGCGCTTTCCGAAGAAGTCTTCGGCCCGCTCGGCCTCGTCGTGCGCGTCGGCTCCACCGCCGAGATGGAAAAGCTTGCCCGCAACTTCGAGGGTCAGCTGACGGCGACGATCCACATGGATGAGGGTGATCTGGACGAGGCCAAACGCCTGCGCCCGATCCTCGAGCGCAAGGCCGGCCGCGTGCTCGTCAACGGCTTCCCGACGGGCGTCGAAGTGGTCGATTCCATGGTGCATGGCGGCCCCTACCCGGCCTCCACCAACTTCGGCGCCACCAGCGTCGGCACCATGTCGATCCGCCGCTTCCTGCGCCCGGTCTCCTACCAGAACATGCCGGCCGGCCTCCTGCCGGAAGACTTTCAGTAAGAACTGACTGACCTATTAAGCCGCAGCGATCGAAGGGTTGCTGCGGCTTTTTTGTGGGTGCCTTGGTGCTTGTGCGACGGTTGCCGGCTTCCTCCGTCAGCGCTGCACCCTCGTCATACCGGCCGCCGAGCCGGTATCCAGCCACGGCGCGTCCGCGCCGTGCGTTGAGTCTTTTGCGATCACGGACGTGATCGCGCTGGATGCCGGATCGCGTCCGGCATGACGGTTGGAGAGTTCGTCTTAACCGGATGCGCCCATCGTGCGGTGGCGGATCCGCGGCTCTGCCACGAGCGGAATGGCCGCGAAGGCGAGCGTGCCGACAAGGCCGGTTGCGGCGATGATGAGGAGGGACGGCGTGGTGCCGAACCGTTCCAGCGAGAGCGACATGCCGAGCGGGGCAAGTGCCGCCGCCACCTGCTTGGCGGCCGTGGACCAGCCCATCAGCCGGCCATAGCCCTTCGCCCCGAACAGTTCGAGCGGCAGCGTGCCGCCGACGATGCTGGTGAGGCCGGAGCCGAGGCCCATGCAGATCGCGAAGAGTACGGCGCCCGGCAGCCAGGGACCGGATGGTGCGCCGGTTGCGGCGAGCAGCACGGCGATACCGACCGGCAGGAGCGCGGCGGCGATGACCGCCAGCCACACCTGCCGCAGATCCCGCCCGAAGACGAGGTTGATGAGGCGGCTGGCCACCTGCGCGGGACCGAAGAGCGCGGCAATCACCAGCCCCGCCCCGCCAAGGCCGAGCGCCTGCGTGAGCGGCACCATGTGCACGAGCATGGCGGAGAGCGCATAGCCCTCGATGGCAAAGCCGGCGAGCATGAGGGTGAAGACCAGCGGCCCCGGCGCAAGAACGGGCTCAGCAACACCGCTCGCTTTCATTTGCGGCTCCGGCTGCGCGACGCGGCGCGTCAGCTTCATCAGCGCGAGATGGATCGGCAGGCAGATGACGAGGTTCAGGAGCGCGAAGACCAGATAGACCTCCCGCCAGCCGAGAAAACCGTGCAGCCAGGCGGTCAGCGGCCAGAAGAGGGAAGAGGCAAAGCCCGCAATCAGCGTGAGATGGGTGATGGAGCGCCGCGCGGTGGCTCCGCCGGCCTGCACGATGGCCGTGAAAGCGGTGGCGTAAAGCACGGTGGTCGAGACGACCTCGATGGTCACCAGCGCCGCCGCGAAGGCAAAGGCGCCGGGAACGACGGCGGCGAGGACGAGGCTGAGCGCGGCGGCCAGCGAGCCGACCGACAGGACACGGCCTGCCCCATGGCGGTCCGCGAGCCGGCCGGCGATGGGCGCCGCCAGTCCCCCGATGAGCAGCGCCACCGAGAACGCGCCGAAGACCCAGCTTTCGGACCGGCCGATGTCTCGGGCGATATCCGGCACCAGGATGCTGAAGGCGTAATAGAGTGTGCCATAGCCGACGATCTGCGTGGCGCCGAGGCCGAAGACGGCGGCGACCGGCATGCGGGGTTCGCTCATCAGCCGGCCTCCTCGCCGTCAGATCGATGTCAGGCTGGTTCGCGCTTCGAGCTTTGCCGCATCCTCGCGGCGCTCGCTGTAGCGATCCGTGAGATAGGCCGAACAATCACGGGTCATCAGCGTGAATTTCATCAATTCCTCGCAGACGTCAACAACGCGCTCGTAATAGGAGGATGGCTTCATGCGACCGTTTGCATCGAACTCCTGGAAGGCCTTGGCGACGGAGGACTGGTTGGGGATGGTGATCATCCGCATCCAGCGACCCAGAAGCCGCATCGCATTGACGGCATTGAAGGATTGCGAGCCGCCGGAGACCTGCATGACGGCCAGCGTCTTGCCCTGGGTCGGTCTGACAGCGCCGATGGACAAGGGGATCCAGTCGATCTGCGCCTTCATGATGCCGGTGATGGTGCCGTGGCGCTCGGGGCTCACCCAGACCTGGCCTTCCGACCATTCCGAAAGCGCGCGCAGCTCCCGGACCTTTGGATGGCTGACCGGCGCATCGTCCGGGAGCGGCAGGCCGGAGGGATTGAAGAAGCGGACCTCGGCGCCGAAATGCGTCAGCAGACGGCCCGCCTCCTCGGCCAGCAGGCGGCTGTAGGACACCTGCCGCAGCGACCCGTAGAGGATCAGGATGCGCGGCGGATGGGTGGAGAAGGCGGGGCGCAGCGCGTCCCGGTCCGGCAGACGCAGGTGGGCGGGGTCGGCGGCCGGCAGGTCGGCTGCGGGGATGACGGGGCCGAGCGTGGCGGGATCGACGGGGTCTGTCATGGCGGTATCCGTTCAATCAGGCGATGCGCTTGCCGGTCTCGTCCAGCACGGCTTCGCCGTCTTCCTTGACGAAGGCGGAGGTAAAGGCGTCGGCGGGCAGGATATCGAGCACGGCTTCGGAGGGACGGCAGAGGCGCGTGCCGAGCGGTGTGACGACGAAGGGCCGATTGATGAGGATGGGGGTCGCGATCATCGCATCCAGCAACTGGTCATCGGTCAGCGCGGGATCGACAAGGCCGAGTTCTTCATAGGGCGTGCCCTTTTCGCGGATCGCCTGACGCACGGTAAGGCCGCCGTCGCGGATCATGCCGGCCAGCACGTCCTTTGCCGGCGGATTGGCGAGGTAGTCGATTACGATGGGCTCGATGCCTGCATGGCGGATGAGGGCCAGCGTGTTGCGCGAGGTGCCGCATTTCGGATTGTGGTAGATGGTGACGTCCATGGCAGACATTCTCTCAATCAGGATTGGGGGACAGGAAGCGGGGCGGCCTCGCGCTCACGCGCAAACAGCCAGCCGCCGATGAGGGCGCCGACGAGCGCACCGGCGATCTCGGCGAGGATGAAGCCCGGCAGGTCAGCCGGGCGGATGCCGGAGAAGGTATCGGTCAGGCTACGGGCAATGGCGACGGCCGGGTTGGCAAAAGATGTCGAGGCGGTGAACCAGTAGGCGGCGGTGATGTAGAGGCCGACCAGCATGGGAATGGTCTCGACGCGGAACCGCAGGCCGCCGAGGATGGTGAGCAGCAGGCCGGCTGTTGCCACCACCTCCGCCGTCCACTGGCCGGTGCCGCTGCGCACGGTGTGCGATACCTGCAGGATCGGCAGATCGAACATCGCGTGAGCGAGAAGCGTGCCGGCAATGCCGCCCGCAATCTGCGCGAGGATGTAGGGAAGAACCCGCGCTGCCTCGATCTCCCGGCGCAGCGCGAAAACCAGCGTGACGACGGGATTGAAATGCGCGCCGGAGACCGGGCCAAGAATGGTGATGAGCACCACGAGGATGGCGCCCGTCGGGATCGTGTTGCCCAATAGCGAAACGGCGACGTCGTCACTGAGGCGGTCGGCCATGATGCCGGAACCGACGACGGTGGCGACGAGAATGGCCGTTCCCAAGGCTTCGGCGGTCAGGCGGCGGCTCAATCCGGTCATCATCGCCCCTCAGCTTTCCCGTACGGGCTCGCCCGGCGCGCAGCCACAGGCGAGTTCATCGATGAGGGGCTGGCACAGCGCCGCGCGGCCGCCGCAGCAGTCTTTCAGCAGGTAGAGCGTCATGGCGCGAAGGCCCTCGAAATCGGCACGGTAGAGAATGGAGCGGCCCTGGCGCTCACTCGTTACAAGCCCTGCTTGTGACAGGATCGACAGATGGGCCGACATGGTGTTCTGCGGGACGCCGAGAAGGCGCGCGAGCTCGCCGGCCGGCACCCCTTCTGGCTCCTGCTGCACGAGCAGTCGAAAGGTCTGCAAGCGGGTCTGCTGGGCAAGGGCGGCGAGCGCCGCGATCGTCCGTTTTTCATCCATATATCCAGAATAATGGATGTTTATAGCTTGTCAAGCGACGCTTACGTAATAGCCATTTCGTCATCGAGACCCGGCATATCGTCTCATCAAGGGCTAAAATTTGCACATATCTCCGTCTTTTCTTTTCGATTTGCTCAGAATAAGCTCAAGCTCCGGGGATAAAAAAGGAGAACTTTACAATGACTTACAGAATCTCGTCCCGCAAGGTTGGCAAAATTTTCGCGACCACGGCCCTCGCCGCGCTGCTGTCATCCACAGCCTTCGCCGAGACGGTCATCCGACGCGGCAATGGCGGCGAGCCGCAGACGCTCGACCAGGCCAAGATCTCCATCGACATCGAAGGCTTCATCGTTCGCGACCTGTTCGAAGGCCTGACGGTCTATGACGCGAACGGCAAGGTGGCGCCGGGCGTCGCCGAAAGCTGGACGATTTCAGACGATGGCACGGTCTATACGTTCAAGCTGCGAGACAACGCCAAGTGGTCCGATGGCAGCCCGGTCGTTGCCGGCGATTTCGTCTACTCCATGACCCGCGTGCTCGATCCGGCGACCGCCGCCGGCTACGCCACTATCCTTTATCCCATCAAGGGGGCCGAAGCCTTCAACACCTCGAAGGGCCAGGCTGATGCCCTCGGTCTGAAGGCCGTCGACGACAAGACGCTGGAAATCACGCTGGAGCGCGCGACGCCCTACTTCCTCCAGCTGATGACCCATTACACCGCCATTCCCGTGAACAAGGCGAACATCGAGAAATTCGGCGCTGATTTCACCAAGCCCGGCAATCTCGTCTCGAACGGCGCCTATGAGCTGACGGAATACGTCGCCAACGACCACATCACCGCCGTGAAGAATCCGGATTACTGGGACGCCGCGAATGTGAAGATCGACAAGGTGATCTATAACCCCTCCGAAGATCAGGCCGCAGTCGCCCGCGCGTTCGAGGCCGGCGAACTCGACGTTGCCTACAACTTCCAGGCCGACCAGCGCGACTTCCTGACGAAGAAGCTCGGCGAAGACCAGGTCCAGGCCTCTCCGGCGCTTGCGACCTATTACTACGCCTTCGACACGCGCAAGCCGCCCTTCGACGACGTGCGCGTGCGCAAGGCGCTGTCGATCGCTGTTGATCGCGACTTCCTGTCGGAGAAGGTCTATGGCGGCACGCAGCTGCCCTCCTACACTTTCGTGCCACCGGGCATGGAAGGCTACACCTCGCCGACGCCGGCCGATGTCGACAAGGACCAGCTCGACCGCGAAGACGAGGCCAAGGAACTGCTGAAGGAAGCCGGCTACGGTGAAGGCGGCAAGCCGCTGAAGATCGACATTCGCTACAACACCAACGAGAACCACAAGAAGGTGGCCGTGGCCGTCGCCGACATGTGGAAGGCGCTGGGCGCCGAGGTGACGATCCAGAACCTCGATGTGAAGTCGCATTATGCCTATCTGCAGGAAGGCGGCAGCTTCGATGTGGCGCGTGCCGGCTGGTCGGCAGACTATGCGGATCCGGAAAACTTCCTGAACCTGCTCGTCTCCACCAACAAGGCCTTCAACTACGGGCACTACTCCAATCCGAAGTTTGACGAGTTGATGAAGGCTTCCTACGAGGAAAAGGACCAGGCCAAGCGCATGGCGATCCTGGCCGAGGCCGAAGCGCTGGTGCTCAACGAATATCCGGTCACGCCCTTCATGAACAATGCCAACCTGTGGCTGGTCAGCCGCAAGGTGAAGGGCTTCAGCCAGAATGCCGTGAACGAGCACCTGACCAAGTATCTCTCCATCGAGTGATCGTCTGCGGTTCTTCCGCCCGCGTGTCCCCTTGAAGGGCGATGCGCGGGCGGCGTCCGCTCATGCGGCCGGCGCTGACGCCGTGCCGTCCGTCCCGCAGCGATTTCCAAACCGGAAGGCTAGAGCGCCATCGCGCGCCGGCCGGCCGGAGCGAGGGAGTGGCCCATGCTACGTTTCATTCTATCGCGCCTTCTGTCGTCGGCGCCGACGATCTTCATCGTCATGACGCTGTCCTTCTTCATGATCCGGCTGGCGCCCGGCGGCCCCTTCAACCTCGAGCGGCCCTTGCAGCCCGAGGTCATGGCCAATCTCAACGCCGTCTACCATCTCGACCAGCCGGTCTGGAAACAGTACATCTTCTACCTCTGGAACGTGCTGCACGGCGATTTCGGGCCAAGCTTCGTCTACAAGGACTACACGGTTTCCGAACTCATCCTGCAGGCCCTGCCCTATTCGCTGGTTCTGGGCGCCTGGGCGCTTCTCATCGCCGTCTTCGGCGGCATCGCACTCGGCGTCTATGCGGCGCTGCGCCAGAACAGCTGGGCCGACTACCTGCTGATGGGCATTTCCGCGCTCGGCAATACCGTGCCGAACTTCGTCATCGGCCCCGTCCTGACGCTGATCTTCGCCGTGTCGCTCGCTTGGCTGCCCACGGGAAGCTGGGGCAATGGCGACTTCCGGCATCTGGTGCTGCCAATCATCGTGCTCTCGCTGCCGCAGCTCGCCGTCTTCGCCCGCCTCACCCGCGGCTCGATGATCGAGGCGCTCCGCGCCGACCATGTGCGCACAGCCCGCGCCTACGGCCTGCCGGCCCGCAGCGTGGTGGGCGTGCATGCGCTGCGCGCCGGGCTGATGCCGGTCATCTCCTATCTCGGACCGGTGGCGGCCTCCGTTCTCACGGGCTCGATCATCGTTGAACAGATGTTTTCGCTGCCGGGGGTCGGGCGCTATTTCGTGCTCGGGGCGCTCAATCGCGACTATACGCTGGTGATGGGAACGGTGGTGCTGATCTCCGTCTTCATCGTCGTCCTCAATCTCATCGTTGACATCATCTATGCCTTCGTCGATCCGAGGATCCGCCATGACTGATATCGTTTCCTCCGCTCCCGCGCCCCTCAAGGGCCGCAGCCCGGCGGCGATGGCGCTGGCGCGGCTTGCGCGCAATCGTGCCGCCACCGTCTCCATCGGCGTGCTCGTCATCGTCTCGCTGATCTGCTTCCTCGGGCCGTTCTTCAATCCGCACAATTACGCGACCGTCTACCAGTCCTATGTGTCTGTGCCGCCGAGCCTGTCGGCCTATCCGGCCGACGATACGCTTCAGGCTGTGATGCAAGCGACGGTGGAGCGCGGACGCGCCAAGCTCGACAGCTTCTCGGTCTCCGGCAAGAGCTATACGGCGACGATTTCGTCGGAGAAGGAGATCGATCCGCGCATCATCCGCTATTTCGATCGGCCGGACGAATTCGACGGCGCCGTCATCAAGGAGACGAGCGCCGACAAGCTCAGCGCCACCGTCGAAGGCCATGTGAACCGGGAATATTTCCTGCTCGGCACCGACCGCAACGGCCGCGACATGCTGGCCCGCATCATGGTGGGCGGCCAGATCTCGCTGATGGTCGGCATTCTCGCCACCATCGTGGCCCTGGTGATCGGCGTCACCTATGGCGCGATCTCCGGCTATCTCGGCGGGCGCGTCGACAACATCATGATGCGCTTCGTCGAGATCATGTATTCGCTGCCCTTCATCTTCTTCGTCATCATGCTCGTCGTGTTCTTCGGCCGGCACATCGCGCTGATCTTCATCGGCATCGGGGCGATCAACTGGCTGGACATGGCGCGCATCGTGCGCGGGCAGACGCTCTCGCTCAAACGCCGCGAATTCGTGGGTGCCGCGACCGCCATGGGGCTTTCCGACTGGGCGATCATCCGCCGCCACATCATCCCCAACACGATCGGGCCGGTCGTCGTCTTCGTGACGCTGCTGGTGCCGCAGGTGATCCTGCTCGAAAGCTTCCTCTCCTTCCTCGGGCTCGGCGTGCAGGAGCCGATGACGAGCTGGGGCTTCCTGATCTCGGAAGGCGCCAGCGCCATCCAGGCCAGCCCCTGGCTGCTGCTCTATCCCTCGATCTTCTTCGTCGTCACGCTGATGGCGCTCAACTATCTCGGCGACGGCCTGCGCGACGCCTTCGACCCGAGAGATCGCTAGGATGGGAATCGCTGACATGGAGACTTCTGACATGACAGACATCCTGCTCGACGTGAAAAACCTGTCCGTAACCTTTGCGTCGCCCGACGGCGACGTGAAGGCGGTCAAGGATCTCTCCCTGACGCTGAAGAAGGGCGAAACGCTGGCCATCGTGGGTGAGAGCGGCTCCGGCAAGAGCCAGACCATGATGGCGATCATGGGCCTGCTGGCGTCCAACGGCCGCGTGACGGGCTCGGCCCGCTTCCAGGGCCAGGAGCTGGTGGGGCTGAAGGAGGCGGAGCTGAACACGATCCGCGGTAGCCGCATCGCCATGATCTTCCAGGAGCCGATGACCTCGCTCGACCCGCTCTACACGATCGGTTTCCAGCTGGCCGAGCCGATGCGGGCGCATCGCGGGCTCAGCAAGGCCGAAGCCCGGGCGCGCGCCATCGAGCTTCTGAAGCTCGTGCGCATCCCCGAGCCGGAGCGGCGCATCGACGCCTATCCGCATGAAATGTCGGGCGGCCAGCGCCAGCGCGTGATGATCGCCATGGCGCTTGCCAACAATCCGGACCTCCTGATCGCTGACGAGCCGACCACGGCGCTCGACGTGACGATCCAGGCGCAGATCCTCGATCTGCTCGCCGAACTGAAGCGCAAGATCGGGCTCTCGATCATTTTCATCAGCCACGATCTCGGCGTCGTCAGGCGCTTTTCCGACCGGGTCGCCGTCATGTGCCGGGGTGACAAGGTGGAGGAAGGCGAGATCGAGGCGATCTTCACCAACCCGCAGCACGACTACACGAAGATGCTGCTCGCCGCCGAGCCGACGGGGCGCAAGGCACCGGTGCCGGAGGATGCACCGATCCTTCTGTCGGCACAGTCCGTCGATGTCTTCTACCGCACCGATTCCGGATCGATCTTCAAGCCGGACGGCAAGTTCCATGCGGTCAAGGGCGTGTCGCTCGCCATCAAACGCGGCGAGACGGTGGGTGTTGTCGGCGAGTCCGGTTCGGGCAAGTCGACGCTCGGACGGGCGCTCCTGAAGCTCACCCCGGCCGAGGGCCGCATCGTGCTGCTCGGCAAGGATGTGAGCGGCTTCGACCGCGACGGCATGCGGCCGCTGCGGCGCGAGGCGCAGATCGTCTTCCAGGACCCCTACGGCTCGCTCTCGCCGCGCATGACGGCCGGGCAGATTGTGGCGGAGGGCCTTTCCGTGCACGAGCCGCAGCTTGGCAAGCGCGAGGTGGAAACCCGCACCATCGAGGCCTTCAGCGAAGTCGGCCTCGATCCGGCGAGCCGCAACCGCTATCCGCACGAGTTTTCCGGCGGCCAGCGCCAGCGTCTCGCCATTGCGCGCGCACTCATCCTCAAACCCAAGCTGATCGTGCTGGACGAACCGACCTCAGCGCTTGACCGCTCCGTACAGCGCCAGATCGTCGATCTCCTGCGCGACCTCCAGTCCCGCCACGGCATGTCCTACCTCTTCATCAGCCACGACCTTGCCGTCGTGCAGGCGCTATCGGACCGCATCATCGTGATGAAGGACGGCGTGGTGGTGGAGGAAGGCCCAGCCGAAGACGTCATCCACCAGCCGGCCGCGCAGTACACGCGGGATTTGATGAAGGCGGCGTTTGGGGGGTGATGGCGCCTATCTTTAGCGGAGGTCGCCGAGATCACCCCACCCGCCGCTCCGCGGCGACCTCCCCCTCAAGGGGAGGTAGGGCGGTTGCAGGTGCCGCGGTCTCCCACCCGCCCCTTGAGGGGGCGGGTCGGCGCTTGCGCCGGGGTGGGGTGATGTCGAGGCAGGACAGACACAGCGATACATGACGACGGTCAGGGCAATGATTACAGCGGGCTTCGAGATCATATGACCGCAATCACGCAACCGCAGCTCATGCCTTTATTGAGGTCGTGGCAGGTCACCCCACCCGCCGCTTCGCGGCGACCTCTCCCTCAAGGGGAGGTAGGGCATACCCCAGCTAACTCACTGCCCACATTACGTAAAATCCCCTGCCCCTTGACTTGACGGGATCAGGACACCACCTCTTCATCAGGTTGGCGCTTCGAGAGGCCAGCCGTGTCGCACGTCTTGAACAGGAGTGAGTGACGAGATGGAACAGATCACCGATCATATCGCCATGATGAGCATCGAAGAGCGCGAAGAGGTCTTCGTCAATCTGGCCCGGACCCTCGAATGGAACGCCCGCGAAGCCTATGTCGAAGGCGACGAACAGTTTGCGGTGCTATCGAAGAGCATGGCGGATGCGATCCGCATCAATGCCGACGAGCTGGCGCGCCAGGACCCCGAACATTCCGGCCGCGCCATGGCCGAGGCAACGGCGATCATCTCGCAGTTCAACGCCACCCACCCCTACCGCATGGTCAGCGCCGCCATCCACTGACGCGTCGACCGCGACGGAATTTCGAGAGCCCTCGGCATGCGCCGGGGGCTTTGTCGTTTCAAAAGACGCTCAGCGCCGCATCTGCCGCTTCAGCATGGCCACTTCCGCATCCGTCAGTGCCCGCACCGCGCCCTTGTCGAGATCGCCGAGTGGCAGCGTGCCGATGGCGATGCGGATGAGGCGCAAACACTCGGCGCCCAGAACCTCCAGCATGCGCCGGATGTGGCGGTTGCGGCCCTCGTCGAGCACGATTTCCAGCCAGGCATTGCGCTCGCCCTCCCGCAGCAGGCTGGCGCGGACGACGGCGAGGCGCTCGCCCTCATGCACGACGCCGGCGCGCAGCGCCGTGAGGAAGGCATCGTCGGCGTGGCGGTCGATCTGGACGTGATAGGTCTTCGGCAGATGGGTTTGCGGGTCGAGCAGCGCCTGCGCGAATACCGTGTCATTGGTGAAGATGAGCAGGCCCTCGCTCGCCTTGTCGAGGCGGCCGACAGGGGAGAGGTGCGCGGCGGGGACATCCTTCAGGCAGTCATAGACGGTCGGGCGTCCCTCGGGATCATGGCGGGTGGTGACGAGGCCGCGCGGCTTGTTGAGCATGAGGTAGACCGGGGCCTCGGCGGCGATCGCCGCGCCATCGAGCGTCAGAACGGCAGTATCGAGATCGACCCACGCCTCGATATTCGTCTCAACGCGGCCATCGACCGCGACGCGGCCGGCACGGATGAGTGCTTCGGCCTGCGTGCGCGAGCAGAAGCCGCGCTTGGAGAGCGCGCGAGGCAGCGTGACGCGTTTGCCGGCGGCGGGGACAGGGGCGGCATGCTGTTTCGCGGTCATGCCGCGCAAGCCTCTGTCTCCCGGAACCTTCCGGCCCTTTCCAGGCGGATGTCTGCGGCTGTCCTTCATCCCTGCCCTTTGCTCCCGCCGGTTTGTGCATCGAAGGCCGCCGCGCGGCGCTTGCCTCGTTTCCTTCCCTCGGCAATAAGGGACGCGGCCGAAATTTGGAAGCGAGACGAGACCCGTGACCCACCCCTCCCCGACGATCGATGCTGTGACGCGCGAGCTTCAGACGCTGCGCGACTTCTGGCGCTACGCGATTTCCCGCTTCAACGCCGCCGATCTCAGCTACGGCCACGGCACCACGACGGCGAGCGACGATGCGGCCTTCCTGCTGCTCGATTCGCTCGACCTGCCGATCGACGTGCTCGACCCCTTCCTCGACGCCCGCCTGCTGCCGGAGGAGCGCCGGCTGCTCGCCGAGCGGATCGAGGCGCGCGTGACGACCCGCAAGCCGACCTCCTATCTCACGGGCCGCGCCTATATTCAGGGCGTGCGCTTCCATGTGGATGAGCGGGTGATCGTGCCGCGCTCGCATATCGGCGAGATTCTCTTCACCGAATATCTTGGCGAGGACGGCTCCGGTTTCCTGCCGGACCCGCTGATGGTGGAAAGCGCCCTCGATCTGTGCACCGGTTCCGGCTGCCTGGCCGTACTGGCCGCGAAATTCTTCCCCGCAGCCGAGGTGGATGCGGTCGATCTTTCGGCCGATGCGCTTGAGGTGGCCAAGCTCAATGTCGCCGAGCACGCGGTGGAGGCGCAGGTGCGGCTTCTCTCCGGCGACCTCTTCGCCCCGCTGAAGGGCCGGCGCTACGACATCATCATCACCAATCCGCCCTATGTGGACCATGAGGCGCTGGCCGGCTATCCGCCGGAGTTCCGCGCCGAGCCGGTCATGGCCCATGATGGCGGTGAGGACGGGCTGGATCTGGTGCGGCGGATCCTCGAAGAGGCGGCCGATTACCTCAATCCCGGCGGCGGCCTGCTCTGCGAAATTGGCTCCGGCCGGGAAATCCTCGAGGAGGAATTCCCCGAACTCGAGTTTCACTGGATCGAGACGGCCGAATCCCAGGACGCGGTGTTCTGGATTTCGGCCGAGGAACTCGGCGTCGAGGATTAAAGAAGTCCACGCGCCGAAAGATTGCGCATGAGGTCGGCGATGCCGAAGGTCCAGGGTGGGCATTCGGTGGAGAGGCTGACGATGTTGACGAGGCTGCCGAGCTCCAGATTGCTGATCGTCACGCGGTCGCCGCGCTTGTGGGTGAAGCCCTGGCCCTTGACGTCGCGGTCCTGAATGGGCGCAAAGAGCGTGCCCATGTAGAGCATGAAGCCATCCGGATACTGGTGGTGCGCGCCGATGGTCTGGGCGACGAGGTCGAGCGGATCGCGGCTGATCTCGCGCATCGTGCTCGTGCCATCCATCACGAAGCCGTCCTCGCCTTCGACGCGCAACGACAGATCGGCACGGCGCACGTCGTCGATGCCGTAGCCGGTATCGAACAGGCGGATGAAGGGGCCGATCGCGGCCGACGCGTTGTTGTCCTTCGCCTTGCCAAGCAGGAGCGCCGAGCGACCCTCGACATCGCGCAGGTTGACGTCATTGCCGAGCGTCGCGCCCTTGACGCGGCCGCGGCTGTCCACGGCGAGCACGATTTCCGGCTCGGGGTTGTTCCAGGTCGAGACCGGGTGCAGGCCGACGCTGGCGCCATGGCCGACGGCGGACAGAACCGGCGCCTTGGTGAAGACCTCCGCGTCCGGGCCGATCCCCACCTCCAGATATTGCGACCAGACGCCTTCCTCGATCAGCGTCGCCTTGACACGCACAGCTTCCTCCGACCCCGCCTTGAGGTCGCGCAGGCTGTCGCCGACGATGGCGGTGACGCGGGTGCGGATCGCGGCGGCAAGCGCGGCATTGCCGGCCGCCTTTTCCTCGATGACGCGCTCGATCATGGAGCGCGCAAAGGTGACGCCGCAGGCCTTCACGGCCTGGAGGTCGCAAGGGGCAAGCAGATGCAGGCGGCCGGGGTCGCCCGCAGCATCAAACGCGGCGGCAAGGAGCGCGTCGATGCTGCCCAGCGTTTCGCCATCCGCGGCCTCAACCAGGGCGACGGGGTCATCGGCTTCCAGAAGATCGCGCATGGTGGGATGGGCTGGCGCGGTGATGTCGATGACCTTCCCGTCCCTGACCGCGACGAGCGATGGCCCGCCCCTGTCCGGGCGGAACACGCGGCCGACGAAATGGCCCTTTCCAAAGAGATCGGTGGTGCTGTCGGCCATGGTCTTTTCCTCCCGTGACGGCATTCGCTTCCGTCGTGTGACAGGGCATGTGCGGCCTGTAAAGATGCCGAACTGCCGCTTTTTGCATCAGCAAATCGGGAACAATGGCGTCGATTGCACGTTGGCTGTCACAGGAGAACGGCATGAGGCCGTTTCAAAGGGAACGGCATGAGGCCGTCCATGAACAGAGGAGACATCCGATGAACGAGCATGTCAGGCCTGACAAGGACCGTCGTGACCGCCTCGCCGCCGAGGATACGCGCACGACCATCGACCCGGCGACCGGCGCGCCGGTTGACCGTACGATCCCGGGCGAAACGGCGCAGCGCCCGATCGAAAACAATACTTATAACGCCGTCGAAACGCGCCCCGGCCGCAGCGGCTGGCCGATCCTCGTGGTGCTTGCCGCCGGTCTCATCCTGGCGCTGATCGCCTGGTACCCGGCCGAAGTCGCGACGCAGAGCGACACGGCAACCCAGCCGGCCGCGACGGACACGCAGACCGATACCACGACGACGACACCCCCGCCATCGGCCTCCACCGACAACGGCACGGTTCCGTCCACGGGCGAGCAGCCGACCACGACGCCGCCGGCCACCAATGACGCGACGCAGCCGACCACCGGCACGACGCCCCAGGATACGGCTCCGACGACCACCACCCCGCCGGCTTCCGGCACGGAGTCCACCACGGGCACCACGCCGTCGGACACCGTCCCGACCACCAATGGTCAGGGTCAGCCGCTCAGCAACGGCCAGTAAGGCCCGGTTAATGACATGGGAAAGCCGCGCTCAATCGGGCGCGGCTTTTTGTGCTGAGCTTCCATGGAAGAAGCCTTACGCCAGGAAGCGCTCCGGACGGTAAGGTGTCAAGTCGATGACGGTCTTCTCGCCTGTCATGGCTTCCGCCAGGGCCCGGCCGGTGACGGGACCGAGCGTCATGCCGTGATGGGCGTGGCCGAAGGCGAACCACAGGCCCTGATGGCGCGGCGCCTTGCCGATGATCGGCATCATGTCGGGCGTGCAGGGGCGCGCGCCCATCCACGGCTCCTCATCGCGCCGCTCACCCAGCGGGAAGAATTCGCGCGCGACCCGCTCGGCGCGGGTGAGCTGTACCGGCGTCTTCGGCGCATCGCGGGTGGCGAACTCCGCGCCCGTCGTCAGGCGAATGCCGCGCAGCATGGGCGCGAGGAAATAGCCCTTTTCGGCGTCCAGCACCCAATTGTTGAGGACCGCATTGTCGGCCGTGCCGTAATGCATGTGGTAGCCGCGCTTGACGGCGAGCGGGAAGCGGTAGCCGAGCTTGCGGGTCACCGTATCGGCCCAGGGGCCGAGCGCCACGACGACATCCAGCGCTTCGACCGGACCTTCCGGCGTCGCAACGCGCCAGCCGGCGCCTTCCAGCACGTGCTCAAGCGTTGCCGCATCGCCGGAGACGAGACGACCGCCGAGGGATTCGAAATAGGCGAGATAGGCCTTGTTGAGGCTGTGGGGATCACGGATCGACCAAGGGTCGCTCCAGCGCAGGCCGCCGACGAGTTCGGCGCGGATGCCGGGTTCGATGCTCTCGAGCTCGGCGCTGGAGAGCTTCTGGTGGCTGACGCCGAAGCCGGACGACAGGCGCTCGGCTTCGAGATAGGCCGCATCGCGCGCCTTTTCGGTGCGGAACACCTTCATCCAACCGTCCTTGCGGATCAGATCGCCGGCGCCGGCGGCATTGATGAGGTCGGCGTGTTCCGTGACGGAGTTTTCAATCAGGGGCGCATAAAAGCGCGCAATGGCCTGATGCTGGGTGAAGCCGGAGTGCCACCAGTAGCGCGCCAGGAACGGGATAAGGCCCGGCAGCGCGCGGAAATGGTAGTGGGCGTCGATCGTGTTGTTCAGCGCATAGCGAAACAGCGCGCCGAAATCATGCGGGAAGCCGTAGGGGAAGACGCCCTCGCGCTGGATGAGGCCGGCATTGCCGAAGGACGTTTCCTCCCCCGCGCCGCGCCGGTCCAGCAGCACCACGCTCTTGCCGCGGCGCGCCAGATGGATGGCAGATGACAGGCCCACAATGCCCGCGCCGAGAACGATCACGTCCGTCTTCATCGTCTTCTCTCCTTGCGAGCCCGAGGCGTACCCCGGGGTCCAATGCTATTTCTTCAGTTTCGCCATGATCTGTTCGAGGTAGCCGAGCAGCACGGCCGAGGCCACGAAGGCGAGGTGGATGATCGTCGCCCACATCAGCCGGTCGGTCGTATATTGCTGGGTGTTCAGGAAGATCTGCAAGAGGTGGATGGAGGAGATGGCGACGATGGACGAGGCCACCTTGATCTTCAGGCTGCCGGAATCCAGTTTGCCGAGGAAAGACACTTCGCCATCCTTTTCGCCCTCGTCGAAGCGGCTGACGAAATTCTCGTAGCCGGAAATCATCACCATGACGATGAGGCTGGCAACGAGGGCCGCGTCAATCAGGCCGAGCATGGCGAGAATCATATCGGCTTCGTCATAGACGAAGATCTGCGCGGCGACCTTCCAGAGCTTGTACAGGAAGGAGACGGCGTAGATGCCGAGGGCGGCGACGAGGCCGAGATAGAAGATCACCAGCAGCCAGCGGCTGGAGAGAATGATGCGTTCTACGAGGAGTTCGAGCGACTTCATGGGTCCGGGCCATCATTGTGCAGGTGCGAAGACTGCCGAGATGATTAGCCAAGCCTGTCAAAGCCCGCAAGCGGATGAATGGGTCCGACTTGCTAAAATCGACGCCATGCAAAAGGGCGGCGCTTGCGCACCGCCCTTTCGATGAAAGGAACTCCTTGTCCTGCCTTTACGCCCGGCGGAAAAGACCGACGACGAGCGAGATGACAAGGAAGGCCAGGAAGAGGAAGAAGAGGATCTGAGCGATGCCGGCCGAGGCACCCGCAATGCCACCGAAGCCGAGTACACCGGCAATAATGGCCACGACGAGGAAGACGAGAGCGTAGTAAAGCATGGGTTTCTCCTTGGGGTCCTGAATTTATGAACACAAAACTCCGGCTGCGGGATTTTGTTCCAAGGGGAGCTTTTCGTTTTTCTTTACCAAGAAGCTCCTCATTTGCGTAACCCAGCATATTTAACCATGCCTTAACCATGATCTTCGGCATTTGCGCCTTGATGGCACATGCACGCCAGCCATGCGGGAACCATCGCCCCCAAGCAGACGTTGACCGAATACCTAGACATGATGAACAGCAGTCGGTTCGTAACGGTAGCAGGTAGTAGAGGCGATGATCATGGCACTGCCCGTCAAACAGATATGGAAATCCGCCGTCGAGGCGGGAAAACCCCTGTCGCGCGCGGACAGCAGCGAGGCCCCGATAGCCCGGACCATGCGCCACCTGATGGCCGAGAGCACGGATAAGCAGGCTGTGGTGGATTTCGAAGGCCTGCTCGGTCGCCTTGCAGATGCCGAGGGCCGTAGCCGAAAGCCGCGCGATCATTGAGGGGCCGCGCCGGCCCTTGAACGATCGCGCTGCCTGCCGGTCAGCTTGCATCCTAAAGATCACCTTCATCAAAAAAAGCGCGCCGTCTCAAGCGCGCTTTTTCGGCTTTGACCCTGCGGCCGAGGAGAGATCACTCTGAAAGAGCTGCGGCGGGCGACGTCATGTCGCCGGCATGGGCGACGATGGAGGGCGCATCGACGTTGACGGTGACATCGAGCTTGCCTTGCGGTGTGACGTCCCAGACGATCTCGAGATTGTCATAAATCATCGCCGGATCAATGGCGACGCAGGCACCGTAAATGTGAGGGGCCTGTCGGGCGGCGAGGCGGCTGGCACCGGGCAGGTCCGCCTGGCAGTCCGCCGTCGTTTCGTAAGCCTCGACGGACACGGGCAGTTCGCGGCAAGACGTTTGCCCATCCCCGCAGGCGACGAGAAGAAGAATGGCAGCAACGTGTTCCATGGCGCGTCTCCCGCAGGACCAATGTCCATTCTCAACGTCGCGCTGTCGAAAGGGTTCCGGGCGGCGCGGTGCACCCCTTCAACAGGCCGTGACAGGGTGAACCGCAAAAATGACGTGATAGCGCCGCGTCTGGAACAATTTCCCTGACACATCGTTAATGCGGCAAGAAACATACCGGCAGCAAAGTCAAACGCCGGCGCAACGGGAGCGTACTGCATGTCCACCATTCTCCTCGTCATCCTCGTTCTCTTGCTGATCGGCGCCCTGCCGACGTGGGGGCACAGCCGCTCTTGGGGCTACGGCCCTTCCGGAGGCCTCGGCCTCGTGGTCGTTATCCTTCTCATCCTGATCCTCATGGGCCGCATCTAGGCCGGGACAGGAATGCCTTGAAAGTGCCTGCTCAACCACAGTCGCGTCCTCGAAAGGAACCCTACATGAAGAAGATTCTCCTCATCTCCGCCCTTATCCTGCCGCTGGCAGCCTGCAGCCAGACGGAACGCGGTGCCGGTATCGGCGCGGCAACGGGTGGCATCATTGGCGGTGCGGTGACGGGCAATGTGCGCGGTGCGGCTGTCGGGGCTGCCGTCGGCGGCGTGGCCGGCGCGCTCATCGGCAATGCCAACGAGCCAGGCCGCTGCTACTACCGTGACCGCTACGGCCGTCGTTACGTCGATGCCTGCTGATCACTTCAACAGGTAACAAAAGACCCCGGAAGCTCTCGCTTCCGGGGTCTTTTGCATTGATGATCGGGGCAACTCACCTCAGGCCTTGCGCCCGGCAGCGGCCTCGGCTGCATCGAGCTTTTCCAGCAAATCGAGCAGCATGGCAGGGATCGGCTCCGCCTCCACCGCGTCGTAGAAGCTTTTCAGACGGCGAGCGATATCGCGATTGGCGTCGCCGGGCGCGAACACATCATCCGGTCCACTCCTTGCAGACGACACTGCGCGATCTTTTCCCATCTTCTCCGTCATCTCGCCATCTCCTCACACCGCGCCGACACCATGACAGCCAACCACAGGACGCTTTCGTTGTTCCCGGCTTGCGGAAGCATCGTCCGATTCATCGATGGTCGCCCTGCAGCGTCGTGGCCGTGGAAGTGCGTTTCAACGAACTTTCCTTCCTCGCCAAAACATGGTCAAAACAAATCTCATCGATCCACGTCGGATCATGACGGGAATTGTTTTGAATCCCGTAAAAATGTCTAGGCAAGGACCGACATAATGTCACTTTCGATGCGTATTGCCGCCCATCTTCCCTATCTCAGGCGGTTTTCGCGGGCTTTGACGGGCTCACAGACGGTTGGCGACGCCTATGTCGCCGGCGTGCTGGAAGCGCTGATCGCCGATATCAGCCTGTTCCCCGCCCATGCGGACGACAGGATCAATACGTTCCAGCTCTATTGCCGCATCTTCCCGACGCTCTCCATCACCGATACGGCGGCAAGCTCGCCCTTCGGCTGGGAGCAGAAGGCCTCCGTGAACCTTGCCCGCATGGCGCCAGAAACGCGCAAGGCCTTTCTGCTCGTCTCCGTCGAGGGCTTTTCGCCGGCGGAGGCCGCCCTTATCCTGGACGAGAGCGTCGAGGCGGTGGATGCCCAGCTCGCCGCGGCGGCCCGCTCGATCAAGGAGCAGGTGGCGACCGAGGTGATGATCATCGAGGACGAACCGCTGATCGCACTGGATCTCGAAGATCTCGTGCGGGGCCTCGGCCATACGGTGACGGGCATTGCCCGCACCCATGCGGAGGCCGTCGATCTCTTCGCGCGCACCCAGCCGAAGCTGGTCCTCGCCGACATCCAGCTGGCGGACGGCTCGTCCGGGATCGATGCGGTGAACGACATCCTGAAATCCGCCACCATTCCCGTGATCTTCATCACCGCCTTCCCGGAACGGCTGTTGACGGGCGAAAAGCCTGAGCCCGCCTTCCTCGTGACCAAGCCCTTCAACCCGGACATGGTGCGCGCCCTCATCAGCCAGGCGCTGTTCTTCAACGAAACCGCCAGTTCGGCACAGGGCTGACGTCAGCCTTTAGAAGACGAAAAAGCCGGTCTCCCGAGAGGCCGGCTTTTTCGTAGAGCACGACTGCCCATTGATGGTCATCCGGGCAGGTGGCGCTCCGGTGCCTTGGGACGCACCTCTTCGAAGATGGTCATGGCGATCAGGCAAAGCGGCATGGCGATCATCGCGCCAACCGCACCCCACATCCACGTCCAGAAGATGATGGCGGTAAAGATGATAAAGGGATTGACCTCAAGCCGGCTGCCGAGGATCGACGGCATCAGCAGGTTTTCCATGAGAAGGTGCAGGACGAAGAAGGCAATGGCCGGAAAGAGCGCAATCAGCAGGGCGTCATGGGTCATCAGTCCGCCCGCGGCCAGCGCCAGCGTCATGACGGTCACGCCGAGATAGGGCACGAAGCTCGACAGGAAGGCGAAGAAGCCCCAGATCGGCGCGAGTGCCAGCCCGCCCATGAAGGCAATGCCCATGGTGATGACGCCAAGGGCGGCATAGATCAGGCTCGCCGTGGAAAAGTAAAAGCCCAGTGCCGCTTCGATCGCGTTCATGATGCGGATCGCGGCCAGCCGGCGTTCGCGATGTGCGCTTGCCATGATCAGCGTCTTGCGCAGTTCGACCCGTCCGACGAGGAAGAGACCGAGAGCGGCGATGAAGATGAGGATCTGGATGATGGCCGGCGTCAGGCCGCTGGCCGCAAAGCTCACCACCGTGCCGGCGTGCTGCATCACCATGTCCGTCATGACCTTGTCGTCCGTTCCAGCGCCGGCTGTCAGTTCCCACAGGCGCACGCGGCCGAGAAGCGGCTGCAACCGCACCAGCGTACCCTCGAGGATCTGTGGGGCCTGCGCGAAGAGATTGGCAACGGGGTCTGCAAGACGGTTGACGAGGAAGAGTGTAGCGGAGGCCAGCAGCAGCGCCAGCGTGAGGCCACCGAGCACGGGGGGCACGCCGAAGCGGCCGAGCCGGTCGGCGCCGGCGCCAAGAACCGTACCAACCACTATGGCCATCGTAATCGGCATCAGCACCGGCTTCATCGTGTAAATGGCTGCGGACGCGGCGAGGACGAACAGGCCGATGATCGACCAGATGACCGCATAGTCGAAGCCGTCGCGCCGGATCGTGACCTGACGTCGCGGGGCAGGATCGGCCGCCGGCTCCGGTTCAAGCCCATTTGCCGGCACCGGCCGCCCGCCGCGCAACCGCTTCATCAAGTTCATCTCGAACCCCTTGCGTCCGACAGCGTCATGCTGCCCGCTCCCCTCGCCCGTATTCGGGCCTTGCCCCTTTCTGACGATCGCCGCGAAGCGATCAGCGCTGCTCTTCCGGCGGAAACACCGCAAGCGTCAGCGACAGGGCACCTGCGCCGGCCAGCATGACGAGAAGGATGTTGGCCACGTCGGAGACGGTCTCCGGAACCAGGCCGAAGACCAGAATGGCGGCAGCGACGACAGCGAGCATGACACGGGGAATCCAGTAGAGCATCGGGCATCCTCCTGAGGGCGTGAATGTATGAAGATGCCCTTAAACGCACGGCGCGGACGTTGGTTCCGCAGCGATTGCGTCAGCCGCGACGAACATCGCGAAAAAGTGTGCGATAGGTGAAACTTCCGGTGATCCGTGAACGTTCTTGGCCGTAACTTTACAGAATTCGGTGCGCCATGCGATCGGCGCTGCCTTGCGATTTACGGAGAACACCGATGAAGAAGACCCTGCTTCATGCCCTGCTTTCCGCCAGCCTCGCGCTTCCGATGCTCGCCGGGGCCGCCTTTGCCGATACGGGACGCCTCAATGCCGACGAGATCCGCCGCGACATCGTGGGGCGTACGATTTACCTGGCCGCTCCGATCGGCGGAGAGTTTCCGCTGAACTACCGCACCAACGGCGTCGTTGACGGTGACGGCGAGGCGCTCGGTCTTGGCAAGTTCATCGCGCCCAAGGACAAGGGCAAATGGTGGATCGACGGCAATCGTCTCTGCCAGCAGTTCAACGTCTGGTACGATGGTGCACCCATGTGCTTCGAACTCAGCCGCACCGAGCCCGGCAAGGTCAAGTGGGTTAGAGACAACGGCCAGACCGGCGTGGCACGGATCGGCAACTGAC
Organism: Rhizobium sp. RU20A; assembly: GCF_900155885.1. GTDB lineage: Bacteria > Pseudomonadota > Alphaproteobacteria > Rhizobiales > Rhizobiaceae > RU20A. The sequence continues at coordinate 44,440 of NZ_FTMB01000002.1, forward strand.
GCATCCACCAAACATCAAAAGGGCCCGCCGCAAGGCGAGCCCTTTTTCATGCGCGTCGTCAGGTAGCCTCAGATGGCGGCGACGACGATGACTTCCACGAGGTATTCCGGGGCGGCGAGCTTGGATTCGCCGGTGGCGCGGGCGGGCGTGTGGCCAGCGGGCACCCACTTGTCCCACACGGCGTTCATCTTGGAGAAGTCGGCGATGTCGGCGAGCCAGATCTGGGCGGTCAGGATCTTGGTCTTGTCCGTGCCAGCGAGCGCCAGCAGACGATCGACTTCGGCCAGCGCCTGCTCGGTCTGGGTGGCGACGTCGTGGCCGGCTTCGCCGACCTGGCCAGCGAGATAGGCGATGCCGTTGTGGACGACGGCCTGGCTCATGCGGGGGCCGACTTCATAGCGCGTGATGGACATGGTGATTTCCCTGCTCGGCGCGGGACCGGCTGGCACCGGAGCCACGCGAATGGTGCTGAGGAGCGGTGACCGGCTGCATCTGCGCTGGCCTGACCGGGTGACGGCGCCGGGCAAAACGCCACGGCTGCCGCTCCTCTAGCGCATTCCCCCGGCAGTGCAAACCACCACGCATGCCCGGCCACAGCTTGCCCACAGGCAAGTCTACCCGCCGCCCTTTCAGGCGGCCGACTTGCGGGCGAGCCTTGCCTTGATGCTCTCGACATCGGCACGCGGCGTCGCGGCAAAGAGCGTCTTTGTGTAGGCATGCTGCGGATCGGAAAAGACCGCATCGCGGGTGCCGTATTCCACCGCCTCGCCGTAATACATCACCATCACCTCGTCGGCGATGTAGCGCACCACCGAAAGGTCGTGGCTGATGAAGACATAGGTCAGGCTGAACTCGTCCTGCAGATCGGCGAGAAGGTTCAGCACCTGCGCCTGCACCGATAGATCGAGCGCCGAGACCGGCTCGTCCAGCACCAGAAGGCGCGGATTGAGCATCAGGGCGCGGGCAATCGCGATGCGCTGGCGCTGGCCGCCGGAGAACATATGCGGGTAGCGCGCATAATGCTTCTCCTCCAGCCCCACCTTTTTCAGCATGGCCATGGCCTTGTCCTTGCGGTCGGCCGCGGACATGGAGGTGTTGATGATCAGCGGCTCGCCGAGGATGTCGCCGATCTTCTTGCGCGGATTGAGCGTGCCATAGGGGTTCTGGAAGACGATCTGCACCTTGCGGCGCAGCTTCGGCGTCATCGCCTGGCGGGTGATGTCCACGGTCTCGCCATCGATCAGCATCTCGCCCGCCGTCGGCGCATCGATCATCGTGACCATGCGGGCAAGCGTGGACTTGCCGCAGCCGCTTTCGCCGACGATGGCCAGCGTCTTGCCCTGCTCCACGGAGAAGCTCACGCCCTTGACGGCGTGGACCGTGCGGGCGGGTTTGAAGAGGCTTCCCGGCACGTGATAGTCGCGGACGAGGTTCTTGGCTTCGAGCACTTTGGTCATCGCGCCGCTCCTTCGAAAATGTCCTTGTCGGTCAGGAATTCGCCGATCGTAGGCAGACGGTCGCCGGTCGCATTGTCCGGCAGGGCCGAGAGAAGCGCACGGGTATAGGCGCTTTTCGGGTTTTCGAAGAGCGAGAGCACGTCCGCCTCCTCGATCTTACGGCCCTTGTACTGCACGATGACGCGGTCGGCGGTTTCGGCCACCACGCCCATATTGTGGGTGATCATGATGAGGCCCATGCCGTTTTCGGCCTGCAGCTTCATCAGGAGATCGAGGATCTGCTTCTGGATCGTCACATCGAGCGCCGTCGTCGGCTCGTCGGCGATGAGGAGCTTCGGATTGCAGGCAAGGGCGGTCGCGATCATCACGCGCTGACACTGGCCGCCCGACATCTGGTGCGGGAAGCTCGAGAGGCGGTCTTCCGGATTGGGAATGCCCACCAGCTTGAAAAGCTCGATCGCCCGGTCGTGCCGCGCCTTCTTGTTGAGATCGGTGTGCTGCTTCAGCACCTCCTCGATCTGGAAGCCGACGGTGAAGCAGGGATTGAGGCTCGCCACCGGCTCCTGGAAGATCATGGCGATCTCCTTGCCGATGATCTTGCGGCGCTCGGCGGCCGACATGGTGAGCATGTCGCGGCCGTCGAAGGTGAGCACATCGGCCGAGACCTTTGCCGTCCAGGGAAGAAGCCCCATGGCGGCGAGCATGGAAACCGACTTGCCGGACCCGGATTCACCGACGATCGCCAGCACTTCGCCCGCATTGACCGAGAGCGACACGCCATCCACGGCCCGGAAGGGGCCGCTGGCGGTATCGAACTCGACGACGAGATTTCTGATTTCGAGAAGGGACATCAGGCGTGTCTCCCTGTGTATGGCGCAGCGTCCAACCATGCGCGGCGCGTTTCGGCCACGGAGTTGATTGCGACAGGCGCAATGACGATATAAGATGCGATACGATCCGGGCTAACAGGAGATATTTCCATGCGACCGCCCATTCTGCCGCCACTGATATGATCTGCCACAGGCGCCTTTCCGGCGCCGGTGATCTCGGCCCGCAGCGCAATCAGCCGCTCGAGTTCGGCCCCCCAGACGGACAGGTAGTGGAGCATCCCACTGATCAGCGTCTTGCCGAGCCAGCCGGCCGCAGCCACCGTCGTCGCGATCAACGCGGCGACGACGGCCCCTCCCCCGCTCTGAAGAAGCAGCGTGCAGAGCATCACGACCTCTTCAGCTTGGGATCGAGCGCATCGCGCAGGCCGTCGCCCATCAGGTTGATGGCGAGAACGGTGATGAGAATGGCGAGGCCCGGGAAGGTGACGACCCACCAGGCCCGCTGGATGAACTCACGCGCTTCGGCGAGCATCGTGCCCCATTCCGGCGTCGGCGGCTGGGCGCCCATGCCGAGGAAGCCGAGGGCCGCGGCATCAAGGATGGCGGCGGAGAAGGCGAGCGTCGCCTGCACGATCAGCGGGGCGAGGCAGTTCGGCAGGATGGTCAGGAACATCAGCCGCATCGTGCCGGCGCCGGCGACCTGCGAGGCGATGACGTAGTCCTTGGTCTTTTCCGTCATCACGGCCGCACGCGTCAGGCGCACGAAATGCGGCTGGTTGACGAGCGCGATGGCGATCATGGCATTGACGAGGCCGGGACCGAGCACCGCGACCAGCACGAGGGCGAGAAGCAGCGACGGGAAGGCGAGGATGATGTCCATGACGCGCATGATGATCGTATCGACCCGGCCGCGGAAATAGCCGGCGACGAGACCGATCAGCACGCCCGAGAGCACCGAGAGCGTGACGACCACGACGCCGATAAAGAGCGAGAAGCGGGCGCCGTAGATCAGGCGCGAGAGGATGTCGCGCCCGACGGCATCCGTGCCGAGCGGGAAAGCCCATTGGCCGCCTTCCATGAAGACGGGTGGCAGAAGCAGGATATCGCGGTTCTGCGCGCTTGGCGCATGGGGGGCGACGACGGGGGCGAAGACGGCGACGAAAAGCACGACGAGAAAGATCGCGAGCCCGATGACGGCGCCGGTGTTGCGCGAGAAATAGTACCAGAACTCCGAAAAGCCGGAGGGCGCCGTGCCGGTTTCAACAGTGGCCATGGCGAGCCTCCTAGTTGCGGATGCGCGGATTGATCAGCCCGTAGAGCAGATCGACCGCGAGATTGACGAACATGATGACGGCGGCAATCAGCATCAGCCCACCCTGCACCACGGCATAGTCGCGCTTAAAGACGCTATCGACCATCCATTTGCCGATGCCCGGCCAGGAGAAGATGGTTTCCGTGAGGATGGCGCCGGCGAGCAGCACGCCGACCTGCAGGCCGATCGTGGTGATGACCGGAATCATCGCATTACGAAGGGCGTGAACGCCGATGACGCGAAAGGGCGACATGCCCTTGGCGCGTGCCGTGCGCACATAGTCTTCGCCCAGCACCTCCAGCATGGCCGAGCGCGTCTGGCGCGCGATGACGGCGAGCGGGATGGTGGCGAGCACGATGGTCGGCAGGATGAGATAGCTGACCGCCGAGCGGAAGGCGCCGGACTGGCCCGACAGCAGGCTGTCGATCAGCATGAAACCGGTGACGGGCGGGAAGAAATACATCAGCGAGATGCGGCCCGAAACGGGCGTCCAGCCGAGATAGCCAGAAAAGAAGATGATCAGAAGCAGGCCCCACCAGAAGATCGGCATGGAATAGCCGACGAGCGCGGCGCCCATGATGGTCTGGTCGAGCCAGGTGCCGCGCTTGACCGCCGCTAGAACGCCGGCGGGAATGCCGAGCGCCACGGCGAGGATGATCGCACAGAGCGACAGCTCGATCGTCGCCGGGAAGAGCTGCAGGAAATCATCGAGCACCGGGCGCTTGGTGACGATGGAGCTGCCGAAGTCACCGGTGACGAGATTGCCGAGATAATCGAAGTACTGGATGTAGAGCGGCCGATCGAGGCCGAGCTCGTGCATGATCTCCGCATGCCGCTCCGGTGCCATGACGCGCTCGCCGGACATGAGCATGACGGGATCGCCGGGCAGCAGGCGGATGAAGGAGAATGCAATGATGGAGACCCCGATGAAGGTCGGGATCAGGACGGCGAGCCGTCCGAGAAGAAAGCGAAACATGAAGCCAACATCCCTGTTTTATGGGAAAAGCCGGCGGCCCGATGTTCTTTCGGGCCGCCGGCTCGACACGCTCTTTGCGGCGTGCGTTTCTTGAAAAGCCGCCGGTTATTCGGCGATATCGACGCCGTCGAAGCGGTGAACGCCGACCGGGTCCATCTGGTAACCCGAGACCTTCTTGCTCATCGGAACGGCTTCGACGGAATGGTCGATCGTGTTCCACGGCGCTTCGCGCTTGAAGACGACCTGAGCCTCTTCATAGAGCTTGGTGCGTTCGGCCATGTCGGAGGTTTCCTTGGCCTTGGTCACGAGATCGTCGAATTCCTTGTTGCACCACTGGGCGCGGTTGTTGCCGCCCACGGCATCGCAGCCGAGCAGGGTGTCGAGGAAGTTGTCCGGATCGCCATTGTCGCCGGTCCAGCCGAGAATGACGGCGCCATCGCGGTCCTTCTCCTTGGAAAGCTTCAGGTATTCGGCCCATTCGTGGGTCACGATCTCGACCTTGACGCCAATGGCGGCGAGGTCTGCCTGCATGAGTTCGGCCGCGCGGCGGGCGTTCAGCATGTAGGGGCGCGACACGGGCATGGCCCAGATCTTCATCGACAGATCCTTGACGCCGGCTGCCTCGAGCGCCTTCTTGGCGGCTTCGGGGTCATACTTGTCGTCTTCGATCTTGTCGTTATAGGACCACATGGTCGGCGGGATCGGGTTCTTGGCAACCTTGGCGGCTCCCTGGAACACGGCGTCGACGATCGCCTGCTTGTTGATCGCCTGGTTCAGCGCCTTGCGCACTTCCGGCTTGTCGAAGGGAGCCTGCGTCGTGTTGTAGGCGAGATAGGCGACGTTGAGGCCTTCCTTCTCGGCAACCGTCAGGTTCGGGTCCTTCTTCAGTTCCGGCACGTCAGCGGCATTCGGATAGGGCATGATGTGGCATTCGCCGGCCTTCAGCTTCTGGGCGCGAACTGCCGCATCCGGCGTGATGGCGAAGACGAGATCGTCGATCGGCTGCTTGCCGGCCCAGTAGTCCGGGTTGGCCTTGTAGCGGATCACGGCATCGGCCTGGTAGGCGACGAAGGTGAAGGGGCCGGTGCCCAGCGGCTGCTGGTTCATCAGTTCCATCTTGCCGTCGGCCTGCAGCTTGTCGGCATATTCCTTGGAAACGATGGAGGCGAAGTCCATGCCGAGATTGGCGAGGAAGGGTGCTTCCGGCTTGTTCAGCACGAACTTGACGGTGAGGTCGTCCACCTTCTCGATCGACTTCAGGAGTTCCGGCAGGCCCATGCCGGCGAAATACTCCCAGGAAGCGCCGGTCACGTACTTGTTCCAGGCGTTGTCGGCCTTGTACTGGCGCTCGAAGGAGAAGATCACGTCATCGGCATTGAGTTCGCGGGTCGGCGTAAAGAAATCGGTGGTCTGGAACTTCACACCCGGGCGCAGCTTGAAGGTGTATTCAAGGCCATCGGGCGAAATCGTCCAGCTTTCGGCCAGACCCGGCTCCAGCTCGGTCGAGCCCTTCTTGAACTCGACAAGACGATTATAGACGGTGCGCGAGGATGCATCGAAGGTCGTGCCGGCGGTGTACAGCGCCGAATCAAAGCCCTCGGGCGAGCCTTCGGAGCAGTAGACCAGCGTCTTCGACCAAGCCGTGCCAGCCATCAGTCCCGCGAGTGCCGTCGCGGCAAGCAGAGTGGTGAGCTTCTTCATGAATTGCTTCCCAGTTTATTCTTGATTGTTTTCGTTCAGAGCCGGCACAGGGTCCCCCTGCCCAGTCAGGTGGGGATGGAACGACATTTGATGCCGCTTTGCAATAAGCGCCCAATCGAAATTTATCCAGAAGGAAAAAATTCTCGTGAATCCGAGACCTGTGGCAAACTGATCCGGAACTGAAGGGAAAGACGGGATCAAAGACCCTGAAAAGTTGAACTTCTTTGATGCGTAGCCGTTGCCTTACTGGATCGGCAGGATACACTCGCTTCGAGGCAGGGGGAGCGGCAAGCGTGGCAGGACTTTTAAAGAACCACCGCCGATACGAGCTTGAGCGGGATCTGGACAAGGCACTCAATCGTGTCGACTTTTTCCGCATCTTTCGCTCGATGGCATTGCGGTACGCATTCGATCATTTCGGCATCGTGCATCTCACCAATGACGGCGATGCCAGCCTTCTGTCGGGGCGCCTCATCCTGCACGACCTGCCTTCGGGCATGGCCGAAGAATACGACAAGCGGCACCGTTTCAGCGAATCCTCCGTTTACGAAAGTCTGATCACCTCTGCCATTCCCTCCGTCTGGACACCGGCGGATATCGAGTTGGCGTCTGGACGCAATCTGCTTCGCCAGCTTGGATTTGATCTGCTCGTCTGCATTCCCGTCGCTGCGCCGACATCCGGCAGTCGCTACGGCGTCCTTTATCTCGGGGACCAGGAGGAGCTGGCGCGCGGGCCCTTCATGGAGCTTTGCTACGAGACGGTCTGCGCCTTTGATTATTTCTATCGGGTGGCGCTGGCCAGCAAGGCCGGCATGGGGCTGACGCCGCGCGAGACGGAGATCCTGCGCTGGATCTCCTACGGCAAGACGGCGAGCGAGATCGCGCTGATCGTCTCTGTCTCGGAACATACGGTCAACTCGCACACGGCGACGATCCTGAAAAAGCTCAATGTGGTGAACCGCACACAGATGGTCGCCAAGGCAATCCGCGAAAGAATTATCCAATGATGGCGCTGAAGTGTAAGCGCGCCGTGGCCAAGCCGACGTCGATCGGAACCGCGCCTCTCCTTGACGATCGACAATTGCAGAATATCAATTTTAGGGATTCCTTTCCCAGGCAAAACAGGAAAGATCTGCGCCAGGGACCGTATCCATCCTTTCACACTCACATGATTGCGCAGATTGACCATGTCTGAAACCGCCCCCGCCCCCACCGTCAGTCTTCTGCTTGTCGATGACGATCCGAACGAGGATGTGATCCTGCGGCGCATGGCCGCAAAGGTCTCGACGATCTCGATCGTGCTGCATTACCGGCAGACGATCGCCGACGCGCTCGACTTCATTCGCACGCAGGACGGCCTGCACCTCGTGCTCATGGACAACCGACTGCACCCGACCGTCGATTTTCGCGAGACCGTGCCCGCCCTGCGGCAGGCGGGCTTCATCGGCCCGATCGGCGTGATTTCCTCGTCGCTCGACGATCCCTATTTCCAGGCCTTCGAGGATTATGGCGTGGATTTCCGCATCGACAAATCCGAGCTCGATGCCACCGCCATCGAGTTCCTGATCCGGGAATATGTCATCCGGGAATGATCCGCGGCCAGGCTGTGCCGGGACGGAAGCTGCCGTGATCAGGCGGCTGTCGTCTGCTTGACGACGGGCTCATCGAGGCCGAGCAGGAAGTTGATCTGCGGGCGAGCCTTGACGAGGTCGTCGATCGAATATTGCTGCAACACCTCGAAGAAGGCGTTCAGCGCCTTGCGCAGCGCCGAATTGAGCCCGCAGCTATCGACGAGCGGGCAATCGATCTCGCCCGATTCGAAGCATTCCGCCATGGCGAAGCTGTCTTCGGTCACCTTGACGACCTGGAACAGGCTGATCTCCGAAGCCGGGCGCGGCAGGCGCACGCCGCCATTGCGACCGCGCACGGTTTCGATCAGGCCGGCCTTGTTGAGCGGCTGCAGGATCTTGAACAGGAAAAGTTCTGATACACCATAGGCCTTGGCGATCTCAGGCACGCGGCTCAGCTTGTCGCCATTGGCGGCGCAATACATCAGCATGCGCACCGCATAATTGGTCTGTTTGGTGAGGCGCATCGCTCGCTCCTTGGCCGTGTTCGTTTCCTGATATAGGCGCTCTTACAGTTTGGAACAATTCCAAAATCGAAATCACTTCTCCTTCAACTCAAGTTTTCCTGTTGACGCCCGGAATGGCCCCCGCTTAAAGGTGACCACGAAAGTTAGGTTTTAACTGAACGGAGAGAGACATGCGGGACACACTGCGCGGACTGAAGGTATTCGGCCTGGCGGCACTCATGGCCGGCGTTGCCGCGCCGGCCTTTGCCGATGGAGAGATCAACATCTATTCCTATCGTCAGCCTGACCTCATTCAGCCGCTGCTGGATGCTTTCACCAAGGACACTGGCATCAAGACGAACGTCCTGTTCCTCGACAAGGGCCTTGTGGAGCGCCTACAGGCCGAGGGTGCGAATTCTCCCGCCGACGTCATCCTCACCGTCGATATCAGCCGCCTGACGGAAGCCAAGGATGCCGGCGTCACCCAGCCGGTCGTCGGCGATGCCGTAATCGAAAAGGACATTCCCGCCGCCTATCGCGATCCCGAAGGCAACTGGTTCGGCCTGACGACCCGCGGCCGCGTGGTCTACGCCTCCAAGGAGCGCGTTGGCCAGAACGAGATCACCTATGAGGAACTGGCCGACCCGAAGTGGAAGGGCAAGATCTGCACGCGTGACGGCCAGCACTCCTACAATATCGGCCTCATCGCCTCGATGATCGCCCATCATGGCGAAGCCGAGACCGAAAAGTGGCTGACGGGTCTGAAGAACAACCTCGCCCGCAAGCCCGATGGCGGCGACCGCGACCAGGCCAAGGCGATCTTCGCCGGCGAATGCGACATCGCTCTCGGCAACAGCTACTATGTCGGCCTGATGATGACCAACGAGAAGGAACCGGAGCAGAAGGACTGGGCCGGCGCCATCAAGGTTCTCTTCCCGAACACCGCCGATCGCGGCACGCATGTCAACGTTTCCGGCATGGCGCTCGCCAAGAACGCCCCGAACAAGGACAATGCGCTGAAGTTCATGGAATTCCTGGCCTCCGGCGAAGCGCAGAAGATCTATGCCGAGCAGGTGTTCGAATATCCGGTCATGCCGGGCGCCGAACCGTCTGAGATCGTGAAGTCCTTCGGCCAGATCAAGCCGGACGCGCTGCCGCTCTCCGAGATCGCCGCCAACCGCAAGAAGGCCTCCGAACTCGTCGACAAGGTCGGCTACAATGACGGCCCGACGCAGTAAGACACCTCCTCCCAGGACGTGATGCAAAAGGGGGCCCGGATCGGACGATCCGGGCCCCCTTTGTTTTGTCAGACGAGTTCGAAAAGGCCTCTCCCCCCAGCCCTCACGATCCCGTCGCCCCTTTCGCCAGATCCTCGATCGCCTTCCGGCGTTCCGGACTGCCGGGGTGGGTGGAGAGGATGCTGGTGTTTCCGGTATCACCGAGTTTCCTCGAGAGCACCACGAAGAAGCGGGCGAGCGCTGCGGGGTCCTTGCCGGCCTGCCGCATCAGGGTGACGGAATAGCGGTCGGCCTCGCTTTCGGCCTCGCGCGAATAGGAGAGTGCCACGAGGCCGGCGCCCTGCGTCAGGAGATCCTCGATGCCCGAGCCGACGTCGCCGGCGATCAGCATGATGAGACCAGCAACGCCTGCGGCGCGGTAGAGCTGGCGCAGGCTGTGTTTTAAATCGACATGGCCGATTTCATGGGCGAGAACGCCGAACAGCATCTCCTCATCACCATCCGCGAGGGCCACCAGTTCGTCGGTCATGACCAGCGTGCCGTCCGGCAGGGCAAAGGCATTGGGGCCGATGGCGCCGCCGGTGCGGAAGTTCAGCGTGTAGCCCTCGGCGCCGCGCGCACCTTCTGCGGCCAGTTCGCGGAACCCCTCCGTCAGCCGCGCCTGTGTCTCGGCATCCAGCCGGGACGCATCGAAGACGGTGCGGTCGAGCGTCTCCAGCGTGCTTTTCGCCATGATCTGCGGCACCACCGGCGGGGTGACGAGGACGGCAATCTCGACCAGCAGCGGCAAGGCGTAACGGTAGACGGCGCCGCCGAGCAGGAAGGTTCCCGCAGCCAGCAGGATGAGGCGCGGATGAAAGCGTTCGAGCCGGTGGACGAAACTGACGCCGCGCCGCCCCCGCGCCGTCATCAGCGCATCGATCGCATCATTGTCAGCGGTTTCGAAGACCGAGCCATCCGGGAAGGCGATGCGACGCGGCAAGCGGCCGATGCGTTCCCAGATCTGAAGGCTCGAAAAGGGTGCCGATGCCAGGGCGGGCGGCACTCCCTCGCCTGCCGGTCCATCACCCGTGCCCATACGCCCGGGCGCCCCTTCGGTGGCAACCGCCATGCAGGCGATCCGATCGCCGGCATCGACGAGGCGGGCCTTGACGGCGTGACTTGAGCCCTCCGCATGCCAGGCTCCCTCGGCGATGACGCGTTCCTCAGAAGCCAAAGTCGAAGCCTTCGAAGGAGACGAACTCGGCGCCGACGGCACTGCCATCCTTTTCGGCCGGCGCCATCACGTCGCCGACCGGGCCATTGAAGCGCACGGCAGTGTGCTCATAGGTGTAACGGGCCAGCCGCACCGCCGCCCAGGGGCGATAAAATCCGAGCGTGAGGATGGTGAGGATGATGTTGCTGATCGCGACCCAGGCATAGCCGAAGCGCGGCAGATCGCTGAGGATCTGATGGCCGCCTTCCAGTGTGGTCGCGGACCAGACGACGTTGCGCACACCGGCGCGGTAGACGAGGCTGGCAAGGCCGAAGGTGATGAAGATTGCCACATAGGCAAAGATGACGGCGGCGATCATCGAGGCCTGAAACTCTGCCGGCAGCGTGCCGCTCCCGTCGATGGTCGCGATGATCAGGGCAGAGTTGAGAAAGGCGCCGACGGCAAGGATGACGATGCCGAGGAGCACGACGAGGGCCGCGACGAACCAGGTGCCATAGATCGGCGCCAGCGGCGGATCCGTTGCGAAGGTCTTGCTGCCCCAGCGCAGATTGTTGCCGACGTAACGCCCGACCCAACGGCTTGCGATGGGGGCGAGAATGCCGAGCGTCAAAACGGTGATGACCGGCCCCACCATGAAAGCGAGGAAGGCGCCGCCGATGCCGCCGACGAAATTGAAGCGGACGTTGCGGTAACTGGTGACGCGGGCCGAAAAACGGATGCCGCGCATGACGAGCCAAGGCAGCGCCAGGACGATCAGGAGGCCGAGCACGAGACCGGCAATGGGGAAGACCGTGAGCGCAACGTTGTAGAGGATGAAGTAGCCGACCACGATGACGCGTCCGACCAGGATCTGCCAGCCACGCGCATGATATTCGAAGCCGCGGCCGAGCAGCATGGTATTGCCGTAGAAATAGCGGTTGCGGCGCACCTTGGCCCAGGCCGAGTAGATGCCGAGGGTAATGATGGTCAAAAGAATGTTGACGATCCAGATGCCGAAATATTCCTTGCCGCTTCCTGTGAACGAAACGCGGTGGAACGCCTCCGCCGGGCCGGCGGCGGCCACGGACGGCGCAGCGCTGTCGATCGCGGTCATTGTCTACTCCCCTCTAGTCCTGCCCCCAGCGCATCGGCCGCCGGTCGGTTCGAGCCGGACTTTGCCAATGCTTTCAAGCAACAAGCTTCGATGATCGCCGAGGGCAGGTCAAGCCGCGACCTCCCGCAACCGGGCAACGAAAATGGGGCACGCCAGCGGCATGCCCCATCGTGCAGCAATCAAAAACGGTCCGATCGGCTTACTTCATCGTCGGCATGACGAATTCGGCACCGGACTTGATGCCGGACGGCCAGCGCGAGGTGACCGTCTTGGTGCGGGTCCAGAACTTGATCGAGTCCGTGCCGTGCTGGTTAAGGTCGCCGAAGGACGAGGACTTCCAGCCACCAAAGGAGTGGTAGGCGAGCGGAACCGGGATCGGTACGTTGACGCCGACCATGCCGATGTTGATGCGGCTGGCGAAGTCGCGGGCGGCATCGCCGTCGCGGGTGTAGATGGCGACGCCGTTGCCGTATTCGTGCTTCATCGGCAGGTCGAGCGCTTCTTCATAGGTCTTCGCACGCACGACGGAGAGAACAGGGCCGAAGATTTCGGTCTTGTAGATGTCCATCTCGGGCGTGACGTTGTCGAACAGGCAGCCGCCGACGAAGAAGCCGTCCTCATAGCCCTGGAGCGAGAAGTTGCGGCCGTCGACCAGAAGCTTGGCGCCTTCCTCGACGCCGCGGTCGATAAGGCTCTTGATGCGGGCCTGGGCTTCCTTGGTGACGACAGGGCCCATGTCGGCCTTGTCGTCGGTGTAGGGGCCGACGCGCAGGCTTTCGACCATCGGGATCAGCTTTTCCACGAGGCGGTTGGCGGTTTCCTCACCGACGGGCACGGCGACCGAGATGGCCATGCAGCGCTCGCCGGCCGAGCCGTAGCCCGCGCCCATCAGGGCATTGGCGGCCTGATCGAGATCGGCATCGGGCATGATGATCATGTGGTTCTTGGCGCCGCCGAAGCACTGGGCGCGCTTGCCGTTCATCGCCGCCGTTCCATACACGTAGCGGGCGATGGGCGTCGAGCCGACGAAAGAGATGGCGGCGATGTCGGGATGGGTCAGCAGACCGTCGACGGCGCTCTTGTCGCCGTTGATGACGTTCAGCACGCCTTCCGGCAGGCCGGCCTCGATCATGAGTTCAGCAAGGCGCAGCGGCACGGAAGGGTCGCGCTCGGAGGGCTTGAGGATGAAGGCATTGCCGCAGGCGATGGCGGGCGCGAACATCCACATCGGGATCATGGCCGGGAAATTGAACGGCGTGATGCCCGCACCGACGCCGACCGCCTGGCGGATCGAATACATGTCGATGTTCGGGCCGGCGCCTTCGGTGAACTCGCTTTTCGCCAGATGCGGAATGCCAATAACGAATTCGCAGACCTCGAGGCCGCGCACGATATCGCCCTTGGCATCCTCGATCGTCTTGCCATGCTCGCGCGAGAGCATCTCTGCCAGCGGATCCATGTTTTCATTCAGAAGCTGCACGAACTTCATGAAGACGCGGGCGCGGCGCTGCGGATTCATGGCGGCCCACTTGGGCTGCGCGGCCTTGGCGCTTGCAACGGCCGCGGCGATTTCCGCGTCGGAAGCCAGCGCAACGGTCGCCTGCACTTCGCCGGTGGCCGGGTTGAAGACATTGGCCGTGCGGCCGCTGGTACCGGCAACGCGCTTGCCGTCGATGAAATGACCGAGTTCGTACATGGGCATCCTCCCTGTGTTGATGGCGGCAGTATGCGCTTCCATTTGCACAAGACAATGGGATGATTTACGCATCCGTTGTGCATAAATTGATGTTCCGGAGGTATGGGATGGATTGGGACAATGTGCGCATCTTTCTTGCTGTCGCCCGCAGCGGCCAGCTTCTCGCCGCCTCGCGGCGGGTGGGGCTCAACCATGCCACCTTGTCGCGTCGCGTCTCCGCACTTGAGGAGCAACTCGGCACGCGGCTCATCATCCGCCGCACCAATGGCTGCGATCTGACGCCGGAGGGCGAAGTGTTTCTCACCGCGGCCGAGCGGATGGAGGCGGAGATGCTGGCGGCTCAGGCGAGCATCGGGCGGGTAGATGCGGCCGTTGCCGGCACGGTGCGGATCGGTGCGCCTGATGGCTTCGGGGTCTCTTTTCTCGCCCCGCGGCTCGGACGTCTCACCGCGCGCTATCCGGAACTGAAAATCCAGCTGGTGCCGGTGCCCCGTTCCTTCTCGCTGTCGCAACGCGAGGCCGACATCGCCATCACGCTGGAACGACCCGAGCAGGGACGGCTCGTCTCCGCAAAGCTCGTCGATTATACGCTCGGTCTTTATGCTTCCGCGGACTATCTCGCCGGCTCGGAAAGGCCCGAGACGGTCGAGGCGCTGAAGGCCCATCGGCGGATCGGCTATGTGGAAGACCTGATCTTCACGCCCTCGCTCGACTTTTCCTCCGAAGTGCTGCGCAGCTGGAACGCCGGCTTCGAGATTTCAAGCGCCACCGGCCAGACGGAGGCGGTGCGCTCCGGTGCCGGCATCGGCATCCTGCACAATTACATCGCCAAGGGCGTGCCCGGTTTGGTGCGGCTTTTGCCGGAGATCACCATCCGCCGCGCCTACTGGACGACCTATCATGAAAGCGCGCGCGACCTCGTAAGGGTCCGCACGGTCGCCAGCTTCCTCGCCGAACTGATCGTCGCGGCCGGCACCATGTTCGACTGATCTTCCCGCCCCTCAGATCCCGCTGCACCCGCCGCCGCAAAGCCAGTCTCGGGCAAGGCCTGTATCCTAGGTTGCCCCAGCCAGAAGCCCGGAGTCCGTCTCGCGCGGGGACGATCTTCGCGCCCTGGCGGCGTTCGACGGCCCGCGATGCGCATCGCTCCGGATCGAACGCCAGGGCCCGGCGGCAGGACGCCGCAAGCGGGCATCGCACAGTCGAGGATGTCGCGCATGAGCTCAACCATTTCTTCCCTGAGCACGGCCCAGATCCGCTCGCTCTCCACGGCGGCCGTGCAGGCCTGGACCACTGAAGATGTGGCGCAGCTATCCACCGGGCAGATCAATGTCCTGTCCTCCGCGCAGATCGCCGCACTCGACACCGAGGACGTCAACGTCCTTTCCAGCCAGCAGCTTCGGGCCATTGCGCAGGGATCGATCGTCGGCCTGACGCTCGACCAGATCGCCGTGCTCGACGGCCTCGACATCCAGAGCTTCAGTTCCGACCAGGTCATGGCGCTAACCGCACAGCAGGTCGAGGGCCTTTCCACCCCGCAGGCCGAAGCCCTGCAGCCCGCCCAGATCCGCGCCATGACGTCCGCGCAGATCGCAGCCCTCAGCCCCGCCGACATCGCCACCTTCTCGACGGAGGATATGGCGGCGCTCAGCAACCGGAACATTGGCGGGCTGTCGGCGGCGGCCATTGCGGTGCTGACGCCGGAAAAGATTGGCGCTCTCGGCTCCAGCGCCGTGTCGGGATTGCTCGGCCCCCAACTCGCTGCCTTTTCCGCGGCCCAGCTTCAATCATTGTCGCCGGGCCAGGTTTCATGGCTTCATTCAGGGCAGACAGCAACCCTGTCCACCACCGCGATTGCGGCGCTGACCACCGACCAAATCAGCGCTATCAATCCCTTGGCTATTTCCGGACTGTCGACGGACGCCATCGCGGCACTGTCATCGGATCAGATGACGGCATTGAGCGCGAGCCAGCTCCGGCAATTGACTTCAGCGCAGCGCGCCACGCTCGGCCCCGAAGACATGGCGACTCTCACAGTTGACGAAGTCAGGGTCCTGACCAGTCAGTCCATCTGGGCCCTTAGTCCTGCAGCGATTGCTGCGCTGACGCCGGAACAGTTCAAAGCCATCCCCCCGACGGGCACCCGGAGCATGTCGGGCGAGCAAATGCAGGCCATTACCGCTGCTCAGGCAGAAACCCTCACCTACACGCATATTCTGGACTTCAACAGCTACCACCTGGCGTCTCTCGGGGCGGCCAATATCGCGACGTTCGCACCGGCCAAAATGTCGGCCATCGGCGTCTCCGCGGTCGGCGGACTGACGCCGGCGGTTCTCAATGCGCTTTCGCCAGCTCAGATCGCCGGTCTCAATGCCTCCGTTATTCCCGCTTTCAGTACAACGCAGATCGCGGCTCTTTCGCCGGAGCAAACAAGCGCGCTGCTCCCGGCACATCTCCGGATGCTTGATGCCGAGCAGATAGCGTCGCTCAAGAATGAAAGTCTGACCACCTTTACCACGAACCAGATCGCGGCGCTTTCCACTTACGGCGTTTCCGGACTGACGACCGACCAGATCGCCCTGCTGACAACTGGCCAGATCGAGGCCCTTTCCCCGGTTCAGGTGCGTGCGCTCGGCGCGGCGCAGCTTGCAGCGTTTGGTACCGATGACCTTGCCGTTCTATCGACGGCCGACGTGGCTGCCATCAGTTCGCAAGCGGTTCCCGGTCTTTCCAGCATCGCCATCGGGGCTCTGTCACCGGAGCAAATTTCCGCGCTTTCCGCAGCAGCCGTGTTCTCGCTGAGTGGTGACCAGATCCGGGCTTTCAACACCGCGCAAGCCGAGGCCCTGACCATGGCGCAGACGCGCGCGCTGACGTCAGCCCAACTTTCAGCGTTCAGCATCGAAGGACTGAAGACTTTCTCAACGGGAGATATTGCCTCCCTCAACTCAGCAGCGATCATCGGGCTGAACACCGACGCGATCGCGGCTCTTTCGACCGATCAGATCGCCGCACTGAATACTCCTGCCCTTGCCGCCATGACGTCGGAGCAATTGCAGATCTTCTCAACGGGTCAGGTTCGCGCTCTGACCAGTGCTCAGGTACGCGCCCTCCTCCCGGCCCAGTTTGCGGCGTTTGGTGCGGACAGCATCGCCGCCATGACGCCCGAGCAGATCGGCTCGATCAGTGTGCGCGGTCTTGCGGGACTGACGGACGAGCATCTGGAAGCGCTGTCCACGGCGCAGGTCGCGGCCTTCACATCCACGCAGGTTGCGGCGCTGACATCGTCCCAGATCGCGGCGCTAGGTGCGGATGATCTGGCGACCTTCTCTCTCGCCAACATCATGGCCATCTCGGCCGCGGCCATGCCCGGCCTGACGGATGACGTGCTGGCGAGCCTGTCGACCGACAAGATCGCCGTCCTCAACACGCGGGCCGTCAGTACGCTGACGGCGACGCAGGTCGAAGCCCTGACGCTGGAGCAGGTGGAAGCCCTGACCGCCGCGCAGGTCGGCGCGATGAGTTCGACACAGCTCGCCGTCTTCGGCACCGATGACATTGCCACCCTTTCCACCGACGAAATCGCGGCGCTGACGCGGGCGGCGATCGGGGGCCTGACAACCTCTGCCATCTCGGCGCTGACGACGGCGCAGGTGGCGGCACTCTCCACTGCCGGCGCGTCGGGGTTGACCAGCGAGCAGATCGGCCGGCTCAGCAGCAGCCAGTTTGCCGCCCTCAGCAGCAAGCAGATCGCGGCGCTCGGGGCTGGTCAGGTCGGCGCCATCAGCACGGACAATGTGACGGGTCTTGAGAGCGACAGGCTGACAGCCATCACGACGGTCGCCGTTCCGGGGCTGACCACCGACCAGATCGCTGCGCTTTCCACCGCACAGGTTGCCCAGTTGACCACGAAGCAGGTCGCGGCGCTGACCTCGCTGCAGGTGTCGGCGCTGAATGTGGCGAATGTCGCGGCCCTCTCGACCGCGCAAATCATTGCCCTGACGACAGCGGCGCTCGCCGGCCTCAGCGCCGACCAGATCCGCACGCTCTCCACCGCGCAGGTCGAAGCGCTGACGACGGGACAGGTCGCTGGCCTCAACTCCGATCAGATCGGCGCATTCGGCACGGAGGATATCCAGGTCTTCTCCAGCCGCGACATTGCCGCCATCAGCCCGGCTGCCATCGCCGGCCTTTCGACCGCCGTGCTGGCGGCCATGACGTCAGGCGAGTTGCAGGCGCTGAATGCGACCAGCATTCCGAACCTTACCACCGCGCAGCTTGCCACGCTCTCCACGGACCAGATCGCCACCCTGACGACCCGCCAGATCGCCGCGCTCAGCGCAGCGCAGATCGGCGCGCTCGGCACCGATGACATGGCGGCGCTGACGACGGCGCAGGTCGCCGCGCTGGCGGAGACGACCGTGACGGCGCTCACCAACGGCCAGATCGATGCGCTGGGTTCAGCACAGCTTCAGGCGCTGACGACGCCGCAGATCGCGGCGCTGACCTCCACGCAGATATCGACCCTTGATTCGGCCGATGTTGCAGCCCTCTCCACGCGCGCCATGGCGGCGCTGACCTCCGATGCGATCACCGGCCTTTCGATCGGTGTTGTGGCAACGCTGTCGAGCGACAAGATCGCAGCCCTTGCCACCTCCACGCTCGCGGCCCTCGGCACGCGGCAGATCGATGCCTTGACCGCGCCCCAGGTCCAGGCGCTGACGACCAGGCAGATGGCGGCCTTGACGGCGACGCAGGTCGGCGCTCTCGGAACGGATGACGTGTCGGTGCTGTCGACGGCGCAGGTCGCGGCGCTTGGCACTGCCGGCATTTCCGGCCTCACCACGCGCCAGCTTTCCGCCCTGTCCAGCGACCAGATGCGGGCGCTGACGCCGACGCAGGTTGCGGCCCTCAGCGCCTCGCAGATCGCGGTGCTTGATCCGGCCGCGCTCGCCACGTTCTCGACGGCCGATCTTTCCGCTCTCAGCCCGGACGCCATCGCCAGCATGACGACGGCAACGATCGCCTCGCTGACGGCGCAGCAGATCAGCGCGCTCGGCACCGCCTCGATCGCCAAGCTCGGCACCGCCCAGATCGCTGCCCTTGGCACCGCACAGGTGGAGGCACTGACGACGGCGCAGGTGAAGGCACTGAACTCTGCGCAGCTTTCGGCGCTCGGCGCCGATGACATCGCCACGTTCCGCGCCGACGAAGTCGCCGCAATCGGTGCCGATGCCGTCGTCGGCCTGACCACAGACGTCATGGCCTCGCTCTCGAGCGCCCATCTTGCGGCTCTCAGCACCCAGGCCGTCAGCGGCCTGACCTCGCGGCAGGTGGCGGCGCTGGGGAGCGACCAGGTCGCGGCCTTGACGACCGGGCAGATCGGAGCGCTGAGCGCACGGCAGACTGCAGCGCTCGGCACGGATGATATCGCAGCGCTCTCCGCCGCCAAGATCGCGGCCCTCAGCGCAGACGGGATTTCCGGACTCAGCACCACCCAGATTGCCGCCCTTTCCGGCGAGCAGATGGAGGCGTTGACATCCACGCAGATCGGCGCGCTGACGTCCCGGCAGATCAGCGTGCTGACGGCCGCCAATATCGCGACCTTCTCAACGGCCGAAATGGCGGCGATCAGCGCGGCGGCACTGCCGGGCGTTCCGGCAGCAGTGCTTGCGGCGCTGAGCAGCGAGCAGTTGAGCGCGCTCAGCACCACCGCGATCGCGGGCCTCTCAACCGCGCAGGTCGGGGCACTCGGCTCCTCCGGCATCACGGCGCTGACGACCAGCCAGATGGCGGCGCTCTCCTCGCGGCAGGTGCAGGCACTCGGAACGGTCGGCGTTGCTTCCCTTTCCACCGCGCAGATCGCGGCGGTCACCGCCGATGGCGTGGCCGGGCTTTCCTCGACGCAGATCAATGCCATGTCCTCCCTGCAAATGGGGGCGCTCACCTCCACGCAGGTGGCGGCCTTGTCGTCGGCACAGGTCGCGGCCCTCGATCTCAATGACCTCGCAGTCTTCTCGGTCGATGATCTCGCCGCCCTCAGCGCGTCGGGTGCGCCCGGGCTTGCGACCGCCGTTCTTTCAGGCCTGACCGCCGATCAGATCAGTTCGCTCGGGACGGGGGCGATTTCCGGCCTGACCTCCGATCAGATCAACGCGCTCTCGACCACGCAGATCGCGGCGCTGACGACCAAGCAGGTTGGCGTGCTGACCTCGCGGCAGGTGGCGGCGCTTGGCAGCGACGACATTGCAACACTTTCGACGGCACAGGTGGCCGCCCTCAATGCTGCGGCCGTACGCGGCTTCGGCACCTCCGCGCTTGAAACCCTGACCACCGCGCAGGTCGAAGCGCTGACCGCCGGGCAGGTTGCGGTGCTGACCTCCAGCCAGTTGGCCGCGCTCGGCACCGACGACATCGAGACCTTCTCCACCGCCGACATCGGCGCGATCTCCGCTTCGGCCATCACGGGCCTGTCGAGCGCGGCGCTCGAACGGCTGTCGGCCGACCAGATCGCCGCCCTTGCTGCGGCCAGCGTCGGCAGCCTGACGACAGACCAGATCGCGGCGCTCTCCAGCGAGCAGATCAGCCAACTCACCACCGCGCAGGCGAGCGCGCTCACGGCGCGTCAGGTCGCGGTCCTCACGAGCGGCGATATCGCTGCCCTCAGGACCAGCCAGATCGCAGCCCTCAGCACGGCGGCGATCGCCGGTCTTTCCTCCGATCAGGTGGCACTGTTGTCCTTCGATCAGGTGGAGGCGCTCTCCAGCACGCAGGTGGCCAGCCTGACGTCCGGCCAGATCAGCGCGCTGACCGCCGACAAGCTTGACCTCTTCTCGACGGCCGATCTTGCCGCCATCTCGTCTTCCGCCATCCTCGGCCTGTCGGCGGCAACGCTCGGCACGCTGACGGCACAGCAGATCGGGGCACTCAGCAGCGCAGCGATCAGCGGCATGACGACCAACCAGATCGCGGCTCTCAGCGCCGATCAGGTGAATGCCCTCTCGACGCTGCAGATCTCCGCGCTCTCGTCGCGCCAGATCGCCGCGCTCAGCAGCGCGGCCTTCGAAACCTTTTCGACGGCCGACATCGCGGCGATCAGTTCCCTGGCGATCACCGGGCTCGGAACCGACAAGATCGCGGCCTTTACGCCGGACCAGATCGCCGCGCTCTCTGCCAACGGCATTTCCGGCCTTTCGACGGCGCAGATCGACGCCCTCTCCAGTGCGCAGATCAAGGCGCTTTCCAGCGCACAGATTGCGGCGATCACCTCGCTGCAGATGAGCGCGCTCACCACCGACGACATGGCGTCCCTCACGACCGCGCAGATTGCCGCCTTCAACACCAAGGCGGTCGGTGCACTGACGAGCGACCAGATTCGCGCGCTGAGGCCCGACCAGATCGACGCCTTCACCACGACGCAGATCGGCGCCCTTACCGGCGCGGCGCTGTCAGGGCTGGAGGCAGAGGACCTGCCGACCTTCTCGACCGCCGATCTGGCCGCGCTCGGCTCCAGCGGTGTCGCGGGCCTGCCGATCAGCTTCATCTCCGGCCTGTCCGCCCTTGAGATCCAGGCGCTCGGCACGGCAGCCGTCGGTGGCCTGACGAGCCAGCAGGTCGCCGCCCTTCGCGTCGACCAGATCGCCGCCTTCACGACGGGCCAGATCGCGGCGCTTTCCGCCGATGGCGTGTCCGGCCTGCAGACCGAGGACATGGCCACGATTTCGCTGGCCGAACTCGCCCTCATCAAGCCGGCCGCCCTGCGCGGCCTTTCGACGGGCATCGTCGCAACGCTGACGACCGACCAGATCGGTGCGCTCTCCACCGCGCAGGTCGCCGCCCTCGGCTACAATCAGGTGCTGGCGATGACGACGGCGCAGGTCGGCGCGCTCAGCCTCACTCAGGTCAGCGCCCTGACCGCCATCCAGTCCGCCGGCCTCGGCACCGACGATATCGCGCTTCTGTCCAGCGAGAAGATCGCGGCCCTGTCCACCAGCGCCATCTCCGGCCTCACCACGCTGGCGGTTGCGGGACTCAGCACGGAGCAGGCCAAGGCCCTGACGCCGGCGCAGGTGAATGCGATGACCTCGGCACAGGTCGAGGCGCTGGAAGACGAGGACCTCGCCACCTTCTCGGCCGAGGACGTCGCCTCCTTCAGCCGCTCCGGCCTGACGGGGCTCTCGACCGCCGACATTTCGCGCATGTCGCGCGATCAGGTCGGTGCACTGATGGATCACCAGATGGGCAATCTCAACCCCGACCAGATCGCCGCCGTCATCAACGCCTTCCTGACTGCGTAATACATCACTTACGCAGTCAGGATCAGAGCGGTGGCGTGACGAAGGCGGGCATGGGCTCGCCGGCAGCGCTCTTTTGAAGATAAAGCCGGGCACAATCCAGCGCCTCGCGGATCGTCACGTCCATGTCGAGATAGCGGTAGGTGCCGAGGCGGCCGACGAAGGTGGTCGCGGTCTCCCCTGCTGCCAGCGCAACATACTGGGCGAGCTGGGCTTTTTCCCGCACCAGCCGGATCGGATAGTAGGGAATGTCGTCGGGCCCCGCGGCCCGCGCGCTTTCGCGGTAGCAGACGGATCCGTCGTGACTTTCCCAGGGGGCGAAGTGCTTGTGCTCGGTGATGCGGGTGTAGGGGACGTCCGCATCTGCATAATTCATGACGGCGCAGCCCTGATAGTCGCCCTCAAAGGTAAACCGCTCGAAATCCAGCGTGCGATAACCGAGCGATCCGTAAGCCATACCGAACCAATTATCCAGCGGCGCGGATGAGAAGACATGGGCGTAGCCATCCCTGCCGCCGCGGCTGAAGGGGGTTTGCAGGTGGACGGCGATGCCGGGGTGATCGAGCATGGCGGCGACCATCGGCGTATAGCCCTCCTCCGGCATGCCCTGGAAGCGGTGGAAGAAATAGTCGTCGTCGTAATTGAAGCGCACCGGCAGGCGCTTGAGGATGGAGGCTGGCAGGTCGGATGGCGGGCAGCCCCATTGCTTTTCCGTGTAGCCCTTGAAGAAGGCCTCGTAGAGTTCGCGGCCGACGAAGGCGAGCGCCTGCTCCTCGAAGGTAACGGGCTCGGCAATGGTTCGGTCGGCCTTCCCGGCAATGAAGGCGCGGGCCTCGTCCGGGCGGAAGGTGCGACCGAAGAACTGGTTGATCGTGTGCAGGTTGACCGGCAGCGAATAGACCTGCCCACCGCTCGTGGTTTTTACCCGGTTGCGATAGGGGCGAAAGCGGGCAAAGCGGTTCACAGTGTCCCAGACTTCGGCATCGTCGGTATGGAAGATGTGCGGGCCGTAGACATGGACAAGCACGCCGGTTTCACCATCACGGGCCGTGTGGCAATTGCCGGCGATGTGGTCGCGGCTTTCGAAGACCTCGACCCGATGCCCGGCCTCGGCGAGCGTGCGGGCGATGACGGCGCCGGAAAGACCCGCACCGGCAATGGCAATCGCCCTGCTCTGGCCGACGCTCACCGCGCAGCATCCTCGCGGTTCCAGAGCCGGCGATCCGGCGGGATGGGTGAGAAGGCGTGCCAGGCGGCGAGCTTTTCCCGGTAGCGGGCGCGGTAGGTCTCGTCGTCGACGGGTACGGTGTGACCCGCCAGCAGTTCGGCACCGATCTCGTAGTAGACATCGAGATTGGCAAGGTCCGGCACCGGCGTTTCGCCGCGCTCGGCTTCGCCCTGCATTTGCCAGTAAAGCTCTTCCAGTCGGCGGGCGACGCCGGGCGTGTCGCGTAGCGCGCAAGTGTCGCGCCGGGCGGCCAGCGTGGCGCGCAGCGCTTTCAGCATCTCCGGGCGGCGGGCAAAACCGATGGCCTTTGCCGTGTAATCGGCCGGGTCGGCGGCGATCAGTTCCGGTACGCCGGCGGCCGCGACGATGCTGGCGCAGAAGCGGGCCGCAAAGCCCTTGCCGGGGAAGGTCAGCACCGGCAGCCCCATGGTCAGCGCATCGGCCGCGGTGGAATGGGCGCCATAGGGAAAGGTGTCGAGGAAGAGATCGGCGAGCGCGATGCGGGCGAGATGCTTCGCATTCGCAGCCTTCGGCGCGAAGATCAGCCTGTCGGCCTCGATCCCGGCCGCTTTGGCAAGAAGGCGCAAACGCTCGTCCACGGCCTCGCCGCCGGTCAGCAGCCAGAGCACGCTGCCGGGGCTTTCCTTCAGGATGTCCATCCACTGCGCGAAGGTGGAGGGCGTGATCTTCTGCATGCCGTTGAAGCAGGCGAAGACAAAGGCATTGTCCGGCAGACCGGCCTCGGCGCGTGCGGGCATTTGGTCGATGACACGTTTGCGATCCACCGGCTGGCTGCAGGCGAGCGTCAGCACCTTTTCCGAGTAGTAGATCTCGTGGTCAGGCGGCACGATGCGCCCGTCCGAGATCATGTACTGGTGGAAAGGGCTGCCCATGGAGCCGGGGTAGCCACAGAAATTGACGATCACCGGCGCCGGACGATAGGCGAAGATGCGGGTGCGGGCGTGCTTGGTATAGCCATTGACGTCGATGAGGATGTCGATCTCGTCGGCCGCGATCTGCCGGGCGGCTTCGGCATCCGAGACGGCGCCGATCTCGCGCCAGACATCAACGGCCGCCTTCATGCGCGCCTGCGTGGCGTCATTGGGGACGGGATCGCCGCAATAATAGGCGTGGACCTCGACACTGGCCTTGTCGTGCAGTTCCAGCACCTCGCGCAGCGCAAAGCCGACCGCATGGTCGCGCAGGTCCGAGGAGACATAGCCGATCTTCAGGCGCGCCCCGCTGCCGGTCTTCTGCCTGACGGGGCGGCGTGGAAAGCCGCTCGTGTCGGGCCGACCGACGAAGGATTTGCTGTAGCGGCAGGCGCGGGCGAGCTGGAACAGCGGGTCGTCCGCGTAGCAGGCGAGCGCCAGCGGCGAGAGGGAATCGATCAGCGCGCGCAGCGGCGCATGTTCGGATGGCGTCAGGATCGGCCATTTGCACTGACGCTGGCGCAGCGCACTCCAGTGCTGGCCGGCCTCGGGCTTGTCGGGCCTGAGCTCGATCGCCTGCCAGAGCGCGGTTTCCGCCTCTTCCATCAGGCCGGCATTTTCCATGACGCGGCCGATATGCTGCAGAGCCATCAGCCGGTGCGCGACCTTGTCGGCGGTGCTCTCTGCCGTCAGCTCCGTAAAGGCGCGCCACTGCTGGATGGCAAGCGCCGACAGGCCGCTATCCTCATAGGCACGGCCGAGATTGATATGCGCCTGGCCGAAGCGCGGCTCGACCTTCAGGCAGGCCCTGAGCGCGTGGATGGAGCCGGCGATATCGCCTGCCTGCCGGAGCACGACGGAATAGTTGAAGAGCACGAGATGGGCGTGCGGATGGGTCTCGTTGTAGGCGATCCAGACCTTGTAGATCTCTGTTGCCTCGCCAGTCCGGCCGGCGGCCGCCCGCGCCTCGGCAAACTGCAGCAGTTCGGGAACGCCGAGCTTTCCGGTGCGAGCCAGGTCGCGCATGACCTGAAGGGCGCCATCGGGCTCAGACGGATGGCTGCTGGCGATGGTCATGGCGTCTTCCCCTCGTCTCGCCCGTCACGTCGCCATGGGACGGCGATCGACAGGGGCAGCACGCGCCCCGGGGCATCTCAACCGGCTTTACCACGCTTGACGGCAAACCGGCTGCGGCAGGAGGCGTCAGACGTGCGCTTTGGCGACATATCCACAAAGGAACGCACGTCTTCAGAAAAATCGGCCCGGCACGGCGGGGGGCACCGTGCCGGGCGGTCAAGCGGGGGCGCCTGTCGGCTCAGGCGGCTCGACTTGATCTCGTGGTGTAGGAAGCAGCCGCGAAGGAGGCGCGCCCCTCGCTTTCCAGCTGGAACTGGCCCATCATGAGGCGCAGTTTCTGGCCCTCCGCCGCGAGCGAGCTGGCGGCGGCGCTGGAGCGCTCCACCATGCCGGCATTCTGCTGGGTCGTCTGGTCGAGGCTGTTGACGGAGCCGTTGACTTCGGCAAGCCCGATCGACTGTTCCTTCGATGCGGTGGAGATTGCCTCCATATGCGCATGGATCTGATAGATGAAGTCGCTGATCGTCTTCAGCGCCTGGCCGGTTTCGCTCACCAGCTTGACGCCGCTCGACACTTCATCCGTCGAATTGCGGATAAGGTCCTTGATCTCCTTTGCAGCCTTGGCGGAGCGCTGCGCCAGTTCGCGCACCTCCTGCGCCACGACGGCAAAGCCGCGCCCCGCCTCGCCGGCACGTGCGGCCTCGACCCCGGCATTCAGCGCCAGGAGATTGGTCTGGAAGGCAATCTCGTCGATCACGCTGATGATGGAGGAGATCTTCGAGGAGGAGTCCTCGATGCGGCTCATCGCTTCGACGGCGCGGGCAACGACTTCGCCGGACTTGTGGGCACTGGCGTTGGCCTCGGCCGCCACATGGCGGGCATCGGCGGCGCGGGCCGTGGAGGCGGTCACATTGGCGGTGATCTCGTCAAGCGCGGCGGCCGTTTCCTCCAGCGTCGCAGCCTGGGATTCGGTGCGGCGCGAGAGGTCCTGAACGCCTTCGCGGATCGCCTCGCTGCCGGAGCCGATCGTATCCACGCTGCCGGAAATCTCGAGGAAGGTCCCGCACAGCTGCGTGACGGAGCGATTGAGGTCGTGCCGCAGTTCCTCGAATTCCGGCGAGAAGGGCGTTTCCAGCTGGAAGCCGAAATTGCCGGAGCACAGTTTCTTCAGGGCATCGCCGAGCGAGGCCACCGTCTTGACGCGCTGGGTGACGTCGGTCGCAAATTTGACCACCTTCACCACACGGCCCTGATGGTCGAGAATGGGGTTGTAGGACGCCGAGATGATCACTTCCTGGCCGGTCCTGGTCCGGCGCTTGAACTCCGATGCCACGTGTCGGCCGGAGCGCAACGTGTTCCAGAACGTGCCGTACTCCGCGGACGCGACAAAACCGGGATCGACGAACATCTCGTGCTTGCGGCCGCGCAGTTCGTCCAGCGTATAACCCATCAGCTGGAGGAAATTATCATTCGCCGTGATGATCGTGCCGTCGATCTCGAACTCGATGATGGCCTGCGAGCGGCTGATCGCGGCGATTTGCGCGGCATAGTCCATGTTGAGGAGCCGCGCCTTGGCATCGGCCCACTCCACCACGAAGCCGGTCACGGTCTTGCCGTTCTTCAGCGGCGTAACGACGAGATCGAAGACGCGCGCGCCAACCCGGATGGTGGCGCTGTGCGTGTCTTTCAGCGCCGAGAGCATGGTGCGCTGATGCGTCGGGTTCTTGTGGAAGATGTCGATGTTGCTACCAATCAGCGAAGCAACGCTGAAGCGCGGCAACTCCTTCTTCAGATCCGCCTCGGCTTCCTCAAGAAGTGCCACGACGGCCGGATTCATGTAAGTGATATTCAAGGACGCATCCGCGACCATAACATTTGCCTTGATGGCATTGAGTGCCTGTATCTGCGCCTTCGCCGCACGCCCCAACAGCATTTCACATCTCCCCGAAACAATAATGCCAATTCAGCCTTGGCTTTATGCTGGGAAGAATTTGTTAATATATCATTTATGCCCGACACGCTTGTTTTTTATCTTGAAAGTATAATTGAGTATCGTAAAAATTTATTTCTACGGATAATGAATTTATTTGGATCACCAATCCTGGAAATTTTTTTGAGCATGGCTATTCTTGCAGACTTTCGCAGGCACATATAAAAGCGCCTGCGGGGGGAGACCTTGCCCCCGCTGAACTCATCCATTTTGAAGTAAGCTCTGGCCCATCGAGAGGACCAAAGAATGAAGCGCAACCGTTTCACGGACGAACAGATCATCAGCATTCTGAAGAAGCACGAGGCGGGTAAAGTGGGCGTACCAACTCGGCCTGCTGGAGACAGCCTCAACTGAAAAAACAAATCATCCAGGCCTTCTGGTCTTCGACGAACCAAGGCAACAATCTTCTTCTCGCATAAGCTTCGGACAGCTACTTCGGTGCGCGGCACAGTCCAAAGGCAGGCACCAGCAGGTCATATTTTCCACAAGTGAAGACCTCGATCTCCTCTCCGAAATCATTGGCACAGTCGATTACACTAGAGCACGTCCAGCAAAAGTGCGTTAGCGGTTTTGCGTCCGGACTGCGTAAAAACAGATAGATAGAGCATTTCAGGTGCTCCCGTTTTCACCGGAAATGCTCTAAAATCATCTTCCAAGGTCATGTACTACAGCCCCTATTGGCCGTTGCGCAGATAAATGACGACGGTGATGCGCGTAGCGCATTTCACTGAACGTGAGATAATGTCGAGAGTTAAGGCCTGCATATCAGGACAAATCGGGATACCAGCCAGAATTCCAAAGGGTCTTGCATTTGGATTATCGGCGTTCCGAAGCTCAAAAAAGCTTCATGCCGGAGCGCCGGAGATGTTCAAGACCTGTTCCACAGGAACGCTGGCACATGACTTCAGCACCAAGCGGAAAAGCACTTGCTTCCCAACATACTGAACAAATTGTGGAAAATGGTACGGTTGGTGGGAATCGAACCTACGACCTCAGGTGCCACAAACCTGCGCTCTAACCAACTGAGCTACAACCGCACAATCGCGCAGGCGCCGTCGGCACTGCACGGGGGGTCACATACGGCGGGAGGGGGATTTTTGCAAGTCATAAGTTGGGCCAAGGGGTAGAAAAGTCGCGCCGGGTGTATCGGGTCGGTGTGACAGCTGCAGACGCAGAGACGCTGCGACCTGCCTGACGAGGCGATGGGCTGCACATAGGAAAAAGCCCCGCTGCGGCCATCATGGCGCAACGGGGCCCGGAAATGCGAGGCGAAGCAGACGGCCGGCTTCGAGGCCGGCCTCCGACTTACTTCTGGAAGGTGGCAAGGGTCTTTTCAGCGGCCGTCTTGGCCGGCTTGGAGACGTCTTCGGCAACCTTGCGGGTGGCTTCCTGCATGGTCTTTGCCTGCTCGACAACGAGTTCGGCCTGCTTGCGCAGGAACGCGGTCTGCAGCTCGATGAGCTCGGAAACGGACTTGACGCCGAGCAGGGCTTCCATGTGGGAGAGCGAGCTTTCAGCGTTGACGCGCAGGGCCTCGATGGCCTTGAGGCCGAGGGTGACGGAACCGGCCTGGGCGCTTTCCATCGTCGCTTCGACGGTCTTGGCCGCGTCTTCGGCGGCAACCTTCATCTTGGCATAGGCGTCCTTGGACTGGGTCGCGCCCTTTTCGGCGAGGTCGCGGAAGTTTTCAGTCAGCTTTGCCGGGTCGAAAGCGGCAAAGCCAAATACGTCGTCGGTCTTCTTCGTGGCCATGGTGATCTCCTTTTGGGCCCTGTCGTCAAAGCCCTGTTTCCTCGGATGCCCATTATATAGCACCGATTATTGTGCATTGCAATATCATTGTGCACCGCAACATAAATCGGGCATCGGCTTGGCCGTTAACCCTTCACGGCGAAAGGGGTGGCGCGAAGGACGGCCGGCATGGACCCTTTCGCCCTGCAAAGGTATTAATAGAGTGTTAAGAAAAGCCCGCCTTCCGGGTGGAGCACCGAGCAATGAGACCGTCCATGGCCGCGAAACAGTATCCCTTCATCGATATCGCCGTTCACCCGGCTGTCAGGGCGCATTTTGCGAGCGGCGCGGCGGCGGCGCTGATGTCGACGGATCTGTTGCGGGTGCTGTGGGCCAATGGTGCTGCGGCCGCGCTTTTCAGCACCGGCAATATCTATGATTTCATCGATAGCGGCCTACCGGCCAACGACGTGATGACGCGGCAGCTGCAGGCGGCGGCGCGCCAACTTTCCGCGCTCGGCGAGACCCGCAGCGTCTCGCTGCGCATTGCCAGCGGCTTTCGCAGCACGGTCGTCGTGGCGACGCTGTCCCTCATCGAAATCCACGCCGGAGAGCCGGCCGTGCTGTTTGCAGCACCAGTCTCCGCAAGCCGGCCCGGCACGCGCGATTGCGCGGCGCGGATGATCTCGGGCTTTGATGATCCCGATACGCATATGGCTGTGCTCGGCACCGAGGGCGAGGTGATCGCGGCGTCGGCGGGCTTTGATGCGCTCGGCCTGCGCCCGGACACGGCGCAGGCACTGATCTCGGCCGTTGCGCGCCATCCGGACCGCCTCGTCAAGCGCCCCATCACCACCGGACGCGGCACGCTGCCGGCCGCCATCGGCCGCGTATCCGACGAGATGCACCTCCTCTTTGCCGTCGAGACCATTCTCGGCCGTCTGGATCCGATGGAGGACGAGGATTTTCCGGCCGCGGCCGCCGCGCCCGCTGCGGCGCAGCCCCTTGCCGTTGAGGATGCCGCCGTCCAGACCGATGCCGCTTCCGGCTCGGCAGAACCTCGGCCGGTCGATATTGACGAGGTGCCAGGCAGCGACGAGGACCCCGCACTGCCAGCCGCCCCTCCCAAGGGCGACGAGGAAACGTTCGGCGCACCGGAACCGGTGGAAACGGACGAGGCGGAAGACCATCCGCCGATGGACGATGCCGCGTTTGCGGAAGCCTCGACCGTGGCATCCGCCGGCGACGTTCTTGCCGCCGCCGGGGATCAGGCCGCGGTCGCCTTCACGCCCGCCGACCACATGGCCGTCGACATTGACGAGCTGCCCGGCAGCGATGAGGACCCCGCGCTGCTGACCTGCCCGCCCGAGAATGGCGAAGAGCCGGTGGCAACGCCTGCCGCGACGGGCGAGGCCCATGATCCGTCCACCATCGTCCATTCCGAGGAAGGTGCCCTGCCGGCCGACGACGTCGCGACGGACGAGGCGCCTCAAAAGCCGACCGATGATGAGACGCCTGAAGTTTCGCGGCCCGAAGTGGCGCGGGATGATGCCGCACAGGACGGCGTCTCGGCTGCGCCCGGGACAACCGAGCCGGCCACAAAGACCAATGTGAGCACGGGAGTTGCCGCGACGCGCGAGAAGGCCGCCGAGCCTGCCGAGCCGGTCTTCACCTTCCAGCCGGGCGGGCGCGCCGTGCGTTTCGTGTGGAAGATCGATGCCGACGGGCATTTCAGCGAAGTCTCCGACGAATTTGCCGCGACCGTTGGCCCGCATGCCGGCGATGTGGTCGGCAAGTCCTTCGCGGCGCTGGCGGAGCGTTTCCATATCGATCCGGATGGCGTGATTACCGGTCTTCTCCAGCGGCGCGACACCTGGTCAGGCAAGACCGTGCTCTGGCCGGTGGAGGGTACGCGGCTTAAAGTGCCCGTCGATCTCGCGGCCCTGCCGACCTATTCGCGCGCCCGCAGTTTTGACGGCTTCCGCGGCTTCGGCATCGTGCGGGTTTCGGATGCGGCGGAGGATGCGGACGGCATCGGCCTCACGCTCGTGTCCGGCGCTGACGTTCTCGGCGCCGCCGTTGCGGACGCACCGGAGACGGAGGACGATCTGCCGGAAGCTTTGGGGGAATTAACGACAGGAGACACCGCTGAAGGCGTGCCCACCGACGATCCCTTCGCGGGCGAAACGCCGGCGCTTCAATATGCGGCAGCGCCGGTGATCGGCGAGAACGTCATTCCGCTCTCCTCGATCCGCCAGCCCGTTCGCGAGCCGCTAAGCCGTGGCGAACAGGCGGCCTTCCGCGAAATCGCGCGGCGGCTGGGTGAGACGATCGATAGCGCCCCGGCATCCGCCCCCGCCGAGACGGATCGTGCGACCGAAGACAAGGCAGATGCGCTGGAGGCAGCAGGCTCGCCTGCGGTCGCGCCAACCGTCGAGGCAGCCCCCGCCCCGCCCGCCGATACGGACAATGGAACCACCGGCGCGGCGGAAAGCACGGACACCCACGACGATCCGGTGGATGCCGAGCGCCTGTCGCAATCTAGTGACGAAGCGGCCGATGCGCCGACCGTTTCCAGAAATGATCACGCGGAGGATACGGACGGGCTGGCCGAGCCTGTGACGGATGCGGCGTATGCGGAGGACAACACCAACGAGGCTGCGCTGGCGCCTGAACCGGCGGCGCCGGTCGAGACGATGGCTGTGTCGCCCGACATCGATGACGGTGAAGAGGCGAGCGAGGATGCGCTCGACCCGGACAGCGCCCGCCGCGGCACGGGCCTTGACGAGTCGCTGATCGATGCGCTGCCCGTCGCGCTGCTGGTCCACAATGGCGACAACCTGTTTCACGCCAACCCGGAATTCCTCAACCTGACCGGCTATGCCTCGCTCGCCGACCTTGATGCGGAAGGCGGGCTGGACGCGCTGTTTGCGGCGCCCGAAGACGATGAAGAGGAACTGCTGGACGGGACCATGCAACTGATCCGGCCGGAGGGGCGGTTGCTGGCCGTGACGGCGCGGCTGCGTTCCATTCGCTGGCATGACGGCCATGCGCTGCTGCTGGCGCTGGCACCGGCCGTCGACCTCGACGGCAGCGACAGCGACAGCGACGAGCCAATCGATACGCCGACCGAAACGGCGAGCGCCTTTGCACCCGCCGCCGCGGACAGCGAGCAGATGGCGGCGCTGCGCACGGAAGTGGACGAGTTGCGCTCGATCCTCGAGACTGCGACGGACGGCGTCGTCGTTCTGGGGCCGGAGGGCGAGATCCGGTCGCTGAACCGCTCCGCTTCCGCCCTCTTCAATTACGACGAGAGCGAAACACGCGGAAAGCCGTTTGCGATGCTCTTTGCCCATGAGAGCCAGAGGGCGGTGATGGACTATATTGCCGGTCTTTCCGGCCATGGCGTGGCGAGCGTGCTGAATGACGGACGCGAGGTGATCGGCCGCGAAGCGTCGGGCGGTTTCCTGCCGCTGTTCATGACGATGGGCAGGCTTTCCGCCTCCAACGGCTTCTGCGCCGTCATCCGCGATATCACCCAGTGGAAGCGCACAGAAGACGAGCTGCGCAGCGCCAAGCGGGCGGCAGAGACGGCCAATGCCCACAAGACGGAGTTCCTCGCCCGCGTCAGCCATGAGATCCGCACGCCGCTCAATGCCATCATCGGCTTTTCCGACATGATGGCGAGCGAGCATTTCGGCGCCATCGGCAATCCGCGCTATGTGGAATATGCCAGCGACATCGGCCGCTCCGGCCGGCATGTTCTCGATATCGTCAACGACCTCCTCGACATTTCCAAGATCGAGGCGGGCGAAATGGAGCTGGAATTTTCCGCCGTCGAGTTGAACGAGGCGATCGCGGAAGCCGTCTCGCTGGTGCAGCCGCAGGCCAATGCCCAGCGCGTCATCATCCGCACATCGCTTTCGGGCGCCGTGCCGCGTGTCGTCGCCGACCAGCGGTCCGTCAAGCAGATCGCGCTCAACATTCTCTCGAACGCCATCCGCTTCACGCCGTCGGGCGGGCAGATCGTCGTGTCCTGCGGCTATGAGCCGAATGGCAACGTTATCCTGCGCATCCGCGACACCGGCGTCGGCATGACGCGCGGCGAGCTGGAGCAGGCGATGAAGCCGTTCCGCCAGGTGACGACGGGCGCGCGCAAGCGCGGCGACGGCACCGGCCTCGGCCTTCCCCTGACGAAGGCGATGGTGGAAGCCAACCGCGCGCAGTTTGCCATCACCTCCGCGCCCAATGAGGGCACGCTGGTGGAGATCACCTTCCCCTCGCAGCGCGTGCTGGCGGATTGACGGAGCGGGCCGTGGCCCGTTCCCCTTCCCTTACGCCCGTCCGCAGGGGGAGCGCACCCGAAAATCCGTTTTGATTTCCCGCACGATGCGCTAGAGCAAACATGAGGCGTGCGCTCCTCTTTCGCGCCGTCCAGCGTCGGCGCCCTGGGGCCGACCGTGCCGGGAAAGGACGAATGCGACTGTGACGATTGCTGCCACGCACCCTGAACGTCACCGGACGAAAGCGGATGCGCCCCGCAGGGCATTGACCCATCCGCTACTCACGGCGGGAGCACTTCTTGTTGCCGCCTTCGTCATGCTGCCGATCGTGGCCATCGTCTGGCTGGCCATGACGGGTGGCGCGGCAGACTGGCCGCATCTTGTCGAACACGTCATTCCGCGCGCCACAGGCCGCACGCTGCAACTGATCGCCATGACCGGCTTCGTGACGGTGGTGACGGGCGTCACGACCGCCTGGCTGGTGGCGTCCTGCGAGTTTCCGCTGCGCCGGGTCCTGGCCGCGGCGCTCGTTCTGCCGCTTGCCATTCCCGCCTATCTTGCGGCCTATGCCTTCGGCGAGGTCTTCACCTTTACCGGGCCACTGCAATCGGCCCTCAGGGCTGTCTTCGGCTTCAAGACAAGCCGCGACTACTGGTTCCCGGACATCCGATCGATGGGCGGGGCCGTGCTGGTGCTGAGTTCGGTGCTCTATCCCTATATTTATCTCGCCTGCCGCTCGATGTTCCTGATGCAGGGGCGTGCGGCGGCAGATGTGGCCCGCACGCTCGGCGCCGGGCCGCTGCGCGTGTTCTTCACCGTGCAGATCCCCATGGCGCGCCCGGCCATCATGGTCGGCCTGACCCTCGTTGCCATGGAGACGCTGAACGATATCGGCGCGGTCGAATTCCTAGGCGTGCAGACGCTGACCTTCTCGATCTTCGACACCTGGCTCAATCGCGGCAGTCTCGCTGGCGCTGCGCAGATCGCCTGCATCATGCTCGTCTTCGTGGTTGCGCTGATGGCGGTGGAGCGCGCGGCGCGGCGGCGGCAGCGCTTTACCAGCAACAAGACGACGACCGCCGTCAATGACAGCATCCGCCTGCGGCTGACCGGCTGGCGCAAATGGGGTGCGATGGCGGTCTGCCTCGTGCCCGTCCTTTTCGGCTTTGCCGTGCCGCTGCTGGTGCTTGGCTCATCTGCGCTTCGCCGCCTGGACGCCTTTGCCTCCGAGCGGCTGCTCAGCGCCCTCGGCAACAGCCTCTTCGTGGCCGGCATGGCGGCGCTCATCACCGTGCTGATCGGCTTCCTGATGGCCTATGCCACCCGCACCACCCATTCGCGGCCGATCGCCATGGCCGCCCGCATCTCCTCCATGGGCTACGGCGTGCCGGGGACAGTGCTTGCCATCGGCGTGCTCTTTCCGCTTGCCGCCATCGACAACGGCGTCGATGGCCTGATGCGCTCGACCTTCGGCTTCTCCACCGGCCTCCTTCTGACCGGCACCGGCTTTGCCATCGTCTATGCCGCCTCCGTGCGGTTCCTGACCATGGCCGAAGGCACGATCGAGGCCGGGTTCCAGAAGCTCTCCCCGCATCTCGACATGGCGGCGCGCACGCTGGGGCGCACGGGGACGCAGACGCTGTTCAGCGTGCTGGTGCCGCTGATGCGGCCGGCAACGCTTTCGGCCGCCCTGCTCGTGTTCATCGAGACGCTGAAGGAATTGTCCGCGACCATCATGCTGCGACCGTTCAACTTCAACACGCTGGCGACCCTCGTCTACGAAGACGCCTCGCGCGCGAAGATCGAGGATGCCTCGGTGCCGGCCGTCATCATCGTGCTGGCCGGCCTCATCCCCGTCGTGCTCGTCTCGCGCTCGCTCGACAAGAGCCGCGCGGCAAAACCGGCATAAAAAAAGAGGCAGCCGAGGCTGCCTCATGAGTCGAGCTGAAAACCAACTGGAGGAGACGCCGGCTTCATGCCTTGATGCAGCGCGCTGCGGCCCTATCCATCATGGATCGGTCTCAAGTTGGGGGCAGAATGCCGTTGCAATCGTCAACAAGACCTTAATTTTCGACCCCATCATCTCTCGGTTGCTCCGTGAAATCAGGCATTTGGTTAACTCCGGCGACTTTTCCGGTTAATGCGTGTAGCGCCTCATTTCTGCAACTCTGGAAGGTCCGCATAGAGCGCCAGCGCCTCCGGATTGGCCAGTGCCTCCTTGTTCTTGACGGGCCGGCCGTGCACGACTTCACGCACGGCAAGCTCGACGATCTTGCCGGACTTGGTGCGCGGAATGTCGGCAACGGCAATGATCTTGGCGGGCACATGACGCGGCGAGGCGCCGGTGCGGATACGGGTGCGGATCGCCTTGTCGAGATCCGGCGTCAGCGTGACGCCAGGCGCAAGGCGAACGAACAGCACGACGCGCACATCGTCGTCCCAGTCCTGGCCGATGCACAGCGCTTCGGCGACCTCGGGCATCTGCTCCACCTGATTGTAAATTTCGGCCGTGCCGATGCGCACGCCGCCGGGATTCAGCGTCGCATCCGACCGGCCGTGGATGATGAGGCCGCCATGGGCGGTCCATTCGGCGAAATCGCCGTGGCACCAGATATTGTCGAAGCGCTCGAAATAGGCCGCCTTGTATTTGGCCTTGTCCGGATCGTTCCAGAACATCAGGGGCATGGAGGGGAACGGGCGGGTGCAGACGAGTTCGCCCTTTTCGCCGCGCACCGGCTGGCCATCGTCGTTCCAGACATCCACGGCAAGGCCAAGGCCCGGCCCCTGGATCTCGCCCCGCCAGACCGGTTTCAGCGGATTGCCGAGGACGAAGCAGGAGACGATGTCGGTGCCGCCGGAAATGGAGGCGAGATGCACGTCCGGCTTGATGCCCTCGTAGACGAAGGAGAAGCCTTCCGGCGAGAGCGGCGAACCTGTGGAGGTCAGAAGGCGCAGGGACGAAAGATCATGGCTGGTCGCCGGCGTGATGCCCGCCTTGCGCACGGCATCGATGTATTTGGCCGAGGTGCCGAAGACAGCGAAACGCTCATCCGCGGCATAATCGAACAGGACCTCCCCGCCGGGGTAAAAGGGCGAACCATCGAACAGGCAGAGCGTGGCGCCGACCGCAAGGCCCGAGACCAGCCAGTTCCACATCATCCAACCGCAGGTGGTGAAGTAGAAGAGCCGTTCACCGGCTTCCAGGCCGCAGTGATAGCGATGCTCCTTGAGGTGCTGGAGCAGCGTGCCGCCGGCCGAATGCACGATGCATTTGGGAACGCCCGTCGTGCCGGAGGAAAATAGAATGTAGAGCGGGTGCGCGAAGGGCAGTTGCGCGAAGGTGACGGGCGCGGCCGTGTAGGGCGCGATGGCGTCGGCGAGCGTGCGGCCATCCGGGAGGCTTGCGGCAAGCGCCGGCGCATCGCCCGCATAGGGAACGACGAGCACGGGCACGCCAAGCTTCGTAGCGACGACCCCGACCTTGGCCGAGACGTCCTGCATCTTGCCATTGTACCAATAGCCATCGCAGGTGATGAAGAGTTTCGGGCCGATCTGGCCGAAGCGATCCAGCACGCCCTGGTCGCCGAAATCGGGCGAGCAGGAGGACCAGATGATGCCGCGGGAGGCGGCGGCCAGCATCAGGGCCACCGTTTCCGGCATGTTGGGCATCATGGCGGCGATGCGATCGCCCGCGCCGATGCCCATCGCTTCAAAGGCCTGCTGCAGGCGGGAGACGAGGGCCGAAAGCGCATCCCACGACAGCACGGAGCGAGCCTTGTCCTCGCCGCGGAACAGGATGGCCGGGCGATCGCCGGACCCCTTTGCAGCATGGGCAAGCAGGTTCTCGGCAAAGTTCAGTTTTGCCTCGGGGAAGAAGCGGGCTTCCAGCATGCGGTCGCCATGGACGAGAGCGGGTCCGGAGCGCTCGCCGATCACGCCGCAGTCTTCCCAGACCTCCGTCCAGAACAGGCCGGGGTTTTCGATCGTCCAGGCATGGAACGCATCGGGGCCGGCGAAGGACAAACCGTGCCGCACGGCGACCGCCGCCATCAATCGTGCCATGGGGCTTTTGGTAAGGAGATCCTGGCTCGGAATCCACAGGGGCGCGTCCTGCTGCATGCTCGTTTTCCTCCACTCACATGCTGTTTGTATACCATGCTGCAACGCGAAATAAATGGGTGCGGCTATGGGCTTTGGTTCTAACGGACACGGCTTTCAACCGATGCCTCATCGCTTGCCTTGCCCGACCATGTCCCGCCAAACCCTCCTGTGGTCAACAGGAGCCGCCCCAACCCTGGGGCGATTGCATTTGACACCGCCCACGCCTATCCAGAACACCAAATGCACTGAGCGGAAAAGAGACACGATGCAGCCGAGCGCGCCTGCCGCCCTTCTTGCCGCCTGCCGCCGTCAGGTTTGGCGCCTCGCGCATCTTGCGGTGTCGCCGCGTCTGCGCCTGGCGCGTCGGGTTCTCATCGCCTGCATCGGCCTCACCCTTCTTCTGGCGGTCGTCGCACGGCTGGCCTTTCCGCTGTTTTTCAGTGCCGGCGATCTGAGTTCCGCCTTCACGGCCGCCGTTTCGCGAAGCATGGGAGCAAAGATCACGGTCGCCGGCGAGCCCGACCTCAGCCTTTGGCCGGCGCCCGTGCTGACCATGCCGGATGTCAGCTTCGCCGACAGCCGCAACCCCTCCGGCGTGACCGTGACAGCCCGCAGCGTGACGATCGGCTTCGACGTTACAGGCGCGCTTTTTGGCCATCCCGATTATGACGGCGTGCGGCTCAACCAACCGACCTTTACCCTCAGCCCGAATGGAAGCGGAGCGGATGCGGGCGCACGGGATGCGGATGCAATCCTGCGCCTGCTTGCCCTTCTGCGGCCCTCGGATCCGAACGGCGCGGTGACCGGCGACCTCGTCATCGAGGGCGGACGGCTGCGCGTCTTGGGTGATGACGACGCAAGCGCCTTGTCGATCGACGACATCTGGGGAACGGTCGCGCTGCCAGCCGGCGGAACGGGCGTCAGCGGCGATCTGACCGGCGTATTGCACGGCGTGCCAACCACGCTTTCCTTCCGCAGCAGCGACGCGGCGACCCTCATCCGGGGCGGCAGTGCGCCGCTTTTTCTCGCCGTGACAAGCACGCCGGTCACCGCGCGCTTTGATGGCACGGTCACGATCTCGGCGCAGCCCTTTGTCGCGGGCTCGATGAGCGTTTCGGCGCCGACGGTGGGCGGCATGGCCCGCTTCTTCGGGCTGGAGCAGCTTGCCCGCAACACGCTGGGACCGGTGGCGTTGGAGGCTCGCCTGTCGACCGCGGCGGACGCCATCAAGTTTGACGGCGTCGAGCTCACGCTCGGAGACACCGGGGGACGCGGCGTTCTCGATGTTTCGCTGCCGGACAATGGGACGCCGATGCTGTCGGGTACGCTTGCCTTCGACAGGATCGATCTGTCCAGCATGCTGCCTGTCATCGGCGGCCTGCAGGTGGAGCGGTCCTATCTTGGCGCGGCGATCGAGGACCAGTTGACGGTGCGCGTGCGGACCGATCTCAGGCTCTCGGCCGAGACCGTGCAGTTCTCCAGCCTGACGGCAACACGGGTGGCGGCGGGTTTGCGCGGCGCGCCGGGCCGTCTCAGCCTCGACATCGGCGATGCGACGGTGGCGGACGGGCGCCTGTCGGGCACGCTGCTGGTCGCGGCTCCGCCGGGCGAGGAGACCCGCGGCAGCGTGGATATTCATGTTCGCGACGCGGACATGCAGCGCCTCGCAACGGCATTCAATCTCGGCGGACCGATGACCGAGGGGCGCGCCGCCATTTCGCTGGCGTTGCAATCGCCGGACCCGATCCTGCTGGCACCGGCGCAGTCGCTGACCGGACACCTGACGATCCGAAGCGGCGCGGGGCGGATTTCCGGTCTCGCCCCGGCCACGCTCACGCAGAACGTCAAGACCGGCGGGGCCTTCTCCCTCTCCAGCGTCGCCGATGGGAGCATGCCGTTCGACATGCTGGACATTGCCGCTCTCTTGGACCGGGGACGGCTGAACGTCCAGTATGGGCGTCTTGTCGGCTCGGCCGGCAGTCTCGATCTGCGAGGGATGATCGACATGCCCACCAGCGGCCTTGCGCTCGCGGGCCGCTACGACCCGCAGGCCGTCGGCACCGCGAGCACCGGCTCCGCAAACGGGGCGGCAGAGCCGCGCCAACCGCTGACGACCGGCGCACGCTTCTTCGTCGGCGGCACCTGGCCGCAGGCCGTCATCACGCCGCTCTCCGTGCTCACCCCCGATCAATAGGGCGGCCGACGCGGGTACCACCCGCAAATGGCTGCTTACTTTTGCGCGGCTTGCAGTATGCTCTGCCTGATTTCCGCCGAATCATCGACCTGGGGATGTCTTTGCTTCGCTTTCTGGCAGCCACCTTCAAGATCGCACTGGCCTCGCTCATCACCGGGGCGGGGCTGTCCTTCTTCGACCTTTCCTCGGCGGAACTGCTGGCGCGCATCGGCATGACGCCTGCGGATCTGTGGGCTTACATCATGCGCGGCGTGACATGGGCCGTGCCCAACATTCTCCTGGGATCGCTGATCGTCGTGCCGGTCTGGCTATTGACCTACATCTTCCTGCCGCCACGCGGCGACGCCTGACGGCCGGCGTGAAAAGGGCCGGCACCTTTCGGCCCGGCCCTCCGCCTCTTCAGTCCGTTCGCCTGCCTCACACTGCGGCTGCAGCCCGCTCGTCGCGCTCGCGCTGGTTTTCCCGGGTGCGGGTGACGATGGAGGCGACCAGCACCCCGAAGGCAACGACACCGATCAGGATGGTGCAGGCCGCGTTGATCTCCGGTGTCACGCCGAGACGCACCTGACTGTAGATCCGCATCGGTAGCGTCGTTGCGCCGGGGCCGGTGGTGAAGCTGGCGATCACGAGATCGTCGAGCGACAGCGTGAAGGCGAGCACCCAGCCGGAAAAAACCGCCGGCGCGATGACCGGCAGCGTCACCTGGAAGAAGGTCGCGACCGGGGTTGCGCCCAGATCCTGCGCGGCCTCCTCGATCGAGCGATCGAAGGTAACGAGGCGTGACTGCACCACCACCGCCACGAAACACATGGTGAAGGTGATGTGGGCGAGCGTTATCGTCCAGAAGCCGCGATCGAGGCCGATGGCCACGAAGAGCAGGAGCAGTGACAGGCCGGTGATGACCTCGGGCATGACGAGCGGCGCATAGACCATGCCGGAGAACAGCACCCGGCCATGGAAGCGGCGGTACCGCGTCAACGCCAGCGCGGCCAGCGTGCCGAGGACAGTGGCGAGCGTCGCGGAGAGCAACGCCACGCGGATCGTCACCCAGGCGGCATCGATCAGAGCCTGGTTCTGGAACAGCGAGACGTACCATTTGGTGGAGAAGCCCGCCCAGACGGTGACGAGTTTCGATTCGTTGAAGGAGAAGATCACCAGAAGCACGATCGGCAGGTAGAGAAAGCCGAAGCCGACCACGATGGAGGCGATGTTGAAGCGGGACCAGCGGGTCATGTCTATCTCCCCTCGCTTTTGGTCTGGGCGTTCTGGAAGAACATGATGGGCACGACGAGGATCATCAAAAGGATGATGGCCACGGCGGACGAGACCGGCCAGTCACGGTTGGCGTTGAACTCGTTCCAGAGCGTCTTGCCGATCATCAGCGTTTCCGATCCGCCGAGAAGATCGGGGATGACGAACTCGCCGACAGCGGGAATGAAGACCAGCATGCAGCCGGCCACGACCCCCGGCAGCGACAGCGGGAAGGTGACCTTCCAGAAGGCCGTTGTCGGCGTGCAGCCGAGATCCTGGGCCGCTTCCACCAGCGAGCCATCCATCTTTTCCAGCGCCGAATAGATCGGCAGCACCATGAAGGGCAGGTAGGAATAGACGATACCGATATAGATGGCCGTGTTGGTGTTGAGGATGACGAGCGGGCTATCGATGACGCCGAGGAACAGCAGCAACTGGTTCAGCAGCCCCTCGGGCTTGAGGATCGCGATCCAGGCGTAGACACGGATCAGGAAGCTCGTCCAGAACGGCAGGATGACCAGCATGAGCAGCGTCGGCCGAATGCTGCGCGGCGCCTGCGCCATGCCGTAGGCAACGGGGTAGGCGATCAGCAGCGTCAGGAAGGTCGAGATCGCCGCGATCGTCAGGCTGGAGATATAGGCGTTGAAATAGAGCGCGTCCTGCGTCAGCCAGACGTAATTGTCGAAGGAAAACTCGCGGATGCCCTCCAAGATGCCGGAGATGCCGTCGGCAAGGTCGAAGACCGGCGTATAGGGCGGCATGGCGATGGCCGTCGTCGACAGCGAGATGCGGAAGACGATGAAGAATGGCGCGAGGAAAAAGATCAGCAGCCAGACGAAGGGGATGATGATGACCAGCCGACTGGAAAGGGCGGAAAGGGCCTTGGACATGTTGCTACCCCTTCAGGACGACGCCGGCATTGGCGGCAAAGGAGACCCAGACCTTCTGGTCATAGGCGAGCGGATCGTCCATCTCGCGGGCGGCGTTCAGCATGGAGGCCTTGACCACCTTGCCATCGGGCAGACGCACGTGGAAGACGGTCATGTCGCCGAGATAGGCGATGTCCCAGATTTCGCCCTCGACGGTGTTGATGGCGGTGCTGGCCGGGGGCTGCGAGGTGACGCGGATCTTTTCGGGACGCAGGGCGACAGCCGCATCGGCACCCGACGCAAGTGGGTCGCTTGTCTCGACCTCCAGTGAGAAGCCACTGGACGCAGCGACCGTCATGGCCGCGCCGCTCGATGCGGTGACCTTGCCTTCGAAGATGTTCACGTCGCCGATGAAGTCGGCCACGAAGCGGGAGTTGGGCGCCTCGTAGATTTCGGCCGGTGTCGCGACCTGGATCACCTTTCCGGCGCTCATGACGGCGATGCGGTCCGCCATGGTCATGGCCTCTTCCTGGTCGTGGGTGACGACGACGAAGGTCAGGCCGAGATCCTGCTGCAGGTCCATCAGCTCGAACTGGGTTTCCTCGCGCAGCTTCTTGTCGAGCGCGCCGAGCGGTTCGTCGAGCAGCAGCACCTTCGGGCGCTTGGCGATGGAACGGGCGAGAGCGACGCGCTGACGCTGACCGCCGGAAAGCTGATGCGGCTTGCGGGCGGCGAATTTTTCGAGCTTCACGAGCTTGAGCATCTGCGCCACGCGTTCGGCAATCTCGGTCTTCGGCATGCCATCCTGCTTCAGGCCGAAGGCGATGTTCTTCTCCACCGACATATGCGGGAAGAGCGCATAGGACTGGAACATCATGTTCACCGGGCGGCGATAGGGCGGAATGCCCTTGATGCTCTGGCCGTCGAGAATGATGTCGCCCGACGTCGGGTCCTCGAAGCCGGCAAGCATGCGCAGCAGCGTGGACTTGCCGCAACCGGAGGCGCCAAGCAGCGCGAAGAACTCGCGCTGGTAGATATCGAGGGAGAGATTGTCGACGGCGGTGAAATCGCCGAAGCGCTTGGTGACGTTCTGGAAGGAAATATAGGGCTTTGCCGTCGGATCGGCCCAGGGGGCAAAGGAGCGGCGGATGCTGCCGAGAGATTTCATGCGGGTTCCCCATTTTCGCGCGGCCGTGCGGCGGCTCGGGTCCGCCGCCACACGACCTTGTCTTCTTGAAATCATGCGCCGACGGGTGCAGGCGGCGGCACGGAAATGTCAGATGCCGCTTTCCTTTGCGGCAAAGAAAAATGCCCGGAACAGATCCGGGCATTTTGTCTTGTTACTGGCCGGAAACCACCTTGGTCCACAACCGCGTGATGACGCGCTGGACCTTGGGATCGTAGGGCGAGACCGTGAAGAGCTTCTTCAGCATCTCGTCATCCGGATAGATGGCGGGATCGTCGAGGATCGCCTTGTCGATGAACTGCTGCGATGTCTTGTTGCCGTTGGCATAGAAGACATAGTTGCTGGCTTTCGCGATCACCTCGGGCTTCATCATGTAGTTGATGAAGGCGTGGGCTTCCTCCACATGCGGCGCATCGGCCGGGATCGCCATCTGGTCGAACCACATTTCCGCGCCTTCCTTCGGCACGACGTAATCGACCGTCACGCCCTGCTTTGCCTCCTCGGCGCGGGCACGGGCCTGGAAGATGTCGCCGGAGAAGCCGACGGCCACACAGATGTCGCCATTGGCAAGCGCGTTGATATATTCGGAGGAATGGAACTTGCGGATGAAGGGCCTGACCTTCATCATCACCTCTTCCGCCTTGGCGAGGTCCTCTGCAGAAGTGGTGTCTGCGCTGATCCCCAGGTAATTCAGGACGGACGGCAGGATGTCTGAAGGCGAGTCCAGCATGTAGATCCCGCAGCCGGCAAGCTTTTCGGCATTGGCGGGATCGAGCACGGCGCTCCAGCTGTCGAGCTTTTCAACGCCGAGGGCAGCCTTCACCTTTTCGAC
Source organism: Rhizobium sp. RU20A (assembly GCF_900155885.1). Taxonomy (GTDB): domain Bacteria; phylum Pseudomonadota; class Alphaproteobacteria; order Rhizobiales; family Rhizobiaceae; genus RU20A. The sequence continues at coordinate 88,001 of NZ_FTMB01000002.1, forward strand.
ATTGTAGCCGAGGCCGACGGTGCCCCACATGTAGTTGATCGAGTATTCGTTGCCGGGATCGTACTTGGCGGTGCGCTCGTTGACGAGGTCCCACATGTTGGAAATGTTCGGCAGCTTGGACTTGTCGAGCTTCTGGAACACGCCGGCCTGGATCTGAAGGGCAAGGAAGTGGGCCGTCGGAACCACAACGTCATAGCCGGTGCCACCGGACAGCAGTTTCGTCTCGAGGATCTCGTTGGAATCGAAGACGTCGTAGACGACCTTGATGCCGGTCTCCTTGGTGAACTCCTCAAGGATGCTCTGGTCGATATAGTCCGACCAGTTATAGACGTTGACGACGCGTTCCTGCGCCTGCGCCACACCGGCGATGCCCGCCAGCAGGACGGTGGCCAGGGCAGTTGCAATCTTCTTCATCCCATTCCCCTTTTTCGTCTTGTATCGATAGGCGGGCCACGGGTGCCGGGATCTTCGACGGACCCTGCGGCGGCCGGGTTCTTGACCACGCGGTAAAAGGTTAGGCAGGTTTTCCGGCAAGCTCAAGCGATTTCGCAGACGCAAAATCCATCGCGTGAGATGAAACGAAGTTATTGAAAGTCAAACACGCTGAGACCGGCAACCATCTCGTCGAGACCCAGCGGACGGGTGACGGGCGGCTCCGCGCGGGCAAGGCAGCCCTGCCGCTCACAAAGCCGGCAGGCGGTGCCGACGAGAAGCGGCGGACCGTGCGGATCGGCATAGACCGTGTCGCTTGCCGCATCGCAGCCAATGAGAATGGCGGTGCGGCGCACGCGTTCGCGAAAGCCGGCGCGCGGGCCTTCCACGGTGCGGGCAACGGTCAGGAAACGGGCGCCATCTTCCATCTCCACCGTCTCGGCCAGCACCTGTCCCGGCTGCGAGAAGGCGGCGGAGATGGCGAGCTTGGGACAGTCGCCGCCGAAGCGGGCGAGCGGAAAACCCTGCGCCCCGGCCCGGCGCAGACGGTTACCGGCGCTATCGACCTCCATGGTAAAGAAGGCGATGCCCGCCGCGCCCGGCCGTTGCAGCGCGACGAGCCGGATCGCCGCCTGCTCGAAGGAGACATGGAAGCGGGCCGAGAGAACGTCGATGTCGTAGCGGGCGCGCTGAGCGGCCTGCAGGAAGGCGCCATAGGGCATCATCAGCGCATGGGCCGCCAACCGCGCCAGTTCGAACCGCGCGATGCGGCGGGCCTCGCCGGTGGAGAGCGACAGCGCATCGAGCTCTGCAACGATCGGCTCATGTAGCGCGATCATTGCAGCCTCCATGGCGATCTCCCGGGCCTGATCGGCGGGTGACAGGCGCTCGGAGAGGAAGAGACGCATCGAGTGGCGGTCGAAGCGGCGCTTCAGCGTCGGCATGGCGTGAACCGGCAGGGTGCGCACGGCAAGACCGTGCTCGCGCCGCAGCCAGGCTTTCAGAGGCGCGGCGACCCCGTCGGCAGCATCGAGCGTCGCATGGAAGGCCTCGGCCGCCTCTTCGATGCGGGCGAAATAGGCTGGTCGCGTCTCGAAGGCTTCGCGCACCTCGTCCATCGGCAGGCGCGCCTCGGCCAGCGCCGTCTGGTGACCCTGCCGCGCCAGGAGATCGGTGAGGTCACGCAGGCGGGCGGATTGCTCGCGGTAGGCGCGGTAGAGTTTGAGCATGCCCTTGGCGGCATTCGGGGCGGCTTCGGCGATCTCGACCAGTTCCTGGTCGCCCGGCAGTTCGCCCGCCAGCAGCGGATCGGCAAAGACCGCCTTCAGTTCGCCGATACTGCCCGACGCCTCGCCCTGCAGATCATCAAGATCGACCTTGTAGACGGAGGCGAGCTTCAAGAGGAGTTGCACGGTCAATGGGCGCTGGTTGCGCTCGATGAGATTGAGGTAGGAGGGCGAGATCCCCAGCGCCTCGGCCATGGCCGTCTGGGTGAGACCGAGACCATTGCGCACCCGGCGCACGCGCGCTCCGGCAAAGATCTTGTTTTCCGCCATCGTCGCTCCCTCCCCTTTGTAACAGTCTTTACAGAGCGCCGCAGCGCAGCGACTTTTACAATATTTACTTTTTTACAACGCCACCTTGTCAATGACAAGACATCCTAACCCCTTTCAAATGCCTATTTTTCCTTTCTCTCTGGTCGATTTGTGCACCGCGATGTAAATACCCATACATCAACTCGACACACCACACGGCGTTTAGACGAAAGTCCAAGGGCGGTGGACCAGACCAGGAGGACCAAGCATGACTGATTTTGACACACTGATTCCGAACGCACCGGAAGGCCGCTTTGCCGGCATCGAGCGCCCCTACACCGCCGAGGACGTCAAGCGCCTGCGCGGCTCCGTCGAGATCAAGTACACGCTGGCCGAAAAGGGCGCCGCCCGCCTGTGGAAGCTGATCCACGAGGAAGACTTCGTCAACGCGCTCGGCGCCCTCTCCGGCAACCAGGCCATGCAGATGGTTCGCGCCGGTCTCAAGGCCATCTATCTCTCGGGCTGGCAGGTTGCCGCCGACGCGAACACGGCGTCCGCCATGTATCCCGACCAGTCGCTCTACCCGGCCAATGCCGCGCCCGAGCTTGCCAAGCGCATCAACCGCACGCTCCAGCGCGCCGACCAGATCGAAACGCAGGAGGGCAAGGGCCTGTCGGTCGACACCTGGTTCGCCCCGATCGTTGCCGACGCCGAAGCCGGTTTCGGTGGCCCGCTGAACGCCTTCGAGATCATGAAAGCCTTCATCGAGGCCGGCGTTGCCGGTGTTCACTTCGAGGACCAGCTGGCCTCGGAAAAGAAGTGCGGCCACCTCGGCGGCAAGGTTCTGATCCCGACCGCGGCGCATATCCGCAACCTCAACGCCGCGCGTCTTGCCGCCGACGTCATGGGCGTTTCGACGCTGATCGTTGCCCGCACGGACGCGGAGGCTGCCAAGCTCTTGACCTCCGACATCGACGAGCGCGACCAGCCCTTCGTCGACTATGATGCCGGCCGCACGGTCGAAGGTTTCTACCAGGTCAAGAACGGCATCGAGCCGTGCATTGCCCGCGCCATCGCCTATGCCCCGCATTGCGACCTGATCTGGATGGAAACCGGCAAGCCGGATCTGGAACAGGCCCGCAAGTTCGCCGAGGCCGTGCACAAGGCGCATCCGGGCAAGAAGCTCGCCTATAACTGCTCGCCCTCGTTCAACTGGAAGAAGAACCTCGACGACGCAACGATCGCCAAGTTCCAGCGCGAACTCGGTGCCATGGGCTACAAGTTCCAGTTCATCACGCTCGCCGGCTTCCACCAGCTGAACTACGGCATGTTCGAGCTCGCCCGTGGCTACAAGGACCGCCAGATGGCCGCCTATTCGGAGCTGCAGGAGGCGGAATTCGCCGCCGAGATCAACGGCTACACGGCGACCAAGCACCAGCGCGAAGTCGGCACCGGCTACTTCGACGCCGTCTCCATGGCGATCACCGGCGGCAAGTCGTCCACGACCGCCATGCATGAATCGACCGAGCACGAGCAGTTCCGCCCCGCCGCGGAATGATCTCCGGCCAATAAAGTCCCTGCCCGCCCCTGCCGCTTGCCCCACAGCGCGGCAGGTGGCCCAAAGCAATCCCCTCCGCGCCCGCCGCGGAGGGCGCCAAGCAAACCATCAAGAACCCCCTGATATCAACGAGAGGAGAAATACCATGTCCATCCAGTCCGCAGCCCTCGCCACCAATCCGGCCCCGATCAAGACCCACGTCAAGGAGCGCGCCGAAGAACAGGCCAGCGCCATGACGAGCGATCAGCAGGCCACGATCCGCATGGTCGCCAACGACCTGCACCGTCTCAACCAGTCCATCATGCGCGCTGTCGATGCCGGCGTTTCCGTCGAGCTCATCCGCTCCGCCCGCCACCATGGCGGCGCCGGCAACTGGGGCGACCTGATGGTCCCCGTCATCGTCACGCAGGGCCAGGGCTGAGCCGCGGCCGATCCGATCCCACCCGCCCCGGGATCCTGAAGATGCCAGTTCCGCCCTGCGGGACGCAGAGGCCGGTCGTCCGCGTGGGCGTCCGGCTTTTGTCGTTTAAGAGAGAAAATGACCGCCTCTGCGCCGAACGGCAGAGGCGGTCATTTCAACCGTGAGGAAAACAGTGCGGCTGCGCGCCGCTCACGCCGCGCGGCGCTGGGGATCCGCCTCGGCCGCAAAGCGGAAACCGTCGACGATCTCCATGAGACGGTCAGCCTCGAGCGACAGCTGCTCGCTGGCACTGGCGGTGTCGGACACGAGGGCTGCATTCTCCTGCGTCATCTGATCCATGCGCGCCACCGAGCTGTTGACCCCCTGCAGCGCGGCGGACTGGTCGGACGAGGCCGTGGCGATAACGCCGACATGCTGACTGATCGTGACGATCTGGGCGCTGATCGACTGCAGCACCTTTCCGGCCTCCTCGACAAGCTCGGAACCGGCATCCACCTCGCGCGACGACTTGGCAATGAGATCCTTGATCTGGCGCGCAGCCTCGCCGGTCCGCTGGGCGAGTTCGCGCACTTCCTGCGCGACGACGGCAAAGCCCTTGCCGGCCTCGCCGGCCCGCGCGGCCTCGATACCGGCATTCAGCGCCAGAAGATTGGTCTGGAAGGCAATATCATCGATAACCTCGATGATCTGCTCGATCTGGCCGGATGCCTCCTCGATGCGCCCCATCGCCGCAACGGCATTGGACACCACGTCGGCGGAACTGTCGGCACTCTTCTTGCTGACGAGAACGATCGCGTTCGTCTCGCCCGCCCGCTCCGCAGCCGATTTGACGGTGACGGTGATTTCCTCGACGGCCGCGGCGGTCTCCTCCAGCGAGGCGGCCTGCGTTTCGGTGCGGCGCGCCAGGGTGTCGGCGGCATCGCGCATCCGTCCGCCACGGGCCTGGATTGCTTCGGCACCGGCACGAATGTCCGACAGGGTTCGCCGCAGGCCGCCGATGGCCGTATTGAAATCGAGCCGCAGTTTTTCGAGCCGTCCCGAGAAGGGCGTGTCGATCGACAGCGAAAGGTCACCCCGCGCCAGACGCTCCATGCCTTCGGCAAGAGCACTGACAGCACGATCGATTTCGCCGTCGACGGTGAGCTTTTCGTTCTCGCGCGCCCGGCGCTCGGACTCGGCTTCCGCACGGGCTTCTTCGGTCTCGCGCTCGATGCGCGCTTTGGCCAGCGCATTGTCACGGAACACGGAGAGGGCGCGGGCGATGTCACCGAACTCCGACTTCATATCCAGACAGGGCACGTCCGTGTCCAGCCGTCCTTGCGAGATCGCCTGGACGGATCCGGTCAGCTTGCGCAGCGGATTGATCTGCCGACGGACGAAAACGAAGGCGATCACGCCGAACACGATGGCAACGCAGACGCCGGTGACGATCGTCAACAGGCGAAGCTCGGCGATCTTGTTGAAGTACTCGATGGTGGGGATGCCGATGAAGAGCACGCCGACGGTGGCGCCCTTCGTGTCCTTGATGGGGTAATAGCCCGTGATGAAGTCCTTGCCAAACAGCACGGCCGGCCCAAAATAGGCCTCGCCGCGGGCGAGAACCGCCTGGGCCGGATGATCGGCGGCCAGTTTCGTGCCGACGGCGCGATCTCCGTTTTCCTTCTTCACATTGGTCGACAGGCGGACAAAGTCATTGCCTTCTTTGACAAAGACCGTCGCCACACCGTCGATCATGCGCGCGGCCTCGTCAACCAGCCTGTGATCGGCATCAGGCCTGACCTCATCGAGCGTGAAGCCCGCCACCTCACCATCCTTAAGGGAGACACGGGCGTCCTTGTGCATGCTCGCATAGAGCACGGTCATCCCGCGCATGGCATCGCGTGCATCCCGCGTTGCCTCGTCCATGACCGACCCACTCAAGCGCGCCAACAGGACGCCAAGCACGATGACGGCGCTCATGACGATGAGGGAGATCGTGACCAGAACATTTCGTGTCACGATGGATCTTGGAAGAATATTGCGCATCATTTGCCCCCGCAGCGGATGTTTGAGATCCGAGATTGAGCGGAATTGATTAAATTCTATTTATCTGGACATCCCTCGTTTTCGGGGCCAAGGCAAAACCTAAAGACAAAGGCCCCGCAGAGAGCTCTGCGGGGCCTTTGTCATGCGATTGCACAGGGGGTCAGGCGGCGCGATGGGCCTGCCAGGTGGTGTTGCCCGCCCGCTCCAGACGGAACTGCTCCACCAGCATCATCAGCTGGTCGGCCTCTTCGGCCAGTTGGCGGCTGGCGGCGCTGGTCTCTTCCACCATGGCGGCGTTCTGCTGGGTCAGCTGGTCCATCTGGCTGACGGCACCGTTGACTTCCTGCAAGGCTGAAGACTGGTCGCGCGACGACGACGCAATGCTCTCCACCTGGGTGGAGATGCGCAACACCTGCTCGCCGATTGTCGCCAGCGCATCGCCGGTCTTCTGGACGAGAAGAGAGCCGCCGGCCACTTCTTCGGTCGAGGCGCTGATCAGTTGCTTGATCTCGCGCGCGGCACTGGCCGAGCGCTGGGCGAGTTCCCGCACTTCCTGTGCCACGACTGCAAAGCCCTTGCCGGCATCGCCGGCGCGGGCGGCTTCGACACCGGCGTTCAGTGCCAGAAGATTGGTCTGGAAGGCGATGGCGTCGATGACTTCGGTGATCTGGCCAATCTTCTGCGAGGCAGCCTCGATGCGCCCCATGGCGGAGACGGCATCGCGCACGATGACAATGGAGCCGTCGGTCTGCTGGCGGGTTTCGGCTACGATCGCGTTGGCCTCGCGCGCCCGCTCGGCGGCGGAGCGCACATTGGCGGTGACCTCGTTGACGGCGGCTGCCGTTTCCTCGAGCGAGGCGGCCTGGGTTTCGGTGCGGCGCGACAGGTCATCGGTGGAGTTGGACATCTGCCGGACATTGCCCTGGATGGCGCCGACATTGGCCTGGATCTGGCCGATCGTATCCTGGAGGCGGTTGAGGGAGCCATTGAAGTCCATGCGCAGCGGCTCGAGCCGCGTCATGAAGGGCGTTTCGATCGTCTCGGAAAGGTCCCCCTTGGCGAGGCGGCCAAGACCGGCGGCAAGCTGGCTCACCGCAAAATCGATCTGGGCGTCGAGGTCGCGCTTTTCCGCGTCGTTGCGGGCCCGTTCGGTCTCGGCGCGGCTGCGCTGCTCGGCGCTTTCCGCTTCGATGCGCACCTTGGAGAGGGCGTTTTCCTTGAAGACGCCAAGGGCGCGGGCCATGTCGCCGATTTCGTCGCTGCGGGCGCCATCATCGATCGCGGTGTCGAGACGGCCATCGGCCAGGCGACGCATGGCGTCGGTGATGCGGCCAATCGGACCCTTGAGCGTCAGGACGAGCGCGCCCCCGGCCAGCATCGCGATGAGAACACCGCTGATCGTGGCGGCGAGCGAGACCTGGTTGGCCTTGTCGGATTCAACGGACGCCGTCTGCTTCTGGTTTTCGGCAAAGGTGGTGAGCAGGTTCCAGATCGTGTTGATCTCGGCGGCGGCGGCCGAGAACTCCTTCTGGCGCGCGGCGCTGATCCCGACCAGCGCCTCGGCGGCCTTGTCAAGCGTCAGCACCAGTTCCTTGATCGGTCGGACCTGCTGGTTGAAGAAGGGAAGCTCGCCGGCCGCCTGGGCGAGCGTGTCGATTTCCATGTTCAGCGGATTGAACTCGGTGACGAGGCGAGCGCGGTTTTCGGGCGTAACGCTGTCGAGGAAGCTCGCGGCAGCAATGCGGATATTGTAGGTCGCATCGACGACGCTGCGGGTGCCGGAGAGCACGGCGCTTGCCTTTTCCAGCGGCTGGTCGAGTTCGCGGAAGGTCTTCGTGGCATCGCGCATCTTCACGACGGCGGCTGCCTGGAGCTGGATGGTGGTCTGGCGGAAGCGGGCAACAAGCTTGCCGAGCGCCTGGGCACTTTCCTCGCTGACATCGCCGGTTGCCGTCAGTGCCTTCATGTCGTCAAGCGTCTTGCGCAGCGTATCGGCGACGGCCTTCTGGTTTTCCGGCATCAGCGGCGCGACGCGGCGGTGCAGCTTGTCGAGCGACGGCAGGGCGTCGGCCACACGCTTGATCTTGCCGGCCGGGGTTTTTTCCTTCGCGACATCGGAGGACAGCGTCGACAGCATCTCGGCGCCGGCATTCAGCCGCTCGGCTTCGCGCAGACGGTCCTTTGCGGCGCCTTCGTCGAGGCGAACCTGCGATTCCAAGTCGGTCGCGGCCTTGAGAATGGTCTGCTGGGCGGCGATCAGCTTCTGGAGCGTCGAGGTCACCGAGGCGCGCAGGGCGCGTTCATCCTGATAGAGCTTCCAGAGCCCGTCGACACTGCCGCCGATCTTTTCGCTGCCGGCAATCGCCTGCTGCAATTCGGCGCGGCTTCCCTCGTCGGTCACCTGGGAGAGCGTATCTTCGAGGAAACCGCGCTGGGTGGCGATCTTCTCGGACACGGCGTTGCGGTTCTCTTCGGTCGTCGTCTGCAAGAAGTCATTCATGCCGCTGTACACGGCCTTGAAACCGCTGAGAGACTGCAGCACGCTGTTGGAGATTTCCATGCGGCCCTGCAGCATGCCAGAGGCGTAAAGGCCGGTGAGGCCGACCGCGCAGATGCTGACAACAAAGGGCAGAATGAAGAAGATGACTTTGGTGTGGATCCGGAAACGGGCCAGAACCTTGTCGATCAGCATGGAAAACTCCTGTCGAAGGCACGCGTCACGCGCATTCGCGTCGGTACACGGACACGCCGTGCGGATGTTGGTTGGTATCGGCCGGGTCACGACCGCTCGTGCCGTCCTGCCCGCGGTGGGACAATGTCGCTCCTCGGACAACTCCGGCACGCTCCAATGTCGGAGAAGGCGCTTAAGAATTGTCTAAGATTGTCTGTATCTTTTAACGGTCAACCCGCCAGCAGCATCGCAACGGCGGCAAGGGTCACGCCGGCGAGCACCGTCAAAAGGAAGGCGCGGGCCTGGGTTTCGCGGCGGTCATCAGCGCGGGCGATGGCGATGGCGCGGGGCTTGCGGCGGACTGCGGTCATGGGTCTCTCCGTTGAGGTCAAGCAAGGTCAGGCCATCCGGTTCATCCGGCGTCTCCGGTCCGACATCATGTTCCGCCGCAACGAGCCGCGCGAGGCGTTCTATCCCCTGCCCAGCCAGCCGGGCATACCGGCAGACATTCAGAGTGAGCGGCGAAGCTTAAGATTGGCTGAAGAGCAGACCGCAACTCCGTGCGTTTCGCACATTTCGCCTCATGTCATATTCTTCCGGGGCTGCGGTGCTGTCGCCGCGTCAGGCCGCCTGCCCGGCAGCATGGCCCGATGCCCAGGCCCACTGGAAATTGTAGCCGCCCAGCCAGCCCGTGACATCCACGCATTCGCCGATGAAGAATAGGCCGGGCACGGTCATGGCCTCAAGGGTGCGGGAATCAAGGCCGCCTGTGTCGACGCCGCCGAGCGTGACTTCCGCGGTACGATACCCTTCCGAGCCGGCGGGCCGGACAGTCAGGGGTCGGAGACGAGCCGCAAGCGCCTCCAGCGCCCGGTCCGGCAGGTCTGCGAGCGGCTTTGGCGGCATGGCCGCGTCGGCAACGACCCATTCGGCAAAACGGCGCGGCAGGAAATCGGCAAGGGCAGTCAAAAGCGCCTGGCGGCCGTTTTGCTTCTTGGCCTGCCGCAGGCTGGCGGCGAGGTCGAGATCGGGCAGGATGTCGAGCGCGACGTCGGTGCCCTCGCGCCAGTAGGACGAAGCCTGGAGGATGGCGGGACCGCTGAGGCCGCGATGGGTGAAGAGCATCGCTTCGTCAAAGGCCCCCTTCCCCGCCTTTGCCCGCACGGGCAGCGCAAGGCCGGCAAGCGGGGCCCATTCCGACAGCCTCACCGGATCGAGCGTGAGCGGAACGAGGCCGGGACGGGTTTCGGTGACGTTTAGGCCGAACTCTTCCGCCAGCCGATAGGCATAGCCGGTCGCGCCCATCTTCGGGATGGACTTGCCGCCCGTGGCAATGACGAGGCTTTGCGCGACGACGGCGCCGTCGGCAAGGCGGATTGCAAAGCCGGCATCGGTCTTTTCGACCGCTTCGACGACCGTCGACAGTCTGAGATCGACGCCGGCCTCGCGCATGTCCGTGACGAACATATCGACGATCTGGCGTGCCGAGCCGTCGCAGAACAGCTGGCCCAGGGTCTTTTCATGCCAGGCGATGCCGTGGACCGCGAGCCGCGCGATGAAATCCTGCGGGGTGTAGCGCGCGAGCGCGGATTTGGCGAAATGGGGATTGTCCGAAAGGAAGTTCTTCGGCGAACAGTGGATGTTGGTGAAGTTGCAGCGCCCGCCGCCGGAAATGCGGATCTTCTCGCCCGGCGCCTTCGCGTGGTCGATGACCAGTACGGACCGGCCGCGGCGGGCGGCCTCGACGGCACACATCATGCCCGCCGCACCGGCCCCGATAATCACGATATCGTGCTGTTTCACCATGCCCTGCCGTTTCGCCGCCCAAGCCCGTTTTGCCGCGCATTTCGCCGTCAAACGCCTCCTTACGCGGCGGAATGACCCTAGCCAAGGGCCGAACTCTGGCTATGATGAGACTATTCGCAACAACAAACGGTGATTTATGCCCTCGAAGAAAACTGCCCAGAACCCGGCGGCAAAGACTTCGAAAACCCCTCCCGCGTCGCTTCTGGCGCCCCGCGGCGTCAAGACCTGGAAGGATGCGGCCGACTGGCTGCGCTATCGCGGGATCGAAGACATCGAATGCATCACACCGGACCTTGCCGGCGTTGCCCGCGGCAAGATGATGCCCTCCTCGAAGTTCACCTCGAACACGTCGCTTGCCCTGCCATCGGCCCTCTACCGTCATACGATCTCCGGCGAATATCCAGAGGAAACCGGCAACTTCCGCTACGAGCCGCGCGACAGCGACCTCAAGCTGATGCCGGACTTGTCCACCCTTTCCGTCGTGCCCTGGGAGACCGACCCGACCGCGCAGGTGATCTGCGACGTCGTCGATACCGAGGGCCGGCACACGGCCTACACACCCCGCAACGTGCTGAAGAACGTGATGCGCCTTTACGCCGAGCGCGGCTGGAAGGCCGTGGTGGCGCCGGAAATCGAATTCTATCTCGTCGCCAAGAACGAAGACCCTGACTACCCACTGCATCCGCCGAAGGGCCGCTCGGGCCGCTCCATCCTCGGCGGACAGGGCTACTCGATCGCGGGGATCAACGAGTTCGACGAACTCATCGACGACATCTACCACTTCTCCGAAAAGCAGGGTCTCGAGATCGACACGCTGATCCATGAGGAAGGCCCGGCGCAGCTCGAAATCAACCTTCGCCACGGCGATCCGATCGAGCTGGCCGACCAGGTGTTCATGTTCAAGCGCACCATCCGCGAGGCGGCGCTGAAGCACGGCATCTACGCCACCTTCATGGCAAAACCCATGCAGGGGCAGGCCGGCTCTGCGATGCATATCCACCAATCGGTGGTGGACATCAAGACCGGCAAGAACGTCTTCTCGAACCCGGATGGCACGGCGTCCAACGCCTTCTTCCACTTCATCGGCGGCATGCAGGCCTTCGTGCCCAAGACGCTCTCGATGATGGCGCCCTATGTGAATTCCTATCGTCGCCTGATGCCGGAAATGTCGGCGCCGGTGAACAATGCCTGGGGCTACGACAACCGCACCACCGCCTTCCGCGTGCCTGTTTCGGACGCGGCGGCGCGGCGCATCGAAAACCGCCTGCCGGGTTCGGATGCCAATCCGTATCTCGCGCTCGCCGCCTCGCTGGCCTGCGGCCTGCTCGGCATCATGCACGAGGTGGAGCCGAGCCCGCCGACGGAAGACACGGCCAATGCCGGCACGATCGAGCTGCCGCGTGGCCTGCTGGAAGCCGTTTCGCTGCTGGAATCGGACGATCGTCTTGGCGAGGTCCTGAGTCCCGAATTCATCGGCCTCTATGCCGGCGTGAAGCGCGGCGAGTTCGAGACCTTCATGCAGGTGATCAGCCCCTGGGAGCGCGAGTTCCTGCTGCTGAACGTCTAAATGTGGAGCGCTCCCGGCCGCCTGTTGCGGCCGGGACGTCCAGTCTCTACATCGGCGGAACGACCACAGCCCGGCGACGCGCGGCCATCGCCGTGTGCCGCATCGGTGAAGGATATCAGACCCATGGCATGGCAGAGCCCCATTTCCCCTGGCAAATCCTGGTATGAGGCGACGGTGCCCGGCCGGCCGTCCTATCCGGCCATGGACGGATCACGCCAGACGACGGTCGCCATCATCGGCGGCGGCTTTACCGGCCTGCAGGCGGCGCTGAATCTTGCCCGCCACGGCATCGACGTCACGCTGATCGAGGCCCACCGTTTCGGTGACGGCGCGTCGGGCCGCAATGGCGGCCAGATCGGCACCGGCCAGCGCTGGTGGCCGGAGGAGGCGGAGGCCGAACTCGGGCTGGAGCGTTCGCGGGCCCTCTTCGCCATGTCCGAAAATGCCAAGCGGCATCTGCTCGATTTTGCCCGCAACCATGCCATCGACATCGATTTCATGCCCGGCCATCTCGCCGTCAGCCACAAGCCGTCCTACGAGTCAGATTTCCGCGAGAATGCCCGAATCCTCGCCGAGCGTTACGACTACCCGCATGTGCGCTTCATGGAGCGGGAGGAGACGGTGGAGCGCACCGGCTCGAGCTTCTACCATTTCGGCAGCCGCGACGCCGGGACCGGCCACATCCACCCGATGAAGCTCGTCGTGGGCCTCGCCCGCGTCGCGGCAGCCTCGGGCGCCGCCCTGTTCGAGCAGACGCCGGCCACCGACATCCGCACCGTCGAGGGCAAGGTGATCATCACCACGCCGAAGGGCACGATCACCGCGGAAAAGGCGCTGCTGGCCTGCAACGGGCATATCGGCCCGCTGGAGCGCACGACGGCGCGGCACGTGATGCCGATCCGCTCCTTTATCGGCGCGACGCGCGTACTCCACGATCATCCCGAGATCATTCCGGGCGGCGAGTCCGTTGCCGATTCGCGCTTTGTGGTGCGCTATTTCCGCAAGTCGAAGGACGGGCGCCTGCTGTTTGGCGGGCGGGAAGCCTATACGGCCGACAATCCCTCCGACATGGACGGGCCGATCCGTCGGCAGATCGCCGAACTCTATCCGGCTCTCGCCAATATCGAGATCGACTATGCCTGGGGCGGGTCGGTCGGCATCACCATGTCACGCCGGCCCTACGTCAAGGAAGTCATGCCGAACGTCATGTCGGTCGGCGGCTATTCCGGTCACGGGGTCATGCTGTCCAACTATTGCGGCAAGCTCTATGCCGACATGGTGGCCGGCAAGGCAAACGAACTCGAGATGCTCAAGGACATGAAGATCCCGGCTTTTCCGGGTGGCCCGGCCTTCCGGCCACTTCTTCTGTTTGTCGCGCTGAGCTGGTACGCCCTCAGGGACCGATTCTGAGCCGTCGCGATTTTTTGCGTCGCAGCACTAGCGCTTTTAAATCGATTAGATTATATATCGTTCCGAACAGCAGGGGACACATACGCCCATGAGCAGCCAGATCATTCCGGTCGAACCCTTCGATTATGTCGTCTTCGGCGGCAATGGTGACCTTGCCGAGCGCAAGCTTCTTCCCGCACTCTACCAGCGCCAGCTGGACGGCCAACTTACCGATCCGACCCGGATCATCGGCGCTTCGCGCACCCCGATGACGCACGAGGAATATCGCAAGTTCGCGACCGATGCGCTCAAGGAGCACCTGAAGGCCAACGAGTTTCAGGAAGCCCAGGTCAAGTCCTTCGTTTCAAAGCTCTTCTACGTCTCCGTCGATGCCAAGTCGGACAATGGCTGGGACAAGCTGAAGGCGCTGCTCGACGACGGCGGCAAGGAACGTGTGCGCGCCTTTTATCTCGCGGTCGCGCCGGCCATCTTCGGCGATATCTCCGAGCGCATCCGCGACAACAAGCTGATCACCAAGCAGACCCGCATCGTGGTGGAAAAGCCGATCGGCCGCGACCTCGCCTCGGCGCTGGAACTCAACGAGACGATCGGCAAGGTGTTCAAGGAAGAGCAGATCTTCCGCATCGACCATTATCTCGGCAAGGAAACGGTGCAGAACCTCATGGCTCTGCGCTTTGCCAACGCGCTCTACGAACCGCTGTGGAACGCCCAGTATATCGACCATGTGCAGATCACGGTCGCCGAATCCGTTGGCCTCGAAAGCCGTGCCGGCTACTACGACAAGGCCGGCGCGCTGCGCGACATGGTGCAGAACCACATCCTGCAGCTCGTCTGCCTGGTGGCGATGGAAACCCCGACCTCCATGGCGGCCGACGCCGTGCGCGATGAAAAGCTGAAGGTGCTGCGTGCCCTGAAGCCGATCACGGCCGAAAATGTCGAGCGCCTGACGGTGCGCGGCCAGTATCGCGCCGGCGCCTCCTCCGGCGGCGCGGTGAAGGGTTATCTCGACGAACTCGAAGGCGGCGTCTCCAACACGGAAACCTTCGTTGCCATCAAGGCGGAAATCGGCAACTGGCGCTGGGCGGGCGTTCCCTTCTACATCCGTACCGGCAAGCGCATGACGGGCCGCATGTCCGAAATCGTCATCACCTTTAAGCAGATCCCGCATTCGATCTTCGATGCGGCGGCCGGACGGATCGAAAGCAACCAGCTCATCATCCGCCTGCAGCCGGACGAAGGCGTCAAGCAGTCACTGATGATCAAGGACCCAGGTCCGGGCGGCATGCGCCTGCGCAACGTGTCGCTGGACATGAGCTTTGCGGAAGCCTTTGCGGCGCGCAATGCGGATGCCTACGAGCGCCTGTTGCTCGACGTGATCAGGAACAACCAGACGCTCTTCATGCGCCGCGACGAAGTGGAAGCCGCCTGGAAGTGGATCGATCCGATCCTCAAGGCCTGGGAGGAAACCGGGCAGAAGGTGCAGGGCTACACGGCCGGCACCTGGGGTCCGAGCCAGTCGATCGCGCTGATCGAGCGCGACGGCCGGACATGGCATGAAGTGATCTGAGGCAGAGACATGACGGCGAAGCTGAATTCATTCGACAATGGTGCGGCTCTCGCCGAAGGTCTTGCCGCGCGGGTTGCCGATGCGCTCTCGGCGGGCATTCAGGCGCGCGGACGCGCCTCGCTTGCCGTGTCCGGTGGCTCTACCCCCAAGGCCTTCTTCAAGGCCCTGTCTTCGGCCGAGATCGACTGGCCGAAGGTGACGGTGACGCTGGTGGACGAACGCTTCGTGCCGCCGGAGAATGACCGCTCGAACCACAAGCTGGTGGCTGAAAACCTGCTGCAGAACGCTGCGAAGGCCGCCGCCTTCGTGCCGCTCTATCATGCCGGAGAAACGGCAGAACATGCCGCCCAGGACGCGACGGAAGCAACGGCCGACATCTGTCAGCCCTTCGATGTTGCGATCCTCGGCATGGGCACGGACGGGCACACGGCCTCGTTCTTCCCCGGCGGCTCGCGACTGGTCGAAGCGCTCGACCCGGCAACGGCGCGGAGCGTGATCACCATGGAAGCCGAGGGCGCCGGCGAGCCGCGGCTGACCTTCACCTTCAGCGCCCTTGCCGATGCCCGCCTTCTGGTGCTGCACATCGAGGGAAACGGCAAGAAAGACGTGCTGGCCAAGGCCGAGGCCGAGGGGCCGGAAGCCGACATGCCGATCCGCGCGATGCTGCGACGCGCCGCCTCGCCGGTTGAGATTTACTGGGCTCCCTAGGCGTCGCCAACGCCCGAGCCTGCATTTGCCTGTTTCTGATGTCTGAGGAAGTGACGATCGCTTCCGGAAAGGTTGGATCATGTCCGTCGATAGCCGTATTGCCGCCATCACCGCCCGCATCGTCGAGCGCTCCAAGCCCTATCGCGAGCCCTATCTGGAACGGCTGCGCAACGCCGCCTCGAAGTCGGTGCATCGCTCGGTGCTGGGCTGCGGCAACCTTGCCCACGGTTTTGCGGTCTGTTCCCCCGCCGAGAAGGATGCGCTGGCCGGCGACCAGGTCCCAAACCTCGGCATCATCACCTCCTATAACGACATGCTCTCGGCCCACCAGCCCTTCGAGACCTATCCGGCCCTGATCCGCGAAGCCGCCAAGGAAGCCGGCGGCGTGGCGCAGGTCGCCGGCGGCGTGCCGGCCATGTGCGACGGCGTGACCCAGGGACAGCCGGGCATGGAGCTGTCGCTGTTTTCGCGCGACCTGATCGCCATGGCGGCCGGCGTCGGCCTGTCGCACAACATGTTCGACGCGGCCGTCTATCTCGGCGTCTGCGACAAGATCGTACCCGGCCTGATGATCGCGGCCATGACCTTTGGCCACCTGCCGGCGATCTTCATCCCGGCAGGGCCGATGACGTCGGGGCTGCCGAACGACGAGAAGGCGCGCGTGCGCCAGCTCTTCGCCGAAGGCAAGGTCGGCCGTGACGAACTGCTGGTGGCGGAATCGAAGTCCTATCACGGGCCGGGCACCTGCACCTTCTACGGCACGGCCAATTCCAACCAGATGCTGATGGAAATCATGGGCCTGCACATGCCCGGCGCCTCCTTCATCAACCCCAACACGCCGCTGCGTGACGCGCTGACCCGGGAAGCGACGAAGCGGGCGCTGGCGATCACCGCGCTCGGCAACGAGTTTACGCCGGCCGGCGAGATGATCGACGAGCGCTCGATCGTCAATGGCGTCGTCGGCCTGCACGCCACCGGCGGCTCCACCAACCACACGATGCACCTCGTCGCCATGGCGCGCGCGGCCGGCATCGCGCTGACCTGGCAGGATATTTCCGAGCTTTCCGACATCGTGCCGCTGCTCGCCCGCGTCTATCCGAACGGGCTTGCGGACGTAAACCATTTCCATGCCGCCGGCGGCATGGGCTTCCTGATCTCGCAGCTCCTCAAGGCCGGCTATCTGCACCAGGATGTGCGCACCGTTTTCGGCCAAGGGCTCGACGCCTATGCGATCGATGTGAAGCTCGGCGAGAACGGTACCGTGCGGCGCGAGCCAATTCCGGCCGAAAGCGCCGATCCGAAGGTGCTGACCACCGTCGACAAGCCCTTCCAGCCAACGGGCGGCCTCAAGATGCTGACCGGCAATCTCGGCAAGGCCGTTATCAAGATCTCCGCCGTCAAGGCCGACCGGCACGTCATCGAAGCGCCCGCCAAGATCTTCCACGACCAGGGCGAATTGCAGGCGGCCTTCAAGGCGGGCACGCTGGAGGGCGATTTTGTCGCCGTGGTCCGCTTCCAGGGCCCGAAGGCGAACGGCATGCCGGAGTTGCACAAGCTGACCACTGTGCTCGGCATTCTTCAGGACCGCGGCCAGCGGGTGGCGCTCGTCACCGACGGGCGCATGTCCGGCGCTTCGGGCAAGGTTCCCTCGGCGATCCACCTGACGCCAGAGGCCGTCGATGGCGGCCCGATCGCACGCATCCGGGAAGGTGATGTGGTCCGGCTCGACGCAACTGCCGGCACGATCGAGGTTCTGGTGTCGGCCGAAGAACTCGCCGCACGCCCGGCCGCGACGGCGGACCTTTCCGGCAACGAATTCGGCATGGGCCGCGAACTCTTCCAGCCCTTCCGCGCCGCAACCGGCACGGCCGACAACGGCGCCAGCGTCTTCTTCCACTGACGCGCGCGCCCGTGACGGATTTCACGCTCCGTCCAGCCGGCCGGGAGGACATCCCGGCCATCATGGCCATCGAGCGCAGGCCCGGCTTCGAACATCTCGTCGGCCGCTCCAGCGCGGAGCAGCACGCGGCCAATATCGACGGTGGCGAGAACCGCTACTTTCTCGCCGAGGATGCGGCCGGGGCGCCCCTCGCCTATGCAATCCTGCAAGGCATTGGCCATGCGAACGGGCTCGTCTATCTCAAGCGTATCGCGGTTGCCTCTCCGGGACAGGGACTGGGCAAGCGCTTCCTGCTGGCGCTGATCCGGGCGGCCTTCGAAGAGAGTGGAGCGGCCAAATTCTGGCTCGACGCCTTCGTGTCGAACGGCCGCGCCCGCCACGTCTATGCCGCCTGCGGGCTCAGTGAGGACGGCATCCTGCGCGAGCACTACCCGCTCCCCGACGGCAGTCGTGCGGACCTTGTCGTCATGTCGATCCTGCGGCGCGAGTGGCTGGCGCGCCAAGACGCCTGAGAATTTCAAGCACACAGCCCATAGACAACCGAAAGCTGCAAATCTATCGTCATCGAGCTCGCAGGCGAAAGCAGCAGGCGCCTGGACCACGGGGCGCACCGGCGAGGATGGGCCACGCCGGCTTTGGCGAAAGCCTCGCTTTGCGAACCGGAGGTGTCGACGATGTGGTTCATCCCCATCAGCGTCACGTTTAGGATACAGAAAACCCGCACGACGTGGTCAATCACCGTGCGGGTCAATATCGTAGCCTAAACAATGGATGTCGGGCTGCAGCAACGGCCCGGCATCACTCCGGTAGAATAGCAAAGCTTTCTACAATTTCAAGCAGGCCGCCTACACGCGGTAGGTCTTGCCGTCGGCATTGAAGAGATGCAGCTTGGCGCGCGGCGCGGTGAAGCGCACCTTTTCGCCGCGGGCGACCTTCAGGATGCCGGGGATCTTGGCGATGATCGGCTGGTCCTTCACGAGGCCTTCGATGTAGAGCAACGTGACCTCGCCGAGCGCCTCGACGATGGCGACCGTGCCTTCGAAGAGGAAGTCCTCGCCGGTGCTGACTTCGAGGTCTTCCGGACGCACGCCGAAGCTGGCGGCCTTGCCCATGTCGCCAGCGGGTGTCGGGATATCGAGCGTAACGGACTTTCCGCCCGACAGCTCGACGGTTGTCTGTGCCCCGGCGGCGCGGATGCTGGACGGGATGATGTTCATGGCGGGCGAGCCGATGAACTGGGCGACGAAGAGGTTGGCGGGTCGCTCGTAGAGATCGAGTGGCGCGCCGACCTGTTCGATATGGCCTCCGGACAGCACCACGATGCGGTCGGCCAGCGTCATGGCCTCGACCTGGTCGTGGGTGACGTAGATCATCGTCGTATCCGACATCTGCTCGTGCAGCTTGGCGATCTCGATGCGGGTCGCGACTCGCAGGGCGGCATCGAGGTTCGAGAGCGGCTCGTCGAAGAGGAAGACCTTGGGGTTGCGGCAGATGGCGCGGCCGATGGCGACGCGCTGGCGCTGGCCGCCGGAAAGCGCCTTCGGCAGGCGGTCGAGGTACTTCGTGAGTTGCAGGATGTCGGCGGCCGCGCGCACGCGCCGGTCGATCTCCTCCTTGCTCTCCTTGGCGATGCGCATGCCGAAGGCCATGTTGTCGTATACCGTCATGTGCGGGTAGAGCGCGTAGGACTGGAAGACCATGGCGATGCCGCGTTTCGACGGCGGCACGTCGTTGACCTTCTCGCCGTCGATGAACATGTCGCCGCCGGTGATGTCTTCGAGGCCCGCGATCATGCGCAGCAGGGTGGACTTGCCGCAGCCCGAGGGACCGACGAAGACGACGAACTCGCCCTCCTTGATCTCAAGATCGATGCCGTGGATGACATCCACGGCGCCGTAGGACTTGCGGATCTGCTTGAGTTGAAGCCCGGTCATCGGTTGTCTCCCCTTCCCTCTTGTCGTGTTATATCGCCGATTGCCTTACAGCAGCCGCGCGAAGAAGCCGCTCCAGGCCGGAAGCACAATGCTGCCGTCGCTGAGATACGAGTCGAAGCCGTGGCCGCTCAGCGGCTCGATGGTGCCGAGGTCGGCCGGCACCGGCGCCGCATGAGGCTCACCGCTCATGTTGAAGACGCAGACGATCTTCTCGTTGCCGTAGGCGCGGACGAAGGCCAGCATCGGCGCCTCGACGCCCAGGAACTCGATCTCGCCCTTGGCGAAGACCGGGTGCTCGGCGCGAAAGGCCAGGAAACGGCGGTAGTGGTGCAGCACGGAGCGCATATCCGTTTCCTGCCGGTCCACGGCACGCGGCAGGTGCTCGGGCGACACAGGCAGCCAGGGGCGACCTTCACCGAAGCCGCCGTTCACCGCATCCTTTTCCCAGACCATCGGTGTGCGGCAGCCGTCACGGCCCTTGTAGTCCGGCCAGAACTGAATGCCATAGGGGTCGCGCAGATCCTCGAAGGCGATCTCGGCCTCCGGCAGGGCCAACTCTTCACCCTGGTAGATGCAGACAGAGCCGCGCAGCGCCATCAGGAGGCTGGCAAGTCCCTTGGCGAAGGCATCCTTGTCGGCGACATGCTGGCCCCAGCGGCTGACGTGGCGCGTCACATCGTGGTTGGAGAAGGCCCAGCAGGCCCAGCCTTCCGGCGCGGCGCGCTCGAAATCATGCATGACTTCGGCGACACGCTTCGGCGTCAGCGGATCGGGCGCCAGGAACTCGAAGGCGTAGCACATGTGCATCTTGTCGCCGCCGGACGTGTATTCGCCGACGATTTCGAGACCCCGCTGGCTGTCGCCCACCTCGCCCACGGCGGCAATGGCCGGGAACTCGTTCATGACCGCACGGAAACGCTTCAGGAAGGCGAGGTTTTCCGGGCGATTCTTGTCGTAGAGATGTTCCTGGTAGTTGTAGGGGTTCACGGCCGGCGCGGTGTTGGCATTGCGGCGTTCCGGCGCGAGCGCGGGATTGTCGCGCAGAAGCTGATCGTGGAAGTAGAAGTTGATCGTGTCGAGGCGGAAGCCATCGACGCCGCGCTCCAGCCAGAAGCGCTCGACGGCGAGCAGCTCTTCCTGGACTTCGGGGTTGTGCAGGTTGAGGTCGGGCTGCGACGTCAGGAAGTTGTGCATGTAATATTGCAGGCGCGTCGGGTCCCACTGCCAGGCGGAGCCGCCGAAGATGGAGAGCCAGTTGTTGGGCGGCGAGCCATCGGGCTTCGCATCGGCCCAGACATACCAGTCGGCCCTCTTGTTGAAGCGGCTGGAGCGGCTTTCGGCAAACCAGGGATGCTGGTCGGAGGTGTGCGAGATGACAAGGTCGATCATCACCCTGAGGCCGAGGCGATGCGCTTCCGCGATCAGGGCGTCGAAGTCGGCGAGCGTTCCGAAGATCGGGTCGACATCCCGATAGTTCGAGACGTCGTAGCCGTAGTCGCGCATGGGCGAGGTGAAGAAGGGCGAGATCCAGATGGCATCAACGCCGAGCGAGGCGACGTAGGGCAGCCGGCGGGTGATGCCGGCGAGATCGCCAATGCCGTCGTCGTTGCTGTCCTGATAGGAGCGCGGATAGATCTGATAGATCACCGCCCCCCGCCACCAGTCGCGGTCGGGGGTCAGGATCGAGCCGTTTGCCTCGGTCATGCTCATGGATGTCTTTGCGTCCTTGTTGTGTGGGTCAGCCGCCCTTGACGGAGCCAGCGAGCAGACCGCGCACGAGGTAGCGCTGCAGGCTGAAGAACACGATCAGGGGCACGATGATGGTGATGAAAGCGGAAGCCGTCAGGATTTCCCAGTTACCGCCGCGCGAGCCGAGCAGGTTGACGAGCCGCCCCGTCAGAACCAGCTCGTTGTTGCCCGTGCCGAGGAAGACCATGGCGACGAGCAGGTCATTCCAGGTCCACAGGAACTGGAAGATCGCGAAGGAGGCGAGTGCCGGGAAGGACAGCGGCAGGATGATCTTGACGAAGATTTCGAAGTCGCTGGCGCCATCGACGCGGGCCGACTCCATGATTTCGCGCGGCAGGCCGGCCATGTAGTTGCGCAGGAGATAAATGGCGAGCGGCAGGCCGAAACCCATATGCGCAAGCCAGATCCCGACATAGGTCTTGGCGGGAACGCCGAGGAAGGCGCCGACGCCGTTATAGAGCTTCAGAAGCGGGATGAGCGACATCTGCAGGGGAACGACGAGCAGGCCGACGACGATGGCAATCAGCAGCGCGCGCCCCGGAAACGGCATCCAGGCCAGCGCATAGGCCGCGAAGGCCGCCACGAGGATCGGGATGATGGTGGCGGGGATGGCGACGGTCAGCGAGTTGATGAAGGACTGGCCGATGCCCTCGGCATTCAGCACCTCGCGGTAATTGTCGAAAGTGAAACGCGGCGGCACGGAGGCTGTGTAGAAGATGCGCTGGCCGCGCGATCCTTCCATCTTGGTCGGAGAGACGATGGTGTAGTCGCCGTTTTCCTGAACGGTGAGCTGTTCGCCGTCGTTCATGGTCGCGGTGGCA
Organism: Rhizobium sp. RU20A; assembly: GCF_900155885.1. GTDB lineage: Bacteria > Pseudomonadota > Alphaproteobacteria > Rhizobiales > Rhizobiaceae > RU20A. The sequence goes on from NZ_FTMB01000002.1 coordinate 110,105, forward strand.
CCGGGCTCGAAGGCGGCCGGCTCGCGGCTGTTGAAGCCGAAGGCCGAGACGATGCCGGACTGCCCCTCGAGCACATTGCCGGAGATGACGAACTGGCCGTTTTCCTCACGTTGCGTGTCCGGCCCTGCGGCGCGGGCCTGACGGTTCTGCGAGGAGGTGGACAGGGCTGTCCACCAGCCGGACACGGCAAGCTGATCCTTGTCGCGGAGCGAGGAGATCAGGAGGCCTGCGGTCGGCAGGGTCCAGAGGATAACGAGCAGGGCGACGGACAGGTGCACGGCCCAGGCGAGTGGAGAGCGCTTCGAACCGATCATCTCAGTGACCTCCCATCTCGCGGCGTGCATTGCGAATATTCCAGACCATGATGGGAACGACGAGCAGCATGATGATAACGGCAATCGTCGCGCCGCGCCCGAAGTCGCCGCCACCGCGGAACATCCAGTCGAACATGAGGTTGGCGAGCACCTGGCTCTGCCACTGGCCGTTGGTCATGGCGAGCACGATGTCGAAGACCTTGAGCACGAGAATGGTGATCGTCGTCCAGACGACGGCGATGGTGCCCCAGATCTGCGGAACCATGATCTTGAAGAAGATCTGCCAGCCATTGGCGCCATCGATCACGGCGGCTTCGATCGTCTCTTCCGGGATGCCGCGCAGGGCAGCGGAGAGGATGACCATGGCAAACCCTGTCTGGATCCAGATGAGGATGACCATCAGGAAGAAGTTGTTCCAGAAGGGCAGCGTGATCCAGGCCTGCGGATCGCCGCCGAAATAGACCACGATGGCGTTCAGGAGACCGATCTGCTCTTGGCCGGCGGCGCGATAGTCGTAGATGAACTTCCAGATGACGGCGGCGCCGACGAAGGAGATCGCCATCGGCATGAAGATCAGCGTCTTGGCGATATTGCCCCACCAGATCCGGTCGGTCAGTGCCGCGATGATCAGGCCGAAGAAGGTGGCGGCGGCGGGCACGACCAGCAGCCAGAGAAAATTGTTGAAGATCGATTGGCGGAATTCGCCGTCATTGATCAGCCAGACATAGTTGGAAACACCGACGAACGTGTTGCCGGACCTGTCGTGGAAGCTCAGCCAGACGGATTCGATGACGGGATAGACGAGGTATATACCAAGCGCAAAGATGGCCGGCGCGAGGAAGAGCCAGGGGCGGATGGAGTTGGCGATGCGCAGATTGCGCGAGGCGGCGACGGCGCTCGGCCCATTCGACGGAAAGATGCGATCGAGGATGAAGTTGGTGCCCCAGAAATAGGCAGCGCACCCCAGAACGCCGGCGACCATGGTCGCGATGGCAACGAACAATTGCTGCATGATTGGCCCTCCCCCAGGTGGGACCGAACGGGCTTTGCGCCTTGTGTCTTCGGTCGCCGATATCGACAAGCAGTCCTACGCCGGCAGCAAGGCCGGCAGATCCATCCGGGGGAAAGGCAAAGCTCCCCCGGATGAACACGGCTTCAGGTGACGTGCCTTACTTGATCGCATCCCAGGCGCGCTGGATTTCGGTCCCGACATCAGCCGAGGACTTGCCGCCGGCATAGTCGACCATGCCGGTCCAGAAGGCGCCGGCGCCGATCTTGCCCGGCATCAGGTCCGAACCGTCGAAACGGAAGGTCGTGGCGCTGGTCAGGATCGAGCCCATCTTCTTGGAGGGATCGTTGGAATAGGCGTCCGGATTGGCCGCCTTGAAGGGCGTCAGGAAGCCGGACTGCGCCATCCAGACCTCATGGGCGATCGGCGTCTGCAGCCAGGCGATGAAGGCGCGGGCCGGAGCCGTGTCCTTCGTCATGGCGACGAGCGTGCCGGCACCGAGCACAGGGCTGCCGAGCTCCGGCTTGGAGGCGTAGGGCGGCAGGTAGAAGAAGTCTGCGTCCTGGCCAAGCTTCGTCCCTTCCGGGAAGAAGGAGGGGATGAAGGACGCCTGACGGTGCATGTAGCACTTCGGCGGCGAGGCGAAGAGACCCTTCGGGCTGTCGCGGAAGTCGGTGGAGGCAACGGCCGCCGCACCGCCATCCACGAAGGCATCGTTGCGTGCAAACCAGCCGAACTCGTCGATGGCCCCGGTGACGGCGGGATCGTCGAACTTGATCTCGTTGGTCACCCATTTGTCGTAGGTTTCCGGCGACTGCGTGCGCAGCATCATGTCCTCGACCCAGTCGGTCGCCGGCCAGCCGGTGGCGCCGCCCGAACCCAGACCAATGCACCAGGGCTTTTCGCCATCGGCCGCGATCTTTTCGGTCAGCGACTTCAGCTCTTCCATGGTCTTCGGGACTTCGTAGCCGGCATCCTCGAAGTTTTCGGGCGAATACCAGACGAGCGACTTCAGGTCGGCCTTGTAGGGGAAGGCAAAGAACTGCTCAGCGCCATCCTTGCCCTTGTAGGTGCCGAGCTTGCGCCAGCTGGGGCCGGCCGCATAGTTGTCCTCGATCCACTTGCCGGTGTCGTCGCCAAGCGAGACGAGGAAGCCCTTGGAGGCGAGGTCGGCAAAAAGACCCGGCTGCGGGAGAACCGCGATATCCGGCGGGCTTCCGGCCTGGGTGTCAATGACGATCTGCTGCTCGTAGTTTTCAGAGGAGGAGTAGCTGACCTCGACGCCCGTGGCGTCCGTGAAATAGGCGAGCATCGACCTGACGAGCGCCTCGTCCTCACCGCGCCAGGGGCCGAAGATCGTCAGCTTCTGGCCCTTGAGGTCGCCATGCGCCTTCTTGAAATCCTCGTAGCTCGACCAGGTAAACCGCGCATCCTCGCCCGGCTTGAACTTCAGTTCCTGCGCCTGCGCGATACCGGCGCACAGCGCGAACGCAGCCACTCCCATCAGGAATGCTTTCTTCATGTCTTCCTCCCGAAAAGCTTCCGGCACCGCCGGACAGACCCCATGATCTCCCACCGTCAGCGCCCCATTTTCAAAGCGCTTTGGTTGCCTCTACAAATCATCAAGGCCGAAGGGGAGTCAAGAGCTTTCGAAAATTTGGACACAGACGTGATGAAATGCTGCCCTGCGGCGAATTTTCCGCGATGCAACAGCGTGAATTTTGCTTTCGCTTTCAATGGCGGCGGTGCTACATCTTCCACCCATGCCCGGATTGCGGCTGAACTGGGTGGAAAATCAAAGCGCTTTGGGAGGGCGGTCAGATATGGCGGTAAATCTGCGGCAGCTTTCCGCATTGCTCGGCCTTTCGCAGACCACGGTCAGTCGGGCATTGAACGGCTATCCCGAGGTGAATGCGGAGACGCGCAAGCGTGTGCTGGCCGCCGTGCGCGAAACGGGTTACCGGCCGAACCGCGCCGCCCAGCGGTTGGCGACCGGACGAGCCTATTCGATCGGCCTCGTGATGCCGATTGCGGCGGGGATGGACAGCGACATCCACTTCGGCGAATTCCTGGCGGGCCTTGCCGAGGAAGCCGTGCGTCACGACTTTCACTTTGTCATCAATCCGGCGGTACCCGCCGAGGAAGAGGCGACCTTCCGCCGGCTGGCCGCCAGCGGCAATGTCGATGCCCTCTTCATCGCCTACATGCGGGCGCAGGATCCGCGCATCGACATCCTGAAGTCGCTCTCCATTCCCTTCATCGTCCATGGCCGGGCCATCGGCGGGGCGCGCGACTACCCCTATATCGATATCGACAATACCGGCGCGTTCTACGACGCGACGCGCCTGCTGCTGCAGCTTGGGCATCGCGATTTTGCCCTGATCAACGGGCCTTGCGACCTGACCTTCGCCATCCGCCGCAAGAAGGGAATGGAGCGGGCCCTTGGCGAAGCCGGCATCTTGCTCGATCCGGCGCTTCAGGAACAGTCGCCGATGACCGACGAGCACGGCTATCGCGCCATGCAGCGGTTTCTTTCGGCGGACCGCCCGCCAACGGCGGTACTCTGTTCCAGTACGGTGCTGGCGCTCGGGGCCGTGCGCGCCATCAACCAGGCGGGACTCGTGCTCGGCCGCGACATTTCGCTGATTGCCCATGACGACGTGCTGCCGATGCTGAAGCCCGAAAACTTCACCGTGCCCCTGACGACGACGCGCTCGTCCCTGCGGGCAGCCGGCACGCGCGTCGCGCAACATCTCATCGGTTCGGTTTCCCGCCAGCAGAAAACACCGATCCAGGAATTGTGGAAGACGGAACTGATCGTCCGCGCCTCGACGGGCGCGGCACCGGCCCGCTGTGCGAGACCGGTCCGCAGCGCATGACAGGGACAGCGGCGGGTTGAGGAGACGGCAGCGTCGCTTACGCCCCCTGCCCGCCCCTGCCCGGCGCGATCAGAATTTCGGCGGCGTGAGACCGGCCTTGCGATAGGCGGCGATGACCGTGTTGGCCATCAGCATGGCGATGGTCATGGGGCCGACGCCGCCCGGCACCGGCGTGATTACGCCCGCGACCTTTTCGCATTCTGCAAAGGCGACATCGCCCACCAGGCGGAACTTGCCCTCGCCCTTTTCCGGGGCCGGCACGCGGTTGATGCCGACGTCGATGACGGTGGCGCCGGGCTTGACCCAGTCGGCTTTCACCATCTCGGGACGGCCGACGGCGGCGACGAGAATATCCGCGTTGCGGCAGACGGCAGCCAGATCTTTCGTGCGGGAATGGGCGGTCGTGACGGTCGCGTTGGCGGCGAGCAGCAGGGCCGACATCGGCTTGCCGAAGAGGTTGGATCGGCCGATGACGACGGCGTTGAGGCCCGACAGGTCCTCGCCATGGGTGCGGCGCACGAAGACCATGGCGCCGGCCGGGGTGCAGGAGACGAGACCGCCATCGAGATCGCCTGTTGCGACCTTGCCGGCATTGACGACATGCAGGCCGTCCACGTCCTTTTCCGGCAGGATGGACTGGATGATCGGATCGGACTTCAGGTGTTTCGGCAGGGGCAACTGCACAAGAATGCCGTGGATGGAAGGATCGGCATTCAGCGTTTCGACCAGCTTTGCGAGGTCTTCCTGCGAGGTCCCTTCCGGCAACGTATGCTGGATCGACTTGAAGCCGCACTCCTTGGCCATCCGGCTTTTCGCGCCGACATAGGCATGGCTGGCCGGGTCGTCACCGACGATGATGACGGCGAGTCCTGTCTGCACGCCGGTTTCCGCCTGGAGGGTTTCAGCCGCCGCCTTGACCGCACCAGTGACCGATTGCGCAACCGTCTTTCCATCGATGAGGGTGGCCATAACACTTCTCCCCGTTCCGCTCCTAAATCCGAGACCGCACTCTAGCCCGGCAAGGCGGGCAGGATGGCCTCTCTGCGCCCTATGCTGTCCAGAGCCGACAAATGCAAGCGCGAACCGCTGGCGTGGGGGGGAAGAATGCGGATCAGCGTCGAGGGCTGCCACAGGATGGACGGTTAGCGGCCCCTACCGGCTTGCCGGCGCACATAGGCCTCGACGCGGTGACGCAGCGCGCGCAGATCATCCTCGACGGTGTCGATCGGCTGGGCAGGGCGCGGGCTGGTGCGCGATGCAGGCGGCGCTTCGTCGCGGCGACGCTCGTCCTCCATCATGCGCCGCGCCGTCAGCAGTGCCTCGACGGCATCCTGGGACGCGCCGGCCGTGGCAGCAGGGCGGCCATGGCCGCGTGGGGAGAGCATCGGACCTTCATCGTAGCCGACATAGCGCTCTGCGGCTCGCTCCGGGGAGCGCGCGGTACGGCCATCCTGCTGCGACGCTTGCCGGCGCGCATGATCCTGAACGGGCGAACCGCGATAGGCGTCGGCCTCCGGAGCGGCTCGCAACGCATCATCGGCAGTGGCATAGGCCGGCCGTGACGGGGGCTGGCGGTGCTGCGCGCGCGGCGGCTGGCGGTCGGCGCGATCAGGCGTTCCGCCGTCGCCACGATCCGTCCGGCGCAGGTTGCGTCCCGTCGAGGTCGGATCGAAGAGCGGTCGCAGCGAGGTGACGATGCCGAAGAGCACGGCGAGGCCGAGGCCGAGGAACAGGCCACCGATGACGCCGGCAATGGCGATCAGCTTGCGGGACGGACCGACCGGCTGCAGGGGCGGCTCGGCCTTGGAGATAACGCGGATGTTGCGGTCGGAGAGCTTCTGCTCCTCGCTCGTCTCGCGGGCCCGCTTCAGGAAACTTTCATAGATGGCGCGGGTGGCGTTCGCTGTGCGCTCGAGGTCGCGCAACTCCACATAGGAGGAGGAGGCGGTGATCTGACGGGTCTTCTGGGTGTTGAGCTGGTTGACCAAGTCACGCTCGGCCTGCTCGGCACGGGCAAGTTCGGCGCGGGCATTGGCCGCGATGCGGTTCAGCTCGTTGGCAATCTCGTTGCGCGCGGTTTCCACCGACTGGGCCGCGGCAAGGCGCTGGGGATGGCGCGGGCCGAGATTGGCTTCCAGCGCCCCGAGCTCCGTCTTGGCCGTCGCATATTGCTTACGCAGCTCGGTCATCGTCAGCGAATTGACCTCTTCGGGAAAATTGCCGCCGATGACGGCATTGGGGCTGACCCGGCTTGCGACATCGACCTTGGCCTTCGCTTCCGCGATGCGGCTGCGGGTGGCCGAGACCTGATCGTTCAGCGACGAAAGTTCCTTTTCCGAGATCAGCTGGCCATTGGCGCCGACGATGTCGTTGTTGGCCTTGAAGTCCTCAACGGCATTTTCAGCCACATCCAGTTCCTTGCGCAGTTCCTCCAGACGCGAGTCCAGCGCTTCGGTGGTGCGGCGATAGAAGGCTGATTGCGCCGACTGCTCCTCGGCGAGGAACGCATCCACGAGACGATTGGCGATCAGGGCGGACTTTGCCGGATCGCGGCTGGTGACATCGAGGGTGATGATGAAGGTCTTGGGGTCGCGGCCGACCGCAATGGCTTCGGCGAGCGCATCAAGGCTGCGCGCTGCAACTGTACTGCCGCCGGAACCAGCCGCCGGCTGCCCCGTGAGACGGCTGAGGAAGCCGCCGCTCGCGGCGCCGAACTCCGGATCGCGCTCAAGGCCAAGATCCGTCACGACCTTTTCAAGGACGCCGCGCGAGCGCAGCACTTCAAGCTGGCTGTCGACAAGGGCGAGAATACCTTCGGTGGCAAGACTCTGCTTGGACAGGTCGGAATCGGTCAGGCGCATTTCGCGCGGATCGACATAGAGCTTGCTGGTCGCCACGTATTTGCTGGGAGTGGCAAGGGCCAGCATCACGCCGGCAACGGCGCCGAGCACGGTCGTGGCGACAATCGCATAGCGCAGCGTCCAGACCGAGCCGATAACGACCCTGAGGTCGACAAGAGGCTTGTCCGCGAGCGGCGCAGCGGATGCGACGGATGGAGCCTCTTCACCGACGTGGGATGCCGTCACGCGATCACGGCGTTCGGGGCCAGCGCGGCGCTCGCCGTTCGCGTCGGGCCACGGCCCGTCGTGACGATGGTCGCGTGCATGGCCCCGCGAAACCGGGGAAAAACGCGCGGCCAGGCGGCCAAGAAGCGAGGGACGCGGCTCAATTTCGTGATGATCTCGATCAGAGACGTCTTCGTGCTGCGCGCGGCGAAGGCGGACCTGCTCGCCATGGGCAGCCGGATGCGCGGCAGGGTCCTCCCGGTGGCGCGGCCTTGACGGCTCCGCCACCACAGGGCTTTCGGCACGAGCATCCCGGCGGGAGTTCAAGGCATAGGCCTCGACGTCGATCCGGGGCGTGCGCTTCGGACGGAAAGCGGCATCCAGCAGTGAAGGCGTGCGTGCGTCCGCCTCGGGGCTTTGCGAGCCCACGGCATCCAGCAGCGAACCGCCTGGCGGCTTCGTCCTCTTCGGCGGCAAGTTGACCATTCACACACCCATGTGCCGGCAAATCCGGCAACTCGTGAACACACTGTAGATTTTTATGGCAAACAAACCGTTAATCGGTGGCCTTCGAAGATACGCGCAACAAAAGCGACCGGCTCATCGTCCGTTAGTGATCTCTGGTATTAGAGCGCGTTAAGCTTTGAGGCGTAAGAGAGGGACAAAGTTCAAACCGGTCTCCCATGCTGTCCTTCCTGCAAACCGCCTATGCGCGCAACCGGAGCCTGATCCGGGCCTATGTGTCGATGACCGGCGGATCAGCGGGCCGGCTCGTGCTGTCGCTCGTCTATTTCATCTGCGTCGCCAATACGCTGAGCATCGATCAGTTCGGTCTGTTTGCCACCGCGTCTGCGGCCGGCATCATCCTGTCGCGGGGGCTCGCCTTCGGCTTCATGTCCCCACTTTACCGCGTGGCGACCGTCAAACCGCACCTGATCGGCACCTATACGCTCGGCTTCCTGGCCGGCGCCGCCGTCTCGCTACCGCTGCTGGTGCCCTTCGGCGCGCTGATTTTCCACTTCACCTTCGCTAGCGACATGACGGCAACGGTTTTTGCGACCTTCATGCTGTCGGAGGTGGTGTTCTGGCGTGGTTTCGAGACGGTGGTGATCGTACTGAACGGCCTCGGCCGCTTCGGCGCCGGCGCATGGCTCGTCATCATCGGAACGGCGCTACGCACGCTTGCGGCGCTGGCCTTCAGCCTGTCGGCAACGCCCGATCTTGCCGGCTGGTCGGTCCACTATCTCGTGGCCAATGCGGCAAGCCTCGCGATCGGCATCCTGGTCTTTTATCCGCGCGTGCGGCTTCGCTGGCAGCCGCGCCTTTACCTTAGGCGCTGGGCCGATTCCGTCACGGTGGCCGGTGCTGAAGTGCTATTCTACGTGCAGTCGGAATTCGACAAGATCGTCGTTCTTGCGGTGGGCGGTCCTGCCGTTTCCGGCCTCTACGCCATCATGATGCGGCTTGCCGACCTCACGGCGCTGCCGGTGCGCTCCTTCAATACGCTTCTGGTCCAGCGCATCATGCGCGCGCCGCAGACGATTGCCAGTTGGCGCACCCGGCTGCTCATCGAGGCCGGTGTCTTCGCCGTCTCGCTGGCGGCGATCGCCAGCATGGCCATCTATCTCCACATCTTCCCGTCCGGGCTCGGGCGCAATGTGGCGGAAGCCTCGCCCTATATCGCGCTGATCCTGCTCGTCCCCGCCTTCCGCAATCTGGTGGAATACCAGTCGGAACTGCTTTACGCGACAGGACGCACGGCGCGGCGGGCGATCAACCTCGTCTTTGCTGGCGGCGCCAAGATCGGGCTTCTGGCGTTGCTGCTGGTGGCCTCAACGGAGGTCAACACCTGGGCACCGGCCTTGAACGGCCTTTATGCCGTGGTCTACGCCCTCTCCTTCGCGCTGACCTACACCGCCCTGCGCCATCCGGTACGGCGGGTCATCTGACCGGCCGTCCTTTTCGATCACGCCGCTTCGCGCAGCAGCGCTTCGATCTCGCCCGGCTCATGGGCCAGGAAGGACTGGATGCCGACAGCATATTGATCCGGTTGAAGCTCGGAAAGAAAACGGCGCAGGCCCTCGCGGCCGGCGGGGTAGTCCCCGGCTTGCCATAGAACGTGGCAGAGAGGACGCGGGTTCGGCGCATGGCCGTCGCCGCCGAGAACTTCATCGACGAAACGGCCGTAGATGATGCATTCCGAAAAGGCGCGGCTGGCCGTCATGGCCCGGACCCAGTGGCGGCCGCTGCGGGTCTCCATATGATCCAGAAGCGCGCGACCGGTGTCGGTGCGCCAGGCAATCATGGTGTTGACGTAGTCGTGGGTCGGCAAGCGGTAGGGGCCGATGCCAAGGAGGCTATCGGAATGGGAAAGCCAGGCCAGGTGGTTTGACCGCGCCGCCTGCGTGATCGCCAGATCCTTGCGGTAGAAGCGCAGGCGATCCTCCTGCCACAGGGCGGCGGGATCGAAGGGGCGCAGGAGCACCACGTCGGAATCGAGCGCCAGCATGGCGGGTTCCTCGATCAGCCGCGCAAGACCAAGGCGGCGCAATTGCTGCACATGCCAGCCGCGCAGGGGCAGGGAAAAGGGGCTGAGCCACATCTTGCGTCCGCCGCCGGAGAAGGGATCGGACACTGCCCGCAACCAGAATGGCAGGATTTCGCGCTCGTCGATGACGCGGCGACGCGGTCCTTCCAACTGCCGGAAGAGAGCGACGTCGAAGGGCGCGACCAGAAGATAGTGGACCCACGCGCCCTGCATGTGTCGGTCGATGCTCTCGCACAGCAGGCGGCAGCGCTCGAAATCCCGCGAATAGGAAGCGGTGACAAGCGCGGTGACAGGCGCTGTGACAGGGGCTGTTCGAATAAGCGCCATCGGAAATGATCCATCCTCATCCGGGTCGTCAGGGCAGCGCGGCGTCCTGTCAGCAAAAGCGTCCGACGCGTCTCAGTTCGGCGACTGCACGGTCGTGGACGACGTGGCCGTGTCCTTGCCGCGCGGCGACGCACCCGGTGCCGGCGATTGTACCATTGCACCGGTGCGCGGCAACTCGCCGCCCAGCACCTTATGCCTGATCGCATGCAACAGGAAAACCGGATTTCCGAGCAGGTAGCGGCGCCACAGGCGGCTCGGCTCCTGGGCGAGGCGGTAAAGCCATTCGAGGCGCAGGCGGCGCACCATGGCCGGCGCGCGCGGGAATTGGCCGCCGACGAAGTCGAAGAGTGCGCCGACCGTCATGACCAGTCGCGCATGACCGGGACCGACATAGGTGTCCACCCACTTTTCCTGCTTGGGGCTGCCCATGGCAACGAGCAGCAGATCCGGCTTCAGATCGCGCACCCGTGCCATGATCGCATCGGATTCCTCTTCGGCGAAGAAGCCGTCGGACACCGGCACGAACATATGCCAGGGCGCGTGGCGCCGGAAGGCTTCAGCGGCGCGGGCCAGCACCTCCGGCCGGGCGCCAATCATCGCGACCTTCAGCGGGCGCGACACATAGGTCAGCAGCGCGGGCACGAAGTCCGTGCCGTTCAGATTGGCCGGGAACATGGAGCCGTGGCTTATCCAGCTGGCGATATCGACGCCATAGCCGTCCGGGAAGACGAGCTGGCGATCGAGGATGACCCGGTAGTCCGGGTTCTTCATCATCAGGTTGGCGTTGTTGGCGTTAAGAAACGAAACCACGGTCTGGCCGATCGGCAGGGACAGGAGCTCATCGGCGAAAGCCAGGGCATCGGCCCAGCCGAGGTCACAGACCTTGAGGCCAAGAATATCGCGCTGCGAGGCTTGGATGGCGGTGTCTGGAGCGAACTGCATGATCAATAGCCTCCAAGGCGGGCGACCGGCGCGAAAGACGAATCTGCAGCCGGTGCGGGGGTGTTTGGCGTAGAAGGGCGGGTCAGCGTCGGAGCGCAGACGCCGACGCGGTCGAGATGGGAGAGGCCCGTCGCAAGCGCGGCTTGAAGACGGGTCTTCTGTTCGGCATGGAACAGGCGGCCGGCATCGGCATCGGGGGCAAGACCGGGCGCACCGAGAAGGGCGATGATGGTGTCCGCGAAGGCCTCGGGCGTTTCGGCAACGCGGCAGAGCGCGGGCAGGGTTTCGATGCCACGCACCGAGGCGGGCGTCGCGACACAGGGAAGACCGCGCTCGAAGGTCTCGATGGTTTTCAGTTGCACGCCGCTGCCGGCCCGGGCAACGAGCGGTACGAGGCGTGTGCTGGCGAGAAAGGCATCGGCGTCCGGAACCCGGCCAACAAAGCGGAGACCCGGATGGTCCGACTTCGGCGGAGACGTGATTTCACCGGCGACGGCAATGGTCAGATGCGGCGGCAGCAACGGGACGACCTCGCCGACAAACCAGTCCAGGCCGATGCGGTTGGCTTCCCAGCTCCAGGTGCCGATGAGGCCGAGATCATGGGTGGCGCTGCCCGGGACGGCGGGCAGATCGGCCGGCGCCTCCCACCGCGTCACCAGCGGCAGGACGCAGGATTTGGCTGCCACCGCCGGGCCGAAGCCCAGCCTGTCGCCTTCACTGAAGGTAAAGACCCACGAGGCCTCATGGGTCAGCCGCGCCTCGATGCCCGCCAGAAGACGGCTTTCGCGCGAGAAGAGGACCCGTGAGAGGCGGCCCTGCGCACGCTCGGCATTTTCCCGAGCGGTCGCGGCCTCGATATTGTGGGCGACATAGAGTGTCGGCGTCGAGCGGAAAAGGTTGAGGAAAGCGCCCGGCAATTGCACGGAGTTGAGCACAAAGCCATCGATCGGTCCGAGTCCATCGATCGCGGCGCGAAGATCGGCCTCGTCGACCGCACGCATCTTGGCGACGGATACCGGCAGATTGGCCGCGAAGGCGCCAAGCAGCCAGGTTGCCCTGCGCCAGGCATCGACCCGGGCGTTGGTGACTTCGATCCGGCCGAGCAGATGGACATCGCCGCGCTTCAGCGGCTTGTCAGCGGGCCCCGCAAAGCCGAGGACGCTGACCTGGTGCCCAAGTGCGACCAGCCCCTCATAGACGGCGCGGTTGGCGATATCGAATCCGGAGGACGGGTTTTCGACCGGAACCAGCGATGTGACGAAAACCAGATGCATGGGACCCTGCGTTCAAAGGTGATTGCAGGAACCCTATCAGGCTAAACTGAAAGGCCATTTAAGCTATTCATTCAAAAGCGATTTCACCCGTTCAGCATCTGTTTAGGAAGATCTGGTCTAGTGCGGTTAACAGAGTGTTGGAGCAGTGGGGAAAAGTTTACGTGACCGGCGAGCCCATCACCGTCTATTTCCGCTGCGGACAGGAGTTGCCGGAGGCGATCCGGGTCGTCATCACCGTGCCGACCTTTCGCCGGCCCGAGCACCTCGTCAAAACGCTCAGTACGCTGATCTCGCAGAGCAGCCCCCTGCCCTTTGCCGTCGTCGTCATCGAAAACGATGCGGAAGGTCAGGCCGGCGCAGTGGCGGCACGCGATTTCTTCGCCGCCCACGAGACGAACGGCCTCGTCATCGTCACGCGGGATCGGGGCAACTGCCATGCCTATAATGGTGGCTGGCAGGCAGCGCTCGACACCTATCCGATGCTTCAGGCGATCGCCGTGATCGATGATGACGAGGTGGCCGCACCGGACTGGTTGAGCCGTCTTCTTTCGGTACAGGCCGCCACGAAGGCGGAGCTCGTCGGCGGCCCGCAGCTGCCGGTCTTCGAGGCCGGCGCCAACCCTGCCTTCAAGCACCACCCCGTCTTCATGCCCCATTATGACACGACGGGACCGGTTCCGATCCTCTACTCCTCCGGCAATGTGCTGATCACGCGGCCCGTGCTCGATGCCATGCCGCGGCCCTTCCTCGACACGCTGTTCAATTTCACCGGCGGCGGCGACAGCGATTTTTATCGCCGGGCGAAGCTGAAGGGCTTCCGATTTGCCTGGGCGAAGGAGGCATGGGTGGCGGAGACCGTGCCGCTGCGGCGTACGGAGCGTTCCTGGATCCGGGCGCGGAGCCTGCGTACGGGCGCGCTTTCCGCCATGCTGGAGCATCGCGCCGACCCGAGCGTCACGGGACGGACAAAGACGATCCTGAAGTCGCTCGCACTTCTTGCCCTTTCGCCGCTGCGCGGTTTTCGCCTGTGGCGCCGATCGGGCCTTGCAATGGCGGGGCTTTTCCACGCGGAAGTTGCCATCGGCCGGCTGATGGCGGAGGCCGGATTGATCAACGAGCAATATCGCAATCCGGAGAAGAACTGATCACCGAACGGCAAACGCCGCCCGGTGGGCGGCGCTTGCGGCATTTCAGGAAGGGCCGGTCAGTGACCGCTGCTGGCTTCCTTGGCCGGCGGCGCGTCATGGGCCGTGTCGCCATTCTTGTCGACGACCGTGACAGGCTTTTGCTGTTTCTTGTCATCCTGCTTGGTCGACAGGCGCGTCACGTCTTCCTTGGAGAGATATTCGAGCTGCTCGACATAGACTTCGAGGATCACCTCGTCTCCGAATTCCTTGTTCAGCCCGTCCTTGATCGCCGCCTTGAAAGTGGCGAGTTCGAAATTCCGGGTGTTGGGAATGTCGATCATCTTGGAGCCGACGAGGATATCGAACAGCGTGCTCGTCAGCGTTTCCTTCAGCGGCGTCTTGATCTCCTTCAGCTTCTCCTTGTCGGCATTGAAGGAGAGCCTGTTGATGAAGTAGCCCTTGATGGCGCCATCGGCGATCATCGGAATGGTGACGAGTTCGCCCGGCACATGCTCGGCGGCAACCTGCGGCTTGCCGTCATCCGGCGTCGTCGGCGCGGAGGCGTACTGCACCGAGAAATAGACCGTGCCCAGCGTGACCGCGCAGACCCAGACGCCGACGAGTATGATCTTGATCATCCGGCCTCGCTGTAGCGGAACTGCTCGGGCGTGTAGATGCCGTCGGCATCGGCGTCGTGCATGGCGGTCTTGAGGATATCGACGACCGAGCGGACGGCTTCCATATGCGCCTCGATGCGGATCGCATTGTCTTCCAGCTTGCGCTGGATGGAACGGGTGCGCTCCTCGAAGCTCTTGGGCAGGTCGGCCGGATTGGCCTTGCGCTGCAACATGGAAAGTTCGTAGAGGCAGCGGCTCTTGTGGGCGTTCGAAGTCTTGATGTCGAAGGTCGGATCGACGCCGATGCGGCTGGTTTCGTTGTCCAGGATCATCTCCAGGCGCCCCAGAACATTGCGGATCCTGAGGTCACTCGAAACGTCTACGTCCATCTTATGGCTCCCAATCATGCTGTGATTGCCGCGCCATTGCGCGATCGGACGCGCTCGGTCTGGCGGTTCAATTCGAAGATGCTACCCTGGCGAAGCCGCCATGGAGACGGCCCCTGAGCGATCAGGCAGCGGTGTCGGTGTTGCCGGGCAGAACGCCTGCCACGGCCTTGCGCTGGTGTTCCTGGACAATGCTGGCGGCAAGGTTGACGCTGCTGACATCGTTGGAGGCATTGACGAGGCCGTGATTGTTCTCCGGCGAGGAAAGCCCTTCCTTGCGCATCAGGCTGGCGGCAATGCCGATCCCGCCGGACTTTGCGACGACGTCGCCGATCTGCTCGGCCATCATCGACTTCCACGTGTCGCCGGCAAGGCCCTGGCCATAGACGTTCTCATCGTCGGACGGCATCATGGATTTGATGAAATTCTGCAGCACCATGGCTTCGAACTTGCGATAGGTGGGCGAGACCTTGTCGCTCTGGCTCTCGGCCTCAACGGAACGCTGGGCGTTGACGCTGTCGCGGTTGAGGATGGTGACGGCAGATGCAAAGCCGCTGCCGCTGTCGGCAAGGCTGTTCGCCTCGAAGGCGGCGCGGTTTGCCTTGAGCTTTGCCTGGGCTTCCTCGATGCCGGCGGGGTCCGCGGCGCGCATCACGTCCATGACAATATCGCTGGGGGGATTGATCGCCATCCTGCTCCGTCTCCTTGGCGCGCCGCCGGGCAGCCGCACGCGTCCTCGCTCGTCCCTCACCGGGAAAAGCGCCCGCGGGCTGTCCATGCGCCCGCCGTCAACTGCTCATCGTCGACGGCATCCTGTCTGGAAAATCGGTCGCGGCATCATGCCGACCGCCTTGGAGAAGACTATTGCTCGCCAAGCTTACCGGAAGCTGGCGGGGCGATCAGCACGAACTGATCGACGAGATCGTAGATCGCAGTGTCGGTCTCTTCGCGGTCTTCGGCCATGCGGGCGTCGCGCATGTTTTCCTCCAGCCGGTCACCCTTGGCCCGCTCGCGCATGACGCGCGTCTCGTGGGCCTGCTGGATATTGGCCAGCATCTGGTCCTTCTGGGCGAGACGGTCGAGCTGCACGGCATATTGGCCGGAAAACAGGCGGTGCATGGGATGGGCAGAGCCCATGGCGTCCGCCACGATGTCGATGGTCTCGGAGACCTCCCGGCGGCTGCGGGCCGTGTCGGCAAGATCGAGCTCGGCCATCTGCTCCAGCTGGCGCTGCACGGCCACGAGGCGCTTGAGCTTGTCGGATCGTTTTGTCGGCATGACGGTTCCTGTCTTTCGGCGCACCGGTTCGGGCGACGGCTTGCTCAGATGGCCTGCATGACCTGCGCAAAACTGTCGGCGAAAATGCGCAGCATGGCGGCAATTCCGAGATAGGTCAGGAACAGCCCGCCAAGAATGAGATAAGGCGTGGAAATGAAGGCGATCGGAATGGCCGGCGCGAGCTTGTTGACCATGCCGACCGCGGTGTTGAAGAGGATGCCGTAGAGAATGAAGGGGCTCGACAGCTTCAACATGATCAGGAAGGTGGTCGACAGCGAATTCGTCAGCGACACCAGAAGGTTCTGCGGATCGAAACCGGTCGACATCGGCAGTGCCGTATAGGACTGTACGACCGCCTCGAACATGATGTGATGGAAATCCAGCATGTAGAGCATGATCAGCCCGGCATAGGTGATCAGGTTGGTCAGCTGGTTTTCGGTCGAATCTTCGAGGACATCCTGCATGGGCGGGGCAGTGAAGCCGATCATCAGCGACAGGACGGTGCCGACGAACTGAAGCCCGAGGAAGTAAAAGCGGGCGACAAGGCCGATCGCCGCGCCGATGATGGTCTCCGAGCCGATCAGGTAGATATAGGCGCTGTTGCCGACGGAGACCTTCGGATAGATCTCGCTCCACATGAGCGGCAGGATGGCCATGGATACGGCAACGGCCGTCAGAAGCCGAACCTGGACCGGAACACGGGCCGTCGAAAAGCCCGGGATCACCATCAGGCAGGCACCGATCCGGCAGAACGCGGCGAAGAGCGCCAGGATCATGCCCTGCGGATCGGTGATACCAGCGATCATGCGATGGAGCCGATGATCTTGATCTCGAGCCCCTTGGCGAGCTCGACATGGCTGAGAACCGGCAGGGTGGCGAAAAGGCGTTCGACGATCATGCGCACATAAGAGCGGGATTCGGGCGAGGATACCAGCACGAATGGCATGCCGCGATCGAGATGTTCACGGATGACTTTGCTGGCCTGCTCGGAAAACTCTTCCAGATGCCGCGGATCGATGTCGAATTCCGCGATCTCGCCCTTGGCATCGCGCTTGAGCGCCTGATGGAACACCATGTCCCACTTGTTGCCGAGGCGCAGCACGCGCAGCACGCCGTTGTCGGCGAGGTCGCCGCACAGCTGCTGCGACATGCGCACGCGCACATGCTCGACGATCTGTTCGGTCTTGCGCACATGCGGGGCGAGTTCGGCGACCGCTTCGAGAATGAGGTGCAGGTTGCGGATGGAGACGCGCTCGGCCAGCAGCAGCTTCAGCACGGCCTGAAGGCCCGAATAGGACATGTGCGAGGAGCAGATCTCGTCCGCGAGCTTGCGATATTCCGGATCCAGCCGGTCGATGAGGATCTTGACGTCCTTGTAGGAGAGAAGATGCGGCAGGTTGTTGCGGATGACTTCGGACAGATGGGTCAGCACCACCGAGACGTTGTCGATCGGATGGAACCCTTCGCGCTTCAGGTCCTCCGTGAACGTCTCGAGAATGGAGACCGCCGGCATGCCGAACGCGGGTTCGCGGATATCGTCCCCCGGCACGCTCGGCTTGCGGCCGCCACCGGTGACGACGAGGACTTCACCGACGCGCACCGTGTTCGAGGCGATCGTCGTGCCGTGGATGCGGATATGGTAGGCCTTGTCCGGGACCGAGATATCGTCCGAGACCTTGATCTCGGGAACGACGAGCCCGTACTGGCTGGCGAACTTGCGGCGCATCTTGCCGACGCGGAAGGCCAGTTCCTGGTGCGCGCCGAGCAGGCGGGTCGAGACCTGCTTGCCCAGCATCAGCTCGATTTCCGGCGTCTTGAGCACCGACTTGACCGAGTCCTTCTCCGTTTCCTGCACCTGCTGGGCCTTGACCGCTTCTTCGGCCCGCTTTTCCTCGGCCTGTGCCGCCAGCTTGCGCGGGATGGCCCAGGCGAAGAAACCAAGGGCGCCGCCGAGAATGGCGAAGGGAATGAAGGGCAGGCCGGGCATGACGGCGAGCAGGGAGATGAGGCCGGCGGAGACCATCAGGGCCTTGGGGTAGCCGCCGAGCTGGTTCATGACCGCTTCGTCGGTGGAGCCCGTGCTGCCGCCGCGCGAGACCAGGAGGCCGGCGGCGAGCGAGATGATCAGGGCCGGGATCTGCGAGACGAGACCGTCACCGACCGAGAGCTTGACGAAAACGTCGGCCGCCTGTCCGATGTCCATGCCGTGGCGGAAGAAGCCGATGATGATGCCGCCGAAGACGTTGATGGCGGTGATAAGGAGGCCGGCAATGGCATCGCCGCGTACGAATTTCGAGGCACCGTCCATGGAGCCGTAGAAGGAGCTTTCCTCTTCCAGTTCCCGGCGCCGGCGCTGCGCTTCCTTTTCGTCGATCATGCCGGCCGAAAGGTCGGCGTCGATCGACATCTGCTTGCCGGGGATGGCATCGAGGGTGAAGCGGGCGCCGACTTCCGCGATGCGGGTGGCGCCCTTGGTGATGACGATGAAGTTCACCGTGATGAGGATCAGGAAGACGATGAGACCGATGACGAAGTCGCCGGACATGACGAGGCTTGCAAAGCCCGCAATCACGCCGCCGGCGGCATCGTGGCCCTGATGCCCGTGGGAAAGAATGACGCGCGTCGTGGCGATGTTGAGCGCCAGCCGCACCATGGTCGAGATCAGCAGGATCGTCGGGAAGGACGAGAATTCCAGCGGCTTCTGGATCCACAGCGCCACCATGAGGATCAGGATCGAGAATGTGATCGAGAATGCCAGGCCGACGTCGATGAGGAACGGCGGTATCGGCAGGAACAGGATCGACAGGATCATCACGATACCGAGCGCAAAGCCGATATCGCGTCCCTTCGGCGCGACCTTGGGGATGATCAGTGCTGCTTGTTGAGCCATGGCGCTGTCCGTCTCTTCATGAGATCCGGCGGCCGATCATGGGCCGCCCAGTTCATGCCGAAACTATCGGGCGAAGCTTGCGCGAGGGTGGCTGAAAAGGAGTTGGTGCGCAGCGGGGCCTAAAAGCCCGTCTGGATGCGCGAAAAGACGACGTTCGTGAAGATGGAGATCTGCGCGCCGATGAAGGGCGCGGAGATGGCAACCGCCGCCATGACGGCGACGATCTTGGGCACGAAGGTCAGGGTCATTTCCTGAATCTGGGTCAGGGCCTGAATGAGCGCGACGACGAGCCCGACGACCATGGCCGCGCCCACGGCGGGCCCGGATGCAACCATCACTGTCCAGATGGCATTCTGGACGATGTCGAGCGCGTCGGCTTCATTCATTCCTGGCTGGTCCCGGTCGTGGCAGCGGCGATCTTCACCCCCTGCCCGATCGCGATCTTCGATCCGTCTGCGAGCACCGCGGTGATTCCCGTAGACGTTACCTCAACCTGCTCCACAACACCACTCGTCTGCCCGTCGGCGCTCGTCACCTTACGGCCGATGACCGAGTCGGCCTGACCGAGCGCGTTGCTCTGGAGAATGGCCTCGAGGTTGGTGTTGGTCTTGATCGACTGTTCGACCTGCGAGAAGGTCGCCAGCTGGGCGATCTGTTCGGAAGCCTTCATCGGATCGGTCGGATCCTGGTTCTTCATCTGGGCGATCAGCAGCTTCAGGAAGCTGTCGTAATTGACGCTCGCCGCCTTGGACGCCTTTTCAGACGCCGTGGCGCTGTTGACTTTCTGGGGGATCGTCGTGTCGATCGGGGTTACCGCCATGGGGCAATTTCCTTGCGGATCTGTTCGATCGTGGCCGCCGGCATTTCCTCGCTGTTGAGGATGCGGTCCTCGATCGGGTAAAGGCCGCGGATGGCCTTCAGCGCGTCGAAGGCGCGGCCCTGCGAGACGAGAGCGTCGATGCGCTTCAGCTCGGCCAGAACCTCATCGTTGCGGAAGCAGTTCAGCAGCATCACGACCGACTTGCGGAACATGAGGGTGGACTGCTCGGCCCCTTCCGGATTGATGAGGATCATCTGGGCGATGAAATAGAGCTGCTTCAGCGGCGTGGTGGCGTCTTCCGGCTGAAGAACGTGGTTTTCCAAAAGGAAGGTCACGTCGTTCAGAAACTCGATGGCCACCTTGCGATCGACGCGCAGCACCGCACCGTTGACGAAGATACGTTCGCCGGACTTCAGTGAGATACGCAGTGTGCTCTTCATTTGAGGCCATCCTTGATGATGGTGGTGATATCGATAATGCCCTGGAAATTCATCGATTCCCTTTTCCGGATCTTCTCGGTTTCATTGAGAATCCAGATGGCAATGGAAATGAGGTTGGCGCGCAGTTCGTCGTTCAACTGGTTTTCCGGAGACCGGAGATCCTCGATGAACCGGATCCAGACACGACGCGTGAAGTAGATCGCTTCGATCGCCTCCCGCGAATAGCCGCGCTGCTGCTTGGCCGCTTCGAGAAGCGCGAGCGAGCGATCGAGAACCTGCCTTTCGCGGTCCTTGGAATCCGCGACGCCGTCCTCCATGATCTCGGCGTAGGAAAACTGGTACATTCAGACATCCTTCATGTTGTCTTCGGTCCCTCGGTCATTTGAGGAAGTTTATCAGACTCATCTGTTGTATGCGCGAGGTGAGCGTGTACGAGGTCTGGATCTGCGTCAGCAGCGTGTTCATGCGCGTGGATGCTTCGTAGGGATCGACATCCACGAGATCGTTGAGGTGCGTTTCCACAAGGTTGGTCTGCAGTTGCAGAGACGTGTTGGCGTTCTCCACCCTGTTTTGCGACACGCCGAGCACGCTCGCCTCGCGGATAAGGCCCGCGATACTCTGCTGGGCGTAGTTCTGCACCGTCACGTTCAGGCTGGCGCGGACTTGCGGCGTAATGCCGGAATCCAGCAGTTCCATCCCGATGACGGAGGCGAGGGCGAACATGCGCACGCCTGTCGAATTGGCATTGGACGAGCTTTGCACGACCTCGTTGGCGGTGATGCGGCTCTGGATGTTCTGGTCGGAGGCCGACGACCAGTCCGTGGTCCACTGGTTGCCGGTATAGAGCGGCTCCAGCGTGTTCTTCACGAAGTCGTCCATGTCGGCGACGGTGAACTGATCCATCGACGTATAACCGCGGCCGGCCATGAACGTGGCCTTGGCATTGTCGAACGTCGCCTTGGCGGGCGAGCCGGGCTCGTAATCCTTCAGCGGCTGGGCATCGGTGTTGATACCGGCCATCAGATACTCGCCGTTGAAGGCGCGCGTGTTGGCGGCGCCGAGGAACGTCTGGAAGGACGAAACGAGATCGGTCTTGGCGATGGAGAGATTGGTCTTGTCGTCCGAGCCAAGCACGGAGAGCAGCACCGTGTTGATCTTCTCGCCGGCCTTGCGCATGCTGTCGAGCGCCACCTGGGAAGCGGACAGACGCTGGCTGACAACCGTGTTGGTTTCCTTCAGGCTGTTGAGGCGCTCGATCTCGGCCGTCAGGTTGACCACCTGCGAGGTGCCGGATCCGAGCGACACGCCCGCGTCGTCGCGCTTGCCGGTCGTGACCTCTCCCTGGAGCTTGCGCAGCTCTTCCTGGGCCCGGTTGATCGTGGTGCGCATCGCATTCTGGCCGGCGAGCGTCGAAACGAAGGATGTTTTCATGGCGCGTTACCTCACCGAGTCGAGCAGGGTGCGCAGCATTTCGCTGACCGTGCTCAGAAGCTTGGCCGAGGCCTTGTAGGACTGTTCGAGATCCAGCATCAGCGACAGTTCCTCATCGAGGCTGACGCCGGTGGCATTGGCAAGGGCCTGGTCGGTCTGCGAGCGCATCGCCGACTTGGTCTCGCTGGCATTCTTCGCGGCGCTGCGCACCTCTTCCAGCCAGCCGATCGACGCGGCGCCATAGGAAATGATCGTCGCCTTACCGACGATGCCAGCGCTCACATCGAAGGAGCGGTCGGTGCTCATGTCGACGAGATAGTCGTCGAGAACCTTGGAGTAGCCGACGGAAATCGGGGACGTTCCGGTCGGATCATTGGGGCTGTAGTCGCCGCCATTGATGCCGCCGTCGCGCAGAAGCGTCGGCTTGGCGATGACGGCATCGGCCACCTTGATCGTTCCGGCAATGCCCGGGACAAGCGTCGTTGCCGATGGCAGCGTCGGTCCGCCGTCCCAGGTAAAGAGACCGGCAAGGTCGGGCTGGGCGGTGGCCGTCTGATCGGTTTCGCGGAAGATATTGATGAGCCCGCGGGCGATTTCGTCGAGCTGCGCCTGCATGGTGGGCGCTACATCGTCGCGCAGTTGCAGCAGGATCGCCAGCGTGCCCTGCCCCGTCGTGTTGCCGCCCGTGCCGGCCTTCATCGCGATACCGTCGACGAAGACCTCGTTGCCGGTCGTGCTCGCGTCAAAGGTGCCCTTCGGCACGAAGGTGACCGCGCGCGCGCTGTTTTCGAACAGGACGGTTCCGTCGGTGTTGTACAGAACCATGTCGTTGTTGTTGCGGGTCACCGCCTGGATGCCGGTGATCGACGCGATCTGCTTGAGCAACGCATCGCGCCGGTCGAGGGCGTCGCTGGCGTCCTTGCCGGTCGCCGTAAAGGTGATGATCTGGTCGTTGGCCTCGCCGAACTTCTTCAGCATCTGGTTGAGCTGAAGGACCTGCTCGGAAATTTCCTTGTCGACCTGGGCCCGCATTTCCTGCACGGACAGCGTCGTCGTGTTCAGCGAGTTGGCCAGATCACGCGCATTGCTGGCCGCCGTCGAGGCCATGGTGTTGTTGTTGGGCGATGCGGCGTAGGCCTGAAGGCTGTCGCGCAGCACCGACATATAGTGCGACGGCGAATTCTTGTAGCCGTCGCCACCAAGCATCGACTGCAACTGCTGCAAGCCGGAAAGCAGGCGCTCCTGGCCCGCCTCCTCGGAAATGCTCGTCACGTTCTGCTTGAACAGGTTACTGTTCTGGGCGCGCTGAATTGTTACAAAGCGCTGCCCGTCGGCATCGATCCCCATCATCGCCAGACGGCGCGCATAATCCGCATTGCCGGAATTCTGGATATTCTTGGCAACAATGGCCGACTGGGTCGCAGTATTGCCGAAGATGGTCTGCGCCGTCTGGATTGTCGATGCGAGGGTCATGACGTTGATCGTCCCTGGCCTAAGCCAATTAGCGCTTCAGGTTGACGAGGACGTCCAGCAGGTCGGAGCCGGTCTGGAAGACCTTGGAGTTGGCGGTGTAGCTGCGCTGTGCCTCGATCATGGTCGTCAACTCGGTCGCGATGTCGACGTTGGAGGTTTCGACCGCACCGGCAATGATGCTGCCGAACAGGCCTTCGCCGGCAAAACCGGTCACGACGACACCGGAATTGGGACCCTGCGAATAGACGTTGCCGCTCTGCGGGATGAGCTTGTCCGGGCTCTGCACGTTCGCCATGGCAACGCGGAAGACCGGACGCGGATCGCCCTTGTCATAGGTGAAGTAGAGAATGCCGTTCCGGTCGATGTTGACGCCCTTGACCTTGGCGGCAGCGTTACCGTTGATCGAGCCGCCATCCGGGTTGAAGGGGTAACCGAGCTGCGTCGTCTTGATCAGGTCGATTTCGATGGCTTCCAGGGTTGCACCGGTCGCCGGCACGGCCAGCGCCGTCGTCGTGAAGGTCGTCGGCACCGTGGAGACCGAGCCGTCGGCGGCAAAGGTCAGGGCCTTCGTGCCGATGCTGGTGCCGGAATCGCGGTCCACGACATCCACCGACCACGCATTGGCACCGGTCTTGGTGTAGTTGAAGTCGAGCAGGTGCGAGGTGCCCTGGCTGTCAAAGGCGCTGAGCGAAGTCTTGTAGCTGTCACCGACGGCCGCGCTGGCCGGCAGGTTGGCGCCCATGCCGCCCTTCGTCGAGGCCTGCGCCGCAAGGCCGCTTGTCGACAGGTTGATGGGCATCAGACCGTCAAAGCCGTTGACGACCATGGTCGGCGGCTGGCCTTCGACATATTTATAACCCATCAGCGTGTAGCCGGCGGTGTTGACGAGGTTGCCGTTCTCGTCCTGCGTGAAAGCGCCGGCGCGGGTCAGGAATTCCTTGCCGTTCTGGTCGGTTGCGATGAAGAAACCGTTGCCGTCGATCGCCATGTCGGTCGACGACGTCGTGTAGTTGGTCGCACCCGACTCGGAAATGGAGTAGCGCGTCGAGGTCTGTACGCCGCCGGAATTGTAGGCGCCGGTCGTGGCCGGCAGCAGCATGGTGGCGAATTCCGTCGACACGCGCTTGTAGCCGACCGTGTTGGCGTTTGCGATGTTTTCGCCGACGGCGGAAAGGCGGTTTGCCTGTGCGTTCATCCCGGAGCTACCGGTGTGCATCATCCCGTAAAGGCTCATGTCGCAATCCTCGTTTTGTTGTTCCGCAAGATTAGGTTTTGGGCCTTGCGTGAACCTGTTCTCCTTCCGGACGGGGCCGCCACCCCGTCCGGAAGGAGGAAATGCGCCTACTCCCAGTCGATGCAGTAGCCAAGGAAGCGCTTGGAATCGATCGGGTCGTGGCCGAGCTTCTTGCGCAGCTTCTTGCGAAGCTTGCTGATGTGGCTTTCCACGACGTTCTCTTCGACGTCCTCGTCGAAGATCCCGTAGATCGCATTGAAGATCTGCGTCTTGGAGACACGGCGGCCGCGATTGGCGACCAAATATTCGAGGATACGGCGTTCGCGCCGCGGCAGCGGGAAGACATCGCCGCTGATTTCTGGGTCGCGTCCGTCCGAGAAGACACGGATGGAGCCGACGTCGGTGTAGTTGACGATGGCTTTCAGGCGCCGGCGGATGGCCGCCGCACGCGCAAGGATCTCGCGGGGGTGAACCGGCTTGCGCACGACATCATCGACGCCGCAGTCGAAGAGGGCGAGCGTGTTTTCCAGCGACGGGCTGTCGCTGACGGCAATCACCGGTGCCTGGGAGCGATCACGGATCGCCCGCGGCAGGTTCAGGGTCTCGTTGCCCTGGCCGATCAGGAAGGCTTCAACCGCTTCGATGTCGGCCGCCGCGGCCGTGTTCACCCACTCGCCGAATTCCTTCGGGTCGAAGCCGGTGGAAGGAACGCCCTCCCGACCGAACAACGACGTGTAACCGTCTTTTACAAGTTCTCTTTCATCAACCACTACGATCATTCGTCCGCCTCCGAATCAATGTGGCACCTCGTAGACCTAGAGGTACGAATCGGGGGAATCACGAACAACTATGGAAACTGAGTGGCGCGAATTAATAGTTGATTAACCGATCTGTCCCGATTTGCGCTAGATTTAGTGGGTACAGACCCAAAATGGCACAAATCTCTTGGGGAGAAAGTTAACGCTCCGTTAAAATTCCGTTGATGCCGCAAATTGTCCAAATTCTGGACACAATGTGCCAAACGACATATTAGTCACTTTAAATTCTATTATTGCGTGTTATTGACAGAACTGGGAGGCGTTGGGCGTCCACTTGCCGTAACCCGTTGCAACCAGGTTTGCGATCACCCGGCAGACGTATTTTTTCTGCGCGGGGTCGTTGTTCGGGCCAGCGTGATACCGCGCGACGGCCATCGTCCAGGTCTCGTGGCGCGCATGCAGATCCGCCAGGAAGCGGGCCGCATATTCGACATTCTTGCGCGGATCGAGCATCTCGGCCGGCGAGGCAAAGTGCTCTCCATGGAAGTGATAATTGATCTGCATGCAGCCGAGATCGATGAGCTTGGCGCCCTGCGCACGCGCCGACTGAAAGCGCTGCAGCACACCCTCGGGGCTTTCCTCGAAGAAAGCCTTGCCCTCGATGTTCATGGCATAGGGCTGCAGCGAGCCCTTCCGGCCTGTTTCGGTCAGACCCACCGAATACAGGATACCGGCCGGAATGCCATATTTGGCAGCGGCATTGACGATTTCACGTTCACAGGCGCCGGCGGTTGCCTTCGCCTCAGATATAGACATCATCAGTGCGGATACGATCACCGGCAGCAGCCAGGCCTTCGCTCGCATTGTTCATCCTCCAGTCACCGCCCGCGGCCCCATCATGGCCACCCTGACGACGCTCGTCCCGCGCCCTGTCCCCGGACGCCTGTTGTCTTGCCTGCTGGTCGCCGGCCGTCTGGCCCGCACCGCTGTTGGTCTGTCCGCTGCCCTGGCCATTGCCCTGGCCGCCCGACGACGTGTCGGTCGACTGGCTGAGCACAACGGTGATCTGGTCGACGCCGAAGCCCTGATCGCGCAGGGCGCGCACCATGGCATCCTGATCGCCGGTCAGCTGGCGCAGGGCCTCGCCGCTCGTGACCCGCAGTTCGACCTGCAGTTCATTGTCCTTCAGCCGCATCGTCGCCGTAACGGCGCCGAGGTCGACCGGGTTGAGCTGGATCTTCAGCGTGTGCAGAACCTTGCCGGCGCTTGTCCAGGCGTCCGGGTTGGACAGCACCGTGGACGACATCAGGCTTGTCTGACCATCCATGCTGGCCGCGATGGCGTTGGTCACGGCCTGCGCATTGGCTGGCAGGGCGACACCGAGGTAACGGCGGCTATCGAGCACGACAACAGGCTCGGCCTTTGCCGTGTCCTTTGCGTCGACATCGCCCTTGCCGTCACCGCCGATGCGCATGGTGAGGGCCTCGCCCGTACCATCCGCCCGCGCGAAGCGGAACAGGCGATCCTTGCCGTTGCCATCAGCCTCGCCCGCAAGCGCATCTTCGGCCCCGCCGCCCTCAGCGCCAAGACCCGCAACGGCATCATGACCGTGCGCCTGCATCGCCGCCGCAGGCTTTGCCAAGGCATCGAGACCATCGGCAGCAGCATTCGCAGGACCGTCGCCCGTCTTCTTGCCCTGCAGGGCTGGAACGCCTTCACCGGCCATACCGAGCAGATCGAACAGCTGACCAAGGGGCGCCGCCGAAGCGCCGTCCGCCGGCCCTGCGACAGGCTTGGCATCGTCGGAACGCATTCCGGTCTCATCCTTGCCCGTCACGACGCCCACGAGCCGGGCCAGTGTCTGGTGGACGAGTTCGTCCGACGTCCTGGGAAGCGGGCCTGCGTCATCAGCCGTATCGGTCTTTGCCGCACCGCGCGCGTGCACGGTACCACCTGCCTGCGCCCGGTTGGCCGTCTTTGCCGATCCCGCAGCTTTGTCGACCGCGACCATCTGGACGGTATCCGCCACGTTCTCCTGCAACGATTCCGGGCTCTCTGCCGCGTTGCGCGCCTTGTGGATCACCGGCCGCGTGGCCGACGCCGCACCCTCCCCTTCCGGTTCGGCAGCGGATGTCAGGACAGACTCCGATCCAGGCAGCGTAGTCGACGGCTGCGTTGTTGTCGGCTGCGCCAGTGCGCCCCTTTCTCCCGCGACAGCGGCGGGGCGGTTCTGGGCAGTCTTGCCTTTGCGAGCGCCTGTGTTTTCCAACGGCTGGTCGCTCGTATCCGCCGCCTGTGCATCCTCGCCCGTCTCGGCGGTTTCAGCCTTCTGAAAGCGGATGTCGATTAGCGGTTTTGCGGGTGCGCCCGTCGCCTTCGCCGAAGTTTCGTCGTCCTTCGGATTTGCGCCCGATGTGCCCTGTCCCGTCTTGGCCAGCACCTCGTTGAAGCCAGCGGTTTCACCAGACGGACGCCCGGAGGCCGAGCCGCGATCGCCCGAGACCGCCTTGCCGGCACGCGGATTGGCTGTGGGCGCTGCGAGCAGGCTCTGGTCGAGGCCGGACATGGCTATTCCTTCTTCAGAAGCGCGTCGATGGCATCAAGGCGGCTCTTGTTCTGGGACAGGTAGTCCCCGAACTGCGGATCGACAAAAGTCGCCGCCGTGCCGTCACTGCCTGCAGTCTCGGCCGGTGGTGCTTCGCCAGTCGCTGCCGCGGGGGTCGCCGCGAAGGGGCTGTCGCTCGCACCGGCGCCGTCGCGCGGGGATTGCGGGATATCGTCGACAACGCTATCGGGAGCTGCTTGCGCGAGGCTTTCCGCCTCCGGCTGCTTTAGAACCTGCTCAGCCATTGCGCGTGCCGCCTCGCGAAGGGCCCGGTCTTCCGGCGAGAGGGCAGATTCCGGAATGGTGCTCATCTGCTCGACGGCACTGACAATGTCGGCCGTCGGCACATTGACGAGACTGGAATAGAGATCGGCGAGCGCTCTCGGCTCATCGTCGCCGGGATTTTCCGAGAGGACCGCGGCCCGCTCGGCCGCAAGCCGCGCAAAGTCGCTCATGCCGCTGATCGCGGCCCTTCGAGCGATCCGCAGGTAGACCTCGCGCTGCCGGCGATTGTCGAAGAAGGACAGGACCTCGACGAGCTTCTGCTCGTTTCCAGCGTCATGGTGGGTGACCGCAAAGTCCACGAAGGCATCGGCAAACTGACCCACATAGGGCGAGGTCAGGAAGCGGCGCGCGTAGATCAGAGCGTACCGGAAGGATCGGTCGACATCCTTCTCCTTGATCGCCAGCATCATCCCACGGCGCAGGGCCGACTCTTCAATGATCGTCCCTGGCGATTCCAGACGGGCAAGGTCGAAATATTTAAGCGCATCCTTGGGCGCCTGCTGGGCGCTGGCATTGGCAAGCACGAGGTAGAGATAGGGCGCGATGGGCGAGGTCTTGTATTCCGGCATGGCGGCCGTCAGCGCCTGCACCGTCAACGCACCCTTGCCGTTCATGTATTGGCGCACCGAATCCGTCAGCCGATTGTCGAAATAGCCGTTGATGTCGCGGGCGGCGAGTTCGCCGAGCGTGGCCGGATTGCCGCCGCTCATGGCGTAGATCATCGCGGCATCGACATTGCGCGGATCCCGAAAGACATCCGGTGCGGCGGCCCTCAGGCGCTTGTCGATGGTCGCCAGCATGAAGCGCTGCATCTCGCTGGCCGACTGGTCTCCCTGCACGATGCCATCCTGCACGGCGAGCAGCGAGCGCACCATGCGGTAAGGCGGCAGATCATCGGGCTCTTCCGCGATGGCTGGCGCGGCAAGCTGTGGCAGCAGGGCTGCGACCGAGATGAGAAGGAGGCGCAGGCGCCCGGCGAGCATCACGTCTTGTCCTGTGTGTCCTGAAGGAGAATTTCGATCCGGCGATTGGCCGGCGAGAGCGGATCATCGGGAACCTGCGGACGCCGATCGGCAAAGCCACTGATCTGGCTGACGCGCTTTTCGTCCAGACCGCCGCGCACCAGCATGTAATAGGCGCTTTCGGCGCGGGCCGAGGACAGACGCCAGTTGTCATAGGTGCCGCTCTTGAAGGGACGCGCATCGGTGTGGCCACGAATGGCGACAGCGCCCGGACGTTCGGCCAGGATCTTGCCGATCTTCTCCATGGCGACCACCATGTCGCGCTCCGGCACGGCCGAGCCCAGCGTGAACATCGGCGCCTCGCTCTGTTCGCTGATGCTGACCAGCAGGCCGCCTTCGGTCGGCGTGACGATCAGGCCTTCGGCGAGCTTGCCGGCCAGACCGCCGCCCAACGCCTTGTCGATGGCCTGCTTGAGTTCGACCGCCTTTTGCTCTTCAGCGGTCAAAGCCTTGGCGCCGGCCGCATCCTTGCCATCGGCCGGCTTGTCCGCGTCAGCCTTGGCGAGTTGTTCCTGACCGGCCTGTTCCTTGCCCGTCGTGTCGCCCGCAAGCTGCCCGGAAGAGCCGGATGCATTCTCGACCTGCATCTGCTTGGTCCAGAAATCCGGGTCGAAGGGATCGCGATAGGCCTCGCCGCCATCGGCGCCCGTTGCAGGGCCGGACTGCTGCGCGCCGCCCTCGCCCTTCGCACTGATATTGGCCTGCTGGCCCGTATCCTTGGCGATTTCGGAGAGGACCGAATAGGGATTTTCGAAGAAGTCGGCGTCGGAATATTTCGTCTCTTCGCCCGACGTCGCCGTGGCATCCTCACCGGTCTTGGCCGAGCCGCCGGTCTTGGTCTGATCACCGTCAACCTTGGACTTGTCCTGGTCCTGTTCGCCCTTGGCGTCCTTGGCCTGCTTCTTCACGCCCTTTTCGGACGGCTTTTCGTCCGTCAACTGGACCGGATTGAAGTAGGAAGCGATCGACGCCTTGGTCTTCTCGTTGGCAGCATTGACAAGCCACATCACGAGAAAGAAGGCCATCATGGCGGTCATGAAGTCGGCATAGGCGATCTTCCACGCGCCCCCGTGATGGCCGCCGTGATGACCGCCATGGCGCTTGACGATGATGATTTCATTCTTGCCGTGGTGATGGCTTTCGGGTTCGCTCATTCGAGTACCTTTCGAACCGTCTCGGCCCAGGCGTTCATGCGGGTCACGAGCACGGCTTCACCAAATTCCACCGTCAGGTCCACGTCGCCATTTTCCTCGTGGCGGAAGACCAGATCGGCGTCGTCGATCTTGTCCTTCAGCCGTTCATAAAGTGTTTCCGGTCCCCTCACGGTGATGCGACCACAATCGCCCTCCGCAAAGGCCCGGCGGACCATCCCCGCCATGTCGTCAATCGCCCGGCGCATCAGCGCCTCTTCCATGATGGGGGCGAGCGCCCGGGCGGTTTCGGTCATCAGCATGTCGGCGAGCCCATCGGCCATCTCGGTAAAGCGGGCATCGATCCGGCCCGCGACCTGATGGTCGAAGCGGGTCATGAGTTCCTGCTTTTCCGCGGCATGGCGGGCTTCGAGCTCTTCAAGGATGGCGGCATGGGCCGAAACGGCGGACTGCTGCGCCGCGAGCAGCGCGTTGCGCTCGGCTAGACCTTCGGCACGGCCCCGCTCGTAGGCCGCGCGGCGCTCGGCTTCGATATCGATCTCGGGCTGTTGCGGGCGTTGGGCGTGCATGTCCAGTCGAGCGGCTCGAGCGTCCTTGTCGGCGAAATAGCGCGGCGCCGCCGACAAGGCGGCCATATCCACCTTCGGGGCGCTGAAATCTTTAAGGTATCGTGAAAGCTGGACGGTCATTCGCTCGCTCTCGAGGCGGGTGCGACCGGAGATCCGTTGTGCCGGTGACGACGGGACCCGGCCGTTCCTGGCCCGAGGGGCCGGCTCTGCCAGACGTGCGTCTTCCCGGAACCGCATCGGACGGCGGCGGCCCGTCTTTCGGGTTTCGGCCCCGGTTGCCAGGGCCATGACGGTCCCTCGTTTCCGGAGCACAGGCGGCACGATCATCATATCGGCCGGCACCCACGTCATATGGCTGCGAGTGAAGGCTAGGCTGTCAAACTTGTGCGAGGATGATGATGCTCAGCCTCGCCTCGTTTCATGCGATGGCGCTCTTGCGCCCTTCTCTTGCGACGTTCTTGCGCGCTTCTTGTTCTTGGGTCAATGGCGCTGGACCGCGCCGGGGCAATCGGCGCGGTCCAGGCAGGGCCGCCGGACGCAGATGACCTGCGGCGCCCGGCGAATGCAAGGCCGAGATGTCTTCGGCCAGCGACCGCCACCCGGAAGCGGGTGGCGTGCGCGGTTACTGGAACAGCTTGAGGATGTTCTCGGAATTGGTATTGGCGATCGAAAGCGACTGAATGCCGAGCTGCTGCTGGGTCTGGAGCGCCTTCAGCCTGGTCGACTCCTCGTTCATGTCGGCATCGACAAGGCGCCCGATACCTTTGTCGATCACATCCATGAGGTTGGCGACGAAATTGTCCTGCATGTCGATGCGGGTGGTGATCGCACCAAGGGTTGAGGCGGCGTCGGTCAGCTGGCTGAGCATGGCATCGACCGCAGAGATCATGCCGTCAAGCTGCGTGTTGGTCGTTGCCGTGTTGATGACGACGGCCGTCGATCCCGTCGGCGCCGTGCCGCCGGTTGCGAGAATGAGGTGGTAGGTTGCTGCCGCCGTGCCGGGCGTGGTGCCGTCATCAACGGTCCAAGCTTTGGTCAACATGCCGCGAGAGGAATCTTTCGTGTCGATCAGGATCGAGCTGGCGGTATCATAGTCGAGGGTTGCGACCGAAACCGAGCCATCGGTTGCGCGGTTGAAGGAAGAGACGACCTGCTTGATGCCCGGCGCCGCAGCGTTCGCATTGTACAGCCAGTTCTCCCCGGAGAACGAGGCGGACTCGGCCGAGGAGGCGAGCTGGTTCTTGAGTTCGGTGATTTCCTTGTTGATCTTCACCTTGTCGACGCCCGGTTCACGGGCCGCGACGAGCTTGGCCTTGATCTCGGAGATCACCTTGATCGAGTTGTCCATCGCCGAATAGGCGGTATCGACCTTGGCGGCACCGAGGCCGAGGGCGTCCTGAACGGTGGAAAGCGCCTTGTTGTCGGAGCGCATGGTGGTCGCGATCGACCAGTAGGCGGCGTTGTCGGCCGCGGTCTCGACACGGTAGCCGGAGGAGATGCGGCTCTGCGTCGTTTCCATGTTGGTGTTGATCGAACGCAACGTCTGGAGTGCCGCCATGGCGGCGGAATTGGTCATGATGCTGGTCATCGTCGTAAAGCCCTGATGTTCGTTGAACCAAACATTCCGGAGTGGGACCGGCAGCGCGGGCAGGTGCATCATGCGACCGATCCTGTTTTGCCCTGGATCGGCCCGTCGCTCTTAACCATTACCTAACCAAAAGATGGTTAATCAACGGTTAACGACGTTAAGAGTACGGTCATTTTGGTTAAAACCAGTTCATAAACGTAAAGAAATCATGAGCTTGAGCACTGCCTATTTCCAAGCATTTCTGCCCGGAGGCTTTCGGCGAGCCCGAAAACGTGAAAGCCGCACCCCCTTCGGGATGCGGCTTTCGGTTTCTATCGCCGGCACTACGCGGCTGTCGTCAATTCTCCGCTTAGCGGAAGAGCGACAGGACCGATTCCGGGGTCGAATTTGCGATCGAGAGGGCCTGAATGCCGAGCTGGTTCTGCGTCTGCAGAGCCTTGAGGCGCGTCGACTCTTCGTTCATGTCGGCGTCTACGAGGCGACCGACACCCTTCTTGATCACGTCCTGAAGATCGCCGACGAAGCTTTCCTGCATGGAGATGCGCTTGTTGGTCGCACCGAGCGTCGCGGCAGCGTCCGTCAGGTTCGTCAGCATCTTGTCAACGGCGGAGATCATGCCGGAGATTTCGTAGACGGTGGTCGAGGTCGTCAGGGCGACGTTCGTACCGGCGGCAGACGTGCCGGCGCTGGCAACCAGGAAGTAGGTCTTGGTCGTCGCCGTGCCGTTGGCCTGCATTTCGCTGACCGAGATATCCTTGGTCAACTGACCCTTTGCTGCATTCTTGTCGTCAACGAGAACCGAGGTGGCGGCATCGAAGCTGACCGTGCCGACGGCGACGTCACCGCTGGCGCTGCGCGTGAAGAAGCCGACCATCTCCTTGGTGCCAACGTCATTCGCGTCGGCGTTTGCACGGTACAGCCAGTTTTCGCCCGAGAACGAGGCCGACTTTGCCGTCGAAACCAGCTGGTTCTTGAGTTCGCTCAGTTCCTTGTTGATCTTCGTCTTGTCAACGCCCGGTTCGCGAGCGGCAACGAGCTTGGCCTTGATTTCGGAGATGACGTCGATGGCGTTGTTGAGACCGGTGTAGGCGGTGTCGGTCTTGGCAGCGCCGAGGCCGAGGGCATCCTGAACGGTCGACAGGGCCTTGTTGTCCGAACGCATGGTCGTTGCAATCGACCAGTAGGCCGAGTTGTCAGCGGCGCTTCCAACCTTGTAGCCAGAGGAGATGCGACCCTGCGTCGTCTCCATGTCGTTACCGATGGAACGAAGGGTCGAGAGTGCTGCCATTGCAGCAATATTGGTATTGATGCTCGTCATAGTGAAACTGCCCCTTTAGACAGACAATGTGAAGGGACATTCCGGACGCTACCGGGAAACGACGGCCAGCCTCATGCTTGCTAACGCGTTAATTGTCTTGGTTAACCCGTCGTTTCGATGTTCACAGGAAACACCATCGTGGTTAATGAACATTGAAAGTGATGAATTAAATTTGGCGGGCAACGAAAAAGCCGCGCCCATCTCTGGGCGCGGCCTGCATGTCGGTTAAGCTGCCCGACCTTGTGGCGAGAAGCCTGTCCTTTCCGATTAACGGAAGAGCGACAGAACGCTCTGCGAGTCCGAGTTCGCAATCGAAAGCGCCTGGATACCGAGCTGTTGCTGGGTCTGCAGGGCCTTGAGCTTGGTGGACTCCTCGTTCATGTCGGCGTCAACGAGGCGACCCACGCCCTTGGCAATCGTGTCCTTCAGGTCAGAAACGAAGCTGTCCTGCATGGAGATGCGCTTGTTGGTCGCACCGAGCGTCGATGCAGCGTCCGTCAGGTTCGTCAGCATCTTGTCAACGGCGGAGATCATGCCGGAGATTTCATAGGTGGTGGTCGACGTCGTCAGGGCGACGTTCGTACCGGCAGCAGACGTACCGGCGCTGGCAACCAGGAAGTAGGTCTTGGTCGTCGCCGTGCCGTTGGCCTGCATTTCGCTGACCGAGATATCCTTGGTCAACTGGCCCTTTGCTGCATTCTTGTCGTCAACGAGAACCGAGGTGGCGGCATCGAAGCTGACCGTACCGACGGCGACGTCACCGCTGGCGCTACGCGTGAAGAAGCCGACCATCTCCTTGGTGCCCACGTCAGTCGCGTCGGCGTTCGCACGGTACAGCCAGTTTTCGCCCGAGAACGAGGCCGACTTTGCCGTCGAAACCAGCTGGTTCTTGAGTTCGGTCAGTTCCTTGTTGATCTTCGTCTTGTCAACGCCCGGTTCGCGAGCGGCAACGAGCTTGGCCTTGATTTCGGAAACGACATCGATGGCGGCATTCAGGCCGGTGTAGGCCGTGTCGGTCTTGGCAGCGCCGAGGCCGAGGGCATCCTTAACGGTGGAGAGCGCCTTGTTGTCCGAACGCATGGTCGTTGCAATCGACCAGTAGGCCGAGTTGTCCGAAGCCGTGTTGACGCGCAGGCCGGTGGAAATGTTGCTCTGCGTGGTTTCCATCTGCGAGGAGATGGAGCGGAGCGTGGAAAGTGCGCCCATAGCGGCGGCATTGGTCATGATGCTGGTCATGGAGAGTGTCCCTCTGATACTCAAAACACGGTTAGGGACATACCGGACTAAAAACTTACCGGTGATAACGGAGTGGCCTCATGCCCTCGGCTTCGTCACCCTCGGTGCGAAAAACCAAACCCGTTATGTAAGTTGGAGCTTCGCAGCCAAGTCTTGCCATATGCTTAAACGGCGGGCGCATTTCGAGACAAATGCCGCCAATCCTGCCCCAAATGCAGGCAGGCCGAGAACATGGAAAACAATCAGTTAAAGGAACGGACGAGGCTGCCGACCATCAGGTTCCAGCCGTCGATCAGCACGAAGAACAGGATCTTGAAAGGCAGCGAGATCGAGGTCGGCGGCAGCATCATCATGCCCATGGCCATGGTGATGGTGGCAACGATCAGGTCGATCACCAGAAAGGGCAGAAGGATCAAAAAGCCGATCTCGAAGCCGCGGCGGATTTCCGAAATCATGAAAGCCGGGATGAGGGCGCGAAGGTCCACCACATCGCCCGTCACGACGGTCTGGCCCTTTTCCTGGGCAATATCCACGAAGAGCTGAAGGTCCTTCGGCCGGGTATTGGCCTGCATGAACTGACGAAAGGGTTCTGCGATGCGCGGCAGTGCCTCGGCTTCGGTGATCTGGTTGGCGAGGAGCGGATCGATGCCCTCGCGCCAGGCCCGGTCGAAGGTCGGCGACATCACGTAGAAGGTCATGAACAGGGCGAGGCTGACGAGGATGGTGTTGGACGGCGTTGTGCCCAGCCCCATGCCGGAGCGCAGGATCGCAAAGGCGATCGCAAAGCGCGGGAAGCTCGTCACCATGATGAGGATGCCGGGCGCGATCGACAGGACCGTCAAAAGCCCGAAGGTACGCACGATCCAGGCGGCTGCGGAGCCGTCAACGGGAACGTTCAGGAGATCCGTCGGAAATCCTTGGGCACCGGCAATCCCGGAGGTCGCCATCATGGCGACTATGAAGGCAAGGATGCGAATCATTGAATGACGAATGTTCTGAAGATGACATTCGTTATGCGCCCTTCAGACCTGAGGTCAACCCGCTCCTGTATGTCGTCCCGCAAATACTGAAAGCCGCGCGGTCCCTGGATCTGCTGCAGCGAGACCGTCCGCAGGTAGGCCGCCACATCGGCCTGCACGGCTTCTGCTATCTTCACGTCCGGCTCGCCTTTGAAGGCGAGGGCGAGTTCGAGCCGGATCCAGTTCTCGGTGGGATAGGCGAGGTTCGTGGTGATGGGATCGAGCTGGAGGATGCCGTGCGCCTCGGTGAAGGCCTTGGGAAGCCCCTCCTCTTTCTTGTCGCCGCCATGGGCATCGGCGGGCGCGCCAGCGGCGAGCGCCGCCTTCTTCTCGGCCTCGGCCTTTTTCACCGCCTCGATGGCGTCGGCCATTTCCTTGGTCATGGGTTTCGGCGCGACCATGCCGCCGATCATCCAGCCGCCGCCGGCTGCAATCAGCGTCAGCACGACGACCGCGCCGATCAGGACCATCGGCGAGGATTTCTTCTTGGCGACTTCGCCTTCCGGTGCGATTTCCTCTGACATGCCGTCCGATCCCGTTGCCGTGCCGCGGGACACCATCCCGCCTTGAAGTCCTGAAGGCCGCCCTTCGCGGGCGGCGCGATGGCGCCGCCGTCAGATGGGCGAAACGATGTCCATGATCTGCTGGCCGTAAGGCGGCTGCTGCACCTCCGACAGGCGACCGCGGCCGCCGTAGGAGATGCGGGCCTCGGCGATCTTGTCGTAGGAGATCATGTTTCTGGCGTCGACATCCTGCGGCCGGACGATGCCGGCGACGTTCAGGATGCGCATCTCGTTGTTGACGCGCACTTCCTGCGAACCGCTGATCAGGAGGTTGCCGTTTTCAAGAACGCCCGTGACGACGGCGGCGACCAGCAACTGCAGCTTTTCGGCACGGGCCGTCGTACCCTGCCCCTGCGTCTTGGTATCCGAGCCGTAGTCGAGCCCGCCTTGCCAGCCGAACTTTCCACCGACGGAGGAGCCGTTGGCGCCGATGTTGAAGCCGCTGCTGTTCTGGCGACTGCGGTCGGTCTTGTTATCGAAGGAGGCCTTGTCGTTGATCTGGATATCGACCGTCATGATGTCGCCGACCTTCAGCGCCCGCGCATCCTTGAAGAGTGCGGCCTGGCTGTCGGACCAGAGGGAGTAGCCGTTGGATATGCTCGCCGGCTGCTTGGGATACATGGCCATCTGCGGGGTCTGCGCATATTGCAGCCCGGTGCCAATGGGGCTCATCGAAGGCGCGCGACCGATTTCCTCGAAGGTCTTGCTCTGGCAGCCGGCAAGGAGCGCGACGGCGGCGAGCAGCGGAAGACGATAGATCATGACGGTTCCTTCGATGTGTTCGGGTCGCTGGCGGCCGAGATGAAATCGGTGAGCTTGGCGGCCTTCTCGTTCTTCATTTCGCTGAGGATGAGGCTCGACTGGCGCGCCGGCAGCTTCATGAGGATGGCGGCGGCA
The DNA here is from genome assembly GCF_900155885.1 of Rhizobium sp. RU20A. GTDB lineage: Bacteria > Pseudomonadota > Alphaproteobacteria > Rhizobiales > Rhizobiaceae > RU20A. Next base: position 147,170 of record NZ_FTMB01000002.1, read on the forward strand.
ATATCGGGCTCGACCAGCTCTAGCTTGCTGGCGGCGGCGTCTGCCTTCATCGTCTTGTAGATGCCGACGAGACCCGCTTCGGCCTGCTGGAGGAAGTCGTTGCGCCGCTTCAGCCAGTCCTCATATTCCGCCTTGCGCTTTTCCAGAACGGCGATGCGCTCGTCGACCTGCAACTGGAGATCGGCGAGTTCCTTTTTCTGCAGAAGGTAGCGCTGGTCGCGCGCGGCATCGGCGATGTTGGTGCAGAAGCGCTGGATTTCGCTTGCGGTCGGATCGGCGCCGGCGGGCGCTGCCACCTCCTGAGCAAAGGCGCCGGGAATGGCGAGCGCCAGGAGGGCCAGTGCGGCCAGCGTGCCCTTGCGGGCGGAGATGGAGGGAGTACGAACATCGGTCATTGCAAAACAAGCTCCGCCTGAAGGGCGCCGGCCGTCTTGATGCTCTGGAGAATGGAGATCACGCCGTCCGGCTTGACGCCGATGGAATTGAGGCCGGTGACAAGCTGGCGCAGGCTGGATCCCTCCAGCATGGCGACGGTGCCGCCGTCGGCGACCGCCTTGATGGTGGTGTTTTCCTCGACGGCGGTCTGGCCACGGGAGAAGGGCGCCGGCTGGACGACTTCGGGATTTTCCGTGACCTGCACCGTGAGCGTGCCGTAGCTGACGGCGACAGGGGCAACGCGCACGTCCTGTCCGATGACGATCGTCCCGGTGCGCTCGTTGATGACGACGCGGGCGGGCACATCGGTTTGTACGACGAGATTTTCGATTTCGGCCATCAACTGGGTCAGATCGGCCATTTTCGGCTTCTCGATCATCACGCTCTGGCTGTCGCGGGCCTCGGCGATGCGACCGCCGAAGCGCTGGCTGGCATATTGGTTGATGACCTGCTGCATGGCGAGCGCGGTCGAGAAGTCCGGATTGCGCAGTTGCAGGACGAGGCTGACGCCGTCCTTGAACTTGGCCGGCAGGTCGCGTTCGATGATGGCACCGTTCGGTACGCGGCCGGCGGTCGTGACACCCTGGTTGACGGTGGCGGCTGCGCCCTGCGCGCTGAAGCCGCTGACGACGACGGAGCCTTGCGCGACCGCATAGATCTGGCCGTCGGCACCCGACAGCGAGGTCATGACGAGCGTGCCGCCACGCAGCGACGTGGCATCGCCGAGCGAACCGATGGTCACGTCGATGCGGCTGCCCGGACTTGCGAAAGGCGGCAGCGTGGCGGTGACGAGAACGGCGGCGATGTTGCGCGAGCGCGATTCGCCGCCCTGGGTCGAGATGCCGAGGTTCTGCAGCATGGCACGCAGCGATTGCTCGGTGAAGGGCGAGGAGCGCAGGCTGTCGCCCGTGCCCTGAAGGCCGACCACGAGACCGTAGCCGATCAGCTGGTTGTCACGGCCGGCCTGGAGCGAGGCGATATCCTTGATGCGTGACGTTGCCGCCGCTTCGGCCGCCGGCATGCCCGGCAGCGTCAGGGCGGCGGCGATGAGAACCGTCGCCAGTGTGCGGAGAAGACGCTTCATTTCGTCACCACCTCGACCGTACCGTCGGACATGACCGTGCCGGCGACGATGACGCCGCTGTCGATGTTGCGCAGCTGGATGAGATCGCCGACGGCGGCATCCTGAAGCGGCGAGCCCTTGGCACTGATCCTCAAGGTGCCGACGGCAACGACCATCTGCACCGTGGTGCCGCGCTCCACCGCATAGGCTTCGCGCACCGCGCTCGTCATGATGACGCGCCCGGGCAGAAGGGTACGCTTGCTGACCTTGCCAACGACATCGGAGATCCTGCCGGCGAAGCCCTCGACCACATTGGGATTGGTGACATCAACCTCTTCGAGCTTGGACCCGACGATCGTTTCGCCGGGATAGATGGTCTGGGTCGGAATGACGGCCGTGCGTTGGCCGGCATGGGCCGGCGCGACGAGGCCTGCCGCGCCCAGGACCGCGAGCGCGGCAAGGGCGAGGCCGAGGCGCGTCGGGCGGCGGACAGCTTTGGCTTTGCGAATGCGACCGGACGTCATCGTCGTCCCTCCTGCTTATCTGAGGTTCTTGCTGACGGTGGAAGCCATCTCGTCGGCGGCCTGGATGATCTTGGAGTTCATTTCGTAGGCACGCTGGGCGGAGATCAGATCGGTGATTTCCTTCACCGGATCGACGTTGGACGCTTCCAGATAGCGCTGCTTGATTTCGCCAAAGCCGGGATCGCCGGGGGCGCCGACAATCGGGTCACCGGAGGCCGGCGTCTGCTTGAACAGGTTGTCGCCCTGCGGCTCGAGACCGGCCTCGTTGATGAAGTTGGTGATCGTCAACTGGCCGACCTGCTGGGGCACGGTGTCGTTGCCGATCGTCACCATGACCTGGCCCGTGGCGGAGACATCAACGGAGGTGGCGTTCTGCGGGATCGTGACGCCGGGAACGACGGTGTAGCCGTCGAGCGTCACAAGCTGGCCTTCTGCATTGGTGTTGAAGGCGCCAGCGCGGGTATAGGCGGTCTGGCCGTCCGGGGTCTGGATCTGGAACCAGCCGCGGCCGACGAGCGCGAGGTCGAAGTCGTTGCCGGTCTGGGTCAAGGAGCCCTGCATGTGAAGGTTCCGGACGGCCGCCGTCTGGACGCCGAGGCCGATCAGCGCGCCTTCCGGCACGATGGCCTGATTGGCGCGGCTCGGCACGCCCTGGGCGCGCTCGGTCTGGTAGATGAGGTCAGAAAACTCGGCGCGAGCCCGCTTGTAGCCCGTCGTGTTGATGTTCGCGATGTTGTTCGCGATCACTTCGAGGTTCTGCTGCTGGGCATTCATGCCGGTGGCGGCGATGGACAGGGCCTTCATGGATCAGGTTCCTCAGATCGGCATACGCGTGATATCGAGATAGGCGGTCACGAGCTTGTCGCGGATCGCCATGGCCGTTTGCAGCGACTGTTCGGCACTCATCACGGCATCAACGACCTCGCGGGTGTTGGCTTCGCCGCGAATGCCCTGGATCGAGGCGGTTTCCGCACTCTTCAGCTGGTTGATCGTGTCGGTCGCCATGTTGCCGAGCATGGATGCGAAGCTTTGGCCGGTGCCGGTGGCGGCGCTCGACTGGGCCATGCCGGGCTGCAGCAGCGCGTTCGCTTCGGCCGCGCCGTCGGTGATCCTGGTTGCGCCGAGGGCGCCAATGCTGCTGATGCTGTCGATCATTACTGTGCCCTCAGGAGGTCGATGGTCGCAGAGATCAGGTCACGCGACTGCTTGATGGTCTGGAGATTGGCCTCGTAGGAGCGATTGGCTTCGCGCATATCGGCCATTTCCACGAGCACGTTGACGTTCGGCATCTTGACCATGCCCTTTTCGTCCGCGGCCGGATTGCCCGGATCGTACTCGGTGATGAAGGGCGTATCGTCTTCGCCCAGACGCTGGACTTCGACGCGGGCGGCGCCACTGACACGATCGACCTCGGAGGCAAAGCTGACCGTCTTGCGACGATAGGGATCGGCACCCGGCGCATCGCCCGTGGAGCGGGCGTTGGCAATGTTTTCCGACACGATGCGCAGGCGGGTGGATTCGGCTTCCAGACCGGAGGCGGAAACCTTGAGGGCGGCTGACAACGGATCCATGGCTTACTTCCTCAGCGTCAGGAGCATCATGCGGTGGAAGGCTTTGACGAGCCCCGCATTCAGCTCGTAGTCGCGCTTGATCTGGCCGGACTTCATCAGTTCGTCCTCGACCGAAACGCTGTTGCCGGAGACCTTGACCTCGGACGCATCCATGGTGCTGGTCTCGATGACCTCGGCGGCCATGGGCGACTGGGTGAAGTGGCGCGGATTGGTGGCGGCCATGCGCATGGCATTGGTCTGGCTCAGCACCGCATCGAAGGGCTGAACGTCACGCGCATTGTAGCCGGGGGTATTCACGTTGGCGATGTTGCCGGCCACGACGTTCTGGCGAGCTGCCAGCCATTGCGCCTGCCGGGACGCGAGCTCGAAGAGCTGAATCGGTTGCATCATGCACCTCCATCATTTTCAATGGAGACACTAGCGGCGTAAACTTGCGTGGGACTGGCGCAAATGCCGGGTTTTGCGGGCTTTGGCGCGCCATTTCACACAGTTTCGGCCCACGCGATGCGCAGGCCGCCGACATGCCCTTGAGGGCAAGGCTGTTGATTTCACTGTGCCTTGAAGACCTGGCCCTTGGACGTGATCAGCACCCACTGGCCCTCGCGCTCCTCGAGCGTTGCGAGGCGGCTGTTGTCCGGCAGGACGGCACCGACGCGCACGATGTACATGCCGGTCTTGTCCTCGATCAGGGCGCGGCCGTTGGCGACATGCATCAGGCGAAAGGCATTGCTGGCGGGGAACGGCTGATCGAGGCCCGCCTCCCCTTCGCCCGGCCGCGTGCCGTCATCGTTGATGCCCGGGACGGTGGCGGTGGTGATCTGGTCGATGGCGGCCTGGCGCGTCGCTTGCCGCGCGCCGTCGCCGGCATCGGGCATGGCGAGCGGCGAGACGGTGACGACGGCGGGGCCCGGCTGTTCCGGCAGGTCGCGCACATCGCCCTGCCAGAGGGTCGGCAGGTGGAACTTGTCCTGGTTGAAGAAGGCGTACCACGGAAAGAAGGTACCGAAGGCGGCAAGCGCAACGCCGGTTACGCCGAGAACCTTGTCGATCGTCGGCGTCTTTTCGCGGCGCTTGCGCTGCGGAACGATCTCGTCTGCATCGTGGTCGGTCACTGTCACGTCCTCGGTCTGTTCATGCCCGGCTGACCGCCATTGGCGGCGGCCTTCAGCGCTGTGGCAAGATCGGTAAATGCGTCGAAGGCCGGCCGGTCGCCGGGCGTCTGTTTCAGGACCTCGTACATGACGGGCACCTGCTTGATCGCCATGTCGAGATCCGGATCGGCGCCGGGGCGGTAACCGCCGATCAGGCGCAGGTCACGGGTTTCCTCAAAGCGGTGAATGAGCGCCTTGAGGCGCGCCACCAGCTTTTCCTGATCCGGTGTCCAGGCCTTGCGGGCCAGACGCGAGATCGAGGCGAGCGGGTTGATGGGCGGATAGCGCCCCTCTTCCGCAAGGCTGCGCTCGAGCACGATATGGCCGTCGAGAATGCCGCGCGTGCTATCGGCGATCGGATCATTGTGGTTGTCGCCATCGACGAGGATGGAGATGATCGCGGTGATCGTCCCCGCCCCTTCGGCGCCCGGCCCGGCGCGCTCCAGAAGGCGCGGCAGCTCGGTGAAGACGGAGGCCGGATAACCGCGCGCGATCGGCGGCTCGCCAGAGGCGGTCGCGACCTCGCGGATGGCATGGGCAAAGCGTGTGACGCTGTCGACGATCAGGAGCACGTTGTCGCCCTGGTCCCGGTAGTGCTCGGCGATGGTGACGGCGGTCAGGGGCGCCATCTTGCGCACCATCGGGCTCTCATCGCTTGTCGCGACGACGGCAACGGCCTTCTTGAGGTTCTCCCCGAGCGTATCCTCGATGAACTCGCGCACTTCACGGCCACGTTCGCCGACCAGCGCGATGACGACCTTGTCGAAGGCATCGGCGCGGGCGAGCATGGAGAGCAGCGTCGATTTACCGACGCCCGAGCCGGCGAAGATGCCGAGACGCTGGCCGAGGCAGAGGGGGGAAAAGATGTCGATGGCGCGCACCCCGGTGCGAAAGCCGGTATCGACACGCCGGCGCGTCATGGAGGGCGGCGCGGAATTGTTGATGGGGCGGGCGATGGCGCCCTTGATCAGCGGGCCACCGCCATCGATGGGATCTCCGAGCGCATTGATGGCCCGGCCGCACCAGCTGTCATCGGGTGCGACGCGAAAGGCGCCGACGCGGATGACGGTGTCGTGGATGCCGATGGGATCGCCCGGCTCGATGGGGCAGACGAAGACCGTTTCCGGCTCGACACGCACGACTTCGCCGAGATGCGTACCGGACGCCGAGCGATGGGCAACGAAATCGCCAAGGCGCACATGGCGCGACAGGCCCGTCACCGTGTAATGACCGGGCGAGATCGTCTTCACATGACCGCCGGCGGCAATCGACAGGTCGGGGCGCGCGAAACGTTCGACGAGGTCGCCGAACTGGCGAAGGGCCGTGCTGCGCGGGCGAATTTCAAGCTTTTCAGGCATCATGCCTCGTCACCTTCCGAACAGGGAGGGATGTACCGGGCACATCCCGAGGATGGCCCGCAAAAGGGTCGCACAGCGGGCCGTCATTGCCCCATCAAGCGCCCGAGCGATCATCAGCCGCGAGAGCCTCCGAGCGTTTCGATGGCCTTGCCGAAGGTCTGCTCGGTGTCGCGCATCAGGCTGGAAATGCTGTCGAAGGCGCGCTGGATGTTGATGAGCTGCGACATTTCCTGGATCGGATTGACGTTCGACTCTTCGATGTAGCCCTGCGCCACGCCCACCGCCATGTTGTCGACGACGGCCTGGGGCTCGGCGACCGGAATGATGCCGCTGTTTTGCACGCGGGTGAAACCGCGCGAGAAATCCGCCTCGAAGAGACCGATCTGCGCCACCTGCTGCTCGCCCTGGCGGATCACGCCATCGGCACCGATACGGATCTCGCCGCCATTGGCATTGAGCTGGATCGGGCCGCCACCGATATCGAGAACGGGAAAGCCCATGGTCGAGATCAGGCTGCCATCGGGCGCCATGCTGAAACGCCCGTCGCGGGTCAGCGCCGCGCCGGACGGCGTCTGGATCTGGAAGTAGGCGTCACCCTTGATGGCGACGTCCAGCGAATTGCCGGTCTGCTTGAAGCCGCCGGTATTGGTGTCAAGATATTCCTCGCCGGGCGAGACGAAGGCTGTCCTGCTGGCACCGGTGCTGGCGAGGACCTCGTCGAACTTTACCTGAGTGCCGCGAAAGCCGGCTGTCGAGGCGTTGGCGACGTTGTCAGCCAGCGTGTTGATGCGCCGTTCGAGTGCGACCTGGGACGAAAGGGCAACATAGAGGCCGGTTTGCATGTCAGCGTCCTCCGAGACGAATGCGGTGATGGGGGCGGATCGCGCGCAGGGCAGACGGCGGCACCAGACGGGCGCGGCTTGCCTTTTCCTCTGCACGACGAAGGTAACGGGTGACGACGCCTTCCAGCGCGGCGCGGCGGCTGGTGGTCGACGTGCCGTGAAGGGCGAAGTTGAAGGCGGCGAGGAGCGCGCTGTAACGGCTGTCGGAAAAGCGGATCGCCAGGGCGCCTGGACCGTCAAGCCCGCCGACAAGCAAACGGCGAATGAAGCTGCGGGCATAGGCCATGTCTTCCAGCCCGTGGGCCGTCATCACAAAATCATAGAGCCGCGCGTCGCCCATCAGGGCCTCGACCGTCTCGACCTGACGGATATGCGAGAGGTAGTAGTCACACTCGCGCACGGCGGCAGGCAAGGCGCCGGCCGTGCCGCTGCTCTCGTTTCCAACTGTATGGCCGTTTGCCCGGACCACGGTGCATTCCCCGCTTGACTGACGAAGGCGCGTCATGCGCTGCCCCAGTCAGCACCATTGCAAAGCATGCTTGCGCGAACCTGTTTGGCGGCACGGCCAAAGACGCCCCTGAAAATGAACGGGATCGTGAAGGCTTTCTGCGCTTAAGGAAGGTTTCATTAAGCCTCACGCAAGGCTTTCGGCGTATCTCTTGTCCCCAAACACGATCGTGGCAGGTGCCGGCACATGAACATCATCATCGGATTCGTCCTTACCATCGGCTGCGTGATCGGCGGCTACATCGCCATGGGCGGTCACCTCGAGGTGCTCATGCAGCCCTTCGAGCTCGTCATCATCGGGGGCGCCGGTCTCGGCGGCTTTGTGATGGCAAACACGATGAAGACGGTGAAGGATGCCGGCAAGGCGCTGGGCGAGGCGTTCTCCCACAAGGTGCCGAAGGAACGCCACTATCTCGATACGCTCGGCGTGCTTTACTGCCTGATGCGCGATCTTCGCACCAAGTCGCGCAACGAGATCGAAAGCCACATCGACAATCCCGCGGAATCACCGATCTTCCAGCAGGCCCCGACCGTTCTCAAGAATGCGGACCTGACGGCCTTCATCTGCGACTATGTGCGCCTCATCATCATCGGCAATGCCCGCAGCCATGAGATCGAGGCGCTGATGGACGAGGAAATCAACACGATCGAGCATGACAAGATGAAGAGCTACGAAGCGCTCGTCACGATGGGCGACGCCTTCCCCGCCATCGGCATCGTTGCGGCCGTTCTCGGCGTTATCAAGGCCATGGGCGCCATCACCGAATCCCCGGAAGTCCTCGGCGGCAAGATCGCAGCCGCCCTCGTTGGCACGATGCTCGGGATTTTTCTTTCCTATTGCGTGGTTTCTCCGCTTGTCGCCAACGTCAAGGCTGTCCGTTCCAAACAGAATCGGCTTTATATTATCGTGAAGCAGACTTTGTTGGCGTACATGAACGGCTCGGTTCCGCAGGTTGCTCTGGAATACGGCCGCAAGACGATTTCCTCCTACGAGCGTCCGTCGATCGACGCCGTCGAGCAGGAAATGATGAACCCCGGTGGCGGCGGCGACAGCAAGGCGGCATAAGAGATGAGCAAGCAGGCAGCGGAATCCGCTCTCCCCTTCGACAAGACGCTTCTGGCCCGCATGATCGGCGCGCTCGGCGACGACGACGTCATCGAGAAGATCGCCGCCGACTTCGGCACGGCCTTTTGCGAATTCCTGCCGGATATGCTGGAGAGCGAGACGGGCCTCGACCTCAAGATCGCCTATGCCGGCTGCGCGACGGGCCTGCGCGACACGCTGATTGCGGAGCTTGGCGGCGCCGTTGCCATTTCCGATGCATCCTTGCGCAACTGGAACAATGATTTCCAGATCGCCTGCGAAAGCCCGATCATCATCGCCATGATGGAATCGCTGCTGGGCGCCGATCCCAAGCGCATTCCGCAGCCGCGTCCGCGCCGGCTCTCCACCATCGAGCTCGATATCGCGACCATGGTGTTCGACAAGATCGGCGCGGTGCTGCGCACGGCGGCCAATGCCCAGGGCGGCTTCGAGACCATGGTCGGCCGGCCCTACAACACCGATGATCGCAAAAGCCCGGAAGAAGGTTCCCCCGATCCCTTCGCAGCCGTCATTCGCATGACGATCGGCATCGGCACGACGCTCTCGGTCTTCTCGATCATCGTGTCCCAGCAGACCCTTTTGAAGACGCAGGTCGTGGTGCCCAAGAGCGTGCAGGCCCGCAAGGGGCGCAATGTCTGGACCGAGAAGCTGGAGGAGCAGGTGCGCCGCTCCAGCGTGACGCTCGAGGCCCGCATCTCTCTTGAAAGCCTGTCGCTGGATACGATCAGCCGCCTGCAGCCGGGCGACATCATTCCCTTCCGCGATGCGCAGGACGTGCGCGTCGATGTCAACGCCAATGGCCGCGATCTCTATGTCTGCGAATTCGGGCGCGCCGGGGTGCGCTACACGGTGCGGGTGAAGGACACCCACGGCTCGGATGAAGACATTTTCAACCATATCATGAGTTAGTGTCAGGCAAGGTCCGGGCGCACGCCTGGGGCAAGCTTCAACTGGAATAAGTCGGTCATGGCACCCAAGAAAGCATCACCTCTGGACGACACCGATTTCGGTGCAGGCGACGCGGAACTCGATCAGGCGATCGACGATCTGCGCGGCGTGCTGAAGAAGGACTCCTCCAGTGATTTCGGTGCGGAGTTCGGTGGCGACATCGGCGGCGGCGAGACGGATCTTTCGGCCTTCGGCGGTGACGCTGCGGACAGCTTCGGTGGCGATTTCGGCGGCAGCAGCGACTTCGGTGGCGGTAGCGATTTTGGCGGCGGCGATTTCGGCGGATCGGATTTCCCGGTTGCCGGCGGTCTCGACGACGCAGGCTCCTTCGGGGGCGACGATTTCGGCGGCAATCATGCCATGCCGTCCGGTTCCGCAGGCATGACGCCTGCCCCGGGCAGTGGGATGACGTCGAACCTCGATCTCATCAAGGACATCCCGATCGACGTGCAGATCGTGCTCGGCACGAGCCGCATGCAGGTTTCGGGACTGATGGGACTGCAGGAAGGGGCAACGATCGGACTGGATCGCAAGATTGGCGAGCCGGTCGAGGTGATGGTCAACGGCCGTGTCATCGGTCGTGGAGAAATCACCGTGCTCGAGGAAGACAATTCGCGCTTCGGCGTCAAGCTCATCGAGATCAAGGGTACCGGCCGCGGCTGATGCCCTGATCGCACTCAGGGAGATCCATGATGGATTTCGACAGTTTCGATACCGGTCTTGCAACCCGTCCCCTGTCGCAGACCGACAAGGCGGCCGCCGTTCTTCTCGCCATGGGCAAGGGCGTTGCCGGGAAACTCCTGAAGTTTTTTACCCAGAGCGAGCTGCAGCAGATCATCGCCTCGGCCCAGTCGCTGCGCTCCATTCCCCCGCACGAGCTTGAGATCATCGTCAACGAGTTCGAGGACCTCTTCACCGAGGGCGCCGGCCTCATGGACAATGCCAAGGCCATCGAAAGCATTCTTGAGGAAGGCCTGACGCCCGACGAGGTGGACGGGCTGCTTGGACGTCGAACCAGCTTCCAGAGCTACGACGAAAACATCTGGGACCGGCTGCAGGAAACCGACCCGACGGCGCTTTCGGAGTATCTGTCCAAGGAACATCCCCAGACGATCGCCTACGTGTTGTCGCAGATGCCGTCGAGCGTCGGCGCGAAGGTTCTGCTGGGCCTGCCGGACGAGATGCGTCCCGACATCATCAACCGTACCGTCAACATCAAGGATGTCAGCCCGAAGGCGGCGCAGATCATCGAGACGCGCGTTTTCGAACTGGCGTCGCAGCTCGAAGCCGAGCGCAATGCCGTCGGCCCGACCAAGGTCGCCGATGTCATGAACGAACTCGACAAGAGCCAGGTGGACAGCCTGCTCGCTTCGCTCGAAGCGCTCAGCCAGGACTCGGTCAAGAAGGTCCGTCCGAAGATCTTCCTCTTCGACGACGTGCTCTACATGCCGCAGCGCAGCCGCGTTCAGCTGTTCAACGACATTTCCAGCGACATCATCACCATGGCGCTGCGCGGCACGCCGAACGAGCTGCGCGAATGCGTGCTCGCCGCGCTCGGCGCACGCCAGCGCCGGATGATCGAGCAGGATCTGCAGGGCGGCGACGCCGGCGTGAACCCGCGCGACATTGCCGTTGCCCGCCGCAACATCACCCAGGAAGCCATCCGCCTTGCCGCCAGCGGCCAGCTGGAACTGAAGGACAAGGATGCACCGGCGCAGGCCGCCTGACGCATCCGAATCACCGACACTGGCAAGGCTCCGCGCTCCTTCGACCGCGGAGCCTTTTTGTATTTGCCGGCGTTCAGCCTTGCCGTCGCAGCCTCGGCCGGCAATGGGCCGTCGCTTCCGGCCGGCAAATATGGATTGGGCCGCCAAGTTTCTTTGGATTGACCGTGCTTCCGCCGCTTTCGGCTTGTAGTGCCGGAGCGGCAGGACCAACAGTGTCCCCGTGTCCGCTTGGCTCTGCGCGTTTCCGAGAAAACAGCCGGCCTGTTGCCTGATCGATTTCGCCGGCCGCCGATCGACATGCGTACGTCAATGGATGGATGCTCCCGGGCCGCCCTTCAGGCTGGCGAGACCCGCGATGACGCAGGAAAGCGGGGTCGCCGATGGCGGACGACGACAAGGACAGTAAAACAGAAGCCCCGTCCGAGAAGCGCATTTCCGATGCGATCGAGGAAGGCAACATACCCTTCTCACGCGAGGTGACGGTCTTTGCCACGACCGTTGCCGTCTACATCTTCTTCGTGTTCTTCCTTCCGTCCGGTTTCACCTCGCTCGCCGAGGGGCTGAAGGACATTTTCGAGCAGCCGGAGGCCTGGCGGCTTGAAAATGCCAATGACGTGGTGGGTCTGATCGGCCACGTCTTCCGGCAGGCTGCGCCACTCATCGTCCCCATCTTCATCCTGCTGATCGTGTTCGGTATCGGCTCATCCGTCGCACAGAACATGCCGGCGCTTGTGCTGAACCGCATCGCGCCGAAGATGGAGCGCATTTCGCCCATGTCAGGCCTGAAGCGCATCTACGGCCTGCCGGGTCTCGTCGAGTTCGGGAAATCGCTGTTCAAGATCGTCATCGTCTCGATGATCGTGGTGCTCGTGCTTCAGAACGACTTCTACGAATCCATCGATGCCATGTTCGCCGATCCGATGACGCTGTTTGCGCGCATCACCAAGGATCTGAACCAGATCATCATGGTCATCCTGTTTTCGACCGGCATCATCGCCGTGGTCGATTTTTTCTGGACGCGCTACCACTGGTACGAACAGCTGCGCATGACCAAGCAGGACATCAAGGAGGAAATGAAGCAGTCCCAGGGTGACCCGATCGTCAAGGGCCGGCTTCGCTCGCTGCAGCGCGACCGCGCCCGCCGGCGAATGATGAACGACGTGCCGCGGGCGACGCTCGTTATCGCCAACCCGACCCACTATGCCGTTGCGCTGCGCTATGTGCGGGAGGAAAGCGATGCGCCGATGGTGGTTGCCAAGGGGACGGACCTTGTGGCGCTGAAGATCCGCGAGATCGCCGAGCAGAACGGCATTCCGGTTTTCGAGGATCCGCCGCTCGCGCGCTCCATGTTTGCACAAGTCTCGGTGGATAGTGTCATTCCACCGGTGTTCTACAAGGCCGTGGCCGAACTCATTCACCGGGTCTACGCATCGCAGGCGCCTCAAAAACGGGTGAATTGATCCTCATGAAAAAATGCCAATATTCCGAAGAGCGCGAAAAGATCATTGCCGATGCGATCCGTCCGGTCGCCACGGAATTGCGGTTGATCGACGCGGCGGACTTTATTGCGCTGCTTCGTTTTGAGTCCTACGGCAGCCTTGCGGATCTCGTCTCGTCGGCAGCGGAGTTGTATTTCCAGCCCGGCACCGTCAACTTCGGCATTGGCGGCAACTACACCGTCGACTGGGGCGTGGAGCCGGAAATCGTGCTCGATCTCGAGCTGAAGCCGCGCGGGGTGACGGCCTATGTGCAACTGATGCTCGGCAAGGACCGCGCCGGCCTGGAAATTACTCACATCGCCTTCCAGAAGCCATCCTGCGATCCGGACGAAAACACCGCGTTTCTGGCCCAGAGCCTTGCCGAAGCGCAGTTCCTGCAAACGCGCGCTGCCGCCTGATCTTCCCTCGGGTACCTCTGTCAGCCCGGTCCGAGCGACCGGGTGGCAGGGCTTTACGCAACCATGACTGCAAACGGAATCACGCCGGCGCACCAGGCCAGCGTAATGTCGAAGCTTGTTGTTTTGGTAGGCGCCGTCTGCTCAATCGATGAAGCCGAGGCGGATGGCCTTGGCGATCGCCTGGATGCGGTTCACCGAATTCAGCTTGGTGGTTGCCGTGCCGAGATAGGCGTTCACCGTGTGCACGGACAGGCCCATCTTTTCGGCGATGACTTCGCTGGTATGGCCGTCGCCAGCCATTTGCAGGCAGGCGATTTCACGCTCGTTGAGGGCAGCGGAGGGCTGCACCTTGCGCTCCTCCATTGCCAGCATGTCGGTCATGATCTGGCAGGCACGGGCATGAAGGCTGAGGATCGTCTCGCTCTTGAGGTCAAGGCTGTCGGCCGTGAAGACGACATAGCCATTGCCCTGCGTGCCGAGGCGGACGGGAAAGGCAAGACCGGCACTCGGCAGGGCGCGGTTGCCCAGCCGGCGGAAGAAGCGGCTGAGGCCATCGACGTCGCAGATCTGATGCTCCTCCGTGCCATTCCAGACAACCGGCAGCAGGGAGGCCTCGATATGGGCCACGAGATCTTCGCCGAAGAGAGCGGTGAAGGCCGAAGCCTCGCGCTCTGCTTCGTCACCCCAACTGTTGAGTTCGAGGCTCAAGGTGCGCACTGGCGGCGCACCGACAGCGGCGATGCGGAACACAGCGTAGTGCCGTGCAGCGAGCGCCTTGCGCATGGCCTGCAGGCGGGTTTGGAAGAGTTCGATGCGGCCGATGCGACCGCTCGCCCGTCCGCCGAGACGCATGTCGTCGCTGCCTTTGCCGGAAGATTGCCCCATCGCCCCCTCCCTCACACCAAATTGTGGCGTACGGCGTGGGCAATCGCCTCGGAGCGCGTCTTTGTCGCCGTCTTGCGCATGACGCTGGTGATGTAGTTGTTGATGGTGTTGCGGGAAATGCCGAGGATGACGGCGATCTCGTCGCTCGTCTTGCCTTCGGCGATCCAGAAAAGGCATTCGATCTCGCGATCGGTCAGCTCGCAATCGCGGTCGGCGCGGCCCTTCTGGGCCTGGGCGAAGCTTGCGAAATAGCCCGTGAGCAGTGCCACTTCGCGCAGGCTCTCGGGTGAGAGGATGACGTTTTCGGGAAAGAGCAGCGCCAGGACGTAGCGGGTGCGACCGACATTGAAGGTCAGAGCGCAATACTGGCGGCTGAGACCCTTGGGCATCTCGATGTCATCGGGCAGCCCCATGAAGCTCGGCCGCAGCACCGAAAGGCACCGGTCGAATTCGCTCGAACGGCCATTGGCCGCCCCGTAGATCGCGGCAAAGCGACGGACGAGGTAAAAGGGCCAGTCGGCGCAGACGACGAAGTCCATATCGCCATCCGGCACGCCGTCGATGCGGGCCAGCAGATAGTGACGCGCGCCGACATATTCGGTTACCGCAGAAAGACCAGCCGTGAAGCCGCCGTCCGCGCACAAGTCACCCAGACGATCGACAAGCCTGTCGAGCGGACGAGCCCGCTTCGACGCACGTTCAATAGCGCCCGGCACCGGCCAGACGGAGAAATCCGATTGCACAGCATCCATGGTATTGCCCCCGTGATGGATTCGCGCAGCACCTGCACACGCCCGCCGCCGCGATCGCTGGATTTCGAGCCATTTCCGCCGCCTCGAATCCCGCAAATCACTACGCGAATCAACTGGATACCAGGATACGCAGATGGCGTGGAAAAACCACCGCTCTGTTCTCGCGATTTACTTTGACGCCGTTTTTCGAGGTGATTCGCGGCCGGTTTCCGCCCCGGATCAGAACGGGAACAAGCCCGGCTGGCATTTTTCCAACGTGCTGAAATAGTTTCAAAATGGTTAATATGGCGTCGGCTTCCGTCCCGATTTCGAACAACCGAAAGGAGCCGATTTTTCAGATCCGCGTGGTGCATAGACGCAACAGTTTCGTCCCTTCGGGACAAGAATCACTACGCCGAGCAGACCGGGACGAGGACGGTCGCGCATCCTTCTGACCCCGCGCCGACCTTCTTTTCAGGACAGAAACGACAATGCCCGCCATGGGGCGGGCAGTGTGATTTTGAAGGATAGTGTCGCTGGGCTCAGGCGGCCTTGTCGACGGCCCACTTGCGCAGGATCTTGGCAGCGCGTTCCTCGCTGATTTCGACCATGCGGGACAGGCGCCGCTCGGGTCCTTCCTTGACGCGGCGGTTGAAGCCGCCGGAGGTGTCCTCGTCGAGGCTGAGCAGGTCGTCGGTGCTGTCGAAGCCGAAGTCGGAACCGAAGCCTTCCATGAGGGCACCGCCGCTCGCAACCCCTGCCGGGGCAGGAGAGAAGTCGGGCAGTTCCAGGCCGGCGGACTCGGTTTCGATGCCGGTCGGTGTGCCAAGGCCGACGGAGCGGGCGAGCGGGCGAAGACCGAGCCAGACCACGAGGAAGGCGACGGCGAGGAAGGCAACCGCATTGATAATGCCGCCGAGGTTCTGGGTGAGGACCGAGAGCACACCGGGGCCGGCGACCGGTTCATCGACCAGCTGATTGTCGACGAAGTCCATGGCCGTCAGGGTGACAACGTCGCCCCGCGCCGTATCGAGGCCGGCGGCCGAGGCGACGATCTTCTGCATCTCTTGCAGATAGGCGTCGATCTTGGCCTGGTCCGCGCCCTCGCCGAGCATGGTGGCGACGCGGCCCTTGTTGACGACGACGGCGACCGAGAGCTTCTCGATACGGTAGCTGTTCTTGGTGGTCGCGACGGTCTTCTGGTTGATCTCGTAGTTGGTCTGCTCTTCCTTCTTCTGCGCCTGGTCGCTCGACTGCGGACCGGCGGCGCCGCCCGCCGGGGCTGCCTGCGGCACGTTCTGCTGCACGGTGGCGGCATTGTCGGCCTGCTGGCGGCTGGACTGGGTGTCCTCCTTCGTCACACGTGTCGAGCGCTCGACACGGGATTCGGGATCGAAGATGGTTTCCTGGATCTGCTGGCTGTCGGTGTTGAGGTTCGCGGTGACGCTGGCGCGGAAATTGTCCATGCCAAGGAACGGTGCGAGCGCCTTGTCGATGTTGTTCTCGATCTCGCCCTGTACATTCTGGACGATGGAGAGCGACTGGTTGAGATTGTTGCTGGCCGGATCCGTGCCGGTCGCCAGAAGCTGGCCCGTGGAATCAAGGATGGTCACGTCATCGACATTGAGGCCCGGAACGGACGAGGCCACCAGATGACGGATCGAGGCCGCAGCATTGCGGCCGACCGTCGCGCTGGCGCGGATCATGACGGATGCGGTGGGCGTCTGGTCGGTGCGCCGGAAACTGCCGCGCTCAGGCATGACGATATGGACGCGCGCTGCGGCGATCCCGGAAATCTGCTGGATGGTGCGGGCGATCTCGCCTTCGAGCGCCCTCACCCGTGTCACTTCCTGCATGAAAGAGGTGAGGCCGAGGGAACCGACATTGTCGAAGAGCTCGTAGCCGGCATTTGCGCTGTTGGGCAGGCCGCGCTCGGCGAGCATCAGCCGCGCCTTGCCCGTCATGCCGACGGGCACCTGCACGGATGCACCGTCCGTGCCGACGTTGAAATCGATGCCCGCTTCGGCCAGCGCGATGCTGATCTGGTTCACGTCAGGCTTTTCAAGGCCGACGTAGAGGGTTTCGAAGGCCGGTTTGTTGACGTAGAGCCCGGTGGCGATGATGACGCCCATGGCGAGGAGACCGGCTGCGGCAAGCGCTACGAGCCTGCCCTGCCCGAGACTACCCAGGTTTTTGGCGATGGTCGAAAATTGTTCCAACAGATTCATTCTGTTCCGCACCCAATAGCGCAACGGGCATCGGAGCAGACATCGCTCCCCCCGGTGTTGCGCAGGTCAACACATCGGCCCGGCTGTCGAATCACGCCGCATGCGGACGCAGATCCACCGGTTCCGAGATGACTCTAGGAAACGAAACTTGCGCGAACTTGTCTTTGGAGTGCCCCTTCGGACGTGCCGCGGGCGGGAGAATGAAGCTGAAGACCTAGAAGGCTTCGAAGGCGCCGGCGGATTCATCGATCGGCTGGGAATGGCCACGCCGGAGCGAACCATGGCCGAGCGAACGCTGCATGTCGGCAAGCTTGATGAGATTGACCGCCGTCGTCACATCGACGAGCCACTCGGCCGGAATGGTCGAGGTCACGGTGTCGATGAACTCGGCAAGGCCGCGCGTCTTCTGCACGGCAAGATCGATGCCCTGCAGCACCATCATACGGTCAGCTTCCGTCAGATGCGTCTCACCTTTGGTGTCGGAAAGCTGCGGTTCGATACGCTCGATCAGATAGGCCACGTCGTGCAGCTCCGAGACGATGCGCATGAGCACATCCGGGAGCGCTTCCTCGAAATGACCCGAATGGGCCTGGCGTTCCGCTGTCATGTCATCCGTCCTCATGCTTGCGCCGCGGCGCCGGTTTTTTCTTTGTTGCAGCAGACGAAGGCTCGCCGTGGACCGCAACGCCTTAGAAGAATTCGATCGAGCTTTCGGCGGGCTTTGCAACCGGCGCCGGACGGGTTTCCATCTGAACGGTCTTCTGGGTTTCGACACCGGTCAGCGCATATTGCCGTGCGCGGCCGCTGACCGGCCAGAATTCCAGCTTGCGCCCATGCTCGCCGCCCGTGCTTTCGCTGACGATCCGGATGCCTTCGTCGCTGAGGAACTGCCGCGCGAAGCGCGCATTCTGCTCGCCGACGTTCGAGAAGCGCGCAATCGTCTTTGCGCCGCCGAAGATCTTGGCTTCAAGCCGGTCCCTACGGGCACCTTTCTTCAGCAGTCCGTTGATCAGAAGCTCCATGAGATGGACGCCGTAACGCGTCGCATCTCCGCCGGCCGCCATCGCCTCCGCCGAACCGGGCAGCAGGAAATGGTTCATCCCGCCGACGCCCGCGACGGGGTCGCGCAGGCATGCCGCCACGCAGGAGCCAAGAATTGTGGTCAGCACCACGTCCGGATCGCTGACGACCTTGTACTCGCCCTGGATGACGTGAACACGCTTTCCTGCATGGTCCATGCTCATTTCAGCGCCCCAAACACGGCTTCGATCGCCGCCTTCATCTTTTCAATGGTGAACGGCTTTGCCAGCACGTTGTTGGCACCGAGCGCCGCCGCCTTCTGAACCAGCGCGCGGTCGCCCTGCGCGGTCAGGATGATGAACGCCGCCTTCTTCGTCGCCGGGTTGGCGCGCACGGCCTGCAGCAGGCCCAGCCCGTCCATCTTCGGCATGTTGAAGTCGGAGATCACCAAGTGGTGGGGCTGCTGGGCCATGATCTTCAGGCCCTGCTCGCCGTCGCCGGCAGCCGTGATCTGCTTGAAGCCGAGCTGCTGCAGGGCATCGCCCAGCAGAAGACGGCTGGTGACCTGGTCGTCGACGATCAGGACTTTGATTTTTTCGGCGATAGACATTATTCCGTTCCTTCTTTCCGGGCGGCCGTAGACTTGATGACTTCCTCTCCGATCGCCGAGAGGGGCAGTTGATGTTCCACGGCACCCATTTCGTAAGCGACGCGCGGCATGCCGTAGACGACACACGTCTTTTCGTTCTGCCCGAAGGTCCGGGCACCCGCCTTTCGCATATTCAGCAGGCCGGTTGCGCCATCACGGCCCATTCCGGTCAGGATGACGCCGACCGAATTGCGGCCGGCAACTTGGGCGACCGAGTCAAAGAGCACATCGACCGAAGGACGATGACCGTTGACCGGGTCGAGATCTGCAAGCCGGCATGAGGGCGACGAGGGATTGACGACCTGCAGATGACGTTCGCCGCCCGGCGCCAGATAGACGCGGCCAATGTCGAGGCGCGCGCCGTCGGTCGCCTCCTCCACCTGCGGGGCGCAGAGGCGGTTCAGGCGCTCGGCGAAGCTCTTGGTGAAGGTGTGCGGCATATGTTGCGTGATCACCGTCGGCGGGCAGTTCTTCGGGAACTTCTGCAGGACGGCGATGAGGGCTTCGACACCACCGGTCGACGAACCGATAGCGATGATGCGGCGCGAGGCCCGGTAATCGGACTGCGCGTTGACATTGGCCGCCTGCGGCGTCGCCAGGCGATTGGTGCTGATCATGGTCTTGCGGTGGGAGCGGGCCGCTGCCTTGACCTTCTCAGCCAGTTCGTGGAACGGGCGCGGATCGCCCGGCAACGGCTTGCCGACGCAGTCGAAGGCGCCGATCTCGAGCGCGGCGATCGTTGCTTCGGCGCCCTTGTGGGTCAGCGTCGAGACCATGATGACGGGCATTGGACGCAGCCGCATGATCTTGTCGAGGAATTCGAGCCCGTTCATGTTCGGCATCTCGATGTCGAGCGTCACCACATCAGGATCGAGTTCCTTGATGGCGGCACGGGCCTGCATGGCGTCGGCAGCCTGGCCGACGACGCGGACCTCGGGATCTGCACTGAGGACCGCCGTGATCAGCCCGCGCATGGTGGGGCTGTCATCGACGACCAGGACTCTTGCTTGCGCCGTCATGCGCGGCCTCCCTTGCCGGTGTACCGATAGGTGGTGATGCCGATATTGTCGAAGAGCGACTTGGCATCGCCCGACACGCGTTCGGAATGACCGATGTAGAGGTGCCCGCCGGGCTGCAGCATCTGGGCGAAGCGCGACCAGATCTTCATCTGGGTCGGTTCGTCGAAATAGATGACAACGTTGCGGCAGAAGATCACGTCGAACTGACCCTTGAACGGCCACTGGCCGAGCAGGTTGAGTTCGTTGAAGGTGATGAGCCGCTTGACCTTGGCATCGACCTGCCACTTGGGCCGGCCATTGACCGAAACCTCCGAGAACCACTGCTTGCGCATGGCCGGATTGACGGTTTCGAGGGCACCGGAATCATAGGCACCGGCCCTGGCGATCGCGAGGATCTTGGGGTCGATGTCGGTTGCAAGGATCTTGAAGTCATAATCGGCGACGTTCGGCATCATGCCGAGGACCGTCAGGGCGATCGAATATGGCTCCTGCCCGTCCGAGCAGGCGGCCGACCAGATGCGAACCCGCCCGCCGGCCTTGGCGCGCTGGATGAGCTCGGGCAGGACATCGCTCTTGAGGTGATCGAAATGGTGGTTCTCGCGGAAGAAGCGCGTGAAGTTCGTCGTCAGGTGCGAGAGCATGTCGCGCCGTTCGGCGGCACCGGCCGGCGAGGCAACGAGCGCGCAATATTCCTTGAAGCCGCTGAGGCCAAGATTGCGGATATGCTTGGACAGCCGGGAATAGACGAGCGAGGCCTTGGTCTCGTTCAGATAGATTCCGGCATCGGAATAGATCATGGCGGCGATCTCGTTGAGATCACGGCGCGTCAACGGGTACTCCCCGGACGCGAGGCACTCGTCGAGGGACAGGCGGCTGTCGATATGGGCAACGGCCATCATGCCGCCTCGCTTTCGCTCTGGGGGAAGATGGCATCGAGTTCGATGTAGCAGATCAGCCGCTTCTCGATGGCGAGAATGCCGCGGGCGAAATTGCGCTCGAACTCGGAGGCCACATCCGGTGTCGGCTGAATGTTCTCGTCGGTGATCGTCAGGATGTCGGAAACGGCATCCACGAGCAGGCCGACGACCTTGGTATTGACCTGGGCGACGATGATGACGTGCCGAACCGTGGGCTCGGCCGCCTTCATGCCAAGGCGCATGGACAGATCGACGATGGGCAGGACGGCACCGCGAAGATTGATGACGCCGAGCACGTAGTAGGGCGCGTGGGGCATCGGCGTGGCTGGGGTCCAGCCACGGATTTCACGCACCGACATGATGTTCACGCAGAATTCCTGGTCACCGATCCGGAAAGCGATCAGCTCCCGGCTCCCCTGAACAAGATTTTTTGCGATGTTGCTCATGACACTCAATCCTGAACCTTCACCTTAACCTGCTGCTGCAAGCGAGCTGTCGGACCGAAGCGGCTGGCCGCGCGAGGCGGCGACAATGGCATCGACGTCGAGAATGAGCGCGACGCGGCCATCACCGAGGATCGTGGCCGCAGCGATGCCGGGCACGTGGGTGTAGTTCGCTTCCAGACTCTTGATGACCACCTGGCGCTGACCCTGGATCGCATCGACCATGAGGGCGCGCTGGCCGCCGCCTTCCGATTCCACCAGAAGCGCCACGCCATCCACCGGATTTGCCTGCTGGTAACGGAAGTTGAGGATCCGGCCGACATCGACAAGCGGGCAGAAGGAGTTGCGGATCGAGATGAGCCGCTGGTTGGAGCCGAAGGAATGGATGGCCGAGGGCTCGGGCTGCAGCGTCTCGACGATGGCCGTCAGCGGCACGACGAGCGTCTGCCCGGCCACCGTGACCACCATGCCGTCGAGGACGGCGAGCGTCAGTGGCAGGCTCATGGTGAAGGTAGAGCCGTTGCCGGGGCGCGAGGAGATCGAGATGCGACCGCCAAGGGCCTGGATCGAGCGCTTGACCACGTCCATGCCGACGCCGCGGCCGGAAATGTCCGAGATCTTGTCGGCCGTGGAGAAGCCCGGCATGAAGATCAGGTTGTCGATTTCCTCGTCCGAGAGGTTGGCGTCGGCGGCGATGAGGTCGTTGTCGATGGCCTTCTGGCGCACGCGTTCGCGGTTGATGCCGGCGCCGTCGTCGGCAAGCTCGATGACAATACGGCCCGAGCGGTGCTTTGCCGTCAGCTTGACCGTACCTTCCGGATTCTTGCCGTTGGCGACGCGCTTTTCGGGCGTTTCGATGCCGTGGTCGACGGCGTTGCGGATCATGTGGGTCAGCGGCTCGGCGAGCTTGTCGATGACCGTCTTGTCCACCTCGGTGTTTTCACCTTCCGTGACGAGGCGGATCGACTTGCCGACCATGTCGGCCACTTCGCGAACGATACGCGACATGCGCTGGAAGACGGGCTTCACCGGCTGGGCGCGGATGGCCATCACCGAGTCCTGGATCTCGCGGGTCAGCTGCTGGAGTTCTTCCAGCCCCATGTTGATAGAGGAGGTGCCGTTGGTGTCGTTCTCGACAACGCTCTGCGAGAGCATCGCCTGGTTGATGACGAGTTCGCCGACGAGGTTGATCAGGCGGTCGACGCGGTCGAGATCGACGCGGATCGTCGGCGTGCCGGCGGCGGACTGGGCGTTGGCGGCATTGTTTGCAGCGGCGGCGGCGGCCGGGGCAGCGCGCTGCTCGGCCGGCTGGCGGGCGGCCTGACCGGCCATCTCGACAACTTTCGCGGCCGTCGCGGCAGCGGCGACGGCAGCCTGCTGGTCGCTCGCGATATGCTCTTCCTCTTCCACGACGCCAATCGGGCGATCGTGGTCGTCATTGTCGTCGAGCAGCGCCAGATCGAAGGGGATCGGCTGCATCGGCATGTCTTCGTCGGCCGGCGCGCCCGCATTCGTCACGTCGGTGACGTCGAGGTCGCAGTCCCATTCGGCAAATTCGAAAACGGTGCGAATGCCCTCTTCGCCCTTGTCGGTCTTCACCTGGATCTTCCAGCTGAGGTAGGCGCGCTCGGGATTGAGTTCCTCGAGCGGGGGCAGTTCGTCGGTGTTGCAATAGATGCTCATCTCGCCGAGCTTGGAGAGATCGCGCAACAGCAGCGTGGCATCGTTGCCCTTGGCGAAGAGCTCGGACTTCGGCTTGAAGATTACCTCGTAGGTCGGGATGACCATGAGGACTTCGCCCTCGTCGACGGCGGTTTCGAAATCGTCGAAGGAGAAGCCGACGGGCTGGAAGCCTTCCTCATTGACCGGCGCCGGCGCGGCAGCGGCAGCCGGCTGCGCGGCCGGCTTGGCAACCGGCGTTTCGGCGGCGACCGGGATCTCGCCATTGGCGAGCGCTTCGAGTTCGCGGATCAGCTGCTTGCTGCGCGCCTGATCCACGGAGCCGCCGTCGCGGGCAGCATTGGTGAGGTCGGCGAGGACGTCCGCCGACTTCAGCATCACCTTCAGGACTTCCGGCCCGGGCTCGAGCTTGTTGGATCGAACGCAATCAAGAGTCGTCTCGAAAACGTGGGCGAATGCCACGAGATCGTCGAGGCCGAACGCACCCGCGCCACCCTTGATCGAGTGGACGGCGCGGAAGACGGCATTGACCGTTTCCGGGTCACGATCGCCATCGTTCAGCTTCAGAAGACCCGATTCCAGTTCCGCGAGCTGCTCTTCGCACTCCTGGAAAAAGATCTCTTTGATTTCGTTCATATCCATGGGGAAAATCCTGGATTAGGCGGTTACACGTTCGATGGCATCGATCAGCTTGGTCGGATCGAAGGGCTTCACGATCCAGCCGGTGGCGCCGGCCTGGCGTGCGCGGTTCTTCTTTTCCGCATCGCTTTCCGTGGTCAGGACGAGGATCGGGACGGCCCGGTACTTGTCGTTGCGACGCACGCCTTCGATGAAGCCGAAGCCATCCAGACGCGGCATGTTGATGTCGGTGACGATGACGTCGGGATTGGCTTCCTCGAGAACCTCGAGGCCTTCGACTCCGTCTTCCGCCTGATAGGTCTCGAAACCCGCATTGTTGAGCGTCACCAGAAGCATGTTCCGGATCGTGCGGGAGTCATCGACCGTGAGCACTTTTTTCTTCATACCTAAATCTCCTAAGCCGCCAGATGATCGAAATTGATGCCGATCAGCTGGGTTGTTTTCTTGAAAGCGTCCGACACCTTCGAAAAGGTAAAGGGCTGTTTGTCGTTGTCCCAGGTGCGCGAGGCCGCCAGCAGGACCTGCACGCAGAGGGTGCCCGTGCGCTCGACTGCCGATGCGTCGATGGTGACCGGCTGGCCGCGAACGGCGGAAAGGGATTCGTGCAGCGCGGTTGCCTCGTTCATGTCGAGAACCGGCTTGAGGGTGATGGTCTTCGGAGCGCTTTTTCTGGCTGCCATTCGCTAGTATCCCTTTCCCGAGGTGAAGGCTTGGCGCGGGATCTGTCCCGCCGCCGACGGCATGCCCCCTCGGGGCGGGCCCTGCGGCTCGAAAGCGCGGCGTCGAAGCGCCACCATCCGCACGGTTTCACGCATGGCGCGATCCCCCGGCAGCAAGGCGACGCGGAAGTTCAAGGGCGCCTTCGAGGAAGGAGAGACCTTCCTCCTCCTCCGGCGCCTCGCTGCGGCCGATCGCAATGCGCGATTCGCCGCGCGCAGCGGTCGGCTGGGCGCGATCCTGATAGGGTGTCCGCTCGACGTGGAATCTGCGGATCGTCGCGCCGAGTTCGAGGATGACGGTCGACAGGTCGCTTGCACCCTGGCCTGCGGCGCCGGCCGTGCGGGCCGTTTCACCGACAGCCCGCGAGAGATCGCCTAGATCGCGCGTGGCTGCATCGAGCGCGTCGACATGGCGGGTGGCATCGGCGGAAATCGTGGCCATGGCCTTGTTGATGTCGGTGACCTGCCCGACGATGGCGCTGATGGCATTTTGCGTGCGGCCGACAATATCGACGCCGGTCTCGACCTGCGACTTCGTATCGGAAACGAGCTGCTTGATTTCGCGGGCCGCATCGCCGGAGCGCTGGGCAAGGGCGCGCACTTCCTGCGCCACGACGGCAAAACCGCGGCCGCTGTCGCCGGCACGGGCGGCTTCGATGCCCGCGTTGAGGGCAAGCAGGTTGGTCTGGAAGGCGATCTCGTCGATGGCGCCGATGATCTGGCCGATCTTCTCGGCAGAGTTCTCGATATCGGCCATGGCGGCGATTGCCTGACCGGCAATGGCGCCGCTCGCCTCGACGCTCTCGCGCGCCGTGCCGGCGTCCCGCTCGGCATCGCGGATGCGGGCAGCACCGGCGCGCAGCGCCTCGGTCATTTCGGCAAGGCCGGCCTGCCGTTCGGACAGGAGATTGGACTGGTCGGCGGCGCGTTCGGCAATCTGGCCGGTCTCGGCGACGAGGCTGGAGGCAAGCGCACCCGCACGCTCGGCCATGGCGCGCCCCTGAAGACAGAAGTCGCGCAAATCATCCAGCGCTTCATTGAAGGTTTCGACCAGCGGACGATGGCCGCCGGCGGCCTCGGCATTGGCGCGAACGACCAGATTGCGCTCGCGCAGTGCCCGGACGACATCGCCGAACAGTTGGTCCGTCGCGGCCTCGTCCTCGGCATGCTGCTCGTTCAGCTGGCGCTGGTGGCCAAGGCGCAGATCGTTGAAGCGCAGGGAAACGGCGATCTCCAGATCGACGAAGGCCATGCGCAGGACCGATGCGAGAATGGACTGCAACTCGTCCCGGCGCGCCTTGCCGGCGCCGAAGACGCCGCGGGGCCAGAACTTATCGACGAGTTCGCCGACGAGATGTTCAACGACGACCGCGTGTCCGGCAACCTGCCATCGCGGCTCGACGCCCATGCGCGCCTGCGCATCGGCGAGCACCTTGACGCGCTCGGCATAGAGGCTGTCGAAGCGGGCGTCGGTCAGAACGCTCCAATGGGACAGGTGAAGATCGTGCAGGCGATCCAGAGACCGCTCGCTCTTGAAGGCGCGGCCGGCGTCCCGACTTGTCTGAATACGCTGGAAGTGATCGCGGATGGCCGCTTCAACGCGCTCGGAGAGCACCGTGCGCTGGGCGCGAATGGCCGTGCAGGCCGCCTCGTCGAGGCCGGCAAAGCGCAAACGGTCCTGCAGGCTGCCCGCCCGCTCCCGTCCCGCCTGTTCCTGTGCCTGGCCCTGATCCACTCTGTTCCCCGGTCTTCAGAGGTGCATGACAATGGGGACTTGCGGGCTCTTGTCGTGCCCGCGACCCACCGGATACGGCGATCACAGGGCGCTGACCCTTGCTTTTCTGGTCCCACGAAATTGACTGATAAGACTGCCATACCGGGCCGTGACCGGTGCAACGAAGCGGCGTCATGCCAAGGCGGGAGACCAGCCGTCACCCATTCCGACGTGCAAGACAATGTTTATGGTTAATTCCTTGCTTGAAGGTTAACGTCGCCCCCCACCCCCTCGTCCTTTCGGAAGTGCTCACGTTCCGGAACAGGCCGTTCTGCAGGGCCTTGATCAAGGTTCGGGCAAGGCGATCTCACTACTTTCAACCAGGGCGATGAACGCCTGGAGTGGAACCATGATCGTTCTGACAGTCACGGCAGCCCTGCTCGCCATGCTCTCGGCAATCGCCATCGGCATTCATGCCGGCGTCGCGCGTCGACCCCGGCGCGCCGGCCGGCTGCCGTTCTGACCGCGCGTCATCGCGCAGCCATGCCGGAACCCGGCATGCGGCCCCGACGGGGTGAATGATAAAACAATCAGATAGGAAGGCCGACGCCTGTGCTAGCGGCCAAAGCGTTGCGTCGGCCCAATGCGAGTTGAGCGCCCTTAACCGGCCACGCCCGCACGCCCCACCGTCCCCTCTTCAGCAATCACGAGCCGGACGCCGGCCTGCTCCAGCATCTGCGCGTCCCGATCCTCGACGTTCCAGTCGGTCACCACGGTCGTGATCCTTTCCAGCGCGCAGAGGATCAGGCTGGAGCGGTGACGAAATTTCGAGGAATCCACAAGAACCACCAGTTCGTCGGCCTGGTGGATCAGCTTCTGTTCGGCCTGGATCAGCAGCGGGTCCGTTTCCATGAGGCCGAGCGGGCCGATGCCCTGGGCTCCCATGAACATGCGGCGCGCATAGAAATTGCGCGTCACGTCGTTGTCGAAGGGGCTGAGGATGATGTTGTGCTCGCGGTAGACCGTGCCGCCCGAGAGCATGACGGTGTTCTTGGAATGCTTGATCAGGTGCTCGGCAATGGGGAAGGAATTGGTGAAGACCGTCATGCGCCGGCTGGCAAGCGGATGCACCATCGGAAAGGTCGTGGTGCCGCCATTGATGATGATCGGCTCGCCATCCTCGCACAGCGCCACCGCGGCACGGGCGATCGCGTTTTTCTGCCGGGCATTCAGCCCCTCGTTGACGGCATAGGGACGACCGGCAAGACCGAGGATCGACGGCGGCGTTAGGGCTTCGGCGCCACCGCGCACACGCCGCAGCTTCTTTTGCAGATGGAGTGCCGCGATATCGCGCCGGATCGTCGCTTCCGAGCTGCCCGTGAGGTCCACGAGCGCGGCAACAGTTGCGACCGGCTGCTGCTGGATCGCCGAGAGAATGACGCGATGGCGTTCCTTTTCATGCATGAGGCGGACCCTTTCTTTCACGATCATCCTTGACGCCGTCATGATCAATGTCAATCAAATCTAGGCACAGGATCGCCAATTTGACGATTTGTGATCGTTTATGATTGTTCTTGATTGACATTCGCCAGCCCTGCGTGGAATCCTGCAGCATCGACAGTCGGCACCTTGACCGGCTGCACGTCTCTTTCCTGGGGAGGAATCTCAAGATGACATCGAATGAAGGCGCACGCCTGGCGAACCTTTGGGATGACGCCAAGGCGGCGGGCATGAGCGAGGCCGAACGGCTGCTCTACCGCTCCAACCTGCTCGGCTCCGACAAGCGCATCACCAACTACGGCGGCGGCAACACCTCCGCCAAGGTGATCGAGCGCGATCCGCTGACGGGGAAAGATGTCGAGGTGCTCTGGGTGAAGGGCTCGGGCGGCGATGTCGGCACCATCAAGATGGACGGTTTCGCGACGCTCTACATGGAGAAGCTGGAGGCGCTGAAGGGCATCTATCGCGGCGTCGCCTTCGAAGACGAAATGGTTGGCTACCTCCCGCACTGCACCTTCAACCTCAATCCGCGCGCCGCGTCCATCGATACCCCCCTGCATGCCTTCGTGCCGAAGACGCATGTGGACCACATGCACCCGGACGCGATCATCGCGATCGCAGCATCCGCCAACAGCCGCGACCTGACCGACCAGATCTTCGGCGGCGAGATCGGCTGGCTGCCCTGGAAGCGTCCGGGATTCGAACTCGGCCTGTGGCTTTCCGACTTCTGCGCCAAGAACCCCAATGCACGCGGC
The DNA here is from genome assembly GCF_900155885.1 of Rhizobium sp. RU20A. Taxonomy (GTDB): domain Bacteria; phylum Pseudomonadota; class Alphaproteobacteria; order Rhizobiales; family Rhizobiaceae; genus RU20A. The sequence goes on from NZ_FTMB01000002.1 coordinate 175,197, forward strand.
CTCATCCTCGAAAGCCACGGCCTCTTCACCTGGGGCGACACGGCCAAGGAAGCCTATGAGACGACCGTCGAGATCATCAACAAGGCGATCGCCTGGTTCGAGGCCAACAATACCAAGCCGGCCTTCGGCGGCGCCGTCCGCCCCGTTCTCGACGCAGCCGAGCGCAAGGCGGTTGCCCGCAAGCTGATGCCGGTCATCCGCGGCCTCATCAGCGGCTCCGAAGCCAAGGTCGGCCATTTCGACGACAGCCAGGCCGTGCTGGATTTCGTGTCCGGCAAGGACATGGAAGCGCTTGCGGCGCTCGGCACCAGTTGCCCGGACCATTTCCTGCGCACCAAGATCCGCCCGCTGGTGATCGCCTTCGATCCGGCAAAGCCCGATGTGGAGACGACGCTTGCCGGCCTGCCGGATGCGCTTGAAGCCTACCGCGCCGACTATGCCGCTTACTACAAGCGCTGCAAGCATGCCGACAGCCCGGCCATGCGCGACCCGAACGCCGTCGTCTACCTTGTGCCCGGCGTCGGCATGATCACCTTTGCCAAGGACAAGGCGACGGCCCGCATCTCGGGCGAATTCTACGTCAACGCCATCAACGTGATGCGCGGCGCTTCCGGCGTTTCGACCTATGTCGGCCTGCCGGAACAGGAAGCCTTCGACATCGAATACTGGCTGCTGGAGGAAGCAAAGCTGCAGCGCATGCCGAAGCCGAAGTCGCTGGCCGGCAAGGTGGCGCTCGTCACCGGCGGCGCCGGCGGCATCGGCAAGGCGACCGCCATCCGCCTGATGCAGGAAGGCGCCTGCGTCGTCATCGCCGATATCGACGAAGCCGCCATGGCGGAAGCCAACGCGGAACTCGGTAAAAAATTCGGCGCCGACCAGGTCCGCAGCGTTCGCATCAACGTCACCAGCGAAGACGATGTCATCAAGGGCTTCGAGGATGCGCTGACCGAATATGGCGGGCTCGACATCCTCGTTTCCAATGCCGGCCTTGCCTCCTCGGCACCGGTCGAGGACACGTCGCTGGCGCTCTGGCACAAGAATATCGACATTCTCGCGACCGGCTACTTCCTCGTCTCGCGTGAAGCCTTCCGCATCTTTCGCAACCAGAAGGCCGGAGGCAACATCGTCTTCGTCGCCTCCAAGAACGGCCTTGCGGCATCGCCGGGCGCCTCGGCCTATTGCACGGGCAAGGCGGCGGAAATCCATCTCGCCCGCTGCCTTGCGCTCGAAGGCGCATCCGCCGGCATCCGCGTCAACACGGTAAACCCGGACGCCGTCATTCGCGGCTCGAAGATCTGGTCCGGCGAATGGCGTGAGCAGCGCGCAGCCGCCTACAAGACCGACGATCTGGAGGCGCATTACCGCGAGCGCTCCATGCTGAAGCTCGGTGTCTATCCGGAAGACATTGCCGAGGCGATCTACTTCCTCGCCTCGCCGCTCTCGGCCAAGTCGACCGGCAACATCATCAATGTGGACGCGGGCAACGCCCAGTCCTTCACGCGCTGAGGGAGAGAACATGATGTCGGACCAGATGATCTCCGCCTCCGTGATCGAGGCCCACAACGACACGCGCCGCGACGACCTGCGGGAAGACTATGCTGCGCTTGGTGCGCGGCTGGCCCGCCGCGGCGTCGATATCGACGCCGTCAAGGCGAAGGTCGCAGCCTACGGCGTTGCCGTTCCCTCCTGGGGGGTCGGCACCGGCGGCACGCGCTTTGCCCGTTTTCCGGGAGCCGGCGAGCCGCGCAACATCTTCGACAAGATCGAGGACTGCGCCGTCATCCAGCAGTTGACGCGGGCGACGCCTGCCGTTTCGCTGCATATTCCGTGGGACAAGGTGGACGATGTCGCGGCGCTGAAGCAGCGCGGCGAAGCGCTCGGCCTCGGCTTCGACGCCATGAACTCCAACACTTTCCAGGACCAGCCGGGACAGACGCATTCTTACAAGTTCGGCTCGCTCTCGCACAATGACGCGGCGACGCGGCAGCAGGCGATCGAGCACAATCTGGAATGCATCGAAATCGGCCGAGCACTGGGCTCCAAGGCCCTGACGGTTTGGCTGGGCGATGGCTCCAACTTCCCGGGCCAGAGCCACTTCACCCGCGCCTTCGAACACTATCTCGACTCGATGAAGGCGATCTACAAGGGGCTTCCGGAGGACTGGCGGATCTTTTCCGAACACAAGATGTTCGAGCCGGCCTTCTACTCCACGGTCGTGCAGGACTGGGGCACCAACTACCTGATCGCCCAGGAGCTCGGCCCCAAGGCCTATTGCCTCGTGGACCTCGGCCACCACGCACCCAACGTCAACATTGAAATGATCGTCGCCCGTCTTATCCAGTTCAAGAAGCTGGGCGGCTTCCATTTCAACGATTCGAAGTACGGCGACGACGACCTCGATACAGGCAGCGTCGATCCCTACCGCCTCTATCTCGTCTTCAACGAGCTGGTAGATGCCGAAACGCATGGCGCGGACGACTTCCGTCCGGCGCATATGATCGACCAGAGCCACAATGTGACAGACCCGATCGAAAGCCTGATGCGCAGCGCCACCGAGATCTGCCGCGCCTATGCCCAGGCCCTGCTCGTGGATCGCCAAGCGCTGGACGGCTACCAGGCGGAGAACGATGCGCTGATGGCCAGCGAAACGCTGAAGGCGGGCTTCCGCATCGATGTGGAACCGATCCTCGCCATGGCCCGCCTCGAAAACGGCGGCGCCATCGACCCCATCGCCTGCTTCCGCGAGAGCGCGTATCGCGCGGGTGTTGCTGCCAAACGCCCGGCGGTTTCAGGCGGTGGTGGCGGGATCGTCTGAGACGAGAGGCATTCCATCTGTCAGGGCTGGCGCGGCGGTGCCGGCCCTTTTGCATTTTGGGGCCTTTGCACCTAAATTGGCCATCGTCGAGAGCGCTTCGGCTCACGTTCTGGGAGATGACATGCTGGACACCACAATGGTCGTCACCGCCACCTGGGACGAAGAAGCGTCCGTCTGGTTCGCAACGAGCGACGATATCGACGGTTTGGCCGTCGAGGCCGATACGCTGGAAAGGCTGGAAAAGAAGGTCGCCGACGCGGTTTCGGACCTGCTGGAACTGAACGGGGTGGGACCCGAACTGGCGGAAATTCCGGTTCGCCTTCGGACGGAACATATTCTCAAAATCCCAAACCCGCATTTCTGATTATCATGGCGGGGTATCTGCGAGAGCTCAAGGCATTGCTCACGGCGGCCGGGTGCCGTTTCGTGCGCCCCGGCAAGGGCGACCACGAGATCTGGTTCAGCCCACTGACCAACAGGCATTTCACGGTCGACAGCGGCGTCAAATCGCGACACACGGCAAATGAAACGCTCAAACAAGCCGGCCTCCCCAAGGCATTCTGAAGATAACCCCCCTCGCCCAATCCCTGCTGCGCCCTAAATCTTTCCCGTGATCCTTCACTGGGGGCTTCCATGACCGTTGAAAATCTTCTCGTCTTTCTTCTCATCGGCGCCATCGCCGGCTGGCTGGCCGGGCTGATCGTGTCGGGCTTCGGCTTCGGCCTTTTCGGCAATATCGTCGTCGGCATCGTCGGGGCCTTCATTGCCGGTGCGCTCTTTCCGGCGCTGGGCTTCACCATCGGCGGGGGCATTCTCGCCGCGATCATCCACGCGACGATCGGCGCGATCATCCTTCTCGTCCTGATCCGCGTCATCAAACGCGCCTGAGGGAGACCACAATGGCAGCATCCTTGCCCGCCCATCTTGAAACGGCCCTCTCAGCCTTTGCCGAGCGCCAACCCCAGCATGGCGGGCGCGAGGGCGCCCTCGCCTTTATCGTGGAGAGCTGGCTTTCGGAAAACGGCTTCCTGCCCACCGGGCAGGAAGGACTGCGGCCGGAGGAACTGGACGCGACGAACGACGACTGATATCCCGTCGGCTGCCGCAACAGCCGACCGGACCCGCAGCCCATGAGCCTTTCCTCCGTCAAGGCGTTCTTTGCCGACCGTGCGCCTGACATCGCGGTCATCGAACTTGCGCAGAGCACGGCGACAGTCGAGCTTGCAGCTGCCGGTCACAGCGTCGAGCCGGCGCAGATCTGCAAGACGCTGGCGCTCAGGCTTCCGGACGGCGTGATCCTGATCGCGACACGGGGCGATGCGCGGTTGGACAACAGGAAGTTCCGCGACCGGTTCGGCGTCAAGGCCAAGATGCTTGGGCTCGACGAGGTGGAAGCCGAGACCGGCCATCCCGTCGGCGGCGTGTGCCTGTTCGGGCTGCAACGGCCTTTGCCGGTCTATTGTGACGTATCCCTGAAAGCGTTTGACATCGTGGTTCCGGCTGCGGGCGCCATTCATGCGGCCGTCCGCATCGCGCCGGACCGCATGGCAGCGCTCACAGGCGCAGCCTGGATCGACGTCTGCTCGGCCTGAGCATCCGACACGCCTTGCTTTCTGCTTCCGTCAAACCACGGCGAACAGCAGAAACACGGAGCCGACCGAAAGCGCGGCCATGAATTGCAGTAAGACAAGCATCATGCGGTGAGCCATGCTATCCTCCTCGGATGGGTCCGCAGCATCCTCCAGGCTTCGGACGGGGTGTAGCGGTTCGAAGTGTCGTTCATCTGGCTTGCGCCACGACGACCGGCGGTTTTCGACTGCAACGCAGCAGCCCCGCCTTTTGATCCGAAGATCGCCCAGGCAACCATGATTGCGCCTCAAAGCTTAACCGGCTCATAAGATTTTCCTCCTGAACCGCGTGCGATCAGACCGTCGCCAAAAAAATTTCGAAGCCAGGGAAGAGAATGATCAGCGGCTGCGTATACGGGGCATGACGACAGGAAAGACCAGTTTCGATGTGCTCGGCCAGCTTGGTGCGCTCAGGCGCTATGCCATGTCGCTGGTGCGCTCGCCGGACGAGGCGGAAGACCTTGTGCAGGATGCGCTGGTGCGCGCCTATGAGAAACAGGGCACCTTCCGCACGGGTGGCAACATCCGCACATGGCTCATGTCGATCGTGCATAATGCGCACATTGACCGGCTGAGACGCGGCCGCTCGCGCCTTCAGCGCGAAACGGCGGCTGCCGACTTGACTCCCGAGGCGATGGCCGCTCCGCAGGATCTTTCCGTGCGGCTGCGGCAGTTGCAGACGGCGTTCTTCGCACTGCCGGACGACCAGCGCGCGGCGCTGCATCTCGTGGCGATCGAAGATCTTTCCTATCAGGAAGCGGCCGATGCCCTCGGGATTCCCGTGGGAACCCTGATGTCACGCGTCTCGCGCGCTCGCGCCCGGCTGCGGGCCTTCGAAGACGAGGCCCGGACAGGCGCTTCCACCACACCCCATCTCAAACTCGTGGGAGGTTCCGGCGATGAGCACGGCTGACCCCATTCTCGATACCGATCTCGACGCCTATGTCGATGACCAGTTGCCGGTTGCCCGGCGCATCGCGGTCGAGGCCTATCTTTCCGAACGGCCCGACATTGCCGCGCGCGTCATGGCCGATCTGAGGGTCCGGGACGAGTTGCGCCTCGCGCTGGCGACGGCGCGCAGCGAACACCGGCCGGAAACCCGCGAAGCGGCGCGGCGCCTGGAGCGGGCGCTGTCCCTCAGGCCTGCCATGTCCGTCCTCAGGCGTGCCGCGACCGTGGCGCTCTTCATCGGCGTCGGCTGGGCCGCCCATTCCTCCTTCGGGCCGCTCGGCGCCAGCCGCGTGGTGGCCTCGGAGCAGCCGCCGGCCTTCGTGGAAGAGGCGGTGCGCGCGCATGCCACCGCCAAGCTGCGCGAGGACATGGCCTCGCAGCCGGAGAGCGCGCATTTTGACGCGACGGAAATCCGCGCCGCGACCGGCATCGTGCTGCCTGAACTGCCAAAGGGATGGCAGGTGACGGACAGCCAGGTGTTTCCTTCCGCCTTCGGCCCCAGCGTGGAGCTGGCGATCACGCCCGAAGAGGGCGGGCGCCTGTCGCTCTTTGCGGTCCGGCCCGGCTCCTTTGCCGTGGAACCGGTCGCGCTTCTTCATTCCGGCTCCACCGAGGCTGCCTACTGGCAGATCGGCGAAGTCGCCTATGCCCTGGTCTCGGACACGACGCGTCCGGACCGGCTCGACGAAACGGCGCAGCGGATTGCCCGCGCGCTCTACTGAAACCTGATCAACGACGAACGGGAGTTATTCGACCATGAATCCGTCTCCGCTCAATACCGGCTATGGCGCTTCGGCCCAGTCGGCCGCCCTTTTCGACGAGGGCCTGCGCCAGCACATGCTGCGCGTCTACAACTATATGGGCCTCGGTCTTGTCATCACCGGCCTCGTGGCCTTCATCGTCGGCTCGACGCCGGCCCTCTACGTGCCGATCTTCCAGTCGCCGCTGAAGTGGGTGGTCATGCTGGCGCCGCTCGCCTTCGTGTTCTTCTTCTCATTCCGCATCCAGTCGATGTCGGCCGCAACAGCACAGATGACCTTTTGGGCCTTCTGCGCCGTGATGGGCCTGTCGCTCGCCTCGGTGTTCCTGGTCTTCACGGGCACGTCGATCGCGCGCACCTTCTTCATTGCCGCGACGATGTTCGGCGCCACCAGCCTCTACGGCTACGTGACGAAGCGTGACCTGTCGAAGTTCGGCTCGTTCCTGATGATGGGCCTGATCGGCGTGGTGATCGCCTCGATCGTGAACATCTTCCTCGGCTCGTCGGCCCTGCAGTTCGCCATCTCGGTGATCGGCATCGTCGTCTTCGTCGGCCTGACCGCCTGGGACACGCAGAACATCAAGGAGCAGTATGCGGAGAATTTCGACCAGGAATCCCGCAGCAAGATGGCCGTCTTCGGCGCGCTGTCGCTGTACCTCAACTTCGTGAACATTTTTCAGCTGCTGCTGAATTTCACGGGTGAACGCGAATAATCGGCACGCCAAGTGCGGGGCCGGCCCTCCTCCGGAGGCCGGCCTTTCTGTTTACTATCCAAGGTCGTTCCAGCCGGGCATGGCTGGCGGCACCGCGTGCGTAAACCACGTTTCGAATTGCCGTTTGCGCCAGCATACGCGACCAGATTTGAAAGCTTGCGTTCCGGCTTAACGATGCGTTAATTGTGCCGCGCAACATCAAGGACAGAAGGTGACAGCGGCATGGCGGCATTTGGGACCTCGGGCATCAGGGGCCTTCAGGAAAACTTCACGGATGGGTTGTGTGCAGCCTATGTGACGGCCTTCCTCGAACACATCGCCGGCATCGCCACGGTGCGCCGCGCCTATATCGCCTCCGACTTCCGCTTTTCCTCGCCGCGCATCGCCGGCTCCTGTCTCGCCGCCGTGCGCAAGGCCGGCTGGGAACCCGTCTGGGCCGGCCAGGTGCCGACCCCAGCGGTCGCCGCCTATGCCATGGCGGAGGGCGCCGCAGCGATCATGATCACCGGCAGCCACATTCCGGAAGAATATAATGGCATCAAGTTCTACCGCCCGGACGGCGAGTTCCTGAAGGAAGACGAGGCCCCCGTGCGTTCGCGGGCCGAAGCTCTCCTCGCAGAGGGTTTTGATACCGGCCGCGAAGAGCCCGGCGCGCCCTTCGAGCCCGTCGCGCGCGACTACGTTGCCCGCTGGAGCGCCGCGTTTGGCCCTACGGCCCTTGCAGGTCTGAAGATCGGTATCGACCAGCATTCGGCCGTCGGCCGCGACCTGCTGGTGGAGATCTTCGAAAGTCTTGGCGCAAGCGTCCATCCCTTCCGCCGCGTCGAGGGTTTCATTGCCGTCGATACCGAGGCACTGGATCCTGCCGACGTCGCCCGTTCGCGCGGCGTGATCGCCGAACACAGTCTTGACGCCGTCATCTCGACGGATGGCGACGGCGACCGGCCGCTTGTTATCGATGACACCGGGCGGCAGGTGAATGGCGATGTGCTGGGCGCCCTGACGGCGCATTTTCTCGGTGCACGCACTGTGGTCACTCCCCTTTCCTCCACCAGCGCGATCGAGCAGAGCGGCTGGTTCGAGACGGTGGAGCGCACCCGCATCGGTTCGCCCTTCGTCGTGGCCGGCATGAATGCCGCGACCGCCCATCCAGTCGTCGGCTTCGAGGCCAATGGCGGCTTCCTGCTGGGCGATGACGTCAAGCTCGACCACGGCGTGCTGAAACGCCTGCCGACGCGCGATTCGGCCCTGCCGGCGATCGCTGCCCTTGCCGCGGCCCGCAAGGCCGGCGTCACGCTGTCGGCACTTGCCGGCGGTCTGCCGCCGCGGGTGATGAAGGCCGATCGCGTCAAGAATGTTCCGGCCGACAAGGCCAACCCGTTCCTCAAGCAGGTCGAGACCTCGCGCGATTTTCGCGCCGGCTTCGATGCGCGCATCGCCGATCCCGTCTCCATCTCGACCATGGACGGGGTGCGGATGGCCTTTGCCAATGGCGACACCGTGCATTTCCGCCAGTCGGGGAATGCGCCGGAAATGCGCATCTATGTCGAAACCGCGTCGACCGCGGCCACCGACACCCTTCTTTCCGACCTGATCGCGACCCTTCAGGCGAAGATCTGACGCCTTTTCACGGAGCTTTCCGATGACCCTCGACCTCATCACCCCGATCGTTCTCGCCGGCGGCAAGGGCACGCGCCTGTGGCCAATGTCCCGCTCGCAGCGCCCGAAGCAGTTTCTGGCGCTGACCAGCGATCTCAGCCTCTTCCAGATGACGCTGACGCGCCTTGCCGATCCGAAACGCTACCGCGCGCCGATCATCGTCACCAATTCCGACTATCGCTTCCTGGTGGCCGAGCAGGCACTGGAATGCGGCGTGGAACTCGGCGCCGTGATCCTCGAACCGATGGCCCGCAACACGGCCCCGGCCATTGCCGCAGCCACTCTCGTCGCGGCCAAGGACGGCCCGACGCTGATCCATGTGCTGGCCTCCGACCACGACATTCTCGTCGACGACGCCTACCGCACGTCGATCGACACGGCCGCCGCTGCTGCCCGTGAGGGGCGCCTTGCGACCTTCGGCATCCAGCCGACGGGCCCGGCCACGGGCTTCGGCTATATCGAGGCTGGCGACAAGGAGCCGAGCGGCGCCTATGCCGTGAAGCGCTTCGTGGAAAAGCCGAACGAAGAGCGCGCCAAGGAAATGCTGGCGACCGGCAACTTCACCTGGAACTCCGGCATGTTCCTGTTCCGCTCGGATGTCTTCCTCTCCGAATGCGAAGCGCATGCGCCCGAGGTGCTGAAAGCCGCCAAGGCCTCGGTCGATACCGCGGCGAGCGATCTCGACTTCATTCGCCTCGATGCGCCGTCCTTCGGCGCGGCGCCGGACATTTCCGTCGACTACGCGATCTTCGAGCCGACCAAGCTCGCCTCCGTCGTCCCCTCCCCGATCCGCTGGTCGGACCTCGGCTCCTGGGACGCCGTGTGGCGCGAAAGCCCGCAGGATACGGAAGGCAACCTGTCGCGTGGGCCGGTCAGCCTCTTCAACACGCGCAATTCCATGGTGATCTCGGAAAACCTGCACGTCGCCGTCAACGGCCTCGATGACATCGCCGTCGTCGCCTCGGAAGATGCCATCTATGTCGGCAAGCTCAGCGATGCGCAGGACGTCGGCAAGGTCGTGAAGACGCTGATGAAGGACAAGGGCACCTTCCGCCTGACGGAAGAGCACCGCACCAGCTACCGCCCCTGGGGCGGCTACACCAACCTGCTCTCCGGCGACCGCTTCCAGGTCAAGCGCCTCTTCGTCAAGCCCGGCAAGCAGCTCTCCCTGCAGAAGCACCACCACCGCGCCGAACACTGGGTCGTGGTGCGCGGCACCGCCGAGATCATCGTCGATGACGAGGTGAAGACGCTGAAGGAAAACGAAAGCGCCTACATCCCCCAGGGCTCCGTCCACCGCCTGAAGAACCCGGGCAAGATCCTCCTGGAACTCGTGGAGGTGCAGACGGGCTCGTATCTGGAAGAGGACGATATCGTTCGCTTTGAGGATAGTTTCGGACGGGTGTGAGACGGTTCGCCGTTCGACATATCCGAACAATGGCAAAGCGCGCCTAGATCCTCGGGCGCGCTTTTTGCGTTTTCGCGCGGCGGTCACGACCGGAGGCTGCCGCGAACAGTGCGTGCGAAAGTCGAAACACGTCGGCTGTATGTTTTGAATTTTTTTAGAAAAATGGTGCCCGGAGGCGGAATACAGAAATCATATGAATTCAGTTATTTACAGAAAGTGGGACACCAAGAAAGTTGCAGGAGTTTCCAAGGTTTTCTGAAATTGGTGTCCCACCGAAAAGCTAATGCTATGAGCATTCTTGGCCATCGACGGGAACCCCATTTTGGAGATCCGCCAAGTCGATATGGCATCGAACTACATGAGACGTGGCTGGTAGCCTGCGTCTGCCAATGCCTGCTCGACCTTTGAAAGTTGCCGCTGAGGATGCGACAGCGGGCGGGCGGCTGGTGCCGAGGATTCTTCAGCACCGCGCGGCGCATATCCTGCATCACGCATCGCGACCTCTGCACGGCTTAGAGACTTCGACGGTTCAGCCGGCAGCTTCGCCATGAACTTGATGGTCTGGTCAGCCGTCATGTCGGTATCGAGAGCGGCTGCCAGTGCAGCGGCGGGACGCTTCTTGCCTTCCTCGGAATCGAGGATTGCCGAAATGCGGGTGCGCTCAGCCAGTGCGCCTTCGCGCTTGCCGGCTTCGGTGCCCTGGGCAACGCCCTCGGCGCGAGCGGTATCAACAGCGGCCTGATCGACCGCCGACGTGTCCTTGGTGCTCATGTCATCTTCCTCTTGGTTGGACATGTCTGCCGCGAATACGGCAATGGCGTCGTCAAGCGAACCGATTGCATCGGCAAGCCCGTTCGACGTGGCTTCTTCGGCTGTGAACGTCAGGGCCTCGGTATCCCGAACTGCCTGAGCGTCCATCGCCCTGTTCCGTGCCACCGTTGACACGAAAAGCTCCCCGAGCCCGTCAATGCGAGCCTGGATTCGTTTCTTCACATCGGCCGGCAATGCCTCGTAGGCGTTGCCGTCAACCTTGTGCTTGCCGTAGTGAATGAAGGTGATCTTGTAGCCGTAGTCATCCATCGCCTTGCTGGCGTCGATATGCATGGTGACCACGCCGATCGACCCGACGCCGCCTGTGCGCGAGACCGTTGCTTGACCTGGATCAGCTGACGAAAAGATGAGGTATGCCGCGGAATATGCATTCTCAGCCGCATAGGCTCGCATAGGCTTTCGACCACGGGCAGCATAGATCTTATCGCCGAGGTCGAAACATCCGGCAACATGACCACCGGGCGAGTCGATAACGAAGGCGATCCCCTTGACCTCGGGATCCGCGAGACCGCGTTCCAGCGCCTTGGTGATGTAGACATAGCCGGTCAGCCAGGAGCCGATCGCGTAGCCAACGCCGTAAAGCAGCACACCTTTCACCGGGATCATCAAGATCCCGTTCTTGACGATATAGGGACGATACACAGCCAGCCAGCTGTCGGGCGACGGCCAGAAGTCGTCCTGCATGACGATCTTCTCGCTGGAAGTTTCGATCCGGCTGAGCGCCGTCTGACCCTCGGCAAGACACGCTTCGAACTGCGTGTGCATCGCCGAATTCACGAGAGCAGGTTCGTTGTTGAAGCTGGCGAGGAGCGCGTTTTTCATCGTCATGCCGCCTTTTTCGTGCCGCTGGCGGCATTGGACTGATTTTTCGCCTCGGGCTGCAGGATGCCGTAGAACTGTTTCCAGCCCATCTCGCGCTTGATCTGCCGCATGCGCTTGCGCCAGTCGCCGCCGAGGCGAGCGTTCTCGGTTTCGAGGTCCGACAGACCGTTGTCGATCCGCAGGATCGCTGCCTCGGTTTCCTTCTTTTCGTCCACCTGTCCACGGCTAGCGCCGACCCAATCGCAGGCGGTGTATGCGTCCTTGAACTGCTTCTCGTAGAAGCTCGGCATGTTCCGGCGAACCGAGGTGATCTCGCCCTTGTTGATCGCCTCTTCCAGCCACAGGGTGTAGATGTGCGAGGCAAAGCGATCGGCGACCATGCGTTTGATCGACAGCATGGCCTTGTGCGTTTCGGCCATCGCGGCGCGGGCCGACGAGTAGTTCGTCTTCGTGTAGTCACGCGACAGCTGCTCGTAGCTGACACCAAGGGCAGCAGCGATGTGGCGAAGAAGGGACTGCTCGAACTCACTGCCAAGCGGACCGCCCTGACCAGCGCCCTGGAGTTTGAACTTCGAGCCTGGCGGCAAATGGGGAATCTTCACGCCGTCGATCTGAAGGTTCTTCGCAGCGCCCATGAACTGGCTGAGCGTGTTGAAATGCCCGCCCATGTAGGACATGAGCATTTCCTGCACCTTCTCGGGCGACACATCCGATCCGCCGAGTTGGGCGAAGATCGCTTCTGTTGGCAGTTCGGACTCGACCGTTGCCGCATAGGTCGCATTGAGCACGGCGTTCTGAAGAACCATCTGGCGAAAGTTCTTCGTCATCTTCATCTCGGACAGCGCGGCCACCATGGCAGAGATGCCACGGGATTGATCCGGGCGCAGCTGCTCGAAGATGTGCATCATCTGGATCCGGCCCCAGGGCTTGCGGATGTCGATGGCCTTCCAGAGATAGGAGTCGGGCGTCATCCAGTCGCTAGGATGCGCCATGCGAACATAGTAGGTCTGCGGCGCCCCATGCTTGTTGCGACGAACACCGCCCCGAACGGCCGGATCACCAGCGAACTCGGGCGGCGTGGAAAGACGGTCGATGTCGATCATCTGAATGGCGGTGTTGAACATGCGCGGCTGGTCGCGCAGCCACTCGGCTGAAGCCAAGACTTCACCGTGAATGGTGTGGGTATCAACGGCCATGCGCACGAGACCAGTCAACGTGTTCTGGCGTGCGGCATCCGGCCAGTTGTCGAGCGACTCAGCCCAAAGGGCGAATTTCTCCTCGACCTCCTCCTGCCATTCGTCTTCCCATTTTTCGTCCTCCTTGCCGAAAAGCACGGTCGTGACCGGCTTTGCGTTCAGCATGTAGTAGGAGCCGACGATATTATCCTTGCGCAGCGTGGCACCGCCCTGGACATAGGCGTCGTTGCGCGCGGTGTCGCGTGTGCGGGCGTCTGCGGTCGCCTTGGCCGGAAGCAGATCGGCATCTGCCGAGCGGATGACGGGCGAATAATTTGCCATCTCGCGGCTGAAACGGGATGCACCCTCATAGGCATCACCTGCAATCGACAGTTCCTCGCCCGCGCCGGCTCCGTTCACCCTGACACGTACCGGCGCGGGCTTCCCGCTCGATGGTGCGTCACCGAGCAGTTCCATGATTTCGGGATCGTGATTCATTGCCTACCCGTCTGTCCGTCAACACGCGATCAGACTATGGCAAAGAATACGCTATCATTCAAACCATTGTTTTAATTCAATTTTTTATTGAATTTGTTTCCGCGTATTAACGACAGAGAGAGAGAGAGAGAGAGAGAGAGAGATGTACCTGCGCAACAAAAAAAGGCGACCAACTGGCCGCCTCTTCCCGTGCATAGTTCCTCGTGGGCTCAACAACGTTTCAGAGCGGCTTCAATGTCCTGGTCGCTCGCTCGATTTATCGCGTCAACGAACCCTCGGTACTGAGCCTTGCTTTCGCGGATAATAGCATCGCGGTCTACGTCCGCTCTGCGTGGTTGTTCGCTCCGAACCGTTTTTGCATCAATCGCTTTCCGAAGCGCATTCGGTGCCGAGTTCATCATGCTTCTCCCCAGGGCTATGATAACTGTGCCGCCTGTCGCAGCGCATATCTCGAATTTAGGTCAGGGCTAAAGAAATGTTTCCTCTTCACCCAAACCAAGCCCTCGTGCTTGGTAATTATCGCCACATCGACCGGTCCGCCAACCGTCTCTGATGGCTTTGTCACTTTCTCCTTCAACGATTGAAGAGAGATTAAGGTTTCAGCCAGTCCCGCCATTTCCTCAACGGGGAGATGGCGCAGGACGTTCTTTAATGGCATCGAATGCTCGCGCCTAGCCTTATCCATCACCGCTTCGCCGATTTTCTGGGTGGTAGCTTGCACGACGCTGTCGATGTCATCAATTGCCGAAAAATCACCACCCGCTTGCACCACCACCTCGTCAGCGAACGATCTTAAGTTCTCTGTCACCGCAACCATCAGCGAGGAGTAAATATCGTAACTTAAGCCAAGCGAAAATGTATCAGTCATTGATGTTTGAGCGAAGCCTGAAAGCCAAGCTGGGGTCTCATGGTCGATTTTCTGGTCCGACTGGCTGATGCAAATAGGTTGTCCACCTAACAGTCCGCATGACACATACTCGACCATAGCCGGAAAAATCTGGTGGTCGCCAAATCCCGCAAACACGAGCCCAGTTGTAGGTAGGTTTTCCTGCGGCTTAGACATGACCTCTTTCAAAGCTGCACTCGCGGCATCCATAAGGTTGTCAGGCCTGGGAACTTCGATGGCATCGAGAAAACCACCTATCCATTCAGCGACGCTGTCTGTGAGCTCACCTACGACTTGATTGCCGAGCGCATCGCCGATGCAGGGCGCTGGCTGTATCACCCGCCTCTTTTCTACTTCGAAAGCAAAAGCTGCGTGCACGAGATCTGAGTGCCCCTCTTCACTTGCGCCGTCGATTGCCTTGGCGATCCAACCAAAAATCAGATTTTGCGCCGGTCTACGGACAGCGTTTTTCTGTATGTCATCTGGGAAAAATGAGTCGTGTGCCTTGCCAAGAAAGTTAAAGAGCTCCGCGGCATATTCTTCGACTGTATTAAATGACTTACGGCCCAACTGTGCCCGAAAGGCCTTGATGATTAGCTCCCATGGGACATTAAGGATATCGGCTCCATCGAAAATCATTAGACCAACCGGATGATGGTCAGAAAGCTGAAAGACTTTGTTCGCGCCTTTGAAATAGCGCTCTTCTCGCTTATTCTCGACCCACTGGGTAACAGTAGAGGCAGAATCAGCCGCCAAGACCACAGCCAGCCGGTTCATCATACAGATTTCTGACGTCATCGCTGGCCTCCTTCAAGTTCTCTGATCTACGTTAGACCATGATTCGCGCGAACCGAGTAATTTGAGAATCCGATTTAAACCAGTCGTCAGTTTTTTTCACAGAACTCTCTTTGCCCATCGACCTTGTAACCGCACTTTCGGGTCTGGCTTTCCGCCGCATGCCCTCGTCCAACGAAAATTGGTTTGGCAAAGTGCCCTCGTATCACCTGTGGACAGCTTCCAGCACCCTCAATCAATCCGTTTCAAATTCCTCCCAGTGGTTCATGATAAGCGCAACCCGATCGGGTAGCCGGAAACGAGGAGAAGGGCTCCCCTGTCCGGGAGCTTGGAGACCGGATAGGTTATGGCCGTTCGGACGGTATGGCGACCCATGACTCGGGGGCTCGTAATCGCTGCTTTGCGTCTTCTTGAAAGTTTTTTCCGGGCTCAAGTGGCCGTCGCCGCGGCGTAATTCCTGACATTGTTGCAGGAAATGGCAGTGCCCGCATGCCCCCCGCTAGTTAAGACGCTAACCGACAAAGGCCTGTGAAGCGGTGTTGCCCTACTTGAAGGCCATCTGATACACACTGACGCACTTGCTATGCGCAAAAATATGCATATATAGTACGCAGAAAATGCACATTTTTGGAGAGGTTTATGAGCAAGGTCAGAATGAACATCGAAGTGAGTGCAGATGTCGCGGCCTTCCTGGATGAGCTAGCGCAAGAAGAAGGGGCGACGAAGACCGAAATCGTGCGTCGCGCTTTATCCGTGATGAAAGCATATAAAAGTCAGAAAGACAAAGGTAGGAGTCATATGGGTTTTGTGTCGGACCCAAGTAAATTAGATGCCGAGATCATAGGCATCCTCAACTAATGATCAATGATCCCGAGATAATCGACATTCGCCCTACGCCAGGACCAGAGCAAATCAGTTCAACAGAAGTTGTTCCTCCGGGCTCTGTTAACCCAATCGACGTAGAACGCCTAAAAATGCTTGCAGCAATTTGGATATCGGGCGCGGCGGTTATTCTCGGGTTCATCGCGTTGATTGTCGCAATTTGCACGAAGGATACAGAACTCAAGACTTGGTCTACAGGATTGATTTCGTTAGTCGTCGGTGCTGCTATTGGCTTTGCCTTCTCGACTTCAAAAGACTAAGGATGGGCAATGGGAAATGCGCAGCATCTGACTGGAAAGATACTAAAAGGCCACAAGACTGGGATTGGATGGGAAGTAGTCGAAAGCCTCAACACCCCCACCGCTGTTAAAAGCACTGAGTCTAATTCGCATGTGTACAAGGTTAAAGATCAGGCCTCTGGGCGCTTCGCGTTTCTTAAAGCAGCGGACGTGGATTTCATAGGCGGAGAAGAAAGCCTGCTTGTGCGCTTAAAAGCACTCCTAATGCACCATGAATTTGAGACCTGCGTGTCAGATCATTGTCATGGGAATAACATGGACCGAGTGTGCCTTGCGATTGACCACGGGGATGCAGTGATCGAGGCTAACGGCGTGAGGGAAGCCGTTTTCTATCTAGTATTTGAGCTTGCTGACGGGGATATTCGAGATCAGATTTTTACCGCTGAACAGTGGACTGTTCAGCGAAAATTCCGCCTTTTGCATCAGGTAGCGGTGGGCCTCTCCCAGCTTCACAGTGTGAAGGTGAGCCACAACGATTTGAAGCCGCCGAACGTGCTTATGTACGCGGACGATCATAAGGTCTCCGACTTGGGGCAAGCGACTCGGGAAGACCTTATTGCACCTCATGATTGGAACGCCGTGGTTGGTGATCCCAGATATGCACCACCAGAGGCGCTTTACTCCTTTGATGGTGATCCTGGCGCACGCTTACTGCCCAATAGGTTACGTCAATGCGGTGACCTATACCTGCTAGGAAGTCTTATGCACTTTCTGTTTAGTGGCAGAATGATGACGCCATGTATTCTTGAAAGGCTGCACCCGGTCCACCTTCCAAGCTTTGAAGGTGAAGGATGGGAGGGTCCTTACAACGATCTGATTCCGTTTTGGCGTGAGGCAATGTCGGAGGAGTTTACTGCTCTTCGTAAGGCACTTGCGCAAAGGAACGATTTTGACGCGCGGTCGATTGACCAAATTATTACTTTCCTAAGTCAACTTTGTGATCCCGATCCTGAACTCAGAGGCCATCCCCTCGATCAAGTCGATGGCATTCGCACGTTCAACCTTCAACGATACATTTCCGCTTTCAACGTTCTATCTCACCGGCTGCAGTAATGGAGCGACAAGACGACGTTACACGCCGAACGGTTGTGCCTCGGTGGCGCGCGTTTAGAGAAACACCTCTTCACGAACTCCGTTCGATGACGACAAAGTCAACAACACGAGATCGTCCTTCTCACATACTGGATGCTGCTGTCAGGCAATTCGAGAAGTCCCCAACCGCTTACACAGCAGCCGAAGTCGCTGATGCCGTATCTCTGCTGGGCCACGACGACCGAGCCTCAGCCGCTCTTCGTTATTTGCAGGAGCGGCGCGACGCCCTAATGCCAATGGTGACGGAGCGATTCACCCAAGCTGTGAAGCAACATTCCCATCCCGCTTCACCAACTGAACTGCGAGGCGCCATAGCGCAAAAAAGAAAATCTCTAATAGACCAGCCACGAAATAGCATTGGTCATGTCGAAATTGCTCGGCTTTACGCAGTGGCGGGACAAGCGAAAGCAGCCGACAGGCATATGGAAATGGCGGTCAAAATTTCTCCCGACAGTCGATTTGTGTTGCGCTCAGCCGCTCGTCTATTTGTTCACTATGACCGACCAGAGAAAGCACTTTATTTTCTTCAAAGGTCGAATTCGATCAAACATGATCCTTGGCTAATGGCAGCTGAGGTGGCGGTAGCCGATAGCTTTGGAGAGAGACAAGAATTTGGGATTAGACAACTGAAGCGAATTTCAGGCTTAGAGCATGCGTCGATTAACTACAGCGAGCTAGCTTCCGCTCTGGGCGCCCTGGAAGATCGAAATGGGGCGCACAAGATAGCGAGAAAACTTATCAGGCGAAGCTTGGACCATCCGACAGAGAATTCTCTTGCTCAAGCAGTCTGGATGTCGACGAAGGCCAAGCATCAATTTGTAGATCTTAACCTGAACCCCAGTGAACAGGCATACGAAGCGGGCGTATTTCAAGCCATCCATATGAAGGAGTACCAGCGAGCTGACCGATTCGCATGGAATTGGCTAAATGACGAGCCATTTTCATCCGGACCAGCTGTGCAGGGCTCGTTTATAAACTGCACGTTTACAAGATCATACTCGAGAGCGCTTGCTTTTTGTGAGAGAGGTCTCATCTCAAATCCCGATGACGACACGTTACAAAACAACCGCATCTTTTCCCTTATAATGTGCGGCCGCTTGGATGAAGCGCAAAAAATTTTACCGGTGCAAGGAAAGCTTGTCCATGACCCGCAACGTCCAATCTTTGATCTTGCGCTACATGGGTTATGGCATTTTAAGAGCGGAAATTTTTCGGAGGGACGCAGATTTTACAGAGAGGCCGCTGAACGTGCTCTACCGAAGTACCCGAATTTGTACGCATCCGCCATTTCTCATTGGCTAGAAAACGAGGTTGTTTCTGGAAGCGTTGATAGGGCCGAGTTCGAACAATTGTCATTTCAGCTTGAAGATCGGCTGAAAAAGCTAAAGGCCGACCTCACCATTTGGTCTGCTACGCGGGACTTCCTACAACTGCAATATTCAGCGCCCACGCAGGTCAGGACAATTGTGAACCCGAGAACGGGCGAGGAAATCCGGTTCATAATTCGATAATTGCACTACGGTTGAATGAAACCCTGATTATCTCCGGTCTAAGGCATTCTCACCTGCTTGTTTAGGTTGCAATGGAAGCATGCCTACTGCCGTTAGGAAAGTGCAGGCACACCTTTCAAGCAGAATGGTAATTAACGACCGGAAGAGGCCGCTTGACTCTCAGGCTCGACCAGAACATTTTAGGAACATTCCGGCCGCGATAAAGCGGCAATCCAAATGACCTGACTTTGCAGCCACGGCGTCGTTCACCGCGGGAGAGGATACCTATGTGCGCTGATCTGGCTGAAGCCGTCAATGAACCCATTGCGATCGATCCAGTTGACGAGGTGCTGTCCTACCATGCTGGCGACATCCGGGCGGCTATCCTGACACTGCTGAAGGATTGCGTTCACCTTCGCGAGCAACTGGCACTGATGGAGGCATCGATGTCACGAGGGATGACGCGCGGATGGCGGCCGGCGTTCGAACGTCCCTGAAACTGGCATGGGCTTCGACGGTCCCGAAAGTGGCTGGCTATCCTGGCATCCCGGCAAGGACATCGGCATCACATGTGCGATTGCAGAATGTGGGCTTCATTGGCGCGCGAGCATCGACCTGCTGACGCTGCTGTCGGAGGATCGGCAGTTGATGGGTGTCCGAGCGGCAGCGGCTCGAAAAGCTGGCTGTGTCCGCGAAGGCTTGGGCAAAGCGCCTTGTCTCGCCCGGATCGAGATCACGAGGCCGCCCCGACAATACGCGGAAATCCCATTTCACGATCCGGCGTCGAAACGCAAGCTGACCGACGCCAGCAAGATGAAAGTCGGCGACTTCCAGGATTGGCACATGCTGTTCGGGGTATGTCGGGCCTGCCGTCGCATCTATTTCGTGGATCGTCACAAGCTGGCTAGACGCTTCCCCGCCGATAGGAAACTTGGCGACCTCGCAACGAAACTGGCTTGCAAGGCTTGCCGGAACCGCATGGGCAACCTCTTCGCTGTTACGGCCGCGCCGCGATAGGAGCGGTGGCCCCAAGGGATGCCGAACACTCATGAGTTTTTGCGATGGAAACACATTGCAATTCATGAGAGCGTTAGTGCGCGCTAAAGGGGGTCGGCCGGATGTCACTGAAGCCAGGCATTGTGGAAGCTTTGGAAGCTCTAAAAGGGTCGCTGCCAAAGGAGGCAGAATACCACCTGCTCATTTACCTTTTGGAGATGGCGCAGTTAGAGGCGCTGACGATCGAGAGCAAGGGGCGCGCTCGTTCTTCCGGTCCGCCTTCCACTGCGCTGACACCATCGAACGGACTGTAAGCAGTGCAGCTTCGGGCGTCTCACCAGTCCTGTAACTCTGTCGGACACGCGACATAACAAGCTTCAGCTCCGGGGCGTTCATCTGGGTTCCTTTAAGAGATGCAGCCGCCAATCAATGCGCTGCCTTCACGATTTGCCGCGCCTAACCTATCCTTTGGGCAATAGGGAGGCAGACATGTGCAATCTGTACAACGTGACGACGACGCAAGAGGCGATCAGGCAGTTCACACAAGCCGCGATTGACAGCCTCGGCAACCTTGAGCCGTCTTTGGACATATACCCCGACTACAAGGCGCCAATTGTCCGCAACACGCCGAAGGGCCGCGAAATGGCAATGGTCCGTTGGGGGCTGCCTTCTTCACGAAAAGCCCTGCTGGATGCCGCTACGAAACGTGCCGAGAAATTGCGGGCCAAGGCCAAGGACGTGGATTTCGACCACCTGCTGAGAATGGAACCGGATGGCGGAACGACGAACGTCCGCAACACGTCAAGCCAGCATTGGAAACGGTGGCTTAGTGTCGAGCACCGATGTGTCGTCCCGGTTACGCGTTTTGCCGAACCAGATCCGAAGAGCAAGGTAGACGGTGGCCGGACGCCGAATGCATGGTTTGCCCGAGACGAGAGAGAACCGTTGATGTTCTTCGCCGGCCTTTGGGTGCCGGACTGGACGAGCGTTCGAAAGGTGAAAGAAGGCGAGATCACCACAGATCTGTTTGCCTTCCTGACCACGGAGCCCAACCAGGTCGTTGCGCCGATCCATGAGAAGGCGATGCCGGTATTGCTGACTGACCGCGAAGAAGTCGAGGCTTGGATGACGGCGCCCTGGGAAGAGGGAAAGGGCCTGCAAAGGCCGCTGCCGGCTGACAGACTGGTACAGTTACAAGCGGCCTGACGGACCGGGGGTACTCGCGTTCCGACTTAAGGTTGGAATTCGGCTCTTCTATAAATGGTTGAGCCGTGTTTCACTAGATCCCGTGAATGCCAATCGGGAGTATTGAAACTATGCCTTATACTGCTGAGTTCTTTCGCGGAAACGCAATGTATTTCAAACGCGCTATCGACACCCTGGCTGACTTTAGCAAGGGCGAATATGTTTTTGTGGGCGGAAAATCCTACGTGATTTCTGAGACAGCTATAGCGCTTCTTTCCGACAGTGCGAGTGTCAAGCGCATTCGTTTGGAAGCCCCGACAAGGTCTCTCGCCGACGACAGTTTCCTAGCTGTCCCCCCAGGAACTCTGGAAATTGCGGAATAGCTCATCCTTGGGGCGCGCCGTTCGCGGTGTCTCCCTACCATGAGCGAAACCGTGACACTCGCGTGACTTTTGACGCGCCAATCCTTCACCCGCAATTTCAGCGCTGGCGAGCCGCAGAAAACGGGGTGGACTCCATCCACGATTGTGACAGTATCTTCTCGGGGAACTGAGGGGAAACACAATGCTTGGGGAAATTACAAGGGCGCGGATCGCGCTCGCAGCTTCGCTGTGCCTGATTTTAGCCGGTTGCACGACAACAGAGGCAGAACTTCAAAAGAACCCAAAGGGCGTGAGCAAGGCCGCGCTCTGTCGGACGTTTGTTGAGACGCCAGATCAGTATCTGCGCGGTCAGGTCGCCGCAGAACTGGTGCGACGCAAAATCGAGCCGATGTCTTGTTTCGACATGGTTCAGCAGCAGAACCAAGCCGCTGCCGCGCTGGTTGCAGTGGCGCTTGTCGGAACAGCGGTAGCTGTGTGCGCCAACAACAATTGCGGGGGCACCAGCTATCCGAGCTATACGCCGTCATATCAGGGGAACTGCCAATACGAGTGGCAATATGATGCTGCGGGTCGTCGCTGTGGACGCAGGGCCGCGTCAGCGCGTCCCGGAGGATGGTAATCCGCCGAGCCGCGAGTGAATCTTTACTCATTGGCAAAGAAGGAAAGGGATCACACTATGGACGCTGTACAGACCATCATCAGCAATGCCCAAACCCCAACCGGAGGCGTGTTCGTCCTTTCCGCATTGATGATAATTGGCTTTGTTCTTATTGCCCGCCGTATCGATAAGGATAGCCCTTTCGCGATACGCCTGCGACACGCGAGATCGGCATGGGTATCGATGTCCACGCGGTCACGGCTGGCGGCGATAAGCTCTGAACCAACACCTACAGTTTAACCGCAGGTGCCAGGAGGAACTATGGACTGCGTAATTCTCGTTGATAACTCAAACATCTTCATCGAAGGTCAGAAAGCTTCAGCAGTTAGAAGGGGGCAGACGCCGACTGAGTTCGGCAAGCGACCGGCAGACCCTTCATGGCGGATCGACTTTGCAAAACTGCTTACATTTCTTGCTGATGGTCGCAACATACATGCTGCTTTTCTTGTTGGATCGCGCCCGCCGCCGAAAGATGACGTCTGGGAGATGGCCAAAAACGGTGGCTTCGATGTGATCACACATGATCGGGATTCCCAGAACAAGGAAAAGGCGGTCGACACAGAACTCGTGGCGCAAGGTACGTTGGCTGTAGCAACCGGACCAGAGAAAGGCGTCCTAGTCATTGCATCCGGAGATCGAGACTTTATCCCGCTCGTAAACATCGCTCACAAACGCGGGTGGATTGTGGAAATGGCGGCCTTTTCAAGCTCCTTCACGGCAAGCGGTGAGATGGCAACTGCTGTTGACAGGACCCGCCCTCTCGATGGCTCACTCGATCTGATCGGTCACAATGCTTTCAAGTGGCCTTAGGTCCGAAAAGACGCCACGCCGGGCCTTTTTGTCAGCCAAATTCGGACGTAGTTGCGGCTAGTGATGAAAACGCGCCACGTGCTTTCCTTGGCCTGATTTAGGCGAGTTGGAAATCTCCGGCCGATTTACTGCACGGTAGGGTGTGGCATCTCTTCAAAGAACCGGCGCCCGTCGACACCTTCGGCTGCCAGCCCCTCAAGCAAGACCGCTGCGGATCGGATGGCGTTAGCCTGCAACTGCACAAGGGACTGCACAAGCTCTGGGTCTTCCGTAAACCGTTCGATGCGATCCGCGATAGTCAAAGCTAGGGCTTGCAACGTCAGGGCTTCGACCGGCCCCACATTCTCGGGCTGGAGATCATTGACCACACCCACAAGCGTATCGAAGACGTGTTCCTTGTCTTCGGCCGTGCCCGTCTTCGACATGTAGGCGAGGAACTGAACAAAGTCGCTCGTCTATGTGACGTTCGAATGCAAATGTCTTTTTGTGCATTCAACCTAATCAAGTTGTCTTGACTGTGCGATGTTTCGAACGTCCGTGGGTCCCATCTGGTCTGATCATGTCTCGCGAGGGGCGCTGAGCCCCGGTTCATGAAAATTTTTTGGGATTTTTTGCCGGTTTTAAGACTTGAGCATTCAACTTTTCCCGCAAACGTCGGGACAGTAGGGACAAATTCAACCTTAGTAGGGACACCACAATCTTCATTTTATTCAATATGTTAATCTCAAATGGCCCTACTGTCCCTACTGTCCCTACTGGAAAAATCATCCGTGACTACTGGAAATAAATGGTGACACAGGACACCGCCGTTCAACACTGGCTGGCCACGCACGCACACATGTACGTAATGAATTTGATTTTCACTAGGGACAGTAGGGACACCATGTGAAAACGCCCATTTTCCGCCATTAAATCAGATAGATAGGGCGTCCCTACGTCGTCAGACGCACGTAGGGTCTGTCCCTACGTGAAGTCGGGACAGTTGAATGGCGTGCACAACAGGACATTCGCTAATCCGGCAGTTTGGCTTGTCGCTTTTTCCGCGGCTCCCTTAGGCGCTGGTAAAGCGCTAGCGAATCCGCCTCGCTCCATGCGCTAGCACTTGGAGCGGATGCCGATCGGCGCACCGGCTTTGACGCTTCCAGAATTGCCTCGATATCCACAGGCAACAGAAACATGGCCTTTCCAATCACGCGGCATGCGCCAAGTTCGCGAGCACGTTCGCGGAGCGTCCGCTCGGATATCTTGATGCCTTGCCCCTGGAGCATGGCGACCGCAACCGCTGGAGAAATCGCGTCATCGAAAGAATGCATCCCCATTCTCCTATGCCGAGATTGTCAATCAACAAGTTGATGACCAATCAACCAATTGTATTTCATATGTATTTGAGAAATTCGTACGGGAATTTATGGGCGCAGTAAAGCGCGCTTCAGCCCTTATAAGTGCTTGAGCCGAACGCCGCGACCGCCAGCGACCATTTCGTCTGCTGCCAAGAAAACGATGCCGGCTTCTTCCAAAGCGAACTTAATCGACTTCAACGTGGAAGCCTTGGGATCAGCGACCCCTCTCTCGATGTTGTTGAGTCCAGTTGTCGATATCCCCGCTGCCTTCGCAAGCGCAGACTGCGTAAGGCCGACGAGCGCCCGCGCCGCACGGATTTGATCTGGTTCAATCATACACTCACCTTAAACTCTGGTTGATATTTCATCAACCCTAGTTGACACATCATCAACAGATGGTAAACCAAGTGGACTTGATAAAAATTCAAGTTACGAAAACCAACTGCTAGAGAGGCGACCGAAATGATCAGCTATACGCAGTCCACCACTTGGAGCGAACAGAACCGACAGGGCCGCGAATTCGCGGACTCAGTAATTGAGCGAATGCAGGCCGATCACAATCCCCTTCACCTCAGAGACGCCCTTACCGACCTTTTCTCTGATCGCGATCGTCGGGCCGAAGCTGTAGGGTTTGCACAGAACATTGCTGAACGGCTGATTCAGAATTGATATCGTGGATCGCGGCTTACCCGGATTCTAACGGCGAGCACTGGCTGATGGCCGGTAGGATCCGGGTGCAGGGAGATCTCAATGGATGAACTAGTCATCGAACCAACAGCAGCCGGACAGGCAGTGCCGCTTCGCTATTTGGCGACGTTCGAGACGCTGGCGCCCTCATCCAGTGCACTCATTCGAGAGATCTGGAGAGAGGAATCGGAGCACAACGGTGGCAAGCGTCCTAAACTAGCCGCGGGAATACTTGAGATCGCCACCCATCTTATTGAGCACGGCATCTATGAGCAAAACAGAGAAATCGTTGAGCTTATGGTAGGCCGGGTGTCCGGTGACATAGCGGGAGCTTTGATCGCTCAACGGAAGAGAAGACAGCCGCCGAAGAGTTGGACGTTTTGGACAATCGAGCATCAACGAAGGCTGCTTTATTTACATGATGCTGTCGCGGCAGACTCTGATCCAAGACAACTTAAAAAAGCTCGATTTTATCCAGAGCTTAAACCCGACCTTCGGCGCGCGGTCGCCAAAACATTCTATTCCGAGGTGGTATTCCGCAACAAGCAGGGCAAGGCAGCGCAGGACATCGAGCCTGTTGATGTTGCAAGCTTTAAAGACAATGCGCTTGACTCAATCATCACAAAGCTTGGGCGCCTTCTAAAGCAACGTGACGAAATTGCCCGCGGTGAAACGCCAATTCAAGCGCTGTTCTATGACTTACTCGGCGACCCGATGGGACACCTGCGTCCAGATCAGCAATTTTTGCACAAATAGCCGTTCCGCGATTTGTGCAAAATAACCGCTTGCGGCTAACTCTATTCAACCAGCCTAATACTACCGATCCGAACTCAAGGACAGTCCGATGGTAGTAGTTACACAGATCAATCTCAGCGGCGAAACACCCGATCCGGCTCTGACACCGAGGAACAATTATTTCAACCAGAATCCCCCCAACGAACTTCCGCGTACGTACTCGCCGTTGGGCGAACTCCCAGACCTGCTGCAGGCTCAAGCCCGTCGTTTGCAACGAGTGCGAATGCTTGCGATTGTCGACGAGGAAATCAGTCAGAACAAAACCCGCGTTGCGAAACATCAAGTTGCGATTGAACGGCGCGATCAACTGAAAGCCCATGTCGATTGCCTTCGGAACAAGAATCTTGACGCAGAAGCCTCGGCGGCGATCGCAGATATCGAATTCGACCCGACAGAAATTGACCTTCAGATCTCTGAGCACTCCTTAAATCTCATTGAAGCCGAGAAGGATGCACTGGTCGCTGGTAAGGTTATTCAGGCGCTCACGACCAAAGGGGGAGAGCTTAGCAAGAGGCGCATTCAGGCCGCGCAGGCCATGAGCAATGCCACCAGGGATTGGCTGCTGGCTCTACACAGTCACCGTGTAAACGCGGTGAGACAAAAGCTTCATGAGCTAGGCGGCGACATGGCCGCGATACTTGCGATTGAGGAGCACATCGAACTGCACCACCATGACCCGAAATACTGCCTTCGTTTTGCAGAAGCTCTTGGAAAGGCGCTTCGCCACGACTCGCCTTTGCGGCCAACGTGGTTCGGCATCGATCGTGCATCGATATTTCCCGGTTTCTCCGCCGCGAAGGCCGCGCTTGAGAGCGACATGTCGGCCGAGGATGGCCAATGAACGGCCTTTCACGAATTTGGAAGGACTGGCGCCGCCACAGGGTGCGTGAGCTTCAGATGACCGGAATGCCGCGCGTGCTCGCGTCCGATCTGGCAGGACGAGAAGCCAAGGCCCGGCAGACAGCCGAAGGATTGGTAGGTCACGACCTGGCTCGCAAAGGCATGCTTATCACGAGCCTCAGGCCTGATGGCACCTACAGCATGTACCTGAAGGCGCCAATAGAGGACATTCCTGAGGCCGACCGTAGCCGCGCGAATGCTTGGTCTGCCGCCGAAAATTTGCACTCTGCTTTTCGGCATTAAGCATCGAAATTTGAAATCGGAAGCGCGCCATTTGGCGCCACGGTGACCAATGCCCGAAATTTTAAAGACCGCAATCGAGCGACTGGCAAAGGCCGGATTCGCTATCCATTGGCTTTATGCCAAATCCAAGAGACCGATCGGGGATGGATGGGCCTCAAAGCCTGTCGCATCGCTCGCAGATCTCGAACGGACATATCGGCCCGGCAACAACGTCGGTGTCCGTCTCGGCAAATGGTCGGTCGTTTGCGACCTGTTTCTCCATGTCATTGATGTCGATATCCGCAAGAATGAGTTGGCTGACGAAGCACTTGATGTGCTCGCCACCATGCTCCCTGACCTTGACCAATCGTCATGCCCGACTGTCATCTCGGGCTCGGGCGGCGAAAGCCGCCATTTCTATTTCCTGACCGACCGCGCCTTTACGCCCCGCAAGTTCGCCCACAGTGATGGGTTCGAGATGGTGTGGGACGAAAGCAAACAGCGCGACGTCAAGAAGTGGGATTGGGAATTGCACCTGATGGGCACCGGGTCCCAGGTCGTTCTCCCGCCTTCAATCCATCCCGACACGGAAAAACCCTATCGTTGGCTTCGCCAGTTCGATTTCGACACCCTCGAACTCGGCCTCGGCCCGATCATTCCGGCCAATGTGATCGCTACGATGATCGAGGCGCCGGACGAAGATGCCGACGTCAGTCCTGAGCGCCTGCAGCCACTTGGATTGTCCGAAAGCGAGATCGTCGGCGTCCTCGACGATCTTCCTGCCGCGGAATGGTTCGAGGATCGTGACCAGTGGATGCGCGTCGGCATGGCGCTGCACCATGAGACGGGTGGCAGCGACCAGGGGTTCGACCTCTGGTGCAAATATTCGCGCCTAAGCGAGAAATTCGACGAGAAGGACCAGAAGAGGGTCTGGAAATCCTTCAAGAACCGGGCGCAGCTACCTTTCCGAATGGCCTCATTGGTCTCGGTCGTCAAGGACATCCGCATCGAACGCGAATTCGAGGATTTGGGAGATGATGATCTCAGCTTCGAAGACGAATTTGAGGATCAAAGCCCTGATTCAGACGACGACATGTTCGGCGATCTGCTTGGAACGGCGCCTGAAAAGGCACGCAAGCCCGGCAAGGCTGAAATCAAGCTCCGGAAAGAACAGGTGGAATTCGATCTCGGCAAAAAGGTGCCGCCGAAGATCCAACGCCTGAACCGCCAGCACGCCATTGCGCGGGCTGGCGGAAAAACGGTGGTGATTGACTTCCGCAACGACGGGACAGTCAGCTACGGCTCAATCAGCGACCTGCACAGCTTCTACGAAAACGACCGCGTGCCGAAGGACGACACGACCGAACCGGTCTCCAGAGCCTGGATGCGTTCGCGCTACCGTCGCACCTATCCCAACGGAATTGTCTTCTCGCCCAACGAGGAGATCGAAGGGACCTATAACCTATGGCAAGGCTTCTCTGTCGAGCCTGATGACACAAAGTCATGCGCGCTCTTCACCCAGCACCTGTTCGAGGTGATCTGCGACAAGAATGCCGAGCATTTCGAATACGCGATGGACTACTTCGCGCACATGATCCAGCGGCCCGAGGAAAAACCGGGCGTGGCTATCGTTTTGGTGGGAAAGAAAGGCACGGGCAAAGACACGATCTTCGATTACATCAGCAAGATCGTATTTAATCACTATGTAACGATTTGGAACCCAGACCAGTTTACAGGCAAATTCAACGCGCACCAGGCTCATTGCCTATTCTTGCACGTCCAGGAAGGCTTTTGGGCCGGCGACAAGCGCCAAGAAGGTGCGCTGAAAGCAACAATAACCTCAGAAAACGCCATGATTGAGCCGAAGGGCATGAACGCCTTCCCGGTAAAATCCGTGCTGCGCATTGGCATTTCCTCGAATGAAAAGTGGGTCGTGCCAGCTACGGAGGATGAGCGCCGTTTCTTCGTCCTGAACGTCTCGAACAAACGCCTGGGCGACCATCCCTACTTCCAGAAAATCCGCCATGAGATGAACAATGGTGGACCTGAAGCCCTCCTCGCCATGCTGATGGATCGTGACATCTCGAATTTCCAGGTGCGCAAGGTTCCGAACACCATCGGCCTCGCTGAGCAAAAGGTGGAAGGGCTCAAGAACGTCGAACGATGGTGGTACGAAACCCTCGATTCCGCAATCATAGAAGGCAATGGACACATTGCTGCGGACTGGTTCGACAGCCCGCTACGAATCGAGAAGGGCGACCTTAGATCCGTATACGCAAACTGGCTTCACAGGCGGCATTGGCAGGGCTCAGAGGCGAATGACACCGCTTTCAGTAAACGCCTTCTAACATTGGTTCCCTCCACAGAAGTCGGTCGAACACGATCGGCAGGCGATCGCTTGCGGTTTTTCATCGTTCCACCGCTGCCTGTTTGCAGAGCAGAATTTGAAGCTTGGCTCGGCTCACCTATTCATTGGCAAGAAAGTATTCAACCAGCCATTGCTATCGACTCAACAATCATTGAAGATAGTATTGTTGATCTTTAATTCAACTTTTTGTTGAATAACTATAGGGCCTTCATGTTTAACATTCTCATCCTAGCAACCTCATTCGCCCTGCCTACAAAGATGCTTTCACACGCAGAGTTCGACGCCATACTGGATGAATTTTCTGCGGATCTTGCTTCATCGATAGACGACGCGTTTTTCAACTCACCCCCTGAAAGCGTAGCTGATTTCGCTGCAGGCGCCGTTAGCGAAGGCCTGGTGCCGCGTCTTTTGCCGATCGCGACTGCTCTTTCCGCCGCTGCCAGCGGCAAGTCTAGAGAGGAGATGAAGGCAGTCGGCATCCTCGCATGCGTAGGGACTGCAGTGCAGGTCGTCGCTCAGCGATTTCCCGGTGATAATTTTTCAGCCAGCCTGGAAGCCGCCGTTGGCCACCTTGTTGCAAGGGTCGGGCTTCAAGCCGCGGCAACCACCTTCGGTCAGCGCAAGCAGTGAGGTAGGACTATGGCCGGCAAGGACATCGATCTCATCATCAAAGCGAAGGATCGGGCGTCCAGCGAACTCGACAAGATTTCGAAGGCCCTGAAGAAGAATGTTGAGGATCAAGCCGACCTCGCCAAGGGTGCTTCCAAAACATCGGACGCCCTTGGCAAACTGGCGACCGACGCTTCGAAATTCCAAAGCGAACTTGCGAAGCTCCAGGCAGCCGGAAAGGTAGCTGCTGAACTCGACAAGGCGACCGATGCCGTCAATCGGATGGAAGGGTCGCTGAAGTCCAATGCTGCCGAACTTGCCAAGATGGCACGCGAAAGCGATGCTGCTGCGCAAGCCGCTGCCCGTCTCAAAGGTCAGCTTGCCGCCGAGGAGGTGGCGCTTGCTTCCAGCAAGACCGGCCTAGCCGATACTCGCAAAGAACTGGCGCGCGTCAACGACCTTGTCAGGGACGCAGAGAAGCAGCAACGCGACTACAACAAAGCGATCAAGGACGGCGACAAGAAGGGACGCGGTCTTCCTGAAGGTGTCCAGCTGCCTTTTTCGGCTGGCGCCGACATTGGCAAACTGCGAGCGCAACAGGCGCAGATCAACGCAGAGATTAACACCTACAAAAAATCGATCGAAGGCTCCAAGGCAGCAATCAAGGAATTGCGCCCGCAGATTTCTGCCGCGTCTTCGCTGCAGAATCAGCTTGCCAACGAGACATCGCGAGCATCAACGGCGCTGAAAGCCGAGAAGGAAGACCTCGGCAGAGCCCGAGGGGAACTCGACTCGATCCGCACCGTTTCGGCGCAGGCAGGCACTGCACTTGGCGGCGTGGTCGTCTCCCAGGAAGCTGTGAGTGCAGCAGCGCAGCGCATGGCGGCGAACCTGGCAGCAGCAAAGGCTCGTATCGAAGGGCTTTCGAACACCAAGGTAACGAGCGGGGCGTCAACCGCCGCGCTTTCAGTTGGAGGCGTGGATGTTCAGGCGCTGACAACCCAACGCCGCGCCCTGCTCGAAGCACGACGGGAGTGGGTGGCTGCACAAGCTGACGTCAAGGCGCTCGGCCAGCAGATGCGACAAACCCAACAGCCGACTGAGCAGTTGGGTGCCGCATTCGGCGCGGCGCAAGCCAAGGCGGCTTTGAGCAAGCAGGCGTATGAAGCTCAGCGCCAGACGCTCGCCAATCTTTCCGGCACTGCCCGGTCCACCTTCCGTGAGTTCAGCCAAGCGACCAGTCAGCTGGGATCTGCTGCAGCAAGCACGACGGCAGCCAACAATCAGATGGCAGCGTCAGCCAATGGCGCTGCGAACGCACAGCGCCAGCTTCGCCCAGCCATTCGTAATACCGCCAATGCAGCGAGTGATGCCGGCAGACAGACAGGCTTTTTCGCTCAGGCCCTTGCCAACGTTGGCAAAGATAGCCTGCAGACGCGCTCGTTGATGCAGGCGCTACGGGGCGAGGTTCTGTCGCTGACGGCCAGCTACATTGGTTTTCAGGCTGCGATTTCGCAGATTGCTGGCGCCATCAATTCGTTCCGGGCGCTGGAAGCGGTTCAGAACCGTCTCGGCTCCGTTTACGAGCAGAATAACGCGAAGGTTGCTGCACAGATCCAGTTCCTGCAGCAACAGGCAGACCGTCTCGGTATCAGCTTCGGAGTCTTGGCAGACGAATACGGCAAGTATGCCATTGCTGCCAAAGCGGCCAATTTCACCACGGATGACACGCGGCGGATTTTCCTTTCCGTCGCTGAGGCGGCTCGCGTCAACAAGCTGTCTGTTGAACAGACGTCGGGCGTGTTTCTCGCTCTGACGCAGATGATTTCGAAGGGGAAAGTCTCTGCCGAGGAACTTCGCGGACAACTTGGTGAACGCCTTCCGGGCGCATTCAACATCTTCGCGCAGGCGATCGGCAAATCGACCGCCGAACTCGACAAGATGATGCAGCAGGGAGAGGTTCTTTCCGACCGCAGCACCATGCTGAAGTTCGCAGACGAGCTTTCTCGTCGCTTCGGCCCGCAGTTGCAGGCATCTTTGGACTCGGTTTCCACTGACATCGGGCGCTTTGAGAACAACCTATTCAATGCGCAGATTGCCATGGCAAACGGTTTCATTCCGGCCCTGCGATCTGCCTTGCAATCTTTCAACGCCTTCGCTCAGAGCACCGAAGGTCAGGAGACCTTCCGCAACATCGGCGTAGCGGTTGGCAACGTCATTCAGATCCTGGCAGAACTGCCGAAATATTTCGATCTCATCACGCTTGGCGCGAAGACTTTCGCTGCCGTCAAGATCGCCGAGGTCTTCACGGGAATGATTGGGCGCGTGGTTCAGTCCACGTCTGCCCTCGGTGTGTTCAGTCGAGAATTGCAGCTTGTCGGCCCGCGAACGCAGGCAGCTGCAGCCGCCCAAGGAATTTTCAGCCGCGGGCTTGCGCAGACTGTCAGCACCCTTGGCGTATTCAGGCAAAATCTCCTGGCATCGACAAGCCAGACGGCCGTGGCTCGCGTTGGCGTGCTGAGCTTGGCAACCTCGGTTGGTGTGCTTCAGAAAGCCCTCATCCTCGGGGCAGGCGCATTCCGTGCCCTGCTTGCGGCGTTCGGTGGGCCGATCGGAATTGCGATCACCGGCATTACCTTGGCAGTGGGTTCGTGGATCACCAGTGTCGACTCGGCAACGACGTCGCTCGATGAGCACAAGCGTCAGCTGGATATTGTCAAAGCCTCCTATGACAGTGCCAAGGACAAAGTGGGCGCTTGGGCCAAGGAGATCAACAATGTCACGCTCAGTCAGGCGCAGGGCAATCTTCAGAACCTGACTGACACCTTCGATAGCGCCCTTAACGACCTCATTTCGAAGGGACGCAATCTCAAGACGATCTATGCGCAGATGCAAGGGGTCGGCGGAGAAGGCATGCGTTCGGCCGTTTCGGCTGCTGATTTCAATCGCATGGGACAGGTGGTTGATCTTCTCGACAAGGTCCAAAGCAAGACGATCTCGCTCAATGATTTCCGTGTTGCTTTGGACGAGATCAACCGGGCGACCGAGAATAGCGGCCTGAAAGACCTGACGCTGACTCTCCAGGACGCGATCGATGCAGCTAAGGATGGCGCACCAAGCATTCTGGATCTTGAGAAAGCAGTCACTGAGGCTGAGGCGAAAATCCGCTTCATGTCTAATACGGCCACAGAAGCTGACAAAGCGCTTCTAGGCATGAACGATCAAGCCAAGGAAACCGTTCAGAACCTCGACTACAATGGCAAGGCTACCGAATTCAACAAAATATTGAACACGATGCGGGAGAACATTCCCGGCGTGGCTGACGAGTTGAAGAAGCTCGAAACCATCAATGGTCTCGAAAAGCAGTATCGGGACGCACTGAAGCTCGCAACGACCATCGGTCAGGTCGTTGAAGCGACCAAGACCTATGGTGACGCAATCGCAGGCGTCAATCAGTCATTCTCGCAGAAGCAGTTCGACTCGCTCCCTGACACCAGGAAGACCCTGATTGATCGCATCATTTATGTCGAAGGCGGGCAGAACGGGACCGGCCCATCGACGTCGAGCGCGCGGGGCATTGGCCAGTTTACCGAAAGCACATGGCTGCCAATCTTCAACGAACTGTTTCCCGCGCTCCGACAGCTTTCGGACTCGGCGAAGCTGCAGTATCGCGCCAATGAGGCGTTTGCCCGGCCGGTGCTGGAAGAGTTCACCAAGCGCAATCAGATGCGACTTGCGAACGCTGGTGTCTCGCCGACAGATGCCAACACCTATCTCGCGCACTTCCTTGGTGCCGGGGATGCCATCAAGGTATTGGTCGCCAATCCGGACGCGCTCGCCAAGGACATCGTCAACTCGGCTTCCGTCAAAGCCAACCCGTCCGTCATTGGCGCCGGAACGACCGTTCGCGATCTTCAGAATTGGGCACTGCAAAAGGTTGGTGGCGGATCGACCATCATGGCAGGTGGTCAGACGAAGCAGGAGTCCTTCAACGAAAACCTCGACCAGCGTGTCAAGGGATGGAAAGAAGAGGCTGCTGCACGCAAGGAGTCCAATCGTGAAGGCGCGATCGCCAAGGCCCTGGCTGAAGCCGAGAACGAAGCACGCAAGGCCGGCGTCGAACTCACCAATCAGCAGAGAGACGCAATCCGAGAAGCAGTTGGCGCCAAGTACGACTCCGCGCATGCTGATGAGCAGCTGAAGGCCAACCAGGAGCAGGCGCGTGATCTCCTGAACGATATTGTCGGCCTCGATCAGCAGCGCAAGAACTTGCTGCAAGAAATCCAGTTGGCCCAAAATGAAGGGGATACCGGCAAGACGGCTGAATTGAAGACGCAGCTTGAGGGTGTCAACCAACAGCTGTCCGAGGCAATTCCGAAGGCTCTCGAACTCGCCCGCGCCCTTGGCGACGAGAAGATGGTCGCTCAGCTGCAAAAGGTTCAGCTGAACACCGCCAAGGTCGGAACGCAGTTCAGCTTCCTCGGCCTCAACTTCAACCAGACCAAGCAGCTTGCCGTCAATTTTGCTGACGGTCTGGTTGGTGCGTTCGACAGCTTCGCACAGTCGATCGCCAGTGGGCAGGACGCCATGAAGGCGCTGCGCAACGCCTTCCTTCAATTCGCCGCCGACTTCCTGCGTCAAATTGCGACGATGATCATGAAGGCCATCTTCTTCCGTATGATCAACTCAGCTTTCCCAGGTCTCGGCATGGGCGTCCCCATGGCCCACACAGGCGGTCTTGTCGGCTCTGCAGCGACCGGTGGCGGCAATGGTTCGCGTCAGGTTTCACCGGCTTGGTTTATGAATCCGATCCGCTACCACACAGGCGGTATCGCTGGTCTGCGACCTGACGAAGTACCGACCGTGCTGAAGAAGAATGAGGAGGTCTTGACCGAACAGGATCCGCGTCATCGGTTCAACAACACGGGCGAGAAGGATGGCGGGCAGAACTCGCGTGGCCAATCCATCAAGCAGGTCTTGGTTCTTGATCCGAAAGACCTGGCGAACGCCCTCGCGAGCAGCCGCGGTGAGCAGGTCGTGGTGACACACATCAAGAACAACGCTGCCACGATCAAGCGCATGTTGGGCAATTGAACTGCAGTGCTGAAAATTTGAAATTTCTTTATTCAACCGATCAGCATCTAACTGCTCCTATCGCAACAATTTCAATATAAAGTTGAATAAACCATCAATTCTTGAGGGTGGCGGGAGGTTTGGGGCAATATCGAGCCATATCGTCTGATTGAGGAAATTCCGATGCCGAGACCTGCTGCAACATTCAAAATGGATGCTGTCGTTCGCGCGGTCAAAGCTGCGCATAATGCCGGCCTGGAAATCCTTCGTACGGAATTGCGGAGCGACGGGACGATAATTCTCCACCACCATCAGACAGCCAATCCGACAATCAACACTGGCGAGTTGATCGCAGCATCAGATTGTGAGCGTTGATGATGCGGATCGATAATGGCTCCGTTGCACGACCTCTTCCACTCCCAAGCAAGCGCGGCCTTTCACGGGTCGAAGCAGCGGAATATATCGGCATCGGTGCAACGAAATTTGACGCGCTGGTGATCGACGGGAGGATGCCGCAACCAAAGCGTATTGATGGCCGTAAGATTTGGGACTTGCGCGCATTGGATCTCGCGTTCGAACAGTTGCCATCGGCGAACGCCGACGACCATAATCCTTGGGACAGTTGAGGCCAATGTCCGAGGAAGAGATGAGAGTCCGTTTAAAATACGTTGTCGAAGACGTTGACCGTCATGGCAACATCCGCCTGTATTACCGGCGCAAAGGCTCGACGAAGGTTCGACTACCTGGCCCGTTAGGATCACCAGCGTTCTTGGCCGCTTACAAAGCCGCTGATTCCGGCGCACCCCCTGCAAAGGCAGATGACGGCAAGGTCAAGGTGATCAAGGCCGGCTCGGTTCGGTGGCTTTGCGTCCAGTATTTTCAATCGGCCATGTTCAACGAATTGGACGCGCGAACCCAATATGTTCGTCGTGGTCTTCTCGAACGATTTTGCCAGAACAAGGATGACGGCGATAAACCATACCGGCTCATTCTACCTCGGCATCTTCGTCAACGCCGCGACGAAATGATGGATCGCCCTGAAGCAGCCAACGGCATGCTCAAAGCCCTCAGACAACTCTTCAAATTTGCCGTTCGCTACGATCACCACGACGACAATCCCGCCGCTAAAGTCGAGTATCTGAAGAACAAGAACCCTGACGGCTTCCACTCTTGGACGCTTGAAGAAATCGCACGCTACGAAGCCCGCCACCCCATAGGAACGAAGGCTCGTCTAGCCTTGGCTCTCATGCTTTATTCCGGTCAACGGCGAAGCGACATCATTTCATTCGGCAGACAGCATATCCGCGATGGTCGATTGATTTTCACCCAACACAAAAATCGGAACAGCAAACCGGTCCGCCTGGAGATTCCTGTAATTGAGGAACTGCAGAAGATCATCGAAGCGAGCCCTTGCGGCGACCTGACTTTCTTGGTCACCGAATTCAACAGGCCTTTTACCTCGAATGGGTTTGGCAACTGGTTTCGCAAGCGCTGCGATGAGGCCGGCCTCACAGATTGTAGCGCACATGGACTACGAAAAGCCGCCGCGTCCAGGTTGGCAGAACTCGGTTGTAGCGAGTTCGAGATTATGGCTGTTACCGGACACTCAACATCGAAAGAGGTGACCCGATACACGAAAGCAGCGAGCCAAAAGAAGCGCGCTGACAGTGCGATGAAAAGGCTTTCAGCGGAACAGAAGTAGCTCAAAAGTGTCCCACTTTTGGCAGTGGTTCGAAATAGTGGGACAAAATGACCCGTTAAGTATTTGATTTTAAATGAAAAAATTTTATGATGGTGCCCGGAGGCGGATTTGAACCACCGACACGCGGATTTTCAATCCGCTGCTCTACCAACTGAGCTATCCGGGCATGACCGCTTGCGGCCTTGCGCTTCCCGTTGATCCGCTTGGCCTTGCGGGCCGTTCCGGCGGGAGCGAGGCGGGTTATAGCAGCTTGACCGGCAGTGTCCAGCGGGAAATGACAGATTTCCGACAGAAATGTTGCTGCGCCGTAAGGTGTTGATCGGATGGGGGAATTGAAGCGGGCGCAGGGTGGCGCGGGGGCTGCGGCGGCGTGATCTGTTGACGGGGCGAGCCATTTATCCTGCGTTGCGGGAGTGGAGCCTCGCCGGCGGCAAGCAGCATGCCCTTGGAGCTGTCCGCCTCGTTTTCGCGCCGTCAGCTCCCCTGTTGCCACTGATAGGCCGCTGCTGACGCCCTCAGCGTGCGGCACGGATGTCAGTCGCCGTCGGAGCGGTCTTCGGTGTCGTCTTCGGAGACGGGGATGGCGTAGCTGCCGGAGAGCCAGCGGTTGAGGTCGATGTTGCGGCAGCGGTCGGAGCAGAAGGGATAGTGCTCGCGCACCGAGGCGCGGCCGCATTCGGGGCAGGGACGCGTCGGGCGCAGGGGCTCGACCTTGGCGCCGGGCGGGATGGCGGCCATGGGATCAGGCCTCCAGCCAGCGGCTGGCGACGTCGAAGCCTTCGCCGGAAAGCAGCGTCACGGTTTCCTGCAGGGGCAGGCCGACGACATTGGTGTAGGAGCCGACGAGCTTGACGACGAAGCTGCCGGCGATGCCTTGGATACCGTAGGCGCCGGCCTTGCCGCGCCACTGGCCGGAAGCGAGGTAGCTTTCGACCTCCACGGTCGAGAGGCGCTTGAAGCGGACCTTGGTGTCGATGATCTTCTGGCGCAGCTTGCGATCGGGCGTGATGAGGCAGACGCCGGTATAGACACGGTGGCTGCGGCCGGAGAGCAGGGTCAGCGCGGCATTGGCCTCGCTGACGAGTTCGGGCTTGGGCAGGATACGGCGGCCGACGCAGACGACGGTATCGGCGGCCAGGATGTAGCTGC
Organism: Rhizobium sp. RU20A; assembly: GCF_900155885.1. Classification (GTDB taxonomy): domain Bacteria; phylum Pseudomonadota; class Alphaproteobacteria; order Rhizobiales; family Rhizobiaceae; genus RU20A. Next base: position 212,778 of record NZ_FTMB01000002.1, read on the forward strand.
CGGCCCATTCCGGATCGCCGCGCAGGGCGGCTTCGGCGGCGCGCGCCTTCTCGGCCGAGAGGCGGCGAGCGAGCGAGCGCGGATGCTCTGCCCGCTTCGGGGTCTCATCAAGATCCATCGGCATCAGGCGATCCGGCGTGATGCCGACCTGGGCCAGCAACTCCACGCGGCGCGGCGAACCGGAAGCAAGAATAAGCGTCTGCGGCTTTGCCATGATGCGTTCGTCCGTTGTGGTGCGGCGTCCGTGCGAGCTTACCGCCCTGGCGGCGCGGTCCGGCCGTCCGGCCGCTTGCTGCCTGCGCCGTAAGGCGCCGTCCGGCCGGCAAGCGTGCCCGGGGACTTACTTGAAGCGGTAGGTGATGCGGCCCTTGGTCAGGTCGTAGGGCGTCATTTCGACCAGCACCTTGTCGCCGGCGAGAACGCGGATGCGGTTCTTGCGCATGCGGCCCGCGGTGTGGGCTATGATCTCATGTTCGTTTTCAAGCTTCACGCGGAACGTGGCGTTCGGCAGGAGTTCGGTTACGACGCCCGGGAATTCGAGGACTTCTTCTTTCGCCATATCAGGATTTGTCTTTCAGCTGTCGATGGGTGCCCGACTGTGAGGGCCCCTTAAAAATTTGCCGGAAACTACACAATCGCACGGCCTTTGTGAACCGGGCGGTGCAGGGTTTCGGCGCATTTGTCAAGGCTTATGCCCCGCATTCGGGGCCTTTCAGCGGTAAAGGATAGGTGGGGATGGCGGCAGCTTCCGCCAAGGGCCAGATGCCGGCGTCCGCGTTCCACGGGAATTTTGCCTCACATTTGCCTTGACTGAAGCGCAGGACAGGAGAACAAATTATGTAACTTTATAACATTTGGATTGCCACTTATGTCCTCTCGGTCTTCGCCGCATGCCCACTCCCCTCATCCCTCGGCGTCTGCATTCTCCGCGCCCCGCGCTTGCGCAGACGGGCCCGATACGACCAGCCTCATGCAGCAATCCGCCCTTGTGCGCATCGGTCTTGCGGGTATCGCGCTTGCCGGCCTGTGGGGTGCCATTGCCTGGGCGGTCTTGCTGCCATGAACACGCCGGCCATTTCGCTTCGGGACCTGACCGTCACCTATAACCGGCACCCGGCGGTGCATCATGTCTCGGGCTCGCTGGCGCATGGCAGCCTGACGGCGATTGCCGGGCCGAACGGGGCGGGAAAATCGACGCTGCTGCGCGCCATCATGGGCGAATTGAAGCCGGCGGAGGGCGAGATCCGCCGTGCCATCCCGAGCCGCGACTTCGGCTATCTGCCGCAGGCCGCCGATATCAACCGGCGCTTTCCGGTCTCCGTCATCGATACGGTTGTGACGGGCGCCTGGAAGCGGGCCGGTGCCTTCGGCGGCATCGGCCGGGCCGAGCGGCAGAAGGCGGGCGAAGCGCTTGCCGCCGTGGGGCTCGAGGGCTTCGAGCAGCGGCCAATTGGCTCGCTGTCGGCCGGACAGTTCCAGCGCACCCTCTTTGCCCGGCTGCTGCTGCAGGATGCCGCCATCATCATTCTCGACGAGCCCTTCACGGCCATCGACAGCCGCACGAGCGAAGACCTGATCGCTATCGTGCGCCGTTGGCATGGCGAGGGGCGGACGGTGGTGGCGGTGCTGCACGACCATGATCAGGTGCGCAGTCATTTTCCGCAGACGCTGCTGATTGCGCGCGAACTGATCGGCTGGGGACCGACGGCGGAGGTGATGACGCACGACAACCTCAGGCGCGCCCGGGCGCTGGCCGAGCGCTGGGACGACAACGCGCCCGTCTGTGCGGTGGCATCATGAGCCTTTACGACTTCCTCATCGCGCCTTTCATGGATTACGGCTTCATGCGGCGGGCGCTGGTGGCGTGCCTGTGCCTGGCGCTTGGGGCAGCACCGATCGGCACGTTTCTCTCCATGCGGCGCATGAGCCTGATGGGCGATGCGCTGAGCCATGCGGTGCTGCCGGGCGCAGCCATAGGCTATCTCGTGGCCGGGTCACTGTCGCTGACCGCCATGGGCATTGGCGGGCTGATCGCCGGACTCTCCGTGGCGCTGCTGGCCGGCGTCGTCAGCCGCATGACCGTGTTGCAGGAAGATGCGAGCTTTGCGAGTTTCTACCTGATCTCGCTCGCCGTCGGCGTGCTGATCGTGTCGCTGCGCGGCTCCAATATCGATCTCCTGCATGTGCTGTTCGGCACCATTCTCGCCATCGATACGGATGCGCTGGTGCTGATCGGCGTCATTACATCGCTCACCCTGCTGACACTCGCCCTCCTCTACCGCCCGCTGGTGATCGACTGCTTCGACCCCGGGTTCCTGAGGGCCGTCGGCGGGCGCGGGGCGCTGATCCATGCCCTTTTCATGCTGATGGTGGTGCTGAACCTCGTCGCCAGCTTCCAGGCGCTGGGCACGCTGATGGCGGTCGGCCTGATGATGCTTCCGGCCGCCATCGCGCAACTGTGGGCCCGTACGCTGCCGATGATGCTCGCCATCTCCGTGGCCACCGCGCTCGTCTCCGGCTATGGCGGTCTCATCGCCTCCTATCACCTCGAATTGGCCTCCGGTCCGACGATCATCGTTGCGGCGGCCATCCTTTATGCGGCCTCGCTGCTTGTTGCTCCGTCCGGCCTCATGAGCCGGTTTATCCGGCGTCCCCACCTCGCAAACTGACACAGGAGTGTGTGACATGTCCAAGCGCCTTCTTTCCATCGCCCTTGCTCTTCCCCTCGCCGGGCTGGCCACCGCGGCGTCCGCCCGGGATATCCAGGCTGTTGCCTCCTTCACCGTACTCGCCGATGTCGTGCACCAGGTCGGCGGAAAGCATGTGAAGGTGACGAGCCTTGTCGGACCGAACGGCGACCCCCATGAGTTCGAGCCCTCGCCGGCCGATGCCAAGCACCTGAAGGCGGCCGATGTGGTGTTCGTCAGCGGCGAGGGTCTCGAAGGCTGGATGGATCGGTTGATCTCCGCCTCCGGCTACAAGGGCACGCCGGTCGTCGTCTCCGAGGGGATCAAGCTGCACACGATGGAAGAAGACGGCAAGACCGTGACGGATCCGCATGTGTGGAACGACCCTGTCAACGTGACGATCTGGGTGAAGAACATCGCGTCAGCGCTGAAGGCGGCGGATCCCGAGGATGCGAGCACCTTCGAGGCCAATGCGGCTGCCTATCTCAAGACGCTCGATGCCATGAACGCCTTTGCGCACGCGAAGATCGACCCGATCCCGGAAGATCGCCGCAAGGTGCTGACAAGCCACGATGCCTTCGGCTATTTCGGCGCGGAGTATAAGGTGACGTTCCTGTCGCCGCTCGGCGTTTCCACCGAGACGGAAGCCTCTGCCGGCGACGTCGCCCGGCTGATCGAACAGATCAAGTCGGAGGGGGTGAAGACCTTCTTCTTCGAAAACTCCAACGATCCGCGCCTCGTCCAGCAGATTGCCAAGGCGACGGGCGCCAAGTCCGGCGGCGAGCTCTATGTCGAATCGCTGTCTGACAAGAACGGGCCGGCGCCGACCTATGAGAAGATGTTCCGCTACAATGTCGAGCAACTGTCCTCAGCCATGCAAAAGAACAGCTGAGCGAGCCGCGAGGTTCCGGTCGGCGTGACACAGCGCCGGCCGGCTTTGGCTTGAAGAACGCAGGGGCCTACCCCGCTTCCGGTCCTGTCGGCAGGCCCTTCGGTGCCAGCCTCCCAACGATCAGCCGATCGAGATGTTCGCGCACATCGCGGTAGTGCGCGAGGATCTGGTCGCGGGTGCCGCCAGCGGCCACTGTCGGATCCGGCGTCGGCCAGTAGATGACCTCGACGGCATCGGTGCGCGTCAGTTCCAGCGCGGCGTGGTGGGCTTCCGGCGCGAGCGTCACGATGAGGTCGAAATAATCGTCTTCGAGATCTTCCAGCGTATGGGGCTGGTGGCGGCCGATCGTCAGGCCCACCTCATCCAGCACCACATCGACGAAGGGATCGCGCTCGCCGGGCCTGACGCCGGCGGAGGCGACATAGGTGCCGGCCGGCAGACGGGCCTTGGCGAGCGCCTCGGCCATCGGGGAGCGGATGGCATTCATGCCGCACATGAACAGAATGGATCGTGGCCCTGCGCCGGATTTTGCACCGACGGGCTCCTCCATGCGCTCAACCCTTCCAGTAGAGCACGCAGACGAGCGTGAAGAGCCGCCGTGCGGTGTCGAAATCCATCTTGATCTTGCCGGAAAGGCGATCCATCAGCGTCTGGGACCCTTCATTGTGGATGCCGCGACGGCCCATGTCGATCGCCTCGATCTGGCTTGGCGTCGAGGAGCGGATGGCCTCGTAATAGCTTTCGCAGATCAGGAAATAATCCTTCACGATGCGCCGGAAAGGGGTCAGCGACAGAATGTGCGTGGCGACATCCGCCCCACCCTCCGTCGCGATGGCGAAGACCAGTTTCTGGTCGAGCAGCGACAGCTTCAGCCTGTAGGGCCCGCCGGGGTGGCCGATGGGCTCGAAGCAGTTGTCTTCCAGGAGATCGAAGATGGCGACCGCACGCTCATGCTCGACGTCAGGCGTGGAGCGCCCGATGGTCTCGTCCAGCACGACATCACAAAGGCGGAAGGCGCTTGGTGCCGTCATCCCTCATCCCCGAGATTGAGACGGATGGCGACGGAACGGGCATGGGCATCCAGCCCCTCGCAGCGCGCCAGCGTGATGGCCGCCGGGCCGAGCGCCCGCAACTGCTCCGCGCCGAGCCGGAGGATCGAGGTGCGTTTCATATAGTCGAGCACGCCGAGACCGGAGGAGAACCGCGCCGAACGCGCAGTCGGCAGCACGTGGTTGGAGCCACCGACATAGTCGCCGATCACCTCCGGCGTGTGGCGGCCGACGAAGATGGCGCCGGCATTGCGGATGCCCGCGATCAGCGGCTCGGGGTCCTCGACGGCGATTTCCAGATGTTCGGCAGCGATACGATTGGCGAGCGGCAGGGCATCCTTGAGGTCGGGCACGAGGATCAGTGCGCCGAAATCCTGCCAGCTCGCACGGGCGATCTCGGCACGACCGAGCTGCGCCAGTTGACGCTCGACCGCGGTGTTGACGGCGTCGGCAAAAGCGGCGTCATCAGTGATGAGGATCGACTGGGCACCGCGGTCATGCTCGGCCTGGGCGAGCAGATCGGCGGCGATCCAGTCCGGATCATTGTCGCCGTCGGCGATGACAAGCACTTCGGAGGGGCCCGCGATCATGTCGATGCCGACGGTGCCGAAGACCTGGCGCTTGGCGGCGGCGACATAGGCATTGCCCGGCCCCATGATCTTGGCGACCGGCGCGATGGTCTCGGTGCCATAGGCGAGCGCCGCCACGGCCTGCGCGCCCCCGATGCGGTAGATTTCCTCGACGCCGGCGATGCGCGCGGCGACCAGCACGGCGGGGTTGATGGCCCCGCCCATGGCCGGCACGACCATGACGATACGCGGCACGCCGGCCACGCGGGCCGGAAGCGCATTCATCAGCACCGAGCTTGGATAGCTCGCCGTGCCGCCCGGCACATAGAGGCCGACGGCATCGATGGCCGTCCAGCGCGAGCCGAGGCCGACGCCGAGCGCATCCTCATAAAGATCGTCCTTCGGCAACTGGCGGGCGTGGTGGCTCTCGATGCGCTTTGCCGCAAGCTCCAGCGCGGCGACGACAGCGGGCGCCACCGCGGCAAAGGCGGCATCCATGTCGGCCGCGCTGACGCGCATCGGCGTCACGGCGAAATCGACGCCGTCGAACCGCTTGGAATAGTCTGCCAGCGCCTGATCACCGCGGGCCCGCACATCATCAATGATGGCGCGCACCGTCTGGTTCACGTCGTCCGATACTTCCCGCTTGGTCGTGAGAAATGCGGCGAAGGCCTGTTCGAAGCCAGCCTGTCGCGTGTCGAGCCTGATTGCCAAGATGCGGTTCCCCAAATGCCAGTCTGCTGCCAGTCACATCGGGCGCCACGGCCCGGCCGGCATTTCCGGCGGCCCGCACGCCCCTGCCGGCATCAGTCAGAGCCGGCTTGCAGGACGGCCCTTACGCCTGATGGCGCGGCAGGGATGAGGTTTCCCATGCTCCGCCGGTATCTGCAAGCTGTACCTCGATACATTCGACGTCCAGCGCCATGGTTGCTCCACCGGAAAAGGCAAGGTTGACCGTTCCCTCCGGCCCTTCACCATGCGGGGTAAAGGTGGCCGCGAGCAAAGAGAGCACGTCCTCCGGCTTTTCCCGGTCGATACCTGCCGAGCGCACGGCCCTGACGCGCTTGAAAACCAGCGCGGCGCGGCGGCGCTCATAGCTGCGGCGGCGACCCTCGGCCTTTTCCCAGACGAAGCGGTTGACGATGACCGAGAGCTGCTGGCGGCGCGGCTCGAACACCAGGCCCGAGACCTTCAACACCGCATCCTGCACATGGGCGGAGACGATTGCGAGGTCTTCGGCATCCAGCGCCATCAGCTTCAGGGCATCCATGGTATCCGCATCCTTTGTAAGACCAGCCAGCAAAAGAAAAGCGGGCCCGGAAATCCGGACCCGCCTTTCACATAGGGTGGCGATGCTACAAGCGCAATTGCCGGGCAGGCGGCACGCGGCTCATTCGCTGACGCGTTCGACGATGGCGCCGCAGCGTGTAAGCTTTTCTTCGAGCCGCTCGAAGCCGCGGTCGAGGTGATAGACGCGCGAGACCATGGTTTCGCCCTCGGCCGCAAGGCCTGCGATGACCAGCGACACCGAGGCACGCAGATCCGTTGCCATGACGGGGGCGCCCTTCAGCGTCGGCACGCCCTCGATCTTGGCCGTCTGGCCGGAAAGCGAGATACGCGCGCCGAGACGGGCAAGCTCCTGCACATGCATGAAGCGATTCTCGAAAATCGTTTCGGTGATGTGCGAGACACCCGAAGACTTGGTCATCAGGCCCATGAACTGCGCCTGCAGGTCGGTGGGAAAGCCCGGGAAGGGATCGGTCACCACATCCACCGGCTTGATGCCGCCGCCGTTTCTGACGACGCGCAGGCCGCTTTCAGTCTGCGTGATCTCGGCGCCGGCGCGGCGGATGGCCTCCAGCGCGGTTTCGAGCAGCGCGCCATCGGTGCCTTCCAGCGTCACGTCACCGCCCGTCATGGCAACGGCCATGGCATAGGTGCCGGTCTCGATGCGATCGGGAAGCACGCGGTGGCGAGCGCCGGAGAGCGAGGCGACGCCCTCGATGGTGATGGTGGAGGTGCCGGCGCCGGTGATCTTGGCGCCCATGGCATTGAGGCAGGTGGCGAGATCGACGACTTCGGGCTCGCGGGCGGCATTGCCGATCACCGTCGTGCCGCGGGCCCGCGTTGCCGCCATCATCATCACATGGGTGGCGCCGACGGAGACCTTAGGGAAGACGTAGCGCGCGCCGATCAGGCCGCCCTTGGGCGCCGTCGCATTGATATAGCCGCTGTCGATTTCGATTTCGGCGCCCAGCGCCTTCAGCCCCTCGATGAAGAGATCGACAGGGCGCGTGCCGATGGCGCAACCGCCCGGCAGCGACACGCGCGCCTGGCCCTCGCGGGCGAGCAGCGGGCCGATGACCCAGAAGCTGGCGCGCATCTTGGAGACCAGCTCGTAAGGGGCGGTGGTATCGACAATGCTGCGGCAGGTGAAGTGGATGGTGCGGGCATAGCTTTCGCCCTGCCGCTCGCGGCGGCCGTTGACCGAAATATCGACGCCGTGATTGCCGAGAATGCGGATCAACTGCTCGACATCGGCCAGATGCGGGACGTTTTCCAGCGTCAGCGTGTCGTCCGTCAGCAGCGAGGCGATCATCAGCGGCAGCGCGGCATTCTTCGCGCCGGAGATCGGAATGACCCCGTTGAGTTCATTTCCACCCTTGATCCTGATGCGATCCATCGAATACCCGCCGGGCACCGCCCGCCTTTCCAATCTGACATTTTCGTGACGCCTCTTTAGAAGAAGCGGAGCGAGTTTGAAAGCGCCTTGCCCAACGCTGGGGAGAGCGACCGCACGAAGCGCCGCGGCGCCTTGCGCGCCTAGTGGAATGAGTTTGACATTTGCTCTCAAGGGTGCCGCGAACGGTAGCAAATGTCAAAATCAGACCACTAGTCGCGGTCCGCGCCACCAGAAGACGGCGATTCGTCCGTTTTTGCGGCAGGCAGACCATCCGCCTCATCGGCCGCCCCCTGCCGCCGGGCGCGGGCCTGCTGCTTGCGCTGCGCCAGATTGCGCCGCAACGTCTCGGCCAGCCGAAGGCGCTTGCGCTCCGCCTCGCTGATCGTCTGCCGCTTGTCCGGTGATGAATCGTCCGTGCCTGCCATACACCGCCTGATACTGCAGTTTGTCCCCGTACAAAATGCCCTGGGACGTCAGCCACACCGAAAACTTTCAAATGCGGCTTGCACTCCCCTCCGACCTATGGCAATAGGCCCCACGTCGCGAGGGCAAAGCCCCCGCCGCCCCAGATGCTGCGGTAGCTCAGTGGTAGAGCACTCCCTTGGTAAGGGAGAGGTCGAGAGTTCAATCCTCTTTCGCAGCACCAGTTTTTCTTGATATAAATGACTTCGGTGTCCTCCTTTCTTGTAATGGACACACCAAACGCCGTTGGGTTAGCCTCTACTGACCATAACCAGGAAACGGCGGTCTAGAGCGCCTCTTTGATGAGCGAGCCATTTGATGTCCCTCACAGATCTTCAGCGCCTTGAGGCGGAGGCGATTCATGTTTTCCGAGAAGTCGTGGCCACCACGCAGAACCCGGTCATGCTCTACTCCATCGGCAAGGACTCATCCGTTCTCCTGCACCTCGCCCTGAAGGCATTCTACCCCGCCAAGCTCCCATTTCCGGTTCTTCACATCGACACGGGGTGGAAGTTCAAGGAAATGATTGCATTCCGCGATGCTGTGGCGCGCGAGCATGATGTCGACTTGATCGTGCATACCAACGAGGACGGAGAGCGCGACAACATCAGCCCTTTCGTGCACGGCTCGTCGCACTATACGCACGCGATGAAGACGGTGGCCCTGCGGCAGGCGCTGGAGGCCTACCGGTTTGATGCAGCATTTGGCGGCGCGCGACGGGACGAGGAGCCGGCCCGCGCCAAGGAACGCATCATTTCCATACGCAGCGCGACCCATGCCTGGGACCCGAAGAGCCAACGGCCTGAGCTTTGGAAGACCTTCAACACCCACCTGTCACCGGGTGAAAGCATGCGGGTTTTTCCGCTCTCCAATTGGACCGAAAGGGATATCTGGCGCTACATTGCGCAAGAGGCGATACCCGTTGTGCCTCTCTATTTCGCGAAGAGCAGGAAGGTTGTAGAGCGCGACGGGATGCTGATTATGGTCGATGACGACCGGCTGCCCCTGCGACCGGGTGAAGCTCCGGTAGAGCGACTTATCCGGTTTCGGACCCTTGGATGTTATCCGCTGACGGCTGCAACGCCCTCTAGCGCCTCGACTGTTGCCGACATCCTCGAGGAAATGCGCGTTTCACGTATGTCCGAGCGACATGGGCGGCTCATCGACCGGGACGAAAGTGGCTCGATGGAGAAAAAGAAGCGGGACGGATATTTTTGATGCTTCCACGACCACAAGACGATGTGCGTGAATCACCGGCGGCGAACAAGAACAGCGACGCACGCTCACTGTTGCGGTTCATCACCTGCGGTTCGGTCGATGATGGAAAATCCACGCTTCTTGGTCGCCTGCTGCATGATCTCGAGGCAGTACCGGAAGATCAGTTGGCAACGCTCGCGACCGATAGCAAGCGACACGGTACGACGGGCGCGGCGCTGGACATGGCGCTTCTGGTTGACGGCCTGGAAGCTGAAAAAGCGCAGGGCATCACGATCGATGTCGCCTATCGCTTCTTTTCGACAGACCGTCGAAAGTTCATCGCAGCCGACACGCCAGGACACGAAGAATACACGCGGAACATGGTGACGGCGGCATCGACCGCGGACCTTGCTATTCTTCTGGTAGACAGTACCAAGGGTCTGTTGCCGCAAACACGGCGCCACGCCTTCGTTGCTTCACTGCTGGGCGTGCGCCACGTCGTCCTGGCGGTCAACAAGATCGATATCCAGGGCTACGAACCCGCACCCTTCAGGGCGATCGTTGACGACTTCGCGGCAATTTGTGAACACCTTTCCTTTGCAACTGTCCAAGCAATCCCGATCTCGGCAAGGGCAGGCGTCAACCTGATCTCGCGATCGGAACACACACCCTGGTATGAGGGTCCGACGCTTCTCGAACATCTTGAAAACGTGGTGATCGACAGGCCTTACGGGGAAAGGCCGTTTCGATTCCCAGTCCAGATGATCAGTCGGCGGGATGCCGATTTCCGTGGATTTGCCGGCACCATTGCGTCGGGCTCGATCTCCGTTGGCGATGAGATCATCGTTCCACGGACCGGACAGCAATCACGCATCGCGTCAATCGTCACCTATGACGGGTCTCTACCCGAGGCAAGCGAGGGCCAGGCGGTCACCCTCGTCCTGAACGACCACATCGATGTTTCGCGCGGCGATATACTGGCCGACCCCGTCGATCGCCCTCGGCTGTCCGAGCAGTTTCAGGCCCACGTCATCTGGTTCGACGCGGTGGCGCTGATGGCCGGACGTGGCTATCGCCTGAAAACGGAAACGGACATGGTCGATTGCACGATCACGGCCATCGTGCACATGATCGACATCGAGAGTTATGCACCATGCCTGGTGACGACAATCGCGATGAACCAGATTGCAGTCTGCAACATCGCCACACAACGTCCGCTGACATTCGACAGTTACAGCGCCAACCGCGCCACGGGAAACTTCATTCTCATCGACCGTGCAACGAACAAGACGGTCGGAGCCGGGATGATCGATTTCCCGCTTCGCCGCGCCTTGAATCTGCATTGGCAGAGCATTGACATCAATGCAGAAGCGCGAAGCAGCCTCAAGCATCATCGATCGGCCGTGGTATGGCTGACCGGCTTTTCAGGGTCAGGTAAATCAACGATCGCAAACCAGATCGAGCGCCGGCTTCACGCGGCAGGCCGGCACACATATCTCCTGGACGGCGACAACATCCGGCACGGGCTGAACAAGGATCTCGGCTTCACTGACGAAGACCGCGTCGAGAACATCAGACGGATCGCGGAAGTCGCACGCCTCATGGCCGATGCCGGGTTAATCGTTCTTGTCTCGTTCATTTCGCCCTTTGCTTCGGAACGGGCCATGGCGCGATCTCTGGTTCGTGAAGGTTCGTTCGTGGAGGTCTTCGTCGACACCCCCCTCGAGGAGTGCATCCGGAGAGACCCGAAAGGCCTTTACAAGAAAGCGCTACGGGGCGAGATCGCACATTTCACGGGGATAAGCTCTCCCTATGAAAGACCGGAGAGCCCGGAGGTATATCTCAACACGCTGGAGGCGGCATCGGCCGAACTCGCCGACAAGGTCTGCGATTACCTCGAAGCAAATGTGATATGTCAGTGAGGCCTTCGCCAGCCGCCTCGCGGTTGCCATGCAGGATGTGTTATCGCCCGAACCGCCCAAACGCGCTGATGGTCCGCAAAATGGCCGCATCATCGATCGGATCTTCGAATTGCGTGTGGCGCCAGCTTGAGACCGGGACGAAGTCGAAGACCCGGCTCGCACAGTCCTCCCACCGCTCGCTTATCTGTGGAAGCGGGCGACTTTCTGGCCTGGCGACCGCAAAGCCAAGAAGCACAATCTGCGGCCCGAAATACCGTTGCAATGCCGAGACCATCTCGGCGCAGACATCGTTACTGAGACGGTCGGCATGAGATGTCGCGGCAAAGGTGATCGCCTCGCCCTTCAAGGCGCGTAGCCGGTCCACGCATCGTATCAAGTAGGCGTGTCCATCCGGACGGTGCACGTCGTGGTGCTGGAACATTGGCGGATGAACGCCATATTTTCGATGGAGTACGCGGTCGGTTCCAGTGCTTTCGAGGTTGGGCTCGTAAAAACTCGTATCGAGAAAGTCGCGGAAATCAGTGTCGAGGATATCAATCACTGCCCGCCAGTCGCTGAAAATCCAGTCGAAAGGAAATGACTGTGTACGCCAGCCGGCGGATCCAAGAATAGAGGCCATGTGGCATGACGATCCGAGGCTGACCACGGTGCCTGGACTCGGACCAACCATAACGCGCAGTGCCTCGTTGCGTGCGCTCAGGCGGCGTTCGTCACTCTCCAGCAAGACTTGCAGCACATGGTCGGCCCAATTGGGCCTGTCGGCATTCTGAAGCGCGACGTGTAATCCTTCGGGATCCGGCTCCCGCCCAAGGACCGCCCGATACATCGAGCCTATCAAAGAGATCTTCTGGCGACGTTCCTTTTCCAATGCCCGTTTCTTGAAAATTGGCAACACGTTAACGATGCTCCTTCGATACCATGCCTTGCCTTCCTCCAGGCGACATCACGCCTCAGATCCGCCTCTTGAACGACAGCCGCGTTCATCTATTGCAATTGCTTGTCGGACGCTACCGCTCGCCGGCGCATTCGCGTATTCATGTTCAAACTCAAGGTTGACGCCCATGACGAAAAAGCTGCGCCTCTTGTCCGACACGCTCATTGGAAAGGGCTGGGGAGAGCTCAGGGATTACACTGTCGCTTACCGCACCTCGGAGGGACAGGATGTCGAGATCCGGCGGGAATGCTACCATCGCGGTCACGCCGCGGCCGTTCTTCCCTATCATCTCGAAAAGAAAACCGTCGTTCTTGTCCGGCAGATGCGTATCGGCGCTTTCCTGTCTGGCGACGACGCATTCCTGCTTGAAGCTGCGGCTGGCGGGCTCGACGGTCAGGAGCCGGCTGCATGTGCCAAACGCGAGGCCCTCGAAGAGACCGGGTGCCGCGTGTTCAATCTTGAAAAGATTGCTGACGTCTACGCCATGCCGGCAGCCGTCACGGAGAAGGTGCATCTCTTCCTGGGAGAGTACGACAACGAGCCACGGAAGACGGCAGGGCTTGCCGAGGAACATGAATTCATCGAAGTGGTTGAACTTCCCCTCCGCGACGCCCTCGACATGATCAAGACGGGACAGATCATCGATATGAAGACGATCATTCTGTTGCAATCCTTAGCGCTGAAATAGCCCGTCAGGAACGTCCCCCCGTCCCGCTCTTGCGGACCGCCAATGTGACAGCTGCCGATGCCAAACCGGGCCCGGCAGCTGTGCCATTTTTAGCGTTCGCGCAGGACGTTTCGGACGAACTCGTAATGCGAAAGCACTTCATGATCGCCGGGATTGAGGTGGCGGACAAAGGAGTAAGCGACGTAGGCGTTCTCGAAGCGTCCGCGTTCCTTTTCAACATGGCCAAACTGTTTCCAGGCGGCGGCTGACTCGGGCTTTGCCCGCAGGTAACGCGCATAGAACCGCGAGGCCCATCCCCATGACCTCGCCTTGGCCGAGGATCGCGCCAACTGCAGCCACAGCGCCGAGATGTCGAACAGCGGTGCTGTTGCGGACAGGAACTCAATCGCAGTACGAGCCCCCTTCACAGGGTCAAGGACTTCTCCCCGACCATCGTCGACCGGATGCGGTACTTCGCAGCCCGCAAGGGTGAGGGCTTCGATAAGCCGCATATGATGGTCAGGAACCGTCACGTCCGCAAAACCGATGGACGATATTCCAAAGAGCGGCTCACCCGCAGGGACGGTCTTCCCAGCCGAATTCGTCTTGAAGTCGAAGGCGAGCGTCAAAATCCCGTTATCCCCGACGCAGCCCGTCAGCTTATGGACCGAGCGACGCACGGCAAGCACCACGGTTTTCGCAGATGTGCCCGCCGTGATCTCCACGATGCGGGCACCGGGAGCCGGAGAACTCAGGCAGAGATAGATATCAACGAGCCAACCTGTCGGCAGCACCGTCTGAAGTTCCAGCGTAGCGTTGGCCTCGTTCGCCCAGGCGAGTTGTTGCTCACAGGGGCCCCATCCTTTGCTCCGGGTCATACGCGCCGTGACCATCAGGTCACCTTCGAGATCCAAGCGAGGCAAACGCGCCTCCCCGAAATCGTAAAGGGTGCCGGGAGAAAATCGGTAATTGCAGACCGGCCTCGTCGAAGGCCAGGTGAACGCCTTCAGGGCGTCATACAATTCTTGGCAGAACGCAAGCCAGGTCTTCGGCTTGAAATTCTCGCGGATGTTCCGCTCCCAGGCTGCAAGGTCGCTTCTGTCGAGCAAAAGCGGGCGAATAACTGCAAGGCCGCTCTGCCAGTCGAAGGGATCCACATATCGTGCGAAACGCCCTCCGACTTCAGGCATGGAGGTCGCCGATGACGTCACGCAGGGCTTGCCGCGTGCCAAGCTCTCCCCGACGGGCAGGCCCCAACCCTCCGCAAAGCTGGGGTATACCGTGAAAAGGCAATTTTCGTAGAGGTAGTCGAGTTCCGCATCTGAAATGTTGTTGTAGACCTGCAGCCAGCGATCAGCAGCTTTCGTGCGCGAGATCTCTTCCTTCAGTTCCTCGATGTTCCATCCCCATTTGCCGACGAAGACGAGGCGGGGAATCTTCGCATCGCCAAATTCGGTGGCAAGGGCCTCCCAGATCTTGATCAGGAAACTATGGTTCTTTCGGATTTCGATCGTACCGACGCACAGAACGTAGTCCTGACCTGAGAGCGCGGAAAAGCGCGACGGCTGGGTGGCGGACTGAACCGCGCTCGGAAGCTCGGTGGGAAGTTGAACCGCTGTCACGGGCAACGACAGATTCAACCGCCGCCCCATGAACTCCTCGACTTCACCTTTGACGAAGTCGGAGTTCGTCAACACCTGATCGCAAACAGAAAGCACATCGATCAGAGAGCGTCGGAAGGTGCGATTGGCGACCTCGGAGAGGTATTCGGGGTTCTTGATCTGGATGAGGTCATGGATGAAGAGTGAAATGCGCACACCTTCCATCCGAAGACGGATCAACAGGTCATGATGGTAGTAAATCCAGAACGCGCCCACCATGACGTAGCTGTCAATCGCGCGCGGTGACACTTCTATGCGGCTGTCATAGACGGCATCGAGAGCCTTGCGGATTGTTTCTCGCGATGCGCTGCCGCCTTGCAGCAACTGAACGAGTGTCTGCACCGCCTCAGCATCGGCGGCAAGAACGCGCTGGCGATCAAATTCCGGAATAACGGGAATGACATCGACATCGGCCATCGCACGGTGAACGATGAGATTTGCAACAACCCGCTGGATGCCACTGACGGTGGTGTTTCCATCCTGCGCGTAAGCGACGAAATCCGTTATGTCCAACCAATAGATGGGGCGGCTGCCGATCATCTTCGGGAGCAGCGCGTTACCCCACTTGGGCATTTCGGAGCCGTATGCCGGCTTGATTATTTCGGTTCCAGTCATCTGGGCTTTTGCGACCTGCGACATGTTCATCTTTAAACCTTAGATTTTAGCCTCGACCCAGGCGACGCTGAGGGCAAACCGGGACATTTCAAGGATTGGCGAGTTATCTCTCATTTACTGACTGCAGCCCAAGGCTGCATTTATGAAAAATCTATAAAGTGCTGCGGAAAGTACTCAAATCGCGAGCAGTTGCAACCTCATCGGGGGCTTAAAATACCTGTCCGCCTGGGGTTGCTTGCCCGGATCCTGTCAAAACAAGGAGATGGAGCATTCGAGTGCCTATCTTTCGAACGGATTTCTGCAACGGGGGCATTGCCGCCCGCTCATACCCTTAGACACCGTCGGCCAAAGCGGCATGAAGACGGGACAGTGTCTCGTTGATGCGCCTTATTTCATCGATCCTGTATCCATTTTCAGTCTGCAATTCCTCGATCAAGCGTTGCTGCCGATGGATTTCCTCTATCCGGTCACCGTTTTCCCTGGCTAGACGGATCGCAAAGCGCTTGTAGACGTCGCGGGACTGGAGGGCGCGCAGATCAATGGAAGCAAGCCCCTCGGCCGTCAAGGGGTAACCGAGCGTCGTCGCGATCTCACCGAAGGTTCCATTGATCTTCTTCAGATCATCGGCAGAGAGCGCATTCAGCGCCTCGTACGGGCGGCCCAAACGGTTGTGCTGATCCGTGTTGCCGACCAACTGAAGGAAATTCGCTTCCATGACTATGAGATCCAAGGCCTCCCGATCGGGCCGAATGCCCATGAATTCGGCGACCTCGATAAGGAACCCTATTGGATCCTGCACGACATCTTCATATTTCCTAATGAGACCCTCTCGCTGTCGGGCGAAATCGTGCAGTTGGCGGATATCGTCGATGAACGTGTCATCGACACCCAAAGGCTGGTCAATGTCGGCATCGTGAATGATAGAGGCTGGCAAAGCGTCCTGCTGGTGCAGATAACGGGCATGAAACCAACTTAGCTGACAGTCTCGCGGATCGCGCACGACAAGAATGGGTACGATCTCGAACCCCTTCACCTTCTCGACAACGCTCACACCGCCGCGAAAACAGCCAACGAGAGTATTTTGTTCGAAGGCGTCCTGGAGGTGTTCCTCGGGGATATCATGCGGGGCAATAGCCTGTAGATGAAAGCGTGCAACGGTGTCGTCAGCCCGGTACCCGGATCTCTCAAGCAAGCCCTGTAGAAGCATGAAGAGGATCGAACTTCCGCCGCGGCGAAACCCAAGGAAGACGAATTTTTTATCCACTGAAACCCCACTCACCTGCTGCCTGCCGTCCAATGCAGTTCCCCCACTGACGCAACGGCTAGCGCCACGCACTTTTGCGCCTCTCCCAACCGTTACCGCTTTGTCATCTTCGCAATTAGGGCTTGCACGTGCCCCCGCTCAACCGTCAAGGCGCCAATCTTGATAAGAAAACAAACGAACGACAAGGATGGTGGTAAGCGAACTCTGAAAACGCCTGCAAAATCAGGTTGCAAAGATGCGAGCTACGATTGGCCTCACTTTGATGTGATCGTAATGTCATGAAGGGTCAAAACGGATGTTCCATGCGAGTAGACGCGGGCTTCGAAGCGTTCGTCGTCAGCGAGATTGACGGAGACGTCGAAGGATACCCGGACGGTTCGGCCACCGGTACCGGACAGTTGGATCGTATGCGCCGGCAGGCATTCGTTCGGCCGGCAGACGCAGAAGTCAGCCCATCCGATCGGCTGCTCGGACGGCGCGTCGCTTTGATATCGATAGGCCACCGTATAGCGATTCGGGGGCAGATAGCCGTACTGGCCAAAGGCGACAAAACCCTCGCGATGGCTGACACGACGTCCGCCATAGGGAACGACGTCCGATTCGACCTGATGGCGCAACCGCTCGCCCAGCATAAGCTTTGAATAAGCGTTCGCCTGAAAGCCCGAGGTATCAATCGCGATACGGGGCATCGACAGGTGAGTGTCATTGATATTGACTGGCAGAAGGATCTCGGCAAACGACTGGTCATAGAACCAGTCCCGTTCCGAGCAACAGAACCCGGCAAAAGTACCGCCATCATCCGTGGAGAAAAGGCAGGTGGGATCGACGATCGAAAAGCCCAGCCGGCTTAGTGCTTCGACGTCGTTGTCCAGCCGGAAACACGACTCGCGTTCCGCATTCAGGGACCACTGAAATGGGTAATGGTGACTTGGCGTGATCGTGGCGTGCCCGAAGCCATACAGGATGCCATTCCGGTTCAGGGCATTCGCCCCTCCCCGCATCATGTTGAAATTATCATGCGGGGCACGTGGCGCGAAACCGCCGGGTTTTGCCTGTTCCAGTTCTGCAAGACCGGTCTCGAGATCAATGTCGAGCACCTGGTTCGGATCGAAGCCGTGAACGGCACCGAGGCGACCGTTATTGTCGAAAGGCATCCAGTTCTTACCGTACGTGAACCACGGATCACGCACGAGGACCGGCAGAAGACGCTCTCGGCCAATGTCATAAATGTAATAGGGATGCTCGCTGTTCAGTGCGCCTCGGAACAACACAATGGCACGGTCACCGACATGGGTGACACGCGGGTCGTTGCCGGAACCGATATCAAGCGCGCTTTCGCAGACGAGACCGTCGTCCTCCCGACGCCATCGTCTGATGACGATTCGGCTCAGATAAGCGCTCTTATCCTCAGGCCAGTCCTCCGGACCGAACATGACATGATAACGGCTGGCCGACCATAAGGCCCCCTGCCAGTTGATGAATGCAAAAAAACACTCGAACGGACTTCCGCAGACGGCATGCGTTCGAAGGACAAAGGCACTGCCCTCCCGTCGAAACCTGATGGAGAGCGGCACCTTGGCAGCCATGCGCGATGAACCTCAGACTTTAGACTTTGCAAATTTCGGGGCAAGAGGCACGCGCCGCTACGGCTTTGCCACTTGGCACCATCAAGGACAGGCCGTCCAACTTAGCGCAAACCAATTTGAAATCGACACTTTATCTCATTGATCTCCTGATCCTATAAAATCATATATTACTTATAATACAATCCATGATACATGTTTGGAATATAAAATATAGTAGATGTGGATTTTCGTAGATCACGAATGTATAATATTCGCATACAATAGTATTCAAAATAACGAATAATTGGTAAAACTTACTCCTATTGACGATATCGGCGCGTTTTGCCAATACGAACACCACAATCAGCACATTCTCGATCATTCGTCGGAGTGATCACACAAAGAATAATGGAGAGTTTCATGAAGACTGCCTTGGTTTGTGGGGCTGGCGGTTTCATCGGTAGCCATCTGGTGAAGCGCCTGAAGCGTGAAGGCTTCTGGGTTCGTGGCGTGGACCTGAAGTTCCCGGGCTTCGCCGAGACGGAAGCCGACGATTTCATCGTGGCCGACCTGCGCGACCAGAGCGTGGTCGAGCGTGTCATCGACCGCTCCTTCGACGAGATCTACCAGCTGGCCGCCGACATGGGCGGGGCCGGCTACATCTTCACCGGCGAGCATGATGCCGACATCATGCACAATTCCGCGACGATCAACCTGAACGTCGCCGACCGCGCCTACAAGCGCAACAACAAGCGCATCTTCTATTCGTCCTCGGCCTGCATGTACCCGGCCTACAACCAGGAAGATCCCGAAAACCCGAACTGCGTGGAATCCTCTGCCTATCCGGCGGCACCGGACAGCGAATACGGCTGGGAGAAGCTGTTCTCCGAGCGCCTGTTCCTGGCCTACAACCGCAATTACGGCATGGTGAACCGCGTCGCGCGCTACCACAACATCTTCGGGCCGGAAGGCACCTGGCAGGGCGGCAAGGAAAAGGCCCCGGCCGCGATTTGCCGCAAGGTGGCGCTGGCGGCCAACAATGGCGAGATCGAGATCTGGGGTGACGGCGCGCAGACGCGCTCCTTCCTCTTCATCGACGAGTGCATCGAAGGCACGATCCGCCTGACGCGCTCGAACTTCGAAGGTCCGGTCAACATCGGCTCGGAAGAGATGGTAACGATCAACCAGCTTGTCGACATCGTTGCCGATATCGCCGGCAAGA
Source organism: Rhizobium sp. RU20A (assembly GCF_900155885.1). Taxonomy (GTDB): domain Bacteria; phylum Pseudomonadota; class Alphaproteobacteria; order Rhizobiales; family Rhizobiaceae; genus RU20A. The sequence continues at coordinate 232,167 of NZ_FTMB01000002.1, forward strand.
AGATCCACAAGAACCACATTCCGGGTCCGACGGGCGTGCGTGGCCGCAACTCGGACAACCGCCTGATCGAGGAGAAGCTCGGCTGGGCACCCGGCGCGACGCTGCGCGCCGGCCTTGAAAAGACCTACGCCTGGATCGAAGCGCAGATCCGCTCGAACAGCGCCGGCAACAAGTCGGCGGCTTAGAACGTCCATATTGCCAGAAGCACCCGGCACGGCAGAAACAATGCCGAGCCAGGTGCTTCTAAATCCCCCTTTACACTGCCTGCATCGCTGGAGAAAATGATGCGTCTTTTCGTCTGCGACCCTGTATGCGTGCAGGCATTCGGCCACAATGTAACAGCGCTGCGGTACTTCACTCGCGCTTTTCGCGAGCAGTACCAGGCCATCGTTCCGTTGTGCTGCAAACTCCTTGATCCCTCAGTGGTCGAGAGAGAGAACTTCGTTGCTTTCTATAATTTTTACTACCATCGGTACTTTCCATCTGTTGAGGCGGCAGAGCCGGCCGTACCGGATGGCTCGGATGACGCAGCCTTTTATCCCGACGAGTTCGAACGTATTGCCACCGACGACGCGCGTCGACTTTTGACGTCCTACGAAATCGGCCCAGAGGACGATATTCTCTTCCCCCATCTCGATTTCTATGGCGTTGCGGGAATGCTCAATGCGCTCAGCGAGATGCACCCTGACAGCCGCCCGCACCTGTTGCTGCGCTTCATTGGCGTGATGGAGAACGCCACAATCACCTATCGGAAACCGACCGCCGAATTGCTGGCTCGCGTGAGGGCCGCATTGGAGAGTGGCATAACGGTGCGCGTGAGCGCGGAGACGCCGCGCTATGCCGACTATGTTGCTGCGGAGCTTGGGATAACGGTCGCTGTGACCGGTTACCCAGACGAAGCGGACGCCATGCCGATGCGTCAGGACATTCCCTTTACGTTTTATTGCCCCGGCTCGGCCCGCTTCGACAAGGGGTTCCTCGACCTGGCCGAAATCTTCGGCGGCATCAGAAGGGCGTGCGGCGATCTGTCTATCCGCTTCATCACGCAGATCCTCCCGGATCGCGACCTGAAAGATCACCTCAATAGCCTCTTGAAGATCCAGGCAATCCCGGGTGTGGAGCTTCAGCCATCCGCAATCGAGGCCGAAGACATGATCGAGACCTTTCGAAGAAGCCACGCCGTCCTGCTGCCCTATGCAGCAGACATCTATGAATTTCGCGGCTCCGCGGTTCTAATGGAAGCAACAGCTTACGGAAGGCCTGCCATCACCTATGAGGGGACGGCGTTTGCCGAGCTTGTCCGCTATTACGGCCTCGGAAAGGTGGTCGCCTCGCCGGCGGACATGGTGAAAGCTGCGCTCGAAATGGCTGCGGAAGACCGCGACACGCTTGAGGTGAGGGCCAAGCAGGCAAGGTTTCGATACATTAGAGATAATATTGCGTCCTATCAATTCTGGATGAAGCGCCCATGAAGAAACTCCTGTTCGTCGATCATGCGGCTCACAAGCTCACCCGGTCGAGCAACTTCTTTATCGAAATTTTATCGACGCGCTTCGACGTCGAGGTATTTTACATCGAGCCGGAGCGTGAATACCCAAGCGATCTTATCGAGACGGCGAAGAATTTCGATCTGATCGTCGTCTGGCAAATGGATTATCTGGCGTCCATCTTTACCATTATCGGGATTCCGACCGTCGTCATTCCCATGTTCGACGGGTCGGAATTGATGCCAGACTTGCACTGGATCTTCGGCCGCAAGGCATCCTATCTCAATTTTTCGCTGGCGCTGCACCATCGCGTGCGCATGACTGGCGGAACCTCGATGGCTCTTCGCTATTTCCGGCCGCCGGTCGAGGAAAGCCGCAGGGCAGAGTTCGACGGCCCGATCAACGCGTTCTTGTGGATCAGGCGCCCCGATCACGGAATTACCCTGAGGCTTGTCGAAGCGTTTTTGGGCGGGCAATGCGACCGCATTCATATCCATCACGCACCGGACCGTGCAGAGGACGCCGGGCCGGAGCATATCGTGCCCAGCCGTGACGACTATCAACTGACGGTCACACGATGGGGGGAGGATCCGGCTGCCTATCGGAATGCCCTCGCGGAGTGCAATGTCTTTATCGCACCTCGGCTCACCGAGGGTATTGGGATGGCATTCCTTGAAGCCATGGCCCGCGGCATGCTCGTGCTTGCGCACGATCGTCCCACCCATAGCGAATACATTGCAAACTGGTTGAATGGCATCTTGTTCTCAAGTCACACGGTCTCCACTATTCCGTTTGATCGCGAGCAGGTCGAAGAAATCGCCGACATGGCCTATCTCACAGTCGTCGACGGACATCGTCAGTGGCTTGAGAATATTCCGTCGATGCTCGACTTCATCGAAAACACGCCCCGCCCAGACGCAGTCGGTTCGTTCGACATTGATCGCTACGCGCGTTCGCTATTCAGCGCCTACTACGGCGGGATAGAGTATTACCGGCACTTCCTTACATCGGCAGCGTCGTCTGTGCTGGCCCAGTTGGGCGTGTCGGTCAAGGGCACTTTCGATCAGGAAGCAAACCTGCGCCCGGCGCTGGCGACAATCGCGCCCGGGGGAGGCGAATTGCCGCCGATGCTGTGGAACGCTCGAATGGACTTGCTTTCGCTACCGGATCATGTCGCCAAAGGAAAGCTGGTGGTTGCCGATCCGGTTGCCTGGATCACGGGGAAGAGTGTCGATCTTCATATGAACTTCGGCATCAAGAACCCGCTGTACCGACGTATGAATGTCGCCTTGCGGCTTCCAGCTAAAATGAAAACGCAAACGCTTGTCGTGTCTTGCAACGACGCTTTGGTTGGAGTCTTTCAATTATCCGAAGGTAACGCGGAAATTTCCGCAGAGTTACCGGTGTTCCAGAACGATCTGACGCGCACCTTCTGTCTTCAGACGACGGAACTGGCGAAGGAAAACGGGATTGAGGGGCTTGTCAGCCTCGGCATCGAACGCATTGAGTTCGAATGAGAGAGTTGTCTGAGAGGGTATCGACGCCCCCGTCAGGCGGGGAACCATCGGAGTTCGGGCCGAACCGCGCGGGAATTGGATCTGAAATGCAAACGGCCATAGCAGCAGAAGCCCAAAGTCACCGTCGTCATGGGGACATCCTGCGTGAGAGCGGAGACTGGAAAGGCGCGATCGTTTCCTACAAGCTGGCCGCCGAGGCTGGCGATGACGAAGCCATGGAAGAGGTGCACGCACTCTCCAGCGCTGCAGTTGCGCTATCGGCTTCTTCGGATGGGCGACGCCTCGCATCTTTAAGCAGCAGCGTCGAACAACACCTCGTTGCGTTGGCTGAGAGCGAGTCGGCGGCTGGCTACGTGGCTCTTGCTGAAGCGTTGTCCTCTCTGTCACTTCACGAGGAGGCAACCATCAGCCTTCTGTGTGCGCTGTCTCTCGACTCGGACTTTCGACCGGCCACGGAAGCGCTGGAGACGATCAACCTGTCGGTAAGGTCTCGGGCAATTGATTTTCGATTGCGCGGCACATGCCAGAGCCTTCTTCCAGCAGATCATGGCTACACCCGTACTCACGTTGCATGGATGGAGCGCTTTGGGCTGCGGCTTGGGCATGCATTTCGAGATTGCGGGCGAATGGAAGGGGCTATCGCCGCTTATGCTTTTGCAGCCGAAGCAGCGCCCACGCCTGACAACTTCTTCCACCTTGGCCACGCCTATCGGCAGAGTGGTCGTTTCAAGACCGCGGAGGAGACGTATCGCAAGGCTATCGATCTCGCACCACAATCGGCAGAGGCGCATTTTTATCTCGCGGAAGCGCTGGAAGCCTCGCGCGATCTGAAAGGTGCCATGCTCGCTTTCGAGGAGGCGGACACGCTTGGCCTGTCGGCCGCACGGGACCAGTGGTCGCGACTGCTGAGCAAACTTCAGCATCTGATTTTCCCAGCGCATTCTGACGCATTTTCAGACGCTGGCGCGATCATGGAGGCCTTGGTCCGGCAGGAAAATGACGAAACCTATCTTCGCCTTGCAAATGCGCTTGAGGCGGCAGGCAGCTTCGACGCTGCGATCTATGCGTGTGGCGCCGCTTTGACGCATCGCGCAGACTATCCGGAAGCAGAGCGCCTGGTGCGCGATATCGTTGAGCAACGTGTGCTGAAGGAAAAGCGGAGCTTTCTGATGCAAGCGGGGCGCCGACACGTGTTTCCGGATGCTTGCGGCTTTCAATCTCTTGCCACCGATATCCTGGAAACACTTTGCCTGCGCGTTGGCCATGCGTTTCGCGACACCGGCATGCCGGTTCCAGCTTTTGCGGCCTACGACGCGGCCGCAGTGTATTCCCCGTCCGCGGATACCTTCTATCACCTCGGACACGCTTGTCGGCGTCTCGGAGATCATAGGAGAGCCATCAGGAGTTATGCATGCGGTCTCGAAAAGGGTGAAACGGCGCCAGGTTACTTCTACCTTGGCGAAGCCCTGATCGCTTCAGGCTTGCAAGCAGAGGGTCTGGCTGCCCTTACCTGGGCGCTTTCAATCGATCCGAGTTTTGTCGATGCGCGACGGCATATCGACCACCTCCAGCGGCAGATTGTGCCGCCAATGCGCGTTCAGGACCTCGTGGTTCCTATCCCAAAACCTCTGTCAGTCGGCATGGACGGCGGCTTAGCAACGCTTGCGACCGACGCGTTCTGCCTCCAGCCGGCCGGCTCTTTTGCCTGGCTGCAGAAGGGGGACGGTGAAGAGCAAGACGGCGTCACTCTCGCCACACTCGGCAGTTCGGCGCCTCCTGACGCAAATGCCGTGCCGTCGCTCGGCAAAGGCGGCCTTGCTCTGCAATTTTCCCTTCTTGCGCCAATGCGCTCGCGCCATGTTGTGAAGATCCTTCTCAGACAGCCATCGTCATCACGCATCGACGTTTTCGATCGCAGCTTGCCCGCAGAAGAGCAGCAACTTCCCATCCGCCGCCTGCGAGCAAACGAGACGCTGGAGTGGATCTGCTTCGACCTCATCAAGCCCGTCAACGGATCTCCTCATTTCATCGAGCTCAAGGTGCTTGACACCTTGCCCCCTGACGGCCGGGGTGATTGTCTCGCGCTCTTCACGCACCCACTCGGACGCAACGATCTCTGGGGCGCCTTCCTGGAGCAAGTTGACTATGACAGGCAGCTTCTGGAATTGAGACGTCTTCTGCGGGTCTGAACTCCAAGAGGCGACGCTCTTCATCCCGTCTCATTCTCGCCGCTTTTTTCCGGCTTCTCGCAGTGAATAGGGTTGGGCGAGGTCACGCCACTCGGACGCGGATGGCGTCGCGATATGTCTCAGTTCCGAGGTTTTGTCTTGGTTCGACACGTGTGGCGCATCATTGTTGATGGAGCGGTTGAGCACTGAGGGCGGCTTCGCCGGGGTGACACTGCGGGGAATGCCTCCTGAGGCTCGAATTGCCGCGCGATGCTGGATCGTGTAGACATATGAGTGCCTCGTTTTCTTTGATGTCACTCGATTGGATGTTGCGCGCTTTGCCGCAGGGGGCAAACAATCCCGCGCTACTGGGGAATGCACACACATATGTCCATCGAATCGCAAATGGCCGTCTCCGGCGCCAGCAGCAAGCCGGCGCCGGCGTTGAAAAAAGTATCGCTGAAAGAGTGGGTATCGGCGCACTATACCCGAGTGATATTCATGGCCGTCTTCGTGATCCCCACATGCGCGTCGCTGTTCTACAACCTGATTGCGGCAGATCGCTTTGTTTCCGAAGCGCAATTTGTCGTTAAGGGGGTAAACTCCACTCAGGTCGGCGGCCTTTCCATGCTGCTGAGGACGTTTGGCATTTCGCGATCGAACGATGACTCGTACGCGATTGAGAACTATCTCAAGTCTCGGGACGCGCTCGGCTCGCTCCAAAACAAAATCGATCTGCGCGAGGTCTATAGCCGGCCCGAAAGCGATTTTCTCACGCGCTTTCATTCGTTTCTCTACGGAGATACGACCGAGAGTCTTTTTGACTACTACCTGGATCAGATCGAGGTCGAACGAAACGCGGAGTCCGGCGTATCGACATTGAGGGTATCGGCCTATCGGCCGGATGACGCCAAGTTAATCGCTGACACCCTTCTTGCCCTCGGCGAGATGCGCGTGAACGATATGAACGCCCGCGCGCGCGCAGACGCGCTGAAGCTGTCCGAGGATGCACTGCAGCTTTCCGAAGCCCGGCTTTCAGCAAGTGAACGTAGCCTGACCCTCTATCGCAACAGTGAGCTTCTGGTCGATCCTGCGAACGAAGCGCAGATGAGCTCCACCGTTATCGGCAAGCTCTATGCTCAGAGCATTCAGGAACAGATAAAGCTGGATCAATTGCTGCGAGCCGCCGCCGATAGCCCCGGCATTTCGGCGCAGAAGCTGAAAGTCGACTCGCTCCGGGAACAGCTGGCTGCTGCTGAGGGGAAGCTTGTCGGGGACGATGGATCGCTCGCATCGAAGATCGGCAAGTACGAGCAACTGGTTTTCGAACGTGAACTGGCCAATCGGGCTTACGAAGCATCCGTGAATGCCGTCAATCAGGCGCGGGAGGAAGCGCTGCGCAAGCAAATCTACCTGCAGACGATCGTTACGCCCAATCTTCCGGACAAGGCGACGCGTCCTTACCGCCTGCACAACGTCTTCACTGTCGGCCTTTTGACGATGGCCAGTGCCATCATGATCTATCTTCTCGTCTCGGGCAGCCGAGAACACCTGAACCTGCACTAGGCGGCACCAAGATGTATGCAATGGGACGCCAGACCACTGGCCAGAAGCTCCGGAGCAAAGCGCGCACGATCAACGCGCTCCTGGTACGCGAGCTCATGGTGCGCTTTGGCCACGGAAATATCGGCTTCATGTGGCTTGTGGGCGAGCCCCTCATCCTGACGATCGGGGTGATGGGAATGTGGACGCTCCTATACGGCGAACAGAAACATGGCGTGAAGATCATGCCGGTCGTTCTGACCGGCTATTCCACACTGACGCTGTTCCGGCACATCATCAGCCGGTACGTCAACTGTTTCCGTGACAATGCAGGGCTGCTTTTCCATCGCTCCGTACGACCGGTCGATACCCTGATCGCGCGAGGCCTTCTCGAGACGGTTGGCGTCCTGATCGCGTTTTTCGTGGCCTACATCCCGATGCGCCTGCTCGGATATTTTGACCCGATCTACGACTATTCCCTTCTGCTCAGCGCATGGTTCCTGTTCTGCTTCGGAATTTCCGGCTTTGGCATGATCGTCGCCTGCATTTGCCAGATGTCGGAGACCGCGGAACGCTTCGTTCAGCCCATGCTCTACCTTGCCATTCCAGCGACAGGATCGTTCTTCATGGTCGCGTGGCTGCCTGAGTCCGCACAAAAGATCGTGTTGCTGTCACCGCTGGTCCACTGCAACGAAATGTTCAGGGCCGGCTACTTCGGACCGTCCGTTGCAACGTCCTGGAATGGTTGGTACGTGGTGACCTGGGCTCTGGTGAATAACGCGATCGCATGGACCTTGGTCAAACGGACGCAACGACACATCGAGATTTCCTAGGGCCATCACGGCAGGACACAGCAAACACCATGGCCACAGATCAGCAAGAACGTCAGCAGGACGAGACCCTTGTCTTAAAGACGATCAGTTCGAGCGGACAACTCGTCCGCATCGACGCTGATGAATTCGTCGCGTTTCCGCAATCCGGGCAAAGGAAAGCCTCGCGGTGGATCCCATCCAAGTCGCTTTCCATTTTTGTTCTGCTTCCAGTGCTGGTCGCCGGGATCTATAATTTCGTCATCGCAACCCCGCGATACACATCCGAAGTGTCCTTCATCGTCCGTGAAAACAAGGCGAATACAGGTGTTGCGGCACTCATCGGCGAAGGTGGCCTGACGCGATCGGATGAAGCGAGTTACGCCGTCGTCACGTATCTTGAATCAAGGGATGCCGTTAAATTCCTCGATAGCGACGGGATGCTCAGTTCCATCTTTTCCGGCGCCAGTATCGACTTCGGATCTCGTTTTCCAAGCTGGATCAACGGCTCGTCCTTCGACGAGTTCTACAAGCACTTCCAACATTACTATGACGTGGAATATTCCTCCACGACCGGCATTGTTTCGCTCGAGACTCAGGGCTTCACCCCCATCGATGCACAGAAAATTGCGTCGCGCCTGCTGGAGGGCGCTGAAAAACTGGTGAATGCGCTTGGAGATACGGCAAAGGCGGACGCCATCCGACTGGCCCGTCAGAATGTGGCAGATGCACAAACCAAGCTCGCGCTCATTCAGAAAGAGATCACCGATTTTCGAAATGACAGCCGTCTTTTGACGCCCGATGTCGAAATGAAGATGAACAGCGAGATCATTACCGGTCTCATGTCTGAACTGAGCACAGCAGATGCTCAGCTTTCACAGCTGCTGCAGGGCTCCCCTGACAATCCGAGGGTAAAGGAACTTCAACTGCGCCGCGACGCCTTGCGTGATCAGCTCGACCAGTTCCGGGCGCGCTTGAGCGGCTCGGACAACTCCCTGACCCAGAAAATGGAGGCGTATTCCGAGATTTTCCTGCGCAAGCAAATTGCGGAGAAGGTTCTCGTCAACGCCTTTGCGACACTTGGCAAGGCGGAACTCGATGCGGCCAAGAAACAGTTGTATATCGACGAGGTCGTAACCCCGGGCGTCTCCGACGTTTCTGAACATATGCGGCCTCTTCTCAACGTCTTTCTTACGCTCATTTTGACTTTTTCGGCCTACTGGACCGTCAAGACGGCGTGGGAACTGGCCATGGATGAAGGCTGACATCGATGACGTCCAGCGCACCTGTCCTGCCGGTGGATCTTGAGGCGGCAAACGCGCCTATCCGCAAAAATTCCATCGCGATCAGGAATCTGGTCAAGGACTACCACACGCCAACGGGCACGGCCCATGTACTCAAGGGCATTTCCTTCGATGTGCAGGCAGGCGAAAAAATTGCGATCCTCGGACGAAACGGCGCCGGCAAATCGACCCTCGTAAAACTCGTGGGTGGTGTCGAGAGGCCGACAAGTGGCTTCATATACCGGGGCATGTCGATGTCTTGGCCGATCGCATTCGGCGGCGGCTTCGAACCGACCATGACGGGCCTCGACAATATCCGCTTTATTGCCCGTCTCTACAACCAGCCCATTCGCGAGACGATCGAGCGCGTCGACGACTTTGCGGAACTTGGCAAACATCTGATGTCACCGGTGAAGTCCTATTCATCCGGCATGCGCGCACGACTGGCCTTTGCGCTGACGCTGGCGATCGATTTCGACTGCTTCCTGATCGACGAGGTCATTTCCGTTGGCGACCAGCGTTTCCAACGCAAGAGCCACGAAGCCCTTTTCGAAAAACGTAAACACTGCGCCATGATCCTGATCAGCCATGACATTGGCATCATACGGTCGTATTGCGACCGAGCTGTCGTTTTGAAAGCCGGCCGTAGCAAAGTCTTTGAAGATTTGGACTTTGCGATCCAGATTTACTCCGCGCTTTAAAGATCCAGAGATGATTTTCATTTGCGCGGGCCCGCTTTCCCCTAATCTCCTTTTTGTCATGCAATTGCTCCTTGCGATGCTGGAGCGTGTCCACGGCGTTGTGGACGTCGTAACGGCCAATACCGTCGAGGAGCTTAGAGCGGCGCTACAAGAGCGCAGATCACACGTCATGATCCTCATGACGACCTGTCCTTCGGAAGAGATCTCGGCCTCGATATTGCGAAATCGAATGTCGATTCTGCTGGTCACCCAAGACTTTGCCACTCTGGCGTGCCAATCGATGCGCACCACAGGATCAGACTTCGTCGGCGCACTGCGTGACGTGACACGTCAGGTCAGCGCGTTAAGCCCGGTGGCGACAAGCGAGGGGACAGCGCGCCTTCCGATCGCGGAGCAGGATACGGTTCACGCCGTCGCAACGCGCCTCATGCTTATGCTGGGACTTTCATTGGACGACAACCAACTGGAAGAGGCTTGCATTGCCATTTCCAAGGACAGCAGTTCGACAACCGTCATCGATGCGCAGCGACAGAGTGTCGAAAGAGCCGCTGACACCTATCAATCAAGAGACATTCTCCTTCCTCATGAAGTGCTTTTGATCAAGCGGCTTGAGGAGAGCTATGGCGCGCTGATGGATCGGGAGCATCCGGAATCAGTCGAGATTCCAACGGAAATGCTGATCCGCGCCGAACCACCTCATCCCCATCTCGAGGGGACGATCGATCTTCTGGGACCCAGTCGTATTCTGACATTTGGACCGTATATGCACCTGCCGGTCGGCCGATGGCGTGCCGAGCTTCTTTTCGATATCCGGGACAACCACTCTGGAAACGAGTTTGCCATGGATATCTTCAGCAATGACGTCGTTCTTGCCTTTGCAAAGACACAGATGCCGAGAGAAGGAACGTTTCAGGCTGAACTCAACTTCGAAATCACCCGCGCAAGTGCCGCCTTTGAGGTCCGCACATTCGTTTATGTCGGCGCCATCGAGGGCGTTCTCACGATCCAGAGCCTGAAGATGGTGGCGCTGACCTAGTCGTTGCAGTTTACGGGTGCGCACAGAATGCCGCTGTCGGCCAAGCTCCCACGGCCTTTGCAAAACCGGAAAATGCAGGTTGAACGCGCCCCGCTATGCCGCTAAGCCAATGCACCATGCGGATACTCCTCGACGTCACACGCACCCTTGTACACTCAAAAAAATCGACACCGACAGGCATCGACCGGGTAGAGCACGCCTACATCCGGTATTTTCTTTCCAGCCCATTGGCGGAAAATGTCTTTTTCCTCGCGAATTCGGCTTTGGGGCGCGGCGCGTTGACGGCAAAGGAATTCTATCCATTCTTCAGGAAAATCGAGGACAACCACGAGAGAGATGCGCAATCGGAAACGGGAGAAAACTGTCTCAAACTGCTGAGCACGCTTGCGGCTCCGCCTTCCGTCGATCGACTTTCGCCGTTGAGCTTACGCTCCGGCGACAAAGCGGCCGCAGACAGCATCTGGAGCGTTGCGAACGCAGTGATCAGAGGGCGCAAACGCTTTCAGGCAATGGTTCGTGATGGCATTCCGACGACATATTTTCATGTGTCACATCTCCAACTCGATGATCCGCGATGCTTCCGCTGGCTCGAAGCGCCACACATCGAGCCCTTCTTTTTCGTGCACGATCTCATTCCCATCGAGTTCCCGGAATTCTGCTCCCCACGGGCCGCCGAGCGGCATGGGCGCAGGATGGAAACCATCCTGCGCCATGCGCGCGGAATCCTGGTCAACTCCCATTTCACCGAAGCATCTCTTCAGCGCTATGTGAAACAGCGGAACCTGCCTGAGTGCCGGGTCGTGCCTTTGGCAAACAAGATTCAGACCCGCGATATCCCGGCATTTGCGGACTTTCGTGCCGATGTCCCCTTCTTCATCCATGTCGGAACGATCGAGGGACGGAAGAACATCTCCCACATTCTCACCGTCTGGCGCGCGCTGATCGAGCGTCTCGGCCCGTTGAAGGCTCCCCGCCTCGTCATTGTCGGCCGTCGCGGCTGGGAATGTGAAACCGTCGTCTCCGCTCTGGACCGCAGTCGGGATCTGGCGAACCATGTCATCGAAGTGTCAGGGCTACGGGATGGTGAGCTTTACGGGCTCATGCGGAAGGCAGCCGGACTGATTACCGTTTCCATAACGGAAGGTTTCGGCCTTCCACCCGTCGAAGCTGCGAGGCTCGGCTTGCCTGTCATTGCATCCGATATTCCAGCGCACCGAGAAGTCCTTTCCGATGCCGCGACCTTTGTCGGAATCCACGATGGCGAAGGCTTGCTGCGTGAAATTTTATCCATCATGTCTGGAGAGGGCCGTGCAAACGGCGCATCCCCTCCTCTGGAATTTTCCTGGGACATGCATGTCGACCTCGCCCTTCGGTCGATCGACGAGATTACAAACCGCTCATAAGAGCGCATTCGGGAGAGAAGGCGCTCGGATGATGGCAGATCGGCAAACGATGGCTTCCAGAGAAAAGCGTATCCTCGTCGATGGGAAAAACATCGCGCTGCCGCAAGGCACCGGCGTGGCGACCTATGCACGTTCCCTGTGCAGAAACCTCGCGATGCTCGACGCCGATGTACAGCTTCTCTATGGCCACCGGTCGCCAGCGGCTCTTGCATGGCACCAAAAGCGCCCCGCCTTTCTCCGCTATGCGGAGCGGCTGGGAAAGTTGGCCTTCGCGATCGTACCAACTGATATCGGTACAGAGACCCCTCTTCAAACAAGCGATCTCCGGCAAGTGGACGGCGTGTCTCGTTATTGGCGGGCACCTTACGTGTTTGACAGGCCTTCCTTTTCCTTCACATGGCATCGCTTCCAGGCCATCCGCAACGTCATGAACGCCGACGCGGCGCACTGGACCTATCCGGTGCCCACGCGCCTTAACGGCGCCGCCAACATCTACACGCTGCACGACCTCGTGCCGCTGAAGCTGCCGGAGACGACGCTCGACAACAAGCGGGCCTATCATGCGATGATCCGGAAGATCACGCAGACGGCGGATCTGATAGTGACCGTGTCGGAACAATCGAAGGCGGATATCCACGACTTGTTCGATGTCCCGGATGAGCGGGTCGTCAACACCTATCAGGATGTCGACATTCCCGCAGAGTTGCTCGCCGAAACCATGGATCAGGTGGCCGGGATGATTGCCGCCGATTTTCAGCTGGAGGCCGGGCGTTTCCTGCTGTTTTACGGGGCCATAGAGCCGAAGAAAAATGTGGGGCGTCTGATCGAGGCGCATCTGTCGTCCGGGCTCGACATGCCGCTTGTCATCGTCGGCAAGGATGGCTGGTTGATGGAAAATGAGCTGAGGGCCTACAATCAGCATCTTGCCGCGCCCGGCGGGTCATTGCGCGTCATCCGCCTGCCTTATGTCACGCGCGCGCAACTGGTCCGGCTGACACGGGCCGCCTTGGCCGTGACCTTCCCGTCGATCTATGAAGGCTTCGGCCTGCCGCTGGTCGAGGCGATGCTGTTTGGTACGCCGTTGTTGACGAGCAATATCGGTGCCATGCGGGAAATCGCCGGCGATGCGGCCTTGCTGGTCGATCCCTATGACGTCGCATCGATCGCGAAGGGTCTTTGCCGGATTGCCGGTGAAGCGTCCTTGCGCGACGAGCTTGTGGATGCCGGACGCATCCGCGCAGAGACATTTTCCAGCACCGCTTATCGCGCCCGGCTGCGGGACGCCTACGCCCGGATCGGGTGAGGCAGCGGCTGCACCGCCGCAAACGGGAAGGCCCCTGCGAAAACGCGGCGAGCGCCGACTATAATCCGTTGATATTATATCATTTTTTCAAAAATTCCTGCACTTTCTTCAACCACATACGAGGCAGGCGGGCTGCGTTTTCGCAGGCCGCATCAAGCGGCTATTAACCTTTCTTTTCTATTGAGAAAGGCACCGTTCGACATGTAGTTGAGAGTAAGCGTCCCATGCGTCAGATCCGTCCCGCACCCGTAACGCCCACGCCGAAAAAGGTGGCTGAGATGCAAGGGGGGCGCGGAGATCTCGGCCGGGGCGATGCCGGCACGCTGAAGGGAGCCGGTGAGTTGACCGACCTGCCGGAGTGGCAGCGGGCGTTCATTTTGCGACCGAATGTGCGGTTTACCCGGACGCCGGAAAATGCCATCCCCCGCAAGGGTACCGAAGGCGAAAGCGATGTCGCTGCGGAGATGTCGGTCGAGGCGTCGGCGCCCGCGATGATCGGCCCGCAGATCGGTGCAAAAGCACCGGCAGTGCCGGCTCAGGTTCCGGCCGAAAATGGACCCCAGGAGACGGCTTCAACTGCCGTTCCGCCTGTCGAGCAGCCCGTGGTCTGGCAGGGTGACGCCATGTCGCTTCTGGCGAAACTGCGGCGTGAAGTGGCTGGCACCTTGCGCCATCGGGAAGCCGCCGACGCGCTTGGGCTTACGCCCCGGCCGGAATCACCCGTCAAGCTCGTCGAGACGCCGGCGGCGGTAGAGACGCAGCCGATGATCACGATCGCAGCGCCCGACTCTCCTGTTACGGGCTGGGTTGCGCCGCAGATGCATGGGCTCACGTCGCCCGCTTCGACGCCGGGCGAGGCGAGCCCGGCAGCAAAGGTCGAGCCGGCTCTTTCCGCGTCCCCATCGGTCAACGCTTTGCCGGATTCGATCTTCTGGGCGGCAATGGCCGAAGATGTGGATCTGACACTCTTTGCCGGATTCGAATCGGGGATGGCTGTGGATGGCGTCGCCTATCAGGCACCCATACAGCCGGCACCGGTCGCGGCCGCGTCGAAGGCTTTCCCGGTCGCGCCCGCGCCCGTCGTCGCGGCACCTGTCCCTCCCCTCGCCGCTGCTCCGGCGACCGCCGCGCCGCGCTTTGGCGCCTGGCCCAAACCGGCCCGGTCCATGCCGCCGATCGAAACGCTCTACCGCGCCATCGATCTGCGCCGCCCGAGTGCCGCGCTTTCAGCCCTGGAGGCGGCGCTCTCGGCGGCGGCGGCGCATCTGTCCGCGCCTGCGGATCTTATCCCTGCCGTGGATGCCGAGCCGGCATCAGAAAGCGTGGCGCCAGACGTCGCCGCCGACATTGCCGCCGAGGCGCCACCTGTCACCATCGAGGCGCAGGCACCCGTCGTGGAAGCCGAGCCTGCCGCTGCGCCCGTGGCAACACGCACGCGCACCCGCACGGTTTCCGCCCGCCCGCTGACCATGATGCCGGCACCGCTTTCGAGCGGCGGCGAATACGAGATGCCCTCGCTCGACCTTCTGAACGATGCGCCCGAGCGCGAGACGATGACCATGACGCAGGAGGCGCTGGAACAGAGCGCCGGGCTGCTGGAAAGCGTGCTGGAGGATTTCGGCGTGCGCGGCGAGATCATCGACGTGCGGCCCGGCCCCGTCGTGACGCTCTATGAATTCGAGCCGGCGCCGGGCGTGAAATCCTCTCGCGTCATCGGCCTTTCCGACGACATCGCCCGCTCCATGTCGGCGCTGTCGGCGCGTGTCGCCGTCGTTCCCGGCCGCAACGTCATCGGCATCGAGCTGCCGAACCCGGTGCGCGAGACGGTCTATTTCCGCGAACTGGTGGAATCCGCGGCCTATTCCGAAAGCCGCGCACGGCTGGCGCTCTGCCTCGGCAAGACCATCGGCGGGGAACCTGTCATTGCCGAGCTCGCCAAGATGCCGCATCTGCTCGTGGCCGGCACCACCGGCTCGGGCAAATCGGTCGCCATCAACACGATGATCCTCTCGCTGCTCTACCGGCTGAAGCCGGAGGAGTGCCGGCTGATCATGGTCGATCCCAAGATGCTGGAACTGTCGATCTATGACGGGATCCCGCATCTGCTCACCCCCGTCGTCACCGATCCGAAGAAGGCGGTGATGGCGCTGAAATGGGCCGTGCGCGAAATGGAGGAGCGCTATCGCAAGATGTCGCGACTCGGCGTGCGCAATATCGACGGCTACAACCAGCGCACCGCCAATGCGCGCGCCCGCAACGAAACCATCCTCGCCAGCGTCCAGACCGGGTTTGATCGCTCCACGGGCGAGCCGGTGTTCGAGGAACAGGAACTCGACCTTTCGCCTCTGCCCTATATCGTCGTCATCGTCGACGAAATGGCCGACCTGATGATGGTCGCCGGCAAGGAGATCGAAGGGGCCATCCAGCGTCTGGCGCAGATGGCGCGTGCGGCCGGCATTCACCTGATCATGGCGACGCAGCGCCCGTCGGTCGATGTCATCACCGGTACGATCAAGGCCAACTTCCCCACCCGCATCTCCTTCCAGGTCACGTCCAAAATCGACAGCCGCACCATTCTCGGGGAGCAGGGCGCCGAACATCTGCTCGGCCAGGGCGACATGCTGCACATGATGGGCGGCGGGCGGATTTCGCGCGTGCACGGCCCCTTCGTCTCGGACGAAGAAGTGGAGCGTGTCGTCGCGCATCTGAAGCTGCAGGGCCGGCCCGATTATCTCAGCACCGTGACGGAAGAGGAAGACGAGGCCGAGGTGGAGGAGGTCGAGGACACCGCCGTCTTCGACAAGGGCGCGATGGGCGAAGGCGACGCGGACGATCTCTACGAGAAGGCCGTGAAGCTCGTGCTGCGCGACCGCAAGTGCTCGACCTCCTACATTCAGCGCCGCCTGCAGATCGGCTATAATCGTGCCGCTTCGCTGGTGGAGCGGATGGAACAGGAAGGCATGGTCGGCCCCGCTAACCATGTCGGCAAGCGCTCCATCATCGGGCTGGAACGCGAGGCGCCGGCGGCGATGGAGATGGACGCCGAGGACTGATCGGCTCCTCCTTCTAACCCATAGCCAAGCCATGAACCCCGCGCCGCCCGGCGCGGGGTTTTTCATTGCCGGATTCGCATGCGTCCGGCGCGGTCGGTTCGCCGGCAAAGGAGACCAACAAAAAACCTCGCCGGCTTTCGCTGGCGAGGTTTCAAGGCGTTAGGATCGGATCGGGATCAGTTGTTGGTGATCGACCGTACCGAGGAGGCGGCGCCGATGGGGCGGGCGACGAAGTCCATGAACTTGGAGATATCGACCGAGGGATGGCGCGAGGCGTAGATGACGTCGCGATTCTTGACCGGGAAAGTCTGGCCGACGATCAGGCTGTCCGGGCGCGACATGTCGAACCGGTAGACGATCGGGTAGCGCCCCTGGGCATCCGGCTTCAGGCCCTTGTTGACCAGATTGTTGAACTTCTGCGGGCCGAGCAGGGCCTCGACGATATCGGCTTCCTCGTAGCGGAAGACGAAGTAGCCCTGAGCATCGACCGACTGGTCGTTGCCGCCGCCGGCGAGTGCCACGGCTTCGAGAAGGTTCAGGTCGTTGGCGCCGAAAGGAACGCGCTGGTTGCCCTTGACGGCACCCAGAATCGTGAAGGTGCGGGGATCACGAACGACGAAGATCTGGTCGCCCGGCTGGACGTTGATGTTTTCGCGCGGCGAATCGAGCAGCGTCTTCAGGAGAACGGTGCTGGTCTTGTTGTTGCGCGTCAGCGTGACGTAGGATTCGTAAGGCGGCGCGACGGGGCCGCCGGCACGGGCGATGACATCCATGATCGATTCGGCGATCAGGTTCAGCGGCACCATGGAGGGGCGACCGACGGCACCCGAGACGGTCACGTTGCGCGAGGTGGTGCCCACGCTGGTGACGATGACATCGGGCTCGACGGCCTTGTTGACGAGCGCCTGCAGGATGGCCTGGCGGGCCTGCTCCAGCGTGCGACCGGCAAAACGCACGGAGCCGACATAGGGGATGGCCGCCATGCCATCGGGCTGGACGACGATATCGATCGCGGTCTGCTTGGATTCGGTGGTCGAGAAAAGGCCGTCGCTGCCGGCTTCGAAAATGCTGACCTTCAATTGGTCGCCGACGCCGATCGTGACGCGGCCGACGCCGCCGCCAACGCCGAACCGGCGGCTGAGGGCGGTCGACACGTAATTGGAAACAAGGCGTGCGCTATAGCCATCGACATCGACGATATCGAAAACGGTCGCATCGCGCCGGCCGATTTCAGAGCCGGACCGGCCGGCATCGGAAAGGATGTCGCTCGCAAGCGGGCCCTCTCCGGGCACTGCCTTACAACTTGCAAGCGCCAGACAAATTGCAATCGCACCGTAACGGATCAAAGACTGTACTCCGAATTCGGCACACGAACCGCCGAAGCGCCGTGACTGCCGCATGCTTTTGGGACGCTTCTGCCCGCGACCTGAAAAGCACAATAACGCCGATACAACAAGACACCAGGGGGCGCCATCCTCCAAATTCACTGCCTGTGCCATAATGGCAATAGCAGTCAGGCGGATTAATACCTGTTTTTATATGTGAACGGACAAACCCCGAAAGGGGCTCGGGCAGGAGCCTCATGCGGGGTAATCTGTCACCTGCCTTTGCAAGCTAGGGGAGATCAGTTAATAGCAGACTAATCGAGAGGTGGACGCACCGGTTGCGCGGGCCGTCGCCTTGCGACGTCCGCGACACACATCACGATCAATGTGCGCGCGTGCGTAGATACTGTTTTATCAAGGGTTTTTTGCGGAATATGACGGTTGAGATTATCGGACGTGCATGCGTCGCCCCCGGAGCCCAAACGCCAGCCGAGCTTTTCGGCCTGCTGCGCAGGGGCGAATGTGCCGTTACAGAGGTTCCAGCCGACCGCTGGGAAAAAGCCCGTTTCTGGCATCCGGAAATGGGTGTTGCCGGCAAGACCTACACGTTCCGCGCCGGCGTTCTCGATAGTATCTATGCCTTCGATGCCGGCGCCTTCGGCATGTCGCAGCGCGAGGCCATGTATATGGATCCGCAGCAGCGCGTCCTGGTGCAGCTTGCCTGGCGGGCGCTCGAAGATGCCAATATCTCCATGGCTTCGCTGCATGGTGAAAATGTCGGCGTCTATATCGGCGCCTCCAGCCTCGACCACGCCAATCTGACGGTCGAGGACCCGGCTGCGGCCGGCCCCTACTTCATGACCGGCAACACACTGTCGATCGTTTCCAACCGCATCTCGCACATTTTCGGGCTGAGCGGCCCCAGCATGACGGTCGATACGGCCTGTTCCTCCTCGCTGGTGGCGCTCGACCAGGCCTACCGTGCGTTGAATTCCGGCGAAATCGACACGGCGATCGTCGGCGGCGTCAACATTCTTGCCCATCCTCTCCCCTTCGTCGGCTTTGCGCAGGCCCGCATGCTCTCTCCGGAGGGTCTGTGCCGGGCCTACGACAATGATGGCGCGGGATATGTGCGTGCGGAAGGCGGCGTGGTCTTCGTTCTGAGGCGCAGCGACCGGGCTCGGCGCGAGCGCGACCGCAGCTACGGCCGCATCGTCGCCTCCGGCACCAATTCCGCCGGCCGGACCAATGGCATTTCCCTTCCCTCGCGCGAGGCGCAGGCCAACCTGCTGCGCGCCATCTATGATGACAACGGCATCGACCCGAACCAGGTTGCTTTCGTCGAAGGTCACGGCACCGGTACAAAGGTCGGCGACCCTTCAGAGGTCTGGTCGATCGGAACGGTGATCGGCAAGCCGCGCAATGCGCCGGTCCCCATCGGCTCGATCAAGTCGAATATCGGCCATACCGAGCCGGCTTCGGGCCTGTTCGGCATGCTGAAGGCGCAGATGGCGCTGGAAAACAACTACCTGCCTGCCTCGTTGCATTTCGTGACGCCCAACGAGAATATCGATTTCGAGGGCCTCAACGTGCGTGTCACGGCCAATCCGATCGAACTTCTGAAGGGCAAGCGGGCGCGTCTGGCCGGCATCAACTCCTTCGGTTTCGGCGGCGCCAATGCGCACGTGGTCATCTCCGACCCGGAGACCGTAGCGGACGAGAAGGCGCCGTCGGCTGGAACCAGCCACGTGTTCCTGGCGAGCGCCCATACGGCGAGCGCGCTCGAAAACCTCCTGAAGGACTACAAGGAGCGCTTTGCGCGGGCCTCGCGCCAGGATGTGCGCGCCATCGTTTCGGCCTCGGGCGCCAATCGCACGCAGATGCGCCATCGCTTCGCGGCCCGCGCCGAAAATGCCGATGATATCGTTCGCGCCATTGCCCATCACCTCGAAAAGCCGGCCTCGGACATCGGCGAGACCGGCGAGGCGCTGGTGCGGGATGCCCGCGTTGCCTTCGTCTTTTCGGGCAACGGCTCGCAATTTGCCGGCATGGGCGTCGATGCCTTCCGCGAGAACCTGCACTTCCGCCAGAGCTTCACCTCCGTTGCCGCCCTGTTCCGCTTCCATTCCGATCTCGACCTCGTGGAGGTTCTGACCGATCCGGATCTCGACAAGAAGCTTGCCGACACGAAGATCGCGCAGCCGCTGCTGTTTGCCGTGCAGGCAGCACTTTCGGATTCGCTCGTGGCCATGGGCATCAAGCCGACGGCCGTCTTCGGCCATTCCGTCGGCGAGATCGCCGCGGCCTATGCCGCCGGGGCCCTGACGCTGGTGGATGCCGTCGCGATCGTTGCCAAGCGCTCGCTGCATCAGGACATGCTGGCCGGACAGGGCACCATGGCCGCCGTCATGCTGGGCGAGGAGCAGGCCAAGGCCTTTGGCGAGGCGCGCGGGCTCACGCAAATCTGCATCGCGGCCACCAATGCCCATAATTCCGTGACGATCTCCGGCCCGGTCGATGCCGTGCATGCCTATCGCGACCAGGCTCGAAAGGCGAAGATCCCGGCGCAGGTTCTCGACATCAACTATCCCTTCCACCATCCGATCATCGATCAGGCGAAGGATGCCTTCCTCTCCGACCTGCCGGATATCGCGCCGCGCACCAGCGATATTGCCTATCTCTCGACCGTGACCGGCGATCGTCTCGACGGCGATCAGCTCGATGCGGCCTACTGGTGGCGCAATGTGCGCGAGCCGGTGCGTTTCCAGCAGGCGACGGAGGCGGCCATTGCACTCGGCTGTTCGCTGTTCGTGGAAATGTCGCCGCGCGCCATCCTGTCGTCCTATCTCAAGGAGACGGTGAAGCAGTCCTCGGCGCCCGGCGCGGTCATCCCGACGCTGATGCGTGATGCTGCCGAGAAGGGTCAGGATCCCGTCTCGCGCGCCATGGCCCGCGCCGTCG
This sequence comes from Rhizobium sp. RU20A, assembly GCF_900155885.1. Taxonomy (GTDB): domain Bacteria; phylum Pseudomonadota; class Alphaproteobacteria; order Rhizobiales; family Rhizobiaceae; genus RU20A. Next base: position 252,755 of record NZ_FTMB01000002.1, read on the forward strand.
CCCACGGCGCAGCCATCGAAACCTCCCGCGTCTTCGGCAAGCGTAACGCTGCCATCGCGCTGCCCGGACTGCCCTTCGAGCCGGTCGATCTGCGCCCGGCCACGACGTCCGATTCCAGCGATATCTTCGGTCGCGGCGGCCAGCACATCTATACGCTCGCCGGCTGGCGGGTCGATCCGAACGGTTCGGTCTGGAAGAACCACATCGACGCGCATCTCTTCCCCGATCTTGCCGAGCATGTGGTGGACGGCAAACCGATCCTGCCCGGCAGCGGCTTTATCGAGATCGCCCTGCAGGCGGCCCGCCGCTTCCACGGCACCGACAGTGCCGAGATCGTCAACCTCGAGATCGTGCGTCCGCTCGAACTCGTCGAGGGTCGGATCATGGAACTGTCCACCGTCGTCTCGCCCGAGACCGGCGACATCGAGATCCGCTCGCGCGAACGGCTGACGGAAGACGACTGGGCCGTGCATGCGGTGGCCCGCAGCCGAAAGCCCGTGCCGTTTGCGGCCGCTCCTTTCGCGTTGCCGGCCGATCGGGGCCCGAAAACCGCCTCCGTCACGCCTGAAAAGGCCTACCAGACGGCGCGGCAGTTCGGTCTCGATTACGGTCCTCGCTTCCAGCTGCTGTCGAAGGCGACAGCGTACGGAGAGCGCTTCATCGAAGTCGAACTGAAGGATGCCGCTGCGCCCGGCCATCCGCTGGCCGTCTACGACCTCAATCCCATGTCCGTCGACGCGACGTTCCATGGCCTCGTTGCCCTCTTCGACCGGTTTTCCGGCGAGCGGGGCGGCGCGCCCTACATTCCCGTGCGCTTCGGCAATATCCGCTTCATCGCGCCGGGCGTTCCGGTCAGGAAGGCGCTGGTGGAGATCGAGCGCGTCAGCGCCAATTCGATCAAGGCGAGGTTCCATTTCTTTGGGAAATCCGGCAAACTTATTGCCGCCTTCGAGGATTGCCGCTTCCGCCGCACCTATCTGCGCCAGCACAAGGGCCTGCGCGAACTCGCTTTCCATTATGAGACGGTGCCAAGCCTTGCGGCCTTCGCGACGCCGGATCGCCGCCCCGCCCTTGCCGATTCCCTGCTGGAAACGCCTGCAGAGACGGGCATCGACGAGACCTCGCTGCTCATCAACGCCGCGATCTACCGTGCCTGCCACGAAATTGCGCTGAAACTCGCACGCGGCAGCGGCACGATCGAAACGCGCAAGATCGGCGGCGACTTCGAGTTCCGCTGTTTCCTGGAAAACTGCCTGCTGATCCTTGAGGATGCCGGCCTTTGCCAGAACCGCAACGGAACCGTGACCATCGAGCCGGACTTCTCGCTGCCGGCCGTCGGCGAAATCCTGACCGAACTTTATGCCGACCGGTCGGACCGGGCCGTCGAGGCGGTTCTGGTCAACAACGCCTATGTCGAGGCCCTCGCCCGCATCGAGCAGGCAGGGACGCGGCAGGAGGCGGAAGCCCCTGCCCGCAAGCCGTTCATCTCCGACGCCACGGCCGACCATCAGGCCGTCCACTCTGCGGCCAGCCGGCAGCGGTGCGAGACGGTGCTGGCCGCCCTTGAGCGTGCCCTGGATGCGGCCCCCGGTGCGGCGCTCCGCCTGATCGAAGTCGGCACGGTGTCGCCGAGCTTCAGCCGCAAGGTCGCCGATCTTGCCGGTCGGCGTGGCGCGACGCTGGCGATCTTCGAGCCGCGCGAGAATCCACAGCGTAACCTTGAGCTCACATTTGAAACCGCGGCCCATGTCGACGTCCTGACCAAGCAGGCCCTTGGCGAGCTGCCGGCCTTTGACCTTGCCTTCAGCGCCTCGGACAGCCTGCAGACGCTGATCGAGGACGATGCGGCAGTGCGCGCCGCCTTCCGCAGCGAGGCCAGCCATGCGCGCAAGCTGATCGCGGCCGTCGGCGGTCCCGGCATTTTCGCCGATTTCGTATTCGGCATGAGCGAGGGATGGTTCGCCCGAAGCCAGACATCCGAATTCCCGATCGGGAAGGTCGCCTCGGCCAGCCAGTGGCAAAAACTGCTGGACGATCTTGGCGCAGGCGATGCACGCGTCGAGGATATCGAGGTGGCGACCGGCTCGCTGATCGGCATCGAAACGGTGGTGGGTTCGCTGGCGAGCAACGGTGCGGCCGATGCCGTCATCGAGGATCAGGAAACAATTCTGCTCGTTCCGGCCGGAGCCAAGCTGGCCAAGCCCGCCGGGCATGTGGTGACCGTGCCCCTCAAGGGAGATCTTACCGCCGATGCCGCCGAAATCGGCAAGGCTCTCAGGGCTCTCAGGGGCCGGCTGGTTCGGGCCGTCTACCCCTCCGCAGCCGTGAAGGCCGAGGACGCCACGGCGGCAGCCATCCTCGAGGATCGCGTCCTGCATCTCAGCGCCTTTGCCGAAGCGGTGCGGGACCATTTTGGTGCCTCCGAGCCGGTGGCGGCGCTGCGGCCGCGGCTCATCGTCCTCGCACCCGGCGGAGCGCCCGTTACGGACATCGGCAAGCGCGCACCGAGCCCGGTCAATGCCGGTCTGTGGGTATTCGGCCGTGTCGTGCAGAACGAATATGACCTGATCGATCTCCACCTCGTCGATGCCGAAGGCAGCGATGCCGCGACGGTCGAGGCCGCCCTCACCCTTGCCACGAGCGAAGCAGCCAACCGCGAATGGACAGTCGATCCCGTTAGCGGACGGCTGAGCGAAGTCAGGGCCGTGCCGGGCCCGGTCGGTTCGACCAGCGGCATGACGCGTGATTTCAAGGCGGCCACGATCCGCCAGCGCGTCTCTTCGCAGGTCGGCAGCATCGCCTGGGAAGAGACCGATATTCCAAAGGCGGGCCAAGGCGAGATCGTCGTCAAGGTCGCCGCCGCCGGCCTCAATTTCCGCGACGTGATGTGGGCCATGGGCCTGCTGCCGGAAGAGGCGCTGGAAGACGGCTTTGCCGGAGCTACCATCGGGATGGAGCTATCCGGCCATGTGGTGGCCGTTGGCGAGGGTGTCAGCGACCTTTCGGTCGGCGATGCCGTGATGGCGATTGCCTCTGACGCCTTCTCGACCCATGCCGTCGTGTCGCGCGCCGGCGTGGCGCGCCTGCCGTCCGGTCTTGATCCGGTGGCGGCGGCGAGCGTTCCTGTCGCCTTCCTCACGGCCTATTACGCCATGGTGGAGCTTGGCCGCATGCAGGCGGGTGAGACGATCCTGATCCACGGCGCCGCCGGCGGCGTCGGCCTTGCCGCCATCCAGATCGCCAAGCTCAAGGGCGCGACGATCATCGCCACGGCCGGCACGCTGGAAAAGCGCCGGTTCCTCACCATGCTCGGCGTCGACCACGTCTTCGACAGCCGCACGCTGGCCTTCGTCGAAGATGTGCGCCGCGTCACGAATGGCGAGGGCGTGGACCTCGTGCTGAATTCGCTCTTTGCGGATGCGATGGAACTCAGCCTGCAGCTCGTCAAGCCGTTCGGGCGGTTCCTCGAACTTGGCAAGCGCGACTATTACGGCGACAGCAAGATCGGCCTTCGGCCCTTCCGTCGCAATATCAGCTATTTCGGCATCGACGCCGACCAGCTGCTCGTCAACCAGCCGTCGTTGACGCGTCGGATTTTCACCGAGATCGGCGCGCTCTTCGAGGAAGGGCGCCTCTCGCCGCTGCCGTTCCGCGCCTTCGATCATGACGAGATCGGCAATGCGTTCCGCCTGATGCAGAATGCCGGCCATATCGGCAAGATCGTAGTGCTTCCGCCTGTCGCCGGCCGCGACGAGGTGGCAAGCATGTCGGTCCGCCCCATGAAGCTTTCGGGCGAAGGCGTGCATCTCATCATCGGCGGCATTGGCGGCTTCGGTCTCGTTGCCGCCAACTGGCTGGTGGAAAAGGGAGCGCGGCGCATCGCGCTCTGCTCGCGCCGCGGCGTGGCGGATGCGGAAACCAAGGCAGCGATCGCGGCCTGGCAGAAGCTTGGCGTCACCGCCTCGGTGCATGCCTGCGACGTCACGAACCGGGAAGCTGCTTACGACCTCTTGGCGACGCTCCGGGCCGAAGCGCCGATCAAGGGCATCGTCCACGCCGCCATGGTCCTGGATGACGCGCTGATCAGCAATCTGACGCGCGAGCGCAACCATCCGGTCATCGCCGTCAAGGCGCTCGGTGCCGGCATCGTCGACAGCCTGACGCGCGGCGACGACCTCGATCTCTTCCTGATGTTCTCGTCCGCGACGACGCTGGTCGGCAATCCCGGCCAATCGAACTATGTGGCGGCGAACGGCTATCTCGAGGGCCTGGCCCGCGCCCGGCGTGCGGCTGGTCTTGCCGGTCTTGCGGTCGGCTTCGGCGCCATTGCCGATACCGGCTATCTCGCCAAGAACACCGACGTGAACGATCTTCTCGCCAAGCGCATCGGCAAGACGGCGCTGAAGGCGCAGGTCGCGCTCGACCAGGTCGAGGCCTATATCGAGGCCGATCCCGGCACGGTGGATGCGGCAACGGTGATGATCTCGGAAATCGACTGGGCCGCGGCGCGCAACCTGCCGGTCGCCCGTCAGGCGCTGTTCGGGGTGGTGCTGCGCAGTGCGGACCAGCACGCCGGCGGCAGCGACGGGGCCAAGATGGACCTTGTCGCCATGATCGAGGGCAAGTCGGCGCAGGATGCCGAGCAGGCGCTGTTCGATGTGGTGGCGGGCGAAATCGCCGCGATCCTTCGCGTCTCCAAGGACACGATCTCGCGCAACAAGGTGCTGAAGGAAATCGGCCTCGACAGCCTGATGGCCGTCGAACTCGGCATGAGCTTCCAGCAGAACACCGGCTTTGACATGCCCCTGTCAGGCGTTGCCGATACAACGACGGTTGGCGACGTGGCCCGCAAGCTCTACGAAAAGGTCAGCAAGCGTGACCAGGGTGGCGGCGAAGACGGCGATGGCGGCGATCACAAGCTGGTGGCCGAACTTGCCCAGCGCCACGTGGCCACGGCCGGAGAACCGGAAAAGGCGTTGAACCAATGAGCGATCGCGATATGTCCGACCAGGCGCGGAAGATGAAGAGCAGCGTCAAGGAAAATCTTCTCGACCGGATGCGCAACACGCACCAGTCCTCAGAGCGCAACCGTGCGGCCCGTGCCGAACGCGAGCTGCCGACGCCGGTGCGCCGCCAGCAGGCCCGCTTCGAGGATCTGCCGGAATACAAGCAGGTGATGACGCAGAAGATGGTCAGCGAGCAGATGGGGATCGCCAATCCCTTCTACCGTGCGCACCAGACGGCCGCAGGTGCTACCACCATCATCGACGGCCGTGAGCTGATCAATTTCGCCTCATACGACTATCTCGGCCTCAACCGGCACCCGAAAGTGCTGGAAAAGGCGACGGAGACGATCAAGACCTTCGGGATTTCCGCTTCCGCCAGTCGCCTGGTCGCCGGGGAGCGACCTGTTCACCAGCATCTCGAGGAAGCGATCGCGCGCTTTTACGGCGTCGACGCCGCCGTCAGCTTCGTCAGCGGCTACCTCACCAATGTCGCGGCGATCAGCTGCCTGATGGGGCCGCAGGACCTCATCGTGCATGACGAGTTCATCCACAACAGCGCGCTTTCCGGCATCAAGCTGTCGGGCGCGACGCGGCGCCTCTTCAAGCACAATGATGCGGCCGATCTCGAACATGTGCTGCGCACGGTCTCGGGGGACTATCGCCGCATCCTCGTCATCGTCGAGGGCATCTACTCCATGGATGGCGATGTCGCCAATCTGCCGGCCATCCTGAAGCTGAAGGCCGAGTACGGCTTCTGGCTGATGGTGGACGAGGCCCATTCGCTTGGCGTGCTCGGCCAGCGCGGCCGCGGCACCTTCGAACATTTCGACATCGATCCGAAGCAGGTCGACATCTGGATGGGCACGCTGTCGAAGACGACGTGCAGCTGCGGCGGCTATGTGGCCGGCAGCGAGGCGCTGGCGGCCGTGCTCAAGGCGCAGGCCGGTGGCTTCGTCTATTCGGTCGGCCTTGCCCCTGCCCTTGCGGCCTCGGCGATCGCCAGCCTCGACGTGCTCTCGCGCGAACCAGAACGCACCGCACGGCTGCGCCACAATGGCGAACTCTTCCTCAAGCTTGCGCAGGAAGCCGGGCTCGATACGGGCCTCAGCGTCGGCTACTCCGTCGTGCCGGTGCTGGTGGGCGATTCGTTGCGGGCCGTTCAGCTTTCCAACGAGTTGCTGGCGGCCGGCGTCAATGCGCTGCCGATCATCCATCCCGCTGTGCCCGAAGGCCTTGCCCGCCTGCGCTTCTTCATCACCAGCGAGCACACCGATGCGCAGATCCGCGAGACGGTGCGGCTGACGGCGGAAAAGCTCAAAGCGCTGACGGACCGGAATTTTGGGCTTGGCTCCGTCGATATCGAACAGATGATGAAGCTGCTTGCCAGCCGCTGAGAAAGGCCCCGCCATGGCGCCGTCCGGCATGCCGCATGTGATCATCACCGGCGGGTCGAGCGGCATCGGACTGACGGTTGCACGGCTTTACAGGGCGCGCGGCGCCCGCGTGACGCTGATTGCGCGCGGCGCGGGTCTTCTCGACGAGGCCCTTGCGCTGCTGGGAACGGGAGAAACGGCCGCAGAGGCCGCCGATGTCGCCGATCGTGCGGCGCTGGAGGCGGCGATTGTGCGCGCCACCGAAAGGTTCGGCCCTTGCACCATCCTCGTTTCTTCCGCCGGGATCGTCGAGCCTGGCGCATTTGCGGACCAGCCCGCCGACCTCTTTGACCGGCAGATCGCGGTCAATCTCACCGGCACGGCCAATGCCGTTCGTGCCGTTCTGCCGTCGATGCGGCAGGCGGGCGGGGGGCGCATCATGCTGGTCTCCTCCGGCGCCGGCCTCATCGGCATTCACGGCTATGCCGGCTACTGCGCCTCGAAATATGCGTTGCGGGGCTATGCCGGGGCGCTGCGCAGTGAGCTGAAGGCCAGTGGGATCGCCGTGTCGATCTGCTATCCGCCGGATACGCAGACGCCGCAGTTCGTTCGTGAACTCGCAAGCCGCCCACCGGAGGCGCAGGTGATCATGGGCACGGTGAAGCCTGTTGAGGCCGAGAGCGTGGCACGCGGCATCGTCGGCGCCATCGACACCGGACGTTTCGAGACCTTCTTCACGCCCACCCTATGGGCTTTGGCGCGGCTCGGACCGCTCGCCGCGCCGCTGATCAACGCCGTTTTCGACCGGCAGATCGCGGTGCTGGGCAAACGCAACCGGCGATCCTGATCGAGCCGCGCGGGCCGCACCGCCGGTGGAGAACGGCGCGCCGTCTTGTCCCGGGCCCCGTTTGCGCCTAAAGCACGGGACGGGAAAAGAACGGCATGGTGTCCCGGAGCCGGCGCGTCGGCTCCCCACATGGAATGAGGCAGAGTGCGGCCGATGACAGGCCGCCAGCAGACGGATGTATTTGCGTTGATCCCCTTCCGCCTTCACGACTATCCGTTTCTCCTCACGCTCGGCACCTTCACGCTCAGTGTCATCGTTTCCGTGTTCATGGATCGTTTTGCCGTGCCGAAGCGGGTGCGCCGCGCCAAGCGACAGGGCATGACGTGGAAGAACCACGTCTTCGACGTCGCCGTGCGGCTGCCGGTCATCGCGCTCGTCTTCATCGGCTTCTTCGCCATTTCCTGGCGGCCGCTTTATGCGGGCGCGGGAACGATGAGCTTCTTCATCATCTTCATGGCCATCTCGCGCGCCAAGTTCCAGTTCATCCGCGAGCCGCTGGTCTTCTCCGACATTGCGCTCGTTGCCGATGTCTTCAAATACAAGACGATCTTCTACGCCTCCAAGCTCAACATCGTCTTCTGGATTGCGTCCTTTTCCTACGTCTTCGGCGTTTCCGGGCTCTATATGTGGTTCGAACCGCATGTGCTGCCGCAGGACAATCACCTCTTCTGGATCTTCGTGATGTGGCTGATCGCCAATGTCACCTGGTTCCTTCTGTTCTTCGCGCCGATCAACGCGCCGATTGCGGCCACGGTGCAACGGTTCATGCCGGTCATCGAGCCGCGGCTGATCACGGTGCGGTTCGGCACCTTCTGTTCGGTGATCTTCAACTTCCTGATCTGGCTCGGCGTCCGGCGCGAGAGGATCGTGACAGACGTGTCGAACCGTATTCTGGCGGCCTTCCATGACCTGATCGACCAGTATACGACAGACAAGGCGCCGCTGGTCGTGGTCTGGCAGTCGGAATCCTTCATCGACATGCGCCACTTCGACGTGCCAGGACTGGCACTGCCGACCATCGACCGCATGAAGCAGCGGGCCGTGCAATGGGGCCGCCTCAACAGCGTCTTCGAGGGCGGCTATACGCTGCGCACCGAATTTGCGGTGCTGAGTGGCCTGCAGCCGGACGACATCCATGTGGATGCGAGCTACCCCTATCTGCGCGCCAGCCACTATGCGGATATCGTATGGCCCGGAAAGATGCGGGCGGCGGGCTGGTCGACGCATTTCGTCCATCCCTACGACCGCACCTTCTTCCTGCGCCACAAGGCGATGCCGCAGCTCGGTTTCGACCACATGTCGATGCTCGACAGCTTCGACCATGATCCGGAGCGGGACGGCCCCTATGTCTCCGACGACAGGCTGACGGACAAGGTGCTCGGGATCTGCGAGACGATCGACGGCGATCAGGCCGGTCTCGTCTTTGTCGCCAGTATGGCCAATCACGGCCCATGGGAGCCGAACCGGGTCGAGGGCCTGACGGACCCCGTCTCGATCTATCTCGAGCTTCTGCAGCAGTCGGACAAGGCGCTTGCCAAGCTGCTCGACGGCCTCAACCATCTCGACCGGCCCGTCTGGCTGCTGTTTTACGGCGATCATGCGCCGCTTCTCAAATCCTTCGCCGATCCCTTCCCGGATCCGCGCACCGACTATTTCATCGTGCCGCTGTCCGCTGCCCGCAAGGCGCAGCATGCCCCGACCTTCCCGAAGAACGAGGACCCCGCCAATCTGGTGCGCGCGCTGCTGAACCATGCCGGCCTCAACAAGGAAAGGCTGAGCTGACGGTGACGGACCAGACCCGAATGGAGGCACCGCCCGCCGCCCGCACCTTCCTGTTTCTGGAAGGACCATCCTCGCTGCTCTTCGTCTACATCGCCCGGGCGCTCGAACGGCGCGGCCACCGGTGCCTGCGCATCAATCTGAACGCGGGCGACCAGATCTTCTGGCGCCACAGCGGCGCGACGGCCTATCGCGGCAAACAGGCGGACTGGCCGGGGTTCGTCGAGCGCTTCCTGCTCTTGAACCGCGTCGACGAACTCATCCTGCTCGGCGAAGAGCGGCCTTACCATCAGGTGGCCTGCGCGGCCGCACGTCGCAATGGCGTCAGGATTTCCGTGGTCGAGATGGGGTATCTGAGGCCAGACTGGATTACCATCGAGCGGGAGGGCATGTCCTCCAACTCCCGCTTCCCGCGCGACCCTGCCCATATTCTTTCAGCCGCCAAAGGCCTGCCGGAACCGGACTGGACGCGGCGCTACAGCCAGACCTTCTTCGCCGATGCCGGGCTCGACCTCATCTACAATCTCCCGAACGTCTTCTTCTGGTTCCTCTACCCGTATTATCGCCGCCATGCGATCTTTCATCCTCTGGCGGAATATGCCGGTTGGCTGCGCAGGCTTGTGACGGGCAAGCGGCGCTCGGCCACCGCTCAGCGGCGGATCGAAGAGCTCCTGGCGAGCGAGCGCCCCTTCTTCGTCTATCCGCTGCAACTGGAGACAGATTTCCAGCTGCGCGCCCATTCGCCCTATCACAGCCAGAGACAGGCCATCGACGAGATCCTCGTCTCGTTCGCGGCGCATGCGCCGGCGGAGGCTACGCTGGTCATCAAGGTTCATCCGCTCGACAACGACCTCATCGACTGGGAAGCCTATGCGCGCGCACGCGCCGAGGCGCTCGGCATTGTCAGGCGTATCGTCTATCTCGACGGCGGGGATCTGGCGCTGCTGCTGGGGCGCAGCCGCGGCGTGGTGACGGTCAATTCGACCGTTGGCCTGCATGCCTACCAGCAGGCCGTGCCGGTGAAGGTGCTGGGATCAGCGGTCTTCGATGTCGAGGGGCTCTCGGACCAGCGGCCGCTCGATGCCTTCTGGGCTCAGCCGCATCAGCCGGACCCAGCCCTGCTCTCGGCTTTCCTGCGGCTGATGGCGGCAACGATCCAGGTGCGCGGCAACTTCTATTCCATCGAAGGCGCCAAGGCCGGCGCGGAAGCGATCGCCGCGCGGCTTGATGCCCGCGATGTGAACGAGCCCGGGGCCTATGTCGATCCGGCGCCGCGCCGCAAGCCCGTGAAACGGGACTGGCGGGAGGGCCAGCGCTGACGGGATCCGATCAGATGTCAGATGACGCCGGCGCGCAGCAGGTCATGAATGTGCAGCACGCCGGTCGGAACGCCGGCCTCGTCGACGACGAAGAGCACAGTGACCTTCTGGTCCTGCATGGCCTTCAGGGCGGCGCTTGCCAGCATGCGGGCCGGCGCCGTGCGCGGGTGGCGCGACATGACGGCATCGACGGGGGTCTGCATGAGGTCGCCCGACATGTGACGGCGCAGGTCACCGTCGGTGATGACGCCGGTCAGCCTGCCCTCGTCATCCGTGACGCCGGCAACGCCGAAGCCCTTGGAGGTCATGACGATCAGCGCCTCGCTCATCAGCGTGCCCAGCGGCAGGAGCGGCATAGCCTCGCCGGAATGGGCGAGTTCGCCGACCAGCATCAGCTGCGCGCCGAGCTTGCCGCCGGGATGGAAGACCTTGAAGTCCTCGGCGGAAAAGCCGCGTCCTTCGAGGAGCGCGATGGCAATGGCATCGCCGATGGCCAGTTGCAGCAGCGCCGAGGTGGTGGGCGCCAGACCGTGGGGACAGGCCTCGACCACCTTCGGCAGCACGACCGCGACATCGGAATTGCGGGCGAGCACGCTATCCGCGCCCGATGTCAGCGAGATGATCGGCACACGGAAGCGCTTGGCGTAGGTCAGCATGTTCGCCAGTTCCGCCGTCTCGCCTGACCAGGAGAGGAGGAGAAGGATATCGTCAGACGTCACCATGCCGAGGTCGCCATGGCTGGCCTCGGTCGGATGGACGAAATAGGCGGAGGTGCCCGTCGAGGCGAGCGTCGCGGCGATCTTGCGGCCGATGTGTCCGCTCTTGCCGACGCCGGAGACCACGACACGGCCACGGCCGGCGGCGATCAGCGCGACGGCGTCGATCACGCTGCGGGCCAGCGTGGCGCCATCCTCGAAGGCGGCCTGCAGGGCGCGCGCGCCGTCGACCGTCGCCTTCAGGCTGCGTTCGACCGAAGCGCGGGCACCGGCCTCGTCCGCCGCATCCGATGTCAGGGGTCTCAATGCCATGGCTGTCCTCGGGGCTGCCGTTTGAAAGCCCCCTGCTAAACCTCTTGGCCTCACAGATCAACACCCGCGCATGCGAGGGCCCCGGGCGGTGAAGCGGTGGGCGCATTCGTGAAGGGATAGCGTCAGCGGGCCAGCCGAGCGACCCGCCTCGCAGGGGCACGGCACCGGCCCGGTCAGGCCGCCATGCCCTGATGGGCGGCTGCTCTCTTCGGCGGGCCGGCGAAAAGGCTGCGGATGGCCGCCTGGGCTTCCTCGACGCTTTCGAAACGCTGCGCGTCCAGCGCCCAGACGTGATACTTCACAGCCAGGAACTTCAGCCGATCCTGATCCGGAACAACGACGCCGACGGGTTCACCATTGAATTCGATGACTTGCTTGCTCATGCGTATTCTCCCGCTGCATGGCGCACCATGCAGGCTTCAAAGTCTTCGTGATTTTCGGAAACGCTTGTCTTTCGGTCACATTCGGCAAAGGGCCGATGCAACCACTCGTTTACCCGTCACACGACAACGGGAGATCGAACCGCGGATAGCGTTAATGCAGGCGGAACCGAACATGCCACTCTCCTCTAGCTCGCTTCGAAGTCCATGGATCCATCTCGAACCATGCGACTACAATAGAATTTTCTATCTCTTTACTCAACTACCATGACAGGATTGTGAAAAATAATTTCACTTTTCCTGCCTGTAGACCGAATCCAGAAAAGGTCCGTTTCAGTCCGGGCCATAACTGGGAAGGTTATACCTCCAAATCAAGAGGGCCGCGGAAATTTCCCGCGGCCCTCCTTGTGGTCGATCAATGCGACAGAAATCAGGCTTCGACCTTGCCGTCCGTCGTGCGCGTGGCCTCGCGGTCCTTCCACCAGCGGCTGAGGAAGAGAAGGATCGGACCGCCGATATAGATCGACGAGGTCGTGGCGACGATGACGCCGAAAACCATGGGCCAGGCAAAGGGCTTGACCGGATCGCCGCCCCAGATGGCCATGGGCACCAGCGACAGGAAGACCGCAACGGAAGTGAAGATGCATCGCATCACCACCTGGTTGATCGACATGTCGATCAACTGGCTGAATGGCATCGTCTTGTACTTGCGCAGGTTCTCGCGCATGCGGTCATAGACGACCACCTTGTCGTTGACGGAGTAGCCGATCAGCGTCAGCACCGCGGCGATGGCGGTCAGGTTGAAGTCGATCTGGAACAGCGCGAAGAAGCCGATCATCTTGGTGATGTCGAGCAACAGCGTGACGATGGCGCCGATCGCGAAGTGCCATTCGAAGCGCCACCAGATGTAGATCAGGATGGCGAGCATGGCGAGGCCGACGGCGAGGAAGCCCGAGCGCGCAAGCTCGGCCGAGATCGTCGGTCCGACCACTTCGGTTCGCTCGAAGGTCGCGTCTGGAACGATCTGCTGGACGCGATCGCGGATCGCGTTCAATGCCGCCGTCTGCTCCTGCTCTCCGCCCGGCTGGCGCTGGATGCGGATCAGGACGGAGGTGCCCTGGCCGAATTCCTGCAGCGCCACTTCGCCGTAGTTCAGATTCTCCAGGCCCGCGCGCAGCGGCGCGAGCTGGATCGCCTGCTTGGACGTCGCCTCCACCTGGATACCGCCGACGAAGTCGATGCCGTAGTTGAGGCCCGGCGTGAAGAACAGCACGACCGAGGAGATGGACAGGAAGGCTGACATGCCGATGGCGATGAAGCGACCGCGCATGAAGGAGAATTGCGGCAGCTGCGGCACCTTGCCGAAGAGCGAGTGAATCTCGATCTTCTTCATCTTCCGGCGGACGACAACCTCATGCATCATCATGCGCACGACGGTGATCGAGGTGAACATCGAGATCACGATGCCGATCATCATGGTGATGGCAAAGCCGCGAACCGGGCCGGTGCCGAACATAAACAGCAGGATGGTGCCGACGAGCGTCGTGACGTTGCCATCGACGATGGTGGCGAAGGCCTTGCTGAAGCCGAGGTCAAGCGCCTTCATGGCGCCCGCGCCGGCGGCCGTCTCTTCCCTTATTCGGGCATTGATGAGGATGTTGGCATCCACCGCCATGCCGATGCCGAGGATGATGCCGGCGATGCCGGGCAGCGTCAGGGTCGAGCCGAGAAGGCCTAGAACGGCGATAGTGAAGATGGTGTGGAGGACGAGACCGAAATTGGCGATCCAGCCCCAGGCGCCGTAGAGCACCACCATCATGACGACGACGGCGACGAGGCCGGCGGCGCCGGTATAGAGACCGCGCTGGATGGAATCCGAGCCGAGGTTCGGACCGACCGAGCGTTCCTCGATGATGGTCAGGGGTGCCGGCAGGGCACCGGAGCGCAGGAGCGCGGACAGGACTGTCGCCTCCTGGGCGGTGAAGTTGCCGCTGATCTGGCCCTGGCCGCCGATGATCGGCTCGCGGATGACAGGCGCGGTCAGCACCTTGCCGTCGAGAACGATGGCGAAGGGGCGGCCGACATTGTCGCGCGTGATGTCGGCGAACTGGCGCGCGCCGAGGCTGTCGAAGGTAAAGGAGACGATCGGCTCGTTGGTGCGCTGGTCGAAACCGGCCTTCGCATCGGCCAGCCGCTCGCCGGAGATGGCTACGCGCTGTTCGACCGCATATTTCTGGCCGTCATTCTGGCCCGGCAGGATTTCCACGCCGCGCGGCGGGGTCGTCGTGTTGGGATCGGTGGACGGATCCACCATGTGGAAGCTCATCTGCGCGGTGGAGCCGAGGAGCTGGCGCAGGCGTGTCGGATCCTGGAGACCGGGGAGCTGCACGAGAATGCGGTCGGAGCCGACGCGCTGGATCAGCGGCTCTGCGACACCAACCTGGTCGACGCGCTGGCGGATGATTTCCAGGCTCTGCTCGACCGCCTTGTTCATGCGGTCAGCGAGCCCGGCTTCCGTCAGGGCCATGGTGATGGTCTGGCCGTCGCCGCCAATGGCGATGTCGGATTCGCCGCCGCCAAAGCCGAGCGTGCCGGCGGTGGGGGCTGCCAGTTCCTGGAAGCGCGGCAGGACCTTGGTGCGGTCGTCGGCGGTCGCCAGTTGGACGCTGACCTGGTCGCCGACGAGCCGAACGGTGGCACCCGAAACGCGCTCTTCGCGCAGGATGCGACGGGCATCGTCCATCAGCGTGTCGAGTCGAGCCTTGCGCAGGCCGGCGGCATCGACTTCCAGGACGAGGTGAGAACCGCCACGCAGGTCGAGACCAAGCGTGACAGGAGATGCGGGAAGATAGCGTCCAATGGACTGTTCCATGGAAGCCGGCAGCACGTTCGGCAGCGCGGCGGCGATCCCGAAAACGGTCACCAGAATATAGGCCAGCAAGGCCCAGCGGGATGTGCGCATTTATCAATACCTTTGACCCGGGCAGACAAACGTCCGCAACCGGGGCACATGAAGGATGGAAAGAAGGGACAGACACCTGCCCCGCGAAAGGATCAGAGGTCAGGCCGGGGGCGCGCGAACGCGGTAGTGGCTGGCAAACACGCCGCCAACCGCACTGTCCGAACCCGGCCCGAGGGCAAGGGTGGCTGGCGCCGGCCAGCGCTCTGTCGGGAGGAAGGGCAGAAGGAGAGGCTGCGGGCCACCGGCAAGGGTCTTGCCATCGGCTCTTTCGCCAAGTACCCGCACATCGGCCGCCAGCGTTGCCCGCAGCACCTGACGGGCAGCGGCGGTTTCGCCGCCATCCGGCGTGACGGTGCCAGCGGCACGCGCCGAGCGCGCCGCGGCGGGATCGAAGCCGGACAGGGCGGCGAACTGCAGGGCGACGAGCGCGATCGCCATCGCGAGCACGGGCATGAGCCGCCGACGGTCTGTCGCCGGATTGCCCTGCCCTCTTCGCCTCGTCCGGCTCGTCACGTTTTCGGTTCCTCGCTCCGTCTGTTGCCCGGTGTGGCAACGACAGTTCGTTCTGTCCTGTCGGGGATGCGGCGGCCTCATGAACACCTGCTACCACATCTCCCGCCGACCGCCGCAAAGCAGCCGGAGCAGGCGCGGCACAGAACCACCCACGGGTCCGGAAGTCAATTCAAGGCGGGCGTTTGCGGGGTGTTTCGGCCGGACAAGGCCGGTTTTTGCTCGTCCCAGGGACGCATTCCTGCCGCGACAGAGGAAGTTGCCACGGCCAACCTCACCGTGATCGCATTCCGGCCCGGCGCTTGTCATCCGCTATCTGCCGGCCCGCCCGGTGCCCGTCCCCTGCGCATGCATGGGAGACACTGTTGCCGATTTTTCGCGGCGGCAGCGCTCTGAACAGTAAAGTACCGTTTCCCAGTTTCGTGCCCATTTGCGGCGCCAACTGAAGGGACGCCCGCAGGTGGGGCAGATCTTTTCCGGCAGGTTCTGCTTGGCTACTCCGCGCGGCATGAACGCCGTCTCCCGTGTTTGAAAGTCGTCCGGCAACGGTCGCGCGCCGGTGGTGACGGCCTGATACGCTGCAGCGATGGGCTCGGATTGCCTTGTTTTCGCCGCAAAATCCGCCCCGCAAAACCGCCCGCCTCGATCGAACCGAGCGGTTCACACCTTCGTGAGGGTCTTGAAATTTCCCAAGTCGGCGTCTTCGCCCCAATTCTTAACGCGGCGACGTGCACACGCCGAATTCGCGTTGACGAGGGTCATTTCGAACCGCTCGGTTCGCTCAAACGCCCTATTCCTCGACCTTTTTAGATTTCTGTCACTTACGAAACTTCCGAATTATTGACCCGGCGCAGAGACTTTGCGCGCGGACAGGACGAAGGCAATTTGGGCAGTTTCTATTGTTCACTATGTGTTGACAGTGGTTTCCAATAATTCTTACTTCACACCCGCATATTGAGGGACCATATCTAATCTCACAAGAGCAACGAAACACTCTTGTGAGACGTGTCGAAGGACGAAGGGATGCACTTCGTGACAGGCCGCCAGCCTTCACCGGAAGGTGACCAGGGCGGCCGGTGCACCCTCTTCGGTCCGGACCATCATGCGCCCAAGGTGTAAGACGCATGGTTCTCCGGCCTCGACCCGGCCGCTCCGACCGACGGATGGCGCCGCCAGCGATGCTGGCACGAGACGCATTCGTGATCGCCCCGGTCGTCTGGAACTGAACCGTTAAACACTGGAGATACGATCATGTCCAAGACCATCAATGCCACCCTCGCTGCCCTCGTTCTGACCGCTTCGGTCATCACCGGCGCATCCACCGCCTTTGCCAGCGGCGATTACTACCAGGGCGTCACTGCCAGCCCGATGTTCACCGCCTCCGCCACGGTCGGCGCAGGCTCCAATGCTTCGCTGAAGCCCAATAATGGCGGCGACGGCACCTATTACCAGGGTGTCTCGCGTGACCCGGTCGACAATGTCGCCACGGGCTCCATCGTCAAGGGCAAGGCTGTGAAGAGCCCCTTCCAGCCCGGCGACTACTACCAGGGTGCTGACGTCGAATAACGGACGCCCTGACACGACCAGCGCCGGCAACGGCGCCATGCCGGGCCCCAAACCGGGCCCGGCCATCTGAACCCGATACTGAAGAACCCAGACACGATAGGAAGACGACCATGACGAGGACGCTCGCGTCCGCGCTCGGAACACTGTTGTCCGCAGCACTCCTGATGGCCATGCCGCTCAACGCCAACGCCTCCGAGCAGGATGGAAGTGCGGCACCCGGCTTTACGGCCGCCTGGGCCGCCATGGCCGGAAACGGCGCCGCACTGCAGGCCCGTGCAGATACTGGCCTGACGGATACCTTGGCGACCGGCAGCATTCTCACATCCGAGGCGTCGTCCTCGGCATCCTCCGGGGCCGGCCTTTCCGCCACCGGCACCGGCTTTGCCGACTGACGCTTTCACCACCCGCGACTGCCCACACCGGTCGCCCCGCCCTTTTACCGAACCTGAACGCCCGGAACGCGCCCTGAAGGCGTGCCAGGGCCTCTGACACCCAAAGGAACCTTATTATGACCAAGACCATCGCATCGCTCATCGTCGCCGCCGTTGCCTTCGGCTCCGCTTCCTCCGCTTTTGCCGGCGGCAACTACTACGAAGGCGTTTCTCCGGCCCAGCTTTTCCAGGGCAGCGGCTCGGCTTCTGCCGGCACGGTTGCCGCCGTCAACAATGGCGGTGACGGCACCTACTATGCCGGCGCCTCCCGCACGGGCATCGATTCCGTTGCCACCGGCTCGATCGTCAAGGGCGCTGCTCCGCAGAGCGCCATCGAGAACGGCGACTACTATCCGGGCCTGTCGCGCTAAGCATCCGGCCAAAAGACGCAACACTGACAATCACTCCGTGATGCAGGCCCCTCGAACCGGGGCGCATCCGACCCAAGAAGGAATAGATCCATGACCAAGACCATCGCATCGCTCATCGTCGCCGCCGTTGCTTTCGGCTCCGCTTCCTCCGCCTTTGCCGACGGCAACTATTACAACGGCGTGTCGGAAGCCCCGCTCTTCCAGGGCCGGGCCGCATCGACCGCCGGCACGGCAGCCGCCGTCAACAATGGCGGTGACGGCACCTACTACACCGGCGCATCCCGCACCGGCGTCGACGCCGTCTCCACCGGTTCGATCGTCAGGGGCGCCGCACCGCAGACCGCCATCGAGAACGGCGACTACTATCCGGGCCTGTCGCGCTAAGCGGCACGTCCTTCATGCGAAGCGGTCTTTCCTCCCGGATCGCTTCGCCCTGGCCGTGCAATCCACATCAGGCCAGATCAATTGGCCCGGTCGGTCCGAGGCGATCGACCCGAGGCCGGACCGCCCGCAGGAGCGGGCGCATTCTTGAAAGGACATGACCATGAAAAAGACCCTCGCAACCCTCGTCATCGCAGCCGCAGCTCTTGGCTCCGCATCCTCTGCCTTTGCGACCGGCAACTACTACAACGGCGTATCGGATGCACCGATCTTCCAGGGTCGCGCCGCTTCGACGGCCGGCACCGCGGCCCGGGTCAACAATGGCGGCGACGGCACCTATTATTCCGGTGTCTCGCGCACGCCGGTCGATACGCTGGCCACCGGCTCGGTGGTTCGTGGCGCAGCGCCGCAGAGCCCCGTCGAAAATGGTGACTATTATCCCGGCCTTTCCCGCTAAGGCACAGGCTACCGACCGGGCCGCTCACTCCAGGCGGCTCGGTGGCATGGCTTCCGCCCCCCATTGAAGCCATGCCTTCAGACACCCCGGACACCCCCCGTCCGGGGTGTTTGCATAGGAACAAAAAGAAAATGCCGCAGCGACGACGGGCGTGCTGCGGCAAGGCGGGACATGATCATTCAGCGCCGCAGGGGGATACGGCAGGGCAGGCTCCGGGCGGAGGAGCCGCGGGCGCCGTGCCCGCCTGTTCTCTCCGTCTTGAGGGTGAACCTAGACGCTCCCGCTTGCCCCACCATAAAGACAGTCAGCGCAATTTTATCGATCGCCATCATTTGCATTTTCCGCTGCCTCTAGCGGTCGGCGCCATGGTGTCGCGGGCTTGCTGCCGGGCAATATCTACGCCCGGCGCATGACAGTTTCGGTCAAGCTTGTCTCGGTAGTGTCCCCCTACATGCCGGTGGAAAAAGGTTGGCGGCGAAGACAGGACCGCACCCTCCTTCGACGACAGACTTTTCCACCGGTGTGCCCATATTCCCTCCCGCATGAGGCGGGGGTGTCGCACATGGGACTTCGGCGTTGCGCCGGATCCGTGCGGAGCATGGCCGCTCCACTGGGGCGGCACCATCGTGCCGTGGCGCCGGCGTGTCTTCCGGGAGCGAAGCACGCGGCGCACGGTGTTTGCGATCATCCGCCGCCATGCTTCGCCGGTCACGGCTGACAGCAGGCCGGCGATCCGGGGAACAGTTCATGCCGATACTCTCCATCGCCATACCGCTCGAACACGGCGAGGATCCTGCCAGCGAGATCGTGCCGCTGCTCAAGGATGCGGCCGCCGATATCGAGGTGCTCGTCGGCGCCATGGCCGGCGTGGACTTCCCCGCCCCGCTTGCGGCGCTTGCCGCCGAAGACGCAAGGGTCAAGCTCATCACCACAGACGCCGCCCATCGTCGCATGCTCTGGCACGCGACGCTGTCGGCAACGAGCGGCGAATGGATTTGCCTGATCCGGCCGGGCGATGCGATCGAACCCGATCTGCATGTGATGGTTTCCTATCTCAAGGCCTCCCATCCCCAGGTCGATGCGCTGGGCTGGAACGCCTTCCAGATCGATCCGGATGCAAAACCCGGCAAAACCAATTCCGTCGCCATTCCCGCGGCCTACCAGATCAACAGCTTCGACAAGACCGCCATGCTGAAGGCGTTCTTCCATTGGGAAAACAGCCTCAACGTTCCCAAGATGCCTTTCGGCCTCTACCACGGCGCGGTCCGTCGTTCGCTCCTCGAGGGCATCCTTGCCATTCCGACGACGGACGCGTGGCAGACACCTGTTCCGCAATATGAATGGGCAGCCAAGGCCCTGCTTTTTGCGGAGGAGCTTGCCTTCTGCGCGCGCCCGCTTTCGGCGATCAATGCCGTGCGCTACCAACCGGTAGAGCCGGAAGCGTCCGAATATTTCCTTTTCCACTCCGGTCTCGGCATTACAGGCGCCGTCGCAGAAGTGCAGTTCCATGTCCTCAGGGAACTCAGCAGCCCCTGGCAGGTCGGGGAGGCCTTCGTGCGGGCCTGCATGATCGATTGCATCATGGAAACGGATCGGCAGCGCTTCGTTGCCAAAGGCAATGCCTATTTCGCCTCGCTGGAGCGGTTCAATGGCGGCGCCCTCGCCCATCTCTTCCGGCCTGATTTCCGTGGGGAACAGGCGCCGGACCTCAGCCGTGGCCTCAAGGACAAGATCCTGTTTGTCGATCGCTTTCTGGGCGGCGCGCAGACGGCTCCCGCTTTCTTCCGCGTGGCGCGTGCCATGATGGCGCCCGTCGGCCTCATCTGCGGCGGCGTTACGGACGCGGCCTGACGAAGGACGATGGTGCCAGGCTTGCGCATCGACAGGGCGATTTGTCGATGCGCCTCAGGCGAAACCCGCAGGGGCTCGCGCAAACCGCCGCGGATAGGGCAAGATCCGCGGCGGTTTTTTCATTTTGATGACGCGACTGTCAGAGAGTTGCAAGGCCCGGATCCTCGGGAAAGCAGGCGCGGAAATGGGCAAGGCTGCCCTTGCTTTCCCCTCCTCCTCTCGCCCAGGGTTTGGCAGCGGCCAGTTCCGGCCAGGCGCTGCGGCGCGCGCCCTGCGTGGAGAGAAACCATTCGGCGGGGCTGGCGCCCAGCAGCGCCGCGAAGTCGATGACCTCGGGCCTATCCGCCAGCACCGCATCGTAAAGAGAAGCAAAGGCCGTTGCCGATCGTTGCGCGGTACGCGTCTCGGCCATGGCCTGCATGGCGGCGCTGCCGATCGGCGGCAGGGCTTCGGGGTGATCGAGCGCCCAGGCCAGACGGCGCGCGGCCGCTTCGATATCGGGCTCGACGAAGCCGGTGATGCCGTGCTCAACAATCGCCTGTTCGCAGGGATTGGCAAGAACGATCGGCACCACGCCGAGCGACATGGCCTCCACCAGCGCGTTTTCCGCCGTGCCGTAGTGCCGGGGATCAAGCAGGTAAAAGAAGATGCCCAGCCGCTCCAGCGCCGCCCGCGGGTCCGGCGTGTGACCGGCCAGCTGTACACGTCCCGGATGGCGCATGGCGGCCTGCGCGAGGGGCACTGGTCCATCGGGCGCCACACCGCCATGGAACGTGACGGCAAATGCGCCGGCCCTGGGCGATGCGGCATCAATCGCGTCGAAGATGCGGCTGTGCATCTTGGCGAAGTCGACCGTGCCGAGATAGCCGACGGCGCGCGGGTTGCGGGCGACCGCAGGCGTTCGGTCTTGTGGCAGGGCAAAGCCGAAGCCGGAGCCGATGGCCCGTCGGCGGAGCGTTTCACCCTCCGGCAGGGAACACGGCGACGTCGCGATAAAGGCGCTGCCGGCGTCCGTCAGGCCTTCCGGCAGGAAGGGCGCGAAGAGGCCAGAAATATGGGACCAGAAGATGAACCGTGCCGCCGGCAGCCCTGCTGCGCACAGGGCCGCATAGAGCCGGGGATGGTTCCACCATTCGACCTGGACGATATCGGCATCGGCAGCGCGGCGCGCGAGTTCGGCCATGTCCGCGACGACGTCGGCGGTCGCGCCGGCGGCCACGATGGCGTGCGCGAAGCGACGGTCGCGCGGTTCTTCGAGAAGGGCGAAGTGGCGGCGGATATCGCTGCGGTCACAGGCGGTGACCTCGGCATGGGCCTTGCCGACCCCCCCGCCGAGATGCGCCGCGATGTGAAGGATCTTCATTCGGCCGCGATGGGCGCCGGAATGCGGGTGCCGCCGGGCGCCCGGACGGAGGGGTCGAGCTTGACCATCTGCTTGAACTTCTCAAGCAGCATCGGGCGGTGGGCGTCGATGCTATCCGGCAGGCAGTGCGTCAGCTGGCCGCAATTGCCGCAGGTCTGGTTCTCACAGCGGCGTCCTTCCAGATGCTGGAGGCGCAGCGCATTCATCTTGTCCGAGTTCCAGATCTCCTGCATCGACTGGATGCGGGCATCGCCGATGATCAGCTTGCGGCCCCAGTCGAGGAAGCAGGAGGAGACGAGGCCGTCGGCATTCACGGAGCATCCGTAGAAGATGTAGGGGCAGGTATCGGTCGAGCCGATTTCCTGCTGGTAGATGCCCTTGGTGATCTTCACGCCAGTGTGCTTTTCGATGTCGAATTCCGGCCAGCAGGGGGCGAAATTTTCGATGAAGATGCGGTCGCAATAATCGCCGAACGTATCGAAGAATTCCTGCTTCTGGTCTTCCGTGATGAGTTCACCGGGAATCTTGATCGAGATTTCGGTATTGCCCTTGTTCTCGTAGATCCACTTCACGTTTTCGATGAACTTCGGGAAGTCGAACTTGAAGCCCGTGAACTGCATGTACTGCTCGACGGTCATGCCATCGACCGAGATGTTGATCTTGTCGATGCCGGCTTCGAGCACCGGGCCGATGCGGTCGGGCGTCAGGAAGGTCCCGTTGGTCGTCGTGTCGATATATTCGATATAGTCCTTCGACTTGGCGTAGCGCACCATGTCGGCAAAGCGCTTGTTGAGGAAGGGTTCGCCATCCTTGTAGAGGCGCAGCACCTTGATCGGCTTTTCGAAGGCGCCGAGATCGTCGATCACCTTGGTGAAGACATCGTACTTCATGGCGCCCTGATAGCGGCCAGTCTCCGCAATCATGTCGCGATGGCCGGTGGGGCAGAAGGTGCATTTGAAATTGCAGGAACTGGCGGGATCGACGAACACGATGAACGGCGTGTCGAGCGGAATGACCGTCTCAAGCGCCGTGCGGTCTTCCAGATTGATGCGCGGCTTCAGCTGGGCTTTCATCAGAGGTCTCCCGCACGCGTTCCGGTGCGATGGCATTGCAGACACCAACGACGGCGGCAGGATCGGAAGGGTGAATGGCCGCCGTGCCGAATTCCAGCAGGTCGCGCCTGCCAACTTCGTCGGCGATCCCTTCGACGAGCGCACGGATCGTTGTCGGCCGACCTGAACAGATGTTGATTGCGCCAGGCTGACCAGTTCTCACCACGTCGGCGATCATCGCCCCGGCTATTGCGACGTCGAGGAAGTCCCGGATCTGCGTTCCGGCCGAAAGTTTGGCCGTTTCGCCTGCTGCGAGCCTGCCTCTGACATAGGGCACCAACCGTGCTGGATGTTCGCCCTCCCCGAAGAGATAGAAAAGGCGGCACCAGGAAAAGCGGGTGTCCTGTTTCGCCAGATACTGTCCCAGCATATGGTAAACAGAAAGTTTAGATGCGGCATACAGGGTCTGGGGGGCGAGCGGGGACTCCACCGTCAGATGGTCGGACGGCAGACGGTATTCGAAGCAGGTGCCGACGCCGATGACATGCCCGACACCGGCCGCCACGGCCGCGCGCGCAAGGCGCAGCGAGCCTTCGACGCAGGCAAGGTTTTCCGGCGAATCGAGATATTTGCCGGGCTCGACGTACCAGGCGACATGGATGACCGCGTCTTTCCCGGTGAGGTGCCCGGCCAACCACTCCTCGCTTTCGCGAAACATGTCGGCGGAGACAATGATTGCGACCTTGTCCGCGAGCGTTCCGAGCTTCCCCTCGGAGCCCGGCCTGCAGATGGCCGTGACGGTGTGGTCATTGGCCAGCAGCGCCTTGACCACCTGGCGACCGACGAAACCCGTCGCGCCTGTGACGAGAACATGGGTCATGACAAGGTCCGGGAAAGCTCGAAGGGATTAGGTGCGAAAAGCGTGGCGCGCATGGTCAGGTCGCGAATCGGTTTGATGATCGACAACCGCAAGCCTTAAGCATCCGCCGGCGCACTGTCACATGATTTTGGCTTGCGGCATCACGGCGATGCCTTGCCTGGTAAGACGATACTGACGCAAGGACGCCCCGTCACCAGGACGCGGCACAGACGGAACCGGACATGACACGCGCCCAGCCGACCAAAACCGAGACGCCGGCCGCAAGCCTCAACGACGTCGCTGCCCATGCGCACCCAGAACGGCATTTTGCCGGCCTGCCCGATGCGGCGACGGCGCGCGCCCTGCTGGAGACTATCGCTGCGCAGACGCCGACTTTTGCGCCCGAGAGGGCAGACCGGCCTGTGGTGCTCTACGGCGCCGGCAATCTTGGCCGTTTGGCACGTGATCACCTGCGCCTCGTCGGGCTCGATTTCACGCTGGTCGTGGACCGCAATGCCGACACCCTCAAGGACGACCCGGCCTGGCAGGGCGTGACGCTGATGACGCCGGACGCGGTGCCGGACAGCATCAAGGCCACGGCACTGCTGGCCGTCAGCATTTCCACCGTGCCCTTCGTGCCGCTGGAAGCGCAGCTGATGGCCGATGGCTGGCACCGCGTGGTGCCCTTCTACGACCTTGCCGAAACCTTCCGCGACCGGCATCCTCTCTCGAACGGCTGGTTCGCAGGTGCATTTTCCGACGACGACCTCCATGCCATGACCGCCGTCCTCGATGGCTGGGACGACGATATCTCGCGTGCCCATCACCTGCAGTTCATCGCCTGGCGGCGGCTGAGGGCGGAATGGAGCTTTGCGGGCGCGCCGATGCCGTCCTGCGCACGCTTCTTCATCCCGGAGGTGCGCACGGCCCTGGATCCCGCAAAAACCTTCCTCGACCTCGGCGCCCATCATGGCAGCGTGGTCGAAGCTTATCTGGACGCCATCGGCGCCGACGGCAATACGATACGACCCTTCGGCGGCATCCTCGCGGTCGAGCCGGATGCGGCGAACCGGGCGGCGCTTCTGACACTTGTCTCGCGCCTGCCCTCACACATCGCTGAGCGCATCATCATCGAAAACGACCCGGTAGATGCCATGCCCGGCCGCCGGCGCTTCCACTCCGGCCTCGGCTATGCCTCGCAGCTCTCCGAGACTGGCAGCGAGATCATCCGGACAACCACGATCGATGCGCTCGCAGCCAACCTGCCGGCCGCCCCCGGCTTCATCAAGCTGCATCTCGAAGGCGCCGAACGCGACGCGCTTCTCGGCGGCCTCGCCACCATCCGCCAGCACCGCCCCATTATTGCGGTCACCGTCTATCACGACGCGGACGGCCTTTATCGCACGGCGAAGGTGATGATGGAGACGCTGGACGGATACCGCTTCCTGTTTCGCCTGCATGGCTGGTGCGGCACGGGAGCGGTGGTGTATGCGCTTCCTATGGAAAGGTCTTCCCGTTCATGACCAAATTTGTCTCAGACGATGGCCTGATCTTCGATCTCGGCATGAACAATGGCGATGATAGCGCGTTTTATCTCGAGCGAGGGCTGCGTGTGGTCGCACTCGAGGCCAACCCTTCGCTCTGCGAACGAGCTGCAGGTCGATTCGCCGACGCCGCGCGAACAGGACGGTTGACAATCATCAATGCGGCCATTTGGGAAAGCTCCGGCGAGCAAACCTTCTACATCAATCTCGAAAACGATCACTGGAGCAGTCTCGATATCGGCTGGGCAAGCCGGAATGGCAGTGCCTGCAAGGCTGTTCAGGTTCAATGCCTGACCTTGCCGCAACTGTTCAGCAGCCACGGCGTCCCCTTCACATTGAAAATCGACGTCGAAGGGGTTGATCACATGGTTCTCGGCCAGTTGCACGGACTGCCGCTGCTGCCCCGTTTCGTGAGCGTGGAGGATTGCCGCTTCGGATATGAATATTTGGAAAGCCTCGCGCGTTGCGGCTATGACGGCTTCAAGCTTTTCGACCAATCGACCGTGGAGGGGCGGATCGATTCCATAACTGGCCACCGTTTCCCGCAGGGGTCATCCGGTCCGCTCGGCCCCGATATCGAGGGAGATTGGCTCTCCTACGACGCGGTTGTCGATGTTTATAGCCGAACGGTCCGTGACCGGACCGGCAACAGGCTAGCTCCGCGGACCCAATGGTGGGACATCCACTGCACGAAGATCTCATAAAAGGTAAATCGCACCATGACTGAAGAACAGAAATTTGCGGAATTCGTGCGTGGCAACATCGAGCGTTCGGCAGCCGATGCAGGTTTCCAAGGTCTGTCGCAGGTCTGGATCCGCGAATGTATCCGGCACAATTACGCGCAAAACTTCACCTGGCTGGGGCGACCGATTATTCAAGTGCCGCAGGATACCTACGCCATCCAGGAACTTGTCTGGGCCTGCCGCCCGGATCTCGTTATCGAGACCGGCATCGCCCACGGCGGCTCGCTGATCATGAGCGCCTCAATGCTGGCCATGCTCGACTACTGCGATGCAGCTGCAGCCGGCACGACGCTGGACCCCCGTGCCAGCCGCCGCAAAGTCGTGGGCATCGATATCGACATTCGTGCCCATAACCGTGCCGGAATCGAGAGCCATCCTCTTTCTCACAAGATCACACTATTGCAGGGCTCCTCCGTTGCGCCGGAGATCGTTGACCAAGTGAAGGCGATAGCCAAGGGCTACGACCGCGTCATGTTGTTCCTTGATTCCAACCATACGCACGAACATGTGCTGGCGGAGCTGGAAGCCTATGCACCGCTTACGACCAAGGGATCCTATTGCGTTGTCTGGGACACGGGCGTCGAAGACTTGCCGAACGAAATGTGCGCAAACCGCCCTTGGGGGAAGGGTGACAATCCGAAGACGGCGGTCTGGGAATACATGAAGCGCCTGTCGGACGAGGGACGCGAGGCGGCAGACGGGGAGCGGCTCACCTTCGAATATGACCACACGATCGAGCATAAGATCGCCATCACCGCCTCGCCGGACGGATTCCTGCGAAGGGTCTAACAGTCAAACGGCGAGAGGCGGGGCGTCTTTCCGACGATGCGTTGTCTCCCGAGCAGGCGAGACCGGCGCACCGGAATTCCTTCGTATCTGCTTCTTGATTGCATTTCTGCAGATCGCGGCGATTTCCCTGCTTTCGTGCGCCCTGAAGGCGCACGCCTCCATACATTACCGAAGGCCGAATGTATGAAGTCCAAACGAAATAGAGCGCGATCTGATTGGACGAGATCGCGCTCTAAATCTCTTATGTTGAGGCAGAATCAGATCGATCCCCGTCACTCGCGCCCAATTATGTCCTCGCGCGCTAAAGGCGTTGGCTTTCTCGCGAGGACATCAAACCGCTCGCGTGAAGAACCACATGCGTCGCCTGCCTGAGCGGAGCAAAGCCTTCGAGTCCTCTCACATGGTCGCCCCTTCGCTTGAATCAGAGGCACTGGGCAGCCTCATGCGAACTGCCGAAGTGACGAGCTGTGCTGGTCGGAAGGGAGCGCGAGATTAAGGACATTGGTGTAATCAACGCCAAAGCGATCCGCGAGATCACGCCAATAATCATCCCTAGCAAAAATCTCCAGAGCTCGTGCCGCGTGTTGGGAGGCCAAGACGTGCTCTTCACGCGCAGCATAGCACCGCGATAGATACAGCTGCCCGAATGCATGGTCCGGATATTTGTCGCACACGTTCTTCATGTAGTGGATCGCAACGTCGTAACGTCCAATCCGCATATTGTAATTCTCTATAAAGTTCACGCGCAGTTGCGTTTCATAGGCATAGGCCTCCAGCTTTTTCGGGTCCTGGCCGGGAACATTGAGGACCGTCTTCGTCGCAACGAAGTCATCATTGTCCGTCGACTGGATATAGCCGTTTTCAACGCAAATCTCGTAGAGCCTGCTCCCGAAAATCGGGATGGCGAGATAGACGTGAATCCAGTCAAAGCCGTTCTCCAAGAGCATTTCGAGCGTCTCCTGCCGGTGTTCATCCTCTTCACCGGGAAGCCCCGCAACGATGAAGACATGGCTTCGGACATCGAATTTCCGCAACGCCTCCACCGCAGGGCGAATGAGTTTCTTTTTCAACGGCTTCTTGATGATGTTGTTCAGGACGTGGTCCGACCCCGACTCAACGGCCAAGGCTACGGCTGACACGCCCGCCTTCGAGAACAACTCCGCGACCTCTTCATCAATCGCATAAACGGCGACACCGTTCGGGAATTCCAATCGAATATTCAGGTCGGCAAGGGCGGCGAGCAGCCTCTTGGCGCGCTCCTTGTCCTGAAAGAAATGGTCGTCTTCAACCATGAGAACGGTCATGCCGAATTCGTCACGCATGCGTCGAACGTCTTCCACGACACGCTCGATCGACATGAAGCGGACAGTGCGACCATGCAGTGACGGATTTGAGCAAAAGACGCACAGGAACGGGCAACCACGCGACGTGTGGATCGCCATTTCCCTACGCTGCTCGTTGGCATATCGTTTATCGATGCTGCGGCTGTTGTAGTTGTTGAGATCAAGTATGCTGTAGTTGAGCTGGGGGATGTCATCGAGATTATCGATGAAGTCGTGTGCGGGCACCTTCCCGCGGGCGACCCCCTCACGGGTAATCCACGCCTTGTGCTCAGACAGAACGATCGCCCGATCAGGCGCATCGATCAGAGCCTTGAGAGGCGATTCACCCTCGCCTTTGCAAATGGCGTCCAGGTCGGGGCATCGCTCCAACATCATCCCGTGGGCAGCAGATGGCAGCCCGCCGCCGGCGATCGTCAGAATGTTGGGATCATATCGCTTGACCGTATTCACCAACGACTGGATATAGCGAAACGAGGTATTGAAGAGCGCCGATACACCGGCAATATCTGGCTGGAACTCCTGCAGAATTTCGCGAATTTCCGCCGAGAATATCTGCTCATGGTCTTCCGCTCGGCCATCTTCGACCAAGGTCTTGAGCGTGATGTTCAGATCGACAACCCGGACATCCACGTCCGTCGTGCAGTTTGCCTTCAGGTAAGTCTCCATCGACAAAATGCCATAGGGAATCGTAAAGGCCGGCAGGACGGCGTTTCGTACTTTCCCAATGTAGTCAGCTGCGTTGAAGTACGGCGGAATTATGAAAAGCAATTTGGTCATGGGCAACCTCCTCAGGGATTTCGGCTTCCACCGTTAAGAGAACCGCGAAATCTGTGTGATGGCGGAACTATCTCCGAAGAGAATATTGCGCATGACTTGCACCAGCCTGTCTATTTTACAGAAATATTTGAGATTTGTGGCACTAAATGGCGCTAGAGCATTTCCGGTGAAAACGGGAGCATCTCAAATGCTCTATCTATTTGCTTTTACGCAGTCCGGACGCAAAACCGCTAACGCAGTTTTGCTGGACGTGCTCTAGTTATATTTCAGTCCGCCGCTGTTGACGATTTGAGACTGGGCGATGACGTTTCACGCTTCGCATGAGGAGACTTCCAAGACCGTTCAGATCCGATGATTTCGAACAGCGCACCAAAGAGGAATTATCCTTGTGCTGTCTATGCCACCTTCTTTTTCGAATTTGTTTTCTTCAGCTCAGCAATCGGGACCATGACTTGACTGACGATGCGATAAAGCTCTGCTGGCGTTTGAACATCTGCGACATTTTCGTCGATATGAAGATTTTTTTCATTCATCCCGAAATACACCAGGCCTGCAGAACGTTCCTTGAATACCGGGTTGAAATATTTCACATATTCCCCCCCCTTCCACAGGCGCAGGCCCCGCAAGTAACCCTCGACGATAAGATCGAAGGCCTGTTGGCTGCCCGATCGATTGCAATCCAAGGCACAGGCGTCGGCAAAATTCGCTTCCCAGCCCTTCGGTCTCTTGATGCCGAACGTTGTGCAAAACCATTCCTGGACCTGACCGACCGCTGCAGCCACGCCGAGAATGCAGCCAAAGGGGAAATTCTTCATATAGGGGTCTTCGTCGATGTTGCGGCCAAGCTCGGCCATCGCATTCGCGTGCCGGCGCTTGAGCTCTTCCGGGTTGCCAACGCCACCCGAATTGCTGGCAAAACAGGCCCCAAGTACGGAAAAAGGTCGCTCGACATAAAAGAAGCGACGCGCATTCACGACGAGCTTGCAGCTCGTCTCGAAATCGACGGTGATGTGACCGAAATGACGCCCGCCAAATCGCCGCTTGTTGGCCTCCATCGCGCGACGCGACACCGCGCCGTGATAGATGGAAAAGGGGCAATTCGGCGTCGCATCATGCACCTTCCAGCCGAAGAACTCCTCAAAGAGGTGCACCCTCGGAACTTCGAAGACCTTGGTTCCAAGTGGAACGGCCACGCTGCATGGCGCGAAGCGATTGTCCGGCCAGTTGAAACTCAACCGACCCCACACGACGACATCGACGTCCTTCTCCTTCGCGCACAGATCACTGATCAGCCCGGCCACGTCCGGATCCACATAATCATCATCGCCGATGACGCAGATGAAGTCGCCGCGGGCGGCTTCCACGCAGCGTTCCCAGTTGCCGCTCATCGGGTGGATGCGGTCGTCCGTCGGCAGGTAGGTGACCCGCGGGTCACCGATGACGTCTTTCATGAAGTCGTTCATGATCGACGGATCGTCGGAATTGTCGGCGAAGACGAAGTGCACGTCGAGGCGCGGGCTCATGACGAGGCTGCGGATCGTTTCCTTGAACGTGTATTGACGGTTGCGCGAGGGAACGCAGATGGTCAGCGTCGGCGTGGCGGTCATGGTCTTCTCCGTTTGCCGCACCCTAGTCGGGGGCGGTTGCGCGAGGCTTGCCCCCGGGTGGCCAACGATGGCGAAGGCGAGCGTGTTTTGCGACGAGGCGGCCCACCGCGGCGCGCGGCGCGGCGCTTCGTCGGCTTTTCATCGGCGGGCGGGCTTGTTATGAGCCGTGCCGTTGGCATGGACGACCGAAAGGCGGCACCCTATGTGAGGGAAGCGCCGTCAGGCGGGCCTGAAGAGTGAGACGAGGCGCATGGGAAAGACGGCTGAGAACTGCCAGACCATGGCGGATATCCGCCTGGAGATCGACCGGATCGATCGGGCGCTGATGGCGCTGTTTGCCGAGCGCTGGGGCTATATCGGTCGCGCCGCCGAGATCAAAGGGCCGCAGGGGCTGAAGGCCGACATCCCCGAGCGCGTCGAGGAGGTGGTCGCCAATGCCGGGCGCAACGCCGTTGCCGCGGGGCTCGAGCCCGAATTCTACCAGGCAATCTGGCGCCAATTGATCGCGCAGTCGATTGCTCATGAGAAGGCCATTCTTGGCGAAAAGGACGAGAACGGCAGCGCGCGGTGATGCCGGTCGGGACGGCCTCTGTGCCACGCCGTCTGACAATTGTCAGAATTTCCTGAAAATAACTTTCAAGCGCCGCCGGAATATGTTTAAGGACAGGACAAATCCGGCGGCTCCGGCCGTTTCCTTCCTGCCCTCCAAGCCAGGCCCTTCCCATGAAGCCGTTCTTCTCCCGCACGCATGATGCCTATCTCTTCGACATGGATGGGACGATCCTCGATTCACTGCCGGTGGTGGAGCGCATCTGGTCGAAACTGGCGGTGACCTATGGCCATGATCCGCTCTACGTGCTCTCGGTGATCCATGGCGTCAGGGCCATCGACAATATCCGTCGCTTCGCGCCCGAGGGGACCGATTGCGAGGCCGTGGCGCGGCAGATGTTCGAGGAAGAGATGGAGGACATGGACGGCATCACGGCGTTGCCGGGTGCGGTCGACTTCCTCTCGTCGCTGCCGTCTGATCGCTGGGCGATCGTCACCTCGGCGGAAATGCCGCTGGCGAAGCGCCGCGTGGAAGCGGCCGGACTGCCGCTGCCGAAGGTCATCATCGGCGCCTCCGACGTCGCCAATGGCAAGCCCTTCCCGGATTGCTTCCAGCTTGGCGCCCAGCGCCTCGGCTTTTCCGCGGCCAATTGCCTGGTGTTCGAAGATGCCCCGGCTGGCATGCGAGCCGGGCTCAGCGCCGGCGCCGACGTCATGCTGATCACGGGTGCGCATCGCGCCCATGTGGAGACGACGGGTCCGAAAATTGCCGACTACCGCGGTGTCGCCATGCTGCCGGCGGACGATGGGCGACTGCAGGTCGTGCGCGTCCCCTGAGGGCCAGCGTCGGCGCCGGCCACAACAGCAATCCGTCGTTTTCGCTTACTTTTCCGACTCGCTCTTCGCCGCCTTCGTGGTCAGCGTGATCTCGATGGTCGGGATAGGCACACTCGCGGCTTCGTCGGACGGCGCGGGCAGGACGGTGGCGACGCGTGGCGCGCGCGGGTCGGTTTCCCAGCCAAGCCGCTGGAAGATAAAGCCCGTGTGCTGGCTATTCGGTTTCAGGTCCATGGTGCTACCCCTTTCGGGCTGCGGTTCGGCAGGGCGCCCCCCTGGCGCTCTGCAAGGATCAGGGATGGCTGGCGCGACCGTCTTATTGCAGCGCCACTCCCTCGAAAGTCTGCGTGATGAAGGCGTGGCCGCTGTCGCGCGGCGAAAGATTGACGACCGGCAGCGGCCAATCGATACCGATGGCCGGGTCGAGGCAGTGCAGCGCAGCCTCGTGCTCGGCGGAGTATGGGGTGGAGACGGCATAGACGAGATGGACGTCTGCCGTCAGCGCCTGGAAGCCATGGGCGAAGCCACGCGGCACCAGCAGCGAACGGCCGTTCTCGGCACTCAGCTCGGTCGCAAAACTCTGAAGAAATGTCGGTGAACCCTTACGGATATCGACTGCAACATCGAGGACGCGGCCGGCCACGCAGGTGACCAGCTTGTGCTCTGCAAAGGGCGGGTTCTGATAGTGCAGGCCGCGTACCGTACCGGGAATACGCGTCAGGCTCTCGTTGATCTGCACAGCCGCGCCGTCCCATCCGAAGGGCGCGAGATCCTCGGCACAGAAGAGGCGCGCAAAGAACCCCCGCTCGTCGCCGATGCGGCGGCGCTCCAGAAGATGGAGACCGTCGATCGGGGTCGGAAGGGGGGAGAAGCGCAGGGACATCAGCCGGCCTTTGCGAACATCCGGCCAGGTGCAGCCCGTTCACCGCTGGCGAAGTCCCTGATATCGCCGAGGCACAGGTCACGGGCGATGCCGCCGGCATCAAGCGCCTTGTACCACTTCATGGTTCGGGCCACCGTTTCGCTGAGGCCCCAGCGGGGACGATAGCCGAGATCGGCCTTGGCGCGGGCGGAGTCAAGCACGAGGTAGCCGGCCTCGTGCGGCCCGTCCATGCCATCGCCAAAGGCCATCTCGCCGCTGCCGAAATGCTTCTGCGCGACCTTGAGCACCGCGCCGACCGAGGCGGATTCGGCATGGTCGGGGCCGAAATTATAGGCCTCTGCCGCACCCGGCGCGCCTGCAAGACGCTCGGCAAGGTCGATATAGCCGCCGAGCGGCTCCAGCACGTGCTGCCAGGGGCGTACGGCGCGCGGCCGGCGCACCTGCAGCACCTCGCCGCGCGTCCAGGCGCGCACGGCATCGGGAATGAGCCGGTCTTCCGCCCAGTCACCGCCACCAATGACGTTGCCGGCGCGGGCCGTTGCGATACCGACGCTGCGGCCGGAGAAGAAGGAGGTGCGGTAGCTCGCCGCGACGATCTCCGCAGCCGCCTTGCTGGCGCTGTAGGGATCGTGCCCGCCGAGCGGATCGCTTTCCATGAAGGCGAGGCCGGATTCGGGATTGTGGTAAACCTTGTCGGTCGTCACCACCACCACGGCCATCAGGTCCGGCAGAAGGCGCAGAGCGTCGAGCAGGTTCACGGTGCCGCTGACATTGACCTCATAGGTGCCGACCGGGTCGCGGTAGGAGGCGCGCACCAGCGCCTGGGCGGCGAGATGGAAGACGATGTCCGGCTTGACCGAAACGACACGGTTGGTGACCGCGACGCGATCGCGAATGTCGATGATATCGTCTCCCTCGGCACCATGGCCGAGCAGGCTGTGGAGGGCCGGCTCGGTGCGCGGTGCAAGCGCAAGGCCATGGACCTCGGCACCCAGCTCTTCCAGCCAGAGCTTCAGCCAGCTGCCCTTAAAGCCGGTGTGCCCGGTCAGCAGCACGCGTTTGCCGCTCCAGAATTCTTCGTTCATCCGATCACCAGCTCTTCCACGGCGGATTGCCGTTCTGCCACAATGTTTCCAATTGGTTCTTGTCTCTCAGCGTATCCATCGGCAGCCAGAAGCCATGATGGATGTAGGCCATCAGTTCGCCCTCGGCGGCGAGGCCCGTGAGGGGCTCGCCCTCGAAGCTCATATTGTCGGCTTCGATGATGCGGTCGATCACCTTCGGCGACAGCACAAAG
This sequence comes from Rhizobium sp. RU20A, assembly GCF_900155885.1. Classification (GTDB taxonomy): domain Bacteria; phylum Pseudomonadota; class Alphaproteobacteria; order Rhizobiales; family Rhizobiaceae; genus RU20A. The sequence goes on from NZ_FTMB01000002.1 coordinate 286,659, forward strand.
AAGCCGCCATTGATGAGGCCGCCCTCGCCTTCCGGCTTTTCGATGAAGCCCTGCACCTGGGCGCCATCGAGCTGCAGCGCGCCGTAGCGGGCCGGCGGGCGCACGGCGGTCACGGTCGCCAGCTTGCCGTGGCTGCGGTGGAAGGCGATGGTGGCGCTGACATCGACGCTGCTGACGCCGTCACCATAGGTGAAGCAGAAGGCGTCCTCGTCCTTCAGATAGTCCTTCACGCGCCGCAGGCGCTCGCCCGTCAGCGAGCCCTCGCCGGTGTCCACCAGCGTCACGCGCCAGTTCTCGGCGCTCTGGCGGTGGAAGACCATGCGGTTTTCCGCGAGATCGAACGTGATGTCCGACATGTGCAGGCCGTAATTTGCGAAGTATTCCTTGATCACATAACCCTTGAATCCGCAGCAGATCACGAAATCGCGGATGCCGTGGGAATAATAGATCTTCATGATGTGCCAGAGGATCGGCCGCCCCCCGATCTCCACCATGGGCTTGGGGCGCAGATGCGTTTCCTCGGCCAGTCGCGAGCCGAGGCCGCCGGCCAGAATGACGGCTTTCATGGGCGCCCCCCGCAAAATGCGGCGCGTCCGTCCCGGTGGATGATCGGATCACAAGCCATGGTTCGCCCAGCTATCGTCACTGTTTGAGGGACGATAGCGGGTGAAACTGTTGTCAAACTGGAGCGGTTGGCCCGTTATTTCACCAGAAGCTTACCGAGCTCAGGCCGGATGGAGGCGGGCGAGCGAGCGGGCGGTTTCCCGGGCATAGGTGCTGCGGCGCAGCAGTGCCCGCTCCCAGCGCAGCGCGCTTTCGACGATATCCTCGAGATTGTCGAAGCGCGGCTCCCAGCCAAGGCGGCGGCGCGCGACGGTGGGGTCGGCAACGAGCGCTGCTGGATCGCCGGCACGCCGGCCTTCGTAGCGGATATCGAAACGGCGGCCGTGGACGCGGGTCACGGCGTTGAGGACGTCGAGAACCGAATAGCCCTCGCCGTAGCCGCAATTGGCCACCATCGACTCCCCGCCATCGCGCAGATGGTCGATCGCCTTCAAGTGCGCCTCGACGAGATCGGCGATGTGGATGTAGTCGCGCACGCCGGTGCCGTCATGGGTCGGGTAATCGGTGCCAAATACGCTGACATGGGGAAGGATGCCGAGCGCGGCCTGGCAGGCCGCCTTGATGAGATGGGGGAAATCCGGGGAGGACTGACCGGTGCGGCCCAGCGGATCGGCACCGGCGACATTGAAATAGCGCAGCGCCACGAAATTCAGCCCATAGGCGTAGGCACAGTCGCGCAGGATCAGTTCGCTCATCAACTTGGAGCAGCCATAGGGGCTTTGCGGTGTCAGCGGATCGGTTTCGCGCACCAGATGTCCCGTATCGACAGCGCCATAGACGGCGGCGGTGGACGAGAACACGAAATGCGGGACGCCGGCACGCACGGCGCTCGTGAGCAATGCGCGGGTGCGGCCAGTATTGTTGTCGTAATAGGCGAGCGGGTCGGCGACCGATTCGGGCACGACCTTCGATCCGGCAAAATGCACGATCACATCGATCTCGTGGGCCAGCAGAATGTCGGCGATCAATGCTTCGTCAGCGACATCGCCCTCGTAGAATATCGCAGCCGGCGCGACGGCCCAGCGGTAACCGCTCGACAGATTGTCGACCACCACAACCTCCTCGCCGCGATCGACGAGAGCCCAGACCATGTGACTTCCAATATAGCCTGCGCCGCCTGTGACCAGAACAGCCATGACTTTCTCCCTTAATTCTCTTGGGAGACATCAAAGCGCAGATCGGTTCAGGAATTCCTTTCGCGGCCCCTCGGGAGCCGGAAAAGCAGGGCCTTTTAGCGTCTTTGGTAAAGACATTGCTACGGACGACGAGGGCTGGCGACCGGAATCGGCGCGGCCTCAGCGGGCCGCGATATAGTCCACCAGACGGCTTGCTGCCTCACGCACGTCCTTGAGGTCGCGCAGGAAGCAGGCTCGCATGAAGAGACCTCCGCCCTCGCCGAAGGCCGTGCCGGGCGCAAGGCCGACGCCGGTCTTGTCGACGATGTCGATCGCCGCCTGTCGGGCATCGGTGACGCCATCGATCTTGAGGAAGGCGTAGATGGCCCCATCGGGTTTCAGCGTTTCCACCCGATTGGTGGAGATCAGCGCATCGCAGAGAATGTCACGGGCCTTGCGGGCACGGGCAACCCCGGCATCGACGAAGGCATCGCCGTCATCGAGTGCGGCGACCGCGCCCTGCTGCATGAATTGCGCCACGCCCGAGGTGGAATACTGGATGAGATTTTCGAAGACCTGTCCGGTTTCCGGCGGGGCCACCACCCAGCCGACGCGCCAGCCGGTCATCGCCCAGTTCTTGGAAAAGGAATTGACGAAGAGGATGCGGTCGCCCGGCTGCATGACGTCGAGGAAGGAGGGCGCGCGGGCGCCGTGGTAATAGTAGAGCGCATAGATCTCGTCGGCGATGATCCAGACGCCCCGGCGGCGGGCAATGTCGAGAATGGCGACGAGATCCTGAGGCGTTGCCGTCCAGCCGGTCGGGTTGGAGGGCGTGTTGATGAAGAGGGCCTTCGTCTTCGGCGTGATCGCCGCTTCGAGACGGTTGAGATCGAGACGCCAGGCGCCATTCTCGAAGGCGAGCGGAACGCAGACGGGACGCACGCCGGAAAGATCGGCGGCGGCTGCGAAATTCGGCCAGGCGGGCGTCAGCAGCACAAGTTCATCGCCGACCGAGGAGATCGCCTCGATGGCGAGCTTGATGGCCTGCATGCCGGAACCGGTGACGTAGAAATGCTCGGGAGAAAGCACGTGCCCGAAACGGCGTGCATAGTAGCGCGACAGCGCCTCGCGCAGGCCTGGGATGCCGCGCTGCCAGGTGTAGAAGGTCTCGCCGGCCCGAAGGGCGGTGGCGGCAGCGGCGGAGATGAAATCCGGCGTCGGCAGATCGCCCTCGCCAACCCAGAGCGGGATGAGTCCCTCACGGCCACGGGCATAATTGACCACTTCGACGATCCCGCTTTCCGGCGCCGAAAGGGCCCGCGGACTGATGGCGGCGAGCGGTGCGGTGGTGGCGGTGGTCATGCCCTGGCGTCTCCGGTCAACAACGGTCTTCAGGTGCTTTTAACCGGATTTCCGCAGGGGATCACGCGCCTTTCCTTGAGGCATGGATTGATTTCGTTGATGCAAAAGACCCCGGTCGCGAGGCGATCCGGGGTCTTGAAAAGGACGATGCCGGCGAAATCAGCCGCGCTGCTTCAGCAGGTCGCGGATTTCCGTCAGCAACAGGATGTCTTCCGGCGGCGGGGCCGGCGGCGTCGCCTCGGTCTTCTTCTCGTGCTCCAGCGTGGCGCGCATGCGGTTCACGGCCTTCACCAGCAGGAAAATGATCCAGGCGAGGATGAGGAAGTTGATGACGACGGTGATGAAGTTGCCATAGGCAAAAACGGCGCCCTGCTTGCGGGCCTCTTCCAGCGAATTGGCCGTGACCTTGTCGGACAGAGCAAAGAAAAAGTTGGAAAAGTCGAGACCGCCGGTGATGGCGCCGATCACGGGCATGATGATGTCGTTGACCATCGAATTGACGATGAGTGTGAAGGCGCCGCCGATGATGATACCGACGGCGAGATCGAGCACGTTGCCGCGCGCGATAAAGGCCTTGAATTCGTTGAGCATGGCTTCCCCGCTTCCTGACTGCAAACCGGCGCGTGACACGCGCCCCCGCGTGTCAAATTAAAGCAGGAAGCGACAAAGGAAAGAGGATTTCACAGCCACCCGAAACGGAAAACCGGCCCCAGGGAGCCGGTTTTCGCGAACAATCAGATAGCGGAGGACGGCCCGGGACGATCAGGCCCAGGGGCGCGAGGCCGCGTTGGACTTTTCGAAGCTGTCGATCGCGGTGACCTTTTCTAGCGTCAGGCCGATGTCGTCGAGGCCGTTCAGCAGGCAGTGGCGCTTGAAGGCGTCGATCTCGAAGCTGATCTTGCCGCCGTCCGGCCCGGTGATTTCCTGGGTTTCCAGATCGACCGTGAGGATGGCATTGGAGCCGCGGCTGGCATCGTCCATCAGCTTGTCGAGGTTCTCCGGGCTCACGACGATCGGCAGAATGCCGTTCTTGAAACAGTTGTTGTAGAAGATATCGGCAAAGCTGGTGGAGATGACGCAACGGATACCGAAGTCGAGAAGCGCCCACGGCGCATGCTCGCGCGAGGAGCCGCAGCCGAAATTGTCACCGGCAACGAGAATTTTTGCATTCTGGTAGGCCGGCTTGTTGAGCACGAACTCTTCGTTCAGCGAGCCATCTTCCTTGTAGCGGGCTTCGGCGAAGAGGCCGGTGCCGAGGCCGGTGCGCTTGATCGTCTTAAGGTAGTCCTTCGGAATGATCATGTCCGTGTCGATATTGACGACCGGGAGGGGCGCGGCGACGCCGGTGAGCTTCACGAACTTGTCCATGGGGCAGGCCTTTACGTTGCGACTGCGTTTCTGGCGTGACGCTCTAGTGCAAAATCGCCCGGAAATGAAGGGCAAAATTGCCCTTCCTGCGTCACATGCGCCGCCTTGCAGTCCGCAACAGGATTACATGTCGATGATCGTGCCGCGACCGTCGTTCCATACGCGCAGCGGCTGGCGCTGGCCGGAGCGGGCGTCTGCCGTCGCGCGAGCGCGCACGGGGCGCGGCTGCAGGCGATTGGCCAGCGTGGCGCCGACCAGAACAACCGACATCAGCGCGGCCAGCATGAGGCCCAGCGAGGCGGTAAACACCAGAGCTACGAGCCCAACAGCGGCGGCAATGGCAGTCAGCAATACGGAACGGATCGTCTTCATCAGCAAGGCCCTCCTTCCGGACCTTCGGTACTTCATTTGGGAACGCGTCGTCTTCTTTGCAAGGCCGACAGTCCCTTGCGAAAGTGGCAGAAGGCGGGCAAGACAACCGAATTCGCGGCGCTCGCGGATCCGTGATCGCGATCGGTGCCGCGGCGACCCATTCATCGGAGGAGACCGCCCATGCTCTCACCCGCCGCAACGCACCCGCGTCATCCCGTGCGGCTGCGCCGTTCCGTTCTGTGCCTTCCGGCCGACAATGCCCGTGCGCTGGCAAAAACAACGACGCTTCCCATAGACGCGGTGATCTACGACCTTGAGGATGCGGTGCTGCCGGAAGCGAAAGCCCAGGCGCGGGCCATGTTGGTGGCGCATCTGTCGGACGGGGCGGAGCGCCCCTTCGAGCGGATCGTGCGGATCAATTCCCTCCATGAAGAGACCGGGCGACGGGATCTGATGGCGATCGCGCCGCTGAAACCCGACGCCATCCTGCTGCCGAAAGTTTCCGGCCCAGGCGACATCGCGCTCGCCGCCGATCTCCTGGCCGAGATGGAAGATGGCGACGATATCCGCCTGTGGGCGATGATCGAGACGCCGCAAGGCGTGCTGAATGTCGCCGCCACCGCGGAGGCGGGACGCACGCGCGGCGCGCGGCTCGATTGCCTCGTGCCCGGGCTGAACGACCTGCGCAAGGAGACCGGTGTGCCGGCCATGCCGGGGCGCACCTATCTCGTTCCATGGCTCATGCAGATTCTCCTGGCGGCCCGCGCGGCCGGGCTCGACATTATCGACGCTGTCTTCAACGATTTTCGCGACGCGGCGGGGCTTGTGGCCGAATGCGAGCAGGGCCGCGCCATGGGCTTTGACGGCAAGATGCTCATCCACCCGGCCCAAATCGGTCCCGCCAATGCCGCCTTCGGCGTCAACGCTGCCGAACGCCAGGCGGCTGAGGCGATCGTTGCGGCCTTTGCCCTGCCGGGCAATGAAGATCGCGCCGTCATCACCGTCGATGGACGCATGGTGGAGCGGCTGCATCTCGTCGAGGCCGAACGTCTCCTGGCGCGCGTGGCGGCCATCGCGGCGCGCACGCGCGATCCCGATGTCATCTGATCCTTCTTCCGCACGCCGGCCATGCCTGGCGTCGGACAACACAAGTGAAAGGCAAACTGCGATGAAACTCTACCGCCTGCTGACCGCTCAGGACGACGCCACCTTCTGCCACAAGGTCACGGCCGCCCTCAACAAGGGCTGGGACCTCCACGGCTCGCCGACCTACGCCTACAATGCCGAGACGCGTCTGATGATGTGCGGGCAGGCCGTCGTGAAGGACGTGCCGGGCAAGGAGTACACGCCGGAGACGAAGCTGTCGGAGCATTGAGAACGCGCTGGCGGGCGTGCACGATTGGCTCGTCCCCGCCCTGCCTGCGCGTGTCCAAACGCGCGTGTCGTCCAGCCGTGTCTTTCAGCCGCCCGACGGCCCCACGTGCTCGACGCTCGCTTCGATGCGCTCCATGTCGTCGTCCGACAGGCCGAAATGGTGGCCGATCTCGTGGATGAGGACGTGGGTGATGATGTCGCCCAGCGTTTCCTCGTGCTCGGCCCAGTAGTCGATGATGGCGCGGCGATAGAGGGTGATGCGGTTGGGGAACTGGCCGGTTTCCATGGTGAAACGCTCGCCGATGCCGCGGCCTTCGAAAAGGCCGAGCAGGTCGAAGGGCGTTTCCAGCGCCATGTCCTCGAAGACTTCGTCCGTCGGGAAATCGGCAACTTCGATGATCAGATCGCTGGCGAGCGCGCGAAATTCCTCCGGCAGGTGGCCATAGGCCTCCAATGCCAGGGTCTCGAAGGTATCGAGGGTCGGTGCCTGCTTTTCGCGCCAGTCGTCGGTCTGGTCTATCCGTGCCATGGGGTCTCCTTGTCAGCCCCCATATAGCGGAGCCCACGGCGGATTTCGAGACGGGAATGCCGGGCAGGCCCGGTTTCTCGGTTTTGCCTTAACGACGCGGCGGCCCCTCCCAGCGCCGTTGCGCTCAGGCCGGCGGGATGATCGCGCGGTAAAGATGCCAGGTGGCGTGGCCAAGCACGGGCAGCACGACGACGAGGCCGATGAAGGCACTGGCCGCGCCGGCGAGTACCAGCAGCGTGACGACGACACCCCAGCCGAGCATGGGCACCGGACTTGCCAGAACAGCCCGCACGCTGGTGGCCATGGCGGTGACGATGTCGAGATCGCGCTCCATCAGCAGCGGCACGGAGACGACGGTGAGCGAAAAAAGGATGAGCGCCAGCACCGCCCCGACGATGTGGCCGAGCACGAGAAACAGCCAGCCCTCCGGGGTCGTCAGCACGATGTCGACGAATTTTGGCAGGGTGGAAAAGGACAGGCGCCCGAGCACGAGCGCGATCAGCAGGCGGATCTGATACATCCAGACCCAGAAGATGAAGAGCATGACGAAGGCCATCCAGCCCAGTTCGCGCCGGCGCTGCGCCCAGACGAAGCCTAGCACGCCGGGCCAGGAAAGCGTCTCGCCACGCTCCAGCCGGCGACTGACCTCGTAAAGACCGACGGCGATGAAGGGGCCAATGAGCGGAAAGCCGATGGCGCAGGGATAGATGAGCCAGGGCACATGCCAGAGCGCCAGGGACAGCGCGATGATCAGACCGCCCATCGCATAGACGGCCCCGAAGAACAGGCCGAAGGCCGGCGCCCGGCGAAAATCGGCAAGGCCGGCGGCAAGCGCGCTGCCGATATCCGCGGCCGTCACAGCCCTGACGTCGGGCATGCCCGGAAAGACCGCCTCAAGCCCCCGTTTGCGCAGGCCTGCCTTTGCACTCTCGTCCATTCCGACCCTCCCCGCCGTCCTGTCCTGAAGTGCCATTATGCCGCAGTTGCCGGCGACGTCCTTAACAGCCGTCAAACGCTTGAAAAAATAGTGGAGGCATACAGCGGGAGGGAAAGCGGCAACGCACACAGGGTTATCTTGACATTCATTCTCCGCTTTAGCATAGATGACGAACGCAAAGGTCGACCGGGAAGATCTCGCCATGCTGGTTTGCAGCTGCAATTTCATCACGAAACAGGAGATCGTTGATACGATCAACGCCCTCCTCGATGAGGACTGTTGGCAGCTGATCGTCCCGGCCAAGGTCTACCATGCCATGGAAAAGCGCGGCCGCTGCTGTGGTTGCTTTCCGAACGTCATCGACATTATTATTCAGACAACCGAAGATTATCATGCTACCCGCCGTAACGCGACGGAAGCGGAAATCTTCGATTTCATGAGCCGTCTGAAACAGTTCCATGACGATCAAAGGAGAGCCGACCGTGAAAGGCGACAAAAAAGTCATCGAGCAGCTTAACGAGGCCCTGTTCCTCGAGCTTGGTGCCGTCAACCAGTACTGGCTGCATTACCGTCTTCTCGATGACTGGGGCTATGCCAAGCTGGCCGCCAAGGAGCGCGCCGAGTCGATCGAGGAAATGCAGCACGCCGACAAGCTGATTTCCCGCATCATCTTCCTTGAGGGTCACCCGAACCTTCAGACGGTTGCGCCGCTGCGCATCGGCCAGACGGTGAAGGAAGTGCTGGAAGCCGACCTCGCCGGCGAATACGACGCCCGCACGGCCTACAAGAAGTCCCGCGACATCTGTCACGATGCCGGCGACTACGTCACGATGAAGCTCTTCGAAGAACTGCTGATCGATGAGGAAGGTCACATCGACTTCCTCGAAACCCAGCTCGAACTTCTCGGCAAGATCGGCGAATCGAAGTACGGCCAGTTGAATGCAGCGCCGGCCAACGAAGCCGAATCCGAATAAACAAAACGCCCCTTTTGGTGCGAAGGCGGTGCAGCCTGGCTGCTCCGCCTTTTTTTATTGCCTTGACCGTCTGCATAGAACTTAAGGCGTAGCGAAGGGCAATTCTCTCTCCCGCGGCTTTGGCCTATGCTCTCCACGGGAGGAAGGAGGAGGCATGCTGTCTGGGTCGGTGATCTTCGGCTGCGCCGTCGGCTATCTGCTGCTCTTGTTTGCGGTGGCGAGCTATGGCGACCGGCGTGCCCGCAGCACGGCGGCGGCGGGTCGCGGCCGGCCGATCGTCTATGCGCTCAGCCTCGCGATCTACTGCACCTCCTGGACCTATTTCGGCGGCGTGGGGCTGGCGGCCGAGCGGGGGTTCGAATTCACGGCGATCTATATCGGTCCGATCCTCATGTTCACGATCGGCCTGCCGGTGATCCGCCGCATCGTGCGGCTCGCCAAGTCCGAGCGGATCACCTCGATTGCCGACTTCATCGCCGCCCGTTACGGCAAGAACCCGGCGGTGGCCGCGATCGTGGCCCTGATTTCTCTGGTCGGCGCCATTCCCTACATTGCCCTGCAGCTGAAAGCCGTTTCGAGTTCGGTGGAAGCCATGGTCGATACGACGGGCTATGGCCTCGGCGCGGGCATAATGGCGATGGATCTGCCGCTGCTCGTCACGCTTTTCCTCGCCTGCTTCGCCATTGTCTTCGGCACGCGCCACACGGATGCGACGGAGCACCAGGACGGGCTGATCCTCGCCATCGCCATGGAATCGGTCATCAAGCTCATCGCCTTCCTGACGGCCGGGCTCTATATCCTCTTCGTCATCTTCGATGGGCCCTCCGATCTCTGGCAGAAGGCGGCCGAAAGCCCGCTGGCCATGTCCGCGCTGACCTATGAGACGCCGATCTCCCGCTGGCTGCTGCTGATCGTTCTTTCCGCCTTCGCCATCATCCTCCTGCCGCGACAGTTCCACGTCACCGTCGTCGAGAATCGCAACGAGCGGGAGTTGAAGACGGCCGCCGTACTCTTCCCCCTCTACCTCGTCGGCATCAATCTTTTCGTGCTGCCGGTGGCGCTGGCAGGCATTTTGACCTTTGGCGGGTCCGGCGACGTCGATCTTTATCTCCTGCGGCTGCCGATGGCGGCCAATGAGCCGCTGATCACGCTTGCCACCTTCATCGGCGGCTTTTCGGCCGCCACCGCCATGGTCATCGTCGCGTCCGTGGCACTGTCGATCATGGTGTCCAACGATATCGTCATGCCGATTTTCCTGCGCCGCAACCTGATGCGACGCGGCAGCACGGGCCAGGAAAACCTCGCCTCCACGCTGCTCAACATCCGCCGCGGCGCGATCTTCATCGTGCTGTTGCTCGGCTATGCCTATTATCGCACAGCGGACATGACGGGCGGCCTCGCGTCGATCGGGCTGCTCTCCTTCGCCGCGGTGGCGCAAATGGCGCCGTCGCTGTTTGGCGGCCTCGTCTGGCGGCAGGCCAATGCCCGCGGCGCCATTCTCGGCATGTCCATCGGCTTTCTCGTCTGGGCCTATCTGCTGTTCCTGCCGAGCCTTGGGGGACCCGACTACTCATGGGTTGCGGGTAAGGTCCTGCATTTCCTCTTCCCCTTCACGGCGGAAGGACAGGCGACCGGCCTTGACCCGCTCGTCAGCGCCACCGTGCTCAGCCTGATCGCCAACGGGATTGCCTATGTGCTGGGCTCGCTGACGCGGGCGCCGAAGCCCCTGGAGCGCCTACAGGCCGGCGTCTTCATCACGCGCCGCTCACGAACGGAGCGCGCCTTCCGCGGACGCAAGACAAAGGTCACCGTCGGCGACCTCAAGGCCACCATCGCGCGCTATCTCGGCGAGGAACGCATGCTGCGCTCCTTCCACAGCTACGAGCGACAGAGCGGCCGCTGGCTCGACGACAATGGCGCGGCCGACATGGCGCTGATCCACTTTTCCGAACAGCTGCTCGGCAGCGCGATCGGCTCCTCGTCTGCGCGACTCGTTCTTTCGCTGGTCTTGCAGCGCATGGACGACCCCTCCTCCGACACGGCTTGGCTGCTCGACCAGGCCTCGGAAGCGCTGCAATACAATCAGGATATGCTGCAGACCGCGCTCTCGCAGATGGAACAGGGCATTGCCGTCTTCGACAGTTCCAACAATCTGATCATCTGGAACCGGCGTTTCCGGCAACTGCTGGACCTGCCGGAAGCGGCGGGACAGGTCGGCTTTCCCCTGGCCGATATCGTGGCCATGCTGGCGCGGCGCGGCGATATCGCGCCGGGCGACGAGAAGGCGGTGATCGCGACCTTCCTCACCCTCGACAAGCCTTTCCTGCTGACGCTTGCCGGCGGCGCCCGCATCGTGGAAGTGCGCACCAACGCCATGCCCGACAAGGGCATCGTCACGACCTATACCGACATTACCCAGCGCATGGCGGCCGATCAGGCCCTCAAGCAGGCCAACGAGACGCTTGAGCAACGTGTGGCCGAGCGCACTGGCGAGCTCACGCGCGTCAATACCGAGCTTGCCGAAGCGCGTGCCGCGGCGGAAGAGGCCAATATCGGCAAGACGCGCTTCTTCGCCGCCGCCGGCCACGATATCCTCCAGCCGCTTAACGCGGCACGGCTCTATTCCTCCTCGCTGGTGGAGCGGCTCGGGGAAAGCGACAACAGCACGCTGGTGCGCAACATCGATTCCTCGCTGGAATCGGTGGAGGCCATTCTCGGCGCCGTGCTCGACATTTCCCGTTTGGACACGGGCGCGATGAAGCCGCGCTTGCAGACCGTCGCGCTCGACGATTTCCTCAAGCGCATCGAGACCGATTTTGCGCCGGTCGCCCGTGCGCAGGGCCTGGCGCTTGTCGTGCTGCCAAGTTCGCTCAGCGTGCGCACCGATCCGAACCTTTTGCGCCGCCTGGTGCAGAACCTCGTCTCCAACGCGATCAAATACACGCCTTCCGGCCGTGTTCTGGTCGGCGTGAAGCGGCAGGGCGAAAAGGCCGTCATCCAGGTCTTCGACACCGGCATCGGCATTCCCGCCTCGAAATTCCGCACGGTCTTCAAGGAGTTCGCCCGTCTCGACGAGGGCGCTCGCACGGCCTCAGGCCTCGGCCTCGGCCTGTCGATCGTCGATCGCATCTCCCGCGTGCTGCATCATCCTGTGGAACTGCGGTCCGAGCAGGGGCGCGGAACGCTGTTCCGGGTCTCCATTCCCATCGCCAAGGCGCCGGCGCTCGCTGCAACGGCCCGCACGGCGCAGCCGATCCGGCCGGTCTCCGAACCGCTGAAGGGGTTGAAGGTTCTCTGCGTCGACAATGAGCCGCAGATTCTCGACGGCATGCGGGTGCTGCTCGGCGGCTGGGGCTGCGAGGTGCTGACCGCCGATAGCCTCGGCGCATTGGCGACGCTGACCGCCTCCCTGCCGGCCGCGCCGGACGCCATCATTGCGGACTACCATCTCGACGATGGCACCGGCATCGATGCTGTCTCTGCTGCCCGCAACGCCTTCGGGGCGGGCCTGCCGGCGTTGCTGGTCACCGCCGACCGCTCGCCGGAGGTGCGTGCGACAGCCGAGCGTGATGGAATTGCCTTGCAGAACAAGCCGGTGAAGCCGGCAGCGCTCCGGGCCTGGCTGACGCAGCTATCGATCAGCTTGCGGACAGCGGCGGAGTGACGTGGCTGTCAGGCGATGGCGTGCGGCGACGTATGGCGGGCAAGCCCCCTCATCCGCCCTTCGGGCACCTTTTCCCCGAGGGAGAAGGCCGGCGGGGTGAGGGAGCGTTCTTCAGGTCGCCAAAGGACAGCCCCGCAACATGGCGCCTGACTACGCCGCGACCGCGCCGATCTTGCCGAGCTGGATCACCGCCTGGGTGCGGCTGTCGACGTTGAGCTTCAGGAGGATGGCGGAAACGTGGGCCTTGATGGTGGCTTCGGAAACGCCGAGTTCGTAGGCGATCTGCTTGTTGAGCAGCCCCTCCCCGAGCATGCTCAGCACGCGCGACTGCTGCGGTGTCAGCGTCTGGAGGCGGTGCAGGAGATCGGCGACCTCCGGCTCGTGCTCCATACCGCGCTCGAAGCCCTTCGGCGTAAAGATGTTCCCGGCGATAACCGTCTCGATCCCGGTGCGGATATCGTCGATGCCGGAGGATTTTGAAAGGAAGCCGGCCGCGCCGAGGTCCAGCGCGCGGCCGATCGTGGCAGGCTCGTCATGGGCCGAGACGATCATCACCGGCAGGCTCGGAAACTCCGCCCGCAGCGCGATCAGGCCGGAAAGGCCGCTGACGCCGGGCATGGTGAGATCGAGAAGCAGGAGATCGGCAGCGGGATTGTCCTCGGCCGCCTGCCGGGCGGCGGCAAAATCACCGGCCTCGATGACCGTCGGCTGGCCATCGAGCCCCGAAATCGCCTGTCGCATGGCACCACGAAACAGCGGATGGTCATCCGCGATGATGATGGTCAGTCCGTCCGTCATACAACCCGTCCCTCCCTTGGCGCGTCTTCTTGGCCGGGCAATCCTCCAATCGCTCCGGCGGGACGCTCATGACGGCGGCGGATCAGGTCTTGTCAGGCGTCGGCTGGGCACCACCCGGGGGCTGAGCCTCTTCCGCATTCAGATCCTTCACGATCGCCATGAACCGTCGCATCATTCTTTCCATGATGCTCATGGTCTGGTCAATCTCCTCGTTGCTCGGCAGGCGGCGATTGAGGCTCGTTTCGCCGCCGCTTACGGTTTTTTCCAGCGCATCGATCCGCGCCGAAAGGCGGTCCAGCTCGTCTTCGAAGGCGCGGCGCTCATCGGCGCCCATACGGCAGATGAGCTCGCCGGCCTGCTCGCGGCACAGCGTCATCTCGCCGGTCTGCGTGTCGAGGCGGGCAACGCCCGTCTCCGTCTTCTGCATCTGGTAGCGGCCGATCTCCTCGGCCAGGGCGCCGGAGGCGCCAGACAGAATGAGGGCAGACAGCATAAAGGCGGACGGCAGCGCGGGGGCGATCAGTTTCCTCATGGCGTTTGCCTTTCTGAGGGTTGAAAACGAGAGCAACGCTTCACCGAAGGTGGACTTTCCATCCGCGTTAAGGCAAGCGTCCAATAACGATACACATAGTGCGCGCAAAGACGGATGACATGGGTACATTGATCTACAAGATCGTTCCGACCAATCTTTGGCAGGATGCCATGGCCAGGGGTATTTTCAAAGGTGCGCCGGTCGATCTTGCGGATCGCTTCATACACTTCTCGACGGCAGAGCAGGCGCGCGAAACCGCCGCCCGGCATTTTGCCGGACAGGAGGGCTTGCTGCTCGCCGCCTTTGACGGCGCGCGCTTCGGTTCGGCGCTGGTCTATGAGGCCTCGCGCGGCGGTGCGCTCTTTCCCCATCTCTACGCCAGCCTCGATCCGGCCGAAGCCGTCTGGGTAAAGCCGCTGCCGCTCGGGGCGGATGGCGTACACATCTTTCCGGAGCTTGACGCATGATCGGCGCCTTCGAACGTCTCGCCCGCAGCGGCCTCTTCCTGCTCGATCCGGAAACCGCCCATGGTGCCTCGATCCGGGCGCTCAAGACCGGACTGGTGCCCGCCTGCGCGGCGCCTGCCGACCCGCGCCTGGCACAGACGCTCGCCGGCCTCACCTTCCCCAATCCGCTCGGCATGGCTGCCGGATACGACAAGAATGCAGAGGTGCCGGAGGCGTTGTTGAAGCTCGGCTTCGGCTTCACCGAGATCGGCACCGTGACGCCGCGTGCGCAGGCCGGCAACGACAAGCCGCGGATCTTCCGCCTCGTGAACGACGAGGCCGTGATCAACCGGCTCGGCTTCAACAATGAAGGCCACGCCGCGGCCTTCGAGCGGCTGGTCGCCTGCGACCGCGCGGCGCTGATCGGCGTCAATATCGGCGCCAACAAGGACAGCGTCGACCGCGTTGCCGATTACGTGGCCGGCATTCGCCTCTTCTATCCTGTTGCGCGCTATTTTACCGCCAATATCTCCTCGCCCAATACGCCGGGCCTTCGCGACCTGCAGGCGCGCGAAAGCCTCGCGGCTCTGCTCAGCGCCGTGCTGGCGGTCCGCAACGACGAGGCGACGAAGACCGGACGCCGCGTGCCGGTCTTCCTGAAGATTGCGCCCGACCTTACCGAAGAGGGGATCGACGATATCGCGGCGGAGGTGATCGCGCAGCGGCTTGACGGCGTGATCGTCTCCAACACGACGCTGTCGCGCGATGGACTGACCGATCGCACCCGTGCCGGCGAGGCCGGTGGCCTCTCCGGCAAGCCGCTCTTTGCCCGCTCGACGGCGGTTCTTGCCCGCATGCGCCAGTTGCTGGGGCCGGAAACGGTCATCGTCGGCGTCGGCGGGGTCGGCTCTGCGGAAACGGCGGCGGAGAAGATCCGCGCGGGCGCCGATCTGGTGCAGCTCTATTCGATGATGGTCTACGGCGGCCCTTCCCTGCCCGGCCGGATCGTCAAGGGCCTGTCCGAGCTTTGCACCCGCGAGAGCCTGTCCTCGATCCGCGACATCCGGGACAGCCGCGTCGAGCACTGGGCCGCGCAGCCGATCTGAGCACCCGCACGGGCTTTCAGAAACTCTCGGCGCTGCGGGCGGGCACGCGAGCGATCAACAGCACGCCGCGCATCAGCAGGAAGAGGTTGAGCGCGGCCCACAGGCCGTGATTGCCGAGAACCGGCACCAGCGCCAACGCCGACCCCGCGAAAACGAGGAAGGACAGGAGCATCATGTTGCGCATGTCGCGCGACCATGTGGCGCCGATGAACACCCCGTCCATGAGGAAGGCGAGCGCCCCGGTCACCGCCGTCAGCGCCACCCAGGGCAGATAGGTGTGCGCTTCGGCGCGCACGTCCGCGACCGTGGTCAAAAGGTCGATCAGCGCACTGCCGAAGACAAGGAAGAGCGCGCCCATCACCACGGCAAGACCGAAGGACCAGAGCGCGATGCGCTTCAGCGCCGCATCGAAGGCCGGACGAAAGCGTGCGCCGACGGCACGCCCGACGATCTGCTCGGCGGCATTGGCAAAACCATCAAGGCCGAAACCGACGACCATGAAGAGCGTCATCAGCACGGCATTGGCGGCGAGCGTCAGCGCCCCCATGCCCGCGCCGATGCGCGTCATCAGCGTGAAGGTGGCCAGCAGCACGAAGGAGCGGATCATGATGTCGCGGTTGAGCGCGAAGAGTTCCGCGAGGCGCTTGCGGTCGAGAAGATCGGCCACGGACGGAGCAAAGCTGCGGTCGAAGCGCCTGATGACGAGCAGGAAGCCGACCAGGGCACCCACCGTTTCACCGGCCACCGTGCCGGCCGCGACGCCGGCGACACCCCAGCCGGCGACAAGCCCGAGGCCGATGGATCCAACAATATTGATGCCGTTGATGAGGATCTGCAGGAAGAGGCCGAGACCGGCCTGACCACGGCCGAGCACATAGCCGAGGATGGCATAGTTGGCGAGGGCGAGGGGGGCCGAGAGGATGCGCCAGCCGAAATAGTCGCGCGTCGCCTCTGCCACGGCCGGTTCCGGCGCCATCAGCCAGAGTCCGGCGGCGAGCAGCAGCGGCGAAAGGGCGAGCATCACCGTCCCCAGACAGAGGGCGCTGACAAGCGCGCGCCAGAAGGTCGCCTGTTCGGCGCGCCGGTCACCGGCGCCGAGCGCCTGCGCGACGAGACCGGTGGTGGCAGCGCGCAGGAAGTTGAAAGTGGAGAAGAGAAGATCGAAGAGCACCGCTCCGACCGCAAGGCCGGCGATCAGCGCTGCGCTGCCGAGGCGGCCGACAACGGCCGTATCGACGAGGCCGAGCAGCGGCGTCGTCAGGAAGGCGAGCGTCATCGGCACGGCGATGGAGAAGATCAGGCGATCGGTGACCTCAAAGGGCCCGGCCTCGTCTGCGCGCTCGCTCGCCACCATCTCGCACGCCCTTTCCGCATTGTCATCACGGAAAATTCATATAGGCGCAGGGATGGCCGGGAAAGAGCCGGTTCCGACAAAGAGGGTCGCCTGGCTCTGTTTCCCCACCCAATGGCGGTTCAGCCGGCGTTGGAGAGAACCATCGCCCAGTAGGGCCGGCCTTCGCCCGTTTTTGCCACCGCCACGCCAAGGCCGCGGTAGGGACCGAGCATGTTCTCGAGGTGTTTGGGGGAGTCGACCCAGGCCTGATAGGCGGCCTCAGGGCTCTGCTGTCCCGCCGCGATGTTTTCAGCTGCCGGCAGGCGCACATCCGCGCCCTTCATACGGCCGAGGAAGGTGTCGGTAAGGCCGATTAGATGCGCCATCTTGCGCGCCTCGGCCATACGGATCGCCTGCCCTTCGGCGGCCTTTGCAGCCGCCGGATCGTAGGCGAGCGGCGAGAGACCCTTTTTGGCGCGCAGGTCGTTGATCAGCGGCAGGACCGTTGCGGTCTGGTCGGCCCCCGCGGCCGGCGGTGCCTTCGGGCGCGAGGCGCATCCGGCGATGGTCGCGAGCGTGAAGGCCGCCGCGCCGCCGAGAAGCAGGCGGCGGGAGGGGTTGGCGTCGGCCTGAAGACCGGTCGTGCGGACCGGGGCATGAACAACCCGGCTCATCGGCGCCAGCTCAGAAGGCGCAGGATGATGAAGGCGGGAATGACGATGACACCGCCCAGGATCAGGTAATCCCCCACACGTCCCAGCGCGGCAAAGCCGGTGTGCCAGAGATCGAGCACGAAATCGCGGATGGTGAAGAGGATGTCGGCCGGGTTCACGTGGAAGACGGCCATGACGAAGCCGACGATGATCGAGACCACGATCAGCTTGATGATCACGCGGCCGGGCGTATCGCCCAGAAATCTGTTCAACCCTTCGGCCATGCCGATCATCTCCTGTTGCACCCGCGTGCCCGCGCAGCCCTTAGGCCACGCCGCCGCGTCTCATTCTCGCGGCACACATAAGGATGCGGGATGACACCGGCAAGGCGGCGAAACTATGGAGGCGCGCCAGTCTTTGAAAATGGGAGCTGCCGGAATGTCGCGCGGCCTTGCCTTTCCCCGGCAATGGCGTCACAGGACGGCCATCCGCACACGCTTCGGGATCTTGCCCATGTCCACCCACCAGTTGTCCTCCGGTGATCTTCTCGCCGACCGCCGGGCCGATTATGCCCGCATGCTGGCGGAAAGCGGCGAGTTTGCCGGCGCGGCCGAGCTGATGGAGCAGGCGCTGGAGATCGTGCACGGCTGGGCGGCGGGCTGGTTCCGGCTGGGGGAGTACCGGGAAAAGGCGGGGCTGGTTTCGGAAGCTGTCGCCGCCTATCGCGCGGCGCTTGATCTTGTGCCCGAGGATATTTTCGGGGCCTCGCTGAAGATCGCGCTTCTGTCCGGAGCGCAGAAGACCCGGCAGGCGCCGAGCGCCTATGTCGGCCGGCTCTTCGACGATTATGCCGAGCGCTTCGATGCGGCGCTGGTGGAGCGTCTCGGCTACAGCGTGCCGCAGACGCTGACGGCGCTGTTGCTTGCCGCGACCGGCAACCGCCGCTTTGCGCACGCCGTCGATCTCGGCTGCGGCACGGGCCTTCTGGGCGCGGAACTTCGCGCCCAAGTCGATCGTCTCGAAGGCTATGATCTCTCCGCGGGCATGCTGGCGAAAGCAGAGGCCAAGGGGCTCTATGACCGGCTGGGCGAGGCAGACCTGTCGCTGGCACCGGAGGCGTGCGGCGTGTTTGCCGCCGAC
Source organism: Rhizobium sp. RU20A (assembly GCF_900155885.1). Classification (GTDB taxonomy): domain Bacteria; phylum Pseudomonadota; class Alphaproteobacteria; order Rhizobiales; family Rhizobiaceae; genus RU20A. The sequence continues at coordinate 304,986 of NZ_FTMB01000002.1, forward strand.
TGCAGCGAACGGCGCGCCGATCTCGCGGCGGCAGCCGATGTTCTGATGTATATCGGGGCGCTCGATCCGGTCTTTGCGATCATCACCCGGCTCCTCGCGCCTGCCGGCATCTTCGCCTTTTCGGTGGAGGATGCGGGTGGGAATGGCGATGTGGTGCTCAGGCCATCGCTGCGCTTTGCCCATTCAGAGATCTATGTGCGGGGTCTGGTGAAGCGCGCCGGGATGACCCTGCTGGCGGTGGAGAAAACCACCCTTCGCAAAGATGGCGCCGAAACGGTACCGGGTATTCTGTTTGTTGCGCAGCGCTGACGACGCCAGACGCAATCTTGCGATTTTCAATTAGGTCAGCATTGCTTACATATTTCCCTTGCCGGACCACTCTAAATCGCTGATACTTCTGGCACATAGGGGATGATGGGCACCCGCTCATATCCTCATTTCACAGATACCTTCCTTTACAGATCACCGTCGCCCGCCGGCCCGATGTCCGCGCGGACCGTTTCCCGTGGGAGATTTGCAGCCATGACGCAGTTGATGAACAGTCTCGGTTTCTGGAACAGCAGCGCGACGCGCCACACGCCGGTGGAAGATGTGCAGGGCATTTTCACCGGCAGCCTGGTGGCCGCCCTCGGCCTCTACCTTCTTGCCAGCGCCGGGCTTCTGACCGGCAGTACGGCCGGCATCGCCTTCCTGCTGCATTATGCGCTGGGCGTGAATTTCGGCCTCGCCTTCTTCCTCCTCAACGTTCCCTTCTTCTACCTCTCCTGGCGTCAGCTCGGCCCCGCCTTCACCATCAAGACCTTCATCGCGATCGGCCTTACCGCCGTGATCTCCAACGTCCAGACGCAGTTCTTCACCATTTCGGGCATGAACCCGGCCTGGGGCGCGCTCTCGGGCGGCCTTCTGCTCGGCTACGGGCTTCTCGCGCTCTATCGACACCGCGCCAGCCTCGGCGGCGTCGGCATTCTCGGCGTCTGGATGCAGGAGCGCTTCGGCATCCGCGCCGGCCTCGTGCAGTTGACGATCGACATGGGCGTGCTGGCCGCCGCCTTCCTCATCACCCCGCCGACCACCGTGATCTATTCGGTGCTGGGCGCCGTGGTGCTCAACCTCTTCATCGCCATCAATCACCGCTCGGATCGCTACGTCGCCCTCTGAAGGGCGACGCCAGACCACGTTCCGCCTTGTTTTGGCCCGTCTGTGCGATAGTGTCAAAGATGCGCCGCCCGGACGGCGCCGAAACGGGAACAGCACCATGAAGAAGACCATTTTCCTTGCTGCGCTGGCGATGCTCGCTGCCGGCACGGCCTCGGCCCAGGACGCGACCATCAAGATCGCCACCGAGGGCGCCTACCCGCCCTTCAACTATGTTGATACGGATGGCAGCCTGAAGGGCCTCGACGTCGATATCGCGAACGCCCTGTGCGAAGAAATGAAGGCCAAGTGCGAGATCGTCGCGCAGGAGTGGGACGGCATGATCCCCGGCCTGATCGCCAAGAAGTACGACGCGATCATCGCCTCCATGTCGATCACCGAAGAGCGCAAGAAGCAGATCGACTTCACCAACAAATACTACGTAACGCCGCTGGCCGTCGTCGCGCCGAAGGACAGCACGCTCGCCGGCACGACCGCCGAAGACATGAACGGCAAGGCGGTCGGTGCTCAGTCGGGCACCACGCAGGCGCAGTATGCCGATGATGTCTATGCCAAGGGCGGCGCCGACGTGAAGCAGTACCCGACCAATGACGAGGCCGTGGCGGATCTCGTGGCGGGCCGTCTCGATGCGCTGATCTCCGACAAGTTCGTGCTCACCGATTGGCTGAACAAGGACGGCAAGGACTGCTGCAAGATGGTCGGCGACGTGGCCGGCACGGAAACGGAAGCCGGCATCGGCATCCGCCAGGGTGATACGGAGCTGAAAGAACGCTTCAACAAGGCAATCGACGCCATCGTCGCCAACGGCACCTACGCCAAGATCACGCAGAAATACTTCCCCTTCGACATCTACTGAGACCGCGAAGCTCGTCCCTGCTCGCCCGTTGCGGGCGGGGACATCGCGAAGGCATATCCCCATGACATCAGACGTTCTCGTTCTCGGTGCCGGCATTGTCGGCGTCAGCACCGCTCTTCATCTTTTGGAGCGCGGCCGCTCCGTGGTGCTGTTCGACCGGGCCGAGCCCGGCAGCGGCACGAGCTACGGCAATGCGGGCCTGATCGAGCGCTCGTCGGTCATTCCCTATTCCTTTCCGCGCGATCCCATGGCGCTTTTGCGCTACGCGCTGAACGGCCAGTCGGATGTGCGATACAGCCCTTCTTTCCTGCCGAAGGCGGCCTCGTTCCTCTGGCAATACTGGCGCAACTCCGCCGCCGCGCCGCTTGAGGTGGCGACGCGCGCCATGCTGCCGCTGGTGCAGGCTTGCATTCCCGAGCATGACCGGCTGGTGGCGCGCGCCGGGGCCGAGCACCTCATCCGGGCCGATGGCTGGGTGGCCCTCTACAAGACGACGGCGCGGTTTAACGCCGCCGTCGCGGAAGCCGGGCGTCTTGCGCCCTTCGGGCTGCAGTATCGCGTCCTGACGCCGCAGGAGTTCATCGCACTGGAACCGGCCTACCGGCCGGGACTCTCCACCATCGCCGGCGCCATTCACTGGCAGGATCCGAAAACGGTGACCGACCCGCAGGGGTTGGTGAAAGCCTATGCCGATCTCTTTGCCGCGAACGGCGGGCAAATGGCGCGCGGCGATGCGGCGACGCTTACAGAGATTGCCGGCGGCTGGCAGGTGACCGGCGCGGACGGCGCAACAATCACGGCGCGCGAGGCCGTGGTGGCGCTGGGACCGCAGTCCGGTCTCGTGTTTCGCAAGGCAGGGTATCGCATCCCGCTCGGCATCAAGCGCGGCTATCACCGCCATTACACGCAGACGGACGGCGCCATGCCGCGCCTGTCGGTGGTGGACGAGGAAAGCGGCTATGTGCTGGCGCCGATGCGGCAGGGCCTGCGCATCACCACCGGCATCGAGTTTGCCGATCCCGCCGCCCCCGCCAACGACATCCAGATCCGCCGCGACGAAGTTGAGGCGCGCCGGCTGCTCGATCTCGGGCCGCCGGTGGAGAAAACGCCCTGGCTCGGTCTTCGCCCATGCCTGCCTGACATGCGGCCGATCATCGGACCCGCCCCCCGGCACAAGGGCCTATGGTTCCATTTCGGTCATGCCCATCACGGCCTCACCCTTGGTCCGGCCAGCGGACGGCTGCTCTCGGAGATGATGACGGGCGAGACGCCGTTCGTGGATCCCGCGCCCTACGCGGCCACGCGCTTCGCCTGAGGGTCGCGGGTTCAGCCCGGCGAAAGGCGCGGCTTCTTTTTTGGCTGCGCGTCACTACCTTCTTGCCGTGAACGCCATCGATTCGCCCCCGCCCCGCGACGGACTGCCGTTGCTTCCCGCGCCTTTCACCGGCTGGTTTGCCGAAAAGGGCTGGCAGCCGCGTGCCCATCAGCTCGATCTGCTGGCGCGCGTTTCCGCCGGAGAGGACATGCTGCTGATCGCCCCGACGGGCGCCGGCAAGACGCTGGCGGGCTTCCTACCCTCGCTGGTCTCGCTCACCCACCGCGGCCGCAAGAAGCCAGGCACCGCCTTTACGGGCATCCACACGCTCTACATTTCGCCGCTGAAGGCACTGGCCGTCGATATCGAGCGCAACCTGATGAAGCCCGTCAGCGAGATGGGCCTGCCGATCACCATCGAGGGACGCACCGGCGATACGCCGCAGGGCAAGCGCCAGCGCCAGAAGCTCAATCCGCCCGACATCCTCCTGACAACGCCCGAGCAGTTGGCGCTCCTCATCGCCAATGGCGAGGGGGAGCGGTTCTTCAAGGATCTTCGCTACGTGGTGCTGGACGAGCTGCATTCGCTCGTCACGTCCAAGCGCGGGCATCTGCTGTCGCTCGGGCTCGCGCGGCTGAGAACCCTGGCGCCGGAGATGCGCGCCATCGGGCTTTCCGCAACCGTGGCCGACCCCATGGAGCTGCAGCGCTGGCTGGTGCCGCAGGGGGCGGATGAGGTGCGCCATGCCGGGCTGATCACGGTCGCCGGCGGCGCCAAGCCCGTGATCACCATTCTCGGCACCGAGGAGCGGGTCCCCTGGTCGGGCCATTCCGCCCGCTACGCGATGGCCGATGTCTATGCGGCGATCAAGGAGCACCGCACGACGCTGCTTTTCGTCAATACGCGCAGCCAGGCGGAACTGCTGTTCCAGGAGCTCTGGACCATCAACGACGACAACCTGCCAATCGCGCTGCATCACGGCTCGCTGGATGTCGGCCAGCGCCGCAAGGTGGAGGCGGCGATGAGCGAGAACAAGCTGCGCGCCGTCGTCGCCACCTCCACGCTCGATCTCGGCATTGACTGGGGCGATGTCGATCTCGTCATCCATGTCGGCGCGCCCAAGGGTGCCTCGCGGCTGGCGCAGCGCATCGGCCGCTCCAACCACCGGATGGACGAGCCTAGCCGCGCGATCCTCGTTCCCGCCAACCGCTTCGAGGTGATGGAGTGCCAGGCGGCGCTGGACGCCAACTACATCGGCGCGCAGGACACGCCGCCGATCGGCGCGGGCGCGCTCGACGTGCTGGCGCAGCATGTTCTCGGCTCGGCCTGCGCGGCGCCGTTTGCGACAGAAGCCCTCTATGCAGAGGTGACGAGCGCCCTGCCCTATGCCGATCTTGCGCTCGACACCTTCCGGCAGGTGATCGAATTCGTGGCGACCGGTGGCTATGCGCTGAAGACCTATGAGCGCTATGCCCGCATCCGCCAGACGGCGGACGGGCTCTGGCGGGTCTCCAACCCGCAGGTCGCGCAACAATACCGGCTGAATGTCGGCACCATCGTCGAAAGCCCGATGCTGAACGTGCGCATGGTGAAGCGCAATGCGCGCGGCGCCGTCGGGCGCGGCGGCATGTCGCTCGGCAAGGTCGAGGAATATTTCACCGAGATGCTGTCGCCGGGTGATACGTTCCTCTTTTCCGGCAAGGTGCTGCGCTTTGAAGGCATTCGCGAAAACGAGTGCCTCGTCACGCAAGGCTTCAAGTTGGACCCGAAGGTGCCAGCCTATGCGGGCGGCAAATTTCCGCTCTCCACCTATCTCGCGGCGCAGGTGCGCGACATGCTGGCCGACCCCGAACGACGCAGCCATCTGCCGGAACAGGTGCGCGACTGGCTGTCGCTGCAACATGCCGTCTCGCAATTGCCGCGGGCGGACGAGCTCCTGATCGAGACCTTCCCGCGCGGACAGCGCCACTACATGGTGGCCTACGCCTTCGAAGGGCGGCTGGCGCACCAGACGCTCGGCATGCTGCTGACAAGGCGGCTGGAGCGCATGGGACTGAAGCCGCTCGGCTTCGTCGCGACCGATTACGCGCTGGCGATCTGGGCTCTCGAAGACATGGGTTGGGCTTTCCAGATACGCCAGCCTTCGCTGGCCGCCCTTTTCGACGAGGACATGCTGGGCGACGATCTGGAAGCCTGGCTCGACGAGAGCTTTCTTCTCAAGCGCACCTTCCGCAATTGCGCCGTGATTGCCGGCTTGATCGACCAGCGCCATCCGGGACAGGAAAAGACCGGACGGCAGGTGACGGTGTCGGCCGACCTCATCTACGACGTGCTGCGCAGCCACGAGCCGAACCACATCCTGATGCAGGCGACGCGCAACGATGCGGCCACGGGGCTTTTGGACATTGGCCGTCTCGGCGATATGCTGGCACGAATCAAGGGCCACATCACCCACCGGGCGCTCGAGCGGATTTCACCGCTCGCCGTGCCGATCATGCTGGAAATCGGCAGGGAGCCGGTGGCCGGCGAAGCGCAGGATGCGGTGCTGGCGGAAGCGGCCGAAGACCTGATCGAGGAAGCGCTCGGCGTGATCCCCGATTGAGAAGACCGGATACGAGATGACGATTGACAGGGTGGCGCTGGCGCGCCGGGCGGAGACGGAACTGGCGGGCGCACTCGTGGAAACCGAGGTGGCGGGCATTCGCGCGCTGCTCGATCCCATGGGCGGAATGATCCTGCCGTCGCTCGACATGCTCGTCGTCTCCGACCTGCATCTGGAGAAGGGCTCCGCCTTTGCCCGGCGCGGCATGATGCTTCCGCCTTACGATACGCTGGCGACCCTGACGCTGCTGTCGCGGCTGATCGTCCGGCATGATCCGAAGATCGTCGTCAGCCTGGGCGACACCTTCCACGACCGCGTCGGCGCAGCCCTGATGCCGGTTGCCTTTCGAGAGATGATCGCAGCCATGGCGCGCGGGCGTGAATGGGTCTGGATTGCCGGCAACCACGATCCCGACGGCGTCTTCGGCCTGCCCGGCATCTCCGCCGACAGCCTGTGCCACGGCGGCCTCACCTTCCGGCACGAGCCGAGCGCTGGGCCGCAAGCCGGCGAGATCGCCGGCCACCTGCACCCGGCCGCGATCGTCACACGGCGCGAGAAATCCGTGCGCCGCGCCTGTTTCGCGACGGACGGCGCCCGCCTCCTGATGCCCGCCTTCGGGGTGACGACGGGCGGCCTCGACCTCAACCACCGCGCCATGACCGGGCTCTTCAACCGCCCGTCCCTCATCGCCCACCTGCTCGGCCGCGACCGCATCTACTCCGTCCGCTACGGCAATCTCAAAAGCTGACCTTCCTACGCCCGAACGTTTTTTAGCAACCTCGGGAACAAACACTCCTGCTGCCCGTTTTGCGAGGCATTCAAGACATGCCGGAATTGAACGCGTTCCGGCACACAGGAGAGAGAACCCCATGGCCGATACCGCCACCTACGCGCACGTGCAGACGCGCGGCACTTCCCCCACCCTCAACGAAGCTTTCAACCGCGTCTCCTGGGGCGCCGTTTTCGCCGGTGTGGCGATCGCGCTGACGGTTCAGCTGGTACTCAATCTGCTTGGCGTTGGCATTGGCGCGGCCGTGCTTGATCCCGGCACAGCAGACAATCCGGCCGCATCGACCTTCTCGATGAGCACCATCGCCTGGTTCGTGATCAGCGGCATCATTGCCTCGTTTGCCGGCGGTTATGTTGCCAGCCGCCTTTCCGGCCGTCCGCTGCGTTCCACGGGCGCGCTGCATGGCCTGACTTCCTGGGCGGTCACCACGCTCGTCATCTTCTACCTGCTGACGACCTCGGTCGGCGCCCTCGCCGGTGGTCTCTTCAACGGCATTTCGGGCATCATCTCCGGCGCCGGCTCGACCGCGGCAACTGCCGTGACCGCGGCCGCCCCGCAACTTGCCGAAGCCACCAACCCGATGGCCGCCATCGAGCAGCAGATCCGCGAAACCAGCGGCGGCAATGATCCGGCCGTTCTGCGTGACACCGCCGTCAAGGCCGTTCAGGCGGCATTGACCGGCGATCCGGCCCAGGCCGAACAGGCCCGCGCACAGGCTGCAGACGCCATTGCCCGCGCCCAGAATATTCCGGTCGAGCAGGCCCGCCAGCAGGTCGCCCAGTACGAGACCGAGTACCGCCAGGCGATGGAAACCGCCAAGCAGCAGGCAACTGCCGCCGCCCAGACCGCCGCCACGGCCGTCTCCACGGGTGCCGTGCTCGCCTTCGTCGCTCTCGTGGTCGGCGCAATCGCCTCTCTCATTGGTGGTTCGGTCGGGACCACCCGTGTCGTGCGGACGGAGGATGTCTACGTCCGCGCCTAACGCTGTTCGACACCACTCCGTTCAACGAAGGCGGCCGCCCCTTGTCACGGGTGGCCGTTTTTGCGTTTGCCGGACGGCCCGCGTCAGGGCGCGGTTCGCGGGCGCGGCAATTGCGGCGCACCCTGCCATCGGTTATGCCCGGCAAGACGGCCGGGCCATGCGCTTTGGGGGTGCTGCACCGATGCCGCCGGACGAAAGGGGCTTCAATGGCCGACAATGATGATTATATCTACGACGAGGTCACGGGCGAATGGCGCCCGGCTTCGGAAATGGCTGCGGCTGCCGCCGCTGCATCCGTGGTGCGCGACAGCGCCGGCAACGTGTTGGCGGACGGGGATTCCGTCACGCTGATCAAGGACCTCAAGGTCAAGGGGGCCAATCAGACGCTGAAGCAGGGAACGGTGATCCGCTCCATCCGGCTGACAGACAATCCGGAAGAAATCGACTGCCGTCACGATGCCATCAAGGGCCTCGTGCTGCGCACCGAATTCGTGAAGAAGCGCTAATACACATCGACGGCGGGAGGGTCGCAAGAGACCGTCCCGGCCGAACGACAAGTGAGGCAGGATGAAGTCGATCGGTTTTCTCTCCTTCGGGCATTGGTCGCCCTCCCCGCAATCGGGCGCGCGGACGGCTTCGGATGTGCTGTTGCAATCGATCGACCTTGCCGTTGCGGCCGAGGATCTGGGTGCGGATGGCGCCTATTTCCGCGTCCACCATTTTGCCAGGCAGCTTGCCTCGCCCTTCCCGCTTCTTGCGGCCGTCGGCGCGCGCACCAAGCGCATCGAGATCGGCACCGGCGTTATCGACATGCGCTATGAGAACCCGCTCTATATGGCGGAAAATGCCGGCGCTGCCGATCTCATCGCCGGCGGACGCCTGCAGCTCGGCATCAGTCGCGGCTCGCCGGAGCAGGTGATCGATGGCTGGCGTTACTTTGGCCATGTGCCGCCCGAGGGCATGAGCGATGCCGAGATGGGCCGCCATCATGCCGAGATTTTCCTCGACGTGCTGAAGGGCGAAGGTTTTGCTCAACCCAACCCGCGGCCGATGTTTCCCAACCCGCCGGGGCTTCTGCGGCTGGAGCCCTATTCTGATGGTCTGGGCGATCGCATCTGGTGGGGTGCCGGCTCCAACCGCACCGCCGTCTGGGCCGCCGAGCAGGGCATGAACCTGCAAAGCTCGACGCTGAAGGACGATGAGACGGGCGAGCCCTTCCACATCCAGCAGGCCCGGCAGATCCGCGCCTATCGGGATGCCTGGGCAGCGGCAGGCCACACGCGCACGCCGCGCGTTTCCGTCAGCCGCAGCATCTTCGCGCTCGTCAATGATCAGGACCGCATGTATTTCGGCCGCAGCGGCAAGGAAAGCGACCAGATCGGTTATATCGACGAGAACACCCGCGCCATCTTCGGCCGCAGCTACGCAGCCGAGCCGGATGTCCTCATCGAGGAGTTGAAGAAGGACGAGGCGATCGCTGAAGCCGATACGCTGCTGCTGACCGTGCCCAATCAGCTCGGCGTCGCCTATAACGCCCATGTCATCGAGGCGATCCTGACCCATGTGGCGCCGGCGCTCGGCTGGCGCTGAGGCCGGAATTCGGCCCGTCAGAACGCATTGAAAGTGAGCGTCGTCAGCGAGCGGGTGATGCCGGGAACGGTGGCGACGTTGTCGTTGATGAACTTGCCGATATCCTCGCCTTCGGCGATATAGATCTTCAGCAGCAGATCGTAGTCGCCGCTTGTCGAATACATCTCCGAGACGATCTCCTTCTTGTAGATCTCGTCGGCGACCTCGTAGGTCTTGCCGGGGGCGCATTGGATCTGGACGAAAATCGGCTTCATGGTCGGGATGTCCTCCGTTTGTCGCTGATGTGGTCGATTTGCGCCGACCGGTCAATATGCGCGTCCGCTTCAGTCGCGGCGGAAGAGCAGGCTCGCGCCCCAGCCGGTGATGACCGCGATCAGCACGGCAAACACACCGTAGAAGAAGGGCTGCTCGTGCGCGGCACGGGTGATCGCTTCTTCAAGACCGGTCTTCACGACCCGGAGCGGCAGGGCCTTTGCGGCAACGAAGGTGCCATCGCGGAAAAGGTAGGCGCGCACGAGGTGGATGCCGTTCGGCACATCCGCCGGCAGGCGGATCGAGGCCTTGAAAAGGCTGGAGGAGATGAACTGCACGCCGCCGGGATCGCGCTCATAGACGCCGCTCTGCTCGCGGATGCGACGGAAAGCGTCACGGAATTCGGTGAGGTTCGAGCCGTTGCCGACGAAGCCGGTCGGGATCAGCCGCATGTGATCGACGCCGATGCCCATGTTGGCGATGTCCTGCGGCGGGGCGATCTGGTTGATGTCGCGGGTCGTGGCGAGCGAATAGGATTCCGGCACGAGCTCGAAGGTCATCGAATAGCGGTTTACCCAGATGCCGAAAACGCGCTCCTTCTTGCGAACCGTGGCATTGTCCTTCGGACCTTCCAGCACCGTGACGATATTGTATTTGCCCTGTGCGAGAAGGCGCTCGTCAAAGCCCTCGATGGCGCCGAAGATCGTCAGGTCGGCACCGCGAAAATCGGAGGTGATCGAAATCTCGTCGGTGGAAATCCCGATTTCAAGCTGCTCGGTAAAATCGCCCGATGGCTGCGCTCCGCCGCTGCCATCCGCCTGCGCCAGTGCCGGGGCGGCACTGGCGAATGCCAGCAGGAGGCCGGCGCACAGCGAACGGAGTTTCGGGGCGAAGGCGCGCATCAGTAGCCGACCCCCGTGGAAACGACCGAGTAGATGTCGGCGGGGGGAAGGACGAGATCGATGGCAAGGCGGATGCCGACCGCGAGCACGAGCAGCGCGAGCAGCGCACGCAGCTGTTCGCCGCGCAGCTTCTGGCCGACGCGCACGCCATACTGCGCACCGATGACGCCGGCGACCATGAGGATGAAGGCAAGGACGATATCGACCGTGTAGTTGGTCGAGGCCTGCACGATCACCGCATAGGCGGAGACGAAAATGATCTGGAAGAGCGAGGTCCCGACGACGACGTTGGTCGGAATGCGCAGCAGGTAGATCATGGCGGGGACCATGATAAAGCCGCCGCCGACGCCCATCACGGAGGTCAGCACGCCGATGCCCATGCCGAGGGCGATGACCGGGATGATGCTGAGATAGATCTTCGACTTCTTGAAGCGCACCTTGAAGGGCAGCCGGTGCACCCAGTTGTGCTGGCCTGGCCGCTTCAGCGCCACAGGCTGGTTCTTCGAGGCCTTGCGCATGGCCCGCAGGCTCTCGGCCAGCATCAGCGCGCCAACGACACCCAGCAGCACGACGTAGAGCAGCGAGATGACAAGATCGAGCTGGCCGATGCGGCGCAGCATGGAGAAGATCCACACGCCGATGGTGGCGCCGATGAGACCGCCGACCAGGAGCACGCTGCCCAGTTTGACGTCGATGGTGCCGCGCCGGAAATGGGTGATGGCGCCGGAGATGGAAGAGGCGACGACCTGGTTGGCGCCCGTGGCGACAGCGACGACCGGGGGGATGTTGTAGAAGATCAGGAGCGGCGTGATGAGGAAGCCGCCGCCGACACCGAACATTCCGGAAAGAAAGCCGACAGCCGCACCCATTCCGAGAATGACGAGGATGTTCACCGACAATTCTGCAATGGGCAGATACACCGTCACGGGCGGACCTCGATGTGCCAATGACCTGGAAAGGCCAGCAGGGGCCCGCAAAGGCCGGCGGGCGTCGGTGGCGGGTCGCCCCGCCGGGCGTCTTGATCGATCAGCAGAGACCGGCATCAACGGGCATGGCCCGGCCGACCGGCCTTCTTCGTCTTGCGCTGCCAGCCTGTGGCTGTCAACCGCCTGCGCGGAACCGAAAACCGCGCGGTTTTCTTTCACCCGCGCGGCGTGTCCATTTTGTGACGCGGCCTGTTGACCGGGCCGCCGGATCCAGTCCTTCGACCGCTCAGCCGGCCTTGGCCTGGTTGCGCTTGAGAAGTTCGCGCACCAGGGCGTCAGTCAGTTCGCCGGTCGGTTCCTGGCCGATCGATGTCTGGAAGGCCTTGATGGCGCTCACCGTCTGCGGACCCAGCGTCCCATCTGGCGTGCCGGCCTTGAAGCCGTTGTTGTTGAGGATCGCCTGAATGTTGCGGATCGCCTTCTTCATGTCGATCGTCGAGGTCTTCACGCCGCCGCCGGTCCAGGCATCCGGGACGTTGGCGGAATTGGCGTCTTCGCTGAGCGGCTGCACCGTCCAGGCATCGGCCTTCGCCTTGGCGCTTTCCAGCTGCTCCGGCTTCATGGCGGAGGCCACTTCATCGCGCTTCTGGGCGGCATCCGTGTCGCCGCCGGCGGCCGCAACGGCGAACCACTTGTAGCTTTCTTCTAGATCCTGCGGCACGCCGTTTCCACGGGCATAGAGGATGGCGAGATTGAACTGGCTGTCCTTCACGCCGAAGTCGGCGGCCTTGCGAAACCATTCGCCCGCGGCCTTGAAGTCCGGGTTGCCGCCGCTGCCGGTCGCAAGCAGGACGGCCAGATTGTGCATGGCACTGGCATTGCCGCGATTGGCGGCCGATTCGTAGAGCGCCTTGGCCTTGTCGAGGTCGCGGGCAACGCCCGTCCCCTTCTCGTAAAGGTTCGCGAGGCGATACTCGGCCGGCACGACACCGGCATCGGCGGCGCGCTGGTACCACTTCGCCGCTTCGGCGAGATCGGCGGGCACGCCGCGACCATCGGTATAGCGGGCGCCGATTTCGAAATAGGCGAGCGGATCTCCCTTTCGGGCAGCCTCGACGAGCGCCGCGGGGCCGATATTGTCCGGCACGGTGACGGGCTCTGCCTGGCTGGCGACCGGCGCGGCCGCCGGCGTCTGCGGAAGCGGCTCAAGGGTCGCCTCCGATCCGGTCTGCGCGTCAGAGGTCAGGCTGGCCACGGGTTCCGCCGGACGGGTGAGCGTCGTGGTCGGGACCGTTACGGCCGGGACGCGCGTGCCGACATCACCTGCCGAGGCTTCGGCCGTCTCGCTCGCCATTGCCGTTTCGGCTTCGGGCATGACGGGCTCCGGCTGAGCATCGGAAGCCGTGGCCTCATCGGGGTTCGCGGCGCCTGTCGCGGCCGCATCGCCGGTTTCGGCAGCGGGCTCTTCGGCCGGCGCGGAGGATGTTTCTGTTGCCGAGGGCTCGGCGCTCGCCTCGATGGCAGGCGGTGCGCTTTCGCCGTTGAGCAGCGTGTTGACAAGTGGGAACGACATGACCGCAAGCAGCACGGCACCGACGGCAAGAAGCAGCGGACGACGGCTGCCGCTCTTGGCAGGGGCCGCCTTGGGGCTTGCACCAGCCTGTTCGGCCCGGATCGTGCCGGCTTCTTCGGCGGCGAGCTTGGCGGCGCGGCGCGCGGCCGCGATGTGGTCGATCCGCTCGCCTTCATCGGCATCGGCAGGCTTGACGCCGTCGCGCTGACCGGCGCGAACACGCTCGAGGATGCGCTTGACATCCGGCAGGCCGGAACCCGGCTCGATCAGTTGGCTCGACATATCCGGCGCGGCCATGTCGGCAGCGTCGATTGACGGGGCGGGATCGATTTCATGGCGAGCAGCCGTCTCGTCAGCGGTCGACTTTTCCTTGCGCTGGGGTGTGAAGCGGCGGGTGAGCGAGGACAGCAGACCGCCGCGCATTTCGGCTTCGGCAGCGGTTGCGAGATCCTCGTCATCGACCAGAATCTCCACGTCCTCGCCGATGGAAGCGAGGCCCGTCGAGGCGGTTTCGCGCGGCGCGTCCTCCGGTGCGGGCCGCGTTGCAGCCGTTGCCGCGGCGGGAGCCCGCATGTCCTCGCGCTTGGCCTCGTCGCGTGCGGCGACGAGCGAAGCAACAGATGCCCTATCGGCGACCGGCTCCCGCTGCGAAAGGGCCGCCACGAGCATTTCGCCAAAAGGGTCGCGCTCACCGTCCTCCAGCGCCGGCGAGAGACCAGAGAGAGTGGCCGTGCGCGGACCATTGTCCCGCTCGGCGGCAACGGCCGGACGCGGATCGATGGCCGGCGGCGCCGCGACGCGACGCTCCACGCCCTCTTCCAGCCGCTCGAGCTTTTCGGCGATGTGGACCAGCGTTTCGTGCAGGACTTCGAAGGTGCGGGCGGTACGCTCCTCGCTGGAGCGGCTGATGCCTTCCAGCGCCCTCAGATCTTCCGCCAGGGCAGCGATGGCGGAAACGTCACCGGCGTTGTTCTGGGGAGCCGCGCCGACGCCGTTGCGCTGATAGGCTTCCATGACCGCCTCTGCCGCCTGGCGAGCAGCCTCGATGATGTACTCGTCGCTGGTGGCGAGATAGTCTTCCAGGACGTGCATGCGGCTTTCGAATTCCGCCGGCAGCGCGGCCGCCGCCGGTGCGGAAGAGGAGACGAGCGCGGACAGGCTGGCAATCTGCGATTCCAGTCCGCGCAGGGCCTCGCGGTCGTCACGTGGGGCGACCTGCGTTTCGGCCAGATGCGTGGCGATCGTTGCAAGCTGGTCTTCGAGGCGCTCGAAGCGGGCGTCCTGATCGCGCGTGTCGGCCACCTGCGGCACGTTGAGGCCGTCGATGCGGCGGGCCAGCGCATCCAGCCTGTCGACCAGCTGGCCGTTCAGGTTGCCACGTTCGAGCGATTCGATCTTGTGGGAAATGTCGGCGAGATGCCGGTCGAGCTCGACGTCGCTGTCACGGTTGGAGCGTTCCATGAGAACGGCGAGCTGATGCAGGCGCTCCTCGAGCCGGCTTGCGGCGTCGTCGGAAGCCAGTTCCTCGACGCGGGCCGCCAGCGCCTCAAGACGCATGGCAAGGCCGTCGTCCGGGCGCGTGGCCAGGCTCTCGACATGGCGCGCCAGGTCGCTCAGGCGGCTTTCGAGCCGCGAGACACCGGCATGGTCCGCATTGCCGGCCGTGCGGCCGCTGGAGATGATGGCACGGCTGATCTCATCCAGGCGGACATCGAGTTCGGCAAAGCGGGACGCCAGATGATGGTCGTCCGGCTGCATCTGGCGGCCGATCATTTCGATCGCATGGGCGACCGTGATCAGCTTGTCTTCAAGCGCATTCAGCACCTTCGGATTGCCGACGCTCTCGATCTGGCTCTTGATCTCGTCGAGGCGGTATGCGAGCGCGACGAGTTCGTCGTCACGGGTCGCGTCGAAGGCGTTGAGGCGCTGCTCGACGCCGCTCCAGCGGGTTTCCATGCGCCGCACGCTGTCTTCGCGGGCGAGCCCGTCGATCAGCGAGCGCATGTCGTTGAATTCGCTGCGCAACGCATCCGCCTGGGCGGGGCTGGCCTGACGGCCGAGCTGACCGATGCTTTCGGCCAGACGCTGCATCTCGCCGCGGATGTCCTCCACGCTGTCGCTGCTTTCGGCGGCGGAGCGGATGGCGCGCATTTCGGCACGCAGGGCATCCATCTCGCGCGTCAGACCTTCCGTCAGGTCCCGCTTGAGGTCCTGGCGCAGATCGACAAGGGCGCGGGCGATGTCGTTGGCCGACTGATCGCGGACCACGGGCTGCGGGGTCGGAGCGGCGCGTTCGCGCATCTCGGGCCGGGCATAGGCATCCGGGCGCTCGCGCATCTCGGCGCGAGCGAAGGGCTCGGGGCGAACGGCGAAATCGGCGCGCGGCGCGGCGTGTGCCTGCGGCTGGTAGGGCGGCTCTGCATGCACGGGCGGCTGCGGGCGGACATCCTGCTCGCGCAGGCGATCGGCGCGGGCGGCAATCGTGTCGCGGATCGAGGTGCGGTCACGCAGGGCGCCAAGGGCGCGCTGACGTTCGCGAATTTCGTCGACAGGGTCGCGCGTTTCCTCGCGCACGGGCTGCGAGCGGCCGCGCGGTGTGCCGATCAGGCCTTCGAGCCGTGCTTCCAGCCCGTCGATCGTGCGGTTGAGCTGATCAAGCGATGTCCGGTCGCCGCCGGGGCGCCCGGCGCTTCGGGGATAGGTGGGTCGCGATCCGCTCATATTTTCTTCGCCTCGTTTGACGGTTTGCCGCCTGCCGGCACTGACATGGGCGAGAAGCCCCGGCCGACATAACCAAGCGATGCCGCATCGACGCGAAGAACAGACTGAGCGCGGCATAGCCCTCTAAGCCGGCACATTCGGCCAAACATGGTAAACAAGCGGTTAACCTTCCCGAAATTTTTTTAACCATTTCGTTCCATGCTGATGCGAGGCTTGCGTCAGGGTGAGGAGCGCCACACTTTACCACCGGGCGAAGAGATTGCCGGGCGGGTGAAGAAATTTGGCAACGGCTGCAAATTTGACGTTTACGCAAACGTCAAATTTTTGTAGCATCCTCTTCGAGATTGCCGGACTGCTCGTCCGCAGCCGGCCGGAGGAAAAGGCGTCGGCCCTTGCCGAACGCCCGTATGCTTAGGTGAGGAAAGCCCATGCCGATCTACAAGGCCCCAGTCGACGATACGCTTTTCATTCTGAACGACGTGCTCGGCATCGAGCGCTACAACAACCTTCCCGGCTTTGCCGAGGCGACGCCCGACATGATCGAGGCAATTGCCGGTGAAGCAGCCAAGCTCGCCGAGGAAGTGCTCTTCCCGGTCAATCTTTCGGGCGACAAGGAAGGCTGCACGCGCAACGAGGACGCCACCGTCTCCGTGCCGAAGGGCTTCAAGGAAGCGTATGACGCCTATTGCCAGGGCGGCTGGCTCGGCCTTGCCGTGCCGGAAGAATTCGGCGGTCAGGGCCTGCCCTATACGCTGCACACCGCCGTGGGCGAATACATGTCCTCGGCCAACATGGCGCTGACCATGTATCCGGGCCTCACGCAGGGCGCGATCGCGGCCATCCTCGTGCATGGCTCCGACGCCCAGAAGGCCGCCTATCTACCGAAAATGGTGGAAGGCACCTGGACCGGCACGATGAACCTCACCGAGCCCCATTGCGGCACCGACCTGGGTCTTTTGCGCACCAAGGCCGTGCCGGATGGCAATGGCGGCTACAAGATCTCCGGTCAGAAGATCTTCATCTCCGCCGGCGAGCACACGATGTCGGAGAACATCATCCACCTCGTGCTGGCCCGCATCGAAGGCGCGCCTGAGGGCACCAAGGGCATTTCGCTCTTCATCGTGCCGAAATTCGTGCTGAAGGACGACGGCACGCCGGGCGAGCGCAACGCCGTGTCCTGCGGCGCGATCGAGCACAAGATGGGCATTCACGGCAATGCGACCTGCGTCATGAACTATGACGGTGCGACCGGCTATCTCATCGGCGCGGAGAACAAGGGCCTCAACGCCATGTTCGTGATGATGAACGAGGCCCGCCTCGGCGTCGGCCTGCAGGGCCTGTCGATTTCGGAAATCGCCTACCAGAACGCGGCCAATTATGCGCGCGAGCGCATTCAGGGCCGCTCTCTTTCGGGCGTCAAGGCGCCGGAGAAGAAGGCCGATCCGCTGATCGTGCACCCCGACATCCGTCGTGCGCTGCTCACCATCAAGGCCTGGAACGAGGGCGGCCGCGCCTTCACGCTGTGGACGGCGCTGAAGTCCGATGTCGCCCACCGCGCCACCGATGCGGCGGAACGCCAGAACGCCGACGACATTCTCGGCCTGATGACGCCGATCCTCAAGGGCGTGCTCACCGACAAGGGCTTCGACCACGCGGTCATGGCCCAGCAGGTCTATGGCGGCCACGGCTATATCGAAGAATGGGGCATGAGCCAGTATGTGCGCGATGCGCGCATCGCCATGATCTACGAAGGTGCCAACGGCATCCAGGCCCTCGACCTCGTGGGCCGCAAACTCGGCATGAATGGCGGCCGCGCCGTCATGGCTCTCTTCCAGGAAATCGGCGGCTTCTGCGAGGAAAACCGCGACAACGAGAAGCTCTCGGGCTTCACCAAGGCGCTGAAGAAGGGGCTCAACGACCTGCAGGCCTCCACCATGTGGTTCATGCAGAACGCCATGGCCAAGCCCGACAATGCCGGCGCCGGCTCCACCGACTACATGCACCTCTTCGGCCTCGTCGTCGTCGGCTACATGTGGGCAAAGATGGCGAAGGCCGCCGAGGACGCGCTGGTGGCCGGTGCGGGCGATCGCGAAGCCTTCTACCGCAACAAGCTCGTCACGGCGAAGTTCTTCATGGAACGCCTGATGCCGGAAACCACGCTGCGGAAGTCCCGCATCGAAGCCGGCAGCGACACGATGATGGAACTGGCTGCCGAGGCATTCTGATCCAGCCGCGATCCGGCGCCGGCTGAGAAGCCGGTGCCGGTCTTCGGCTTTCAGACTTGTCCATTCGCCACGAAGCTGATGCTATCTGGGAATGTCATGGGACGAGCGGCTGCAGAATGCGCATGCTGATGGCAGCGCAATGCGGCGTTGGCCAGGAGACGACGGCCCCAGAAGCGACGACACACACGGTGTTCAGTGCGGCTGCGCTGCGCCGGAGATCCAACCCGGTACGGGAGAGAAACCAATGACTGAAGTCTTCATCTACGACCATGTGCGCACGCCCCGCGGGCGCGGCAAGAAGGACGGCGCGCTGCACGAGGTGCCGACGCCGCGGCTGGCGGCGGGCGTGCTGACGGCGCTGCGCGAGCGCAACGGCATCGACACGACCAAGGTCGACGACATCATCATGGGCTGCGTCGATCCGGTCATGGAAGCCGGTGCCGTGATCCCGAAGTCGGCCGCCTTCGAAGCCGGCTATTCGATGAAGGCGCCGGGCATCCAGATCTCGCGCTTCTGCGCCTCAGGTCTCGATGCCGTCAACCTTGCGGCCGGCAAGATCGCGCAAGGGGCGGACGATCTCGTCATCGCCGGCGGCGTTGAAAGCATGTCGCGCGTCGGCATGGGCATGGCCGGCGGCTCCTGGTACATGGACCCCTCCGTCAACTTCCCCGGCTATTTCATGCCGCAGGGCGTTTCGGCCGACCTCATCGCCACCAAATACGGCTTTTCCCGCGACGACGTGGACGCCTATGCAGTCGAAAGCCAGCGTCGCGCTGCCGAATCCTGGGAAAAGGGCCACTTCGCCAAGTCCGTCGTGCCGGTGAAGGACGTCAACGGCATCACCATTCTCGACCGTGACGAGCACATGCGTCCCGGCACGGACATGCAGTCGCTCGCCTCGCTCAACCCCTCCTTCCAGATGCCGGGCGAAATGGGCGGCTTCGAAGCCGTCGCCATCCAGGCGCATCCGGATATCGAGAAGATCAATTACGTCCACCATGCCGGCAACTCCTCCGGGATCGTGGATGGCGCGGCCGGCGTCCTCGTCGGCTCCAAGGAAGGCGGCAATATCCTCGGCGTGAAGCCGCGGGCCCGCATCCGCGCTTTCGCCAATATCGGTTCCGATCCGGCGCTGATGCTGACGGGCCCGGTGGATGTCACGGAAAAGCTCTTGGCACGCTCGGGCTTCAAGCTCTCCGACATCGACCTCTTCGAGCTCAACGAAGCCTTCGCGGCCGTCGTCCTGCGCCACATGCAGGCCTTCGACATTCCGCACGACAAGATGAACGTCGCCGGCGGCGCCATCGCCATGGGCCATCCGCTCGGTGCCACCGGCGCGATGATCCTCGGCACGGTGCTGGACGAGCTGGAACGGCGCGATCTCAACACCGCGCTCGTGACGCTGTGCATCGGCGCCGGCATGGGCACGGCGACGATCATCGAACGGGTGTAAGGGCGGCGCGCCCGACGCACCGTCATGGTCGGGCTTGACCCGACCATCCAGCCGCAGGCGGCAAGGGATCCTCGGGTCAAGCCCGAGGATGACGTGAAGAGAACCGGGCGCCCGACCGCAGGACGAAGATTTCAAGGGAAGAGGTATCCCACCATGACCACCTATACGAATTTCACGGTCGAGACTGACGCAGACGGCATTGCGCTCGTGACCTGGAACATGCCGGACAAGTCGATGAACGTGTTCACGGCCGAGGTTCTGACCGAGCTTGACGCCGTCACCGACCAGATCGTCGCCGACGCAGCCGTCAAGGGCGTCGTCTTTACCTCCGGCAAGTCCACCTTCTCCGGCGGCGCGGACCTGTCGATGATCAAGGGCATGTTCAGCTTCCAGCAGGAGCAGAAGGCGCTCGATCCCGACAATGCGGCGAAGAAGCTCTTCGACCTCGCGGGCAAGATGACCTGGCTGTTCCGCAAGATCGAAACCTGCGGCAAGCCGTGGGTCTCGGCCATCAACGGCACCTGCATGGGCGGCGCCTTCGAGCTGTCACTCGCCTGCCACGGCCGCGTCGCTGCCAATGGCAAAAGCGTGAAGATCGCCCTTCCCGAGGTCAAGGTCGGCATCTTCCCGGGCGCCGGCGGCACGCAGCGCGTGCCGCGCCTGACGAATGCGCAGGACGCGCTGCAGATGATGACCACCGGCCAGACGCTGATCCCGCAGCGTGCCAAGGCCATGGGCCTCGTGCATGAGGTGGTGGAGCCGGACCAGTTGGTCGAAGCCGCCAAGACCATGATCAAGAACGGCCTGAAGCCGGTTGCCCCGTGGGACGAAAAGGGCTTCAAGGCGCCGGGTGGCGGCATCTGGACGCCGGCGGCTGCCCAGATGTGGCCGGCTGCCACCGCCATTCTGCGCCGCGAGACGCAGGGCAACTATCCGGGCGCGCTCGCCATCCTCAAATGCGTCTATGAAGGCCTTCAGGTGCCGATCGACACGGGCCTCAGGATCGAGCAGCGCTACTTCACGCAGATCCTGCAGACCACCGAGGCCTTCTCGATGATCCGCTCGCTCTTCATCTCCATGCAGGAACTCGGCAAGGGCGCCCGCCGCCCGGCCGGCGTGCCGAAGACGACGTTCGAGCATGTCGGCGTCGTCGGCGCCGGCTTCATGGGCGCGTCCATCGCCTATGTTACGGCTGCCGCCGGCATCCGCGTCACCCTCATCGACCGCGACCTCGAAGCGGCCGGCAAGGGCAAGGCGCATTCCGAAGGTCTCGTGAAGGACAGCGTCGGCAAGGGCCGCATGACCAAGGAAGAGGGCGAGGCGCTGCTCGCCCGCATCACCCCCTCGGCTGACTATGCCGATCTCAAGGATGCCAACCTCGTCGTCGAGGCCGTCTTCGAGGATCGTCAGGTGAAGAAGGATGTGATCGAGAAGGTGGAAGCGGTACTGCCGGAAGGCGCCATCTTCGCCTCCAACACCTCGACGCTGCCGATCACCGGCCTTGCCGGCAATTCCAAGCGCCCGGTCGATTTCATCGGCATCCACTTCTTCTCGCCGGTCGAGAAGATGATGCTGACGGAAGTGATCCTCGGCAAGGACACCGGCGACAAGGCGATTGCCGTCGCGCTCGACTATGTCGCAGCCATCAAGAAGACGCCGATCGTCGTCAATGACACGCGGGGCTTCTACGTCAACCGCTGCGTCTTCCGCTACATCCACGAAGCCTACGACATGCTGCTTGAAGGCGTGCCGCCGGTTCTGATCGAAAATGCCGCCAAGATGGCCGGCATGCCGGTCGGTCCGCTGTCCCTGAACGACGAGGTCGCCATCGATCTGTCCCAGAAGATCCTCAAGGCGACCGTTGCCGATCTCGGCGAACAGGCTGTCGATCCGCGTCACCTGACGATGATCAACAAGCTCGTGGACGAGCTCGATCGCCGCGGCCGCAAGAACGGCAAGGGCTTCTACGAATATCCCGCAAAGCCCGCCAAGAAGTTCCTGTGGCCGGGCCTCAAGGACATGTTCGAGCAGAAGCCGGCGGAAGAATTCGACGTCGAGACGATCAAGCAGCGCCTCCTCGTCACCATCGCGCTGGAAGCTGCCCGCACCATGGAAGAGGGCATCGTGACCGATCCGCGCGAGGCCGATGTCGGCTCCATCCTCGGCTTCGGCTTTGCACCCTACACGGGCGGCACGCTGTCCTACATCGACGGCATGGGGGCGAAGGCCTTCGTGGCGCTGTGCGAAAAGCTGGCCGCCAGCTACGGCGCGCATTTCCAGCCGACGCCGCTCCTGAAGGAAATGGCCGCCAAGGGCGAGACGTTCTACGGGCGCTTCAATCCCTATCCGGCAGCCGACAAGGCCGCCTGAGTGGCAGCGACAGCCAGAACAGGGGCCGGCGGATCGACCTGATCCGCCGGCCTTTTCGTGTCCGGCAAAGCGTAACTCCCTACCGACAAACGCTGCCCCTTGAAGCCTGTCGATGATCATGGTCTATCGGTGGACGGGATCTTGGGGAGGATTTCATGGGAATGATCAGCCGGCGACAGTTCGGTGGCGGCCTTCTGGCAGCGGCCGCAGGCCTTGATTTTGCTTCACGGCCGGGCACCGTCTTCGCTCCGCGCACGGCGCGCGCCGAAGACCGCCTTGCGGCAAGCGAGGTGATCCTCACCTGGTACAGGCTGGTGCTGGAACTCGTCCGGCATACGCCGACCTATTCGCCGCCCGTCGCCAGCCGGGCCTTTGCCTATCTCGGCGTCACGGGCTGGGAAGCGCTTGCCGCCACGCAGCCGGGTCTCGTCTCCTTGGCGGGCCAGTTGAACGGACTGACGGCCTCTCCAGCGCCCGATGCCACGCGCGCCTGCGACGAGACGGCGATGCTGAATGCCGCGCTTGCCGCCGCCGTCGGGCACTTCTTCTCCAACACCGGGCCGACGGGACAACGGGCCATCCGCAAGATGACGGCGCGACTGACCGCGCGGGTGGCGAAAGGCGCCGATCCCCAGGCCGTCGCGGCCGGCATTGCGCATGGTGAGACCGTTGCGGACCACATTCTCACCTGGTCGATGACGGATGGCGGCGCGGTGGTTGAGAATATGGGTTTTCCCCTCACCTACGCGCTGTCCCGCGAGCCGGGACGCTGGACGCCGACGAGCCTTGTACAGCAGCAGCAAATGCCGCTCCTGCCGGGCTGGGGCAACAATCGCAGCTTTGCAACGCCCTCGGGCAAGACCTGTGGCCTGCCGCCGCCGCCGGACTATAGCGAGTCACCCGGTTCGGCTTTCTACAGGGAGGCGGAAGAGGTGCGCGATGCGGTGAAGACCCTGACGCCGGAGCAGCGCGCCATTGCCCGTTTCTGGTCCGATGACCCGATGCTGTCGCCGACACCGCCGGGGCACTGGCTGTCGATCGCGATGCAGATCGCCGAGCGCGACCGGCTGGATGCGGTGCAGATTTTCGAGGTCCTCGCCCGCCTCGGCATCACGCTCGCCGATGCCTTCATCGGCTGCTGGGATGCCAAGTACCGCTATGACCTCATCCGGCCGATCACCTACATCCGCAAGGTCATGGATCCCGGCTTCGAACCCATTCTCAACACGCCGCCCTTCCCCGAATATCCGAGCGGACATTCGACCCAGTCGGGCGCGGCCGAAGTCGTGCTGACCCAGGTGTTCGGCGAGACTTTCAGTTTCGACGATGCCACGCATGTCGCCGACGGGATCGCGCCGCGGCACTACGCCTCCTTCCGCGCGGCGGCCGAGGAGGCCGGCATCTCACGCCTTTATGGCGGCATTCATTTCCGTTCGGCGATCGACCGCGGGCTGGAGCAGGGGCGCTGCATCGGCGCCTATGCGGCGCGCCTCACGATGCGGGGTTGATGGCGATGCGCCGAACGCTTGTCCTTTTCAGCGTCCTCGCCGTTTCGGCCGGTGCGGCACGCGCCGAGGATGGCCCTCTCGTGCCGCACTTCATCGACGAGACCCGGCAGGCCGGCATCGACAGCACCTACACCGGCGAGTGGGAATATATGGTCGGCGGCGGCGTGGCTGCCTTCGATTGCAATGGCGACGGATTTGACGACCTGCTTCTGCCAGGCGGGGCTGTCCCGGCAAAGTTCTACCAGAACCGCAGTTCGCATGGCAGCCCGCTCTCCTTCGAGCAGAGCCGGAGCGGCCTGGAGCTCGACGCCGTCACCGGCGCATATCCGCTCGATATCGATGGCGATGGCCATCTGGATGTCGTGCTGCTGCGCTCCGGCGAGAACGTCGCCATGCGCGGCCTCGGTGGCTGCCGGTTCGAGCGCGCCAATAAGGCCTGGGGTTTCGAGGGCGGCGATGGCTGGTCGACGGCGCTGGCGGCGACGTGGGAAAAGGGTGCATCCTTCCCGACCATCGCCATCGGCAACTATATCGATCGCTACGAGGATCTTCACCCCTGGGGTTCGTGTACGGACAACTGGCTGCACCGCCCGGCTGCGGACGGCACGCGACGTTTTGGGCCTCCCATGCCGCTCAAGCCGTCCTATTGCCCGCTCTCCATGCTCTTTACCGACTGGAACCGATCCGGGACGCCGGCGCTTAGGGTGTCCAACGACCGCGAATACTACAAGGGCGGAGAGGAGCAGCTCTGGCACGTCGAACCCGGCCGGGACCCGGCGCTCTACACGCACCAGGAAGGCTGGAAGACGCTGAAGATCTGGGGGATGGGCATTGCAAGCACCGACCTCAACGGCGACGGTTTTCCCGAATATTTTCTGACATCCATGGCCGACAACAAGCTGCAGACACTGGCCAAGGTCGATCCGGAGGGCACACCCCAACCCGTCTACCGGGACGTGGCGCTCGCCAAGGGCGTCACGGCCCACCGCCCCTATACCGGCGGGGAGACGCGGCCGAGCACGGCCTGGCATGCGCAGTTTGCCGACGTCAACAATGACGGGCGCGCCGATCTTTTCGTTGCCAAGGGCAATGTGTCGAAGATGCCGGATTTTGCGCTGAAGGACCCCAACAACCTGCTCCTCCAGAAAGGCGACGGGACGTTCTTGGAAAGCGGAGACAAGGCCGGCGTCGCCAGCATGCTTTCGGGGCGCGGCGCCGCGCTGGTGGATCTCAACCTTGATGGCCTGCTCGACCTCGTCGTCGTCAACCAGTCCGGGCCGGCCGAGCTGTGGCGCAACGCCACGGAAAGGGCCGGACACTTCGTCGAGATCCGGCTCTCTCAGGACGGGGCGAACCGTGATGCGGTGGGATCATGGATCGAGATCCGGCGCGGCGACACGGTCCAACGCCGCGAGGTGACGGTCGGCGGCGGCCATGCCAGCGGCATTTCGGGCTGGCATCATTTCGGTCTCGGCGATGCGACATCCGCCGACATCCGCATTCTCTGGCCGGACGGCGGCACCGGAGACTGGCAGGCTATCAAGGCCGATGGTTTCTATTCGGCCATCAAGGGCAAGGATGGCGCCGCCGACAGGATCGAGGCCTGGACGTCCACGCCCACGCGATAGCGCCCTTCCCGTTTATGGCGGTCGCCCTATCTGACGCTCTCCCACGGACACCGGAGTACCCCGTCTTGCGCCAATTCCTGAACCGCCTTCTTGCCCTGCCCCTCCTCATCGCCGCGGCACCTGCCGCCGCCCAGGCACCGGGAAGCGACTTTATCGACGACCGCTCTTCGGCCGAGCGCGTCATCGTTTCGCTCTACAATGCGGTGAACAGGCAGGAATATCTGCGCGCCTGGAGCTACAATGATCCGCAGACCGCACCGAAGCTCGAAGAGTTCAAGGCGGGTTACGCCAATACGGTCGAGGTCGTGGTGCGCACCGGCGAAAGCGAGAGCGAAGGCGCCGCCGGCTCGATCCACATCTCCGTTCCCGTCGCCATCAAGGCGACCGAGAAGGGTGGCAAGGAGACGGTCTATGTCGGCTGCTACCGCCTGACACAGGTGCAGCCTGCCAACCAGGAAGTGCCGCCCTATCGCCCGATCCAGATCGACACGGGCACGCTGGAGCCGACCGATGCGGCCTTCGACAGCGCGATGGGCACCTGCAGCGCGAAGATCGAGAAGCCGGCGAACTGAGCGACGACCGGCAACGGGCGGTCAGAAGCCCTGGAACAGGAAATCCGTGGCGGCGACGATGTCGTCGGCACGGCCGGACAGATCGGCGACCGTTTCACCGATCTCGCGCATGTGTACCGCCGTGAGAAACTCCGTCATCATCACATAGACGCTTCCATTGATGGTGAAGCGTGGATTGAGCCGGCTCACGAGCTTCGATACGTCTGCGGCGAGAACGAGTGGCGCGACAACCCGCGTTTCAAGGCCGCCGAGGAGATTGGACTGCAGGTCGAGCGCCAGCGTTCCATCTTCACCCATACGGTAAACCTGGAAGCGGCGCATCAGAACTGACGGTATTTGGCGAGAGGCAATCCATGCTTCTCCACATACTCATTGGCCGCCCTGATAGCGTCCGCGTTTTCAATCAGCCAGAGCCGTTCCTTCTCCGCCTTGATCGCCCGCGCCAAGCCATCTTCAGCGGCTATCGACGGGTCAATTTTCAGGTCGCGCGCCTCCATCAGCAGGCGGCTATCGATCGATACCGTCGCGGACTTGCGTGTTGCATGCACAACCATCGGAACGCCTCCTTCTGCTACGCTCCGATGATAGACTCAGCCACCGGCACAGAAAAGCCTATTCGTCGCCCATCTTCAGGGCGGCGATGAAGGCTTCCTGCGGGATTTCCACCTTGCCGAACTGACGCATGCGCTTCTTGCCTTCCTTCTGCTTTTCCAGAAGCTTGCGCTTGCGGGTGGCGTCGCCGCCGTAGCACTTGGCGGTCACGTCCTTGCGCAGCGCCCGAACGGTCTCGCGGGCGATGACCTTGCCGCCGATGGCGGCCTGGATCGGTATCTGGAACATGTGCGGCGGGATCAGTTCCTTCAGCTTCTCGCACATGGTGCGGCCACGCCGGTCGGCGGCGGAGCGGTGCACCAGCATGGAGAGCGCGTCGACCGGCTCGCTGTTCACGAGGATCGACAGCTTGACGAGGTCGCTCTCGCGATAGTCCGAGAGGTTGTAGTCGAAGGAGGCATAGCCCTTGGAGATCGACTTCAGGCGGTCGTAGAAGTCGAAGACCACTTCGTTCAGCGGCAGTTCGTAAGTCAGCATGGCGCGGCTGCCGACATAGGTCAGCTCGGTCTGGATGCCGCGGCGCTCCTGGCAGAGCTTCAGGATGCCGCCGAGATAATCGTCCGGCGTCAGAATGGTCGCCTTGATCCAGGGCTCGCGGAACTCCTCGATCTTCACGACATCCGGCATGTCGGCCGGGTTGTGCAGCTCCTTCTGGGTGCCATCCGTCATCGTCAACTGGTAGACGACCGAGGGCGCGGTGGCGATGAGGTCGAGGTCGAATTCGCGGCTGAGGCGCTCCTGGATGATTTCCAGATGCAGCAGGCCGAGGAAGCCGCAGCGGAAGCCGAAGCCGAGCGCCGCCGAGCTTTCCATTTCGAAGGAGAAGGAGGCGTCGTTGAGGCGCAGCTTGCCCATGGCCGAGCGCAACTCTTCGAAATCGGCGGCATCGACCGGGAAAAGGCCGCAGAAGACCACAGGCTGGGCCGGCTTGAAGCCCGGCAGGGCTTCTGCGGTCGGCTTGCGGTCGTCGGTGATCGTGTCGCCGACACGGGTATCGGCGACTTCCTTGATCGAGGCCGTGATGAAGCCGATCTCGCCCGGGCCGAGCGCGTCCTTGGCGACCATCTTTGGCGTCAGAACACCGACACGCTCGATCTGGTACTTCGCACCGGTGCCCATCATGCGGATGGTCTGGCCCTTGACGAGCACGCCGTCGATGATGCGCACGAGAACCATGACGCCGAGATAGGTGTCGTACCAGCTGTCGACCAGCAGCGCTTTCAGCGGCGCATCCTCGCCGCCCTGGCTCTTCGGCGCGGGCAGCTTGGTCACGATGGCTTCCAGCACGTCGGGAATACCGAGGCCGGTCTTGGCGGAAATCAGCACAGCTTCGGAGGCGTCGATGCCGATCACTTCCTCGATCTGGTCCTTGATGCGGTCGGGTTCGGCGGCCGGCAGGTCGATCTTGTTGAGGACGGTGACGATCTCGTGGTTGTTGTCGATGGCCTGGTAGACGTTGGCGAGCGTCTGGGCCTCCACGCCTTGAGAGGCATCGACGACCAGCAGCGAGCCTTCGCAGGCCGACAGCGAGCGCGAGACTTCGTAGGCGAAGTCTACGTGGCCGGGCGTGTCGATGAGATTCAGGACATAGGTCTCGCCGTCCTTGGCCTTGTAGTGCAAGCGGACGGTCTGGGCCTTGATGGTGATGCCGCGCTCGCGCTCGATATCCATGTTGTCGAGCACCTGCTCGCTCATCTCGCGGTCGGCGAGGCCGCCCGTGGACTGGATGAGACGGTCGGCAAGGGTCGACTTCCCGTGGTCGATATGGGCGACGATGGAGAAGTTTCTGATGTGGTCGAGGGGCGTGCGGTTCGGATTGGTGCTCATGGCTCGCGCATATAGCAGTGCCCCCGCCTGTGGCAAAGCGGGAAATGCAGGCTTTGCAGCGGTTCCCTCAGTCCGGACGCTTCTGCAGGCGGTAGATGATGAAGACCGCGTAGAGGAAGGCAACGCCAAGGGCGGCGTAGAGGAAGGTCTGCGGCCCGAGGCTGGGCGTCAGAACGGTCACGGCCAGCGGCACCAGTGTTGCCGCAACCGACCAGGCAATCAGCAGCGTGGACGTCAATGGCACGAATTTGTCAGGCTCGGTGCGGTCGTTGGCATGGGCATTGGCGATCGAATAGATCGACTCGACAGCGCCGGCCAGAAGCGCGAAGACGGCGGCGAGAAGAATGAAATTGGAGAGAGAGACGCCGAAAGTGCCCATGCCGGCGACGAGGATGAGAACCAGCGTGCCGAGCAGCACCTGCCTTCGGTCGAAACTGTCGGAGAGCATGCCCAGCGGAAGCTGCACGAAGAGCAGACCGAACTGCATGAGGAACATCAGAAGCGCCACCTGATCCTGGCTGGCGCCGGAGCTTGCGGCGTAGATCGGCGTGAAGCCCTGCACCACCATGGAGAGGCCGCCGGCGGCCATGACACCGGCAAGCGCGACGGGCGCATTCTTCCAGACCATTGGAAAATCAATGGAAACGCCGGCCGGCGGCGGTGGATTGGGCAGGCGCGTCAGGCCGATCGGCAGCAAAGCAAAGGCGGTGAAGAGGATGGTGATGATCGGCGCCATATTGCCTTCAGCCGGCACGAGCGCGAAGCACCAGGCACCGAGGCCGAGCCCCAGAATATAGGCCATGTAGAAGACCGACATGATCCGGCCGCGCCAGGCGTTTTCGGATGCACTGTTCAGCCAGCTCTGGGTGATGACAAAATTCATGTTGCCGGCAGCGCCATAGAGGCCGCGCGCGATGATCCACAGGATGGGATGAACGCCGGCTGCCACCAGCACCGCGGCGATGATGACGATTGCCATGGAACAGGAAAACGCCCGGGCATGGCCGACGCGGCGGATGATGGGACCGGCAAGCAGGCAGCCGACGAGACCGCCGAAAGCGACAGCGGTGATGGCCGCACCGGCAGCCCAGGACTGCGCGCCGGTTTGCGCCAGCACGAAAGGCACGTAGGCGAACATCATGCCATTGCCGAGCGCGACGCAGACCATTGAAAGAATGATGCCGGCGACCGGAACATAGGTCGAGAAATGGGTTTTCATGCGGGGCCCTCGCCCTCCCCCGGCGAATCAGCTCTCTCGCAACACTATCCGCATCTTAAGTTGTATGCCCGCTGAGATCGCGTCTCAGCAGCGCATTTTCGATCCATTTTCGGGTGCCTTGACTCCATTATGCGGGAGGTATTTTCTATTAAAATGGAAAATGTTGAAGACCCGATGGACACGGCCATTGGCACACGGCTCAAATCGCTGCGCAGCGAAAGCGGCCTGACGCTCGATGCGCTGGCGGCGCAGTCGGGTGTCAGCCGCGCCATGATCTCGCGCATCGAGCGCGGCGAGGCGAGCCCGACGGCGCAACTGCTGGCGCGCCTGTGCAGCGCGCTCGGCACTACGCTGTCGCGCTTCTTTGCTTTTCAGCAGGATACCACCGCCTCGCCGCTGCGGCGCCGCGACGCGCAGCCGGTATGGCGCGACCCTCAGACCGGCTATCTGCGGCGGCAGGTTTCGACCGAGGCGGGTGGCTCTGCGATCGATCTGGTGGAGGTGATCTTTCCGCCGGGCGCGCGCGTGTCCTTCGACCGGCAGCCGGCCGATGCCGGCGTCACGCAGCATATCTGGCTGATCGAGGGCCGGCTGGAGATGACGGCGGACGGCACGGTCCATGCCATGGAGCCCGGCGACTGCCTGTTCATGCGGCTTTGCGAGCCGCATGCCTTTCACAATCCGCACACGATGCCGGCCCGCTACATCGTCGTGCTGAACCGCAAACCGGGCTGACGCGAGAGGACCCATCGATGACCCGACCTGCCAGCCCTGCCCCCGGAGACATCCTTGTCGAGCGCTTGAACGCAGAGGGCGCGCGCGCGGCCATGCCCGCCCTTTGCGATATCCTCTCCGATTGCGTCGAGGGCGGTGCGTCGCTCGGCTTCATGACGCCCTTTCCGCCGGATGCGGCGCTGCCCTTCTGGGAGGGCGTTGCGGAGGCGGTCGAGGAGGATGCGGTGGCGCTGATCGCGGCGCGCATCGGCGGAGAGATCGTCGGCACCGTGCAGGTGGGCCTGAAGATGCCGCCCAACCAGCCACACCGGGCCGACATCAAGAAACTGCTTGTCCATCGCAGCGCGCGCGGCCTTGGCCTTGCCCGGCGCGTGATGGACTTTGCCGAGCAAACGGCGCTTTGTCATGGCAAGACCGTTCTCGTGCTTGACACGGCCACCGGCGAGCCGGCCGAGGCCATTTACGGGCGGCTGGGGTGGATCCGCGTCGGCGTCATTCCGCATTACGCTCTGATGCCGGACGGGCGCTCCTGCGACACCACGTTCTTCTACAAGCATCTCGGTGCGTAGGGATCTTTCGATGCGCTGCGTCGGGGTCGGCACCCTGCGGTTTGACAGGAAGAGGCGCGTTCGAGGCAGGCGTGCCGAGCAGGATCAAAAGGCACCAAAGATGATCGCTCTGCGCCCCGTTTGCGGCCACTCCCCCCTTTGCGCCGCCCCCGCCCCTTCGTAAACTGACCGTCCGGCGCAGGGGTGCGCCGCAGAGGGAGAAACCATGCCAATACGAACCATCACTGTCGCATCAGCCTTTGCCCGTCGCGTGACCATGGCGCTCGTGCTTTCCGGCTTTGCGGCCGGCGCGGCGGGGGCCGCCGACGTGACCTTCATGATGCGCAACAGCCATCCGAATGCGCTGGAGGTCGAACTCTACAGCCAGGACCGCGACCATGTCTGGCCGGGCAATGGCGAGGTCTATTATCTCGACGATGGCGAGACCAAGCAGATTCCGCTCTCCTGCGACGAGGGCGAAAAGATCTGCTACGGCGCGTGGATTTCGGGTGACAAGGGCACCTATTGGGGCACCGGACCGGACAATGCCGAGCGCTGCGAGGATTGCTGCTACACCTGCACGGGCGGCGAGACCGAAACGATCGAACTCGTGGAATAAGGCACAAGCAACGACCATGGGCGCCTGACAGCCCGAGAGGCGAACGCCGCGTCGTTGACCTTGCGCAAGGCGGCGGCGGCGCGGCCGATGCTATCGAACGTCATCCTGCCACCACTGGCCCTGAGAAGGGGCCGGTTTTTCGATGACTGTCGCCATGAGCCTTGCCGCCTTTTGCCTCGCCGTTCTTCTCCTCCTGGCAACGCCCGGACCGACCAACACGATGCTGGCCCTGGCCGGCGCGGAGAGACAGTTGGGCGCAGCGCTTCGGCTCTTGCCGATCGAGCTTTGCGGCTATCTCGCCGTCGTTGTGCCACTGAGCCTGCTTGCGCCGCTGATCGGCGATCATCATCCGGTGGCAGCATTGCTTTTGAAGGGCGGGGCCGCCCTTTGGCTGCTCGTCATCGGCCTTCGCCTCTGGCTTTCGGGCCGCCCGGGGCAGGAACCGCTGCACGGCATCACCGCCCGCACGCTCTTCCTCACCACGCTCCTCAATCCCAAGGGTCTGATGTTCGGTCTCGTGCTCGTGCCGGACGGGACGCCGGAAGGCCGCATCATGAGGCTTTTTCTCTTGGCCCTGATGGTCGTCTCGGTCGGTGCGCTATGGGTTTTTGTGGGGCGCAAGCTCAGCCATTTCGGTGCGGCGACCATGCGCCCGCATCTCCTGCGGCGCGGGGCGGCTGTCGCACTCTTCGCCTTTTCCGCAACGCTGGCAGGATCGGCGCTTGCCACCGGATTTTCCTCCTAGCCGCACCACAGAATCAGCACAGAAATGCAGGATTATTTTCCTCAACTGCTTTACTCCTGCGTCCCCATGCTTTAATTTCCCGCATCGCCGGGCGTTTGGAGATGCCCGCAATATCTGGCCGGAAAACGACGATGTTCTCACATGATGCGATCTGGCGCGCCCTCGACGCGCTTGCCGAGCGGCATCGTCTGTCGCCGTCGGGGCTTGCCCGGCGGGCCGGCCTTGACCCGACGACCTTCAATAAATCGAAGCGGCAATCGACGGATGGGCGCGAGCGCTGGCCATCGACGGAATCGATCGCCAAGGTTCTGGATGCAACCGGCTCGACGATCGAGCAGTTTCTGGAGCTTCTGAGGCCAGGACGCCCGCCGGGGAGCCTGCCGGAGGGCAATTTCCCTCCGCAGCCGGGCTCCATCCCGCTGCTCGGCTTTGCGCAGGCGGGCGCCGGCGGCTTCTTCGATGATGGCGGCTTCCCGGCCGGCCAGGGCTGGGACATGGTGGAGTTTCCGGCCGGCCCCGGGCGCACCGGCGGGGTCTACGCGCTGGAAATCCAGGGCGACAGCATGATGCCGCTCTACCGGGACGGCGACGTGCTGATCGTCGATCCCGGTGCGCAGGTGCGGCGCGGCGACCGCGTCGTCGTCAAGACGCGCGACGGCGAGGTGATGGCAAAAGTGCTGGCCCGCCAGACCCTGCGCGGCATCGAACTGCTCTCGCTCAATCCCAACCACCCCAACCGCACATTCGAGAGCGGGGACATCGATTGGATCGCCCGGATCATTTGGGCAAGCCAGTAGGAGACGATGGCATGCAGGGCCGGCTTTTTTCGCTTCTCGGCGCCGCCATCGCGCTTGGCGTGTGGTTTGCCGTTCTCTCCGGCGGTGCGGCCGCCATCCGGGGGCGCGACAGCCAGCCGGCAGCCGGTTTCCAGCTGGAAACGCCCGACATGACGCTGGACATCCCGGGGGAAGCGGAACTGACGGAGACGGACGAAATGGTGCCGTCCTTCCCGAATGCCGGAGAGACACCGGCCACCAGCCCCTCGGTCACGCCGGGAACGCCACTCGAAACGCCCGGCAGCGATGGCGCCAACGCCGCGCCCGCCGCCAGCGACAACGGCACGCCCGTGGCTGCCGTGCGCACCGTGGATCCAGCCGGTTTTTCCCTGCCCGCCGATGTGCAGGGTAAGCCATTGGAACGGCTACCGGCCCTGACGCCCGACACCCAGCAGACGGAAAGCAAGCCCCGCAGCCTCGTCCTGCGCCGTCCCGTCGTTCTGGCCGCCGGGCATATACGGTTTGGGGCCCGCGAAATCCGCCTTGCAGGGATCGACGGCCTTGATGACGACCGTCGCTGCGACAGCGCCGGCGGCACCTGGGATTGCGGCAAGGCGGCCAAGCTCGCCTTTCGCAACTATTTGAGGGCGCGAGCCATGGTCTGCAGCGTGCCGCGCGCGGAATGGACCGGTTCCATCGAGGCAAGCTGCACCGTCGCGGGCGAGGATCCCGCCCGCTGGCTGGCCGAACAGGGCTGGGCGGAAGCGGCGGCCGGCTCCACCTATGCGGCGCTCACCGATTCGGCCCGCCGGAAGGGCCTCGGCCTTTTTGCCACGACACCGCCGCAAGATAAGCCCGCTGATCTGCCCGGCCCCGTCGCCGATGTGGCCACAACGCCGGAGCTGACCGAACCGCTGGACGCCCTGCCGCTGGCCGGGGCCGCCGCGACGGCAGAGCAGTAGGCTTACGACAAGGCGGCGGCCCCTGACGCCCTGCGCCCCATCTTGCACCGCCGGCGGGGCCAACGCACGGCCTTGCAACCGGCTTTCTCGCCACCCAAATGATCGCGGCGCGGGCGCTGTCAGGCCACGCGCGCTTGGGGGACCATACCGCCCCTTGCCACCTTAAATCCCCGCCTGCCCTCTTGCGGCCGGCCCACCACTTACGGACCCTTTTCATGCCCACCCGTCTCGATACCCATGATGCCCTGATCTATGCGATGGTGACCATGTCGGCCGTGGATGCCAGCATCAGCGATGCGGAACTTTCGCGCATCGGGCGGCTTGCCCAGTCGCTGCCGGTCTTCGACGGCTTCGACACCGAGCGGCTCGTCGCCATCGCGCGGGAGTGCACGTTGATGCTCTCCGGTCCTGAAGGGCTGGACATCGTGCTGGAGGTGATCCGCGAGGCATTGCCGTCGCGGCTTGCCGATACGGCCTATGCGCTGGCCGTGGAAGTCGCGGCTGCCGACCTTGCCATTCGCGGCGAGGAAATCCGCTTTCTGCAGTTGCTGCGGGACCGGCTCGGTCTCGACAAGCTGACCTGTGCGGCCATCGAGCGCGGCGCCATGGCGCGCTTTCGTCGCTGACCGGTTCAATAAATACCGTTCGGGAAATAGCGCAGGTACAGTTCTTCCAGCCGGCCGGAGCGGGACAGATCGAGCAGGGCGTGGTCGATCGCCTGATTGAGCAGCGGATCGGCCTTGCGCGTCATCACCGTCAGCCCCTCCCCCAGGAACCGCTGCGAGAAATAGGCGCCGTCGAGAAGCCGGCAGCAGCCTTTTGCCTCGGCGCCATCCACCCAGAAGGACAGTTGCACGCCATCGGCAAAGGCGGCCTTCAGGCTGCCATCGGCAAGCGCCTTCAGCATGGCGGCACGATCCGGAAAGGGTGTGAGCCACAAATCCGGGAAGAATACCTTTGCCATCGCTTCATGCACCGTGCTCGCAACGACGCCCACCGGCTGGCCGGAGAGGTCCTTCAGCGAGGTGATCGTCGCAGCCGTCGCAAAGCGCGCTGGCAGGCGCATGAAGGGTCGGGAGAACGCATATTTCTGCCTGAGTTCCGGCTGCACCGACAGGCCAGCGATTACAGCTTCCCCTTCGCTGCGATCAAGCGCCGATTGCAACTCATCGAACGGCACCGCCTGGATCTGGCACCGATCCTCGATCGCAAGGACCCGGCAGATCTCGCGGGCAAGATCGATATGGAAGCCGGACAGCTTTCCCGATGCGTCGATGAAGTTGAACGGCGGAAAATCGACCGTCGTCAGGAAACGCAGGCGCTTCAGGCCTGTCAGGTCGGGGCTGGCAATGCGTTCGCGCGCATCGAACAGCAGCGGAAAGACGGGCTTCGATACCTCGGCACGTGCATCGGCACAACCGAGTGCAACGATGAGCATGAGAATCTTCGAAATCCAGTTAATTCTTAGGGATGCGCGCAAGGGTTGATTCACTCATTTTGACTTCGGGCACAGGAAACGGGGCGCACCCTTTCGGGGTGACGGTAACGCATGCAGGGCGAAGATTACCCGGTTGAAGCGTTTCTGGCTACCGGCCCGGAGGATGGTCTCATACAGGGCAAACACCGCACTGATCCGGAAGACCCCGTCTTCTCGATCCCTCCGACTCTTGCGGGCGAGTTGCGCATTCTCATGAGTTTCGGGATCGGCAAGCCGCTGCTTGGCCGCATGGCGGCGCTGGCGGCGCGCAACGGCACCAGCATCGAGCAGGAACTGCTGGCCAGCGGCGCCATTTCCGAAACGGTCTACTACGAGGTTCTCGCCGAGCGGCTCGATCTTCCCTTCGCCGCCGAGATCGACCCCGCCACGGTCCATGACGCAGCGTGGCTCGACACGCAGCTCGTGCGCCCGGAAATCCTGCGCTGTCATCACCCC
Organism: Rhizobium sp. RU20A; assembly: GCF_900155885.1. Taxonomy (GTDB): domain Bacteria; phylum Pseudomonadota; class Alphaproteobacteria; order Rhizobiales; family Rhizobiaceae; genus RU20A. The sequence continues at coordinate 340,382 of NZ_FTMB01000002.1, forward strand.
GTCCGCCCGCCGCGCACCTGGATCGTGCCGACACTGGCGAGGAGCGCCGAGCTCGCTGCGCGCATGGAAAGGCTGCCGGAGCTGAGGGCAAGCCTCGGCATCACCACGCCAACGGCCATACGCCGTGCTGTCTGGAAAGCCGGAGCGGCCCGTCGGCTCAGGGAGACGGTCGGCCGGCTCTTCGAGCGCGACCGGGACATCAGCGCCCGCATCGTCCTGGCGGGGCCGCAGGCCTTCCTGATCGGCTTTCTGGCCGCCAACCTGCTGATCTGTCTGGCGCTCGCCCCGGGCGAGGCGCAGACCATCCTGCATCTCCTGCTCTCCGTCTTCTATCTCAGCCATCTCCTGCTGCGCCTGTCGGCGCTGACAAGCATGAGCGAACGCGCCCGGCCGAGCGCCCGCCCGCCGGCACGGCTCGAAGAGGAGGCCCTGCCGGTCTATACGGTGATGGTGGCGCTCTACAAGGAGGCCGCGGTCTGCCATCAACTGGTTGCGGCCCTCGATCAGTTGGACTGGCCGGTCTCCCGCCTCGATATCAAGCTCATCTGCGAGGCGGACGATACCGAGACGCTTGAGGCGCTGCGGGCGCTTTCGCTTGGTCCTGCCTACGAGGTCGTCGAGATGCCGCCGGCCCTGCCCCGTACCAAGCCGAAAGCGCTCTCCTTTGCCCTGGCGGGCGCCCGCGGCGAGTTCCTCACGGTCTATGACGCGGAAGACAGGCCGCATCCGCAGCAACTGCGCGAGGCAGCGGCGACGTTTCGCGCCTCGCCCGACCGGCTCGCCTGCCTGCAGGCGCCTCTTGTTATCGCCAATGCCGATGCACACTGGCTGAGCGGAAATTTCGCGCTCGAATATGCCGGCCTGTTTCGCCGTTTGCTCCCCATGCTGGCAGCGCGCGGCCTGCCCTTGCCGCTTGGCGGGACCTCCAACCATTTCCGCACCCATACGCTGCGGGAGGCCGGCGGCTGGGACCCGTTCAACATGACGGAGGACGCGGATCTTGGCCTGCGTCTCCATCGTCTCGGCTGGCGCACGGGAATGATCAGCCTCCCGACACTCGAGGACGCGCCGACAAGCTGGCGAGTCTGGCAGCCACAGCGCGTTCGCTGGTTCAAGGGCTGGCTGCAGACCTGGCTGGTAATGATGCGCGCCCCGGGTCGCCTGTGGCGCGACATGGGCCCCGGCGCCAGTCTCAGCGTCCACATCATGATCTCGGGCATGCTGTTTTCGGCGCTCATCCACCCGCTGATGCTGGTCTTTGCCCTATCGATACCGATCTGCTACAGCCTCGATCCGACGTTTCTTTCCCATCCCATGTCCCAACTGCTGGCGGCCATCGATCTCGTCAACATGGCTGGCAGCTACGCCGCGCTGCTCTCCCTCGGCTTCAGCCCCATGGGTCCCAGGGAGCGGCGCAAGGTTGGAAGCGCGTGGCGGTGGCTTCCGGTCTATTGGCTCTTGATATCGATAGCGGCCTGGCGCGCCGTGGGCGAGCTCTACCGCCGCCCGTTCGTCTGGAACAAGACGCCGCACATGCCGACAAGGGCGATGCAGGAGCCGACTGCCGGCGAATGACCGTCCTCTGACGAATGACTATAAAATGGTGGAGCGGGTAGCGGGAATCGAACCCGCGCGTTCAGCTTGGGAAGCTGACAGGCTACCATTACATCATACCCGCCGACGCAGCAGCATGTGCCGCCAGCGGGCGGACAATCTCTCAGGGCAGCAGCGCTGTCAAGACGCGAGCGCTGCCCGCGCCTTAGGCGTCCTCGCTGCGGAAATGCTTGGAGAGCTTGAGGCCCTGCGCCTGGTAGTTCGAGCCGAGGCCGAGGCCGTAGAGGCTTTGCGGGCGCTCCAGCATGTGTTCGTAGACGAGGCGGCCGACGATCTGGCCGTGTTCGAGGATGAAGGGCACCTCGTGGCTGCGCACTTCCAGCACCGCACGGCTACCGCTCCCGCCGGAGGCGACGTGGCCGAAGCCGGGATCGAAGAAGCCGGCATAGTGGACGCGGAATTCGCCGACCAGCGGATCGAAGGGCGTCATCTCGGCCGCATAGAGCGGCGGCACATGCACGGCTTCGCGGGAGACCAGGATGTAGAACTCGTCGGGGTCGAGGATCAGTTCACGCCGGCCGCGATCGTAGAGCGGCTCCCAGAAATCGTGGATGCCGTGCTCGGCCTTCTTGTCGACGTCGATAACGGCCGTGTGGTGCTTGCCGCGATAGCCGATCAGGCCATCGCTGCCGCGCCCCTCAAGATCGATGGAGAGTGCGATGCCACCACCCGAGACGTTCGGCTGCTCGGCGGCGACCAGCATGTCGCTCTTGTGGAGCGCCGAAACCTCTTCTTCCGCCAGCAGGGCGTGGCCGATGCGGAAGCGGATCTGCGAGAGGCGGGAGCCGCGGCGCACGACGATCGGGAAGGTGCGCGGGCTGATTTCAAGATAGAGCGGGCCGACATAGCCGGGCGCGATCTTGTCAAATTCCTGGGCCCGGTCGGTGATGACGCGCGTGAAGATATCGAGGCGGCCGGTGGAGCTTTTCGGATTGGCCGAGGCCGACATGCCCTCGGGCAACGCCAGGCTTTCCATCAGCGGCACGATGTAGACGCAGCCGGTTTCGAGAACGGCCCCTTCGGAGAGGTCGATCACATGCAGGCTGAGGCGATCGAGCTTGTCGGAGACAAGATGGCCGGGGCCGGGCATGAAGCTGGCGCGAACGCGGAAGGCCTTCACGCCCAGGCGCAGATCGAGGCTCGCCGGCTGGATCTGATCGGCATCCAGCGGACGTTCGCTCTTCAGCGCGCCGCGCGCGAAAAGTGCTTCGATCGCCTTGTCCGGCAAAATTCCCGTCGTGCGCGTCATGCGGCCCCCTCCGGGACCCGATGTCCCGATGCCCGGGCAGCCGGAAACGGCCGTCAGGCCGGGCGCCCGCGACAAAACCAAACTCGCTTGATTGACGCAAGCCGGGGTTTGAGAGTAAGGGAATTTATCCCGTGGTGATTTGGCCGGCCGGCTTGCAGCCACGTTAAACAAGTAGCTAAAAAGGCCGGGTGCAAACCGGCCTGCATTCGCGGCCGGTTTTTTTGTTTGAGGCAACGAGACCATGAGCAAGACCTGGAGACCCGCAACGCAGCTCGTCCATGGCGGCACCACGCGCTCCAACCACGGCGAGACATCCGAAGCCATTTTCCTCACGCAGGGCTTCGTCTACGACACCTCGGAAGCGGCCGAGGCGCGCTTCAAGGGCGAAACGGACGGCTTCATCTATGCCCGCTACGGCAGCCCGACCAACGACATGTTCGAAAAGCGCATGTGCATGCTGGAAGGCGCGGAAGATGCGCGCGCCACGGCATCCGGCATGGCCGCGGTCAGCGCCGCCATTCTGTGCCAGGCGAAAGCGGGCGACCATATCGTTGCGGCCCGCGCCCTCTTCGGCTCCTGCCGCTGGGTGGTGGAGACGCTGGCGCCGCGCTACGGCATCGAGTTCACGCTGGTCGACGGCCGCTCGCTGGAGAACTGGGAAAAGGCGGTTCGCCCCAACACAAAGATCTTCTTCCTGGAAAGCCCGACCAACCCGACGCTGGAGCTCGTGGACATTGCCGGCGTCGCGAAGATCGCCAACCAGATCGGCGCCAAGGTGGTTGTCGACAACGTCTTTGCGACCCCGCTGCTGCAGAAGCCGCTGGAGCTCGGCGCCCACGTGGTCGTCTACTCCGCCACCAAGCACATTGACGGTCAGGGCCGGTGCCTCGGCGGCGTCATCCTCTCCAGCAAGGAATGGATCGACGAGAACCTGCACGACTATTTCCGCCACACCGGTCCGGCGCTCTCTCCCTTCAACGCCTGGACGCTTCTGAAGGGCATAGAGACGCTGCCGCTGCGCGTGCGCCAGCAGCAGCACAATGCAAGCCGCATCGCCGATTTCCTCGCCGAGCAGCCGCAGATCGCCCGCGTCATCTATCCCGGCCGCAAGGATCACCCGCAGGCGGACCTCGCGGCCGCACAGATGAAGGGCGGCTCGACCCTGGTGGCCTTCGAGATGAAGGGCGGCAAGGCGGCCGCCTTTGCTCTGCAGAACGCCCTCAAGGTCGTGAAGATCTCCAACAATCTCGGCGATTCCAAGAGCCTGATCACCCATCCGGCGACGACAACGCACAAAAACCTCTCGGACGAGGCGCGCGCGGAGCTTGGTATTTCCGCCGGCACGGTGCGCTTCTCGGCCGGCATCGAGGACAGCGACGATCTCGTCGACGATTTCGCGGCCGCGCTGAAGCACGTTCAGGCCTGACGGCCTTGGCACAGACGAGCAGGACGGCCGGCGCTGCCCGCAGCACCGGCCGTTTTCATGTCCGTGATATCCCAGATTGGGCCGATCTCGCGTGAAACCTTCGGGAATCCTTGACGAAATCCCCCCGCAATCGCTACCTTCGATCAGCATCAAGGACGGCCCGGCTCAGGGATCACGCCCCGTTTTCAATCTCAACGCCGGCCGCCGTTATCGGCCGGCACGATTGCGACGCAGCGTCGGTCTTTCTGGACAGTCGTCTTTCCGGAAGGTGAAGGCATGTATCGCGCATTGACCCGCGACATCGAAGTCGTGGTCGAACCCTACTATCTGGAAGACCAGTCCGACCCGGAAGACAGCCGCTACGTCTGGGGTTACCGGATCGTGATTGCCAACCATTCCGACCTGACCGTTCGACTGGTCTCGCGCTACTGGCACATCACCGACCAGAACGGCCAGGTGGACGAAGTGAGCGGCCCCGGCGTCGTCGGCGAGCAGCCTGTACTGAACCCCGGCGACACCTATGAATACGCCTCCGGTTGCCCGCTCGACACGCCATCCGGCGTCATGTTCGGCCATTACAGCATGGAGGCGGAGAGCGGAGAGCAATTCGACATCGCCATCCCCGCCTTCTCCCTCGACAGCCCCGGGCTCGTGCGCGTGCTCAACTGAGCGACGCGCCTGGGGCGACCTATCTCAGGCCGGACGGATTTCCGACGCCTCGAAATGGTAGGCCGTCGAGCAGAACTCGCAGGTCACCGAGATGCGGCCATCCTCGATCGTGTGAGCGATCTCTTCCTCGCTGAGGCTTGAGAGCACCGACTTCAACCGGTCGCGCGAGCAACTGCAGCGGTCCTCCACCCGTTGCGGCGGATAGACCCTCACGCCCCGCTCATGGAAGAGGCGGTAAAGCAGCCGCTCGGAACCGACGGTCGGATCGGTCAACTCATCGAGATCGATCGTCTCCAGCATGGTCTTGGCTTCAGCCCAGGTATCGTCCTCGACGTGATCGGCATGGTCGTCGCCATCGCCGCCGTGAAGGTCGGGCTGGCGCATGCGCTCCGGCGCTTCGGGCAGGAACTGCGCGACGATGCCGCCAGCGCGCCAGCGATGCCGCGCCTTGCCGTGCTCGTCGCGATCCAGCAGTTCGGCAACGCCGAGGCGCACCTTGGTCGGGATCTGTTCGGACTGGCGGAAATAGACGCCGGCGATCTCTTCGAGCGTTGCGCCATCCAGCGGCACGATGCCCTGATAACGCTGCATATGGGCGCCCTGATCGATGGTGAAGGCGAGCACGCCGCTGCCGAGCAGTTGCTCCGGCGCGCCGCGGCCTTCGGCGAGCGCCGCCTTCAGCGCATCCTCATCGAAGCGGGCATAGGCGCGCACGCTGTCCGGGGCCGAAAAATCGGCAACGACCAGATCGACCGGACCATCGCTCTTGGTCTGGATGATCAGCTTTCCCTTGAACTTCAGGGAGGTGCCGAGCAGCACCGTCAACGTCACGACTTCCGCCACCAGCCGGGCAACGGGCACAGGGTAGCGGTGACGCTCGAGAATGGCGTCCAGCATCGGCCCGAGCTGCACGGCGCGGCCGCGCACATCGAGCCCCTCTACCTGAAACGGCACGACATGGTCGTCGCCTGCGAAATCGAACTGCCCGAGGGCGGGTGTTGCCTGGCTCATCAGTCTTGTCCCATCAATGGCCGCGCTCCGGCCGGCGCGGAAGGCGCGCCGCCGATCACGGTGAAGCTATACGGAAGGAGATCGGATGCAACCATCATCCGAAAGGGAACCGTTTGGCCCCTAGATCGGGTCGTTGCCCGGCAATTGCAAGGTCAGCAGCCCAGCGGAGAACCGCCAGGCCCTCTTGCCAATGTCAGAACGCGCCGAGGCACCAGGCGAGCACGGCCTTCTGCGCATGCAGGCGGTTTTCGGCCTCGTCGAAGACGACCGACTGCGGGCCGTCGATCACCTCGTCGGTGACTTCCTCGCCGCGATGGGCGGGCAGGCAGTGCATGAAGAGCGCGTCGGGCGCGGCATGCTGCATCAGCGCGGCATTGACCTGATAGGGCTGGAAGATGTTGTGGCCGCGGGCGCGGTGTTCCTGGTTCATGGACACCCAGGTGTCGGTGACGACGCAATCGGCGCCGGCGACGGCCTGCTCAGCCTCATGCATCAAGAGGATGTCGCCACCATTGTTGCGGGCCCAGTTGAGGAACTTGTCGGAGGGTTCCGAGCCGAAGGGCGTTGCCATGCGCATCTTGTAGCCGAAGCGGGCGGACCCCTCGATCAGCGAATGCAGCACGTTGTTGCCGTCGCCCGTCCAGGCGAAGGTCTTGTCCTTCACGGGGCCGCGATGCTCCTCGAAGGTCATGATGTCGGCCATGATCTGGCAGGGATGGGTATCGTCCGTCAGCCCGTTGATGACCGGCACCGTGGCGTGCTCGGCGAGCTCCATCAGGCGGCGATGATCGGTGGTGCGGATCATGATCGCATCGACATAGCGCGACAGGACCTTGGCGGTGTCGCCGATGGTTTCGGCGCGGCCGAGCTGCATTTCGGTGCCGGACAGGAACAGCGTCTCGCCACCCAGCTGGCGCATGCCGACATCGAAGGATACGCGGGTGCGGGTCGACGGCTTTTCGAAGATCATCGCCAGCATCTTGCCGTCCAGCGGCTTCTTCGCCGTTCCGGCCTTCGTCGCCTGCTTTCGGCTGTGCGCATCGTCCATGATGGTGCGCAGATCGGCGGCGCTGACGGCGGAAAGGTCGAGGAAGTGTCTGGTCGATGCCATGCTGTTGGATATCCGTCTTGGTGAACGTGTGGCTGCGAAATCAGGCCAATGCCTGGGCGCGGATCGGTTGCGAAAGGGCCTCGCAGGCCCGCTCGATGCGATGCAGACCTTCGCGCGCCTCGGCGGCGGTGGTGATGAGCGGCGGCAGGAGGCGCAGCACGTTGTCGCCGGCGAGAACGCCGAGCAGCTTTTCGGCGCGGATCGCCTGCAGGAGATCGCCATTCGGCACCTTGGCCTTGATGCCGAGCATCAGCCCGTCGCCCCTGATCTCCTCGATCACATCCGGGAAACGGTCCTTGAGCGAGGCGAGGCCCTGGCGGAAGACGAGCGCGACATCGCGGACGTGCTCCAGGAAGCCATCGGCCAGCACGACATCGAGAACGGCATTGCCGACCGCCATGGCGAGCGGATTGCCACCATAGGTGGAGCCATGGGTGCCGGCGACCATGCCGCTCGCGGCCTCCGCCGTGGCAAGGCAGGCACCGAGCGGGAAGCCGCCGCCGATGCCCTTTGCGACAGCCATGATGTCAGGCGTGACGCCGGCCCATTCATGGGCAAAGAGCTTGCCAGTACGACCGACGCCGCATTGCACTTCGTCGAAGATCAGAAGGAGGCCGAATTCGTCGCAAATCGCGCGCATTTCCCGCAGGAATTCCTTGCTGACGAGGCGAATGCCGCCCTCGCCCTGCAGCGGCTCGATGAGAAGCGCCGCGGTCTCCTCGGTGATGGCGGCACGCAAAGCGGCCATATCGCCGAAGGGAACCTGGTAGAAGCCGGGCGCCTTGGGGCCGAAACCTTCGAGATACTTGGCCTGACCGCCGGCGGCGATCGTCGCCAGCGTGCGGCCGTGGAAGGCGCCTTCGAAGGTGATGATGTGGAATTTGCCGGGGTGGCCCTTGGCATGGTGATAGCGGCGCGCGGTCTTGATGGCGCATTCCAGCGCTTCGGCGCCGGAATTGGCGAAGAAGACCTTGTCGGCAAAGGTAACGGCACACAGGCGCCGCGACAGGCTTTCCTGGCCGGGCACTTCATAAAGGTTGGAGAGGTGCCAGACCTTGTCGGCCTGCGCCTTCAGCGCCTCCACGAGATGGGGATGGGCATGCCCCAGCGAGTTGACCGCAACACCGGCGGCGAAATCGAGGTAGCGATTGCCCTCCTCGTCGATCAGCCACACGCCCTCACCGCGCTCGAAGCGGAGCGGCGCGCGGGCATAGGTGTCGTAAAGGGCTGCGGTGGCGCTCATCTGCCATCTCCTGATGCCGTGGTCCGGACCTTTGAGCGGCGGCCATTCGAGGCGCCGGACTGCGATCCGCAAAAATCAAAAATGCCGCCTTTCGGCGGCGCGCGCACTATCGCCATCTCGCACCGCAATGTCAACAAAGACCGGGGTTTTGCGGGGGCGAAGGCAGGTAAAGAGGCGAGCTTGCGCGAGCCTTGCGCACCATTGCAAAAATGCCACGCCGGGGGAAGCAAGTTGGGGAAAACCGCGAAATCGATTCGGCGTGATTCGCCCGACTCTTGCCACAGAGTCGCCCTGTCTCTAGGTTAATAGTCAATTACTAGACGCATGCGGCGGACCTAGTCACCACATAGAGTTATCGCGTTTGCGCTCCGACTGTGCTGTTCAGGGCACGGTGAAGGATTCGCCGAACGGGACTCGAACCGGCGGAGACGAATGGAATGAACTGGACGGACGAACGCGTGGAGAAACTGAAGAAGCTCTGGTCGGAAGGACTGAGCGCCAGCCAGATCGCTGCGCAACTGGGCGGCGTCAGCCGCAATGCCGTAATCGGCAAGGTGCATCGCCTCAGCCTCCCCGGTCGCGCAAAAGCCGGCGGCAGCGCCGCTGCCGCGCCGCGCACCAAGCGCACCACCGCCCCGCCGCGCGCGCCGAACTACGCCTCGAAGGTTGCCACGCGCACCGTCTCGCGCGTCCAGGGCGCCACGGTCCTCAAGGAAGAGGTCGAAGTCGATCTCGTTGCCGAGGAAGATTTCGTACCCGCATCCAACGTCGTCGTGCCGATGACGCGCCGCCTCGTGCTGACGCAGCTCACCGAGCGCACCTGCAAGTGGCCCGTCGGCGACCCGCTGAAGGACGATTTCCACTTCTGCGGCAATGACTGCGCCGAGGCCGGCCCCTATTGCACGGCGCACGCTCGCCTCGCCTATCAGCCCTCGGCCGAGCGCCGCCGGGTTCGGTAAGACGCCGGACACCCCTGCTCGAAAGCGGCGGCCAGGCTTTGCCTCGGCCGCCTTTTTCATTGCCGGTTGCAGGCTCGCAGGGATAAGGCATGCAAAAAGGCGGACCTTGCGGACCGCCTTTGCTGATCACCGGACAGGATGCCGTGTTCCTCGCCGGAGCGATGCTGAGCAAAGCTTACCCTTCCAACGAATAACCGGCGCCGCGGACGGTGCGGATGACGTCGGTCATGTTGGAAAAGTTGAGCGCCTTGCGCAGGCGGCCGACATGGACGTCGACGGTGCGTTCGTCGACGTAGATATCGTGGCCCCAGACGCCGTCCAGCAGTTGCGAGCGGGAGAAGACGCGGCCGGGCGAGGACATGAAGAATTCCAAGAGGCGGAATTCGGTCGGCCCGAGGCGCACTTCGCGGCTCTTGCGGTGGACGCGGTGGGTTTCGCGGTCGAGCTCGATATCCCCGCATTTGAGCACGGAGGAGAGGAGTTCCGGCTTGGCGCGGCGCAACATGGCCTTGACGCGGGCCATGAGTTCCGGCGTCGAGAAGGGCTTGACGACGTAATCGTCGGCGCCTGTCGCGAGCCCGCGGACGCGCTCGCTCTCCTCGCCGCGTGCCGTCAGCATGATGATCGGCAGGCGCTCGGTTTCGGCGCGCTGGCGCAGCCGCCGGCACAGTTCGATGCCGGAGACGCCGGGCAACATCCAGTCGAGAATGAGAAGATCGGGGAGCCGTTCCTGGAGACGGACTTCCGCCTCGTCGCCGCGATGGATGGTATCGACGTCGAAACCTTCCGCCTCGAGGTTGTAGCGCAGAAGGACGCTCAGCGCCTCTTCGTCTTCCACCACTGCAATTCTGGGCAACATGTTGCCTCCTCCTTCCTGCCCGCCAACAGGCCCCCTAAGGGGCCCGCAGGCGGATTATTCGCCGCTGACCCGCATCGTGGCAGTCGTATCGTCCTTGGGACGCTCGCCTTCGATCTGGGCGCCGGTGGTCATGTAGTAGATGGTTTCGGCGATGTTGGTCGCATGGTCACCGATGCGCTCGATGTTCTTGGCGCAGAACAGGAGATGCGTGCACGAGGTGATGTTGCGCGGGTCTTCCATCATGTAGGTCAAAAGCTCGCGGAAGAGCGAGGTGTAGATCGCATCGATCTCGCCATCGCGCTGGCGGATGTTGTTGGCCTTTTCGGCCGAACGCGATGCGTAGACATCAAGCACTTCCTTGAGCTGGGCGGCGGTGAGCTCCGTCAGGTGCTCGAGGCCGCGGGCGAACTGGCGCGGAACGCCCGACGTCGCGACAGCGATGACGCGCTTGGCGGTGTTCTTGCCGAGATCGCCGACGCGCTCGAGGTCGCTTGCGATGCGGATCGCACCCATGATCTCGCGCAGGTCGGCGGCCATGGGCTGGCGCTTGGCGATGGTGACGATGGCCTTCTCGCCGATCTCGCGCTCGGCATTGTCGAGGATCACGTCATCGGAGATGACCTTCTGGGCGAGCGCGACATCCGAGTTGATCAGGGCGCGCACGCTGTCGCCGAGCATCTGCTCGGCCAGACCGCCCATCTCGGAGATGCGGCGGGCAAGGTACTTCAGTTCTTCGTCATAGACGGAGACGATATGGCTGGGCATGGGTGTTTCCTCTCAAACCGCGTGACAACAGGCAGGACAATCCGCCTCAGCCGAAGCGGCCCATGATGTAGTCCTGCGTACGCTGGTCGTCCGGGTTGGTGAACATCTTGTCCGTGTCGTTCTCCTCGACGAGGTTGCCGAGGTGGAACATGGCGGTGCGTTGCGAAACGCGGGCGGCCTGCTGCATCGAGTGCGTCACGATGACGATCGTGTAGTTGGTGCGCAGTTCGTGGATCAGCTCCTCGACCTTGGCGGTGGCGATCGGGTCGAGGGCCGAGCAGGGCTCGTCCATCAGGATGACTTCCGGGCTGACGGCTACGGCGCGCGCAATGCACAGGCGCTGCTGCTGACCACCGGACAGGCCGGTGCCCGGCTCGTGCAGGCGATCCTTCACTTCGTTCCAGAGACCGGCCTTCTGCAGGCTCGAGGCGACGATTTCATCGAACTCGGCGCGGGTGCGGGCAAGACCGTGGATACGCGGTCCGTAGGAGACGTTTTCGTAGATCGACTTCGGGAAAGGGTTCGGCTTCTGGAACACCATGCCAACGCGGGCGCGAAGTTCCACGACGTCGATATTGGGATCGTAGATATCGTCCGCGTCGAGCGTGATCTTGCCGGTGACCCGGCAGTTGTCGATCGTGTCGTTCATGCGGTTCAGCGTGCGCAGGAAGGTCGACTTCCCGCAGCCCGACGGACCGATGAGGGCGGTGACGGTGTTTTCGCGGATGTTCAGGTTGACGTCGAACAGGGCGCGCTTCTCGCCGTAGTAGACGGAGACGTCCTTGCCGATCATCTTGTAGGGAACGGTGTTCATTTTCTGGTCCACTGCCTTTTCGATCGCTGCTTCATTCATCATGTTCATGATCGGGTACTCCCTACCAGCGACGTTCAAATCGACGGCGCAGCAAGATTGCGCCAAGGTTCATCAGGACGAGGAAGATCAGAAGGATGATGATCGCCCCGGAGGTGCGTTCCACGAAGGCGCGCTCGGCTTCGTTGGCCCACATGTAGATCTGTACCGGAAGAGCCGTGGACGGCGCCAGCGGCGAGCCCGGGAAATCGGCGACGAAGGCGACCATGCCGATCAGCAGCAGGGGAGCCGTTTCGCCGAGTGCGTGGGCAAGGCCGATGATGGTGCCGGTCAGGATGCCGGGCATGGCCAGCGGCAGGACGTGATGGAACACGGTCTGCATCTTCGAAGCGCCAAGGCCGAGGGCGGCGGCGCGGATCGACGGCGGCACGGCCTTGAGGGCAGCGCGGGTCGCGATGATGATGGTCGGCAGCGTCATCAGCGTCAGCACCAGGCCGCCGACGAGGGCTGCGGAACGCGGCAGGCCGGCGAAGTTGATGAAGACGGCAAGACCGAGCAGACCGTAAACGATCGAGGGCACGGCGGCGAGGTTGTTGATGTTCACCTCGATCAGGTCCGTGAAGCGGTTCTTCGGCGCGAACTCCTCGAGGTAGATCGAGGCGGCGACACCGATCGGCAGCGACAGAACGAGCACGATCAGCATCATGTAGAGCGAACCGATGAAGGCGACGCCGACGCCGGCGGCTTCCGGACGGCTGGAGGCGCCGTTCAAGAAAATGCCCGTGTTGAAATGCCCGGCCAGCGCACCGCTTTCGGCAAGCTGATTCATCCAGCCGACCTGCTTGTCGGAGACCTTGCGGTTGGTTTCCGGCACGGAGAGATCGATCTGCCCCTTGTAGGCAGAATCGATATCGCCGTGGGCGAGCAGCGAGACCGGCTGCGTGGTGCCGATGACCGAGGGATTGTTGACGACGATGTTGCGCAGCTGGGTGCGGACACTGTCGGAGAGCATGCCGCCGACAGCGCGCATGCTGGCACGGTCGTTCGGGTCAACGCCGAGGACCTTGGCAAGCGCATTGCGGGCGACGACCGGATAGTTGGCAGTCATCAGCTTCTGCGGGTTGGTGGCACGCTCATTGTCCTTGTCGATCGCGCTCTCGGTGAATTCGACAGGGATGGTGATCATGGTCTGCTCGAAGGCCGTGTAGCCCTTCGAGACGACGGAGCTGACCAGCAGGAAGAGGAACAGCAGGCCGAAGGTGATGGCTGCCAAACCATAGGCGCGGAAGCGACGTTCGGCGGCGTAGCGACGCTTGATGCCGATGTCGCGGCGCGGTGTGGCGGCGCGGGCCGTGGCGGCGGGCGCCGAGATGACCTGGCTCATTCGTACTGCTCCCGGTACTTGCGGACAATAAAGAGGGCGTAGATGTTCAGGCACAGGGTGATCACGAAGAGCGTGATGCCGAGTGCGAAGGCAACGAGCGTCTGCGGCGAGGTGAATTCAAGGTCGCCGGTCAGCTGGTTGACGATCTTGACGGTGACCGTGGTCATCGGCTCGAAGGGGTTGAGCTGCATGCGGGCAGCAACGCCGGCGGCCAGAACCACGATCATGGTTTCGCCGATGGCGCGCGATGCGGTCATCAGGATGGCGCCGACGATGCCCGGCAGGGCTGCCGGCAGGATGACCTTCTTGATGGTCTCGGAGCGCGTGGCGCCGAGGCCGAGCGAACCGTCGCGCAGCGAGCGCGGCACGGCGGTGATGATGTCGTCCGAGAGGGAGGAGACGTAGGGGATCAACATGATGCCCATGACGAAACCGGCCGTCAGAACGCTCTGCGCCTGGATGAAGCTCTGGTAGTTGCCCGTGGCAAGACCGGCCATCTGCGCGGAAAGATCGCGGAAGAAGGGGCCGACCGTGACGAGGGCGAAGAAGCCGTAGACGATGGTGGGGATGCCGGCGAGCACTTCGAGCAGCGGCTTGGCAAGGCTGCGGAACTTGGACCCGGCATATTCGGCCATGTAGATGGCGGCGAAGAGACCGATCGGCACGGCAAACAGCATGGCGACCGCGCCGATATAGAGCGTGCCGAGCAGCAGCGGGATCAGGCCGAACTGGCCGGATGTGCCGCCCGAACCGGCCGCGGCAAAGCGCGGATCCCAGACGGTGCCAAAGAAGAACTCGTGGGCGGGGACCATCGTGAAGAAGTGGATCGCCTCCGACGCCATCGAGAAGACGATGCCGACGGTGGTGAAGATGGCGATGGAGGACGCAACGATGAGGCTGACGAGGATCACGCTCTCGACCCGGTTGCGGGCGCGGAAGCGTGCCGCGATCGAGCGGTAGGCCAGCAGGGCGCCGCCGACGGCGACGAGAAGGACGGCCACGGACAGCAGCATCGCGCTCGTCGCGTTCATCTCATTGAGATGCTTGGCGGCCGCGATCATGTAGGGCTGCGGCTGGTCGGCGAGCGGAACGCCCTTGCCGGCCAGAATGGCGCGCACGTCGCCGCCGGCATCGATGGCCGCGACTTCCTCGGGCGTCGCAAGGTTCAGGCCGCGGGCGATGGCGCCGATCATGCCATAGGCAAGGTTCTGCGTCGCAGCGGACTCAGCCTGGACCTCAGCCGGAAACTCGCCGCGAACCGTGGAATTGATGTAGGTTGGCGCGGCAATGTTCCAGACCACCATGACGAGGATCGCCGGCAGCGTGGCCCAGATACCGACATAGGCGCCGTAATAGCCCGGACGGGAATGCAGATTGGACGACTTACCGTTCGCCAGGACGGACGCACGCCGGGACCCGGCGACGTAGCCGATCACGCCGATAATGGCGACCAGCAAGAGAAGCAGTGATGTGCTCATTCGGATAAACCCCCGAGGCCGCCTAGCCCCTCGTTCCCCGGTAGCCGAGGCCTGGCCTGGCGTTGATCGCCTGAAACACGCTCGGCAGCGACGCCGCTCATGCTCCGATACATGTCATCGTCATTTCGAAACTTTTCCGACGACCGGCAGAAGGCCGACGCCGGACACGCGCCCCGGCAGGGCGGCAGTCACACGCGACAGACGGAGAGGCCGTACAGCGCGCAGACATCGCAAGGCAAGCCCACCTCGCGAAAAGGGCTGGCGCATCCAAAGATGCGCCAGCCTTTGATCATTACATGACCTTGCCGTCTTCGAAGGCCTTGCGAATTTCTTCGCGCTCAGCGTCCGGAGCAGCAACGAGGCCGTACTGGGCCAGCGGGCTGTCGGGGCCGATCATGTCGTCGCTCGTGAAGAACTCGACATATTCCTTCAGGCCCGGGATGACGCCGATGTGGGCCTTCTTGACGTAGAAGAACAGCGGACGGGAAACCGGATACTCGCCGGAAGCGATCGTTTCGGTCGACGGAACGATACCGTTGACGGTGGCGACCTTCAGCTTGTCAGCGTTGTTTTCGTAGAAGGCGAGGCCGAAGACGCCGATGCCGTTCTTGTTGGAGCCGATACGGCCGAGCGTTTCGGTGTAGTCGCCGTCGATGTCGACAGCCATGCCGTCCTTGCGAACTGCAACGCACTTGGAGTGCTGCTCCTTCTCGTCCGCGACGAGGCCCTTGATGGCTTCGGCAGCGCCGGAGTCCTTGCAGCCCTGGGCGAGAACCTTTTCTTCGAAGACTTCACGGGTGCCGTGCTTTTCGCCCGGGATGTAAGCGGCGATTTCGACGTCCGGCAGGTCCTTGTTGACTTCCGACCACTTCTTGTAGGGGTTGGCAACGAGCTTGCCGTCCACGACAACTTCAGCGGCGAGAGCCTGGTAGATGTCCTTCGGAACGATCGCCAGGTCCTTGTTGCTGGAATCGGTTGCGAAGACGATGCCGTCGTAGCCGATCTTGACTTCCTGGATTTCCGTTACGCCGGCAGCCTTGCAGGCTTCAACTTCGGACGACTTGATCGCGCGCGAAGAGTTGGCGACGTCGATGGTCTCCGGGCCGACGCCCTTGCAGAATTCCTTCAGACCAGCCGAAGAGCCGCCCGATTCAACGACCGGCGTCTTGAAGTTCGGGAAGGTTTCGCCGAAGGCTTCGGCAACGATCTTGGCATAGGGCAGAACCGTCGAGGAACCGGCAACCTGGACCTGATCGCGGGCAGCGGCAGCGCCGGCGAAAGCGACGGAGGCAGCAAGCAGTGCCACCGTGAACTTGACGTTTTTCATGGATGATCTCCCGTTGGGGCTTTGTGAATTCGACCGCCAGCTTCAAGACTGAGGTGGACCGTCCTGATCGGCTGCCTTTTCTTAACGCTGGTCACACCGCCCTTTTATGTCGGTTCGACGAAAGATTTATGACAGCCTATCCATTTGTTAAAATTGAGTATTTTTACAGCTTCGTGACACAACGATTTTCAGTGTGTCAAAACCTCACGGTAAACACCGTTCCCCTGCCGACTTCGGACTCCACCACCAGCCGCGCCCTGTGGCGGGTGAGGATGTGTTTGACGATGGCAAGGCCGAGACCCGTGCCCTTTTTCGTGCGGCTGGTTTCCACATTGACGCGGTAGAAACGTTCGGTGATCCGCGGCACATGCTCGGGCGGAATGCCGGGGCCATAGTCGCGCACCGAGAGTTCCGGCCCGTTGGCACCGACCGCCAGGGTCACCTCGACCTTCTTTCCTTCCTGACCATACTTGCAGGCATTCTCGATCAGGTTCTCAACGACCTCGATCAGTTCGTCACGGTCGCCGCGCACGCGTACGGGCTGCTCAGGCAGGCTGAGCGCGATGGTGACGCCAAGCTCGACGGCGAGAGGTTGGAGGCTGTCATGGACATGGCCAATGAGGGGACCGAGTTCGACCTCCTCCTGTGGCGGGAGATGCGACTTCAGCTCAAGACGCGAGAGGGACAGCAGGTCGTCCACGAGCCGGCTCATGCGGGTTGCCTGCTCGTACATGATGGCGAGGAAGCGTTCCTGCGCCTTGGTGTCGTTGCGGGCCGGCCCCTGAAGGGTCTCGATGAAGCCGGTGAGGGAGGCGAGCGGCGTGCGCAGCTCGTGGCTGGCGTTGGCGACAAAGTCCGAGCGCATGCGGTCGATGCGCCGCGTCTGGGAGATATCGGTAAAGGAGAGGACCAGCAGGCGGCCCGACATGCCGGCGTCGCCCGCCCCCGCCCCCTGCCCCTGCTGCCCGGCCGGCTGCGACGCCGCGAGGGCAGCGCGCACGAGATAGACGGCTTCGGATGGCAGGCGCTCGGAATGCTCGAGCTGCGTTACCCGGCCGGAGGAAAAGGTGTCGCGTACCATGTCGAGAATGCCGGGGGAGCGGACATAGGCACCGAGATAGCTGCCAGCCGGAATGGGTCCAAACAGGCGGAGCGCCGACGCATTCTGGTGCAGCACCATCTCGGAGGGGCCGATCAGCAGGACCGGCATGTCGAGCGCTTCCAGGACGGGGCTGGCGAGCGGCGGCGCGGGCATGACGTCGGCGATATCGGCCGGCACCGGCTCCTCGGCCAGCTCGGTTCGAGCAGCGGCTTCGGCCGGGCCCGGCCGTTCGCCACGCTGGAACAGAAACAGCATCAGGAAAATGCCGGCAAGGCTTGCGGCCGCCACGGACTGGCCGAGCACCAGGAGGCCCGATACAAGCACAAGCGCCGCCAGCACGGTCCACCGCCCGGCACGCACGCTCGATGCCAACAGGCGTCTGATTGACGGCTCCTCAGCCAAGACAACTCCCTCTTTCATGCCCTTCCCTCACTCCCTCAAGGGAGGGGACGCTAGCAGGCCATTGTGACAGGATGGTCACGACACGCTTGAATTCGCAATGGAATTGTGGCCTCCTTTTCACGATGCTTGGCGAAAAGGCGAGGACAGAGATGGTCGACCCCGTGGACAGCAAGGCCGTGGTTCTGGATATCGGCGGCAAGAAGCGGGCCTTCGACATCGACGATCCCAAGCTGCCCGGCTGGGTGGATGACAATGCCTTTTCATCCGGCGGCTATCCCTATCCCGACAAGCTCGACAAGGAGGTCTTCGCCAAGACGCTGGAGGATCTGCAGGCCGAGCTCGTCAAGGTGCAGTTCTGGCTGCAGAAGACCGGCGGGCGTGTCATGGCGCTGCTGGAGGGACGCGATGCCGCCGGCAAGGGCGGCGCGATCCACGATATTCTCGCCTATATGAACCCGCGCAATGCGCATGTTGTGGCGCTGACGAAGCCGACGGAAACCGAGCGCGGGCAATGGTATTACCAGCGCTACATCGCCCATTTTCCGACTGCGGGCGACTTCGTGCTGTTCGACCGCTCCTGGTACAACCGCGCCGGCGTCGAGCCGGTCATGGGTTTCTGCACCCCCGAGGAGTACGAGCGCTTTCTGGCCCAGACGCCGCGCTTTGAAAAGATGCTGGTGCAGGACGGCTTCTTCTTCTTCAAGTTCTGGCTCGACATCGGCCGCGAAATGCAGCTGAAGCGCTTCCATGACCGGGCCCACGACCGGCTGAAAACGTGGAAGCTCTCACCCATGGACATTGCCGCCCTCAACAAGTGGGACGACTACTCGCAAAAGCGGGACCGCATGCTGAAGGAAACGGACACCGACCACGCGCCCTGGACCGTCGTCAGGGCCAATGACAAGCGCCGTGCGCGCATCGAGATCATCCGCAGCATTCTCACGGCGCTCGACTACGAGGGCAAGGACAAGAGCGTCGTCGGCACGATCGACAGCCGCATCGTCTGTTCCGGCCACGCATTTCTCGACTGACGCGGGACGGAACGTCCCGACCGGTCAGGTTCCCGGCAGCAGCCTGACGGCGTAGAGGTTGAGGCTCTCGCCGCGGCCGGAAACATCGCTGTTGATGAGCAACTTGCCCGGCGTTCCCGGTGCCAGCGTCCTGTCGAAGCGGACCTGGAAGAGCACATCCACCTTTTCGCCATGCACGGTAAAGCGGTGACGGCCGCAACTGCCGAGGCTGGCGAAATCACACTCCACGTAAAATTCCGTCGGGCGGCCATCGGCCCCCTGCACGGTGAGCGCCAAGGTCGATGTCTTGCCGGAGATTTCGCCAAGAACATTGGCCGGCACGTCGATGGCGACCTCGCCATCCGGCCCGGCCTGCGTGGATGCGATCTTCAGGCGTGAACCGGCCTCGTCGCGAACGACTTCCGTCGCCGCGCGCGCGCCAGCGATATAATCCTTGCCCGCTTCCTGCGGCTGGAAGACCGGCAGCCAGTCCGCCGTGAAGCCTTCCCGCTTTCCGAGCGTTTTCAGCCCGGCGCCGGCGCCATCGCTCGTGTCGGCCACGCGCACGGGCATCTCCGCATCGGGATCGAGCAGCGGCTGGAGAAGGCCCTGCTGGTCCAGCCACCAGGCAGCAGCGCCAATGCCGGCGCCAAGCGTTGCGACCACCAGAAAGGTCGAGAAAAGAAAGCGGCCGATCGATGAACGCTTCTTTCCGGACGCCTGTTGGGCCTTCGGCTGTCGCCGGCCCTTCGAAGGCTTCACGGTATCGCCGCGTGCAGCCTCCGGCATGGGCGGCACGTCGCGCAGGGATGCATCCATGGTGACGGGCTCGACGGCCGGAAATGCTGCTTCCTCCGCCCGGACGGCTTCCTTGTTTTCGCCTGACGTGACGCTGACGACCGGCTCCGGCGAGACGAGCGGCCGGACCGGCGCGACCGGCAAGCCGTCCAGCGGATCGGAGCCAACCGGGTCACGGGTCGTCAGATCGGCGGGTGCCTGGGGCGCGGCGGCAACGGTGTCGACCGCGCCGACGTCACGGGGTGTCTGCGGGACATGTTCAGCCGCAAGCGCCGGATCGGGACGCGATGAGGCCGGTGTGTCTTCGCCACTGCGCCCCCAGAAGCGCGGCTTCGACGGCGCCTGCGCGCGCGCTTCGACCCGTGGGGCGGCACCGGCAGGGTAGACGGCGACGGGTTCGGGAGCCTTCCGGCGCTCGTTGACCTCAGGGGTAAAGGCAGGGTCGCTGCCGCGGTCCGGCTCTCGCCTCTCCGGTTCTCTTCTCTCCGGCGGCGCAACGACGGGCGGGACCCGCTTGCCTGGTGTGGAGCCGAGGGCGAACTGCTCTTCGGTCTCGATGGACTGGATGATGGTCTCCAGCCGTTGTCGCTGCTGGGCGACGATCTCGGGATCGGTGACATCCTGCTTGCGCAGGCCGCTTTCGAGCGCCAGCCGGGCGGATTTGTAGATGCGGGCGCGCGTTTCCGGATTGCCGCGATCCGAGCGGTCGAGCGCATTTCTGATCGCAGTTTCCAGTCCGCTCACATCTCATCCTTCAGTCGGCCGCAACACTCCGCCGATGCGGGACGTGCCAATGGCCACCAGTGCCGTTTACTTTTCGGTAACGATTGCCTCAAGGTAACGCAAGAGGCCAGCCGGCAAAGCAACCATGATCCCCAATGTGAGACAAGGCCGTGGCGACAGCGCGCCCTGTGGACGAGGCACATTGATCGCCGAAACCTTGCGCCCACACCGTCCCCGCAAAGGCGTCCGCACGCGGCGCGACGTGACTTGCGCTCGCCCCGCCTACTGGGCTATTCTTACGTTTACGCAAACGTCAAATCTGGGAGGATGAGACCCGTGACCCTGCCGCCCGTCCTGTCCGGCCTTCGCCGCATTCCGGTGATTGCCGCACCTTTGTTCATCATTTCGCATCCGGCGCTGACCATCGCCCAGTGCAAGGCCGGCATTGTCGGCGCCTTCCCGGCCCTCAACGCCCGGCCGGCCTCGCAACTCGACGAATGGCTGGCCGAGATCACCGAGACGCTCGCCGCCCACGACGCGGCCCATCCGGACCAGCCCGCCGCGCCCTTTGCTGTGAACCAGATCGTCCACCGCTCCAACAAGCGGCTGGAGGAGGATCTGATGCTCTGCGTCAAATACAAGGTGCCCGTGGTCATCTCCTCGCTCGGCGCCGTGCCGGAGGTGAATGCGGCAATTCACTCCTATGGCGGCATCGTGCTGCATGACGTGATCAACGATCGCCATGCCCGCTCGGCGATCCGCAAGGGCGCGGACGGGCTGATCGCGGTGGCGGCGGGGGCCGGCGGCCATGCGGGCACGCTCTCCCCCTTCGCGCTCATCCAGGAAATCCGCGAATGGTTCGACGGGCCGCTGGCCCTGTCCGGCGCCATCGCGACCGGCGGCGCCATTCTGGCGGCGCAGGCGATGGGGGCCGACCTCGCTTATATCGGCTCGCCCTTCATCGCGACGCAAGAAGCCCGCGCCGTCGATGCCTACAAGCAGATGATCGTCGACAGCGCCGCCGCCGATATCGTCTATTCGAACTACTTCACCGGCATTCCCGGCAACTACCTGAAACCTTCGATCGCCGCGGCGGGCATGGACCCCGACCATCTGCCGGAGGCCGACCCCTCGAAAATGGACTTCGAAAAGGCCGCCGAGGGCCCCAAGGCCTGGAAGGAAATCTGGGGCTGCGGCCAGGGCATCGGCGCCGTCAAGGCCGTGACCCCGGTCGAAACGCTGGTGGCGCGCCTTGAAGGCGAATACACCGCGGCCCGCGCGCGCCTCGCCCTCTAGGCACCCGATCCACGACGGCGGCGCCCCTGACGCACACAGCGGGCGCCGCAGTTTTTTCGCAGAACCCAAGATAACAGGCTTGAATTCCCCCCGCTTTGCGGTTATCAGCCCCTCACCTTCCGCTCCGCCGCGCCGGAGAGAGGAATGCCGCTTTAGCTCAGTCGGTAGAGCACATCATTCGTAATGATGGGGTCACGTGTTCGAGTCACGTAAGCGGCACCATTTTCCTGATCGCTTCTGTCTACCACTTCAACAGATGATGAGACGTTTCGGATGGGAAGACCCCTGCCGACGTCATTGGGCCGGCAGGCGCGCCGCGCCTCGCGCATCCCTCAGCGCCTCGATGAGCCAGTCGCGGAAGATCGCTGCTTCCGGCGTGGTCCGTTCCACGGCATGCGCGGTGAGGATGAAGTGGGATTCGGGGATGTCGATGCCGTCGGCGAAAGGCAGGTAGAGGCCGCGTTCCTTCAGGTAGTGTGTCGTGTAGCTGCTTTGAACGATGCAGGGCCCGAAGCCGACGGCGGTCAGTTCGAGGGCGATGAGCGAACTGTCGGTCATGGTGTTGACACGAAGCGCCGTCTCATCGAGGTCGTGCCGGCGCAGCATGCGTGTCCAGCGGTCTTCGCAGCCCATGATCTGCACCACGCCGCCGCGTGTCAGGGCGGCCAGTCGTTCGCGGTCGCCGCCGCCGGGCGGTGCATTCTCCTGCCGCGCGACGACGACGGAATCTTCATGCCAGAGCGGGCGCACATCGAAGTCGCTCCACTGCCCGTCCCCAAAACGGATATCGACATCGACGCTGGTGGATCTGTCAGCCCAGACCGCGGCCAGCAGCCGGATCTTGATGTGGGGAAAGAGCGCGTGGAACTTCGGAAGCAACGGCGCAATCCAGGTCGTTGCGAAGAGAACCGAGGCGCGCACGGCAAGATGCGTGTGCTGGCCGCGACCGAACATGCCGACGGTGGAGATGGCGAGTTCGTCGAAGGCCCGCGTCACCCCCGGCAGATAGGCACGTCCCACCGTCGTCAGTTGCAGGCCGCGCGGCAGGCGCTTGAACAGTTGCCCGCGCAAATGCCGCTCCAGGGAACGCACTTGGTGGCTGACGGCGGCCGGGGTGAGGTTCAGTTCCTCGGCAGCAGCGGAAAAGCTCGACAGGCGCGCTGCGGCCTCGAAGGCGCGCAGCCATTGCAGGGGCGGGAGTGCATAGGCCATCGATCTCCTCGCTTCAAATAAAATGATGCCTTACGCCCATAAAGCTTTGTTTGACTTGCGCCAAGCCCGGATCGAATTTTGGCAGCAGGACGCGCCGTCTCGGCGCTGATCGCATGGTCGGGGACCGGATCGTGAAGACATTCGACTACATCGTCGTCGGCGCCGGATCTGCCGGCTGCGTGCTCGCCGACCAGCTGTCGCGCAGCGGTGCGAACAGCGTTCTCGTGCTCGAGGCGGGCGGCAGCGACAACAGCTTCTGGATCAAGACGCC
This sequence comes from Rhizobium sp. RU20A, assembly GCF_900155885.1. Taxonomy (GTDB): domain Bacteria; phylum Pseudomonadota; class Alphaproteobacteria; order Rhizobiales; family Rhizobiaceae; genus RU20A. The sequence goes on from NZ_FTMB01000002.1 coordinate 363,102, forward strand.
GATCGGCTACGGCCGCACCTTCTTCGATCCACGCATCAACTGGATGTACCGGACCGAGCCGGACCCGGAGACCGGCGGGCGGATCGGCTACTGGCCGCGCGGCAAGGTTCTCGGCGGCTCCAGCTCGATCAATGCGCTCGTCTATTGCCGCGGCCTTCCGGGAGATTTCGACGACTGGGAGGAGGCTGGCGCGGCCGGCTGGAACTGGAACCGGGTGCGGGCCCACTACGAGCAGATCGAAAGCCGGGTCCTGGCGGACGGCACGATCGAGGGAAACGGGCCGCTGTTCGTCACCGATGTCAGGCACGACACGCATCCCTGCAACCGCCACTATTTCGCGATGGCGCGAGACCTCGGGCTGCCGGTGACGGAGGATTGCAACGGGCCCTTCCCGGAGGGCGTGACGCGCTACCGCATCACGACCCGGCGGGGAGGGCGCTGGTCGGCGGCCGATGCCTTTCTGCGCCCGGCGCTCACGCGTGCCAATGTCACGCTCATCCAGAATTGCATGGTCGAGCGCATTCTGTTCGAAGGGCGGCGGGCCGTCGGCGTTTCGGTGCGCACGACGCAGGGAATGGAGACCTTTCAGGCCGGTCGCGACGTCATCGTCAGCGCCGGCGCGGTGAATTCGCCGAAGCTCCTGCAAGCCTCCGGCATCGGGCCGCAGGCGCTGCTCGCGCGGCTCGGGATTCCCGTCATCATGGCCAATCAGAATGTCGGGGCCAATCTTCAGGATCATCTGGGCATCAGCTATTACTACAAGGCGAACGAGGCGACCCTCAACTCCGTTCTCGCCCCCAGGTGGGGCAAGATGCTGCAGGGTATGCGGTATCTTCTGACGCGGCGCGGTCCGCTCAGCCTCAGCGTCAACCAGTGCGGCGGCTTCGTGCGCTCGCGGGAGGGCCTGGCGCGGCCCGACCAGCAGCTCTACCTCAACCCCCTCACCTACACGACGGGGCCGGCGAACAATCGGCCAAAGATCCGGCCGGACCCCTTTCCCGGCTTCATTCTGTCCTTCCAGCCGACGCGGCCGACCAGCCGGGGACGGATCGAGATCATCTCGCCGGACCCTTCCGATGCGCCGCGGATCATCCCGAATTCGCTGTCGACTGAGAAGGATCTGGACGACGTGATCGCCGGCGGCCGCCTCATCCAGCGCATGGCGGCGACGCCGGCCATGCGCGGCTTCATCAAGGAGGCGATGGCGCCGGACGTGCGTGCGCTCGACGATGGGGGCATTCTTGAGGATTTTCGGCTGCGCTGCGGCAGCGTCTATCATCCGGTTTCCACCTGCCGCATGGGGCGGGATGCCGCGAGCGGCGTGACGGACAGCGCGCTGCGCGTCTTCGGCGTCACCGGGCTTCGGGTCGTCGATGCCTCCGCCTTTCCCAGCATCACCTCCGGCAACACCAATGCGCCCACCATCATGCTGGCCCACCGCGCAGCGGACCTGATTTTGAACGGCCCTTCCTATGTCGGGCTCGGGCGATGACACAGAGAAGGACACAGGCATGAAGCTCGACAGGATCGAAACCTTCGTGGTGGCCAATCCGCCACCGCGGCACGGGGGCCGCTACTTCATCTTCGTGCGGCTGACGACGGCCTGCGGCATCAGCGGCGTCGGCGAGATCTACAACGCCACCTTCGGGCCGGACCTCTGCGCGGCGATGGCGGTCGACATGTTCACCCGCCAGTTCGAGGGCCAGGATCCGCATCATATCGAACAGATGTGGCGCCGCAGCTATGGTGCCGGCTACACGATGCGGCCCGATGTGACGGTGATGGGCGTTCTCAGCGGCCTCGAAATGGCCTGCTGGGACATTATCGGCAAGGCCGCCGGCCAGCCGGTCTACCAGTTGCTGGGCGGCCAGGTGCATCGACGGCTGCGCAGCTACACCTATCTCTATCCGCCGCAGGGCGACGTCTATCCCGACCCTACCCGTCCGAATGTCTACAACGACCCGGACTTGGCCGCCGAAGCGGCGCTGCTTGCGGTCGAGCAAGGCTTTACCGCCGTGAAGTTCGATCCGGCCGGGCCCTACACCATCCATGACGGCCACCAGCCGCGCATGGAGGACCTGACGCGCTCGGAGGCCTTCTGCCGGCGCATTCGCGAAGCGGTCGGCGACCGGGCGGATCTGCTCTTCGGCACCCATGGCCAGTTCACGGTTTCGGGCGCAAAACGCCTGGCGCGGCGGCTCGAGGCCTATGATCCGCTCTGGTTCGAGGAGCCGATCCCGCCGGAGAACCCGGCCGACATGGCGGAAGTCGCCCGCTTCACGGCGATCCCGATTGCGGCCGGCGAGCGGCTGTGCACCAAGCACGAATTCGCCCGCCTGCTGGAGGTAGGCGCCGCCTCGATCCTGCAGATGAACCTCGGCCGGGTCGGCGGCCTTCTGGAGGCGAAGAAGATTGCCGGCATGGCCGAGACGCGGTCGGCGCAGATCGCGCCGCATCTCTATTGCGGGCCGATCGTCGCCGCCGCCAATATCCAGCTTGCGGCGTGCAGTCCGAATTTCCTCGTACTGGAATCGATCGGCCGCTTCGACGGCCCCTTCATGCGCTTCCTCAACGAGCCGATCGCCTGGGAAGACGGCTATGTCATCCCGCCGACCGCGCCCGGGCTCGGCGTGACGCTGAATGACGCGGCGATCGCCGCGAGCCCCTATACGGGCAGCGAACTCCATCTCAATCTCGACACCGAGCCGCTGGTGCCGTGACCGACCCGTCACGACATGCCGCAGCTTCAACACGGAAAGGTCCTCTCATGCGCTATGGTTTCATCGGGCTCGGCAATCTCGGGGGGCATCTGGCGGCCAGTCTGCTGCGCAGCGGCTTCGATGTCGTGGTGCATGATCGCGATCCGGCCGCCGCCGAACGGCTGATTACGGCCGGCGCGGTCTGGGCCGACAGCGCCGGTGCACTCGCCGGCCAGTCGGATGCCGTGCTCACCTGCCTGCCCTCGCCGCAGGTGTCGAACGCGGTGCTCAACGAGATCCTTAAGGCCGCGCGGCCGGGGCTGACCTGGATCGAAATGTCCACCCTTGGCCGCGACGAGATCCTGCGACTTGCGGCAAAGGCCGCCGAGCGCGGCGTTACGACCATGGAACTTCCGGTGACGGGCGGGGTGCATCTGGCGGCGCAGGGCAAGATCACCATGCTGGCGGGCGGCGACAAGGAGCTCATCGATCGTCATCGCCCGGCCCTCGAGGCCATGGGCGACCAGATCTTCTACATGGGTCCGCTCGGCAGCGCCGCCGTCATCAAGGTCATCACCAATATGCTGGCCTTCATCCATCTGGTCGCCGATGGCGAGGCGCTGATGCTGGCCAAGCGCGGCGGGCTCGATCTCGCGCAGGCCTGGCGGGCCATCAAGGCCAGCTCCGGCAACAGCTTCGTGCACGAGACGGAAGGTCAGCTCATTCTCAACGGCAGCTATGATGTCGGCTTCAGCATGGATCTGGCCCTGAAGGATCTCGGCTTTGCCATGAATTTCGGCGAGACCTTCGACGTGCCGCTGGCGCTCGCCGAACACACGCACGCGATCTTCCTCAAGGGCAAGGAGGCCTATGGCGGCAGCGCCCAGTCCACCCAGATCGTCAAGCTGCTGGAAGAGGCCGTCGGGACGGACCTTCGGGCCGACGGGTTTCCCGCCCGTCTGGAGTGAGGATGTCTTAAGCCGGCAGGCTCTCGGCTGCGGATGAACCGGCCTCGGCCTCTCCATCCTTCGGCCCCTCCAACTCCCCCTCCTCCGGCAGGCGCGCGAAGCCGGAGCGGACCTGCGTAGGCGAGACGCCATAGGTGCGGCGGAAGGCGCGGGAGAAGTGCGAGGCATTGTTGAAGCCGACGTCGATGGCGATGGCGATGATGGGGCGGTCGGTGCTGGCCAGAAGCTCACGGGCGCGCTGCAGGCGCACGAGATTGTAGGCATGGGCCGGCGCCATGCCGAGCGTCGTCAGGAACAGGCGCTCCAGTTGCCGGCGGGACAGGCCCACCATGCCGGCGAGAGCCTGAATGCTCTTCGGCTCGGCCAAATGCTGCTCCATGGTGATGAGCGTGGCGTTGACGCGGCGCTCGGTGGTGGCCATGCCCTCCAGCGATTGCAGCGGCGCGCGGGTCTGCGTGTCGTTCGGCGCACGGGCCCGGCCGATCTGCAGCACTTCCAGCGCGTTCTGCTCGGCATCACGCCCGATGAAGGTGCGGATGATATGGGCGGCGAGATCGGCCGAACTCATGCCGCCGGCGCAGGAGCCGCGTGATCCGTCGAAATTGAAGAGCCGGTCGGGCCGCGCCTTCAGATCCGGGAAGCGCTCGCGGAACGAGGCGTAGTGCAGCCAGCTCACGCAGGTCTGGTGACGGGTCAAAAGCCCGGCTTCGGCGAGGATGAAGGTGCCGGTGCACAGGCCGATCAGGGGAATGCGCCGCTCGGCCGCCTGATGCAGGAAGCGCAGGGTCTCCTCGTCGCACAGTTCCTCCGATTCCAGCCGGCCGCCGACCACGACGATCATGTCGAAACGTTCGGGACGCGTCAGATCGGCCGTCGGCGCGACGGAAACGCCGCAGCTGGAGCGGATGAGATGGCGCGTCGAGCCGAGCAGCTCCCAGTCCGCCTTGACGCGGCCGGAGCGATCCAGCTCGTCGCTCGCCAGCCGCAGCGTATCGATGAAGAGCGAGAAGGCCGAGAGGGTGAAGAGCCGGGCAAGCACGAAGCCGACCTTCAGCTTGCGGTCGGGCGCGGCACCATCGGCCCTCGCCCGGCCACCGGCCGGCCTGCGCGCCACGCCACCCTGTGCACCCGCCATCTCGTTCTCCTCATCCCCTTGCGCACGCCGCGCAGACCTCTCGCCGGCACCGGTGGGATTGTCGGATCATACCGCAGGAAACGACATGCGCATCCGTGGCTTTGCGCCTTTGGGTGTCAAAACTACGGCTGGGAGGTGGGGGGACGTGGTGCGGGAGTTGGAGGTGTTGTCTGCTTTGCGCCATGAGCAGACATGGGAACGCCATTTTTGCGGCGCCCACTTTGCGTCCCTAAAGCTCGCCGGGGAACTCCGCGGTTTTCGATTGCACTTATGAAGGGTATCGGCGAAGTAAAGATCACGGGTTTTGTTGTCGGCGCGGCACTATCAGGCATCATCGGCGATATCTCGGTTGATTCCTATAAGGCCCAGCAGCACCAAATTTATGAAACGCTAATTCACACGTCGGATGCCGTGATGGCTTGGGTGAACCACTTGCTTCCTCTCTAGCACATGCAGATCCAGTCGCGGTTGACCCTCGCCCGACAGCTTAGCGCCTTCGATATCGGCCTTTGGGCACAATCTGTCGTTTGCCTGAAAACCTGCCGGTCCCCTCGCCTAGTCTGCAAAGCACCTTCAAAGCGGCCACTCCCGATAAGAAGACTTGCAAATGTCCTAAGGGCGATAAATCTCTCTGGGAAATGGACAGATGTCGAGGCACTCGCCCTCCTGGTTGCGAAACTCTCACTGCGTATTCTGACAGGAACCAAGTGAACCGTCAGCCAACAACTCGCTTGTCGTCTTTCACCTTAATAATGGCACCAAAAATGTAGGCCACTCTCAAAAAAGAAAAGAAGCCCCAGACAGAGAGAAAACTCCAAGCTGCAAAAAAATGGAACTTCCAGCTCGCGCCTTTTGCTATGTCGAAAGATGTGACGGTCATAGGTATGGATGCGAAGGTAATAGCGAATCCGAGAAGAAGAGCGTGTTTAGTGTATTTAAGAAAGATCTTCATCTCTGGTGTGTCTTTGATACGATTTATAAAGCCGTCCGTTTTGCCTGCGATGAAACCGAAAATGGCAAATAAGAAACCTGTCTGAATTGAGGACCAGTCAAAAACCGATGAATAGATATTAGATACATTGATATCTTCCGAGACAGAAAGCTGAATGAGATCCGAACGGAAATAATACAGTAGCAGGCACGACAAAGCTGCCAGCGAGATAGGTCCGAATTTCTCTATGATGCCCATCATCCCATAAGATTCTTCATTCGCGTTGACAGGAATTGAACCTTAATCTTGTAGTTTTTATCCGGGTCGCGGTCATCGATTGAAAGCGTGTCCTTCAGGACCTGACGATCTTCAATCAAGTCGATTTCCTCGGAAACATCGTTCACAACCGTTACGGCCGTCAGCTTGTCAATCCTGGCCTTCGCTCCGACGGACGTGGCCAACAACTCAGCCAATTCGGACACTTTAGATGATAAAAAGCCTTTTCGATGACCCATTGAAAGTTCAATCAGTATCGACGGCGCATCGTAGGCATCTGCCATCGCTTTAATGCCCTGTGATGCCGCTTTTCCGTCTCCGCCGAGGTCGTCCATGCTGTCGGGATTTGCAATCCTGACCGACAGCTTACGAGTGTTGCCACCGTTGAATTTCTTCCAGGCATCAGGGTTTACGCGCGGGTCTAGCCGATACTGAGCGGCTACGTTGTAGGAAGCTAGATAATCTAGGATACGACCGACCGAAACAACGCGAGGATCGTGTTGCACGCCGAGTATGCCCTTCACGTGATTAAGTCTAAATACAATGCTGTGAGCAAGCTTCTTCGCAGAGAGAGACTTTCTCGTTGCTCCGTCCAGCTCACCGGGCAGGTTTGTGCCTTGGCACCTGACAAACTCCCCTACCACAGCATCCGCGCCGTCATCGTCAAGATTTTCGAGGCGGATCACGTAGTCTTGCGCTAATTGGATTTCCCGCTTTTGTTTGTCAGGCTCTTTCACTGATTGTTTCAGCATTGATACCATAGACGGTATCTGGTTGTTCGATCGGCTGACGTTGTAAAAACGGAATGTAAAATTCTTATCCATGCGCCCCTCACTTTTCGGCGCATTAAAATATGTGATTCGCGCATTTGGCGAGTCATTTCTATCTGCCGATCTTTGGAATAGACAAGCAATTCAGTTTGTCCTCAAGCGTGTCGTCCAATCTACCCTTGCTGTGGCTGCCATAGGCCAAGGCTCGCCCCTCAAGAGGGGGCCGCTGGTGAGTGCCCGTTTGGCCTTAAAACTGCCTATCGGCAAGCTACCTCTTAATCGCAATCTTCCGGCCGAGCTGAATTGCAGCTTTTAGAACGCAAAGCTGCGCTCGACTACGTTCGTCTCAATGTCCACGATGGGCCGATAGCGGACCTAGGAATTCGTCTCCCCTACCAACACACCCCTCACGCCACCCCATCCCCCACCAGCCGCTCCGCCGTAAACCGATCCGTCACCAGCGTATCAATGACCCCGGTGCGCAAGGCCCCTGCAATTGCCGCCGTCTTGGCGGCGCCGCCGGCCAGCGCGATGACGCGGTCGACCTTATCGAGTTCTTCGAGCGAAATGCCGATGACGCGATCGTCGAGGGGGGTTTTGACGGGCTTGCCGGTGCGGTCGAAGAAGCGCAGCGACATGTCGCCGACGGCGCCGGCTTCGGCGAGGTCGGTGAGTTCGCGGGCGGAGAAGATGTTGCCGGAACGGGCGAGCAGTTCGGAGGGCTCGACGGCGCCGATGCCGATGATGGCGAGCGTGATGGACTGGAAGAGTTCGATCGTCTCGCGCACGAAGGGATCGGCGAGCATCAGGAGCTTTGCCTCGCGGGATGTGGCGATGCCCTGCACGGGCAGCAGCTTCGGCTCGGCGCCGGTGAGGCGGGCGAGCCGTGTCGTCAGCTGCGTGGCGTGGGTCTGCACGGAGGGATCGCCCATGCCGCCGAGCGTCTGGACGATGTATTTCGCCTGGGCGCTCTTTTGCGGATGGATGTTTTCCACCATGCGGAAAATGGTCTGGCTCCAGCTGGAGACGCCGATGACGTCGCCGGGCGAAAGCGTGATTTCGAGCAGGTGGGCGGCCGCCTCGCCGATGCGGGCCATGACCGCGCCATCGCGGTCCTCCGAACATTCGACGACGATGACCTCGCCCGTGCCGAACCGGTTGCGGATCGCCGTTTCGAGATCGGTATAGGTGCCGGCCGGCGGGATAACCGTGGTGCGCACGATATCCTCCGCCTCGGCGCGCTTCAGCATGCGCGAGACGGTGGCCTGCGACAGGCGCAGGTGCTGGGCAATCTCCGCCTGGCGCTTGTGCTCCAGATGGTACATCTGCGCCACGCGGGAGATCAGCCGAAGTTCGTTAATGCGTCCCATGTGCCCCGCCCGGTGAATTTTTATTCAACCTTAGCGCTCTCCGGAACAAAGGTCGAGCGGGCGATTGCATCCTTCCACGTCTTCAACTCTCCGCGGATCGGCCCCTGCTGCGGGGCGATGCGGCGGGTGGCGCGCGGCAGGGCCTTGATGGCGGCAAGATCCGGCCAGAGGCCGAGGGTAAGGCCGGCGAGATAGGCCGCGCCAAGGGCCGAGGCTTCCGGCGCCTCGCACTGGATGACGGCGTGGTCGAGAATGTCGGCGACATTCTGCATCAGGAAATCGCTGCGGCTCGGGCCGCCATCCACATAAAGCGAGCCGATGGCCACATCGCCGTGCTTCAGCATGGCCGCGAAGACGTCGTGCACCTGGAAGGGAATGCTGTCGGCCACGGCCCGGGCCATCTGGGCGCGGGTGGTGTTGAAGTCGATCTGCGCAAAGAGCGCGCGGGCGTCGGAGTTCCAGTAGGGCGCGCCGAGGCCGACGAAGGCGGGCACGAAGCCGGGGCCGCCGGCCGGGGCGGTTGCCGCCAGCTCCAGCAGCGCCGCGACATCGGGAAGGCCGAGAATACCGGCCATCCAGGGCAGGCTGGAGGCGCTGACGAGGATATTGCCCTCGAAGGCGAAGGTGGGCTTGCCGGCGATGCGCCAGGCGACCGTGGTTGTGATGCCGTCGCTGGGGGCAATGAAGCGCGGCAGCGTCGCCATGATGGAGGAGCCGGTGCCGAAGGTGACCTTGCCGTCGCCGACATCATAGGCGCCATGGCCGAACAGCGCGGCATGGCTGTCACCGATGGCGGCGGCAATCGGCGTGCCATCGGCAATGCCCGGAACGCCGGCGGTGACGCCGAACGGACTGGCACTGTCGCGCACCTCCGGCAGCACGGCCTTGTGTATCCCGAAAAGGGCGCAGAGTTCGTCGCTCCAGACCTGTTCCTTGAGATCGAGGAACTGGCTGCGGGCGGCGTTGGAGGCATCGCAGGCGTGCACCTTGCCGCCGGTCAAGCGATGGATGAGCCAGCTGTCGATGGTGCCGACGCGGAGCTTGCGGCCGGCGGGGGCGCGGTCGATCAGCCACTTCATCTTGGCGCCGGGGAACATGGGATCGATCGGCAGGCCGGTGATTTCCAGCACGCGGCCTGCATGGCCGCTCGCGATCAGCGCCTCGCATTCGGGCGCGGTGCGGCGGCACTGCCAGCTGAGCACGGGGCCGAGCGGCTCGCCCGTTTCGCCGTCCCAGATGGTGACGGATTCGCGCTGGTTGGAAATGGCGACGGCTTCGATGCTGACATCAGGGCCGGCGGCGATGCACTGCGCGATCGCTTCGCAGACGGAGGCCCAGATGCGGTTCGGGTCCTGCTCCACCCAGCCGGACTGGGGATAGCTGATGCCGACGGGGGACGCGCCGCGGGAGAGAACCTCGCCGCCCTCCGAGACGAGGATGGCCTTGGAATTGGTGGTGCCCTGGTCGATCGCAAGAATGGCGCGCATGGACGGTCTCGTCTCCCTGAAGCCGTCGTCGGCGACACGGGGAAGCGCCGGACGGGCCCTGTCTCTCGGTTCTATCTCCCCACGGGGCCATTCGGCCGGGGGGGTTCAAAAAGACCGGGGCGCGATGATCACGCCCCGGCCTCGTCTCTCATCGGTTAGCCTTACTTGCGGCGCAAGAGGGCGACGGTCGCTTCGGCGATCGCGCCCGGGGCCATGCCGAATTCGTCCAGCAGGAATTCGGCTGAGCCGGTGGGCGCATAGACGCCGGGCACGCCGAGACGCTTCATCGGCACCGGCGCATGATCGACCACGACTTCGGCAACGGCCGAGCCGAGGCCGCCATAGATCGAGTGCTCCTCGGCCGTGACGATGGCGCCGGTTTCCTTCGCAGCGGCGATGATGGCGGCTTCGTCGATCGGGCGCACCGTCGCCATGTTCAGGACGCGGGCGTTGATGCCGTCCTTGGCGAGGATGTCGGCAGCTTTCACCATGCGGTGCGTCAGCGTGCCGTTCGCGATCAGCGTCACATCGGTGCCCTCGCGCAGGACATTCGCCTTGCCGACTTCGAAGACGTGGCCTTCCGGCAAGAGGTCCGGAACGCCGACGCGCGACAGGCGCAGGAAGACCGGGCCGTCATAGGTGGCAGCCCAGGCAACGGCGGCGGCCGTCTCGATGCGGTCGCAGGGGGCGATGACCGGCAGGTTCGGCAGGACGCGGGTCCAGGCGAAATCCTCGATCGAATGGTGCGTCGGTCCCAGCTCGCCGTAAGCCATGCCGGACGAAATGCCGATCAGCTTCACATTGGCATTGGAGTAGGAAATGTCCGCCTTGATCTGCTCCAGCGCACGGCCGGTGAGGAAACAGGAAGCGCCGCAGACGAAGGGAATGCGGCCGCCATTGGCAAGACCGGCGCCGACGCCGACCATGTTCTGCTCGGCGATGCCGACATTGACGAGGCGCTCGGGGAATTTCGACTTGAAGCCACCGAGCTTGGAGGAGCCGACGCTGTCGTTGCAGACGGCAACGACCGCCTCATTGTCAGCGGCGAGCTTTTCGAGAACCGAGGCGAAGGCGTCGCGGCAGTCGTAGAGATTGGTCTTGGTGGTCGCGTCCATTAGAGGGCCTCCGACAGTTCTTTGACGGCAAGTTCGTACTGGTCCTTGTTCGGGACCTTGTGGTGCCAGTCGCCGCTGTCCTGCATGAAGGAAATGCCGTGGCCCTTGTTGGTGTGGGCAACGATGCAGTGCGGGCGGGCGGTGCGCTTTTCGAGCGCCGGCACGACTTCGGCCATCGCATTGCCGTTGATCTCGGTCACGTCCCAGCCAAAGGCTTCGAGACGTGGGCGCAGCGGCGCCAGATCATTGGTGTCCTTCAGGGATGCGCCCTGCTGGAAACGGTTGTGGTCGATGATCAGCGTCAGATTGTCGAGGCCGAACTGGGCGCCGGCCATGATGGCCTCCCAGTTGGAGCCTTCCTGCATTTCGCCGTCGCCCGTCAGCACGAAAGTGCGGTAGGCAGCACCCGAAAGCTTGGCGGCCTTTGCCATGCCGACGGCGACGGGCAGGCCGTGGCCGAGCGGGCCAGTGTTGGTCTCGACGCCCGGCACCTTGTTGCAGTTCGGGTGGCCGTTAAGGCGCGACATCGGCTTCAGGAAAGTGGAGATTTCCTCTTCCGGAATGAAGCCGCGCTTGGCGAGCGTCACATAAAGCGCCAGCGCAACGTGACCCTTGGAAAGCACGAAGCGGTCACGCTCCGGGTTCTTCGGGTTCTCCGGGAAAATGTTGAGGACGCGGAAGAAAAGCGCCGTCAGAATATCGGTGGCCGACATCTCCCCGCCAATATGGCCTGCGCCGGCTTCGTAGACCGCCTGCACATCGCGCAAGCGTATCTGCCGGGCGATCTGCTCGAGTTCCCTGGTCTCCATGTGATCCTCTTTGATCCGCGTAAGAATATTTATTCAGATATAGATATTCTTGCACATCTCGCGATTCAGTCAAGCCCACCTGCCAAATTTTCGCGCAAACCGAATCCGGCTGTGGTCATTTGGCGGGCACGAGCCCTATTGACAGCCCTCGCCTCCCTTGGTACTGAATTTTACAACATACATGAATATATATTCTCGCATCACAGCGGCTCTCTGGAGGAGGCGCAATTGGGAGGGGCGATGGCTACGGTCGACGTCAAAGAACAGGCTCAGAAGCCGCAGAATTCCATGTCCTGGCTTGGCGGCGCGACGGGCCCGCTGATCGGCCTCATCCTGCTTTGCCTGTTCCTGGCCTTTGCCAGTGACAAGTTCCTGTCCGTTCGCAACGGGCTGAACATTCTAGACCAGATCACCGTCATCGGTATCATGGCCGTCGGCATGACCTACGTGATCCTGATCGGCGGCATCGATCTTTCGGTCGGCTCGGTCCTCGCGCTCTCGATGATGATCATGGGCTGGGTCGCCAATGTGGCGGGCTATCCGATGGCCGTTGCCATTCCGCTCGCGCTTCTCGCCTCCGCCGTCTGCGGCCTCATCGTCGGTATTCTCGTCACGCGCTTCAAGGTGCCGGCCTTCATCGCGACGCTTGCCATGATGTCGGCCGCCCGCGGCGTCGCCAACATGATCACGGACGGTCAGCAGATCGTCGGCTTCCCCGAATGGTTCATGATGCTGGCCATCGACCGGCACTTCGGCATCCTGACGGCCACCGTGTTCCTGATGCTGGTCGTGCTTCTCGTCTCCTGGCTCTTCCTGCAGTTCCGGGCCGAAGGCCGCATGCTCTACGCCATCGGCGGCAACCCGGAAGTGGCGCGTCTTGCCGGCATCAACGTGCAGCTCGTCACCATCGGCGTCTACATGTTCTGCGCCGTTCTGGCCGGCCTTGCCGGCATCGTACTCGCCGCCCGTCTGGACTCGGTGCAGCCCTCCAGCGGTTTCGGCTATGAACTCGACACGATCGCGGCGGTCGTCATCGGCGGCACCTCGCTGTCGGGCGGCGCCGGCGGCATCGGCGGCACGCTGATCGGCGTCCTGATCATCGGCGTGCTGCGCAACGGCCTCAATCTTCTCAACGTCTCCCCCTTCCTGCAGCAGGTCATCATCGGCGTCGTCATCGTGCTCGCCGTGGGTGCCGAAACGCTGCGCCGCAAGACGCGCTGAGGGGCCGACGGACGGACTTCCGGCGGCTGACATACCGGCCGCCGCGCCTGCTTCCTCTCCGGCGACCGGAGCGGATTTCAAAGAGCCCACGGGTGGAGGAACTCCTGCGGGCGGCCCTTAACAAACGGAGGACTTCCATGAAACTGTCTCGTATCCTGATGACGTCGGCTGCCATCCTGGCCCTGACGATGGGCGCCGCAAATGCCGCCGAAGCCAAGAAGATCGGCCTGGCCGTTGCCAACCTGCAGGCCAACTTCTTCAACCAGATCAAGCAGGCCGTCGAAGCCGAAGCCAAGGATCGCGGCATCGAGGTCATCACCGTCGATGCCAAGGGCGACGGCCCGACGCAGGTCAACCAGATCCAGGACCTGCTGACCCAGAACATCGACGCGCTGATCTACATCCCGGCTGGCGCCGCTGCCGCAACCGTTCCGGTCAAGCTTGCCCGTGACGCCGGCGTTCCCGTCGTCAACGTCGACCGCAATGCCGAGGGAGCACCGGGCGATACCTTCTTCGCAACGGACTCCGTCGCTTCGGCCAAGGCCGTCTGCGACCACATCATTGCCAAGGCCGGCGGCAAGGGCAAGATGGTCATCATCCACGGCCAGAAGGGCACGACGCCGGAAGTCGACCGCTCCAAGGGTTGTGGTGAATCGATCGCCGCCAACCCCGGCGTCGAAGTTGTTGCCGAGCAGTGGTCGAACATGTGGAGCCAGGACGAAGGCTTCCAGATCATGCAGAACCTGCTGCAGGCCAACCCGGACGTTTCCATCGTGTTCGCCCAGGCTGACGGCCTTGCGCTCGGCGCTGCCCAGGCCATCAAGGTCGCCAACCCCTCGCAGACCATCGTCGTCGGCGGTTTCGATGGCGACACGGCTGCCCTCGAAGCCCTGAAGAACGGCGTCTTCGAAGCCACCGCGACCCAGCAGACGCAGAAGATGGGCCGCCTGGCCGTTGACGCCGCCGTCAAGCTGGTTGCCGGCGAGAAGCTGGAGCCGGTTCAGCTCCTCGACGCGACGCTGACCACCAAGGACAACGTCGAAGGCTTCATCGCCAACCATCCCTGATAGCCAACGCGAGGAGGCGTGCCATGACGGAACCGGTTCTCTCTTTGAGGGGCATCACCAAGCGGTACGGACCGCTGGAAGTGGTGAAGAACGTCTCGATGGACGTTTACCCCGGTGAAGTCGTGGCGCTTCTGGGCGAAAACGGCGCGGGCAAATCGACACTCTCCGGCATCATTGCCGGGTCGAAGACCCCGTCCGAGGGCAAAATGACATGGCTGGGGCAGCCCTATGCCCCGGCCACCCCCCGCGAAGCCATCGACAAGGGCGTGGTGCTGATTCACCAGGAGCTTCAGCTTCTGCCCGAACTCTCGATTGCCGAGAATGTTTTCATCGGTCGCTGGCCGATGAAGAATGGCAGGGTGGACCGGGCGCAGATGGTGGCGCGCGCGCAGGAGCAGCTGTCGCGCCTCAACCTGCACATTCCCGCGACCCGCAAGGTGGCCGGCCTTTCCACCGCCAACCAGCAACTCATCGAAATTGCCAAGGCGCTGGCGCTTGACGCGCGCCTCCTGATCCTCGACGAACCGACGGCCGCCCTTGGCGGCGCCGAGACGGAGGCTCTGTTCGAGCAGATCCGCAAGCTGCGCGCCGAAGGCGTCGGCATCATCTACATTTCGCACCGCATGGAAGAGATCAAGAAGATCACCGACCGGATCGTGGTGTTGCGCGACGGCGAGCGCGTGCATGAATTCGCCGACAGTTCGACCCCGGTGCGCACCATCGTGGAGAGCATGGTCGGCCGCTCGCTGGAGCGCATGTTCCCGGCCCGCGCCGTGCCGCAGGAAAAAACTGTCCTCGAGGTGAAGAACCTCACCGGTGCCAACGGTGCCTTCAACGATGTCAGCTTCTCGGTCAAGGCCGGCGAGATCCTCGGCATTGCCGGCCTTGTCGGTGCCGGCCGCACCGAGCTGGTGCGTACGATTGCAGGGGCGGATGCCATTCGCTCGGGCGAAATCCGCATGAACGGTGAAAAGCTCTCCCTGAAGAGCCCGGCGGATGCGATCGCCCGCGGCATCGTCATGGTGCCGGAAGACCGCAAGCTGCAGGGTGTGGTCGTCGGCCACAAGATCGATGAAAACCTCGTCTATGCCAATCTCGACCGCTTCGGAAACGGCTGGATCACGCCTTCCAAGAAACGCAGCTTCGCCGACATGGCGATCCGCGCCTTCGGCGTGAAGGGGCGCGGCGAGCAGCTGGCCTCCGATCTTTCCGGCGGCAACCAGCAGAAGGTCGTCATCGCCAAATGGCTGACGCGCGACCCGAAGGTTGTGGTACTCGACGAGCCGACCCGCGGCATCGACGTCGGCGCGCGCGCCGGCATCTACGACATCATCGCCAACCTCGCCAAGGAGGGCGTCGCCGTCATCGTCGTCAGCTCCGACCTGGAAGAGGTGCTCGGCGTTTCCAACCGCATTCTCGTGCTGGCGCAGGGCAGGCAGGCTGGCATGCTCGACCGCGAGCAGGCAAACGACGTCTCGGTCATGGAACTGGCCACCATCTGATCATCTGAACGAAAGGAAGAGCGATGACCGCCATCTCTCTCAATGCTCCCAAGCTTTTTGATCTTTCCGGCAACGTCGCCTTCGTGACCGGCGCCGGCAGCGGCATCGGCCAGCGCATCGCCATGGGTCTTGCCCAGTGTGGCGCCGATGTGGCCCTGCTCGACCGCCGGCAGGATGACGGTCTTGCCGTCACCGCCGAATTCGTGCGCAAGGCCGGCCGCAAGGCGATCGAGATTGCCGCCGACGTGACGAACAAGGCCTCGATGGCGGACGCCGTCGCACGCACCGAAGCCGAACTCGGCCTGCTCTCGCTCGCCGTCAACGCCGCCGGCATTGCCAATGCCAATCCGGCCGAGGAGATGGAAGAAGACCAGTACCAGACGCTGATGGACATCAACCTCAAGGGCGTCTTCCTCTCCTCGCAGGCCGAAGCCAGGTCGATGCTGAAGCGCGGCAAGGGCTCGATCGTCAATATCGCCTCCATGTCCGGCGTCATCGTCAATCGCGGCCTGCAGCAGTGCCACTACAATGCCTCCAAGGCCGGGGTGATCCACATGTCGAAGTCGATGGCGATGGAGTGGGTGGAGCGCAACATCCGCGTCAACACCATCTCGCCCGGCTACACGGCAACGCCGATGAACACGCGACCGGAAATGGTGCACCAGACCAAGCTTTTCGAAGAACAGACGCCGATGCAGCGCATGGCCAATGTCGACGAGATGGTCGGCCCGGCCGTCTTCCTGCTCTCGGACGCCGCCAGCTTCGTCACGGGCGTCGACCTTCTCGTGGACGGCGGTTTCTGCTGCTGGTGAGCCGCGCCCGTCGGCCGTGACGCCGTCCCAAAACCCATCCTCGCAGTTGGCGGCGCGTTCTCCCTGTTCGTCCACCGGCTGCGGCGGCCGGTCCCTCGGGGCCGGCCGTCCTTTCTTCAACCGTCACTTTTCCCGGAAGGAAATCCATGACCCGCTTTGCCAACAAGACCGTCGTCATCACCGGCGCCAGCCGCGGCATTGGCGCGGCCATCGCCAGGCGCTTTGCGCGCGAAGGCGCCAATCTCGTCGTCTCCGCCAATGAGGACGCCGTGCATGGCGTGGCGCAGACCATCCAGGCCGAGGGCGGTCGGGCGATCTCCGTTCTTTGCGATGTGACGGACAAGGCGAGCGTCGTGGCGCTCTATGACGCGGCCGAGAAGGCCTTCGGCAGCGTCGATGTCTCGATCCAGAATGCTGGCGTCATCACCATCGCGAAGGTCGAAGACCTGCCGGAAAACGACTGGGACAAGGTGATGGCCGTCAACACCAAGGGCGTCTTCCTCTGCGCGCAGGAAGCAATCGCCCGCATGCGCAAGCACGGCAAGGGCGGGCGCATCATCAACACGGCATCGGGCCAGGCGCGCGACGGCTTCATCTACACGCCGCATTATGCGGCCTCGAAGATGGGCGTCGTCGGCATCACGCAGAGCCTTGCCAAGGAAGTCGCGATCGAGGGCATCACCGTCAACGCCTTCTGCCCCGGCATCATCGAGACCGACATGTGGGCCTATAACGATCAGGCCTGGGGCAAGCTGCTCGGCACTTACGCACCGGGCGAACTGATGAAGGAATGGGTCGAAGGCATTCCCATGAAGCGGGCCGGTAGCGGCGAGGATGTCGCCGGCCTCGTCACCTTCCTCGCGAGCGAGGATGCCGCCTACATCACGGGACAGACCATCAATGTCGATGGTGGGCTGATCATGTCCTGACACCGGCGCGCGGCAGCCGTCATTGCGCCGAAGCCACCGTTAAGGCGCGGGCTTCAAGCAACGGCAGCTCGGGGGGCTGGTTCTTCGTGGCCTGCCCCTTCGGATTCCGTCATCAGGGCCTCGATCTGCGGCCAGCGGCGAGCGAAGGCGGCGACACATTCGGGATCGAAATGGCGGCCAGCTTCCGACAGGATATGCTCGCGGGCTGCCTGAAGCGTCCAGGCCTTCTTGTAGGGGCGATGGCTGCAAAGCGCCTCGAACACGTCAGCAATGGCAACGATGCGGGCTTCGATCGGGATGGCGCTGCCCTTGAGCCCCTTGGGGTAGCCAGTGCCGTCCCATTTTTCATGGTGGCCGGCGGCAATGCCCTCGGCGATCTGCAGCAGTTCGGAGGAACCGTTCTCCAGAATGCGTACGCCGATTTCCACGTGGCGGCGCATCTCGACAAGTTCTTCCGACGTGAGTCGACCGGGCTTGGTGAGGACGCCATCGGCGATGCCGATCTTGCCGACATCATGAAGCGGTGTCGCCAGATAGATCATCCGGCACTGGGTTTCGGGCATGCCGATTTCTTCGGCCAGCAGGGTGGAGATCTGCGCGACGCGCGAGATATGATCGCCCGTGCAGCCATCGCGATACTCGATGGCGCGGGCAAGGCGCCAGATGATTTCCTCCTCACGGGCGGCGAGCTTGGCGGTCGCATTGTCCACGAGACGCTGGAGCATATCGGCCTGCCCTGCAAGGTCCAACTGGAACCGACGCAGCTTCAGCAGGTTGACAATGCGGGCCTTCAGTTCGAGCGCATCGAAGGGCTTGCTGAGGAATTCGGTGGCACCCGCCTCAATGGCGGCAAGGCGCACGGACCGCTCGCTTTCCGAGGTCAGCATGACGATCGGCACATGCTGGTAATCATCGCGCTGGCGCAACGCCCGGATGAGATCGACGCCGGTCATGACCGGCATTGTGTAATCGACCATCACCAGATCGTAGGTCGTCGTCGCGCAAAGGTCGAGGGCATTCATCGGATGTAGCAGGGTGGTAACCCTGATGTCGGGAATGGTGGACAGCGCAGCCGAGATGGCAACGAGAATAGACTTGCTGTCATCGACCACGAGAATCTGCACTGCAACGTCCCCCTCAAGCCAGCGGCATCACCCTTGAAATCAGCGGTCCACTCGTCCGCGCCGAGGCCAATAATATTCAAAACGCCTTAAGAAGGTGTTGTTGTTTCAAGCCAAATTTGTCCGAGCCCGCGGAATACTCGGGGGCCTCCCGTTGCGGCTGGGAAAGCCGATTTTGCGGCCGCGAGGGATCATTCTTTCGCCACATGCGTTGATCACCACCAGACGGCAACAACCGCGTGGTGATGGCGAACCCCATCCGACAGAACCGGAGTACCAAAAATGACAATGATTTTGCGTGCGGCCATTGCCGCCTTGGCCATGACGGCCTCCACGACTGCAGTGCTGGCTGCCGACATGGCGGGTTACGAAGCCGCGCCGCGCTATGAAGAGCCCGATCAGCGTGGCGGCGTGCGCATCGGCTATCTCGATTGCCGCATCGGCGGTGGCGTCGGCTACGTGCTGGGCTCGGCCAAGGAAGCCGATTGCACCTTTACCTCGACCGTGGGCGGCCAGGCTCGTGACCATTACGTCGGCGTCATCCGCAAGATGGGCGTCGATCTCGGCTTCACCACAGAAGGGCGCCTGATCTGGGCAGTCTTTGCTCCGACCGCGGGTTATCATCGCGGCTCACTGGGCGGCGTCTATCAGGGCGCAACGGCCGAAGTGACGGTCGGCGCCGGCGTCGGCACCAACATTCTCGTCGGCGGCACGGAAGGCTCCATCCAGTTGCAGACGGTCAGCGTTCAGGGCCAGATCGGGCTCAACATCGCCGCCACCGGCACCTCGGTGACGCTGAAGCCGGCAAGCTGAGGCCTCCCGGCCCCGTGATCTCAAAAGCGGGCGGTGACCTAAGGTCGCCGCCCGCTTTCTTTTCTTCAAAGCGTTGCCGCCACGCGGGCGAGAATGTCGAGGTAACCTTCGACGGTCCACGCGGAGCGCCCGATGAAGAGGCCGTCAATATCCGGCTGGCTGACGAGTTCGGCGCAGTTGCCGGGATTGACGCTGCCGCCGTAAAGGATCGGCACGCGCCTGCCGAGCGCTGCCTCAGCCACGGCCGCGATCTTCTCATGCCGGGCGTTCGCATAGTCGATGGTGGCCGGAATGCCGTTGACGCCGATGGCCCAGACGGGCTCGTAGGCGATCAGGATCTCAGCCTTTCGCTCCTCGGCGCTGAGAGGTTCGAGCGCCTTTCCCACCTGTCGGCGCAGCACCTCGTCGGCCCGGCCCGCCTCACGCTCCGCGAGCGTTTCTCCGATGCAGACAAGCGGTACCAGCCCATGGCGCACGGCAGCACGCGTCTTCAGGCCAACGGCTTCGTCTGTCTCGTTGAAGAATTCGCGCCGCTCGCTGTGCCCAATCTCAACGAGGTCGAGATTGCAGTCCTTCAGCATCAGCGGCGAAATTTCACCTGTCCAGGCGCCGCCCTCGTCCCAATGCATGTTCTGCGCGCCGACCTTGACGCTGGTACCCTCCAGCCGCGCCTTGACCTCGCGCACCGCCGTGAAAGGCGGAATGATGAAGCGCTGGACATTCGGATGGCGCTCCCCATCCGCCGCCTGCAGGCCATCGGCAAAGGCCAGGGCCTCCGCCAGCGTCTTGTTCATCTTCCAGCTCGTGCCGACCCAGAACGTCCTTGCCATCGATCCCTCCGGCGCGGTTGCGCCGCTCCCTCTTTCAAAATTTGCACACAGGAGGGCTGCGGCAGCCCCTTGGGACTGCCGATTGAAACCCCCGTAACGTCATTTAAAGCTTACGAATTGCGGCCGTTGAAGCCGGTGTCGATGTGCGGCTCCCAGTAGGCGACGGATTCGCGCAACATCTCCACCATGTTGCTGTCCGTCGGTTCGCGCTCGCGGAAGGACAGTTCCATGCAGATCTCGTTGTCCGTGCCGCCGGCTTCCGTGACGGTGCGGATGATCTTTTCCGGCTGGATGCGGCCATCCTGATTGTGCTGGGCCGTAAAGGGCCAGTGGCCGCCCTTGTTCATTGAGGACTGCTTGACGTGGATGATCGGCGATTCCTGCGGGAAGGCCGCCGCCCAGGCATAGGGGTTGGTATCGTCGGGGTTCGGCGAGGTGACATCGCCATGGTCGATATCGACGATCATTTTGAAGGGGAGCGGGAGATTGGCGGCGGCAAGGCGCTTGTCGAACGACCGGCACTCGGCAATCGTGTGGCCGAACTCGCGGCCGACCGACATCGGCTCCCAGAAGACGTATTTGAGGCCGGCATCCCTGCCCTGCTCCGCCACGTCACGCCAGCATTCGATGACCTCGTCGATCAGCGCCTCGCGGCGGGCCGCGTCATTGTAGTCCTTCTGGGTGAAGATGGCGAATTGCGAACCCATGCCGTCGGCGCCGAGATCGCCGGCAATGTTGGCGAGCGTGCGGAACCACTCGACGTAATATTTGCGCACATCCGCATCCGGGTGGCCCATGTGGTTGAGGCGAGCATAGGTGCTCGTCATCACCGAGGTGATGCGGATGCCGGTCCGCTCCATGGCCTTTTCAAACTGGCGCACGCGCCGGACAATGGTCGAGGCCGGCCAGGACGGATGAATGAACTCCGGCGTCAGCTGGATGTAGCCGATGCGGATCTTCTCGGCGAGGGTATCCATGAGGTCATCGACCTCGGCGAAGCGGTTGACGAGCGGATTGGTGTTGAGGGACAGCCTCAGCGCCATGGTGATTTCCTCCCAGGAATGGCCTTGTCAGATCAGCGACACCAGCACGGCCGGTGCAGCAGGATATTCGATCAGGATGCGGCCGCGACGGGCGCGCGGGCAACGAGAACAGAGTGGATCGCGTCCGGCAGCTCGGCGAAGCTGTCGATCAGGCGATCGGCGCCGAGGCCCTCAAGCGACGTCTTGGTGTAACCATAGGTCAGCGCGATGACGGGAATTTCCGCAGCAACGCCGGTCGCGATATCGACCTCGCTATCGCCGACATAGAGCACCGGCTCGGCGCCGCCGGCGGCCTTGACGGTTTCCGTCAGGTGGCGCGGATCGGGCTTGCCGACCTTGAACGTATCGGGTCCAGCGACGATGTCGAAGAAGGATGCGAGGTCGAGATCATCAACGACGGCGCGGGCGAAGCGTTCCATCTTGTTGGTACACACGCCCATCTTCCAGCCTTCGGCCTTGAGCGTCGTCAGCACCTCCACAACATCGGCATAGGGCCGCGTTTCCTGCGCGACGCGGCTGCCGTAGATCTCGGTAAAGCGCTGGATCGCCGCCTTGCCGGCTTCCTCTTCCCATTCCACGCCCCGCTCGGTCAGCGCCCGGCGTACGAGGTTGGGAATGCCATGGCCGATCAGCCGGCGGGCGAGATCGACACCGATCGGTGCCAGGCCCATTTCCGCCATCAGCGTGTCGAGCGAGCCGGCAAGATCGGGAACGCTGTCGACCAGGGTGCCATCAAGGTCGAAAATGATCGTGCCGACCTTTTGCGTGGTGCCCGTCATCTCAAGTCTCCTCCTCGGGCGCTGCCGCCCGTCAGTCCTCTCGGGCGTGAATCGCCCGTTGTCCGGCCGCCAGCATAGTCACCTGCCGCGCTTCTGGAAGGGTCGGCGACAGAAAGTTTGCCGCCATTTTCAGGCCGCCGGAGGAGCCGGCCCTGCGACAGGGAACACAGGGCCGGCTCCGGGAGGTGAAACGCCGGATCAACCGGCGCTTCGGACTGTCTGGGCCACGAGGCGGCCGACAAGGGCGGCGGCTTCGAGCTGCGGCAGGTGGCCGACCTGCGGCAGGCGGTGCAGGGCAACGCTGGCCGGAACGGTCTGATCCGGTGGCACGATGCGGTCTTCCGTGCCGACAATGACGCGCGCCGGGCCGGCAAAGCGGGCAAGCGCCTCGCGCACCGAGAAGAGCTGCGTATTGCCGGAGAAGACGCCAGCCGCGAGCTTGCCCTGGTTGGCCGCCATGGCGGTGCCGTCACGGCCGGAGAGCGTGGCCCGAACGAGGACGCCGGGCATGGCAGCCGGATCATGCACGAGCTGGTCGAGCCAGACCTTCAACGCGCCTTCCGTGGAGGAGCCGAGGAAGCCGGCGACGTAATCGCCGTTGATCTTCGGGCCGAGACCGGCCGGCGCAATCAGCGTCAGCGAGCGGATATCGAGATCGCCGCCACCGGCAATGGCTGTCGCAACCGCCGCTCCCAGCGAGTGACCGACAAGATGCACGCGATCCAGCTTTTCCGCCGCCAGCGAAGCCCGAACGGAAGCGACGAGCGCATCGAAGTCCGAGGCGGATGTCGCTGACGCCGCGCCGTGGCCCGGCAGGTCTATGGCGAGGATCGGATTGGCGATGCCGAGATGGGCGAGGAACGGCCGCCAGGCGGAAAGTTCGCCGCCAAAGCCGTGGATCAGGAGTACGGGATCGCCGGTGCCGGACTGCAGCGTCTTGATGAAGGACCCTGCCGCGCCCGTCGCCGTCTTGCCGCTGAAGGCGAGAACCTGCGAGCCGGAAGACTGGCCGGACCGGCTGAAAGCCTCCACGTCGCGCTTGACGACGGCGCCGCGCGGGCCGGTGCCCTTGACGGTGGCAATATCCACCCCGGCGGCGGCGGCCAACCGGCGGGCGAGCGGGGAGGATCCGCCCGTCGTACCGGTCTTGAGGAAGGCTGTTTCGGCCTCCCGTGCCGCTTCCGCGGGGAAGCTCGTGACATTTGCAGGCTGGCTTTCCGCTACGGGTTCGGCGGCGGGCGCCTTGGCAGCCTGGACGATCGTCTGGGCGTCCTCGCCCGAGAAGGTCGCCGGCGCCGGCTTTTCTGCCGGAGCCGTTTCCAGCACCTCGCCCTCTTCACCCACCATCATCAGCGGCTCGAGAACGATGGCGGTATCGCCGACCTTGTAGCGGATTTCGAGGATCGTGCCGGTTTCGAAGGCCTCGACCTCGAAGACCGCCTTTTCCGATTCCACCTCGGCGACAATATCGCCTTTTTTGACCGGATCACCCTGCTTGACGAAAATTGCGGTCACCTTGCCTTCGGTCAGGTCCTGCCCGACCTGCGGCATCAGAATGGGACGTGCCATGGTCTGTCTCCTTATGCCACGCGGCGGCGAAGCTGTTCGACCGACTGCGCGACGAAATCGACGGTCTTGCGGGTGGCGGCGGCAAATTCGGTCGCGGTGGCGGCGAAGGCACCGAAATAGGCGAATTCCTCCGGCTTCATGCCGTCGAATTCATAGGCCTGCCGGAAATAGGGAATGCGCAAGAGCTTCTCGATCAGTTCCGGAGGGGCATCCGTATCGATTGCGCCGGCATCGAAGGCCGGGAGACGGTCTTCCGCCTTCATCAGCTGCGCGATGTAGCCCGGCGGGCAGGTGTAGACGAAGTCACCACCGGCAATGAGCGCGATGTGGCCGCTGGAGGCCTTGCCGCCCGGACCGTCATCCTGCACGCGCATCGAGCATTGCAGCATCTTGCTCGGATGGTTGTTCTCCTTGCCGTAGCGATAGGCGCGCTTCAATACCGCCATTTCGCCGAGCAGAATCTCCTCAGCCGTCAAGGCGATGCCGCGAGCATCGGCCTGAGCCTTGAGGTCGCCGATATTACCGAGGCGCGAGGACATGTGGGTGATGACCGAGCGCCACTTGGAGAGGTCGATACCGGCGGCCTTCGCACGCTCCAGACCGCGCGACACGGCATTCATGCAGGCCACATATTGCGGTACGGTGAAGGAGGTCGTGTTGTTGGTGGAGATGCCGCGGGCCGTGAGCTCCTCGATGACCTCGTAGCCTTCCTTCGAGCCGGGGATCTTCACCATCACGTTCGGTGCGATCTCGGCCAGTTGCAGGCCCTGCGCCAGCATGCGTTCGCGGTTGGTGACGAAGCGCGGATCGACCTGACCCGAAACATAGCCATACTTGCCGTTGGAGGCATCGAAGACCGGGCGGATCATGGCCGCGCCCTTGCGCACCACATCCAGATAGACGGCCCAATAAATGTCCTCGATATCGTCGGCATTGCGCTCGGCCGCGATCTTACGGATCTCGCCGGCCCAGAATTCCGGGTCGGCCTGGATCGCCTGGAGCGAGAGCGGCGGGTTGGTGGTCACGCCGCGAAAGCCCATCTTGCCGCTAGCCGCATCCTCGGCATTGAAGAGGCGCGTCAGCTGCGCCTCCCACTCTTCCCGCTTGTCGGCAGGCGCATCCTTCAAAACGGAGGCCTTCCAGCCTTCGTAGACGAGCGGCGAGGAATCCCACCAGATCTCACAATCCGGATTGGTCTCCGCCAGCTTTTCCAGCACATGAAGCGACATGATGTTTTCCTCCCCTCCGGTTCACTCGGCGGCTTGCGCGAGCGGCTTGGCGTGCAGCGAGCGGCGCACGGCAGCCACGACGTCATCCACCTGCGGCACGGAAGCCTTTTCGAGCTCGAGGTTGAAGGGGATCGGAATATTGAGGCCGGCGACGATCTCGATCGGCGCATCCAGATCGTAGAAGGCTTCCTCCTGGATGATGGACGCGATGTCGGAGGCGACGCCGCCGCGGCGAACGGCTTCCTGTACGATGACGCAGCGGTTGGTCTTGGCAACCGACGTCAGGATCATCTCCTTGTCGAGCGGCACCAGCGTGCGCGGATCGATGACTTCGACGTCGATGCCTTCTTCGGCAAGCCGGGCCGCCGCTTCGAGCGCGCGCGGGACCATGTTCGACCAGGCAATGACCGTTACGTCCTTGCCGGCGCGCTTGATGTCGCCTTTGCCGAATTCGATGATGTGCTCACCATCCGGAACCATGCCCTTGGTCATGTAGAGGTGCTTGTGCTCCAGGAACATGACCGGGTCGTCCTGACGCAGGGCATATTTCAAGAGGCCCTTGGCATCGGACGGGGTGGAGGGCATGACGACCTTCAGACCCGGCACATGGTAGAACATGGCTTCGAGACTCTGCGAGTGCTGCGCGGCCACGCCGCCGCCGGTGCCGCCCTGGGTGCGCATGATGAAGGGCACACGGCCCTCGCCACCCGTCATCAGACGGAACTTGGCGGCCTGGTTGACGATCATGTCCATGCCGAGCATGGCAAAATCGATATAGAGGATTTCGACGATCGGGCGGGCGCCGGCAATCGCCGCCCCCACGCCGACGCCGATCATGCCGGCTTCGGCGATCGGCGTATCGCGTACGCGCTTCGGGCCGTATTTTGCGAGCAGGCCTTCGGTGACCTTGTAGGACCCGCCACGCTCGGCAATGCCTTCACCGATGATGAAGACCGTATTGTTGCGTTCCATTTCCTCGTCGATCGCCTCGCGCAGGGCGTCGCGGTACATGAGTTCTCGTGCCATGATGTTTCTCCCCCGGGAACCTTAGTAGATGTCCGCGAACTGGCGGAACTCGGCGACGGACACTTCACCGCTCGCCTTGGAGAATTCGACGGCGTCCTCGAATTCCTGCTTGATTTCGTTTTCGATCGCCTCGATCTCGGCGGCGGTGGCGCCACCCATTTCGGAAAGGGCGTTGCGGGCGCGGTCGACCGGGTCGCGTTCCTTGTAATAGGCGAGCTTGTCGGCCGGCATGTACTTGCCCGGATCGTTTACGTGGTGACCCATGTGGCGGTAGGTGCGCGCCTCGATGACGATCGGGCCTTCGCCGCGACGGCACTTGGCGACCGCATCCTGCATGATCTCGTGCACGGCGATCGGATCATTGCCATCAACCAGATGGCTTTCGACGCCGAGTGCGATACCGCGCTTGTAGAGATCGGTCTCGCGGGTCGATTCCTCGATGCGGGTGGAAACGGCGTACTGGTTGTTCTCGATGACGAGGACGAAGTTGAGGTTCCAGATCGCCGCCAGGTTCAGCGATTCCATGAATGTGCCGTTGTTGGAGGCGCCATCCGTGGTGAAGGTAACGGTTACCGCGTCGTTCCCCTTGATCTGATTGGCAAGGGCCGCGCCGACGCCGAGCGGCGTGCCGGCACCCACGATGCCGTTGGCGCCGAGATTGCCGACGGAGATGTCGGCGATGTGCATCGAGCCGCCATAGCCCTTGCAGTAGCCGGTGTCCTTCTGCAGCAGCTCGGCGACCATGCGCTTCACATCCGCGCCCCAGGCGATGCAATGGCCGTGACCGCGGTGGGTGGAGGCGATGTAGTCGCCTTCGCTCAGCGCCGCACAGACGCCGGTCGCAATGCCTTCCTGCCCGAGATAGGGATGGAAATAGCCACGGATCAGACCCTGGCGGTAAAGCTTGATGCCTTCCGATTCAAAAACGCGGATCTTGTAGGCGGTCTTGAAAAGTTTTTCCAGAAGCTCCCGCGAGGGGGCATTGGCCTTGGATGCCTGCTCTGACATGGATGTTCACTCCCCGAAAGTCCATGATTTTTCGATAGGCAGTTCTCTAGCACCACCAGAAATGACTGTCGAGAAAATTTTCTTCAAAGCAGGAGGTGCGAATGACGTCGCCCTCTCCACCTCTTCATGGAATGAATCTCTCAATAAATTTCATCATTTCAATTCATTAGACGGCAAACCGGATCGAGTGCGGCGATCACTCGCGAAACACCTCGATCATGATAAGACTATGGATTTGTTCATATATTTTAAAAAGGAAAATTTCTTCCACATCGCCATTAAATTCGGAGATGGTTGGCTCCGCAGCAAGATGCAGGATAGAGGAAAAGGCCGCCTTCCCAAGGGATCGGCTACGAACAGATGACCGATCCGACGCGAAAACTTTTCTTCCGGATTGAGAAATGCTAACAATGTTCACGGTCCTGTCATGACCGCATCGAAATATGGACCCCGATATGACGGAACAGCGGCCGCTGCCGGAACACAGACAAGGTGATCTCCTCGAACGGATCCAGGAACGCTACGGCACGCTGCGCAAATCCGAACGCATTGTCGCGGACTTCCTGCGCAACAATGCGGGCAAACGTCTCGACAGCTCCATCACCGAACTCGGCCGCACCCTTGGCGTCAGCGAGGCCACGATCAGCCGTGTCAGTCGCGCGCTTGGCTATGACGGCTATCCGGACATGAAGCTGTCGCTCGCCGAAGGCACGCGCAACCGCTCCAGCATCGTCAACCTGCCGCTTGAAATCGATGATTCCGATTCGCTGATCAGCACCAGCAACAAGCTGGCCAGCCTGCTGATCGCCGGCCTTGCCGGCACGCAGCGCATGCTGGACGCGCACCGGCTGGAGCAGGCCGTGGAAGCCCTGCGCGCGGCACGCAAGATCGTCTTCGTCGGCGTCGGCGGCGCTGCCGCCATATGCGACGAGGCTGCGCATGTGTTCATGAAGGCCGGCTTCGACGCAACCAGCTATCGCGACGGCTATACGCAGACGATCGTCGCCTCGACCCTGACGGCCGGCGACGTGATGGTCGGCATCTCGCACACCGGCAGCACCGAGACGGTGACCGACGCGCTGCTGCTCGCCCGCGAGAAGAAGGCCACGACCATCGCCATCACCAGCAATGGCGATAGCGATGTCGGCCATGCCGGCGATGTGGTGCTGACCACCTGGAGCGCCGACCAGCAACTGGTGCCGCTGCACGGCGACTTCCTCGAGGGACGCGCCAGCCAGCTCTTCCTCATCGACCTGCTCTATGTCGGCGCCCTCTTCCGCAACGGCGACGGCCCCGCCACGGCGCTGAAGACCACCGGCGAGGCACTGGAAAAGCGTTACAGGAAAAAGCGCGGGGGCGTGTGAGGCAGGCTTTGGCGGCGTAATCTTAGTCGGGCGTTAGGTAAGTCATTCATTTCCGATTGCGCCGTTAGCCCCCTCGCCCTGACACTCTCCCCGAGGGGAGAGGGGACACAAGCGCGGCGCTGCACCTCCCTTCTCCCCTCGGGGAGAAGGTGCCCGAAGGGCGGATGAGGCGGTTAATGGCGCAAAACTGAAGGCAGGTACTCTCCCGCACCTCACCCGATCATCGCCCGGCAGGCTGCAATATCCACCCCGCCCGCATCCAGATCCGCCACAACCTTGTCCGCGAGCGAGAAATCCTCTTCGCCCGTGTAGGAGGAGACCGTCACCGTGCAGTGCATGCCGGCGGCCTTGGCGGCGCGCAGGCCGTTATTGCTGTCCTCGATCACCATGCACTGGCCGGGCGTCAACGTCAGCGTCTGGGCCGCGAGATTGTAAATGTCCGGCGCCGGCTTCTTGGCCGCGACGGCATCGCCGGCGAAGACGGTGATGTGCTTCGAACGCTCGGCTCCCAGCATGACGTCTACCACGGCCTGTACGGCCTTTTCGTTCGAGGTGGAGCAGACGGCCAGCTTGATGCCGTTGGCGATCGCTTCATCGACAATGCGCGCAACGCCGGAGCGCAGCGGCATGCGCCCCTCACGGATCAGCCGCATGAAGATCTCCGTCTTCAGCTTGTGGATCGCGAGGATCAGCGCATCACGATCCGGATGGCTTTCCGGCCAACCGGTCTCGTCGAAATGGCGACGCATGCGCTCCTTGCCGCCGGCCGTCAGCAGGAGGTCGCCATAGCGCTCCACGCTCCAGACCGTCTCGAGACCAAGCTCGGCGAAGGCCTCGTTGAAGGCCACGCGGTGGCCGTCACGTTCGGTATCGACGAGCACGCCGTCGCAGTCGAAGATCAGCGCCTGCATCGGATCAGGCCCCCTGGCCGGCCGCGTGGGCTGCCTTGCCCTCGGAGCCGAAGGCGCGGATCATGTCGAGCACGTCCTGTTTCATCGCCGCATATTGGCCCTCGATGAACGGGAGCGGCTCGGCAAGCTTCGGCTTTTCGGCACGCACCGCAAGGAAGCCCTCGATGAAGCGGTTCTTGTGCATGGTCGAGATATTGACCTTGGCGCAGCCGCCGGCGATGCAGCGGTCGAACTGCTCCTGGCTGAGGCCCGTGCCGCCATGCAGCGCAATCGGGATCGGAATGGTCGCGGTGATCTTTTCGAGGAGATCATAGGCGATCTTCGGCTGACCCTTGTAGAAGCCATGGGCCGTACCGATGGCCGGCGCGAAGACGGCGAGGTTCGGCATGTCCTTCACGAAGGCGACGCATTCGTCATAATTGGCGAGGATGGCTGCATCCTCCGCCACGAACTTGTCGTCCTCCACACCGCCGATGGCGCCAATCTCCGCCTCGAGGCCAACGCCGGCCGCCTCGGTCATCGCGTAGATCTCTTCCGACTTCGCCTTGTTTTCCGCAAACGGCAGGGCCGAACCATCGAACATCACGGAGGTCCAGCCAGCATCGATGCAGCGGCGGATGACGTCCTTGTCGCTGCAATGGTCGAGATGCAGCGCGACGGGCACGTCGACATCCTCGGCCAGCATGCGCACCCAGGTGCCAATCGTCTTGTAGCCCCAGTGCTTGATGGTCTTGACCGAGACCTGAACGATCATCGGCGCCTTCAAGTCGGCAGCCCCTTCGACGATCGCGCGCGCGCTGTTGTAGTCGATCATGTTGAAAGCCGCGATCCCGTAACGCGCAGCCTGCGCACGCTTGAGCATCGGCCCCATCGTGACGAGTGCCATGGTGTCCATCCCTGTTCGGTCGTTGTCGCCGCGGGCCATCCTCTTGATCCCGCAAGGCCGAGCCGGCCTCCGCTCCTTCCTATCAGACGACGGATTTTTGTAAATAATTTTCTTATGAAAGACGCAAAGCGCGACGGAAAATATGACGTTATTAGGCGCTTATCACGTGAGTTCGGACGCGCCCATCCAGAAACGAGCATACCCCGTCATATTTATGGAAATAATTTGCCGACTACATCCCCCCCCTTGACGCGGCAAGGCCGGCGTTTTTGGCGCCGGCCTTGTTTTGCTCATCGGTGTGTCGTCGGTGTTGTCGTGGCGTTTGTTATTTCTGC